>CAVTYF010000005.1:0-21958 GCA_963738935.1 uncultured Acidobacteriota bacterium | reverse complement strand
CAGGCTGCTTCGGCTAGAAAAGTTCGGTCTTGATCTGGCGGAGATCGCCCGCATCTGGCGGGGCGGATGTATCATTCGCTCACAAATGCTCGAATCGATCAGAAAAGCGTACGGCGGGACCGCCCCGCAGACCGAAAATCTCTTGTTCGAGAAGTCATTCGCCAGTATCTTGACCGCCCGTTCGAGTTCGCTTCGCAAAGCCGTCGTCGCCTTCAATGAAAACGGTATTCCGGCCGCATGTTTTTCGTCCGCCCTCGCCTACTTCGACGCCTTCCGCACCGCTCGCCTTCCGGCAAATCTAATACAAGCACAACGCGATCTCTTTGGAGCCCATACTTATCAGAGAACCGACAAAGAGGGAACTTTTCATACTGGTAGTAAATCTCACTTTTTTGGGAGCTCCTTACGAGAGATACATAGCCATGACCGAAAAACCAGGGCCGCCGGTGAGGTGCTATGGCGAAGTTCACTCACATCCGGAGGCACCTGCTCTATTGTCCGAAGTGGACGGGCGGTCATACGCTTCGAGGTTGCCTCGATGGCTGTTGTGATCGGCTTAGAATCATTGGCTAGAAAGCCAGACTTGCGGTATTTTCACAGATAACTGGTTCGATTGAGGAAGTTGCTATTATTCAGAAACCGCCAAGTCTGAGACACCTACCGTTTTGGGAGTTAGCTTTCAACGATTTCCCAGGCATGTTCGGCTTTGAGGAGCTTGACATCAGCGACGCATGTACGGCGTGACCGCTTTTTTCGGCGGTTATTTTGCCCTCGATCGGCATTCCGAGCAACGCGAGATCGCCTATTATATCGAGGATCTTGTGACGGACGAATTCGTCGTGGGACGAAGCGGTGTTTCGTTGAGCATGCCGTTCTCTGTGAGCACGATCGCATTGTCGAGCGAACCGCCGAGAGCCAGATTTGCCTTGCAGCATCTCGATCTCGTGTGTAAACCCGAATGTCCGTGCTGAGGCGATCTCGCTTCCGAACGAGCCGTTATTAAAGACGAAATTGAAATGCTGTCGCTTGATGAATGGATGAGGGAAATCGATCACGCATTCGATCTCAAATTATCTGAAGGTTCGATCGACATTTTTCGGTCCTGGCTGTATTCGACCCGTTCGAGTATTCGCAGCAGTGCCTCGGAGTTTGCTGTTTGACAACACCGGCTTTTTCGAGCAACTCGATCCAATTCTCGCTAGAGCCATCCATGATCGGGATCTCGATGTTGTCGAGTTCGATAAAACAGTTGTCCATGCCGGCACCTCGCAACGCCGACAATAGATGTTCACACGTCGAAAGCACCACTCCTCGCCGCATCAGCGTCGTCGCGTAGCTACAATGCGAGATGTACTCGACCGACGCCGGTATCTCAAAATTATCGAGGTCCGTTCGGACGAATATATAGCCAGTATTCTCCGGTGCGGGCTTTAGCTTCATATTCACCGCGACACCGGTGTGCAGCCGACTCCGCTGATCTTGACAGGTTTTGCGATGGTTGTTTGGTTCATCGATAGATGTCATTACAAATCACGTGCCGTAGAGAGCCGTTTTGTAAGCTGCTGAAAATGTGATGTTTACTGAATATGTTCAACCGTTATGAAGTGGATACTGTTGGTTTTTGTCTACATATCTGTCGCAAATTGATTAATATCGGGTTTCAAATCTACAATTTAATAGTTTGAATTGTGACCGAGGTTCTTGATGCCCGTTATTTCAATGTTTTACGGAGTGATAGTGCTGATGTACTATTTCGATAATCGGCAGCACAATCTTCCGCACGTTCATGTTCGTTATGGGGAAGAAGAAGCCGTATTGACCATTCCCGAAGGCGAAATTATTGAAGGCGTTTTAAGGTCGAATAAATTGAAACTTGTGCAAGCTTGGATTGAGATACATCATGAAGAATTAATGGCTAATTGGGAGTTGCAATAAACGGCAGTCTGTTTTTAAGATTGATCCGCTCCGTTAATGAAATGAGAAAAGTGTTGTTCGCAAATACGTGTAGGGACCTTACGTTAGAATTGACCTTTGACGACGGATCCGTTCGCCTTTCGACGCAAAACCCTATTCGGATACAAGGGCATTTTTACGGAATTACGAGATTTGGAATATTTTGAGAATTTTGAAATCATTTTCGGTACGGTTCAATGGCAAAACGAACAGGACTTTGCTCCCGAAACGCTTTATTTGGGAGAACACCGAAATTAAGGCCGAAGAGTCGGCAGGCTTTTAGTTTTTATGGCAATTCAAACCGCAGGGCAAAAAACTGCAAAGACAACGAAGATCAGGACCGAGAATCAGGCTACGTTCGATCTTCCAAAAGGACACGGATACGCACATCGAGAAGGTTTTGGATTTTATCCCGACTGAGCATCTTCGAGGGCTGGAAAAAATACGGCTTGTCGATTTATCAATGATCCGCGATTAAAAAATCTCGACGTCCCTGTTAAGGGTGACATTCCTGGGCTTTATCATCCGCGGCAGGAAAATAGGCGCCATGGCTGGAAATGTCGATGGCGAGCGAGCTGCTAAGCCGACCGAAACATTTTTCAAGAAGTGGATGGCAAAGAGTTCCTTTAAGGGGAAATCTGGCAGGGCTGCTATTTTCGCTCGTTGGCCAGCATTATCACCTGACGCTCCTCGCATTGGTAAAAAAACAAAGCCTCGAACCACAGATACCGCGAGTACGCCAAGAAAAATCTGCGTGCGTGGAGCGAAAAGCAGTTGGTACATAGCTTCCGAGCAAAGCTCTTCAAGCCTTTTCCGTCCGATGATCGAGCGTTGGGCAAAATGGCTGAACAAAAAAGCGGCGGAAGCACAGAAAGGGAAGTAGTGGTGAATTGTGAGTGGTGAGTGATGAATGAAAGAGAGCGTACTGCGAACTAAGTCGTTTGATTTTGCTTTTCGGATACTTAATCTATATAAATATCTTCAAAACGAACATCGAGAATACGTTATCTCCAAGCAGGTCTTGCGTTCTGGGAACATCGATCGGGGCAAATATTGAGGAAGCTAAACATGGACAATCAACAACTGATTTTATTCATAAGCTCTCCATCGCTCAAAAGGAAGCTGCCGAAACAAATTACTGGCTGAAGCTTTTGGCAAGAGGAGATTTTATTAACAAAAAACTTTCCGAATCGATCATTGCTGATTGTGAAGAAATTCAGAAATTGCTTACAGCTTCGATAAAAACTTTGAAATCAAAATTGAAAAAGGATAGTGATAATAGTTGAGTGAACATTCATCACTCATCACTTATCACTCACAGTTATCATGAACTACTGGATGGTAAAACAGGAACCCGAAGCTTATTCGTGGGATGATTTTGTCAAAGACGGCAAGACCGATTGGACCGGCGTCCGAAATTTTCAGGCCCGCAACAATCTGAAGGCCATGAAAAAGGGTGATAAGGTGCTCTTCTACCATTCCGTAACAGGCAAAGAGGTTGTCGGCATCGCCAAGGTTTCCAAAGAGAATTTCCCCGACCCGACCGACGAGAAATGGTTTGCCGTCGAGCTTGTGCCAGACAAGAAATTGAAGAAACCGGTCGGCCTCGCAGACATCAAAGCGAATCTGGCACTCGCAAATATCGGTCTACTGCGGCAATCACAGCTTTCCGTAATGCCGCTTACAAAGGACGAATTCGAAGAGATCATCTCAATGTCGAAATAGGTGCCCAAATGGATGCTGCATCAGAATCCGCGCAAAGGGCTTCGCTTTTAAAGAAAGCCGTCGCCGATTACCATCAACTTCTCAACGATCCCAATCTTGCCGCTGCGTCCTGCGAAACGCTGCACAATGGGCTTGAAAAGAACCGTCTGATCTTCGGCGGCCGTCCGCTTTCGCCTTATCTTCGCCCGCATTTCATTACAGCGTCGGATTGGGAACGCGTAAAGGCGACTTGCGAAACCGTCTGGAGCGCCCTGCAAAAGGTAAAGGACGCAGCCGTTCAGGTACGACGCGATCTTGGACGAACTCGGCATAACCGAGATCGAAAAAGATCTTGTCAAGATCGATCCGGGATATAAACAGGTTTCGCCCACCGCCCGCCTCGATTCGTTTTTGACCGAAGATGCATACAGCTATGTCGAGCTTAACGGCGAAAGCCCGGCCGGAATTGCCTATGCCGATTCGGCGACCGAGATATTCAAAACGCTGCCGGTGATGCAGAAATTTGCCGAAAGCTACGATGTGTCGGGACTCGAAGGCAGCCCGAAGATGCTTGACGTGCTCCAAAGCTGTGGGACGAATTCTGCGGCGGCAAAGCCGACAGAAAACCTGTGATCGCCATTGTCGATCTTAAGGATTGCCGACGCAAAAGGAATTTGAGCTTTTTCGCGACTTTTTCGAATCTCGCGGCTACGACGCTCGTAATTTGCTCGCCGCAGGAACTCGAATTCGACGGTGACAATCTCTATTTTGCCGGCATCCAAATCGATGTCGTATACAAACGCCTGTTGGTCAACGAATATCTGCCGATAATGGAGGCCGAATATCCGGCACTGCTCGATGCCTGCCGTGCAGGAGCGGTCTGCATGGTGAACAATTTTCAATCAAACTTGTCCACAAAAAAGCCGTGTTTGCCGTGCTGACGAACGAACGTTACTCACATCTTTTCAATGAAGATGAACTTGCGAGCTATCACAAAGCACGTTCCGTGGACTCGCAGTTTCCGCAAGGAAAAGACCGAGAACCATGCGATGGTTCGAGATCGATCTCGTCGAATGGACACGCGCAAATTCCGGCAAACTTGTTCTCAAACCCAATGACGATTACGGCGGCCACGGCATCTATATTGGCTGGAATTCGAGCGAATCCGAATGGAACGAAGCGATCGAAGACGGCTCTGGCAAGACGGCGATTATCTCGTCCAGGAACGTGTAAGCACCGCGAAGGAAATGTTTCCCGATGATTCTACGACGACGTCGGAAAATGGGGACATGATCGAGCAGCTTGTTGATCTCGATCCGCTTCTATTTAATGGCGTCGTTGGCTCGGCATTCACGCGGCTCTCGTCGAGCGAACTCGCCAATGTTTCCAGCCGGCGGCGGCATGGTGCCGACGTTTATCATTTCAGAGAAATCGTAAGCAGAACCTGCACCGTAGTAAGGGCGTATTCGACAGATCTACATGAAACTACATCCGACAACATCCCGCCTCCGCAGCTCACCGACGAATATCTGCGTCTTGAGCAAAAACTCAAGCTCGGCGGCGGCCCGGATAAGATCGAGAAGATCCATGCGCAGGGCAAGCTGACGGCCCGCGAACGTATCGATCTGCTGCTTGACACGGACACCTTTCAGCAAGAGATCGGCCTGCTTGTCGCCTATGACGAATATGACGGCCAGGCTCCGGCGGCGGCGGTCGTTACGGTTGTTGGGAAAGATCCAGGATAGGGAATGTGTCGTGGTGGCAAACGACGCGACGATCAAGGCCGGTGCGTGGTATCCCGAAACGATAAAAAAGATCCTTCGCGCCCAGGAGATCGCGATGCGCAATCGCGTGCCGATCATTTATCTGGTCGATTCAGCGCCGGTGTCAATCTGCCATATCAGGGCGGCGTTTTCCCGGGCAATATGGAGCGGCTCGCATTTTTTATTACAACTCGATAATGCGGCGCTATCTGAAAGTCCCGCAGATCGCCGCCGTGATGGGAATGTGCGTCGCGGGCGGAGCATATTTACCGGCGTTGTCGGACGTGATTCTGATGGTCGAGGGAACTTCGTTCATGGGCCTCGGCGGTGCGAACCTCGTCAAAGGAGCGACCGGCCAGACGATCGATAACGAAACCCTTGGCGGTGCTATGACGCACAATGCGATCTCCGGCGTCGCCCATTATCGCACAAAAGACGAGCAGGAATGTATTCAAGAAGATCCGCGAACTTATCTCCGAGCTTCCCGCAAAAGAGCCGACGCGAGTATCGATGTCAGTAGCCCGGACGTCAGTAACGGGCTCCGTGACGATCTGTACGATATTCTCCCCGAAGACCACCGTGCTCCGTACGACATGCGACGCCGTTCTCGATTGTTTTCTTGATAAGAACCCGGTCGCTACTGCTCCCGGTTCTGACAGACTCGACGAATTCCAGGCCGATTTTGCAAAAGAGATGATCTGCGGCACTGCCCGCATCGGCGGGATTCTTGTCGGTGTGATCGCAAATTCGCGCGGAATGTCCAAAGGGAAGCCGGGAACGCCGCCGCGATTTGGAGGCATCGTCTACACCGAATCTGCTGAGAAAACGGCCTATTTTATCGAAAACTGCAACCGTCATTTGACGCCGCTGCTTTTTGTTCAGGATGTTTCGGGCTTTATGGTCGGTGCCGAAGCCGAGCACAGCGGCATCATTCGTGCCGGTGCCCGCTTTGTCGAAGCGATGGCGACCGCGGCCGTGCCAAAGATCGTCCTGACCGTTAATCACGCATCGCGGTGCCGGCTATTACGCGATGGCCGGGCAGGGCTTTGATCCGGACTTTATCTTCTCGCTCCCGACCGGCCGCATGGGCGTCATGGAAGGCGACTCCGCCGCCGTTGCGATCTTCGGCACGCAGATCGAAAAGCTAAAAAAGAAGGCAAAGAACCGACTGCCGAAATGCTCGCCGAAATGGAAAAAGTCCGCGAAACCTACGACAAGGAGCTCGATGCCAAACACGCCGCCGCCCGCGGCCTGGTCGACGCCATCGTCACGCCCGAGAATCTACGCGATTCGCTTATTCTGGCTTTGCAGACTTGTCTGAATACGAATACACCGCATATCGGAGCTTTTGTACTGCCGTCGCTATTGTAAAAGGTAATGGCCAAAATAACAGTTCTTGAAAAAGAAATTACAGTTCAGTCCCAAAACAATGTGGACTATATTTCCGCTTACGGATATAGCTCGGTTCAAAGATGCTGAACGTACCGAATTTGCACCTAATTCGAAACTGGCTGCGAAATCGCAATACGATCGAGTTCGTGGGTATCTGGGAGAAGCTGAATAATCCAAGTTTTTAATCCCGTCGAATTCGACGGGATCAAAAATGCAAGCAGGTCTCAACAGTTTCACGCTGACTCCCAAACAATGGACCGAAAAAACCGGAGCGATAGGTATCGTCTCCAAGACGGGACGATATGGTGGAACCTTTGCTCACAAAGACATTGCTTTAGAAATCACCTCTTGGATCTCAGTAGAGTTCAAACTCTATCTGATCAAAAATTCCAACGCCTCAAGGAGCAGGAACAGAAACATCTTGGCTGGAGCGTCAAACGAGAACTTGCGGCGATCAACTACAAGATACACACCGATGCGATCAAGCAAAACCTGATACCACCGACACTGACCAAAAAGCAGACCACATTTATCTACGCATCCGAGGCCGACGTGTAAATATGGCTTTATTTGGCATAACCGCGAAGGAATGGCGGGAACAGAATACGGACAAAACAGGAAATATGCGCGATTCTATGCAACCGTCGCCCAACTGATCTATCTGTCTAACCTTGAGAACCTGAACGCTGAGATGGTCCTGATTTGACGGACACGAGTGTTGCTTAGAATATCAAAGATATGAGCAACGACGGAACTGGAAAAATCAGGCGGAAATATGACGAGGAGTTCAGGCAGGCAGCGATGAAGATGATCGACAATGGGCAGACGGTACGGTCGGTGGCGGAGAGTTTGGGGGTTGGGGAGAATCTTTTGCACAAGTGGAAGTCGGCTCGCCGCACTGGAGCGAGCGGATTGGAGCAGGAAGTGATCGAGCTGCGGGCGGCAAAGCGGCAGTTGGAGATGGAGCGGGACATTTTAAAAAAAGCGTTGAGCATTTTCTCCCGCGAGAAGTGACGAGGCGGTACGAGGTTATAGAGGGCGAGATGAAAGGCTCTCCAAAAACAGAAGTTTTCAGGCAGTTAAAGGTGGACAGAAGTTCGTATTATCGGTGGCGGAAGGAGCGGCCGGGGAGGGACGAGGCCGATGAGGTCGAGCAAAGGATAGATGAGGTGTTCTGGCGGCACGGTCGGAAATACGGTTCACGGCGGATTTACTTTGAACTGCGTGATGAAGGATATTCAATAAGCCGGCACCGGATCAGGCGCTTGATGCGCGAACAGGGCTTGAAAGCGATCCAGCCACGCTCGTTCGTGCCGCGAACCACCAATTCCCGCCATGGTTTAGGGTACGCTGCGAACCTGCTTTTGGAGATGACGCTGCCGCCCGACAAGCCGCTCTCGGTGATCGTTGGCGACATCACATACTTGCCATTGCAGGGCGGTGGATGGGCTTACTTGGCAACCTGGACCGATCTGTTTTCGAGACGCGTCCTAGGCTGGGCCATCAGAGAGGACATGACCGAAGATTTAATAATCGAGGCTTTTCTGATGCTCCTGCGGAGGGTGAAATTGCCAAAGGGCTGCATCATCCACTCGGATCGCGGCGGGCAGTATGCGTCGAAGAATTTTCGCTCGCTGCTGAAACCGCACGGCTGTCTTCAATCGATGAGCCGGGCCGGGGAAACCTACGACAACGCCTTCGCCGAGAGCAAGAGGAAGGGGGGGGGGGGGGGGGGGCTTGTCGGGCGGCAGCGTCATCTCCAAAAGCAGGTTCGCAGCGTACCCTAAACCATGGCGGGAATTGGTGGTTCGCGGCACGAACGAGCGTGGCTGGATCGCTTTCAAGCCCTGTTCGCGGATCAAGCGCCTGATCCGGTGCCGGCTTATTGAATATCCTTCATCACGCAGTTCAAAGTAAATCCGCCGTGAACCGTATTTCCGACCGTGCCGCCAGAACACCTCATCTATCCTTTGCTCGACCTCATCGGCCTGGTCCCTCCCCGGCCGCTCCTTCCGCCACCGATAATACGAACTTCTGTCCACCTTTAACTGCCTGAAAACTTCTGTTTTCGGAGAGCCTTTCATCTCGCCCTCTATAACCTCGTACCGCCTCGTCACTTCTCGCGGGAGAAAATGCTCAACGCTTTTTTTAAATGTCCCGCTCCATCTCCAACTGCCGCTTTGCCGCCCGCAGCTCGATCACTTCCTGCTCCAATCCGCTCGCTCCAGTGCGGCGAGCCGACTTCCACTTGTGCAAAAGATTCTCCCCAACCCCCAAACTCTCCGCCACCGACCGTACCGTCTGCCCATTGTCGATCATCTTCATCGCTGCCTGCCTGAACTCCTCGTCATATTTCCGCCTGATTTTTCCAGTTCGTCGTTGCTCATATCTTTGATATTCTAGCAACACTCGTGTCCGTCAAATCAGGACCATCTCAGCGTTCAGGTTCTCAAGGTTAGACAGATAGATCAGTTGGGCGACGGTTCCCCTATAGTCGCGCATATTTCCTGTTTTGTCCGTATTCTGTTCCCGCCATTCCTTCGCGGTTATGCCAAATAAAGCCATATTTAGCACGTCGGCCTCACATAAGTTCGGTAAATGATCACTTTTGGTCAGTGTCGGTGGTATCAGGTTTTGCTTGATAACGTATCGGTGTGTATCTTGTAGTTGATCGCCGCAAGTTCTCGTTTGACCCTCCAGCCAAGATGTTTCTGTTCCTGCTCCTTGAGGCGTTGGAATTCTTTGATGAGATAGAGTTTGAACTCTACTGAGATCCAAGAGGCGAATTCAAAGCAATGTCTTTGTGAGCGAAAGGTTCCACCATATCGTCCCGTCTTGGAGACGATACCTATCGCTCCGGTTTTTTCGGTCCATTGTTTAGGAGTTAACGTGAAACTGTTGAGACCTGCTTGCATTTTAATCCCGTCGAATTCGACGGGATTAAAACTTGGACCATTCAGCTTCTCCCAGATACCCACGAACTCGATCGTATTGCGATTTCGCAGCCAGTTTCGAATTAGGTCATCGGTACGTTCAGCATCTTTGAACCGAGCTATATCCGTAAGCGAAATATAAGTCCACATTGTTTTGGGACTGAACTGTAATTTCTTTTTTAAGAACTGTTATTTTGGCCATTACCTTTTACAATAGCAACAGCGGTGCAAATGCACCGATGTGTGGTGTATTTGTATTCAGACAAGTTTGCAAAGCCAGAATAAGCGAATCTCGCAGATTCTCGGGTGTGACTATGGCGTCGACAAGGCCGCGGGCGGCGGCGTGTTTGGCGTCTAGTTCTTTGTCGTAGGTTTCGCGGACTTTTTCCATTTCGGCGAGCATCTCGGCGGTCGGTTCTTTGCCTTCTTTTTTAAGTTTTTCGATCTGCGTGCCGTAGATGGCCAGGGCGGCGGAATCGCCTTCCATGACGCCCATGCGGCCGGTCGGGAGCGAGAAGATAAAGTCGGGATCAAAGCCCTGTCCGGCCATTGCGTAATAGCCGGCACCGGACGCGTGGTTGACGGTCAGGACGATCTTTGGCACGGTGGCGGTGGCCATCGCTTCGACAAAGCGGGCACCGGCACGGATGATGCCGCTATGCTCGGCCTCGGCACCGACCATAAAGCCGGAAACATCCTGCACAAAGAACAAAGGCGTCGAATGGCGGTCGCAGTTCTCGATGAAATAGGCTGTTTTCTCGGCAGATTCGGTGTAGACGATGCCGCCAAATCGCGGCGGCGTACCGGGCTTGCCTTTGGACATTCCGCGAGAGTTTGCGATCACACCGACGAGAATTCCGCCAATCCGCGCCGTGCCGCAGATCATCTCTTTAGCAAAATCGGCCTGGAATTCGTCGAGTCTTGTCAGAACCGGGAGCCGTAGCGACCGGTTCCTATCAAGGATGCAGTCGAGAACTGCTCGCATGTCGTAAGGCGCTCTGTGATCTTCCGGCAGAATCTTGTAAAGTTCTCACGGAACCCAGTCGCTACCGCTCCCGGTTCTGACATCGACACTCGCGTCGGCTCTTTTGCAGGAAGCTCGGTGATGAGTTCGCGAATTTTTGTTATACATTCCTGCTCGTCTTTTGTGCGGTAATGGGCGACGCCGGAGATGGAGTTGTGCGTCATCGCTCCGCCGAGAGTTTCGTTGTCGATCGTCTGGCCGGTCGCTCCTTTGACAAGGTTCGCACCGCCGAGGCCCATGAACGATGTTCCCTCGACCATTAAAATCACGTCCGACAATGCCGGCAGATATGCTCCGCCCGCAACGCACATTCCCATCACGGCGGCGATCTGCGGCACCTTTAGATAGCGCCGCATTATCGAGTTGTAATAAAAAATGCGCGCGGCACCGTATTGGCCCGGGAAAACGCCGCCCTGATAAGGCAGATTGACACCCGCTGAATCGACCAGATAAATGATCGGCACGCGGTTTCGCATCGCGATCTCCTGGGCACGCAGGATCTTTTTTATCGTTTCGGGATACCACGCACCGGCCTTGATCGTCGCGTCATTGGCAACCACTACACATTCGCGGCCGTTTATCTTGCCAACAACCGTCACGACCGCCGCCGCCGGAGCCTGTGCCGTCGTATTCGTCATAGGCGACGAGCAGGCCGATCTCTTGCTGAGAATGTGTCCGGGTCTAGCAGCAGATCGATTCGCTCGCGGGCCGTCAGCTTGCCCTGCGAGTGGATCTTCGCGATCTTGTCCGGCCCGCCGCCGAGCTTGAGCTTGTGCTCAAGGCGCATGTATTCGTCGGTCAGTCTGGAGACGTGATGTTGTCGGTGTAATTTATGTAGATATTGTACCGTTGCTACGGCTCCAGGTTTTGGCACTATTTTTCGGATATGATAAAGTCGGCACCATGCCGCCGCCGCTTGATACGTTTGCAAGTTCGCTCGACGAAAGCCGGGTAAATGCCGAGCCGACGACGCCGTTGAAATAGCAGCGGATCGAGATCGACGAGCTGCTCGACCATTCCCCATTTTCCGATGTCGTCGATTGATCATCGGGAACATTTCCTTTGCAGTGTTACACGTTCCTGAACGAGATAATCGCCGTTTTTCAGCGCCTCTCGATCGCATCGTTCCATTCGGATTCGCTCGAATTCCAACCGATATAGATCCCGTGGCCGCCGTAATCGTCATTTGGTTTTAGAACTAGTTTGTGCGAATTGGAGCGTGTCCATTCGACGAGGTCGATCGTCTCGAACCGTGATTTTCGGTCTTTTCATTTCGAAACTTCGAGTCCACGGAATGTGCTTTGATCGCCGCAAGTTCTTCTAGTTGAAAAGATGAGAATATCGTTCGTTGGTCAGCACGGCAAAGATGGCTTTTTTGTGGACAAGTTTCCCTCGAAAACTGTTGACCATGCAGATCGCACCCGCACGATAAGCGTCGAGCAGTGCGGGAGCGTCATCCATTATCGGCAGATATTCGTTTACCAGCAGGCGTTTGTAAACCACATCGATCTGCTACCGTGCATGAAAAAGTTGCCAGCCGTCGAATTCGAGTTCACTGCGGCGAACAAATTATGAGCTGTAACCGCTTGCTTCAAAATAATCGTGGAAAAGCTCAAATTCCTTTTGTCGTCGGCAGATCCTTAAGATCGACGATTGCGATCACAGGCTTTCGTGTCGGCTTTTCCGCCGCAGAATTCGTCCCAGCATTTGAGCAGGACATCAAGCATCTTTGAACTTCCCTTCAAGTCCGGCACTTCGTATCGCTCGGCAAATTTTTGCATCACCGGCAGCGATTTTAAATATCTCGGTCGCCGAATCGGCATACGCAATTCCTGCGGGGCTTTCACCATTTAGCTCGACATAGCTGTAAGCATCTTCGGTTAAAGAATCAAGCCGCGCGGTCGGCGAGACCTGTTTGTAACCGGGATCGATCCTGACTAACTCTTTTTCGATCTCTGTGACGCCGAGTTCGTCCAGTATGCATCATATCGAACCGCTGCGTCCTTTACTTTTTGCAACGCACTCCAGATGGTTTCGCAAGTTGTCTTTACGCGGTCCCAATCTTCGCTTGTAACGAAATGCGGGCGAAGATAGGGCGAAGCGGACGGCCGCCGAAGATCAGACGGTTCTTTTCAAGCCCTGTCTGCAAGAACGCGGAACGATTCCGCCGCCAGATCGCGATCTTGAGAAGTTGATGGTAATAAGCGACGGCGTCTTTGAGCATTTAGGATAGATCAGCGTTCAGTTGGACTATTTCGACATGTATGATCTCTTCAAACTCGTCTTTTGTAAGCGGAATCACAGAAAACGGGACTAAAGCGAGACTAGATATTTGCAAGTTTCGGATTAGCCTTTATCTGCCGCCAGCGTCACAGGTTTCTTGACTCTTCCCGGCTTAAGTTCGACGGCTACCATGCTCGTCTCGGTAGGATCGGGAAACGCAGCTTTCGAAACCTTTGCCATACCGACAACCTCTTTCCGTCGCTACCGAATGATAAAAAAAGACCTTGTCGCCGATTTCATCTCCTTGCGAAATTGTTGCGGGCCTTGTAATTTCGACGCCGGTCCAATCGGTCTTTCCCTCTTTGAAAAATCTCAAACGAATAAGATTCGGGTTCCTGTTTTACAAGCCAATAATTCATGGTAACTGTTAGTGATAAGTGATGAGCGATGAATGTTCACTAGACTCTTCTCACTCTGCTTTTTCAATCTTTTTCAAATTTTTATCGAAGCTGTTAGCATTTCTGTTTCTTCACTATCAGCAATGATCTATTCGGAAACTTTATTGTTAATAAGATCTCCTCTTGCCAAAAGCTTCAGTTTCATACTTCGTTTCGGCAGCCCCCTTTGAGCAATGGAGACGTTATTAATAAATTCTTTCGGTGATTTTCCCTGTTACCTTCCTCAATATTCGCCGCGATTGATGTCCCAGAACGCACGTCCAATTTGGCGTGACGTATTCTCGATGTTCATCTTGAAAATCTTTCTGTCGATTAAGTATCCGTTAAGTAAAATCAAACGACTTTTTCGCAGTAGGATCCTCTTTCATTCATCACTCACCACTCACGATTGACCACTATTTCCCTTTTGTGCTTCCGCAGCTTTTTTGTTCAGCCATTTTTCCCAACGTTCGATCATCGGGCGGAAAGGCTTGAAGACCTTTCTCGGAAGCTGTTTTCCGTCTGCTTTTCGCTCCACACCTTAGTTTTTCTCGGCGCACTGGCGGATCTGTGGTTCGAGGTTTTGTTTCTTTACCGAATGCCGGAGGGTTAAATGATAATGCTGCCCGACCAGCGAAAATAGCAGCCCTGCCAGATTTCCCCTTAAAGGAAGACTTCGCCATCCACTTTTTGAAAAACGTTTCGGTCGTCGGCAGTATCGCCGCCCATCGACATTTCGAGCCATGGCGCTGGTTTCCCTGCCAGGATGATAGAGCCCGGGAATATCGCCTTTAATCGGGATATCGAGATTTTTTAATCGCGGATCGTTGATAAAATCGACGAGCCGCATTTTTTCCAGCCCGCGAAGATGCTCGGTAGGGATGAAATCCAAAACCTTTTCAATGTGCGTATCCGTGTCCTTTGGAAGATCGGACGTGGACTTATTTTCGATCCTTATCTTAGTTGTTTTTGCAGTTTTTTGCCCTGCAGTTTGAATTGCCATAAAAACTAAACGCCTGCCGACTCATCGGCCTTAATTTCGGTGCTCTCCAAATAAAGCGTTTCGGGAGCAAAGTCCTGTTCGTTTTGCCATTGAACCGTACCGAAAATGATTTCAAAATTCTCAGAAAAATGTTCCAAATCTCGTAATTCCATAAACATGCCCTTATCCAAGTAGGGTTTTGTGGGTAAAAGGCGACGGTCCGTCGTCAAAGGTCAATTCTAACGTAGAGGTCCTTCACGAGCTTTTGCGAACAACACTTTTCTCATTTCATTAACGGAGCGGATCAATCTTAAAAACAGACTGCCCGTTTATTGCGAACTCCCCAATTAGCCATTAATTCTTCATGATGTATCTCGATCCAAGCTTGCACTAGTTTCAATTTATTCGACCTTAAAACGCCTTCAATAATTTCGCCTTCGGGAATGGTCAATACGGCTTCTTCTTCCCCATAACGAACATGAACGTGCGGAAGATTGTGCTGCCGATTATCGAAATAGTACATCAGCACTATCACTCCGTAAAACATTGAAATAACGGGCATCAAGAACCTCGGTCACAATTCAAATACTAATTGTAGATTGAAACCCGATATTAGTAAATTCTGCGACAGATATGTAGACAAAAACCAACAGTATCCACTTCATAACGGTTGAACATATTCAGTAAACATCACATTTTCAGCAGCTTACAAAACGGCTCTCTACGGCACGTGATTTGTAATGGCGTCTCTATCGATGAACCAAACAACCATCGCAAAACCTGTTAAGATAAGTGGAGTCGGATTGCACACCGGTGTTGAGGTGAATCTGAAGCTGAAGCCGGCACCGGAAAATACGGGCTATATATTTCGTGCAGACGGACCTGGATAATCTGAGATACCGGCATCGGTCGAATATATTTCGCATTGTAGCTACGCGACGACGCTGATGCGGCGGGGCGTTGTTCTTTCGACGTGCGACATCTTTGTCGGCGTTACGCGGGTCGGGCATCGATAACTGTTTTGTCGAGCTCGACAACATCGAAGTTCCGATCCTTGACGGCTCTAGCGAGAATTCGATCGAAATGCTCGAAAAAGCCGGGGTTGGAACAACAAACAGCTACGCGACGGACGCTGCGGGTGCTAAAGCGCGTAGATTACGAAGAAACCGGCGGAAAAATGTCAATAGAGCCTTCAGATAAATTCGAAATCGAATGTGTTATCGACTTCCCTCACCCGTTTATCAACCGCCAGGCATTTCACTTTGTTATCGAGAACGGCTCATTGGGAAACAGATCGCCTCCGCACGGACATTCGGCTTTAGCTCAGATCGACATGCTAAGAAAGGCAAATCTCGCACTCGGCGGCCGCTCGAAAATGCAATTGTGCTTACACCTGACGGAATGCTAAACGAAACACCGCTCCGCTACACCGACGAGTTCGTCCGCCACAAAATCCTCAACATCATCGGCGACGTCGCCTCTCTCGGCTGCCCGTCCAAGCCAAAATCACCGCCGAAAAAAGCGGCCATGCCGTCCACGCTTCGCTCATGAGCAAACTACTAAAGTCAGAATCTGCTTGGGAAATCGTTGCGAGTTAACTCCCAAAACGGTAGTCAACTTGGCGGTTTCTGAATAATAGCAACTTCCTCAATCGAACCAGTTATCTGTGAAAATACCGCAAGTCTGGCTTTATGACCGATGGATTCTAAGCCGATCACAACAGCCATCGAGGCAACCTCGAAGACGTACTGACCGTCCACTTCGGACAATAGAGCAGGTGCCTCCGGATGTGAGTGAAAACTGGCCAATAAGCGCCCCCTCACCGGCGGCCCTGATTTCGGTCATGGCTATGTATTGCTGGTAAGGATCTGCCAAAAAAGTGAGATTTGCTGCCAGATTTCGCAACGGCCAGACGCTCCTCACCTCATCCGCAATACCGCCGAGCAAACCAACTGCCTCGGCAGGATAAGCACTCCAAGCCGAGTCCAACATCCTCTCTATAAGATCCGGGGAAATGACAAGTCGTGGCGTGCCCCCGATCATCTGGCAACAAATTCCATATGTGCAGGTGTCGGTCGGAAATGAGTGTAGGCA
This sequence comes from uncultured Acidobacteriota bacterium, assembly GCA_963738935.1. GTDB lineage: Bacteria > Acidobacteriota > Blastocatellia > Pyrinomonadales > Pyrinomonadaceae > OLB17. The sequence continues at coordinate 5,453 of CAVTYF010000005.1, read as the reverse complement.
AAATGCCAGATCGGATGGGCAGTCACATGAGCAACCATCCGAGACAGATCCGACGCACGATAAACCCTAGAGCCGAACTCGGGCGAAAACGTACAGACGAAACCTTTTTCTACTGACCCAACGACACACATCGCAATCGGCTCAGCGTAGCTGATATGACTGAGCGATTCACGAAAATCAGGTTTCATGCTCTCCGCATCCAGGCGAAACAGTGCAGGAGGTACATAGTAAACTGAGTTGGCGTCAACTACTCGCCCAGGATAGGCCTGTCCCCATTGCAGCGGCAAAAGAAGCGGCCGAAACCCCGATAACGTGCAGAAGAGGGCCTTTCGGCTGGTATCCAACTGGATGTTAATCGGCAGCCAGGTGTGGCCTAGGGACGTTCGCCCCGCATTGTAGGCACGTCTAAAACGCTTAATCTCTGTTTTGCCGTTTCTATACGTTACACGAATCACAGTTCCCACATTTAGGGCCTCAACCGTCATACCCAGGTAATGTTCAGTAACTTTGGACGGTTGTTCACCGTACACATTGATGCCGTGTGTTTCTTCAGCGACATCGGCCTCCTTATAGTTCGCATAAAGCACAAATCCATTACCGCCCTCATTGTCAACGTCAAGATGTGACAACGAAATGGCGTCAACACGAGATAAACCAGGCAACAAGCGTGCCTGCAAGCGATTTGTCGTTGTGTCTATCGGAACTATCCATATCGTGGACTTTGTCGAAGGTATCACCAAGTGCTCCGACGGACGATTATGGGGAGCGAGATTCTCCACAACCGCCCCAGTCTTTAGGAGGCCAACAAACTGATTCCCGTTCTCTTCGAAATAGAAGGCCGAATGAAAGTTTGCAGTTTCAAGAGAGCAATCCTCAACCGGCGGAATCATCTCCCACACTCGCAGCGAGCCCGTTCTGGTATCCATCCGTACCAAACGTAAGTCCGCAGCCTTCGCGGGCGACTCATCGGTAAGTACAGATTCGTGGAAATAGGCGTAACGCCGATCCATACTCCATGCAAAATGTGCTGTTGACATTTCTCGCTGATGTGGATCACAGGGATCAACCGCCTGCAACAACCGTGTCGATTCCCACTTGCGTATGTCAACCTCTAAGGGGAAAGCCAAAAAGCAAGTTTGTCGCCCACAGCTTCCCGTTTTCGACATTTAGACCGTGGTTGGGTTGCGTCAGATACTGCGGCTGATTAGCACTAGGGAAAGAAAGACCAGGTTTCCGATCGCTTCCATGTGCTCCGACATCCTTTCCGGTGGGGTCGACTTCCATCACCGTTGCGAGGGATCTACCCGGCTTTCCAGGCGTAATGTCGATACGAACAAGATCAGTTTGAGAATCGTGCCACCGCGAAAAGACGTTTCGATCTTTGTTCCTACGGCTGCACGATACCAATAACGAGCCCTCAAGTTCCCGTGGCAGTTCGCCACGAACCTTTAGATCTACTGATTGCTCACAAAGACGACTCATAATCGACCACTTGCCATCACTTGCGAGTCTAAGAACCCCACTCCCAGGTCCCGTTACTCCGTCCTTAGGAGTGGTACCGACAAAATACTTGTAATACCAAGATGACCCCTTCCAACGGATTTTTCCTTCCTTCAAAACCTGAAGGTATGGATGAGACAGTTTTGATTCCGACTTCGTCAAAAGGTATTCGGCCTGCATCGTGTCCTTGACGAGTCCTCCGTAAAGCGGCTGTTCCATCCACTCGACCTGTTTTGTCGGGAAGCTAAGTACCAGCCGGTCAAAAGTCATTATCGCGGGCTTGTCACCGCTTTTAACCGGCTTGACCGGCATGTACATGCTGTTCTGCACTATCTTTCCGAGCGGGAAATTTCTGGCCATGTGTACAAGGGTACTTGGATAACCGCCAGTTCCATAGAGGAGATGCCAAAAAACTAGATCCCGCAACGAGTAAAAGTTTGTGTAATTATACAATTCAACCTTTTGTGGTTTGGGGAGTTGCCGAAAAGCCTTTATGTCATCTAGGCCCTTAGTTTTGCTGCCCTCTTTAATGACCTCGAAAATATCGGTCGGGCAATTTTGAAATCCGGCGTTCGATTGTATTGGCCCCATTAAGGTAAAGACGCTCACCAAAGCCTCCGGTTACAGACGCCCGTAGATAGACTGCTCGAAGCCGTCATCGACGAACCAAGTTCTTTCGCTAGAACGTCGGCCCGGGAATTTTTTGCGTATATTTGAGGAACTAAATCGAAATCCCAGTTACTTTTTTCGAGCTTATCAGTGAGAATGCGAGCTTCCTGAACCTTTGCGGCAAAATCTGGCCCCTCGACCGAAGAAATACGGAGTACCGGCCATTCAATATTGCCAGGCACCGCATAGTGGTTTGTAGTGGTAATAGAGCCAATTCATATAGTCGGCTCCAAGAATGGTAGGTGAATTTAGCATGTATCGTCCTCCTATAATATATGAGACGTAGCCGTACGAGATGGACCGCCTCCAAATCAACCTCTCTAACAAGTGCGCGGGAACATAACACACAATGCCGTCAAACACAAGTCTGTAGGTAGCACACGATATGTCAAGTTCTGACGCTAGGTCAGATCTTTCTTTTTTTCGACGGTTTTGCCGCGGCTGTTGAAATCGAGGGCGAGGGCAATCCAGTTTCGAGTTCCTTTCAGTTTTAATGGCGTCCGCATCGACAAACGCGAAACCTTTCATAACGCGGCCCGTGAAATCCATCGGAGCCGCGCCGGTTTTTCCATACTTCGTCGTATCTTCGGGATCGAAACGAACCATCATCCGCTCGCTCTCGACACCGACGCACATCTTGCCATCGACCATAAAACACAGCCCGCCGAACATCCTTTTTTCTTCGACATCCGTATTTGTGTCGGGAAATTATCTCTCGAGTACGGTCAGCAAGTTTTTCGTTGAAAGCCATTATCTTTGAGTACTCAATCGCTCGCATCTTATTTCCACGGGCATCGTGTGTTACTTCGGCGAGGCCGAGGCGTTCCATCAGCGGCGGAACATACATTCCAAATCGTCCTCGAAGGCCTTTTTTCAACCGTACCAGCCGCCGTTGGGATTGTCGTCTGAACGCCCCCGGCCTCGACCGTACCTTCTTTTGCGGGCTTCTGTTCGTCGGCACTCCCAAGTTCCATCCAGTCATCGTGTTCTTTAAGCATCGATGGAGGTCGGCGATGACAGCGATAGTCGTAAAGCAATGTCGTTTTGCCGACGACGCAAACGATCACTTTTTTTCCTTCCTTTTCGTCTGTATACATCTCGTAATCAGACGAAAATGGCGGTGTCTTTAGTCTCCATGGATCTTCTTTTGTACCTTTTTCAATTGTCATAATTTCCACCTAAGGAGATTTTAGAGCATCTTGGCTACAATGTCGTTAACGGATCGATATCGATCAGGCACGACCTCGGCTTCAAACCAAGGGTTTTTCACTTGCCAGATGCGGTTTCGTGGTGAAGGATGAACCAACGGCAAAAACCTGGCAGGAACTCGCGAAAGTTTCTTACGTTTTCAGTCAGCGAAGGCTTGAAGCGGTCGCCAAGATAGTATTTTTGCGAATAATGTCCGATCAGCAGCGTAAGCCGGATGCTTTTCATCATCGCGAGCAGTTGAATATGCCACAACGGAGCACATTCGGGTCGCGGCGGCAAATCGCCCGATTTGCCCTTGCCGGGATAACAAAAGCCCATCGGCATTAAACCAAAAAAGCGCGTGTCGTAGAATTGAGCTTTGTTCACGCCGAGCCAACGCCGCAGTTCGTCACCGCTGTTGTCGTCCCATGGAACGCCGCTGTCATGAACTTTCCGACCTGGAGCCTGACCAATGATCAGTATTTTGCTCTCCCGACTCACGGAAACCACCGGCCGCGGCTCATTAGGCAGAAAATCGCGGCAGACGACGCAGGCAGATATGTCGTTGAGTAAGTTCCGCATGATTCAAGTCAAACCCCGAACTGCGTCAGATGGTGATCCAGGTGCTTGTAGAGCATATTGCTCCATTGCGTTTTTTTGAGTACGCCAAATGAATGAGATTCTTTGCCGTCAAACTCAGCCTCTCCGAGTTGTTGAGTTTTCTCGATATAGGCAATTAGCCGTGAGCGTTCGGCGTCGAAGTCTTTGTCTGACTTCATGATGAATTGCGGCCCGGTCGGGCTGTTCTTCTTCGGCGGTCTTGTCGCCAACGACTATTGGCCCGACGATTATATGTTTTTAGGATCAAACTCATCGGAAATTTCGGCTTCGGGTGCTTGTCGGGTTCATAAATCGTCTCGTACGCGACATTGCAATGAGCCAGCATCTTCGCAACATCCATCTTGCCCCATTGACGCTCCGATTCCCGAGTGAGTTTGTTTATCCGCTCGATAATTGCGTCCGAGATGTCTTTCGTAAAGATATTTGGAAATGCCATAGCACTTTCTCCTAATTGTAAGAATAATTACATTCGTGAATTTTACCCCATAGATCTTTATCTCGCTTAAAAACGCGTCATGTACATATACCAATTCCATTCCCACGTTTTGCCTCTGTCATCGGACATTGCCTGACTCCAGATGGGACTATTTTTGTCGCGTGCATCCCAGCGGAATACGGTGATCACCGGTTTGCCTTTGTGAGTATCCCAGCAAAAAAAGTGTCCCATACCATTCTCAAACGAACCGAGAACCGGCGGCTGCATCCGCCCTTCGTTGAGTCGGCCCAATAGATGCTCCACAGTTTCGTTTTCGGATCAAAAAGCCTTACCGTCATGCCTTCGAACGGCTCGCCGTCGAACTCTGTAAGAAAATTGTCGATGTTTCCGATTCCGTTTAATACCCGATACATTTCGAGAGTCGATGCGAATTCGATCCAATCGGTGCATTTATCTAATCTCGATTTTAGCTTTCGATTGAGAAGCTGCCATTTGCCTTCGTAAAAGTCGAAGTCATGTTTTGACGAGGTCGATGATGCAACGATCTCCAATTCACCGTTTGAGTCAAAGCTAATTTCAGGTATGTCTAATGTGTCGTTGATTGTCATTTCTTTTGTAAACAGTCATCCGTGTTCTAAATAGTGTCCAAAATCTCCCAATCGTGCGTATGAAACGTCCCCTCTTTATCGATCCGTTGGTATGTGTGTGCGCCGAAGAAGTCGCGTTGTGCCTGGATAAGGTTCGCCGGGAGCCGTTCGGTCGGAAGGCGTCGAAGTACGCGAGAGCGGACGACAGACAGGCTCCCGGAATTCCGTTCTCGTTGAACGCGACGACCGCCTTTCGAAGCGAGCTGACACGCGAATTCAACATATCGGCAAAGGCTTTGTCCAGCAAAAGGCTTTCGAGCGCCGGTGTTGACGAATAGGCTTGGCGGATCGATTCAAGCAGTTTTGAGCGAATGATGCAGCCGCCGCGCCATATCTTTGCGATGGCAGTGAGATCGAGGCCGTAATTTTTTTCAACCGATGCTTTTTGCAGA
>CAVTYF010000004.1:0-27363 GCA_963738935.1 uncultured Acidobacteriota bacterium | reverse complement strand
TCTCACCGCCGACGCAGTGAAAACGATCTTCAGCGCAAACGGCAAAGACATCGCTCGTGCCGAGGCCGCCGGTAACGCCGAGCTTTTTATCGAGCCGCTGAATGCGGGCAAAGATAATTACCGCACGACGATAAATGCTCCGCGATTCGACTGCGAGTTTTTTGCGACCGGCAATAATGTCAGATCGTGCATCGGCGGAAGGAAAGCTCGGGTTGCACGCGTTCCAACTGTGCAGGCCGAAGGCCGCGGGACGCAGTATTTATCGGCTGATCAACTTAATGCTCAGTTTAACGAACGTTCGAATGACGCAGAAAAACTTGACGCCATCGGTAACGCGAAATTCACCGAGCTCGAACGCAACGCGATCGCACGGCAGATGACATTTACGCAGAACGATCAAACGGTGAGGCTTCGCGGTGGCGAGCCGACGGTGTGGGATTCGGGCGCACGCGCGAAGGCTAGCGAGATCGATTGGGACACGCGAAACAGTAAATCTTATCTTCGCGGAGCTGTTAGCACGACTTATTACAGCCGCAAAAAGATGCCGCGATTCGACGCCGTTTGCGAGTAGCGAGAAGCCTGTTTTCGTGACTGCCGAATCTGCCGAGATCGACTCCCTGGCCGAGACCGCCGTTTACACGGGTAACGCTCGCGGCTGGCAGGAGAATAATTATGTTCGCGGCAATCGTTTGACAATCGAGCAGAAGACAGGGAAGTTTGCCGCCGAGGGCAATGTGCAGAGCGTTTTGTATAACGCAAAGTTGCGGCAGAAAAGTAAAGATACGTCACAGCCGGTTTACGCGGCGGCAAATTCGATGAGTTACGTTCGCGACAGCCGTGTGCTGCAATATCGTAACTCGGTCGATATTCGACAGGGCGTTGATCGGATCACTGCGGGCGTCGTCGATGTTTATTTGAGTGAAAACAACGATGTCGCAAAAACTGTCGCCGAGCAAAATGTAGTTATCACACAGCCGAATCGTCGTGCGGTTGGCGATTGGGCGCAATATACTTCGGCTGACGAAGTTGCGATTATTCGGGGCGATCCGGCGACGGTGAGCGATGCCGAGAACGGTTCGTCGCAGAGCGCTACGATCACGTTCAATATCCGCGAAAATAAGATCGCGAGCGAAGGAAAGACAAAACAAAACACATCGGGTCGGACGCGTTCCGTCTATAAAGTAAAACCCACAAACTAATGTCGAAATCAAACGGACAACCAATCGAATCTGTTGAGGTCAGTACAAATGGCACTGAGCCGCATCTGTGTTTGCAGGCATCGCACGTGCAAAAAACTTACAGCGGACGCCGCGTGGTCGATGACGTGAGTGTCAGCGTTTGCGAAGGTGAGATCGTTGGCCTGCTCGGAGCAAACGGCGCCGGCAAGACAACAACGTTCTACATTCTCGTCGGTCTCGAAAACAGCGAACATGGCAACGTCACGCTGATGGGACAAGACGTGACGAGTCTGCCGATGTATCTGCGTCCGCGGCTCGGCCTCGGTTATCTGCCGCAGGAAGCGTCGGTTTTTAGAAAGCTCACCGCCGAGCAAAACATACTCGCCGTGCTAGAGACGATGAAGATGCCGCGCGATGCGCGTTTTGCGCGTCTCGAAGAATTGCTTAAAGAATTTGGCATCGCTCATGTGCGCAAGGTTCGCGGCGATGCACTCTCCGGCGGTGAACGTCGCCGCGTTGAGATCGCTCGATGTCTCGCCACCGAGCCGCGATTTATTCTCCTCGACGAACCGTTCGCCGGCATCGATCCGCTTGCGATCGACGACATCCGCGAGATCATTCTTTACTTAAAAAAACAGGGCATCGGCATTCTCATCACCGACCACAACGTCCGCGAAACGCTCGACATTACCGACCGAGCGTACATTCTCTCAGAAGGCAAAATCCTTCGCAGCGGCCGCCCCGACGAACTGATCAACGACGCCGAAGTCCGCCGCCTTTATCTCGGTGAAAGGTTTTCATTGTAGCTTCTAAAAGTTTTTCGCCCTTGGCACTTGCAAATTTTTTCTAACCGGACCATGCTGCTTCGCAAATAGTTAGTTTGGCCGCTCGCACGGCGTGAAAACCGGGAGTCGGTCAAGCGATTGGTTCAGTTGAACCGATTGCAACAATTGAATCGTTTGATTAATTGGTAGAGACGGCTTCGATTTTCGCGTCGAAATTCTCTCCAGAATTCCCAGCCCCGAATCCCGGCCAACAAAATACAACTTTATCTGGTAAGACGACGGGAGGTTTTTATGTCCAGACGAAAGAGAGAGCGAAATCGCATATCGGAAGATAATGCTGCGGTTGCGGGTCTTGGTCTGTCCGACGTGTCTGTTGTGCGTGCTGAGGAAAGCGAAGAACAGCAGACGAGCAATGGCTTGTTTCAGAGCGCCACCAAACTTGTAAAAACACACTGGGTTGGGTCGGTAATCGTCGTCCTTGCACTATTCACGACAACGGCGCTTCCGCTCAAGTATCTCGACGAAGACGCAAAGCGGAAACGCGCCGCCGGTGTCAGTAGCCCGCACGTGAGTAAGGGCTCGAGTTCATGGCTCGATACAGTCAATCCGTTCGCGTCAGCACCAGCACCTGATCCGACGCCGCAGCTTAGCAAAGAATATATTTACGCCGGATCGCGATTACTCGCTGTTGAGGACGCGAATGCGTTATCTGCCGCCGCCTGCTGACTTGGCGGTGTGGCGGCCATCGACGGGCGTTTGGTATGTGCTTGGCGGACAGGGCTCGCAGCAAGTGACGCAAGGTTGGGGCATTCCCGGCGACGTTCCTGCACAAGCGATTTCGACGGTGATGGCAAGACAGACTTCTCAATCTTTCGGCCATCGTCCGCAACTTGGTGGATACTGAAATCCTCTGACGGCACTTATTACTCACAGCAGTTTGGCATCGCTTCGGACAATCTGGCACATGCTGATTACGACGGCGACGGCAAAACCGATGTTGCCGTGTGGCGAGCGACGGACGGAGTCTGGTACATCATTTCGAGCTCGACCGGCGGAGTGCAGTACGCAACCTACGGCAGCAAGCGGAGACAAACCCGCACCCGCTGACTACGACGGCGACGGTCGCACCGACATCGCGGTCTTTCGTGACAGCAACAAGTCTTTTTATTCGATCAACTCTTCAAATTCGCAAGGCACGGGCTTCGACTTTACAAGCTTTGTCAGCACAGGAACCGCAACTCCGGTTTCCGCCGACTACGACGGCGACGGTCGACGCCGACTACGCAGTCGCGCAACGGTAACAACTGGATCATTCGTGACTCTGCAACTTCGCAACTTGTCGTAACTGCATGGCAACAGGCTTCCGACCTCGCTGTCCAAAACGACTTCGACGGCGACGGCAAAGTCGATATAGCAGTCTGGCGACGACTCAAACGGAACCTGGTACATCCGCCAATCCGCCAGCAATAGCTCACTCCGCCAAGTCCAATGGGGAATATCCGGCGACATTCCAGTCCCGGCGTTTTATAGGAGATAGGCATTAAGGCAAAAGTAAAAAGTAAAAAGGCAAAAGTGAAAGCTACTAACTACTGACCACTGACAACTGACCACTGACAAAAGGTGAATGTTATGACACAGAGCATCTCATGGAAAGTAAGGTTATTCGGCATCAGCATCACTGTGATGGTGATGCTCGTTTCGTTTTCGATATCGGCGCAAAACGCACGAAATATGGATTACAGTCCGGATAAAGCTCTCAAGAGCAATGCCCGTGTCAATCCATCGACGTTGGCAATGGAGCTTTCCGTGCCTATCGGCGGTTATGCCGGAAGGGCCGGTAACGGGATCCCTGTCTCATTTAGTTACTCATCGAAAGTCTGGGAAATGGTGACCATGGGCACATGGCAATCTCAGTTGGGGTTCCACAAGACCGGTGTTTACCCAACCTACGCAAAACGAACCGCCTCCGGATGGACATCCGGTCTTGGCACGCCGCGTATTGATTACGTGCCCGATACATACGAGGGAACTCATCAGGCTATCAATTATGTCGGGCAGATATCCGCCACTTCCGGGCGTGCCCGGTAACTTTGAGATCTATTACATGAAACGCATCCGTGTTCAGATGCCCGATGGTTCGACGCATGAATTCAGGGCGTCTGATACTCCGATTGGATGTGGCAATCCGTCTATTACCCTTACCGGTTGCGACCCCGATCTGACCGGAACGTTTTTGTCGGTGGACGGATCGAGGATGCGGCTGGAATTCGGCTCCGTAAAGACGCTGTATCTGCCGGATGGCAGCCGTTATATTTTCGGATCGAGCAGCAGCAACGGGACTCTCGCCCACACTTTCATTGACCGTCATGGTAATAAGATGACATACACTGAGAGCACGAAAACCTGGGTCGATACTTTGGGCCGCTCGATCGTCGATCCGATGCCGTTGAACTGGTACGGCGAGCAAAATCAGCAGGTAGGCACGCAGACGGCAAACTTCCCGGGATTTGGCTCGGACGTCATCCACCCAAAGTTTACATGGAGTTATCTGAAAGACCCGGGCTCCGGCGAGAGCGGTCTGGAGGATACTAGCCAAACCCTTAACAACCTCAGCGATGTCTATTGCCACGGCAATCTCGAAGTGGCTGTCGGTGGCCCGTATCTGTTTGCCAATGGCAATTTTGATACCAGGATATGCGGTTCCGGCTACGACACGCAGGGGCCGCCGTTCAATCCGGTCGTGCTGACAAAGATCGAGTTGGCGAACCAGCAAAGCTATCAATTCAAATACAATCTTTACGGCGAGATCGTAAAGGTGACCTATCCGACCGGGGCAACCGAGCGCTTTGCATATGGGATGGTCGCACCCGTGCAGGCCGGCAGCAGCACTTACGATAAAGCGAATCGCGGTGTAACAGATCGCTGGGTCAGCCCAACTGGAAGCAGCGGTGATGAGGTGCATTGGACTTACGCCGTTACGCGAGGCGGTGGTGTCCCATATACAGTCACGATCACGGCCCCTGACGGTTCGCACACCGAACAGGATGTTTATGACGAGCCAAATGAAAATGCCTCGCGTCCATTTGGCTTTAGCGATGTCAAGACAGGCAGGCCATACGAAGACCGTGTCTATTCATCCACGGGCTCCCTTATGAGCCGCCATCTGACCGAATACACATCAACCGGCCCACTGTCCGGCGGATATTCGGGTGCGACCCGCGATCTCCGCCCGGTAAAGGAAGTCTCGATGATCTTCGAGCCCGGCAACTCGAACGCTCTCGCGACAATGACAGAGACGGTCTATGACACGACCGGCAATACAGACCCGGCCTATTTCTCATCGCTCAATGCAAAGCAGTCAAAGAAATACAACTATGTTGCCGTAAGCACGTCAACGGCCTCAACCGCGAACATCACCACCGCCGCCGGATGGTTTTCGAGTGCAAATCTAGCTACGATTTCGGAGATGGATTACCTCTACGACGCGAACTACAAGGCACGGAACATCAACGGCCTTGTTACCGAAACCCGTGTTCTGAATCCAACAAACACGAGCGAGGTATTGGCCAAAAGCCAGTTCGTTTACGACGAATCGGCATATTTCGACAACAATTACATAACCACGAATTGGGAAAATCCAAATACCATTATTCGAGGAAATGCGACGACTGCCAAAACTTGGATCAAAGAGTCGAACACATGGCTTGAATCTCATACGATGTATGACAACTTTGGCAACCTAAGGAAAGTTTGGGACACGAGTGGTGATGCGGCGCGGTTTGTCGAGGTCGAATATTCGCCAACTTATCAATACGCCTATCCGACAAAGACCAAAGCGCCTGCCGCCTGATCCGTCGGGTGTTCACGGGATGACACAAGGCTCTGAGATTTCGAGAGTTTACGATTTTAATACGGGACTTTTGACATCCGTGACCGATGCAAACGGCCAGACGGCGACAACCGAATATGACAACTTACTGCGCCCGATTCGCATAAATCCGCCAGCGGGTGGCAGCATATCTGAGACGATCTATAACGACACGCCCGGCAATCTGTGGGTCAAACGGCGGCAGCAGATTGACGAATACAACTGGGCGGAGAGCACAACTTATTTCGACAATCTGGGCCGCGCCTTCAAATCACGCACGAAGGATTTACAGGGCGATGTCTTAAGCGAGATCAAATACGATAATTTCGGGCGTGTAAAAGCAGCGTCGAATCCTTATCGCGTAGATGCGAGCGGAAATCCGGCTGAATCTGTCTATTGGTCAAAGCCTCGCTACGACGAACTAAATCGCGTCGTAGAAACTTACGCACCGGCCTTGTCGATCCAAACAGTTCGGCACACGGGCCGAGCACGGGAGTGGTTCAATTCGGCATATCGACTGAGCCGAATTTGATCGGAGCTTATACGATTGCGACAGATGAATCGGGCAGAAATCGCAGCGCGGTTACGGGCATCTACGGATTGATGCGGGTTGACGAGGCTACCGGCATCGGCGGCACAGTTGATCAGGATTTGGGAACTCTTGCCAATCCGATTCAACCAACCAGCTACAGCTACAACGTCAAAGGCGAATTGGTAAAGATCACGCAAGGCAAATCGGGCCAGCCGACACAGTATCGTTATTTTGCATACGATTCGTTGGGACGCCTTGTCCGTGTCCGCCAGCCCGAGCAGACCCCAAATCCGACACTCGCCACAACTGGAAATCCTGATAACAATAGCTGGACGGCGGCCTTTAGCTATGACGTTTTTGGCAATGTCGTTTCGATGACCGACGCCAAGAATACGACGATCACAAACGAATACGACAAGGTCAGCCGACCCGTAAAGCGAACATATTCGGACGGCACGCCGCAGGTTGAGTTTTTCTATGATGGCAAAGGGCTGCCGCAGGTGCCGCAATTCTCTCGCGGAGCGCTGACAAAAGCGACAAGTTCGGTATCGGAAGACAGGTTTACGAGCTTTGACAATCACGGCAGTCTGCTTGCGAGCCAGCAGATCACTGACGGTCAGACATATACTTTCGATTACAAATACAATCTTTCGGGCGGCCTTGTCGAGGAAACATATCCAAGCGGGCGAATTGTCAGAAACTATCTCGATAGCGATGGTGGTTTGAGTTCAGTTACAACGAAGGCTGCGAACGGGTTGAATAAAATCGCCGCGTCGAATTTCGATTACTCGGCTGCCGGCAACGTTAACAAAATGCGGCTCGGCAACGGGCTTTGGGAAACGGCACAGGTAAACGAGCGTTTCCAACTGACTCAAGTCGGTCTTGGAACGACCAACGCCAACAACAATCTCTTTAAGATCGATTACGAATACGGCGAATTGACGCTGACGGAACGACGGTCGATACGGGCAAAAACACTGGCATGATCGCCCGCACGACGACCACGATTCCGACGACGAGTTTTACGCAGACTTTCAAATACGATTCGATGAACCGGCTGACCGAGGCGAAGGAGAAAACCGGTGCGACGACGAATTGGCAGCAAACTTTCGGCTATGACAGGTTTGGTAACAGGACGAATTTTTCGCAGACCGTAAATGGCTCGCCGCTGCCGATAAACAACATTACGCATCCGACGATCGATCAGACAAACAATCGGTTCACCACAGGCCAAGGCTATGTTTACGATTTCAACGGAAATTTGATCCAAGATGCCGAAGGAAGAACCTTCACATTTGATGGAAACGATAAGCAAATTGAAGTCAGAGAAACAAATGCACCGCCAGCGCCGGCGATTGGCACGTATTATTACGACGCCAGTGGTGCGAGGGTCAAGAAAGTCACCGCGAGCGAAACAACGATCTTTGTCTATGACGCAGGTGGTGCATTAGCGGCTGAATATTCGACGGTCGCACCGCAAGCTAATCCAACAACTTCATATCTGACCACGGATCATTTAGGTTCTCCGCGCGTGATTACGGATAAAACCGGTAACGTGATCGCACGACGCGACCACATGCCGTTTGGCGAGGAGATCGGCGTTGGAGTCGGTGGACGAACTGAAAGTCAAAAGTATTCTGTCACGGGTTCGGATAACATTCGCAAACGGTTCACCGGCTACGAAAAGGATGACGAAACCGGCCTTGATTTCGCCGAAGCCCGAATGTATCAGAATAAGCACGGACGCTTCACTGCGCCCGATCCGCTGATGTCGAGCCGCTGCAGCGCTAAATCCGCAGACATTCAATAGATACATCTACACGGGCAACAACCCGATAAATTTCACCGATCCGAGCGGCCTCAGTTGGTGCAGAAACCGTAGTGGTTTAACCGAGTGGCAAGGTAAACAGGGTTCTGCCTGCAGTGACGGTTTTGACAACATCGACAACTCCGTTGCTCAAGTAACCAGAGGAAATTTTAATGCCGAGTCAACTAATGGTAGGGCTGGCGTCGGCAGCATAATTTACCTGAACCCGAATGGAACGGTCCAGGTACAACAAGCAAGCCCAGAGAACCGACCGCTTGCACAAGGTCGAAGCATCAACGAAACGGTCGAGGTTACGGCCAACGGATCAGCTGAAGAAATAATTACTCCGAGCGGCCAGCAAGCTCCCGAAGGAGCATTGTCACTGCCGTGTCCCACTGAAGGAGGCTGCGGCTCGGAACCGCTTTATTCAAATCCGCTTACCGAAGGCGCTAGTGCTGACGAAGTTCTTAGTGCAGCCGAAGATGTAACGAATACAATAGGCTTGATTCCGGGTATTGGAGAGCCGTTTGATCTAGCTTCGGGGGTTATAAGTTTCGCTCGAGGTGATAAAGTTGGTTTCGCCCTGAGTGTGGCCGCTGTAGTTCCCTTTGCAGGTGACGCACCCGGTGCAGCAAAACTTGCTAGACGCCTGGGTAAAGCTGCAGACGCGTTGGACGCGGCTCGAGATGCGAAAAGAGCGTTTAACACTATTACCGACAAAACCGTGGGTAATAGTGTTTCAAATATTGCTACCAGTACGAATGCAACGCAAGCCGCAAAGACCTTGATAGAAAATGGACATCAGCTAACGAGGGTTGATACGAAAACATTTCTTTTCTCCAAAGGTGGACAAAAAACTTACGGCATTAACTTTCGTGGTGGACAAAGGGGCGCCACGCTAGAGAAATATGTTCCTGGTAGAAAAAAAGCACGCAGAAAAATCCGCCTAAGTCAACCGTAGGAATAGTATGGAGTTTATTACAAAGACAGACGCGTTCGAGAAACTTCAAGCCGCTAGCTGGCAAGATTTTCGATCTTGGTCGCACTTTGCCAGAGCCAGTATTCAAATCGAATATCGGGCGATTTGTATTTTTGGATGTGGACGAACTCTTTACTGATGAGTTCTTTTTATCAATGAATGCGTTCGTGCGAAATTTGTCCGTACCGATTTGGTATTTTCTAATGATAAATTCCGGATCCAAAAGAATACTTTGCGACTTCACGTAAATATCCGGCAGTTGAAGTAACTCTGGATACGCCTACTAATGAGTATTGGCTTGCTTTTAGCAAGGATACTTCGCCTGGCGCGGGCGACGCAATTTTCTACTTAGGTACAAGCAAGATTCTCCTCTTTTCGCCATCTCTTGAATGGGGAATCCTGATAGATCGCAATTTTGAACTGGGAGTAGCCGGTTTCGAAAACCCAGATATTATGTTGAAGTTTCGAGAGGCATTTGGCGACGAAAATCTCTTCGATGTTAAAGCCGCAATAGATACATTTCTTGTTCCGGCGTATGGAAGTCTTAATTCGGTTCCAGGACCTTTTCGACAGAAACTATTGGACAATTTCGGAGGCGGATAATAAAATGGGGTCAGGCTTGCGATATTGCGATTCTTGACGACTAACTGGGAAAACCCGAATTCGACGTTGCGGGGCACCGCCGAGATCAATACAGCCGCATCAAATGGTTTCCCTCGGTCCTGACGATGTTCGGAGCGTCGCCGAGGCGTGTCGCCAATGCGATGTATTGTGCTGTCGACAAACTCCTCGGAACCTAAAATATAGCCTTCTGCGGGCGAATCGAAGGCTTCCGATGCGACAAGTCCGGTCTCGGCCAAAACATAGGTTTTGAAATGTTCGATGGCTGACTCTCGCTTACTTCCAAAAAGACGAATTACAGGATCAACGGCTGTCAGGTCATCCGGTTGCAACCCGAGATACGCACGATGACTACTGTAGGGGTATTCTTCCGGCATCGTCACCATTCCCGCCCTGACCGGATTTAGATGAATGTAACGAACGAGTTCGGCTAAGTATCTATCGCTCTGACACAGTATGGACTTATGCCGTCCTTGAAAAACATGCCCTATATGCTTGTATCGTCGATTATAATAACGGCTGTATCCGCCGAGAACACGCTGCATAATGCTTCCGATTGTCTCGGCTTGGCGTTCGAGCAGCAAATGAATGTGGTTGGTCATCAAACAGTAGGCATACAGAAAGAACGGCGAACGGACCTTCTCTTTTAACAGAAGGCCGAGGAACCTTTGGCGGTCTTCGTGCGAATGAAAAATGTCTTGGCGGTCGTTGCCGCGGGCGATCAAATGGTAAAGACCGCCCTCGACCTCAACGCGAAGCTTCCGTGCCATATCGTTTGAAATGATAACAAGAATATCGCAGAATCGCAGACGTGACACCGGTTTCTCGAGACCATGTGGTGGTGTTGGCTGTAATGCAACGTACGATGAGAAGACAAGAATCCTTACATACAATGTACCGATTGATGGAGGCAATTTACCTATGCCGGCGGAAGCTAAGAGTGCAATATTTGGCAGGTTTGAAAGGGACAGGGGAGCTCAACCCGGTTCTCCAGAAGACATCGTATCCGATCCTCAAAAAACGATCTTGGGAGCCGCGAAGGCTGCGACCGACGCGATTGGGAATGCCGCATACACAGTTGCGCCTGATAGCTGTGGACTCTCGTGTTCAATTCCCGTTCTTGGTGGTCTGGGGGTAGACGTGAGTAAAGATTTTAGTGTATTTGGATCTTATTCTCGAGACGCACCAAGTGATTTCTCGGGAATCGTTGACTTTGCGTCAGGACTAAGACCAAGTATCGGTTGCCAGGCTGGATGTTCGTATTTTATTCCTTCGGTTTTTGCCGATGATTCTATGCCCGATTACGGAATGTCAGCCGCACAAAGGGATAGCAATATCGTAGGAACTGACCTCGAGATTCAAGGTGGAATATTTACATACGAACACTCATTAAATCAAGGATGAACCGATACGCTACAGTCGGGGGCCCTTTCAAGATCGGGGGAAGTATTACAGAAACGAGAAAATTTCTCCCCCCAGGCAGAATGTTTCAAAATGGAAAGTGGATTTTTGAACCCGAGGATCGCTAGAATACATGGGGGCGACTACATTTATCCTATGTTAGTTCTTGTACGTTATTGTTTGGTTGCATTTCTTTGTCTTTGCACAGGGTGTTTTCCTGTAATTAACAAGAAAGTAATGCCGCCCCGTCAAGAAAAAACTGCGAGAGCGGAAGCTGCTATAAAAGACGACCCGGCTCTTGGTAAACTCGATGAGTTATGTAAGACAGTACCGACATTAGAAGGATTTGTATTTTCACACAAGTTTATCGGTGGCAATAAAAGGTCAGTAGGGTATTCGTTTGTGACGGTCGAAGATAAATTTACGGAATATTCGATAATGCGAAATTTCTACAAAACATATTTAACAAATTTGTCCTGGCGGTTGAATGACGATCGAGACTTTGGCTCAAAATGGCTTGAATTCGAGAAGGATGGACAGTACATAATGGTCGGCACCGCCCCGAGTGGAATGGGTTGTTGTAAGATGTATGAACTTAGTTGTTCAAATTCATCGTTTCGATGATTTATTTCGAGACAATCAAAATCAACGGACGAATTATGCCTATGATTCTTTGATAACCTCGCAACAGTTAACCCGGGAGTGCAAAGAGGATTGGGGTCATCTATGAAGTTACCCCTTGATGTCAAGCGGCAGTTGTATCCGGCACACGTTTGAGGGTGTGAGAAAGGGTTGCTTGACTGGGTTCTGACAATAGAACAAACCTGCCTCCTTTGTTATTGGTTAAAGTTCTTTCAATCTCGCTCACGCCGTTTTTAGGCGAAGCCATCATCTATTCGTGCCAAGTTTATCCTAGCTACATGAAACCGAATCGGCTCATTCTTCGACTTACTCGAAAATGGCTGGCCGTACCCTCAGGCACTCAGAGACTGAGAAAGGTTTCCCTTGCCCACCTCTCCTGACCCCACGTACAAGCCAACTTCGCCCCGCCGCGTGAATTCCTCATAGCTGATATCGTCACGAAGCATGACGTAACAGTTGATGAGAAGCTTGCGGGCCGCTGCAACTTTTGCTTTTGGGCGGCCACGTCGGCGGCTAACCTGAGAATAAAACTGTCTGATCCTCTTATCACGACAAGCTTGAGCAGCCTGACCGAGCAGGTGCCGCACCAGCCGGGAGGATTGGGGTCAGACATGCAATTCTCTTGTATGGAGTGTTCTGCTAGACTCTTAAGAAATGGCACGGAAGGCTCGGCTGGAGGTCGAGGGTGGTCTGTATCACGTCATCACGAGGGGTAACGATCGTCAGGATATCTTCCACGATAACGAAGACTACTTGAAATTTCTCTCGCTTCTCACAATTCAAAAACAAAAAGCAGGCTTTTTTATCTATGCATACTGCCTGATGACCAATCACGTTCATTTGCTTATCGAGCGGGGACAAGAGACGGTCGGACGAATAATGCAACGTGTGCTGACGGGTTACAGCCAATGGTACAACCGGCGCTACCGGCACATCGGCCACGTATTTCAGGGCAGACACAAGGCGATCCTCTGCGACAGCGACACATATCTCGCCGAGCTTGTTCGTTATATTCACCTTAACCCTGTCCGCGAAAGATGGTTGTGCTCGCCGAAGACTATCCCTATAGCAGTCATCGCGAATATCTCGGTCTGGTGCCTGCGAACATTGTGGATGTCGATCCGCTGCTAAGACGGTTTGGTCATCAGGCGAGATCGCCGTCGAACGCTTTCGCGATCACGTCGCCGCGGGTGTCGGCATCGAGTATTCGGATGGCTTAGATTCACCGGCCGAAGAGCGTCCGACCGAGCCGCAGAATTTGTCGACGAGACGATTCATCGCATGGGCGAGATCGATACGCGACGGTCCGGTCGAGGACGAGCGGCGATCGCGTTCAACGCCGAGGCTATGGTGGCAGCCGTCGAAACCGTGTTTGGTTTGTCTCGCGGGACTTTCTGCTCAAACGTTAAGTCCGCACAGGCCGTCATGGCAAAAGAAGTCCTGATACTTGTCGCCCGCGAGGCCGGCGCCACAGTGACCGATCTCGCCTCGATCGTTAACCTCGACGCATCCACCGTCAGCCGACGCTCTGATGCGGCTAAACTCAGACTTGAATCGGATGCTAAACTTAGCTTTGCCAAGGAGAAGGTCGAGCGGGAATACCGCGAAAAACTCGGAGAATTGCATGTCTGACCCCATATCTTTTTCTTGTCGCCCGCGAGGCCGGCGCCACAGTGACCGATCTCGCCTCGATCGTTAACCTCGACGCATCCACCGTCAGCCGACGCTCTGATGCGGCTAAACTCAGACTTGAATCGGATGCTAAACTTAGCTTTGCCAAGGAGAAGGTCGAGCGGGAATACCGCGAAAAACTCGGAGAATTGCATGTCTGATGCTATGAAGTTGATCCCGACGGAGTCTAGTTTAGTAGACTTGAGTTCTGACAAAAGAACAGACCGACGGGATCAACAATGACAGTATACATTGGGGTTGATTTTCATCCATATGAACAGTCGGTAGTTTATTGTGACGATGGGGATGGAGAGATCGGATATCGAAGGTTTCTGCATTCGGACAAGCAGTCGATAAAGGCGTTCTATCGCAAATGCGGCAGTGACGCGGTTATCGGGACAGAAGCCACAGGGAGTCTGTGGTGGTTTGAGAAGATGCTCTTTGACAATGGAATGAAGCTGAAGATCGGTGATCCGAGAATGATCAGACGTGCGGCGTTATCGCGTCATAAGAACGACTTTCGGGATGCCGAGACGATCCTGGATCTGTTGATGCGCGGGACATTTCCGGCGATCACGCCGCGGAGCGAAAAGAGTCGAGAGGTGCTCGATCTGATCCATTACCGGCAGTCGCTGGTACAGAAGCGAACGTCGGTCATTAACCAACTGCAGGCGTTTGCCCGTTCGAAGGGGCTTGCGAGGTTTCGTATGTCGACGGTAAAGGCAAGAACGATCATTGTCGAAGCCGCCGGGACCGAGAACCGAGGAGCTTTTGGTCAACTCGCGTCTTTCGCTTTGTGACGAGATCACGAGACAGATCAAAGCTCTTGAGGCGAGACTGGAAGAAGAGGTGGATAAAGAGGAACAGGTAAAGTTGCTGCTCACGCATCCCGGCATCGGACTGATAAACGCCCTTGCACTGTTTCACACTCTCGGTGACGTGCGACGCTTCCGACGAAAGGAAGAAGTGGTGGCATTCGTCGGACTCGATCCGCTGGAGAAAAGCTCCGGCGAGAAGAGACGTATCGGATCGATCAGCAAACACGGTTCACGGCTGGCGCGGCACCTGCTCGGTCAGGCAGCTCAAGCTTGTCGTGATAAACGGATAAGACAGTTCTATTCTCAGGTTAGCCGCCGGAGAGGCCGCCCAAAAGCAAAAGTTGCAGCGGCCAGGAAGCTTCTCATTAATTGTTACGTCATGCTTCGTGACGGTATCGGTTATGAGGAATTCACTCGGCGGGGCGAAGTTGGCTTGTACGTGGGGTCAGGAGAGGTGAAGAGAGATCTTCAGTCTCTGAGTGCCTGAGGGTATGGCCAGCCATTTTCGAGTAAGTCGAGAATGAGCCGATTCGGTTTCATGTAGCCAAGATAAACTTGGCACGAATAGATGATGGCTTCGCTAAAAAAGGCGTAAGCGAAATTGAAAGAAATTCTAACTAATAAAGGAGGCAGGTTTGTTCTTTTGTCAGAACCCAGTCAACCAACCCATTTCACACCATCAAACGTGTGCAGGATAGAAGTGCGCTTGACTTAGGGGTTAACTTCATAGATGACCCCATATCTTTATGTCTGACCCCATATCTTTACAAACCATAACAGAATACGGAGCCGGCACATCCGACACGACACGGTGGGTAAAGGTCAAATCGCAGATCGACGCCGATCATTGGAAAGAAGGCTATACATATTTCGATGGGCTTAGCCGGACTGTCCGAACGCAATCTGTTGATGATGCGGGCGACGTATTCGTCATCACATGCTACGACAATATGGGCCGCACCCAGAAAAGTACTAATCCATTTCGAGGCTACTCGAATCAGACTTGTTCAACCACAACGGGCCTCGACTGGACAACAAATACATACGACGCGGCGGGTCGATTGTCGACAGTAATTGTGCCGGACAGCTCCGTAGTAACAAACACCTATGGCCTGGCAACCTCAGCCCCTATCGGAACAATAAAGACCGTCACCGATCAGGCCGGAAAGAAACGCAAAGGTATTACCGACGTGCTTGGAAGAATGCTTCGTGTGATCGAGGATCCGGACAGTTCGGCACTCTCGACCGATTACACATTCGACACCTTGGGGAATCTTCGAAAGACCGCTCAAGGCACCAGCCAGAGCCGTTACTTTATGTACGACGCTCTAGGTCGGCTGCAATATGCCAAACAGATCGAGCAGGACACAAATTCGAACTTTAGTGCAACCGATCCGGTAACAGGCAATACCGCATGGTCAACAAAGTATGAGTACGACGCCAACAGCAATATTACGAAGACGACGGATGCCCGTAACCTCTATGTTGAAGGCACCTATGATCGCCTAAATCGCATCACACTAAGGAATTATTCGGACTCGGCAATGCCCGATGTCACGTTTTACTATGACGGCACGGGATTGGGCGGAGTTCCGAATTATTCCAAGGGAAAGACGACAAGAGTTACGAGCAGCGTTTCGGAAACGAAAAACATGAGCTTTGATATTATGGGCAGGCTCCTTACTTATCGGCAGACGACCGACGGCACGGATTACGATACTGCATATACATATAATCTGAGCGGTGCGTTGATCGAGGAAACTTATCCTTCGACTCGCGTGGTACGGAACACCCTTGACGCTGACGGCCAGCTTTTCTCAGGTCTCAGAGCACCAAGAATTCAAGTTCAGGTTATTGGACGTATGCAAATAGTTTCGCCTACGATCCGGCGGGAGCCATGACGAAAATGCAGCTCGGCAACGGGCATTGGGAGACGGCAGAGTACAATAAACGGCTTCAAGTAAAACAGATTGGCCTTGGTTTGACCGATTCGACACAGGGCCTGCTCAAGCTCGAATACAAATACGACACAACGACGACTAGCCATGACAATAACGGCAGCATGCTGGAACAAAAGATCACGGTTCCGGGGGCAACAGATCCATTTGTACAGACCTACACCTATGATGCACTGAATCGGCTCGGATCAGCAACCGAGACCGTTTTGTCGTCTCAAACGTGGAAGCAGGAATATCAGTTGACGATCGCTACGGTAATCGAAATTTCGTGACCGGGACTGGTCATACCACTACTCTGGGAAGTTGCTCGACCGCGGTTTGTAACCCGTCATTCGACACTAACACAACATCCAATCGATTCGCGTCCGGGCAAGGTTACTCGTACGACGCTGACGGCAACGTCACGCAGGACTCGCCAGGGCAGCGGTTTCAATATGATTCTGAAAATCATCAGAAGGCATTCTTCATCTCTTCAAACAGCGGCAGCACGCCGGATGCGACATACTCCTACGACGGAGAAGGAAAGCGGGTTAAGAAAGTATCGAGTTCGGAAACGACAATATTCGTTTATGACGCCACAGGAAAGGTCATTGCCGAGTATTCCACAGCGCTCGCAACCACTCAGCAGGTCAGCTACCTGACTCAGGATCATCTTGGCAGTCAGCGTATCATAACTAACGAAAACGGAGTCGTTATCGAAACAGGAAGGACTATTTTCCATATGGTGAAGAGATCATTACATCTCAACGGACAAAACGGACTAAGTTACACGAGTGCCGAACAGCCCCGAAAAGACTTTACAGGATATGAAAAGGACAGCGAAAGCGGTCTCGAATTTGCTAATGCCAGATACCTCAATTCAACTCATGGCCGATTCACTTCCGTTGATCCCTTGATGGCAAGTGCAAATCCCACCGATCCGCAAACTTTTAACAGGTATTCCTATGTCATGAATAAACCGATGACCTCGGTTGACCCTACCGGTCTAAAAGCTTGTTTTGAGGCGGAATGTTCGGGTGTTGACGATGAAGGGTTGGGATTGATGCCGGAAGGGGCTCGGCGATCTTACGCTCGTTATGATTCAATTCAGGATACCGGCTATGACCCCGAAACCAATCGATTTGTAAACACGGTGACGATCACGAATCGAGGCGAAACTACCGTTCTCACCTCACCCACTCTCGATGATGTGACTGCGCTGGTTGATTTAATGAACGCAAACAATACTCACCTTAGTCAATATATGCAAACTGAAGCACGAAGTACCGTGGCAAATGGAGCAAGAATACTAACCGGGCTCGATGAGTTCATTACCAAAGTGAAGCGGCAGGGAGAAGGGTTTAGGTTTGATGTGATTAAGGGTAAGGAAGACGACCTGATTCAGTTCTTATCTACTTTTTATTCCGGGTCCTTATACGGGTATCACTCAAAAGATCTTGGTTGTAGCAATAAAGGGTCGGAGTGCATTGATTATCGAAGTGAGACTGACTCAATGTCTATCTCCGGATCGATGCAGATCGTAATAAATAAAACAAACGGGGGGACGTTCGGTTACTTTGATGTTGACCGCTTTAATCCCTACCAAGATGTAAGAGGGGCTTTGGGACATTTATTTATTGAGGTTTTGGGAAAAGAAGGTTACCAGCCCCGACCAGAAATCCTAAATCGGGCTTCAAATATTCGGGACAGTTACAATAGAGGGCGCTAAGGTTATGAAAAAAAATCAGATTGTATATTATTAGCTGCCTCGTTATCTCCCTTGTGTTTTCATGTTTGCATTCGGATTGTTACAGCTCAGGAGAAAACACCGTTAAGAACTGAGAAGCGAGAAGCAGAAAAGGCATGGGAATCATTGATCAGAATGAAGGGTGGTAAGAGAAAAACTTCATTCTGTCACCAACATGCTTATAGAATTTGATCGTGGAACCGTACTTGATGTGTTTCCTAGCCGCCAATGGAATTTTGGTTATAGTTTGGGTGGAGCACCGAGTCTTCAAATTGTAGAAAAATCTATTCAATACTACGGCGATGAAGATGGCGTGAAGAGAGCTATAGATATAAGGCATGACGACCTAACAGAGTGGTTTCCCAGACAAATACTTGCCATTGCTGCTAGAAACAAAATGGAATAAGCCCGAGATTGTCCGCGTATCTCAGCTCAAAGACGGAAAGGCAAAGCTTGAAGTTGTCGAGACAATTGTCGGGAAACGGAGGATGGAATTTATATTCGAACCAGAAGATATGTCGATTTTGAAGGTAAGAGAATATGATGAACGCGGTATATTATGGCGAGTTTACTCATTCTCTGATTACGTTGAAATTGACGGAATAAAAATGCCGCGAAGTTGGGGCAGTGCGAGCGGCTATAAACCGGGGAATCTAGATAAATTTGATAACGAGATCTGTAATTTTTCTTTCAATGTCGATTACGCTCCTGACTTGTTCACCCGCCCGCTCAAAGCTACTACGCCAAACGCATGGAAACATAAACCATGAGGATTAATAAAGACGACCTTATGAAAAAAAACATTTCATTTAGCTAAGGTAGGGCGTTTGTTTGGATCACTCGTTTTGCTCGTGTGCATGACGGTTGTGGTTCTGGCTCAAGGGACTGCGTCGTCACCCGCTGAAAAGCGTGAGGCCGAGAAGGCTTGGGATGCATTGATAAAGATGAAGGGGGGGCAGGGAAAAGCTTCATTCTCTCACCAAAGATGTCTGACCGAGTTTGATAGCTCTACGAGGTCGGCATATTTCCCAAGTAGCAAATCGGGGATTTTGCATATTTTCCAGTTGTTCACGAGCCAGGGGTCGAAATATTTGATGGCGAGAAATCAATAGAATACTACGCTGGTAAAAGGGGACTCAGTAATTCCCAAAAAATTACTGACCGGATATGGATGGCATACGAGCTTTTACCGTTTATTTTAGAGACAAATTGGGATAAGCCTGAGCTTTTGCGGGTCCGGCAAATGAAACAAGGTAGAAAAAAGCTCGATGTGATCGAAACGATAGTTGAAGGAAAACAACTTGATTTTATCTATGAGCCCGAGGAAATGCTTGTTCGCGAGGTAAAAGAGGATTGGGGTCATAAAAGAGGATTGGGGTCAGACATGCAATTTTCTGGCTACGCCGACGTCTGATAAACTCTTGTGTTAATGGCACGGAAGGCTCGGCTGGAGGTCGAGGGTGGTCTGTATCACGTCATCACGAGGGGTAACGATCGTCAGGATATCTTTCACGATCACGAAGACTATCTCAAATTTCTCTCGCTTCTCACAATTCAAAAGGAAAAGGCAGGATTCTTTATCTATGCCTACTGCCTGATGACCAATCATATTCACTTGCTGATAGAGCGGCGAGGCGAGACGGTTGGACGGATAATGCAGCGTGTGCTGACGGGTTACAGCCAGTGGTACAACCGGCGTACCGGCGCATCGGCCACGTATTTCAGGGCAGACACAAGGCGATCCTCTGCGACAGCGACGCATATCTCGCCGAGCTTGTCCGATATATTCACCTCAATCCTGTCCGTGCAAAGATGGTTGTGCTCGCCGAAGACTACGCCTACAGCTCTCATCGCGAATATCTCGGTGTGGTGCCTGCGGAGATCGTCGATGTCGATCCGCTGCTACGCCGTTTTGGTCATCGGCGCGAGGTCGCCGTCGAACGCTTTCGCGATCACGTCGCCGCGGGAGTCGGCATCGAGTATTCGGACGGGTTAGTATTCACCGGCCGAAGAGCGTCCGACCGACGCACGCCAGAATTTGTGACGAGACGATTCATCGGATGGGCGAGATCGATACACGACGGTCCAGTCGAGGACGAGCGGTGGTTGCGTTCAACGCCGAGGCGATGGTGGCAGCCGTCGAAACCGTTTTTGGTTTGTCGCGCGGGAGTTTCTGCTCAAACGCAAAGTCCGCACAGGCCGTCATGGCAAAAGAAGTCCTGATACTTGTCGCCCGCGAGGCCGGGGCCACAGTGACCGATCTCGCCTCGATCGTTAACCTCGACGCATCCACCGTCAGCCGACGCTCTGACGCGGCTAAACTCAGACTCGAATCGGATGCTAAACTTAGCTTTGCCAAGGAGAAGGTCGAGCGGGAATACCGCGAAAAACTCGGAGAATTGCATGTCTGATGCTATGAAGTTGATCCCGACGGAGTCTAGTTTAGTAGACTTGAGTTCTGACAAAAGAACAGACCGACGGGATCAACAATGACAGTATACATTGGGGTTGATTTTCATCCATATGAACAGTCGGTAGTTTATTGTGACGATGGGGATGGAGAGATCGGATATCGAAGGTTTCTGCATTCGGACAAGCAGTCGATAAAGGCGTTCTATCGCAAATGCGGCAGTGACGCGGTTATCGGGACAGAAGCCACAGGGAGTCTGTGGTGGTTTGAGAAGATGCTCTTTGACAATGGAATGAAGCTGAAGATCGGTGATCCGAGAATGATCAGACGTGCGGCGTTATCGCGTCATAAGAACGACTTTCGGGATGCCGAGACGATCCTGGATCTGTTGATCGCGGGACATTTCCGGCGATCACGCCGCGGAGCGAAAAGAGTCGAGAGGTGCTCGATCTGATGCATTACCGGCAGTCGCTGGTACAGAAGCGAACGTCGGTCATTAACCAACTGCAGGCGTTTGCCCGTTCGAAAGGGCTTGCGAGGTTTCGTATTGTCGACGGTAAAGGCAAGAAAGACATTGTCGAAGCCGCCGGGACCGAGACCGAGGAGCTTTTGGTCAGCTCGCGACTTCTTCTTGTGGACGAACTTACAAGACAAATAAAAGCTCTTGAAGAGAGACTGGCAGAAGAAGTGGATAAAGAGGAACAGGTAAAACTGCTGCTCACCCATCCGGGCATCGGACTGATAAACGCTCTTGCACTCTTTCACACTCTCGGTGATGTCCGCCGCTTTCGACGAAAGGAAGAAGTGGTGGCATTTGTCGGACTCGATCCGCTGGAGAAAAGCTCCGGTGAGAAGAGAAGGATCGGATCGATCAGCAAACACGGTTCACGGCTGGTGCGGCACCTGCTCGGTCAGGCTGCCCAAGCTTGTCGTGATAAGAGGATCAGACAGTTCTATTCTCAGGTTAGCCGCCGGAGAGGCCGCCCAAAAGCAAAAGTTGCAGCGGCCAGGAAGCTTCTCATTAACTGTTACGTCATGCTTCGTGACGGTATCGGTTATGAGGAATTCACCCGGCGGGGCGAAGTTGGCTTGTGCGAGGGGTCAGGAGAGGTGAAGAGAGATCTTCAGTCTCTGAGTGTCTGATGGCACGGCCAGCCATTTTCGAATAAAGATCGAGAATGAGCCGATTCGGTTTCATGTAGCAAGTCGAACTTGCACGAATAGATGATGGCTTCGCCTAAAACAGGCGTGAGCGAAATTGAAAGAAATTCTAACTAATAAAGGAGGCAGGTTTGTTCTTTTGTCAGAACCCAGTCAACCAACCCATTCACACCACCAAACGTGTGCCTGATACAACGTGCGCTTGACTTCAAGGGTAACTTCATAGATGACCCCATATCTTTTTCGTGCAATCAGGTAAACCGGCGCCGCCTGAAAAACCAAAACCTCCCACACCAGTGAAACAAACTCCGCCAACTGCATCGGAACTTGACCTTACCGGTACGTGCGGCGGCCTCCCGTGAAGGATACGTCTTACAAATTTCTGGTTATACCTCAGTTGCTATAAACGACGGGGTCGTAACAGATGGACAAGGTAATACTATTGACTCAAAACGTTCGGACTTGATCCGCCAAAGATAAATACGGTTTTGGTATTGTCGTTAGCTATCAGCTGAAGGTAACCGAAGGATTTCCTGCGCCAGACAAAGGTGCAAATACAACCATTACCGAAACAATTACCGAGTCAACGCTCGACGGGAAACCGTCGTCAAATACTGATGGTACTGGAAATAAAACAAAACCAGTCCAGGGGAAGGAAAATAGTGCTGGTAATATTGAGTTTACCAATGCTGATTTCGTTGGAATTACGAGCGTAACTCCAGACGGCCCTCAACAGGTTAGCAAATCGAAACAAACGATAGAACTAACAACAAAAGTTCAAGGGCAGAATCAAACGATACCCGTTAGGACAAATATCGTAGAGATCAATCCTAAACCTAAGGATAAAATCAAAATCCGAATTAGTGAAATCACGGATCCAGACGAAAATTGAGGTTGAAATATGAAGTTAACGAATATAGCACTCTCTGTAAGTACAATCATTGTTCTAGCATTTGGTCAACAAGTCGCTTTTTCGCAAAAAAGAGGTGATGTTAAAGAAATGGTAATCAATATTACTCGAAAAACTAGCACCTTCTTTAAGGTTCTTGGCGAAATATCATCTAAAAATAATGTGAAAATTGGCGTCCAAGCGAGCGAAAAAGAGGAGCCCGAGGGATGTCGGCAGCCAATAAACTTAAAACAAAGTAATTTCGTTTTAAAGGACCTCATGGAGATTCTTGTATCTGAATGTCCAATGTACGACTGGTCGGTCGATGGCGACGTAGTAAATGTGTTTCCAAAGGAGAATGAGGCTTCATTACTGGATTCAAAAGTTAACAAGTTGAAAGTAAAAGATAAGACTGTAGATCAAACTGTGGACTGTCTTTTTGAACTGCCTGAAATAAAAAGATATATGGAAGCTCAAGGTCTTTCGCGTGATACTACCAAGGCTTTTCCTGCTCCTGCCGCTAATAGCAAATTGTACGAGTTCAATCTGAGAAACAAAAACATTCGCCAGATTTTCAACTATTTGATTACGAATACGGACAGCAGATTCTGGATATTCTATTTTGTTGGTCAGGATAAGCAGTACATATCAGTCAATATTTTTTGATAACGACCGCTTACACATTCATGAACAATCTCACATCAGTCAAATAGGGTATTCAGCAGACGCCGCGCAACTTCAGTTACAACAGAGCCTTTCGCGGCTAACGAGCGCGACGAATCCCGAATCGGGGACGATAAATTACGTTTACGACGGCAACGGCAATCTGACGAGCAAGACGGACGCTCGCGGCGTGAAGACCGACTACATTTACGACGCGCTCAATCGCGTGACGAATCGAAATTACTCGACGCCAAACGGCACGCCCGGCACAGGTGTTTTGGCGAACTACCAGGCCACCCCGAATGTCACTTACTTTTACGACGGAACAAACATCGCGGGCGGCATCGCGAACAGCAAAGGCAAGTTGACGAAAGTTTCAAGCTCGGTTTCTGCCACGGAGTACACAGAGTTTGATATTCTCGGTCGCATAAAGGCTCACAAACAAACTACGGACGGAACAGCCTATACGACCGGATATACTTACAATCTTGGCGGGGCGTTGATTGAAGAAACCTATCCTTCTGGCCGCGTTGTTAAGAACACATTGGATGTGAGTGGTGGCCTTCAACAAGTCCAGAGCCGTAAGGCAAATGATACTTTCCGAAATTATGCAAATGGTTTTAACTACACAGCAGCCGGAGCAGTAAGCGCGTTGAGATTAGGCAACGGGCGTTGGGAAAATGAAAAAGAACTGGTGTCACGTCTGCGATTCTGCGATATTAGCTAAGTATAATTTCTCAACTTGATCGCGGGCGTAGGCGAGTTTGCGGTCGGTTTGGAGTTTTTCTCGGGCGGCGTCGTGGCGGCGGCTGATGTTTGAGGTATCGAGTCCGGCTATCAGTGATAATTCGGTACCGGCTGCACCGCGTTCTCTGGCTATCAGGATCAGTACTTCTTTTGCAAGCACCGCCTTTGCACTTTTTTCCGGGCCGCAGAATTTGTCTTCGGAAAGGCCGAACACGGTCGCCACCGCCGAGATCAATACAGCCGCATCAAATGGTTTCCCTCGGTCCTTACGATGTTCGGAGCGTCGCCGAGGCGTGTCGCCGATGCGATGTATCGTGCTGTCGACAAACTCATCGGAACCTAAAATATAGCCTTCTGCGGGCGAATCGAAGGCTTCCGGATACTCGGCGCCGATACCTGCTGCAACATATGTCTTGAAATGTTCGATGGCTGACTCTCGCTTACTTCCAAAAAGACGAATTACCAGGATCAACGGCTATCAGATCATCCTGTTGCAACCCGAGATACGCACGATGACTACTGTAGGGGTATTCTTCCGGCATCGTCACCATTCCCGCCCTGACCGGATTTAGATGAATGTAACGAACGAGTTCGGCCAAGTATCTATCGCTCTGACACAGTATGGACTTATGCCGTCCTTGAAAAACATGCCCTATATGCTTGTATCGTCGATTATAATAACGGCTGTAACCGCCGAGAACACGCTGCATAATGCTTCCGATTGTCTCGGCTTGGCGTTCGAGCAGCAAATGAATGTGGTTGGTCATCAAACAGTAGGCATACAGAAAGAACGGCGAACGGACCTTCTCTTTTAACAGAAGGGCGAGGAACCTTTGGCGGTCTTCGTGCGAATGAAAAATGTCTTGGCGGTCGTTGCCGCGGGCGATCAAATGGTAAAGACCGCCCTCGACCTCAACGCGAAGCTTCCGTGCCATATCGTTTGAAATGATAACAAGAATATCGCAGAATCGCAGACGTGACACCGGTTTCTCGGGCGATTTCACTTACAAGCCATGAAGAAATATATCGTAATAGTCGGAATTGTGATTGGCCTGTTCCTTATCGGAGTAGGGCTTTACACTTGGTACGACGACAAGCTCTACCTAAGGATGCATGGGGCTAAGATATGGGTTAACGGCATAGAGACTGCTAATGGCGCTCTTTACAAATCAAGTCGAGGAAATTACTTTCTGGTAATACATCGCGAAACCCTGAACGAGGCTTATTTCATTCTCCCTTCAGGTGGGATCGGCATTCCAACCGAACCAGTCCCCTCAATTATAACTCTATCAGCTCTGACTCCAATATTTTTCTACGAAGGTCAGACGGAGTTTCGTGTGGCCGGAAGGGATTACTTTACCCCAGACGCAACATCGTTTGTTACAGAAGATGAAATATCATTTAAGATTCATGAGGAAACAGTACGTGTTATTTTTTGATCGAGAATCCCGAATCGGGGACAATAAATTACGGCTATGATCCGAACGGCAATCTGACGAGCAAAACCGACGCTCGCGGCGTGAAGACCGACTATGTTTACGACGCTTTGAATCGAGTTACAAATCGAGCTTACACAAACGAACCGAGCGGGTCAGAAACGCCCGATGTAACTTATTTTTACGACAACGTAACGAATGCCAAAGGCAAATTGACGAAGGTTTCGTCGAGCGTCTCGACAACCGAGTACGTGGCGTTTGACATCTTAGGCAGAGTGACGCGGAGCAAGCAAATTACAGACGGCGTGACTTACGGCGACGACTCGAACCCGATGACTTACAGCTACAACCTGCCGGTGCGTTGATCGAACAAAAATATCCGTCTGGTCGGGTCGTAAAGAATGTTCTCGAAAATGACGGCGATCTATTGAGAAAAAGAACGGTGTCACGTCTGCGATTCTGCGATATTTGCGAGGTATATTTTTTCAGCCTGAGATTTGGCGTAAGCGAGTTTGCGGTCGGTTTGGAGTTTTTCTCGGGCGGCGTCGTGGCGGCGGCTGATGTTTGAGGTATCGAGTCCGGCTACCAGTGATAATTCGGTACCGGCTGCACCGCGTTCTCTGGCTATCAGGATCAGCACTTCTTTTGCAAGCACCGCCTTTGCACTTTTTTCCGGGCCGCAGAATTTGTCTTCGGAAAGGCCGAACACGGTCGCCACCGCCGAGATCAATACAGCCGCATCAAATGGTTTTCCTCGGCCCTTACGATGTTCGGAGCGTCGCCGAGGCGTGTCGCCGATGCGGTTTCTTCTGTCGGAGGCACAGCCTCCTCCGGGAAATAATAATTAGACGCGACGGTCAGGCGAGCCTGACCGCACTGCGGCAAGGGCGCAGCCCGAAATCTTGGAACACAACCTGACCGCACTGCGGCAGGGCCAGCCCGAAATCTTGGAACACAACCCTGACCGCACTGCTATAGCCCGAAATCGTCTTTCAAACGACGGCTGATATTCACGCCGACGTTCAATTGCCATCTCCCACCACCCCGTCGGCGAAACGCCGCCACCGCTGGCAGGAGGGGAGCCGCGAAATATCCACGTTCCGCGCTGCTGAAACACCCACGGCATAATTCAAATTCGGAATTGGGAATGTGGAATGCGGAATGTTTGATATGCCGCATGGTTCTGGCACAAAAAACGTGCCGGTGCCAGCGAGAACGTCGCAACCGCTAGTACTCTCTCATCATCTATCGGCACGTTCCACACGTTCCGCGAAATACGCTCCACGTGTGGCTACAACTCTGGCACAAAAGGCGTGCCAGTGCGAGTGATGTCGTACCGTTTCCGCCCGCGTCGCGGGCTTAAAGCCATCTAAAATGTCTTACCGGCTCCGCCAAATGACTAGCAAAGGCGGGATTCTTCCGTCTTTGCTTAGTGCCTGATGACCTACGCGGCGACGAGTGAATAACGCTCTCACACTGTTGCTGACCACATATTCACAACCGAAGAACACACATTAACGAGTTCAAAGATACGCGTTCAGAATGCACGGATGAGCGGGATGGTGTTAAAGCCGGACGTTCATGCGTGACGGATGAGAGACGCAGACTCACAGACGCAGATTTAAGGTAGAGAGACGTGCATTTAGAAGCGAGGGATGCGTAAAAGTGAGCTTTGGAAGCAAATTGACGATGACGGGACGCGTTAACGGACGCGAGGGAAGCTGATTCATGGCTGAGGGACGTGTATTCAAAGCCGAGGGCTGCATAAAAACGAGTGTTGAGAGCGCATTTATGACGACAGGACGCGCGAAACGATGCGAGGGAAACACATGAATCTCCCATGGACAGACCTCAACTTCTTATGACCGCACATTCACAAACTTCCCAGCAGATTTTACAGGTTTTGCCCGGGCGTCGGGCAGAGGTGAAAAGGCCGCTTCGTAAACGGAAGCGCCTTTTTTGTGGCTCGCCTTACGGGCGGCCGCGGGCCACAGTCACACGACTGGCCGCGCTGTTAACGCAGGCGGTTCGGATAAAAACAAAACAGGAGTAGAAATGGAAGACTGTAGGT
>CAVTYF010000003.1:0-6782 GCA_963738935.1 uncultured Acidobacteriota bacterium | reverse complement strand
ATGGATGAGAAATGTTCGAGAGCCTGTTGATCTTAACGGACGGACAACATTCGTAAAGATTGGCTAGTAGCTGGAATGTAAACTTCTGTCTATTTCAAAACTGTTCTCGCGTAAGGTGTAACCTCTTCCTTGCCCAATTCTTCTCTGTGTCACATTGTGACACAATCTCTGGGACGCGTTCTTAGCCTTCTGCGGGTCCTTTGTGCCTTTGTGGTGAAAAAATCTCTGGGACGCGCATGCTTGTTTCCCGCAGGTTTTTGTCAGATACTTTTAGCACGCTTTATTTAGATAAAATAGGGGGACGCCATGTATAGAAAAGACCTGCTTGATGAGCAGAATTACGACACGGAGCGAGAGTCGGAATTAAGCTCTTAGGGACGCGCTCAGCTTTCCAGACGCGAATACTTCAAGTTGATGGCAACCGGCGCGGCAATGGCGGCACTTTCCAATTTCCTGCCGGCCAAGGCTTTGGCCCAGACCGATCAGGCGATACCGAAAAATGCCCCGGCCGAATACTTCATCCGAAACGGCAGCAACCTCGAAATGCGTTGGGAAGCGATGTATAACCGGGGCTACATCGTCCCGACCGAACTGTTCTTTGTCAGAAACAACAGCCCTGTTGTACCGCGTATCGATCCGGCCAAATGGAAACTTCAGATCGAGGGCTCAGGCGTAATGCGGCCGATGTCCTTCACTTATGACGAGCTGTTGTCAATGCCATCGATCTCGGTCATCCGCGCCATTGAATGTGCGGGCAACGGCAGGAATCTTTTTCAGGCCTCGCATGGAAAGAAGATCGAGGGAACGCCATGGGATTTGGCGGTATCGGCGTCGCCGAATGGACGGGCGTTCCGCTTCGCGAGGTTCTGGGACGCGCAGGCCTAAAGCGTTCTGCTCGTGACGTAATGCCCGAGGGTCTGGATGCAAAAAAGGTCAGCCGTCCGATGTCTGTCGAAAAGGCAATGGCCGAAGACACGCTTCTGGTTTATGCAATGAACGGCCAGCCGCTTTTGCCCGATCACGGCTTCCCTGTCCGCATGTTACTGCCCGGCTGGGTCGGCATATCGCATATAAAATGGGTGGGACGCATCGAAGTTTCCGAGCAATCGCTATATTCCGAATACAACACAAAAAAATATGTGTTGATCGGCAAAGATTACAAACCGGCTCCGCCAGCTCTCGGGCCGATGCTCACAACGCAGCAGGTCAAATCGGCATTTGAGCTGCCATGGAATGGTGAAATTTCGTCTGGGACGCGCCTTCTTCGCGGACGTTCATGGTCCGGCGAAGGCCACATTAAAAAGGTTGACGTAAGCACCGACGGCGGAAAAACCTGGCGACCGGCTCGGCTCCGAGAACCGAATATCGATCTGGCGTGGGTTCGCTGGGATATCGACTGGGACGCGCATCCGGGAATTTACAAACTGCAAGCCCGGGCAACCGACAGCAATGGCCAGACACAGCCGGATCGAATCCCGCTTAACGAAGAAGGTTACGCTCACTGGGCGGTTGTTTCGCACCAGATAACGGTTAAGAAATTTTGAAATCGGGATTTTTACTTGGGCTTGGCCTCTTTCTTATCGTCTTTTTCAACGTTAATCCACATGTATCCGTTTGGCCCAGCCTTGATAACGGTACTGGTGCTTTTTGAATTATCTATATAGATATTTGTGAAGTATGACTTGTAATACCAAACAAAAAAGACCGAGCCTAGAGTAGGTTTCTCAATTTCGCGATAATCTAACCAGATCTCGCGGGGCGGATCAGCTTTGAATCCGCGAAAGTTTTTCTGAAAATAGCTTGTATCCGCAATAATTTTACTGCCGGTCGCGTCGATTTGATAAATACCTTCCCCGCCGAAAATTACTGTTCTGTCGGTCTGAAACGCCGGGAGCATCCACACATCGAATGTCTTATCCGAATTCAGACGAATATATTGATTGAATTTGGGCGAGTCTCGTGGAATCTTTGCAAGTAGTGTCGACCTTGCGGTCGTAAGAGCCTTCGCGTGAGTATTTAGAAAGGTTTGGTCGATTTTCTCAGTGGTCTTAGTAATTTTTCCCGCGGAGTCGAACAGGTAATGGAAAACCAACTCGTATTTGTCGTTGGCAAATTTACCATATACGGCGTGCCAAAGTTTTTTACTATCCTGAAAACAAAACCATTCCGCTCCTAGCTTCGCAATTTCCGACTTGTCCTCAGTCATTAGAACATCGGTAGTCTTCCAAGCTACTTCATCGTATTCAACAAGCCATGCGGCAATTTCCGATTTCTTATAGAAATCCGCTGTATCAAAATTAGGCCCGTTACCTTTTGATTTTTGCGCAAAAGAGGTGACGGACGCCAACATGAGAATTGCCGCCGCGATAAGAACCGTAAACTTTGAAACTAAATTTAAAGTAGTCATTAATTTCCTCCCATTCTCTCACGCCAGCTTTGGGTCGGGCCGCCGGCGTCGACACGTTTCATTGTTATCGCTCCGGGCGACGGGCAAACCAACGCACAGAGATTGCAGCCGACACACTCTTTCTCGATGACGAGCGGATACATCTTGCCGTCAACTTCTTCGAATGTGAAACTCTGGTGTGCGCCGTCTTCGCAGGCAACGTAACAAAGATTGCAGCGGATGCAGTGTTCCTTATTGACGTACGCTTTTACGTCGTAATTGAGATCGAGATTACCCCAATCGGTCATGCGGTGGACCGATTTACCGATGATGTCGTTGACTGAAGCAAAACTTTTCTCATCGAGATAATTATTCAGCCCATCGATCATATCCTCGACGATGCGGTAGCCGTAATGCATCACGGCAGTGCAAACCTGAACATTTCCGGCGCCGAGCAGCATAAATTCAACCGCGTCGCGCCAAGTATTGATGCCGCCGATGCCGGAGATCGGAATATTGAATTCCGCATCGCGGGCAAGCTCGGAGACCATGTTGAGCGCGATAGGCTTGACCGCCGTGCCGCAATATCCGCCGTGGGCGGCCATTCCGTTGACATTCGGATAAGGGATCATCGTATCGACATCGACGCCCATGACCGAGTTGATCGTGTTGATCAGGGAAACAGCGTCAGCACCGCCGCGTTGGGCAGCATGGCCGGGCGGCACGATATGCGTAACATTTGGCGTGAGCTTGACGATGACCGGAATGTCCGAAACCTCTTTGACCCATTCCGTCACCATGCAGGTATATTCGGGAACCTGGCCCATCGCCGCGCCCATTCCGCGTTCGCTCATGCCGTGCGGACAGCCGAAATTAAGCTCAAAACCATCGCAGCCTGTGTCCTGAGTTTTCTTGGTTATCTCCTGCCAAGCTTCTTTTTTTGACTCGACCATCAGCGAGGCGATCACGGTGTTATTCGGATATTTCTTTTTACAAGCGGCGATCTCCTTGAGATTGACCTCAAGCGAGCGGTCGGTGATCAGCTCAATATTATTAAGGCCGATCAGGCGATTGGGTCCTGAATCGAGGCCCGCCAGACGCGACGAAACATTAGTGATCGGCTCGCCAAGCGTTTTCCAAACCGCTCCGCCCCAACCGGCGTCAAAAGCCCGCTCAACCATCGACCCCATATTAGTAGGCGGCGCCGAAGCGAGCCAAAACGGATTCGGAGATTTAATTCCCGCAAAATTTGTAGTTAGATTTGCCATAGGATTAATTATGCTTCAAACGCCCAGCAATCTTTTTATTTCATCGATGTCCGGACTCGGCAACGTATTGAATGTTCGATTATTGCAATTAAAGCACCAAAAGAACCCTTCAGACTCGTTCTGAAATAGCCACGAAACCGATGGCAGTAGGCAATTGCAATTGCCACAGCAACATTCTTTACTTTCGTCCTCTTCAATTCGAAAATCACACTCAGAACAAAACCACCAAGTCCGATCTTCATCGTTCATTGACCACGTCATGCCCAATTCACGACAATTTACGCAGACCTGGAGACTCATTTTGAACCTGCAAAACTCACTTTTTCACCCGACAAACTGAAATGAATTCCCTGCGCGGCGTGTTTGCCCATTTGCGCAGCATCAACTGCTTCTTTGCCGCCGTTTGCACAGTCGCCGCCGGAAAATATCTTTGGATTCGATGTTTGCATCTGATCGTTAACGACAACACGGCCTTTTTCGTCCACATCGACGCCGGCGACGTCGCTAAAGAAAGTCCGCATCTTCTGCTGGCCAACCGCCTTGATGACCATGTCACATTTGACCTCAAAAAGGTCGAGCGAGCCGTCGGTTTTCTCGCAGCGGAGGGCGGTCACATGCTTATTGTCGTCGTCAGACATTATGCCAACTGGGGCGGCCTGCCAGACGAATTCGACGCCGTCTTTTCTTGCGAGTTCCATCTCGTAATCGTAGGCGGACGCATCTTTTTCAGTACGGCGATAGACCATCGTCACTTTCTCGGCCCCGAGACGTCTGGCCTGGGTAACGGCATCGATGGCTGTATTTCCGGCACCTATAACAACGACAGTTTTGCCCAGCGGCACTGATTTCCAGTCACGTGTTTTTATGTATTTGATAAACTCGAGCGCATCGTAAACGCCTTCCAGTTCCTCGCCCGGAATATTGAGTTTGTTGGTTTCGCCGAGACCAGTGCCCAGAAAGATCGCATCGTGCCATTCGTTCAACAGGTCAAAGCCGACGGTGTTGACCTCACCGAGCACTTCGGCCTCCGGCGTGGCGCCGTGGACGATCTCGGTGTTTAGCATGAATTTGACGCCGATAGCGGCGATATGTTCGACCTCGTCAAGCGAAACTTTCTGCGGCATTTTGTATTCGGCCATGCCGTATGTGTCGAGGCCGCCGGCCTGCGGTTGCCGTTCGTAAACGGTCACGTCATAGCCGAGTCGAGCAAGATACGTCGCACACGAAAGTCCCGCGGGGCCCGAACCGACAATGCCAACCGATTTGCCGTTCGATTCGCCTTTCGTAAATATCTGGCGGCCGCTCGTCATTGCGTGGTCAGTCGCGTGTCGCTGCAGGCGGCCAATTTCTATCGGCTTGTTGAGTAGAGTTTTTTCAACACACGCGCCTTCGCAAAGAACCTCGACGGGGCAGACGCGGGCGCAGCTTGCACCGATCGGATTTGCGTCAAAAATAACGCGTGCCGAGCCGTGCAGATTGCCACTCGCGATCTTTTTGATAAACGACGGCACATCGATGCCGGTCGGGCACGCATTGGTGCACGGCGCGTCATAGCAATACAGGCACCGGTTCGCCTCGTGCATCGCCTCGGCAACGGTCAATGCCGGATTAATTTCCGCAAAGTTTTGCTCGATCTGTATAATATCGAGCGGTGAGCAAAAATTATTAGTCATCTGATTGAATCAACATCCTTCGGATTGTCACGGTCAGTTCAGGAATTTTCACCAAAGCTGCTTCCCACACAATATCGTAGTCAACCCCAAAGTACTCATGGATTAACTTGTCGCGCATACCCGCGATCAGTCGCCATTCGATTTCCGGATACAGGTCACGTCGGTCAGTCGGAATCTGTTTCACCGCCTCGCCGATCACCTCAATGCTCCTGACGAACGCACGTTTTGCCGATTCGTCGTTCCAGAAAGAATCGTGGTCAAGCGACGCAACCTGCCGCTCAAGAAAATCCGCTTCGTCTAGAATATGCCGAAGATATTCTTCAATCGATAAGGCCATATTCAACCTCGGCGAGTATCTTTGGCCCTATATATGGACTTAGCGATTCACGCGTAACCAGATCGACCTTTCGCCCGAGAATATCTTCCAACAAAAAAGCAAGGCTCATAAAACTGTCAAACGATTTCCTGCCTGGCTTGAATTCAATTAGCATATCAACGTCACTTTCGGTGGTCTGCTGATTTTTCACGAACGAACCAAACAACCCAAATCTATACACGCCCAGTCTGCCGAGAGTTTCTCGGTTATCGGTCATACGCTGAAATATTTGTTCCTTGTTTTCTACCAACATAATTAATAGCGAACTATAACGGCTAACTTATTTTCACAAAATACTTTCCGTTGAAACGATAAGTAATAAACTTATCAGTAACCCTTCCGCCATTAAGGAACTTCTTATCTTCCACTACGACAGGAAAGCGAAATGATTTTTCCTTTTCGTCAACAAAGAAGAGCTTTATGGGACGTTCGGAGTGATCAACAACCGAAAAGAAATCATATTCAAAACCTACCGAATTCGTCAGACCTTTTTTGGTTTGGATCAACTTAATCTTTGAATTGAGTTTTTCTCCGTCAATTCGAAAAATCGAAAGATCTTGGTACGCCAATGCATTTGAACAGGCAGCCGTGGAGTTTGCAAGGTAGAGCCTTCCAGAGGGTGTGTCAGTTTGAAATATCTGATGATAAAATCCCGAGCAGACTACACCTTCTCCACGGACAGTAGTCGACGAAGTATGAATTTTGCCTGACCTATTTGCATATTGGAAGACTGTTTCATACACTCGGCCGGAACCTCCCTCCTGATTGTCCCACGAATAAATCCGCAGTCGTCGATCTTTTGACGTTGAAATGAACATTTTCTTAGCAAGGGCTGGAAAATTATATTTTAGGGTCGAAGCCCTTTGTCCGTATTTATGAAGCTCCTTTTTTAGCAGTTGGTTTTCTTTGTCAAGGGCGTCCATGTCACCAGTCCCAGTTCGATATGCCCACTTTTCAAGGTTATCTAAATGACCAAGTATGCTCGTTTCGATCTTCGCGTTGGTTTGCGCACTAATCGCAACAAACCCGCCAAATAGA
The DNA here is from genome assembly GCA_963738935.1 of uncultured Acidobacteriota bacterium. Taxonomy (GTDB): domain Bacteria; phylum Acidobacteriota; class Blastocatellia; order Pyrinomonadales; family Pyrinomonadaceae; genus OLB17. The sequence continues at coordinate 41 of CAVTYF010000003.1, read as the reverse complement.
CAGGTCAAGAAGATTGTGAACTGAAGAAGTTTTTTCATTCC
>CAVTYF010000002.1:0-24960 GCA_963738935.1 uncultured Acidobacteriota bacterium | reverse complement strand
CGAGAAACGCTAATGGCGAATTAGTTGCGTTTCGGACCATTTTCGCAATTGAGGCGAATATTTCCGATATCAGAGGCAACGACTTACACTTCCATCCGGGTTGACCATTTGGTAGCAACAAACCATCAACTTTCGCTGCGGTTCGGCTACAATCCCAGCAACGTCAACGGTATTCAGGATGAATCGCAAAATCAGACTCTGGGTCAAAACGATTATTCACGAACGGGTATCCAACGGATAAAGGACACATCCTTCGTGCATCGCTTTCCAGCGTATTGCCGAAAAATCTCATAAATGAAGCCTACTTCAATTTCGGACGCAGAAAGGCGAACTTCGATTCGCAGGTTCCGAGCGTAGCTCATCAGATCGCGGGAACTGGATTCATCGGTTCGATCCGTTCTCACCAGTAGATCGCACCGAAAAGAGATTTCAGCTACGCGATAACATGACGTGGTCGACCGGCAGTCACAGCGTAAAGTTTGGTGCCGATTTCAATTTTATCGATATTAATGCAAGCTTCGAACCGAATTTCCCGGCGTTGTTCAATTTCAGCCAACAGTCAGGCGGTAGGCTTGTTACCGGGTGTGATTCGGTGGCGCCTCCGGCTGGTGTCCCTAGATGTCCGGCGTTCACGGCAAATCGAACTTATGGCCTTGGATTTCCGAGCGTGTTTATCCAGGGTTTCGGAAACCCGATCAGTTCTATCAAGAACAAACCGGTCGCCTTTTTTGTTCAGGACACGTGGAAGATCTTCAAGAATTTTACGCTGAATTACGGAGTGAGATATGATGTCGAATTTACGAACGAATTCGCTCCGACCGCTTTCCGCGACCCATTGACAGGAATCACCTTAGCGTGCAGGACGTTCAAACTGCTCAGGATGCTTTGAATGTTACCCAGGGATTTCCGCGTGATAACAATAATTTTGCACCGCGCGTCGGAGGGCGCGTGGGATGTGTTCGGCAACGGCAAGACGATATTGCGTGCGGCAGGCGGAATTTTTTACGATCACCCGCTGCTTGCTGTCGCTTTTAACTCCGACATCGCGGACGGTTCGCAGCAACAGCAGGCAACATTGATCCCGATTGGCGGCCCCTCACCCACGGGTTTGTTCAATGCTTTTCAGGTTTTTCACGGAACAGTCTGCGGCGTTCAGGGTTCGTTGGCGGCAATTTGCGGTGTGCGTGACGCCGGGTGTGGCAAGTTCGTCGCAATATCAGTTTGGCTTTCAGAAGTTCAATTCAGCCAACTTTACCGGCTTTGGCCCGGTCCTCCCATTTCACTCTGCATGTAGGCAAAGACTTTCAATATCCTGACGCATTCCAGGGAAATCTCGGAATCGAACAAATGATCGGCAAGGACATGTCATTCTCGGCTAGCTATACCACCGTTAATGTGCGGCATCTTGCCCATCCGCAGGACGTCAACACAGTAAGCACGGACGCACTGCGGGAGAATACCGGGCACTTCGCGGTTAATAATTCCGCGCCGCAATTTGCGGGTTGCACAGCGGCAACACCTAATGCGGCGAGCTGTTTTCCGACGAGCCTAACGTCCGCTGCCTTCGAAGTTTCGCTTCCAACGGCCAGCAACGCGAATTACACTGTTGTCATACCGGGTTTGATTGCCGTCAATAACGCAACTGGGCAGCGAATTGTAAGCCCCATCGCCGCTGATTATTTCCGACGGCTTGAGACCCAATTACTTTTTTGTTGCGTCTGTAACGGGCGGCGCCGAACAAAAGCGATTTTCGACTCCCAACTCGCAGGCAGCGTGCGTACACCCAGGGCCAATAAATCCTTACTCTGATGTCAACGCCCAGGTTTCTGATGGTAATTCGTCCTACAACGCCTTGAATCTCGAATTGAAAAAGCGTTTTTCGAGCAACTTTCAGTTCTTTGCTACCTATACATGGTCGCATTCGATCGACGACTCGTCTGATCTGCAGACGCTTCTAAAACCGCAGGACAACACCAATTTCGGGCGGAGCGGTCGAATTCCCTATTCGACCAGCGGCATCGGTTTGTTTTAGCGGAATCCTCGGATTCCCCGACAGGTGGAAATCAGGCAGCGGCTTCCAGAAATTCCTTTATGGATTTACCGTTTGCTCCGATAGTCGAGATCGGATCGGGCCGTCCATTTAACATCATTGCTCCCGGTGATGCCAATGGTGATTTTCAGGGCACAAATGAACGGCCAACTGTTCGTTCCGATGGAACGCTTTGCCAGACCGGTGTGGACGCAAACTGCCTAACCGGAATTTTTCCGAGCAAATGGCAATCTTGCACGAAATATGGGCATTACGCACGGCTTCTTTTCGGTGGACATGCGTGTGTCGCGTAGGATCACCTTTGGCGATGGGGTCAGTCTGGATCTTATCGGAGAAGTGTTTAATTTGTTCAACCGTTTCAACGAGGCCGGGGCGAACCCGTTCTACAACGTGGTTAATGCTTTTGGTCAACGCAGCGGCAACGGAAGGTATTTTAGCCAGTCGACATCCGCATTCGATCCAAGACAATTCCAGTTTGGAGCGAAGTTGAATTTCTAACCGTTCTTCAAGGTTCGTAACGGCTGTCTCGCTTTTGCTGGACGGCCGTTTTTCATTTTTGCGGTGTATAAAGGATAATCTCGCTGTGCCTTCGTTTACCGACAATATTAAGCAAAAAGCGATCGAGATCGGCTTTCAGAGGGTCGGAATCGTAAGAGCAGAACCGCTGAGACGGAGGCGCGACATCTGAAAGAATGGCTAACCGGCCGCTTACACGGCGAAATGGCATGGATGGAGCGTGAGCCTGCAAAAAGGACCGACCCTCGTATTCTCTTTCCACCTGCGAGATCGGTGATCGTCGTCGGACTTAACTATTACACGCCGCATGACCACGAAAACGATCCGAATGCGGGCAAAATATCCCGTTACGCCTGGGGCGACGATTATCATGATGTCTTGAAAGAAAAACTTCGCATTTTACTGGACTTGATAATAACGCAGCATCCGGAAGCGGAAGGCAAGATTTGTGTCGATACGGCCCCGATCATGGACAAGGCCTGGGCGGTCCGGGCCGGGATCGGTTGGTTGGGCAAGCATTCGAATGTGATAACGACGGATTACGGTTCTTGGATCTTTATCGGCGAAATATTGTTGAATCTTGAGCTGACTTTTGACGATGATGTCGTGTCCGATCACTGCGGTTCGTGCACAATGTGCATTGACGCCTGCCCAATCGGCGATCGTCAAACCTTACGTCGTAGATTCGCGAAAGTGCATTTCCTACGCCACGATCGAACTGCGAACCGAGACACTGCCGACCGAGATCGAACAGAATCTCGAAGGCTGGCTTTATGGATGCGATATTTGCCAGGATGTCTGCCCGTGGAACCGGTTTGAAAAACCTACAGAAGAAACTAGATTTGAGCCGCGTTACGGTGAAACGTCCGCGAACCTTGGCCAGGCATTGTCACTCACACCTGAACAATACGCCGAACGTTTCCATGCAACCGCCATCAAACGCGCAAAACTCACGGGCCTAAAACGAAATGCAGCTGCTTTAAAAGCCAACGCCTGATCCTGTCCTCTTGTTCCTTATTGCTCATCTGGTTCCGTGGTTCGAATTTTAATCACAGAATAAGAAGAACAAGAACGAGCAAGAGGAACAATTCCGCACACTCCCCTCGGTAGTCCTCACCCCTTAAATCGAGTATTATTTAACCGTGCTTTTGGTAGACGCTCACAATCGAACCATTCGCGATCTCCGCGTCTCGCTCACCGACCGCTGTAATTTTCGCTGTTTCTACTGCCTACCGAATGGTGAGCCGTCGTTAGCGGCGTAAAGATACGATTCTTACGTTCGAAGAGATCGAATATATTTCGGAAATTTTCGTGTCGCTCGGCATTGAGAAAATCAGGCTAACTGGCGGCGAACCGCTGATCCGCAAGGATGTTCCAAATCTCGTTGAGCAGTTGGCAAGGCTCAAGCCGCACCTCCGTGACCTTGCTCTGACAACAAACGGATTCGATTTCTTACGCCATGCCCGCAACCTAAAGGATGCCGGACTCGACCGCGTTACGTTAAGCCTCGACAGTCTGCGGGCGGAACGTTTCTTTGAGATCACTAAAGTCGATGCACTCGATAAAGTTTTCGCGGCGATCGAAACCGCAAAGGAGGTTGGCTTCGATCCGGTCAAAATTAACGCGTGTGTGGTTCGCGGCTGTAACGACGACGAGGTCGTCGATTTTGCCCGCTTCGCCCGGGATGCGGGCATCAGCATGCGTTTCATCGAATTTATGCCGCTCGATTCAGGCCACGAATGGAGCCGCGAAATGGTTGTGCCGGGAAAGGAAATTTACGAGAAAATAAATGAAGTATTCCCGCTAAAGCTGATCGAAACAAGCCGCGGGACCGGAACTGCGTGGAAATATGCTTTTGCTGATAGAGCCAGGGTAAGATACGGCATTTCGTGCCGTAACCCAAATGTTCTGCGGAGCATGTTCACGGATCCGCCTTTACCGCTGACGGCCAGATCCGGACATGCCTGTTTTCAACCACCGAGCACAATCTGCGTGATTTCATCCGAAGCGGAGCGAGCCGCGAGGAAATAGTTGATTTTATTCAGGGCGTGGTCTTGAAAAAAGAGGAGAGCCATCGAATAAACGATTCGGCTTTTGTGCAACCAGCTAGAACAATGAGCTTTATCGGCGGCTAGTTAGCGTTGTTCCGTTTTTCTTCTAATCCGACCTTCGACCATTTGCCTTTCTAAGTCAATATTCTGTAATTGAATTTTCCACACTTCTCAATGATCCAATCGGCAACCGGGCTGACAAGGATACGGCATCTGCCGCAAAGGGTTATCAGATTTGACGGGTGGTCGGGACCGCCTTCGGCTGGCGGCACGATGTGATGGATCAGTCCAACGGGCCGTTTACCGCAAGACTGACATTGGCAATTGTCTCTTCCAAGCACCTGAAAACTGATTTCCTGCCACGATGTCATTAGCGATCCACTCGATCTCTAGTCACTAACTTTGCTTCCTTCCCATCATATCCAGCCCTACTGCCGCAACGAGGATCGACCTTTGATAATGTCCTGCATATAGTCCTTTACGTTCAAAAGCGACATTCCGTTGTCGAGGCTGGCCATGATCAACGCTCCCAGACATCGCGACGAATATTGTCCCGCGGCCGCCCATTAACAAGCTCCGCCGATAACGCACGCGGCGATAGCGTCGAGTCCTTCAGCGTTCCGGCGTCGGGAGACGCGCTGCCGACCCGGCCGGTGAAAATGAGTGCCGCCACGCCCGTTAGCGCGCCAAGCAGCAGCATAAACCTTCAGAATATTTCGTTTGTTGTTTATGCCGGAAAGCCGTGCGGCATTGGCGTTTCCCCGATCGCGTAAAGATAACGCCCAAACGTCGTTGAGGTTGTGATAAAAGTCCCTAGAATTGCGACCGACCCGAAGATTACAACTGGAACTGGGATTCCCTGATACGAGTTCATCACAAAAATAAATGCAAGAACCGATCCTACTGCTACCAATAGGCTCAAAAGGAAGATATTGAGATTCCCAGTCCATGATTTTCAAGCTGTCTATTTAGAAATACACCCTTCAGACCTGCTCCTAGCACAACGAGACTCGAAAGAAATGCGATAAACAATCCTACTTTGTATGTAATCAGGTAGTCACTCAGGTAGTCACTTTCCCCAATGAGCAGATACACAATTAGTAAGGTGCTAACGGCACCGCCAATCACCATTGAGTAAACGGAGACAGCTCTAAACTTTTCATTGACGTATCCGGCCGCCGCTCCTAGACAAACACCGAGCAACGATAAAGGAAAGAGCCAATAGACGGGACTACCGCCAAGCCCAGGAATGCCTGCGACCGAAAGACCAGTTGCAAATCTATAGCCGCTAACATCGAAAATGTCATTTGTAAGTATCGTCACTCCTAACCAGGGCAGCGCAAAGCTCACGAGTCCTACCAACGCCGAAATTAGGCCGATGAGAATAATCGGGATATTCCGAGCGTCGCTCTCAACTGAAAGCCCGTAGGCCCGCTCTTGATACACTTTGCGAATATTTAACGCTATTATTACCGCTACCGCTAAAAGAGCAAGAATCCAACCCAGATTCTGCGGAACATTACCTTGTCCGATTGCTTTAAACGTCTCGTTCGAGACAGGAATAGTGTTACCGCCAAGTAACCATTTTGTCGCACCACGCCATGCTAGCAACCCTCCCAGCGTCACAATGAAAGCCGGGATGTTTAAGTATGCGGTTAGCGTTTTGTGAAAGAAGCCAATCAATACACCTACGACAATCGCGAGCATGATCGAAACGGGTAAGCCGTATTCCAGCGTCGTCAGAGAATAGGCCGCAAGACCGCCGGCAAAACCAAGCACGGAACCGACCGACAGATCGATGTTCCCGGACACGATGACCATCAGCATACCGACCGCAAGGATGGCCGTCACGGACATCTGCGTCATCAGGTTCGACAGGTCGCGAGGTCAGGAAGATGTAGTTTGTCGCCCAATGAAAGTACAGCCATATCAGGCCCAATACGAAGATCATCACGTAGGCCCGCAGCGACGTTTTATCAAAAGTGGTTTTTTGGGTTTCGGCCATATGTTCAATTAAGGCTGCCGGTTGCCGCGGCCATTACGTTTTCGGGCGTAGCGTCTTTTCTGCTCAATTCGGCGGCAACGCTGCCTTCGTGCAGCACGAGGATTTATCGGCCAGGCCCAGCACTTCTGGCAATTCCGACGATACCAAAACTATCGCCAGTCCCTGTTTTGCAAGTTTATTGATCTCGGCATAGATCTCCTGCTTTGCACCGACGTCGATGCCGCGGGTCGGTTTGTCCAAAAACAGGACCTTCGGCCCGGTCAGAAGCCACTTTCCGAGTACGACTTTCTGCTGGTTGCCTCCTGAGAGTGTTCGGTTATGGTCATCGGAGAATTTGCCTTTATCCTTAGCGATTCCATCGGCGTCCGGGCGGCGATCATTCTCCCGCGTGCGGTTTGTCAGCTCTGCCCGAGATCGTCCTCAAACCGGCAAGCGTCATGTTGTCGAGTATCGTCTGTTCGAGGATCAGCCCAAAACGCTTTCGGTCCTCCGTTACGAAACCGACGCCGTTGCTGATCGCGTCCGCCGGTGAACCGATCGAAACCGGTTTTCCATCCACAAGAATTTCGCGTGTAAAGGCTCCCTGCCATGCCCCAAATATCGTCATCAGCAGCTCTGTCCGCCCGGCCCCCATAAGCCCGGCAATGCCGAGTACTTCGCCCTTGCGCACGCTAAATGAAATATTATCGACCAGTTTTTTGTTCGGATTATCCAGGGAGTGAGCACTTAGGTTTCGCACCTCCAGGGCAATGTCGCCAAGCTCGTGCTCGACTTTGGGGAAAATATTGCCGACCTCTCGGCCAACCATCAGCTGGATCACCTTCTCCTTGTTCAATCGCACCCGCCGAATGGGTTGCAACAGTCTTCCCGTCCCTCAACACGGTGAGCCGATCGCTCATTTCGAAAACTTCGTCGAGCTTGTGCGAAATGTAGATCATCCCAACGCCGTCCAGTTTTAAGCTTTCCCAAAATGCCAAAAAGCGTTTCGACTTCCGATTCCGTCAACGCTGCAGTCGGTTCGTCAAGCACTAAGATCTTTGCATTTTTCGACGGCGCCTTTCGCTATTTCGACAAGCTGCTGCTGACCGATCCCCAAACGTGGCGACCGGACGCGCGGATCGATCGGTAAGTGCAGATCCTTTAGAAGCGTTGAGGCCTTATGATAAAGCTTGGACCAATCGATGACGCCAAATCGGGACGGCTCCTGGCCGAGAAAGATGTTCTCGCCGACCGTAAGCTCCTTTTACGAGCGAAAGTTCCTGAAAAATGATCGCCACTCCCGGCATCTTCCGAATCTCTGATCCCTCGAAATTGCTTTGGGGCATCGTCGATCAATATCTCGCCTTCGTAAGTGCCGGATGGATAAACGCCCGACAAGACCTTCATCAAAGTAGATTTTCCGGCTCCGTTCTCACCCACCAACGAATGAAACTCACCCGCATCGAGCGTAAAGCTGACGCCGTCGAGGGCTTTTACTCCCGGAAATTCCTTGACGATGTTTTTCATTTCGAGCAGCGGCATACAATCTGAGGCAGACATCTATCCTTTTCTTTTTCTTCTTGTTCGTTCCTCTTCCTCTTGTTCCGTGGTTAAGATTTAATTCCGACCACGGAACAAGAGGAACAAAAACTGAACAAGAGAAGACGAGCAACTCTGAGCTTTGTGAGGCCAAAATTAGCATGCCCAAAAATCCTGAGGAAACTGTGTGTACTTATGGGTCGCAGAGGAAATTTTACACTCTTCAACATTGATTCCCAAACTAAATAACGGGCTTTGCTACACTTTAAAGTCTGTACTCCGGTAATTTATACTGTCAATCTATGCCCGAACCTATTGCAATTGAATCTGTTTCGACCGAATCCAGAGTTTTTCAGCCGCCGGCAGAATTCGTGGCTAAGGCCTCCGTCGGCAGTTTCGAGGCGTATGAAAAGCTTTACGCCGAAGCGGAGGCAAACCCCGAACAATTTTGGAGCGAACGGGCCGATGAATTAAGTTGGTTCAAAAAATGGGACTCGGTGCTCGAATGGAACGAGCCATTCGCAAAATGGTTTGTCGGCGGCAAGATCAATATTTCGTACAACTGCCTCGACCGGCATCTGACGACGTGGCGAAAAAATAAAGCTGCGTTCATCTGGGAAGGTGAGCCCGGCGAGCAGCGCACGTTGACCTATCTGCAGCTTCATCGCGAAGTCTGCCGTTTTGCAAATGTGCTGAAAAAACTTGGCGTCGCAACCGGCGACCGCGTTGCGTTGTACATGCCGCTCGTGCCCGAACTTGCGATTGCGATGCTCGCGTGCGCACGGATCGGAGCGACACACACCGTGATTTTTGGTGGATTTTCGGCCGATGCGATCCGCGACCGCGTGAACGACGGCGAATGCAAGCTGATCGTCACGGCCGACGGCGGTTATCGCCGTGGAGCCGAGATCAAACTAAAGTACATCGTTGACGAAGCTGCCGCACAAATGCCCGACTGTCGAAAATGTCGTCGTCTTCAAACGCACCGGCTCCGAAATTACAGATGAAGCCCGGGCCGCGATCATTGGTGGCACGAGATCATCGAAACCGTCGATGCCAATTGTCCCGCCGCCGAGACTCGACTCGCGAACATCCGCTCTACATTCTTTACACGTCGGGCACGACAGGAAAACCGAAAGGCATTTTGCACACGACGGGCGGTTATCTGACTCAGGCCGCCTACACGGCGAAAATCGGTCTTCGATCTGAAAGATGAAGACGTCTATTGGTGCACGGCTGACATCGGTTGGGTTACCGGCCACAGCTACGTCGTTTACGGCCCGCTCGCGAACGGTGCGACGATTTTTATGTACGAAGGCGCCCCAAACTTTCCGGATTTTGACCGCTTCTGGGACATTATCGAGCGGCACAAGATCACGATCTTTTACACCGCACCGACGGCGATCCGTGCATTTATAAAATGGGGCGAGCAATATCCGCTAAAGCACGATCTATCTCAGCTTACGCCTGCTCGGCACCGTCGGCGAGCCGATAAATCCCGAGGCGTGGATGTGGTATCACGAGATCATCGGCAAAGGAAAATGTCCGATCGTCGACACCTGGTGGCAAACCGAAACCGGCGCGATCATGATCTCACCGCTGCCCGGCGCCACGCCGACCGTACCGGGAACCGCGACACGGCCGATGCCCGGAATTATTGCTCGACGTTGTGACAAAAGCCAGGCAAACCAGTCGGCATGAACGAAGGCGGCTACCTCGTCGCAAAACATCCGTGGCCATCGATGCTGCGGACGTTGTGGGGCGACGACGAGCGATACAAGCAGGCTTATTGGTCCGAGATCCCGGGATTTTATTTCGCGGGCGACGGCGCCCGGCGCGACGAGCGTGGCTATTTTTGGATAATGGGCCGCGTCGATGATGTGATAAATGTCAGCGGCCATCGGCTTGGCACTGCGGAGATCGAATCGGCTCTCGTCTCGCACGAATCGGTCGCCGAAGCCGCCGTCGTCGGCCGCCCCGACGAATTAAAGGGCCAGGCCATCTCAGCATTTGTCACGCTCGAAGGCGGCCGCACCGGCGGCGACGAACTAAAAGCGACTGCTGCGAGCACACGTCACAAAAGAGATCGGCGCGCTCGCAAAGCCCGACGACATTCGCTTCACCGACACGCTGCCAAAGACGCGTTCCGGGCAAAATCATGCGGCGCCTGTTACGCGAGACTCGCGACCAGCGGCAACGATCGCGGGCGATGTCACTACGCTCGAAGATCTTTCGGTGCTCGAAAAACTTCGCGAAGACGAAGAATAAAGATACGATGGCGGGTAAAACAGATATTTCCACTTCCTACGAAGGACCTTGCCGAGGCCGGGCGCGAATTTTACCGCCGCGGCTGGGCGCTTGGCACGAGCGGCAACTTCAGCATGCTGCTCGCCCGAAAGCCTTTGCGTATTTGCGTGACCGCAAGCGGAACGAAAAGGGCAATCTCGACGAGACCAACTTTCTCGAACTCGACGACGATGCCGAGATATTTCAGGGTTTTGGAAAGCCTTCGGCGGAAACGCTGATCCATCTGATGATCTACCGCTTTATCCCGAAGGCCAGGTCGATTCTGCATACCCACTCCGTTTGGGGAACGATCCTTTCGGATATGTTTTTCGAGCAGGGAGCGATCGAGATCGAAGGCTACGAAATGCTCAAAGGCCTTGCGGGTATAAAGACGCACGAGCATAAAGAGCTTGTGCCGATCATCGAAAATTCGCAGGACTACATCGCCCTTTCTCACGTTATCGAAAACGTGCTCCGCGAAAACCGCGATGTCCACGGCATATATCTTCGCCGCCACGGGCTTTATACGTGGGGCGACAGCGTTTCCGAAGCGCGGCGGCATGTGGAAATTTTTGAGTTTCTGTTTGAGGTGTTGGGTAGAAATCGATGAGAAGCATTGTGCCGAAGCACGGAGTTATAGAGTGCCCGAATTGCAAGGGCCTTATCGGATCATATTCTCCTGTGTGCTCGGATTGTGGTTTGCATTTAACTGAATTGGGGGTCGTAGAGCTTGCCGAGATCGACGAACATAGCAGGTTGGCACTGTCGGCGGCAAATGATTTGTTCTCTTATGCCGCGATTTCGAACGTATTCGTCTTTCTTGCTTTTATTGTCGGAGCCAGCACTGATCCGGGAATCGCTTTTGGCCAAATTTTTGTTTCAATTGTCGCGTTGGGTTTGTTTTGGTGGAGGTACATTGTTTGGTACCAGCGATATGGTCAAAATCGATGTTCTGACGAGATATTTGAGGAAGCGGTTGACACAAGACGAAGAACGTTAATGATCGGCTTTGCCCTCACCGGCGTTGTTTTGGGATCAATTTATTGGACAACCACATAGGCATGGCAATAGTAGATATACCGAAAAAGAATATTCGTTTGACCGATCACGCCGAGATTGCCGCGTACCTCGGCGGCATCGGCATCGATTACGAACGTTGGGACAACATCAGTGAGATCGGACCCGACGCTTCCGACGATGAAATACTCGAATTCTATTCGGCTGAGATCGACATGTTAAAAGCAAAAGGCGGCTACGTTACCGCCGACGTGATCAATATCGTCCCGATGACACCGAATCTCGATGCGATGCTCGACAAGTTCAACAAGGAGCATTGGCACGACGAAGACGAGGTTCGTTTTATCGTTAAAGGACACGGGCTGTTTCACATTGCTCCGGTCGGCGGCGATGTCGTTTCGATAGAAATGGAAGCGGGCGACATGATCCGCGTTCCGCGCGGAACGCATCATTGGTTTAATCTCTGTGGTGACCGAACGGTTCGCGCGATCCGGCTTTTTCAAGATGTTTCGGGCTGGACGCCGCATTACACCGAGATCGGAACGGATGCCGACTATCAGCCGCTCTGTTTCGGCGTTTCGTATATTCCAGCCCGGATCTGAACGCAGGAAGAAGGGAATCTAACAGGATGGGCAGAATTGACAGAATTATGTTGGAATTTCTGTCGATTTTGATCCGTCATCCTGAATACCCTGTTCATCCTGTCAAAAACCTCTGCGTATCCGTGTCTCTGCGTTGAAAAATGATCAAAGCAATTCTTCTTGATATCGAAGGCACAACAACGCCTTTCGATTTCGTTCACAATACGCTGTTCCCTTTTGCAAAGGCCCGGATTGCCGGCTTCGTCCAGGAAAACTTTGACGGCCTGAAATTCGAACTTGGCCAGCTGGCAGAGAAACACGCTGCCGATACCGGATATACAGATGAGCTTCGGATCGATTCGGCAAACTCCGTCGCCGACTACCTGAAATATCTGATCGATCAGGACCGCAAATCGACGCCGCTGAAATCAATTCAGGGAATGATCTGGCAAAAAGGTTATGAATCGGGCGATCTGGTGTCACCGGTTTTCCCGGACGTGGCGGCGGCGTTCAAACGCTGGAAGGAAGCGGACACCGCGATCTCAATCTATTCGTCAGGTAGTGTTCTTGCCCAGAGGCTCATTTTCAAATACTCCGATCAGGGCGACATGACCCGCTTTATCGATCACTACTTCGATACGAACACCGGCGGGAAGCGTGAGGCGACAGTTACCGGAAGATTGCTCAAGAAATGGAGTTGGACGTGAACGGGATACTTTTCGTTTCAGACATACGGGCGGAGCTGGACGCGGCCCGAACCGCCCGACTGCAAACAGCTTTGTCTATTCGCGAAGGAAATCCAGCGATTGAGGAGACTTCCGCTCACAAAACTATCAAGAATTTCGATGAATTGAGCTGACAATCCAAATCGATTGGTCTTCTTGTTCCTTACTGTTCCTCTTTTTCTGTGGTCGGATTTAAATCTTAACTAGGGAATGGGAAGAACAAGGAAAGACAAGAAAGCACCTATGCAAAATAGTGTTTGTAATGGTTAACGCAGGCAGGATTAAATTTGCTTTCGCATTTCGGGCAGGCCGAATCGCAATCAAAATACTCTTGGATCGAAAGCTGATGACCGCAGGCTCCGCATAAGACCGCTTTCCTGTCTCGCTCCTCTTCAGACCAAAGCGATGTTGCGTGATCAGCCTCCGACGCATGACACTCGAAACACGGAAACCATTCGCCGCAGCACTTAAATTTTATCGCGATGATGTCCAATTCTCCGTGCCAGTGAGCGCAACGAGTCTGCGGATCGACCTCTACCCCGTGAACCGCTACACTAGGACCCGTTTCAGATTCGGCTTCCCAGATGAGCTTGTCTGACACGACGACCGTTCCCCCAAGAATGTCTCCTAGACGCTGCTTTCGCGCTGTCGAAATAACCACAAGACCGGCGGGAAGCCCGCCCAAAAGCAAGGGATTGACCTCAATGACACGCAATACGCTTCTGATAGCAGCAGCCGTCCAATCACATGGTTCGCCGTTTAGCTTACGCACCACCAAACCCTGAAAATATTTGCCCAGTGTGCGCGACCATACAGCTTCGAGTACGGCAAAATAACCTAGGTAAACACCAATTATAGCTACCCCCTTAAGAACCGGAAACCTTCTGGAATAAAAATAACCACAAAGAACATCAACGCGATTGCGACAAGATTGTCGATAAACGCCGCAATAAATCTCTCCTTAGACGCCTCTCCAGTAATCGTCATAACAGTAGCTGTAAGGTACTCACTCTCCAAACAATAATGCATTGCAAGGTTCTTCTCAAGGTCGGGTCATGTGATCTGCCCTACGTGTGATCTATGTTTTGATGCTTAACTTTTCAGAGTTTGGTAAACTCGAAACATGGCAAATTTAGAAACGGCGACGCTGGCAGCAGGGTGTTTTTGGTGTGTAGAAGCAGTATTTGACGACCTGAAAGGTGTCGAAGACGTTATTTCGGGATACTCCGGCGGGCACACCGAGAATCCGACATACAAAGAAGTTTGCTCCGGAAACGACCGGCCATGCAGAGGTGGCCCAGATCAAATTTGATCCCGCGGAACTTTCCTATGCCGACCTACTTCGTGTTTTCTTTTCTGTCCACGATCCTACTCAGCTAAATCGTCAGGGCAATGACGTCGGCACATCATATCGCTCGGCTATCTGTTATCACTCCGACGACCAAAAGCATACAGCACACGAGATAATCGACGAAATAACCCGCGAGGCGATCTATGATAAACCGATAGTTACGGAAGTGACTGCATTCGATAAATTCTGGCCCGCCGAAGATTATCATCAGGAATATTTTGCAAACAACCCGAACCAACCTTATTGTGCCGCTGTTGTTGCTCCTAAGGTCGCGAAATTCAGGCAAAAATTTATCCAAAGATTAAAGAAATAATGTTGTTGAATTGCTTTATCTTTCCTGAAATCTATATTTTTCATGTCCCTGCAACCCGCCAAAAAACGTTTGACAAGTTTAAATAAGTTGTGTAATCTTTGTATTTGATTCTGTTGAGGTCCGACAGAATCTCCTTCCAACACAAAACCCATCCCACAAGCGACCTGATTTTTAACATTAGAATCAACAATCCTGCAGGAAATAATTCCGGTTCGGTAGCAGACTTGTTATGACTAAAATGTTTTGCCGTGCATCGTTGCGCAGTGTTTGGGCACTCGTGTTTTTCACCGCTTTTTTATTGATTGCAGCGTCGAACGATCATTTCTTTTCCAGTGCGCAGAAGATAAGAAAATGATGACGCAGTTCTTGCAGGCACTATTAGTGGAAGAGTGTTTCAACGATTACAATTCTAATGGACTATACGATACGGCCAGCGGTTTGAACTCCATCGATTTCGGAATTTTGGGAGTGGTTGTCACAGCGTACGACGCTTCGGGGCTTTCTCGTGGCAGTGCGACAACCGACGCCAGCGGTAATTTCTCGATATCTGCAACGGGAACGGGACCATACCGCGTAGAATTTACGTCTATACCGACCGGATACTACCCTTCGGCACGGGCCTCGAATTCTCTTTTTGGCGGATCAACTACGGATTCAGGTTCGACGGAGCAGTTTGTCGCCGAGGGCAGCACCGATCAATGTAAATCTTGCTCTCAACCGGCCCGAGGAATTTTGCCAGAACAACCCGGCGCTCGTTGTTTCGAGGTTCGCCACCGGAGCACAGAACGGTGTTTACGGCACAAACGCAGTAATTCGAGATTTTCCCTACAATTCAGGAACTGTTTATACGGATCCGACCGTTGCTAACTACGACAATCCTACAACCAGCACTATTACAACAACGGCCAGTACCGTGGGCACGATATTCTCGCTGGCTTATAACCGTTCCACAAGCCGCAGTTTACGCCGCTTCTTTTTTCAAACGGCACGCTGGTTTTGGCCCAGGTGCTGACGGGACATACAACAACGCCGACGACCCGGCTGCTGTTTATGTCATCAACCCGTCAACAAGCGCCGTTACCTCCAGCTTCAGCGTACCTAACGTAACGACAAATTCGCACAACACCGCCAATTACGGCGAAGACAATTTTGACACGGGCTGGGACGCTGTAGGCAAAACAAGCCTCGGCGGCATGGATATTTCTGACGACGGCACCCGGCTCTTCGTAATGAATCTTGAGGACAGACGATTGTACGCATTGAATCCGGCACGGGAGCATCCTTAGGCAGTTCAGTCCAGATCAATACTCTTACCCTCCCGACACCGGGCGGATCGGCCACAAACTGTTCAAACACCACAGGTGGAACGAACAAACGTCCGTTTGCCGTAAAGTACTATCGCGGTCAAGTCTATGTCGGCGTCGTTTGTACCGCCGAAACAAATCAAAACGCGGCAAACTTGTTCGCTTATGTGTTTCAGGTCGATCCGACGACGCTTGCGATTACGGCAACACCTGTCTTCGGCACGCACCGTTGAACTATTCTCGCGGATTCGCGGACCCAACCTGGGAGGCAGAATGGCGGCCATGGCAACAACCATCAGCACTGACTTTGCTGCGCCGCAACCAATATTGTCAAGCATCGTGTTCGAGAACGGGAATCTGATACTCGGTTTGCGCGACCGTGCAGGCGATCAAGCACTTGACAATGGCCCGAATGGTAAGCGAACTGCCGGTGACACGATCCGGGCCTGCGGAACATTCGGTTCATGGACATTAGAGAGCGACGGACGCTGCGGCGGTACGGGCAATGCCCCGCAAGCTACGGGTCAAGGTGTGGCGAACGGTGAATTTTATCACCAGGACGATTTTTGTACCGCTCCGAATAACGGTAACTATCACGATGAGGTTTCGTGGGGAGCATTGCTTTACATTCCGGGACGGCAGAACGTAATTTCAACCGTTCTGGATCCGATCAGCCGGGTTATCTCGAACGGCGCAACCTTCGACGGAGGCTTCCGCTATTTCAACAACACGACCGGAGGTACTGATCGGGCGTACCGTATGTATAACGGCAACGGGGGTGCGGGCGTGCCTGACTTTGGTAAAGCAAATGGCCTCGGCGGTATAACTGCTCTTTGTCACCCGTCCCCGATCGAGATCGGAAACCGTGTATGGCACGATCATGAACGGCAACGGCGTCTCAGGAACCGAACGAATCGCGCGCCGCTGCAGCTCCCATTCTAATGACAGGCGTTACCGTTCGGCTTTATGACGGCAGCGGCAATCTTATCGCGACCGCGCTGACAGATCAGGACGGCGAATATTATTTTTCGTCTGACGCGGGAACGATACGGAAACACGATCTACAATTTGGCGCTTCTTGCCGAATCACGGCCTATCAGGTTCGGTTTGATAACCCGCTGGACCATCGCATCGGGCGGGCCGCTATTCGGGTTGAATCTTGACGCAATCTAACCGGACCTTTCAGCTGGGCGACGACGACTCTTCGGATTCCGATGGCGTGAACGTTGTCAATCCTCCCGGCTCACCCGCTGGAACATTTCCGGTTATTAGTCTTACCACCGGTCCTATAGGTGCAAACAATCACACATTTGACGTTGGCTTCCGCACTCGCCGACGGCGGCAAATGTTTCAGTCGAAGGACAGGTATTGACTGCAAACGGACGTGGCATCCGAAATGTAAGGTAACGCTTTTGATGCCGACGGAACGTTATGTCAACTGCTATCACGAGCAGTTTTGGTACTATCGATTTGAAGGCATACCAGGCGGGACAATCTGTTGTCTTGTCAGTTCATTCAAAACGATTCGTGTTTGCTAACCTGACCCGCGTTCTGAATGTCGGCGAAGATCTTGTAAACGTCGATTTTGTAGCGAACGAGTAATTTCAAGGCTATTAAGAAATGCTTTATCCGAGCGGCCCGTCAAACGGCCGCTCCTTTTTTGGGTTGATTAGAGTTTTCCGAACAGCATCAATACCCCGATAACAATGAACGCAAGAGCGACGATGCCGCTGAAGCCATTCGGCCGGGACATACTGCGTCAGCAACCCGCCAAACAATACGCCAAGAAGCGTAACGACGATCAGCGCGGCACTTGCTCCTAAAAAGACGGCAAGCTTGCCGTCCGTTTTTGCAGTCATTGTAATTACGGCAAGTTGGGTCTTATCGCCGAGTTCGGCCAGAAATAGTGTAAGAAAAGCGGTACCGAAAATTTTCCATTCCATAGGAAATGATTTTAATCGGTTCCGCCGTAGTTTCAAGTGGTTCGAACGGTTAAATACCGATAACTCTCTGAAGTTGGTTCGTTATCGCGTATTTGTCGAATTGTGATTTGCGGCGGTTTGCCAGCACGCGAACCCGATGTAGTGTCAGGTGATAGACATTGCCGAAATATGCATCTTCGCGGAGCCTATCAATAATGCGTCCGAGGGCAATAATAATCCCGGTAGTCAGATCGCACGTCAGACAATCGCTGCCGGACAGTGATAAATCCGTCAGCATATGAAAAAACATCGGAATCCGGATCTAGAAACGGGTGTTCATTCGAAATTAATCCGCACGCATTTCTGAAGGCATCCGGAAAGTGAATGTTCGATTTCGCCAGCGATTCGTCCACTGTTTTCAGCAATTCGGAAATTAGGCTTAGAATCTCGGTCCAGTTTTCTGGGTCGTCTAAATTCGCCTCGTTGTCCCGCAAAACCACAGATACTTTGGTCACAGGAGTAGGCAGATGTTTGAGTCCGCCCTTTTCCGCCGCCAAAATTTCTTACCGGTGTGTCCCCGGTGCTCGAAACCATGCGGTTCGCTCCCGCCACGATTGACTCGTCTATATAGATCTTTTGACCGCTCTCTAACGGCGTGTTCTGGTATACATGGACCAAACCACCCGGCTCTTTTGCTCGGATCAGTATCCGCTGCAAGGCGTGCTCGCCATGCGATATCCGTCCCGCGATGTGGTCGTGTTCGCATGCCCGCATCGTGTTTGATGCCGTAAATTCGATATCCGCTTCGTAGCTGCTTAGCTCGATATGGATCGTCCCGACAAACTGCAGGGTCCTGAGATAACGCACAAGGGCCGCAAGATTAACGAACGATGTGTTTAGATTTTTATGTATAGGATACTTCATCATTTCTAATACTCTTTCATGTTCATTCCTGTTCCTCTTGTTCCGTGGTTAAGATCTAAATCAAACTACTGAATAAGAAGAACAGGAATGAATAAGAGAAAACAAAACCGAATTTCTTCAGAAATACTGCAGTGTCGACTGCTGCCCCGATTCTTTTGCACTCTACAAATACCTAATTTCATACAATTTCCATTGCATCTTTAGCAATTTTCATTCAAAATTCGCTAGTCGCTCCCTTTTGGTGCATTTTCCCCGCATTTTATCTGAAATTCAGATTCGATTTTGATTGGTAAAAAGTATGATCAGTTCATTATTCCGCAAGAAATCTATCGCACAGATTCAGGCTGACGCTGCCGCAGGCTTTTCGGAGCACGACCAAGATTCAGGTCAGCCCGGAACACTTCGCCGCACGCTCGGCGTTTTCGACCTGACGCTGATGGGAATCGCGGCGATCATCGGTGCGGGAATTTTCGCGATGGTTGGACAAGGCGTCGTACAATGGCGGCCCCGCAGTCGCACTGCTTTTTATTTTTACTGCGATTGCGTGTGCGTTTTGCGGCTCTCTGCTATGCGGAATTTGCTTCGCGGATACCGGTCGCGGGGTCGGCGTATACATATGCTTACGCCTCGATTGGGTGAGTTTATTGCGTGGATCATCGGCTGGGATTTGATCGTCGAATACGCGATCGGCAACATCGCGGTTGCGATCTCCTGGAGCGATTATTTTACCGGTTTGCTTGAAAGGTTACGGGATAGATATTCCGCTGTATTTCACGATGGATTTTCTGACCGCAAAACGTGGATTTGCGGCCGTCAGGAAGCCGTCGCGGCGGTACAGACGGTGGATGTTCTGGCAAAGGCCTGCGACGCAAAGGACGCGGTTGTTAGCTGCGGCCAGATGGACGCATATTCGGCCTGGCCGAATGCCCCGCATCTCGGTTCGATCCCTATCGTTGCGACCTGCCGGCATTGTTGATCACCTTGGTCATTACAGCACTTGTGTACATCGGTATCCGCGAATCGAAGTTTGCGTCGAATATAATGACCGTGCTGAAGGTCGGCATTATCTTGCTCGTCATCTTTCTGGGCGCGATCTATGTTAACCCGGCGAATTGGTCGCCTTTCGCACCAAACGGAATTACCGGCGTGCTGAAGGGCGTGTCGGCCGTTTTCTTTGCTTACATCGGGTTTGACGCTCTTTCTACGACTGCGGAGGAATGCAAAAATCCGTAGACGCGATCTGCCAATCGCGATGATACTATTCAGCTGGTGATATGTACAGTGCTTTATATCGCCATCGCTCTTGTCCTGACGGGCATGGTCAGCTATACAGAACTTGATGTCGGCGATCCACTTGCATTTGTCTTCGGCCCCGAAGGAGCCAACATTCCGTGGGTCGCGGGGATTATCGCGGTTAGTGCTGTGATCGCCTTGGCTACTGTCTTTCTGGTGTTTCAGCTTGGCCAACCGCGTCTATGGATGGCGATGAGCCGCGACGGGCTTCTGCCGAAGATATTTTCGTCTATCCACCCCAATTCAAGACGCCATGGTTTTCGACGATCGTAACCGGTTTTGTGGTCGCCATCCCGGCCCTGTTTATGAACCTGACCGAGGTCACGGATCTGCCAGTATCGGAACGCTCTTCGCGTTTTCGTCGTCTGTGCCGGCGTGTTGTTCAAGGATAAGGAGTTCAAAGAAAGCGGAACGCGGTTCGTGCCTTATATTAATTCACAATTTATTTTTCCCATTCTTCTCCGTTGTTGGATTCTTACTAGCCTATTTCAGCGGCATTTCTTCCCTTAATGCTTCAAATGATCCGAATAAGGATGTCGTCAGAATTTCTTCGGAGAAACTCGAAATAGTAGAGCCTGAGAATCCCTCCGCGATCAGAGCGATTGACACTCGCGAATATTCTAAGGCCCAAGTTCTGGGAACCGGACTTTCTTCATTAGTCGAGTTTTTCAGTGTATCGACCACCAAGCGAGAGTTGGAAATCGATATCTCGGGACCAACCACAAAAAAGGTGATCAAACGGAGGAGAAATCGAAAGTAATTTTCGAAACACCCGCTGGCGAAACTGTTGTAAGCCCTAGGGAAGATGATCAAAAACTCACTCTTACCAATGGAAGTGACGCTTTTTCCGTCAGCATTAAAGTGAAGGAAGAGTCCGAGTCCTGGATCAGTGCTTTCTCGCATAAGATTCCGATGCTCGCCTTCCTCGCAGTCGCAGCCTTACTTCTCTATCTGAGCTTATGGAAAAGGCTGTCTCTAATACCATCCTTTGACTTATTTTGTGCCTGTATTTAATGACCGAACTGGGCGTAACCAACTGGTTGCGGTTTGGGTTATGGCTGATTTTAGGACTGATAATTTATGCCGCATACGGCTATCGAAACAGCCATCTCAGGCGCGAGGCCGATGCGGTAACGGAAAGATAAAAGTTTACATTTCTTTACGCCACTAGTGTCCGGTTATAAGTCGAATAGAATCAATTGTTTAGATATTGGGTCATTCGAGTTTAGTGTATCATATTCGCTAAGTAGTTGATTTAATTGGGTTTTATCAAAAACTGAGACTGAAATTATTTGCAGTATTTCGTAAAGATTTCGGTTGATTTTCATTTCTTTTTTGGCAATTGCCACAATTAAATAGGAGCACACAGCGATCCAGATTTGAGTTTTGACGGCGTTTTCGCTTTCGCCCCAAAAGGTTTTTATTTTCAAATGCTGCTTGATCCATTTGAAAAAGAGCTCGATTTTCCAGCGATGTTTGTAAAGCAGAGCGACTTCGATCGCGGATATTTCAAAATTATTGGTCAGGAAAACATACGATTTATCCTGTTCTTTGTCATAATATTTTACCCGCCGAAGGTTTTCAGGATACGCTTTTTTTGATTTTTCGATGGTCAATTTGATGGTTTGATCACATCTCAAACCGAGTTCTTTGTCAATTTTTCTTGAGCACACGAGCGAGCATGCAAGATTGCTTTTTGCCCGAGTGACGAAGAAAGCCGAGGCCTGATTTATTCGATAAAGTCGGGCAAAATCAATGTAGGCTTTGTCTATCAGATAGATCGCCAACGGCTCAAAAACGAGTTCGTCGAGGATGTTAACGTCGTGCGTAAGGCCTTCGGTAATCTGAATAAAAGTCGGCAAATTGCCACGTAAATCCAACAAAGTGTGCAACTTGATGGCAGCCTTGGCTCGCCGGAATTTTGCCCACCAAAAGACGCTCAAACAAAGGTCGATGGTGGTTGAGTCAAGCGCATAAACGGCACCTGAAACCTCCAAACCGAAGTCGTCATCGAGATAAAGCGGTCTTGCCCGCTGAATCAACACTTGAGCAAAATCGGCATAAATCTGCCAGCTTCGATTTTCATTTGCTTCGGCTAATGTCGACCGGTTGACCGCAAAATTGATGCCCAAATGATAAAGTTTCTTTTGATGCGCAGCCAGACAACTTACCGTGTCGCGGAGACTCATCCGATTTGTCAGTTGTCCAAACGACATCACCAGAAACTGAATCCAGCAGGTAAAACCTTTGACCCGTGAATTGCCGTTGTAGCGAGCAACGCATTTTTCAAACTCGTATCTCGGTAAATTTTCAAATAACTGTGCGAAAATGTATTTTCCGTTTTGCATTTTGAGTGAGTTTAAAACTCTCTCAAAACCAATTGAAATCGAAAAATCGACAAATTGCTGTAAATCACAAATAAATCAATTACTTACAGTCGTATAATTCTGTTTAACCGGACACTAGTGACCGCAAAAATGAAAAACGGCCGTCCGGCAAAAGCTAGACAGCCGTTTCGAATGCCTTGAAGAACGGTTAGAAATTCAACTTCGCACCGAACTGAAACTGTCTCGGATCGAATGCGGATGTCGATTGGCTAAAATACCTGCCATTGCTGCTTCGTTGACCGAAACCGTTTACCACATTGTAAAAAGGATTTGCCCCGGCCTCATTAAATCTATTGAACAGATTAAATACCTCTCCGATAAGGTCCAAGCTGATTCGATCGCCAAAGGTGATCTTTCGGGAGACGCGAATATCGACCGAAAAGAATCCGTGTGTTATGCCCATATTGCGTCCGAGGTTGCCATTTGCCGGAAAGATTCCCGTAAAACAGTTTGTATCCAGAGCGGTTTGGCAAAGCGTTCCATCGGATCGAACGGTCGGCCGCTCGTTGGTGCTTTGAAAATCGCCATTGGCATCGCCCGGAGCGATGATGTTAAACGGCCTGCCGGAGCCGATCTCGATGATAGGTGCAAGCGTAAATCCATGAAGGAATTTCTGGAAGCTATTTCCTGATCTCCAACGATTGGGCGATCCCAAAATTCCGCTGAAAACAAAACGATGCCGTTGATCGAAAAGCGAGTCGGAACGCTCTGCACGGAAATTCGTATTGTCCTGCGGTTTTAGAAGCGTCTGTAGATCCGACGAGTCATCGAATCGAATGTGACCACGTATAGGTAGCAAAGAACTGAATGTTGCTCGAAAAAGCGCTTTTTCAATTCGAGGTTCAGAGCGTTGTAATACGAATTACCATCAGAAAGCTGTGCATTAACGTCCGAATACGGATTGATCGGCCCCGGGGTTCGGACACTGCCTGTGAGTTGAGAATCGAAAATCGCCTTTGTTACCGCGCCGCCTGTGACAGACGCAACGAAAAAGTAATTAGGTCCAAGCCGCCGGAAATAATTAGCAGCAATGGGGTTTACAATTCGCTGACCTGTTGCGTTATTGACGGCAATCAAGCCCGGTATGACAACGGTGTAATTCGCATTACTGGCTGTTGGAAGCGAAACTTCGAAGGCAGCAGCTGTTAGGCCACTTGGAAAACAGCTCGGAGCATTCGGTGTCGCCGCTGTGCATCCCGCAAATTGAGCCGCGGGATTATTAACTGCAAAGCGTCGGTAGTTTTCCCGAAGAGCGTCTGTATTTACGGTGTTGACGTCCTGCGGATGAGCAAGATGCCGCGCATTAACGGTGATATAGCTAGCCGAAAACGACATGTCTTTGCCGATCATTTGCTCGATCCCAAGATTGCCCTGAAACGCATCGGGATACTGGAAGTCTTTAGCAACATGCAGTGTGAAGGGCAGGATCGGGCCAAAGCCTGTAAAATTTGCAGAGTTAAATCTCTGGAAGCCAAACTGATATTGCGAAGAAGCAGCCACGCCCGGTGTCACCGCAGCACCGCAAATCGCGGCGGCAGATCCTTGAACACCGCAGACCGTACCGTGAAAAACCTGAAAAGCATTGAACAAACCCGTGGGTGAGGGGCCGCCAATCGGGATCAACGTCGCCTGCTGCTGCTGCGAACCATCCGCGATGTCCGAGTTAAAGGCTACCGCAAGAAGTGGGTGATCGTAAAAGATTCCGCCGGCGCACGCAGTATTGTCTTGCCATTGCCGAAAACATCCCAAGCACCGCCACGACGCGGTGCAAAGTTATTGTTATCACGCGGAAACCCTTGTGTAACATTCAATGCATCCTGAGCAGTTTGAACGTCCTGCTCAGACAACGTGATGCCTGTGAGCGGATCGCGAAAGGCCGTCGGGGCGAATTCGTTAGTAAATTCGACGTCATAACGAACACCGAAATTCAGCGTGAAGTTTTTTACGACCTTCCATGTGTCCTGAATAAAGAATGCGATTGGTTTGTTCTTGATAGAACTGATCGGGTTGCCAAAACCCTGGATAAAGACGCTCGGAAATCCAAGTCCGTAAGTTTGATTTGCCGTGAACGCCGGACATCTCGGGACACCAGCCGGAAGCGTCGCCGCATCACACCCGGTAACAAGCCTGCCTCCTGACTGTTGGCTGAAATTGAACAACGCCGGGAAATTCAGTTCGAAGCTGGCGTTGATGTCGATAAAATTGAAGTCGGCCCCGAACTTAACGTTGTGATTGCCCGTAGACCACGTCATGTTGTCGCGTATCTGAAACCTTTTTTCAGTGCGATCAACCGGTGAGAATGGATTAGACCCAATGAATCCGGTTCCGGCGATCTGATGGGCAACGCTCGGAACCTGTGAATCGAACGTAGCTTTTCTGCGTCCGAAATTAAAATACGCTTCGTTGACCAGATTCTTTGGCAAAACGCTGGCGAGCGACGCTCCAAACGAAGTGTCCTTTAGCCGCTGAATACCCGTTCGCGAATAATCGTTCTGGCCGAGCGTCTGATTCTGTGATTCGTCCTGAATGCCGTTAACGTTGCTCGGGTTGTAGCCGAAACGCAGCGAAAGTTGATGGTTCGTCGCTACCAGATGGTCGACGCGGATAGAAGTAAAGGTTGTAGCCTCTGAGATCGGGAAAATTCTCGCAACTGGTTAAGCGGCCTGAAAGCAACAAACTCTCCGCGAGAATCGCGAGTGAGCGGAACAGGAACTCCA
>CAVTYF010000001.1:1530000-4501011 GCA_963738935.1 uncultured Acidobacteriota bacterium | reverse complement strand
TGACGACTTCACGGGACGCCGACGTTAACCTGAAATCGGAGGGCATCGACAGCAAACGCGTGAAGTTTGTCGGGAATGTGATGATCGATTCCCTGCTCGAACACCTGAAGATCGCCGAAAGCTCGCCCGTTCGCACAGATCTCGGCATCGAAGCGGGCGAATACGGCGTGGTAACGCTGCATCGCCCTTCAAATGTGGATGAACGCGATGTTTTTGAGGGAATTCTCGATGCACTTGTGACAGTTTCCGAGCGGCTGCCGATCATCTTTCCAGTTCATCCGCGTACGCGGGCAAAGATCGCGGAATTCGGTTTTGACGCAAAGATCGCGAGTTCCAATATCCGTCTGATCGACCCGCTCGGCTATCTCGATTTTATGCGGCTCTACAGCGGAGTGCGGCTGGTGTTGACCGATTCGGGCGGATTGCAGGAAGAAACCACGGTTCTCGGCATTCCGTGTCTCACACTGAGGCACAACACCGAGCGTCCCGTCACAATCGAACTGGGAACAAACGTCCTCGTCGGCACAGATCCCGCAAAGATCAAACAAGCGGCTACCGAGGTCCTCAATGGAGCGAAGCGGCAAGCAGACGCGAAGATTCCACCACTCTGGGACGGTAAAGCCGCCGGACGGATTTGTGACGAACTGGTTGACTACGCGGAATAACCGGTCTGGCGGATCGAGATTTTGGATACGGTGCCCTTATTTCTTGAATCTAAGTTTGTGTTTTGTGTGCAGATGCACTATTGTTGCACATGTGCGACAGATAGTTAATCCTCCAAATCCCTACAACAAATACACCGCCGAATATGTCGGTGAGCCACCTCCGACCAAGCTTGAGATCTTCGAGGAGACCGGCACAAAGAAGATCATTACCAAAGCATTCGCCTCCGATTGGGAGGGCGGTTGGCGTTATACTGTCAATTGCTATCGCGGTTGCGTTCACGGCTGCACCTACTGTTTCGCACGACAGTATCACGAGTACTTGGGGTATGGGGCAGGTACCGATTTTGAGACGAAGATCGTTGTAAAGCTGAACGCTCCACGACTGCTGCGGCAGGAACTTAAAAAAACGAGAGACAATATGCCGCATCTTGACTTTTCGTTCGCGACCGATCCTTATCTGCCACTTGAGGCGAGTTACGAACTGACGCGACAGTGCCTTGCGGTCTGCGTCGATTTTCAGGTACCGGTCGGTGTAATTACAAAAGCGCCACTCGTGACGCGTGATATCGACCTTCTGAAAAAGTTGAAAAAGGTCGCTGTCTTTTTTTCACTCCCCTTTTTGACCAAGGAGAAG
Source organism: uncultured Acidobacteriota bacterium (assembly GCA_963738935.1). Classification (GTDB taxonomy): domain Bacteria; phylum Acidobacteriota; class Blastocatellia; order Pyrinomonadales; family Pyrinomonadaceae; genus OLB17. The sequence continues at coordinate 4,499,712 of CAVTYF010000001.1, read as the reverse complement.
TCGAATCCTTTCGAGCCGTACACGCCGGTCCCGGAGGCGCGCTTTCGGGCGATGCAGATGCTATCCGACGAAGGCATCACGACCGGCATCGGTATCGCTCCTGTCATTCCCGGCTACAATGAATCAGACATTCCCGGCCTGCTCGAACGTGCGAAGGATGCAGGGGCGACGCGAGCATTTATGTCGATGCTGCACCTGGACACAGATTCGATCGAAGAGTATTTCGTTCAGAAAATGCACGAGCGCCTTCCGCCAACACGCGTCACAAAGATAATCAACACCATGAAACGCGAACGCGGCAGCACGCTCCGTCACGCGACGTACAAAGATCGCAGCACCGGCAAAACCGAGCAGTGGGAAGTGACGACCAGGCTATTCGAATTTCACGCAAAACGTCTCGGATTCAAACAGCACGAAAAAGCCGCCGAACCCGAAGCCGTCGCCATGCCAGTCCAACAAAGACTTTTTTAACGCAAAGTCGCAAAGATGCAAAGGACGCCAAGTAATTTGATTTTCTTTTGCGTCTTAGCAGCTTGGCGTCTTTGCGTTAAGATATCTTAATGCAGAACCGTATCGAAGTTTTCGAACAAATGCTCGCTACTGATCCTGAGAATACAATGGTGATGTTCGGGTTGGCGAAGGAATATGAAAAACTTGCTGAACACTCGAAGGTGATCGAGCTGCTCGAAACATACCTCGCAAAATTTGACGACGAGGGCAATGCCTGCGGCGTACTGGCCAATGCCTACAATCTCTCAGGCAATCGCGATAAGGCGATCGAAAGTTATCGGAAAGGTATCGACGTAGCCATTTCCCACGGCCATCCGTCGATGGCAAATGAATATCGTATGACGTTGGATGAAATGTCAGAACCGCCTGAGTAAAGGGCGGCAAGTTAAGAAGGAAAAGAATTAGTCACTGATAAACCGGATGACGCGGATCAAGAAAAAAATCTTATCCGCGCTATCTGAGCTAATCTGTGGCTAAATTTCTGAGACTTTATTGCGGCGGCGGACAATTGTAAACGCTGGCTTTCTTGATCCTCACCGGTTTTTCCGGTTTTTCTTCCGTAACGGCGGCTCTATTGATCGCATCCGCGACGTCCATTCCGGTTTTCACGCGGCCAAAAGCAGCGAATTTTCCGTCGAGATGCGTGCCGGTACCAACGAGGATGAAAAAATTCGTCGTCGTGGTATTTGGCTCGTCAGCCCGGGCCATTGATAAAACTCCGCGTTCGTGAAGAATCTTGTTCGGTTCGTCCGGGATCGTGCGACGGGCCCTGGCTCCAAGTTCGCGACTGACACCGCCGGTCCGCGTCCAAACGTTGCCGCCCTGAATAACGAAGCCCGGAACCACGCGGCTAAATGTGGTCGTGTCGAAGGCTCCCGTTGCGACAAGGTTAAGAAAACTCCGAACCGTCTCAGGCGAGCTTTCCGGATACATCTCGGCCTCGATATCACCGGTCTCTGTTTCGAACTTAACACACTTCGCCGCCATCGTTTTTACGTCAGCCTTGTCATACGGCTCAGCCGCAGGTGCTGAAGCGGGGCGAGAGTTAGTTTTTGCGGGCTCGGTCGCCGGCGTTGGTGATGGCGAGCCGACGGCCTGACCTTCAGCCCTGATACTTGTAAACAAAACGGCAAATATTAACGTAAACCAAGCTCGTGCGATCATGCGATACATTTTCCGTAATTGCGGCTCAAGTGTAAAGCGAATCGACTGGAGCATGCATCCCTGCTTGCGAGCGTCCTGCTTCAGGACGCTGACGAGCGTGGCGATTATTCAACTTGAATAATGCCCAAGAGCTATCACGCCGTAGGAAGCGGCGTAGCCAGGCGAGGGCTCCTGCGTTCCCGGCGAAAAGATTCTGCGCTATATTGGGAACGTGTTTTACGCCGCGAGTTTCGATAATAAGATTATGAAAAACCGATTCTTTCTACTGACCTTGATCCTTCTCATCTGCGTGGGTGGGCTGACCGCCCAGCGCGAGCTTGGCGTCCGCCCAACTGATACCGGCGGGCCGCTGAAATTCGAGCAGGCGGTTTTTGACGTTCAATCGTACGAGATCAATCTCAACGTCACACCGACCGCCAAGAGCATTTCGGGCGTTACGACGATGATTGCCCGCACGGTTATTCCGACAAACGTCATCGTGCTCGATCTCGACACGCCGTTTACGGTGGAGAATGTGAGCGATGGCAAAAGCGATCTAAAATACCAGCGTAAGACAGACGAAATCTGGATATGGTTCCCGCTGACCAAACAGGTCGGCGACGAGATCAGAACGGTGATCAGCTACGCCGGTGTGCCGCGTGTGGCTCCGCGGGCGCCCTGGATCGGTGGATTTATGTGGGAGAAAACGCCGAGCGGCGCTGATTGGGTTTCGGTCGCATTGCAGAATGACGGCGCCGATCTGTTGTTCCCGTGCAAAGATCATCCTTCGGACAAGCCGGCAACGGCAAAGATGAATATTTCGGTACCAAATGGTCTGGTCGCCGTCGGTCCGGGAAAGTTGGTCGGAACAACGAAGCCAAACAGCGAGTACACGACTTTTTCCTGGCACATGACCAATCCGATCTCAAACTACTCGCTCGTCTTTAACGCTGCTCCGTATCGTTTAATAAAGGATTCGGTCAAAAGTATCACTGGTGAAATGATCCCGATCGAGTTTTATATCCTGCCCGAAAATGTTGAAAAAGGTCCAAAACTGATCGAGGAAACCAAGAAATACAATGCTTTTTTTGAAAAATACCTTGGCCCATATCCTTTCCGCTCCCAAAAACTCGGGATCGTCGAAACGCCGCATCTTGGTATGGAACATTCGACCGCGATTGCTTATGGCAACAAATATCAGTTTGCTCCCGATGGCTTCGACTGGTTGATGTTTCACGAATACGGCCACGAATGGTGGGCCAATCTCGTCACAGCCAGCGACTGGCGCGATTTTTGGATCCATGAGGGCTTTCAGTCATTTTTAGACACGCTGTGGGTCGAGGAAACAAAAGGCAAAGAGGCGTATTTAACAGCAATGAAAAACCGGGCCCGCGGTTTTAAGAACAAACAGAGCGTCGCACCACGCGATGCAAAGATCGCCTATCAGGTTTACATGTCCGAGCCGGATTATCTCAATTCCGATGGCGATATCTACGGCAAGGGAGCATACATCCTGCACACGCTCCGCTACCTCATCGGCGACGAAAAATTCTTCCGCGCTCTCCGCCGCATGTCGTACCCAACCAAAGAAATGGAAGCCCTCACCGATGGCCGCCAAACCCGGCTTGTTAACACCGACGATTTCCTCGCCATCGCCGAACAGGAATCGGGAATGGAACTGGATTGGTTTTTTGAGGTTTATCTGCGACAGCCAAAATTGCCGAAGCTGATTGGAACGACGGTCAGTGATTGTCTCAGCAACTGTAAAATGGGATTGCGGTGGGAAACACCAAATAATATGCTTTTTCCGATGCCGATTGATGTAGAAGTAAACGGAAAGTTTCAGCGCATCGAGATGAAGAACGGCATGGCGGATATCCCTTTTGCTGGAGGAGCGTTACCTACTGTTGATCCCAAAGGATGGGTTTTGAAGGCCCAGTAATTATGAATTCTTCGAAAATATAGTTAGGCGGCGGGCTTGCCCGCCCGCGCCTCATGTGGTACGCGAAAATCATATTCCTGATTTACTGGTAACGATCTTTCCCCTGGAAACACTTTTGACCAGTTGGGCGAAAACCTCTACCAATCGGACTGAATTCGGTCGACTGGGGCCGTTTTTAGGGCAACCAGGGGGCTTGAATTTTCTCTGTTAATTTGAAGCAGTTCGCCCGTCCAACCCCCATAGATACTGGCCCGCGACAATCTCAGACGGTCAAAATGTGGCACGTGCCACATTTAAAAACACCATTTATGACGAAAAAACCCGAGACAATTTAAAATACAAAAAAATTCACCCCTTATTTTTGAAATACCATGCCCACAACACCGGACCAAACTCCTCAGCAAAGCCGAGAGCGCAGTTTAACACACCTTATTTTTTCGATCCCGACTTGGCAAAATAGCCCTGCCGGTGGGTGACCTTTACCTTGTCATTTTTTAGCTGTGGGTTGGCAAGCTGTATTTCGATCTTTCGGTATGATCCGTCGCGGTTTTGATTGGTCGGCTCATAGGCGATCAGATACTGGGAACGCATCTCGTCCTGGATCTGCCGAAACGCGTCGCGCAGCTCGCCTTCGTCGCGCGGATAATATGCTCGACCGCCGGTTTTTTCGGAAATCTTGTTTAGCGATCCACGGTCAACGCCGCTGTAAAAATTATCGCCGATACCGATTGAATAAATTATCGCCTCGGACTTTAACGCGGCCTGTGCCGCCTCATCCAGCTTTTTCTTACTAAAAGTGTCCACACCGTCGCTCAGCAGGATAATGGCCCGTCGAGTGCGTTCCGGCGCGGGGCCTAGTATTTCGTCAGATGTGACCCAAATCGCATCCCAAATCGCGGTCGAACCCTGTATCGCCTGATTATCGCCCGAGATCGGCGGTGTCCCACCGGCGATCACTCCGCCGCCGATGTAACCGGATGGCGGGATAAATCGAACCGAACTGACGGCCCGGCGAAGACGCTGTAGATTGTTGGTCAGCCCCTGTTCGAGCGTCGCTTCGCCGGTGAACGAGATGACGCATACCTCGTCCTTTGCTGGTCGAATCACCGTTTCAAGAAAAGAGATCGCCGCCAACTTTTCCTCGGGCAGCGTACGCTCCTGCGATGCGCTGACATCAATAAGAATCGCCAGGCTCAGCGGCAGATCAACCTGCCGCGAAAAGGCTACGACCTCCTGCGGCTGACCATTCTCGAGGATCTTTATGTCGCCCTGCGCGAGGGTTGTCAGCAGGCGGCGATTGCGGTCCTGGGCCGTAAACAATACATTCACGACATCGCTATCGACCTTTATCACCTCATCATCAATGATCGGCGTTGGCGTAGGTGAACCAGATTTAGCGGGCGGATTTGTCGGGGCCTGCTGCGCCTGGGTATCGGAAAAACCGATCAGCCAGACAAGCGAAAACGCCGCTGCCAAAACCGCCAAAAACGCTTTTCTCAAAAACATCGTGAATCTCCTACTTCAAACTATCCCTTATCTGCCGATAGCTCGTTTTCGTTCGTATCTTATATTTGCCAGATTTTTCCCCGACCATTTTGACCTCGATCTTTCGCTCACGGCCGTCGTAATTTTGATTCGCCGGTTTGTACGTGATCAGATATTGCGAGCGAAGTTCCTGCGAGACGCGTGTAAAGGCCCGCTCGAGCTCGATCATGTCGCCAGTAAAAAACGCCTGGCCGCCGGTGTCTTCGCAAAGCTGTGTGAGCAATTTATCGCCCTTGTCCTTTACCGTTCCGGCCTCGACGCCGGGAACGGTCCCGAGAAAACCGGCCTTTGTAGAGATGCCAAAAATGGTTGTCTCAGTTCGCTGCGCGATATCGATTGCGTCTTTTAGCTCCGCCCGGCTAAACGTATCGTCGCCATCGGTAATGATGACGATCACGCGGCGGCCGGGCACATTTCGCAGCTTTTCATCGGTAAATTGCCATACTGCGTCATACAGAGCGGTCTGCGAACCCGGTTTCTTGACCTTATCAACCGCCCGGTCGAGCAGATCGAGTTTATCGGTAAAATCCTGCTGCAGCGTCACCTCGTGGTCAAAGGTCATAAACGCCGCTTTGTCCTTGCGAAGCCTCGTAACCGTAAAAATAAAATTCTTTGCGGCTTCCTTTGAGAAATTGATCTTTCCCGCCGCCGATGGCGACGTATCCATCAGGACGCCGACATAGACAGCAGGATTTGTCTTTTCGTCCGAGAAAAACGTCACTTCCTGCTGAACTCCGTCCTCAAAAATGGCAAAGTCATTCCTGGTCAGGCCGCCGATGAGCTTGTCTTTCTGTGTCACCGTCACCGGTAAACGGACCTCGAAAACCTTTGTCGCACCCGGATCGTCACTAATCGGCGTAGGGGTCGGAGAGGGCGTCGGGGTTTGGGCCGATAGGGTGGCCGCAAAAACACAAGCCAAAACAACAAATTGGAGAAAAGAAAAACTAAACGATTGCTTCATAAACGGACGTGTTGAAATTAGAAATCGACGCATAAATTCGATGCCAAACGGGCCGCGGCTGTTGCCCATGTGCAAACCGAGAGTATATCAAAAACCGCCATTCGAAACACTAGAGCGGTTTCGGGTTGACTGGAGGGCGAGCATCTTGCTCGCCCCGCAGCGGTGAGCAGGATGCTCACCCTCCAGTCTCTAAAACCATAACCATCGCATTGCCTACCGGGTCGTGATGCGTGAGAATTGATTACGGCGAGAGCGGCTATGAATCAAAATATTTTTAGAGAATATGACATTCGCGGCATCGTTGGCGATCACCTGACCGCCGAGACGGTCGCCGTCCTGGCCCGTGCAATCGGGACATTTTTTCGGCAAAACGGAGCGCGGGTCATCGCCATCGGGTACGATGCACGCGCGAGTTCGCCTGGGTTTTGTGAAATTTTAAGTCGAGGTCTAAACCAAACCGGCTGCGACGCGGTATTGATCGGCATGGTTCCGACGCCCGTTCTGTATCACACCACGTTTACGCGCGATGTAGATGGTGGCGTTATGATTACCGGTTCGCACAATCCGCCCGACCACAACGGTTTTAAGATCTGCCTCGGAACCGCATCGCTTTTTGGTTCGCAAATTCAGGAGATAAAAGAGATCGCACTACGGGCAGAAACGCGACAGTTAGGGAGCGTCCCCGCTGTAGATCAAGCTGGTACGCTCGTTCACACTTGCGTTTCTGACCGTGGCCCGGTCGAAACAATCGAGGTGCTTGACGATTACATCGCAGATATTGTTTCTAAGATCGATCTCGGGCCGCGAAAGCTTAAAGCCGTCGTCGATGGCGGCAATGGCATGGGCGGCGTGACGGCGGTGCCCGTCTACCGAGCGCTCGGCGTCGAGATTATCGAGTTGTTTACGGAACCAGATTCAACATTCCCAAACCACCACGCCGACCCGACAGTCGAAGAAAATCTACAGGATTTGATCGCTGCCGTCCGCGAAAATAAAGCCGACATCGGCATCGCCTTCGACGGCGATGGCGATCGTATCGGTGTCGTCGACGAAAACGGCCGCATCATCTGGGGCGACGAGCTAATGATCCCAATCTCACGCACAGTTTTGGCCGAAAATCCCGGCGCGACAATCATTGCCGAGGTCAAATGTTCACAAACGCTTTTCGACGACATCAAAAACCACGGCGGTACGGCGCTGATGGGAAAGGCCGGACACTCGATCATTAAAGCTAAAATGAAGGAAATCGCCGCGGTTTTGGCAGGCGAAATGAGCGGGCACATATTCTTTGCCGACCGGTTTTATGGCTTTGACGACGCAACCTATGCGGGAGCGAGAGTCTTGGAAATGTTATCCAAAACCGACAAAAACTTTTCGGAACTCTTCGCCGATATACCTCAAACGTTTTCGACGCCGGAACTACGAGTGGATTGTTCCGACAGCCTAAAGTTTGATGTCGTCGCAAAACTAGCGAAAGAGTTCTCAAAAACAAACGAGGTTATCACCATCGACGGCGCACGGATAAACTTCGAACGCGGTTGGGGTCTCGTGCGAGCGTCGAACACGCAGGCCATTCTCGTGCTTCGGTTCGAAGCGGACACGGACGATCACCTACGATCAATCCGAAACACAGTTCAAACAAAGATGCACGAATTGATAGAACGTGCAGGTACAACGGGTGTTTTGATTCCGTCCGGTTAACCGTACATCGCGGCGGCCCTGGTGTTCATCTCGTCGGGCGAAACATCCTCGATGTGGGTCGCCAGCGACCAGACGTGGCCGAAAGGGTCTTTGTATTGTCCCGATCGATCGCCGTAAAACTGATCGGCAACCGGACGCAGTTCCTCAAGCCCCTCCGAAACCGCTTTGGCCGCAAAGCTGTCGACATCTTCGACATAAACCAGGAAACTCACTGGTGAGCCGCCAACCGATTCCGGGCTCAACGCACCCATTTCGGGATGCTCGTCAGCCAGCATAAATATCGCGTTGCCGATTTTTAATTCCGCGTGACCGACCATTCCGGGCGAACCGATCCGGAATAGTTCCTCGGCCCCAAAAGCTCGCTTATAAAACTCGATCGCCGCCTCAGCGTTTTTACAGATGAGGTATGGCGTGACGCCTTCGTAACCGGCGGGTATTGCGTTAACTTTCGACATAATTTTTTCTCCTTAGCCTAAAATATACTCATTATCTATCGCCTACGCCAACGGTTCTAGTCCAAAATTTGAGTTGGTTCATTTCGAGGCGTAGTATTGAAAAAGTTCTTGCGAGGCCAATCGACGACGGAGTGTTCCAAATTCTCTAAGCTTAATGCTGAGCCTCGGTAACAGAGCGACGAATTTTTTATTAACAAGGGGAACAAACTAAATGGCTACAAGTGCGGAATGGCATGAAGATTACGATAAAATGAGTGAGAAATCGCGCAATTTTTCACGGGCGATCAAATCGGTCCAAGAGGAACTGGAGGCCGTCGATTGGTACAATCAACGTGCCGAGCAGACAACTGATAAACAGCTCAAAAAGATCCTCGAACACAACCGCGACGAAGAGATCGAACACGCCGTCATGGCCCTCGAATGGCTCCGCCGCTGTACGCCAAAAGTAGACGAGCATATGAACATACCTTTTCACGGAAGGCGATATTCTCGAGATCGAGGAAAAGGCGAAATAGGTCAGTACCACCTGCGGTAGCGGGTGGGGCTTTTTATTCGCCGCTACAAAAACGATGACCGTTAATGAACCAATGTTTCCGCCGATGCCGCTCGACGCGTGGCGACCAACCAAGAACACGCTGCATCTGTATCTACAGATCGCCGGCAAGATACGTTTAAAGACACATCCGCCGGTCAACCACTGGTGGCATGTGCCGTTTTACGTCAGCCCGCGTGGGCTCACGACGCGCTCAATACCTTACGAAGCCGGCAGTTTTGAGATCGAGTTCGACTTTCACGACCACGAGTTAAAAATGCGCACGAGCGATGGCCGCGTCGAGGATTTTGCTCTTTATGACGGCCTCAGCGTTGCCGATTTTTACGCCAGCGTTTTTGCTAATCTCGCAAAGCTCGGAATTCACCCGCACATCTGGGCCGTACCCTACGAAGCTCCATCAACCACGCCGTTTGCCGAAGATCATGAAAACAAATCGTATGACAAAGAATACGTCGAGCGTTTTCACCGAATTCTCGTCGCGGTCGATAACATTTTCGAGGAGTTCCGCGGCCGCTTCACCGGCAAATCGACGCCCGTGCATCTATTCTGGCACAGCTTCGACTTGGCGCTGACAAGATTTTCCGGCAAACGCGTACCGCCGCACAACGGCGCCGGAATGGTCGAGCTCGAAGCCTACTCGCACGAAGTCATCAGCTTTGGTTTCTGGTTCGGCGACGATAAAGAAAATAGCGTGGCCGCACCCGCGTTTTACTCATACACCGCCCCCAAACCCGACGCCTTGGCCAACGAACCGCTACAGCCCGACACCGCATTCTGGACGCCCGACGGCTCGATGGCATTGTTAATGTATGACGACGTGCGGCAGGCGGAAACTCCAAGAACCGCTATTATTGATTTTCTCGAAAGCTCCTATACGGCCGGTGCGAAGAGAGCCGGTTGGCAAATTCCATGATCGATCTTCGCAGCGACACAATTACCAAACCAACGGAAGCGATGCGTCGGGCAATGGCTGCGGCTGAGGTTGGCGATGACGTTTATGGTGAAGACCCGACCGTAAACCGTTTGCAGGAGCGCTCCGCCGAGATTTTTGGCAAGGAAGCCGCGTTGTTTGTGCCATCGGGAACGATGGGCAATCAGATCGCGGTGAAGGTTCACACGCAGCCCGGCGACGAGGTAATAATTGAGGAACGTGGGCATATTTTTAATTACGAGGTCGGAGCAGCCTCGATAATTGCCGGGGTAACGATCCGGCCTGTCAGGAGCGGTGACGGGTCGGGAATTTTGACGTGGGACGACATCGCTCCGGCGGTCAGTGCCGACGGCATTTATGACCACACGCAAACCGGGCTGCTGTGTATCGAAAACACATTAAATCTCGCCGGCGGCCGTGTCATGTCCGCAGAGCGCTGTGCCGATCTGAGCGAAAAAGCGCATGCGATCGGCCTGCCGGTCCATGTCGACGGCGCCCGCATTTTTAACGCGGCCGTCGCACACGATACTACGGTCGCCGAGCTTACTAAAAACTGCGATTCAATCCAATTCTGCCTCTCAAAAGGTCTCGGTGCTCCGGTTGGCTCGGTGCTTGTCGGCTCTCACGATTTCATTACAGAAGCTCGCATCTGGCGAAAACGCCTCGGCGGCGGCATGCGCCAAGCCGGCATCCTCGCCGCCGCCGGACTGATTGCTCTCGAAGAATCACCCAAACGCCTCCACGAAGACCACGCCAACGCCAAAACCCTCGCCATCGGCCTCGCCGCCATACCCGGCATCGCCCTCGATGTCGAAACGGTCGAGACAAACATTGTCATCTTCGACATCTCAGAAACTGGGCGGATATCAGGTGAAATCTGTGCGGCGTTGAAGAAAAATGGAATTCTGGCAAGCGGTTTCGGTAGTAAAATTCGGATGGTAACGCATCTGGATATAAACTCGAATGACATCGACCAGACCATCTCGGCCCTCGGCGCCGTAATCAAAAAGCAGCTATCGGCTGTAAGCTAATAGCTGCTAGCTGTTTTAGATAGGTGATGAACCTCGAACAACTCCGAAAATTTTGTCTCTCATTCCCTGGTGCGACCGAGGATATTAAATGGGGCGCCGACCTGTGTTTTTGTGTCGGGGCAAAGATGTTTTGCGTCACGGGCGCTGATTCGATCGCTGGCGGGCTGTCGCTAAAATGCACTCCTGAAATGTTCTCCGAGTTGATCGAACGCGAAGGAATCGATCCGGCCGCCTATGTCGGCCGTTATAAATGGGTTCGCATCGCGAGTCTCGACGCCGTCACGGCGGACGAACTAAAATCTCTCATCGAGAAGTCATACCAACTCGTTTTTGATAAACTACCACCGAAGATCAAAAAAACGATCGCGAGTGAAAACGTCGAAAAGGGAAAAAGTGAAAAAGTTTGATAGATCATCCGCAACTTTTTCACCCTTTCACTTTTCCCTTTTCCACTTTTAACTTTGTATGATAATCGCTATCGACGGCCCAAGCGGAGCGGGCAAATCCACGCTCGGCAAGATGCTTGCCAAGAAATTGAACCTGCTTTACCTCGACACCGGTGCGATGTATCGGGCGGTGGCGCTCGCGGTTGACCGCGCCCGCGTTCCGTATCGCGATATCGACCGGATTGCTGCAATCGCCGAGAACGCAAAGATCGAACTTGGCGGCGAACCGGACGATTTGAAAATATTTCTCGATGACGCCGATGTCACCGCCGAGATCCGTACGCTTGAGATCGCTCAGGCAGCGTCGGTGGTTTCGACCATCTCAGAGGTCCGCCGGATTATGGTCGAGCATCAACGCGGAATTGGCGAATCGGCCCCAAACGGCTGCGTCCTCGAAGGCCGTGACATCGGCAGCGTAGTTTTCCCAAACGCTGACACCAAGTTTTTCCTCACAGCCAAACCCGAAGCTCGCGCCCGTCGCCGCCACACTGAAGATCAATCGAAGGGCCGCGTTTCGACTTACGAACAAACCCTCGCCGAGATCAACGAACGCGACGAACGCGACGTCTCACGCGAAGATTCCCCGCTGACCATAGCCGATGATGCCGTCGTAATTGATACGAGTGAACTCGACCTCGCCGAAGTTTTCGAACAAATGTTATCGGTTCTGCGTGAAAGGCAGAATGCGGCTGCTTAGATTTACATTCAAACGCGAGGGATATTGGCTAACTTTATACGCAATCGCGCCATTTCTTTTAGGCATCTTGAGCTTGTTGTTTTGGGGCCTTTTCAAATTGTTTGACTAGGATTGCAACAATCGCTAAGATTAGAAGTTGATTTTTGATATGCTCCCGTAGCTCAGCTGGATAGAGCGACGGCCTTCTAAGCCGTAGGTCGCAGGTTCGAGCCCTGCCGGGGGTACCAGTTTTTTTCACCGTTCGTATGCACCATTTTCGTGCATAGAAGGCATGAAACCAATGAAAAGGTGCACCAGGTGTGGCCTTGAGAAATCAGTCGAGTTATTCTCAAACAGGATTAAAGCCAGAGACGGTAAGGCGTCCTGGTGCAAAGAATGTGCTAGTGAAAATTGGCGGACTCGATATTACAGAGATCACGAAAGATATCGGGCTAGTCATAATGAAAGCCGAAGCAAGATCAGAGAGGCTAATGCTCAACGGGTTTTTGATTTCTTGATGACTCACCCTTGTCAGGACTGTGGCGAAATGGACCCTGTGGTTTTAGAGTTTGACCATCGGGGCGCAGATGATAAGATTGGGAGCGTCGCAAATCTTATTAAGAATGCCTCATGGTCAGTTATCGAAAATGAGATTGAAAAATGCGACGTGGTTTGCGCCAACTGCCATAGGCGGAGATCGGCGAAACAATTTGGGTATAAGAGGCATCTCTTCATTAATTTGTAATTTCTGGCGGCTATAGTTCAGTTGGTTAGAGCGTCTGATTGTGGTTCAGAAAGTCGTGGGTTCGAGTCCCACTAGCCGCCCCATTTCTAAACACTTCTCCCAAATTTTTCGCGAACAAATCATTTCCGAAGCGTCCAACTCTTATCTGCCAGGCCGCGTCTAACTTGATAAGCCCGTTTGAGATTACGCATCCCTTGGGGGGCATCGTGCGGCTACGCGACCCGATTTCTTGCGCGAAGGCGAAAGTAGATGGTATATTCAGGGTTTGCGAATAAATGGCTACGACCAGTCGATGATGAATGGTCTCAGGTTATTAAATGATGAAAAATTTTTATACCGTTGCTGGTAAAGTTTTATTTATCCCGTTAGTTTTACTGGCTCTGACCGTGTCATCTCTTGCCCAATTAAGTTTGCGGCGGGCGATGGATGTCAATGGTGACGGGCGGGCTGATTTTACGATCTTTCGGCAAACAAATAACATCTGGTACACGCTCAGAAACAACGGCGAACCGGTCTATACAAACTTCGGCATCGCCGGAATCGATATGATGGTGCCGGGCGATTTTGATAATGACGGCAAGGGGGACGTCGCGGTCTTTCGTGAAGTTGATGGCGATTGGTTCTGGCTCAACAGCTCAAACGGAGCTTTCAACGCCGTGCACTTCGGTTCGCCGGGCGATGAACCGGTCGGACGAGATTACGACGGCGATGGCAAGACGGATCTCGCCGTTGTTCGACGAACAAACGGTGTGATGATCTGGTTTATCTCACAGAGCACTGACGGGGCATTTATCCAGAAAGAGTTTGGCTCCGCGAGCGATTTTACGGCGCCGGGCGACTATGACGGCGACGGTAAGTTTGACCTGTCGATCCAGCGGCCGGGCGCGACACCGACGAGCCCGGCGGTTTTCCATACACTTCTGAGTCGAACGAATACAACCGTTGCGACGCAGTGGGGACAGAGTTCTGATCTGGTGGTTCCCGGTGACTATGACGGCGACGGCAAAACCGATTACGCTGTCCTCAGAGAGGGAGCTAACCTCTCGGATAATTTACAGTGGTTAATCATGAGGAGTTCAGGCGGCTCGATGACTGAGACTTTTGGAATCACCGGTATTGACCTCAATGTCCAAAACGACTACGACGGCGACGGAAAAACCGATATCGCCGTATTTCGCGGCGTCGGTCAAAGTGCGTTTTATATCAGAAATAGCCTGACCGGCACGATGACCGCCACGATCTGGGGAATACCGAACGATTTTCCCGTGGCGAGCTACGATACGCACTAGGGGCAAATTGGCGAAGTTTTTATCAAATGGCTGAGGACACGCATCCTCGGCCATTTTTGTTTATTCCGGGCGTTTGTAGTAGCTTTCTAGTTGATTTGATGAAAGACGCTAACGCCAGCCTTAAGAACGTATTTTCGCGAAAGACGGTCGTTATTATCGGCGACCTCGTGGCCGATCAGTTTCTGAACGGAACCATTTCGCGCGTCTCGCGCGAGGCTCCGGTGTTTATCCTGCGTCATGATACGACCAATACCGTTCCCGGCGCCGCCGCGAATGCCGCGATCAACGTCGCTTCACTCGGAGGCAAACCGGTCCTTATCGGGATCGCCGGAAACGACGCGAATGGTGCGGCGTTGATCGACTGTCTCGTCTCATCGGGCGTCGATTGCCGTAGCGTGACCACATCGGCCGACCTTTCGACGACGACGAAGGTCCGCGTTCTCGCGGGCCAGCACTACGCAGCCCGTCAGCAGGTTATCCGGATCGATTACGAAAATTCCGGAGATCTCTCCGCCCGCGTCAAACAAGAGCTGAGAGACCGTCTGGCAAAAACAGCCGATGCTGCAGATGCGATCATTGTTTCAGATTATAACTACGGTGCGGTTTTTACTGAGATCTTTGCGGATGCTCGGGCGATCGCCCAAAAACGCAAAATTCCGCTGGTCGTGGACTCGCGATTCCGCCTCGCTGAGTTTTCAAACGCGATGACCGCCACGCCGAACCGCGAAGAGGTCGAACAGATTCTGGGCGCGAACTTTACCGCCGCCGATTGCTCTCGTCTGCGCGAACGGCTTGGTTACCAAGCTCTTCTCGTCACAAACGGAAATCAGGGGATGGTACTTTTCGAAAAGGGCAAATCGGCGGTTCAGATCGACGTGATCGGCTCGACCGAACCGGTTGACGTGACCGGCGCCGGTGATACGGTGATCGCCGCCTATGCGCTCGGACTCGCCTCGGGTATGAATTTCGTTGACGCAGCGAATCTGGCCAATCACGCCGGCGGCATCGTCGTGATGAAAAAAGGTACGGCCTCAGTCGATATTGAGGAGTTGCTCGCATCGCTCGCAAATGTCGATCAGGCTGAGGCCTCGACGATGGCGAGCTAAACAGACATGCCCGAATATTTCGCCCCGGTTGTTTCTCTGTCGAATCTCGCCCGCGAGGTCGAGCAAGCCCGTGTCGCCCGTTCGACGATCGTTCTGGCCAACGGCTGCTTTGATCTGTTTCACGTCGGCCACGTGCGTTATCTGGTGGGAGCAAAAATGTTGGGCGATATTCTGATCGTCGGTGTTAATTCGGATCGGCAGGCTAGGCGCCTGAAAGGCGACGGGCGGCCCTTCATGCCTGAGAACGAACGGGCCGAGATCGTATCGTCACTCAGATGTGTCGATTTTGTAACAATCTTTGACGAGCCGACGGTCGAGACCTTGTTGCGAACGCTAAGGCCGGATTTTCATGCGAAAGGCACCGATTACACTACCGAAACAGTACCCGAACGCGACATTGTCCGCGAATACGGCGGCACGATAGCCATCGTCGGCGACCCGAAGGATCATTCGACGACGGACCTAATAGGCACTATTATTTCTGAACTGACCACTGACAACTGACCACTGACAACTGCGATGTGGCTTTCGCGAAACAAAAACGATCTGATCATCGAGGTTTGGGAAAAACTCGATTGCGAAAGTATCGGTGCCGCCGAGATCGAGGCGATCGAAACGGTCGTGGCTGACCAATATGGAAAGGCCGCAGTCGATTCGCCGATGGTACTCGCCCGCTTGCTCGCCGACGAGGGTGCTCAGCTTCGCCACCCTGAGATTATGGCCCTCTTTGTCGCACGGGCATCTGACCGACCGTATGACGCGGCATTTCGAAATATCCTGAATCTCAAAGACCTGGCCGCAACCGAAATTTCGCTCAGAAACCTTGAAAATCTAAGGCGTAAATACAAAAGCGAGCAGGACAAAGACGGTCTGAGACTGGTTCTGGAAACGGTGATCGAGGGACGAAAAGACGCAATCAAGTTGGCGGAAAAACCGGGCGCCAGCAATGCAATCAAACAGTTAAACCAAGAGATCGCCAATTGGCTCCGCATCTGGCTCGAAACGCCGGAGGTTTTTGAGAGTTGGGTCTATGTTAGAAAGAATTCGCCTGATTTTTTGCGCGCCTTTAGAGCGGTTACGGATTGACTGGAGGGCGAGCATCCTGCTCGCCCGCACCGGTGAGCAGGATGCTCACCCTCCAGTCGATGCCGCTGGTTCGCCAGTGGTGGTGATCCCATACACTGATACCGGAACCGTCCTAGGCAATCCAGTTAAGCGGCGGGCTTGCCCGCCAATTCGCCGCGGTTTTTGGAATCAGATCGAGCGGTAAAACATGAGCGGGCAAGCCCGCTGCTGAACTACTACTGGAACGATAGAACGATTATGCGCAGATTTTTTTCACCGCCAGATAATTTTTCCGGAAGGGTAATCACGCTCGATGCGGATGAAACACGTCATCTCCGGGATGTTCTGCGGCTAAAAGTCGGTGATGAAGTATCTGTTTTCGATGGGCATGGACATGAATACGGATGTTCGATCACCTCGATTAGCAAAAAGAACTCCGAGCTGTCCGTAACAAAAGAAATAACGCCTGCGTCGCCCGAATCGCCGTTTGAAATCACGCTCGCCGCGACGGTCCTTAATGGTGAGAAATACGATCTAGTCATTCAAAAAGCGGTCGAGCTGGGAGTGGCAAGGCTCATTCCGCTCCAAACGACCCGTGGTGACGTAAAGACAAAAGACGCCGCAAAGCGGCTTGAGCGCTGGCGACGGATCGCTCTCGAAGCAACAAAACAATGCGGCCGTGCGCGTCTGATGGAGATCGCTGAGCCAACCACGTTCGACGCGCTAATCGCCAATGCGACAGGCGAAATCGTCGTGATGTTTTCGGAACGCGGCGGCACCGATTTCTCGGCGATAAAACCGGGCAAAAAAATAACCGCCTTGATCGGACCGAAAGGCGGTTGGGACGATGCTGAATTCGAATTGGCGAGGGCGAAGGGTATCGCCATCGTCACTCTCGGCGGTCGCATTCTGCGTGCAGAAACGGCCGCAATATCGCTGACCACGATCCTCCAGCACCGGTTTGGCGATCTGAATTGAGTGTCGCGGCCGCCGCGGAAGATATTTTTGCCACGAATGACACGAATTGCACGAATCAAGCGGGCTTCTCCTAATTCGTGCTATTCGTGAAATTCGTGGCTAATTTCTCCTAAACTTTTATATAGATCTGCTTGCGATAAAGCAGCCATATTCGTTTTCGCGTATTTCGCGGGCAGGATTCCCAAATGCGTAATCCCGGTTGAACTAAAAAATCGCCGGTTGTTTTGGCCTATAAAACGCGTCGCCCCGCTGTTTCATTTTTGCCTTGCTACCCAGTTTTCCGATAAAGGTGATCAGACTTTCCTTGTTATCAAACCTGAAACTCGCTGTCCCTTTAGCCTCGACCTCGGGGTCATCGAACGTTAAATTGGCGTATTTCGTGCTCTTTGACAGCAGACCCGCAAGTCCGGCACCGGGCAGCGGCAGAGCGCTGATGACTTTTCCGCTCTGCGGAACGCTCTCTTTCGAATCCGGATAAATCACGACGAGCGCTGCATACGGAATCGAAAACATCTCTTTTTGATCTTTGCGGAAAAACACGACCCGTTCATTTGTGTCGTCAAACCTGAGCGTGCCTTTTTCCTTCGCGCTCGAACCAAAAATGCCGCCCTCATAACGGGCCTCATAGGCATCCGGCGGATTCGGCGCGACAACCGTCGTCTTATCCACCGGTCGCGGTTGGGCGTTTATCAGCCCCGCGAAACAAAAAACGCCGGCAGCGAGTAGTATAAATTTTTTCATATTGTCGAAAATCCTCCTTTAACGGTCAGGAGAGTGCGAGTTTATTTTACACTCTATAGACGCTATTTTTTGCCTTTAGGTTGTTATTTAGCGACGGAGAAATTCTTGTCCTTCAAATACGGAGCAATGCGGGTTTTCGCAATCTCAACGTATTCCGCCGAAACCTCCGAGCCGATCCAGCGTCTGTCCAGCGTTTCCGCAACCTTCGCGGTCGTCCCGCTGCCCATAAAACAGTCGTAAACCACATCGCCCGCGTTTGTCCAAGTATTTATCTGGTCTGCCACGAGCTGCTCTGGAAATATCGCGGGATGGCCAAAGGCGATTTTGTCCTTCGAGCTCGACGTTCCGACGTTGTAGTAGAAAATTTCGCTGTCGGCGTAGTAAAAAATATTATCGATCTTTCGTTCCTTCGGTGCGACATGATCGTGGGCGAGGTCGTTGCGGCCGACCTTTGTTATGCGGAATGATTTGAACGCCTTTTCCTGCTTTATCATCTGCGTTATCGGATTAAACGTCTTCGGCGTTCCCTTGCTAAAGCAGAACATGTATTCGAAACACTGCCTGTATCGCTTGCCGCAATCGCTAGGGATGGGGTTGTTTTTGGCGTAGATCATCGTGTCGTGGACGTTAAAACCGGCTTCCCGAAACGCGATCGCTTGCCGAAAACTCGACAGCGTTTCGTTGCCATTCAGCGTCCGGTCGCCGACAACCCAGATTACCACGCCGCCCGGTTTTGTTTTTTGGTAAAGCAATTTTGCGATTTCCGCCACCGGAAAAACGTAACCATTATACTCACGCAGATCGTCATACGGCGGACTCGTGATCGTCATATCGATCAAATCGTCGTCCATACGCTGAAGCGTTTCGATACAGTTTTCGTGATAGATCGTTCCAAATTGCATAAACTCAATATTTTGTCTGCGTCGTTGACGGAAGTCCCGATGCGCTAGCCCGCACCGCTTCGACCGGCCCGCGTAGCGGGCATCCGACAGGCGACCTCACCTGTCCGGGAAATTACACCGGCCACTTATTCAAAAACGCCTGTAGAAAAGCCTTTTCGGGCTTTTGCATTTCGTTTTCGAGAAACTCACGGAAATAATCCTGCTCGCTCACGTAATCTTCTTCTGATATCTGCCCGGCAAAATAGACTACGCGGAGCCAGACGAGGTACGTGTTGAGCGTGTCGATCTGGTTGTATTCGACGATTTTTGTCAGATCGCGAGCGAGCCATAGCATGGTGACCTGATCGCCCTTGACATCGATTTTGCCCGGGAAACCGCACAGTTTGGCGAGTTCATCGAGACGCGGCGACATGCCGCCGCGGTTTGAAAATTTTGTCAACAGATCGAGATGGGCATCGCTGTTTCGCGAATCGAAATAGTCGGGCCCTTCCCACGGCTTGTTAGGCCGCACGTTAAATTTTGGCGCCGTAACCTCATTGATAATCCCGCGTTGGATCAATACTTGTATGTCAGATTCGGACGAATTATAACCGACAAGCTGAGGCCTGCCGCTCACCGACAAAATACAGAAACTTGTCTATAATCGCGGCCTCGTCGACGTCATCTGACTCGACAGGTAATTTCGGCAGTGAATTGAGCGAGAATTCCGGCACCTTTTCGCCATCACGATAAACGATCTTCCGTGAAAGGAACGCTATCGAAACCACCCGCGAGAACATGTACTTGAGAAAAGGTCGCGGATTTTTGTCCACGTCGTATTGCGGCGAATGCTCCCACAGATGCTGCATCGCCTCGATCTCGGTCGTTTCGTCCGGCAGATCAAACAACCGCTTGGCCCCCGCTGCGTCGGGTACCCATTCGAGGTCGTAAAAGAGCGCGAGTTCGTGGATCGGAGATTTCAGCATCGTTGTATCGAACGTATCCGTGGTCCAGAAGGCTGTATTTGCCGTTGCAAACGGCGAACAAATTTTAACATACTCGGCGCCCCGAACCGAACAAACCCGGTTAAAACCCCATACCGTCAATCAATGGCCGATTTCGTGCGCTACGGATTGCGAGTAACTCATACGATCCATTCTAAATATAAGCACAATATAGCTTTGTAGTCTTGTGGCACGGTGATTGCCATTAACTAAGCGACAACAATGTGGGGAAGAACAATTTTTCAGGGGGAAGTTTTATGTTCGTTAAAAAATACATCACGACATTTTTGATGGCAATCATGATGGCGGTCGCAATACCTGCCTTGGCCGAGACGGCTTCGGCACAGACCACACGTTACTACCGTAGCAACGGCAGGACGTACACCTACAAAAAGCCGAACGTTTATAGACGTCATCGTAAGGCGTTTAACATCGGTATCGGTACGGGTATCGGTGCTCTGGTTGGCGGTTTGCTCGGTGGCAGAAAAGGCGTCGTGATCGGCGGTCTCGCCGGTGCCGGCGGCGGTGCTCTGTTCACCCACAAACAGCGGCCAAAAAATTACGTCAGACGCGTTTATCCGCGTAACTATTAATGTCGTGAGATCTCAGTCAGAAACCGCTCCGGGCATCCAGACTATTTGGTGCCCGGAGCTTTATTGCCGTTTCGACTGGAGGGTGAGCATCCTGCTCGCCCGTACTGGCGAGCAGGATGCTCACCCTCCAGTCCTCAATCCGTCACCGCCCCAAAAGCGCTCGATGAAACCAATTTCGCATACTTCGCCGCGACGCCGATCACTTTTGTCCCCGCTGGCGGACCCTGCCATCTAGCACGACGGACGGCTAATTCCTCATCCGGCAAATTCACCTGCAACAACCGCTTCTCCGCATCGATCGTAATGCTGTCGCCTTCCTCAAGCAAAGCAATATTGCCGCCGACCGCAGCCTCAGGTGCGACGTGACCGACGACCATTCCGTATGTTCCACCCGAAAAACGACCGTCCGTGATCAACCCGACCGCATCGCCAAGCCCGAGGCCGATGATCGCCGATGTCGGTGAGAGCATTTCCCGCATTCCCGGCCCGCCTTTCGGCCCTTCGTAGCGAATAACGAGAACGTCACCGGCGTTTATCTTCCGCGCCATGATGGCGGCCATGCAGTCTTCTTCGGAATCAAATACGCGGGCCGGACCGGTGATCGACGAACTCTTAATGCCGGTGATCTTAGCGACCGCCCCTTCCTCAGCCAGATTCCCGCGAAGGATCGCCAAATGCCCTTCGGGGTAAACGGGATCGGAAAAAGATCGAATGACAGGCGGAGCCGACTGGAGTGCAAGCATCCTTGCTTGCAATGCCGCCGCCCCGGCGGTGTGGTGAACGTTATTTTTTGTCTCCTCGGCAAGCACTTCGGCCGCGGCACGGGCAAGCAAGGATGCTTGCCCTCCAGTCGCGGCGAGATTCTCGGCAACAGTCTTTCCCGTGATCGTCATGCAATTACCATGGATCAAATCATGCTCCAGGAGAATTCTCATCACCTCGGGAATCCCTCCGGCCTTATGCAAGTCGGTCGCGACATATAAACCAGAAGGTTTGAGATCGCACAGAACCGGCACCTTTCGCCGCACTTCCTCGAAATCATCGATCTTCAGATCGACCTCAGCCGAATGAGCGATCGCGAGCAGATGCAGCACCGCATTTGTGGAACCGCCGGTCGCCATAATGACGGCGATAGCATTCTCAAACGCTGCACGCGTCATGATCTGCCGCGGCAGAAGCTGATTTTCAACCGCCGCCGCCAGAGCCGCGACGGAATCGAGCGTGCTCCGCACCTTTTCATCATCCTCAGCCGCCATCGTCGACGAATACGGCAAGCCCATTCCCATCGCTTCGATGGCCGACGACATCGTATTTGCCGTGTACATCCCGCCGCACGAACCGGCTCCGGGACAGGCATGTTTCTCGACCGCCGTCAGTGCCGCGTCGTCGATCTTTCCGGCGAGATATTCGCCAACGGCTTCGAATGCGGAGACTACAGTCAGGTCTTTGCCATTTAAATTCCCCGCCTTGATCGTGCCGCCGTAAACGTAAACCGCCGGGATATTCAGCCGCGCGATAGCGATCATCCCGCCCGGCATATTCTTGTCACAGCCGCCGATCACGAGCACGCCGTCCATCTGCTGGCCGTTGCAGACCGTCTCGATCGAATCGGCTATCACCTCACGCGAGATGAGCGAATACTTCATCCCCGGCGTGCCCATGGAAATACCGTCCGAGATCGTGATCGTCCCAAAAACCTGCGGCATCAGCCCAATCTTTTTCGCCTCGGCCATGGCGGCATCGGCGAGCTTTCCAAGGCTCAAATTGCACGGCGTGATGTTGCTATAGCCATTCGCAATCCCAACGATAGGCTTCTCAAAATCACCGTCTTCGAAACCGACGGCACGGAGCATCGCACGATTCGGAGAGCGTTCGACACCTGCAGTTGTTATTCTACTTCTGGAATTGTTTGGCATAGTCCGGTTTGTGCCGCGAATCGTCCGATCGAACGAACAAAAAGTATAACCCGTGATTAAGCGGCGGGCTTGCCCGCCGGTCTGGCACGTCTGGCCGGCAAGCCCGCCGCTTAACTATCTAAATCTAATTCCCAACCGCCGTCGATTCACCCCGATGGAGTTGAACTCTTTTCACAAACGCTTCCCGCACCAACCGCACATCCTCTAAGAATATCGGCAGCTCTTCCATTCTTAACGCTTGCGGCCCGTCAACCAACGCCTTGTTCGGAAACGGATGAAAATCGACGAGGATCATATTCGCCCCCGCGATGACGCCCTGGGCGGTCACGTGCATGATGTCGAGGATCGTGTCTGAACTGCGCGAACGCGTGCCGACCGAGTGTGACGGGTCGATGCAGACGGGCATCCGCGTGAGCCTTTTTACAACTGGAATATGTGCAAAATCGACCATATTGCGGTGTGGGTCGCCGATGTTGGTTTTCATGCCGCGCAGGCCGAAAACGACCTTGTGATTTCCTTCGCTCGCGAGATATTCGGCAGCGTGGAGCGATTCGTCGAGGGTGATGCCGAAACCGCGTTTGAGCAAAACCGGAAATTCCTGCTGCCGGCCGACGATCTTCAGCAGCTCAAAATTCTGAGTATTTCGCGTACCGATCTGCAGCATCACGCCCGTCGGGTTGCCGGTCGCGTCAAGTGCCTCGTTGATCTCGTCAACGTGCGACTCGTGCGTGACCTCCATCGCGATGACCTTGATGCCGTATTTTCCAGCGAGTTCGAAAACAAACGGTAGACAATTCTTCCCATGCCCCTGGAACGAATATGGCGAAGTCCGCGGTTTATACGCACCCATTCGCGTGCAAACCTGGCCGTTTTCCTGCAAACCCTTCATCATCGCCTCAACGCTTTCCGGCGAATCGACTGCACACAGCCCCGCAAAAACGTTCAGCGTATCCTGCCCAAAATTCACGCCGTTGTAGGTGAAATTACTCGGGCGATTGTCGTCCTTATGGCGACCGAGAATGCGATATTCCTCAGAAACCCGTACCGCGTGATCGACACCGGGAAAGCTCTTCATCTCGTCGAGCGCCAGAGCCGCGGTGTTGCCGATCAGATAGATCTCCGTCAAAAGCTGCTCCCGCCCCTGCACCTTGTGTACGCGAAACTCAATATTCGGAAGGTTAGTTAAATGACTCTCCAGCCGCTGAAATTCGCGGGTCGATTCGTCAATATTTGGTTTTAATACTAAGATCATAAATCCATTTTAAGTCCACAGATAAACGCGGATAAACACAGATACTTTAAATTTCGCTAGGACTATTCTTATCCGTGTTTATCCGTGTCCATCTGTGGATAATTTCTTAAACTCTATGCCACGCTTCCCAACCTCGTCGTCGAATAACGCCCCAAAAATCTCACGCCTTCGGTCTGTTCGCTGATCTCGGCCAAGGCTCCGGTCAGGTCGCCTTCGATGTTGGGAACGTTGATATCGAGATAAAAGTTAAACTGCCCCGGCGAATTGCGGATCGGCAAGCTTTCGATCTTAGCGATGTCGATGTTGCGGCGAACGAGCGGCCGCAAAGCTCCGTGCAAGGCTCCGGCTTCGTTTCTTAATTGGATGACGACCGAGATTTTCGAGCCAGTGTTTTCCACGTTCGGTTTGGCAGAAAGCAAAGCAAAACGCGTGTAATTCTCGCCGTTGTCCTCTAAGTGCTCGCGAAGTATCTGGCCGCCATAAATCTCAGCCGCGCGGCGTCCGCCGATCCCGGCTCGCGTAACATCGCCGCTCTCGACCGCACGCCGAACGCTGCCAGCCGTGTCGTCAGCCGGTACGCTTTTCAAATGCGGATAAGCGGCAAAAAACCGTCGGCACTGAGCCAAAGCCGCCGGATGTGATTCCACAGTCTGGATCGTCTCCACGGTCGCATCCTGACACGCGACCAGATAATGCGAAACGGGTAAAATGACGTCCGCAATAATATGCAGCGAACTGTCGAGCAGCAGATCAACACAGCGGTGGACCGAGCCGATCAAGCTGTTCTCAAGCGGTGCCAGGATCAGGTCAGCCTTCCCTGCGTCTATAGCGGTGAACAGGTCTTCGAAGGTCGGAAACGAAACGGCTACGCATTCGTCGCCGAGGATTCCCAGGGCCGCTTCCTCGCTGAACGTTCCGCGATCGCCGAGAAACGCAACGCGTGATTTTCCCGTCAATTTCATAACCTCGGTCTTCGTACCGTCCGAATTCTCAAACGGTTTTAAATACGTTTTCTGCTGAAGCAAAAGCGATTCGTCGATGATCCGCTGAAAGATGTTGTCAATACTATGCTCGTCGAACGGCCCCGTGTTTTCCTGTCTCAACCGCGCCAAAACCTCGCCTTCACGATTCGGATCGCAGAGCGATGTCTCAACACTCGTCTTCGCCGCCCCAACGCGGCAGGGCGATCTCCGCCCGCTTATTCAAAAGCCTAAGCAGCTCGCCATCGATAGCATCGATCTCCGCTCGAGGATTGTTAATGGTCGGCGCGGTCATAGATTCAATTTAACGCAAAGACCCGACTGGAACGGCAAGCATCCCTGCTTGCCACGCCGCGGCTTCCGAGGTGTAACGACGGTCGATTTCCCTCAACTCGAATAATGTCCAAATCTCTAGGCGGTTTTCGACCGCTGGCAAGCAGGATGCTTGCCGCTCCAGTCTAAACTCCCCACAGAAACTGTCCCGGGTTGCTGTGCAAACTCTTATCAACACCTGATTGCCAGTCAGGGCGGGCCTTTGAGCAGATATCTATCGCGATCACGTCCTCGATAACCTCCGACGAATGCTCAACACCAGGCGGTATAAAGAGCATCTGATTTGCACGAACCGTCACGTCGCCGTCCGGCAAGCGAAACAGCCACACGCCTTTTAGTACGAATATCACTTCCTCAGATTCGTGCGAATGCAGACCCGTGACCTCACCCGCGTGAACCTCGACCTTGCCGATCGTCAGCGATTCGCCGTGGGCGATTTTTCTAAAATACGACGAGCTAACCTCGTCACTTTCGACCTCGTTCAGATCAAACAACTTCATGCCCATTTCCCCTTTTACAAATTACTTATTCCGATCTCTTTGCGGTAAAACCGCAGAAGATAATAGCCAGATGCGAAGCTTCTGGTTAAACCCGCTACCGGTCGTCCGCGGTGAAGCCGCGGCAGACCCTTGATCTCAATCCTCGTTCTGGTGCGGCTTCACCGCACGATCCTATTTTTCCGCCTTACCAGAAGCTTCGCATCTGGCTATTTTCTGCTGCGGTTTCACCGCAAAAGACGTAAAAACTAATTCTTCGCCGTATTCACCAATGTATTCTGCGACAGCCAAGGCATCATCGCTCTGAGCTTTGCACCGACTTGCTCGATCTCGTGGCGTTCGCCTTCGGCTTCGAGACGTTTGAAATTCTCCTTGCCGCTCTCGCATTCGCTCATCCACTCGTCAGCAAATTGACCGCTCTGGATCTCGCCCAGGATTTTTTTCATCTCGGCTTTCGTCGCATCGGTTACGACGCGGCTGCCGCGTGTAAGGTCGCCGTATTCGGCCGTGTTAGAGATAGAATAACGCATATTGCCGATGCCGCCTTCGTAAAGGAGATCGACGATCAGCTTCATCTCGTGGAGACACTCGAAATAGGCCATCTCCGGCGAATATCCAGCCTCGGTCAGCGTTTCAAACCCAGCCTGAATGAGCGACGTCAAACCGCCGCAAAGCACCGCCTGCTCACCAAACAGATCAGTTTCCGTCTCTTCCTTAAACGTTGTCTCGATCACACCCGCACGTCCGCCGCCGATCGCCGATGCATACGCCAAAGCAACCGCCGAAGCGTCCCCGCTCACGTCCTGATGCACCGCCATCAAACACGGAACGCCCCGCCCGCGAGCATATTCGCTGCGGACCAGATGCCCCGGCCCTTTCGGAGCCACCATGAAAACATTAACGCCAGCCGGCGGCTCGATCTTCTTAAAATGAATGCCAAAACCGTGCGCGAAAGCCAGATATTTGCCATCTTTCAGAGCCGGTTCGATGTCATTCTTGTAGATCGACGGCCCGAGTTCGTCAGGAACTGCCATCATGATAACGTCTGCCTTTTCAGCCGCTTCGCGTGCAAAAGTGACTTCGAGCCCCGCTTCCTCAGCCTTTTTCCACGATTTGCTGTCAGCATGAAGCCCAACTATCACATCATGGCCTGACTCTTTCAAATTGTTAGCATGCGCATGCCCCTGCGAGCCATAACCGATAACCGCGATCCGCTTTGATTGCAACAGGTTAGCGTCCGCATCTTTGTCATAAAAAACTTTCATGTTTATTGGTTTCCTTTTAGTGCTTCGTGCAAGATTCGATCTATTAATGGCGAAGGAATGTTTCTTATTCCTCTCGCCGAGCGGAAAAGCTATGCTTTTCCGTAAAGCCCCTATCATGTCTTACGCGGCTCCGCCGCCGCTTGTCTGACGCTGCGGCGCAGCCGCGAAGATCTTTTTCCATCAGCCGGAAAAGCACAGCTTTTCCGCTCGGCGAGCAGCGGTTAAGAAATTTCTTTTCAAGCCGCCGTCGCGACCGCCTGCTCATCCGACATCAATCTCGACAAGCGGTTGATCGCCACACATCCGCTTCTCGTCACTTCGTTAACAGCCAGCGGCCGCAGCATTTCGATAAATGTATCGACCTTGTCCATCGTCCCCGACAGCTCGAGTATCATCCGGTCGTGCGAAATATCGACGACTTTTGCCCGGAAAATCTCGACGAGACTCATGACTTCCTGCCGCTCGTCGCCCGATTTTACCGAGACGTCGATCAGAGCCATTTCCCGCTCGATATGCGGCAAACTCGTCACCGCTTTGACCTCGCGAACCCGTGCGAGCCGCGAGCATTGCTTGATGATCTGCTCGACCGTGCGGTCGTCGCCCCTGGTGACAACCGTTGCCTTCGACCATTCGGGTTCCAGCGTTTTGCCGACGGTGATCGTCTCGATATTAAACCCGCGAGCCGAAAACAGCCCCACGATGCGCGACAATTCGCCCGGCTGATTGGCAACGATGATCGAAATTGTATGGCGCATAAAACAGTAGTCAGTAGTCAGTAGTCAGTAGTCAGAATTTAGTCTTCAGCATTTCTGCCTACCGGCTACCTGGCTACTGACTACCGGCTACTTCAAAATCATATTTCGAGACGCTCCGCCCACCGGAACGATCGGGAACACATTTTCTTCCTTAGAAACAACGATATCCCAGATGGTCACTCCATTAAAATCAAGCCCTTCCTGCAAAACAGCCTTCAACTCGCCCGGCGTTCTCGCTCGCAAACCTTGTGCTCCATACGCTTCAGCGAGTTTTACAAAATCCGGCGAGATCGAGAGATCGACCTCTGAATAAGCCCGTTCGTAAAACATTTCCTGCCACTGGCGGACCATGCCGAGGTAGCCGTTGTTCATGATGAGGACCTTGAGCGGCACTTTGTATTGGATCGCGGTGATGATCTCCTGATTTGTCATCTGAAAACCGCCATCGCCAACTATTGCAACGACTTGCGTACCCGGCACCGCGATCTGCGCACCCATCGCGGCCGGCAATCCGAAGCCCATCGTTCCGAGTCCGCCGCTGTTGATCCATTGCCGATTTCGCTTGAAAGGGTAAAACTGCGCGGCCCACATCTGGTGCTGGCCGACGTCGGAGACGATGATCGCGTCGCCGTTCGTCACCTCGTGCAAAGTCTCGATCACCTGCTGCGGCTTGATCTCAAATTCCGAATACTCACACGACAGCGGAACCGCCTTTTGCCATTCGCGGATCTCGCCCCACCACGAACCGAGTCGTTCACGGTGATTCGTCGCCCGACGCGTTTCGAGCATTGCGGACATTATTTCGAGAGCAGCTTTTGCATCGGCGACCACAGGATATTGCGGCTTCCTGATCTTCCCAATGTTTGAAGCGTCGATGTCGATATGAACAACCTCAGCATTCGGAGCAAATTCTGCCAGCTTCCCCGTCACGCGATCGTCGAACCGCACACCGATCGCCACCAGCAGATCGCTCTCGGCAACCGCCATGTTCGCGGTGTATGTGCCGTGCATCCCAAGCATTCCCAGACACTGAGCATGAGCCGTCGGAAAACCGCCCAAACCCATCAAAGTCGGCGTCACCGGCACACCCAGAGCCTCAACAACCTTCGCCAAAGCCTCCGACGCACCACTCGTCACGACGCCGCCGCCTACGTAAAAGACCGGCTTCTTGGCCGCAAGTATCTTCTCCAAGGCGACCCCGAGCATTTCCCGATCACACGGCGGAGCCTCGACCTGGGCTGCGAGAAAATCGCTGCGGCTCTCGCGATATTCGCACAATTGCGCGGTAACGTCCTTTGGAATATCGATCACGACCGGCCCAGGCTTTCCGGTGCTCGCGAGATAAAACGCCTCGTTTACCGCATCCTCCAGATCCTCGACATTGCGGACGAGATAGCTGTGTTTAACGATAGGCAGCGTGATGCCAAATGTATCAACTTCCTGAAAAGCATCCGTCCCGATCACCGCCGTCGGAACCTGTCCGGTGATGACAACCAGCGGGATCGAATCCATATACGCATCCGCAATTCCCGTCACCGCATTCGTCGCTCCCGGCCCCGAAGTAACTAGTGCGACACCAACCTTCCCGGTCGCCCGTGCATACCCCTCGGCCGCATGAACCGCACCTTGCTCATGTCTGACGAGATAGTGCGTCACTGCTTCGCGATATCGCCACATTTCATCATAGATATGCAGCACCGCACCACCGGGCAGACCAAACACGGTGTCAACACCGTTATCGACGAGGGCACGCATCAATATTTCGGCTCCGCGGATCGGTACTACGGGATCGACTTGAACATCGACATCTACGGCAACATTCTGACAGGTAGATACAGCTTCTAACATATCGAAATAAAGTTATCTTAAAACTAAAAAGCCATCATCCGTTTCTGCGATGATGACCTTATTAACCCACGACCGGATCAACGTTGTTCGTCATCTTTCGAACTGAAAGATAATGCCGTAAATTATGATAAATACAGGAAATCTGGGCGAAGACACACAAGGAACCATAAGCTCATTCGCGGTTGAAATGGTTTGGTTCGATGGATGTTTCATTAGTAATCGTTTTGATACTGAGAAAATTATAATGTTTAATTATCAGATGTCAACCTTTTTATTGACTTGAAAGCGGTTAGTTTTTACTTTCTTTCCAAACGCACCCCATTTCTGTTCACCATGCCACAAAATCAATGGCCTATGAACTTAATATGGATCCCTAACAGTGAAGCCAATTACTTCACATTGGGCGGCTGGCTGGCTTTCATGCGGATGGCGATGCCATCGTCGGCGACGATGAAGAGCTTTCGGGCGTCGTAGGCTGAGGTGTTGGTGGGCATGTAGGAGAGCAAATAGCGGTTTTTGCGCATCTCGTCGCAAATATATTTGGCGGCCGTTTGAGCTTCGTCAAATGGGAAAATCTTGCCGCCGGTTTCCTCGGCCAGCCGGGTCATGACGGCACCGGCCTTTGGCTTGTCGCGCCGATAGGCTCCGCCAGTGCGGTCAGCGATTTGGAGGCCGTAGATCGTAATGTTTTGATTTTGTAGCTCGCTCAGCACGTTATCAAACTGCGTTTTGCTGCCGCGATCAAGCCCGTCGCCGACAACGATTACCGCCGTTTTTCGCGTTCCTGGCATCAGCGGAAGCAAAACTTCCTTTAGCGAAACATCGATCGCGTCAAACAAAAACGGATTCCCCTTTTTGCGAAAAGTTCCGAGCGACGTCTCCAGCTTCTTCGCGTCGTCCGTCCATTCCTGTATGATCTCGGCCTTTTCGTCGTAGGCAATAACAAAAAGCTGGTCACCGTCAAAAATCTCGTAGGCAAACTCCATAACCGCCGCCTTCATTTTCTCGACTGAGGTCGGCAAGGTCTGAGAATTATCGACCAGGATGACGATCTTCGACGGGCTGGGATCGACCGCAAAATTCTTTATTTTTTGCTCAATGCCGTTTTCGTATAGAAAAAGATTTTCGAGCTTGATCGGGTCGTTTTTCTTGTCTTCGCGCGAAGCTGTTACCGTCAAGATCGTACCCTCAGCCGAATCGCCGCGGGCGCTACGACGAGATTGCCCCGACGACATGCTGGCGAGCGCGACGATGCACAGGATCGAGAAAAGAATTTTGTGTCGGCCGATTCTCATTCGGTTGTTGGTTTCGTCGTACTCTCCGTCGCAGCCGCTGGTTTACTGTCTTCCTTTGGCTTTGATGCAGTTTCGCCGGTTGTGGTTGATTCTGCCGCAGAAGTTTTCTTGGCGGCATAATCGGTCACGTACCAACCCGCGCCCTTAAATTGAAAACCCGACAGCGACCACTGTTTTTCGAGCTTGCCGTGGCATTTCTCGCACGTCGTCAACGGCTCGTCCGAAACGCTCTGGCGTTTCTCAAGACGCAAACCGCATTGCTGACATTTGTATTCGTAGATAGGCATTTCTTTTAAGTGAAAAACTAAAAGTTAAAAGTGAAAAATTAAGTACGAACAAAATAATCTGGTTCGACCTCGTCCATGTCCTCATTTCTTAACTTTTCACAAATAATCCCCGATCTTCACTTTTAACTTTTAACTTTTCACTTTTAACTTCTAACTACCCCTCGTTTTCCGTCAAAAACCTCTCCGCGTCGATCGCCGCCATACACCCGGTTCCGGCGGCGGTGACGGCTTGTCGATAGTACGCGTCCTGGGCGTCACCGCATGCGAAAACGCCGTCGATGTTGGTTTTCATCGTTTTGCCCTCGGTGATGAGGTAACCGACGTCATCCATATCCAGCACGCCTTTGAAAAGATCGGTGTTCGGCTTGTGTCCAATAGCAATAAAAACGCCCTGCGTCGCCAAAGTGCTTTCCGTGTTCGTCTCACTGTTAAAAATCCTGATGCTTTCGACGCCAGTTTCCTTCGTGCCGCTTATCTCGCGCACCTCGGTATTCCAAAGTATCTCGATCTTTTCGTGAGCGAGGACGCGGTCCTGCATTATCTTTGATGCACGAAACTCATGACGACGGTGAATAAGCGTCACTTTCGACGCAAATTTTGTCAAGAACAAGGCTTCTTCCATCGCCGTATCGCCGCCGCCGACAACCACGATTGGCTTATCGCGGAAAAAGAAACCGTCGCACGTGGCACACGCCGAAACGCCGTTGCCGCCCAAACCTTCTGGAACCGGGGCCTCGCCCGGAATCCCCAGCCACTTAGCCGACGCTCCGGTCGAGATTATCAATGTATCGGCCGTGATGGTCGTCGTAACATCGGCGCTGTCCTCGCTTTCCTTTCCAAAAAGCGTAAATGGGCGCTGCGAAAGATCGACGCGATCGATCCAGACATTGATGATCTCGGTCCCAAACCGCAGGGCCTGTTCGCGAAACTCGTCCATCAATATCGGCCCCATTATCCCTTTTGAAAAACCGGGATAATTCTCGACATCAGTCGTTATCGTTAATTGTCCGCCGGGCTGTGGGCCGTCGATGACCAAGGGGGCAAGCTGCGCCCGGCCGGCATAGACCGCCGCGGTCAGGCCCGCCGGGCCGGAGCCGAGAATCACGACTTTTTTGTGAATCTGTTTTTGGGTCATAGCGAAACGATCAACAAACCTTGGAGCTTTGTTTTTACTACCTTCCCATATAGTATAACTATCGGTTGAGATTTTAGTCCATTTGATCGCTTATTCGACCGTAGGCGAAATCGCCGGCAGCGTTTCGTCGTGCGATTCGCCGGCAAAAAGGTAAACGCTTAAATCTTCGAGGACTGCGCGGCAACCGGAAAGATGGACGTTGGGCCGAGCCACCCACCGTCGTGCCACTAAATTGTTCCTTATATATTGGTTTTCGTGCTAGACTCTAGGTGTTTTTCGAAAAAAATAATTCACTTGGAAATTTTGAAATGACCTCTATTCAACCTCAATTCGAGGAAAAACGGTTTGCTCTCAGGATGGCACTGCGTTTGCCGATCGTGGTCTCGGGCCGGTCGGATGACGGCGCCACGTGGAGTGAACCGACCGAAACCGATGACATTTCCACGCTCGGTGCGCTATTCCAACTCAATCAGCCGATCGCTCAGGGTGACAGCCTGTACATACGTTCGCATCGCCCAAACGGCGCTCCGGTCGAGGTCAAGGCCCTGGTCGTCCGCATTTTGCCCGCCAGCTACGGCACCTCGCGCATCGGCGTCGCGATCGAAGAACCAAAAGAAAGCTGGCTGCGCCTATTCGTTGCCTGGATCGCGGATGACAATCTAGTTGACGTCGATGGATAACCCAAATTTTCACCGCAGAGGCGCTGAGACGCAGAGGTTAAACCGGGATTAATTTAGGAAAAGGGTTATTGCTTATTTTCTCTTTGCGTCTCTGCGTCTCTGCGGTGAAAGATTTTTGGTCCGGTTGTTACGAGAATTCGCCCGCTGCAATTGACGCACCTGGGTGCTCAGTTTCTCGATCTTTGCCTGCTGTTCCTTAATGGCGTTGAGCATTGCCCATATTATCGGATCGTTGTTGACGAGGCGGTAGCCTTGTTCGGTTTTGGTCACGGCCTCCGGGATTATCTTCTCGACGGCCTGGGCGCTAAAGCCGACGTGTTCGCCGTCGGACTTTAGCCCGACGGCATTGTTTTTTTTGTATTCGTACCTCAGCGGCTGTAGTTTCATCACGGCTTTGAGCCCGCCGTTGAAGCGGCCCTTTATGTCTTTCAGACATTCATCGGAAAACGCGAGCCACGAGCCACCGCCCCGCCACGACGCATTTGGTTACCACAAAAGCTCCGCCCGACTGTGTTATGGCGTTCCGGGGGAAGATGAGGATACCAAGCCCAACTCGCATGCAGACGTTTTTAATACCCATTTTGTCTACCTCCATATGTTTCCGGATCGTTTCGACGCTCAGGGGCGATCGAGGCCGCGCGGTTGGCGGGGTGGTTTTGTCGGATTGCTCCCGCGCTTCCTTTTCTCGTCGTTCTTTCTCTTCCTTCATTTGTGCCGGGCGGAAGGCCCAATCCAGTCCCTTTTCCGTCGGTTGGCCGAAGGCGTCGGGGTTTTGATAAAAGCCGCGCTCGATGGGGCCTTTTGGTTCCTCGACCGGCAAGCGGTTTTTGTTGGCCCAGGCATCCTGCCGCGTGCCGGTGACCTGCCACGAGACTTCCACATTCGGCAAGCTGGTCTTGATCTTAAAGCGATTGTTTTTGATCTTTTCGCCAATAATGGCCTGGGCAAATACGCCGATGCAGGTGAGTTGATAGCGGAAGTCGCGGTTGAGCGCGGCGAACCAATCCGGCAGGGTGATCTCGGCTTCGCCCTCCGCGTCGGTGGTCACAGTGCCGTCGTAAAGGTTTTTCATATCCGGCGATTCGACGAAGGAATGCACCAGGTACTTGTTTTCGGGGTCGAGCGGATGATCGATCTTAAAGCCGCCTCCGGGCTTTTCGATCACGCCGGTGACACGCAATCTGCCATCGTAGAAGCCCGCATAGCCGCCGAAGGTGTTGCGGCCATATATGCCAAAGCCGGTCGAAATCTTACTGACGCCATACACGCCCGTCGCATTGCCGACGTTCGCTTCGCCAATGACGCCGATGCCGCCGCTGTTACTATTAAAGCCGAATACGCCCGCATTGTTTAGGCTGGTCACCTGGGTCTGACCGTATACACCTGACCCGGAGACGCTACCCCCAAAAACGCCGATGCCGCCGCCGCTGACAGCGGAGCCAGACACGCCAATGCCGTTGTCAGTTGTGCCAGACACGCCGGTGGTACCTGTCGCAAACACGCCGGTGCCGCTTCCGCCTTGAACGTCTAGCTGGGCGCTGGCTGTGTTGCTTCCGATGCTAACTCGGCCGTTTGTCTGAATCGTTAAGCTCGCCGCGCCGTTGTTTGGAAAGCTGTTGTTTGTAAAAAAGCTAAGTGGATGATTTGACCGCGTCCCCAGAAAGCCGCTGGGGATATTGCCACCGATGCTACCGATGTACGTAGTGAGTTTGATCGTCCCGTCCGTGTGGGTCAGCCCATAATCGCTGGTGGCCGTCAAGAGGGTTAATTTGGTTTCCGGTGGTGTCGTTGTCCCGATGCCGACATTTAAGCTCTGCTCCTTGATTATCGAATTACTCAGGGTCGTGCCACCGACCCAGAGCGGAATGGTACCCGGCGTACCGCTACCGCCGACACCGCCGCCCGTCGAGGCGATTGTCAGCGTGTTGCCTGAAGGTGTAATGGAAATATTCGCCCCCGCAGCAAGCGTTACGTTGTCCTCTAGGCCGTTTAAGCTTTTGACGACCTGGCCGCCTGCGATCTTGGCCGAGGTGACGGCGGAGTCGGCGATGTTGGCGGTGGGGATCTGGCCGAGGCGGGCGTTTGCGAGCGTGCCGGTGGTGATACTGCTCGCATTGAGATTTGTCAGGCCGGAGCCGTTGCCGTTCGTTTGCAAATACTGGCTCGCCGCGACTCCGCCGAGTTGGGTCGCGTTCGCGGCTGTGGTTGCGTTTGCGACCGTGCCAGTCACTTTCGCTCCGCTGACCGTGGCGATCTTGGCATCGGTCACGCTGCTGTCGGCGAGCTGAGCCGTTCCGACGCCGCCGTTGGCGATATTTAGCGTCACATTCCCGGTCGTTCCACCGCCGGTCAGCCCGGTTCCGGCTGTTACGCCAGTGATGTCGCCGCCACCGCCGCCTGTAGAAGCGATCGTTAACGTGTTTCCTGACGGCGTGATCGAGATATTCGACCCTGCCGCGAGCGTCACGCTGTCCTGAATGCCGTTCACGTTTTTAACGACTTGTCCCGTCGGTATCTTGGCTCCGGTCACGCCGCCGTCAGCGAGCTGCGCCGTTCCGACGCCGCCATTGGCGATGTTCAATGTCACATTCCCTGTCGCTCCACCGCCCGCTAGCCCGGTTCCGGCTGTTACGCCAGTGATGTCGCCGCCACCGCCAGCACCAGTGTTATCGGTTCCCGGCATCCATTGGCCGCCCGTAAACTTAAGCACTTGCCCGTCAAGCGGCGGGGTGCTCGCGACGTTTTGGGTCTGAAGTCGGACAACCCTAGTCGTACTTTGGGTTCCGGTCACGTCTCCCGCGAGATTTCCCGCAAAATTGGTCGCGGTCAGAGCGGTAGAAGCATTTGTGGCGGTGTCTGCGCTATTGGATGTGAGGCTTTTGATCGAATACGGAGCACTCGTCACCGGCTGCCGTGGCGACAGAGTCGTAAAGCCGCCGCCGCCAGATTGCCGCACCCGAATTTCTAAAAAGCGCGTTGCTCCCGGAAAACCGGAACCAAAATCGAGGTTCACGGAAAATATGCCACCCGAAACCGCAACGCCGTTCCGGGTCAAAGTCGGGCCGATCTGTACACCGCCACTGTCAAACAGCGCAAATTCAAAGTCGAAACTCCCGCTGGCCGCGACCGAAGAGTTTTGCAGTTGCCCTTGATAAGTGGTCTCGGTTCCCTGGCCAAAAGCGAAGGCCGCAAAAGCGGCGAACAAAATGGCAGTCCAAAGAAATTTCATATTCGTATCCTCCAATAAGCTACCGTCAAAAGCGCACAAATCGCTACAGTTCACTCTTTTAGAAAGCAGAATAAGCGGGAAATCACTATCTGTCTTTGGAATTAACTTTAAATAATTATTAAATTAATTTTAAAGCAGTGCCGTAAGGCTAAGGCCAGGCCTTTCAGATTGAACGAATGCATTTGCCGCTTAACAAATGCCTTTGCGTCAGGTAACCTTGTGCTCAGTCCCGTTTGCATAAAGGTTTTTTCTGAATCATGTCTAAATACGAAACCATATCACTCGAAAGACGCGGCAAGGTCGTGATACTTACGATCAATCGACCTGACAAACTGAATGCGCTGAATAAGTCCGTCCACGCCGAGGGCGTTGCGGCGTTGGACGAGCTGCGAAAGGACGATTCGGTGCGGGTCTTGGTTATAACCGGTGCGGGCGAAAAGTCGTTTATCGCCGGTGCGGACATAGGCGAATTTGAAGGACAAACACCCGTAACCCAACGCGACTTGTTCCATGAGAAGACCTTTTTTAATTCGCTCGAACAGTTTCCAAAACCGGTGATCGCTATGGTCAATGGTTTTTGTCTCGGCGGCGGCAATGAGCTTGCGTTGGCGTGTGACCTGCGTATCGCCAGCGAAAATGCCAGATTTGCGCAACCCGAGATCAACCTCGGCATCATCCCCGGCGGTGGCGGAACGCAGCGGCTGACCAACCTAATCGGCGAAGGCCGCTCGATGGAAATGTGCCTCACGGGTGACATGATCGACGCCGAAACGGCCCACCGTCTCGGCCTCGTCAATCATGTTTACCCAGCAGATCAGCTCGAAGCCGAGACCATGAGACTCGCTGACAAGATCGCCGAAAAAGCTCCGATCGCACTACAGCTCGCAAAAGAAGCAGTAAAGTTCGCTTCCCGCTCAAACCTCGACGAAGGCCTCCGCCGCGAGGTCGATCTCTTTGCCATCTGCTTCTCGACCGAAGACAAAAAAGAAGGCGTCGCGGCGTTTCTGGAGAAGCGAAAACCAGTTTTTAAGGGTAAGTAATTAGGTAAAATATAGCTGGCAGCTGATAGCCGTCAGCTATTAGCTGTATTCTAAACTTTAGAGCGGTTACGGATTGACTGGAGGGCGAGCATCCTGCTCGCCCTGCACTGGTGAGCAGGATGCTCACCCTCCAGTCGATGCCGCCGCTGGTTTGCCAGTTGGGGTTATTCCATACACTGATACCGGAACCGCTCTAGTGTCGGAATGCAAATGTTTTTTGTTCATACTTGACGCGCATCGGCATTTTCGCTAAATTCGTAACTTCGCCAACCCGGAACTCAAAACTCCGCGCGCGACTAATTCACGGGGACGTAGCTCAGTTTGGCAGAGCGCTGCAATGGCATTGCAGAGGTCAGGGGTTCGACCCCCCTCGTCTCCACCAATAAAATCAACAACCTATGGGTCAGTACCACCTGCGGTAGCGTGTGGGGTCTCGGTGCCACGATCAAAAAGCGCACCCGCTACCCCAGGTGGTACTGACTCGCAGCAGTGGTCGCGAAAGTCATTCCGTAAGGAAACTTTACACAATTATTCGCCGTTCCCGTACAAATTCATCAAAACCTTTTCTGGCGTGAACGGCAGATCGAAAGCGGGCGAACAATCGGTGAACGCCCTAACCGCATTCCTGATCGCAAAATACGCGGCGATGCCGTACATGAGAGGCGGTTCGCCGACGGCTTTGGAGTTGAAAATCGCGAGATTGTTCTTGTCGGTTTCAAGCGGAAGAACCGCGATCTCGTTTGGGACGGAATAGATGTCGGGCACCTTGTATGTCGAGAGGGCGTTGGAGCGAAGCTTGCCTTTTTCGTCGTAGACGACCTCTTCCATCGTCACCCAGCCGAGGCCCTGGACGATGCCGCCTTCGATCTGGCCGAGATCAACCGCCGTATTCATCGACGTGCCGAAATCGTGACAGCATTTTACATAGTCAACCTCATAACGCCCGCGAAGGCAATCGACCGTCACGCCGACGATTGCCGTGCCATAAACGTGATATGCGAACGGATGGCCTTTCGCAGTTGCCCAGTCAAAGCCGATGCCAGGCGTGGCATAATGGCTGTGTTCGCTCAGGTTTACGCGTTTGAGATGAGCCTCCATAACGAGCGTTTGCCATGATAAGCGAAGTCTTTTCGCCATTGCGATGAACAAAGCCACTTTCCAGAGAAAGGTCTTCGATGCTTGCGGTTTCAACCAGTTCTTTTGCAACTTCGAATAGCCGTTCGCGGATCGTTTCACAGGCGATCTGTGTAGCTTTTCCGTTAAGATCGGCGGCGGCTGATGCGGCGGTCGGGCTTGTGTTCGCGATACGTAGAGTGTTTGTCGTGTGGACCTTAACCTCGTCGATGCTCAGGCCAAATATTTTCGCGGCGACCTGCGCCATTTTGTGTTCACGCCCTGGCCCATTTCGACGGCTCCGGTCGAGACGGCGACGCTGCCGTCGGTGTAGACGTGCACCAAGGAGCGGGCCTGGTTCATCGGCGTTTTGGTGAATGAGATTCCAAAACAGACCGGCATCGTCGCTACGCCTTTTCTGAAATATTTTGAATTGGCGTTGAATTCGTCCGCTTCTTTTTGCAGATGCCGCGAGACCGATATTTCTCGTCTGCCTGAGTCCAAGAGGTCACCGCTTCGCTCTCGGCGATCTGGCCGTAAGGGAATTCGTCGCCTGTTTCGAGCAGATTGCGGCGTTGAATTTCAGCTTGCCGAGACACCTAGTTTTTCGGCGGCGTGAGCGATCGCCGATTCGATCACAAACATCCCCTGCGGCCCACCGAATCCGCGAAAGGCTGTATTCGGCGGGAGATTTGTCCGGCAGCAATAGGCGGTCGCGGTGACGTTCGGGATGAAATACGAATTTGTGCAGTGAAAAAGCGTGCGTTCGAGCACCGGCGGCGAGAGGTCGCATGAGGCTCCGGCGTTTTGGTAAAACGCCGCTTCGTAAGCGACGATTTTCAGGTCTTTGTCGAGGCCGATCTTGTAATCCGACGAATACGGATGCCGTTTGCCGGTCATCCGCATGTCTTCCATACGGTGAAGCGGCATATTTTACCGGTCGTTTCGTCAACTGAGCCGCGACCGCGACGATCCCCGCCCACGCATTCGCCTGATCTTCCTTCCCGCCAAACCCACCGCCGAGCCGCTGCACATCAACCTCGACCTGATGCATCTGCAAACCGGTCACGCGGCAAACCGCACGCTGCACCGCCGTCGGGCCTTGGGTCGATGAATAGATCTTGAGGCCGCCATTCTCGGTCGGCACGGCGTATGCACCCTGCGTCTCGATGTAAAGATGCTCCTGCCCGTTCTGCTCAGTCTTGCCTTCGAAAACATATTCACAGTTTGTGAACGCGTCGCTCGTATCGCCAAGCACAAACTTCTTCGGCGGCACGATCAGATCGCCGTTCGCCGCCGCGACCCGCGGGTCGGTCACGGGTTCAAGCTCATCGATCTCGACCGTGATCTTCTTCGCCGCCTTCCTCGCCAATTCTTCGGATTCGGCAAGCACAACCGCGATCGGCATTCCCCTGAAAATGCACCTCGCCCTCAGCCAGCAAAGGCTCATCCGGCACGATCCCGCCGATCTGGTTCTCGCCGATCAGGTCTTTGGCAGTGATAACTCTGAAAACGCCCTCGTTATTTTCCGCCGCACTCGTATCGATGCTCTTTAACTTTCCATGAGCAACCGGCGAATCAAAAACGCACGCATACAGCGTCCCGCGGACAACTGGAATGTCATCGAGATAAACGCACTCGCCGCGAACGTGTGAATGTGAGTCGATGTTTTTCAAGCTTGATAGAGTTCCTTCACTACCTTGTCAATGTGCCATTTGAGGCGTCTAAACGAACCATTATCTAAGGCGCGTTGCCCGGTAAACATTGAACTGAAAAAGACGGGTACCGACCTAGTATTGATCGGAATTCGGTGGCATCCGAGGACATCATCAAACAAACAGGGGATCGACCTTTGAAAGATGCCTGATGCGAACGCGTTTGCAACAATGATGACTTTTGGATCAGTTATGATCAACAATTCCTTTGCGATTTCCAATTGTTGGCGTCCAAAAGCATTCAGCT
The DNA here is from genome assembly GCA_963738935.1 of uncultured Acidobacteriota bacterium. GTDB lineage: Bacteria > Acidobacteriota > Blastocatellia > Pyrinomonadales > Pyrinomonadaceae > OLB17. Next base: position 4,459,829 of record CAVTYF010000001.1, on the reverse strand, counting down.
TTTTGCCACTCATTATCTGCTTTTCAAGAACCTTCTGGTTGGTTTCTCGAACAAAAAATAAATCGATGTGTTCCCAATCTAAGCCTGTTTCTTTCGCTATTTGATCAAATTTTCTGAAGTAGTCATGTTTCGATTTTGCTATGATCTCAAATCGTATCGAATTTTCGATGAAATTCTCATGTGTATTGCGCCAGAGGTAGAAGTCATTAACATCCAGACTTTCCTCCGGCGTTCCTCTAAACATTTTCCGAAAACCCTTTGGACTGAATGATGGGTTACAACCGACGAAAAGAAGACAGTTTTTTGAAAGGGCGGGAAACAATAAGGGCGACCTAGCATCTGTAATTTCTGAAAAATGTTCCGTCCACAAGCCACAATTTTTTTTGTTTATTGCGACTTCGCCAGTCATGCTTTGAAATGGAGGTATGTCGACCTCATGAAGTCCAACCCCTTCGAGTGTCCGGTTGGCACTTTCCAGTTTTTTAGGGAAAAGACTTTCTTTCGCGAGTTCGTTTAGTCGACTATCGGTCTTTATAACGGGGCCGCTTAATTTTCTTTGTCCTTTCATAGGCATAGGTCACATTTCTATCCCTTCTCGAATAACTCAACGAAGTGCGCCCTGAATAGCTGCCGCAACAACAAGCGTTTGTAACTTTCGGTTCCCCGGACATCCGAAATCGGCGAAATCTCGGATTGCATGATTTCGTTTGCCGCAGCGATCGTTTCTTGCGAAACCTCTTTTCCGGTGAGGAAGGCCGAGGTTTCTTTTAGGTAGAGCGGGATCGGAGCGACGCCGCCGGCGGAGACGTGGGCTTCGACGATTGTGTCGGTAGCCTGCACGTGAGTGAGGGCATGGTTAGGTTGACCAAACTCGTATTGGCCCTTACTTACGTGCGGGCTACTGACACGTAGCGAGATGGCAGTGTTTACGGTTGCGATATCGAGGTATGTTCGTTTGCAGACCTTTTCGAAATTGAAGCGGAAAGTGCCCGACGGTTTTGTAAAACTTATCTTGGTAATAATCTCGTCGGGTTGTTTTGCGAGCTGCTTGTAGCCAAGATAAAAATCTTTCAATGAGAGCGTGCGTGAATCGCCCTTGCTAACGCGCGGGCTTTTGCAAAGAGTTATTTCCGCGTCGAGAGCGAGGAACCAAACGGTCATGTCGCCGATGGGCGAGGCGTTGACGAGATTGCCGGCGAGGGTTGCCATGTTGCGGATCGGGGTGGATGAGACGAGTTTTAGGTGTTTGTAGAGATCGGGGAATATCTCGTTCACCAACGGCGACTCGAGCAGGTCGGTGACGGTTGCTGAGGCTCCGATCTCGATGTATTCGCCCGTGTCGCGGACCCCGCGCAAGTTCTCGGTGTAGAGCAGCGGCGTTGCTGCGGACTCGGCCATTTCGTCGTGCCGTTGGACGTACAGGTCGGTGCCGCCGCCGACGAAGAGTTGGCGGTTGGCGGTTGGCAGTTGGCAGTCGTCTGTTCGTATTGTTGCCAATCGAGTCGCTATGTTGCTGAAATACGCCGGGACAAACTGCCTACCGCCAACCGCCAACTGCCTGCAAACAGAATCGGCGGCGCGTTCTATCGACTTGTACCCGGTACAGCGGCAGATGTTGCCGTCGATTGATGAGATCGCGGCTTCTATAGGTTCCGTTGAGCCCTTACTGACGTGCGGGCTACTTACACAAAATCCGGTTAGCGACATCACAAATCCGACCGTACAAAAGCCGCATTGTGTCCCGCTCTCATCGACCATCGCTTCTTGAACAGGTGTCAAACCGCCGTCCGACGGATTTATACCTTCGATAGAAACAATGTGTTTTCCAGCGGCATTGGCGAGCGGCATCAGGCATGAGGTCATTGTGCGATATCTGACCTCGCCCTCGACGAGTTCGCCTATCAGCACAGTACACGCTCCGCAGTCGCCTTCGCGACAGCCGATCTTAGTGCCTTTGAGATTCTTGTGATACCGCACGAAATCAAGCACCGTCGAACCTGCGGGCTGATCGGTGGATATGTCCTGGTCGTTGAGGATGAACGAGATCATCTTATTTTCACCGCAAAGCATCCCAGCCCTGACGGGCAGATACCACGAGGAAACTCAAACTTCGCGTCCCTCTTTGCGTGACTCTGCGTTACCAACTTCTGGTACCGCAAAGCACCCCAGCCCTGACGGGCGGATACAACGAGGAAACTTAAAAAGTTTCTAAGAAGACGCAGAGAAGACGAGAATTCATGGTTTTAGATTTTCCTCCGCGTCTCCGCGTCTCGGCGGTTAAAATTTCCTAATCAGAATAACTCCCGCCGCGATCAGCACAATTCCGGCGATTCGCGGCGAGGTTCACTTCTTTCACCGGCACGCCGAGCAGTCCGTAGTGGTCGATTACTAGCGTAACGATCATTTGGCCGGCGATCAGCGTGCTGAATGTCATCGCGACGCCGAGCCGTGGTACGAGCATGACTGCGGCGGTTACAAAAAACGCTCCGAAAAAACCGCCGGCCCAGGCGATCGGCGGAGCGTCTTTGATTGACGAGAAACTCGTCATCGGCGTACCCGAAACGACAACGCAGACTAGCAAAGCGACGGTTCCGACCAGAAACGACAAAAACGCCGCGAGGATCGGGCTGCCGGTGACGACGGCCATTTTGTTGTTGGTCGCGGCCTGCGTCGGCATCATCGCACCGGCGATGAGGGCGACCAGCAGTAATAGAATACTGTTCGTCATTTATCGGTATGTTCGAGGAAGGAATTGATTTCCTACCTCGTCTTGAGCGTGCCGTCGTACTATTTCGATTCCCTTGAATTGCCGTTGCCTTCAGGCAACGGGCCGAAGCCCAACAAAGAAAAGGGCTTTAGACCAAACCGTTCGCTAAAGCGAACGGCAATATTTTGCGACTAACCAAATATTATTAGAGACTGGTTTAGCTCAATATTCCGTCTTATCCAGTTTCCCGATCCACGCCGCGAAAACCTCGCGGGCTTCTTCGCGAAGCAGATTTGTCATCGGCCGTTGACGCTCGTCATTCGGTTTTTCTAGTTCACGATAAATATGTGCGTCGTCAAAACCGGCTTCTGCAGCATCGGACTGCGTTCCACCATAGTAAACGTGAGACGGTCTGGCCCAATAGATCGCTCCGAGACACATCGGGCATGGTTCGCACGACGTATAGATGGTACAGCCGTCGAGCTGAAACGTGCCGAGATTTGCACACGCGTTTCGAATGGCGACAATCTCGGCATGAGCGGTCGGGTCGTTGGTCGACGTGACCTGATTGCTGCCCTCGCCGACGATCTCGCCATTCCTGACAACGACGCAGCCAAACGGCCCGCCGGCGTTGGATTCCATACCGCGACGGGCAAGCTCGATCGCCCGCATCATGAATTTTTTGTCCTGGTCGGTCATTGCTGTTTCGGGTCGGGTCGGGTCCGTAGCCCGCACCTAAGTATGGGCAACGTGGCCCTTACTTACGTGCGGGCTACCGACACGCGATCACTGCTGTTTCGGCGGCGTCACCTTGATCTCGTAGAGTTTTTTCCAATTTTTGCCAGTGACGAAAATGCGGTCGCCGGCCGCGTCGTAGGCAATACCATTGAGCGTGTTTTCTATGTCGCGTCGCGTGTCGTCCGGCGAAATGCCGTCGAGATCGATCCAGCCGAGAATTTTGCCGGTCGCGGGATCGATCCGGGCGATATAGTTTGGTTTACCGAGCGTTTCTGGCCTTTCCGAATGCCAGATATTCGCCCAGATCTCGCCTTTTATAAATTCCAGTTCGTTGATCTGCATCATCGGTTTGCCGTCATCGCGCATGACGGCGACCATCTTGACGGATTTGAAGGTTTCCGGATTGAGAACTCGAATTACATGAGTACTGTCGGTCATATACAAATTCGTGCCGTCGTTCGTAATGCCCCAGCCATCGCCCTGATAGGTGAATTCGCGGATCAGCTTGAAATCGTTTAAGTCATAGACACGGCAAATGCCTTCCTGCCATGTGAGGTTATAGAGTTTGCCATCGAGCAGCGTCAGGCCCTCGCCGAAGTTGTCTTTTGGCAGGTCGATCTTCTGCAAAATTTTTCCGGTTTCGATCTCGACTTTGCGAACGGTCGATTTGCCTCGTTCGCCCGTGCTTTCATAAAGAAAACCGTTGTGAAAGATCAAGCCCTGTGTAAATGCTTCGCCATCGTGCGGATAGGCTTTGACGATCTCATAGCCATAAACAGGAAGCGGAGCCGATTTCGTGGTGTTCGCGTTCTTACCGGCGTTCACATTTGCATTCGGCGAGCTGGCACTTCCTGAACATCCGAGAGCGATCAGACATGAAAGAGTAATGATAAGAAAACGCATAAAAGTGCTTTTGAGAAGGCTAACCGTTAAGCGGCGGGCTTGCCCGCCAAACGCCTTGGAACCGGCGGGCAAGCCCGCATCTGAACATCCTCGTGTGGCCCTGGAACCGGCGGGCAAGCCCGCATCTGAACATCCTCTTGTGGCGGGAGGTAAATAAAAGCTCAACCTTTTTTCGCCAACGCAAACTCAATCGCCAGCCTAAAACTGTCAAACGAGAGGTCACGAACACGGACGCCGTTGACAAAGATCGTCGGCGTCGAACTCACAATATATGCGTCGCCGTCAGCCTGATCTTTGCGAATCTCGGCCGCCGTCTTTTCGGCATTAAAGTCTATCTCAAATTGCTTTACATTCAAACCCAATTCGACCGCGTATTTGAGCAGCGAAGGCGTGTCGAGAGCGTCCTGGCGTTTATACAGAAGTTCGCCGTATTCGAAAAATTTACCCTGAGCGTTCGCCGCCGATGCGGCACGGGCCGCCGCGAACGCGTTTTCGTGAATGCTTTCGAGCGGAAAATCGCGAACGACGAAGCGAGTTTTGCCGGCAAACCCCTCGATCGCTTTTTTTAGAATAGGATGTGTCGCCGTGCACGCCGAACATTGAAAATCGCTAAACATGACGATAGTCACAGGTGCGTCGGCCGGACCAATCGATGGGTCATCGTCTGCGGAAATTGTCTGAACCACCGGCTCGGGGCCTTTGTACAAAATGGCTGCCTTGTATTTTGTAAATAGCCGTTTGCTCAGGGTATTTTCCAGACCGCGGCGTTCCTCGTCCGAAAACTCCTTCATCTTGTTGGTGATTTCGCGGGCAATGAGTGCTCCCGGATCGAGATTGAGTGACTTTGCCTCCTCGGCAATCAGCGAGTTGTAAAGAGCCTCGTCGAGATCGTCGAGGACCAGATCGCTGACCGCCGCGCCGAGTTCATAGAGGGCCAATCTAGCAAGATCGTCGTAGTCCTTCCCCGTTATCTGCTGCTGATTGACCGTGGCAACTATATCGGACGGGGCAAGATTTGTGGAATTTACGCCCTTGCCGGCAACATATTTGTACTTGGCTTTAAGTTTTGTAATGAGCGCGGCGAGCAATTTTTGCTCTGGTTCGCGCCGAAGATAGGCGACGATCTGCTTGCGGGCCTGGTCTAAAGTTTGCTCGCCGAGAGCCTGACGATTTGCGTCGTACACAGCCTTGATCTCGGTCTCGGTCGGGTTTGTAACCTTTACTTTCTCGGCAGCGATCAGCTTGCCCGCCGATGTACCGGTGGCTTTGGCCTCGGCGTCGAGCAGCCGCTGATTGACGAGTTGATCGAGAATTGCGGTGCGCGTTGCAAATGTTCGCGTCGGCAAACTCGAGACCGCCTGCTGCGCTTCAGGCCCCAGATCACGCAGCGTAAACGAACGCCCCGCCGCCGTCGCCAGCACATCGTCAGGTTTCTGCCCGGGCGCAAATGTTGCTGCAAAAATAACAAAAAAAGCCGCAAAAAGAATTCTCATAATATCTCGCCAATTCTAACAAATTTCGCAGCCAGTTGTGGCAAAATCACGTGGGCTGTCAATGGTTGGATTCGCGAGCGACGTTTCGCGTTTGTTTTTTAACGAGATTACGCATTCCCAATCTTGCCCGCGAAAAACGCGAAAGAAATTAGCCACGAATTACACGAATAGCACGAATTAGGAGAAGCTCTCTGGATTCGTGTAATTTGTGTAATTCGTGGCAAAAAACATCTTACGCTCCCGCGGCGAATGCCAATCACCGCGTAAAATGGGTTAACCACTCGCCCAATGTCTATGAAACTGAAGCGCGACTTTTACTTGAGAGACGATACGATCCAGATCGCCCGCGACCTGCTGGGAAAACTGCTTGTCGTCGCGGGCGAATCGGGTCGACGTGTCTCGGGCATAATCGTTGAAACCGAGGCATACCTGGGCGAAAGCGACCGGGCCGCCCACAGCTACGCGGGCCGTCGCACAAACCGCAACGAGGTCACCTACGGTCGCGGCGGACACGCCTACGTTTTCTTTGTCTACGGAATGTACTACCAGCTAAACGTCGTCTGCGGCGAGATCGATAGGCCGAGCGTCGTATTGATCCGAGCCGTCGAACCGGTTGAGGGAATCGAGATGATGCGTGAAAGACGCGGTCCGATGAAGGACAAAAACCTCACCTCCGGCCCCGGAAAACTTTGCATCGCTCTCAGCATAGACCGTTCGTCAAATGGTGAAGATCTGCTTGGCGACCGGATTTGGCTTGAGGATGCACCGTCGATTTCCGAAGCCGAGATTTGCGTCGGAAAACGCATCGGCATCGATTACGCGGGCGAAGACGCCGAGAGGCCATGGCGGTTCTGGGCCAAAAATAGTGCGTTCGTGAGCCGCCGACCCACTAAGCCGAAAACGTAAGGCGTCAATGAATCGAGACCTGTCGTTTTAGTTTCCCGTAAAATTTGGCGCTCGTTTATCGAAAAACGCGGCGACGCCTTCTTTAAAATCAGTAGATTTGCCCGATGCAATCTGGCATTCGTGTTCAAGGGCGAGCTGCGCGGTAAGATCGTTTGAGAACGAGGCGTTAAGCATTCGTTTGATTCGCCCGATCGAACCGGTTGGCCCGACAGCGAGCTTGGCCGCCAGCTTTTGGGCCTCGATCTGAAGCAACTGCGGTTGGACGACACGGTTTATCATGCCGATCCGCAACGCGCGGTCGGCGGTAACGGCATCGCCCGTCATAAAAAGCTCGGCCGCGATTTTTTCCCCAACGGCCCTCGGTAGGAAGAAAGTTCCACCGCAATCCGGCGACAAGCCAATCCGCACAAAGGCCTCGCGGAACGATGCGTCGTCAGCCGCTATCACAATATCGCAGGCGAGGGCAAAATTAACGCCCGCACCCGCGCAGACACCATTGACAGCCGCGATAAATGGTATCGGCGTCTCGCGCATCAGACGGATCACGCCGTGGAGAGCACCGAGCGGGTCTTCGAGAAAGGCCTCGATGCGGCCTTCCTTTTCCCACATCGTCTGCATCTCGCGCAAATCGCCGCCCGAGCAAAATGCTCTACCGGTGCCAGTCAGGATAACGGCTCTCGCCCCATCCAAGATGGCCTGCCGAAATGACCGGTCGAGATCGGTCGTAAGTTGGAGCGACAGAGCATTGAGAGCATCCGGACGATTCATCGTCACTGTAGCGACGTTATCTTTCAGTTCGTAAATTACAGTCTCAAAGGTCATAGGTTTTAGAGTCTTGAGTCTTGAGTCTTGAGTCTGGGGCCTGGAGTCGGTTCCGACTCTACGCTCTCAATCCTCACTCTCCACTCTCGACTAATTCACGCGTGTCTTGCGCGCGAACGGCTGGCCTCATGGCATTCTTTGCACAGGATCGAGCGGCCAACTTTTGGTTGAAACGGCACGGTGTCGTGCTTGCCGCAGTTGTCGCAGACGATTTCGAACCGCGTCGGAGCATCTGAGCGCCGCGCCGCTTTCTTTGAACGGCATCGCGTACACCGCTGCGGTGCCATCATGTTCCGCTGGTAAAATATCTCCTGCTCTTTCTCGCTGAAGATAAATACCTCCTTGCATTGTACACACGGAATTTCTATATCCGGCATAGCACCACCTCCAAAGGGCTAAATTTGACCGTTAATGACCCGTATTGTATCACACTCGACTGGAGCGGCAAGGACTGGAGCGGCAAGCATCCCTGCTTGCCAGCGGTCGCAGACCGCTTGAACGATGGGGTTAAATTCCAGTTAAAGAATACCCTCGGCATAACACCGCAAAAGACGCGGTGTGGCAAGCAGGGATGCTTGCCGCTCCAGTCGGTGCTCCAGTCGCGTTGCCATCCCGGTCGAACACATTTATATTCATCTTATATGGAACAAAAAACGACCTCGTTCTACCGCTGGGACGACATGGCTAAAGAGTCGGTGACCGACATGCTCGACCGGCGCCTAATCACCGCCGATAAGATGATGCTCGCTCACGTTTACCTAAAAAAAGGCTGCATCGTGCCGCAGCATTCGCACGAAAATGAGCAGCTCACGTACATTCTCGACGGCTGCTTAAAATTCTGGATCGGCGAAGAAATGCGTGAACAGATCGTACGGGCAGGCGAAGTTCTCGTGATCCCGGGCAACGTCCTGCACAAGGCCGAAGCTCTCGAAGACACCCTGGACGTCGACATCTTCAGCCCGCCACGTCAGGATTGGATCGATAAGACAGATGATTATTTGAGACAGAAGTAGGCTTTGGGACTTCGGTCTTTGGTCTTTGGTCTTAGGCCTTAGTTCGAAGTTCGATTGGGAAGGCTAAAGACCGAAGGCCAAAGACCGAAAACCAAAGACCGAAGGCCGAACGACTTTATGAACCTCGGACTAAACAAGAAAATCGCCCTCGTCTGTGCTGCGAGCCAGGGACTCGGATTCGCGGTCGCTGACGAACTCGCTGCCGAAGGCTCGTCGCTTATCATCTGTTCACGCGGCGAGGAAAACCTCAACAAAGCCGCCGCCGCGATTCGCGAGAAACACGGTGTCGAAATCCTCGCGGTTGCCGGAGACCTTTCCATAACCGCTGACGTCGAACGCATCGTGATGGCCGGCACCGAAAAATACGGCCGGATCGACATCCTTGTCACCAACTCCGGTGGCCCGCCGGCGGGAAATTTCGATTCGCTGACGGCCGAATCATGGGATCAGGCAACGAGAATTTTGCTCACCAGCGTCCTCGACCTGACACGCCTAGTCCTGCCCGGAATGAAGCAACGCGGCTGGGGCCGCATTCTCAACATCACATCGATCGCCTCAAAACAACCGGTCGATAACCTTATGCTTTCCAATAGTTTGCGGGCAGCCGTCACGGGCTTTGCCAAATCGCTCGCAAACGAAGTGGCCGCCAATGGGGTCACTGTCAACAACATTCTCCCCGGCTACACGCGCACCGACAGACTCGTCGAATTGTTCGATTTCATCGCCGAAAAAGAAGGCATCACGACAGACCAGGTCGTCGCCCGCTGGGAAAGCGAAATCCCAATGCGCCGCCTCGGTGAACCGCGAGAATTCGGCGCCCTAGCCACGTTTCTGGTGTCGGAAAGAGCGAGCTACATCACGGGAAGCTCAATCGCGGTCGATGGCGGATGGATAAAATCGCTGTTTTGACTGGAGCGGCAAGCATCCCTGCTTGCCACGCCGCAGCTTCTGCGGTGTTATGTTGCCTGGTATTTTGCAACGTGAATTTCACCCCAGCGCTTAAGCGTCCTTTGGACGCTGGCAAGCAGGGATGCTTGCGGTCCAGTCACCTGCTCAAAGCCCCGATATGAGCCTTGACTGTCCCGCCCAGAGTCTCAAGATTATATCCGCCCTCAAGACATGAAACGATGCGTCCTTCGCAGACGTCGTCTGCCCATTGCATTACCGTTTTTGTCATCGAGATAAAATCTTCATCCTCGAGCATTAACTGCCCGAGCGGATCGCTTTCATGGGCGTCGAATCCAGCTGAGATCAGTATCAGATCGGGTGTGAATTTCTTTGATATCTCTTCGATCGTCGCCTCGAACATCCGCTTTTGCTGGTTAGCGGGCGTGTTCGCCTTGACAGGGATATTTCGCGTCATTCCCAGCCCGCGACCGTGGCCCGTCTCGCCCCACGAACCGGAACCCGGATACCACGGATATTGATGAATCGAGAAAAAAAAGACACTCGGGTCGTCGAAGAAAATTCCCTGTGTGCCGTTACCGTGATGTACATCCCAATCGATAATTGCGACCCGCTCGATCTCTTTGTATTTGTTCTGGGCGTGACGGGCGGCGACCGCGACGTTGTTAAAGATACAAAAGCCCATCGCATGTTCCGCCGTCGCGTGGTGCCCCGGCGGACGCACGGCAACAAAAGCACTCTTCGCCTCACCCTGCATCACCGCGTCAACCCCAGCGACCACTCCGCCCGCCGCGTACAAAGCCGCATCGAAAGACCGCATCGAGATCGTTGTATCCGCATCCAAACGGTCGAGGCCATGTTCGATCGCCCCTTCGACCCGCTTAAAATGCTGCGGCGTATCCGCCGACTGGATCAGACCTTTGGAAGCTTTTTCCGGCGATATCTCGCTCAAACTCTGCCAAAAAACATCGTCCTCACGCAGCGCCGCCATCACCGCGTCATAACGTAACGGCGTCTCCGGATGGCCTGGCCCGGTGTTGTGTTTCTGGTAAACCGGATGATGTACTAATGCAGTTTTCATACTAGATCAGTCCACAGATTAACACAGATGGACACTGATATTTTTGCAATATCGATTTCTTATCCGTGTCTATCTGTGGCTATCTGTGGATAAAATCGGCCTTTTCCGTGTGCCAAACTTCGATGTTATAGTTCAAAATATCTTATGCCCGACATTCAACGTATCCGAGCCATCGACTCGCACACCGGCGGAGAGCCGACACGAACTGTTGTCGACGGCTTTCCCAATCTGGGAAACGGCCCGATGGCTGACAGGCTTGAGGTTTTTCGCCGGGATTATGATAGTTTGCGATCCGCAGTCGTCCGCGAACCACGCGGCCATGATGCCATCGTCGGTGCTTTATTTTGTGAACCTGTCAATCCCAATTGCTCTGCAGGGGTGATCTTTTTTAACAATGTCGGCTTTCTCGGCATGTGCGGTCACGGCACAATCGGCCTCGTTAAAACGCTCGAACACATGGGCCGCATTTCGGCCGGAACTCATACCATCGAAACTCCCGTCGGCACCATTGAAGCCGAATTGAGCCGCGACGGAATGGTTACTATCACCAACGTACCGAGCTATCGCCACGCCAAAGATGTTGCGGTTGAGGTAGAAGATTATGGCACCGTAATCGGCGATGTCGCGTACGGTGGTAATTGGTTCTTTCTCGTCGGCGAACATCCGTTGACGCTCGAACTCAGAAATCTTGAAGAACTGACGAACTTTTCCGTTCGCATACGCGAAGCATTGGTCAAAAACAAAATCACCGGAGCAAACGGAGCCAAGATCGACCACATCGAGCTTTTTTCGCCGACTTCGATGGCCGACAGCCGCAATTTTGTCCTCTGTCCCGGCATCGAGTACGACCGTTCACCCTGCGGCACCGGCACCAGCGCAAAGCTCGCCTGCCTCTACGCCGACGGCAAACTTCGCGAAGGCGAAACCTGGCGCCAGGAAAGCATCCTCGGCAGCGTTTTCGTGGGATCCGTAAAGGTCACGGACGGCAAAATAATCCCATCGATTTGCGGATCGGCATTTGTGACAGCGGAAATGGAGCTTATCCTAAATTCGGACGATCCTTTCTGCTACGGCATCGTATAGAGTTCAAGGTTTCAAGTTCAAGGTTCAAAGTTACAGAGCCGTTTTGAACTTTGAACCTTAAACTTTGAACCCTGAACTCATGATCGTTGATGTCGCCATTGTCGGAGCAGGAATCGTCGGCGCAGCTTGTGCCGCGAGCCTTTCGTCGGCCGGTTTGAGTGTTGTCGTGATCGATGCAGTTGGCGTCGCGACAGGAACGACCGCCGCCGGAATGGGCCATATCGTTGTGATGGACGACAGCGAGGCTCAGTTTGCGCTGACAAATTATTCGCAAAAGCTCTGGAACGATCTCGCTCCCCAATTGCCAGCATCCAGTGAGTATGAACATTGCGGCACGATCTGGGTTGCGGCCGACGATGACGAAATGGACGAGGCTCAACGCAAAAAAGATTTTTATAACAATCACGGCGTCGAGGCTGAGATACTCGACGAACAGTCACTGAGAAATGCCGAACCAAACCTTCGCGAAGGTCTCGCCGGCGGGTTGCTGGTAAAGCAGGATAGTGTCGTGTACCAGCTTTGCGCGACGGATTTTTTAATTGATAAGGCGAAGCAGAACAGATCGGTCATTCAAACCGGAAAAAGGGCTGTAGAAATTTCAGACGAAGGTGTAAAACTCGAAAGCGGCGAGCAGATCGCGGCCGGAAAGGTCGTCAATGGAGCGGGAGCATTTGCCGCAACGCTGTCGCCTTCGCTTAAAATATTGAAAAAAAAAGGCCATCTTATAATCACCGGCCGTTATCCGGGCTTTGTTTCGCACCAGCTTATTGAACTCGGCTACCTAAAATCGGCTCACGGCAAAGACGTAGATTCCGTCGCCTTCAACGTCCAACCGCGACGAACCGGGCAGATATTGCTCGGTTCGTCGCGGCAGTTTGGTTCCGAAGATACGGAGATCGATCACAATATTTTGCAACGAATGACAACGCGTGCATTCGAGTACATGCCGAAGCTCAAACAGCTTTCAGCCGTGCGAGCATGGACAGGTTTTCGCCCGGCGACACCCGACAATTTGCCGTACATCGGCCTGATCCCGGGTTTCAAAAATGTCTACGCCGCCGCCGGTCACGAGGGCCTAGGAATCACGACTTCGCTCGGGACGGCGGAGCTGATCACGGATCAAGTTCTTGGAAGAAAATCGAAGATCGACCCAAATCCTTATTCGCCGTCAAGATTATACGACTCGACTGGAGCGGCAGCGTGACCGGAGCGGCGAGCATCCTGCTTGCCAGCGTCCGAAGGACGCTTAAGCTCCGGAATTATATTTATATTAACGTTGCGAATACGGCGCAACATAACACGGCAGAAGCTGCGATGTGGCAAGCAGGGATGCTCGCCGCTTCAGTCGGTTGAGTAATTCCAGTCGAGTTGAGAAATGATAGAGATCACCGTTAACAAAACTCCGATTTCAGTCGATCCCGGCACAACCGTCGCCGTCGCGATCATGAATGCGTGTATCGATCATTTCCGCACCTCGATCACTGGCTTCGAACGCGGCCCGCTGTGCGGAATGGGCATTTGCTTCGAATGCCGCGTGACGATCAACGGCGTCCCGCACCAGCGAAGCTGCACGCTCATCGCAGAAAACGGAATGGAGGTCGAAACCGGGTCAGAACCGCCCGCGCAAGCAGGCGAAACAAACTGAACCTTCATCCATGACGAGTCTAAACACGAACATCCTGATAGTCGGCGGCGGTCCGGCGGGAATTGCAGCCGCTCTCGCTGCGTCTTCGAAAAGCGACGCAAGCATAACGCTAGTAGACGACAATCCGAGTCTCGGCGGCCAAATCTGGCGAGCGGAACTGGGAAGGACCAAATCGCCTGACGTAGCAAAACTCATTGCTGCGATCGATGCAAAAAAGATCAATATCATCAACAACGCTCAGGTTTTCGCCACGTCGAGCGACAATTCGGTTCTAGCCGAAACACCAGCCGGCACTCTCGAACTCAAATACGAAAAGCTCATCATCGCAACCGGAGCCAGAGAAAGATTCTTGCCATTTCCCGGCTGGACACTGCCCGGTGTTTTCGGTGCAGGCGGGCTGCAGGCGTTAGTAAAGGGCGGACTAACAGTTGAGAATAAACGAATTGTCGTCGCCGGAACCGGACCGCTGCTACTCGTTGTCGCCGAATATCTCAAATCTAAGGGAGCAAAAATCGTCGCCATCGCCGAGCAAACTCCCGCCGCAAAATTAAGCAAATTCGCCCTCGGCCTCTGGCGTTATCCGTCTAAGGTCACACAAGGAGTTAAATTAAGGGCGAAACTGCTAGGAATTCCCTACTTAACCGATTGCTGGGCGGAACGCGGACTTCCTAGTCCGCGTGTAAACGGCTCCACTCGCGGCCAAGGATGTCCGCGTTCCGCCGAAAAGGTCGAATCTGTTACCCTCACTCGAAAAGGAAAATCATGGTCCGTCGACTGCGATTATCTCGCCATTGGCTTTCACCTGGTTCCAAACACCGAACTAGCTTCACTCCTAGGCTGCAATATCAAAAATGGTTTCGTCGCGGTCAATGATTTCCAGCAAACCACTATCGAAAATGTTTACTGTGCCGGCGAACCAACCGGCATCGGCGGCGTTGCGGCATCGCTGATCGAAGGCCAAATTGCGGGCTTCGCCGCAACCGGCGAGATGGAAAATTCTCGCAGTCTTTTTTCGCAAAGAGATAAATCAGGCCGTTTTGCCGACGCACTATCCCGGACGTTCACCCTTCGCGATGAACTGAAAGCACTTGCAAATGATGACACCGTCGTCTGCCGCTGCGAGGATGTTCAGTTCGGCCGCCTAACAAAATTCGACAATTGGCGCGAAGCGAAATTGCAGACACGTTGCGGCATGGGGCCGTGCCAGGGCCGCGTTTGCGGTCCGGCGGTGGAATTTTTGTTTGATTGGCGGGTTGATAGTGTGCGTTCGCCGATATTTCCTGTAAAATTGGAGAATCTATGACAATGAAATGGATGGGCGTCATGCCCGCGATCACCACTTGTTTTGACGAAAATCTACAGATCGACCACGGTTTTACCGCCAAGCACGTCACCTGGCTAGTCGACAACGGCTGCACCGGTATCGTCACCAACGGCAGCCTCGGCGAAGGCGGTACACTCTCGATTGACGAAAAGATCGCCCTCTGGAAAACGGTTGTCGGGGCCGTAGGCGACCGCGTTCCGGTGGTGGCGGCAATCGCCGCGATGACGACCGCCGACGCCTGTGCTCAGGCGGTCGAAGCCGCTTCAGCAGGTTGTTCGGGACTGATGGTTTTGCCGCCGTACGTCTATCGCAGCGACTGGCGCGAGACCAAATACCACATCACCGAGGTCTGCAAAGCGACCGATCTCTCGTGCATGCTCTACAACAATCCCGTCGCCTATGGAACTGATTTCATCCCCGAACAGATCGCCGAACTCGCCAACTTGATCCCAAACCTCCACGCCGTTAAAGAATCGAGTACCGACGTTCGCCGCGTGACCGCGATCCGGGCATTATTGGATGAACGATTGACGATCGCTGTCGGAGTGGATGATTGCATCGTCGAGGGAATAAACGCCGGGGCAACCGGTTGGATCGCCGGCCTCGTCAGTGCTTTTCCAAAGGAATCCGTCGATCTTTACAACTACGCGATGAACGGGGAGGCTGACAAAGCCCGCGTCCTCTACGAATGGTTCCTGCCCCTGCTGCGTCTCGATACGGTGCCAAAATTCGTCCAGCTAATTAAGCTCGTCCAGGAAAAGGTCGGCATGGGCAGTGCCCGCTGTCGGCCGCCGCGACTGGAGCTTACCGGACAAGAACTTGCGGATACGTTAAGAATAATCGACAAAGCGATTGCGGATAGGCCTTGAGGCAATTTTGCAGAAGCCCGCGCGTCAGCAAGCGTAACATTCAACTGCGCGATAGGCCCTAGCTTACGCGCGGGCTTCTGCATCGGAATTCAATCATGGAAAATACACTAAAAGGACGATCTCTCATCGGTTCAACCCGAGGCCAGGAAGGCGGTAAAACATTCCGTGCCTTCAACCCTCAAACCGGGGAAGCCGTCGAGCCATCATTCCACTCTGCGTCGCTCGACGAACTCAACCGTGCTGTAGCTCTAGCAGACTTGTCCCGCATCACCTACGGCAACATTCCCGGCCGCGAGCGAGCAGTTTTCCTACGAAAGATCGCCGACAATATCGAGGCTCTCGGCGACACGCTGATCGAGCGTGCATCGCTAGAAACATCGCTCCCAAACGCCCGCTTCGTCGGCGAACGAGGACGCACGTGCGGCCAACTGCGAATGTTCGCTGATCTCCTCGAAGAAGGCTCATGGGTCGACGCCCGCCTCGATCACGCGATCCCTGACCGTGAGCCGATTCCAAAACCAGACGTCCGTTCGATGCTTCGCCCACTCGGGCCAGTCGCCGTGTTTTGTGCGAGCAATTTCCCGCTCGCCTATTCCGTCGCGGGCGGTGATACCGCTTCGGCTCTCGCCGCCGGATGTCCGGTTATCGTAATTGCACACACGGCTCATCCCGGCACAGCGGAACTCGTCGGCCTCGCGGTCGCCAAAGCTGTAAAAGAAACCGGCATGCCGGAAGGCGTGTTTAGTCTATTATTTTCAACAAGTTACGAGATCGGCCAAGCTCTGGTCAGCCACCCTGCGATCAAGGCTGTTGGCTTCACCGGCTCGCGGCGCGGCGGACGTGCATTGATGGACATAGCCGCCGCGCGGCCCGAACCAATCCCTGTTTATACCGAAATGAGCTCGGTTAACCCGACGTTTTTCCTTCCGAGCGCGATCGAAAAACGCGGTGCCGCTCTCGCGACCGGGCTACACGCTTCGGTCACGGGCGGAGTTGGTCAATTTTGCACAAAACCGGGACTCGTGTTCTTCCGCCAAACATCCGCTACAGCGGACTTTATTTCAAATTTCAAATCTCAAATTTCAGATACATCCCCCGCACCTTTGCTCACGGGCGGAATTCAAGAAGCCTACAAAAACGCTAGTGGAACGCGAAAATCGGAAGTCGATAGATTTACTGAGAACGTTTCGACTGAACTGAATGGCTTCGACGTAAACCCGGCAGTTTTTGAGGTATCAGCGGGCGAATTTCTGAGCAAAACAGACCTCAGCGACGAAATCTTCGGCCCGACGACTCTTCTTGTAAATGCTGACAGCAAAGATGATCTACTCGCCATCGCCAGCTCGCTCGAAGGCCAACTGACCGCCTCGGTCCACGGCGACGAAGACGATCTGGTCGAGTATACCGATCTGATCGCAATCCTCGAAACCAAGGTCGGCCGGCTGATCTTCAACGGCTTCTCGACCGGCGTTGAGGTCTGCCCGTCAATGGTCCATGGCGGCCCGTATCCGGCGACCTCGGACTCGCGCTCGACTGCAGTCGGTTCACGCGCGATCACGCGTTTTGCAAGGCTGATCTGTTTTCAGAATTTCCCGGAAGCAGCTTTGCCTGAGGAATTGAAGGAAGGAAATCCTTTAAAGATTTGGCGGATGACGGACGGAGATTTCGGCAAATGACTTATCAGTTATCCGCTATCAGTTACCCGCTATTTCGAAATACCTGAGAGCTGAAAACGGATAGCTGATAGTGGGATCACTTTGCAAACACCTGTGAAAAATCGTTGAACGCCTTAAATTCCAGAGCGTTACCGCTCGGGTCTAGGAAGAACATCGTCGCCTGTTCACCAACCTCGCCTTCGAACCGAACCTTTGGCTCGATAACAAATTTCACGTCGCTAGCACGCAAACGTTCAGCTAATTCGCGCCACGCGTCCATTTCCATGACAATCCCAAAATGCGGCACGGGAACGTGGTCTGCGTCGACATGGTTCTCCGCCTTAACGCCGCCCTGCCCTTCGGCAAGATGCGTGACGATCTGATGACCATAAAGATTAAAGTCGATCCAACGCTCCGAGCTGCGACCCTCTTCGCAACCGAGAAGCCCGCCGTAAAATTCACGTGCAGCGTGAAGATCATTCACTGGAAAAGCCAGGTGAAATAGGTTTTTCATAATGTTATCGTTTCGGCTTTTGTCCGACGCAGATGTGTATGTCGATGTCCTTTCGGGGGCGATCCAATGTAATCTCAACATTGTCTATCGTCATCGGGTAGATCGATTTCATTTTTGAAATCCGTTTGATGCCGGTCTCAAGTACTTTCCGCGTAAATATATCGCCCTCGTGCAGATTTCCCCGCTTTCTCAATTCACGGTCGTGAGTGTAAATGTTACCGCTAAAAGAAACTCGCCTCAATACAAAAACTTCGCGATCCGCCTCGTCGATGAGCGAATCTTTTGTCTCTCTCGCCTGTTCACACCTTTTATGCTCTTCCGAGACAGGCTTGCCGTCCGTTTGAGCAAATCCAAAAGTAACGAAAAAGCCAATAGCCAGTATCAAAGTCCCTACAACCTTGTACGTATAATTCATCCGATCTCCCGCTGTGATAATCTGTTGAGGATTTACTATGCATGAAAACGTCGATAAATTCATTGAAATTCTTTCAACGAGCCTTAAAAAAAATACTTTTGTAAAACTAACCCTCGGGAATTATAAAGGCGCCGATGAGCATCTGCAAAAAATGCTGGTACGGCTGGTTTCGACGAAGAGGGGGGAACGTCTCTATTTCCTTTATCGCGGAGCCACGCGTGATACGGCTAAGAATTATGATTTCGACACCGGCGTCGCTTTGATCGGCGATGCACTGGATAACGGCTTTCACAGCGGGCATCTGTTTACGACGGAGAATGATTTTCAGCTTGAAGTAGGCAAAAAGGGAAAATCC
The DNA here is from genome assembly GCA_963738935.1 of uncultured Acidobacteriota bacterium. GTDB lineage: Bacteria > Acidobacteriota > Blastocatellia > Pyrinomonadales > Pyrinomonadaceae > OLB17. The sequence goes on along the minus strand of CAVTYF010000001.1, from coordinate 4,441,400 downwards.
CGCCTAAACGTTGGCAAGCCAACATTTACAGCCTCACCAGCAGCGACCCACGACCGCGACAAAAAAGAGCAGATCGATCAAAACAGCTTCTATTTGCGATCCCTCGGTATAACGGACGACAATGGCCGCGTTCGCGACCGCGAGCAGCATAAATGGAAACAGATCAATAAATTTATTGAAGTTTTGGCAAGTTTGGTGGATAAATCCGAGCTGAAAGATCGAAAGGAACTAAGAATTATTGATATGGGTTCGGGCAAAGGCTATCTGACCTTTGCAGCGTACGATTACTTCAAGAATACGCGGAACGTCGATGTCCGGCTGACTGGCGTCGACACAAAACGTGAACTCGTCGATCTCGGAAACGGCGTCGCTACCGCTTCGGGACTTGAAGGCCTGCAATTTGTCGTCGGCAGCATCGCCGATTATGACGTTGATGACGTTGACATACTCATCGCACTCCACGCCTGCAACACGGCGACCGACGACGCCATTTTCAAAGGTATCACGGCCAATGCCGACCTCATCGTCGCCGCTCCGTGCTGTCATCAGGAAATTCGCCCGCAAATAAAACCGCCCGCGATGCTCCGCGACATCCTAAAACACGGCGTCATGCTCGAACGCACCGCCGAAACCCTAACCGACGGCCTCCGCTCTCTGCTGTTAGAACGCAGCGGCTATTCAACCAAACTCTTCGAATTCGTCGCTCTCGAGCACACGCCAAAAAACAATATGCTGGTCGGAACCAGGCTAAAGAAACCAGCCGACCCGGAACAGTTTGAGCGTCAGATAGCTGAAGTAAAATTAATGTTCGGGATCGAAGAACAACATCTTGAAACGCTGCTATCGAAGAAACTTTTGCCACAGATAAACACGGATAAAGACGGATAAGACAAAACTCATATCAAAAAATTCTTATCGGTGTCTATCTGTGTTAATCTGTGGCTAATTTTCTTCGCCAATGCAATCAGACGCCAAAACCCCGGAAGAATACATCGCCACTTCCCCCGAAGACCGTCGGCAAGTATTAACCGAAATCCGCGAGGTGATTAACGCAAATATCCCCGGCGGGTTTGAGGAAACGATGGGTTATGGCCACTTCGGCTGGGTCGTCCCGCACGACGTTTATCCACCGGGTTACCATTGCGATCCAAAATTGCCGCTTCCATTTCTCGGCCTCGCATCGCAAAAGAATTTCATCGCCCTCTACCACATGGGCATTTACGCCGATCCGCTCTTGCTCGCGTGGTTTCAGGATGAATGGAGGAAGGCTTCGCCTCGCAAACTCGATATGGGCAAGTCGTGTATTCGATTTAAAAAGCCCGCCCACATCCCTGTCAGACTCATCGGTGAATTGGCCGCGAAGGTGTCGGCGAAGGAATGGATACAGATTTATGAAAAAGAATTGAAGCGTTAAGGCCTCGGACGGTTACCCCTCTTGTACGCAACGTTGAGAGGCGGGCTTGCCCGCCGTGCCGTGTCAAAAGATCACTACGCATCGCGGGCAAGCCCGCTGCTTAACGGTCGCATTGATTTTTTGTAGATGTTGTTCTATGATATTCGATTGCGTAAATCGCAAAAATTCACATCGCTTATATACGGCGAAGGAAGTGAAAACCTATGAAAAACGAAATCCATCCTAATTACAATGCAATCTCAGTGGTTTGTGCCTGCGGCAGCACATTTCAGACTCGTTCGACGCTGAAAGACGATCTTCATATAGAAATTTGTTCGGCTTGCCACCCGTTCTTTACCGGTAAGCAGAAACTGGTCGACACGGCCGGACGTGTAGACCGCTTTAACAAGCGTTATGCCCGTGGTTCGGTTCCGGCTCCTGAGGCGGCTCCAGAAGCCGTAGAGGCGGCACTATAATTCGAACGCGGGCACCACGCCCGCACCTTTTACATCGTGACGACGGTTACCGACAGATATTAGCTAACAAAACTGACGCCGACTCTTTGGCCGATCGATAAAAGTGTGTTCATTCACATTCTCGAAAGGCGAACGAAAAGTCGGCGTCATTTTTATTTTGATTTTCAGTGCGCGAGTCAGTAGCCCGACGTGCCAGTAGCCCGCACGTAAGTAAGGGCAAGTAGCACAATCACGATCTGGCCCATTCTCAAAGGCGGGCTGCGGACCTGCTAGCTACTGACACGGAATTTCGTATTTATTGAACATCTATTTCTAACAGATAGCAATCTAAGGAATGATATGAAAAAGAGAACATCGCCCAAATTACTTCGGTTCATTCACACGGTTTTCGCCATGGAGCGCGACCTCATCGTCGGCGGCCAGGCGGTGATGGAAGGCGTAATGATGCGCACTCCGTCGGCTTACGCTATCGCTTGTCGTCGAAACGACGGCTCGATCGTCACCACAGCCGAAACGCTGCCAAAGTGGAGCGATAAATACAAATGGCTCAACACACCGGTTCTGCGCGGCGGTGCGACGCTTATTCAGTCGATGGCGCTTGGTGTGAAAGCGTTGAATTTTTCCGCCCGCATCTACGAAGAAGACATCAAGGCCCAGGAAGAAGCTGAAAAGGCAAAAACGGGCGAAGCCCAGTTTGCCTACGTCGAGGGCAGCGAAAGCGAAAATTTTCTCAAAGCTCCGGTCAAGGTAATCATGCCCGAGGAAAAAGAGAAAACGCCCGCGAAGATCGGGCAGTCGGCGAGTGCCGTCGGATCGATCATCTTCGCACTCGGTTTTAACGTTCTGCTTTTCATCGTCGCCCCGCTGGTTCTGACGAACGTGCTGTTTATCTGGCTCGATTGGGCACAAGCCCCGGACATCGCGGCTGGTGCGAGCTGGTGGCAGTCGGCGATGGCTTATGTCTGGAAGATCAAACTGGATTCTTTCGGATCCTGGATTGGATTCAACCTAATCGACGGCGTTATCAGGATGATTTTTTTCATCATCATGATCTTTTCGATGTCGTTTTTGAAAGACATCCGACGCGTTTTCGAATATCACGGTGCCGAACACAAAACGGTATTCACCTGGGAAAAAGGCCTCGACCTGACACCGGCGAACGCCACAACGCAACGCCGCCAACACCCGCGTTGCGGCACGTCGTTCCTGATGGTCGTAATGCTGATCGCGATCGTGCTTTTCTCGGTAATCAATTTCGAAGCGATGTGGATGAACCTCGTCGTCAGAATCGCCCTGATGCCGCTCGTCGCCGGCCTCGCATACGAGGTAATTCGTTACGCGGCCAAGAAAGAATCGGGTGCGATCTTCAAATTCATGACCAAACCGGGCCTCTGGCTGCAAAATATCACGACCCGGGAACCGGACGACGAACAGCTCGAAGTCGCGATCAAGGCTCTGGACGAATCGCTGAAGTTAGAACCCCAAACAGCCTAAAAACTTTAGCCACGAATTACACAAATGGCACGAATAATATTGTTCCTTAAATTCGTGCCATTCGTGTGATTCGTGGCAAAAAACTCTTATGTTCGAAAAACTCGCCCAAATCGAAAAATCCTATGAGGACCTGACCGAGCAGATCTCGCAGCCGGAATTTATGTCCGACATGTCGGTCTATGCCAAGCTGATGAAACAGCACCGCAGCCTCGGCGAGATCGTTGAAAAATACCGTGACGTCCGCAAAATGACCGAGGATCTGCAGGGTGCAAAAGATCTCGCCGCGATGGCCGATGACGATGAAATGCGTGAGATGGCGGCCATTGAGATCGCCGAGATCGAAGAAAAGCTCCCCGCTGCTGAAGAAGCTCTAAAAACTCTCCTGCTGCCAAAAGATCCGAACGATGAGAAAAACGTAATCCTCGAGATCCGTGCCGGAACGGGCGGTGACGAGGCGACTTTATTCGCCGCCGAAATCCTCAGAATGTACGCCCGCTACGCCGAGCGTCAGGGCTGGAAAATGGACGTAATGGAAGCCTCAGACAACGGCATGGGCGGCATCAAAGACGCCACCGCCGTCATCGAGGGCGACAATGTTTACTCGAAAATGCGTTTCGAATCCGGCGTTCACCGCGTCCAACGTGTGCCCCAAACCGAGACGCAAGGCCGGATTCACACCTCTGCAATCACCGTCGCAGTGTTACCCGAGGCCGAAGAGGTCGATGTAAAAGTCGATCCGAACGATCTTCGCGTCGATTATTTCTGCTCGTCCGGCCCCGGCGGACAGTCGGTGAATACAACCTATTCGGCGGTCCGGCTGACGCATTTGCCCACAAATGTCGTCGTCTCGATGCAGGACGAAAAATCGCAGATCAAAAACAAGGAAAAGGCCATGCGAATCCTTCGTGCCCGCCTCCAGGAACTCGAAGAGCAAAAGCAGCACGACCTTGAGGCGAGCGAACGCAAATCCATGGTCGGCAGCGGCGACCGTTCAGAAAAGATTCGCACCTACAATTTCAAAGAAAACCGCGTCACCGACCACCGCATTGGCCTCACCGTCCACCAGCTCGAACTTGTAATGGAAGGCCAGATCGACGAATTTGTCGACACGCTAAGAACGCATTACCAGACCGAGAAACTGAAGGCTGAGGCGGTCGGGGTTTAAAGTCTGGAGTTCCAGTTTTAGCTGGCCGATCATTGCATTTTGCGAACCAACGTTGGAACTGCCAACTAAATATAGATTGTTTTATTTTCTCTTTTGCTTTAGATTGCTGATATGGAAACGCGAGACCAATTAATTAAATTGCTGTCTGATAAACGCGAATCGCTCATGCAGTTTGGAGTGACTGAACTGGGGTTGTTTGGCTCCTTCGCCCGTGGCGATCAGCATGAGAATAGCGACGTAGACATTTTGGTCGGAATGACCAAGGAAACTTTTCGAGATTACATGGGACTGCTGAATTTATTGGAGTCTCTAGTCGGTCGGAAGGTTGATCTTGTCATGAAAGACTCCATTAAGCCGATGATTCGCAACCGTATTCTTAGCGAAACTATCTATGTCCCGGGATTATAGACTCTATATTGCTGATGTTATTCAAAGTTGTGATCGGATAACGGAATACGTCAACGGCCATGATTTCGCTTCCTTTTCGCAGGATTATCTTACGATCGATGCGGTGGCGCGAAACTTTGAGATAATCGGTGAAGCCGTAAAGAACATACCGAACGATGTCTTGGCTCATAGACCGGAAATACTCTGGTCCGATGTCGCTCGTTTCCGCGACATTATTGCACATCAGTATTTTCGGGTTAAATTAACCGTTGTCTGGGACGCAATCCACGAAGAGATCGACGATATTCGATCAGCCGCCGCAAAGCTTTTGGCGTCACAGCCCGCACTCGACGATTAATTACATGCCGCCACCAACACGCCTATATCTCATTCGTCATGGTCAGTCGGCTGGTAATGCCGAGGGGCGTTTTGGCGGGCATGGGCCGACGCCGCTCTCTGATTTGGGTCGAGAGCAGGCTGAGAAAACAGCTCAGATGTTGGCGAGAGAAGGCGTCGAGGCGATATATTCGAGCGATCTCGTGCGGGCGGTGCAGACGGCTGAGCCGCTGGCAAAATTGCTCGATCTGCCGATATATCAGTCAGCCGCGTTTCGTGAACGCCACGTCGGCGTGCTGCAGGGCCTGACCTTTGACGAATCAAAACAGCGCTACCCGGACGACTACTACGCTCTCATCAACCGCAACGTCAACCACATCATCACCGACGGCGAAAGCTATCGACACCTTCTACGTCGCATCACCGGCGAGCTGCGAAACATTCTACGCGACCACAACCGCCACCGAATCGCCATCTTTTCCCACACCGGAGCGATCTGCTACCTCACGCTTCATTTAATGGGAGCGATCCATCGCGGCACAAAATCAACCCCGTGGCTGATTACCTCAAACTGCGGCGTCAACCGCTTCGAGTTCCGCGGTCCCCGAAACGTCCGCATCCTCGCCCTCAACGACACCCGCCACCTGATCCAAACGACTGGTGAGGATGCGTTTGCCGCCCGTTAGCGATCGTCGACTTGATACCGCAAACGGCTAAGAAATAATTGACCGCAGAGCCGCGGATTTTTATTTTTCACTCCGCGTCCCTGCGGTGAAAATGTTGTTCGCGTTAAGTACAACATCGACCACCCGTTCAAAATTATACGATGGCGGTTTACTTTTTCTCTCTATTATCTCCGAGATAGGAACTCGACAAATTCTTCCGGCACCAAAAATCCGTCGGCGTAGTAAATCTCGAACTTGTCATAAGGGGTCGCATCTAGGTAGTAACCGACGTTGATCATATCCCCTTTTTTCGGCAATTCGCCAAAGTCGTACCGTGACACTGTCACCTCCGCCGACGTTCCAGGCGAAATGTAGAAAGTTTGAATGCCGGTCCCGCATGTAAATGTGTGCTGAGGCACGGCCCCATTGAACTTGAAACGCGGAAACGGAGCTGATGGCGAATGCGCCAAGTATTTTACCGGCCGATCGAGTCCATTATAGATCCTGAACCTTAGCAAGTATTCGCTTCGATCAAACCCCTCGAACGTGACTTTCAAACCTGTCTCAGCAGGAGGTGCCAGAGGCATTGCACACGATATCAAGTGTCGATCGCTGTCGGCGGAAAGAATGAACGCCCACCAAACCGTAGCGGCCAAAACCCCTACCGACAACGCCACGCCAAACACTAATAATCTAGCAAACCACTTCATACAGCTTCTCCAATCGCGAATTCATTCTTTAGTTGAACGTTCGTCCGTTACCGTACTTGCAAACAAACCCGCGAATCGACATAGCCCCAAAAACATCCGGGTTTTGTTTTTCTCTCGCGTCCTCTGGTATGTTGAAAGTATTATCCATCTTGGAGCCTTAGAAATGAATACCTTTACGTCCGCACTATTAGTCGCAATCTTGTCGTTTTCAGCCATCGGCCAAGCTCCGAAACGGGAGACAGTTGCGTTCGACCAATCCTACAAATCGGCAGAGTTCGCCGACACCTCAAGGCTCGAAAAGATTAAACAGACGTTCCCCGCAATCGAGAAGATATATAAGGATCATGCTACGAAGAACCATTTCCCCGGCCTAGCGTTCGGGATCGTGGTTGATGGCAAGCTCGTTTTCACGGGAACTGACGGCTATACCGATATCGAAAAGAAAACACCCGTGACGACCGTCGTCGCTGTTCCGCATTGCTTCTATGAGCAAGAGTTTTACGGCGATGGCGATCTTAAAACTTCGCGACGACGGCAAGCTCAAGCTCGACGATCCGGCAGATCTTTACCTGCCGGAGATGAAGAAGCTGAAATACCCGACCGCCGATTCCACGCACATCACGATCCGCGAGCTGCTGACGCACGGAGCCGGTTTTCCAGAGGACAACCCGTGGGGCGACCGCCAGCTTGCCGATACGAACAAAGAACTGTCCGAGCTGCTCGAGAAACAAATTTCATTCTCAAATCCTCCCGGCATCGCCTACGAATACGCCAATCTCGGCTTCGCCCTGCTCGGCCGAATTGTTACAAAAGCCTCCGGCAAACCCTATCAGCAATACATCCGCGAAAACATCTGGCAGCCCCTCGGTATGCCCACCTCGGAATGGGAATACGGCAACGTCGCCCCCGACAAACTCGCTCACGGCTATCGCTGGGAACGCGAACGCTGGAACGAGGAAACGCTGCTACACGACACGGCGGACGGTTCGTGGGGAGCGATGGGCAGCATGATCTCGTCGATCGATGAATTCAGCAAATACATGGCGTTTCACCTCTCGGCGTGGCCGCCGTCAAACGTGGCGGAAACCGGCCCGATCAAACGTGCCTCGGTTCGCGAGATGCAGCATCCTTGGCGGTTCAATGGCTTGAATCCGAATTTCACCTATCCCGGCGGCCGCGTCTGTGCGACGGCGGGTGCCTATGGCTACGGCCTCGGCTGGGTTCGCGATTGCGAATGCTCGCGTCTTCTCGGCCACGGCGGCGGACTTCCGGGCTTCGGCAGCCATTGGCGGATTGTGCCCGAATACGGCATCGGCGTCGTGGCCTTTGGCAATGTAACCTACGCGAGCCTTGGCGGCATCAACCTCCAGGTCCTCGACCTGATGATTCGCGAAGCCGGCCTCAAACCGCGCCAACTTCCGGTCTCAAACATCCTCGCCCAGCGAAAAACCGAGCTGCTCAAAGTCATCCCGTCATGGGAGAACGCCGAAAAAAGCGGCATCTTCGCAGAGAATTTCTTCCCCGACCACCCGATCGACCTGCTCAAAAAAGAATACGCCGCCCTCTGGGCAAAAGCCGGAAAGATCATCTCCGTCAAAGACTTGATCCCCGAAAACCAGCTCCGCGGCCGCTTCGTCATCGAGGGCGAGAACGCCAACATCGAGGTTTTTTTCACCCTCAGCCCCGAAAACCCGCCCCTCATCCAACAGCTCAACGTACGCGAGGTTCCAAAGAAATAAGTATCATCTATGCAATACTTGATCCGCTACCTAAAACACCTAAAATCCCGCACCGCCGAACCCCAATTCACCGACCAAAACGTCGCCGTCCTAAAACTAGAACGCCAAACTGGACCGCAGGCATCCTGCCCGCCCGGCGAAAGCCGGCTCCGAAGCTCCCCTCCTTACAAAGGAGGGGTGGCCGCTGCTCTGAGCGGACGGGGTGGTTCTCTCAACTCCGGGACTGAACAAGCCGAGATCTCGAGCGGAGGAAGAGGTTATCTGATCCCGATGCCTTCGCACTCTCCACTCTCCACTCTCGACTCTCGACTAACGGCAACGCCGTTCCTCGGCTTCACCTACCTCGGCACCTCAACCGAACACGACCAAAACCGCAACTACCTAGCCGAAACCCTCGCCCTAATAACCGGCAACCCCCAAAAACGCCCCACCGTCCGCCCCCTCTCCACAACCCAAGCCCTAACCGCCGGCATCATCAACGGTACTTATCAAAAATATCTGCGTGGCGAATGAAAAAAGCTCCCCTCCTTACAAAGGAGGGGGCGCAGCCGCTTCGGCTGACGGATGGTTCTCTCGACGATGGCAACCACGAACCTAACGCTCACCTCGCCACTCACCCCTCGCCCCTGATCTTCCTCGGCCCTTCCAACGAGTCCGACCACCCCCGCGACTACGCCGCCGAAGCCCTCGAAGAGCGGCAACAGCATAAAGCCCCGGGGTGCAAACCCGGGGAAAGCTTCCCCAAAATACAAAAGCCCGTGAAACGGGCGACAGCTCATAATTCGTATTCGCAGAACTGAAAAAGCCGCGGACCATAGATCCACGGCTCTTCTGAAAGGTTGTAATTTCACCATTAGTCGCCTTTACTTGCCTTTTTCGCTTCGTCGTCCTGATACTCGATCTTCTTACCGGAACGGGCTTCAAGAATCGGCAAACTTGTTCGGATGATGTCCTTGCCAAGCTCGAAAACTGCGACCTCGTCCTTACCATCGGTTCCTTTGTAGCCGATCGTTACAAAATGCTTCCGCTTCTTGGAAAACAGCAGAAAAAGGCCGACTGGCGAAAGCAGGATCGCTGTAGCAATGGCAGCCCCAACACGTCTTCCGGCCTTCTGACCGTACTCGAGGTCTATGACCTGATCGTATGGAATAGCATATGTTTTCTCTATTTTGTTCTGCTTATAATTAAATTTCAGCTCCTTTTCGTCATCGAGATTCAAAGTACCCTCAGGTGGCTTTTTCATTCCCGGGAAATCTTTATCCTTCGTAGTCCCGCCTTGATAAGCAGCTTTTTTGCTGTCGATTCCGGCGAAAACAGAGATCGAGGAAAATAGAGAAATAACGATGAGAGTTGCGAGTATTCTTTTCATTTTTGTTTTGTGAGAACTCCTGATTAGTGTGGATGTTAGGACTAAACGATAGTATTGGAGCGGCCCAGCAAAGTCAATGGAGTTCTCAGAGAAAGCCTTCGCAATCGCTCGTATCAAATTCGAGGTAGTTTAATTGAACTTAGTTTCCAATCTCCTAGCCAATGGCGGTAAAAAATCAAGGTCGATACCTGCCCGTCGGGGTTTTTGATTTTTACGTAGAACTCGCCGAATGATTCATATCCCCAGGCGATATCTCCGGAAAGAAACGGTTGTATATCGTCTCGACTCATTTTAGAGTCAGTAGTTTGCGGCAAAACTTGCCCATTCATCATTCTCTCGATACCTTGCGGCGTAACCATGGCATCGACCATATTGTTTACTATGGCAGGTGCCAACATCATCCCGAGTCCAGCGAAAGGGTTATCCTTCAGAGACTTGTCAGAACTCATCTTTTCCATCATCGCGGCATTGAACTCGGCCTTCAGATTCTCCTTGAATATAGGAAAATCAATGTAGCTAGCAAAGCGTTTACCATCTTTCGCGATCGCCGCATTTCTCATCCCCCAGATCGATATCAAAGGCGAGGTTGCGACATATAACAGAAACAAGCCAAATACCGCTGAGACAAGGCCGACCGCGATGAAAATCCACTTCCCATTCCGTCTCGATCTGTTTCGGATTTCGTTATTCGAGAGTTTTTGGTAGTTGTATATCGATTCCATATATCCTGTAGTGGTTATATATATCTGGCTTCAGAATTCTATTTCATATCGCATGGCTTCGCAATTGTCTGACCGCTCGTAATGTATCCCGTCATTTAAGACTGAGTACCCGACGAGACACTAAACCGCAATTCCTGTTAGAATGATGCGGCCAGATCGGGGGATTTGAATCAACTTATGAAACACTCCTTTTTCGAAATAAAGAACTTTAAGGGTATTGACCACATCACGTTCGTGTTCGACGGCAAACCAAATTCGCGGGTATACACCCTAGTGGGTCTGAACGAAAGCGGGAAGACCACGATTTTGGAGGCTATGGACTTTTTCGCCCCAAGTGCTACCGCGTTTAGGCAGTCAAGGTTACAGGGAAGAAGTATTTCTGATCCACACCAACTCATTCCCATATCGAAGCGTTCGAATTTTAACGGAGAGATTAGTATCAAAGTTGGGTATCTTTTGGACGACAGCGACCTTGGGAAGATTGCCCAATTTGCGGAAGACAGATGCGGTTTCATAATTACAAGGCCTATTTCTCGCGAGCTGACGATAACAAATACATATAAGTTTTCGCGTTCAAATCTTGAAGATGGTCAGCCTAAATACACTTGGAACTTTACCGCGTACGGCAAAACCAAGCGTGGAAAAACTGAGAAGAAACTGGATGGAGAAAATTGGAATCAAATAACTAATTTCATCGAAACTTTAATACCGAAAGTCCTATATTTTCCTAATTTCTTGTTTGAGTTTCCGGAACGGATCTACTTGGAAAATGCTCCGAGCGATGTAGAAAAGCATAAATTCTATCGCGAGATACTTGAAGACGTTCTGCGAGCGACAGATTCAGAGGGAAATCTTGAGGAACTTGTAATAGCTCGGATGAAAGGAAAGGTTGACTGGAAAGTTTGGGATTCGCAGACTCTAGAGAGTGTTCTCCTAAATATGGGAAGTCACGTCACGAATACCATCTTTACACAATGGAATAAGATTTTTAAAAACCAGTCCAAAGGAAAAGAAATAACTATTGAACCCGGTCGACAACCATCCTTAGATGAGGATAAAGGCGACATGTTATTTCTCCAATTAAAGTTAAAAGACGGCAATCAAAAATACTCAATAACTGATCGGTCACTGGGCTTTAGATGGTTCTTTACGTTTCTTCTTTTTACACAATATCCGGGATTCCGGGGAGATGAGTCACAAAACAATCGTCTGTTTCTCTTCGACGAACCGGCGTCAAATTTACATTCATCCGCTCAGACTCAATTGCTAGAGAGTTTTGGTAAGTTTCCGGATAACTCTTCAATCGTTTACACAACTCATAGTCACTACCTTATCAATGCGGCATGGCTAGAAAGTTCATTTGTAGTCAGGAATGAAGGACTCGACCTCGACGCAGAAACCGATGACTTTAACGCCTCGAAAACCGTTATTTCTCTCAATAAGTACCGAGACTTTGCATCAGCAAACCCATCGCTTACTACGTATTTCCAGCCGATTCTAGATGTCCTAGATTATTGTCCAAGCCAGCTCGAAAACGTTCCTAACGTCGTTATATTGGAAGGAAAGAATGACTTTTATACGATCAAGTATTTGAGTGATCGAATTGCAACAAGAAAGAATGTTACGAATCTTATGCCCGGCGGCGGAGCAAGTTCATTGGACGCGGTTATTCAGCTCTATATTGCTTGGGGCCGAGAGTTCATTATCCTGCTTGATTCCGACAATGGAGGCAAATCCCAAAAGAAACGGTATGAGGACAAGTTTGGAATTTTGATGGAAAATAGAGTTTTCGTCCTGAGCGATATCGACAAAAAATGGGACAAATCAACTATGGAAGGCTTGTTCACTGAGGCGGAGCGATTGAAAATTCAGCGATGCTCGTATCCCGAAACCGAAAAATTTAACAAGACTCATTTCAACCGGGCAATTCAGGAAGCCCTACTCACTAGGCGGGAGATTTCATTGTCTGTAGGAACCGTAAGCAAATTTACAAAGGTACTTGATTTCTGCTCGGATAGATTGAAAAAGTAGTGTTCGGGCCGGATTCAAAATGTCTCTGTTTTTTATGCTGACCATTCGGAATGATTGGTCGGATGGGAAAGTGCAGTTGAATCAGATTTGGGTATTGTTCCGAAAACCTCTTGTCGCCAACGGCGACGGACATTAAAGCCTGGGGTGGAGGCTTGGCGGAACCCTAGGTTGGGTCGGTTCGAATGATCCGTCTCTGCGGTTGCGGGCCTACCGCAACACTGGCACGTCTATCGTGCCAGAACGGGACGCACAAATGACGCGGCGATTGTTTGTCACCGTTGGCGACAGGAAGTTTGCAGATTCGATCCCTAGGGTTTCACCCCAGGCTTTAATATTTGTCACCGTTGGCGACAGGAAAGAAAGAAAAAGCCTCGCCGATCTGTCAAGTTTTGTGAATCCCTCCCGCTACTGCGGGCGGTACTGACAACTGGCTACAACTTCTGACTACTCAGCCACCAAGTCGTCGAGGATGATCACCTCGATACTAGTCAATCGCCTGAACCCGTTATCATTTGCGATGAGATGATCACAACCTGACGTTATGGCAGTTGCCGCGTGAATGGCATCCGGCGTTTTCAGATTATGGTTGGCTCGAATTTCTGCGGCTGTTCGCAAAACTTCGGTCGAAATGGGGATGAGGTAAAAGTCGTCGTCGGACAAAAATTCTTCGTAGCCTTTTGCTAAAGCAGTATTGCCATTTCTTATAGGCTGTACCAAAGTTTCGAGAATCGTGAGTTCGCTGGTAACTAGTTGAAATTTCTGGGCATTCGAAATTGACCATAACGTTTCCAGTTTGGGCCAGTAAACGGAATGTTTTTCGACACTGTAGATAATCGGAGCGGTATCGAAATAGAGCCTAGAGCCGTATGGAAAGTCTAGTCGTCCCACGAATCTCGCTCCGTCTTGATGTACTCATCGATCTCCGCAGCACTGCGACCGGGCGTTCTTGCATGAATGGACTCTAAAATTTCTAGAACAGATCGTCGATTGCGGTCATGAGGCGGATTTGCCGCTCTCTCCATGATCATCTCGGCCAGCCGCACTTGATCGCTGACCGGCAGTGGACGGATCGACTCTTGATAAATTATCTCAACACTTGGCATGATGATGAAATATTATCATTAACCTGAAAAATGTTAAATAAAAAAGCCTCGCCGATCGCTCGACGAGGCTCTTCTGAATACTGGCAAGCAGGGATGACTCCCACCACCCCGTCACCGAAGCGGTGCCACCCCTCCTCAGGCAGGAGGGGAGTTAAAAACTACTCAGCGATGGCCATTTCTTTGTCTTTCGACTTTTTCTCGCGTTTGATGCCGCCGATTTGGACGAGGGATTCGCCTTTGCTGCCGGCTTTTTCCATGACCATTTCGTTGTAGAGTTTGCTCATCATTTCAATTTCACCCCCCTCCTTACAAAGGAGGGGTGGCACCGCTTCGGTGACGGGGTGGTTCTCTCGGTGCGATTTGAGTATCGCCGCCAGTAAAGAACCACCTCCCGGACGAAGCGGCCGTACTCCTCCTTCGTAAGGAGGAGAACCAAAACAAGAAGCCCGCGATCACTCGCGGGCTTCTTACAGGTAAATCCAACTTCGCCGGAATTATTCAGCCACAGCTAATTCTTTTTCAGGATTCTTTTTCTCACGCTTAATTCCGCCGATCTGGACGAGTGATTCGCCTTTGATGCCGGCTTTTTCCATGACCATTTCGTTGTAGAGTTTGCGCATCATTTGCATTTCTTCGGCGGCGGTTTTGGGGCCTTCCATTTCGGGCTTGTTGGGGCGGGCGAGATCGACTTCGTTGAGGATTAGGTTGTGCGATTTGTCGCCGAGCTCGACATTTTTGCCGCGGGCGAAGACCTCGTGGCGGCCCTGGTCTTTGTACCACTGAGCGACGGTCGCATTTTGGTGCATGTGCTCGATGATGTTTCTCCAACCGATGCCCGTATTATATGCACAGAAGCTGATCTCGCCTTCCTGTGTGCCGTAGGGGATGATGCACATTTCGGTGCGGCGGAAATCGTAGTTGAAGAGATCCTGGAACCACATACCGGCGATGAAGAGGAAGTTCCACGGGTCCTGGCGGCGTTTCTCGATGTCCTCGGCGGTGCGGTCGGGGCCGACCTTGCCGTAATCTTTGCCGCTGAGTCCAAAGGACTTATCGAATTTCTTAAGGATGCCGCCGAGCGTCAGGCTGTTTGGTGCACCGTACGGATTGTAATTTTTGAGCAGTGCGATGCCCATCATGATATTCGAGAACCACTTGCCGCGGTTGGTATCGGTGATGTGCTGCATGTCGGTGACGAGGCCCTGAATGTTCAGGAACTGCGGAACCGGTGCCATTTCTTTTGTTTCCTTGTTGACCATGACGGCCGTGCCGACGCCGCAATTCGGGTGACAGCCGCATGAGACCTGGCCCCAGTCATTCTCAGGACCGTGGACTACGTCAGCAAAATCCGCAAACGCTCCCATCAGACTGAGCGGGAACCAATCTCTCGTCGGCTCGGTAATTCCGACCTGATCGTGAACGTCATGCGCCAGATGGGCCAGCGTATAACGCTGCTGCAAACGACGCTGTTCGGTGATCAGTTCGTCGCGGCCCGTGAAGGACACTGGCTGGAACGCGATGAACGAAATTTTCTTTGGATTTTCGAGGGCGAAGCGGATGATCGTGCCGACCTGGTCATTATTAATACCATTAACTAGCGTTGTCACCAGAATGATATCAACACCGGCTTCGTGGAGGTTGTTGATCGCACGGAGTTTGACGTCAAACAGGTTGCCGATCTGACGGTGCGAGTTAGCATCGTTGCCGATTCCGTCGAACTGTAGATATACAAACCTTAATCCGGCCTCGGCGGCTTCGCGGCAAAATTCTTTCGATTTTGCGAACTCGATTCCGTTGGTCGCGGCCTGAACCGAGTTGTAACCAACCTTTCTCGCGTAACGAACCGCATCTAAGAAATAAGGACTGAGCGTAGGTTCGCCGCCGCTGTACTGCACCGACATCTGACGACGCGGTTTGATCTGGATCGCATTGTCGAGGATCTCGCTGACGTCCTCCATGCTTAATTCATGCACGAAACCGACCTGATTCGCGTCCATAAAACATGGGTCGCACATCATGTTGCACCGGTTTGTCAGATCGACCGTTAAAACTGCTCCGCGGCCAAATTTGACCGACGAGGTGCCGTGGTTGTGCAGCTTTTCGTCATTGTGCGACTCAATGTCGCGGCCCGGAAAGAGCGATTCGATATGCTGGAGGAACTTGGCGTCGATCGCCATCATGTCTTCGAAATGGCCGTGCGTCGGACAATCTTTGATCATCCAAACCTGATTATCACGCTCGATGATCTGTGCCTTGATCTCACCGACCTTCTCATTGATCAGCATCGAAACGTCGTTTTCGCCACTCAGGATCGATTCGCGGGCCTCGATCACGCAGTTAGGACAGAGGCTGTCGGTCGTTCGTGGGAATCCAAGCGTCGGCTTCGATTTTTGCCACGATTTGAGCAGCGGCTTGTCCGACCACTTCGGCGTAAACGATGGATTAGGCTTAAACTGGTTGACCGAACGAATAGCGGCAAAAGCGCCCTTCGCCACATACGTCAATCCTTTTTCAAAATGCTTAACAGCTCTCATTATTTTATTGAATCTCCAAACTAGATCAGCTCAATCGCCCTGGCTTGTAAGTTTAATCTTTGTAAACACGCCGACTTTGTAAACACGCCGACAGGGAACACTCACCGAATCAATGGCAACGACTGTGCCACGGGCCATGGTTTTCCGATGCCTGCATAATATATTGTGAACAAATGACTTATGAAGAAACGAGGTAGAATCAATGGCCTATCTATGTGCGTCGTTACGATACACGCGTTCTGCAATTTAGGTATTTTGACACATCGTTAGCCAACATACACTCGGGGCCGTAAGACCATTGACCAACTTGCTGAAAACTCCTTCCCGTGTGAAACGATAGATTCTCTATCTGCTTTAAGGAATATGTACATATTTTGTACATATCTAAGAAAAATAGTAATGTTTTATCTTAGCTTTTTATTTTTATCTTGTTGAAGATATTATGTTTATCATGGCTTTAGCAAGCGCTTTACATCGACTTTAAACCTGTGTTAAAGTCTCTACACTTCAAGGGAAATTGGGTCAATCTTATCCATATTTAGTGCACAGTACGTAGTCTCTTTTATGTCCATACGTTTCGGAACATCCGGATGGCGGGCGATTATTGCGGAAGATTTTACCTTCGAAAACGTAAAGCTGGTAACCGAGTCCATTTGTAGTTATTTGACAACTAAATCGAACGAGAGCGAGAAAACACTGATCATCGGGCATGATTCCCGGTTCATGGGCGAGAAATTTGCAGCGGTAGCAGCCGCCATCGCATCAAGAAAAGGGTTTCGCATCCTGGTATGCACCGGCCCGACCCCGACGCCGACCATATCGCACGCGATCCGCAGCAACCGGGCGGCCGGCGGAATGAACTTCACGGCATCGCATAATCCACCTGAATATCAGGGCATAAAATTTTCGACCGCTGATGGTGCTCCGGCCCTGCCCGATATTACAAAGCAGATCGAGCAGGGGATTATCGAGCGAATTTCGACGCCGGATGCGACGGGCGGTTCGATAACTGATTATGACGCGAATCCTGCTTATCTGGCAGATCTCGAGTCGAAAATAAGATTTGATATTATCGCCGCCGCAAAAGGACGATATGCGTACGACGCACTGTGGGGAACAGGCCGTGGATATTTAGATAAATGTCTGAGAGATAACGGGTTAGACGTTGAGACGATCCACGATTGGCGCGACGTTACCTTTGGCGGGAAATCGCCGGAACCTGGCGAAGATCACCTCGACGAGTTGAAAGCCGCAGTCACGGGCCAGAATTTGACCCTCGGTATCGCAACGGATGGCGACGGCGACAGATTTGGAATTATCGATGCGAACGGCGACGTTTATCACGCCGAATCAGTTAGTTGCCCTTTTGACAGATTACTTGGCGGAGAGCCGCGGCTGGACGAATGGCGTAGCCCGCAGCGTGGCAACATCGCATTTGGTTGACAGAGTAGCGAAAGAGCGAAATATCAAGCTCTATGAAACACCCGTGGGTTTCAAATTCATCGGCGAATTGATAAATAAAGACGAGATCATCCTCGGCGGTGAGGAATCGGCCGGTCTTTCGATTCGGGGACATTATCCGGAAAAGGATGGCATTCTGGCCTGTTTATTAGCGGCCGAAGCTGTTGCGGCACGGCAGGCGAGTCTTACTGAACAGCTTAAGGGTCTCTACGACCGTGTAGGAAAACTGGAATCGGCCCGCATCGGAGTGAAGTTAACACCCGAAATCGCTGAAAAGCTTAAAGATAAGCTTAAACAAGAGCCGACCGAGATCGGCGGGCGAAAAGTTGAAAGTATTAACCGCATGGACGGCGTCAAATTTCTCTTCGAGAACAACGCCTGGATGCTGATGAGGCCATCCGGCACCGAGCCGCTGGTCAGGATTTACGCAGAGAGCGAAAGCAAAGACGATCTGGAGAATTTACTTGAACAAGGCCGCAGATATTTATTGGGATAGCTCTGACGTACGCCGAACGGCGACGAGGAGGCCCGCAAATGCGAGAAACCGTCGCGTAACCGCAAAAGCGGATCGCAAAACGACTCCGTGGTGGCTTTCGTTCCTTATCGTGATTTCGATCTTTGTGATGATTTGTGTTTCGATCAATTTCCGGGCGTTTTCCGACGTTCGCGAGGAAGCCGGTCAAAACACTAGACTTGCGGGCCAGATACAAAACCTGATGGACGAAAATCTGGCCCTGCAAGAAGAGATTCATTCGTTGAAAACCGACCCGCACGTTATCCAGCGTGAGGCACGCCGTCTCGGGCTTGGTATTCAACCTGAAAGAGTTCCCGTGCCGACGAACTAACTCACGCGGAGGAGTTGTTTACTCGACACATTGTCCTGCCTTTGAAAATCCGCCTTTTGCCTACATCTTCGCGTGGCCTACAGTAAATGCCTATCCGTAATTAGCGGCTTGTGTTTCCCGAAACCAAGCCGCACTTCCTTTTTTATAACCGTAGCACCGAACGACCGGCCAGCCAAATAAAATTTCCCGCTCCAGTGCGAATATTTTTAGTATTTTGTATCATTACGTATATAGTTTCTGCGTGTATGAGAACTTGTATCTGAGCCTATGAAAGAGATCGTCCGCTACTTAGCCCTTTTTACTGCCCTTTGTCTGGTGTTTTCGGCGTTGACCTCGTGTTCGGCGACGGGCGCGAATACCGGTAGCTCGAACGCGGCAAAACCGTCCGCGACCACCGGTGCAACCGATTCCAAATCCAGTCAATATCCGCCGCTGGCGTCCGGCCTGGCGGATGCTGATTTCGAATTGCTCGATGGCACTAAGTTCAAGATTTCGGACAAGAAGGGTAAGGTTTTGATGCTCAATATTTGGGGTACGTGGTGCGGCCCGTGTCGTGAGGAAATGCCGCATTTGATCGAAATGCAGAACAAATACGGCCCTCAGGGTTTTGAGGTCATCGGCCTGAATATCGGCGACGGCAGCGGAGGTCCCGAAACGGTGGAGCAGATAAAGACATTCGCGGAAAAGATGAAGCTAAACTATACGCTCGCCCGCAGCCCAAATGCAGCGACGCTTCAGTTTTATCAGATCACTAAACAACAAGTCGTGCCCCAAACCCTGCTCGTCGATCGCGAGGGACATCTGCGTGGTGTTTTCGTCGGCGGCGGCCCGCGCGTGACCGATTCGATGAAGGCAACTCTCGAAAAGACAATGAACGAATAGGGAAGTTCATGGTTTAAGGTTCCAGGTTTCAAGTTAAATCCGCGACGCTTCGTGGGTTGCTGAGAACTTTGTTCCGGTTCTTTAACAATGGAGAACGGAAAATGGAAAATTGAGAATCGATCATTCTACCGACCCACATTTTCAATTTTCAATTTTCCATTAATTTCGGGGGTGAATTTTTTTGAATTTTAAACTGTTGCGGGTTTTTCCGTCGTGGAATGGTGTTTTTAAATGTGGCACGTGCCACATTTTGTCCGTCTCAGGTTGCCGTGGGCCAGTATTTAGGGGGGTTCGTTACGCGAGATGCTTCGAATTAACAAAGACAATTCCAGCCCCTTAGTCGCCAAAAAAAGGCTCCAGCCGCCCGAATTCGGCCCGACTGGTAGAGGTTTTTGCCTGACTGGTCAAAAGTGTTTCCAGTGGAAAGACTGTTGCCAGTAAATCAAGATTATGATTCTACACAACAGGGCCAAGAGTTAAGAAGCGGGCTTGCCCGCTGCCACCATCGGCGGAGAGGCGGGCAAGCCCGACGCTTAACTATGCGATAGGGCAAGCCCGCTACCTTGAATTTTGAACTAGGAACGAGGCACTTGCGGAACCACCAGAACTGTTTTGAAACTCGCAAGACTTACCAAACCGGGGGCCGAGCGCTTGGGTTTATTAACAAATTTTTTTGGCGTGTAGTTGACCGCGGCCTTTGGCTTTTCGCGGGCGTCGCTGTAGAAGGCCGCTAGTTGGGCCGCCTCGATCAGCGTCTTTACCGGAATATCTTTCCGTGTTGGATTTCGTATAACCACGTGCGAACCCGGATAATCAGCGGCGTGAAGCCACAAATCCATTGATTTTGCGATGCGAAATGTCAGGTGATCGTTATCTTTCGCCTTTTTGCCAACCAATATTTCATAGCCATCGGCTGAAAGGAATTTCCTTGCCCCTTTAAATTCGTCGTCCTTTTTCTTTTGTTTCGAAAGGTCCGGCTGACGGCGCTTAACCTGAACAAACTGAGCCACTTTCTGCAAGTCACGACTTTCAATCGCGGCTTCCAGATTGGCTTGTTTATTTTCTACTTCCTGTATCTCGGCATTTACGATTTTGAGTCGTGAGGCGATCGCGATCAGACCGTTTCGAGCCTTGGCATACTTGCGAAAGTAACTTTCGGCCAACTCTTTCGGCGGCAAACTCTCGCCCGCGGGAACCCTGACCTCACGCATCTCAGGATCAAAATAGTCGGTGACCCATAGACTGTCACCTTCGCGGCGGAGACTCGAAATATTTGCGATAATCAGCTCGCCAAACCGTTTCCAAGACTCCGCATCGCCGTGATTTTTCAGATCATTTTCGAGATTCTTTACCAGCCGGCGACGTTTTGCGATCTCCCGCGAAAGATTTTTCCCGGCCTCTTTTGCCAGCTCGTCAAACAGGCTTTCGCTGTCACGCCGCTGTCTTTCGCGGTCGAGTTTTTCTGAAAGCGTCTGGGCCGTGACATCGTGAACCGCTTCGCACTCAGTGGACAGTGTGCGGTCGGCAGTGTGCAGTTGGCGGTCGGCAGTGTGCAGTTCAGGAGCTTGTTTGCTGTCCAGATTTCCTTCTTTTCTGCCCACCGCCCACTGTCCACTGCCCACTCGGTCACCAGGCTTTTGCCCGTCCAGATCGGACGATCGAGCGGACACGAGAATCTTCTTATCGCTGTCGAGGACAAAGACATTCGATGCCGCCGCAAGCTGTATTTGCAGCGAATTGACCTCGCCGTCCTCACCGGCAAGTTCGAGACGAAGCGATCCGTGGGCAGCAAAAACCGCCGTTAACTCCCGGCCAGACAAAATATTTCTCAGTTGAATAACAAACGACTGTGCGTGAATCGACGCCTTCTCGAGTTCCTTCAGCTTGCGCTTTATCAGGTAAACTTCTCTCGCGTTCGGGCCAAAATCGATAAACAAATAGACACCGTTATGAGGGTAAAAATCAACCGCCATCGATGTCGCCGACAGCGGAAAAACCTTGCCAAACCTCCGTCCGCAAAAAGCAGCCTCAATTTCGCATCCTATTTGTCCGATCTCAGCGTTAGTCACGGACTTAGTGTAATCGCAAAAAAAGAAAGAGGATGGCTGAAAATGATAAATTAGGAGATTTAGCCACAAAAAAGCACAAAAAAACACAAAAGAGAACCTTCATTCAGATCGCTTTTGTGCTTTTTGTGCTTTTTTGCGGCGAACAACTCTTAAAATCGTTCTTTTCAGACGCCCTCACACCAAAAAAACTTACACCCTGCTTAACCCTTCCTGGGGCACATCATTCCAGACCCACAAAATCCACATTCGCAGCATTGCTGTTGAACTGCGAAATCAGCGGCGCAAACCGATATCGTTTCGACGAAACGCTCACAATGTACGTCTCACCCGTCCGAACGCCATCAAACGAATAAACCCCAAACGAACTAGTCGTCGCGATTCGTCTGACACCTTGTGAATCGGTTAATGATACAACCGCATTTCGAAGGCCGAGGCCGGTGGGCGTCGTTACGCGCCCACCCACGGTTACGTTAGGAGCCGTTTGTCCAATTTGAATATTTCCTGGAGCGAACGTTGTAGCGAGTACGTTGGCGTTCACGTCAGAGACTTCGCGGGCTACGGGTTGGTCACCAAAGCTGATTGTCGTTGTCGAATTAGCACCACCAATTACGGTAAAACTCACGTGGAGAATTTGCCGCGTGCCCATCTGAAACATTTGTCCCGGAGCTTGTGCGAGGATTACACCGACGCGTCCTTGGGCGGCCTGGTTGGAATTGACGAGCGGCGTAATACCAGTCGCGCCGCTACCGGCGTTCACGACAGGACTACCCAATTTTGACGGATCAAAATTGATACTAAGACCGATGCCATTTTCATTTCCTAATGAAGCGAGATCGACTGCCACGATGACGTTTCCGCCAAGAGATGCATTAGTATTAATAATGCGTATTTCACGGTCTGCCATAGGCATGGCTGCGGCCTCGTCGAAAATTCGACTGGAAAATTCTGTCTGAAAAGCCGGTAATAGGCTGGCAAAAGTCGTCGGGCCGCCTGCGGGCCTCAGTGGATCCAGACCTGATGCATAACGTCCGGCCTGCGTGAAATCGGACACGGTAATGCGCCCGTCTCCCAGGGTGCCGCTCGGGGCGGAGTCTGCACGTTGTAATTCACTACCGACACTTGCCGTGTCAAGCCCCGCCGCAAATCGCCCGGCCTGAGTAAAGTCAGTTACAGAGACCGAACCGTTTCCATTTGGCCGCGGAGCAACATCGGATTCAAAGCCAGTAGAAATAGTTGCAGTTCCCCCCTGGAATGTTGTCGGCAATTGCTGAGCATTCACGTCAGAGACTTCCCGAGTTATTGGTTGATCGATAAAACCGAGATTGGTTGTAGAAGCAGCGCTAGAGGTAATCGTCAACGTTAATAAAGCGATCTGGCGCGTACCCGCCGCGAATGCAGACCCGCCAGGCAAGGCCAGCAAAACACCGATTCGCCCCAAACCTGCCTGACTGGCATTCGAAAGCAGGGTCGCCCCACCCGCGTCAGATCCCAATGCAACCGTTGGATTACTAAATAACGTCTGATCAAAACTCAGACTGAAGGAAATACCATTCTCATTTCCCTGGGACACCAATTCAATTGGCGCCACAATGTTTCCACCGACTGCTCCGCTGCTATTCACCACCCTCACAATGCGTGCGAAGGGGGTGGGTGAAGGTGTCGGCGTAGGCGAAGGGGTTGGCGTGGGCGTGGGCGTATTTTCGTTGTCGGCAATCGTTCCGATTGCGGGGTTAGTACCGCTAATCGTTGCATTTGTTGGAGTCGACAGCAAGATTATGAAATTTTCTGCCCCTTCGAGCACATTATCGTCGAGCGTCGGAACGCTAATCGATTGCGTCAATGTTGCGGCATTTGCTGCGAAGGTTAGCGTACCGCTCGTCGCTGTGTAATCGCTTCCAGATGTTGCCGTACCATTTGCCGTTGCATAATTGACCGTTACCGCTTGAGTCGTTTGACCTGACAAGCTAACAGCAAAGATATTGGGCGTTGACGGTTCTGCTCCACCGGACGTGTTGGTAATAGATAGAGTCGGCTGCGTTTCGTTATCGATTATTGTCAGAACGGCTGTACTCGGTGTTCCTATGGTCGCTCCGCCGGTCGGACTGCTCAATGTCAGGTTCACTGTTTCGGAGCCTTCAAATACGCTGTCCTCAATTATCGGTACAGTGCAAGTCTTAGGCCCAAGATCGCCATTAAGCCAGGTCAACGTAGTCGAAACCGCCGTGTAGTCCTGTCCAGCCGTCGCGGTCACGTTGCTCGTGGCACATAGGGCCGTAACGGTTCCCGTACTGCTTCCGGTTCGCGTGGCGATAATAGTGGCATTTGCCCCGTTTTCGTTGACACTGTAAGTTTCGGGACTAAACTGAATCGTTGCGTCGTCATTATTGATCGTTCCGCTTGCTTGCGGGCCAGAAATCCTGACAACCAACCCGCCCCCTAGGTTTACGAAGAAAGTTTCATCCGGTTCCAAACTTGTGTCACCGTTAACGAGAACGGTGGCGGTCTTTGTCAACTCGCCGGGATTTAACGTTAATTGTGTTGACGGTTGCGCGGTATAATCACTCGGAACGGTTGCCGTACCCAGTGCCGTTGAGAAATTTACATTAACGGGCATTGTTACCGGCCCGCTCAACGTTACATTGAAGTTGAACGGCGTCGTTCCGCTGTTTCCTTCGTTTTGCGCTAAATTACTGATCGAGAGCGTTGGTTGCGGCGGGCCGGTGAATGCGAGCGTGTAGCTGCCTGTGCCGTCCTGTTGGGTGGTTGGGTTTTGCGAAACCAGCACCGTATAAACGCCCGTTGAGGGCAAAGTGCGGGGAGGAATTGATGCACTGTTTGTGCCATTCACATCATTCAGCGTCGTACCATCTTGACCTATCAGTCGAAGCCGAGGAGCGAAATCAGGGTCGGATCCCCCTGCCGATACCTCAGTGAGGTTTAGGGAGATGTTGCTGCCAGATGTGGCATGGAAAATCCAGGTGTCTATGTCGCCGATGCGAATTAATCCAGTATGATTTGCGCCGCCGGTCATGGGACCGCCTTCATCGCCGGGCGATACAACGTATGGCCCAGGGGTCTTCGCCACGGTGACGACATAGTTCCCCGAAACATTTTGTTGAGGAAAGTTTTGATTCTGCGAAACCAGGATCGTGTAAGTGCCGCTGACCGGAGCTTGCGCACTGACCTCAGCTGCGGTGGCAAAGTTACCAAAATTGTCACCTAAGGTGACTCCGTCGGGTCGAATCACCCGAATTCGTGGGTAGAAGTCCAGGCTACTACCAGTCGGCGTCGTATTACCTACTCTCGCCGTTATGCTGTCGTTCAGACTTGCGTCAATGGTCCACGCGTCAAGATCCCCCACTCTCATCACTCCCGCGACGGTTGCCCCATTTGTGAACTGCCCGCCCTCGTCGCCGGGCGTTGTGGTGTATGGCCCAGGGGTCTTCGCCACGGTGACGACATAGTTCCCCGAAACATTTTGTTGAGGAAAGTTTTGATTCTGCGAAACCAGGATCGTGTAAGTGCCGCTGACCGGAGCTTGCGCACTGACCTCAGCTGCGGTGGCAAAGTTACCAAAATTGTCACCTAAGGTGACTCCGTCGGGTCGAATCACCCGAATTCGTGGGTAGAAGTCCAGGCTACTACCAGTCGGCGTCGTATTACCTACTCTCGCCGTTATGCTGTCGTTCAGACTTGCGTCAATGGTCCACGCGTCAAGATCCCCCACTCTCATCACTCCCGCGACGGTTGCCCCATTTGTGAACTGCCCGCCTTCATCGCCGGGCGATACAACGTATGGCCCAGGGGTCTTCGCCACGGTGACGACATAGTTCCCCGAAACATTTTGTTGAGGAAAGTTTTGATTCTGCGAAACCAGGATCGTGTAAGTGCCGCTGACCGGAGCTTGCACACTGACCTCAGCTGCGGTGGCAAAGTTACCAAAATTGTCACCTAAGGTGACTCCGTCGGGTCGAATCACCCGAATTCGTGGGTAGAAGTCCAGGCTACTACCAGTCGGCGTCGTATTACCTACTCTCGCCGTTATGCTGTCGTTCAGACTTGCGTCAATGGTCCACGCGTCAAGATCCCCCACTCTCATCACTCCCGCGACGGTTGCCCCATTTGTGAACTGCCCGCCCTCGTCGCCGGGCGTTGTGGTGTATGGCCCAGGGGTCTTCGCCACGGTGACGACATAGTTCCCCGAAACATTTTGTTGAGGAAAGTTTTGATTCTGCGAAACCAGGATCGTGTAAGTGCCGCTGACCGGAGCTTGCGCACTGACCTCAGCTGCGGTGGCAAAGTTACCAAAATTGTCACCTAAGGTGACTCCGTCGGGTCGAATCACCCGAATTCGTGGGTAGAAGTCCAGGCTACTACCAGTCGGCGTCGTATTACCTACTCTCGCCGTTATGCTGTCGTTCAGACTTGCGTCAATGGTCCACGCGTCAAGATCCCCCACTCTCATCACTCCCGCGACGGTTGCCCCATTTGTGAACTGCCCGCCTTCATCGCCGGGCGATACAACGTATGGCCCAGGGGTCTTCGCCACGGTGACGACATAGTTCCCCGAAACATTTTGTTGAGGAAAGTTTTGATTCTGCGAAACCAGGATCGTGTAAGTGCCGCTGACCGGAGCTTGCGCACTGACCTCAGCTGCGGTGGCAAAGTTACCAAAATTGTCACCTAAGGTGACTCCGTCGGGTCGAATCACCCGAATTCGTGGGTAGAAGTCCAGGCTACTACCAGTCGGCGTCGTATTACCTACTCTCGCCGTTATGCTGTCGCCCGAAGTCGCGTTAATGGTCCACGTATCCGTCGCGCCCACCTGAAGCACCCCGGTATGCGTGAATCCATTGGTGAGAGGCCCAGTCGCGGGGCGATTTGTCTCTTGCAACCGCTTCTGATTTTCACTTTCCGTATTTGGTTCACGCTTGTTCTGCGCAGTTGATAACTGACCAATTGTAAATAGGCCCAGTAATACAGCCGATACGACAACAAAGGAATAAAATAGTTTTTTCATCTTTCGATCTCCGGTAAGCCTAAACAAAAACGACACAGTTACCAAAAATGAGCACACCCAGCCCCCAGCACCGGGAAATGCGAAGTGCTTTTGAATTGTCCGTGGAGTTTACAATTCGTACAAATTAACACGGTGACGGAAATATAGACCTATCCGGTGCAAATTGCAAGACATTCGGCGTTGGTTTACTTTTAAAAAAATAAAGCCCAAAGCAGTCTGCTTTGGGCCTGTCAAGAAAACTCTTTGACAAAAAAGCTAGAACTCTCTGACGAGGATCGTGCCTGACAGGAGGTCGTGGGCGGCGCGGTTTTCTTCGTTGAAGAAAATTGTGAGGAAACCGGCGCCGCCGAAAACGAGCGAAAGTATATACACGGCCGAGCTGACTGCGGCCTGATGCAGCGTTGGGTATTCGTTTTCGACCGCATCGACCAGTTCGAGCGAAAACAGCCTCATGCCCATCGTTTTGCCGTAAAATCCGAGCGAGATCGTCATATAAAGGAATGTCACAACCGCACAGACGCCGCCAAATGTCAGCAAACCGGCCGCCGTTAACCAGCCGCCCCGGGTAAAGGCAATCGGCGAGAGAACAAATAGACTGGCGAACGCCGCTATTATCAGATCAAACAGACCGGCACCAAACCGCATCGAGAAATGTGCGAGATCCTCGATGTCGTCTGTTTCAGCTTCCCGTGTATGGATTTCGTCAAACTTATCGTGATCAGCCGTGATTCGAATCCGGTTGATCTCGGCGAATTCCGCAGGCGTCTCACGTTGAATCTCCCGTGCGACGGTAAATTCTGTAGGAGATTCCGCGATCTCGGGCCGGACATCAATTGCCGGAAAACTGTTCGCATCATGCATTAACGGCGCCGAACTAACGAGCCGCGGTTTTGGCACTGCGGTTGTCCGAGCAGGTGACGAAATAGGTGCGGCTTTCGTCGGTACGATGTCAAACTTATAGGACTTGAGAGGGGCGGCAGCAGGTCTTACAGGCATTTTACGTTCCGGTTCCAGAAACGTATTTCTCGATTCGTTGATGCGCCGCAGGGCACTCGCGACACGCGGATCGGATATCTCCGGCTCGTCTTCGACTGGTTGCGTACGCTGGACAATCTGCGCCTTAAGCGCCAGCGAACCGTTTGACGGGTATCGAACATCCGCTGATTCAGTTGCTGGAATTGCGTCGACTCGGCCGCCCTTGCGCATCTGAACGGCATTTTGCAACTGAAGACGCCAGTCCGGAACGGAGGTGTTTGTGTTTTGGAAGCCAACCAGCGTGGGACTCGTTTTCGGCGATACGAGATCGGCAGTTTTTGCCGACCGATCACGCTGAGGAGCCACCGCTACCGCCGCCGCCGTGCGCGACCCCGCCATGACGGGTCGGGGCGAAATCCCCGCTGTCTGCGATCCGATTACCGCACCGGGCATCGCTTGTATTCGATCACCGGGCGGTTCCGCTCTGGCATCTCGCGGAGTCAGACGGCCCGATGTGATCTTGGTCTGCAGTTCTTCGCGAACCGAGTCAAACATCATGGCGCCGCAGCTTGGGCAGATTGAGAGAGTCGGGGCTAAACCTCGATTGCACACCGGACAGTTCATAGGCGTTGCTCGTAATCTGAATTTGGTATTAGTAAGCGCTTTGGATATTAGTAAGCACCTTTAAGCAAAAACTAAGTAATACTATCAGAACTTACTTTAAGCGGTCAATAGTAAAGCGGCAGAAAAATTTGAACTTTTGCAATTATTTCTGGGCGCTTAAAAGGTATTGAAAAGTTGTGGAAAGGTTCACAATGGTTGTCTTCCCGCAAACCCTGAATCAGTCTCGTGCCACCATTCGATCTCATCACGCTCACCGAGCTGCCAGCAGAGCAACACTATTCGCTCGCCCCGCATACTCGGAAAGTCAATTAACCCTCGCGTAGGGTCCTTGATTTCGATGCCCAACTCATATATTTCGGTAGTCAATTTGCCGATTTTATAGAGCACATTCACATATCGTGTGCCGCCCTCCATACCACCGCCAAAGGCGGACGCCGATGCGGCGGATCGGGCCTCGGCACGAAGACTGTCGACGACGACATAAAGATCCTGGATCGATATCAGCTTTGGGATGATCCGGGGAAGCAATTCATTGGCTTCGATGATCGAGAAGACTTTCATTTTCAGTACACAGCGAGTTTCGCGAGAGGAGAAATATCAATAACAGTTTGCCCGGTGGGTTTGATGCGGTCAAGCATTTCTGCTGGTAAAGTGCTAAAATCGGGCATCTTTTATGAAACCAAAACCACGGGATCCGAGAGAAAAAGTCGGAGGCCGTCCGACAAATGAGCGACATCAGCGAGATCGACCGCTACAGTCTCCACTAAAGACGAATGCGTCGTTGATCTACGGCGCCCTTCCCGTGCTTGAGGCTTTACGGGCCGAAAACCGGCGAATTGACAAGGTTGTGATCGCCGATGGGGCGAAGGAACATCGTTTGTCAGAGATCATCCAAGCGTGCCGCGAACGGTCGATTGCCTGGAATAGGGTTCCGCGTGAAACTTTTGCAAAACACCTCGATTCTGGCGTGAATCATCAAGGTGTCATAGCGTTTGTCGCGTCTGCCGACTATGTTTCGACCGACGATATTTTGGAAAACGCGGCCTCGACGCCGTTGATCGTCGTTCTGGATGGCGTAGAAGACCCGCGGAATCTAGGAGCAATTCTGCGTGTCGCCGAATGTGCCGCAGCAGACGGCGTAATCATTCCGGAACGCCGCGCCGTCGGGCTAAACGACACGGTGGCCAAATCATCGGCCGGTGCGATTGAATATGTAAAAGTCGCCAAAACGTCAAATCTCAATCGCCTCATCGAAAAGCTGAAAGAAAATGATATTTGGGTGATCGGAACGAGCATGGACACCGAGATGGCATATACAGAATGGGACTGGACGCGGCCCAGCGCTCTCGTCCTCGGCAGCGAAGGCGGCGGTCTGCATCGGCTGGTCGCCGAAAACTGCGACGTGTTGGTAAAAATCCCGATGTATGGAAAAATAGACTCACTGAACGTCTCGGTCGCCGCGGGCGTTATACTTTTCGAAGCGAGGCGACAGAGAGCAGTTGTCAGTGGCCGGTTGTCAGTGGTCAAGTTAGAGGGCGCCTGAAACCTTCAGCGATTTCACTGACAACTGACCACTGACAACCGACCACTAGAAGAATATGTTTTGCCCAAAATGTGGTGGAAGTAACCCGGAAACGGGAAAATTTTGCAGAAGCTGCGGCACGGATCTCGGCAATGTTTCGAGCGCTCTGGCTGCGCAGCCACAATCCGCACCCTTAGCCGATAAAAAGGGGAAACCGGTCAACTGGGAGGGCGCGATCACAAAATTTGCTACCGGTATGGCTTTTCTGGCAATCGCAATTGTTTTGGGCACTACCGGTATGGCGGGTGGACGTAGTTGGTGGTTCTGGATGCTAATTCCCGCGTTTACTATGATCGGTTCAGGTGTCGCTCAATACGTGCAGCTCAAAAAAATGGAAAAAGGTCAGCCTATGTACGTTCCGACGGAGCAGCCAACGGCATTTCCGGCCGCTGCAAACACTGCGTTACCGCCGCCACAAACAAGTTGGGCCCGACCGGAATCGCGCTACAAAACAGGCGATCTCGTTCCGCCAAGCGTGACCGACAATACAACACGGCATCTCGAGATAGATAGCGAAGGCAAGACGATGACGCTGCCGAAGAAATAGGGCGAACAAGATATACTTCTTTACCTTCCCAAACGAAAAGTTGTAATATTTTGATGTTATGACTGTCGCGGAAACTATTCAACAAAAGGTCGATCATATGCCCCCGCAGGTTCAGGAGGAAGTTCTGAACGCCGTCCAACTGATCGAGGTACGCTATCTAAACGGAAAGAATATTGGTGAGACCGAAGATCGGTATATACTGGACATATTGGCTGATATCCAGATTGACGGGCCAAGTGACCTTGCTGATCGTCATGACTTTTACGCCAACGGAAAACTGGAGGAATGATCGATCTTGATCAATTCGTCCATATTTCTCGATACCGCCTACGTTTACGCGTTGGTCAATCCCCGTGACCAGTGGCATCCGATCGCGACCTCCTTGCAGTCCGAGTTGTCTCGAACTAAAAATCATCTTGTTACTTCGGAATTCGTCCTTGCTGAAATCGGGAATGGGCTGAGTTCGATCAAGTTTCGGTCGGACAGCGTTAGGGTGATCTCAAATCTCCGTTCAAGTCCACATGTAACCGTCGTGCCATCTACGGCTGACTTATTCGCTCGTGCGTTCGACCTGTATGCCAGCAGAACGGACAAAAGCTGGGGACTAACGGACTGTTCTTCCATCGTGATCATGCTTAACGATGGCATTACTCAAGCTCTTACGACCGACAACCACTTCCGTCAAGCGGGCTTCCAATGCCTCATGCTCGATTGAAATTTATTTCTTCCGCAAGCTCATCTTGTGACCGCTCAGACGTTCGAGAATTCTCAAATAGCTTTTTGGAAAAAGTCGGGATATGTGGCTGATCATTTTGGCATCTTTGCCGATCAGGATTCGTGGATTTTTTGATTTGATTCCGGCGACAATGACGTCGGCAGCGGTTTCCGATGTTGTTTTGGCGACGCGGTCAAAGAGTTTTGTTCCCTGTTGCTTCCATTCGTCGGGTGTGTCCTGACCGACGCGGGAATTTCGCACGATATTGGTCAAAATTCCGCCCGGATGTACGCACGAGACCGCAACGTTCGAATCCGCAAGTTCGTGGCGTAAACTTTCCGTAAATCCTCGAACCGCAAATTTAGACGAACAATACGCCGACTGCTCCTCAGGTGCGATCATACCGAAAACGCTGGAGATATTGACGATATGGGCCGATTCCTGCTGTCTAAGCAGGGGCAAAAACACTTTGCAGCCGTAAACGACACCCCAGAAATTGATTCCCATCAACCCTTCGAAATCATCGAGCGAAATCTGCTCGAATGTACCGATCAACCCGACGCCCGCGTTGTTGACCAGATGCGTCACGCGACCATGTTTGGCGAGAACATCGCCCGCAAGTCGCTTAACCTGATCGAGTTTCGAAACGTCGACTATATGAGATGAAAACGGGACGCCGAGATTTTCGATCAAGCCCCGCGTTTCATTCAAACCGGCTTCGTTTACGTCAGAGATCGCGACACCTGCAATGGATTCCCGGGCAAATCGAACCGCCAACGCCTGACCGATTCCTGAAGCCGCTCCCGTGACGACCGCAACGCTGTCTGCTCTAAGTGTCATATTATTTTCTGACTATCGCCCGCGCGTTCCCCGCATTTCGATTTACGTCAAAAACGCGGATCGTCACGGCGTACTCACCGGAATTCTTGACTGGAATCTCGATAGTATAACGCTCTTTCGGTCCGTCCGAGATACCGTCGTCGGAATATACGGGCATCCATTCGCCGCCGTTGACACTGTATTCAGTGCGGACCAGATAGCTTGCGGTGTCGGTCGCGTCAAAAACGACACGGGCTTTTTCACCAGTGATTACAGGCGTCCCGGCTGCGGAAATGACGGGTGCGGTGTTGTCGATGTCGATTGGCTCAGTAGTTTTGTCACTGGCGAGGGCGAGCGGCAGCGGATTTGAAGGCGTGTCGCGGGCCACGATCTTAAAGATGTATCGACCATCGGCGAGCGACTGGCCGTCAATGGCGACAAAATTGTCGGTCAGATCGCCGCGAAGCAGTTTAAACTCGCTTTCACCCCGCTCGCGATAGAAGACATCGTAAACAAGCCTGTCGCCGTTGCGGTCCTCGGTCGTCCATTGCAGCGAAGTCGCACCGCGTTGATAAACCTTACGCGGCGGCACGGCGACGACCGGAATGCCAAACGCGCCTGGTTCCATGCCCGCGAGTTCAATATTAGGATCGATCTGAACGGGTGGATTGGCCGCCAGACCGACATTGGTCGGCAACACCTGGATCGACAATATCTCAGGTGCGATGTTGCGGGCGATGAATGCGACGCTAACCTCGGTTAAGAAAATTCCGCCGTATGGTTGAGGGCCCGAAGCGAACGTAGTGCCTCTACCTAAAAACTGTGCATTCAGCACCGCCCGCCATTGTATATACCGAGTTTTTGGACTGGAGATCTGAGTTCCTTTCTGATCCGACAATGCAGTGCTCCACGAGCTCCACGTCTCATCAGGTTTTTCTGTATTTCCGGAACGCGTCTGAATTGTCACGTTTCCGCTCGAACGCCACCAAATTCGGCCCCACGTCGCCGTCCCTTTGGCGTCAAGAACCGCAGAATCATAGCTTCCCTCGGCGACGGTTTCCGGTCCGAATTTGTAGATTGCTCCCTGATTGCTCGATGTCGCGATCAGGCTTTTGCCATCGGTGCGAATCGTTGATATCTGATTCGCATCGGTCTGCAGGGCGAGGGTTTCGCTGCCGCTGTCTGAAATATTGTAGATGCGGCCTTTGTCCGATGTTCCGACGAGAACGCCGTTTCCGCTGCCGTGGGCATAAAGCGAAAACCCCGTCACTGTCGGCGAAGCCCAAATAATATCTGTGCTGCCATCCGGTAAAATGCGATACACCGCACTTTTGGCCCCTGACAGATCATAACGGCTTTTTGCCGGAGTTTCGGGTGTCGCGGGATTTGGTTTCTCGACCGAAACTGTCTTGCTTTCGGGCGCCGCCGCAGGTGCCGCCGCCGCGTCGGGCTTTGGGGCCGAGGCCGAATCGCCAAGTGCCAGGACATAAACCGAGCCATCGGGCCCGATTGAAAGCTCGTGAATTTCGCGCAAAGGTGAATCGAGCAGTCCAAACGGCTTACCGTCGGCTCCAAATCTCATCACGATGCCGTTTGAATCCGTCCCGGCGAACAAATTCCCCTGTTTGTCGGTCGCGAGCGAAACAATGTGCGTTTCGCTGGTATCAAACAGCAGCGACGATTCAGGCGTGGCATTTGCCGCCTTGACCTTATAAATCCTGCCGCCGTCGCCCGTTCCGACCGCGAGGCTGCCGTCAGTTAAAACGGCCAGATCCCAGATGTACTTGTCTTTGGGTGCAAAGTAAACATCGGCCTTCCCGCCCGCGTCGAGACGGTAAACCCTACCATCCGGTGACGTCGCGGCAAATATCTCACCGCCTTTTCCGATCGCCAGCGCCGAAACGTTTAACTCAGCGAGGTCCGAAAACAAAACGCCCTTTCCCGCCGCATCGATCTTAAACACCTTGCCGTCACCGCCGGTTCCGAGATATACATTGCCCGACGCATCCACGACGCTTGCCCAAATATATGGCTGCTCGGTCTTAAAAAGCTCGGTCAGTTTCGGCGCCAGCGAGATCGTCCCGTTTTGGTCGATGGACACCCCGCGGGCGTCACCCTTTAGTACGTCGGCGCGAGAATTCACCGACCAAACCAGAGGTTCGGATGCAACGATTGAAATTGTGAAAATCAGAGCGAAAAAAGCGGCCGGAAAAATGGTTTTCATTGAAAATATTTTACGTTAATAGAGCTAGCTCGGTTCACCCGAATGATAGCAAATTATTGGGCAAATCGCTCATGTGTCGGTATTCGAAGGTTTTGCCGACATCTTTGTTCCTTTGACACGGGCCGCCTGGAATACGCGATACGCGTCCTACATCTCTTCGGCGTCGCCCGTAATTAGCCGGGCGCTGCGTTCGCGTGTCAGGTAGGCCCAGAACCATGAAAACATGACGGTCAGCCGATTGCGAAAACCAATCGAGAAAATCGGGGTCAGAAAATCGGGGGTCACAAAAAATCGGGGGTCAGCCGGACATGGCCGAGAGCAACGACGAGCTACACAGTTACGCCAGGCTTGATTCTAATGGTGGCTGGAGAGTGACTTGAACACTCGACCTCGGGGTTATGAATCCGTTGTAGATAGAATTGGAATACGCGTGAATAATTGGATTAGATGAAGTAAATCAATAACTTAAGCCGTGTAAGTGGATACTCAATTACTCACAAATACTCATTTCTCACCACCTTTTGGTCACGGGGTGGTCACGAGACTCCCCTACTGACCCAATTAAAAATAGCCGCTTTACCAGCGGCTATTATTTTCGCCCATCCGATTTATCAGATAGTCAAACTCCATATCTTCCTGACAAGCAGGGCAGACGCCAACATGAAGATTAGCCCTTTCCTTTTCGTCTTCCGTTAACGTCTCGCGAGGTTCGAAGACCAGCCGCCCGTCTTCCATATTCAAACAGACGAATTCGATTAGATCCTCCTTCATGGCAAACCTCTCATTTCGGCATTCGCCAATTCCTCGATTCGTCCGAGAACGGCTATGTAAGCGGACTTCTCGAAAGGCGAGAGTGATTGGTTTGCCGCTCGGAGTTCGATCCACTCGGCGAGCGGATTGTAGATGCCGTAGCGGGCATCGCTACCCCCTACCGGTTGGCTCGCTTCTTCATTCGGATTTGACCGTGAGATCGTTTCTGGTGTCTCGACGCTACGGCTCATTTCAAGCCCGAACCACGAAGCAAGCTTGAGTCCGGCATCGCGAAGAGAACATCCCTCCATGACCGAGACTAGCTCGATCACGTCGCCCCCTTTTTTGCCCCTGCGCCCTTTGGCACAGGCTGTCGAGTGACATATCCAAACTTGCTTCGACAAGTTGATCGAAAACGACTTGTCGTCGTCCCCCGCTGGGTGGGTCGGAAGCGGACACTTGCCTCTCTCGTGAGAGCCATTCGTTCGCCGCAGAGCGACCCCGTAACGGGCGGCTACGTCCTCTACCGACACCTCTGCTTTCACCGTCTTGAAGTCAACATAATCTGCCATTTCAAAATCCCCCTTTTGTCTCAAACTTTCTGATCGCAGGCTAGCAGTCACCCCTAACTTGGCAAGAGCATTAGTCCCCCAGTAGTCAGAAACGACTTCGAATGGATCATCAAGACTGGTGCGTTGGCGGTAAAAGACTTGGTGCGCGCAAGGTAAATGCCTGGTGCGTTGGCGGTAAATTTCACCACCCGCGCACCATTGAGATTTGGTGCGTTGGCGGTAAGAACTTGGTGCGTTCGGGGTAAAAATTTGGTGCGTTCGTGGTTAGTTTTTGGTGCGTTGGCGGTAAGAACTTGGTGCGTTGGCAGTAACGTGATTTCAAAAATGTCCCACAATCAAAAGACGTATTGCAGCTTTTCACGCATGTAAGTATTTCTAAGTAACTTAGAGTCTTTCTAACTATCTCTAACACACTAGCGAGTGTGACGGACGACTTACATTGAGGGGACGGACCCGAACGACGACGGGTTGGCGAGTATGGAGTTGACGCAGTAGAGCGCGTATCATTCAGACGGCAACCAACCACCCCGCCCACATGGAAGAACCTACGGCGATCACGCCACCGATTGACGATGCCCCACAGCCACCGGCGAGGCGGGTCCGGTCCGAGCTTAATTTGGAACAGTGGCCGATTTGGCTCCCATCAAATTCCAACCGCGATCCCGCACCGCGAGTTCTGACCCGCGAGATACACGGCGACAACGGCCAGAAGATGGTCGCCGAGGTTGAGATAACGGCTTCCCGAAAAGGAACCTTGACCACCGAGGATCAGCGAACCTATTACGCATTGGTCGAACATCACCAGCGGAGCGGCAAGCCGGATAGTGTCGCGTACTTTTCGTTACGGGGCATTTCCAAATCCCTCGGGAAGAAATGGGGAACCCGGACAATCGAGACGATAACGGATTCACTTGTCCGCCTTCGGGCGAACACGATTGTCTGGAAGAATTCGTATCACGACGCTGCGACAGGCAAGACTCAGGAGGAACTAGGCTTTTTCAACATCATCACCGATCTCAAGATCATCACCGCAAAGCAAGACGGCCACGTCACCCGTTCCGAGGGTTACTTCAAGCTCAATGACGCGATCATCGCGAATATCGAGCGGAACCACTCTAAGCCGGTTTTGCTGGACGTGGTTATCGGATTCAGGAGCGAAGTGGCACAAGTCCTATACACGCAACTAGACCGCATACTTTCGCGAGACATCACGACCTACGAGCGCCGCACGAAGGAGTTGTTTGCCGATCTCGGGCTGGAGGGACGCAAGTATGCCCATCCGAGCGGTCGGAAGCAGTTACTTCAACCGGCGATTGCCGAGCTTCTTAACGCACCGTTGACCAATGGTAATCTGATTAGATCCGTTGGACTCGAACGAACCGTGGACGGCAAAGACTACAAGCTTGTAGTCAAGCGAGGCCGCACACGGGTAAAAAACGACACCCCAGAGCCACGTTTCAGTGAGAGTCAGGCCGAACCCGACACTCAAGAGAAACGGGGCGTAGAGAGCCGTACAGAGCCGAATCCGCCCATCACGACTGAAGGAGGGAAGGGGATTGAGCTTTTGGCCTATTTTCAGAATGTCTTTTTCGGAACCGACGCGCTTTTAACCCAGCCCGCACAGAAACACCGCGATCTGGCGGACTGGATGATCGCCAGCCATGGCGAGGACCTTTCTCGCTATATCGTCCGATTCGCGAAAGCAGAGGCCGAAAAGACCCGTTTCGCGATAGCGACCTTTGGGGCAATCGCGAACTACATCGACCGGGCCGTGACCGCATTCACGTTAGAACAGGCACTCATAAAGCATGAGGAAGAAGCCCGGCGGGAAGCTGTAAAGCAAGCCGAGCTTGATAGATTGCGGGAAGCCCGCGAACAACGCGGTTACCAACTCTTGCGTGATCTACCGGAAATTGATCGGCAGATGTTTTTGGGCCGCAAACGGGCCGAGCTTATCACGAGCGAGAAGTGGAAAAATGCCGATTTCTCAACCGAAATTTTTAAGATCATGTTCGAGAAAGAAGCGGAGCAATTGGTTCGCCAAGACTTACTCCTGTCCGAGAAATAGAAATCTCGTCCAATGTTCGCAATCAAATGGATTCTCGCCTGCATAACCATCGCCTATATCTTTAGAAAATCCCGGTAGAATTACGAGGTAAACACCATCGCGTGACTATTGCTACGACCGTTGCTACCGTTTCAACGGCGTAACGAGGCGCTTGCCGGTTCACCACCCGCAAGATACCTCGCTTTAACGGCGCTCCACCGTTGCCAGCTTACCGCAGGCTACCCTACGCTCTCACTTCCAACGGCACCGCCGGTTTGGAAGTGACTCCGCCCTGCTTCGATTCGCCCCGCTGACTGCAAGGCTCACGACCGTAGGGTAGCCTGCGCTCTGCTTGGCGTCCTGACCGTCCGCCCTTCGCTGACCGCTCCGGCAACGGTGGAGCTGACCGACGCGACCGATCACCCCGCTCACGATGCCAACCACGCTACGCGACTCCGATCTCGAAATACTCGGCTACTGCCACGAGTTGCGCTTTTGCACGATCGATCACCTCGCCTCGCTCACGGGACGGCACCGACAGGCCTTAAACCTGCGCATTAATCAACTGATCGCGGAAAAATACATACACCGCTACCGTTTCCCGAATCCAAATCACAAACACATCTATTCTATGGGTAGTCAAGGTTACCAGCACCTTGCATTCCACGGACTTGTTAGACTGGAGGACGTCCCGTCTAGGCTTCGCGCCACTGAACTGAAGCCAATGTTTCTCGACCACACGCTGTTGGTTACGGATATCCACGCTTACCTCATCCTTGCTAGCCGGAATACCCCGAAACGGCTTATCGAATGGCGAGAGGGGAAGGAGCTTTACGAATCCGTAACCTTTTTCGAGGACGGCAAAAAGAAGAGGCTACCAGTTTGCCCCGACGCTTTCTTTCAGATCGACGACGACGGCAAGAGGCTAGCGTATGCGCTAGAAGCCGACCGAGGGACGACAACGCGCCGGACTTTTGATGACAAGATCAACGCTTACTGGCGATTTCTTGAGCAGAACCGCCAGATCAACGCCTACGGTGTTAAATGGTTCCGAGTGGTCACCGTGACCCTCACCCAAGCAAGAGCGGGCGGACTAGCTGAACTTGCGAATCAGTCCTTACCGTCCCGATTCAGGAAATACTTTGTCTTTACGTCTTATTTCGACACTCTTGACAAGCCTCTAATTTGAATCGGAAGTAGGTTGATTTGGGCGAAGCTTCCGCTGTTTACTGCCCGTGCAGTAAGGCGATAATTTATTCGACCTTATTGCTACGCCGCCCCATGGCCGCTCCGTGCAACCCACGGTTTCGGGATCTGGGAAGGCAAGCCCAATTAATTCCGTTTAGCTGGATCGATGCCTAGCCGCACCGGTAGAGACGGCAACGCAAAGAACCTGCGCGGTTAATCTCTACAGACCGTGCGGGTTGGGCGGCCTTCAATCCACCTTTCCCAAAAAAAGCCAGTCGTGCATTTAGCTTGTATCGCAAAGATTCGGTTAGAATTACAATGAAATTCCGTCGCTTACACGCGGTTTGCAACAGGGTCCATCCATTTTATCGCTAGGTTCACGAGAGGATGGGCCGTTAAGTATTTTACGATCAACAACAAGTCCTTATGTCTGAAGAACAAAAGAAACGGCTCGAGCAGCAATTGTGGAATATCGCTAACACCTTGCGGGGCAAGATGGATGCGGACGAATTTCGCGATTATATTCTCGGCTTTATTTTCTATAAGTATCTGTCAGAGAAGATGAACACTTATGCCGATTCGATACTTGAGGAAGACGGCGTAACCTATCAGAGCCTTGACGAGAAAAATAGCGAAGGCAAGCAGTATCTCGCAGCAATTAAAGAAGAAGCCTTGGTTAAACTCGGCTATTTTCTTAAGCCGTCTGAACTGTTCTCAGCGGTCGCCCGACGCGGTAACGGGAATGGGAAAGATGCAAAAGGTGCGAAAGAAAGCCCTTTCATTCTCGAAGACCTCGCGGCTATCCTGAACGGCATCGAGCAAAGCACGATGGGAACGGATAGTGAAGATGATTTCGACAACCTGTTTGAAGACCTCGATCTAACCAGTACAAAATTGGGCCGAACGGTGTCCGCGAGAAACGAACTCATTTCGAAGGTTTTGGCCCACCTCGATAAGATTGATTTTGGACTCGAAGATACAGAAGCTGACATCCTCGGCGATGCTTACGAATACCTGATCGGGCAATTTGCCAGCGGTGCGGGGAAAAAGGCAGGTGAATTTTATACGCCTCAGGAAGTCAGCAAGGTTCTTGCAAAACTCGTTACGGTTGGGAAAACACGGCTCAAGTCAGTTTATGATCCGACGTGCGGCTCCGGTTCGCTTCTTCTTCGCGTGGCAAGAGAGGTTAAAGATGTTGGGAAGTTCTACGGACAGGAATTAAACCGCACGACCTACAATCTGGCTCGGATGAATATGATCTTGCACGGAGTGCATTATCAAAAATTTGATCTGAGACAGGAAGACAGTTTGGAACATCCGCAGCATATTGATCTTCGGGCCGAGGCAATTGTCGCAAATCCGCCGTTTTCGGCTAAATGGTCTGCAAGCCCTTTGCATCTTGGCGACGATAGATTTAGCCAATACGGACGGCTTGCGCCGGGTTCTAAAGCCGATTTCGCTTTTGTCCAGCATATGATTCACCATCTTGCGGACAACGGCACAATGGTAGTTGTTCTTCCCCACGGAGTTTTATTTCGCGGCGGAGCCGAGGGCCATATCCGTCAATTTTTGATAGAGGATCGAAATTACTTGGATGCCGTTATCGGTCTTCCGGCGAATATCTTTTACGGTGCGGCTATCCCAACTTGTCTTCTGGTTTTTAAGAAGTGCAGGGAAAATCCCGAGAACATCTTGTTTATAGACGCGAGTCAACATTTTGAAAAAAGAGGAAATCAGAATTATTTCCGCCAAGAAGA
Organism: uncultured Acidobacteriota bacterium; assembly: GCA_963738935.1. Classification (GTDB taxonomy): domain Bacteria; phylum Acidobacteriota; class Blastocatellia; order Pyrinomonadales; family Pyrinomonadaceae; genus OLB17. Next base: position 4,401,199 of record CAVTYF010000001.1, on the reverse strand, counting down.
TGTTGAACGAATCATCAGCACCTACCGTGAAAGGAGTGCGCAAGAAAAATACAGCTATGTCGCTCTCGTCGATGAAGTAAGAGACAACGACTACAACCTCAACATTCCCCGATATGTAGATACGTTTGAGGCAGAAGCTGAGATTGATTTGAATCTTGTTTCCAATGAACTGAAATCATTAGAGGCAGCAATTGGGGAAACCGAAAAAACCATGTCCGATTTTTGCCGACAACTAAATATTTCGACTCCTTTCTAATTTATGAACTCAGAACACGAAAACATGCCAACATTGCGGTTTCCTGAATTCAAAGATGGGTGGCGGGAGAAGAGACTAGGCGAAGTTGCCGACGTCACAACAGGAAATAAAGATACGCAAAATAGAGTAGAAAATGGAAGCTATCCTTTTTTTGTTCGATCCCAAACAATCGAAAGAATAAATTCTTATACCTTCGATGGTGAGGCGATTCTAACATCCGGCGATGGTGTTGGAGTCGGTAAGAATTTTCATTATATAGATGGAAAGTTTGACTACCATCAAAGGGTTTATTGTCTAACCAATTTTAAGAATGGGGTTTTTGGTAAGTATCTCTTCTTTTACTTTGCGGAAAAGTTTAATGAGAGGGTTATGAGAATGAGCGCAAAAAACTCAGTTGATTCTGTCACGGGATATGATAGTCGATATGTCGATCAGGTTCCCGTCTAGTAACGAACAACAAAAGATTGCGGCCCTTTTTTACGGCGATGGACGAGAAGGATAACACACTCACAATCAAAAAACGCCTTTTCGGGCAATACAAGAAAGGAGTAATGCAGCAGATATTTGATCAACAGATTCGTTTCAAAGACGATAACGGGAATGATTTCCCGGACTGGGAAGAATTAAAGGGAAAGGATGTTTTCAGAAGCGTGTCAAACAAGTCTCACAATGGAAACTTGCCAATTCTTGCAGCTACTCAAGAGGGCGGAATGGTTTATCGAGATTCGATTGGGATCAGAATTCAATCGTCGGACGAAAGCGTTCAGTCATATAAAGTTGTAGAATCGGGGGACTTCGTGATAAGTCTGCGATCATTTCAAGGAGGACTTGAATACTCGCAACATACTGGTATTTGCAGCCCTGCATATACGATCCTGAAACCGAAAAGAGAAATTAATGATTCATTCTTCAGACTGTATTTTAAGAAAGAGGATTTTATTACCCGTTTAAGTCAAACTGTTGTTGGGATACGGGACGGAAACAAAATAGCTTACGAAGCTTTCGGTGGCATAAAGTTGAGGGTTCCGTCCTTGCCGGAGCAAGGAAAGATAGCGAATTTTCTAAACGCCATTGATAGTAAGATTGAGCTTATAAACATACAGTTAGAGAAAACCAAGACATTCAAAAAGGGGTTATTACAACAGATGTTCGTTTGATTATGCCCACACAACCCGAACAAGTTTTAGAAGATAATCTCGTCGAACAATTGGTTTCGCTCGGTTATGGACGCACAGTCATTCACGACGAAAAAGATCTGTTAAAGAATCTGAAGGGCCAACTCGAAAAGCATAACAACATAACTCTATCCGATAAGGAATTCGATCAGGTCCTGAATCACCTGAATCGAGGAAATGTGTTCGAGAGGGCGGGTATTTTCCGCGATAAGATGCAATATACGAAAGATAACGGTCACAGACCGCATACCTCCAGTTTTTGAACTTAGAAAAATGGTGCCAAAACCAGTATCAGGTCACGCAGCAAATCGCTATGGAAGGTGTCTTCAAGAACCGCTATGACGTGACGATCTTGATAAACGGACTGCCGCTCGTACAAATAGAGTTAAAACGTCGTGGCCTCGAACTAAAAGAGGCTTTTAATCAGACCAATCGATATCAAAGGCATTCTTACGCCTCGTCGTACGGTCTGTTTAATTACATTCAACTATTTGTTATCTCGAACGGTGTAAACACGAAGTATTACGCCAATAACCGCCAACAGTCCTTTAAGCAGACTTTCTTTTGGGCTGACGAGGAAAACAAGAAAATAACGCAACTGGCTGATTTTGCAAACGTATTTTTAGAGCCGCTGCCACGTTTCGAAAATGATTTGCCAATACACCGTTCTCAATGAAGCCTTCAAGATTCTGATGGTGCTGCGGCCCGTATCAATACTTTGCCGCCGAAGCGATTATTGACCGGGTAAAGAACAGTGTAAAAAACGGCTACATCTGGCACACAACCGGCTCCGGCAAAACTCTGACTTTAGTTAAGGCTAGCCAGGTCTTAATGAATTTACCGCAGATTCAAAAGGTTGTGTTCGTCGTTGATCGCAAAGACCTCGATTACCAAACAACGAAGGAATTTAACAGTTTTTCGGCAGGCAGTATCGACGGAACCGACGACACAAACGCTCTTGTCAAACAATTTTCGGATGGCACAAAACTAATCGTTACCACCATCCAGAAGTTGAATACCGCTATTTCCAAAGGGGCACACTTGACAAGATGGAAATGCTCAAAGACAAAAAGATGGTGTTTATCTTTGATGAATGCCATCGGAGTGAGTTCGGGGATACGCATAAAAGGATCAAGGCATTCTTTAACAACGTTCAGATGTTCGGCTTTACCGGAACGCCGATCTTCGCGGAGAATGCCGTGAAAAACGAACACGGAAAGCGAACAACCAAAGAGCTTTTTGACGACTGTCTGCACAAATACGTAATTACCGATGCGATCCGGGACGAGAATGTTTTGAAATTCTCAGTCGAGTACGTTGGAAAGTACAAGCAGAAGGAATCAAGCAATACCAACCTTGATATCAACGTCGAGGATATAGATACCAGCGAACTTCTCGAATCAGAAGATCGGCTCGAAAGATCGCTGCTTATGTAATTGCGAACCACGCACGAAAGACTCATAACCGCTCTTTTACCGCGATGCTCTGCGTGGCAAATATCAAATCACTCACAAAGTACTACGACATTTTCAAACGAAAGAAGGAGGCGGGCGAACACAATTTAAAGATTGCAACGATTTTCTCTTACGGCGTAAACGAGGACGATCCCGACGCGACCGGCAATTATATGTTCGAAGAGCCGCCTATTGGTCCGCCCGGCTCCGAGCAGGTCAATACCCACAGCCGTGACAAGCTGGAAGAGTATATTGGCGACTACAACCTCGTTCACAACACAAAATTCACGACGAAAGACAGCCAATCTTTCTACAACTATTACAACGATGTTGCCCGCCGAGTAAAAAGCAAAGAGATCGACCTACTGCTTGTCGTCAATATGTTTTTAACTGGCTTCGATAGCCCTAGCCTCAACACCCTATTTGTTGATAAGAATCTCCGTTACCACGGACTGATCCAAGCGTATTCGAGACAGACCGGATACTTAACGAACTTAAATCTCAGGGCAATATCGTTGTCTTCCGAAACCTTAAGGCCGCGACGGACGACGCGATCACACTGTTCGCGAATAAGGACGCAATCGATGAAATCATCATTCAGCCGATTGAAGACTTCGTTTTCGCAGTTTAATGAAGGTGTCAAAAAACTAAAGGCTGTGGCGCCCACAATCGACAGCGTCAATGATCTCGAAACGGAAAAAGAGCATTGAAATTCATCAAATCGTTCGAAACCTGATGAGGCTCAAGAACATCCTTACGACGTTTGCCGATTTTACATTCGAAGACCTGAGCATGAGCGAACAGGACTTTGAAGACTATAAGAGCAAATATCTCGATCTTTACGACAAGGTTAAGAGTGCGACGAACAAGGAAAAGGTTTCCATCCTTGAGGACATCGACTTTGAGCTAGAGCTGATACACCGCGACGAGATAAACGTTCGATACATTCTCCAGTTGCTTGTGAATTACAACGCTGTTAGCGATGACGAAAAGGCAAAGATCAAGAAACAGATCGAAGACTTGATGGCCGGAGATTTGAATTTGAGAAGCAAGCGGGAGCTTATTATCGAATTTATCGAGAGTAACTTGCCTGATATTCCAGATTCCGACCGGATCACGGACGAATTCGATGTGTTCTGGACAGAAGCAGCGAGAGGCCTTCGAGCGGCTTTGTCGGGAAGAAAGCATTAAAGCTGAAAACCTAACCGCAATAATCTCCGATTATCTTTGGACGGAACGCAAACCACTTCCCGATACGATTGTTGGTTTGCTTAGCACCAAGCCCAAATTGCTCGAACGGAAGCCGATTGTTGAGCGGATAACCGAGAAGATATTGAATTTTGTTGATGTCTTTATTAATGGGATGGCCTAATAAAAAGCGTACCCAAAGGGCAGACTTTTTATTAGAAACCAAGGCTCCCTAAGGAAGGTTATCGTACTGCTCGTACACTAGATTCTTCCACCAATCCGTCTCACGAGGGCCTTCAACATGATTCTTGTGGTAAACCAAGAGGACCCGAATGATCTTATTTGGATAGTCGCAGACAAAGATTATGCGATGCCCACTAGCCTTCGCGGATTTATTTTCATCTGCCATACGAAAACTCATCTTGTAAAGGATGAGACTTCGATCATCGCTGATTGCAATTGGCGGCTCGACCTTTCCCGCAAGCCAGCGGTCGCATCGAAGCGAACTAAGATTTGCTCTAAACCTTTCCACGTAATGGCCCACACAGGGGCGCTTTTGGAAGTGTTTGATGTAGTGGCCTCCCCCAAACTCCTCAATCCGCACCAGAAACCCGCTTGGCTCAATAGACATTCTCCGGGTCCTCTTGGATTATCAATTCGTAAGGAATCAATTCGTTCTCCCTGCACAACTTCCACGGCAGTTGCTCATGTGTAAAATCGACAATATCTCCCGTGTTCTTTCCTTTCCATTTCTTACAAATTGCCTTGATAAGCGTTTGCTCTTCACGGCTTAGACCGTGAACTGGTGGTGTTTTCTCCAAGGCAGATATCATCTGTGCCGTGCCGTCAGACATCCGAATCTGATGGTCATCTACCAATTCTTCCAACGCTCTGAAGTACTGATCGGGCACGGGGCCGTATTTGATCCGGCGGTACGTTAAACCAGACATCGACTGCAAATGCTGGTAAAACCAACTAAAATCGGCCAGATATAACAGCTTTGCCAACTTGGTTTTGGTTATCTTTCCGTCGTTATCTGCACCGTAGTTGAGCATATAGAGCAGCATCTTCTTATATTTATTAAGGGCGCTCTGATTTGACGCTTAGGCTATTCACGTCTTCGCGGTTTAGAAGCGAGCTAACGGTAATCCCCGTCTTTTCAGCGAGGCGTTCCAACGAGGATACAGTGATTTCCCCCTTGCCCTTCTCGATGTCCGCGTATGTCGGTCTGGAGACTCCGAGAAGTTCCGCCATCTGTTCTTGATTGAACTCTAATGCGGTACGAAGTCCTTGCAATGTCTTATGGATCATGATCATAATAGTACCTCTTGTAAAAAATTTTGTCAATAGCGTGTAAAAAAGCTTGACATCATATTTCGGGATAATTACACTGTATTTACTTTAACCTATAAGGAGATTTATGAGCGAAGACAAAAATAAGGAAAAAGATAAGACGGTCACGATATTCGTGAATGCTGTTGCCCATGAGTCGCCAAAGGGAATGATCAGCTACGCAGAGGTCGTTACCCTCGACGTGCCTGATTACCCTCAGCATCCAGAGATTACGTACTCCGTCACGTATAGTCGCGGGCATGGCGAAAGGCCAGAAGGCGTCCTCAACATCGGCGAGACCGTCAAGGTCAAGGAGGGTATGAGATTTCGTGTTTCACCAACTGGTCAATCTTAACGACGACATACGGCGTCTTCTTGAGAAGGGGTATGCCATCGCGTTCGACAGCAACCACCTGATCGTCCGCGATATACCCTATCTCGACGACACGGGCGGACTGAGGTTTGGAACAATCGCTTCAAACTTCGTTTCGCTCGACGGCGACCGTATTGCTCAACAGGATCATCAGATATTTTTTGCTGGTTCTGTCCCCTACGGACTCGATGGGAAACCGATTCCAAACCTAGGAGGAGGCCCCGTCTCGCTTGCCCTCAGCGACGCATGCAAAGATGTGATTGTCGAGCACTCGTTCTCCAATAAGCCTGTCGTGGAAGGCAAGTTCGAAGATTTCTTCGAGAAGATTGAAAGTTACGTAACCATTATCTGCGGGCCAGCTATGTCGCACCACGATGCGAACCCGCTGACTTTCCGCTCCGTACAGACCGTTCCGGATTCGGTCTTCTGCTTTCATGACACGATGACCAGCCGAGCACGGATTACCGATTTGTCGGATCAACTGACTGAGGACGTAGTAGCTATAATTGGGCTTGGTGGAACTGGCGCGTACCTGTTGGATTTTTTGGTCCGCACTCCTGTTAAGGAAATCAGGGCTTTCGATCTTGATCTGTTCCACGTTCATAATGGTTACCGCTCACCCGGGCGAGTAAACAAGGCTGAATTTAATAAGACGAAAACGCACGTATATCGCAACCGATATAAGAACTTTCGGACGGGCCTGACGTTTAAGAATATGTACATCGATGCCCAGAGCGTCAATGAGATGGAAGGCGTAACTTTCGCTTTTGTCTGCGTCGATAAAGGCTCTTCTCGATCAGAGATTTTCGACCTGCTGATAGCAGGGAATCCCCTTTATTGACGTTGGCATGGGTTTGAATCGGAAGGCAGGTCCTATTGATGGCTTGGTGCGTACAACGTACTACTCCCCTGAGCAAGGTGCCGAACGTCGAGATATGGGTCTCGCCCCGACCGCAGACGACGCCGAAGATATTTACAAGACAAACATTCAGATCGGCGAGCTAAACGCCCTGAATGCGTCGTTGGCGGTGATAAAGTTCAAGCAACTCCGCGGGTTCTACGGGGACGAAACGCAGCTTAGTCACCTGCTTTTTGAGATAGGCACAATTAAGGTTCAACACTACCCAGCGGAATGAGATTCTTAGTAGAAAAAGTCGATCTGATGCCGTCCGTCCTTAGGTCGGGCATCCTCTATTATTCCGATGAGTTTGAGGTCGCAATCCACCTTTGCACCTGTGGATGCGGAACCAAGATCACCACCCCTATCGGCCCTACCGAGTGGAGCATCACGGAAACACCTACAGGTCCGACCCTGTATCCATCAATCGGCAACTGGCAACTGGCATGTAAGTCCCACTATTTTATTCGCGGAGGTGGAGTTGTGTGGGCACCGAGCTGGTCCAACGACGAGATCCTCTCCGGTCGCGCGGAAGAAGCCCGCCGCAGAGCGACACACTATGAAGAAATCCAGCCCATACAAAGTTGGATCAAGCGGCTTTGGAATCGCATTGTTAACAAGGTGAGCGAGTGGCTGTAAGCTCATGCCCAACCGATCACGGATTCCCCCTTCCCATCGGCACAAGATCCGCTCACGAAGGTCTGCATTGACGTACCCGTCCTTTGATCTACTCTCAATCCGCTATTTCCCACATAAATACGGACAAGGAGTACAGAGAATGGAGCTACTTACACCGCAGCTTCGGGCGGACTTACCGAAGCTCTACGCACAAGACGGCAATCAGAATCCAATCGTCTATGCCAAATTCTTCTTCCCCGCTGGAAACTGGACTTGGTTTTTGACCGAGGGCGAACCGGACGGCGACGATTTTCGCTTTTTTGGCTACGTTATCGGCCAAGACAACGAATGGGGTTATTTCTCACTGAGTGAACTCATGAGCACCAGCATTCATGGGTTGACCGTCGAACGCGATCTTTATTTTGTGCGAGGTCCTTTCAAGGACGTTCTCGCTGCATTTCGGATGGAACGAGGAGAGTAGGCCAAAAGCCTACTTTTTTAACGTCGCTATTTCACGCCGCGTGGGAGACGCTAGGGGGCTTTGAAATAAGCAAACCGCCGTAGAAGAATTAATCGTACACGGGCTGAAGTTCTCCATTGATCCTTCCGAGGATAAATGGGGCATCGCCGGTCAAAACGTCGCCTTGCAGAATAAATAAGTCCCCAACATATCCGGGGCTACCGCTCTGAAAATGAAATTTAACGCCATAGACCATATTGCGGAAATCCTCAGGAGTTTCATCTTCTAGCCCCCATGATTCCCTGATAAATTCGAGGCTCATTATTTCCTGCCACTCTTCGTCGCTGATTGTGATTGGCCTGTTAGGGTACTTTTCCATTTGCGGTTGGTCACTGGTGGATTGGACCCGTTAACCGTAGCAATAGTTCGGCTACCTGTCCAATAACTACTGTTTTTGGACAGACTCCGGTATGCTCCAATTACCCCAGAAATATCAGCCTCTTAGACCCGTCATTTTCGAGAGGTTTTTGGACACCCCATGCAAGTCGCACTTTACGCCCGAGTTTCCACCCACGATCAGCAGACGCTTCCAATGCAATTGAAGGCTATGCGTGAGTACGCCAAGAAGCGAGGCTGGAAGATCAAGAACGAGATTCAGGAGATCGGTTCAGGGGCGAAGATCAGGCCCGAACGCGAGGAAGCTTCTTAAGGAAGCCCGCCGCCGTCAGATCGACGCCATCATTGTCTGGCACCTCGACCGCTGGGGACGATCCGTTTCCGATCTAATAGGCACAATTCGGGAACTCACAGACACCGGCGTAGGATTCGTTTCCTTAACCGAGGCGTTCGACCTTACCACACCGGCGGGAAAAGCACTTTCGGGGATGCTTGCCGTCTTTGCGGAATTTGAACGGGATATATTACGAGAACGTGTAAAGGCCGGTATTGCTCATTCTCGGTCAAAAGGCATCGCCCATGGACGACCAGCGACGGCATCGCTCAAAACCGCCGAAATCAAAAAGCTAAAAAAGAAAGGCTTCAATAATTCTGAGATTGCTCGGCAGCTACAAATAGGCCGAACTTCTGTTATTCGAGCGCTTAGCTAACTCACTTTCCTAACCCCGGCGATCTTCTTATACGCCCGGTATGCGGCATAGGCGCCAACTAACACGACTATTATGTTACAGCCCGCTTCGATGTCTCTTGCCGTCGCTGGATCAGCCGCAAAAGCAGCGGTGAGCAAGGCCGCTAAAACCTTAGAAATCGGACTACACAAGCCTAAAATAATAAACCCAGCGACCACCCCCAATCCCGAGCGTAAAAGTTGCATAACGCCCGAATTATTGCCCCGTCAGGACGCTTAATCAATATTTACGACCCGACTATAAAGCTTCCTAAGTAGGCGTATAGTTTCCCTTATGTATCCCCTTCCCATCGGCTACAAGATCGGCGCAAAGGACAACCGAGCAGACGGCTATTTGATTCCCGAAGTTCGCTCCCGACATACCGCTCTTTTCGGAAAAAGTGGCGTCGGTAAGACGACGCTAATGCGGAATATGATCCTGTGGGACATCTGGAACGGCGCGGGCGTGACCGTGATCGATCCGCACGGGCAGCTCATAGACGAAATTCTGGAGCATATCCCCCGCGCCCGGACGAACGATGTAATTTACTTCAAACCGGCCGATCTTGCCCGTGTCGGCAGCATCAATATTCTTGAAAAGGTTCCGAGGGAATATCAGCCGTTGGTGGTTTCGTCGATCGTCAGCACCTTCAAGACTATCTGGGCAAATGCATGGGGGCCGCAGAGCGAGTATCTGCTCACGAATTTCTGCTTCGCCTTGATCTCGCAAAAGGAGCCGACCTCGCTGCTCGATATCTTACGGCTTATCACGGATGCTGCGTTTAGGGAGAAGATTTTCAGCAATGTAGACGACGCCGTTTTGCAGATGTTTTATCGCACCTACGAACACGAATGGGACGACGACCAACGGGCAAAAGCATCGGCACCGTTACTGAACAAGGTTTCGGCCTTCGCCACTAATCCCCTGCTCCGGGCGGTAATCGGCCAGCACCGCAGCAGCTTCAATTTTCGCGAGGCGATGGACGGCAAGAAAATTTTGCTTTGCGATTTAGGAAAAGGACGCTCGGCTCCGATATCGCTGCATTACTCGGTTCACTCATTACGACCAAGCTACTATCTCGCATCCCTTTCACGCCAAGACACGCCCGAATCCGAACGGATTCAGCACTACTTCTATATAGACGAGGTTCACAATTTCACCCACGGAATAGATTTAGCCTCGATTCTGGCCGAGGCCCGGAAATACCGGCTTTCCCTTACCGTTGCGACCCAAACGCTGGCTCAGCTTCGCATGCATAATGACGAGATCGTTCCCGCCATTTTTGGCAATTGCGGAACTTTGGTGAGCTTTCGCGTCAGCGGAGACGATGCGACGATTCTGGCGAAAGAATTCGCGTCCGATGTCATCGCGACGCAGCTTGAGAATTTGCCCGACTATGAGCTTTATTTACGGACGCTTACTTTAACCGAGGGCAGCAAGACCCTTATTGCGACCCATGCGGAGCGGCATACGGCCTACCCGCCCTTCAAGAACAATACTGACGCTCAGGAAGGTCCCCGTGTCATACAGGCGTCTTTTGAGCGGTATACGCGGGAACGGCTCGAAGTGGACGCTTGGCTTGCCCGGCGTCTTCCGCCCGATTATCAGAACATGACCGTTGAAGATCGGGGTAATAAACGGACTGCTAAAAATAGACGCTCGAAGAAGCAGTACGGCTAGAGCTACCGCCTTCGGATTTGCGGCGGAGCCGTGTTAAAATCTCACGTTTTCTTATTTTTGTGCGCAATACAAATAGAGAATGGATAGGGCGAGTATTCACATAATCAATGCGGTTGTTTTCGTTGCAGTTTTGGCACTGGTAGGCTTTTGTCTTTGGAATAAGAACGAACTACTCCAGTTAATTTTTTTCGGTGGCACCCTAGCCTCCTCGGTCGTCTTTTATTTCTGTACCGGCCCCGACAGAGGCACCGATAATTTAGTTCTCAGGTCGGGTAAGGATTTTCATGATCTAGGAACAGGACGAATTTTCTTAGGAGTTTGTGATTTTTATTATGAGAAACTTACTTACAACCACTCTCCAAAACAGCTAACTAAGTCGATAAGGCTCCCCACGAAGGACGGCTCAGTTCTAACGGCAACGATGGGCGTCTCTTGGAGGGTCGATCCCGCCCACCTGTTGGAATACTTTACGTTGGAACACGAAGCGAGGATCGAGGCCGAGCGCGAAGCAGTCTTTCGAGGCGTGGAGTAAGAAGCATCTTCCAGCGGAAATCTACTTTGGAACACCGCCAGAAATAGCACCCGTTCCGGGCATTCTTTTATCTCCAACGACGCTCACCGATATTGATTCCGACGACGGCACCATGACCTACCACATTAGGGATAACTCTCAGCTCATAAGCTCAATCCTAGCCGAGGTAAAGGACGAGGATCGGATTGAGGCGACCAGGGCGGAGCTCAAAAAGGATTACCCCGACCGAGCAGAACGGATAGACCGTCTCTGTGATCAACGAAAGTGGGTTCTCCAGAAACGAGGCATAGGTGATAATAGGTGACGTTGAATTACAGCCCGAGGACCTTTCGACCCATATTCGAATCATGGGACCTTCGGGCATGGGCAAATCGACGCTCCTCTATGATCTCCTTACGCAATTGGTCATGGAAGACGTGGGCTTCGCGCTCTTGGACCCGCATGGAGAACTTTACCGGCAGATACTCTCCTTCCTCTCTTATCTCGACAAGCGAGAAAACGTCTTTCTACTAGACGCATCAAGACGTGAAATAACCGCCACGATTAATCCTTTCACTTCCCCGCAGGCAGCCGACGCGATAGAAACGAAAGCCCAAGTTCTAGCCGACATGACGCTCCAAGTTTGGGGTAAGGAGTCGGAAGCGGTTCGAGCCGATAAGATCCTCTATATCCTGTATATCGCCTTACTCGAACAGGGCCGTCCCCTCTCAGATCTCTTGCAGCTTCTTGAGAACCCCGGTTCGATCAGGGACCAGTTTGCCCGGAGCGAATGGGAACGCATAAAGGGCAAGTCTTATCTTGATGCCGTCACGACGCGGCTCAAGCCCTTGATGCATTCCCGCCTCCTTGCTCTTACCGATCCGGGACAGGCTTTGGATTTCTCCAAAGTACATATTCTTCTGGCTAATCTTTCGCGCAGCAGCATCATGGGGGAGGTGGAAACCAAGACCCTTTCCGCGTTCTTGGTGGCGGAGATATGGGCGGCGGCGTTCACGAGAACAGAAGCGGTTCCCGCCTTTCTATCTCGTTATCGATGAGTTCAAGATTCTGGCAACTGAGGAACTTGCCAATGTTCTCACACAGGCTCAAAAATTCGGGCTTCACCTTATATTCTTGCACCAAGACGAACAGCAATTGCCAAAGTACCTGAGAGACGCGATAGGCAACGTCTCGTGCTTTATCCAGTTCACGAGCAAAGGAGAAGTCACGGTCACGGGCTGGGGCAGCGGCGTCAATGAGACGTATCTCGACCCGGAGCCGGTTCCGTTCGTGAACGACGAGGTGATCGAGCGCTACCGCAACAAGGTTGCAATCGTCCCCAAACCCGTTGTCCAGAAGTCGGCTCCACAGCAGCCCGCGGCGGCCATCGTTCCCGAAAGCGTCACTCCGAGCCCCCTTCCTCCGCAACCCCGAGTAGACGCCAAGGAACGCGTTCCCTTGGGCGGCCCCTTGCACCGGGAGACGCAGGAACGGATTCAGAAAGTGGCCGTGGACAAGGGATTTAAGGCCGACATTGAGAAAGCGACCGTCGATAGCAAAGGGTTCGTCGATGTTTCGCTTGAGAAGGGCGGCGTGCGGATCGCCTGCGAAGTCTCCGTTACCACGTCGGCGACGTGGGAAGCCAAGAACGTCCTGAAATGCATCAAAGCCGGGTACGATCACGTCGTCGTGATTTGCTCGGAACCCAAAGCTATCCCCGCCCTTACCGCACAGATCAGAGCGGTGGTGCCGGTGATCGAACAGCACAGAATCAAGATTCTGCCGCTCGATGAGTTCTTTAGTTTCTTGACCCACCTCGCCGCCCCGGTCGATCCAAGTCTGGGAAAACCCGGAAAACTAGCAGGCAACCGGCTCGACCTTAAAGAAGCCGCTGAATTCTTTGGCAAGAGTAGGTCCACGTTATACCGCTGGGCTAATGAAGGGAGAGTCCCCTCCATACGCGTCGGGCGAAACTATGAATTTGACCGAGACGTTCTGGTTCTCTTAGGAAAGCACGACCTAGCAGGTAAGAGAAAGGCATTGGTTAACTTAGAGCCGGTGAAGATCGAAAAGCCAAAATCGCGCACCAAGAAACAGCAAGATAGCCGCTATAGGAAAATGCTCAAATTAGACTAGGATTGCGAAACCACTTTGCACACGGCGAAGGAGGTCATATGACAGTTAGTAGACGGAAGGACACGGGCCAATGGGTTTGTGACTTCTACCACAATGGCGAGCGAATCAGGAAAACCCTGAAATTCGTGCGCACCAAAAAGGAGGCCGATGCCGCCGAAGCCGTGATCATGAATCAGGTGTTTCAGCAGGTGTACGGCTTCGAGCCTAAATCGAACAAGCTCTTTGAAGACTTCGTTGTGGAGAGTTTTCTCCCATACTCCGAGGCTAATAAGAAATCGTTTTCAAGCGATGTGTACATCTGCACCTTGTTGGTTTCCTATTTTCGTGGAAAGACAGTGAGGCAGTTAACACCGCCGGTGATCGAGGAGTTTAAGCAATGGTTCCTAGCAAAGCCCATTGTGTACGGAACGGATGAGGATAAGAGGGAACGCCCTCGCAGTCTGGCGACCGTTAACAACCACTTGCGGGTACTCTCGAAGATACTCTCTCTGGCCGTGGACGCCGACTTGATCGACTCAAACCCGTGCTTTCGGGTTCGGAAGTTCAAGCCGAACAACAGGCGGTTGCGGGTGCTTTCGGATGAAGAAGAAGCGGGACTTTTGACCGCGTTGGAGGAAAGCGACCTGATTCGATCTATCGTAATCGTCGCTCTCAATACCGGCCTCAGGCGAGGCGAAATCTTTAGCCTGAAATGGTCGGACGTGGACCTTCAACGGGGACGGCTCATTGTTCGCAAAACCAAAGCGAGCAAGGAACGTTTCGTTCCGATCAACGCCACGGTTCGGAATCTCCTCCAATCACTCCCCCATCTTTTGAGTGACTATGTGTTTCCGAGTCCGAAGACGGTAGGACGACTAACCGACATCAAAAAGGGCTTTCGCAAAGCGGTGGATTTGGCCGGGATCGCGAATCTTCACTTCCACGACCTACGCCATACTTTCGCAACGCGACTAGCCGATGCCGGAACGGATGCCTATACGCTCATGGAAATAATGGGCCATGCCGACCTCAAAACGACAATGATCTATGTTCATGCGTCAGGAGAGGCAGGACGAAGAGCAGTAGAGAAACTCGATGTGAAAAGGCATTTTAGTCACGAGGTGGTCACGGACGAAAAAACGGCAGATGCCATTCTGCCGTAAGTCGTTGATTCTAATGGTGGCTGGAGAGTGACTTGAACACTCGACCTCGGGGTTATGAATCCCGCGCTCTAACCAGCTGAGCTACCCAGCCACGAATTTCAGATTATAGATTCTGCGGCTGGAAAAATCAAAATGATTCTGGAGACTGGTAGTGGGTCGGTTTGAATTCTTTGTGACCTGTCATCACCTGGCGAACCAGCGGCGGCTTCGACTGGAGGGTGAGCATCCTGCTCACCGGTGGGGGCGAGCAGGATGCTCGCCCTCCAGTCAATCCGAAACCGCTCTAAGGTCACAACGAACAAGAGCCCACGAGCAATACTCAAACAGACACTCTGCCTGGCGACTTTAGCGACTAGTCGCGCGTCGCTTACCTGACCATTTGTTTTTCTCCCGCTTTGCGACGGCGAGCGATTTTAGCTGTGTTTGCAATTCGTATATCAGCTTACGCTGGGCATCGATCTGGGCTTGTTGTTCTTTGACGGCGTTGACGAGGATGACGGCGATACGGTCGTATTTTACGCCTTCGATCTCACCCTTGGCATTGTGCGTGATGAGAAGCGGCTCGATCTCGGCTACTTCTTCGGCGACAACGCCCAGGTCGGCGATCGAGTTATGTTTCCAATCAAAGGTGACAGGCCGCAGCCGCTGAATGAGAGCGAGGCCTTCCACGAAGGGCTGAATATTTTCCTTGTAGCGCCTCGATGACCCACAAAAAGATATGACATTTGAGGCGCCCTGACAGAGATGCATACTGCCGCCGTTTCCGTAACCTGTGGCGATTGTGCCATTGACACTCAACAATGATGGATCGTCGCCTTGAACACCGCCTACGTTGACGGTGCCATTGGCCAGAACCCGCAGCCTGGTAAGGTTGCCTGTCCGCAACTGAAGGTCATGATTGGTCATCGCCGAAACTATCACGCCGCTCGAGTTCACCCCGAAAAGCCCCTCGATATCGTTTGTCGTATCGCGAATGATCATCGTCGCTGTTCCGGCGCCGTACACGCCAACCGCCGGACTGCCGGCAACGGTCGCCTCGGGCGTCCCGATCGTTAGTCTATTGGTTGGTGACGATGTGCCTATCCCGACGTTTGTAGCGGGCGAAACACTGCCGAGCACGAGCGAATTACTGGTGTTTACCTCGGCCAGACGCCCGATCGCGGTCGCGTTTGTCAGACTTCCGGACCCGACATTGGCATCGGCACCGATTATCGTGTTGTCGTTTCCCGTGGTGTTTGCTTCACCGGCGTTTGCCCCGAAAAAAACATTGCGGTTGCCCGTGGTGTTCGAATCGCCGGAGAAGATGCCAAAGAATGAGTTACTGTTGCCTGTCGTATTGTCTACTCCTGACCTGCGCCCAAAGAATGAGTTGAAAGGTGCGGTGTTCGCGAGTCCCGCGTTATCACCGAAAAAGGAGTTCTGAATGCCGGTCGTATTGCCCGCTCCCGCGTTAAAACCGAAGAATGAGTTCTGACTGCCCGTGTTGTTTTCGCCCGCACCTGACCCGACGAGTGTGTTATTGCCGCCGGAAGCATTGTTGTTGCCCGCGTTGTAGCCTACAAAAGTGTTGTCGCTTCCGGCCGTACTAAATCGACCTGCCAGACGGCCAAAGAATGAGTTTCGGCTGCCGGAAGTATTCCCACGCCCGGTATTGCCGCCAAAAAACGAGTTATCCGAGCCGGTTACGCTCTCCTGACCAGAACCGCCACCGAAGAACGAGTTGCCGATTCCTGTGGTATTCGCCTCGCCGGAACCTGCTCCAAAAAACGAGTTGAGAATACCGCTGGTATTATTCGTGCCTGCGGTCACGCCTAAAAATGTATTGCTTCCCGGTGCGGCTAAAACACGATTGCCGCCGAAATTATATTGCTGGGTTGCGTTAAATATCGCCGACGTACACGGACTCGGACACCCGCCGGCAGCGGTGGAGGCGATTGTGAGGGTGTTTCCCGATGGCGTGATGGTGATGTTCGAGCCGGCAGCGAGCGTCACGTTGTCGGTGAGCGTATTGAGGCCTTTGACGACCTGGCCGAGAGCTATTTTGGGGCCGGTTACGGCCGCGTCAGCGATGTTTGCAGTGGGTATTTGACCGAGTCTGCTATTGCTAAGGGTACCCGAAGCAAGGCTTGATGCGTTAAGATTCGTCAGGCCCGAGCCGTTGCCGTTTGTCTGCAAATATCCGCTCGCCACCACGCCGCCGAGGCTGAGGGCGTTTGTCGAGGTTGTTGCATTGACGGCATTGGTTGAGTTGGCGACTGCACCGGTAACTTTTGCGCCGCTGACGCTCGCGATCTTTGCGTCGGTCACGGCGCTATCGGCGAGTTGAGCGGTACCCACGCCGCCGTTGGCGATATTTAACGTCACATTACCCGTCGCACCGCCGCCCGACAATCCCGTGCCCGGAGTGACGCCGGTGATCGTTCCGCCGCCTCCGCTGGTGCCTGTGTTATCAGTATCCGGGCGCCATTCCGAGGCTGCCGCGTTAAATTTGAGCACCTGACCGTCGAGCGGGGCTGTGTTTGCCACGCTCCGGCTTTGCAAACGCGCAACCGATGTCGCCGCTTGCGTTCCGGTCACATCGCCGGTCAAAGTGCCGGTGAAATTTGTCGCCGTCGTCGCATTGCTAGCGTTGACGGCATTCATCGCGTTTGTTGCGGTGGCTGCGGTTGTGGCCGTGTCGGCGGTTAGGCTTTTCAGCGAATACGGCGTGCTGTTGATCGCCTGTCGCGGGCTGAGCGTGGTAAATGTGCCGCTGCCGGCCGAGCGCAGACGTATCTCGAGAAAGCGGTTCGCTCCGGGAAATTGGCTTCCAAAATCCAGCGTGACGGAAAAAATCCCGCTCGTCACCGCAACGCCGTTCAAACTTATGGTCGACCCAAGCTGCGTTCCGCCCGCTACGCCATCAAACAATGCGAACTCGAAATCATGATTTCCGTTCGCCGGGGTTCCTGAGTTGCTCAACTGCCCTTGGAAAGTAAAAGCCGCTGTTTGAGCTCGAACCGAAATACAGAACAGAACAAGAACTAACGAAAACGCGATAAAATTTAAATTTCTCATAACTCTCCCTCACAAGATTTTTCCAACGATGTGGTGCAAATAAACAGACGGCCGTCATTGTTTTCGACGGCGTGCAGGACGCCCGTGTCAATTTCCGCGATGATGTTTCTCGTCCCCCTAAATGTGATGGTCGATGCGTCATCCAGCGTGGTCAGCCCCCGCTCGGCGTTACAGATCAGGCAGAATCCTGTTATTCGTCGTGACGAGCGAATGACCACCACCTCGCGGCTCTGCGTCGTGATGATAATTTTTTTGCATATTGCCATCGTTTTGTTCTAGAATCGACGCTAACGATCTAATTTAGTAGTCGGGACTTGCCGTGTTATGGAAGTTTCATATCAACCACGGAAAAAGTCTTGATTCACTTCTCAATTCTTTATGACTTACTTGTGAGAATTGGCTATGCTTAACGGACGCAATGGTTTACGGGAATTCGGACGACTCCGGTTGGATGTCGAAAACAAGTTTCTATGGCATGATGGGCTACCGGTCGATCTGCCGCTAAAAGGCCTGGAGCTGCTTTGTCTGCTCGCCCGGAACGAAGGCTCGGTCGTGTCAAAGCCGGAAATTTGGGACAGCGTCTGGCGTGACTCGTTCGTCGAGGAAACAAATCTCACCCATCACATCTACCTTCTCCGCCGAAAATTTAAAGAGCTGGGAGAGCCGGATCCGATCGAAACGGTTCCGCGACGAGGATACCGTTTCCGGACGCGTGACAGGGACGAAGGTCTGGTGATCGAGCGTCACGCATTCAGCGAGACCGTGATCGAGGAGATTCCGTCGGTAGAAAGCGGCCGGAAATTTCCGCCTCGCGTTCTGCTGCTTTCCCTTGCAGCTTGTTTCGCCATCGCCGCAGTCTCGGTCGGCGGTTATTTGCTGCTTGAAAACGGCAGATCAGTGGCGGCTCGGTCACTTTATTCGGTCGAAAGCGGCCCGGTTGCGAGTGCACACACTGTCAATGCCGATGCATGGATCGAATATACCAAAGGCCGGATCGAGTGGAATAAACGAAATCACGCCGGAATGCTCGAGGCCCAGCGGCTGTTTCGAAACGCCGTCTCGCTCGACCCGAATTTTGCACTCGCCTACGTCGGCCTTGCTGACACCTTGGCTACAGGCCCTGATGTCGACGGGGCGTCGCGCTCACTCGAACGAGCACTGGAACTTAATCCAAATCTCGCTGAGGCCCACGCATCGCATGGCTTCATTTCGATGTTTCATAATCGTAACTGGAAGGTCGCCGAAACCTCGCTGAAAAAAGCGACGGAACTGGACCCGAATTACGCGACGGCCCATCAATGGCTTGCCGTACTCCATTCGATCCAAGGACGTAATGACGAGGCCAAGGCTGCCATGCTGCGGGCTCTCGATCTAAATCCGGCGTCGCCGAATTTTCTCGCCGACATGGGCCAGGTCCATTATTTCGCGAGAGATTATCGGGCGGCTGAGGCTTTTTGTCGAAA
Organism: uncultured Acidobacteriota bacterium; assembly: GCA_963738935.1. GTDB lineage: Bacteria > Acidobacteriota > Blastocatellia > Pyrinomonadales > Pyrinomonadaceae > OLB17. Next base: position 4,382,332 of record CAVTYF010000001.1, on the reverse strand, counting down.
AGCTCTCGAGATCGACCCCGACTTTGCTTTCGCACACGAATATCTGCATGACATCTACCTGATGACAGGCGAATACGATAAGGCGGTCGACGCGGAACTGGAAGCGTTGCGGATAATCGCGTCCTTTCCGAACGACTCCAGACGTTTGTTAAGCAAACTCGCCGCCGAACGCGCACGGCAGCGGCAGGTCTATGCAAAATACGGGGTCGAGGGTTTTGAACGAGACCGGCTGACCAACTCATCCGGGTATATTGCGGCTACGCGTCTCGCATTTATCGGCGATAACGACGGCGCGATCGCGAACCTCGAACGCGCGGTCGAGGCCGGTGAGTTTCTTGCCGTCTTCGCCAAATCTGACCCCGCATTCGATCGCCTCAGAAACGAACCGCGATATCGAACGGCGGTCAGCAAGATGAGACTCGATTGAGCCTTTCGTTGCAAAATAGTAAGGGCTACAATGTTAGATATGCGTTATCTGGTATTTCTCGCTTCGATTATCATTGCCTTTTGCACCACTTCTCATGCCCAGGGCACAAAAAGCCCGGTTCAATATCGAGCTATCACCGTGATCACCCAACCAAAAGCCGCGGTCTGGATCGACGGCGTCGGTTGGGGTAAAGCAAACAGCGATGGACGCCTCGAAATCAAGACGGTCTCGCCGGGCATACACACGATACGCGTTCGGGCCGACGGATTTAAGGAAAAGATGCAGCCGCTGACCGTTGCGCAAAAAGGCGAGGTCGCGGTCACGCTCGTTAAGACTACGGACGAAGCGGAACTCGCCTTTCAGGAAGGTGAGCGGATGGCGTTTTCGGATCGTGAAAAATCGGTTGAGGCTTACAGGCGGGCCATCAGCCTTCGCCCTAAATACCCCGAGGCCTTCGTTGCCCTCGCCCGTGTCCTGACCGAAATGCAGGACACCGACGAGGCGTTAAAGGCCATAGTCAGCGCCCGCAAACTCCGGCCAGGCTATGCCGAGGCGTCAGCGGTCGAGGGCCGTATTCACAAAGAAAACGGCGAAGAGGCAGAGGCCGTCACCGCGTTCAAACGAGCAATCACCGAGGGCAAAGGGTTTCAGCCTGAGGCCTACGCGGGGCTGGGGCTTTTTTACAAGGAAAAGGCTGAGGGAGCCGGAGCGGCGGGTGATTTTGAGAATGAAGATCTAAACTATGCCGAGGCCGCAAAGAACCTAAAAGCCTCACTCAAACAATTGTCCGGAGCCCCAGATACGGTGGTCATTTACCAGCTTTTGGGGTTGATCTACGAGCGGCAAAAAAAGTATAAGGAAGCGATCGCGACCTACGAGGAATTCCTGCGCATCTTTCCAAACAGCAGCGAGGCAACAGCGGTTCGGTCGTTTATTGAACAGATTAGAAAAAGCATGGCCGATCAGCCGTAATGCGACTGGAGCGGCGAGCATCCCTGCTTGCCACGCCGCGGCTTCCGCGGTGTTACTACTATCAATAATTTTCAAGTTAAATCAACCCCGAGCGCGGGTAACGCCGGAGGAACCGGCGTGGCAAGCAAGGATGCTCGCCGCTCCAGTCGCTAAAACGCCTGCGAGAAGCGAAAGTGGAGGTGGCCTTGCCTAAGTCGATATTCCGCGTTTGGGCCGACCGGCTGCGGAATCAGGAATCGGGGCGGATTTAGCAGATGGCCGTAATCCACGCCAAATTCGCCGCCGACCGGCGTTTTCAGTCGCAGACCGAGGCCGACCGAGTGTTTCCAAACGGCACGCTGATTTTGTCCGACCACATCGTTTGGCGCAATATCCGGCGACTTAAAAATGTCACCGGCCTTGCGAAACACATTACCGCCGTCATAAAAAGGCACGATCCGCACAGACTTTGAAATCGGGATTCGGGCCTCCAGATTTACGACGGCGAGCGCGTTACCGCCAAATGGGATCGTAAACGGGTCGAGCCGAATCAGCTCGCCCCGGCTGTTGCGAAACGTACCCTGTGGAACGATCACGACACGAGGTCCGGCCTCTTCGAAATCGAACCCGCGCAAATTGTTCGCCCCGCCGGCAAAAAACCTTTCGCTTATTGGCAGCAGTCCATTGAGCGACGGAAACTGCACACTTGTAAATCGATTGTCAGCGGAGAAAACACTTCCAACGCCGATGATCCCGCGGGCTGCAAGCGTCGTATTCTTGAGCCTCGAAAAAGTGTAATAAAAGTTGTAGCTCGCCTGAAATTTCTGAAACCCAATGCTCGCCCCGAGCGCGGGAACCGAGACGTTATAATCCGCTGTGATGTAATCGCCGTGCGTCGGGTCGCTCGCGTTGTAACGACATGGCTCGTTGGCCTCGCCTTTTGCGATCAGATCGAGCAGTGAATATTTAATCGAACAGTTTCGACGCCTATCGCGGACAAATGTCGCGCCAAAACCCGATATTCGCGTCTTCGCATCCGGCCTCAGCAGGTCCCTGACGAGAAGGCTTTCGGTATTGAAAAGACGAACATCCTCAAATCGGTATCTAAGGAAAAGAATGCTGCGATCCTTACGGCTGATGGTCCGATTTGTCTCGGCCGAGAGACTAAGGCGGTTAATCGTCGGACTGCTCACATTCGAGCCAAACTCGTCGATCGGATTACCGTTCTCGTCTATCCGCTGAACGATGCCAAACGTACCTTTATCAAATGTCGAGCGAAAAAACCGCGTTACGGTCGTGTCCCGTTGATATTGGGCCGACAATGTAAGCGGCGCAAATCGTTTCTCACCATCAACCAGAAAACGCGGATTAATAAAATCGAATTGTACCAACTGCTGCTTTTGGCTGACCTTGACACGGGCGCCGCCCTGCCACAGATTGCCAAAAAGATTGACGTGGCGGATGTCAAAAAAACCGCTCAAGCCAAGATCGGTCGAAAATCCGCCGCCGTACGAGATGAGACGCGACGGCTGTTCATCCAGGTTGACGATTATATCGGTCAACCGCCGATCGGGGTTTTTATCACCGGCTGGCTGCGGTTTGATCTCGACACGCGAAAAGGCGTCGGAACCGTACAGATTCTGCTCACTGGCATAGACATCCGACGCCTTGAGCAATTCGCCGCTGCGCAGTGCAAGGGCTTTTAAGACTGCGTCGGTGTCGGTGTTTTCGTTGCCGTTAACCAGAATTCGGTTGATCTCGACCTGTTTGTTTTCGTTTTCAACCTTAAATTCGACCGTAACTTCATTTCTCTCGGCACCGGGCGCATTCTCCGGATCAATCACCTTGGACGTAACGCGGGCGTCATAATAACCGAGGTTCGAGTAATATTCTGCCACTTTTCGAACGGCGTTCCTCGTCCGGGCACGCGAGTAGTTGCGTTTGATCAGAGACGGCAACTGGGCCTCAAGATCGGCGGTCGAAACGGCGCTGTTGCCGACGATTCTAGTTTCGGTGACAACGGTAGGAATTCCCTCTTCAACCTCAAACGTAATGATCAGATTTTCACCGTCGAGCGATACGCCCTGATTTACCCGTACATTGACGTCGTTGTAGCCGAGCTCCCGCATCAGCGATTCGATCGTTGCCCTATCGTCATCGAGAATCGCCTCGCTGGTGTAGCCCCGGCCGTAGCCTAAAACCGGAATGATACCCAGAATATTCGCCTCCTGCGACGAAAGAACGGTTCGAATGTCCTCAACCGTTAGTTTGTCCGTGCCTTTAACGCGGATTCTCGTCAGCCGCAGCCGACGATCGAGATCGACGCGATACTTTACGAGCACCTCGCGGCCCATCAGTTCCTGACTACCGAGCGACCCGCATAAAAAGATTGTGTCGTTTGGGAGCAGATTGTTTTCCGCATCGGTGATCGGCGGCGTCACCGAACAATAGGCCGTCGCCTTTGCAAAGAAATAGCCCTGTTCCTGATAGTAGTTCGCCAGCCTTCGTTCGCCCTCGACGATTGCTGAATAATCGAGCGTGCCTTCACGCTTTATCGGCAAAAGACGCGTTTGAACGCTCTTGCCGAGCTTGCCTTTACCCGTTTCGACAGTGACCTCAACTTTAGGGCCAACCCTGCCCATAAGGCCGATCGCGATCGTATTGGTGTCACCGTCAAAGGTGAAGCGCGGCTCATCGAGTTCGGGAGCGAGAAAGTTATCTCTACGCAGCGTTTCCCTCACCTTTGCGACATCCGCGAGCAGGCGTTCACGCGAAAAAAGCCCGCCCTTTTTTAGTCTGAGCGATCTCGGCGGTATGACCTTTTGGTAGCCGTCAATCTTTATCTGAAAATCCTCGACGCGGGCCTGCTCGTTCGGTGTCACCTTAAAGGTGACGCCGACCTCGTTCTCGTTCTGCAGCGGTCGCCGCTCATAAACCGCCTCGGAACGGTAAAACCCGCGTTCGCGCAGATAGTCGAGAATTTCATTCGCGTTGTTCTGCAGCGTTTGCTCGGTTATCGCCGTGCCGGGCGTGAGTAGATTTAGCTTAAAGAGCAGATCCTGTTCGCTGACCTTATCGCCGACGCCCGTCCCGACCACGACCGAAACTCGTTCAGCCTGAGTCTTTCGCTTGACGTCGAAACGCAGTTCGACGTCACCTCCCGCATTGGTCGCGGCGGTCACGACGACCGTGTCAACCTTTTTTGTATCGTAGAGAGCCGCGACCGCTTCTCGAATTCGGGGGGCCGAGTAATTGCCGCCGATCGCGAGACGAACCATCAAACGATACTCTTCGGCAAGCTGCGGGTTTGTTCCGCTGCCAGTGAAAACAACGTCGATCTTGGAGACGGGTAGTTTGTCGTACTTATTTTGCGAATAGGCGGAAAAAAAACCGCATACGATGAGAACTAAGAGACATACCAAGCGATTTGTCAGCATGGTAAAGCTAAGCTGCGGGTTGCCCGCCGCTGAACTGGCCCTGTTTCTGCTTATCACAAAACTCATCGCCAGTCGCTAAAACCTCTTCCTCAACCTGATCTCAAAGCTAAAATTATCGCGGTTGCGCGTCACATTTGTCAGAGAACGCTGCTCGTACTGGGCGACAAATGAAAGCCGGTTGGAAACACGGTATTCGAGAGCAAGAACCTGATTCTGATCCTGCGAGAGATTGGTCGAATATGTTACACGCAGGTTGTTGTTGATCTGGCGTCCCACAGTCAGCCTTGCTCCCGGATTTACGGTTTGGCCCGAGATCAGCGGATCGATCTCAAAGACGTTAAGACCAAAGAGCTTATCGGTCGCCCGGCGGGCCGGGTTGTTGATGATCGAATCGGTCAATATCTCAGCCGCCGTGTTAATGCCTGTCGAGGCAAGCGTCGGTATTCCGCCGGCACTATTTGTCAAGCTGCCAGTCGTTATCAGCGAAACAACATCCGCCTGCGGCAAAGCCGGACTCGATCTGACCGACGCCGTGAGTTGTTCGGAATCTTTGAGCGGCCCTGAGAGATTTACGAAAACCTGATAACCGCCGATCTCCGATTCCGCCTGAAGGTTTATCACTGGTTCGATCGCGGTGTCGGGTGGAAATTCCAAAACGCCCCGCTGCACGACATAGCGGTCTTTGCGAAACAAAATCGTACCGCTATTGGCCGTAATGCGGCCTGAAATCCGGGGTTCGTTTGTATCGCCTGTCAGAACGAGCGAGACGGACGCGGTGAGATCGGCGATGTTGTTTTTTACAAACAACGCGTCACGGCCCTCGACCACCAGGTCGAAGCGAGGTGGTTTGATCGAACCTCCGCCACCCGAAAGCACCGGATCACGCCGTCCGCTGACGAGATTTGCGAGGTCAATGTCTTTCGAATAGACCGCTCGCCGGGCAAACACGCGCCCGCCGATCGTCAATTGAAGATTCTCATTCTTCGCCTCGCGAAGCCCCGTGATAACAAGCTGAGCATCACCGGTCGTTATAAAATCCTTCGGCAGCGGAACCGTTACATTGTTGCCATCGAGCGAAAAGTTAAACCGCTGAACCGCAAACCCATCGAGCGTCCCGCCGCCGCTGCCGGTAAACCGCCCGCCGCCCAGATATCCGGTCGCCTCTTCGATCTCGACCTGATTCGATGTAAAAATGATACGAGCTTTTACACGGTCGGCGGTAAACCTGTCCGAACCGAGAAAGGTCGCGACCGAGGCATTGACCATATTAGCCGTGCCCGATATAAGGGCGGTTTTATTCGGCCCCGAGAACCGCACGGCGGCATCCGCAAAACCGGAGAAGAACGTATCCTTGACAAAGAGATTGATCAGATTCAAATTTACGCGGCCATCGATCGCGAGATTATTGATCCCCGCATCAGTCAGGGCCTTCGTTCCGGAAAGCGTCATATTCGAACCGCCGCCGGAAAATCGTGCTTTCTCAAAAATGATCTCGCGCGGATTGAATCTAACGAGGATCGGCTCCGCCGCCGACAGCGGCGTGTCCTGAATCTGAAGCGAAAGCTGCGAAAATTCGGCCTTTCCGCTCAGATTGCCGGCTGAAAATGCTCGAATGCCTTTGTCGTCAAGTTGGCTCAAATTCCCGCCAAATTCGACACGGCCCGTCCCCGTTCCGGTAATCGCGATTCCCTTTAGCTGCGGGACAAATGCGAGGAACGGCGCGAGCGGGCTTTGATTAAAATCGGTTGCCGCCATGAAGGGCAAATTCTCATCGGCAAAGTTAACGGACGCGGTGACGATCTGCGGGCGGCCGTCGATCATAGCGGTGAGATCGGCGGTCAGCATTTGATTCGCCGTCTGGCCCTTAAATGCGACCTGGCCCAGAGTGTTTTCGCCGACCACCACATTCGGAGCGACGCCGTTGAAATTTATGCTATAGCTCGCAGTGCTCTCCGCGTTTCCGGTCGCGTTCGCCGTGAAATCAACGTCACCTGTGATAACCGGAATACTATCGGATTTAGGCAGCAGAGCAAGGACGAGCGGGACAGGAACGGTTTTGCCGCCGATGTCGAAATTGAAATTTCCCGCTGCTCGCTCGTAACTGCCCTTGGCCGTCAATCGTCCTGCCCCGATCCGCATCTCGGCCTGCTGCACGTCAATGATCGTGCCGTTGAAAACAGCCTTTACATTCAATCCGTCGAATGCCTGTCCGGCAATGATTCCCTTCTGCGCGGCCAGATTGATCTCGCCGCGAGATTGGTTGGGCAAACCGGTAATGTCAACCGTTCCGGAAGTTTGGCCATTGAGGTCGCGAATTTGTTCCGGCAGCGTGATCGGCAGAGCGGCGAGCAGGTTTCCGGCGTTAATGTTCGTCAGCGTCGCCTTTACAGCGACATTATTGCTGCCCGCATTCGGAATATTTATCGCAAAATCCGCCCGCCCGCCCGACGAGTCCCGCAGCATTCCGTTACGCAGATCGATGCCGTCCGGCGAGGCAAAAACGTCGGTCGCCACGCTCCCCAATTCCCTTCCTCGAAGCGCTATCGAATCAAGCGTCGCCTTTCCATCAACGATGGGGTTCGCCAGATTGCCCTTAACCGAGCCGTCAAAAGTGAGATTTCCCGCGACCTGAATCTGCATCGAGTTGAGATGCTGCTCAAGCTCGGGCGCGACGTTCAAAACGCGGACGAGGCGGTCGATCTCGGTCGCGTCGGTCGAACGCAGAGCGACATTCAGATCCGAATTCTCGTCCTTCAGGTCAAACCGCCCGGTCGCCGTCAGCTTGCTTTTCCCGGTGTTGAGATCGGCTAGATCGACGTTAAACAGGCCATTCGTCGCACTCAATCTGACGTTTCCGCTGACCGGGATCAGGCCGCGATCCGCATTTCCGGCATTTGCCGTAATCGCGGCGTTGAGCGTTCCGCTCGCGGCGCGAAAATCGGTGCCCGGAAAGTTCAGATCAATCCTACCGCCTGTTTTTCCTTCAAACGGCGGCAAGCTTCCGCCTTGTAGCGCGATCAGCTTCGAAATATCCAGATCGTTGAAATCGCCCGTCAAAGTCGAACGCGTGCGGCTACTCAACGCGATCACCGCCTGACCATTGAGCCGCCCGCCCATTACTTCGCGCGTCAAGTTGGTTGAGAGCAACGCGGTCGTTGTTCATATCGACCTTCGCGGTCGCCGCTCCAAGCGCGACGCTGCCGATCATTCCGCCGCCGAGGGTCATGTCGGCACTCGCTCGGTAACGGCCCGAGGGTTCGAGGATAAACACGGGCCGCACGATTTTTACATTTTCAAGATTTCCGCCGTCGGGTAGTGAACTTGTTTTCTTTAGATCTATATTTCCCGCATCGACATCGTTCGTTCGGGCCTCGACATAGCCCTGGCGGATCGACACGCGAATCCCGCCGATGTTCAGATTCCCAAGCGTCGCCGCGCCGACGTCTAGCTTCGCGACGCGCGATTTGTCGGCGTAAATCACTAAGCCAGCCTTCGTATTCTCGATTTCGGCCAGCGGCGTTTCCGCACCATCGGCGATGATCCCGTCTTTCACGACACGATCGGCACGTAAACCTTCTAGCGTGACGGCGGTCGACGCGGGCAGATCGGTAAATCTCAGCCGGTTCGCCGCTACATTTGTCACCACGGCGTCCTGAACGTTCCCATTCGACGCCCGCACATTATCGAGCCCGACATCGACGCGGCCCTTGCGACCCTTTACGGAAACGCTGCTGCCGGTTACGTTTTGTAGCTTTATATCTTTCGTCTTAAACGTCCGAGCCGTCGCTCCGGGGGCGTTGAGGTTTATGTCGTCGCCCTGCGCCGAAAATTTCAAACCCCTCGCTGCCAATTCTTCAAACTCCGTATCACCAATCGCAAAACGCTTCGCCCGTCCATTTCCGGCTTGGGCCGTGATCTGTTTATCCTTGTATTCCGCCAATGCGTCCGACAAAAAAAGCCCGGCGATCGACAGCGATTTTCGTTTTGCGGCCGCGGCCTGTAGTTCGCCGTACCAGCGAAAATCCGTGCCCGTTCCGCGGACGTTCCCAGCGAGTTTCAGCATATCGATGTGAAAATCGTCAAAGGTCAAAAGCTGTGCGATCGCCGTTCCATCGGCCTCGTAGTTCGAATTTGTACCCGTGACGGTCGCAACGACATTCGCCCCTTTTAACGAAACTCCGTCGGCCCGCAGCGATTCGGTAAAAATCTCGCCGTCGATCTTATAGCTTTCGCCTTCGCCCGTAACCTTGCCTTTGAAATTTCCGACGCCGATGAGCGCCGTCCCAAGCGGCAAAATGCTCGACGCCTGCGTAAGATCGACCGTCGATTGGATATCGAACGCATACTTTGGAGCCGCCCAATCCGTCAGCGTTCCAGTCAGAGCCGTTTCGCCGATCGGCGTTTTCAGATCAAATCGGGTCAATTGGGCGCCGTTTTTATCAGCGATTCCCTGTGCCCGAATGTCGATCTTCTCAACCGCGCGCTCGTCATAAATGAAGTTAGAATCGGTCGATGTCAGGTCAAATCTGTAGCGTTTTTGATCATCCGCAACTTCGCGATTTTCGGGTGAGAGCAGAAAGATCACGTTTTTCGCATTCCCCGAAATCTTTCGTGACAGGTCACCAAAATGTACGATACTGTCCCTCAAAGTGAAGTCAACGGAATCGTATTTGAAATTCACCGCCGCACCTTTTTCGTCCTCGACCAGTTTCAAATTCGAGAAATTCGACTTGCCCGTCTCATCAAACGTCACCCACGCCTCGGCCCCGTTGATCTCGGTTTTTTCGATATCGATGTCGCGCGTAAGCTGCCACGCATAGAGGTCGCGGACCGTTAGCTCAAGGTGAGCGTCGCGAATAAAAAACAGCTTTTCGCCGCTGACTTTGTCGTTAAATGTCGCGTTTTTCAGCTCGAGTTCGAGGGGATTGACTGTCACCCGGAAAACGTCGGCGTCAAAAACAATGCCAATATCCGCCATCTTGGCAACGAATTGTGACTTGACGTAATTGTCGAAAACGCCGTATTTATAGGAGATGACGCCTATTAGCGAGATCAGCAAACCAAGCAGAGCAACGCCGCCGAGACCGACGAGGGCTTTTCGGCGCGTGAAGAAGAGACGTCGCTTCGGTACCGCGTCGCCATTTTCTTTATCTTCAACTTCGTCGATCTCTTCTTCCGCCATTCTGCCCAATCTTTTTGTCTTCCTCTGTGCTCTCTGTGGCTAAAACTTCCCCTACAAACGAACCGTCTCAACGATCTCCAGATCGAACGCGTCGAGGGCGCTAACCTTCGGTGGGTGATTTGACATTAGCCTGATCTTTGTCAGGCCAAGGTCCTTTAATATCTGCGCGCCGATGCCGTAATCGTGAAACTTGCGATAACCGGTCTCGAGCTTTGCCGCCTGAAAGTCAAGCCCTTTCTCGTGCATCAAGGCATACGTTTTTAGCTGATTGACGAGATCTAGATTATTCTCACGCTGACGAAGGTATACGACCGACGCCGATTCCGGTCGCAGCAATTGTCTTGAGAGAGGCCTCGACCGCACCTGACGCCTCGCCGATCGTGGCGCCAAACATCGCAAAGGTCACGTTCTCCGTTTGGACGCGGACAAGTACCGGCTCGGTTGCACCAGAAACGTCGCCCATCGTCATCGCAAGATGGGTCTCGCCGTTTATAATGTTCTCGTAAAGGATCGTCCGAAACATGCCAAACTGCGTCGGCAGATCGGCCTCGACCACGCGGCGAACGAGCATTTCTTTTTGAATGCGATAGCGAACGAGGTCGGCGACCGAAATGATCTTGAGCGCGTGTTTCGCGGCAAACTTCTCCAACTCCGGCATTCGCGCCATCGTGCCGTCGTCATTCATGATCTCGCAGATGACCGCCGCGCTCTGCAGGCCCGCGATCCGCGAAATGTCCACGCTCGCCTCGGTCTGCCCGACGCGAACAAGAACGCCGCCGTTTTTTGCCCTCAATGGAAAGACGTGTCCGGGCCGGGCGAGATCGTGCGGTTTTGAAGCCGGATCGACCGCCGTCAGGATCGTTTTTGCACGATCGGCGGCAGAAATTCCCGTCGTCACGCCCTCGCGTGCCTCAATCGATGTGGTGAACGCCGTTCCCATACTCGATGTATTTTCAGTAGTTTGCGGGAAAAGCTGCAATTCGTTACACCGCTCCTCGGTCAGCGGCAAACAGATCAGCCCGCGACCGTGGACCGCCATAAAATTTATGATCGCGGGCGTTACCATTTCAGCCGCACAGACGAGATCGCCTTCGTTTTCGCGGTCTTCGTCATCGACGATGACGATCATTTTCCCGTCGCGAATGTCTTTTGCGGCGTCTTCGATCGAGGATAGGGACATGTTGAATTTCCATTCGCCGGGATCTAAACCGGCGTAAGTCACTTTGTAACTAAATTTTAACGAAAAAGGCTCGGATATGCGAAACTGGAGGGTGAGCATCCTGCTCGCCCGTTCATAACGCATCAATTTACGCATAATACATCAATCTGTACATAATGGGGTTCCAATTTGAATCAGCCTGATGTATGTTCAAGACGTGCAAACCTGTACCATCTATGGCTGCCAATCGAACTCGCTCAATCTTAACCTCGGCTCGTTTCTGCCGAACACGGGCGAGCAAGATGCCGCGCCCTCCAGTCGTGACCTGCGTCATACACTTTCTCGTCCATTGCGTTCTTAGGGGCTCTGCGGCTCTGCCGGAAACTAACACGAAGTGCAGGTTCGCAAACAAGAATCAAAACTCTACTTGGTTCGAACTCGATCTTTGAAAATGAATCCAGCGACGTGCTTTCGAGTCCTAGCTCCGGAGGAGCGTAATGCTTGTAGAAACGAGTGAGAATAATGTTGGAAGCTCCGTAGGAGCGACATAGCGATCGGTTGGCCCTAGTGTCGCCCCTAACGGGGGCTTTGCGACCGTATATAAAATCTGTATCTACAAACATTTCGCTCCTACGGAGCTCGGTTAGCGATTCGCGCCAATTTGCCTTTCGCCCACAGCCTGACACAATATCTGTTTACGTGAAATGACACAGCCCGACAACACTCGCAAGCTCACGATCATTCTGCACGCTCTGTTTCTGATATCGGGAACGGCGACCGTGCTGATCGGTCAGTTTTTGCCGATCATGGCGCGTCACTACGCTCTGAACGATCTACAGGTCAGCTTTTATTTCCCGTCGCAGTTTGCGGGTTCGCTTTTGGGGACATTTCTGACCAGCATCTTTGCTAAGCGCAACCAGTTCCTCGCCGCGTCGTTCATCGGAGCCCTCACAATGGCAACCGGTGTGATGCTGATGAACGTCGATTCATTCGCCGCGTCGCTGATCGCATTTGCCCTGACCGGCGTCGGCATCGGCCTGACGCTGCCGGCGATCAACATGACGGTACTTGAGCTGAATCCCGTAAATTCCGCCTCGGCCCTCAGCGTGCTGAATTTTTGTTGGGGCGTCGGAGCGATCGTCTGCAAACCTTTCGTCGATGCGACGCATGTCGGCGGCGACATTTTAGTAACGACGCTGATCCTGGCATTGCCGATGTTCGCGGCGGCAGCGTTTCTCTTCTTTCAGCCAACTCGGATCATCGCTCTCGCCGGTTCGACCAGCGACGCGGGAGCGGACAACACCCCGATCTGGCGAACGCCGATGGCCTGGGCGATCGCTCTGTTCAACTTCATCCACGTCGGGTTCGAAAGCGGGATGGGCGGCTGGCTCACAACTTATACCGAACGCATTTCGACGGGCGGTGCCGACCCAAACGCTGTCCGCTGGCTCTCGCCGACGCTGCTCTTTTTTGTCCTCTTCGTCGCCGGCCGCGGCGTCGCACCGCTGCTGTTCAGATTCTTGAACGAGAACAAAATGCTCCTGCTCGGCCTCTTCATAGTGCTTGCCGGAATGTGTGTCACCGTCACCGCATCGTCAGTCACGATGCTCGCCATCGGAGCCTCGATCGCCGGATTTGGAACGTCATGGATTTTCCCGACCAACGTCTCGCGGTTCTCAAAAACCTTCGGCCCAACAGCGACCAGACGCGCCACGCCGCTCTTCATCTGCGGCACCCTCGGAGCAGCGTCGTCGACATGGCTGATCGGTTTTGTCTCAGATCAATCAGGGAACTTGCGGTCGGGGATGTATGTTTTGGTTGTGAGTATTTTGCTGCTTATCGTTTTGCAGTTTGGATTGGCGATGCGCAATGCAGAAGCCCGCACGAAGTAAGGGCTCTCTCAATGGTTCACAACGCCCGATTCTTCTTGGGCGATCGATTCAAAAAGTTCTTTGACAACTATGGTTTATCATCCTCGACGGGAGCCCTTACTCCGTGCGGGCTTCTGCAACTGGTCGCCAACGGCTTGTCTGAGGCAGATGGCTGCTCAGTTTTACAACGGAAAGAGTTGATGCAACATCGTATAAACATGGTTCAGCGCAGGATAATTTTTGGCCTTTTAGCATTGCTGCTTTCTGTTGCGTGTGAAGACCTAAACGCACAATTAAAGACTTCGCCTCGAGCTAAACGCAAAGAGATCAAACATTATGCCGTACTCGATAACTACGTTGATCCATCTCTAGGTAAGGGTGATACAGACCGACGCATCATAACGGTGTTCATGGCTGACGGATGGTTTTCTGAAAAGAATCTCCTAAAAACATTCCACATTATTTCCAAACGCTTCCCAAAGCCGAACCTCCTATTAATTGATCTCTCAACAAATCGAAGTGAATTATGGTCTAGAACACAAAGAATAAAGGAAAGTGGACGCAGTGGAACATCAACTCAACCTTACAGACCGGGCCAGACTGCCGCATATGTCCGTCGGGAAAATAACACTGTTCTAATTCGAATCAATTTCGGAGGCAGCTTTAAAGAGATTGAGACGAAACCGATGCTAACTAAGATTAAGTGATTTCAAATACTCGCGAAATTCCGCCCCGAGATCGTCCCGCTTCAGCGGCTAGTTCGACGGTGGCGATCAGGAATCCGAGTTTGTCGCCGGCATCGTGGCGGGTGCCTTCGAGTTTGACGGCGTAGAAAGGGCGTTTTTTGAGCAGGATTCGCATGGCGTCGGTAATCTGGATCTCACCGCCTGAGCCTGGTTCGGTATGCTCGATGGCTTCGAAAATGTCGGGTGTGAAGATGTAGCGACCGATGATCGCGAGATCTGACGGAGCATCGGCGTAGGCTGGTTTTTCGACCATGTCTTTTATCTTAAAGACATTCGGCTCGACCTCGTCGGCGTCGATCACGCCAAAGCGGGAAATGCCCTCGCCCGCGACCTGCATCGTGGCAATAACGGGAGCATTGTATTTTTCATAAACCTCGACCATCTGCCGCAGGGCAGGTTTTTCGCTGTCGATGATATCGTCGGCGAGCAGGACGGCAAACGGTTCGCTGCCGGCAAAATCCTTGGCCTGATAGATCGCATGCCCCAGGCCGAGCGCCTGTTTTTGACGCGTATAGCTGATCCGGACTATATCGGCGATGGCCCGTACCTGCTCGAAGACTTCGGTTTTGCCGCGTTCCTGTAAGACCTCTTCGAGTTCGAACGATATGTCAAAGTGGTTCTCAATCGCGCTTTTGTCGCGGCCCGTGATAATGAGGATCGATTCGATCCCGCTCGCGACGGATTCCTCAACCACGTACTGAATGAGCGGTTTGTCGACCAGCGGAAGCATCTCCTTCGGCGATGCCTTGGTCGCAGGAAGAAATCTGGTGCCGAGACCGGCGGCCGGGAAAACGGCCTTGCGAATTTTATTTACCATATTAACTTTGTTAAATTCGAGAAGTCTTCGATGTTGTCACAAACTTTAATTTTAGGCGAAGACTCGCGATTAAAACAATCGGATATCGAATGTTTATCGTAATCACTTTGTAGTTACTTAAACAGAGAATGCTAGACCTTCACTTTGTACGAGAGAATTTGGATGCCGTTCGCAAAGCCCTGGCGAATCGCAATTTCCCCGTCGATGCGCTCGACAGATTTGTCGATCTCGACGCCGAGCGCCGCCGCGTGATCGGCGAAGCCGACGCCATCAACGGGCAGCGAAATGTCGCAAGCAAAGAGATCGGAGCCCTGATGCAGTCCGGCAAACGCGATGAGGCTGACGCAAAAAAAGCCGAGGTCGCCGGACTAAAAGAGAAGCAATCAGCCCTCGATGACGATCGTGATGCTGCCGAGGCGGCAATGCGCGACCTACTCGCCGGTCTGCCAAATCTGCCCGCCGACGGCGTTCCGGTCGGTGCGGACGAGGCGGCAAATGTCGAGATCAGACGATGGGGGGAGCCGCGCGAATTCGATTTTGAGCCAAGGGACCACGTCGACCTTGGCGAGACCATGGGCATTCTCGATTTTGAACGAGCGACCAAGATCGCGGGTTCCCGCTTCGCGATTCTTAATGGTGCCGGTGCTCGTCTGAGCCGTGCACTTGTTAATTTTATGCTCGACGTTCACACGACCGAGCACGGCTACAACGAAACGCTGCCGCCTTTTCTGGTAAACAGAACCGCCCTTTTCGGCACGAATCAACTGCCGAAATTTGAGGCAGACCTGTTTCATATCAAAGACGAACGCGGTTTCGCTTTGATCCCGACCGCCGAGGTTCCGGTGACGAATTACCATTCTCACGAGATCCTCGACGCGACCGATCTGCCAAAATATTACGTCGCCTACACACCGTGTTTCCGCAGCGAAGCCGGCAGCTATGGCAGGGATACACGCGGATTGATCCGCCAGCATCAGTTTGAAAAGGTCGAGCTCGTAAAACTAAGCCTGCCGGAAAACTCGGAGGACGAGCACGAAAAACTCACGGCCAACGCCGAGAAGATATTGCAGCTATTAGGTTTACCGTACCGCACCGTCGTTCTCTCGACCGGCGACATGGGATTTGGAGCCAGGAAAACCTACGACATCGAGGTCTGGCTGCCTTCGCAGAAAACATACCGCGAGATATCAAGCTGCTCAAACTGCGGCGACTTTCAGGCCCGGCGCATGAACACGCGTTTTCGTCGCGGAGGTGGAGCGAGGCCGGAGTTTGTCCATACACTAAACGGTAGCGGTTTGGCGGTCGGGCGGACGTGGATAGCGATAATTGAAAATTTTCAGCAAGGCGATGGAAGTGTTTTGATTCCGGAAATACTTCGCCATATATGAACGGAATAAGCAGGATTTCCTGACTGGAGCAGCAAGCATCCTTGCTTGTCGCACACCGCCGAAACGGCGGCGTGGCAAGCAGG
Source organism: uncultured Acidobacteriota bacterium (assembly GCA_963738935.1). Taxonomy (GTDB): domain Bacteria; phylum Acidobacteriota; class Blastocatellia; order Pyrinomonadales; family Pyrinomonadaceae; genus OLB17. The sequence continues at coordinate 4,366,271 of CAVTYF010000001.1, read as the reverse complement.
GATGCTCGCCGCTCCAGTCTTGACTTGATTTTAGATGTAATTACAATGTAATTATGAAAGCCCAGATCATCCAGATCGGTAATTCGCAAGGCATTCGGATACCGAAAGTTTTGCTTGAAGAAAGCCGGATTGTTGGCGAGGTCGATCTCGAACTTCACCCAGACGGCATCCTTATCCGTAACGCGCAGAAACCGCGGCCGGGTTGGGAAGATGCTTTTAAGCTGATGGCGGAGAATGACGACGACGAGCTGGCGAGCGATGCCTCGACGAGCGGTTTCGACAAAAAGGAGTGGCAATGGTGAATAGATTTGACGTCTATCTCGCGGGCCTCGACGCCGTGCCGACCAGGGACGCCAAGAACACACGTCCATGCGTGATCATCTCGCCCAACGAAATGAACGCTCACCTGGCAAACGTGATAATTGCCCCGCTATCATCCGCCACCGCCAAATACCCGACCCGCATCGCCGTCAATTTCCTCAACAACGAACGCATGATCGTCCTCGATCAGATCCGGACGGTCGATAAAGAGCGGCTTGTAAAAAAGATCGGCGAGATTGACAACGCGGCTCGTAAGAATATTCTTGACCGGCTCGGTGAGATTTTTGCCGAGTAGTTACCGTCCAAAACCAGGCAAGAACCCCTCTATCGGAGATTTACCTTGCCAGGATCCTGCCTGTTTGAAAAGAATGAGAGTATCTCGATCTGACCGCTCCGCAAACGATAGTAGAGCGTGTTATGTCTCAGAATCACGGCTTTTCGGACGCCTTTCTTGCGGCGGCGTTGCGGGGTATAATTTAGGATTCTGCGAGATGAATACGAGAATTTCGTCCATCTTCACCGCAAGCCGCCGTACTTCTCTTTCAGAAAAATTATGTTCCAGATAAGTCAAGAGTCCTGCGAAGTTCGTCGCGAGCACGATCCGACCAAAGAATTCTATAGCCACTTTTCATAAATCGCTCGAACTTCGGAGTGAGGTGTCATTTTGCCGCCGTCAGCATCGACAATTCCCCGCTCAATGGACAATTTCTCTTCCTCAGAAATCTGATCCCACCAATCGCGGGTTTGTTGTTCTCGCAGGTCGTCGATCTCATCAAGGACCGCAACATTATCTAATGCCGAGACCCACTGGATCAGTTCAATTTTGCGTTCATGAATGTTCCCGTTAACGGCCATACTAGGAGAGTTTAGCACAGGACACGGTTAGGAAACAGCAACATCGGATTTTGCTTTGTTCCACAATGCGTCCATCTCTTCGAGCGTTGCTGACTCCATGTCTTCACCCTTCGCCTTTAGCTCTTGTTCTATGAATTTGAATCGTTGCCGAAACTTCCGATTGGTTCGATTCAGGGCCGTTTCCGGTTCGACGTCGAGGTGGCGGGCGAGATTCATGACTACGAAGAGCAGATCGCCGATTTCTTCGTCGATGTTCGTTTTATCGCCGCGTTCGATTGCGGATCTGAGTTCCGCGGTTTCTTCATTTAGTTTGTCGAATATTTGGTCGGCATTTTCCCAGTCAAAGCCCACTTTAGCGGCTTTTTTCGTGAGTTTCAGACCTTCGAGCAAGGCCGGAAAGTGAACCGGAACTTCGTCGAGGATCGAATCGCTAACCTTTTCGGCTTTGCCCGAGGCCTTTCGCTCGTCTGCTTTTAGCTGGTCCCAGTTGTCGAGAACGTCCTCGGCCCGCGCAAAATTCGCATCGCCAAACACGTGCGGATGCCGCAGAATAAGCTTCTGCGTAACGCCCTCGGCAACGTCATCGACTGTGAAATCACCGCGTTCCTTGCCGATAGTCGAATGGAAAACGACCTGCAGCAGAAGGTCGCCGAGTTCCTCTCGAAGGTTGGTAGTATCACCGGTTTGATCCGCTTCTTGAATCGCGTCGAAAGTCTCGTAGGCTTCTTCGATGAGGTATTGCGACAGCGATTGATATGTCTGCTCAGCATCCCAAGGGCATCCGCCCGGAGCACGCAGGCGATCCATTACGATGATGAGTTCGTCGAAAGATTTGGACATAGATACATAGTCCAACGTCCAAAGCCCAAAGTCCAAAGCCCGACGTACCCAAAGTTCAAAGTCCGGGGTTCAATGCGTATCCGGAGACATTGGACATTGGACTTTGAACTTTGGACTTTGGACTTGCTACTATCGAAACAAGGTAAAAATATATGATCGGCCACGACGACGAGAACGAAGAAGTACATTACAAGGTCGCTGACAGGCGAAAATTTAACTCTGACGGGTCGCTCCGCGAGGGTGTAACGCTCGATGCGGCGCCCGTAAAAGCGGCTCCGCCGCCGGAAGAAACGCCTGCTCCGGCACCTCAGCTAACGCATCAGACGCAAGAAACACATATCAACCCGATGGATGAGAGCGATGTGAAAAACGCGGACGATGGCGAGGAAATTCCGGGAGCGCACGACCCCGCGAGCTTCGTAAATTTCCTCTCGACGCTCGCGACAAACGCCGCTGCAGCTCTCGGTGCCGTTCCGCATCCGGCGACCGGCAAGCGCGTCCTGGATCTCGAATCCGGCAAATACTGGCTCGACATTCTGGGAATGCTCAGCGACAAGACAAAGGGAAATCTGCATCCCCAGGAAGCGCGCCTGCTCGAAGGCCTGCTCGGCGATCTGCGAATGCAGTACGTTCAACTCGTTCGCGCGACCGAAGAAAAGATGAAGGCTCGGGCGGCGCAGCAATTCTCCAGCGCCGACATCCTCGGTAAGAAGTGATTGCCGGGAACGCAGGCGCCCTCGCCTGCAAGCGTCCTGCTTTGAGGACGCTGACGTGCGTAATGATTAATCACCATCACGCCGGAGGAACCGGCGTTGCAGGCGAGGGCGCCTGCGTTCCCGGCTTGTGGGTTCCAGTCAATGAAGCTAACTTTTCTCGGCACAGGCACATCGACCGGCGTTCCCTCGATCGGGTGCGATTGTGAGACTTGTATTTCTGAGGACCCGCGTGACAAACGGCTGAGAGTTTCGATTTTGATCGAACATCGCGATAAAAAAATACTCGTTGACACCTCGATTGATTTTCGCCAACAGGCCCTCAGGGCAAAGATCACGCATCTAGACGCGGTTTTGATCACACATTGCCACGTCGATCATGTCTTTGGTCTCGACGATATTCGGCCGCTGAATTTTCGCCACGGCCCGATGGGCGTTTACGCGAACGAGATCGCCTGGACCGACCTTCGCCGCATTTTTCAATACATTTTTAATCCGAGCCACTTTGGCGGCGGGCTGCCTCAATTGGTTCCACATACGGTCATACCTGGAGGTTCGTTTTGCATCGGCGAAGATATCGAGGTTACGCCGCTCGAGGTCATACACGGCAAACTGCCGGTCATTGCATACCGCTTCAACGATTTTGCGTATGCAACCGATCTCAAAATGATACCGCCCGCATCGATGGACGGCCTTCGCGATCTGGACATTTTGGTGCTCGACTGCGTCCGGATAAAGCCGCATTCGACTCATCTTTGTCTTGACGAGGCGTTGGCGATCATCGCTGACCTTCGGCCAAAACGGGCGTTCCTTACACACCTAAATCACGACATTTTGCATGAGCGTGATTCGAAATTACTGCCGGATAATGTGAGCTTTGCCCACGATGAGTTGGTCGTCGACTAAGTTCCCCCAGGAGCGGAGCAGGCCAGACGCAAGGACTGTTTCGCGATACAGTTCACCACCAACAAACATTTCGGCGTGAAAGTAAAAGTGTATTTCATCTATGAAATCTTGCTTGACACATGGCACATTTTGTCCTAGAGTTAGATTAAATGACAGATCGACATTCCGCACAAGCAAAGATAGGGGTTGGAAATAGCAATTCTGCGACCAACACGGCCTGATCAATCATCATTTGGGACGCATTTTAAGAGCGAAAACAGCACTAAATTGTTGCAATCGAACGTGTTACCGAAATGTTTCGCACAATTTAACCCAATTCATTAGACGACGCGCGTTAAATGTTGCAAAAACACCACTTAGCGGAAAGTTTTAAAACCACTATATTTTGTGTTGACAAAGCCAAACCACTACCATATAGTCTATATCCACGCGAGAGATCAGCATCCAAAAAGACCCTCGTGAATATAATTCCAAACGAACGGTGAAATTGCAGTCGTACCGGAGAATAAATGGTATGACAGCGGGACTTTCTCGCTAAAATTCACCCGGAACATACTCAAAGCGTGGCGCTTTTTTGAGCCTAAACGCGTGAATCACCGACGAATAGACATGGACACTTTCTTTGTACAGACAGGAACGGCGGCGAAGCGCCAGGCGGACAATTCGGCCCAGACCTCGATGCAGGTCCGCAAGCGTAACGGCAATCTCGAACCGGTAGATATTAATAAGATCGTACGCGCGATCACCCGCTGCTGCGTAAATCTGCCATCGGTTGATAGTCTGCGTATCGCGACAAAAACTATCAGCGGCCTTTATGACGGTGCGACGACTCAGGAGCTGGACAAATTGTCGATCCAGACCGCCGCAAGCCTGATATTTGAAGAGCCGGAATACTCGCGGCTCGGAGTGCGGCTGCTAAATCAGTATGTCGAGAAAGAGGTGCGCAATCAGGAGATTCATTCGTTTTCACAGTCGATCGCCTTTGGCGTAAAAGAAGGTCTGATCGGCGAGCGGGTTGCTCAGTTTGTGATCGACAATAGCCGCAAACTGAATGATGCGATCGACAATAGTCGTTGCGACCTGTTCGAGTTTTTCGGTCTGCGAACATTATATGATCGTTATTTGCTAAAAAACCCGACGACCCGCGACGTGATCGAAACGCCGCAGTTTTTCTGGATGCGCGTCGCATGCGGTCTGGCCGAAAGCCCGTACGAGGCGATCGACCTTTATCATCTATTTTCGTCGCTGGAATACGTTCCATCGACACCAACGCTCTTCAACTCGGGTACACAGCACGAGCAACTTAGTTCGTGTTTCCTGCTCGATAGCCCTCAGGACAGCCTCGATAGTATTTACCGCAAGTATTCCGATGTCGCCATGCTCTCGAAGTTTTCCGGCGGCATCGGAATCGCCTATCACCGTGTTAGGTCACAAGGGTCGCTTATTCGCGGCACAAACGGGCATTCCAACGGCATCGTGCCGTGGCTCAAGACTCTCGATTCCAGCGTTTCGGCCGTAAATCAGGGCGGCAAACGAAAAGGTGCCTGCTGCGTTTATCTCGAAACCTGGCACGCCGACATCGACGATTTTCTCGAACTCCGCGACAATACCGGTGACGAAGCCCGCCGGACACACAATCTGAATCTGGCCAACTGGATTCCCGATCTTTTCATGAAACGCGTCCAGGCCGATGGCCAGTGGTCGCTCTTCGACCCGAAGGTCGTACCGCATTTTCCCGACCTCTACGGTGAGGAATTCGAAGCCGCTTATGTAAAAGCCGAAGAAGAAGGCCTCTTCATGCGACAAATAAACGCTCGCGATCTCTACGCAAAGATGATGCGAACGATGGCGCAGACTGGCAACGGCTGGATGACATTTAAAGACTCCTCAAACCGCAAATCTAACCAGACCGCGCGTCCCGAAAACGTCGTCCACCTTTCGAATCTCTGTACCGAAATTATCGAGGTCACAAGCGATAACGAAACCGCAGTCTGCAATCTTGGCTCGATAAACGCTGCTCGATATATACGGAGGGCGGACACTCCTATCCGCCCGGATTCGGCCGAAAACCCACAGGCGGACAAGAGTGTCCGCGCTCCGTTCGAATTCGATTTCGACAAACTCCGCCGCAACGTTCGTCTTGCGGTCCGTCAGCTCGACAAGGTTATCGACCTCAATTACTACGCGATCGACTCGACCGCTCACTCGAACAACCGCTGGCGCAACATCGGGCTTGGGCTGATGGGTTTGCAGGATGTTTTCTTCCAGCTTCGCCTGCCGTTTGACAGCGAAGAGGCCCGAAAAATCTCGGCGAAAATTCAGGAAGAGATCTACTTCTCAGCTCTCGACGCGTCGAGCGATCTCGCGGTTGAACACGGCGTTCACCCGGCGTTTCTCGAAACGCGGGCGGCGCAGGGCGATCTGCAGTTCGATTTCTGGGGCGTAACGCCCGACGACATGCCGCGTTGGGACGCTCTGCGGGAGAAGATCAAGTCAACGGGATTGCGTAATTCATTGATGATCGCCATCGCCCCGACCGCCACGATCGCCTCGATCGCCGGCTGCTACGAGTGCATCGAACCGCAGGTCTCGAACCTCTTCAAACGCGAAACCCTGAGCGGCGATTTTGTCCAGATCAACAAATATCTAGTCAAGGAACTAAAAGCCATCAACCTCTGGAACGAAGAGATCCGGAACAAGATCAAACTTTCGGAAGGCTCGGTACAGGACATCGCCGAATTCTCGGGCGACCTCAAAGCCATCTATCGCACCGCGTGGGAAATCCCTATGCGTTCCCTCATCGACATGCAAGCCGACCGCGGAGCTTTTCATCGACCAAAGTGCTTCTTTGAATTTGTTCATGGAAAGCCCAAACATCGGCAAGCTTTCGTCGATGTACATGTATGCGTGGCAAAAGGGCTTGAAAACGACGTATTACCTACGCTCACGCCCGGCAACGCGTATCGCTCAGGTCTCGGCCGAATATAAAGTCAACGACCTCGTGCCGGAACAGCCGGTGAAGGTTTATTCAGATGAGGAAGCGTTGGTTTGTTCGTTGGAAAACCCTGAAGCTTGCGAAGCGTGTCAGTAAAAAAAGTGTTCGGCAGAAAATCAAAAAATCGTTATGAGCTAGACGCTCCGCCGATTGCGGTTACAGATTCTAACGCGACGGAAATATTAAGGGCGTGGGCTTCAAACGAAGGACTCTATGTATCCTTAAGGCCCACCGCCGCGAATCTCGAACGGGTGAAAAGCTATATTCGCAACCAAGTTGAACACCACTCGAAAAAAGATTTTCAGACCGAGTATGTTGAATTGCTGGAACTTGGCGGAATCGAGTATGACGAGAAATATTTGTGGTAATGCTTTGCTGAGGGCCGTTTATCAGTTACGCGTGTAGCTCTGTAGAGATTCTCCCAGCTTGCTCAAAGCCGCAGAGCGGCGACGATACAGTAGCCAGTGGTGAGCGAAGCGAACCTCTGGAAAGATGCAATGCATAAATTTTTAGGCTCTGAAGGAGCGATATGAATGAAAGCCGCGAGGTCACAAATCGACCTTTTGCGATTACCGTTGGTTTCGCTCCTCCGGAGCTCAAATCCGTTTGTGTTTTCGTTTTCCAGAGGTTCGCTTGTCGCTCACCACTGGCTACCATATTTCGCCGCTTCGCGGCTTAGGACTTATTAAAAAATGCTTTTAGATCCTGGCTTTAACCTAACCCTCCGCCCGATGAAGTATCCGGACTTTTACGAGATGTACCGGAACTCGATCAAGAACACGTGGACCGTCGAGGAGGTCGATTTTTCGACCGACGTAAACGATTTGCGTAACAAGATGACGCCAGCGGAACGGCATATGATTCATCGTCTGGTGGCGTTTTTTGCGACCGGCGATTCGATCGTGTCGAATAATCTTGTCCTAAATCTCTACAAACACATCAATTCGCCGGAAGCGAGGATGTACCTGTCGCGACAGCTTTTTGAGGAAGCTGTCCACGTCCAGTTTTACCTGACGCTGCTCGACACATACATCCCCGACCACTTTGAGCGCGAACAGGCTTTCGCGGCGGTCAACAACATTCCGTCGATCCACCACAAGGCTGAATTTTGTTTCAAATGGATCGATTCGATCCAAAATCTGCACGCTCTTGAAACAAAGGAAGACCGCAAGCAATTTCTGCTCAATCTGATCTGCTTTGCTACGTGTATCGAAGGCCTCTTTTTCTTCGCGGCTTTTGCCTACGTGTATTTTCTGCGTTCAAAGGGCCTGCTCCACGGCCTGGCGGCGGGGACGAATTGGGTGTTTCGTGACGAATCGGCCCACATGGCGTTCGCTCTCGATGTCATCAAAGAGGTCCGCAACGAAGAGCCCGACCTCTTCGACGAACACCTCCACCGCCAGATCGTCACCATGATCGACGAAGCCGTCACGTGCGAAATGCAGTTTGCCGAAGACATACTCTCCGGCGGCGTCTCCGGCCTCTCGATCACCGACATGCGGCAATATTTAGAGTTCATCGCCGACCAACGCCTAGCCATGCTCGGCCTGCCAAAAGTCTACGGAGCCAAAAACCCGTTCTCTTTCATGGATCTTCAGGATGTCCAGGAACTAGCCAACTTCTTCGAACGCCGGGTCTCGGCGTATCAGGTCGCCGTGGCGGGCGATGTGAGTTTTAACGAGGCTTTCTAAAGGAGGACGAGTATTATTCGCTCAAAACATTTTTGACGAGCGACGGAACAATCACATTCAGACGGTTATCGTTTGTCCAGAATTCGTCACAGTTATGATGCAACGCGGTTGCAAGATGAAGGGCGTCGGGAGTTTTCAGTGAAGTAAAATCAGCGCGGAGGCGGGCGGCTTCATCGAAACACTCCTCCCTTATTTCAAGCATTTCCTGAGCTTTGAAAAATGATTCAAAATGGCCTTGCAAGATCGTGTCGCTCGTTCGAAGAGGCATCACCAAACATTCCAGTCTAACGAGCGGCGAAAAACAAAGTGCGTCGTTCGCTCTTAAACCGTTAATCGAAGCTTCAATTTCGCTGGCATAAATAGGATGCTTTTCGACAAAGTAAATGACGATACAGGTATCGAGATATACTCTACTCATTCCCAGGAATTCCGCGCCTCCTCAATTTGAGCTTCCATTTGCTCCGCCGAGTAGCTCCGTCGATTTTTGAATTCGGGACTACTTAATAGCTCAAGCATCTGCCTGGCATTTCCCTTCCGTTCCCCGTTCCCGTTTTCAAGCACAGTTACCAAAGCCCGCGTGGTGCTTTTTACCTCAACAGGTTCGAGCAGCGTGACCGTTCCATCTGTCTTAATTTCCGCTTCAACTGTCCGTAACATGCGCTCTGCCCTCCGTTTCACGATCAGATTATAGCAAAAAATACGTCAAGGAACTCTCCGCAGCGTTTCAACGTTACAATTAGGCCGTTGACGCACTATCCAGTTTCGCTAGCTCATTTTTGAATACTTCAATCCCTCGTTTGAATGACGACATGGTTCGTGCCAGAACACTCCTAAGTAAAGCTTCGTCCCGGAACCTGTCAGGTAAAGCCAAAACACACCTAAAACTGGCGATGACAATGATGGGGGAATTTCGAGTACCCTCGTCGTCTACATTGAAGTAAACATACAAATGGCCCAAACGCGTGCAACAATTAGCCAAATTGCAAACGCGAACAAGATCTTCAATTGAAGGAGACGGAGATTTCGGAGGAAATTGAAATAGACACAACTGAGATCCATTTCGTCGCCGTACAGTGATGGATGAATTGTAACTTCCGCTCCCAATTCCGGGTGCGTAAACGCAATTTCACCTGACACGTTGATTGTTGTGACTAGCTGTAACTCAGCGTGCACAGCTCTTCTGTAGAGTTTGTAGAACTCATCGTAGATATCTGACATTTACATCCTCCTTTTGGATGTTGTTTAAGCTCTAATTGACCTCGCTCGTTATCTCAACGTGTGCCCGCAGATAGTGCAATGGGCATGACGGCTAGCGCAATTATGACAGAGAAAATGTCCCTTTGAGCATGTCTTGCCACCTGATACATCTTTGTTTTTAGCATCGATTTTTTCATAGTGTTACCTCCATTTAACCAATAATTATTCGCTTGAAAACAGCTATATTCATTAATCTACACTCAAGAGCCTTCTAGATTAGCATTCGAGCTACGGATGGCCCGCCTGCCAGACCGAGCCGTCGTCGTACATTATTCGGCTGATGAGGATTTTTTCGGTGATTCCGTCGTGCTCGTTTTTGCCTAGTGAGTAGACGCTGACGCGGTTTGTCGGTGAGGATGAGACGGTGATTTTCAGGTCTTTGCGTTTGCCGGCTGCTACTTTTTCCACACTTGTGAATTCGCGACGGCCGAGTATTTCGCCGGTGACGGAGTCGATAAACAGATAGTCCCAGTCGATCTCTTTTATCGTTTTTGAACCGGTGTTCTGTATCACGAGCTTATATTCGAAAACATATCTCGGAGGCGGCGGAGGCTTTTGCTTTTCTTCTCTGGCGGCGCTGACGTTTCGTTCCTCGAGAGCGGAACGCGACCGCCTTTCGGTGCTTACGCGGGTCCGCAGCTCGTAAAAGTTTTCACCCGTCGGGCTCGTCAGCGGGTCCTTTGTCCAATTTAACCGAACCTTTTCCCAGCCGTGTTTGATTATCTCAACGCCCGGTGCGACTTCAACCGGCCTCTGTTGCGCGTAGAACCCGCAGGAAGCTATCAATATAATCACCAATAGAACTATCTGTCTCATAGCTTCCCTCCCCCGAAGCAGAGTAATCTGCGGTTAGTATTTATAAGGTTGATATTGCTCCTGATTTCAAAAATATTCAAGAAAATTATCTGCTCGAATCGCCTGTCATCTCGATGAACGACGGCAAGACGTTTTTCTACCTTTTCTACAGTTAGTTTGCTCCGAAACTTGTCGCGTTCGTGATAAGATTTGATTTTATGGGACAAATTGTAATCGACATTCCGTCAAAGGCAAAACGCAGATATGTCGTGACGGATTCTAAGGGTGCCGAGGATTTGATGACCGCGTTGGACGCTTCCGCGACTCGCATTAAAAACACGCCGGATAAGCTGACGCGTCAGCAGCTTGAGGACATTCGCGATCATGCGGCTGCGGTCAGAAATATCGAAGAAATGAGGCGAACCGGGGTCAGCTATTCCGTGGAAGATTTGCGAAAGGAATTCGAACTTTGATGAAACGCTACGTCGTTGACATTGTTCCCGCCGTAAGAAAAACCTTGAAGCGTCTTTCGCGGACTGATAAAGATCGGCTGCTTACAAAGATCGAATCGCTCGGTGATGATCCTCGCCCGCACGGTTATAAAGACCTCGTCGGATTCAAAAATTTCTATCGCATCCGCGTTGGCGAATACCGCATCATCTACAACATTTTCGATGATGTCCTGATTGTATCGGTCGTCGAACTACTGACGCGCGGTACGGGCTACAAGTGACCGAATAATCATATGAACGGGCAAGTCACCGAGTTTATTAAACATCACTACCGTCATTTCAACGCCGCGGCACTAATCGACGCGTCCGAAGCATACGTAAATCATCTAAACGGTGGCGGGAAGATGATGATCACGCTCGCCGGGGCGATGTCGACGGCGGAGCTTGGTTTGTCGCTCGCAGAGATGATCCGTCAGGACAAAGTGCAGATCATCTCGTGTACTGGGGCGAATCTTGAGGAAGATCTTTTCAACCTCGTCGCTCACGATTTTTACGAACGCGTGCCGCACTACCGCGACCTGACGCCGGCTGACGAGCAAGACCTGCTCGACCGCCACATGAACCGCGTGACCGACACCTGCATTCCGGAAATGGAAGCGATGCGGCGGCTTGAGAAGGCGATGGTCGATGTCTGGACCAAGGCCGATGCCGAGGGCAAGCAGTATTTTCCGCACGAATTCATGTATCAGGTACTCAAGAATGGCTCGCTTGAGGAGTCTTACCAGATCGATCTTAAAGACTCCTGGATGTACGCCGCGATGGAAAAAAACCTGCCGATGGTCGTGCCGGGCTGGGAAGATTCGACTATGGGCAATATGTTTGCCGGCCACGTAATCACTGGCGACATCAAAAACGTCCACACGGTCCGCACCGGCATCGAATATATGACCATGCTCGCCGACTGGTACACCGCGAACGCCACTGACGACTCAACCGTCGGATTCTTCCAAATAGGCGGCGGCATCGCCGGCGATTTCCCCATCTGCGTCGTCCCGATGCTCCACCAAGATCTCCAGCGCACAGGCGTCCCCGTCTGGGGCTACTTCTGTCAGATCTCAGATTCGACAACGTCGTACGGTTCCTATTCGGGAGCTGTACCGAATGAAAAGATCACCTGGGGCAAGCTGGAAGCGACGACGCCAAAGTTTATCATCGAGTCGGACGCGTCGATCGTTGCGCCGTTGATGTTTGCTTATATTTTGGGGTGGTAAGTCTTGGTTCTAGCTTAAGCGTGACCACAGTTGCGGAGTTCCAGAACGAGCGAGGCGGACTAGTCAGTTAATACGCCCATCGTACGATATAGGCCAAGGCATAACATAAATTACCTTATACGTTCCATTTATACGAATAACACCGATGCAGAGGCCAACCGGCGTTCCAACCATGTATGCAGGCTCGTTTGAATGCGAGCGCAGCCAGGCGGCAGCTGGTTCGTCAGCGTTCCTTTCCGGCACGTCCACGAGGATCGAGTAATTGTAATCATCGATCTTTTCTCGCTTGCTTACCTGTTCGAGATATTCCGTATCCTGCTCAATCGGATGCTTTCTTAAAAACCGCCTTAGATCTAAATGGAGTATCTCAAATCTCTTGATGAAGTCGCGGCCTCCCCTGCGAGTATTAAGCCACTCGTCACCGCGGTTGGTAGCATTCATAAACTTTTGCAATCTCTCTCTCAGCGGCGGGGGAAACCGTTTTTCAAAGTCCTCCACAACCCACATGGAACCCAAAACGGCCATGTAATTGAGCTGCGTGATCGCCATCTGTCTTCGTTCGATGGGGGTCAATACCTCTCGCTCTGTACCTTTCGCAGATTTAGAGTCTGACAGTAAATAACTCCAAAAAAAGACATCGAAATCCTTGGTAAAATATCTGCTTAAAAGCGGGCGAACGTCGCGTGTCTCCCTCATATGTTTCAGAAAACTCTTAGTAAACTCACGAATCTTGGTCTTTTGTTTCTCGGTTGGCTCCAAGGGACGTGGACTGGGTGACGGCGTTTGAGCAAAAGCCATCAACACCTGCGTGACAAACAAGAATAGCAATACACCAACAAAGTTCCGAGTATTCATTAGACGCATATATTACATACGCTCACTTTATTGTATGATGCGTCGTGTTTCGTTCGGTATGCACAGTAAGGCCCTAATGAAAAATGGTTCGATATGGCGGTCGTGAGCGTCTTGGCGGCGGAGAAAACTCTGTTATGCTATCCGAAATGGGGCATTTTGATGTGCTTATCATCGGGGCAGGACTTTCCGGGATCGGGGCTGGGGCCCGGTTGCGGATGGATTGTCCGGAGAAGACGTTTGCGATACTCGAGGGCCGTGAGCGAAGCGGCGGGACTTGGGATCTGTTTAGGTATCCGGGTGTGCGGTCTGATTCGGATATGTTTACGCTCGGGTATAGCTTTCGGCCGTGGAGGGATCAAAAGGCGATCGCTAACGGTTCAGACATTCTCAAATACATCCGCGCGACTTCGACTGAATACGATCTCGATAAAGAGATACGTAATGGCCATAGCGTTCGACGGGCGGAATGGTCCTCCGAGACGTCGAGATGGACAGTCGAGGTCGGTGTCGGCACTTCGCAAGAAACTACACGACTTACCTGCAAATTTATCTACCTTTGCACCGGCTATTACGACTACGAGCAAGGCTACACACCTGTCTGGCCTGGGTTTGAGAAGTACAAAGGAACCATAATTCACCCGCAGAGATGGCCCGACGATCTCGACTACACAAACAAGAGCGTTTTAGTGATCGGCAGCGGAGCGACGGCGGTTACGCTGGTTCCGGCGATGGCGGAAACGGTAGCTCACGTCACGATGCTGCAGCGTTCGCCGACGTATGTCGTATCGATGCCGTCGCAGGATAGTGTCGCGAACTTTTTCCGCTCGCTGCTGCCCGCAAAAGCTGCGTATGCCATCTCGCGTTGGAAGAATATCATCCGACAGGCTTTTTTCTACGAAGGTTCCAGGAGATACCCAAACGCGATGAAGTGGCTTATCGCAAAAGGCGTCCGCAAAGAGCTCAGCGATGAAGAACTCGAAAAGCACTTCACGCCAAAATACAACCCATGGGACCAGCGTTTGTGCGTCGTGCCCGACTCGGACCTTTTCGAGGCGATGCGAAGTGGCAAGGCTTCGGTTGTGACAGCCAATATAGAATCCTTCACCGAAACCGGTGTCCGGCTCGAGAATAGTGATGAACTAAATGCTGACATCATCGTCACCGCAACCGGCCTCAAGCTCAAGATAATGGCCGGCCTAGAACTCGTGGTCGACAGCGAAACGGTCGATCTCTCAAAAGTAATGGCGTACAAGGGAATGATGTACAGCGATGTACCAAATCTCGCCCAGGCTTTTGGCTATACAAACGCCTCGTGGACGCTCAAATGCGACCTTACCTCAAAATACGTCTGCCGGCTGATAAAACACATGGACGCTCACGGTTTTACGAGCTGTGTGCCGCGAGCGAATGACCCGACGGTGAAGCGCGCGCCGATACTCGATTTTAATTCGACATACATCGTCCGCGTGCTTGACGAGCTACCGAGCCAGGGATCGAAACACCCTTGGCGGCTGCACCAAAATTATTTTCAGGACCTTGCCCTGCTTCGCTACGCCCGGCTCGATGACGGAACGATGGAGTTTCGGCGTTGATCCGCAAAAACGTCGCTTGCGCCGAATTAGCTGCTTTGTAACGGTATCGTGCTCGTCGCGTTCCAAGGGTTTGGGGTATTATATTTCATAAACGCGTATGAAAATCATTGTTACAGGTGGAGCAGGTTTTATCGGCAGTGCTCTCGTTTGGCGGCTGAATGAGCGGGGGTATAACGACATTTTGATCGTGGACCGGCTCGACGAAACTGAAAAGTGGAAGAATCTAGTTCCGCTAAAGTTTACCGATTATATCGACGCGGACGATTTTATCGAGGAAATCGAAATGTATGACGATTTCGACATTATATTTCACCTCGGTGCCTGCTCATCGACGACTGAGATCAATTCGGAGTTTCTTATGCACAACAACTTCGAGTACTCAAAGATCATTTCAAGCTGGGCCGTATTGAACGAAATCCGCTGTATTTATGCTTCGTCGGCGGCGACCTATGGCGACGGTTCGGCGGGGATGAAGGACGGAACAAGCAATCTGAACCCGCTGCGCCCGCTAAACATGTATGGCTACTCAAAACACCTTTTTGACAAATGGGCGCAGCGAATGGGCTTATTTCGCCAGATCGTCGGACTCAAGTATTTCAACGTCTTCGGCCCGAATGAGAACCACAAGGCCGATATGCGCTCGCTCGTAAACAAGGCGTTTGACGAGATCAAGGCGACGGACGCGCTCGGGCTGTTTCGCAGTTACAATCCTGATTACAAGGACGGCGAATTTGGGCGGGATTTCGTTTATGTAAAGGACGCGGTCGATATGACGCTGCATTTTATGGAGAATCGAAGCGCCGGGTTATTCAATGTCGGTTCGGGACAGGTGACGACATGGAATGCCCTGGCGCACGCGACATTTGCGGCGCTTGATAAAAAGCCGAATATTCAATACATCGACATGCCCGAGCAACTTCGCGGGAAGTATCAATATCATACCCAGGCCGACCTGTCGCGGATACGCACCGCCGGCTATACCGCCGAGATCACGCCGCTGGCGGACGCGGTCGCGGATTACGTTCAGAATTATCTGGTGGCGGATAAACATCTTGGCGACTAGAGCGTCGAGCAGACCGCCGGGAACGCAGGCGCCATCGCCTGCAAGCGTCCTGCTTTGAGGACGCTAATGAGCGTGGCCGTGATGCGAGTTGAAAAATACTAAGCTTCCTCACGCCGGAGGAACCGGCGCCCGCAGGCGAGGGCTCCTGCGTTCCCGGCTGCGAGTACGTTTAATCTAGAGTTCAATGAGTCAGATCATCGACGATTTTCACGCGAACCCACACGATTGGCGTGGAACCGTTCTTGTGTGGGATGAGCAGGCGATCTTTCTCGGCCTGGCGGCGGATGCGAGTTTGCACGAGTCACCCGCGATCAAGGTTTGTGTCGCGCTCGAACATAGTTTTGCCCTGCGGACGCAAGACCAAGATACCTTCACCAGCTACGAATCCGCGATCATCGCTCCCGGCCAGCCGCACGCTATCGACGGGCGGCATAACAAGATGGTCATGCTGCTGCTCGCGCCCGAGACGACGCTCGCTCAGCCGTTAGCACCGATATTTTCGAAAAGCGGGATTACGCGGCTCTCAAGCGGAGCGGTTGCGAAGATACGAGCGATCTTTGCTGATTTTGACGAGCGTTTGGCGGCAAATAATGTCGCGGATGTCTGCCAACAGATGGTCGCAGTGATCGATAATGGCGAAAGCCTGCCGATCGACAGCCGTGTCGGCCAGAGCATCGAGTGGATCAGGTCGAGCCGCGAGGAAGGCATCTCTGTTCACGAGATAGCCGCTGGAGTCGAGCTGTCTGAGAGCCGTTTTTCGCATCTGTTTACCGAAAACGTCCGCATTCCCGTCCGCCGCTACTTGCTCTGGCTGCGGCTGCGTGACGCTATGCACCTGCTCGCAAAAGGAAATTCACTGACTGAAATTGCCCACGAAGCGGGTTTCTCAGACTCAGCACACCTCACCCGCACATTCCGCTCTCTCCTCGGCATTGCTCCGTCAGCCCTGACAAAAGAAAGCACGATCATTTCGTTCCTCGAATAGCAGAAGCGTTCAAGCGTTCCGTATCTCGATAGTTCAAACTCACATTCACGAATGATTTCTCTGCGTCCTCTGCGATCTCTGCGTTCCAAAACGATTTGAACGCAGAGATCGCGGAGGACGCTGGGAAGAAATAGAGCAGCAATGAATAAAGACAAACTGATCTACCCGGAACCGATCGTCATCGGCGGCGACGAGGCTGAAAGCTGGGAAAATTGGGGATTTCGCGATACGAGTTTTGCCATTAATGAGCGTGACGTCGTCGAGATAACGGGCAGTCGTTATGAGTTGAGCGGGCAGGAATTGCCGCGTCTGCTGCCGTGGATCCGCGAAACGCTTGCCGTTGATCTCGATCCAAGGGACCAACATCGCAACTCGTATCCGACCGAGATTCCCGCCGCGATCGAATCGCCAGCATTTAGCAGGGCGATTCGCGAATTTCTCTCCGACGAGCAGATCGACGCCTCCGGCGAAAACCGCCTGCGCCACGGCCACGGCCATACGCAGGAGGAGATGTACGCGATTAAGCACAAACGCCTCGGCCGTATTCCGGACATGGTCGTTTATCCGGAGAGTGAGGAGCAAGTAGCCTCGCTAATCGCGATGGCAAAAGAGAATGATGTTGTTTTGATCCCGTTCGGCGGCGGCACAAATGTTACGGACGCACTTCGTTGCCGCGAACATGAGAATCGCGTCATCGTAACCGTCGATATGCGGCGAATGAACCGCATCTTGTGGATCGACAAAGAAAACATGATGGCATGTATCGAGGCTGGGGCCGTCGGCCGCCATATCATGTCACAGCTCGCAAAATACGGCGTTTCGATGGGCCACGAGCCAGACAGTGTCGAATTTTCAACCCTCGGCGGCTGGATCGCTACCAACGCGAGCGGCATGAAAAAGAATAAATACGGCAATATCGAGGACATCGTGGTCGATATTACCGTCGCGGCCGCTGACGGCGAGCTAAAGCGCACGACCGCCGCACCTCGCGAATCCGTCGGCCCCGACCTCCGCCGTTTGATGTTCGGCTCCGAGGGCACTCTCGGTATCGTCACATCGGCCATCGTAAAACTGTTCCCGCTTTCCGAATCACAGGCTTACGGCTCTGTCCTTTTCCCGAGCTATGAAGATGGTTATGCATTCATGCACGAACTAGCCCACACATCGACGCCGCCCGCAAGCGTGCGTCTTGTCGATAATCTACAGTTTCAATTTGGCCTGGCGCTCAAACCCGCATCGTCGGGTCTAAAGGTTTGGAAGAGCAGCATTGAGAAATTTATCGTGACCAAGGTCAAGGGATTTGATCCTTACAAAATGGTCGCGTTGACACTGGTTTTCGAAGGGACAAAGTCCGAGGTAGAACGCCAGCAATCCGACGTTTACCGCATCGCCGCAAAACACGGCGGGATGAAAGCCGGAGCCGAGAACGGTCGTCGCGGTTATCAACTCACGTACAGCATCGCCTATATTCGCGACTTTTTGATGAATTACTACATTATCGCCGAGTCGTTCGAAACGTCATGCGCGTGGAGCGATGCTCTGGAGATATGCGACAACGTAAAACGGGTTCTGCGCGAGGAATACACAAAACGCGGCCTGCCCGGAAAGCCGTTTGTTACCTCGCGTATCACACAAGTCTATCGCACGGGCGTGGCGATCTATTTCTACTTTGGTTTTTATTACAACGGCGTAGAAAATCCTTCCGAGGTTTATCTCGAACTCGAAAATATCGCCCGCGAAGAGATTCTCCGTTGCGGTGGATCGTTGTCGCATCATCACGGCATCGGCAAGATTCGTGAGCAGTATTTGCCCGAGATCATGTCCGAGACTGCGTTGAAATGGAAAAGGGAGATCAAGAATAGCCTGGATCCGCAGAATATATTTGGCGCAGGAAATCAGAATCTGAGGTAAAGACGTATGACGCGAGCCGAAAAATTGATTCAGATCATAAAAACTGCCAAGCTAACCGGCGGCGCCCTCGATCCGCCCGCGTGGCAGATCGAGAAGACGCGTTTTCAGGCCAATCTTTGCCGCATTTTGCTGCTGCCTGTTGGCGGTTTGCTCGTAGCAGTGATGAAATACATACGAGGCTATCGGATCGAAAATATTTCGGAGATACGCAGGCAATTTAAAGAGATATGGCATGAAAAGGAGCGCGAAAAGTATCCGCTTGTCATCTGCTCAAACCATTTGACCTTTATCGACTCGGCCCTGATTATCTGGGCGCTTGCTTCGAATTTTTGGTATCTTTTCAATTACAAGGCGTTTACATGGAATGTTCCAGCCGGTGATGTTTTTAAGAAAAAAGCGCATTATCACGCGATCCTGTACCTTACAAAGTGCATCTTTATCGACCGAAAAGGCTCACCGGCACATAAGAATGCCGTTTTAAATCTTTGCCGTTATTTGCTTGCGAAAGGAAATATTGTTTTGATTTTCCCCGAAGGCCAACGCAGCCGTGACGGCCGTTTTGACGTCGATCGACTTCGTTTTGGAACAGGAAAAATACTTGCATCGCTCGAAAATGCGAGGGTGCTATGCATCTACCTACGCAGTCCGTTGCAAAAGACGTTTTCGAATTATCCACCGAAAGGTTCACGCTTTAGTTTGACGATGAAAGTGATCCAACCGAACATTGAGGGAGCATCTAAAAAGCAGGCGAGCGTCGCGGCGGTAAACGAGATCGGTGACGTGATCGCTGGGTTGGAACGAGAGTTTTTCGCCGGGAACCCAGGCGCCCTCGCCTGAAAGGGTACTTCTTAGAGCCGGGAACTCAGGCGCCCTCGCCTGCAAACGTCCTTCTTAAAGGACGCTGACGAACACAATGGTTGTTCAAGTTGAAAAATACTAAACCGCATCACGCCGGAGGAACCGGCGCCAGCAGGTCATTATGAATTTTCTAGCAGTCGTACTTTTCCTATCGTGCCTGCCAACGGCTCTTGTCGATTTCGCTTTGCCAAAATGGAAAGCCGATAAGGATTTCCGTATCGAAGACGCCTATAAATGGACTTATCAGGCGACGCGCGGCGGTGAGCATGCTGTTCCCGACACTGGGTCGGCCCGCACATGGCTGGGCAATGAGTGGAGTTCACTCGTCCCTAAAAAAGCAGAACCCATCTGGGAACCTCTTTGTCCCGATGGCGAGATCGGAAGGTTGAACCTGCGGCCTTTTAAGGATCGAGGCGGCGACCAAGAAGAATTGCTCGATGCGTTTTTGAACAGCAGCCGCGATTACCGGTCCGACGGCGCCAATTTTCTAGCAGCCTGGAATGAACTCGGAAAGCGGTTGCAAACGAGGGCCGCCGGAAACCTCGGCCGCAAAGTCTGGCTCGATCTCGATACGCGTATGAAGGCAAAAAACTATCCCGCGATCCATCACAGCGACGTCTACGACAAATCGAAATCGCCAGCCTATCGCATCCTCACTCTGACCGAGGCAAAAAGACTGCTGGCGATTGTTGAGTGACCGATCATTAACGATAGTTGCCTATTCGCGTCCGCTCACATAACATTTTCCTTGATGAAGATCTTTCACGGAACGGAAAATGCGAACATCGCGCGACCGACCGTCCTGACGCTCGGCGTTTTTGACGGGCTGCATCTCGGGCATCAGGAAATAATGCGAAAGGTCGTCGAGCGCGCAAAGGCTATAGACGCGGTCGCGACAGCGATCACATTCGACCCGCATCCGCGTGCCGTTTTGCATCCTGATTCCGCTCCGCCGCTGCTTCAGACTCTCGATCAGCGGCTTGCCAATCTTGAGTTTCTCGGTATCGACCAGACCATCGTCGTTAAGTTCGACGCGGATTTTGCCGCTCAGCCCGCCGAGGATTTCTTGTCAAATATCGTTCATGACCGGCTTCATGCCCGCGAGGTCTATTTGGGCCGCGGCTTTGCTTTTGGGCAAAATCGCGGCGGTAATATCGATCTGCTTCGCTCGATGGGCAAAAGCCTCGGCTTTGTCGCCGATGAGGTCGATGAAGTGCAGCTTCGAGGCCGTCGGGTTAGTTCGTCAGCCATACGTGAGTTGCTCGCGAACGGCTATGTCAATCTCGCCCGCCGAATGCTTGGCCGCCCATACGGCGTCGAGGGCGTGATCATCCGCGGCAACCGACGCGGCCATACTATCGGCTTTCCGACGGCCAATTTAAAGCCGCACAATCGCGTGATTCCCCGCTACGGCGTTTACGCGACAGCAACACTGGTTGACGGCTCATGGCGAAAGGGTATAACCAATATCGGCGTCCGCCCGACCTTTGAGGTAGACAGCGACCCCTCGATCGAGACATACGTCTTCGATTTCGACGGCGACCTATACGGCGATGTTTTCCGCGTCCGCTTTTTACACCGCATTCGCGACGAACGCAAGTTCAACGGCATCGATGAATTAAAGGCCCAGATCGAGAAAGATACGCGCCGTGCGAGGAACTATTTCCGCCACGAAGGCGTAAAGAATATGCTAGATTTGTTGTAGAGGTGACGCTATGGATATCACGATTTCTGTTTCCGACCTCGTGGTCGAGAACATCCAGGAAAGGGCGAACGGAAAGCCGGTAGAGGCTTTTGTGGAGGAATTCGTTGAGGAGAGTTTTGCAAAAAATGCGACGGGCGAAACAGCCGAACGTCCATTCATGCGGATGAAAGGAATGTTCTCAAGCGGCCGAACCGACACGTCGGCGAGAATACAAGAGCTGCTTACTTCCGAGGATTTTGATCCGAAAGAAGGATTTAGTATTCGTTGATGGCGTATTTCCTCGACACAGGTTTCCTTTTTGCCTTTATCGATGAGACTGATGACTATCATCAGGCAGTATCGGCGATTTTCGCTTCGATTGGAAATGAACCTATCTATCTTCCCATTCCTGCTATTACCAAAGTCGCCTATTTCGTCTCGAAATATCTCGGACCTCGATTTTTGGAACAGTTTCTCGAAGCCTTATCTAACAGTGATTTCATCCTCGAACCTCCCACCAGTTCTGATTATTCGCGAGCGGCGGCGATTATTCGAAAATACAATGATGCTAATCTTGATTTAGTAGACGTGTGCATCTTCGCAATGTCAGAACGGTTGAACGTCACGAAGATATTGACTTTAGATCGCCGCCATTTCCAGATCTTCAGGCCAAAACACTGCGCCGCATTTGAAATGTTGCCATAAACCAATGAAGATCACCGAACTCAGGCCAATGATGTCGACCGAGGATCTGCACGGGACGATCGATTTTTATACTAATATCCTGGGCTTTACATGCGTTGAATTTAATGAAGATTGGGGTTGGGCGACGCTCACGATCGACGACGTTGCGATTATGATCGCACGGCCAAATGAGCATGTTCCCTATGACAAGATCGGCTTTACCGGCTCGTTTTATTTTACGACCGACGATGTCGATGCGATGTGGAAAAAGTTGAAGGACAAAGTCAGCATCTGTTACGGCATCGAAGACTTCGAGTACGGGATGCGTGAATTTGCCGTCTATGATAATAATGGCTACACGCTGCAGTTTGGTCAGGAGATCGAGGCGGAATAGATGTTAGAAAACGGAACACTTGTTAAAGAGCGTACGCGAAACGAGCCAATCGGTTCGAACGAATTTGTGCCGACAAAAGACCTCGCGATCGCCAAAAAGGTCACGAACGATCAACTCATCGAAGAAGAACGTGAACTGCAAAAAGTCGATGAAGCCGAGAACAGCAAATTTCACGGCATACGCGGATATTTGCGGCTGTTTCAGATCTCGAGGGTGATCGCGATGCTTGCTCTCTATCTGTATCTCGATCAACTTGATCTGCATCTAAAAATGCAGAACAAGAGCAAACGCGAGCGGCTGAAATCAGCGATGCGTTTGACGCGGGCAGCGTATTACGGCGAGAAACTCTATGCTTTTCGCCTGTGGTTCTTTCAAACTTTTCTGAAGAGTCTCCGACGCTTTTTTCTCGGAACCGAGACGAACCGCGAAAAAATCCAGGAGCGTCAGGCCCTTTGGCTAAAGGACAAACTGATAACGCTCGGGCCGACATTCATCAAGATCGGCCAGTCGATGGGAACGCGTGCCGACCTGCTGCCGCTACCGTTTGTTAAGGAACTCGGAACGCTGGTCGATCAGGTGCCGCCGTTCCCGAATGATGTTGCGTTTGCGATCATCGAACGCGAACTCGGGAGAAAGATCAATGAGGTGTACGCCGAATTTGAACTCGTCCCCGTTGCCGCCGCATCGCTCGGCCAAGTCTATCGCGCCAGACTGCACACTGGCGAAGAGGTCGCGGTAAAAGTTCAGCGACCAAATCTCGACGCCACCATCAAAGGCGACATCGTGATCCTTAAAAAGGTCGCAAATTTTGCCGAACGATTCCCACAACTTAATGAGAATGCCGACTGGGCGGGCATGCTTCGCGAATTTAACACGACGGTACACGAAGAGATGGACTACGCCGCCGAAGGCAAAAATGCCGAGCGGTTCCGAGAGAGTTTTAAGAATTGGACCAATGTTCACGTTCCGACGATCTACTGGAACGCAAGCACGGCAAAGGTACTCACCATGGAGTTTATCCACGGCACCAAGGTTACTGATCTCGACGGGCAACGCCGCCGCGACATCGATCCGGCAAAGGTAAATCGTTTGTTGATAAAGACTTACCTCAAGCAGCTTCTCGAAGACGGATTTTTCCACGCCGATCCGCACCCGGGCAATTTGCTCGTGATGCCCGACGGCCGGCTCGCATTTTTTGATTTTGGAATGGTCGGCCGCATCACGCCCGAGCTACAGGCAAAGATGATCGACGCGTTTTTCCACGTCGTCAGCAAAGATCCGGCCGGCATCGCTCAAGACCTCATCGATCTAGATTTCCTCAAACCCGGAACGCCGCATTCGACCGTCAAACCCGTGGTCGAGAAAATGTTCGAGTTTCATTTTAACCTAAAACTCAAGGACGTCAATTTCAAAGAACTGACCTACGATCTGGCCGATGTGATGTACGATTATCCGTTCCGCCTGCCGTCGAATTTCACGTACATTATGCGTGCCCTCATGACCCTCGAAGGCATCGGCATCATCACCGACCCGGAGTTCAACTTCTTCGAGACCGCAAAACCATACGCCAAAGAGTTCATGCTCCGCCGCGAAGGCAAAGACTTCCGCAAAATATTCGTCGACAAACTAATGGGCCGCGACGAAGGCGGCAAGATCGACTGGGATCGCACTTGGAAATTAGCGAAAATGGCGTTTAGGACCGTGTTAAATAACTAAAGTCTGCCGCCTACGTCCGTGGCCCGCACAGAAGTAAGCTCGGTATGGCCGGAGCAAAACGGAGATCGTTTTACTATGCTAATTTAATATTCCGTGTTAAATTAACATATATGATCAAACGGCGTCTCGACCAACAGATTCGCAATCTACTGCGAAACACGTCCTCGGTTGCGCTGATCGGACCGCGGCAGGTGGGGAAGACAACACTCGCATTTGCCCTCACCGAAAACCTGCCAGCAGTTTATCTCGATTTGGAAAATCCCACCGATTTGCGAAAGATTCAGAATATCGAAGAGTTCCACCGCGAGAATCACGACAAAGTTATTATTCTCGACGAGGTGCAGCGACTACCTCAAGTGTTCGCGACGATCCGCGGTTTAATCGATTCCGAACGCCGCAAGGGGAATAGGGCAGGGCATTTTCTGTTCTTGGGCTCGGCCTCAATCGAGTTGCTCCGCCAGTCAAGCGAGAGTTTGGCGGGCCGGATTTCGTATGTCGAGTTATTTCCCATTGATGTTCTCGAATATCTCAACGGTGATGGAGAGATCGAAGCGATAAACAAACTGTGGCTTCGTGGCGGCTTTCCCGAAAGTCTCTTGGCGGCGGACGACGAAAACAGCCTTCGCTGGCGGACTGATTTTATTAGAACATATCTGGAGCGCGACATACCGATGCTCGGCCCGCGTGTTCCGTCCGTCACGCTGGAGCGTTTGTGGACGATGCTTGCGCATTCGCAAGGGACGAATATCAACGCCTCTAAGCTCGCAATGTCGCTCGATGTTTCGAGCGTCAGCGTGGCTCGCTACATCGACCTGCTTGTAAATTTGTTGCTCGTACGCAAGTTACCGCCATATACGATCAACGTCAAAAAGCGGCTCGTGAAATCGCCACGGATTTACGTCCGCGACAGCGGCGTGACACACGCTTTGCTGAATGTAAAAAGTTACAACGATCTTTTGGGTCATCCCGTCGTGGGCAAAAGCTGGGAAGGATTTGTTATTGAAAACATCGCGGCCCTGCTGCCGTCATTTGCCAAAGCCCACTATTACCGAACCTTGGGCGGTGCTGAGATTGATCTGGTTCTCGAATTTGGCCCAAACGACTTGTGGGCGGTAGAGATAAAGCGGAGTGCCTCGGCGACCCTCAGTCGTGGCTTTCACGAAGCATGTGACGACCTGCGTCCGGCGCGCAAGTTCATCGTCCACGCGGGCGCGGACTCGTTCTCAATAAACGGAGACATTCGAGTGATCTCTCTGTTCGAGTTTCTAGACCTTGTGCGGGCGATCCGTGGCTGAGAAATAAGGCGACTTTCAAACGCCGGCTGACTCGGCGAGAATTCCAAATATGTTCACTGCGTCGCAAATCGTTCTTGAATTTCTCGATGACGACCCATCCCTCAGCGATCTGATCAATTGCGATACACTTGCGGTTACTTTAGTTGATACCTATTGGAACGGTGACGCGGCTCCGGCAGGTCGCCATTTTACGGCGGGGCTTGCTTGGTCGAGCGAAAATCTCGCCGTCGTTTTTCGCGCGTCGCAGACGGAACCGCTTGTCGTCAGTGACGAGATAAATCTCACGTCCAAAACCATCGGTCTGTGGGAACGCGATGTTTGCGAGATATTCATTGCGCCGGATGCCGCCGCGACGCATCGCTATTTTGAGTTTGAAGCCGCACCAACCGGCGAGTGGGTCGATTTGGCGATCGACTGTGGATCCGAGAAACGTGAGACGGATCTCGAATACAAATCAGGAATGACCTCTGCCGCAAGGATCGAAAAGAACGAGATCGTGATGGCGATCAAGATCCCGTGGGAGGCATTTGGCGTCGCGCGTCCCAAGGTCGGTGATGTCTGGCTCGGCAATCTTTTCCGATGTGTCGGAAAAGGCACGACCCGCGGCTATCTCGCCTGGCAGCCGACGAAAACAGCAAAGCCGAATTTTCATGTTCCGGAAAGGTTTGGTGAATTTAGGTTCGTGTGAGGACGCGGAAGGTGAAGCGCAATTCACCATTGCGGTTCCTAGAGCGGTTACGAGTTGCACATACGGATCAGAACGCCTGCGTAAGGCTGAAGCAGAGTTCGCGGGACATCTCAGATGGGTGGCGATGTGGTAAAGGCCTTTTGGCCTGTTTGACCAGTTGCTGATTTACCTTCACCAATGGGCCGTTTTTTGCCCTTTTATAGGAGAAATCTCTTCGACCAAACCGGCCTATTTGTCGACAAATGTCAAAAAATAGGCCGTTTTTGTAAAAATGTGGCACGTGCCACATTTAAAACCCAACGCAATTAAAAAAACAAAAAAATTCCACCCCCGGATTCTGAACGAGGGGTTTGTTAAGAGACGTGTGGACCGCTCGAACAAACCGTACACAGATTCAAAATCCGCGCTAAGTATGACACGGCGAGTAGGATGCTAGCACTCCCAGTTAGACAGTCATCCCTCCGTCAACCGCAATAGTCTGGCCGGTGATATAGCTGGACGCGTTAGACGCGAGAAACACCGTTACGCCTTTCAGTTCGCCTTCGTTCCCGACACGCGGGATCACGTTGTTTTCCTGGATCGACCGCTCATAGATATCGATCACAGCGTCAGCCAGTCGCGAATGGAAAAAGCCCGGTGCGATCGCATTCACGCGAATTCCCTTTCTTCCCCAGCTTGCTGCAAGTTCGCGCGTGAGGCCGATCAGTCCGGCTTTGCTGGCAACGTAACCCGCATAGAATGGGCCGTTCGCAGACGAAGTAAGACCGGCGATCGACGCAATATTTATGATCGAGCCGCTATTTTGTTTTAACATTTCACGGCCTGCTGCCTGGGCGAACAAAAAGCAGCCGGTGAGGTTAACATCGATCACCTTTTGCCATTGGTCAAGCGGCATTTCCTCGGGCATTGCTCCCCAGGAAATGCCCGCGTTGTTGATCAGGATATCGACCGACCTAAAATGCTTAACTGTCGAATCGATAACCGCCTGAACTTCATCAGGTTTCGAAACGTCACACATCTTTCCGGCGACGTTAAATCCGCGTGCTGCAAATTCATTCACGGTGTCATCCAGCCACTCGCACCTTCGGGCGCAAAGCATCAGATTCGCTCCCGCCTCCGCCAAAGCTTCGGCCATTTCCTTGCCAATTCCGCGTGAGCCACCGGTGACGACCGCGGTCTTGCCGGTGAGGTCGAAGAGTTCTTTTACATTCGTTCTCATAGGTTTTGTAGAGTTTAGATCGAGAATTCGCAATAGTAAAAGGAGTTCCTGGCATTTACGATTCACTCCTGTATGCGATTAAATAATAGTATGGCAAAAACACAAAAGGAACTCGCGTTTCTGCGTGACCTATATATTCAATACGACTGGACGCGACGGTTCACCGACCTCGTGGACAAGCACATGGATCTGAGCGATTCGGAAAATATGCTCTACATCAACGCCGGAACTGGTGGCCACGCCCTCGCAATCAACGAGCGATTTGGCGAAAAAACCGATGTTTTTGCGACGAGTGAAAATGAAGATTTGCTCGCGATCGCCAGCGACAAAGCGGCGGCAATTCGCGCGGCGGTTGATTTTTCGATGATACGGTTTGACGATGATGCGTTTGACGCCGTTTTGGCGGACGCGAGTTTTGTTAAGCCTGCCGAGATTGAATCCTTTATCGAGGACACGATCCGCGTAGCCCGCACGGGCGGCGACATCGCTATATTTCTCCCGACGGCAGGAAGTTTCGGCGAGGTTTTCTCGCTTATTTGGGAAGCCTTTTTTAACGAAGATTTGACCGAATACGGAGCGGCCGTCGAAACGCTGATCGCAGAACTCCCAACCGTTTCCCGCATCGAGGAACTCGCAAAACGCTATGATCTCGTCAACATCAACACTCAAATGGCCACCGAGCTTTTTGAATTCGAGAACGGAACGGAATTTATCGAATCGCCACTTGTCGCCGATTTTCTCATGCCCGTCTGGCTCGAAACGCTCGAAGACGAACAAAAAGAGCGAGTCGTAAACGGGCTCGCCCAATTGATCGATGCCGAGGACAGCACGATAACTTTTAGGTTTACGGTGAAAGTAACTTTGTTAACCGGAGAGAAAGGGTAAAAAACATAAAAGTTGAAGTGTGAAAAGGTGAAAGGTGAAAACGCAAAACTCGGGTCGACGGCATTTAAACCCCCTTCACTTTTTCGCATTTCGCCTCTTAAACCTGTTTCACTTCAGCCCGACGACGCATCTCTTCCATCAGAGCTTCATCACTCATCTGGTTGATTTGCGGAGCGGCGGCATTTGACGGCAGTTTTTGCGATTCGGCTTTTTCTTCTTCCTCAGCCTCGCGCATGCCGTCCTTAAATGCCTTACGTGTTGCACCAAAGGATTTCGCCAACTGGGGCAGACGCGACGCGCCAAAGAGCAAGAATAATACCGCCACGATCAAGATGATTTCTGTTGTTCCAAAACTTCCCATATTATTACCTACGATAGATATCTTAATTGAAAAAGTCAGCAGCCGCTATTAGTTTAAGGTCCGGCATAACCTTTTGAACGATTTGAAAGTCGTCAACGTCGTGCGTAACAACCATTCCGCTATGTATGACTGCAAGTCTTGCGATCAGTGCGTCATTACGAAGCGTTCGCAGTTTCGACGGCTGAAAGTCCTTCATCAAATAGAGCCTTCTTACCGCCTTAGACGTTTCCCACCAGTCAATGGCTGTTGGCGTGAGGAGTTGCTTGCTCCTTGTCGCGAGTACTTTCCAACGCTCGTATTTTTGCATCGCGGCACGATCGATCGAGGTTGCGACGAGTTCAAAGAGTACGATCGAAGTAACAAAACTAAATTCGAGCAAAGCCTCTATCTCCGAACCTAGTCCGGAAATACAGAAGTATCAAACAAGGGAGTAGTCCTTTTTGCCATATTTGCGCTCTTCTTCTCTTAAGGCTACCATTGCCTCTCGAAACGCTTCGCGAAGCTCTTCTTGTTCTTTCGTGAGCGGCCCCTTCTCGACGTAGTCGGTCCAATGCGGCAGGTTTCCGACTCGTTCTCCCTTTTTACGTTTTTGTGTACCGTTCGTTTTCATCAATTTAATATTACCGCGATTCGCGCCGAGTTTCACGTAAAATCTCAATACCTTACTTTGAATCGATCCATCGCCTCAACCAATGCCGACGAAATGCCTTTTTCCGAGACCGAATGTCCGGCGTCGGGAACGACGATAAACTCTGCTTCGGGGAACGCCCGGTGGAGTTCCCAAGCCGAGGTGATCGGGCAAACCACGTCATACCTTCCCTGAACGATGACGGTCGGAATATGGCGGATCTTATCGACATTCTCGATCAGGTAATTCTCGGTTGGGAAGAACGAGTTGTTCATAAAATAATGACACTCGATTCGGGCTAGGCTCAGCGCCTCGTGCTCGCCTTCCCAGTGGTCCATCAGATTTTTGTCGGGGTAGAGTTTTGAGGTCGAGCCTTCCCAGACGCTCCAGGCACGGGCCGCTGAGAGCCGCGTCTGTTCATCGTCGCTGGTGAGACGTTTGTGATAGGCGCTGATGAAATCACCGCGTTCCGCCTCGGGAATTTCGTCACGATAGCGTTCCCAGAAATCAGGGAATATTTCAGACGCACCGTACTGGTAGAACCATTGCAATTCCTTTTTCCGGGTCAGGAAAATTCCACGCAGGATCAAGCCGAGACATCGGCCGGGATGGGTTTCCGCATAGGCAAGACTCAGCGTCGATCCCCACGAACCGCCAAAAACATACCACTGTTCGATACCAAATTTATTCCTGAGCGATTCGATATCCTTGATCAGATCCCAGGTCGTATTCTCACGCAGCTCAGCGTGCGGCGTTGATCTGCCCGAACCGCGCTGATCAAAAAGAATAACCTGGTAAACCGCCGGATCAAAAAATTGTCGGTATAAAGGTATCAATCCACCGCCCGGCCCACCATGCAGAAAAACGACAGGAACACCATTCGGATTTCCGACGCGTTCGTAATAGATCGTGTGAAGCTCAGACACGATGTACATTCCCGAGTCAAAAGGTTCGATTTCAGGATAGAGATTTGCCATAAAATTAATGATACGTGAATATATCGCTACGCAGAAGCCGGGAACGCAGACGCCCTCGTCTGCAAGCGCCGCCGCTTCGGCGGTGTCGTGACTTTGAGCAGAATTCAATGTTGAAGAATACCAATCAACGTCACACCGGAGGAACCGCCGTTGCAGGCGATGGCTCCTGCGTTCCCGGCGTTAAAAAATTGTCGTGCCAAAGTTGAAAAACCAGCATCGTCCAAAGCTGTTTATGATGACTCGCGACGCCGTTTTCGTGCTCGGTGATCAGTTTTTGCACGTAGTCGCTCTCAAAAAGGCCTTGACTCTTGAGCCGCGCCGGGGCGAGCATGTCGTTCATCAGCGGATTGAGCCGGGTTTTTAACCACTCGGCGATTGGAATGCCAAAGCCTTTTTTTGACCGGTGCAAAATAGCTGGCGGCAGCAGGCCTTCGACGGATTTCTTTAGAATATGCTTGCCCTTGCTGCCTCTAAGTTTGTAATCCAGCGGCACCGATGCGGCAAATTGACCGACGCGCGGGTCGAGGAACGGCGCACGTGTCTCGAGACTTACAGCCATCGACGCCCGATCGACCTTGGTCAAAATGTCCTCGGCCATGTAAAAATTCATGTCGAGATACTGCATCTGCTCGATCTCGCTGCTCGCGTCACACCGTTTAAGCAGATCTCTCGCCCCGGCGTAAATGTCGCCGTTTGAGTTATTTAAAGCATGCTCGGTCAGTAAATTTTTTTGCTCGTCCGGTGTGAATGAACCAAACCACGAATGATGACGCGTGATCGTGTCGTAGTTTGATGCCCGGACAAATCGTTTGGCTTTATATTCGAAAGAAAGGTTCTTCATCGATACCGGCAAACTGCGGACGAGCGGCTCGATCACGCCGGTGCGGACGAAGCCGGGAACGGACGAATATACCTTCGCGACCTTGTGCGCGTAGTACATCGGATATCCGGCAAAAAGCTCATCGCCGCCGTCGCCGCCGAGTGCAACCGTCACGTGTTTTCTAACGAAACGTGCGAGCAAGTAAGTCGGGATTAGCGAACCGTCCGACATCGGCTCGTCGAGCCATGTACCGATGTCGCTGATTAGCTCAGCCGCCTTCGCGACGCTCAGTATTTCCTCGTGATGATCGGTGCCGAGATGCGCCGCGACCTGACGGGCGTATTTGGTTTCGTCAAACGAGTCTTCGGTAAATCCGATTGAAAAAGTCTTTACAGTCTCGGTCGCATGCTGTGTCGCAAACGCCGCAATGGTCGAAGAATCGACACCGCCCGAAAGCAAAACGCCAAGCGGCACATCAGCGACCAACCGCATCCGCACCGCATCCGACAGCAGATCTTTCAACTCGCTTGCCGCGTTTTCAAGCGACGGCGCGTGACCGTTTTTCGAGAACGTCAGATTCCAGTACCGCCTCGTTTTCACATCGCCGTTCTCAACCGTCAGGACATGGGCGGCGGGAAGTTTATAGATGCCTTTATAGATCGAATGCGGTGCGGGAACATAGTCGTAACTCAGATAGTGCCGCATGGCGTCGAGGTTTAGTTCGGCCTTGACAGATGGATGAGCGAGGATCGCTTTCGGCTCGGATGCGTAGAGCAATTTACCGTCAAAAACGCCATAATACAAAGGCTTTTCACCAAAACGGTCGCGGGCTATTATCAGCTTTTTCTTCCGCGTGTCCCACAACGTGAAGGCGAACATGCCGTTCAGATGATCCAGTAGATCCTCGCCGTATTCCTCGTAGAGATGAGGCAATATTTCCGTGTCGGATTTGGTAACGAATTTGTGTCCGCGTTTCTCAAGATCGGCTCGAACCTCCCGGTAATTGTAGAGTTCGCCGTTCATCATGACGACGACGGATTTGTCTTCGCTAAAAACCGGTTGGTCGCCTGTATGTAGATCAATGACCGAAAGGCGCCGCATGCCCAATGCAACCGTGTCATCCATCCATACGCCCTCAGAATTAGGCCCGCGATGTACGATCCGCTCGCACATCGAGTGCAGCACGGCCTCGGTATGATCTCTCGTGTCAGATTGTTTCAGGTTTATCCAGCCTGTGATTCCGCACATAGAACAGTTAACCGTCAGAAGTTAGCCGTCAGCAGTCAGCAGTTTTTCTGCTCACCGCTCACTGCTTACTGCTCACACGTCGAATCCAACCTTCTCCCGCACCGCATAGATCGCCTTGTTTTGCGATTCGTGATAGGTCCGCACAAGCAATTCGGCGAGCAAGCCCATTAGGAAAAACTGCATTGATATAGCGAGCATTACGACCGTTATCACTGGCAGCGGGGTGAGGATGAACGATGTCCCGTAAAATTTCAATACTATCGACCAAACGCCTGAGATCATCGACAACAAGAACGCGATCATGCCAAATGTGCCGAAAACATAGATCGGCTTGGTTCCGTACGACGCCATGAATTTGATCGTCATTAGGTCAAACACGACCTTAATCGTGCGCGAAATGCCGTACTTTGATTTGCCCATCGTCCGGGCGTGGTGATCGACCGGTATCTCGGCCACGCGGGCGCCCGCCCAACTCGCATAGATCGGTATAAAGCGGTGCATCTCGCCGTAAAGCCGCACGTCCTGGATCACATCTCGGCGATACGCCTTGAGCGAACAGCCGTAATCATGCAGCGGCACACCGCCGATCCATGAAATTATTCGGTTCGCGATCTGCGACGGTATTTTACGGGAAATCAGCTTATCCTGACGGTTCTTTCGCCAGCCGGAGACAACGTCGTAGCCTTCGTCAAGTTTGTCGAGCAGGCGTTTGATATCTGCCGGATCGTTTTGCAGATCGGCATCCATCGGGATCAGTATTTCACCTTTCGCCGCGTCAATGCCCGCCGACATCGCGGCCGTCTGACCATAATTACGTCTCAGAGATATGACTCGCACACGGTTGTCGCTCACGGCGATCTCCTTCAATATCTCAAGACTCTTATCCGTCGAACCGTCATCGACGTAGATCACCTCGGCCGTTTTGCCGAGAGCGTCGAGAGCCGACTGGATCTTCTCGTGCATCGGCTTCAGGTTCTCTTCTTCATCGAGAACAGGCAAAAAGAGCGATAATTCCGGAGCCTTCCCAGTTGTATCTGTGCGTTCAGTAGTATCCATTGTTATCAGGTTAACAAAATTACTAATTTACACTTTTCGCGGGAAAAATGTTGTCAAACTAACCAAAAGTAGTCGATTTTATATTGCGGAGATCGTTTTGCGGACAATGTCGGCATCAGCGACCGAGCGTGAATATTCCGGTGGCCGGAGCGCACCGCCCATAAAAACACGTTCGTTCCGAAACCGCATCTCGCTTTCGATGGAGCGGAAACCGGTGAAGTGAAGTTCTTTCGCTCCGGTTTCGGCTGTTACGCGATTGATATTTCGTTCATTTAGATTGCCGCAGGCCATGATGATAAGGCGGTCACCGGCATGCTCGACAAGTTTTGCGATCAACTCAGAACCCTCGACCGCCGTTGCCTCCTGCCCTGATGTCAGAATTCGGTCAACGCCAATCTCAGCCAACTGACTAACGGCGACAAACGGGTCGGCGCAAACATCAAACGCGCGGTGAAATGTCACCGACATCGGCCGCGACAGCTCAACCAGCTCAGCAGTTCTCCGCACATCGATTTTCCCTTCGCGATCAAGCAACCCGAACACAACACCGTCCACGCCGCGGCCTTTTGCGGCGGCGATGTCGCGTTTCATGATCTCAAATTCAGTATCGGAGTAAAGAAAATCGCTGCCCCGCGGTCGAATGATGACGTGGAGTTTGATATTGAGCAGTCGCCGGGCGACCTCGATCGCCCCAAAACTCGGCGTCGTGCCGCCTTCCATCAGGTTGTCGCACAGCTCAACCCGATGCGCTCCGCCGGCTTGGGCGGCAACGGCCGATTCAACAGAATCCGCGCAAATTTCTACTATAATTTCTGAATCGAACACAGATTTTACGGACTCTGCCCGTCTCGAGACATCCCGACATAAATAGAACCGATTATACTGATCTATTACGCAGGCTTCCTTGCAACCACCACTATCGACACGCCGAACGGAAAATTGAATTTATTCAGCCAAAATCGCTCCGACGAAAACAGCTTTCCAAATACTCCATTTAGCGCCGAAATATTGATATTGTTTTCGGATTCGGGTTTGATGCCAGTCAGCTTCATCAGCAGGCGGCCGCCGAGGATCGGGGCGAAGAATGTCCAGTTGGCGTATGTCGCGCGTTCGATCTCGTAACCTGCTTTTTTCAAACGTTCGACAATCTGCGATTTTGTATAGCGGATGCGGTGATTAGAAATATCATCCTGCACACCCCATAGCCACATAAATGCCGGCACAAAGATTAGCGAATAACCGCCGCGTTTCGTCACGCGAAACATCTCTTTGAGTCCGGCGATGTCGTCATCGAGATGTTCCACGACATCGAGCGCAGTGGTCAATTCAAAAGTCTCGTCCGCCCAGGGCAACGTCTCGGCGAGGCCTTTCTGCACTTTCAAACCTTTTTGACGGCAGAATTCCAGGGCGTCATCCGAAATATCGACGCCTTCTGCGTGTCCAAATTGGGCGAGCATTTCAAGATTTGCCCCGGTTCCGCAGCCGACATCGAGAATGCGGAGGTTTAACGTGCCCGTTTCAGATGGTTTCTTACTCGCGAGAGAACCACCCCGTCCGCCCAAAGCGGCGTCCAACCCTCCTTTGTAAGGAGGGGAGCTTAGTTTTTCGATAATCCCGCGTAGAAAACTCTCAAGGATCGCCCGACGACCGACAAACCACCAGTGCGAGCCCTCGACCTCGTCCATGATGGCGTATGTGTGCTGCTGCATTTCCTGAGGTAAAGTCGTACTCATAAACGTTATTTTGCCACGAATTCCACGGATGACACGAATTTGATCACCGGTTCTAGTTCGTGCCATTCGTGTAATTCGTGGCTAACTTTTCTTAGACCCTAATTCCCATCATTTCGCTCGCCAAGGCACCCTGATTGCCATCGATGGCGAGGCCATAGCTGTCTTTCAGCCGCCGCCAAATGCCGTCGTCGCTCACCTTACAGCCGCCGTCATCGGTACCGCAAAGCATCATCAGATTGAGGCCTTCGTCGAGATAGTCCTTTTTACCGATGCAGATCATGTAGGCAGCGGCGGTTTTATGTGCTTCCCATTCGAGTTCGTATAGCGTGGGGTCAAATATACCGATCGGATTCATATCGGCATTCGAAAGGCTCTCGATCGTTTGGGCGAAATCATACGCGTGGCGGCCTTCGTGGACAAACGTGCCCTCGCACCCGCGTTGACCGCCGCCGTTGATGGTCTCTTCGGCAATCGCGATATATATCTCGCCCAGAGCCTCGCGCAAACTCAGACGTTCGGTCGCAAGCCGGTAATTTGTTTTGACCGAACTAATGAGGCCCGTGATGCCCGAAGCATTGATCTTTTTCACCGGTTGGACGCGAATCAGCAGATCGGACCCCATGATGTGATTCATCACATAACGATGATTGTCGTTCCCCTTCGCCATAATCGTGGCGAAAGCGTCCTCGACGGATTTGCGATATTTTTTGTCAATGCCCTTATCGAACTTCATACTTAAATTCCGTGAAAGACGAACAGAATAAACAGGACAAATGACAAGACGGAAGTTAGGCGATAGATCCTGAGCAATCGTAACGCACTCAAATCCTCCGAAAGCGCCGAAGGAGCCCAAAAAAGCAACCGATATTGAAAGTTCTGAGTCGCTCGCCAACGTCGAAAATCGAAACGAGCCCAGAATCCATCCGGATTGAAGAAAAGAACGCCTAACGGTCGCCCAATCTTCACCCACTCCTTTTGATAACCGTCGTGCAATATCTGGAGAATCGCATCATGGAGATAGAGCAAGGCAAAAACACATAGCATAAAACCCAGGAATGCTAGAATGCCGATACTCATACTCTTCCAAACCCACACCAGCTATTCTCATTATGCCAGATGATCTCTACGTCCTGTGCGTTTATTTCATCCCACCACGTCGCAAAATCTTCTTTTGAAATATAGAAAGCGGTCGGTGCGACGAGGTGGTCAAACACGATATTATGCTGCTCGCGCCAGCCGAATGAGCCGAGATGATTGAGGTATTCGTTATAGAACAGCTTGTTCGCGATGCCTTTTGAGGCGGCGTTTAGCGGTCGGTAGATGAGTTTTGTGGTGAGAAAAACGCCGAGCGTCGGCAATTTTGAAAGCTGATACAGGACCGGCTGACTAATCTGCGACGTAAAGCCCGTGCGGACTGGGTCGACGTAGTTTGTGATCCATTCATTATTCTCTGCTCCGTAGATCCACGCTGAGATGTGACCGTCCGGTTTCACTTTTCCGGCAAGCGAAACAAACGCCTTTTTCGGATCGGGAGTGTGGTGCAAAACGCCGACGCTGAACGCGTAATCGAACGCCTTTTTGAACGGCAGCTTGAAAATATCGCACTGCACAATGTGAGCATTCGGCAGATCGCGCGTCAGGGCAAATGCCGATTCCACACCATCGCCGAGGTCGATCCCGACGACCTCAGCGGCTCCCCACTGGGCGGCGAGCTTTGTGTGGCGGCCTTTACCGCACCCGCCTTCGAGGACGACCTTGCCTTCAAAAAAATCGGGCTTGACCGGCTGGAGCCAGCCAAGAAATTGTTCATTATATTTCGGGTCTTCCTGCGTAAAATTGGTCCATTGCCAGCCAAAATTCTCAGCCGTCGCAGCCTTGTCGTCCTCAATCTTACCGAGATCAACAAATCGCGGCACACCACGCACAACCTTATACTCTCGCGTGCATTTCTGACACGTCAAAACGGCGTCAATTATCTCTTTGCCGTCATACTTACTGGCGTAAGCCAACAAAATATCACCGCCGCAGGTCGGGCAGGCCAATAGGTCTAGTAGTTTTTCTTTCACAGTTCAAGACAGAGCCGGACAGCCTTTTCGATCGCTGTCATTGCATTTGCAGACGTTTTGCCGGCCGGCCTGGGTGGAAATCTAGCTATATCGCCGGCCCGAAGCTGGAAACAAAGAAAAACGGTCTCAACATCGAGCCCTGTGTCCGCTGGTGATAATCGGACGTTTGAAGGAAAATCCTTTGATAGGTGCGACCCTTTTGTACCAGCAATTACCGTTACGACCAGCGGCAGACGGTTTATCCAGTTCGACGAAAGAACTATAACCGGGCGACGCCCAGCCTGTTCGCGGCCCGTCGAAGGATCGAGATCGACAAAATATATCTCGCCCCGTTTAATCACGATCAAGCCCGTCCATTTCGGTTATCCGAAAGTCACGTTCAATTTCCCTGATTTCTCGCTGAATCTCAGGATCCGCTGCCATCTCGATCATCCGGTCTCCAAAATCCGACCTTGCGTCCTGTCTTCTACTAAGTCGCTCCGCAACGCGTGAAATGAGGGTCAATTGTTCGTCTGCGGGCAGCAGCACTATGCTGGATTCAATCTGTGACAATACAGTATTCATCTAATTATTATAATCAATTTTCGAGCGACGGTCACGAATTTCATGACACCGAGCAAACTAATTCGACGGCGAAAAACCCTGTTTGAATTGTTCATACTCGCGAAACGGGAACGGCTGTCGCCAATTGAATTCAAACTCGTCAGTTTCGCGATCCGCATAAAGTTGTTCGAATGTCAGACCGAAAGCAGCGATCGTATCGGCAACCGAACCAGCATGTGAGAAAACCAGTTCGCGATCATGAGAATCACGCTCGTCGGTCGGATATTGATAGATCTCGATAACAACCATCGCGCCATCGCGAACGAACCTGAAATCGAATTCTTCCGGGTCACGGTTCCATTTCAGCAGAAATTCATCCTCAGCCGACGCCGGATCGGCGAGCTTGGTCAAAATCCGCATCAACTCCGGCAATGCCGATGCATGCGGCGCATGAGCGGTCGTCGAGTGAAATTCACTGACGCCGTCGTCAAACCCGATCGACATCCATCCGCATTGCGGTGAGTTAAAACTGACTTCTAGTTTCGCTGACATACGATTCACGAAATGTAATTGTAAATTGTTAATTGATAATTGTTAATTGAATTATTAGGAAAACCGTCCGCTGTCTACTGACAATTAACAATTACGAATTTACAATTAATAAGAATGCAACCGTATCACGACCTGCTCAACCACATACTCGCCCACGGCACGAAGCACGAAGACCGAACGGGCACAGGTACAATCTCGACGTTTGGCTATCAGACGCGTTTTGATCTGCGTGAAGGGTTTCCGATCGTGACTACCAAACGCGTGCCGTTTCGCTGGGTCGCGGAGGAATTGTTTTGGTTCTTGAGCGGTTCGACAAATGAAAAAGATCTCAACGCGAGAGGCGTAGATATCTGGGCCGAATGGGCGACGAGCGAACAAACAGCGAGATTCAACCGGGCCGAAGGC
Source organism: uncultured Acidobacteriota bacterium (assembly GCA_963738935.1). GTDB lineage: Bacteria > Acidobacteriota > Blastocatellia > Pyrinomonadales > Pyrinomonadaceae > OLB17. The sequence continues at coordinate 4,327,957 of CAVTYF010000001.1, read as the reverse complement.
GACCTCGGCCCGGTCTATGGTTATCTGTGGCGCTCGTTCGGCGGCGAATACCCGAAAACAAATGGCGTCGATCAGATCGCCCGGCTGATCCGCGAGATTACTGAAAACCCCAATTCACGCCGCCTCATCGTCACCGGCTGGAATCCGGAAACATGTGACGAAGTCGCTTTACCGCCGTGTCATACGTTGTTTCAGTTCAAAGTCGAGAACAAAGGAACTACTCACTCGAAACCGGATTTGAATCCGCATTCCGCATTCCGCATTCCGCGTTCGAGGGGCACACTCCATTGTCAGCTTTACCAACGCAGCGCCGACGCCTTTCTCGGTGTTCCGTTTAACATCAGCAGCTACGCGCTGCTCACCCATCTCATCGCCCATGTGTGCGACCTCGAAGTCGGTGATTTTATACATACATTCGGCGACCTGCACATCTACGGTAATCACCTCGAACAAGTCAATGAACTACTCTCCCGCGAGCCAATGCCCCTGCCAAAACTGGAATTTGTAAATGCTGATGGATTGAAGGGCCTCGCCGGTCTGCTCAATTTCAAATTCGAGAATTTGAAATTAGATACCTATCAATCCTGGGGCAAGATCGCCGCGCCAGTCGCCGTGTAAATAATTTACATGCATATAGAGTATATGTATAATCAAACTGAATGATCACTTGGGATGAAAAGAAACGGCGGCAGGTGATTAAGGATCATGGGATCGATTTCAAGAAAATCGAGGATGTACTCGATGATCCTTTTGCCCTCTACATTGCCGATTTCCAGCACGGCGGTTCAGAAGAACGATGGTTGATTATTGGCAAATCAGCAGAATACGGCTTGGCTGCCGTCGTGATAACTTTTCGTGATGACGAGATTCGCCTTATAACGGCTCGTCGGCGGAACGATGGATGGTGAGACGATATGAACAACAAAGAAACAGAACTTGACGATTATCCAGACGAAGTTTTTGCGAGCGAAGAAGCATTTTTAAAACGCTTCCGAATAGTCGAAGGAGACGAACTGGTTAAATTAAAACAGCGAATCGTAAAGGCGCGCGGCGAGAAGAAGAGTCGCGTGACGATCTATCTCGATGCGGATATTATCTCAAAATTCAAGGAAACGGCAGAAACGGAGAATGTTGGCTACCAGACGCTCATCAATAACGCATTGCGACGGCTCGTTGACGGCGACAAAACGGAATCGGAAAAGCAGAACCTTAAAGACGATTTGTTAATGGATAAGAAGTTTTTGAGAAAATTGAAGGTGGCATTGGCCGCGTGACATAATCGGCGGGGGGTAACATCGCGGCTACGGTGGCGGTTTCGCCGCATTACAGCCCAATTCATCGGGTACTAGCAACCGAGATCCATGATAAATCGTGAGGATTTCGAGAGCTTTTGGCCGGACGCGATCAATTATTCGATAATTACCGAATAAGCTTTCGCGAATGTCAGGATTTTGAAGTCGAGGTGTAGGAAGCGAGAATTTGGAGCGCCTTCGTATTCATGTGGACATCTGGGAACGCAGTTATCTGGTAACCGTCTTTCCGATGAAAGCACTTTTGACCAATCTGGCAAAATCCTCTACCAATCGGGCTGAATTCGGTCGACTGGAGCCGTTTTTTTCGCGACCAAGGGGGTGGAATTTTCTTTGTTCTTTACAATCAGCTCGCGTAGCCAAGCCCCATAATTACTGGCCCGCAGCGATCTAAGACGGATAAAATGTGGCACGTGCCACATTTAAAAATACGATTTCATGGTCGAAAAAACCGCGATAATTTAAAATACAAAAAAATTCACCCCTAATTTTTGAAATAACCCCCACTCGACTTACTACAAAACCGGCTTGCACGAGCTACCTCTTGTTTAGCCACTCGTTTGCGACCTCGCGGGGCGTACGTTTTTTACCATCCACCTCATAATTCATACGCCGCATTTCTTCGGTTGTTAGGGCATTGTTTAGTTTTGCAAAGGCATCGGACAGAATATCGTCGATCTCGCGGCGGGCGATGAAGACGGCTTGGTAGGGCGGGAAGTAGCGTTTGTCGTCCTCGAGTTGAAATAGATCGAGGGCGGCGATGAGGCCGTCGGTGGAGTTGCCGGCGATGATGTCGAGTTCGCTCGATTGGAGAGCGCGGTAGGTTAATGACAGGTCCATTTCGCGTGGCTGTTTGGCGAACGCAAAGCCGTACGCCTTAGCAAATTCCGCGTAGCCGTCGGCACGCGACATAAAATCCTGCCCAAATCCAGCCTGCCACGTTTTCGCCATCGGAACGGCGTCGGAGATGGTTTTGAGGTTGTTTTTGCGCGCGACATCGCCGCGAACGAGGATCGCGAAGTCATTTGAAAAACCGAGCGACGGGCTAACGCTTAGTTTAAATCTATCTGCATATTCGGCCTTTGTTTGATCATAAACGGCCTGAGCGTCGGTAATCGGCGGATGTTTGAGTATCGCGGTGTAGGCCGTGCCAGTGTATTCAGGATAGACATCAATCTCGTTCGACATAAGGGCTTTGTGGGCCAGATCGCCGCCTAGCTCAAGTTTTCGTTCAACCGCAAAACCTTGCTTCTCAAGCATTTGCGCCAAAATCTCCGCCAGGATAACCGACTCGGTAAAATCCTTTGAGCCGACAATGATCTTTTGTGGCGTTCCAATATCAAGGCCAGCCTCTTTATTTGAAATTTCAGATCTGAAATTTGAAATAAATCCGATTCCCACGAGTAACGCCAAAACACCGGCAACGCCGACAGCCACAAACCTCCGCCGTCGCGAGATGTGACGTTCGGTGATCGAGTAGCTCTTTTCAAATTGACCGAGAGCGAAATCGCAGATCAAGGCGAGCAACGCCGACGCCATCGCTCCCGCAACCAGCAGATTATTGTCGTTCTGCCTCAAACCGCGAAAGATATATGTCCCAAGCCCGCCTGCTCCGACCGCCGCCGCAACTGTCGCAACGCCGATCGATATTACGACAGCAACTCGAATGCCTGTAAGAATTATGGGCATCGCAAGCGGCAATTCGACCATTCGCAAACGCTGTCCACCGGTCATACCCATCGCGTCGGCAGCCTCGATCAGCTTAGGCTCGATGCCGAGAATTCCGGTCACCGTATTGCGTATCACCGGCAGCAACGCGTACAGCGCCAGCGCAATAATCGCCGTCCGCGCACCGATGCCGCCGATAAACGGGATCGGGATCAGCAAACCAAACAACGCCAGACTCGGCACTGTCTGCATGACATTTGCAAATCCCAAAACCGGCGTCCTTAAGGCCTTGATCCTCGTCAGCAAAACCCCAAGCGGCACACCAAGCAAGATCGCCGCCCCGGTCGAGATAAAAACAAGGAAGATATGCTCGCGGGTTAAGGTGAACAGTTCTGGCCAATTGTTTCTAATAAATGCCAGAAATCCATTCATCTGCCTTGAAAAAAAAACAGGTTTACCTCTAAGCTTCTTGTTCTAGGGCTTCAATCTTAGAGGTTCTTGTTCTGAGGAGTCGTTTTAGTTGTACAAGAGATTGCGATCGTTAGCCTCTTTCTTTACCCAGGAAAAGACTTCCGCCCATTCAGAAGCGTGATGTTTTAGTTTAACAATCCCAAGTCTGCCGACCGTTTGGGCGAGAAAGACTGCCATACGCAATACAATCTCAGATTTGATAAACGGCGTGAAGGCAAAAAACGCATTTAATAGGGCGCTGATATGTCCTTCATAAAATTTTTCAATCTCTGGACTCGCAAACTCTTCCTCTGGCTCCTCATTCATTACATTTTGGGAAATCATGTACTCAACGAATCGACGTAAATTAAAATGATGGGGCTTACATTCATTAAAATAATGAATGGTGTCATTCGTGACACTTAAGATGTGGCGCACATCCTTATAGGCCTCCGGCGAAAATTCAACATTCTCCTTACGAACCGAGGTCATAATTTCTCGTCGGTTCTGACAGAATTGAAAAAGAACCTCATCATGCTTTCGCAGACGATGCAAATAGACAATCATTAGCACGGCAGCGATTGCTGAAGGTAGTATTAAAATGTAAGTGTACATAATGCCCTCACTCTTTTGGCTCCCCCTCGGGGGGCAACGGTTTGGGATCGGCCTCCGGGGCTAACTGTTTAGGTTCACCCTCCAGGGCTAACGACTTGGGTGCCCCCACTTCTGGCACCGATTTAGTTTCTCCCTCCGGGGCTAACTGCTTAGGTTCACCTTCGGGGGCGATTGGTTTAGATGCCGCCGCCTCGGGCGGCATCGATTTCGTTTCTCCCACCGGAGATAACGGGTTAGAATCAAACCGCTGATCGAGCATATCTAAGAACCTGTCTCGATATTCACGGTTGTCTTTTGCCAGCCTATCAATTTCTTTTTGCCGGTCTTTTAGTCGCCCGCGGTATAGAAAATATATCCAACCTTGGGTAACCCAAAAGAATAGCGCAAACATGCCCTTAACCCAACCTAGGGTTACAATAAAATCTTTGATTGTTTGGGAATCTGGCAAACCCAGGGAATTATCTAACAAGGGAAGACTCCGATCTGATGGAATAAGTAAAACGCAGTTACTATACATCTTCTTCCCCCAATAACAAAACGTAATTAGAAGACCGCGAGTTTAGTATAGTTGTATCTGATGGCGCTTACAATATTTTTAAGTGACTGGTACATGGGCAGACGCCGTTCTCACACCTTTTTCGGAATCGTCGGCAGAAACTGCGGCGTTACGCGGCCTTTTGTTAATTGTTCGAAGGCGTACGCGTATTTGATCAGCTTTGGTTCGGACCAGGCTGGCCCGAAAAACAGTATGCCGGTTGCCTGGGTTGTGCCTGGAATGGCCGCACCGGCCGCATTTGTCGAAGGTGGCATGTTACGGAGGCCGACCGGTACGGTGATCGACGGGTAACCGGCGACCGCGGCGGTTCCCACCGACCCACCCGTCGGACCGACGAAGGCATCAAGATTATTTTTTTCCAGAAGGCGATCGATGCCGTCTTCGCGGACCGATTTGTGAACCTTAGCGATCGCGTCGAGATACGCCTTTTCAGTAAGGTCGCCTTTCTTTTGCGACTCGATAAAGATTTCCTGGCCGAAGACCTGCAGCTCCTTGTCCTTGTTGTCCTCGTTAAATTTGATCAGGTCTTCGAGAGTCTGGTATTTCGAGCCGCGACCGACGAGATATTTATTCAGGTCGGTCTTAAACTCATATTGTAAAATAGAGGTCCGATCAGCCTGCGTCGGGCCGTAATCGGGAAACGTTACATCTACCAGCGTTGCGCCCGCTGCGCGCAGCTTGTCAATAAACGGCAGCCAAAATGCCTTGAACGGTTCCGGATTCTGTCTTGGGGGAACCATGACAAGGCCGAGTCGGGCACCCTTGAGGCCGTTTGGATCGAGGAATTTTGTGTAGTCTTTTGTACCTTTTTTGTGGGCGTCGGCTGTAATTGCGTCCTGTTTATCAGGGCCGACCATTGCGCCGAGCAAAGCCGCCGCATCGGCCACGGTCCTGGCCATCGGGCCAGCGGTGTCCTGTGTATGTGCGATCGGGATGATACCTCTGCGGGAAATGAGGCCGACCGTCGGCTTGATTCCGACAACTCCATTGGTCACCGCAGGCGAGATTATCGAGCCGTTGGTCTCGGTACCGACAGCGACAGCGCAAAGATTGGCCGAGACCGACACGCCCGAACCCGAACTCGATCCGCTGGGGTTTTGATCGAGAAAATACGGACTGTTTGTCTGCCCGCCGCGACCCGACCATCCGCTGGTTCCTCGCCCTCCACGCGGATTTCCGCGGAAATTGGCCCATTCGCTCAAGTTTGTTTTGCCGATGATGACTGCACCGGCCTTTCTCATCTGCTGAACAACGAACGCGTCCTTCGCTGGTGTCGGTGCGTCAACGAGAGCGAGCGAGCCGGCGGTGGTCTTCATTTTATCGGCGGTATCGATGTTGTCTTTTATGAGAATCGGAATTCCGTGCATCGGGCCACGAACCTTGCCTCGCTTTCGCTCCTTGTCCATCGCGTCAGCAATCGAGAGTGCGTCTGGGTTTAGTTCGAGTACCGAGCGCGTTTTTGTGTCGATCTGCTTTATGCGTTCGAGATACATTTCGGTGAGCTTACGTGCGGTTAATTTACCGGACTTCATCTGTGATTGAAGCTGAGAGATCGTCACCTCGACCAACTCAGGAAACGGTTCACCCTCAGCAAGATTTACGATCTCGCCATTCGCATTGCGAAACAAAGCTATCGCTGCCAAACCTGCGGCACCGGTCTTCAAAAACTCGCGTCTGTTTTGATACATTGAACTCATAATTTTACTAATATGCTCTTTTGATCTCGAAATGTCGATTTCTACGCCGTGTTCGCCACGCCGGAGGAACCGGCGTTTGCAGCCGAGGGCGGCTGCGTTCCCGGTGCATACGTTCCCTGCGTTAGATCGTTTCAAGGTATGCGCGGGCGAGCGGCAAATCGGACACGGCAAAGTTCTCGGCTGTGTCGAGCAGCACTATGCGGCCTTTGTCCATTAACGCGATACGTGTGCCCAAGAGCATTGCTTCGTGCAGGTCGTGCGTGACGAAGACGGCGGTTTTGCCGAGATCGCGGACGAGCCGGGCAAATTCTTTTTGAAGATTGGTCCGTGTGATCGCGTCGAGGGCACCGAAAGGTTCGTCGAGCAGCAAGAGATCAGGATCAGACGCCAAGGCACGAGCAACGCCGACTCGCTGGCGCTGGCCCCCCGATAATTCGTGCGGAAACCGCTCGCCAAATTTCGCCGGGTTGAGGCCGACTAGCGAGAGCATTTCGTCAGCCCGTTTTGAAATAACTGCCCCGTCAATATCCTGTAGCGTCAGAACAAGCCCGACATTTGAGCGAACAGACATATGAGGGAACAATCCGCCGTCCTGCAAAACATATCCTATCCGCCGTCGCAGATCGATCGCGTTCCAGTCAGTCGTTCGTTTACCTTCGACGAGAATTTCTCCATTCGTCGGCTCGATCAGACGGTTGATCAATTTGAGCGTGGTCGTTTTGCCACAGCCAGATTCGCCGAGCAAAACAAGCACCTCACCGCGCTCGATTACGAGATCGAGGCCATCAATGATCCCCGCTCCGTCTATCGAATAATCGACGGAGCGAAACTCGACAATTGGATTCGTATTTACCAGATCCGCTTATCCTCCGAGTCATCAAAATACCTATTGAACGCGTTCATCAACCCCTTTTGGAAAGAACGGTCAATCGTAGGATAATCGAGAGTCTGATTAATCGCTATTTCTAAATGGAATCAATATAAGAATTCTTTTGAAAAATAATTTTTAATTATCAATTCAAAATTATGATGAGCAGGCTGTTTGCAGTGACGAGCACCTCGTGACGTGATCAAATTTCCTCAAAAAGCGGTAATTTTAGCTCGCGGACTCGGTACGCGAATGCGTGCCGGAGTTGCAGACGTCGCGCTCACGCCAGAACAGAAACGTTTTGCCGGCGAAGGTATCAAGGCTTTGATCCCGGTCGCGAACGGCAAAACGCTGCTCGAACTAATTCTCGAAAATATAACGCGTGCTGGATTTAGCAAGGCTTGCCTCGTGATCGGCCCGGAGCACGACGCGATACGTGAGTTTTGCTCGGTGAAAGAATTTGACGTCCAGTTTGTGGTTCAGGACAAACCGCTTGGAACCGCCGACGCAGTACTCGCAGCGGAAAGCTGCGTGGCAGCGGACGAACTTTTTCTCGTGGTCAACTCCGACAATCTATACCCGGTCAACAGCCTGCGACGTTTGCGCGAAACGAACAGTCCGGCGATACTGGCATTCGAGCGCGAGGCTTTGATCAAGCGAAGTAACATCGGTGCGGAGAGGATCGCAAAGTTTGCGACGGTTGAGATCAATGCTGACGGCCTGCTTATGCAGATCGTCGAGAAACCGGAAATCGTGAAGGCAGATTCGTTCGTGTCGATGAACGCGTGGCTGTTTTCGGCCGCAATCTTTGATGCGTGCCGCTTGATCGGGCCTTCAAAACGCGGGGAATATGAGTTGACAACGGCAGTTCAATATTCAATCGACATGCTCGGTGTAGAGTTTACCGCAGTCAAAACTGACGAAGGGGTACTCGATCTTTCAAACCGTTCGGATATCGAAAACGTAGCCAACTTTCTGAAAACGAAATAAATGTTCATTCCCGGTCGCATCGAGGTTCTTGGCAAACACACCGATTACTGCGGCGGTCGGAGCATTGTTTGTGCGATCGACCGCGGATTCCACGCCGAGGTGGAATCGCATTCAGAGCCGGTCGTTATTCTTGAGAATCGAGATTCGAACGAACAGATTTCCATAGAACTGGACGACCCAATCGATCTTCCCGGCCACTGGGCGAATTACGCGCTCGAAGTCATCAGGCGGTTGAACGCAAACTTTCCGGAAAATCTGAAAGGCGGAGCGATCATCCGCTTTCACAGCGATCTGCCAAAGGCGGCTGGGCTTTCCAGCTCTAGTGCGTTGATGATCATGGTCTTTGCGGCGTTGGATCTGGTAAATGATCTTCGCGGCACGGGCCGATATCAAGACTACATTCATAGCAACCTTGACCTCGCCGAATATCTCGGCTGCATTGAGAACGGACAGAGTTTTCGTGAGTTGACCGGTTCTGCTGGCGTCGGAACATTTGGCGGCAGCCAGGATCATGCCGCGATTTTGTTGGGAAAGGCGGATCAGATCAGTGCGTTCTCATTTTCGCCGCTGCGGCACGCCGCAGACTTTCTGTTTCCTGACACACACACATTCGTTATCGCTTCGAGCGGCGTCATGGCTGAGAAAACCGGAGCAGCTCGCGACAGTTATAACCGCGTGTCACGTATGGTTGCGGAGATAACCGCTACGTTTGGAAAAGGGCTGACGCTGGCCCGGATGTTTGAGGAATTCGGGGTTGACGATGTTTTGGCAAAGATCAGGCGAATGAAGTCAAAGTTTATGACGCGCGAATTGCTTGGCCGCGTCGAGCAGTTTCGAATCGAGAATTTCGAGATCATCCCGGTCGTGGCTGATCTTCTTGCCGAAGGCCGACTTGACGAAATTGGCGACGCGATCGACCTTTCACAAGAGAATGCCGAGCGGTTTCTCGGGAATCAGATCGCGGAGGCCGCATTTTTGCAACGTTCGGCCCGTGAGATCGGTGCGGTGGCGGCGTCGGCGTTTGGCGCGGGTTTTGGCGGCAGCGTCTATACAATCGTTCAGGCGTCAGACGCCGAACCGTTCAGTAAGGAATGGAAGCGAACATATTTGCAGTCGTTTCCCCAGCACAAACGGAACTGCGAATTCTTCGCAACACGTCCATCACAGATCGTCCTCGGCTGATTCCTGTTTTTCACCCAGTTTTGCGAGCATTTCCTTGATATCAGTCACGCCTTTGAAGGAAACGTACGCCGTCACAAAGATGTACCAAGTGACCGCCGCGAGCGTGAGTATAAGCCAGAAGTATTTCATGCGGTTTCTCCTTTCCGGGGTTTTAGCAATGAGAAAATGACCATCGCGAGTGCCGAGAACACGTACGCCGCGATGCCGGAATAATATGGCCCGATCTGTTTGGCAAAATCTCTGGTCGCGGGCGTTTTCTCAAGCACGAGAAAAGCGACCGGGATCGCCGCCGCAAATATGATCGATCCGAAAGCCCCCCAGCTATTTGCACCTTTCCAGTAACACGACGAGACGAGAAGCACGGAAATGCTGGCGAGATAGATTGTTCCCGTAATGCCTAAATACGTCCAAACATCGCCCTCCAGCGGATACCACAAGCCGTAGAACAGCAGAAACACGCCGATCAGGGCAATGATCATTCGGTTGATCAGGATTCCCTTTTTTTCGGACCATTCCTTCTTTCTGAATGGAGCCATGATATCGTTATAAATCACGCTGCCCCAAGTTAGCATATAGCTTGAGTCAGTGGACATATCAGCCGCGAGCATCGCGGCGATGCACAATCCCATCAGCCCGACTGGAACGAAGGTCGTGAGAAATGTAGGCATTGCATCCAGCGTATTCGTGACCTGGCCGAGCGTTGCGAGAGCCGCGATGCCCCAGATACCGGGAATTAAGAAGCGACATACGAAAAAGAAGCTCGTTCTCACGTAGATCTTTTGGCCGGTCATTGAATCTTTTGCCGCAAGCACACGTGCGATAGTCGTTTGCCAGGTCAGCACGGCGGCAAAATTTAGCATTACCTGAAAAAGCACATACGGCCAGCCGAGATCGGGATGAACGAACGGGTTAAATCCACCGGCCCCGTAATTCACCTCGACAGTTGTGACGATCTTGTCCCAGCCAACATAGACCAGCACGAGGATCGTTACCGCGATCAGCCCGACGCTCATTACAACAAATTGGAGAAAGTCAGTAATCAAAACCGACAGCATTCCGCCGAGGATCGTATAGGTCGCAACGCCGATGAGCAAGACGGTCATCATCGCTTCCAAATAGCCGACCTGGTAGCCCAAAAAATTGAACGACGTGACTTTAAGGCCCACGATCGTCACCAGAAACTGTCCGCCGATCCGCAGGAAGACGCCCATGTTCAGCAATCCGCCGAGCACGATCACCACACCTGCGGCCCAGCGAACACGCGGGCCGAACTGCTTCTCGATCAACTCCGGGATCGTTATCACACCTGAGTCACGCAGCGGCTTGATACAAAATCCCGTGTAGCCGATCACCAGCATCGACAGAGCCATCGCGATTCCCGGCGTCGCACCGGCAAAGCCATATTTGTATCCCGCCTCGGCCGTGTACATGCATGTGACGATGCCAAATTCTGTGGCCGCCAGCGATGCGATCCCGAGATAGACGTTCATCTCGCGGCCCGCGACGAGAAAGTCATCGACCTTGCTGACGTACTTTCGCACGTAGAGGCCGGCGGCCATTGTGATAAGTAAATATAGCCCGACAATGCTCCCGTCGAGGAGCCAGTTGAAATTTGTCATAGATGACCCCGGGTTTTAAGGTATTGAAAAGTCTTTCCAATATTATTCGGGATTCGATGTGGTGTCCAACACCGCTAGGTAGGAATTTATGCTGCCGGGATCGGGCCTGATGCGACAAGTTTCTTCTGGCGAGGATCGACCATCAGGCTGAGGCCTTCGAGAGTGCGGGCTCCGAGCAAAAGAAGATCGCCTTTTTCGGCGAAGACAACTTCGTCAACGGTGAAAAAATCGTCGAGTCTGACTATCGCAAAGCCGACGCTTCGGGTAATCGTCTGGCCGTTTGCCATGACAAATGCAAGGTCTTTTTTTTCCCGTTCGATGCCGAGTTTTTCTAGTACAAGGGACGGAACCCAAGTGTATTCACTTCCTGTATCGACCAACATTTTTGGGATCGTCGCCGAGTTCTTGCGATTAGAAACGTTTTCTACTTTGCATCCGATATGAAAAGTACCCATACATCGATTATAGATTCGAATAGAAAAATTTGGAAGCGATCATTCCCACTCTATCGTACTCGGAGGCTTCGACGAAATATCGTAAACCACACGATTTACGCCACGAACTTCACTCGTAATTCGCGACGAAACAGCGGCAAGGAATTCGTGTGGCAAACGTGCCCAGTCGGCGGTCATGCCGTCGGTTGAGGTGACGGCGCGGAGGGCGACGGTTCGCTCGTAGGTGCGGAAATCGCCCATGACGCCGACGGACTGGATCGGGAGCAGGACAGCGAAAGCCTGCCAGACGTCCTGGTAGATGCCGAAATTGTGGAGTTCCTCGATGAAGACGCGGTCGGCTTTTTGGAGCAGCTCGACCTTTTCCGGTGTGATGTCGCCGAGAATGCGAACGCCCAAACCCGGTCCGGGAAATGGATGTCGCTGGAGAATTTCGTCCGGAATGCCCAGATCTTTGCCGATCAACCTGACTTCGTCCTTGAAAAGCTCACGCAACGGCTCGATCAGCTTGAGGTCCATCTTTTCCGGCAGACCGCCGACGTTGTGGTGCGATTTGATGGTGACGGACGAGCCGCGAAGGCTCACGGATTCGATCACGTCGGGATACAGCGTGCCCTGAACGAGCCATTTCACGTCACCGATCTCTTTCGCTTCGGCGTCGAATACGTCAATGAATTTGGCTCCGATCGCTTTTCGTTTTAGTTCCGGGTCGACAATATCTTTTAGAACTGAATAGAAATCCTCTGACGCGTCGACCCCGCGAACGTTCAGATGCAAGTTGTTTTTATAAACCTCGAGCGTGTCCTCAAACTCGCGGTATCGCAGCAAACCGTTATTTACAAAAATGCAGGTCTGCCGGTCGCCGATCGCTTCGTGAACGAGCACCGCCGCCACGGTCGAATCGACGCCGCCCGAAAGTCCGCAGACAACATTTCCGGTCGGGCCGACGATCTCGCGGATTTTCTCGATCTCTTCCTTTATAAATTGAGCGGGGGTCCAGTCGCCTTTGCAATTACAAATATCAAATAGGAAATTTCTTATGATTTCCTTGCCAAGCAGCGTATGACTCACTTCCGGATGAAATTGCACGCAGTAAATGTGGCGTTCCGGATTTTCGATCGCCGTCACGACATCACCAGTCGTCGCGGTGGTTGTAAACCCCTCAGGTAAACGAGTCACATGATCGCCGTGGCTCATCCAAACGTCGAGTTCGAACGGAAGCCCTTCAAAAAGAGCAGTCTTGCCGCTCAAAACCTTTAAATTCGCGTGGCCGTATTCACGCCGAGCCGCAGGTTCGCTCGCACCGCCCAGATCGATGGCGACGAGCTGCATCCCGTAGCAAATGCCGAGGATCGGAACAGCAATCTTCTGGTAAAAACCATCCTCTACCCGCGGAGCATCCTCATCCGTCACGCTCGAGGGGCCGCCGGACAAAATAACGCCCTTCGGCCGTTTCGCCGCGATCGCGTCCGCCGACAGATGAAAAGGATGTATCTCGCAATAAACGCCCTGCTCACGCACCCGCCGAGCGATCAACTGTGTGTATTGCGAGCCAAAATCGAGGATAATAATAGTCTCGTGGTCGGTCTTGGCCATTTGCCGTCAGTTTAGACGGGTTTCGCACGAAATGCCAAGCCCCGCGCACAAACTTGACAACCGCAGGTGAAATTTTTAATCTTTATGTTCGCCGCCTTTTAGGCGGGCGATATTCCGCAGTAGCTCAATGGCAGAGCATTCGGCTGTTAACCGAAGGGTTGTAAGTTCGAGTCTTACCTGCGGAGCCAATTTAATCAATACTTTAGCCCGTCAACGATTGACGGGCTTTTGTGTTTTCCCTAATAGTTTCCCTAAGAGCCGATGGAGCATTAGATCTATGGACGCCTGATGAATGCCGTGGGGCGGCCCGACCTTGCCGAACACCGGGAAATGCTGGACAACGCCGCTTGACCAAAGTCAAGATGGCACCGCGAGCGGCGTGGGGGCTTTCTGGTATGCACGACGAGGGTACCGCCGAGACGTTTAGATTTTTCTGCGGAACACAGGTGGTTGGCGTCGAGGCCAGCTAGAATAGCGGTGGCCGGCCTAATCCATCCCTTGCCGTCTCACGGCTGTTTATAAATCGCTTCAGGTACGTTTTGTTCGGTATTGAACTATAATCATCAGATGCATGATTCGGTCGACAGTCAACATTAACGAGTAAGTGAAAAAGAAACTGGTTCTAAAGATAGGCAGCTCAACCCTGACAAGCGGCACAAAGTTGATCTCGCGCGGAAAGATCGAGGATATCGGTCGTCAGATACTCGAGTTGCGCGAGGAATACAACATCGTACTCGTCTCATCCGGTGCGATCGCCGCCGCGAAGCAGTACATCAACATCAAGGACACCGGCAGACCGGTCGAATCAAAACAAGCTATGGCCGCGATCGGCCAACCGCTATTGATGCGGATATATAACGAAGTTTTCAGCGATTTTGGGATTCCGACTGCGCAGTGTTTGATGACCTATCGCGATTTCGAGAACGAAACCTCGCGGCAAAACACGCTTAACACAATCACCGAACTCCTCAAATACAACTACCTGCCGATCATCAACGAAAACGACACCACATCGGTCGAAGAAATTCTGTTAGGCGACAACGACAAGCTCTCGGCTCTCGTTGCAACCTTGATCGAAGCCGACCTGCTTGTGCTCGCTAGCGATATCGATGGTGTTTTTGATAAGAACCCGCACCTTCACGCGGACGCGAAATTGATAACCGAGATAGATAATATCGACGAGGCCCGCGCACTCGTCGAAGAACGCGATTCCGGCCTGGGAACCGGCGGGATGAACTCAAAACTCGAAGCCGCGATGATCTGTCAGCGTGAAAACACCGAAACATGGATCGTCAACGGCGGCATTCCCAATTTCCTGTCAAACGCCCTCGCGGGAAAGATCGCGTACACAAAATTCGCTATTTCATAAATTGAGCGGGAGCGAGTGGCCGGTTTGTAAAGCGTGCCTTGAGAACCGCGCCCTTGAACCAATAGACCTTGTTCTGACGAACGCCGATTGACGTTATTCCCTTGCCAAAGGTTTTGAAGATTAGCTTGCCAGCAAGTTCAAGCTTTCCATCTACATAATGCCGCATCTCCGCGCCGTCGTAAACGAGTGCGATGTGATACCAGCGACCGACCGGATGTTTGAAGTTCTCGGCAAATAACGGCATCCGGCTGTCACCGGACTTTAGAAAAGTATCGAGAAACCACTCGCCGCCATTTAGCCGGGTCTCAAGCATTGCACGGCTCTCGACATTCTCCGTATCCTCGACGTGCAGCCAACGCTGCTCTTTCGCACCGCCCGCATCGGGGCGAAAGATGGCCTCGATCGTGAATTTATTGGCACTCGCGAGCGGATTTGTCTGAATAAAAATCCCGTCACGCGTCCCGTCAAAAACAATCGCATTGCCGCGATCTGTTTTTACAACTTGTGGAGCCCCCAGTACTTCAACCGCGTACCCGCCGATCTTTTTTAGGTTGTTTAACTTCCAGGTTACGGTCCGCTTAGGGAACTCAGGAGTTTGGGTAAAGCATCCCAGGGATGCAAAAAGTAATATAATGGCCGCCGCTGTATTTATGAGCATACCCGCGTGGAGCAATCGTTCGATTAGATAAATAGATTATCGATACCCGTGATCGCAATGGATGAATCGCTTCCGTGAAAGTCCGATATATTGTCTGTTATCAATTCGGCCCCACAAACTTTCGCCGTTGCTGTCCAGGACAGCTCTATTCCCACTCATCGCGTAGTTTACGTTGCCACTCAGACGGATTCTTAATGTTACGGAATATGTCAGCTTCCTGCATTTTCCTAAGAGCAGCGAAAAGTCGATCCTTCTTCGCCAACTTTTCCTCGCTGGAATCCACCGTCACGACCACGCGGGCAATTTCATTATCGAATTCCTGATGCTCGCTTGGCAGGTGGATAACCCCGTGCTCGATCTTAGTTGTAAATTCCAGCGAGTTCATATCGTTAGTTTATTCCAAACCTCTCCGTTATTCAAGCCTTTTTGAATCGCTCTAATATGGAAACACTTCCACCTTCGTAACAACGCCGTTCTTCATCCTGATCACCCAAAAGACCCCGTATTCGGGGTCGAGCAGATTGCGGAAAAGTTCTTTTTTTGCAAGCAGATTTGCGAGAGCGGGAATGGTGTTGCTGTGGCCGACGATCAGGTAGTGATCGGTTTTGGTCGGCATTATTTTGGCGACAAGATCGGCCTGTTTTGTCGGGTCGTAGGTCTGGATATTTTTCTTTCGGGCCTTGGCAATCGGTTCGGCGGTTTGTCTGGTGCGTTTGTAATCGGTCGCAAATATCTCGTGCGGCTTATACTTCTTCAAAACCTCAGCCAACCGCTCAGCCCGCTGACGGCCCTCTGGCGAAAGATCCGGATCGCCCTTATCAGTATCAACCGCCGGCATCTTTTCGGCGTGACGGACGAGGACGATGGTTTTATTGGTCGACTGAGCATCGGCGGATATTAGGAGGACCGATACGAGTAGAAACGCCGACAGAATCATAGAAATTTTCATAATAGTTTATCCGAGAAAAAGACCTTGTTACTGAGAAACCTCAATTACCCCGCCTTCTCCTCCGCGGTCGATGTGCGCGAGGATCGATGGAATTAGAGCTTCCAGGGTTTCAAGTTTGTTGTTTTTGCCTCGGAGTACGAAGATCGTAATCGAAAATTTGGTGAGATTCTGTTGGTTTGGAAGACTTTTGTCCATTGTGACAAATCCTTCAAACCCATCAAGAGTCATCAACCCGAGGAGTTCCCCATTCTTTTTCCCGTGCCACCCCATTTCACGAGCTGAATGGACTTCGTGGTTTTCACCAATGCCTCTTACGAGTTTCAGCGGTAGATTTTCGTCAATTAAGATTTTCATTCAGCGCCGAGCCATCGCTAACGAGTTTCCCGGCGATTTTGATCACCTGAGCGACTTGATCTTTTGTGACCGTGGGATAATTATCAAGGAATTCATCCAACTTATTATCCTCGAGGTAATCAAACAGAATTGTAACCGGGATGCGTGTGCCGTTAAAAACCGGCGTTCCGCTCAGGATGTCCTTGTTGATATTGATAGCGTTCATAATGCGTAATTTTACCACTCTTTTCAATCAAACAAACATCTTCCCCGGATTCAATATCCCATTAGGATCGAACACTTTTTTGATGCCTTTCATGATATCGAGCGTCGGTTTGTCGATGGCGTAGTCTAGGTATTGGGCCTTGACGTAGCCGATGCCGTGCTCGCCGGAGATGGTGCCGCCCAGTTTGACTGATAACTGAAATGTTTCGGATACGCACTGGCGGGCACGCGTTATCGCGTCGGCGTCATCGCGGTCAACGACAAAATTGACGTGGATGTTGCCATCGCCGGCGTGGCCGAAGTTGGCTACAAAGGTATTGTGCCGTTTGCCTATCTGCTCGACGCCGGCGACGAGTTCCGGTACGCGGGAACGCGGGACGACGACGTCTTCGTTGATCTTCAATGTGCCGTATTTCATCAGCGATGGCGATATCGCACGGCGGACGTCCCAGAGTTTGTCCTCTTCCTCCTTCGATTTGGCCCGCAGAATGTCGAATCCGCCGTTGTCGGCGATGATGCGTTCGATCGTGAGGGCGTTTTTCTCGACCTCTTCGCGCGAACCGTCGACAGCCACAAGCAAGATTGCCTCGGCTTCTTTCGAAAGCCCAAACGCAAAATTCTCCTCAACGGCCGCCACGCAAAACTTGTCGAGAACCTCCATCGCCATCGGCAGCAGGCCATGCGGCGTGAATTTGGTCAGGACCTTACACGCCGCTTCCATCGAGCGAAAGTTTGCTCGCACGGTCGATGTGGCCTCAGGCATCGGGAGCAGTTTGAGCGTGGCTTCGGTAATAATACCGAGCATTCCCTCGCTGCCGCACATCAGGCCCGTCAGGTCAAAGCCGACGACGTTCTTCACTGTTTTGCCGCCCGTGCGAATGATCTCGCCCGTCGCCGTAACGATCTCCATGCCGAGAACGTGATGTTTCGTCACGCCATATTTCGGCGTCCGCATGCCGCCTGCATTTTCCGCTATATTGCCGCCAATAAAGCTGTCTTTGTAGCTAGCCGGATCGGGTGCGAACATCAATCCCTGCTTCTCCACCGCCTGCTGCAGCTCAAACGTCGTAATCCCCGGCTGGCAGATCGCGTATAAATCATCCACATTTATCTCGATGATCTTATTCATCCGGTCAGTTCCGATCACGATGCCGCCGTCAACCGGAACCGCTCCACCGGTATAACCAACCCCACCGCCGCGGGCAGTCACGGGAAATAGATATTCATTAGCGAGTTTTAGAATCTCAACCATCTGAGCCGTCGATTCGGGAAAAACCACCGCCTCGGGCGGAAATTTTTCCTTCACCGCATCGGCCCCGTACGGCTCGACACGGGCGGGATCGATGATGACATTTTCTATGCCTACAACTTCGCTCAATTTTGCGAGAACCTCAGGATTTGAGGCCGTAGTAGTTTTTCGCCCTCGCGACTCAAAATGAATGGATTCGAACATCGTTAACTCTCAACGTAGCAAATTTAACAAATTCGGCTTAGTTCTGCTAAACTCACACAAAATCAAAACTTTGTATTCCGCAAAAGGAGCCAGATAAGCAAATGAGCGAACAGGACAACGAAAAATTGTCGGGCGATGCCTATGAACGTGATATGGCGACCGACCTCGACGACAAAACGCCGGACAAGCCAAAGGGCATCGCCCTGCATACCAAAATACTGATCGGTTTGCTCGTCGGTATCGGCGGCGGCTTGATCGCCAATCAAACTCTCGGCGGCAGCCATCCGAATGTGACGTGGTTCATTTCTAACATCACGCAGCCAGTCGGCACACTGTTCCTGAATTTACTGCTAATGATTGTTGTGCCGCTCGTCTTTTCGTCCCTCGTGGTCGGCGTCGCGGGTATCGGTGATATTCGCAAGCTCGGCCGCATCGGGCTGAAATCATTCGCCTATTGCCTGATCATCTCGGCAATTTCGGTCGTCATCGGCCTCGGCCTCGCAAATACCATCCGTCCGGGCGAAAAGGTCAGCCCGGAGATCGCCGCGCAGTTAAAAGAAAAGTACAGCAGCGGTGCCGCGACCGCGACGGATGCACAAAAAAAGGCAGCCGAAGCCGCGAAAGCCGATTCGCCGCTGATGCAGGCGGTCAAAACAATCGTGCCAAAGAGCGTTTTCAATTCCATCGCCGGTGAGAACCCGAACATGCTCCACATCATGTTCTTCGCCCTGATCGTCGGCATTGCGATCACGCTGATGCCCGCGCCTGTCTCTCAGCCGTTTGTTAGCGTCATGGAATCGCTCTTTGCGATCACGTCGAAGATAATCGACATAATAATGAAGTTCGCTCCCTATGCGGTGGCGTGTCTGATTTTCACCAATATCGCCGTCTTTGGGCTCGATTTGCTGCGCTCTCTCGGCTGGTTTGTCGTCACGGTTCTTCTGGGTCTGGGATTGCATTTCTTCGGCGTTTATTCGCTGTCGGTCTGGCTGCTGTCGAAGATCAGCCCGATCGAGTTTTTCCGCCGGGTTTGGACTGTCATTATCACGGCATTCTCGACATCTTCATCTAACGCGACATTGCCAACTGCCCTACGCGTTTCTCACGAAAACCTCGGCGTACCGAAAGAGATCAACAATTTTGTCCTGACGGTCGGCGCCACGGCAAATCAAAACGGAACGGCCCTTTACGAAGGCGTAACGGTGCTTTTTATCGCCCAACTCGCCGGCGTTGACCTGACGCTCAGCGTTCAGCTTATGGTCGTTTATCTCGCGATCCTCGGCGGCATCGGGACAGCGGGAGTTCCTAGCGGTTCTATTCCCTTTATCATCGGCATCCTGGCGATGATCGGCATCGATCCCGCCCTCATCGCGATAATTCTGGGCGTTGATCGGATACTGGATATGTGCCGCACAACCCTTAATGTAGTCGGTGATCTGACGGCCGCAACATTTGTGGCGAGGAGCGAGGGATTTGAGCTTTTGAAGACGCCGGAAAAAGTTTGAGCTTGCTCCGACTTTGAGCGTATACTGTCATTATGACCAGAACTAACGTCACCATCGCGGCACCGCCGACGCAGCCGTTTGTTCGAATGCGGCGCCCGGTCGCCGAGTACTACAAGATGTACGAACTCGGTCTGATCGACGTGGAAGTGTTCGAGAAATCGGAGATCATTGATGGAGAATTGATAAGAAAGATGAGCATTGGGGATAAGCACGCCTGGATAGTCAATTTTCTCACTCGATTTTTCATCCTGAACCTCCCCGAGACGATACAGGTCCAAGGGCAGAATCCCCTGCGTCTTGGCGATTATGACGAGCCGGAACCCGATATCGTCCTTTCCGATCTGACAAAGTACGATGGCAGGCGGCATCCGACGCCCGCAGAGACGATTCTCGTTATCGAAGTCGCCGAATCGAGCCTCCGCGTCGATCGCACCACGAAGCTCTCCCTTTACGCCACCAACGAACTTCCCGAGGTCTGGATCGTGAATATTCCGAACCGGATCGTCGAGGTATACACCGAGCCGGAGCTCGGAATTTACGGATCGACTAAAGTTTTTGAGCTTGGAAGCGTTGTGAGATCGGAATTGCTTCCCGGTATCTTTTTGTCGGTTGACGATCTCTTTTCATGACCCGATTTTCCTTAGTGCAATGTTCCCTATTAGTGATGACAACTCTGACCGAAAGATCCAGCCGATCGTAAACTATGCGTTTATCGGCATCAATATTCTTGTGTTCCTGCTGTTGCAGCAGATTGGCAGTAACGAGGCGTTTACCTATGCATTTTCGCTGGTGCCGCGTGAGATCACGTCGGGTACGGACATTCAGGGCTTGATTGATTTTAAGGATTCGTCCGGCCGGGTTCTGGGCGAGATCACGCATTACCCGACACCGCTGCCGGTTTATTTTAATTTCCTCAGCTCAATGTTTATGCATGGGGACATCATGCATATCTTCGGAAACATGCTTTTTCTGTTTGTCTTTGGCGACAATCTGGAGAATCTGCTTGGGCACATTCGATATGCGATCTTTTATGTTTTCTGCGGTTTTGCCGCCGCCGCGTCGCAGGTTGTGATGGATACAAGCTCGATAATCCCGATGCTTGGTGCCTCCGGGGCAATCTCGGGTGTGCTTGGCGGTTACATTCTGCTTTTCCCGCAGCGCAAGGTTCGTGCTTTAATCTTTAATTTCCTGACAACGGTGCCGGCGTTTGTTGCGTTGGGAATTTGGATTGTTTATCAAATCGTCCTCGGCTATCTTGCACCTTCGTCCGGCGGCGGCGTTGCATACGCGGCGCACATCGGCGGTTTTATTGCGGGGTTCGCTCTAATTAAAGTATTCGCGATCGGGCGAACTATCTAGGGAACTGCCGAAAAAACCCAATAGATACCGCTATCGATCGGACGTTCAAACTTTCTAAAAAAATAGCCGGAGGCCAATTTATCTGACCACCGGCTTTAAGTTTTTGACAGCAGAAACTATTGTCGTTGAAATTCGGGTGTGCCGAGCACGAGACTGACAGCTTTGAAAACGTCCGGATTGCCCGTCGGATTTAGCAAACGCGCCTGTCTGTTCTGCGCTCCCTGACCGGCGACGCGCATGTTTGGCACCTCCATCTCGGCGTCTGACATTTCGTTTCCGGCCTTCACATCGGGCAGCGGCTGTTCGAGCTGCTTGATCAGATTTGCCCGTGTCGCCGGGGAAATATCGCCGTCAAGAATTTCGGCGATCGCCCGGTCGAGCGACTTTACCTTGTCGAGAGTCGAAAAATCCTTGAGATCGACACGGGTTCCGGGAATGCGGTTGCTGGCGATGGCAACGGCAAAATTTAGCCGTTCGAGCAGAGCACCGGTATTTACCCAGTCCTCAGCCGTGTCGGGGTAGCCGGTTGGGGCCTGATAACCGTATGGAACCTCGCCAAGTTTATTGAGCATCGCGACAAACGCCGGACTCGCGTTTGTGTTCCCGCCCAGTGTGCGGATCGAACTGACGGCGAGTTCAAATGGAGATTTGATCTTCGCCCGGTAGTTCCCGGGTGCAAAAAATTCTTTGTCACTAAAAAGTGCTTTGAGTGTGGTCTTAATATCACCTTTCGATTTCTGGAATGCATCGGCAACGCGTCCGACCAACGCCTCGCTCGGATTGTCACTGACAAATTTAACAGCCAGCTTGCGGGCGACGAATTTTGCAGTCTGCGGGCGTGAAACGAGAATATCAATGACCTTTAGACCATCCTTGACGCCGCCGTCGTTGATTGTCTCGCCGAGCACTTTTTTCGGATTCGGATCGTGCCAGCGGGCGTTAAAATAGAATTCGCCGCTATCCACTTCCTCTGGGATTCCGGCCGCTCTCTGGACACGGGCGAGCCGCTTTTCTTCCGTTCCATCAATCATGCTGGCGGCAGCCCGACGGTAACCGCGCGGGTCTGCAATAGTCCAACCGGTAAAAGCCTTCGCCACCTCGACGATATCAGCCTGTGTGTAGCCGCCGTCAACACCGAGCGTGTGCAGCTCCATCAGTTCGCGGGCGTAGTTTTCGTTAATACCTCGTTTGGCCCGCTGCTGTTGCTGCGGATTTTGAGCGGTCCTTAGCTCCCTCATTCGCTGATCGATTTGCTCGTCGGAAACGCCATACTGCGACTTCAGCCGCTCACGGGCCTGCTTTGGCAGCCGTCCGTTTCGCAGCATCGTTTCGAGCATTTTTGCACCGGCACCGTTGACTGTCTGGGCATTCGGTGAGACCGACTCAAAGTTGTCGAGGTAGAAAAGCATCGCCGGATGCTGTGCAGTGCCGACGACGAGATCCTTAAAATTGCCAAGGGCATTTTTTCTCAGAACATCTCGTTCGTAGCTGGGAATGTACCAACGAACCGCCGCTTTTCCTGCAAACACATTAAAGTGGTTTTGCCAAAAATCTACCATAACCTCTTGCAGTTGACGTTCCGAGTAAACAGCCCGCAAAACGCGATTGCCGACGATCTGCGGAATAAGTTGAGCTGGGGGCTTCAGATCGTACTTGGCGTAGAGGGCCTGAATTTTGTCCCGACGTTGTTTTTGTTCCTCTTTGGTCATGGCCTCAGGGTCTTCCGGGGCGGCTGCTGCGTTCGGGACTGGTTTTTGACCCTGAGCATTTGCCTGAGCATTTGCCTGAGCTACGCGACCGCCCTCCAATTGACGTAGGAGAGCGCCCGGATTTGGGTATTTGGCAAAGACCTCGGCTGTCGACATATTAAAAACATCAAAGGCCTTTACTTTACTCTCCGCTACGGAATCATCGAGCAAAATTGCATTGAGCTGCTGGTCGATATATTTTTGCAAACCAATCGCCTTGACCTTCGCAACGTCGCCCGGACGCACGCCGTACCCGAGACGGTTGAGGACGTGGATTATCCGCTGCTCCTCATTGAGCGGTTTCGCAGATACCTTAACGTCGGCCGTCAAAACCATCGCCGGAGCCAACATCGCCGCTATCGAGACGACGGCAAAAATTCTGTTAATAAGAGAAATACGTTTATTCATGACCTAATTACCCCGTGAAACATAAAATACGGAAACTTCCTGCACACTTAGACGCTGCCCAAACGGAAAAGGGCGAAGTAATCTCGCGTTTTGCAGTTCTAGGCGTAAGAGTTAAGCGGCGGGCTCGCCCGGCAAACACCTCGGAACCGGCGGGCAAGCCCGCCTCTGAACGGCAGGGTTCATCCTGTTTAAATATGCTTTGCAGTTGAATTTTTAGAACTGGTCTAAAGGTATACAACAAATTACCGTCGGAGGTACATCTAACTTTAGTTATTTGGCGGGACTACGCTAAAATACTCGTTTGATTAGCAAAGCAGAGGAAAAGATGAAATCGAATAAATTCTCGTTTGTCATATTGTTATGCCTGTTGGCAGTTGCAGCCTTTTCGGCCGTTGCTCAGGAAAATGTGTTTAACGATCCTACCGTCGATTACAGCTTTGCCGTGCCCGAGGCAAAGTGGAAAATGACGGTCAAGCCCTCGGCCACCAGCCCTAATGTCGAGTACGTCTACGGCGACCGGTTTGACGGACATCTCGAGGTTCGTAAACTGACCGTCCCGAAAGACTCGATACTAACGGATGTTGTCCAGGACGAGGAACAGAAGCTGCAATTCCGTCCGGGCTTTGTCTCAGGAAAAGAAGAAAATTTTACCGGAAAGCTCAAGGGTGCGATCTATAATTTTGAATACGTCGCCGCCGGACGCAATATGAGCGGTAGATTTTACTTTCTAAAGGCAAATGAGACAACAATTTACATTCTTCGCTTCACCGGCCAAAAAGATTCTCTTCGGTCGATGAGGAACCAGACAGATTCAATAGCGCGAACATTCGGCATTAGGGCGAGTTAAACTCGATATTGAATTTGGCTCCATTTGGAACTATGTAGCCGTTTTTCACATTTCTACAAATATCTGCAAATTGTGCGGCGTCGATCTTTTCGAGCCGCATTTTCTGTGTCACGGATTGGTCGAGATCGGTGACGATTTTTATGTCAAACCTCTCAGCCTTCCTGAGCAAACTCCACGCCGTCTGACCGTTAACCTGATACCGCTCGCACAGTCGGTCCGCGAGATTGCTCGAAGTTTTGGCATCGAACCATTTCAAAAAATCGTCGCGTCCCACCCCATCC
This sequence comes from uncultured Acidobacteriota bacterium, assembly GCA_963738935.1. Classification (GTDB taxonomy): domain Bacteria; phylum Acidobacteriota; class Blastocatellia; order Pyrinomonadales; family Pyrinomonadaceae; genus OLB17. The sequence continues at coordinate 4,303,819 of CAVTYF010000001.1, read as the reverse complement.
GCACATTCGGCAGCGAAAAAGATCGTGCCGCCATCATTGCAGGTCTTAGATGCGGCCTCAAGCCCCTTATGAGCCTGGATGAGGTTAATATCATGGGGTAATCCGCCCGAACTGACGATAACGAGATCGCGTTTTTCCCCGATGCGAACCGTGTGTTCGGCGGCGTAAGATTCACATAAAATCCGGTGCGATGACTTCCAGTCGCCGCAAGAAAGGTCGACTGCGTGACCGGCCTCGTTCACAATGGTCATTACGGAAAACGCTGGCTCGACCGCGGAGACAATCTCCATAAATGCCTCGTTAACGGCATTCCCGTCGAGCAAACCTGTATCGACTCCGGACCGGCGCGATCTAGTCGAACAATCAAATGCAAGTTTGTGTGTTTCCGAGATCGTTCGTGCCGAGGCGAGGCCGGGGCAGACCAGCTTTCGACCGCCGGTAAATCCGGCGAAATAGTGGAATGTAACGCCGCCAACCAGAATCACGTGATCGTGTTCAACGACCGCTCGGTTGAGTTCAATCGGAATACCGCCGGTCGTCTCCCCAAGACGGATAAGCTGCATCAGGTCTCGCGGATCGTGATCAAGCGTTTTGATCCGCTGAGCAATGAACGGCGTTAAGATTACGGCCTTTTCCTCCTCGGTAACCTTTCTGTGAATCCCGGTCGCAAAGATAATTCGGATGTCATGCGCCGCCGTGCCATTTGCTATGAGACGCCTGACCACGAGATTGACGATCTGGCCGCAGGCGGTTTGACGAGTCGCGTCGGGCACGACGAACAAGACGGATTCTCCTGGGTTCACAATGTCCTCGATTGGCGGCGAATCGAGAGGTTGATCGAGTTTTTCGCCGACGGCTATGTCGGACAAAGTCGGTCGCTCGCGGATTTCACCGAGAATCTCGAACCGTTTGTCGTAGTCAAAGGGAATCGTTCCGTGTCCGTACTTTAGGTCGATGGTTGGCATGATGCAAGCGAATTACGAATTACGAATGAAAGCCGTCGAATCCGACACGATTCGTAATTTGAAACTCGTGATTCGTAATTAATTCTGTCTCGCCGGTTCAAAGCATTTTGTTCCCGTCTCGCAGATGTAGATGACCTCAGTTTCCCGGTTGATCGTTTCCATCTGAATTGTCAGATGATCGATCCCAAAACAACTATGCAGGCGCTCACGAATCTTTCCGAGCAGATCGGAGTGAATAACTGATTCATCATGGCTGATGTGAACCGATAAGGCCTCCATTCCCGACGAGATCGTCCACACGTGCAGATCGTGAACACCCGCGACGCCGTCCGTCTCGAGGATTGTGTTCTCAACGGCCGCGAGATCAATGTGTGTTGGCGTTCCCTCGAGCAGAACGTTGACGCTGTCCATTATCAACCGCCAAGATCCAAAGATAATTATTAGGCTGATCAAAACACTGCAAAGCGGATCGGCCCAGAGCCAACCAAAAGCCGCGATCAAGATACCCGCAACGATCGCCGTCACCGAACCAAGCAGATCCCCCATCACATGCAGCCATGCGCCGCGCATATTGAGATCGTGCTTGTGTCCGTGATGCAGGAGCTTTGCGGCGACAATGTTGACGATCAGACCACCGACCGCAATTACGGCCAATCTCATGCCATCGATCGCGGGTGGCGACTGCCAGCGCTCGAACGCCTCATAGATCACCCAAATTGAAAGCAGGACGAGAGCAATTCCATTAACGAACGCGGCCAATATCTCAAGCCTGTAATAACCAAAGGTCTTCTTGGCGGTTGCCGGACGTGAAGCAAACCATATCGCGCCGAGCGTCAATGTCAGGGCCGCCACATCGGTCAGCATGTGTCCGGCGTCCGCAATCAGAGCGAGCGAATTGGTCAGCCACCCACCAACGGCCTCCACCAGCATGTAAACAAACGTTATGGCAAGCGCAAATTTCAGCCGACCGGTACGGCTAAGATTTGTTTGCCCATGAACGTGTTGATTCCCGATGATCGTCTCCGCTGCTAATATCGCCTGAGCACCCGGCTGTTACGCAATGAAATAATAAAGCCCGCGCGGTTGCCGCGGTCGTCGCTAATCTCGACCGCTGTCTCGACCGACGGTGACGATATCTGCATTCTAAACGCACCGTCGGGGCCCGAATTTGTCTCACGGCCCTGCGATTTTACGGTTACTCCCGGACTGGTGCGGCCGCTCAGAAGATAAATATTGCCGCCGACCTGTTCGACCTTCCATTCGGTGGCATCGATCTTGACGCTCTCACCGGCCCGGACGACCATGAACTTCCATGCCTCGTTCCAGTTTGTCGTCTGCCCTGACCGAGCGGTCGCCTTGAGCCGCCAGTAATAATTTCCGGGTGCGACAGAGGCGAGCCGAAACTCGCGACTATTAAGTTCGTTCCGGTCAACCATGATCGCGTCCGGGGCGAATGTCGCGGAACGAGAAACCTGTATATGGTAGCGGATCGCCGGATTCCCCTCGGCATCCTGCCAATTAAATGTTACGCTTACGCCGCGTCCTGCGTCGACGATCTGAGCCGAATTGTCGGGCGAAACCGGTCGCGGGGCGGCCATTAGTTTTTCTCGTTCCGATAGTTTGCCTCCGTTTACTTTGGCAAACTCGTCTTCCCCAATCGTGGTTTTTTGACCGGCGATGGTTGTTTCGACTCCGCCACGACTAATTCGGATCTCGCCCTGATTGGTCTGAGAGTCGGCGTCGAATGTCGCATCGGTATTCGATAACAATTTGTTTTCCGAATCGGCAACTTCGACGATATTATTTGTACCCGGAGCCTGTTCGTCTGTGCGGACATTCAGTTGACCGTCTTCGAGCTGCACTCGAACATCCCTGCCGCCGAGGAAACTCTTGTTTTCCTTGATCGTAATCGCTCCGTTAGGTCGCAGTTGATGGGTAGAACCATCTATCATCTGAACGATCGCTCGTCCGTCAGACATGGTTTGTATGATGTCACCGGGCGCCGCCCATGTTTCTTTTTTAACGACGATTGTTTCGCGCGTTGCCGCGCGCGTGATGCGGACGTCTCCTTCAAAAGAGATGATCCTCGCGGCATCCTTGGGAATTTCAAACTTCTCATCGGGAATAAACCAGTTGCGTTGCGACGCCCACCAGGCTCCGGTGGCAAGCGCTCCGCCAACCAGCCCTATGGTAATCAGCCCATAGATCGTGCTTCTGCGGATCTTCCACCAATCGACGTAAAACTTTTTGTACTTATTCTCGGACATTCACATTCAAGCTAAAATTAGACGGCTTCCTCCTCGCCACCTTCGGCCATTGGCTCATCGGCCAGCGGAAATAAAAGCGAAGCAATTATCGAAATAAAGATCGCCCCGGCAACCACACCGAGCGAAATGTTGATCACCGCTTGTTCGTATTCGTGGTTCAGATAGCGCCGGAGCAGATCGGCAAACACCGAGGTCCCGCCTTCTCCCATTGCCATCTGTAATCCCTGTGCGATCACCGGCAGCAGCATTTTGACGCCGATAAAAGTCAAGACAAACGCCAGGCCGAATTTAAGGTAATGAAAGCGGTTAGCGAGGTCGGAGAGCAGGAAGAAAAACGTTCGCAGCCCCAGGATTGCGAAAATATTTGACGTGTAAACGATAAACCGATCCGTGGTAATTCCGAAGATTGCCGGGATAGAGTCAACCGCAAAAATAAGATCGGTAAATTCGACGACGATCAAAACAAGCAGCAATAGGGTTCCGCTGCGGACACCATCGGTCACGCTGAAGAATTTCTCACCGTCATAGTGTTTGCTGATACGTATATATTTTGTCGCAAGCTTTACGATCGCGCTTTCGTGCGGTTCGAAATTGTCTTCCGAGTTGCCAAACATTTTGAGGCCCGTGTAGATTAAAAATGCCCCAAAAACATAGATGATCCAATGGAAGCGCTCAACGAGTTCGGCCCCGGCAAAAATCATGACCATGCGCATCACTAGCGCACCCATAATGCCCCAAAACAAGACGCGATGCTGGAATTTTTTAGGAACCTTAAAGAACGTGAATATCAGCAGAATGACAAAAAGATTGTCCACGGAAAGCGAAAGCTCGATCAGATATCCCGTCAGAAAAAGCTTTGCGTGCTGGAGGCCAAACTGCGTGTAGACAAAAACATTAAAGGCGAGAGCTAGCGATACCCAGACCGCGCTCCAGACGAACGTCTCTTTACGTGAAGGTACATGCGATTTGCGGTTGACGATTCCGATATCGACAAACAGAGCCGTCAGAACCACCGCAAAAAATGTTACCCAAACCCAAACTGGATACTCGATTGCATTCATAAGATCTTAGGATTGAGCTAAAATGCTGCCTTCGATCAGCTTTACTATTCTCTCCAGCCCATCAGCGTCCACGCCTGAAAAATCGTTTAACCGGTCGCTGTCGACGTCCAGAACACCGCTTACTTTAACTGCGCGATCGCGGATCGGAACCACAATTTCCGATCTCGATGTCGAGGCACAGGCGATGTGGCCCGGAAATTTGTCAACGTCCGCGACGATGACCGTCTCGCCCGTAGAATAAGCGTGTCCGCAAACGCCCTTGTCAAAATCGATCCGCGTACATGCGAGCGGCCCCTGAAAAGGCCCGAGTACGAGCTGGTCGCCCTTTTTCAAATAAAACCCGACCCAGAAAAAACCAAAAACCTCTTTCAAAACCGCCGCAACATTGGCAAGATTTGCAATCAGGTCCGGTTCCCCATCGATCAATGCCGATATCTGTGGGATGATCTCATCGTAACGCGTCGTCCGGTCGGCAGCCCTTGAAAATGCGATCGAATCGACCATAACCTTTAAGTTTACTTTGTAGGCTGGTATTCGGGCAAATGATTTTTAGAATGCTGTTAGAACTGCAGTGAAAATGTCCTCATAAGAACTGGAGCGCGCTCAGCTTGCCCGCGTGTATCCTGCCGAAGTTCTCCAACGGGAACGCAGGGTCTCGCCTCGGACGCCTTTTCGCCGGGAGCGCAGGCGCCCTCGCCTGCAACGCCGGTTCCTCCGGCGTGACGGCCGCTCGTCTCGCGCAACTTGAATAACCACCACGTACGTCAGCGTCCAGACGGACGTTTGCAGGCGAGGGCGCCTGCGTTCCCGGCGCTCCGGTCTCGTCATTTGATCCCGATCGGAAAATCCTGGCCGCGGGTTGAGCTGTTGGGGTACTGTAGTTTGCCTCGGTGGAGTTTGGTCAGCTCGGGCACCTGATCATTTAGGTAGGCTTCCAATTCCTTTACGGTCACCTTGCCGTCGAGCGGCGCGCCGTCGGCTTCGCCACTGAGCCCTTTCAATAGTGCGTAAGTAAAGACGCCGTGGCCAAGCTTTGTGAATTCCGAAGCGACCTGTTCCTGACCGGCCGATGCGAGAACCGCAACACCGGCAGAACGGGCGAGCTGCATGATCGCTTTTTCTTCGGCAGGGCCACGCATTGCTATCGTTTCGACCGCGCCGCCTGATTGGCAGGCGTCGATGACGATCAACTGCTTTAAAGCCTTGATTTTTCTCAGCATTTCCCTTAAATCGCGGGCCGCGATGCCCTTGGCGGCCAGATTTCCTCTGTCTCCAAAGATGCTGACCACGTCATAGGGAACGAGGTAAAAATCAGACGCCGTTGTCCCGTCGCGTTCGCTCATGGCCCCGTGGCCGGCGTAAAAAAACACAAAAACATCCTGCGGCCGCGCATCCTTAATAATGTCGTCAAACGCCGTTTTGATACCTACGTGCGAGGCGTCTGCGTCGAACATCACCTTTTTTGAAATCTGTTTAAAAATAGCTTTACCCCGATTCTCGACAGCATCTGCAAACGCCTGAGCGTCCGCATTGCCGTAGTTGAGGTTGTATCGCGTATTTTTGTATTCGTTCAGGCCAATTGCCAAAATGTAAAGATTGGCCGTCGCTTCGGCGGCCTTTAGCTCGATCTTTATCTCATCCGGCGTCGCCTCGGTGCGGTCCTTGTTAAAAGCCGTCGCCCGAAATGTGTTAACGCCGGGAAGCAGATTCACGTCAAAAGTACGTGTATTCGGCTTTGTTTCGCGTGTCAATTGACGAGTCACGTCATCAAGGAGCTTCCCGTTCTGATAAAGCCTGATGTCCTCAACCCCACCGCCGCGATCATCCGCCTCGACAACGATCTGTGCCGTATCCGAAGCAGAGCCGAGGCCAGGTTGCGGCGATGTAATGCGAACCACGGGCGGAAGCCTGACCGGCCTCGAAAAATCAACTGTGCCGACCGGCGCTATTACGGGACGGCGGGCTACCTTCGGCAAACCTATGTAACGTGCGACAAACACCGACCCCCTCCCCGAATAAACGTGCTGCAAGAGATCGGGTGTAAAAAACTGTTCAAAAAATGATTCAAGCGGAAGCAATCTATCGCCCTGCTTGTAAGAGATCAGTTTCATCCCATCGGGTGATCCGTCAAAACGGCCGTCCGGGGTTACGACAATCCAGTCTTTTTCGTCAAGCGCTATCAGCGAGACCAAAGCGTTGCCTCCTCCTACACCCAATGGATAAGCCTCCCATAGTTTAACCGTGGAATCGAGACTTCCGCTTGCCAATGTTTTCCCGTCGGGACTAAAAGCAACGGACTCAACCCAGTCCGAATGGCCTCTAAGAATCATCAACTCCTTTCCCGTCGTCACACTCCATAACCTAACAGTTTGGTCGTAACTTCCGCTCACCAATGTTTTGTTGTCCGGGCTAAATTTGATCGATAAAACGTCTCCCGAGTGCCCTTTGAGCGTCTTCAATTCAAGGCCGGATTCCACGCTCCACAATTTGATTGTATTGTCGCCGCCACCGCCGGCCAGCATTTTTCCGTCTGAACTGAAAGCCACCGAATCAGAACCTTTGAAAGTTTTCAACTCCTTTCCCGTAGCCACGTCCCATAATTTGATCGTTTCAGCCGCGCTTGCCAGCGCCTTACCGTCAGGGCTGAACACGACTGTTCTGACAAAACTGGTGTGCCCGTTAAAGGTTTTCAGTTCCCGGCCTGAAGAAACGTCCCAAAGCTTTACTGTGTTCTCATTATTTCCGCTTGCGACCGTCTTCTTGTCCGGACTAAACGCCACCGAGCCAACAATCGGACCGACCCCCTTTTCATGCCCCCTGAGCGTTTTCAATTCACGGCCTGAGGCCACATTCCACAATTTGACCGTGCCATCGGAAGTTGAACTCGCAAGCATCTTGCCATCGGAACTGAAAGCTACCGATACAATGGCCCCTGAATGTCCGCTGAGTGTCCTCAATCTGTGTCCCGATGCCAAATCCCAGATCTTTATGGTATGGTCGTAACCTCCGCTGGCCAGCAGCTTGCCGTCTGGACTGTAAACGACAGACGAAACGAAACTCGTATGTCCCTTGAATACCTTTGTTTCCTGCCCCGACACAACATCCCACAACTTGATCGTATGGTCATCTCCACCGCCCGCGAGTGTCTTCCCGTCGGGGCTGAACGCGACCAAATCGGAACCTTTCAGAGTTTTCAGTTCCTCCCAGGAATCTGCATTCCAGAGCTTAACGGTGTCGCCGGCGCTTGCCATAGTACCGCCGTCCGAGCTAAACGCTATGGATTTTACGGAATCCCGATGAACTTTAAGCACTTTCAATTCTCGCCCCGATGAGACCTCCCATATCCTGATTGACTTATCCTGACTTCCGCTCGCCAGTGTCGTACCATTGCTGGCGAACGCGATAGAATCGACAGGGCCTGAGTGGCCTTTAAGGGTTTTTAATTCTTGCCATGATCCCAAATCCCATAATTTTATCGTGCTATCTCTGCTCCCGCTGGCGATCGTCTTGCCGCCACGGCTGAAAGCTACGGACAAAACCCGGTCCGAATGTCCTGTTAGGCTTTTTAGTTCCTGGCCCGAGACAACGTCCCAGATCCTTATCACATTGTCCCAGCCTCCACTGGCCAGAACTTTACCGTCTGGACTGAAAGCGACCGAACAAACAGGGCCGGAATGACCCCGAAATATTTTCAATTCTTTTTCTGATGCCACATCCCATAGTCTTATCGTGTCGTCATTGCTTCCGCTCACGATCGTCTTGCCGTCCGGACTGAAAACCACTGAAAAAACCGTGTTTGAATGGCCTTTGAAAGTCTTCAATTCCTGCCCAGACTCTGCGTCCCAAAGTTTTATCGTATTGTCATTGCTTCCGCTTGCGATCGTTTTGCCGTCAGGGCTGAAGACGACCGCGTGGACATCGCTTGAATGACCAGTCTGAACATAAATCTCCGGCTTTTTCGGAACCGTAGTAAAGAGCCCAGGCTTTTGTGCGAACGCGGTCAGCGTTATCAGAAACAACAGTGCTGTTATTAGCGGCACGGCGGTTCTGTGTCTATGGATAAACGGGAATGTGTTCATCTTTTCGGCGCCGTCGACGTTGGTCGAATCGGTATTCGTCAGGGCCTCGGAAACCGGATTCAGGCATCGATTTTGGCCTGAGGCGTCATAAATGCCGGCCGGCGGCGGACGCTGGTTGTTTGTCCGAAAGTAACTCGGATTTTAGTTTAGAATGGGTGGATTGTAAAGATTTTGTGAATGGAACGACGCGTTCCCGGCGCTGGATTCCGCCAAATGATTTGCCAAAAACAAAGATGTATAATCCTGATACAGTGGAATCTACCTGGAAAATACTGTCGATCGCCGTCGGAGGAGCTTTCGGAGCAGTCGCCCGCTACCTGATCAGCACCTCGCCGCTCTCCACCGTGTTTGACAAATTTCCGCTTCCGACGTTTTTTATAAATATCTCGGGATCATTTCTGATAGGGTTTCTGATGATCGTCTTCGCAGACAAATTTGCGGTCAGTGAAAACGTCCGAATGTTTGTGATAGTTGGCTTTTTAGGAGCTTTCACGACATTTTCGACATTTGAGGCTGAGTCGTTCAGCTTAATCCGCGAGAAACAGATTCTGATGGCGTTTGCCTATCTTGCGTTAAGCGTTGTCGTCGGATTTGCAGGCGTCGCGGCTGGGATTGCTTTAGGTCGGCGAGTATAGACGACGTTTGGCTTCGCGCACTTTAGCAACAGCTGCGGCGGCTGAGTCGGCGGTCGAGGTTAAATGGCCCATTTTCCGGCCAATTCTCGGTTCGGGTTTTCCGTAAAGGTGCAATTTGGTGCTGGCAACCTCTAGCGCTGCTGCCCAATTTGGCTCGCCGTTCTGCCAAATATCTCCCAGCAAATTAGCCATCGCCGCCGGTCGATAAAGTTCCGTCGAACCCAGCGGCAGACCGCAAACTGCACGTAGTTGCTGTTCAAATTGCGACGTTACGCATGCATCAAATGTCAGATGCCCCGAATTATGCGGCCGCGGAGCAAGCTCGTTGACCAGCAGTTTTTCATCGCGAGTGAGAAAAAACTCGACACAAAGCGTTCCGACATAATCCAGCGTATCTGCGATGTTCCCGGCGATCTCGACCGCCTCGCGAAAAACCGTTTCGGAAACTATCGCCGGTGCGAACGACACATCCAGAATGTGGTTCGAATGCTCATTCTCGATAACCCCGTAATGTGCAAAATTTCCGCACCTGTCGCGGGCACACACGACCGAAATCTCTTTCTCAAACGCAACAAAAGCCTCGAGCACCGCGCCAGCGCCGTTCAGCCCGGCAAAAGCGATTTCGATATCGCTCTCGGCTTTTATCTTCGCCTGGCCTTTGCCGTCGTAGCCGAATCCGGCGGTTTTGAGTACGCAGGGAAGCCCAAGCTCGCGGACCCCGGTTCGCAGGTCCTCGATTGTCCCAATATGCCGAAAAGGCGTGACCGGAAAGGCGTTATTCGCGAGGAAATTCTTCTCCCGCAAGCGATTCTGGGTGGTATGAAGTATCTCGCCTTTAGGAAACACATCCACAAACTCCGCCGCCGCATCGACCGCGCTTGCCGGAACATTCTCAAACTCAAACGTCACCACATCCACACTCTGCGCAAAGGCTCGCACCTCTAAAAGATTCTCGTACGCCGCACACGTTTCAATATCCGCCACCTGCCCCGTCGGCGTGTCGCTCTCGGGCGAAAATGTATGCACCCGATAACCCATCTTCCGAGCCTCGATCGCAAACATGCGCCCCAGCTGCCCACTGCCGAAAACGCCTATCGTTGAGTTTGGAAGGATCGTATTCATCTATGGAAGGAGTTTTACGTGAGGGTATTTCAGAATATCGGCGTCAGCCGTAACTAGCGGAACATCGTGGACCCGCGCCGTTGCAACTATGAGCTGATCAAACGGGTCTTTATGAAACTGTCCGGGAAGTTGCGTAGATTCGACGGCAATACGCGAAATTAACGGCAGTAACACGATTCTGGGTGAATTTAACGCAATCTCAAACCAATCGTCGACAGGAATTGGAAAGTTGAGTCGTTTCAGTTGAACCGCTTTTGCCACTTCCCATAATGAAATTGAACAAATCCCGATCTCATCCGACTCGTGATCGCGAATCAACTGTTGCTGATCCTCGGTCAGTCTATTATCCTCTTGGACGTTCCATACCCAAATATGCGTGTCGAGGATTATCATTCGAACGGCTTCCATTCATCCGGCTCAAATAGAGTTGAGAACGGGTCTTCATAACTGTACGGTGTTCCGCGCAAGGGATAGGGGTTGTCGGGGTCAAAGTTTTTCGCTTTTTCGATGGTGACATTGACCATCTCTCCGACTTCAAATGGAACCTCGTCAATAACGATCGTCCCGTTTGGTAACACTGGCGTTTGTATATGATGTAATTCCATACCATTTCTCCAATGTGGATTTTACCACGGCTTTTCTTTGTTTCGAACTATTGTGCAGGACGTGCGGCTTCCGGGAAGTCGATGTAAATATCCGCGACTAAATTTGCGATCGTTGCCGGAACGGCCGAATCGAGATTCGCGAGGACGATGACGCAAAGTTTGTCCTCGGGAAAGATCGCGAGGTCCGACCTAAAACCTGATAAACTCCCGCCGTGTCCGGTTCGTTTTTTGCCGCGAAACGTCGATACCTGAAAGCCAAATCCGTACGGTGCATTCTGCCCGTCGTTGAGTTTGTGGGCCGTCATCATCGACGCCAAAGTCTCTTTTTTAAGCGGCCCGCCGCTATCAAGAGCGAGGGCAAATCTGATCATGTCCTTCAAATTCGAATAAAAAGCACCGCTCGGCCGCAGGGCACGGTAGGATTCCGCATTCGACATTTTGTCGCCTGCGATCACGTACGCTCCGGCACGGTTTTGGATAATGTCAAAATTCGACGTTGTCCGTGTCGCCGACATATTCAGAGGGCGAAACATCAATTCGCTCAAGTAATCAGGCCACGCTTTGCCGCTGACGCGGGCGATGATCTCGGCGAGCGAGAAATAGCCGACGTTGCAATACTGATATTTCTCGCCCGGTGCGAAAACTAGCGGCACGGGAAAGGCTGTCTTGATCACATCGTAATCCGGCTGGATTTTCAGCGGATCAAAGCCCGGGGCCTCACGAACGATACCCGATGTATGGCTCAACAGATTACGGATCTTTATGCCCTTCCACGTGTTCGGAGCCTCGGGAAAGTACTTTCCGACCGGATCGTCGAGCCCGATCTTGCCTTCCTCGACCAGCTTCATCACGCCGATGGCGATGATCGGTTTGCTGATCGAGCCGATCTTGAAGGCCGTTTCGCTCGTCACCGGCACGTTCAGTTCGACGTTCGCCAGACCATAGCCTTTTTCCTTGATGACCTTTCCGTTGCGAATCACGGCGACCGCAACTCCTGGAATCTTCTGCCGCAGCATCTCTGCCGCGACAGCCTTGTCGACATCGTCCGTTTGGGCCGAAACCGTGAGAGCAAGCGTGCAAAATAAAAGGGCGAGCCCCAAACTCGCATAAATTCTGCTGAGCGAAAGACGATTATATTGACTGATCATTTTTTCACCTTTTCGAGCTTTGAGCCGAGAACGTCTTTTGTCTGTTTGCTGCGAAACGCGTGCAGCTTCTTACGCAGTTCGGGACGTGAATTCGCAAGTATCGAGATCGCCAAAAGGGCAGCGTTCTTAGCTCCGGCATGCCCGATCGCCAGCGTCCCGACGGGCACACCGGCCGGCATTTGGGCAATCGACAGCAGCGAATCAAGGCCTTTAAGTGCCTTACTTTCGACCGGTACGCCGAGTACGGGCAAAACCGTCTGCGAAGCGCACATTCCCGGCAGATGAGCCGCACCGCCGGCCCCGGCGATGATGACCTCGATCCCGCGTGCCTCGGCGGTTTTTGCAAATTCGAAGAGCAGATCGGGTGTGCGATGGGCAGAAACGATCTTTGTCTCGTGTGTCACACCAAATTCGTCTAGCGTCTGCGAAGCGATCTCCATCGTCGGCCAGTCCGATTTGCTGCCCATGATGATCGAGACAATAGGTCTATTCTTTGTTGAACTTAGCGTCATAAATGCTCACCACAATCCCGCCCATATGCGCTTCGTCCGCCCAGCACGTCCGGCCATCCACGTAGCAAATATGGCTGTCATAAGGCTCGTTTGAGTCACGGTAATTCGCTGCAAACCCGCCTGAAAAAGAGACATTCGTGAACCGCAGCGGCCGCCCGTCGTTGTCGGTCGCCCGATGTCCGCACTCAACGCAGATATACCTCGGATACCTCGGTGACCGCTCACCGGGCTTTCCGCAAATCGGGCAGTTGTACTTATTATCAACGTTCGAGTTCACGATTGATCACCGATTCGAATTTATCCCAAGCGGCTATCGTACTGCGCCAGTAAACCATTTCCCCGATCTTATTAATGACTATATTTTTCGGATAAACCGCGACGCGAAAGGCCTTAATAACTGCATCACTATCGGTCGCCTGCGGATAATCAAAGCGCTCTTTCGACAGATATTTCTTAACCTCGCCCACCGGGTCGGCCGTGATTGCGAGGAAAACAACGTCGTCACGCCCGGCGAATTTCGCCTTTAGCTCGTTGAGCTTTGGCTGATGTGCCCGACACGCCGCACATCCGATGAACCAAAAATTTAGCACCACAACCTTGCCCTTCAGCGCAGCCAGGTCTACACGCCCGCCGTCAATCGTTTTTACCGAAAATGCGGGAGCCGCCATGCCTTCCTGCGGGATCTTTTGCAGTTGAAACTCGATCGTCCCGTCGGCCAGAGTTTTTACGATGGTCGCGTCAGGATAATTAAAATTCGCCATCCGAATATCGACAAACTCGTTATTCGAAACGAGGTTACCAGCATTGTCGCGAAAGATGGTTTTTGGTGTCTGCGACATTGCCACGTCGCGAGCAGCAATACCAACAACGCATATAAGAATCCATGAACGCTGTTTGAGAGAAAGCGAGTTTTCGTTGAAGTTTGGTTTGCGATATCTCTTCTCCTAATCTCTCTATTCATCGAATCAACCGCCGATCAAAAGGGAACGGTTCACGACTGATAATCTCAATTCTCTCAAATTCCCGATGTCGCGGGTTGATCAATAGATTGTAATCTCCCCGCGTCACGGCGGACGGTGCCTGTAGAACACAATATCGGCCCTCGACCACGAACCGATCTCCCACGGCTTGGGTGGCAGTTGAATAAGGAAACAATCGCCAGTCCGTCGATAGGTGGTCAATGGACACAATGTCTAACGTAATATCATCCGGAATCGTGATCGCCAACATCAAAAAATCTTCCGGAAGTGCGGCCAGCGACAAGTGTACCGCAACTTCGGCCATAGCAAGCGAACGATTAGAGGCTGTGTATATTAGACTGGTGCCGATCGAGTTCCACCTGCCGCCGCCGAGCGATGCCCCTTCACCAGAAAGCTGCCCCGCGTATCTTGTCCTCGATATCCTAAAAGCCTCCATCTTATGCAAAAATTCCGTGATCGATGTTGATCAACTCGCGAACGATCAGGTCTTTTCCGTACGATTGCTGTAGCAGTTCGATAGGTTTCACGTATCCGAGTGCCAGACTCTGAGTATTGAGCCATGACCTGAACTTTTCCCGATCGCCGAAAACCCGCTCTCCCAATTCGGTGACTTCGGCCATTTCGATTATCTTTTCCGAATGGATCGGTTTGAACGTCTTTGATTCCTTTTTATACCTCTGAAGCGACTTTGGCGACATGTCGAGAATAGAAACCCAATCACCTTCGCTAAATGGCGTCACGCTCCTGATAAGATCAAATAGCGAATACGGAATTCCCCGCTTGATCGCATCGATCATCAACATCCTATTCGAGAGCAACTCCACGTATGTCACTCGACGGGCAGTCGTCCTAGAGCCTCGTGAGTCGGACACCGTTAGTAACGTTGCAACTTCTTTATTTAGCTTTTGTTGAATTGTCATCACTAAGCTAATAATACCGACATCTGTCCCGGAAAACAAGACATTTGTCCGGCCCAGCCCTTGGGATCAATAATAAAACGGAGATATTATTAACGCTAAATTTACGTTTTGACTCAAAGCGACATAATATAGCTTAATAATTCGAAATAGAACAGGCGAAATAATGAGAGAAAAATCAAAGATTTATTACACGTTGACGGACGAGGCTCCGATGTTGGCGACGTATTCGCTTTTACCGATCGTCAAGGCATTTACCCGATTCGCAAATATTGAGATCGAGATTCCGGATATCTCGCTCGCGGGAAGGATTTTATCCAACTTCCCTGAGCACCTAAAAGACGACCAAAGAATTCCCGACGCACTTGCCGAGTTGGGCGAATTGGCGACGAAACCTGAAGCCAACATCATAAAGCTGCCCAATGTTTCTGCTTCTACTCCGCAGTTAGAAGGTGCGATCGCTGAGCTTCAGAAACAGGGTTACGCAGTGCCGAATTACGCGACCGAACCCAGAACGGACGAAGAAAAAGCCATCAACAAGAAGTATGCAAAAGTGTTGGGAAGCGCGGTAAATCCTGTGCTGCGAGAAGGAAATTCCGACAGGCGTGCGCCAAAAGCTGTAAAGAATTACGCAAAGGCAAATCCGCATAGTATGGGCGTTTGGAATTCGGATTCTAAAACCGCAATCGCGCACATGAGTTTCGGCGATTTTTTCGGTACCGAAAACTCGACAACGGTTGAAAACGACGGAAAATTCCGTATCGTTTTCTACGGAAATGACGGTTCCGAAAAGGTTTTGAAAGATCTCTCGCCATTAAAGGCGGGCGAGGTGATCGATTCTTCGGTCATGACCTTGTCGGCATTGCGATCTTTTGTTGGGCAAGCGATCAACGAAGCCAAGGAAAAGGACATTCTGCTTTCCGCACATTTGAAGGCGACGATGATGAAGATCTCCGACCCGATCATTTTCGGGGCGATAGTCGAGACTTATTTCAAGGACGTTTTTGAGAAGTATGAGGACACGTTCGCCGAATTAGACATCAATCCAAATTACGGCTTGGCGACGCTCAATGAAAAGATCGCCGGCCACACCCAGGAAGCCGAGATCAAGGCAGACATCGAAAAGACCATCGAGAACGGACCGAAACTAGCGATGGTAAATTCGGACAAAGGGATCACGAATTTCCACGTTTCTTCAGACGTGATCGTCGATGCTTCGATGGCGTCCCTGGTACGGGGCGGCGGGAAAATGTGGAACAAGGACGGAAACGAAGAGGACACCGTCTGCATCATTCCTGACCGCACCTACGCCGGATTTTACGATGCCATCATTCAGGACATGAAGCAAAACGGAGTAATCGACCCGAAAACTTTCGGCTCGGTTCCCAATGTCGGTCTTATGGCGCAGAAAGCCGAGGAGTATGGATCGCACGACAAAACCTTCCAAATGTCCGCAGCCGGAACAGTGAAGGTCGAGGACGAAAGCGGAAACGTTTTGCTCGAACAAAAAGTTGAAAGCGGTGATATTTTCAGAGCTTGCCAAACCAAAGATGCTCCGATCCAGGATTGGGTAAAACTGGCTGTGAACCGTGCCAGACTTTCCGATACAACTGCCATCTTCTGGCTCGATAAGGACCGAGCACACGATTCGCAGATCATCAAAAAAGTTGAAGAGTATTTAAAAGATCACGATTTAACTGGCCTCGACATCAGAATTATGGACGTTAAAGACGCGATGCTCGAAACGCTGAAACGTGGTCGCGAAGGCAAAGACACGATTTCTGTTTCGGGCAATGTTTTGCGTGATTATCTGACCGATATGTTCCCTATTTTGGAACTCGGAACTTCCGCAAAAATGCTTTCGATCGTTCCACTCATGAACGGAGGCGGGCTGTTCGAAACCGGAGCCGGAGGCAGCGCACCAAAGCACGTCGAACAATTTTTGCAGGAAGGATATTTGCGCTGGGATTCGCTTGGTGAATTTTTGGCTCTTCAGGCAAGCTTTGAACATCTAGCCCAAACTCAAGGCAATAAAAAAGCTCAGATTCTAGCTGATGCTTTGGACGAAGCAAATGCAAAATTTTTAGCAACCGACAAATCTCCGGCAAGAAAAGTCGGCCAGCTTGACAACCGCGGTTCGCACTTCTATCTGGCAATGTACTGGGCCGAGGCCCTCGCGAATCAAACTGCCGACCCGGAAATGGCTGCCAAATTCGCACCCGTTGCTAAGGCAATGCAGGAAAGTGAAGCAAAGATCAACCAAGAATTGATTGCGGCACAAGGAAAACCTCAAGATGTCGGCGGCTATTATCATCCGAATTCGGAAAAAGCTGCCGCGGCAATGAGACCTTCGGCTACGCTGAATGCAATTGTGGACGGAATTTAGATCGGTTAATGATCGAGAGTATGGATCGTGCCGCGGCGGGATCGCCCACCAAACGCTAGTACGGTAGGAGTTAAGCGGCGGGCTCGCCCGCCAAACGCCTCGGAATAGGCGGGCAAGCCCGCCTCTGAACAGCGCGTTCCTGAGTCAATTCTTCGCGACACAGTTCGCCGTCCCTATTGCCTCAAAATAAAACGCACTTGAAAAGTGATTCGTTGCCTCATAATAAAAACCACTTGAACGTGTAGTATTCAAGTCGTTGATTTCGAAGATTTTCGAAGAGTTTTGTGATAGAGTTTTTAGTGCCTGCACGGAGGATAGGGCGACGCTGGAGAGCGACCTGAGCGCCGTTGCGGGGGAAGGTACGGGGCGGCCGAGTTTGTGATTCGGCCGTCTCTTTTTTGTCCCGTACTTTCCCAAAAGCGATAAACTCATTTTCTTAACCTTCGAGGCCCCTTTATCTAGCCCAGGCACCTGCCTTACGACCGGCGACCAATGAAGAGAGTCGCCGCTCGGTTGCGGGTGATCTCTTGAGTGTACTGATAGATTTATCAAGCTTCGATTGGAGGTGCTCGATCTGGCGTTTGAGCTCGGCCGGATTGAGTGCCTCGTATTGATTTCGCAGCTTTTGTTTCACTTCGTCTGAGATATGCGGTGATGCCAGCACACGGGTGTATGGCGTTTGTGCCGCGTCGTATTTCTTACGCACCCGGCTGCCGATACGTTCTCGCTCGATGAGTTTCATTGACGGCATAAAGAAGTTTGTATAAAGCCGCAAGTGACGATAAAGCTCGTTTAGCAGATCGAGCTGCTCATCGGTATCAAAGCGTGCATAACCGACGGCCCGCCGCACGACGGACCAGTTTTTCTGCTCGACATAGCAGTTGTCGTTTTTCTTGCCAGGTCGAGAGCGTGTAAAAGTAATCTCTTCCTTTCGGCAATATTTTTCAAGGGTGTGATTGATAAATTCGCCTCCATTGTCGCAATCAATGCCCAGAAGATCGAACGGGAGACGTACCTTAACTTCCTGTATTGCCGCAAATACGTGTACCTCCGCCTTGTTCCTCACGCCCTCGGTCTCGGTCCATGTCGTGGCAATGTCCGTCACATCCAGCGTCTGACAGAAATCGCCCGCCGCCACTCCGCCGTCGTGCCCAACCAGGTCGAGTTCGGTGAATCCCGCTCGAGCGTCGTCCCATTCCGAAAAAGTGCGAATCGGAATCTGATGTTTGAGCAGCGTACCCGGCTTCGTGTGTGACCGTCCTTTTAGTTCATACTTCTTTCGCTCCGCTCGAAGCACTCGGTCGATCGTCGCCGGACTTATCTGAGACAGCTTCCGCCTGATCTCGGCATCACAGCTTATCTCGCCAAATCGCTCCAGCCGCTCGACGACCTCTGAGAGGACCGGGCGCAAACGCTTGCCGCAGATATAATCCATCACCTTCCAAACTTTCGTCAAAACCCGTACCGTCTCTTCGCAATAATACCGCCGCCGCCCGACACGCCCTTTGCGTCCTGTCAGCGTCACGCGGATTATCTTCTTCTCGCTAAATCGCTCCTTCCGCCCGTAGTGACGCAGCAAACGACTCGCATGCCACCTGCTATACTGCGTCGTCTGCACAAATTCGTCCAGAATCTTCCCCTTCTGACCCTTCCCGGCCCTCTGATACCGCCTCGCCGTTACCGCCACCACCTCTCGTCTCGCTGCCATAGTTATCCTCATCCCACGCCCTCCAATGCTCTTAACATTGAAGGCTTTTTGCCTTACCTTTTCGAGTGGTTTTTATTTTGAGGCAACGATACCTCCTTCAAGTGGTTTTTTTGTGAGGCAATTCGCCGTCTTGAATTTCCCGTGCCGAGTTAGTATTCTCATTGTTCGCCCAATGTGCGGACGTGGCGGAACTGGTAGACGCGCAGGTCTCAGAAGCCTGTGGCCGCGAGGCCGTGATGGTTCGATTCCATTCGTCCGCACCACAATTAGTCAAGAGTCGGGAGTCAAGAGTTGGGAGTCGGGAGATTCACCCCGATTTTCTTTGTAATCTTTGCGTTCTTTGCGGCTTTGCGGGAAACTGTCTCTGTGCGTACAGACTTTATCAGGGCAATCCACGACCGCCAAGATGCTTTCGGAATTGAATTGCAAGATACGGCCCTCGACCGCCTTGCCAATTATTATGAATTGATATTGGAACATAACCCACTGCTGCACCTCGTCGCGCCGTGTTCGGCTGAAGAATTTGCAATTCGACACATTCTCGAATCGCTTACCTTGCTCGAATACCTGCCCACAAACATCTGGTTTGCAGACGTAGGAACCGGCGGCGGTCTGCCGTCAATCCCCTGCCTGCTCGTTCGCGAAGACCTCAAAGCTGTCCTGATCGAATCAAAAGAAAAAAAGTCCAGGTTCCTGACCCTCGCGGTCGAAAAACTCAGACTAAAACATCGCACCCGCATCTCGCCGAGCCAATTCTCCGAAACAAACCTCGGCCACTGCGAAGCAGTAACGTGCCGTGCTCTCGACAAATTCACCGAAAAACTGCCCCGCCTGATCAAATGGTCAGGGAAATCTCAGCTGCTATTCTTCGGGGGAGAAAACCTTAAAAAAGCACTTGAACAACAAAGGATCGTTTTCAGTCAAAAACTGATGCCATTGTCCGAAAAGCGTTTTCTGTTTGTGTCAAAAGGCTGAAAAATACCAACTTTCTGCAACTAAAGCCACTTGCTCCTATACTAAATCCTGTTATGTCCAAGTATATTCAAGACAATGCTTTCATGATTAAAAGATCGGGTTATCTATTTTTAGTTCTATTTTCGTCGTTGTTTGGGACATCACATTTGTCAGCCCAGGGTCGGATCATATATGGACCGGCTGAATGCACGTCGCAGGCTGCTTTATCCGCTACCGAGCAAGGCTTTAAGTATGCAGATAAAGGAGAGCATGAAAAGGCACTAGCCGAGTATCAACGAGCGGTTCGATTGGAACCGTCTTGTCCAGCCGTGTATCACAACTTAGGAACGGCCTATTCACAATTGGAGCGCCACGTCGATGCAATTGGAGCATATCAGAAAGCCCTTCAGTTTAATCGCAGTTGGAGCTGGGCTTCTGTTCTAAATATTGGTCGCTCCACGCGGCTCTTGATCGATTCGATGAAGCGATAAATGCATATGATGCGGTGATCAAGTTTCAACCTAAGGAAGAAGCAACTTACCGATCGAGAGCTGGTCTGTACTTAAGAATGGGTAAAGGCGAGTCCGCCGTAGCCGACGCTCAAACATTTATCAAGCTTAAGGGGTGGCGCGACAAAAACTCTCTTTACGCACTACTGATAGAGTATTTCGGACTACGCCAAACTCAAAAAAATGAAGCCGCTAGACAACTCTTACAGGACGCAGTGTCGAAGGCAAAGAAGTCTGATTGGCCTTTTCCGATCATCCGATATTTGGGTCAAGCGATTAACGAACAAGAATTGTTAACCCTAGCGACAGATGTTGGGAGAATGACAGAGGCTAGAACTTATATTGGTATGAACCTTTCGCTGAGTGGAAAGGTCGACGAAGCCCGGGCGCACCTAAATTGGGTCAAGGACAGTGGCAAAAAAAGCTATTCCGAGTATAGATTTGCTCTGTCCGAACTTGAACGCATCGAAAAGAAAAGGAAATAATTGATCGGGATGGCAATGGGGATAATGTTAGCTTTTTCGGAAGTTTACCTATAAAATCTGCCTTATGGGTCACGCAAAGCTAAAAGCAAAACTTAATATCGACGACTACATCGAAGGCGAAGAGGTAAGCCCCGTCAGACACGAGTATCTCTATGGCGAAGTCTATGCCATGGCCGGGGTGAGCCAGAGTCATAGCCGAATCACTCGAAATCTTGTCAATCGGTTGTCATCCCACTTGGGTGACTCGCCGTGTGAAGCATACTCGGAGAACATAAAGGTACACCCGAGCCCGGAAGTTTTCTACTACCCGGATGTAATTGTGACGAGCGAAGGTGATTTCAAGAACAAGTTTGTCTGTGACGAGCCGAAACTAATTATTGAAGTAACCTCACCCTCGACGATTCAGATCGACCGTCGGGAAAAGCTTTTTGCCTATCAAAAAATGGCGAGTGTGCAGGAGATCGTTGTTGTCGATCAGGAAAAGATCAAAATAGAACTCCACAGACGCCTGGCTGAGGGGCAGTGGATAACATATTTCTTTAACGAGAATGACAGCGAGTTTGATCTTCAGTCGGTGGATATGAAGATCGAAGTCTCAGCCGTGTATTCTCGGGTTACGTTCGGCATCCCTGAAAGCGTCGAATAGCAGAATGACGATCTCCGAACACTTCCTCGGTTACTGCCAGGCCGATAAGTCAGAACCGCCTGCGTGAGCGGGCGGTCAGGAAGCAGCGGATGAATCCACCGTCTCAAAAACGTGCGTGATTCCAGGTTGAGTGATGATAATCAAGAGACCAAGGCTCATCGAACTGGCCGCCCGCTCACGCAGGCGGTTCTGACCGTATGTGCAATCCGAAACCGCTCTCGCTAGGTGGTCAAGTAAGCGGCAAATGCCTTTATTCGGCGGATCAACTCTCGGAGAAACGCTGGGAAAGCGCGGCGTCCCGTTTTCCTCGGAACTAACGCCGATGTCCAGACAGCGATTTCTATACGTGTCAGATCAATCATAGTTTTACCTCACTTCCAGATCATATTCCCGCAACCGACGATAAAGCGTCGAGGGCGAGATTCCGAGCAATTCTGCCGTTTTGCCGCGATGCCAGCCGGTTTTTTCGAGGGCGCCGATGATTTGTTGGCGTTCGACGTCGCGGAGGTTGTTTGATGGATTGTTTTGGAATGTGCCGACGCCTCCCGTTTGGGGCGTGTTATAGCTGACCGAAACGCTTGGCGTGTCCAAACGAAAGGCGATCTCGGGCGGCAGTTCCTTGGGCGTGATCATGTCGTTGTCCGACAGCAGCACGGCCCGTTCGAGACAGTTGCGAAGCTGTCGAACATTGCCCGACCAGTCAAAGGCCGACAATGCATCGATCGCGGACGGGGACATTTCGGGGGCGTTGGCTCCGGCAAGTTTGTGCAGCAGGTGACGAGCGAGCGGCTCGATATCGTCGCGGCGTTCGCGCAAGGGTGGGATCGCGATTTCAAAGCTGTTTATTCGGTACATCAAATCGGCGCGAAAGACGCCCTCAGCGATGGCTTGTTCCTTGTTTCGATTGGTTGCCGCGACCAAACGGACATCGACGTCAACCTTTTTCACGCCGCCGACACGGAAGAACGACCGGGTTTCGAGCGCCCGGAGCAATTTTGACTGCAATTGCATCGGCATCTCCATAACCTCGTCGAGAAATATCGTACCGCCGTCGGCAATTTCAAAAAGCCCGAGTTTTCGCACACGTGCACCGGAGAATGCCCCTGCCTCATGTCCAAACAGCTCGCTCTCAAGCAAAGTGTCCTGTAATGCCGCGCAGTTAAGATCGATAAACGGTTTGTCGGCTCGCCGGCTCAAACGGTGGATCGCCTGTGCTATCAGCTCTTTACCGACGCCGGATTCGCCCGTGATCATCACCGACGTATCGGACGGTGCGACACGTTGGACAAGCCGCAAAGCTTCTTTCATCTGGCGAGATTCGGCGACGATTTCAGGCAGAGATTGATGGGTTCTGGCAATATGGGCGCGCAGACGCTGGTTATCGACCTTGAGTTGCTGCTTCTCCGCGGCGGCGGTGACGAGGGCTGAAAGTTCGCCGATGCGATATGGCTTTGTCAGATAGTCGTACGCACCGAGCTTCATCGCCTGGATGGCCGATTCGATCGTCGCCTGGCCGGTCAGCATGATCATCTCGGGCGGATTTTGGCTGCGCTCGCGAATACGGCGAAGCAGACCCATGCCATCGAGTCGCGGCATGTTTATGTCGCAAAGCAGCACGTCGAAGTCCTGCGCTTCGAGCAGTTCCCACGCGGCCTCGCCGTCGTCCGCCGCTTCGACGTCATGGCCCTGTCGCGTCATTTCTTTCTGGACGACCATCCGCAGGTTTTTTTCGTCATCGACTACTAGTAGTTTTGCCATATTTTCTTAGTGGAGACTTAGTGGAGAGTCGTGAGCCGAGAGTCGAGAGAAAGCGAAGATCGCATTTACTCGCCTCGTAGATGTTTCATCAGCCCCATTGTCATTTTCGCAATCTCGCTTAGGAGCGAATATAATTCGGAAAAGCTAGCCTGGTCGAGGTAGCCCAGATCGCTGGCTACGTATAAGTGGGATTGAGTTTCGGCGACTGAGCCGTGCGCCATATTTAGGAAATTGGCGAATTCCCGATCTGAAAACCTGCCTTGACCTTCGGCAATGTTCGCCATAATTGAAACTGCGGATCGCCTTATTTGATCCCGTAGCCCAAAATCCTTAGAGAATTTTCCATCGCCAGTTAGTTCATAGACACGCCGGGTCGCGACTCGGGCTTTTTGCCAAGCCTGTATTTCCTCAAATTTCTTAAATCCAGCCATCTTACTCTCAACTCCGCGCTCTCGACTCTCGACTCTCGACTCTCGACTCTACGGTCACGGGTAAAAAAATAGAAAACGTCGTACCCTTCCCGACCGTTGAGCGGACGCTAATCCGCCCTCCATGTTCTGAGATAATACCGTAGCAAACGGCGAGGCCGAGGCCTGTGCCTTTTCCCACTTCCTTTGTCGTGAAGAATGGTTCAAATACTTTTGACATGTCTTCCTGGGCGATGCCCGAGCCAGTGTCCTCGACCTCGATGACCACGCGATTGCCTTTGGCAAATGCCCGAAACGTCAGCCGTCCGCCGTCCGGCATGGCGTCAATCGCATTGGTCGCGAGAGCGATGACCGCCTGTTGGATCTGGCAGCCGTCGGCTGAGACAAATGGCAGATTGCTCTCGATCTCGCTTTTTTGCGAGATGCCATCGCCCCGTTTTTGATGAGAGATCAGATTTGCCGCCGAGCGAACGATGTCACCTACGTCGATCGGCGTCCGGTCACCCGCTCGAAAACGGCTAAAATCGAGCAGATCGGTCGTAATCGTCTTGCATCGAAAGGCCTCGCTCTTTATCAAACCGAGATACTCGGTAAGGTCGTCGGCCGAGTCTGAGGTCGCGAAGGCGCCTTCGTCGATCCGCTGTTCGAGAGCCTCAGCACAGGCGGCGATAGTTGCGAGCGGGTTGTTGATTTCGTGGACGACACCGGCGGCGAGACGACCGACAGCAGCAAGTTTTTCCGCACGACTGACGGCCTGTACCGCCTCGACACGCATCGTGACGTCTTCGCCAACGGTTATTACGTGTGTGACATCGCCGTCATCGTCGCTTTTCATCGGCACTTTGCTGACCATCCAGTGCCGCGTTGAACCGTCATCGGCAACAGTCTGCTGCTCAATGCGTTCGATCTTGCCAGTGCGAAAGGCGCGTTCAAATTCCTCTCTTACCCGTCCCTGCGGATACTTTTCGAGTACGTCAAAGACATTTCGCCCAATTGCGATGTCACGCGGAATACCGAGCGAGCCGACCTCGCGGTGCCGGTTCCAGGTGACGATGCGATAGTCGCGATCGACGACGTAGAGCGAAACGGGAAGTGCGTCCAGTACGGCCTCGGTAAACTTTCGATGCTCTTCCCGGGCCTCGTTGATCGAATTGTGAAGCGTGATCTCGTAATGGGCCGAGAGATTGATACTCATCGCGGCCATCTGTGTGGCGGCCTCGATGAGGCGGGTTTTGCGGTCCGTAAATTCCTGTGCCGTCTCAAAACCGACAATGATCGCGCCGCGAATCTCGCCGTTTATGTGCAGCGGCGAAATGAATTCGCACGCATGATCCCCAACCAGTAAATATTCGCCTCCATCGGATTCTAAATAACCAATCTGCGGCGGCATAAAGCTCAGCCACCTTTCGAACTTTTCACGCCCGAGTAGTGCGTCCTCCATCTCGCCGTCGCGGCCCATCTCGCACGTTATCAACCCAATACTGTCGAGCTCGGCAACAAAGACACACGTCGCCGCATCTACTCCATGGAGGATCGCTTCGGCGACGCGACTAGCAACTTTTTTGGGATGGACGGTAAAAAGCAGGCTCCGCCCCAACTCCGAGATGAACTTCAATTCATTGGAATTATCATCCACGCTTGCTGCTAAGGCAGGAATACTCGCGTCTTTTTTTGGCGGCGAAGAGGTTAGCATTATATTTTGAGAGCAGCCGGATGAATCGGGGCAGAAAAAGCGACCGGTAAGACAGTTCTTTTAGAAGGAAGCAATCAGAAAACTCCCTTTCTAATTAGAAACGATATTAAACATTGTGTCAAGATATTAAACACGGAAGCGCTTGCCGCTCCCATCACGATTCGCTCATTGACACCCGATGGAAAGGAGTGAAAACTAAAGTACAGATGAGATTTTGTCAGAAAACCGTAATAGGACTGCTTTTGCTGCTGGCGGCATTCTCTACTCACGCCCAGGAGGTCGTCGACAAAACCGTCGCGGTCGTGAGCGATGGTTCGCGCAAGCCGCAGCTCATAACGTATTCAGATCTACTCTGGCAGATGGCCCTACAGCCCGGTGTGCCTCTTGACAAGCCACGATCTGAGGACTTAAACCAGGCTCTACAGACCGTTATCAATCAACGAATTTTTGCTCTCGAAGCCGAACGCTTGCCACGGACCGTTCCGACCGACAAGGAAATCGCCGACAAGATCACCGAAACGCTCGGCTATTTTCCAACTGCCGCCGCCTTTGAGTCGCGCCTTAAACAAGTAGGATTTCAATCGGTCAGAGACGACGCCTTTGAACGGCTGGTCGCCCAGCGGGTCGCTATCGAGAAATATATTGATTTTCGATTTGCCGCCTTTGTCGTGGTCACATCGGACGAAGAGATAAGGTATTATCGCGATATTTACACACCCGAATTTCGTCGCCGCAATCCAGGGCTGCTCTTACCCCCACCCGAAGAAAAACGCACCGAGATCCGCCAAATCCTCACCAGCCAAAAGATCGCCGCCGCCATCGAACGCTTCCTCGACGAAGCAAAACGCCGCATTCAGATTGAGATCTTGATCGAGGTTTGATCAGCGAACCGCCTGACCCTGCAACGACTCAGAAAATTCTAGACACCTCTATTTTGCACGTGCTATCATTGACTTGTTGAATAAGTTTTAACACGCCGTATCTTCCACCCGTAGGTGTCCAGAATGAGAAAGCTGATTTACTTTGTTTCGCTCTTTGTTTTTGTAGCGGCAGCGGCGAATGCGGCGGTTTACGAGGTCAGGCCAAATACGGCATTGGACACGATCGCCGAGGTTCCGTGGGCGACATTACAGCCCGGGGATACGGTTTTGATCTATTGGCGCGCGACCCCCTACAAAGAGAAATGGGTGATCGGGCGGCAAGGGACGGCGGCGGCTCCGATAACCGTTCGCGGCGTTTCGGGGCCGAACGGCGAGCAGCCCGTGATCGACGGAAACGGAGCGGTCACGCCGCTAAACCTCAATTTCGCGAGCGAACAACGCGGTGTTATTAAGATCGGCTCTTCAAACGTTCCCATCGACACGATGCCGCGATATATCGTCATCGAAAATCTCGAGATCCGTAGTGCGCATCCCAGCTATCAGTTCACGGATGACAGCGGCAATACGCAGACATATTCGAGCGCGGCCTCGTCCATTTATGTCGAAAAGGGCGAGTTCATCACAATCCGCAACTGCACAATGCACGACAGTGCGAATGGTTTTTTTGTCGCGTCGAGCGATGCGACGGTCTCGCGCAATATCCTTGTCGAAGGTAGTTACATCCACAGCAATGGCATCGTCGGCAGTGCCTTTCAACACAACAATTACACGGCCGCCGTCGGCATAACGTTTCAATACAACCGCTTTGGCCCGCCGCGAGCCGGGGCGATCGGTGTCGGATTAAAGGACCGTTCGGCCGGTCTCGTCGTCCGCTACAACTGGATCGAGGGCGGGAACCGAAATCTCGATCTCGTCGATGGCGAAGACAGCATACAGATCAGGACCGACCCGAGCTATCGGAAAACGTTTGTTTACGGCAACGTCCTGATAAAAACCGACGGCGGAAATAATCAAAGCACGCATTACGGCGGCGATAGCGGAACAGTCGCTGATTATCGCAAAGGAAAGCTGTATTTTTATAACAACACGGTCGTCTCGACGCGAAGCGGAACGTCGGTGATGTTTCGCCTATCGACCAACGAAGACCTCTGCGACGCCCGCAACAACATCTTTTTCAATACAGCGGCTGGAACGAGTCTGGCGATGCTGGCCGAATCGGGCGTGCTGACGCTCGCAAATAACTGGGTAAAGAATGGATGGCGTAACTCGTTTGAGGGCGGTTTTAACGGGCTCGTGACGGGCGGATCGACGTTCGTGACGGGAACGGCCCCGGGTTTCGTCAATCAGGCCGGACAGGAATTCGCACTGACGTTGGGATCACAGAATGTTAACGCCGGAACCGACCTGCATCCCGACACGCTCCCGGCCGACAGTGTCATTCGGCATTACATCAAACACCAGTCCAGCGAAGCCCGCAACCCAAACGGCCCGATCGACATCGGCGCATACGAATTCGGGTCAATCATCTCTCCAACGCCGACGCCGACGCCGACTCCAACGCCAACGCCAACGCCGACTCCGACTCCGACTCCAACACCCACTCCAACGCCTACACCGACGCCTACACCAACGCCGACTCCAACGCCGACACCAACGCCAACTCCAACACCAACTCCAACGCCGACTCCTACACCGACGCCTACACCGACGCCGACACCGACAACAACTCCAACTCCAACTCCAACGCCGACTCCAACTCCAACTCCAACGCCGACCCCTACACCAACGCCGACTCCAACGCCGACTCCAACGCCGACCCCTACACCAACGCCGACTCCTACACCAACGCCGACTCCAACTCCAACTCCAACCCCGACTCCAACGCCGACGCCGACCGCAACTCCGACACCAACTCCAACGCCGACGTTTTCGGTAAGCGGTAGAGTTTTTGCCCCGAACGGAAACGCGATCAGGAATGCCGCAGTCTCACTTACTGACCCACAAGGAGTGCGACGAACTGTCGTCACGGGATCATTCGGAACCTATTTGTTTAATGGAATTCAACCAGGCGGTCCGTACACGCTAAGCGTTTCGGCAAAACGATACCGATTCGCACCGATAATCGTTCAAATCAGTTCGAATCTCGTTGATGTGGATTTTTTCGGATTGCAGTAAGCCCAATCCTACGGGCGCGGTTCGGCGTGTACGCGGTTCGGACGTCTGAAACTTGAGAACCGAATTACTCGGTGATATGAATGTCTTCCTTCTTTCCGATGCGGCCTGAGAGAAATACGGCTCCGAGGCCGACTGTCGCGACGGCAAATACGAGTGCCGCAACCAAAAAGACTTTGTTATCGTTGCTGCTCGTATATTTAAAGAACGAAAAGGCTGCCGCTACGGCGGCCACGAGCGCTAGAATGGCAAAAAGCATGTCCTTCACAAAAATCACCTCCAACCCCAAAATAGGTCTGTGTCTTTCGAAGTCAACGGCGGAGAGCGGGCAAAACCGACGCCTTGCCCAACTGATACGGACCAACGCCGCTACATTTTCAATACTGCTTAAAGCTAAGAGAGTGAGACAATATTACTCCCGTTTTGATTTCAAAGCAAGCCATTTTTGGCCTACTCAAATACGCAGAATCTCTCACCTATATAAACAAACGTTATGCCGGGATAAAAGTTTCGCCTAATCGCGCAGCGTTGCCTTTGCGACCCGCTCGATGCCCTGCAGGTCGCGGATAAACCCAACATCACACCAAAGCGACGCGTCAAAGAGCTTTTTAACGCTTGCCGATTGACCAAAACCGATCTCGATCAGAATTATTCCCTTTGGACGAAGGAACTGCGGTGCCCCGGCGACGATCCGCCGAACAACCGCCAAGCCGTCAGTCCCGGCAAACAGCGCCGAGTGCGGTTCAAATTCACCGACCTCGGGCTGCAGCGACGCAAGGTCACCATCCGGAACATACGGCGGGTTTGCTACGATCAGATCAAAAGTGGCCTCAAGTCCCGCGTAAACATCGCCGGGCCGCAGCGTCAGCCGGTCGATGACGTCATGCCGAACAGCATTCCGCGAGGCGAAGGCCAAAGCGGTCTGCGAAATATCGACTCCAATAGCACGGGCCGTCTTAACCTCGTGCAAAATCGAGATCGAAATACAACCCGACCCGACGCCGATCTCAAAAAACTCCGGCTTGGTCATGTCCGAAATTATTTTTACGGCGGTTTCGACCAGCAATTCCGTCTCGGGTCGGGGAATCAGAACGCCGGGTGCGACCGCAAATTCCAGACCGTAAAATTCCTTAGTTCCGGTAATGTAGTGAAACGGCTCGCGGCCCGCGCGGCGACGGATGGTCAACTCGTATGCGTTGGATTGCTCCGCCGTAAGTTTGTATTCACTGTGAGCGATCAGAAAGACGGCGTCTTTTGCGAGAACATAACTGAGCAATGATGCCGCCTCGCGTCGCGACTCCTCGATGCCGGCTTTTTTCAGACGCGCCGCCGCGTCCGCGATGGCATCCGCGACGGTTTGTTCATCATCGCTCATAGTCGTTTTCGCTCATATACCTTGACAAAAAATGGTGGTTTTCCCGCTTCCGGAATCTGCCCATCGGTGATTCCAAAGACGTGTACGACTCGATAGTTTTCGTCGATCCAGTTGCCAAGTGTTTGATAAAAATCCCGGCCAAACTCAGTCTTGCCAAACTCGCGGCATCGCCCGATTCGGCACAAAGATATACCGAACGTCGCCGCGTTTTAGTGCCTCGATCGCATCCAGTTCGTCCTGCTGGCTCAGAAAATCGGGCAACAGTACCTGATGGCGAAAATTGATGCGTCGCCCGGTCAGGAAACCGAGATCGCTGCCCTCGGGGATGACAGAGATGAAATCGCCCGGCGCGGTATTCGCCTCGATGAATCGGAGCGTTTTGGCGATTGCGGGGCCGCTTTCCTTCTCGACCAGGACCCTACCGCGGGCAGCGGACACCTCATGGACGAATTTGGTGCGAAACCTGTATCCGAACGAAAGGATCGTCACAAAAATCGCGAGGCCAACAAGTGTCCGTGTTATCGCTCGCGCCCGCATCGCCGAGTTCGCATCGTCAGTCCATTTTTGAATGTAGGTTGGCAATTCTAACAATAGAGCATACGCGATCAGGCACAGCCCCACAGGCAGCAAAAAGCTGCCCGAAAAACCGCCGCTCGGAACACGCAGTATCACCCGGATAACGATTGTGACCGCGTACACAGCCGAGATGAAGAGCAGGCCGCTGTCACGCCGGGACCGTTCATCGGGGTTTCCCGATGAACGCCGCCACGCAAAGAATATCATTCCAATAAGCAGGAACGGCAACGCTCTGATCGGGCTTCCGTCCCATTCAGTGAATGAAAAAAAGCCCACGAACAAAGCAAAGATCGCGGACGCCGCAAACATGAGTGCCGCCCGGCGTTTTAGCCGTCCCGTCCGGTCACTAAAAAAAGTTATGCAAAAAACGATCGAGGCACCCACGCCGGCGGCCCCGAACATTTGAAAGATAGACCAGAGCGGATAATTCAGCCCGGAACGAAGACGATTGTAAAACACTAGCGACGCCGGAATGTTGGTGTAAAACAGGTGGCAATCGTATATCAGTATTTGCCAGTCCATTTTCGCAAACAAGATAGTGATGATCGGTGCTGCGACGAGCATTGCCGGAATTCCTGCGAGCGCGAGGTCACGAATCACGCATTTTATCTTGGCCCGATGCAGGAAAAGCACGTAAGCCGTAACCGTCACGGCGCCCGCAAAGGCAAATTCCTGCTTCGCGATACCGGCGAGACCGATAAAGAGTCCGCACACGATAAGGTTCAAAGCGTTTCGCTTTTCGGCATACCGCATCAAGAAAAGTACGGATGCGACCGAGAAAACCGTGCCGTGGAGCGCACCAAACGAGTACGGCAAAATCAGATTGCCCGCCGGTTTAAATATGCACAGCACAATCACAAGACAGGTCGCGAGTACCGCCTCGAACGCAGGCATCAGTTTGCAAGAGATGCGATAGCAAAGAAAGCTCAGCACTATCGACCAGACGATTCCGCTGAATGCGAGTGTGTCGAGATGAGGACCAAAAACTCTATACAGCAGCGAGTTGAAATACGGCGAAAAAGGGGTATAAAGATAATGAACATCGCGATAGAGCCATTCGCCATTCATCAACCGGAACGGCATATCAGATTCGCGGCCGTTATCGACGATCAGCGACGTCCACCGGTGCCACGATAAAATCAGCATTGTCAGAAAGGTCACGACTGCAAACATCCACGGGCGCACGATAGAAACGGTGTCGCGGATTTGTGTCATATTAGTTGGCCGTTTTGTTCGCAATACCGGTTTCGTCGTAAAATTAGGCAACTCTAAATTTAACTCGTTGTTCGAGCGTCGATTTTCTGCCGATTATATGTCTCAAAATAAGGAACTTCAAGCTGATGACCAGACAGCGTGTCGATGCCTGTCCGTGGTGATGCCCGCCTACAATGAAGAGGCGACTCTCGCCGCGATCGTTAAACGCGTCGTAGGCATCCCGCATCTGCTTGAACTAATAATTATCGATGATTGCTCGTCCGACAAGACAGGAGATGTCGCTCTCCGGCTCTCCGCGACCTATCCAATCGTCCAATACGTCCGTCACGACCGGAACAAAGGCAAGACCGAAGCTCTCAAAACCGGCTTTGCGATGGTCAAAGGCGATGTCGTTATCGTTCAGGACGCCGATCTGGAATATGACCCAAACGAGATTCAGGACGTGATCAACCCGATCATTCAGGGTCATGCGGATGTCGTTTACGGATCGCGATTTATGGTCAAAAAGGCGACGCGCATCCTTTATTTCACTCACTACATCGCTAATAAGTCGCTCACTTTTTTCTCGAATTGCTTCACCAATCTAAACATGAGCGACATGGAAACTTGCTACAAGGCTTTTCGCACCGAAATCGCCAAAAATATGATTATCACGTCGAGTGGGTTTGGTTTTGAGGTTGAGGTTACCGCCAAGATTGCGAAACTGAAAGCCGCCGTTTACGAGGTGCCGATCAGCTACTACGGTCGAACGTACGACCAGGGCAAAAAGATCGGGTTCAGGGACGGTGTGGCTGCACTCATGTACATTCTGAAATACAATTTGTTCGTCTCGAAAAAACGGTCTTTCCGCAGCGCCTTCGAACTCACATCCCGGATAACGCCGCCATATCTGACCAGCGGAGGAGCCAATGAGTAATCCTGCGGTCTACATCGGCAAAGACCTCGAAGCGATGTCTTTTGCCGTCAACTATCACAAATGGATCCTCGACGAGCTGAAGCCTTTTATCGGAAAGCACATCGTCGAGGTTGGCGCCGGAACGGGCAGCTTTTCCGAGTTGCTGCTCGAGCTAAATCCGGAGAGCCTTTCGCTCGTAGAACCTTCCGAAATGTTCGAAAGCCTTGAAAAAAATACGGCGGGCAAGGCCGGTGAAACTGATCTTAGTCTCTATCATTCAGTTTTTCTCGATGCAGCGGATTCGATTGCCGCAAAACAGCGGCCGGACACGATCATTTACGTTAACGTCCTCGAACACGTCGAGGACGATGAGAACGAGTTGAAAGCCGTCTTTGAAACGCTCGGAAACGGCGGCCATTGCTTAATTTTCGTGCCCGCGCTCATGAGCCTGTTTGGCGAATTCGACCGAAGAGTCGGACATTTTCGCAGGTATTCCAAAAAGGAACTTGATGAGAAATGCAACGCCGCAGGATTTAGCATTGTGCGGTTGATCTTCTTCGATGTGGCCGGCGTGCTGCCGTGGTTTGTAAAATATCGCGTTCTTAAATCCGATAGCCTCGGTTCGCAGGCGGTCAGCGCGTATGACAATTTTGTTGTGCCCATCATGCGGCGGATCGAGCCCGTTACCGGCGTTCCGCTCGGCAAGAATTTATTGGCGGTCGTTAGGAAAACGTAGGCTTTTGCCCTTTTGGCCGAAAAGCCTGATAATAAGAGCCTGAAAACAAGGGAGTTGTATGAAGTTTTTCTCTGATATCAGGTTATTGATACTCGCGATCTGGCTGGGAGCCGCAGTGTTTCTTATCGGCGTAGCACAATCGGCATTTGCCGTTCTGCCGCAACGTGAACTGGCCGGGGCGGTCGTCAATCGAAATCTCGCGATTCTGAATTTCGGCGGTCTCGCTATCTCGGTTTTTCTGATCCTGACATCGCTCGTGGCAACGTCGCGGATCAGCAAACTGTGGCTCTGGGTCGAGCGATTTTTGCTGCTGGTAATTGCGGCGGCGTGTGCTGTAGGGGAGTTTGTGATCGGGCTATGGCTCGCGTCCGTGAGAACGCAGATCGGGAAACCGATCGACGAAGTCGCTGTAGACGATCCGCTGCGGATACAGTTCAACATGCTCCACGAATACTCGGTTTGGGTGCTCTTTGCCGGAATGATCGCGGCGCTCATCGCATTTTTTATCATCGCAAATCGCAAATTCGGTCTGGCTCAGACCAAGGCCGAAAAAGATAATGTTTACGATTTCTCAAAAGAATTTAAGACCTAATTATGGAACTGATCGAAAATCTTAGCGTTTTCTCGACGCGTTTTTCCCGTTGGAATGGCAACGAAAAGCTCTCGAACTATCCGTGGGTTGAGAATGTTCATTCACCGTTCACGCCTGTCCGCCGCGCTCTGCCGATGCTCAATCTGGCGTTGATTTCATCCGCAGGTGCGTACATCGACGGCATGGAGCCGTTTGATACGTCGAGCCGCGATGGTGATATGAATTTTCTCGAAATCCCTGTCGAGGTCGAGGCTGCCGATATGCGCTACGCCGCAAAAGGTTATGACTCAAAGGCCGTTCGCGAAGACAGAAACTCGCAGATCCCGATCGATAGGCTGACCGAATATCAGGATAATTCCGTAATCGGCGGTCTCAACAACGTCTGGTGGAGCCTCAGCAGCCACATTCCAAACGCCGACCGCGTCGCCACCGAGATCGCCCCAAAAATCGCCGAGCGCCTGCATCGCTACGAGGTTCAGGCCGCTTTGCTCATCCCTGCGTCACGACTCTGCCACCAAACACTCGGCATCGTCGCGCGGGCGATTGAAGAGAGCGGAATTCCGACGATGTTGATCTCAGTCGACCCAAAACTTACCGATCTCGTCCGCCCGCCGCGAACCGCCTACTACAACGGCGAAACCGGCTCGGTCGCCGGCAAGCCGAATTTTCGTGAATATCAGCTAAGAATCCTCGACGAAGCCCTGCGCTGGACAGAAACGTTTGACCAGCCCGGCTCACGCAAACTCGCCGTCGAACTAGAAACATCGGTCGAAGCCGCAAGAGGCGAACGATAGTCAGGTAGTCGGTAGACAGTAGTCGGTAGACCGTCCACTGTCCGCCTACCGTCTACCTCATTTGCCACAGCTTTATAGCCTCGATTGGGTAGATCAGCATGATTATGTTGATCACCAGGCTGTCGCGGATTGTGAGCAGCAAAATCGCCTCGGTGGCGACAAACAGCAAAAGCGATCTCGAAAATTTGATCTTATAGGCGATCCAAAAACCGGTCGCGCAGGCCGCGATATCGGCAAGCGAATTTATTATCGAATCGCCAAAATAGTCGAGTGAGATCGTCTCCTCGCGGTAGCGGTTGATAATGTAGCTCGAATTTTCGGCGACTTCCCACGAGCTTTCGATCAATATCGCGAGGACGAACCGCCAGGCCAGAGGCATTTTCCAGAATACGAGCCCGATCAGCCAGAATTCGAGTACACCGTGGAGAATGTGCGTGAACAAGTAAGGATCGATGACATGCTGCGAGTTGTGCGCGGTCCAGATGTCCCACGACCAAGGCGCGTAGTCACCAACCTGACACCACCAGACGCGGCCTTGAAGATTCAGGATTACGACCGCAACGATCGTAGTGCCCAGACACGTGAGCAGAGCCTTGGTCTTAAACAGAACACTATCGTTTTCATTTTGATCGGACATTCGAATGAAAGTTTGAGCCGAAAGCCGAAATTCCGCAAGTCGACTGGAGCAGCATCTCTAAAGCGGCCTTGCTGAGGTTTCATATAGGCCAAGCGGAAAGCTTCTACAAAAGGTTGGCAAAGAAGAAACCCAAAGCGGTGGCGAAAACGGCCGCCGCTAGAAAGATTCTGGTCAAACTCTCGATAATGCTGCGGGACAATATAACCGGCCGCATATCGCGCGGCCCACTCAAACTGCGCCCAAGTCTAACTTGACATCACCCGCGTCTTTAGAGATGCCGCTCCAATCACGCTACGCTCGAACTTAAAGTTTCCCCGCCAGCATCAATATCCCGATCACGATAAACGCAACGGCGACGATCCGCTGTAGCCATTCTGTCGGTATGTACTGGCTGATTACCCCGCCAACGAGTACGCCGATCAGCGTCACCACGACTAGAGCCAAGGCCGCGCCGAGAAAGACCGACAGCTTCGATTCGGTGCTAGCCGACATCGTCATCACAGCGAGCTGTGTCTTATCCCCAAGCTCCGCCAAAAAAAGTGTCAAAAACGCCGTTCCAAATATTTTCCAGTCCATGGGGATAGTTTACCGAAAGTTATTGGAGTTACAGAGTTACGGAGTTGAAGAGTTCGGAGAGTTCGGAGAGTTCGGAGAGTTCGGAGAGAGTTGCGGAGTTGACCGACAAACTCTATAAACTCCGTAACTCTCTAAACTCCGTAACTCTCCAAACTGTTAAACTTGCATCTTGCACTGAATTGGGTCAGAATTCGCTAAAAACCAAATCACTTTCGAGCCGCCGCCGCCGATTTCCGGGCTCGGTTTTTTGCAGTAAAACAATATGTCAATTTCAATCTTTCGTAGAAAGTCCATATCGCAGATCCAGGCCGACGCTGAGGCTGGGTTGCTCGAACATGCTCAGGAACTAGGCGCCCCGGGCAAGCTGCGTCGAACGCTCGGAGTATTTGACCTGACGTTGATGGGCATCGCCGCGATTATCGGCGCCGGAATTTTTGCGATGGTTGGCAAGGCCTCGTACAACGGCGGCCCGGCGGTCGCTTTGCTGTTCGTTTTTACGGCATTTGCGTGTGGTTTTTCCGCACTTTGCTATGCAGAATTTGCGTCCAGAATTCCGGTCGCCGGCTCGGCTTACACGTATGCGTATGCGTCGATGGGCGAATTCATCGCGTGGATCATCGGCTGGGACCTGATCGTCGAATACGCCATCGGCAATATCGCCGTTGCCATCTCGTGGAGCGATTATTTTACCGGCCTATTGAAAGGTTACGGGATCGATATTCCGTTGCATTTCACTATGGATTTCCTGACCGCCAGACGCGGGCATTCAGCAGTTCAGGAAGCAATCGGCAGCGGAACCGGAATAGAGGTCTTAACGGCCGCCTGTAGTGCAAAAGATGCGGTGGTAAGCTGCGGCCAGATCGACGGGTATCTCGCAACGCTCAGCGCTCCGAAACTAGGCTCGATCCCGGTTGTCGCCGATCTGCCCGCCCTATTGATAACTGTCGTGATAACAGCACTTGTATTCATCGGCATCCGCGAATCAAAGTTTGCTGCAAACATAATGACCGTCCTCAAGGTCGCCATCATCCTGCTCGTGATTTTCCTCGGTCTCAACTACGTCAACCCGTCAAACTGGTCGCCATTTGCACCGAACGGTTTTGAGGGCGTTTTGAAAGGTGTTTCGGCCGTATTCTTTGCGTATATTGGCTTTGACGCCCTCTCGACGACCGCCGAGGAATGCAAAAATCCGCGTCGAGATCTGCCGATAGCCATGATGATATCGCTGGCCGTCTGCACCGTCCTGTATATCGCAATTGCGTTGGTTCTGACCGGAATGGTCAGCTATACAAAGCTGGATGTCGGCGATCCTTTGGCATTTGTTTTTGGCCCGGAAGGAGCGAATATCCCGTGGGTGGCCGGAATCATTGCCGTCAGTGCCGTAATTGCCTTGGCCACTGTTTTTCTGGTCTTCCAGATCGGCCAGCCGCGTCTGTGGATGGCGATGAGCCGCGATGGCCTGCTGCCAAAGATATTTTCGTCGATCCATCCAAAGTTTAAGACCCCGTGGTTTGCGACGATCATTACCGGTATTGTGGTCGCGATTCCCGCGCTGTTTATGAACCTGACCGAGGTTACCGATCTAGCGAGCATCGGTACGCTGTTCGCGTTTGTTGTCGTATGCGCGGGCGTCTTATTCAAAGATAAGGAATTTAAGGAAAGCGGTACGCGGTATGTGCCGTACATAAATTCGCAGATATTGCTGCCTGCTATTTTGATCGGACTGTTCTCGGCGATCTATTATTTCAATCCGGGGTTCGTCAGTGACTTTCTGACTCTAAAACCTGCCGATGGCGAGAGTATGCTCGGCGCGTTTTCGCATAAAATGCCGATGATCTTTTTTATCATCGTTGCAGTTTTGCTGTTCGTGTTGAGTTTAACCAAAAAGCTCTCGCTGATCCCGATCCTCGGTCTTTTGTCATGCCTGTACTTGATGACCGAGCTCGGGATAACAAATTGGACCAGGTTTGGGCTGTGGCTGCTCGTTGGCCTTGTGATTTACGCCCTCTATGGCTTCCGGAATAGCAAACTGGGTCGGAGCGAATCGCCCGTTACGGAAACCTAACAAAGGTTTACAATTCTTTACACAATAAACAAAACGATTTCGGCTAAAATTGCGTCATACAAGCGGACTTAGGAATCTAAAATTTAACAGGAGTGTTTCTTTTAATGAAGAAAAATCTTATATTGGCAGCAGCTTTTGCGATACTCGCAATGGCATTCACCGTGTCGGCGCAGAAAGTACCGGCAGATTTTAGCGGCAAGTGGAATCTCGACCTCGCCAAGTCGAAACTCAGCGACCGTGAAAAAACAACGATCGAATCGCAGACGGTCACCGTGACCCAAACCGCCGCGGACATCAAGATCGAAACCGCGACCAAGCGTATGGCCCCGCCCGCCGGCGCACCGGCAGGTGGACCACCTCCGGGCGGCGGAATGGGCGGTGGTGGCGGCCGCATGGGCGGCGGCGGTGACATGCCGGCAACCTATCCGCTCGGAAAAGAAACGACCGTCGATCAGCAGATGGGCCCGAACACCGTTCCCGTTACGTTGGGTTCAAAATGGGATGGCTCGAAACTCGTCGTCTGGCGTTCGAGCACCTTCAACGGCCAAAACGGTGAAGTCAAAAACACCAGCAAAGAGACATGGGAACTCGGCGCAGACGGCAAAACGCTGACGGTTAACGCCGAACGCAGCGGAATGCAGGGCACGACGACGACGACTAAGGTGTTCACAAAGAGTTAGATTTTGTGAAATGCTATAAAAGAAGGGCGGGCTTTTCGGGCCCGTCTTTTTTCGTCTGTCTATGATCAGCCAAGCGGGTTGGTAGTTTGAATACCAGGGAATCTGGAAAAGTCCCGGTCTGTGGTAGCCATTTTTGCCCCACAAGAAGCAGACATCGCGGCCAGGTGGGCATCCATCACCAGGTTTCCGCTCGCCTGCCCTTCGCGTAGCATTCTTGCGAACAAGGGCCAATTGGTTTTATCGAGATTAATAAGATGCACATTGTCACGGGCCAACCATTCGTCCACCGCAGCAATTGCTTCCTGGATCGAAAAGGGATCGTCTGAAGCTCGCGGATTCGTTATGATTCGGATAAAACCCGTGATCGTGTGCCAGGAAAGGAAGACCTGCTCAAATTTCATAAGGTGCTCAAACCACTTGACAGCAACCTTGTAAAATGGCGAGCGTTCGTCGTAGGCGTAAATCAACAGATTGACGTCCGGGAGGATCATCTCCGATTCACCCCTTCGAGAATGTCGAGCACTTCTTCAATATTGTCGAAATTCAGGTCTTGGCGCAGACCAATAGGACGCGATTTCACCTTGAATGGAACCGTACCTTTTGTCCCTTTTGGCGACTGCAAACCTCGACGGAGAACTTCGTTTACTAACACCTTGAAGGGTTTGTCCGGTTCAGATTGTTGAATCCGCTTTAGACCAAAAGCTACATCATCTTCGATCGTGAGGGTTGTTCTCATATCCCAAGAATACAATAGTTTCTGCTGGTTCGCAACGTCAAAACATCACACGCTTGATGTGTTGATGTCATGTTAGTCTTCAAATCGAAGCTCCTCAATTATCTCCTGCATATATTTCTTTCCAATCTCGAGGTCGTCGCGTTTCAACGAAACCGCTCCGACTACGGCGTGTCCACCGCCGCCGTATTTTTCGCAGATCTCGGCGATGTTGTGGGTGCGCGGACGCGGCGACCATGGGTTTGAGCCGACCGAGATCTTGGTGCGGAAATCGCTTTGACTCAGG
Organism: uncultured Acidobacteriota bacterium; assembly: GCA_963738935.1. Taxonomy (GTDB): domain Bacteria; phylum Acidobacteriota; class Blastocatellia; order Pyrinomonadales; family Pyrinomonadaceae; genus OLB17. The sequence goes on along the minus strand of CAVTYF010000001.1, from coordinate 4,264,748 downwards.
CTGACCACATAGGTCGTTTCAGGGTAGAAATAATACGGGATGAATTTATTATAGCCGTCAATACCGGTGTCGGTCAGGTCAAATGTAACGACGCCGCGTTCGTAAACGGCACGTTCCTTGATCAGGTTTACCGTACTCCAATGACGTTCGACGATAGGTTCGAGCTTTGCCTGTATTTGGTTACTTTCGACGATCTCGTCAAGAGTTCTGGCGGTCAGCGAGCGGATTATTTTTTCGACAAACGCCGGGTCTTTTTCGCCCTCGATCACCTGCATCAATTTGAGAGCAGATGAGCGAAGCTCGACGCATTGTGCCGGTGAGTCATACAACGCGCCATCGATAATGTGGGCCCACTCAATCAGTTCGGCAAGCGACGCATCCTCAAAACCGTACTTTTCCTTGGCAATGCGGGCGATGAATTCGGCGCACGATTTGCTGGTTGTGTCGAGAAATTTCTGACCCGATGTATCCGCCAAAAAATGCTGTTCGTCCGTCTTCGACAAAAACGCAGATTGATGATGGTCGAACCACCACGTCAGCCGTTCGTCCGGGCAATATTTGAAATCAACGATCGCGTTTTCGTCGCCGTCAAACTGGTCGCGGTCAAACGCATTCCCCGCCCGATGCATCGTCGGCGTGTACGCAACCTCAGCGTTGGCATCGATCTTTGCATGGAAAAACTTAGTAAAGATCGCAGCCGACGAAACGCCGTCGAAACAGTTGCCGTGATAAAGTATTCTTAGTTTCATAGAGAATGTGTGGCCCGCACGTGTCCGTAGCCGCACGTAAGTAAGGGCTTGTCGCTCACCCTGAACGTAGCCCTTACTTACGTGCGGGCTACCGACACGGTCGAGGCTTGCGGCAAAACATTTTAGGCTAGAGGACGAAGGCACGTTTCGTCAAGGATCAAATATGAATATAAGGCTCGCCGGTCGCGAGGACGTGTTCCATTTTGTCGAATTTAACCAGGCGATGGCCCTTGAAACGGAAGGCAAAACGCTTGATCGCTCGACCGTCGAGGCGGCTGTCGAGGCGGTCATCGACGACCCGAATAAGGGCTTTTATGTTGTCGCAGAGGAAGACGGGCAGATAGTTGGCGGCCTTTTGATTACGTACGAATGGAGCGATTGGCGCGGGCGCTGGTGGTGGTGGATTCAGAGCGTATTTATCCGTCCCGAGGCACGCGGAAAGCGAGTTTATAGTCAGCTCAATGACTTTGTAAAACAGCTTGCCAGAGAGGCTGGGAATGTTTATGGAATCAGGCTTTACGTTGAGACTGACAACGTTCATGCCCAGCTCGTTTATGAGAAAGTTGGGATGGAGCAATCGCATTACTTGATGTATGAAGAGACGCTATGACCACGATCAGCGAAGCCGAATTTGCCCGTATCTGCGACGGCATCTTTGAGGACCGCGAAAGTATCATCAAGCACAATCCCATGGGTAAACGAGAAGAGATTCTTCTCTGGATGCTGCTCAGTTGTTTAAACAGTTATCTTAGCCTTACGGAAATAGAAGTGCCGTGTTTCAACAGCGTTCCGGATGAAAAAACGTATCGTGACGCGATATTATTTGTCCTTCTCGACCGCCGTGAAGGCGATTTTGAAGCCGATCCTTACATCAATAAACTTACACAAAATGATAATTGAGCAATTTGTACAAACGCCGTTTCAACAGAACACGCGGATCGTGGCGTGCGAAAATACCCGCAAGGCGATCTGCATCGATCCGGGCGAGGCGTCGCCCGAGGTTGTCGAATTTGTGAGAACGGGCGGCTTTGAGCTTTCCGCGATCTGCTTGACCCACGGCCATCTCGATCATATCGGCGGGACGCGGTTTATGCATGAGAATTTTCCCGATGCGGAGATATTGCTGCACAAGGCTGAAGAGACCTTGTATTACGCCCTGAAGCAGCAGCCGCTGGCGATGGGAATCCCGCCACATCAGCTTGCGGCAATGGGGTTCGATTACGACGATCCGCCGCCCCCGACACGGTATGTCGAGCACGGTGAAATGCTCGCGATAGGCGATCTGCAATTTGAGATACTGCACTGCCCCGGACACACGCTTGGACACATTGTTTTGGTCGAGGAGCGCGAGCGGGCGGTATTTACCGGCGACTGCCTATTCAGCGGAACTATCGGTCGCACCGATCTGCCGGGCGGCGATCATGAGCAGTTAATATCATCGATCGTTGCAAATGTATTGTCGCTAGACGACGATTTTATCGCGTACTGCGGCCACGGGCCCGAGACGACCATTGGCCGTGAGCGGGCGACAAATCCGTTTCTGACCTAGGGATTTGACTGGAGGGTGAGCATCCTGCTCGCCCGGCACCGGTGAGCAGGATGCTCACCCTCCAGTCGATGCCGCCGTTACGGGCCGCCGAGCGGGCGGCATTACATTTTCTTCTCGACAATATCTTTTTCGAGAGGCCCGACGGCACCTAAAACTTCGCCTTTCTCCTTCGCGGGCACTTTGAATTTATCGAGTGTGCCAATGAGGTGTTTTACGCTGGCGTCCCATTCGTCTTTGCTGATAAAGAGTCCGGTGTGAACGAGCTTCATGTCACGACCTGTGTACGCGCACGGCCCGCCCGTGGCCTTGCACAGAAAATCGATGACATGTTGTCTGACTTTTGTCTTTGAGTCGTTGCTCAGCCCAACAAAAAACTTGCCCAGCGACTTGTCGGTCGCGAGCCGGCCTATAAAATCATCGGTCACCGCTGCCAGAGCGTCGTAACCGCCCAGACGCGTATAAAGCGATTTGTCCTGCGCCTGCATTGCCATTGTCCCGAACAGGACCACTACAAACAAAATTATGGTTCTTTTCATCATCTTCCTCCATTTCTTGTAACGACCGCCTTGAAAAATTGCTTCGTCGTACACAGGCGGACGCGTACGATTCTGCTAAAATTATTGTTGTTCTGACAATTTACTCTCGGAGGTTAAAAAATGCAAAGAATATTTGCGGGTTTTGTCGTAATCATTGGACTAATTTCATCAGCGCTGGGTCACGGCGATAATCGCCATTTCGAAAACACACAGGATGTGACCGTTAAAGTCACAAAAGTAAACGGAAATGTATATATGCTTCAGGGCCGCGGTGGGAATGTTGGAGCAATCGCCGGCCCCGATGGCATCTTGATCGTCGATGACGATTACAAAGAAATTAGCCAAAAGCTGAGCGATGCGCTCAAAGAACTTGGCTCTTCAACGCCGAGATTTGTCCTCAACACCCACTGGCATGGCGATCACACCCAGGGAAATGATTTCTTTGGCAAACAGCAGTCGATCATCATCGCTCATGCAAATGTGCGAAAACGGCTGCTTGATCCGCCTGTGATCTTTGGCCAAAAAACGGCGCCGTACGCCGCTCACGCTCTGCCGATATTTACATACTCTGAGACCATGTCGATCCATATCAACGGCGAAGACGTTACCTTACGGCACTATCCTAAGGGGCACACGGACGGTGATTCCATTGTTTTCTTTAAGAACGCGAACGTCGTTCACTTCGGAGATGATTTCTTCGTCGGTCGTTTTCCGTTTGTCGATATCGACAGCGGAGGAAGCGTCCAGGGTTTAATCAACAATCTAACGTCGCTGCTCAAAACCGTCCCGGCCGATGCCAAGCTGATTCCCGGTCACGGCCCGCTGGCGACAACTTCCGACCTTCAAACTTACCGCGACGCAATCGATGACACGGCAAAGATCATCCAGGATCACATGAAGAACAAAAAAACGCTGGATGAGATCAAGAAAGCGGGCCTGCCCGACAAATATGCTTCGTTTGGAAGTGGCTTTATCAAATCGCCGCAGTGGATCGAGACAGTTTACAAAAGTTACGCCAGGAATTGATAGTTTATGGCGGCGCGGTGGTTTCGATTGGAGGGTGAGCATCCCCTGCTCACCGGTGCGGAGCGAGCAGGCTGCTCACTCTGCAGTCAATCCGTAACCGCTCTAGAGATCGATCGTCACGAGGAACGAGTCGAAAAATCGCTTTACCTTTGCATCGATCGCGGCCCCTTCCTCGAACATGGGAAAGATGACTTGTGCCAGATATACCCGCGAGTGAGCATTGTAGATACGGGCCATTATAAGAATATCGGTGCCATTTGTGGCAGACTGGATCTTGAGCATTCGAACGGCCAGGCCCCCAATCTTCGTCGTCTTGTCCGAGACCAACCTGCCATTTACCTGTTTGACAATGCGGTCCCGGGCCTTGGATGAAGAAAAGTTCCTCGATGTTGAGTTGTCATAATAACCGACAATGAACCTGGCAAGACCATCATTGACGGCCATCGAGTACAGAACCACGTCATTACCGTCTGTGTCCGGCACTTTCCGGGTCGTCATCGAGGGATCGCCCGCAGGCATCTCTACGGAGTACATGCCCTTTGAATACTCTCTTTTGATCCAACCGTCTTGGCCAAGAGTGGAAATGGCAAAAACCAGCACGACCAGAAATGCTGAAACGGATTTCGCCATTGCGATCTAATCTCCCGGAAATTTACGCAACCGTGATCTCGTTTGACAGATAAACATCCTGTATCGCATTGAGCAACTGGACGCCCTCCGCCATCGGGCGTTGGAAAGCCTTTCGTCCTGAGATCAGGCCCGTGCCGCCGCCGCGTTTATTGATAACCGCGGTTCGGACGGCGTCGGCCATATCGCTTGCCCCTTTCGACTCGCCGCCCGAGTTTATCAGACCGCAGCGGCCCATATAGCAGTTTGCGACTTGGTATCGAACGAGATCGATCGGATGGTCGCTGGTCAGTTCAGAATAGATTTTCGGGTTGGTCTTGCCATAGCTGCTCTCGGTGTTGAGCATGTTATAGCCGCCGTTTCGCTCAGGCAATTTTTGTTTGATTATGTCCGCCTGAATCGTCACGCCAAGATGGTTTGCCTGCCCTGTCAGATCGGCTGCCGTATGCATATCGCCCTCGGGGCCTTTGAATTTGGGATTCCGCAGATAGCACCACAATATCGTCGCCAAACCCAGTTCGTGCGCATACGCAAACGCCTCGGCAACCTCCGTAATCTGGCGCGTCGATTGATCGGAACCGAAATATATCGTCGCACCAATCGCAACCGCACCCATATTCCTCGCCTGTTCGACCGTCCCAAACATGACCTGATCAAACTGATTAGGGTACGTTAGCAGTTCGTTGTGATTAATCTTTACGATAAACGGAATTTTGTGAGCATATTTGCGAGCAACTGTTCCAAGCACCCCGTAGGTCGAGGCAACCGCATTACACCCGCCCTCAATCGCGAGCTTGACAATATTCTCGGGGTCAAAATACATCGGATTCGGAGCAAAGCTTGCCCCGGCCGAATGCTCGATGCCCTGGTCAACCGGCAATATCGACAAATAACCAGTCCCGCGAAGCCGTCCGTTGTCATTCAAAGTCTGGAGACTTCGCAAAACATTCGGAGTCCGGTCGGAATTCGTCCAGACTCTGTCGACAAAATCACTACCGGGAACATGAATATTTTCTTTCGGAATGGTAGTAGAAACGTGGTTCAAAAGCGAATCAGCATCAGCACCGAGCAGTTCCTGAATTTTACCTAGATCAACGGACATTAAAAAATCTCCTTAACAGACAGAATGTAGCTAACAAAAAAATGGCTTTCAATCTAATATTTCAATATAATAATATACAACGCAATGCTCGGCATGTTAATCAAAGACGCTTGTGTCGCCGTTTGCTTTGTAAATATTGCTGTATTTCTTACGGATTTCGGCAATACTCTGAGGATCATTTTACCGACGGCTCCTAAACCGGTCTTTGCGGTAATTCGTAATAATCTATTTATTTCGAGGGTAAGTATGAGATTTTTTTCTATTGTACGGCTGCCGGCTTTTTTGGCGGCTTTTTGTATATTGTTTAGCGTCTCTCTTTCGGCCCAGTCCAAAGACTGGAAACCGGCAACGCCGCAGGAATTAGAGATGACGACGCCACGCGTCGAGCCGGATGCGGACGCTGAGGCAATATTGTGGGATGTTTATGTCACTGACGAGGATAGCGGCGGCGATCTGCAAACCGTCTTGCATCACTATTTAAAAATCAAGATTTTTAATGACCGCGGCCGCGAATCGTTTAGCAAGGTGGATTTGCCGTTTGGTCGAATTGCCGGTATCGGGTTCGACGTAAAGATCAAGGACATAGCCGCCCGTACAACCAAACGTGATGGAACGGAGGTCGAATTAAAAGGATCGGACGTTTTCGAACAAGATAGGCTTGTCGTCTTTATTAATTTCAGCCACACATCAATCTTAATGGAAAAATTTGCCACTGTAAAAATCGATGAATGCTTTGACTAACGGGCAAGCAAATTAGTCAATTATATTGTCGTGACAGAATCCCGGTCGCTCACATGGACCATTTTCAAGATAGCAACATTCGTCATTCTCGTGTCGATAGCATTCTTGCACACCTGGACAATCCGCTGAAGTTGCACAACAAAAATATGGGGGATTGACCACTGAGGCCGAAAACAGAACTATAGAATAGCCCATCGCTACGAAAGATAAAAGATATATCGGAATTAAGATCTTTAACTTTTTCATTTTTCTTCACCGGTTCTCCTGAAAACGATTGTTACGAACTCGGGAGTAATCATCAAATTTTGGCAAACAAAACGGTAAATTATGGCTTTGAACTTCGTCATGATTTTCCAACCCTACCAAAATTACCAAAATGAAAAAATGCCCCCGACTTAATGGACTTTGGATAATTGCAGACTCTCTAAATCCAAATAAAGCGGGAAAACCTGATTTCCATTGCCATTCAATGTATGCACAAAGTCGTCATACTCCTTGCCTTTGAGTGTTTTACCCGTACGTAATAAACGTTTTACGTAATAAAGCCACTGAATTGGGCTCTCTTTTTGCATTCTCGAATCTCGCAAAAACAAGGCATAATCTCGCAAAACTAGTCCCCGCAGCGCGTCCGGAGCCATCTGAGCGAGACCATCGTACAAGACGTTTTTTTGGTGGAGATAGTCAGCTTCGGTTTCCTCGTCTTCCGGTTTCCAATCAACCATCTGTTCGAGATATCTCATCAGACTTTCCTGCCACTCCTGACTAGATCTTTCCGCTTGAGTCAATTCTACGGACGAGTTGCCGAATCGTAGTTTCTTAATATTTGTTAAAAGTTTGGCCGCCTTCGGTGTCCTCCAATAAGAGAAGATCTTTGCACGTGGTTCGATTTTCTCAGGCTTAATCTCTTCTTCTGTAAGAGGGATCTTGAGAAGCGTATTTGCAAAAGAAATCGCCGGATGGGGTTTTTCTTCGGTCCCGACGATCAAGCCGTCGGCACACTGCGTTCCGGAAAGATGCTTGGCAAGATAACTCCGATAGGCCCTTAATAATTCAGAGGGCTGCTCTTTTTTCTCATCGATCTTGCCTAATAATTTGAACTTAATCTCTCCCGTAACATTGTTGTAGTTTATGGAAGAGGCAAAGGTTCGCGGGTCTGCCGAGATTTTTCTCAGGGCAGTAGTAAAGCTACTCAGAAGAATTCCGAACTCTCCAGATGTAGATCTAACGGATGTGAGAAACGCTATTACCGGGCCAATTTGAGACGCCGAATCAACAGTTTCAATATAAGACGACGCAAAGTAAATTTGTTCTTTTCGTTGTATGGCCTCGGCGTCAAATGTCTGTTCTACAATATCCTTTAAAACTACGTAAAATTCCGATATTTCATAATCGAAATCATCTTTACAGGAAAGAGGGGGCAGTTTGATCTGGGGAATTTCACTGAAAAGTTCTCTTGCCTTTTGCTTGTCAATTGCAAGCATCAGTTTTACCGCCCGAAGCTGTAGAGATAACCTGTCGAGACGGAGATCAGAAGCCAACCACCGGTAGCCTGAACGAGTATCCATAAGCTCCCCGCGACCAATGATCTTAAGGGGTTCCCTGGCTTCTGAACCCCGGCGAAATACTTCCTCGATAATGTCTCGTTTCTTTTTTGGATCCCTTATTAGTTTCGCTTCCAATACGCCAAACAAAATATCCGATGCGAACTCGACCGATTGGATCTTCGCGGTCAGAACCAGATTTTGGATCTCCATCTCGCGTCGCCGTTGCTTTTCTTTTTCGGCTTCGCCTTCGCTTTGTTTTATTTGGGCGTCTTGGGCCGCGGCTTTTCGCGGGAAACCTGCCGTCTGCCCGCAGGCCTGGACAACAATACTCACCAGTATCAGAAACGAGAAAGGCAGATATTTGGTATTCATCATAAGTTTCCTTATGCTGCTCTGAGTTGAAATTTCACGATACAATAATCTAATATCGGTCATTGGCGGATTCCAGGCAACTTAACTTGGAAATACTCTTCGATATCTTTTTGAAGATTCGCCATATAGGCTCCCGACCAATTTTTCACTACCTTTCCTTCTTCAGAAATAACAATAGTCCGTGGGGTTCCACCTAACTTGTATGCCGATATGGTAGCAGGAGAAGGATCCCTAAAAACAGGAAACTTCCAATTGTTTTCAGCAACATATTCCGCCAAATTCTTGTTCGACGTAGAAAGCGCGACAAACTGGTATTCCTTGTTCGTTTGTTCAACGAGCTCCTTAATATTTTCAAGATTCTTTTCACACCACCCACACGACGGCGAGAAAATATAAACGATTGTTGGACGTTGGCTCTTGGAAAAAGAAAAAATTGCGAAGGTGCCGTCGAGATTTTTAGCCTCCATGTCAGGGAGAGTAGCCCCAATGGCTATATTAGCTTCAGTCTCTACTTTCGATAGCTTATTGTTCGCTCCCCTCAGTTTTTCGGCTAAAGCGACGTTCAGAATTACAGAAGCGACCAGCAAAATCAAAGACAACACCATGAAATAGAAAACTGGTCTTGATTTTGATCTTAAACTAGCCGAATGTTCAGTCATGGCTTTTAAGTGCATATGGATGCCTATTCAATTACGTCCCTTTGGTCAAACACTCCGTCGCCGTTCTCCTTTTATTAGAAATTGAGAAGGCGACGAAGTTCAATCCTATGAACAAAAAAAGATGCGGGGTCTACAGGCGGCGAGCCTATTAGTCTGCCCAGACATCTCTGCAATACCCCATACCCGCGCATGCGGTTGGTCCACCAACTTCGCAACATGGGTAGTGAGTAGGACCGGGTTGATGACATATCATCGAACCTGGACACGTTGACGACGTGGCGCAACAGGTGCCGGCTTCGTCAGCGCTTACCGGTGTGTACGACAGCTGACCGAGCGAATATCCCATCGCCAAAATTAATAACACAAAGAACGGCAGAAAGGGTCTCATTATTTTCATTTTTTTTCCTCCAGTGTTTTTTTAGTCAGAAAATTCTTGCGAACGTTCTAATCAGCATTATCTTTCGAATAGTTGCAACTTTTTCTTGAGACAGGAACAAGATAGTGCGTATTTGAGGTGTAATGGACAAAATAGTTGGTAATTTTTAGATGTTTTGTTCAAGTGGACAAAATAGTTGGTGTTTATTTTCTGGGTTTATTTAAGTTTCAAAATATCTGCTACAGTTTGTTATATCAAGCAAAACGGAAGTAGGCTCTGCTGGAGAGCAACCTGCCAGGGATAGCTTGACGGCTGACAAAAATGTCAGATCAGAGGGCTGTTTTTTAGCGGCCCTTTGATATTTTTTGAAGCCGTTATGCCTTAAAAAACTCATCGATAAATTTCTTTTTTCTAGCCGTTGATAATCCATTGTGGTTTCTCAATTTGTTCTTCAAATCGGCAAAATGCCCGTCAATTGCATTGGTGGTATTTGGGATTTTCAGCTCCAAATAATCGTACCAGGTAAAGAGCCAGGGCAGATTTGTTTTGAGGCTTCGATAGGCACTTCTCAGCCTTTTATGGACGTATCTGTTTTTGCCGAGCGGATCTATTTTTCGTTCGTTTAAAAAGTCCTTCCATTTTTCGTGCCACGCCTCCAATCCGCCCGCAAAACTCTCCTTATCTGTTTGTGTCAGAAGCAGTGTATGTTCCCATAACTCAATACTGGCCTGCATTTTAGGGTTCTTGGTCAAATACCTTCTGACAATGGCCACCTGATGAAACTGGCACATTTGAACAGGCAGGTCACTGCCAAATAATTGAAATAAACCCTTCCGGCCATCACAAATAATCGCCTGTATTTCGATGCCTCTGCGTCCTATTTCTTCGATTCCCGAAAGGTATAATTTATTGGTTTCCTGATCCACATATCGCTTGAATAATATCTGCCCCGTAAGGCTGTCCTTAAAAACCATTACCCCAAATGCTCTTCCAAAATATGTCGTATCCATCAACACATTTACAACGCTTGGAAATGTGTTTTCTGTTTCGACTTTTACCGCATCGATTTTTCTCTGGATCGTTTTTGCGGAACAATTATATTTCACCGCGAGCTGAGAATATGTCTGCTTGCCGATCGTATATTCTTGCCATATTTTTTGCGGATCGAGCCGTCTCGTCCCCGAAAAAACTTTCCCGCAAACAGCACATTTATACCGCTGAACACCCTCCTGAATACCGTATTTCGATACGATTTTACTCGCACAATAAAAGCACTTTTTTTATTCATAACCTTTCATCGCCATAACCCTATTCCCATCATAGCTTTAAAAGGTTTTTACCAACTATTTTGTCCATTACCCCGTATTTGATAACATTAGCAAGTCTTTTATACTCGCCAAACCTGCTATTTACAAGCATTTTGAAAGATTTGATGCCGAATCTGTTATCTATTGGCGGTTCGTGCTGCGTAAGCGGAAATGAATGCGGTATTGCGTCGGGTAAAAACCCAAAGCTTTCTTAAAATCGCTGCCGAAATGCGAATCGTCCGAGGCTCCGACCGCAAAACAAATTTCCTTGACACGGAGATTGGTTGTTTCAAGAAGTAGGCGTGCATTCTCCAAACGCATTTTTTTGACATGCTGTTTAATGCTGATTCCGGTCTCTTCCCTAAAGAGGTGTTGGAGATATGAAACCGAGATGTTTGCGGACAGGGCCAACTGCTTTAGATTCGGTGATTGAGGGAAATCAATTTCAATAGTGACAAGGGTTTCGGTGATTCGGTAATCCATGGGAGCCTCCGAGTTCAAAATTTAACTCAAATTTTATAATCGGGGGGGGGGGCATTTGTCAAGTCATGAAAGACGAAAGTTCAGCTTCGATCTTGATATAGAATTTACGGCCCTGGTGTACGCGCAGCTGATGCAGGGGCGATTGATGATGATGTTCCATGCCGCGATGGTCGGGCGTCTTGACCAATTTTCCCCGGTTGAGGGGAAGCGAATCACGCCGATACTTATCGATTCGAGCGCTTATTCAGAAACGATCAGGGTAAAATTGCCCGATGGCTTCGTCGTCGACGAAATGCCCTCGGCCGATAAGACTGAGTCTGCGTTTGGCAAATACTCTTCAAAATACGAAGTATCGGGCGGCTATCTTATTTTCTCAAGAACCCTGATCTTGAACCGTACAATAGTGCCCGCCTCGGGATATGAAGATGTCAGAAACTTCTTTGGCGTGGTCCGAAATGCTGAGCAGACGCCGGTCGTCTTGATGCCGCAAATGATCCTAGGGGCTTAGCCGGGCGGAAACCGTAAATGAGCGTGTTACCCTAACGCGACACACTCGTTTACACTCGCGTTTCTGCCCGCGGTTACTTTCCGTGCTATGCGGTTTTATTTGTTTTGGTTTCTACCGTGGCCAGAGCGGCGATTTTTTCTCGTTTCGAGACGACGACTCCGCCGGGTTTTTCTACCGTGATGGCAAACATTCCGGGTTCGACAGCCTTGAGCTTGGCGTCGACGGGTATGACAACTTCGCCGTTTGACGCGACATCAAATGTACCGCCGTCGATCGGGGTTGCTTTGTCCTGGGTCTTGTCGAATATCCAGAGTTGATACGTTTCTTTCTTGGCATCATTGACCGGAAGGCCGCGAAAACGCATGTAGCCGGTTTGCTTTTCGTCGCTCCAAACGATATCTCCCGAAAGATCTTTTAGCTCTTTTACATTACCGGCTGCCCAATCGGCTTTTGTCAGGCCGGCGGTCGAACGCAGCAAATCCTCGCGCTTCTCGCTAGCGGTCAAAACCCTTGGAACCTCGACTTGCGGCGGAGCCGTCGCGACCTGAGGCGCAGGCTGCCGTGTCAAATACAAATTAAAAACGAGAGCGAGACTAGCGGCAACGGCCACGCCCCAACCGAGCCAGGAAAACCATGACGGCGAGGGAGTTTCCTCCGCCACATCCGCATATGCCGGCGGCCACGGCGTATCGCCGACGTGCTTTTCAGACTCGGCGGAAATCTTTGCGAACAGATGAACAGGCATTGCATCGTCACTCGCCAGGTCGATCATACTGATTGCTGCCGTCGTCATCTCGAACGAGCGAAACTCGGCGTCAACAGTTCCTTGATCAAAACGACCAAGCTGCTGCTGTTCGCTTTCATCCAGCCCGTAAACGGCCTTCTTCGACAGGAGATCGAAGAGTATGTCTTGTTGTTCTTCGCTCATGCTCGTGCCTCCTGCGATATCTGGGGTCCGCCAAGACCGAGATATTCTCTAACCTGCAAAATCCCCCGGCGGGCATGCGTTTTAACCGTTCCGAGCGGCATTCCGGTTGCATCGGAAATTTCCTGATGCGACATCCCCTGAACGATTGAGAGCCGCAAAACTTGCTGCTGTTCGGGCCGCAGGTTGCGCATCGCTTCGGCCGCCTGCTGGGCTTCGAGACTGATCTGCATGTCCTTATCGGCCCGCGTAAATGGTTCGAGCAATACGTCGTCAAGCGAATCGGCCGAGATGCGGCGGGTCGAATATCTGATCTTGTCTATCAGCCGGCGTCTGGCAATCATTGCGATAAAGGTCGTCTCTGACGATTTTGTTTCGTCAAAACGCTCCGCATTCTTCCAGATGTCGACAAATATTTCCTGCACCGCGTCCTCCGCATCGTCCGGATTTCGAAGCATTTTACGCGCGATCGACCATACGAGGCCGCCGTATTTGTTCAGACAATCCTGAACGGCGCTTCTGTCTCCGTTGGCTATGCGTTGTAAGGTTCCCTCGGTCACAAATTATTCTGGAAAGAAATATTTATATCCTCAAAGCTACCTTATTCCAACGACATTTACCAAGTAGGTACCAAACCTGTGACCTACGCCATAGATTTCGCAGATGAAATAAGATTGGATTCAGGCGGGCGATTTTGTCTCGCCACTCTTAATAAAGATCGAAATTATGAACAGAATAAACAAGACGAACGTCGTGGTCGCCGACAGCAAGCAAAACTGGCACCAGGCGCCGATGACAAAGGCCTGGAGATAAATCAGATAGAGCGAAAAAACCGCCATCAGAGCGGTCTGGCCGCCAAACAGCTTCCACATTCTTTGGTCGCCAAAGGCGGTGAGCAATGCGAGCGAGAAGGCGATAAAATATGCGACCGCCCCAAAGGCGGCGAGCGGAACGCCATATATTTCGGCATACGGACTCGCAAGCACGGCTCCGCAATCAAATTCCGCACCGCACGGAACGGGCTCGGCCGTGTAATGATGAACCGTCAAATAGACCGAATCCACGATACCAGCCACCGCAACCACCGCGGCAACGATAGGCAGCTTAGCGATGGAATTCGGAGGTGATGTATCCGGAATTTCCGCGTGCATTACTTAGCGGTATTCGCCGCCGCCGGTTGTTCTTTGGGCGCGGCAGCCTTTTGAAGCTCGGCGTCGATGATGGCCTTTAGTTTCGGAACCGACATTTCCGTATATGGAATGGACGCACCATTTACATAAAGCGTCGGTGTGGAATTCACGCTGAGGGCCTTGCCGCGGGCGAGATCGGCGTCCACCCGGCCTTTCGCAGCGATGCCGGCCCGGTCGCTTTCCCATTTGACGACATCGATTCCGATCTTCTCGGCATACCCTTTCCAAATTTCTTTATACGTCGGAGCCGCCGTCCATGCCTGCTGATTGGTAAAAAGCAGGTTTTGCATATCCCAGAATTTGCCCTGCAGCCCGGCCGCCTCGGCTGCAACCGCGGCCTCATAAGCTTTGTCATCCGCTGGGATCGACAACGGATAATTGCGGAAAACAAACTTGATTCGCGATCCGTAAAGCGATTTGATCTCGTTCATCGTCGGATGCGCGGCGGCACACGATCCGCACTGAAAATCGGCAAATTCCTCGACCGACACAGTAGCCGTCTGCGAACCCGCCATATTCGGCGGCTGCGATCCCGGCGGCGCATTTGGCGGCAAGGCACTTGTTTTCGCCGTTGTCTGATTACTAGCGGTGGTGTTTGAGTTCGCCGTCACCGGAGTCGATTTTTTCGAACTATAATACCACCAGCCACCCAAAACGGCCCCCAACAAAACCGCCCCGATGATCAGCATCGGCGTATTGCTCTTCTTTGCCGCTTGCTTTTACGTTATTCATTGTTTCAAGTTAACTAATCTCCCGAATACATTTTACACGATTCAAAATAAGTGTCTCGCCGCTCCAATAGCTTAATATTGTACCCAATCACCCATTTTCTTCAAGCACCCCCGCAGTTAGAAGCCCGCCCGTTAGTCGCCGTGTCAGTACGGGGAGCCATAGCGACCGAGGATTTAAGCACACCGATTCCTTCCGCGTCAACACAACGCCCCGGTCGCGTGTCGCTCCCGGTAATGACAGGCGAGGTTGGCATGTTGTATAGCTCGCCGATTCAAAGTTCCGGTCGCTTGTCGCTCGCGGGTACTGACAATTGGTACATGCTTTTTCCGACAAAGACCTTTGACCAGTCAGCCAAAAGCCTTCACCAATCAGCCTCGAATCACCCGGCAGAGTACCTTTTATCATCAACCAGACGCTTATTAAACGCGACAGAAACACCGGCTTGCTCTTTCGGAAAAGTCAGTATTTATGGGGCCGCCGAGCCATTTCATCGCCCAGAATGTGGCACGTGCCACACTTTTTGTCGGGCTAATTCCGGCAAAAATCGGCGACAGTTTAAATTTCAAAAAATTCACCACCAAAAACTTCAATTAGCTAACTGGCAATTCGGATTCGTTTCTTGTTATCGAGCCTTTCGTTTAGTATTTCGAGGGTCTCAATGACTTTCGAATAAATCCCGTCAGCGTCGAGGCCGTAGTTGGCGAGGAGGATTTTGGGGTTGCCGTGCGGGACGATTTGGTCAGGGACGCCCATGCGGACTACTTTTATTTTATCCGAAACGCCATTTTCTTCGAGCAGTTCGAGTACGGCCGAGCCAAAACCGCCGGCGAGGTAGGCGTCTTCGACCGTGACGATCAGACGTGAGTTTCGGGCGATGTCGAGGATCAGGCCGGTGTCGAGCGGCTTTACAAACCTGGCGTTGATGACCGTCGCGTCGATACCGTCTTTCTCGAGCCTTCGGGCCGCATCCATCGCCGGATAGACCATCGATCCGTAGGCGATGATGGCGACGTCATCCCCTTCAAGCAGCATTTCGGCCTTACCAATCTCGATCTTTTTCGGTGGAGCACTAATATCTACTCCAAACCCATTGCCTCGGGGATATCTGAGAGCCGCCGGGCCGGGATGTTCGATGGCGGTCAGTATCATGTCACGCATCTCGGCCTCGTCTTTTGGCGCCATAAGAACGATGTTCGGGTACCCGCGAAGGTAGGCGATATCGAGCAGCCCGTGGTGCGTCGGCCCGTCGGCGCCAACTATGCCGGCCCGGTCCATGGCGATGGTGACGTTCAGGTCCTGCAAACAAATGTCATGAATCACCTGATCAAAAGCCCGCTGCAAAAATGTCGAATAGATCGCGGCGACCGGTTTCATTCCTTCGCAGGCCATCCCGGCGCAGAATGTCATTGCGTGCTGTTCGGCGATGCCGACATCATAGGCCCGTTCGGGGAATTTCTCAAGAATTTTATCAACCCCGGTTCCGTCGGGCATCGCGGCGGTGAGGGCGACGATTCGCTCGTCGCGAGCCATCAATTCGCACATCGTGTCGCCAAAGACCTGCGTATAGGTCGGCGCGGCGGCCTTGCTCGATTTGTACGGAAGACCTGTTTTGGGATCGAAAGGTCCGGTCGCGTGATAGGCGTAGTAGTTTTTTTCGGGATTTGGAAAGCCTTTGCCCTTTGTCGTCAAAGCATGGACAATGACCGGGCCGTCGTCCACTTTTTTCGCTTCTTCGAGAGCACGCACCAGCATCGGGACGTTGTGGCCGTCAACATAGCCGATGTATTTGAACCCAAGCTCGTTGACGAGAGATCCCGGCAAAACCGCGGCGGCGATCGCATCCTTAAACGATTTCGCCACCCGTCGCAATGAGCCGCCGATGCCGGGAACGCTCTCCAGTGCGTCGCCGATCTCTTCTTTTAAATGCTGATAGCTCTGGGCCTCTTTTATTCGATTTGAAATAGCCGCTCAGTGAGCCGACGGCCGGGGCGATGGACATTCCATTATCATTTAGGAGAACGATAAGTTTGGATTTCAGATGCCCGGCCTGATTGATGCCCTCCATCGCCATTCCGCCCGCGAGCGACGAATCGCCGATCATCGCACAAACGTGAAAATCTTCTTTCTTGGTGTCGCGCGCAACTGCCATGCCGAGCGCGGCCGAGATCGAGGTCGAGGCGTGTCCGGCTCCGAATGTGTCGTATTCTGATTCGTCACGACGCAGAAATCCGCTTAGCCCGCCGTAGGTTTTGATCGTGTGCAGCTCGTCGCGGCGACCGGTCAAGATCTTGTGTGCATACGCCTGATGCCCGACGTCCCAGACGAGTCGATCCCGCGGCGTATCAAAAACGTAGTGCATCGCCACGGCCAGTTCGACCGCACCGAGACTCGCCCCGGTGTGACCGCCGACGCGGGAACACGTATCGATAATAAACTGACGGACCTCGTCCGCAACCTCCTGCAAATCCTCGACCCGCAACTGGCGCAGATCGGCAGGGGAATTAATTTCGGATAAAAATCTCATGTGCATCATCACGCTGACAATAGATAAATATCGCATTTACCGAACGCAATATCCACCCTCGAAACCACAAGATCGCGGCGGAATAGGGTTGCCGGTTGTGCTTTTCACGTGAGACCGCGAAAAGACATGCTCGGGTGTTGTATATTAGGTTCTGTTGATATTTGTATTTTTTAGACTGCTTTGCCTGCAGCTTTGCCGCACATCGACGGGCATAGCCCGAAGAAACCTCAGGTTTACTCGCAATAATGACCATTAGAAAAATATTTGCCGGCATCTTTTTGCTGACGCTCGCTGTAATCATGCTTGAGCTGTCGCTGACGCGTCTTTTTTCGGCGACGATGTATTATCACTTTGCCTTTATGGCGATTTCGCTCGCATTGTTTGGCGGCGGTGCGAGCGGCGTCTTTATCTATGTCATCCAGGATCGCATCCCTACGGAAAAAACCGACCGATGGCTGAGCGTATTCGCCATGATGTTTTCGGTGAGCGTTATCGGCTCTCTGTTTGTCATTCTCGGCAACCCTCTCTCGCTCGCGGCCGATGCCGAGAATCTGACGCGGCTCGTCGTAATTTATCTTGCCACTGCGGTGCCGTTTTTTATGGCTGGATGCTCGGTTTCGCTGGCTATTGCTCGGTTTGCGCGGGATATTAACAGGCTGTATCTCTACGATCTGTCGGGAGCGGCGCTCGGCTGCCTTCTTCTGATTCCGTTTTTGAATGTCGCCGGTGCGATAAATTTGATAATCCTAATCGCCGTCTTTGGTTCGATCTCGGCTGTTTTGTTTTCGCTCGGTCGTGAAAATACCAAAATGATCGCGGCCGCAGGCACATTGGCCGCTGGACTATTCGCATTTGGAATCTTTAATATTTCAACTGACAAGATAGCGATACATGCCTCGAAAGGTAACGAAGAAGCGAACGTCCTCTATTCAAAATGGAACTCATTCTCGCGCATCACGGTTCTCGGCGATCTAAAAAAAGATGTCGATATCAGAATCGACGCTGACGCCGCCACCGAGATCGTTCCGGACGCCGCCAATTCATTGCTACACCAGGATTTAAAGAAGGATATCGCCGAGCTTGCGTATCACATTAAACCGAATGCCAACGTCGCGATCATCGGTCCTGGCGGCGGTCGAGATGTTGCCGCCGCTCTTGCTTTTGACGCGCGGCGGATCGTCGCGATTGAGATAAATCCAATCATCGCCAGCGATGTGATGTTGACCGAACCATTTCTGTCATACAGCGGCAACCTCTACAAACATCCAAAGGTCGAGCTAAATATCGATGAGGGCCGCTCATTTATTCGCCGCACAACCGAACGGTTCGATGTCCTGCAGGCGTCGATGGTCGACACGTGGGCGGCGACCGGTGCCGGAGCGTTTGCCCTATCGGAAAACAATCTTTACACCGTCGAGGCTTTTAAGGATTACGCTATTCATCTAACCGACGACGGCGTGTTTACGATGACGCGCTGGTATTTCGAGCCGCCCGATCAGCTGCTTCGGCTGATATCGCTCTCGCGGGCGATGATGTCGGAATTGAACATCTCAAATCCGGCCCGGCACTTTATACTCGTTCGCGATCGTGGGTCAGACCCGACGCTCTCGCCCGCGACGTTTATCTTTAAGAAGAGCGAATTTACAGACGACGAAATTCGCATGATCGAAATGACCGCTGCGGCCAGTCGTTTCGATATACTCTACACGCCGCTGACGCAGCCCGATAACGTATTTACGCGGATGATCACGGAGGACGATCCGGCAACCGTCTGGGATTCGTTTGTCACCAATGTTGCGCCGACATACGACAACAACCCGTTTTATTTCAATTCGTTGCGGGCGACCGATCTGACGCGCGTATTTTCGATTTCGGGCGAGTGGAGAAAGACAAATCTCGGTTCGTTTGTTTTAGTGGTCCTGTTTTGCATCACGAGCGTGATGGTCGTGCTTTTTATTATCCTTCCGCTTGTAATTTTTCGAAAACGAGCTAGTGAAAACGGCGAAGGTGGTCGAATACCGTATCTATTGTATTTCGGGTGTTTGGGTCTCGGGTTCATTGTTGTCGAGATTGCGATGATCCAAAAATTTGTGTTATTCCTGGGCCATCCGGTTTACTCTCTGTCCGTCATACTCTTTTCGCTCCTGCTATTCTCTGCCGCCGGAAGCTATACAACTAGATTCTTTCGCGAGGAAACACTAGCTAAAACGCTGGTCAAAATACTGATCCTCGTCGCCGCCATCGCCTGTGTTTACATCCTGCTGCTGCCGCCAATTTTCTACAACCTTGTGTGGCTGCCGCACGTTTATCGAATTTTGCTTTCAGTATTGATGATGGGTCCGCTTGCCTTTACTATGGGGATGCCTCTGCCAATCGGTATCAGGCTGCTCGCGGGGCGGCTGCCGGCGATAATCCCCTGGGCGTGGGGCGTAAATGGTGCGACATCGGTGATGGGATCAGTCGCAACGCTGATCATCGCGATCCTCACCGGATTTAATCAGGCCCTCCTGTTTGGCGCGGGCATTTATCTGGTCGCAGCCGTCATAATAAAAGGAACGGACGGACGTCGAGGCGACCCAAGTTGACGGCGCGCAAAACTTTACAAAAAATTTGCGGCCAAACGGAATCCCCACGCGTCAAAGATACGACAAGCGAAAGCTTAAGAATAAAATTACGAGGTAAACTATGTCTTCAAAAAATAAAATCGTTTCCGTCCTGGCAATTGTAGTGTCATTTGCTGTTTTTTCAGTTGTTTCTTTTGCCCAGGACACGACCGCGCCGGCTAAGGGCAAGGTAGAAAAACCTAAGGGCGATCACGGCATGATGGGCCACCGAGGCCATGGCAAACGCGGCGACCGCATGCAGGGCTTACGCGGGATCGAACTGACCGACGCCCAAAAGGCCCAGATCAAAGTGATCCGCGATGCCAACAAACGTGACGATGCAATAACGACGGAACTGCGCACCATCCAAGAAAGCAAAAAAGCCGGAGCCACGATTACACCTGAACAGAAAGAACGTATCAAGGTGATCCGCGAACAATTCGCAGCCAAGGCAAAATCAGTTCACGAGCAGATTCTGGCGATCCTAACTCCTGAACAGAAAGCCAAGATCGAAACACAGAAAATTGAAATGCAGCAGCGTTTCGAACAGCGTAAGCTAAATCGCAAAAACCGTCCTGCGGCTCCTACGACTGAAAAGCCTAAAGCAAATTAAGGGGTTTTGTAAAAAAGAGACCCGTTGTTGGCAAAGTACCGGGAATGATCGCACGTAAGATGCAATCATTCCGGGTACTTTCGCTTTTACGGGCTTATTCCAGCCCAACAAAATCGACATTTGTCAGATTGTTAGCGATTAGGAAGGTCTGCGGGGCGAATCGATAACGTTTCGATGAGACGCCAATAATATATGTTTCGCCGGGCCTGACATTGGGGAACGAGTAAACTCCAAACGAACTTGTCGCGACCGTTTGTCTGGCGCCGAGCGAATCGGTCATGGTAACAGCAGCGTTACGCAGATTCAGACCGGCGGGCGTTGTAACCCGACCTGAAACGGTTAGACTTGGTGAAAATACATAGGCCGAACCTTGCGACGGGTTGGAACCGATCGTGTCGCCCAGCGATCCGATGATTGAGACATCGCCCGTCAACGCGACGCTCGCCCCAAATGAATCTTCAGCCGCTCCATCCGTGGCTGTCATCTTCTGTTGTTGCGTCCAAACGGTTCCCGAGCGGTTAAAGACGTAGGCCGATCCCTGGTGAGTGTTCGAGCCGCTGGTGTCACCCGCTGATCCTATCAACGCGGTATCACCGAGAATCGCCACGCTGTTGCCAAATGAATCGCCAAACGCTCCATCATTTGCCAGCAGCTTTTGTTGCTGTGTCCATGTATTTCCGCTTCGGACAAAAACATAGGCCGATCCCTGCTGAAAGACGGAACCGACGTCCTGCAATGTTCCGATGACCGCCGTATCGCCCGATATCGCCACGCTAAATCCAAAAAAATCAAAAGCCGATCCGTCGACTGCGGTTAGCTTTTGCTGTTGTGTCCATGTGGTACCACTTCGGACGAAAACATAAGCTGAACCTTGCGGAGCGCCTCCGCCCAGCTCGTCCTCGGCAGCTCCGATGATAACCGTATCGCCCGCAATGGCAACGCTATCGCCAAAGAAATCAATTGGAGCGCCGTCCGCCGCCGTCAGCTTTTGCTGCTCTGTCCACGTCGCACCGCTGCGCACGAAAACATAGGCGGATCCCTGGTCAACATTAGCGGCAATGTCATCCTGCCCCGCTGTGACCACGACCGTATTGCCGGCAATCGCAACATAGCGGCCAAATATATCAAACGGTGAACCGTCTGCGGCAGCTAGCTTTTGCTGCTGCGACCAAGCCTTCCCGCTGCGAACAAAAATATAGGCCGACCCCTGACCTGCGTTTGTGCCGACGGTGTCGCCCGAGGCACCGACAATAATCGTATCTCCGGAAATCGCGACCGATGTGCCAAAGCCATCCTCTGGCAGACCGTCATTCGCAGTTAGTTTTTGCTGTAGCGTCCAAACGCCCTGACTGCGAACATAAACGGCCGCGAAGCCCGCCCCGCTAAATGCACCGGCGTTTGCGCTTGCACCAATGACCGCCGTGTTGCCCGAAATTGCAATGCTCCCGCCGAATTGGTCACCCGCGACACCATCTGATGCCTCTATCTTCTGAACACTGGTAAATGCTGCACTTTCAAAGAGGACGGATTTTGACTTAACTCGTTCGGTTTTGACATTACCAGTTACAGACATTGCCGCAAATAACAGAGTTATCGCCACAACAGGCACGAAAGACAGCATTTTTAGCCGCTTCTCGCCAACAGTGGTGCGTCCTCTATACCTCGATGCATCGTTCGTATTTATAAATCTTATTGTACTCATTTGTCTTCTCCGCTGAGGGTAGACACCTGCTTCGACTTTCGTATTTCCAGTATATACCCCATAACCACATTCATAAATATCGGTCGGTTTCTGATCCAGGACCGTACCGTTCACATCTCACACCGGATTTCGAAGGCTGGCTAAAAAACTTGTTTTTAACCAGCCTCCGATTTGTTTCCGCTGTCAATTCACGTGTGCCCTAACGGGCGACCGCAGGAACATCACCGCGTAAACCGAACTGTCGCGTTTGCACGAGACCATCGGAACTTCGTAAGACATGCCAATTCCCGTCCGCAGGCCGGAACACGGCGATATCCGTCTTTCCGTCGCTATCGTATTTCCCGGGTACCGGAATATCGCCATCGAATCCGAAATCGATTGTTACTGCGACAGCGTCAGAAGCTTCTGAACACGAGCCATTGACCGGTCGAGGGACGGAACGCGGCGAGATCGTTTTTACCGTCGCCGTCGAAGTCCCCACGAACCGGTTCATCTCCCACAGCTCCAAATTGAACCTCCTCGATTTGTCCGTCGATACTCCGTTTCGAGAGCCACGTTGCCGTGGTTGGGCGAAATACAACGGCGTCATCTGTCCCGTCGCCGTCTATATCGGATGGGACTGGAATGTCGCCCGGTAGCCCAAATTGAAACGTTTGTATCCCGTCCCGGAGGCTGCCTGTATTCGAACTCAACCTGATCGACCAGCGTCCCACGTTCGGGTTAAACGTTGCCGCGTCGGCACGACCGTCACCATCAAAATCACCGCGGATTGGCACATCAGTGCGGCCTCCCCATCTAATGTAGGTGATGCCACGGTCAGAGCTTCGTTTTATCTGCCAAAGCAGGGTTTGTCTAACCAGGCTCACGACCGCCGCATCTGTTAGTCCGTCACCGTCGTAATCGCCGGAAACTGCCATATCGCTCTCATTTCCATGCGTTTGTTCGTTCATACCGGATTCCGTCAGCGAAAGCCATGCACCCGTCGTCGGTCGGAAGACCGCGAGATCATTGGATCCGTTGCCGTCGAAGTCGCTCCGGTTCGAACGAGAGCTAAATCGGCCGCCGATTTCTCCGTTTGGATTGCCGACGCTCGTAATGACAGCCGACCACAAACCGGTCCTCAACTGCTGGACTAGCGACGCCGAAACCGGAATCGAAACTCTCGCAAAATTGCCGTTTCGTCCGCCGACAACACCAAAGTCATGAACAACTACAGGCGATCCCGTGGTGGTTATTATCCTGGCTCCGGTTTGATTTGTTCCAAGACCGTGGAATTCGCCGAAGATCATTGCCTGACTCTCATTTGCGGTGAGGGTGATCTTGAACTCGCCTGTAGCAGACGTCTGCACGGCGGGCTGGATCTGCGACCCAGTTAGATTGGCTTCAAATGACCTGCCCATTGTCGGATTCGGACTCGGGCTCGCGCTCGGACTCGGACTCGGCGATACGCTTGGAGAAGGACTGGGTGAACCGGTTGGGGACGGACTCGGCGACACCGTCGGTGAAGGGCTCGGGGTCACATTTCCCCCAGCGAACACACCCGCCAGTACTGGCGACATTCCATTTCTTATAGATATTCTTGAACCTACCGTTACCACGGGAAGAATATCCCCCTCGTCGGAGCGAAGACGGAGACGTCCCTCGCCGCCGCTCTCGAGGCGAAGGCTTCCAACCTGCATATCGTTGACTATCACACCCAAAGTCGTCCCTGCTGGTGAGTTTACCTGGCGAACCCGGATTTCCAGCTCTATGCGGCTGCTATGAAACTCAAATTCCGCAAAACCTGTAGGCAGAACTCCGCCGATCGTCGCACCGCTGAGGGCGGCGAACAGGTTATTGTTCGGCGTGCCTCCAGGACTCGGGCTTGGACTCGGGCTGACGCTCGGGCTTGGGCTCACGCTTGGGCTCGGGCTTACGCTTGGACTCGGGCTTACGCTTGGACTTGGACTCACGCTTGGGCTTGGGCTCACTGATGGTGTCGGGGAACCGGTTGGCGTGGGACCGCCCCCGAAAACTCCGGAGACCAGAACAGTCGAACCATTTCTTACCTGGGCGACCATCCCGTTATTGATCGTCGGAATCGCCTGTCCATCTTCCGATCGTAGCTTCAACCGTCCGCGCCGATCTGCGGCCAACGCAAATTGACCGACAGAATTACCATTTACGAGCGCCGTCAGAACGGTTCCACCGGCGAGATTTACGTCTTCGATCTCAAACTCCAGCTCCAGTTGATTACCGTCGACTTCGTACGTCGCCTCACCATGTGGGTTGATGCTTCCCGTCGGCGAAGTCAGATTGGCGGTGATAATCAATAAGGTCATTGATTCATTCGCGCTCGCTATGTTTGTGAATATAGGGACAGATACCCACGCCATTAATGCCAGCAAGACAAAGATCGTCTTTACCGGTTTTCGCTGCTTAATCTGCAAGTTTTTCATTTATGTTACCTCTTAATCCTTAATTGCTGATTCCGTTCGTGCTGGTGATGTCCGAGCAAATGACGGTTTCAAATAGACAGTGCGACCAGAGACCGGAAAAAGACATCGAGGATTGAAAAATTCCAAAAGAAAAAGCCAATCCTCTCGAATCGGCTTTCTGGTGGCTTGAAATTAGCAAATAACGCTAATCATTCGGGGCAGGTTTCACGTTCGGCGGGATAGCAGCTAGTGTTGTTTGTGACGGCGCAGAATGCATCTACTCGCGACGTTTCCATAATGATATTTCTTGACGGCAGGGGACAATCCCAGCCATATCCAGTTTCTTCGATCCGATTTACGAGATCGCTAATCAACAGTCCTGAGTTAGATGACTTAATGAGCGCCGCGATACCAGATACAATCGGAGCCGACATTGACGTACCCGACCAGGTCCCGTATCGTCCGCCCGGAATTGCACTCGTTATGCCCTGTCCGGGCGCGACGACCCTGACCCATCGGTCAGTCCGTCGATCCACGACATTCGCCATCGTCGAAAAAACCGCGAGTCTGTCAGAAACCGTACTCGCTCCTACGCTTAGGAGGTTGTCATCGGTCTCACCGCGTTCAGCGGCTGGATATATGCGCGTCGCTCCGTTGCCAATCTGCCCGCCATTGCCCGCACCGGCGACGATCAGCATTCGCCTGTCATCAAATTCCGGGAACTGCTGCTGCCCTGGAACGACGGCGTCGTCGCATCCATCGAACAGATCCTGAAGAAACGTATTGCTCTGCGGCGACAGGTCGCTCGGATATCCGAAACTCATGTTTATAACGGCCGCGCCGTGCTGGGCCGCCCAGATCATCGCATCTTTGACACGCCACAAAGTGCCCTCGCCGTTGTGATCCAAAATCCGAATCGGCATTATTTTGGCATTGGGCGCCGTTAAAGCAATGATACCGGCAACATGCGTACCATGCCCGTACACCGGATTCTGGCTTGTTACTCTTTCTTCGCCGGGATTCGCGTCATTGTCGACGAAATCATAGCCAGCCACCAGCCGACCGGCAAAGGCCGGATGACTTAGATCGATTCCCGTGTCGAGGACCGCAACGATAACTCCCTGGCCGGTTGAAACCGCGTGAGCTTGCTGCAATCTGATCCGTTCGCGAAACTCCTGTCGGCGATAAAGTTTTGCACTCCAAATCGCCCACGACTGGCCGATCGCCCAGGACTGACCGATGGTCCAATCCAGCCCACTTCGCTCGGCAAGATTAAGTTTTCGGTTAGTCTCCTTTTGGGCAATGCGAGTATCTCCCTGCATCGAACTAATGATCTGTAAAGGGGTCTGCGATGTTTGCGACCGGTCGACACGCATTCGGTAGGTCGGCGGTGAGCCGACCTGTGAGATCGGCGTTGGAACGAGCTTGTACTGGGCGGCTATCGCCGTTAGCTGGTTCTGGTTATTCGCGCTCAGATCGATCAACATTTCATCAGGCACACATTTACAGTCCGCTACCTGAGACCTGACAGTACCCGCGGAGCTCGCCAAAATCAGCAATGTTAGTAAGATCCAGACTTTCAAAGAATATACCCTCATGATATCTCGCATTCCTTCAACATTCTTACAGTGCTCCGACAACCGGAAAAAAGACAACTCACCAAAAAGAATTTTAGTCTCCAATAAGTACGAACGGCGACCAAAGATATGGATTGGCCTCCGACTCGATAAAATTCCGTTGCGCTGCCCTAATGGATGACGCAGCGCTGTCGCCGCGT
Organism: uncultured Acidobacteriota bacterium; assembly: GCA_963738935.1. Taxonomy (GTDB): domain Bacteria; phylum Acidobacteriota; class Blastocatellia; order Pyrinomonadales; family Pyrinomonadaceae; genus OLB17. The sequence continues at coordinate 4,238,686 of CAVTYF010000001.1, read as the reverse complement.
TGTAGATTTTCATACAACATTTTCATAAACTTACCGGTCGCGGCATCGTCCACTTTCCAAAGGCTCACGATCAGCGAATTAACTCCCGCAGACAGAAAGCCACGTGAAAAGCCCAATTGCTCGTCACCTGCGTAGATCCTGCTCATTCCCGTTTCGCACGCGCTCAGCGTAACGAGTCGGGCTTTTAGTTTCTGTGCACTGATATCACTTACCGTGACCCAGCCGTCTGCGAGATGAAGACTCGAAAACATCGGGGCATCCGCCCGAAACCAGCCGTGACACGCCACATGAATAAGGTCGGCCAGCGGTGCCTCGCGATTAAATGCCCGAAACGAAGCTTCAATACCGTTTAGAATTTTCGTTTGTGGAAACACCCGGCTAAGCTCGTTGATTTCGTTATTCACGAGTGGAATATTCTTATCTGCAAAGCCCACGATAAGGGCTTTTTTCACCCTTTTTTTTGGTCGTCGATTGAGAACCTGCCAAACAGACGCGCTCGGGGCGTACTGTATCTCACGAGATTCGATGAGATATTTCCCGCCATTGCGAAGTGCGTGAAAGGGAACGTGATGCAGCGAACCCGTCGGGACGACTATCAATTGGCGCTCGCCCAGGAAGTTTTCGGCCGGTTTTACTAATAGCTTGTAGATGTGTTCCAACACAGCGTCGGCTCGTGCCCCAATATACTTTTGGAGCGGCGGAGCGATCTTTGCGCCGTGACGCATTGCCTCGAATTGGAAAGTCAGAGCATCAAGGGCTTTGACAATCTCGGCTTCGGTGGTCAAGTTTTCTACAAAGTGGATTTTCTTGTCGGTGACGACGAAGGCGGAATATACGCCATCGAATCTAACGAACTCGATAATCGCTCGTCCCGGGCCGATCTGGCTCTGTAGTTCAGTTATGTTGATCTTAGCTCTCGTAGCAGGCTGCTCGGTTTTAGTTTGCGTACTCTCAAGTTGGCGAAAGATCTGGGTAAGCTCGGTTTCGAATAGTCCGATCGTTTTCTTTGCTTCGCGAAACGGCGCCGCGTCGTCGTTCTGTTTCTTGTAAAACCAATTCAGATCCTCACGCAGTTCCGATGCTTTCTGCTGAAGTTTTTTTTGGTCAGAACGCACTCGGGGTTGGCCGCGAAGGTCGGCAATCGATTCGAGCAGAGTTCGGGAACGAAAATTCTCAACTGTGGCAAATGCAGCTTTGAAACGCTGCTGGGCGAGATGGGTTTTTACCAAACCTTCAAAGGGCTCCAACCTGTTGGCGATAAAGGTTCTCCGAAATTGTTCCGACCCGAAAGACGATCTGGAAGTTTCCACTGCCTTTATCGCCCGGCGGTAATAGGCGGCGGCCCGACCCAGGTCGTGGGCGGCAAAAGCGATGTTACCAAGCGAAGTCAGGGTCGCCTGCATTATCCCGCCCTGCTCCGCCTTCCGGGATCGGTTGAGAATATCGCGGAGGATATCGGTCGCGTCTGCGACAAAGCCGCTTCCGAGCAGGGCCTGCGCCCGTACCCAGTCTGCGATTAGTCGGTGCCGTACAAAGGCGGCCGTTCCGAACATCTCAACCGCCTCCACAGCCAGCTCTTTCGACAACTGAAAATTACCGCAGCTCAACTCCAGCCTCGCAAGATCCAGTCGTGTGAATGCCTGAGCGGCCGTATTATTTTGTGTTCTAAAGAGATCAACCGCTCGCTTAAGCTGCCGCCTCGCAAACGACATCTCCCCAAGTACCGTAGCCGCCCGTCCGCAATTTGCCCGCGCAAGAGCCTCTTCGCGCCGCATTTTATAGCGAGAAAACTCTCCGATGACTCGTTTGTAAATTTCAAAGGCTTCTTCTTTCAGATTGAGCTCGGAATAGATGTCAGCGATTTCCAGTTCGGCGGTTGCTATCTGTTGCGGCATTTTTAACTCATCGTAGCCCCGACGTGACGACTCGAAATATTTGAGAAGCTTCCGCATACCTTCCCCGAAACAACGCCAGGTTACCCATACTCGCTTCGATCTCGGCCTCGGTAAGGCTCATCTTGCCTCTTTGGGCCGTTTCGAGGGCTTGTTCGTAATATTTTTCAGCTTTTCTAAAATCGTTCAGTTCGGCATAGCTCCGGCCCAAGTCATTTTGCGCCATCGCGAGCCATTTGAGTTCGCCCAAGCGTGTAAATCTCTTTCGGGCCGAGCGGCAGTAATTTATCGACGCCTGATATTCCTCGCGACGGGCGACAATATTACTAAGGTTCATCTCAATTTTACCGGCTGCCAAATCGTCACCGTGCCGTTTGAAGACCTTCAGAGCGAGTTCGCCGGTTTTAAGTGCTTCATCGTAGCGGCCGAGCATTGCCAGGGCCATCAGTTTAGCGACACTTGTCTGCGACGCGTCTTGGTGCTTCCCCAGCCGCGTGAACTCCCGGTGGGCCGCCTCAAGATGCTCTATAACCAGGTCGAATTTTCCCTTTGTAAATTCAGAAATGGCCGAGAGCCATTGTGAGATGGCTCCGACTTCGGCGGTGGGATTAAATTTCTGTATGCTGCGAGCGGCGAGTGAGGCTTTTCGGCAGTCGGTCGGCACTGAGGTCCAGGCAGTGTAGGAAAGGTCCTTGATAATCCATGCAAGCCGGACGTCAGCCAGCCCACTGTGTCCCACAAGCAGGTTCATCCTTTCCTTTTCAGTTTGGGCTGCGAGTAATCTTGCCGCTAACTGTTTGCGGGTCATAGGATCCGACGAACCTCTCGAAACTAAATCTGGTCAAATGCTTAAATTATCATTTTACCCCAAATTTATTCCCTCGGCGACAATCTCGACGGAGTCCGTTTCAACACGAAGCGTGTAAACGCCTGCCGGAACTTTCTCGATACTAAATGAAACTCAGTTCGTCTCCTCGCGTTTCAAACTGAACATCGCCCATCAGCAAGGTTATCTTCGCGTCTTCAAAGCCATCCCCAAGCATCTGTCCACGCAAGGTCGAACCATTTTTCGACGGCTGGACCCTGAGGTCAACTCCGCAATCTTCGGCGGCAAACAAAATCTGCCGCTTAGCCGACGCCGACGCCGATCGCTCGCCAAAGGCTGCCTTGTTCGGTAAAAGATCGCTAATTAGCGTCGCGATGATAACCCGCAGAATCGACGCGCGCGGCTGGACGGCCCGGGTGGCGAAAAGATTCTCGGCCCACCGCACCGCACCCGCCGGTGCATCTATCGAATCGTCACTCCGCATCAACCTGATTATCTTTTCGATCTTATTGTCTGAACTCATTGTTTTTCCCTTCCGCCTCGCTACTACGAGTCAATCAAACAGTGTGAGAAGAATCGAAAATAAGACACGGCGGCGAAATTTAATTTAATAATTCCGCCAATTTTTTCAGACAACGGGCCCGCATCGGGCTGATGTTGGTTTGACCGACGCCTAAATCTTTGGCCGCTTCGGCATAGCTGGCGGGCGGGTCGCGGAGAAAGATCATCGATAGTAGCTGACGACAGACGTCACCCAATTTATTGAGTGCGGTTCTTATCAAGTGTTGCTCTTCCAACTCGATAAGTGCATCGTCCGCGAGGGCCGAGCCGTCGCGAAGCTGCGACATTTCGTACTCCATTTCCTCCGAGCTGACCGGCGAATAGATGCCTTTCGTGCCGCGGATAACGGCCCAGGTCTTGTATTTAGTGGTCGTAACTATCCACGCTCGAATCTTTTCGGGCTCCTGGATATCATCCAGCTTCTCAAAAAGAGTCAAAAAGACCTCTTGAAAAACATCAGCCGATTGTTCGTCGTTCAATCCGGCACGCCTCGGTATCGCATATATCAGCCGCTGATACCGTTCAATGAGCGCGTTCCACGCGTCAGAATTGCCTCGGCGACAATCTGAGATCAATTGCTTATCCGTCTGACTAAAATTATCAGACAAAATCTCATTTAGCCTCTGTTTCTCCGGAATCATGCAATATTGAAGATTTCGAAACCTGCCGCCCTCGCCCAGTGCTGGTAGTTTATCATTTTCGGGCAAGGCGAATCATGACTCAAGGCCGGGTGAGTTAAAAATTGGGGGTTTTTTTTGTATTTTAAAATGTTGCGGGTTTTCGATCGTGGAATAGCGTTTTTAAATGTGGCACGTGCCACATTTTGTCCGTCCGAGGTCGCCGCGGGCCAGTATCTATGGGAATTGGGTAGGCGCTCCGGCTGTAATTTACAACGACAATTCCACCCCATTGGTCCTGGGAAAAACGGCTCCAGTTGAGCGAATTCGGCCCAACTGGTGGAGGTTTTTGCCAGACTGGTCAAAGGTGTTTGCAGCGGAAAGACGGTCACCAAAAAATCAAGGTTATGATTTTGGCTTGCCACTACACGAGAGCCAAAAGTTAGGACGTGGGCTTGCCCGCTGCCATTATCGGCGGGCGGACAAAATATTCCTATTGCTTAATCCGGGTTTAACACTATCAAATATCCGTCTCATCATTGACCTCGATTTTCATCGCCTCATCGATATCGAAGATCTCTTCAGTCTCGATATCTTCGCCGGTCAGATCAAGATCGTCATCAACCTCATCGATAAAGCTATCCTCATCAGCGTCGAGCAAGGCCGCCGGTAAAGGCAGATCGATGCCGCCGCGGATGTAATCGCCCATTTCGTCGAATTCGTCCTCCTGCTTCCGGTTCTCCGTAGCATCGTAGGCGACCTTGACGTTGCGGTAATACTTCATACCGGTTCCGGCCGGGATGAGGCGTCCCATGATGACGTTTTCCTTCAGGCCGCGGAGGTAATCGATACGGCCCGAGATCGCCGCTTCGGTCAGGACGCGCGTCGTTTCCTGGAAGCTGGCCGCCGAGATGAACGAATCGGTCGAAAGCGATGCTTTCGTGATACCGAGCAAGAGCGGTTCACCGACCGATGTCTGGCCGCCTTCCTCACGCAACACGACGCATTCTCGTCCTCGTAACGGAAACGGTCGACCTGTTCCTCCAAGAGGAATTCGGTATCGCCGACTTCCTTGATCTTGACCCAACGGAGCATCTGGCGAACGATCACCTCGATATGTTTATCGTTGATGTTCACGCCCTGCAGACGATAGACCTCCTGGATCTCGTTTACGATGTAATTCTGCAAGGCTTCCATACCGAGAACACGCAAGATGTCGTGCGGGTTGAGCGGGCCGTCCATCAGCGGTTCGCCCGAACGGACGCGATCTTCTTCCTGCACGTTGATGTGCGTACCACGCGGAATGTCGTATTCCCTTTCGCTGCCGTCGTCGCCGGTGATGATCAGCTTACGCTTACCCTTTGAGATCGGGCCGAATTTGACCACACCGTTGATCTCAGACATGATAGCCGTTTCGCCCGGACGTCGTGCTTCGAAAAGCTCGACGACACGCGGCAGACCGCCGACGATGTCCTTCGTCTTGGTCGTTTCACGCGGGATCTTCGCGATCACATCGCCCGGCTCGACTTCCTGGCCGTCTTCGACGATGCAGATTGGCACGTGATCGGCATCTGATAGGTCTTCTGGACCTTGTTGCCCGAGCGGATCTCGAGACGCGGCTGATTTTTCTCATCCGAGTCTTTGACCACGAGGCGTTTCTGGCCGGTGACCTTATCGATCTCTTCTTCGACCGTCTTGCCTTCCTTGAGATCCTGATATTTAACAGTACCCTTGACCTCGGTAAGGATGGCGAAGGTGAACGGATCCCACGTTACGAGAATGTCGTCTTCCTTGACCTTCTGGCCGTCCTTTACGTGAATCTCGGCACCGTAAACGACCTTGTAATGAGCAACTTCGCGTCCGCGTTCGTCAACCAGAGCAATCTCCGACTGGCGTCGCATCGAGACCATTTCACCGTTGCGGTTCTTAATGACCTTGAGATCGCCGAGATACTTGACGGTTCCGTCCATCGCGGCGACGTGCTTGGTTTCCTGTTCGAGACGAGCCGTACCACCGACGTGGAAGGTTCTCATCGTGAGCTGCGTTCCCGGTTCGCCGATCGACTGAGCGGCGATAACGCCGACAGCCTCGCCGATCTCGACCGTGTTGCCGGTCGCGAGGTTGCGGCCGTAGCATTTGACGCAGATACCGCGACGCGATTCGCAGGTCAGAGCCGAGCGGATCTTGACCTTCTGCAGGCCGGAAAGCTGAACGTTCGAGCCGAGATCTTCGTCTGATCTCCGTATTTGCCTCGACGATAACCGTTGCCGTCGACCGGATCGATGATGTCATCGAGCGATGTGCAGCCGACAATGCGGTCACGAAGCGATTCGACCTCTTCACCGTTACGAATGATGGCCTCGGCCCAGACGCCGCGAAGCGTTCCGCAATCCTGTTCGGAAACGATCACGTCCTGAGCAACGTCGACCAGACGGCGTGTCAGATAACCCGAGTCGGCCGTTTTGAGCGCCGTATCGGCCAGACCCTTACGGGCACCGTGCGTCGAAATAAAGTACTGGAGAACGTCGAGGCCTTCGCGGAAGTTAGCGAGGATCGGATTCTCGATGATCTCGCCCGACGGCTTGGCCATCAGGCCGCGCATACCGGCGAGCTGACGGATCTGAGCTTCCGAACCTCGAGCACCGGAATCGGCCATGACGAGGATCGGATTGAGTTCCTTGCGTTCTTTTTCGCGGTCGTTCATCGCCTTGAACATTTCCTTCGCAACGCGATCGGTAACGTCCGACCAGATAGCCGTCACCTTATTGGTACGTTCCATGTCGGTCATGGTCGCATCTTCGTACTGTTTACGAAGTTTCTCGACCTCTTTCAACGCATCATCGATGATGGCTTTCTTGCTCGGCGGCGTGACCATGTCGTCGATACCGATCGACACACCGGCCTTCGTCGCGTAGAGGAAGCCCATCGTCTTTAGATCGTCGAGCAGGGCGACCGTGTGGCCGTGGCCGAGCTTAAAGTGGCAAAATGTCACCAGCGACTGCAGACCTTTCTTCTTAAGAACGCCGTTGACGATACGGCAAACCGTCGCGGGTCAGGCGTTCGTTAAAGATCGCCCGGCCGGCCGTGGTATCCAGAACGAGGTCGACATTTTCACGAGCGGTCGCACGCATAACGTCCTGCATGTTGTGCTCGAGCGTGAGATCGATCAGATCACCTCGCCATCGCAGCCTGATCTTTGTCTGCGTTTCGATGACACCGGCGTCGAGAGCGAGCAAAACATCTTCGATCGAACCGAACACCTTGCCGTCGCCGCGCATTTCATCGCGAGCCAGCGTCAGATAGTAGCAGCCAAGAACGATATCCTGCGAAGGAACCGCGATCGGCTGGCCCGATGCCGGCGAAAGCAGGTTGTTCGACGCGAGCATCAAAACGCTCGCCTCGATCTGTGCTTCGGCGGAAAGCGGAATGTGAACGGCCATCTGGTCACCGTCGAAGTCGGCGTTGAAAGCCGAACAAACGAGCGGGTGAATTTTGATAGCTTTACCTTCGACCAGAACCGGCTCAAAAGCCTGAATACCAAGACGGTGAAGCGTCGGAGCACGGTTCAAAAGAACCGGATGCTCGCGAATTACTTCTTCGAGGATGTCCCAAACGATCGGCTCCTGACGTTCGACCATTTCGCGTGCCTGTTTGATTGTCGCGGCGTGCTGGTCCTTTTCTAATTTGTTGTAGATAAACGGCTTGAACAGCTCAAGAGCCATTTTCTTCGGCAGACCGCACTGATGCAGTTTCAGTTCCGGCCCGACGACGATCACCGAACGTCCCGAGTAATCGACACGTTTTCCGAGCAGATTCTGACGAAAACGTCCCTGTTTACCTTTGAGCGTGCCCGAAAGCGATTTGAGCGGGCGATTGTTCGCACCACGCAGCACGCGGCCGCGGCGTCCGTTGTCGAACAAGGCATCGACCGCTTCCTGCAGCATGCGTTTTTCGTTACGGACGATGACCTCAGGAGCGCGAAGCTCGATCAGCTTCTTCAGACGGTTGTTACGGTTGATAACGCGGCGATAGAGATCGTTAAGATCCGATGTCGCAAAACGTCCGCCGTCGAGAGGCACGAGCGGGCGAAGCTCAGGCGGAATAACCGGAATAACGTCGAGGATCATCCACTGCGGATTGATTGCCCGAGCGGAGGAACGAATTCGAAACCTTCAAACGCTTGGAATACTTGAGCTTTTTCTGCTGCGACGTTTCCTCACGCATCTTTGCCCGAAGCTCTTCGACGAGTTCGGCGATATCGATCTGTCTGCAAGCAGATCCTTGATCGCCTCGGCACCCATCTTTGCGACGAACTGATTCGGATAATCGCGCGTCAATTCGCGAAAACGCTCGTCGGTGAGCAGATCTTTCTGCTTGAGATCCGGAACGTCGCCTTCGTCGACGACGATGTAGGTCTCGAAATAAAGAATCTTTTCGAGATCGCGAAGCGTGATGTCGAGCAGATGGCCGATTCGCGACGGCAGTCCTTTGAAGAACCACACGTGCGAACAGGGCGAAGCAAGCTCGATGTGGCCGAGGCGTTCGCGACGAACTTTCGACTGTGTGACCTCGACGCCGCACTTGTCGCAGATGACGCCGCGGTGCTTCATCCGTTTGTATTTTCCGCAGAGACATTCCCAGTCCGAGACCGGGCCGAAGATGCGGGCGCAGAACAGGCCGTCGCGTTCCGGTTTGAACGTTCGATAGTTGATCGTTTCCGGTTTGGTGACCTCTCCGTGCGACCACGAACGGATCTTATCCGGCGACGCAAGCGAAATGCGGATCGCTTCGTAATTTGTCGTCAATTGTGTTTTGCTCTCGTTATTAAATCGAAACATAATAATTTTTCAACCAAGTTCTTTACCGCATAGCGGTATTCGAATTTAGCCGTGGGTTCGAGCCCACGGTAGGCGACGGATTGTTTGGCGTCGCGTCAGCGACGATCGAATCTGGGCCCGCATATTTCGGTCGTCACTGACGCGCCGAGAAACGTATTTTCAAAGCGCCTGGTTAAACCCACGGCTAAATTCAATCCGTCGCTACGCGACGAAGACGTTTAATCGACGCCGACGAGGGCATCAACACCCGCCACAACCTCATCCGGATCGATCTCGTCTTCCTGAATGAGTTCGACATCGAGACACAGCGATTGCAGCTCGCGGACGAGAACGTTGAACGATTCGGGAATGCCCGGCTCGAAGTTCGAAACGCCCTTGACGATCGTTTCGTAGATCTTCGAGCGGCCGGCAACGTCGTCGGATTTGCATGTCAGCAATTCCTGCAGGATGTGCGCCGCACCGTAGGCTTCGAGTGCCCAGACCTCCATTTCGCCGAAACGCTGGCCGCCGAACTGAGCTTTACCGCCCAGAGGCTGCTGCGTGATAAGCGAGTACGGCCCGATCGAGCGGGCGTGGATCTTGTCGTCCACCAGATGCGAGAGTTTCAACATATAGATGTAACCCACGCACACCTTTTGCTCGAACTGCTCGCCGGTCAAACCGTCATAGAGTCGCGTTTTGCCCGACGGGCCGACCGATGGCGGCAGTGCCAAGTTCGTCGTACTTCTGATTGGCCTTTGTGATATAGCCCTTGATCTCTTCTTCGCTTGCACCGTCAAAAACGGGCGTCGCAAAGTGAAGTCCGAGAACGCGTGCCAGCCCAGCCGAGATGTGTCTCGAGGATCTGTCCGACGTTCATACGCGACGGCACGCCGAGCGGATTGAGCACGATCTCGACCGGAGTTCCATCCGGCAAGTACGGCATATCTTCCTCAGGCAAGATGCGGGCGATAACACCCTTGTTACCGTGACGTCCGGCCATTTTGTCGCCGACGCTGAGCTTACGCTTCATCGCGACAAAAACCTTGACCATCTTGATCACGCCCGGAGGCAGTTCGTCGCCCTGCTTGAGCTTGGTGATCTTTTCGTCGTAGATGTCACGAAGAATGTTGATCTGGCGTTCGGTACGCTGTTCGTATTCCTTGACCTCGCCGATGATATCGATCGAACCCGCCGCAACCTCAGCTTTGCGGAGGAACTTGGATGTCGATCTCTGTCAGGATCTCACGCGTTCAGCGTTTCGCCCTTCTTGAGCAGCACGTCTTTGCCGTCAACGAGGTCTTTCGTCAGCTTGCGGCCGTCGAAAAGCTCGTAGATACGCTCGTCACGCTGTTCCTGAAGGATACGAATTTCGTCATCGAGATCGCGGTGGAAATCGTCCTCCTCCATTCCCTCGATATCGAGCTGAACGCTCGTCCTTGTCCTGGCCCTTGCGGGTAAAGATCTGAACATCAACGACCGTGCCGTCGATTCCCGGCGGGCAGGTCAGCGAAGCGTCTTTAACGTCGCCGGCCTTTTCACCGAAGATCGCACGGAGAAGTTTTTCTTCCGCGGTCAACTGCGTTTCGCCCTTCGGCGTAACTTTACCGACCAGAACCGAGCCCGGCTTGACCTGTGCACCGATGCGGATGATGCCGCTCTCGTCGAGATCGCGAAGCATGTTCTCACCGATATTCGGAATATCGCGTGTGATCTCCTCAGGTCCAAGTTTTGTATCGCGGGCCTCGATCTCGAGTTCCTCGATGTGGATCGACGTGTAGTAATCGTCCTTAACCAGCCGCTCGGAGACGAGAATCGCGTCCTCAAAGTTGTAACCACGCCAAGGCATAAATGCCACGAGCACGTTACGTCCCAGAGCAAGTTCGCCGCGATCGGTACATGGGCCGTCGGCGATGACCTGGCCTTTCTTGACCCGTTCGCCGACCTCGACGATCGGACGCTGGTTGATACAGGTGTTCTGGTTAGAACGCTTGAATTTAACGAGCGAGTAAATATCCGCCGTCACCTCACGCGAGATCGTGCCGTCGACCTGATGGTCGGCCTTGACGATGATGCGTTCGGAATCGACAAAATCGACGACGCCGTCACGTTTTGCGATGACCACCGCACCCGAATCGCGAGCCGCGATCTTTTCCATACCGGTGCCGACATACGGCGACTCGGCACGAAGCAGCGGCACTGACTGACGCTGCATGTTCGAACCCATGAGAGCACGGTTTGCGTCATCGTTCTCGAGGAACGGAATCAGCGACGCAGCAACCGAAACGAGCTGTTTCGGCGACACGTCCATGTACTGCGATGTCCTTGCGATCGGCGGTGATAAATTCACCTTTCTGCCGGGCAGCATTTCGCTCGTTGACAAAATTACCTTTAGCGTCGAGTTCGATATTCGCCTGGCCGATGATCCATTTATCTTCTTCCCAGGCGGTCAGGTAGAACGGCCACGGCTCAAATTCAGCCGCCTGCTGCTCTTTTTTCAGCTTCTTATTTGCTGCCTCAACATCCTCAAGCGGCACGTGGTCACCGGGCTTGAAGCTGGTGTCGCCGCCATTCTTGAGGCGGACGTATTCGATCACGCGGCCATCGACCACGCGGCGATACGGCGATTCGATAAAGCCGAATTCGTTGATCCGCGCAAAACACGACAGCGACGAGATCAGGCCGATGTTCGGGCCTTCAGGCGTCTCGATCGGACAGATGCGGCCATAGTGCGTCGGGTGAACGTCACGAACCTCAAATCCGGCACGTTCACGCGAAAGACCGCCTGGTCCCAGTGCCGAAAGACGACGTTTGTGCGTAATTTCCGACAGCGGATTCGTCTGGTCCATGAACTGCGAAAGCTGCGACGAACCAAAGAATTCGCGGACCGCAGCCGTCACCGGCTTTGCGTTCACGAGGTCACGCGGCATCGTGGTGAACATATCCTGTTGAATGGACATCTTCTCCTTGATCGCTCGCTCCATGCGTTCGAGACCGATGCGGAACTGATTTTCGAGCAGTTCGCCCACCGCACGGACGCGGCGGTTGCCGAGATGATCGATATCGTCCTGGCCGTAATTTTCGCTGTCGCTTCTTCATCTGGAGCAGGTAATTGACGACCTCGATAAAATCTCCGGCCTTGAGCAGCGGATCGGTAATGCGATCTTTCTCCGGACGGCCCATTTTGATGTTGAACTTCAAACGGCCGACACGCGACAGATCGAAACGACGCGTGTCGAAGAACATTCCTTCGAGCAAACGATACGCCGTCGGAACCGTCGGCGGATCGCCCGGACGCATCTTGCGGTAAATTTCGAGCAGAGCATCGACCGGCTTCGAGATCGGATCTTTTCTGAGCGTCGCCGAAATGACCTCGCCGATAACGTCGCGTTTCGGGAAAAAGACCGTAAAGCTCTGAAACACCTTCTTCGATGATCTGCTGCAAGCTTGCCAGCGACGATCTCGGTGTTCGCCTCGACGATCACCTCGCCGGTCTCGGTATTGACGACATCGTCGAGTGCGTAAGCGCCTTCGAAATCAGCCGCAGCGACCTCGACCTTGTCCTTGCCCATGCGGCGAAGATCGGCGAGCGCCGACTTTGTGATCTTTTTGCCCTTGCGGACAACATCTTCTTTCTTGTCCTTGATGTCCTCTTCGGCACGCATCCCGACGAGGTGCGTTTCGCCCTCTGGCTTTAACATCGATATGAAGCTTGCCTTTTTCGATCACGACCTCGTCGGTCACATAGAAAAGCTTGAGGATGCTCGCATTCGAATACTCGGCGTTCTTTACCACCTCTTCGAGAATGTTGTCCGAGACCGTTTTCATGTCGATCTGCGGATTCAGCCACAGGCCGAGGGCACGAAGGAAGACCGTCGCGATGATCTTTCGCTTGCCGAGACGGGCGTGAAGGATTCCCTTCTGGTCGTATTCAAACTCGACCCACGAACCGCGGTACGGAATGATCTTCGCCAGATATTCGTCGCGGTCGCCCTTAAAAAAAACGCCCGGCGAACGGTGAAGCTGCGAAACGATCACGCGCTCCGTTCCGTTGATGATGAACGTACCGTTGTCGGTCATCAGCGGAATTTCGCCAAAGAAAACATCTTCTTCCTTGATATCGCGGATCGTCGAAACGTTGTGTCTCGGGATCTTTGTCATAAACGGTCAGGCGGATCTTGACCTTGAGCGGGACGCTGTACGACATTCCGCGTTCCTGACATTCCTGCTGATCGTGCTTGTGCTTGAGGCCGACCGGTTCGCCGCAGTTGTTGCAGAGATTCGGACGGACGGCGTTGAACGTGCCGCAATTCTTACAAAGCACTTCGGCCGGATTGAACGGATCGACCTTGATCTTGGCCGAGCAATTCTTACAGTTTGCACGCAGATGCTCGAGGCCTTCGAGGTTGCCGCACTTGCACTGCCAGTTGCCGATCTGATATTCGACGTATTCGAGCGTCGCCGTCTCGCGAAAATCCGAAACCGGAAAGATCGACGCAAACACCGACTGCAAGTCCGATATAATCGCGTTCCTCCGGGATTAAGTCCATCTGCAGGAACCGGTTGTACGATTCGCGCTGGACCTCGATCAGATTTGGGATCTGCGCCGATGTGTAGATCTTTGAAAAATCCACGCGCTCCGGCGATTTGCTTGTTCGGCGTCCGAGGCCGTTCGGGCTGCTTTGTAGAGGATTGTTGATCATATTAATTAATTGCGGGCTATAAAAACCTGTTGACTTTCGGAAACGTTGCTGATACGATGCATCGTAAGCAAATTCCCTAAAGTCAGGTCGCGAGTGTAAAGACGGCAAACGCGGTCCTGGGTAAAGTTCACCCAGACCGCTTTTCAGCAGCTACTGCTGTTAATTTAGTTTTCCGAGCGTGCCGAAAAGAGACACCCACTCTCCACTTGTTTGCGACAAAAGATCGCGTCTAAAACCAACGAAAACCAAATAAAATGTTTCCGTTCCGACTAAGCCGGATTTCCGCACTAAAAGAATAATAGATGTGCGAACCTGACAGCTTATCAAGAAAAATATATAACTGCAAGCCTTTTTTCTGATTACTCAGTTTTAAAACACGGGTAATTCGGATTTCGTCTCTCCGTTCTTCTGCGTCCGCTCTCTGTGGTCTCTGCGTTAAAATCGATTTTAACGCAGAGACCACAGAGAGCGGACGAGAGAGAACGCGGAGTTGATTCCTGCCCGAAGCTGCTGGCTATTTGACCTCGACGGTCGCCCCAGCTTCGGTCAGCTTCGCCGCGATTTCGTCGGCTTCGGCTTTCGAAACGCCTTCTTTGAGGGCCTTCGGAGCTGCATCGACCAGATCCTTGGCTTCCTTGAGGCCGAGACCTGCAACGACTTCGCGAACGACCTTGATGACCGCGATCTTGTTACCGCCAGCCGCTGTCAAGACAACGTCAAACGCGTCTTTCTCTTCTGCCGCCGGAGCAGTCGCCGCCGGCCGGCAGCTGCCATCATCATCGGTGCCGCTGCCGCCGCTGCCGAAACGCCGAATACTTCTTCGAGTTCCTTGACCAATTCCGACGCTTCGAGAAGCGTCATGCCCTTTAAAAACTCAACTACATCTGCTTTTGTAATTGCCATGACTTTAATATTATCTCCTATTTAGGGTTCTTTGTGAGCAAGTAAAAAAGTAAAAAGGCAAAAGGCAAAATTGCCGATCTGGCCTGTTCATGATTACCTGCGATTACTCCTATAAAGACCAATTTCAATTGGCAAACACATTACGGACATTGCCTTTTTACTTTTGCCTTTACCTCCGCCGCTAGAACCCAGGGACGTGATCAGGAACGGGTTGCATCACCTTTCCCTCTCTGTCCGAAGCCCTCCGTGACCTGACAAATCACTCGTGGCTCGCTTTCCTTGAGTACGGCTTTCACGGGCGTCACCGCCCGCATCTCAAATTTGAAATCTCAAATTTCAAATCCAGAATGTCACGGTATTTGCATCGTGGGTACGAAGCGAGACCGGACAAAAACTTTATTTCTCGACAGGCTCTTCCAGAGCTTCGTCCGCCGGAGTTTCTTCTGGAGCGCTTCAACTTCCGCTGCCGGACTCTCTTCGGCTAAAGCAGCCTCTACTTCCGCTGCCGGGCTTTCTTCCGCCGGAGCCGCTTCTACTTCCGTTGCCGGTGTCTCTGCCGAAGCAGCTTCAACTTCCGTTGCCGGATTCTCTTCCGCCGGAGCAGCCTCTACTTCCGCTGGTGCCGCCTCTTCTGCCGAAGCAACTTCAACTTCCGATGGCGGGGCCTCTTCTGCCGCTGCCGGTTTCGCCTCGCCGATCTGCTTGATCACAACCGCCAGGTCACGCGGCACGGCATTGATGACCGTAACGAAACGCTGGGCCGAGCTGTTGAGCACCCACAGCAGCTTGGAAATAAGCTCTTCTTTCGACGGCAGATTTGCGATCGTCGTCAGTTGTGCTGAGATCGACCAGTTTGCCATCAACCACACCTGTTTAAAGGTGTAGATATCGGCGTTGTCCTTCATGAACTTCGAAATTGCTTTCGAAAGAACGACCGGATCATTCGTCGGTCCACGCGATAGCGGTCACGCCCTTGAAATGCTCGGTCGCATCTTCAAACTGCGTTCCCTTGACAGCGATACGGGCCAGCGTATTTTTTACAACCTGATACTTGGCACCGGCATCGCGAAGCTGGCCGCGGAATTCCTGATCTTTGGTAACCGACAGCTTGGAAAAGCTAACGACCATGGCGGACGTGGAACTCTGCAGCGATTCGGTGAGGGCGGTCAGATCGTTTTGTTTTGTTTCTCTTGATTTCATTTTTCCTCCAACTCCCCTCCGTAACTGTGGAGGGGTGGCAGCGGCTTCCGCTGACGGGGTGGTTCTCTCTCACCCACAAAGAACCCAGTCGCTATCGCTCCCGGTTCTACTCTACACGTACGCCAGTTCATCGAGCAAAACGCCCGGGCTCATCGTTGCGGCTAAATTAATTTTCTTCAGATACCGGCCTTTTGCGGTCGTCGGTTTTGCCTTGATGACTGCGCTAATTAGAACGCGTGTATTCTCCTGCAGCTTGGCGGGGTCAAACGACACTTTGCCGACCGGCGAGTGAATAACGCCCGTTTTATCGACGCGGTATTCAACCTTACCGGCTTTGGTCTCCTCGATGGCGGTTTTAATATCCATCGTGACCGTTCCTGTTTTTGGATTTGGCATCAGGCCTCGAGGACCGAGAACCTTACCTAATTGGCCGACTTTGCCCATCATATCGGGCGTCGCTATGAGAGCGTCAAAGTCGAGCCAGCCGCCTTTGATCTTTTCAACGATGTCGTCGCCACCGGCGAGATCCGCCCCGGCGTCTTCGGCCTCGCTGACCTTGTCGCCCTGGGCGATAACGACGATGCGTTTCGCCGTTCCGCCAAGCCCGTGCGGCAGAACGATGGTTCCGCGAACAAGCTGATCCGCTTTTCGCGGGTCAACACCCAACCACATCGTCAGTTCGACGGTCTCGTCAAACTTTGCAAACGCGATCTCTTTTAATTTCGCAACCGCTTCTTCAAGCGTGTGCTTCTTATGCAGCTCAATTTTTTCGAGAGCCGCAAGATATTTCTTGCCTCTTTTCATTTTACCTCCAGGTATTAGCGGGAACGGTCAGTTCCCTCCCTATTAGCGGCAGTAGGCAGTGGCAGTATTCAGTAAAAACTGCCGACTGCGGCCGCCGACTGCTACTATCCCTCAACTGTAAGTCCCATACTCCGCGCCGTTCCCTCGATCGTCCGCATTGCGGCGGCGAGGTCGGACGTGTTGAGATCGACCATTTTTAATTTGGCGATTTCTTCGATCTTGGCTTTTGATATCGAACCAACCTTTTCACGATTGGCCTTGCCCGATCCCTTGGCGATCCCCGATGCTTTTCTCAGCAAGTCGGCCGCCGGCGGCGTTTTCGTCACAAATGTGAACGAACGATCCGCATAAACCGTGATCACGACCGGTACTTTCATATCCGGATCATCGTTTTGCGTTTTGGCGTTAAACGCCTTGCAAAACTCCATGATGTTCACACCGTGCTGACCCAAAGCAGGCCCGATCGGCGGTGCCGGATTAGCCTTACCCGCCGGAATCTGTAACTTAATGTAACCTTCTATCTTCTTTGCCATAACTGTTTTCGATTAACGATTCTGAAGATTTGCCACCGGGACCACAGAGTAAGAGGAGATTTCAATGATTAATTTATTTCTCAAAATCTCTGTGTGTTCTGTGACTAATCTTTCAAAAATGTCCTCATTTACTCTTCTTCCGCAAACGTAACTTTTTCTACCTCTAGGAAGCGTCAACTCATAAGGTGTCGAGCGGCCAAAAATGGTGATCGAGACCTTGAGGGTTGATTTGTCTTCGTTGACCTCTTCGACCTTACCGGTAAAGCTCGCAAACGGGCCGGATTTGATCCTGACGACTTCGCCAACCTCGTAGCTAAACTTCGGTTTCGGTTTCTCGGTCGCGACCTCGATATTGCTGATGATCTGATCGACCTCGGCCTGTGTCAGCGGCGTCGGCTGCTTTCCGCCGAGAAAACCAGTCACTTTCGGCGTCGATTTGATCGCGTGAAAAACGTTGTCCGGGATCTTTCCCTTGTCGTCGCAATCGACCTCGACGAGCACGTATCCGGGATAGAACATCCGCTCGGAGACATACTCTTTGTTGCCGCGCATTTCGACGACTTTTTCCTTTGGCAGCAAAACTTCGGTGATCTGCTCGGACAGCTCCATATCGCGGATGCGTGCCCCAAGGCTCTCGACCACCTTATTCTCATGACCGGAATAGGTGTGGATAAAATACCACTGCTTCATCGTGAATTCCTTTTTATACTCCGACGATCTTGTTGATCAGCCAAGTAAGTCCTTGAATGATGTAGACCCAGCTCTGGTCAATTAAAAACAAATACGCCGCAAAGAAAAAAACGTTGATGATCACGATGATAGTCGTGTTCTTCACATCGTCCGAAGACGGGAATGTCGTTTTATCTAGCTCGGAGCGCGTTTTTTGAATAAACTCGCCGATGCCTTCTTTATGTTTCCCTTCGGTCTGTGC
This sequence comes from uncultured Acidobacteriota bacterium, assembly GCA_963738935.1. GTDB lineage: Bacteria > Acidobacteriota > Blastocatellia > Pyrinomonadales > Pyrinomonadaceae > OLB17. Next base: position 4,220,899 of record CAVTYF010000001.1, on the reverse strand, counting down.
AACTGCTTCTGACATGCTTTTACTCTCTATTCTTAACTCTCTACTCGCCACTAACTAGTGGCAGGGGTAGCAGGACTCGAACCCGCACCTAAGGTTTTGGAGACCTCCATGCTAACCATTGACACCATACCCCTGTGGTAAGTCGAGAGTGGAGAGTCTGGAGTCGAGAGTCGGATGAATTTCCTGCTCTCGACTCGCCACTCTCGACTCACGACTATTTATTCTCTCTATGTACTCGGTGGCAGCGGCAACGGCGGCAGAACTTTTTTAACTCGAGCCTTCCCGGTGTGTTCTTTTTGTTCTTCGTCGTCACGTAGTTGCGCTCTTTGCACTCCGTACACTGTAAAATTATGTTATCTCTTGGCATAAATCCTCAGTAGTCAGTAGTCGGTAGTCAGTAGCAAGCAATCAAATATTCTGACTACTGGCGACTGGCTACTGGCTACTGACCTTATAAAACTACTTCCGAAACCGTTCCCGCTCCGACTGTTCGGCCGCCTTCGCGGATGGCGAATCTTAGGCCTTTTTCCATGGCGATCGGGGCGATCAGTTCGATCTCCATCTGAATATTGTCACCGGGCATGACCATTTCGACTCCGGCGGGCAAGTGGGCGACGCCGGTCACGTCCGTTGTTCTGAAGTAGAACTGCGGGCGATATCCCGTAAAGAACGGTGTGTGACGACCGCCTTCTTCCTTGGTCAGCACGTATGCCTCGGCCTTGAACTTAGTGTGCGGCGTGATCGATCCCGGTTTGGCGATCACCTGTCCGCGTTCAATTTCCTTTCTTTCAACCCCTCTCAGCAAAAGCCCAACGTTGTCGCCGGCCATTCCGCTGTCGAGCAGCTTCTTGAACATCTCGACGCCCGTCACAACTGAGTTCCGCGTGTCTTTGATACCGACGATCTCAACCGGCTCATTGATATTGATCTTTCCGCGTTCGATTCGTCCCGTAGCGACCGTTCCGCGGCCCTGGATCGTGAAAATATCTTCAACCGGCATCAAAAACGGCTTGTCCATTTCGCGGGCCGGGGTCGGGATGAAATCATCCACCGTCTGCATCAATTCGTCGATCTTTCCTTCCCAGGCCGCATCGCCTTCGAGAGCCTTCAGTGCACTGCCCTGGGTGATCGGTGTATCGTCGCCCGGGAACTCATAGGAACTGAGCAACTCACGAATCTCCATGTCGACGAGTTCTAAAAGCTCAGCGTCATCGACCATATCGACCTTGTTCATGAACACAACCATCGAAGGAACGCCAACCTGACGTGCAAGCAAAATGTGCTCGCGTGTCTGCGGCATCGGGCCATCCGTTGCTGCGACAACCAAAATAGCTCCGTCCATCTGAGCGGCACCCGTGATCATGTTTTTGACATAATCGGCGTGGCCCGGGCAATCGACGTGGGCATAATGCCTGTTCGCTGTCTCATACTCAACGTGCGAGGTCGCGATTGTAATACCACGAGCCTTTTCCTCAGGTGCGTTATCGATCGAATCAAACGATCGAAACGTCATCTTCGCATTATGCTTCGACATCACCTTCGTGATCGCCGCCGTCAGAGTCGTCTTGCCATGATCCACATGCCCAATCGTCCCAATATTCACATGCGGCTTACTTCGGTCGAATTTCTCTTTGCTCATCTCTTTCTATCCTCTAAAATTATTTCTTTTCAATCGCTAAATTCTTGTTAATTTGCCGTACGTATCGCCATCAAGAGATACGCTTCCCGGATGTTTTCTTCCAATTCTTCAAGGGTTTCGCCCTGAGTCATTATTTCCGGGTGATCGAGCAATTTGCCCAACCAAAAATGGTCCGACTTCCAATAGACCATCTTCATACTTGAGTTTGCGTCACCTAACATCATCCGCTTAACCCACAAACAAAAACTGGAGCCCAAGCCGGGATTTGAACCCGGGACCTCATCCTTACCAAGGATGCGCTCTACCCCTGAGCTACTTGGGCAACTAGGGCAAAAATGGAGCGGAAGACGAGACTCGAACTCGCAACATTCAGCTTGGAAGGCTGACGCTCTACCATTGAGCTACTTCCGCAAATCTGGTGCATGGGGTAGGATTTGAACCTACGTAGGAAATTAATCCGACGGGTTTACAGCCCGTTGCCTTTGACCGCTCGACCACCCATGCGAGCCTTTCTTTAATGCCTTGGCTGCAAAAGTAGAGCCAAATAGCAAATTTCCAATAATAGCTAAGAGTTTTCCCAAGCGCAAGCGCGTAAGTACTCATTTTTGGCGCATTTACGAGATCAGCTTGTCCGGCGTGATCGGAAGTTCGCGAAAGCGTTTGCCCGTTGCGTGATAAATTGCGTTGGAGATAGCGGCCGGAATTCCGACCATGCCGAGCTCGCCGAGGCCCTTGGCTCCAAGGGGATTTACAATCTTGTCGATTTCCTCAACGAAGATCGTTTCGATCTGGCCGATATCAGCGTTTACGGGCACGTGGTAGCCAGCGAGGTTAGGGTTCATGATCCTGCCGAAGCGGTTGTCGATCTCGGTTTGCTCGGTCAGGGCCATGCCGATTCCCCAGACAACGCCGCCGATCTCCTGATTGTGGGCACCCTTAGGATTTACGATCTTGCCCGCCGCCGTTGCCTGTACGACTCGCGTCACCTTGACGATGCCGAGATCTTCATCGACCTTGACCTCGACAAACTGCGCACCGTGTGAAGAAATCGTATATTTTGCCCGCTCACCGGCATTCGGCGTCGAGTTATGGGTGATAGCGATGTGGCCGAGGTTGTTTTTCTTGAGCAAATCGACAAAAGCGACGCGCGAAACGGGCTTACCTTTGGCCATCATCGTGCCATTTTCGAGTGCGACATCCGTGTGCATGAGGCCCGAAAAGGCGGAATCAGTGCCGCGATTGGCCAGAGCGATCAACTCATTCACGAGTTTCTCCGATCCCTCCTGTATGGCCGTACCGACGCTGGAGGTGACGGTCGAGCCGCCCTGCATCGGCCCCGTCGGCAGATCGCTGTCGCCGAGCACGAAACTGACACGTTCGATAGGAAGAGCGAGGCTTTGAGCCGCGACGATCGAACCCATCGTGTAGGTTCCGGGGCCGATATCGGTGACACTGCTCTCGAGAAGGAGTGAACCATCGGCCTTCAAGGTCATGCGAACCGACGCGGGTGCCTGACCTGCGGGCCAAGTTCCCGTCGCCATCCCCCAGCCGATAAGCCAACGGCCATCACGCATCGAACGCGGCTCGCTTTTACGCGAACTCCAGCCGAATTTTTCCGCTCCTTGCCGGTAACATGCTTTCAACTCTTTGCTCGAAAATGGCTTGCCCGTATCCGGATCGGTCTCAGCGTAATTTATAAGTCGCAGCTCAAGCGGGTCAATCTTGAGTTTGTAGGACAGCTCGTCCATTGCCGATTCGAGAGCAAAAACACCCGAAACCATTCCGGGAGCGCGTTTCCAACGCGGCGTTTGGAGATCGAGCCGAGCGATCTGGGCAACCGTTTTAACGTTCGGACACGCGTAAAGTACGCGGGAGACGCCGACCAGGCTCTCGGTAAACGTGTCGTGCGACGACGTGTTATGAACCGCCTCGTGGATGATCGCAGTGAGTTTGCCCGACGGTTCGGCAGCGAGCTTCACTTTTTGGATCGAAGCAGGCCGATAGCCGTAGGCGGTCGCCGACTGACGGCGGGAATAGACGACCCGCACCGGCCGTTTGACCAGCCTGGCCGCCATCGCTGCTGACAAGAGGTTTGGGCTCGGCGCGAGAGATGCACCAAAGGCACCGCCGACGAAAGGCGTCATAACACGGACATTTGCCGGCGGGATCGAGAACGACGTGGCGAGAAACTGCAGCGTACCCTGGACGTTTTGGGTTTTGTCATAAACGCTGAGTTTGTCGCCTTCCCAGCGAGCGACGGTAGCGTGCGGCTCCATCGGGTTGTGATGTTCGATCGGGATCGTGTACTCGGCCTCCACCTTAATTGCGGCGGCTGCAAAAGTCTGATCCGGCGTTCCGCGAACCGGCCGGTCCTGACCCGCAGCGTATGCCTTCGCTGGCATTTTAGAAGCGTCGGTCTCCGCTTTTTGTTCGCTGTAGGCAACCTTAACGAGTGACGCGGCATAGCGGGCCTGCTCGAATGTTTCCGCGATCACCAATGCGACCGGCTGACCGCTGAACAGAATCGCGTCGGCCGAAAACGGCACGTAGGGCCGCCGTCCCTCAGGCCGCTCAGGCATGGTGACCCTGGGCGCATTCTTGTGGGAGAGAACCGCTACGACACCCTGCTGGTTCTCTGCCTCGGCCGAATCGATGGCCGTGATCCTGCCCTTCGCGATCGATGAAGTTACGAAATAGCCGTACGCCGTATTCGGAAATCGCTGCTCGGCGATATACCTCGCCGTGCCGAGCACCTTGACTCTCGCGTCCACGCGATCGGGAGCGTTTTTGAGATCGTCATCGAACATTATTTTGCTCCTCCATTCATCGCATATGTCAGCGCACGCCCTATCGACCTCTCGGCAAGTTTTACCTTAAAAATGTTCTCGCGATGCGGCCGAGCCATCTTCATCGCGATCTCGCCAGCTTGCTTGAATACCACGTCGTCGCCCGCACGTTTGCCGACGAGAAAACTCTCAGCCTCGGTCGCTCGCCAGGGCTTATGAGCTACACCGCCGAGGGCGATCCGAGCCTGTTTGATAGTGCCGTTTGAACCTGTTTCGAGAGCCGCCGCGACCGAAACCAGTGCGAACGCATAGCTCGCCCGGTCGCGGACTTTAAGATAATAGGATTTTGCCGCGAACGGCGATTTCGGCAGCTCGATCGAGGTTATTAATTCGCCTGGGGCAAGATTGTTGTCACGCTCAGGATTACCGTCAGGAAGCCGGTGAAAATCGAGGAAACTGATCGAACGCATTTTGCCATTTGGCCCCTCGACCTTAACGACGGCGTCGAGTGCGGCCAGGGCCACGCACATGTCCGACGGATGAACGGCTATGCAGGAATCGCTCCAGCCGAGGATGGCGTGATAGCGGTTGAGGCCTTCCTTTGCCGAGCAGGCGGTGCCCGGGTTTCGCTTATTACACGGCGTCGCGAGGTCGTAGAAATACGCACAACGCGTTCGCTGCATCAGATTGCCGCCGTTGGTCGCCATATTGCGTATCTGCGGAGACGCACCGGCGAGGATCGCTTGAGTCAACAACGGATAATTTTGCCTGATCAGCGGATGATTTGCCGTATCCGTATTCCTCGCAAGAGCACCTATCGACACTCGATCGCCTGGAATCGTCTTGACAACCGAAAGCGTGAGCCGCGAAATATCAACCAGACCAGACGGCTCGGTAACGCCTTCTTTCATCAGGTCGATGAGATTGGTGCCGCCGGCGATAAATTTTGAGCTTGGCGTCGCCGCGACAAGTTTTACGGCATCAGCCGGGTTGGCAGCACGTTTAAATGAGAACGGTTTCATCGCTTGCCTCCTTTACCGGCCTGAACATTTTCGATCGCATCGACGATGTTTGGATAAGCTCCGCAGCGGCAGATGTTGCCGCTCATGCGTTCGCGGATCTCTTCTTTGCTTAGCTTTTGATCGCGAGCGATCGAACTGAAATTCGCCGTCACATGGCTCGCATCGCCATTCTTAGCTTCTTGCAGCATCGCGATCGCCGAGCATATCTGCCCCGGTGTGCAATAACCGCACTGCATGCCGTCGTATTCGATAAACGCCGTCTGCATAGGATGAAGCGTGTCGCCCGTAGCAATTCCCTCAATAGTCGTGATCTTGCGGTCATCGCACATCGCCGCGAGTGTCAGGCACGAAAGCGTTCGGCGACCATCGATCATTACGGTGCAAGCTCCGCACTGGCCATGGTCGCAGCCCTTTTTCGAACCGGTCATATCGAGTTGTTCGCGGAGTGCATCGAGCAAAGACGTTCGGGTATCGACAGATAGAGCATGGTCTTTGCCGTTGATGTGGAGCTTGAGATCATTGACTCGCTCGATCGCGACACCATCGGCGATCGCCGGTTCGCTGGCGAGCATAGACAGAGGCTGCGCAAGATTCGCCGCCGCCGCACCAACACTTAACATGGCCGAGTGCTTTAAAAAATTTCGCCGCGAGGGGGCCATAGAAACGTTGCCGACGGCAGTTTGTTTTACCGGATCACTCATATTGTTTGGTAATCACAAGATACCACAGGTGTCGGGAACGATGTAGTCCCGAAGGCAGGCCGGAAATTAGCCCGACGCGAAGGGTCGCCGTCAGCAGCAAGCCACGCAGGCCCCGTACCGTGGATATGGCGGTAGAATCCCTATTGGTCGAACGTTTCCAATTTCCGTTGGGCCTTCGGCACAAAAAAGTCAGCGTGATCGCGGATGAAAACGGTCGTAATTACGCTTGAGCTGTGTGCTCGTAATGTGAGTATATATTTGCGTGGTTGAGATGTCCGCATGGCCGAGCATCTGTTGTACCGACCGGATGTCCGCACTATTTTGCACCAGATGCGTGGCGAACGAGTGCCGCAGGGTGTGCGGTGAAACGCCGGTAAATCCGCATTTATCGGCGTACTGCGTGATCGAGACGTAGATCGATTGCCGGTTTAGCGGCGCACCATTTGAGTTTACAAACATATTCTCGATCTCGATATTTTCACTTTTTCGGCGTAGAACGAGATAGCTTTTTATCCATTCGATGGCGCTTGCCCCTACGGGAACGCGGCGGGTTTTGCTGCCCTTTCCGGTGGTTGTGACAATGCCGGAATCGAGATCGATGTTATTTATTTTCAAATTTACCGCCTCTGAAACACGTAGGCCGGAGGCGTACATGAGTTCCAAAATTGCACGATCACGCAATCCCGATTCGGTCGATGTGTCCGGCGCCCGCAGCAGGTCGTCTATCTCGTGGCGATTGAGAAAACGCGGTAAATAGGCACTTTTCTGCGGCGCAACCAGATCCTCGGCCGGATTTTTTGAGACGTGGCCGTCGAACATCAAAAACTTGTAAAACCCGCGTATCGCACTGATAATACGCCGCCGAGAGTTCTCGGAAAGCTTTCCGCCGCCGAGGTCGATCAGCCATTCGCGTAGGTCTTTGCGGTCCAGCGTAATCAGGTCGAGACCGTTTTTCGCAGTCCAGGCGGACAAGCGTTCGAGGTCGGTGCCATAGCTCTCGATCGAGTTGGCAGCCAGACCTTTTTCGACGCGGCAGTATCGCAGATATTCGCGTATTAGATTGCGTTTTGGTGGATTTGAGTTTTCCATTCGGCACTAGACAGACTGAGGAGAAAGCGAGTTAACCGCAATAGTATGCAGGGTTTCCGGAGCAATATCAGCACCATTTGGCCACACTACCGTCCAGCCATCAAGCGAAAAATTCTGAAAATACTCAACATCCCGCAAGGGCGCAAAAAATGGGTATTTGTCGATCCACCCTGAAAAATCTATCCTAGCCTTGATGCCATCGCTAAAGGTCAGTTCCAGGATAGCGTCGGCCACATATTGAGCCGTTGTTACCACAATGATCTCGGCCATAATTAGTTTACCGCAGCGGTTCAATGCGTTTGAATGCCCTACCCGCCTGCATCTCTTTCTAATTCGCCTCCAATTCGCCCTGATGAAGATCGATCCATTCGCGGATCAGCCGAACAGCAGTTCTGGAGCTAATATCGCCGCGCAGAAAATTTCCGCGAAAATCGAACACCGCTTTTTCACCTTGGTGCTCAGCATGAAAGTGCGGCGGATTGTGATCGTCGAAAAACATCTTGATCACTATGCCGAAAAAAAATGAAATTGTTGGCATGACAACTCGATTCTTCCTCTCGATCCGTCCTAATTCTATGCAATCGCTCGCCTCGAAAGCAAGATAAAGTTCAGGGCCGATTGGTAAAGGGGTTCTGGCCCGACTCAGGTGGCGATATGGCCCGACTGGTCAAAGGTAACTGCGTGTTTGGTCAAAGGTCTTTCTCGATCGAAAAGGTGAAAGAGGCTCAAATCCCGGGAATTTCCGCCTCGAATTCTCACACTCGCATCCGGCGCTTCGGCCAATTCGGAAGCGGTGTGGGATTCAACGGCTTTCGCATCCTCACACAGAACCGATACTTCAATCATGTCCGCGCGATTCACCGCTTCGATTTTCGCAGTCGGCATCGGCGCTATCGCCGATGGTTTCGAATCCGCGGCGGCGATTGTTTCTCATCACATTGATCGCTTCCAATTCACGTGCGAAATCCGGGTTCGCCGTCAGCATCTGCCGAGTCCGCCGGCGCGAAATATTCCAGCTTCGCAGATCGCCCTCGCATTTGGACTCCTGGTATCGGTCGGCAAATTTCCAGATGACGGTTTCCTGTGCTTTCGGCGTCATATTGTCAAACCCCGCCATCAAAACCGGCATCGCGTCGTCGCTGAGCTGCGAATTGTAGTATGCGTCAAAATCCCTGCCCTGCTGCATCAGCGCGATGTTTGTCCGTGCAATAAAAGCATCGGGATTTAGCACGTGCGTTGCCCCGAGGATCAAAAACGCCGCCCACAAAGCCCCCCAGGCAAAATGCTGCCGAGCGCCGCGCAGCACGGTTGCCGCAAACCAGATAAAGACAATCGCGAGCCACGACATAAAGATCAGCGGATATAGCCTGATCGTCGTCATTCCGTAGCCGAGTTCGCCGGTGAGCAGGAAGAGCCGCTGGGCGGCGGACGCCATTATCACAAATAGCAACGCGATCTGGATGCCGGCGAGAACGCGGAAAAGAGTCGGTGCAATCCGCGATTCCTTGCGAATCAGCCAGTGCGAAGCAAGCAGGATCGGCAAAACGAGTCCGGCGACGGTTACGAGTTCGCCAAAACCGCGACGCGCGTATGTGGCCAGTTTGAAATCGGGCGTGTTCTGTACCAGTTCCATTCCGCCAAACAAATACGGCACCTGGACGACGACAAAACTAAGAAAAAGCAGATTCATCAATCCGAGAACGACGCCGATTTCGACCGTTCCGAGTGTAAAACCGGCGGGAACTGCCGAATTATCAAATGTTGCCCAGTCCCATTTCTTGGCCTGCGGTTTTGGCGGCTCGACGGCCTTTGGCGGTTCGGGATTGTTGGGCGGATCGGACAGATTGATGTGCTCGAGTATCGACAAGTTGTTGGGCAGATGCGGTGACGAATTTTCCGTCGCCGGTTTGGTTTCGGCGCCCGACACAGGCGCTTTGGTTAGCGGAATTTCTACCAGATCGAAAGTGTCGATCAGCACCCCGCGAAGATACCCCGCCGAGAGCCACGCGAATACGGCGGTCAACAACACGTGCGTGACGACATTCTCAGGCCTGATATTAAAAACGCGCTCCGACCCAGCCCGCATAAACGGCGTCCGCCGCTATGAACAAGCCGCCGAATACCAGCAGCAGCGGGGTCGCGATAGCCACGCCGCGCAGCACCGAGACGATATGCCGCGTCGGACCATTTCGCGGGATCTTATTCCACTCGACATCGGTGGTGAGCAGTAAAATCGGCGCAAACGCGGCGCTAAAGCTAGTCCACAGAAATGCAACAGCGTATTGAAAAACGCCCGCGATCTGCCGCGCGATCTTCATCCGCGGGATGAAAATTACCGACAGGATCGTGATGATCGCAAACGTATCCCAGATTCGTAGCTCGATCGAATCACGCCAGGTGAACATCGATGCAAAGAAAACGAGAGCGCCAAACAGGGCCAGCGTCTGCCGCGTCAAATACGACGGTGCGTGACGCCACAAAAGCGCTATCATCCCTGCGGCGAACGCGATATTAAAAAGCGTCACGTTCAGCCCCCACGGCGTCGCCCGCAATAAAATGTTGCCCGCCAGGCCGAGCACAGCCGCGACCTGCAATATCTCTAAACCGATTTTTGTTCGTGTGTTCATAATCTGGTCCTACATTAAATTAAATAGATACGGAATGACGGCGCTTGCAAGCGCCGTAAGCAAAGTCACGTAAATCAGCGCCGTCCGCTCCATAAACGGTTCGGCCGCCCCGAATGTGCGAACCGCGTTTCGAAAAAAGACAAACGATGTAAATAATGGCGTAAATCCGAGAGCTCCGATCAAAAAAATCATCCCAAGCAGGCTAAACGGAGCGATCAAGATACCGACGAGAAGCGAAAACCCCGCTGATGTCGCAAAAAGTCCGGCAAGAAATCCGTTAAACCATTTCAGCTTTTCGCCAAATAACAGCGACGCCATGATAGCGATGATCGCGGTAAAGCTCAAAACAAAGGCCATTGTTTTTATCCCGCCGAGCAGCGCTTGATCGTTTATTTTCCAGCCATTGCTGAAAACGATCGGGTCAAAGAAAAAGCAGATAGTCGGCATTATTACGCCGAATATCCAATCAAATTTTCGCTGACCGCTCGTTATTTGCGGACCAATCTGCCGCCGCCAAAATCGCGGCTCGGCGGCAACTTTATCGTTATATGTATCAAGCGACGGGATCATCGAAGGTTTTGAACACAAAACTTCGTTTTCGGCCCTGTGTTCCGCAGGCCCGATAAAGTCCGGTTCCTCAAATGCGTAATATGTCCGACCACTAACTTCCAGATATTTCGCGTTCATATAGTTACTTCAATAGTCTTGGCCATAGGGCCTGTCGGAAAAAATAGCGGCTCAATGCCGTCAGGAACAGGCATATTGACGGCAGTCCGACCGCCAAGATAAATATTTCCATTGGCCACGAATGGCCTTCACTTGTGAAGATAAGATGGATCAACAACATAGTGAGGTATCCGAAATACGCCGCTGGGATTGCAAAAACTAATCCACAGAAGGCGGAAAGGATTCTCTCTGTTGTCGGACTCACTGTGTTCATAGATTCCCAGAATCGTGCTGCTTATTTGACGCGTTTCGAATCCTTTTGTTCCAGTATTTTCAACGAGAGTCTGCCGCATTGTGGCGGTTGACCTTTTGACGCTTTTCCATGGGTTTTCACCCACGGCTACAATCGGTTGTCGCTACACGACACTACTGACTACCGCCTACTGGCTACCGACTACTGACTACCGACTACCCGCTACTTCTTTTCATCGCCCTGATCAGAGCTTCCATATGATCGAGGTACCGCGTCAACGCCCCGCGACCTTCTTTAGTGATCGCGTATTCCGTCAGCGGCATCCGGTTTTTGAACGATTTTTCGGACGCCAAATAACCCGCTTCCTCGAGCTTGCGTGCGTGGACGCTGATGTTGCCGTCGGTCGTGTTCAGGAGGTTTTTAAGCTCCGTGAAACTTAGCTTGGCGTTGGCGGCCAGGGCCGAAATGATGCCGAGCCGCATTCGCTCGTGAATGACCTTGTCGAGATCGTTCGAGACGTTTTCAGCGGCCCGCTCGATCCGAAGATTTTGCTTCTGTTGCGGCGTCACGTCAATTCTTTTTAATGCACTGTTCTTGCTCATACTCTATCGCCGGGAACGCAAGCGCACTCGCCTGCGGGCGCCGGTTCCTCCGGCGTGATGCGCCCTATCATTTTTCAACTCGAATAATCACCACGTTCGTCAGCGTCCTCAAAGCAGGACGCTTGCAGCGGCGTTCCCCGGCGGCGGCGTTCCCTGCTTTAGCCGCCATATCGTTTTGCGATAATCGCGCCAAAAATAATGTGCAGCAGGCCAAAGCTCGCTCCCATCATTAGGTTTCCGTAATACGTCGGCAAGGCAAAAGCAACCGCTCCGAGGGCCATAAAGAACCAGCCCATGACCGGCACGACGCGAACCGAAAACGCACCGCCGCAAACTACCGCTGCACCGTAACAAAGCATGCAGATCGGCGGCATGATATAGAAATAGCCGTTTTTCCAGAGACCGAGTACGATAACCACGCCGATGATCAGCGGCGGTGCAAAGCCAAGGGCGAATTTGCGTGCCGGTGCCGAGACGAGCGACTGGCCCGCGATCTTCGATTTTTGCCACATCGCCAGAATTCCTATGGCGAACGCCAAAGCCGCCTCGACGAGCCACGTCACGAGCGAATCGCGCAGCAGCACCTGCGTATTCGCAATGTACGCCGCGGCTATCGCCGTCACGCCCATCAGCATTCCGCCATAGCCCGGCACGGCGGTGAAATGCGTCGATCGCTCCATCGTCTCGCGGATAAATTGCAGATTATCGATCGCCCGATCACCGATATTAACCGGCTCATCCGCCACTCTCTCATCCGTCCGAACAGCCTTGAGTTTCGCCATAGTAGGAACAATTTACACTAAGTTGTTCTGTGTGTCAAGTACTTTGTATTATAAAGTTAAGATGCGAGCATCGAAGATGACTGGAGCGGCAACCACCCCTGCTTGCCAGCGGTTGAAAACCGCTTATGCGTTTGGGCTGAATTCAACTTGAATATTCTTGGCGGCTTAACACTCCGGAAGCCGCAGCGTGGCAAGCAAGGATGTATTGCCGCTCCAGTCAGTCCGTTCGCGGATCACCTAACGCTCATCTACGCGACTTTTGCGGCACGTTTACCTTTTCGCCCATATTTTCGACGGCCGGTGCCGCGGGATCGGCGGTGAGGAATGTGAGGCGTTTGCCCTGCATGAGGAAATTTTTGCCGTTCCATTTGTAAACGGATCGCGTAAAATGCGTGGGGCAGCAGAGCTGCTCGACGTCGTCCGTGATCTTGCCGGTTTCGGTCTGGCCGAGCAGGAAGCGGTCCTGGCCATATAGCTCGACGACGAGTTCGCCGTTTTCGGCCCAAATATTTTTTAGCCCGCCGTCGGCCCGGTCGCCGGTGCGAAATGGCCAGATCAATTCCGGGCGACCGCCCTGCCACGTAAAGACATACACGAGCTGCGGTATGGCCGAACCGCCGGTTTCGACCTTGAGAATGACCACAGCCTCGCCATCGCCATCGCCGGTTACGTCAAAATATTTCGCCGCGACATAGGACATGCCGATGCGACGCTGGGTTTTGGCATCGGCCCGTTCGTTGTCAGGCATTTTTTCGTTTACATCACGAGAGACGGGGGCGATGCGGCCGTTGGTCAGTTTGATCTCGGCCGTGCCGTCGGGGTTTTGCCAGCCGCGCGGAAGATCGTAGGTGTGGTTCCTAAAATCGAATGTGCCGATCTGGGATGCGGTGTTCGTATTGCGATCATCCAGCAACTCGGCCTGTAGATTTGGAATCTTTGGGCTTGGCGGCGGCATCGGGGCTGAACGTGGAACGATCGCGATCTGTGGTGTGACGTTTTGGTTTGTTTCGACGGCGGTGCCGCAGGCGGAAAAGAGCAGCCCGCCCAAAAAAAACAACACCGGAATGATTCGTTGAAAAGCCAAAATAAAACTTACGCTTATCGTGAGCGGCAACCGTAGGGGCGGGCGGCGCCGCATTGGAATACTTATATTGTACGGAAAAAGGGAGCTTCTCGGCAAACGAGCGGTTATCCCGATAGCGTTTTAGTTTCAAGCCTTCGTGTCCTTTGTGTCTTCATCTTCGTGCTCTCTGTGTTTAGAAACAGCTTAAACACAAAGAACACAAAGGAGGACCACGATGTTCACGGAGAAGAAAACTGCGAAAAAATTTAAACTTATGCACTACAACTATCACGCGGCGATTACGCCCGCGTCAGACTCCGATACTTGATACGATGCGGCTGGTCGGCGTCGTGGCCTAGACGGCGTTTGCGGTCGGCTTCGTATTCGCTGTAGTTGCCGTCAAAGTACTCGACATGGCTGTCGCCTTCGAACGCCAGAATGTGAGTCGCGATGCGATCCAGAAACCATCTATCGTGACTAATTACGACGGCGCAGCCGGCAAAGTTTTCGAGGGCCTCTTCGAGAGCACGCATCGTATTGACGTCGATGTCGTTGGTCGGCTCGTCGAGCAGCAGAACGTTTGCACCGGTCTTGAGCATTTTAGCCAAATGGACACGGTTGCGTTCGCCGCCGGAAAGCTGGCCGACAAACTTTTGCTGATCTGCTCCCGAGAAATTGAATTTCGAAACATATGTACGCGCATTCATTATCCGCGTTCCGAGCGTCACGTTATCCAGTCCGTCCGAGATCTCGTCAAAGACGTTCTTTTCAGCATTGAGGCTGTCGCGCGACTGGTCGACGTAGCCGAGCTTGACCGTTTCACCGACCTTGAATGAACCGGCGTCGGCCGTTTCCTGACCGGTGATCAGACGGAAAAGCGTTGTTTTACCCGCACCGTTCGGCCCAATGACACCGACAATCCCGCCTTTTGGCAGCGAGAATTCCAGCTTCTCAAACAAAACGGTGTCGCCGTACGATTTTGACACACCGTGGGCCTCGATGACTATATCGCCGAGCCGCGGGCCGGGCGGGATGTATATCTCGAGGTCGTCAGCATGTTTCTCCGATTCGGTTGCAACCATCGCTTCGTAGTCGTTTATGCGGGCCTTTGACTTGGCATGGCGGCCCTTCGGCGACATTCGGATCCATTCAAGCTCACGTTCGAGCGTCTTTTGCAGCTTGTCCTCGCTGCGTGCTTCCTGGGCGAGCCGCGTACTTTTCTGTTCAAGCCACGAAGAGTAATTCCCTTGATATGGAATTCCCTGTCCGCGGTCGAGTTCGAGTATCCAACCCGCGATATTGTCGAGGAAATAACGGTCGTGCGTGACGGCGATGATCGTGCCCTCGTATTTTTGCAGATGCTGTTCGAGCCAGCCGACGCTCTCGGCGTCGAGGTGGTTCGTCGGCTCATCGAGCAAGAGGATGTCCGGCTTTTGCAGCAACAAGCGGCACAACGCGACTCGTCTCTTTTCACCACCACTTAGCGTGCTAATGATCGCATCAGGAGGCGGACACCGCAGTGCGTCCATCGCCATTTCGAGCCGCGAGTCTAAATCCCACGCGTCGGCGTGATCGAGCTTTTCCTGAACCTCGCCCTGCCGTTCGATGAGCGCGTTCATCGCGTCATCGTCCATCGGCTCTGCAAATTTGGCGTTGATCTCTTCGTATTCCTTCAGAAGATCGACGGTCGATTGCACCGCTTCCTCAACGATCTGTTGGACGGTTTTGGTCTCGTCCAGTTTCGGTTCCTGTTCGAGATAGCCGACCGAGTAGCCCTTTGAGAAAACGACCTCGCCGTTAAAGTCCTTGTCCGCACCCGCGATTATGCGGAGCAGCGACGATTTACCCGCGCCGTTCAGCCCAAGCACGCCGATTTTCGCCCCGTAAAAGAACGAAAGATAAATGTCCTTGAGGACAGGCTTCTTATCGTAAAACTTACTGACCTTGACCATCGAAAAGATGATCTTGTTTGGTTCGTTGCTCATAAATTAAAACTTACGGAAGTGAGTCGGGATCGTGAAGTTCCGCGGTAATATCCATACTGCCGTGCATCACGCGCCAGACATCAATCTGATCCTCGGTTTCAATGTAGAAGATAAGGTACGGAAATTTCTTCAACGGCCAGAAACGGATCCCGGCCAAGCTAGGCTCATATCCATATTTCGGCGAACCGGTTGCAGGGAACTGAGAAATGTACGCGACCGCATTTTCGAAGTCGTTTAAGAAGTCCACGGCCACATCAGTGCTGGCTGCCATCACGTAGTAATCAACTCCGCGATCAAGATCGTCCTCGGCCAAGACGCGAGGTACGACAGGCTTACTCATTTCTTCTTCGCCTCGACGCTCTGACGCATTTTCTCGAAATACTCCGCATTCCACACGTTTTCACTTAGTGGTGACGCGGCTCCCTCAAGGAGCATCTCCCGCAGTCGTACCCGATCCTGTTCTTTTCTAAGCAGCTCCCTCATGTATTCACTGCTGCTGCCATAGTCACCATCAGACACCTGTGTATCCACAAAGGACCTAAGTGTTTCGGGCAAAGATATATTCATCGTACTCATATCTGAAGACTAACATTTATGGCAAAGCTTGCCAAACATTTACCCAACCATGGATAGCTGACCATCGAAAAGATGATCTTGTTTGGTTCTGGATTGCTCATTTAATGAAAGTATATGTCTTCCTTCTCCTATTCTAACCTCCTTCCAACTTTTTCCAATTCCGAGATACAATATTTACGTGTGACACGCGCGTCGCTTGTTTTGACAGAAGGGCGCATCTTGGAACAATATCGCTGATGTTCAAAAAACTCGTCGGAAACGAACACGTCAAACAAACCCTGCGGCATTTGATCGCGAAAGGACGTGTGCCAAATTCGCTGCTTTTTGCAGGCGATGAAGGCATCGGGAAGCGGCAATTCGCGATTGAGCTGTGCCGGTCGTTGATCTGCACCGACCTGACCGAT
Source organism: uncultured Acidobacteriota bacterium (assembly GCA_963738935.1). Lineage (GTDB taxonomy): Bacteria > Acidobacteriota > Blastocatellia > Pyrinomonadales > Pyrinomonadaceae > OLB17. The sequence continues at coordinate 4,204,704 of CAVTYF010000001.1, read as the reverse complement.
GGCGAAGCGTGCGGCGTCTGCCCGGCGTGTCGCCGGGCCGGAACATTCACGTTGCCAAAAGCTGACGACAAAGACGCACACAAGCGTTTGATTTTCTCGGATCATCCCGATGTCGGCATGGTCATTCCCTACAATCGTAACATCCTGGTCGAGGCGATTCGCCATCTCGAGTCCGAGGCAAATTTTCGCCCGTACGAGGCCGATTCGCGTTTTTTCATCATCGACAATGCCGACCGGATGAACGATTCGGCCGCAAATGCGCTTCTAAAAACGCTCGAAGAACCCCCCGCGGGCACACACATTTTTTTAGTTACATCGCGGCCCGATTCGCTGCTGCCGACGATCCGTTCGCGTTGCCAAACGCTCAGATTCGCTCCGGTCGAAAGCCCAGAGATCGAGAAATTCCTGATCAACGACCGCGCATTCACACACGACGAAGCCCGGCTTGCCGCTCGTTTGGGCCGCGGCAGCATCGGACGCGCCGTATCGATAAACGTCGAAAAATTTCGCCAGCGACGTGATCGGATGATGGCTGTCGTCACAAACGCCATCGAAACCGGCGACCGCTCCGCCCTGCTCCGCATTTCGGAGGAGATGAACGACGCCAAAAATAAGGAAACATTCGAGGAAAGCATCGACGTGCTCGCTTCGCTCCTGCACGATGTGTGGACGCTGCGAGTGAGCGGCGACGCGACGCGCGTCGTCAATACCGATCTGACAAATCGCCTCGCCGATCTCGCCGGAAAACCCGCAAGCGACAATACCCCGTCATGGCTCGCCGCCATCGATACGATGCGCGAAAACTTTATCGTAAATATAAATCGCAAAATCGCCGCCGATGCTCTGTTTGTCGGAATGACCGCTTGACAGAGGCTGTTATACTACGGGTATGCGAAATTTTATCTTCTGCCTGATCGGTTTGTTTTTTTTCCAGACCAATGCCCTTGGGCAAACGCCCTCGCCGCCGCCTCGCATTTCCGTGCCCGATATCAACGGGCGGGCGATAACGCTCGTTAAACCTTCGTTTCCCGAAACGGCGGTTGCGGTTGGCGGTGACGGGGCTGGGCTGACGCTGAGGGTTGTTGTGGACGAGAGCGGCAACGTCATCTCGGCCCAATGCTCGACGACCTGTCACCCGATGCTCAAGGATGCGGCGGAACTGGCCGCCGCGACGTCAAAATTTCGCCCGCTGCTAGACCGCGACGGCAAGGCGGTCAAATATGAGGGTACGCTTCTGTACACGTTCGTCGTCGAACGGGTTGATTGGTACAGATTTGGTACGTCATTTGAGTCGGTACGCCAGTTTGATAACATCTCGCTCGGCCCGGCGGCACAAATTCTGTCTGCAAAATTCGCAAGCGAAAAGGCCCGGCTCGTCGCTCTCGACGAAAAAGGCACGGAACTCGAAACCCGTTGGAAGGTCATGCGTGAGGTTGAGAATTCGCTTAAGGAAAAACTGAAAGGCGGCGATCTGTGGCGGTTTGAGATCGGCATGGCCCTGCGGCTCGTGACATTTTGGATGATGGCCGGTGAGCGAACAAATCGCGCCGACCTGCAAACCGCGATCGACAATCTGCCAAAGGTCATCGCTAAGGCACCGGTCGATATTCCACCGGCAACCCTCGATGCACTTAAGGCCGTCTCAAAATATCGCGTCCCCGCCGATCTGCCGGAACGCGAACTGAGGCAGGCAATAAGCAGTATGACGCGGGGCATTCGCATCGACTAGAATGGAGAATGCCGAATCAATCTTAATTCCAGCCGGACACGACCTGGAAACGCGCCCTGTGACCGAGCGAATCCTCGCCGCCGCCGGAGCCGCTGCCGCTCATGGCAGGTTCCGGAGCGGTCGCGTATTTTGACCCAACGAAGGTGAATTTCCTCCCGGTCTGTCCGCTGTTTGCCCTGACCGGCCTTGCATGTCCCGGCTGCGGGCTGACACGCGGATTTCACGCTTTGTTTCATGGCGATATTATCACGGCGCTTGATTTTAATTTTCTGATCCCCGTGTGGGCGGTGATCTTTGGCTGGGTTGCCGCCTCGCTGGTTTTGCTTGCGATTCGAGGCCGCGGGCTGTATATGTGGCCGACGCGGCCCAATTTTATGTATGCGTTTATGATCGTCCTCGTGGGCTTCGGCGTGCTGAGAAATATCCCCGCCTGGCCGCTGACGATCTTGTTTCCGTAGAAATTTTTGCCACGAATTGCACGAATAACACGAATTCGAGGAGTTCTCTGAATTCGTGACATTCCTGTAATTCGTGGCGAAAAATAGCTTAGGTTATCTGCACGAGCGGTTTTTCGGATAGCAGCAGCGACTTCGCTCCGTCACCTTCTTTGCGGAGAATCTCGACTTCTTTTACAAATTCCTCGACGATATCGACGCCCGCGACCTTTCGCATTGGGACGCCGTCTTTGAAGATCATGCCGACGTTGCGGCCAAACGTTATGCCGAGCTGGCTGTCGTGCGCTTCGCCCGGGCCGTTGACGGCGCAGCCCATGATCGACAGATGCAGGGGCTCTTCGACGTGAGCGAGACGACGTTCGACTTCGGTGACGATCTCGACAAAATTATCAATATCGAGCCGTCCGCAGGTCGGACAAGCGACGACGGTGACGCCGCGTTTTCTTAATTCCAACGATTTGAGAATTTCCCAGCCGACGCGGACCTCTTCGTGCGGTTCGGCGGCCAAACTTACGCGGATCGTGTCGCCGATTCCTTCGTGAAGCAAGATTCCAAGACCGATCGCGCTCTTTATCGTTCCGCCAAACGGCGTTCCGGCCTCGGTCACACCGAGGTGCAGCGGATAATCAACCTTTTCTGCCATCAAGCGGTAGGCCGCGACCATGCGGTTCACGTCAGACGCTTTAAGAGAGATGATCGTGTCGGAAAAGCCGAGATCTTCTAGAATGCGGACGTGCCTCATGCCGCTCTCGACCATTGCTTCGGGCGTCGCAGTGCCGTATTTTTTTAGCAGATCTTTCTCAAGCGAGCCGCCATTGACGCCGATGCGGATTGGCACTTTCCGGGCCTCGGCGGCACGGACAACCTCGCGGACGCGATCCAGCGAGCCGATATTGCCGGGATTGATGCGGAGCTTGTCAATGCCGGCGTCGAGCGCCTTGAGAGCTAGTTTGTAGTGAAAATGAATGTCTGCGACGATCGGCACGTCAGTGCGTTTGCGAATCTCGTACATCGCGGCCGCCGCATCGTCATCAGGTACGGCGATGCGAACGATTTCGCAGCCCGCCGTGACCATTTCTTCGATCTGGCGAATGGTGCCGTCAACATCGGTCGTGTCGGTTTTCGTCATCGACTGAACGACAACCGGTGCTCCGCCGCCGATCTGGATGTCACGAACTTTTACTGCTTTTGTCATCCTTTGCATCAAACCAATCAGTTTAGAGGCGGGCTTGCCCGCCTTTGTCAATATCGACCCGGCGGGCAAGCCCGCCTATGAACAGTCGATTATCATTTACATCACCTACCTATTAATCTGGAAACATCAAAGAAAATGACCGTCACCATCAGCAGCAGCACGATCGCGAGACCGCTCAATTGGATTCTTTCTTTCGCCGCCATCGATAGGGTTTTGCCGAACCATGACATTACTTTCTCGATACCGAGTACCGCGATCTGGCCGCCGTCGAGCATCGGGATCGGCAGCAGATTCATCACGCCGAGACTAAGGCTGATCATTGTCAGGACCGACAGCAAGCCAAAGAATCCCGCCGAGAATACTGTATTTACGATTACCTGGCCAATACCGATTGGCCCCGAAACCGTATCTCTCGCCGAGCGTTCACCTGTTCCCACCTGGCCTAGGGCCTTGCCGGTTAGGCGAAGAATTCGAAGATTTGTATCAACGGCATATGCGGCTGCGCCACCGATACCGGCAGCTTCGCGAGTGACCATCAGCGACGGGTCAAACCCGATGCCGATACGCCATTCTCCGTCTTTTTGCACGGCGTTGGTCGCTATCTCTCTGCCGCTGTCCGTCACGGGTTACGGCGAGCTTGATCGGCTGATCTTTTGCCTCGCCGACCATAATCTTCATTTCCTGACTGTTGCGGATCGGTTTGTCGTTCACCGAGGTGATCCAATCGCCTTTTTGCAGGCCTGATGCGGCGGCAGGCATCGTCGGGTCGATAGAACCGACGACGACTGGCTCAGTTCCCGCGTCGGGGGCCATATCGAGAAAACCACCTGACTGGCCTTGCTCCGTCACCTTTGTTGGCGAGATCTTGAGCGGGACCCGCTGGCCATTACGCTCTACAATAACGGCGACCTCTTTTTCCGGAATAAGCAGAGCATCGTCCTGAATGCGTTCCCACGACGGATTTTCCATGCCGTCAAAGTTCACGATGCGGTCACCAGCCTGTATGCCGGCTTTTGCCGCTGCTCCATCAGCCTTTACAAAGCCAACAATGGGCGATGGATTAGCCGGAACGCCGTACAAAAGGCCGATCGCAAAAGGAATCGACAGCGCCAGAACAAAATTCATAAACGGCCCGCCGAGCATCACAAAAAACTTCTGCCAACGCGGCCGCAGCTCATACAGCTCGGATTCCGGTACAGATTCCGTCGTGTTGACGCCGCCCTCGAGCGGCCCGGTCGCTTCGTCACCATAAAGTTTGACGTAAGCGCCGAGCGGAATCGCCGACACGCGGTAATCCGTATGGCCGATCTTGACGCCAAAAACTCGCGGCCCCAAACCAAAAAACGAATACGCCTCGACCCGCATCCCAAAGATTTTTGCCACAATAAAATGGCCAAATTCGTGGATATTGATCGCCACGCCGAGGACAAAAACGATTGCTAAAATTGCGATTAAAATATCTGACATTTAAGAAATTCCTATAAGAAACTCTAGCTTAGAGTCTGAGCAACGCGGCACGGTTGCTATGTGAAAAACTATGGAAGCAAATCGGCGATTTTTATCTTCGCGTCGAGCCGCGCCAGCGGTCGAACGAATTCATCCTCGCCAAAAACCAATTTTTCAGCATAATCAAAGCCGCCGCCCTCAGTCGTTACCGGTTGTCTAAAAACATCGAGTCGACGCTGCTTGATGTTTAATATCCAATAATCGTCGATGCGATTCTCGGCGTAAAGCCTTAGTTTTTTTGTCCGATCGAATCTTATTAATGTCAGAGCGACCTCGACGAGGAGCGCCGCCGATTTCGGATGAGCTTCGGCAAAATCCCGTCGTGTGCCTTCGACAACCGCTACGTCAGGTTCCGGCTCATCGATCTTGCTAAAGCTCATCGGCATCTGCAGACGAATAATGAAACCTTCGTCAAAAATCTTAGAAAGTATGTCGGCAACTAAGCCAATCGAAGTTGCATGTGGCGAAAGCATCGGTGACATTTCAAAGATCTCGCCTTTGATAAGCTCAACCCGTTTTCCGTGGAAGAGGCCTTGCTCGTACATCTTGTAATACTCGTCGACCGTCCATCGGATGCCATGAGGCGCGGCTCCGTTCTTTTTCGCTCGTCCATTAAATTGAGCGCTTTTTAGATAATTTCTTTCGCGAACAGTCTGCATGGTTCACCTCACTCACGCCGCAGCGGTTTTGCTGATTTTCATTATAGCGCGTGCGCGTGCCCATGTGTCAGTCTCAAGAATGACGTCGATGCTGTCGGCCGGTCGTGACGTGTGGTCGTTCATGACTGCCTGGTTTATCGAGGCGATCTCGCTGAGGCGGATATCGCCTTCGAGGAAGGCCTGAACCGCAATCTCGTTTGCCGCATTTAGCACGGCAGGCATCGTTCCGGCGGTGCGTAGGGCGTCGTAGGCGAGAACGAGACATGGGAAACGCTCGAGATCGGGTTCTTCAAAATCAAGCCGGCTCAGAACGGCGAGATCGAGCGGCGGCGTGCAGTTTTCCTGTCTCGCGGGGTACGTCAGGGCGTATTGAATGGCGTGTTTCATATCGGTCACGCCCATCTGAGCAATGATCGAGCCGTCAACCATCTCGACCATCGAATGAACTACCGATTGCGGATGCACGATCACGGAGATTTGATCGGCATCAAAGCCAAACAGCCAACGCGCCTCGATCACCTCGAGGCCTTTATTCATCAGCGTGGCCGAGTCGATGGTGATCTTGTCGCCCATTTTCCAATTCGGGTGATCGAGGGCCTCTTCACGGGTCGCATTCTCTATTTCGGCCTTTGTTTTATTGCGAAATGGCCCGCCCGAGGCGGTCAGGATGAGGCGTTTTACTTCGCCTCGCTTTTCACCCCGCAGACACTGGTGAATGGCGTTGTGCTCGCTGTCGATGGGCAGAATTTCTGCACCCGACCTTTTCGCGGCCTCAGTCATAAGTTCGCCGGCGATGACGAGGGTTTCTTTGTTTGCTATCGCTACGCGCTTTCCGGCCTCGATCGCCCGCAGCGTGGGAACGAGCCCAACCGCACCGACCATTGCGGAAACTGCAATCTCCGCATCTGGATGAGTTGCGACCGCGACAAGTCCGTCATCGCCGCTCTCAATCTGCGGAATTCGGCCACCGATACGGCCAAGTTCGAGCTTTAATCGATCCGCCGATTCTGCGTCCTGACACGACACGATCTCCGGCTTAAACGCAGCGATCTGTTCTGCAAATTTGGTGATATTACGCCCGGCGGCCATCGCAACGACCCGAAAGTCGCCCAAATGTTCGATTACTTTGAGGGTGTTGCAGCCGATCGAGCCGGTCGAGCCTAGAATTGAGATGGGCTTCATACAGGGTTTCTAGAATACCATAATCAGGCAGCAGACAGCTTTTAGCTATCAGTTATCAGTTATTTCGAATCCTGACTTGTTTCAAATCCATCGGAGCTTCCATGCGGTTTGATCCGCTTTCTCCCATCGTCTGTTTTTTCACGAGGAACTGATTGAATTGGGCGGACTTTTTCTTTGGCACACTCAACGTTCCATTCTGCCGACTTGAAGTGCTTTGCAAGGATAACGGTCTGGCCGACGTAATAGGCGTATGGATGATCCCGTTTCATTTTTTTTGAATGTGATCGCGATAATAGTCGTTAATAAAATCGCGCATTCCGAATTGCCACCAGCCAATGCCGAAAGCCTCGGCCTCGTCACCCGCACGTTTTGCGTCCCAGCCGTCGTGGGTCATGCGGTAAATTGCGATCACGGTTCCGGTGCGGTCGGCCCCGCGTTTGCAGTGGACGAAAACGGGTTGATTTTCGATGGTGTCAATCGCAGCGAGAATGGCCTTAATATCCGCAGCATCAGGACGGCTCCAATTGCTTAACGGAAAGTTAATAAACCGCATTCCGGAAGCCTCGACCAGTTTTTGTTCCTTTAACGCGTTGTCGTCCTTAGCTCGCAAATCAATGACGGTTGCGAATCCGAGGCGTTTTAACTCGGCAAAGCCTGCATCTTTTGGCTGCGCTCCGCGACCGAGGCGTTGATCGAGCCTCATAAAATTCTTCCGATTTTCGGAGCCTTTTTGATCAACCTGTGCAAAAACCGAAAAGGAAAAGAAAGCAACGAAAATAGCCCCCGTAAATACTCCGCGCTTTGTGTAAATCATTTTATTATCCTCTCCGCAACCTCGGCCCGACGGCATGTTTCCTGTTCGCCCGTCCGCAGGTTTTTGAGCGTTACTTTGTTGTCGGCAATCTCGTTCTCGCCGATGACGCAAACCCATGAAACACCAATCGAATCCGCGTATTTAAACTGCTTCCCGAGCTTGTCCGCCTCGGGATAAAGCGTCACGCGAAGGCCAGACGAGCGGATCTCGGCAGCAAGTTTTAGCGACTCCACGGCCGTCTCCTCGCTCCAAAGCGTCACCAAAACATCCGCCGCTGTCGAAGCGGCAATCTCAGGCGGAAACATTCCGCGTTCTTCCATAACGACCAAAATCCGCTCAAGCCCAAGCGAAAATCCACACGCCGGAATCTGCTCCTTGTCAAACATCCCGATCAAACCGTCATACCGCCCGCCACCGCCAAGACTTCCTCTAAAGTCACCTGAATCAAGTCCAACTTCGATTATTGTTCCCGTATAGTATGAAAGTCCACGAGCCAAGCTTGGATGGAACGACAATCGATTTTTCAAACGAAGCCCCAAAAAATCAAATAGTTCCGCCATTCCTTCCGCCCCTCGTAAACCCGCAGGGGAACTCGTCAAAAGATTTCTAAATTTCTCAATTAAAAAAAGCTCATTGCCGTGTTCCTGAGTTCTTCGTTCTTCTTCGTTTTGCGGAACATCACTGACGGGAAAGACTTGAATTTGCACATCCCTACGAACCAGATCAACGAAATTGTTTGCATCATCCAGGTCAAAGACCTTTCGCGATATAAGTTCTTCAGCTACACCCTGTGGCCCAATTTTGTCGAGTTTGTCCAGAGCTACAAGGGCGTCGGCTTGCTTTTCTTCCGCAATCAAAGCGATATCTAGGAGACCTTTTAGAATATCTCGATGATTGACAAGTATCGCGGCGTCTTTGAATCCAAGTCGGGATAGGATTTCGTCGACAGCCGAGATTAGCTCAGCCTCGACAACCATCGAGCTCGAGCCTATCGCATCAACATCACATTGATAAAACTCACGAAAACGCCCACGCGCCGGACGGTCTGCTCTCCAGACGGGTTGTATCTGATAGCGTTTGAAGAATTTCGGCAGATCGTTTTTGCTATTAGCAACGACGCGGGCGAGCGGAACTGTCAGGTCATAACGCAGTGCGAGATCGCTCAAGGCACGCTCGTTAACACTCCCGTTTCCGCCCGGAGCGAGAGACTCATCAAGTTTGTCGCCTCGTTTGAGGATTTTGAAAACCAACTGATTGCCTTCTTCACCGTATTTGCCTAACAGAGTTTCAATATTCTCGACGGCCGGTGTTTCCAGCGGTTCGAAGCCGTAGGATTCGTAGACTTCTTTGATGATGTTGATGACGTAGTTGCGTTTTCGGACGTCAGGGGGGAGGAAATCGCGCATTCCGCGGGCTGGGTTTGTACTTGCCATAAAAACATTTTAGCCACGAATTACACGAATAGCACGAATCAGAATTCTTATTCGTGGGATTTGAGTAATTCGTGGCTAATTCCACTTCACCATCAGCTCGACGATGTTTTCGATGTCGAATGCGAACGCGAAGACGGTTTGTTCGTTCGCTCTGTTGATCGAGCCGCCCTCACCGAGAATATCCAGGCCAGACGTTCGGGCTTCGATCACTACGCCGGGGCCAAACGGCGTTTCGCAGGGCAAGGCCGGATCGATGAAGACCTCTGTCCGTCCGGCCAACCGCAGTATTTGGCCGAGTTCTATCAGAGTTTCGTTGTCAACAATACTAAGTAAATTACTTACGACAGTCTGGTTAATGTCGTGTTCTTGATTCAGGATCTCATCGGTCTTGAGGAAGAGATCGGCAAGGACAGTCGAAGCGTTTTCGGAAACGCCTACTTCCTGCATTTCAGCGACAAAGCCTTCGATATTGAACTTGCTGAAGCTGCGGATGGCGGCAAAAGCTTTCGGCTGCAGAGCTTCGGGAACGCGGACGGTTTCCAGAATGCAGGCCAAAACGTCACTGTGGCTGAGATAGATCGCGAAATTTTTTATGCCCATCCGGTCCAACGTCTCGTTCACCGCAAGGATCGCGTTCGCCTCGACGGACTTGTCGGCGCCATCGATCTTCATTTGGAATGATTCACCACTTACGAGCGGTTCGAAACCGTAGCTTTCGTAAACCTCTTTGATGATCCCGATCACGTATTCGCGCTTTCGTACGTCAGCGGGCAAAAAGTCGCGCATTCCACGGGCTGGTTTGGTACTGGCCATAGGGAACTATTTTAGCCACGAATGACACGAATAGCACGAATCGGAAATTCATATTCGTGACATTCGTGTTATTCGTGGCTAATTTCCTGGTAATGCTGCTTCAGCTCTACGTAGTTTCGCCAGGATCTATCTAGATAGGCGAGTTCGTCGTCGGTCAGCGAGCGTTTTACTCTGGCGGGTGAGCCGATGACAAGCGAGCGCGGCGGAACTTGCGTTCCCGGCGTCAGCAAACTTCCGGCAGCCACGAGCGAATTCCGGCCAACGCGGACGCCGTCCATGAGGATTGCTCCCATACCGATCATCGAGCCGCTCTCGACATAACAGGCATGGAGCGTGACGCGGTGACCGACCGTTATGTTCTCCTCAAGGATGGTCGGCAGCCCTTTCGAACTGACATGGATCATCGTCATGTCCTGTATATTCGTCCGCGCGCCAACGCGAATGTAATTTACATCCCCGCGAAGCACCGACCCAAACCACACGCTTGCATCCTCACCGATCTCGACATCGCCGATCACGATCGCGTCGTCGGTCACGAAGGCGGTCGGATGGATTTTTGGCTTGATACTTTTGAAGTCTTGTATCAATCTGCCCTCCAGTCTATTTGATCGGGATAACCACCGACAACCATCGTTCTGCCTAACTCGACAATTTCAAAGCTTAAAAAGAGGTTTTCGATCACATCAAGGTTCGCGTTAAATACTTGCAGCAGAAGTGTGTTGTTTAGATTGCCCGTTTTTATGAGCAGCAGTTTTTTCGGTTTTCCCGCTAACAGTTTTAACGCCGTGAAATCCGCGTCTTTACTGACAACTATCCTGCCATTCTCATCTGCGAAATCGGCAATGAAATGGTCTCCGGTTCTGTTCTTTTCGGGGAGGTCAAGAGTATGGATAGAGTCATGGCCCTGACTGCAGAGCCATTTGCTCAACCGCGACGGCAACTGTGCATCTACGATAAATCTCATCAGGCGGCCAACACCTGAATGACGCTGCCTGCTCCGGAAAGTCTCGCAGCAAAGTGGAGGGCTGCGAAAATATCCTTTTCCTCCAAGTCCGGATAATCGGCCAATATCTCTTCCTTGGTCATGCCGCCGCTAAGTAGATCAAGCAGCATCTCAACCGGATACCTCATGTTGCGAATCGTCGGTTTGCCGAAGCAAATTTCCGGATTCAGGGTGATTCTTTTTAGCAGATCTTCGGTTTCCATATACCTAAATTAGCACAAAATATATCGTATTGATTGCTTTACCTTGCAAATTTCCGTCTGAGCGATCCCCACATTTTTTCGAGTTCGTCTATTCGCAGCAGTTTGGCAGCAATGACAAAGACCAGACTGGCAACAGCTATCGGGACAAATGCTTCGGTCATCTGCACACGCAGCGTTTTGGTGCCAAAATAGCCTTCGATAAGCCGGTACGCACCATAGCCAGCGGCTGACATGGCGGCCGAAGCCACGACGATTCGAACCAGAGAATCTAAAATTTCACGGCCATTGAGCCGTTTGATCTTTCGCCGCATAAAGAAAGAGAGGACGAGTAAATTAACGGTGGCGACGACTGAGGTTGCCAGCGCGACGCCGACGTGGCCGAAGCCGTTCGGGCGTTCGGGCGTAACGCCGACGTGCGACAAAAGCTGCATCATTCCAAAGCTTGTCGGCACGTGAACCAAAATTGACGCGACGCTGATATACATGGGCGTTTTGGCGTCGTCGAGGGCGAAGAATGCGGGTGAAACGACCTTGATCGTCGCATATGCGGCGAGGCCGACGGAATAGGCGGTCAATGCCCACGACGTCATGTTTGTGTCAAAAGCATCAAACTGGCCGCGTTCGTAGACCAGGCTGACTATCGGTGTTCCGAGAGCGATCAGGCCGCAGGCTGACGGGACGGCGAGCAGTAAAACAAGCTTTGTCGCATCCGAGAGCGTGTTGCGAAATTTGTCGAGCTTACCTTCAGAAGCGAGCCGCGACAGCGTCGGTATCGCCGCCGTGCCGATGGCCACGCCAAAAACGCCGATCGGAAACTGCATCAACCGAAACGCATAGTTCAGCCACGAAGCACCGCCGTCGATTCCCGAAGCCACGACCGTATCGACCAAAACCTTGATCTGAATCGCACCCGTTCCGACGATCGCTGGGCCCATCAAACGCATCACCTTTCTAACGCCTTCGTCACGAAAACTGAGACTGAATGAAAAGCGAAAACCGACCTTGAATAGAGACGGAATCTGTATCAATAGTTGCGCCGCACCGCCAAGAAGCGTGCCAATCGACATCCCGATGATCGCCCATTGAGCTGCGTCGGCTGGCACGGCTAGTTTATCGTTCGAGCTTTCCCACACTCCGCCGCTTAGCCAATAGGCGAGGCCGAGGCCGACGATGATCGAAACCACATTGAATGCTGTCGATGCCGAAGCCGGAATGCCGAAACGGCCCTTTGTGTTCAGCACACCCATCGCAAGTGCCGCCAAGGCGACGAGCAGGATAAACGGAAACATTATCTGCATCAAAAGCGTCGCGAGCGCGGCTTTCTCAGGCGGATAATAGTGGTTAGGATCGCCTAAATAGTTGTAAGTGATGAGCTTAACGAAGAGCGGCGAGAGAAAAATACCGGCGATGCAGATTACGCTCAGCACGACCGCGAGGCCGTTAAAGATCAAACTCGCCAGCCGCCAGGCCTCTTTTTCGCTGTTTCTGATCTGATAATCGGTAAAAACCTTGACGAAGGCAGACGACAGAGCACCCTCGGCAAAGAGGTCACGGAGAAGGTTGGGAATACGAAAACCGACAATGAACGCGTCGTAAAGAAACCCGGCGCCGAAGTATTTGGCAAACAGCGTCTCACGAACCAATCCGAGCAGCCGCGAAAACATCACCGCAATTGAAACGATGCCTGCCGATCTCGCGACGCTCGCGTGTTTAGGCTCTTCGGCAGCCGCGATCTCGTCGATCGACGACAGGTCAGCCAGCGATTCGGGAGTTTCCGCGATATCCAGAATATCCTGCTCAGGCGTGGTTTTCTCGTTATCAGCCATCGGTCAGACGGGAATTATCTCACGTTAAGCCGCAAAGAAAAAAGGAAGCACCGGATGTGCTTCCTCGTAGCTCAATTCTGCCGAATATTTAATCGTTGCCATTGGAAGAACTCATTGGATAGCTGACCCGTGAACGTGCAAGCCGCGTTTCGAGCGAGATGGCCTCGTAGTCCATCGGCATTGCTCCGCCAAACTGCCCCTGAACGAGCGAGACGTACCCGTTTTGGAAGCTGCGAAATCTACCCACGCTTCCTCGCTGGTTAAAAATCACAAACAGCAAACGGCCGTTGCGCGTGTTCACCTCGCCGGCGAGAGAGCTGACGCCGCCGTCCGTGTTGGGGAGCGTACCTGTTTTACCGACAACGCTGCCACGTGCAAAATCAGCGTCAAATCTCTCTTCGAGCGTTCCTTTGTCAATACCAGCGACGGGCATGATGTCAGCAAAGGTCATTCGATAACGACCGAGATCATTGCGAAGCGCACGCAGCAGCCGCATCATGGCATTCGGCGTGACGCGGTTATAGCCGAGACCGCTCGAGGTTGCAAGCGAGAATTCCTGCGGCTGGACGCCGGCGTGCTGCTGAACGAGACGGGCGACAGCGTACGGACCGCCAACCGAATCGCCAAGCCGCTCGGACAGGAAATTATTTGAGTAACAGAGCGTTGCTTTCAGTATCTCGCGTATCTGCGTCGATTCGTGAGTAAACAGCAAATTCAAGCTGCTCGGTATCGGCTGAACATACATCGCGCCGGCAAAAGTGACGCCGGGAACGCCATTCGCCTGATTGAATTTACCTGAATACGAAAGATAGTTGAGCCATGCCTTGGTTGCCGCCGCGTTGCGTTTCGACATGTCCAAGGTCGCCGACAAAGTCTGTGCCGAGATCAGCGGTGAACCCGAATAATTCATCACAAAATTATCCGTCACGATCAGGTCGCCCGCGACCGAGCGAATGCCGAGGCGATTTAGTTCCTGGGCCAGGGCCACGCCATGCTGATAGCCAAACATCGGGTCTTTGCCCGGAAACGTATAAATTGCCGTTTAGCGTACCAGTGTTGCGGTCAATCGACTCCGTCGGTATAGACGTTGGTCATAAACCTGAATTCGGGGCCAAAAGTTTTTAGAACCGCAAAGGCGGTCGCGATCTTGACATTCGAGGCAGGGTTGAATGTAAAATTTGAGTTGCTCTCGACAACGACATTGCCGTCAACCGATTCGATGAGGACGCCGGAATAACCAGGTATCTGAACCTCGGCAAGGGCCGGGAACAGCGTCCGGATGCCGCCCGAATTCACGGGTAGTGAGCTTCCGGTCTTTGTAACAAGCGGGTGTCGCGGACGGCATCGGCCGAGTAAGTCTGCGGTTTTGACCTGAATGTCCTGCATCATCGGCGTCTTGCCCGGTTGTGCAAAAGCTGTCACCGCGAACAGGAGCGAGAGTGCGGCGACAGGGATTGTTTTTAGAATTTTTTTGGCGGGTTTGTCATTGAACAAATATCGTTTAGTTTAACCGGCAGGCTGGTTGTACGCGTCACGGTTATCTGACGCAACCTTGAGAATAACACAGCACGTGACCGATTTTCAAATTTTTGGATTTCCATGTGTCTAGCCATTACTAACAGGCCGCGAACTTTGATGAAAGCCACCGATGCCGGGATGTATTTGAATTAAGAAACGCTTATAGCATACATCGCATTTGTTTATACATAATTTTTTAGAAAAAGGGAAGAGTTTTTTTCTCCATGAATGATTTTTTTCAGGTGCTTGCGAAAAAACTGATGACTTTAACCGTCTTACACAATAGAGCGGTTACGGATTGTTGAATAACGCAGGCGGACAGCGGGCAAGCCCGCTTCTCAACTTTTGGGAATTTTATCGCTAAACGACGGACTTGCCGCGGCCACGTGTTTTAGATATTTGACCATCGTTATCCGCGTGCCGTCGTCGGCCTTTTCGATATTTACTTCATCCATCAATCCTTTCATCAGCTTTAGTCCCCAGCCGCGGCGGGTTTCATCCGCGGCCTTTTCGGATGTTTGAGCATCGGCGAGGCGGACGCCTCGATTCGAGATAGTAATGGTTATCTTGTCCGTCTCGACCGAAAATTTTTGATGAATACGCCGATCCGGACTGAGCGAATGCTCGGTCGCGTTGATGCACGCCTCGACAAGGGCCGTTTTGATCTGATTTATCGTTTTTGCCGGAAAATTATGTCGTTTGGCGATCTCGTCTATCGTATGGGCGGCGATAATCTCGGTGTCCTCACCCATTGGAAAGACGATCTCGTAATCGTCCGCCCCGGTTGGCGTAACAGGTGAAATATCGGCGTCGAGCATCGCGGCCAAGAGTTCAATCTGCTTGCGGCTCGATGCGAAAACGCCACGTTCGCGTAAAACCGCGAGAGCGTCCGCGTCGAACCCCTCGGCTGCGATAAGCCAGAGCTTGTAGTTCACGAAATCTGAATTAACGGCCGCCATTTCGAGCCGGTCGCACCAAAACTCCGCGACATCCTGTTTCGCCTCAAGTTTCGAATCGATTTGCACGGCGATCAGGGCGGTTTCTTCGCTACCGGCGTTATGATGAAAGCCGAGACCGATGACCGAGCGTTCCGAATCGCAAAGCTCGTTGAGCTTAGGATAAAACGCCGACGTGTTAGCCGTGTAAATTATCTGCGGCAGATCAACGACCAGGTTGTCCTCTTTTAGCGATTTCAGGATGCGGTCATCGTCGTCGGCCCCCTTGAATTCACTTTTGAACCTCGCGTAATCAACCAGCGCCGTCGACACCCGCCGACCGTCCAGAGCTCCGAGCAGACCGCGAAGTCCGATGGCCGACGTGCGTCGATAGTATCGGGCCATCAACTTGGGGGCTCGTTTAATATTTTCGGTCAGTGTTTCACCGACCGCCAGACCTCGCGTTTCGCCATCGATCTCGATCCGACGCCGCGCCGCGATATAATCGCACAGCGTCGTGTTCGCAGTGTCGACCTCGACCGGGCCTGATCCGGCATTTATGATCTCATTGGTATGAAGGGCCATGAGAACGCGTGCGAGGTCGTCACCCGCGAGACCTGCATGACGCCGCCAGTACGACAGCGGCACACGAGAGCCTCGGGCGGAGATAGTCTCAGTCAACAGCCACAAAATTTTTGACTGGACGCGAGCGTCTGCGGCAATCCCGTAAAAGACGTTGTCAAAAAAACGCCCGATGCGCCCGCCAAATATCTCGTCCGTAAAAACCTGCTCTACGCGGTCAAACGAGTTAAGCTCGCTGCCCTTTGCCGCCGCCGAGGCGAAAAGTGCGGTGATATGGCCGGCGTTGCCGCCTAACTGCACGGCGATCAGGTCGCGGGTCTGATCGTTTATTTCGACACCGCTATTTTTTGACAAATGTTCGACAAAACCGGCCGCCTCAGAGAACGAAAACGCCTCTAGCGGCAGCGTCGCGAACGGCGTGCGCGCAAAAATTGCGCGCCTGCGGCCCGCCAGCACAAACGGTATCGCTGACCGGCGAAAAATCTCGCGGAGATCGTCAAAAAACGCATCGCCGCCGTCGAGATCGTCCGCCGCGTGAAGATTATCGATCAAAACTATCGAACGGACCCCATTTGCGGCCGCCCGAAACGGAGCGCTCAGGCTGTTTCGTGAGAAACTGCGGTCATCACAAGCGCCGCCATCGCCGCCGTAGGTTTCGACGAGCCGGTCGATCCAATATCCGTCGCCGGGCACGGCGAGATCAGCAATCTCGCTGATTTCGGGCGCGGAATCTATTATTCGCGGGTCGCGACGTCGGAAAGCGACGGTCTGGAGCAGATATTCGCAGAGAAATCGGAGCGCAGTATTCTGCCGCTGTCCGGTCACTCTTTCTGACCTCGAAATAAAAAGGAATGGTTTCTGATTGTTCGTGAAAGAGACGGTCGTAAACGTGTCGCAACAACTCAGAGCAACCCGTCGAGGGGGCCGCCAAAAGCACCAGACCGTCCGCACCGCGTTCCGCCATGCTGAGAATTCGCTCGACGTGCGAGGCCCTGCCGATAAAATCGTCCGGGTGCGTTCTCGCAAATATCCTCTTCTCAGACGGTCTTCTCATTCGGTCCTGTTACAAGTCTGCGGCCTAGAGGTGCATTTTTTCAAATGGCAAAATGCGGTTGCGCCCGCGCCGTTTCGCTTCGTACAGCGCCTGGTCGGCGGCGGAGACGATGTCAACGGCCGAACAGAGATCGGCCGAGCAGCTTGCGATGCCGATGCTGGCCGTGACGCGGCGATGCGGAAAACGCGTTTCCGCAAGATTGAGACGGATGCGTTCGGCGATCGCGGCCGCCTCTTCGCCCGTTGTCTGTGGTAGAAGGATCGAGAATTCCTCGCCGCCAAACCGCGCCGCGACATCGGCACCACGCAGCGTTTCGCGAATAACGTGGCCGACGAGTTTCAGGGCATCATCCCCCGCCGGGTGGCCAAACTGATCGTTATAGGATTTAAAATGATCTACATCGATCATCATAAAACTCATCGGGAAGCCGTGGCGATTAGACCGTTTGACCTCCTCCATCAAACGCTGTTCGATATAGCGCCGGTTGAGCATACCGGTCAGCGCATCGGTGACGGAGAGCGTTTCTAACTCTCCTGCTTTCTCCTTTAACGAGGCCCGGTCGATAGCAACCGCCAGTTGCGGAGCAATCGCCTGAAAAAGATGCAGGGAACGGCGATCAAAGGGCCGGCCCGAGGCCTTGTCAGCAAAGCTCATGACGCCGATCGTCCGGTCGCCGATGGCGAGCGGACAGCTCATGAAAGATCCGGTTTTATAATTTCGGCTGACGGTCGCCGGCGGCAGGCCCGTTTTTGTCACATCGGGAACGATAATCGGCTTGTTTTTATCAAAGACAAGCCTCGCGACGCGCTCACCGACTACCTCATTCTTTCCCGGTTTGCGTAGGCCGCCGATCAATGCCTTGAGATTGAGAGATTTCGATTTTTCGTCAAAGATCATCAGCGAGGCTCGTTCCGCCCCAAGCATTTCGGCGGCGTGTTGGGTAAGTTTTACCCAAATGTCATCGGCGTCGATGTGTTTCAGACTTTCGCTAAACCGTCGAACGGCGGTCGATAACGTCTCTCCCCGGGCGACTTGGGTTCTAAGCCGCAGGATCTCAAGCTGCGGAGCGATCGACTGACAAATACGGGCGATCTGCCGTTTGACTTTTTCGTCCTCGATCGGTTCCATGATTGCGATGCCGGCCGAAATCTCGCCGCCGATCCCAATCGGGAAAAGGAACATTTTTCGTGAGCTTACGGGGACATTCTTCTTTGGTCGCTCGGCGATCTCGAGCGGCATTTCGCTGTGCGCCGCCTCGATCAAACGTTCGTCATCCGAGGCGATAGCGAGACGCACCTTGCGACCCTTCATATCGCCATACGCCGCGGCATTTTCCAGCCGCTTCCCATTTTTCTCGAGCCAGATCAAAGCGGAAAAGCCGTGTTGGAGGGCAACAAACTCGAGGATCGAGTCAGCGGCCTTAGGATAGTCGGTTTTTAAGAGCGAGCCAAAGAATGACCTCCATGCCCGCGCCTCGGCGGCCCGTTTTTCGTTTGATTTTGGTTTGGTTTCCTCGACGGCAAACCGCTCGGATTCGGGCTGAATGGTTTCGACCGCTTTTTCAATTGGGCGAGGTCGTTGTTCGCGCTTCGTTCTGGTCTCTGGGACGGAAACGTCAGCCGATTCGGCCCGGCTCGCCCCAACCGCTGTTTCGACCGGACGCGGCCGATTTTCCCGGAGCTTTCTGGTTTCCGATACCGGCTCCTCCGCGACGGCTGCGACCGGCTCGCCCGCCGGCGACACCTTCGGGCCGTTTGTTGTCAGGCCAAGCTCGCGGTTAAATCTCGCAACGATGTTTGACAGGGCCGGTGAGGCCTTTTTCCGAGGAGTCGGAGCAGACGGCATTTCATCCAATGGTTGAACAGGTGTCTCGTTTGCCCGCTCGTCCGTAATTTCCGTTTTGGGGCGGTTGACCACGTGTCCGTTCGCCGTAGATGCCGCCCTCGGCATCAGGCGTTTCACATCGGTGACGGCCTGATCGAGCACTGAGTCCGAACCAGTGAGCAATACATTCTCAAAAAATTCTGCCGGAGCATGATCTTTCCAATCGCCTGAAATAGCCCGCGTCGTCGCCCGACGATAGCTCTCGGCCTTGAGAAAAGTACGCCCAATGATCGCCACCAGTGGTTTCTGCCGATAGGCCACGGGGACAACGCGACACTCAAGCCCCGCGTGACATGTAAACGACACCGTCGAGCCGACCTCCGACGCCTCTTCGAACGCCGTGCCGCAGAATGCCTTGCAGTGGGTCGTAAACTTGCCGTCCGGATTCAGGTTTCGACAGATCGAATTGTTATTGGCAATGTAAACCTCGGCCGATGATTCATCGACCAGCGCGATCGCCAGACCGCTCTCGTCAGCGAGCCGATCCAATGCTGATTGTTCCCTAATTTCTTCGTGCACTTTTAGTTTTGTTGCAAAAATAGTTTGGATGCCATCCCTCTAATTTTTTCGCTGGCGTACCTATGGACGATTCAGTGTGTACCAGCAAAAACGGTTAATACCATCTGGATTTCAAGAAAAAAATCAGTTAACGCGTGGACTGTCAGCCCATTGTTTGATTGTCTTATGTCCGCTATCTTACTTTCAAACGCGACAAGAGGGAATAAGGTTAGGTATGCGGGCGATCCACACGAGATCGCCGGTTTGTGAAGGACAAATAGTTCGCAATTTTTGCGGAGGTAAATACTTATGATCAACGATTATGAAGCAACAATTCCGATGCCCGGTTCGGACCCGTTGCCGACGAGTGCCGAGTTGAACACGGATACGATCTCGACGCTCAATGGCCTGATTCGGACGTGTAAGGATGGACAGGAGGGCTTTAAGATTGCTGCTGAGGCCATCGAACAGTCCGATCTAAAGACCTTATTTTACGAGTTTTCACAGCAGCGATCGGAATTCGCCGGTGTGCTTCAGCAGCTTGTTCGGTCACTCGGCGGCGATCCCGAAAACACCGGCACCGTCTCAGCCGCGCTTCATCGCGGTTGGATGGACATCAAAGTTCTGGTGACCGGCAACGACGCGGAAGCCATTCTCGACGAATGCGAACGCGGTGAGGATCATGCCCGTGACGCCTACACCCAGGCACTACAGACGGTTCTCCCAGCCAATATCCGCGACATTGTCTCACAACAATCACAAGGCGTACTCGTCGCCCACAACCGCGTCAAGGCGCTAAGAAATGCTGAAAGTCACAAGGCAGCATCGCCGAGCGGTTTTTAGATCGACCTGCTAGCTTCCGCGACAGTTAAGCGGCGGGCTTGCCCGCAAGAGTTAGCGACGGGCTTGCCCGTCGCTAAACTATTTCTGCCATTCCCGCCGCTGCATTTTCTTCGATATTTGGACGCTCCGGGCTGATTCGGATACAAGCTGCAAAGTGTCGCGGTTTGATCTCGACGAGTTGGGGCGAGATGGTTTTGCATTCGGGGATAGCGAATTGGCAGCGGGTGTGGAAGTGGCAGCCAGATGGCGGGTCGATCGGCGAGGGGACATCGCCCTTTAGGATAATGCGGCTGCGTTTTAGCTCGATCTCGGGATCGGGAACCGGCACGGCCGAGATCAGAGCCCTGGTGTACGGCATTAGCGGTTCGCGGTAGATGTCACGGCCCTCGGCGAGTTCGACAATGCGGCCGAGGTACATCACGGCAACTCGATCCGAAACGTGTCGAACCGCCCTTAAATCATGCGAAATAAAGAGATAAGTCAACCCTTTCTCAGTCCGCAGCCGCTGCATAAGGTTCATGATCTGAGCCTGGATCGAAACGTCGAGGGCCGAGATCGGTTCGTCGGCGACAATAAATTCCGGTTCGACGGCGAGGGCTCGTGCAATGCCGATTCGCTGTCTCTGGCCGCCTGAGAATTCGTGCGGATATCTCCGTATAAACCTTCGGCTCAGGCCAACTGTCTCCATCAGTTCCTGCACCATTGATTCCACAGAATTCCCGTTCGCAAGGCCGAATGTGCGGATCGGTTCACCAATAATCGCGCCGACCGTCATCCGCGGATTGAGGCTCGCGTACGGGTCCTGAAAGATCATTTGTAGATGCTTTCGCTGCTCGCACATCGCGGATTTTGGTAAAAGAGCGAGGTTCTGGCCGTTGTAGATGACCTTGCCGCCGGTCGGTTCGGTCAGTCGCAATATCGCTTTCCCAAGCGTCGATTTTCCGCAGCCCGATTCACCGACGAGGCCGAGCGTTTCGCCCTTTTTGATATCCAGCGAAAGGCCATCGACCGCCTTCACCGTCTTAGCGGCGCTAAATAACCCGCCGCCGGAGCGGTAATGAACCCTCAGGTCCTGGATCGAGATCAGATTTTGATCGTTCGGTTCGGGCATTCTATTTTATTGGCGCTTCGATGGTGACAGGCGTTTCGGTATCGTAATTCACAGTCATATGTCTCAGAACACCGGTCGAATATTCAACATAAACCTTCATCGGAAGGCCCGAACCCTTGGCTATCCATATTTTGCAACTGAACGGAAAACTCCCGACCGGAGTGACGTTCATGTACGAATAGACGAGTGCAGGTTTGCCGTCGACCGTGTCATCGCCCTCAAACTTCACATCGGAGAGCGTCTTCAAACCTTGCTCGGTAAACGAATCCCGCAGGTTCGGGATTGTTTTTGCATCGCCCGGCATCCTTGACCATGCCCCGCCGGCGCTCTTCATGTACGACTGATTCGCGACATATATCAACTCCATACCGGCACCTGTGCCGGCGAGATAGGTGACGTGATACCGGTCGGGCGCGACATAGTCGATCCGCGACTTAATTTCGGTCTGGCCGACGCCTTCGGTCTTTGCGGAAAACGATTTGAGATCGATGAATTTTTTTGAGGCCGCGATAACGTCCGCCTTAGGATCGCTGCCCGCCGTGGCCGAACCGCCCGAGCCGCCACTTGTCCCGCCGCCCCTGAGCGAGTCAATGAATTTGCAGCCGATGCCGACTGTGCTCAGCAGCACCAAAACAAGTGTCAATCTTTTCATAACGACTCCTCAAAAACTTCTTTTGCAAAATGGCACAGCGAATGATGGTTCTCATTTATCTCGATAAACGGCGGAAATTCGCGGCGGCAGATGTCCTCGGCCCGCTCGCACCTTTCCGCAAACGGGCAGCCCGGCGGCAGATTGGCGACATCCGGCGGCAAACCGGGAATCTGATACAGTGGCTCACCGTGTTCGTGGGCCGGATCGGGTACGCTTTTGAGCAAGCCCCTCGTATAGGGATTTGCGGGCGTCTTAAACAATTCCCTGGTCGGTGCCTGCTCAAAAATCTTGCCCGCGTACATCACGATGATCTTGTCGGTCATCCCGGCGACGACGCCGAGGTCGTGCGTTATTAGAATAACGCTTGTACCCATCCGGGCTTTCAAATCCTTGATAAGTTCGAGAATCTGGGCCTGAATCGTAACGTCGAGGGCGGTCGTCGGCTCGTCGGCGATCAACAGTTCGGGGTCGCAGCTCAGGGCCATGGCGATCATCACACGCTGACGCATGCCGCCTGAGAATTCGTGCGGATAGCTGGTCATTCTCTGCTCGGCGTCGGAGATGCCAACCATTTTGAGCATCTTGATCGCGTGTTCGCGGGCCTGCTGTTTTGTGTGGCCGAGGTGAAGCTCGGTCACCTCCATGAGCTGTTTGGAGATTTTTAGAAACGGATTGAGCGAGGTCATCGGGTCCTGAAAGATCATCGCGATCCGCTTTCCGCGAAGCTTTCTGACCTGCTCGGGCGGCAGTTTCAGAATATCGACTCCGTCGAAAATCACTTTTCCGCCCGCGATCTTGCCCGGTGGTTCCTGGATTAGGCGCATGACCGAGAGGTTTGTGACGGATTTGCCGCTGCCCGATTCACCGACGATACCGAGCGTCTCGCCCTTTTTTAGCTCGAACGAGACGCCGTCGACGGCCTTGACTATGCCGTCCTCGGTCGCAAACCAGGTTTTGAGCCCATCGACGGTTAGAATATTTTCGCCGTTAATCGTCATTTCTTAGCATCGCACTGCCTGATTCCGGATTTTTCCGTGATGTCGATCTCGGTAATAATGTTCCGTTTTCCGTAGCGGTTGTAGTAAAAGTTGATTCCCGGATATTCAAAACCGTCACGCGGTTTGCCGTAAACCTTTTCGGTTTCTTCTTTTGTCGATTTGCCGAGTGTCACGCCGCGGCTGGTTTTGCCCATGAACGGCGATTTAAGCTCGATCAAGAAAATCTGTTCGCGTTTATCGTTCTGGCAAAAATAGAATGAAACGCCCGCCTTGTCGTAGGTCATCTGGTACGAATATTTCTTGTTGACCTCCCAGCGATAGACCTTGCCGTACTTTTTGACGACGTCCCCCGAGGTCGATTTACCAACCGCAATGCCGTCAACGCCGACCCCTTCCCTTATCAATCGCAACTGCTGTTTCGGCGGAGTTGGTTTTGATTGACCGTTAACAAATGCTGTCGCAAGCAGGATAGCCGCGATCAAAAAGGTAGCTTTCTTCACTAATATAAAAAACGTCTCCTAAAATTTTCGTGTCTGCGGATCGAGGGCATCACGGATGCCGTCGCCCAGAAAGTTTAACGAAAACAGCGTCAAAGCCATAGTCACGCCGGGAAAAATTAACTGCCACGGGAAAATCGCCAGATTCTTAATGCCGATATCGGCAAGGCTGCCCCATGAGGCAAACGGGGCCTGGACGCCAAGACCAAGGAACGAAAGAAACGCCTCGGTGAGCATAACGCTCGGTATCGTCAGCGTTGCATAAACGATAACCGGGCCGAGAGCATTTGGTATCAAGTGGCGAAAGATGATGCCCGTCGTCGAAACGCCCGTTGCCCGGGCCGCCATGACAAATTCCTGATTTTTAAGACTCAATATCTGTCCGCGCACGACCCTGCGCCATCGTCAGCCACGATACCAGACCGAGTGCAAAGAACAAGAGAAACAACTGGCTCAGCCCCTGATTCCCTGCTCCGCCGATCGTTGTCGAAAGCCATTTTATCCACGCCGGCGTATTCGGGCCGCCAAATACCGAAAGCAGAACGATGACGATCAGAATGTATGGGATCGCGTAGATCACATCGACAATCCGCATCATTACGTTGTCGATCCGGCCACCCATGTAACCCGCAATCGCACCGTACGAAACGCCGACGATCAGCGAGACCAGTGTCGAAATTATTCCGACCATCAACGAAATTCGACCGCCCTGAAGCACCCGGGCGAGCATATCGCGCCCCTGATCGTCCGTTCCCATTAAATGACTTAACGACGGAGGCATTGACCTGACCAGCGCACTATCCGTCGGGGTTAGATCATAAGTAAATCCCGTCGCCCAAAAAAGAATGGCGGGACCAGCCAGAGACGCCGACGACGAGGACTGTAAGAAAGCAAAGACTGCCCACGGCGAGCTTGTTTCGCCGAAGCCGCCGCCAGGCGTCGCTCCACGGCGACGAGCCTGTGACTATCTCTAAATTCTCAACCATAAATTGTCTATTCGTATCGAATACGTGGATCCAGAAACCCGTAGCTAATATCAACGATCAGGTTAAAGACCATAATCAGTATCGAGAGAAAAGCGACGATTCCGAGTATCAGCGGCTCATCGCGATTCAGTACAGCCTTTATAAAAATGTCGCCAAGACCGGGCAGGGCAAAGACCTTTTCGACGACGACGGTTCCCGCGAGCAATGCCGCAAGGCTGGGCCAGTAAAAGACACAACCGGCAGAATGCCGCCGCGAAACGCATGGCGGAGCAGCACCGTTTTATCATCCAAGCCTTTTGCCCGGGCCGTTCGGATGTAATCGGATCGCATTACCTCGAGCATCCCGGCACGCGTCAACCGGGCAATATAGGCCGCATAGATTGCCGCCAACGTTATCACCGGAAGAACAATGCTCGAAACACCACCCCAGCGGGCCGGTGGAAACAGGTAAAGAGTAAAAGTGAAGAAGATAACAAGCACGGGAGCAAGGACAAAATTTGGGACCGAGAGCCCAAGCATCGCAATCGACATCGATCCATAATCGAATGACGAATTCTGCTTCAATGCGGCAAACGTACCGGCAAACAGGCCGATCGCGAGCGCAAGAAGATATGCCAGAATCCCGATCGTGGCCGAATAGGGCAAATGCCGCCAGATTATCTCGTTAACCGATTGCCCCTGATACTTGAGCGAATCGCCAAAATCACCGCGAACAACGTTCGACATCATCATGCCGTACTGTTTGTACCACGGCTCATCAAGCCCGTATTTTTTGCGGATCGTCGCCTCGATCGCCGCCGGCAGCTTTTTTTCGCCCGTGTAAAAATTACCCGGCGCAATGCGGATCAATCCCCACGTCAATGTAACGACGACGAGGGCCATCGGGATGATAATCAGCAATCTGCGGAGGATAAAATAGAACACTTATTTTTTTGAATTTCCGTTACCGCTAAAAAATTTCTCAACCATAAAAATTACGGCATTCAACCGGTCGTTCGTTTCTTTTTGTCCATCTCGAAGCTCACGAATGTCCTCAGTTAGCTGACCGATGTTTTTCCCTTGCTCAACCGAAGTGTTGAAAAGATTTATGCACGCTCGTTCCAGCTGATTCGTTCGTTTCTCGCCGTCCATTTGGATTTCCTGGATCTCCTTACTGGCTGCTTGGATATCCTTATTGGTTTCCTGCACCTGCTGTAAATCAGTATAAAACTGCCGCCTGGTTTTGCAGGATGATATCAATTGCTCTCTGAAATGCCTTTTCGTCCATAAACCGACTCCAAATTTAGTTCGTCGCTTTCTGCGTAGTCATCAGCTCCTGCAACTGCCTTTCGACCTGCGGATCGATCTTCGTCATTATATTTGCGACATCAGTATCCCATTTTGCAGGATCGCGTTCGAAATAGACAAATTTCCAGGGCAGGAGCGTTCCCGGGTTTGGGTACATTCCTTTGACGTACGGTTTCTTGACCCAGTTGGTCGCGTTTACCGTTAGCGGAACAACGGGCATTTGTTCCATCAGGTAAAATTCGGCCCGGGCAACCATCTCGTAGCGCTTTTGCGGGTCGAGTTCGGCATTGGCGTCATCGAGCATCTTGTCGAATTTGGGATCGAAAAATCCCGAACCACCCTCGTTCGTTTTGCCGTACTCAAGGCTGAGAAACGTGTACGGGTCCATAAAATCGCCGGACCAGAGCAACTGCGCAAAACCATCGTACTCGAGCCCCTTAAAGTACGGCATGAAGGTCTTGAATTCCATCGTTTTTAGCGGCACGGTGACGCCCAGATTTTGTTTCCACTGCGACTGGACAAATTCGGCGATCGAACGGTTGTTTTCGCCGGTATTATAGGTAATCGCAACTTTATCCGTCGGGAAGTTTGGACACGTGAAAGTGTCACCATTCTTTTGTACTTCGAAACCAGCCTCAGTCAACAGTTTGCGGGCGTGTTCTGGATCAAATTTGCCATATTTCGCCCATTCCTCAGTTGAAACGCCCTTCTCGATCCGTTTTTCCTCGCTGATCTTTCCGCGGGCTTTGTCATAATCGGGAAATACTGTGGTCGGCGACATGTCATAGAGCGGTTTTGTTACCTTGCGAAAACTGGAAAGTGCTTCACGATCAAGCCCGGCGGTAAAAGCCTGTCGCACCCTGATGTCATCAAACGGCTCCTTCTTCATATTCATCGCATAGTATGCCGTCGACATTTCGGGCAGGTTCATATACTCGTCTTTGTATCCGCCGCATTTCACCGATCCATGACGATGGAACCGCATGGTTCAGGGTCGCCTCGACCGATCCTGCCTTGTACAGGTTCATTATCGTCGATAGCTCTTCAATCGGATAAAACTCGATGCCATCGAGATGAACATTTGAGATGTCCCAATAGTTCGGGTCTTTTTCGACGATTAGAACGTCATAAGGCCGGTATTCCTTAAGCAGAAACGGGCCGTTTGTGACTATATTTTGCGGCTTCGTCCAGGCTTTCCCGTGTTTTTCGACGGACTGTTCGGGGACGAGCCGGAAAAATTGATGAGCGAGCAAACCGAGAAAGAACGGTGCTCCCTGCCGCAGGCTAATCCTGAGCGTATAATCATCGATGGCTTCGACACCGATGTCCTCGCCCGTAACCGGGACAAACTCAGCTCCCGCGATGGCTGCGGCCAGTTTAGGATCGGCGGCCAGGGCCTTTTCCCTTTTTTTCTCATCGCCATCGAGCGTAAGGCGGGCCGGAGATTTAATGTACTTATAAAAGTCCGTTTCAGGCCCGAGCGACGGAGCCATTTGTGCATCGCCATCTGTCGCAGGTTCCTTTTCAAGCAAAAAATTGCCGTCCTTTTTTACAAACACTTGACCGCTCTTAAAGGCCTCAGAATACTTGATAAAAAAGCCGAGATACGCGGTTCGCGAGATCGTTTCGGGCCGAAATCCGCGCCTGATACTATAAACAAAATCGCGGGCCGTGATCGGTTTTCCGTCGCTCCACTTCGCATTCTCCCGGATGTGAAAAAGAAATTCGTCGATGTTCGGGCTGATCTCCCAACTTTTTGCGAGTGCCGGTATTGGCTGCTGATCTTTCGGGCCGTACTCGACCAGGCCCTCGAACAGGGCCATATGAATTCGGGCCTCGGGCTGGCCGTCGGGAAGCTGCGGATCGAGCGTTTCCGGCTCAGGGCCGCTGATATAATGGAGCACATTGCCCGCCGGCGGTTGGACCTTGCCAAAATAGCGGCTGCCGGCCGACGACGTGCAGCCCGACATAAACCCGGCCAAAAGCAGCCCCGTCAAAACCACCCGCCATCTGCTATATCCTTGTCTCATAAGAAATGCAGCAACTAAAGAGAACAAACTATCGGAAACAAATTAACACGCTATCCGCCGCGAGAGGTTTTCGGCAGCCAGTTGCTGTCTATACTAACCTCTTTTAATGATGGCGCGTCAAGGCCGTTCATCTCAAAACCACGAATAAAGGGTTTGATCAGCGAGTACGATGTCGGAAAATAAAGCGGGATGACCTTTAGTTCATAGACCGCATCTGCCTCGGTGACAATCTTGATCTCTTCTTGCTCTTCGGCTATGGGTCTTTCATCTGATTGCGCAGGCGGTTCGTCGCCGACCTCTTCGCCGAATAACAGCGACCGCGGTTTTTCCGCAACGATTGTCGGCTCCGGAGTTTCGGTCTCGATTGGTGGATCCTCGATGATTTTCCGTGCCGATCCCAGAACCGACTCGATATTTACCAGCTCATCATTGGTCGGCAGCACGACGCCGCGGCGAACGAGGTCAAAATCCCCGCTCTGCCTTACGGCTTCGATCTCTTTCGGTTCTTTTATGATAACGACGGCGTCGATGTTCAGATTTTGCTTCCACATGCGGGCAACTGAGTGAGCGATGCGGTTTTGGACGTCATTTCGATTTATGACGAGACGAACTGTCGGAAATCCCTCGCCATTAGCGAAACCTGCCTTTTCAAGAAGCTGTTTTGCCTTGACCGTGTCAAGCGACAGAGCTTCCTGCTTTTTTTCACTCAGCGGAAAAAAAGCGAACGCCGGCTGATTCGTTCCCTCGAGATCACTCTCGGTCAGTTTTGCCCGGTCGATAGAGATCGCGAGGGCCTCGCGAACGCGGCGGTCGTTGAATGGAGCTTTGGCGATATTGAATTCGTAAAAATTCAGAGCGCTGTGCGCCGTTCGCCGGAAATCCTCGTACGGGGCCAGCAGCTTTAGCGCGAGCGGCTCAAGGGCGGCATTTGTAACCACGTCAACCTCACCATTTTTGTAGGCCTTTAGTGCGGTCTCAGCCGAATTTGCCGCAACGAGGCGGATTCGCTCGAGCGGAACTGCCTTGTAATTCCAGTATTTGTCCGACCGTTCGAGCGTGATGCCGTCGTCACCCACTTTGGTAATGTGAAAGGCCCCGTTTGTCACCGTTGCCGGGTCGAGACGCGGACCGTCAAGGTTTGCTGCGCTTCGATACACTGGTCTGAATATCGGATTCGCGACCAATTTAGGGAAATCCTTGTCCGGCAGTTCCAGGGATACTTTCAGCGTCAAATCATCGACCGCTTCGACCCCAAACTTTGGCGGCGCGGAAACCGGTTTCGTCGGTGAGCCTTGCGGCACAGGTTCAATCTGCTTTACCGGAGTTTGCGTTGGCCCTGACAGTTGAGATCTCATGTCGGGAACAGTTTCGGCGCCGAGGGTGTTTTCGGGCAGCGTCTGCTCAAGAAAATCTGTCGGTTCCCCTGATTCAGAGGCGGTCCGGGCCATGCCCACAATGTTCTGAAAAAGATGAGGGTTGGCCGCTTTTTCGCGAAGGGCGACGAGGCGTTTCCACGAATTCACGAAATCCTGCGCCGTTACGCGTTCGCCATTCGACCAACGCGCATCTTTACGAAGGTAAAAGGTCCACGTTCGCAGGTCATCGCTCGATTCCCATTTCTCTGCGACTGCGGGTATTTCGAGCAAGGACTTGCTGTCGAGATCCGTCAAACCGTCGTAGGCAGCTCGTATAAGATCAGTTTCCGGCGCGGCGGCGGCCCTGGCGGGATCAAACGATTTCGGTGCTTTGCCGTTGCTCCAGCGAAGTTCCTGCCTCGGCGGCGGTACTGTTTCGGCAAAGAATGGCTCGGGTTTTGGCGGCTTTAACTCGGTACAACTCGCGATCAAAAGCGCCGAAAGTGTGACGACAGCCAGCCGTCCAAATATCCATGAACCTGGCATTTTTGCATTCGCGAATTTTCTAGCCGCTGGCTGCATTATCTTAACATTCGGAAAGTAACGATGGCCTGCCTACGGGTGTCGTCAAAGCCGCCGGAGGTGTCGATCAGGTAATCGGCGAAACGCTTTTTTTCATCCTGCGGCATCTGGGCGGCGATGCGTTTCCGGGCGTCCGTTTCGCTCAAATTATCGCGTAACATCAACCGTTTCAATTGTATCGCAGTTTCGCACCAGACAACAATCATTTTATCGAACCGCTTATAGCCGCCCGACTCGATCATCAGCGCGGCGTCGATGATCGCGATGCCGGTCGGATCGCTGGATTCGACCTGTTTTATCCACTCATCCTGAGCCACGATGACGCGCGGGTGAATGATCGAATTGAGCAACAGGCGCTTTTCCTCGTCCGCAAAGACGATCGCGGCCATCATTTTTCGGTCAAGGCTACCATCGGTCTGTAGAACACCAACACCAAACTGCCTCACGATCTCGTCAAGCCCGTCCGTCCCAACCGCCACGACATCGCGGGCGGTCCGATCCGCGTCGAGTACGTGGCAGCCAAGTTCGCGAAAACACACGCAAACAAACGACTTGCCGACGGCAATTGAACCTGTGAGGCCGATTTTTAGCATCCAATGATATTCTTTCGAAATAGCTGAAAACTGAAAGCTATTAGCTGACGTTACCGCCCATGCCGCTTTGCAAGCTTGCCAACGTTGTACTCGGCTATCTCGGTCAAAGTCAGCCTAAGCTCGTCGGCGCAGGCGGAGATGTACCAGAGAACGTCACCGAGTTCGTCCTTTAGTTTCAGGCGCGTCTCGTCGGTAATCACACCGCCGTGATCGCGTTGAATTTTTTTGACGATATTGGCAACTTCGCCCGCCTCACCTGCGAGACCGAGTGTCGGGTATTCGAGATTCTCCATTCGGCGTGGATAAAGTGCCGTCTGGCTTGCTTCGGATTGATATTCTTCAAAGTTCATAAGAGTTTTTGGCCACAAAAGGCACAAAATACACAAAAAGGAGATCTCTTTTTTGTGAATTTTGTGCTTTTTGTGGCTATTCTAGTCTTCGTTGTTTCGCGGCCACGACCGTGTTTTTCATCAGCATCGCGACGGTCAGCAGGCCGACGCCGCCGGGAACGGGTGTAAAGTTTGCGGCCTTTTCGATCGCGTCCTTTCGGTTTACGTCGCCTACGAGCGTAAAGCCGCGTTTCTCGATCGTCGCGAGGCGTTTTTCGAGATCTTCGGCTGGAAACAT
The DNA here is from genome assembly GCA_963738935.1 of uncultured Acidobacteriota bacterium. Lineage (GTDB taxonomy): Bacteria > Acidobacteriota > Blastocatellia > Pyrinomonadales > Pyrinomonadaceae > OLB17. Next base: position 4,173,854 of record CAVTYF010000001.1, on the reverse strand, counting down.
ATCGCTCGCCGTTTCCGCTTCAGAAAAATTATTGATACCGACATCGATCACGGTGGATCCCACGCCGATGTGTTCACCGCGAATAAAACCCGCGCGCCCGATCGCGGCGACCAGAATGTCGGCCTGCCTCGTGATCGACGGCAGATCGACGGTTCGCGAATGACAGATTGTGACCGTCGCATTTTCCTTGAGCAAAAGCATCGCCATCGGCTTGCCGACGATGTTGCTGCGGCCGACGATGACGGCGTGTTTTCCGGCGATCTCGATTTGTGAGCGTTTGAGTATCTCGATCACGCCGGCCGGCGTGCACGGTGCGAGAGTCGAGTACCCTTGCGTCAAACGTCCGGCGTTGATCGGGTGAAAACCATCGACGTCTTTTTCGGGATCGATGCGTTCGAGTATCTCGCGTTCGTCGATATGTTTTGGCAGCGGTAACTGGACGAGGATTCCGTCGACGTCATTCGCGCTGATTCAATTCCTCGACAACGGCGATGATCTTTTCCTGTGACGCTTCCTCAGGGAAGTGAAGATGCTCCGATACGATGCCGAGTTCCAGCGCCGTATTTACTTTACTTCCGACATAGACGGACGATGCCGGGTCTTCGCCGACGCGCACCAGTACCAGACACGGCGAAAACCCGTGAACCTCCCGCAAATCGGCTACCTCAGCCGCGACCTCGGCTTTTATCTCATCCGCGATCACTTTTCCGCTCAGTATTCGTGCTGACATATCGTTGAACGTACGATTTTAACGCAATAGCCGAAACTTTGCTAAAATCAGGTTAATGAAACGCTTTCTCGTCCTGCTGCTCATGTCGCAATTTGGCATAACCAACAGCATTTCCCAATCACCGGCCGAAACCAGCAAGCGGATCAAACAGAAGATTGAAACACGCGAATACGATGCGGCTATCGCCGACCTTGAAAAGCTGCGAGCTGCCGATCCGGTCGCATTCGCGACCGGCGATCGGCACTACCTTCTCGCCCGCATTGCCGAGACGAACGGCGATCTCGCCCTGGCACAGACGAACTATCAGGCGGTTGCAAATCGCGGTTCCGCCCTCACACCGTACGCGCGGATGCATCTCTCGCAGATCGCCCGCTCAACCGGCAATCTTATGCTCGAACGGCTTTATCTTAGCGAAATTGCTCTGTTTTCGCCTGACAGCATGGTTGCAAAAAGTGTAGATCTAAGGCTCGCCCGGATTAGTTTTGAGCAGGAAAATTATGGCGAGACGATTCGCATATTGACGGGTGGAGAGCCGTCGAATCGGCATTCTGCGCCCTCACGCGAGACACGCTCATTGCTCGGAAATTCATACGTCAGGATTGGACAGATCGAGAAGGCCAGGGCGATTTTTGCATCCCTTTTGGACACCGTTCCAGTACTCGGCCAGCCCGACGACACGGCCCTGGCGGCGGTGCAAAATCTCGATCTGATCGACGGCGGAACAAAAGGGTCACGGGTTCCGGATCTCGCCGAGGCCGAACACTCGAGACGGGCCGGCGTTTATCAATTTAACCGCGAGTTTGCTGATGCTAAGCTGCATTACGAGGCCTTGATTGCCAATTATCCGACTGGCGCGAACACGCCCGAGGCGATCTTTCAGATCGGACGCGGTTTCGCCCAGCAAAACAGTTTTGGCGAAGCGTTGAAATGGTACGAGCGGGCAATCGAACAGTATCCGCAAAGCTCCGCTGCGAAGGACGCTCTGCTCCAGGCGGCCTCGGCCTACGGACGCGTTGGTCGGCCAAAGGAAGCGATTACCCGTTACCAGAATTTTATCGACAAGTATCCGTCGGACGAAAAACTCGACCGCGCCTATCTGAATATGGTCGATATCATGCGAGATCAGGGAGAAAATACCGATGCGATCAGGATCTGTGAAAAAGTGCGCGAAGTTTTCAAAGGCAAGCTGCCTGAGGCGATAGCACTATTTACTGAATCGCGCATATATTTTGCCCGCGAGGAATGGCAGAGTGCTTTCGAGGTTCTCGATCAGCTAAGTGGCTTTAGCGAACTCGGCGGCTCAAGCGTCCCGGGCGGAACGAGCATAGCCGAGGTCGCTTTTCTAAAGGGTTTTGCCCTCGAACAACTAAAAAAATATCCAGAAGCGATCGGGACTTATCTCTCCGTGGCCGACGGTCGGGGCGAATACAACGGCTGGCGGGCAACCGAACGCTTACGCGGTCTGGCAAGAATAGAAACCGCTAAACCCTTTTTCGTCGAGGCTGTCGGAAGATCATCGACCCTGTTGGAGGCAGGTTCCCGCGAGGAGCGATATCGCAACGCCCGGTCTCTGCTGCGGCTCACCGCGGGCGCCGATATTCGCGAGCGATCCCTCACTGTGCTGCGAAGCGTCGCTCCGCCGCTTCCTAAACACATCGTAAAACGCGAAAGGCCCGTCACCGCTCTGACCAATGAAAATAATGTCGTGGAAAGCCTAACGTCGCTTGGTCTTTATGACGAAGCGGCCATTGAACTCGCGGCCGTAACCCCGAATCTCTCAAAGCTTCCGATCGAGAAATCGCGCGCAATTATCGAGACGCTTAACCGAGGCGACCGGGCAGATCTGGTCATGGAATTTATCGAGCCGGTTTGGAAGCCGGTCGCGGCCGATTATCCTATCGATCTGATGCCCCGCGAGGCACTCGAAATGCTCTATCCGGCGCCGTACAAGAACCATCTCCTACGACATGCTTCCGGGTTCGGCGTTGATCGGCGCCTGTTGCTCGCGATAATGCGACAGGAATCACGGTTTCAGCCAAACGCAAAATCGTTTGCGGCCGCCCGCGGCCTGATGCAGTTTATTTCGACAACCTCGACGCATGTCGCCGGCGAATTGGAAATTAAAGGCTTTTCGCAGGACGATCTTTATTCTCCGGCGAACTCAATTCTTTTCGGTGCGCATTATGTTAAGGGCCTCTTCTCAGTGTTCCCGGAACAGCCCGACGCCGTCGTCGCAAGCTATAATGGCGGCGACGACAATATGAAACGCTGGCTCGCCCGTTCGCGTTCGAATCTGCCCGAGCGATACGTGCCGGAGATTATGTTTGCGCAAACAAAAGACTACGTTTACAAGGTGATGGCGAATTACCGGATGTACAAATATCTATATGACGCAGACCTGCGGCCGGTTGAAAATTAGACTATCCACTTGTCACTAACCACTATCCACTGAATAAAACCGATTCTTCAGTGGATAGTGATTAGTGACAAGTGGATAGTTTCTACGAGGTATTATGAGAGCAATTCTAATATTTTCATTGGTAATTTTTCTACTGGCGTCTTGCAGACAGCCGCCGTTAACTTCGTCTGCGAACGCCCAGCGATATCCGCTCAAGGGCAAGGTCGTCTCGGTCGACAAGGCTACAAAGACGGCTAAGATCGATCACGAACCGGTCGAGGGCTACATGCCCGCAATGACGATGGACTTCCCGATCCATGCGGATTGGGTTTGGGACGACCTGGCCCCCGGCGCCGAAATAAAGGGCGATCTCGTCGTGGACAATACGGGCAAAGAACCCTACTGGATCGAAAACATCGGCATCAGTTCCGCCGCCAAACCCGGGCAGCCGGAACTGCCAGTCAACGAGAACTTCGCCCAGATCGGTAACGAAGTTCCCGATTTTTTTCTGACCAATCAGGACAACAAAAAGATATCGATAAAAGACTTTCGTGGGCAGGCCCTTGCGATCACGTTTATCTACTCTCGTTGTCCGCTTCCGGAATACTGCATCAGAATGTCGACCAACTTTAGCGACCTCGCCAACGACTTGAACAAACAGGCTGGGCCAGAAAGAAAGATACGCGTTGCTCTCGATCTCGTTCGACCCGGAAAACGACACGCCCGAAAAGCTTCGTTCCTACGGCCTCGGATATCTGGGCAAAGGTGCGACAAATCTCGGCGTGTGGCAACTCGCCGTCGGAAAAGACAACGACGTGCGCAAGATCGCCGATTTCTTCGGCCTGCGATACGAGGTTGACGCAAACGACAAGACTCAGATCAATCACGGCCTGCGAACGGCCGTTATCATCACCCGATGGAAAAGTGACAAAAATATTCGCCGGAAACGAATGGACGCCCGCCGAGCTTTTGCGTGCGATGGAAGCCGCTGGCTCACAACAACAATAACCACCGCTTGGAACGCTTCGCTTTCTTTGAAAATATACGCGAAACTGGTAATCTTGCGTTACAAACAAATCAGAATTGAGCAAAAGGAGACAGCATGCAAAAAATATTTGTCCGCTTGTCCGTCGTAGTTCTTATATTTGCGATTGGAACATCGGCGAACGCCCAGAAACGAGCGATAACTGAGAAAGATCTTTTCGATTTTGCGTGGGTCGGCGATCCGCAGATTTCACCTGACGGGGCAACCGTTGCCTTTGTAAAGGTGACCGTAAATGCGGCCAAGACGAATTACGACACATCGATCTGGGCGGTCTCGACGAGCGGCAGCGAAGAGCCGCGACGCATGACCAGCGGCAATCGCGATGCCACACCGCGTTGGTCGCCGGACGGGAAGTTTCTCGCGTTTGTACGATCACCCGAAACGCCCGGACCGGCCGCAGCACCTCAGCTTTATATGCTTTCGATGGCGGGTGGCGATTCGTGGGCCTTTACGAGTCTGCCGCGCGGTGCCGGTGGCCCGATCTGGTCGCCTGACGGCAAATGGATCGCGTTTGGCAACACGGCGACGGCGGACGAACTCCCCCGCCAGGGCCGTCCCGCACCGCCTCCGGCCGACGGACGTGAGACTGACGTCCGTGTCATCACGCGGGCGGTTTATCGAGCGGACGGCGGCGGATATATTGATACCAATCATCCCAATCACCTTTGGGTCATCGCCGCTCCAAAGAGTCCTGAGGAAAAGCCGCTGCCGAAGCAATTAACGAGCGGAGCATATAACGAAGGCGGATTTGTCTGGTCGCGCGACGGCTCGCAGATTTATTACACGACAAACCGGACATTTGAGCCGTACTACGACGAAAAGCCGAACACCGAAATCTACTCGGTACCGTCGTCGGGCGGAACGCCAACGCTTTTGACCAAGATTGAAATGGGCGTCGGTGGCCTTAGCCTGAGTCCGGATGGTTCCAAGTTCGCGTTTAATGCATCCGCTTCGGCAAAGCCTGTTCTCTCGTATACGCAGCCCGATCTGTGGGTCATGGACATCGCTCCGAACGCTCAGCCAAAGAATCTGACGACCGGATTCGATTACGACATCGGCGGTGGCGTCGGTGGTGACAACTGCTCCGCCGCGGGCAGGCGGTGGCGGCGGGCCGATCTGGACGGCCGACGGCAAGTCGATCATCGAGCGGTACGCGAAAGAGGGTCGCTCGAATCTAGGAATGTTCGATGCCGCAAACGGCAAAATGACCGACGTGACAAAGGGCGATCAGGCAGTTCTGAGCTATCGTTCGACGCGCGATGCGGCCAAAATCGTTTACACGAGATCAACGCCGACTGTCATTACCGATCTGTATGTTCTTGATCGCTCGAGTGGTTCGTCGAAACAGCTGACAAAGGTAAACGAAGGGTTGTTCTCAAAACTAAACCTGACCGAGCCGGACGATGTCTGGTACACGAGCTTTGACGGCAAAAAGATACAGACTTGGGTGCAGAAGCCGCCTAATTTTGATCCGAATAAGAAATATCCGCTGATCCTCAACATCCACGGCGGGCCACACGCGGCGTACGGTTATGTTTTCGATCACGAATTCCAATGGATGGCGGCAAAAGGCTATGTCGTTGTTTATCCAAATCCACGCGGTTCAACGAGTTACGGGCAGGATTTTGGCAACATCATCCAACACGAGTATCCCGGCGACGACCACAAAGACCTGATGCTGGCCGTCGATGAGGTCATCAAACGCGGCTATATCGATGACAAGAAACTCGGGATCACCGGCGGCAGCGGCGGCGGTGTGCTGACGAACTGGGCTGTCACACAAACGCCGCGATTTGCGGCTGCCGTCTCGCAGCGAGACATTTCGGACTGGTCGAACTGGTGGTACACGGCGGATTTTGCGCAGTTTCAGCCAAGTTGGTTCAAGGGAGCACCGTTCGAGGATGTTGAAGGTTTTCGCAACCGCTCGGCCATCACCCACGTCGCCAAAATCCAGACGCCGATGATGTTCATCCTCGGCGAAGCCGACTGGCGAACCCCAACCGCCGCCGGCGGCGAAGAGCTTTTCCGTGCCCTAAAATACCGCAAGATCCCAACCGTCATGGTCCGCTTCCCCAACGAAGGCCACGAGCTATCCCGCTCCGGCCAACCCTGGCACCGCATCGAACGCCTCCAGCATATCGTCGGGTGGTTCGACAAATGGCTGCTCGGAATGCCCAAACCGGAGTATGAGGTTCCAGTAGCGAAATAATAGAAGATGGCTTTTCTTCTCAAAATTTATTTCGAAAGTGATCAACCGGCGCGCTTTAAGGGTTGGGTGAACGAAGACTATGACGGCATTCGCGAAGAAGACACACCGTTCGGTGAGGTGGAGAGAGAGGGAGACAATTACTTCATCGCGGTCACTGGCCGGATGCAAATTTTGAAAAGAGCCGATATTTCAATTGGCTCGATTTTAGAATTCGGAACTTTCTTGGCTGAAGCCGCGGCTGACGGTGACGAAATCACGTATGGCCAACCCTCTTGTCATGTTGTTAGAGATATCTGCGATACGGAAGAGTTTAGACGGGAGATCGCCCGACGTGTGCGTGAGGTCGAGAACGGAGAAGTTGAGCTAATCGATGGTGACGTTGTGTTTGCTCAGGCTCGCGAGCGTTTGAGGGAAAGAAGATCGTCGTCGTAGTTGGCTGCCCGAGCATTAAGTAAGGTCTGATCACAAGCAAGTTGCTCTACCATAATACGTATGAAAATTATTCTCACAATGATTGTTGTCTGTCTCTGTTGTGTAGCTGGGCATTCTCAAAAGGCAATTTCGAAAAGCGAATACGATAGTGTCTTTCAGAATGCAGTCCGAACCACAAATGCCCAATTCCCATTTGTGTTCACCGTTGTTACCGATACCTATGCAAACGGCAAGGTGGTATCGATTGAGACCCATGTCAATGAACGTCAGGCCCAAGGAGTCGAACGTCAATTTAAGACGATTGTAAAGGACGGTAAAACCTTACAAAGTTTTGGGGTCATGGTTGGATTTGGCAACAACACATATTGCAGCCGCGACGGCAAGACCTGGCTCGGACCGCAACAATATGTCTGTAGCGGTCCTGAGGACGGCGAATTCATGGTGCTTACTCGACCGAGAACACCGGAAAACTCCGAACACACAGTGACCGATAAATCGATCACGGGCAAAAACTTAAAGATTTATCGCGAATACTCCATTTTCGCATCGCCGTTACCGGACGGACGAAAGAGCTTTAAGGAAACCATTGCAACGGTAGATTCGCGCGGATTCTTCATTGAAGTAGTCAATACAGAAGGAATGGTTGGCCCGCGCGTGGTTACGCTTACAAGGAAACAAAGCTGGACACTGAACGCTAAATTCACGCCAGTAGTCGCCCCAAAATAATCATGAGTCGCTCTGTTGTTCTTGAGCAGTTTTGGGGCGGTGCCAGTCAGGCGTCCGAAATGGCAGGACTGACAACATTCCCTGAAACCATGGTCATTTTGACATCACGTCCGCTTGCTGCAAAAACAAGAGCGGCATGGATATCGCCAATCGGCTGCACCGCAGGATGGTCAAGCGAGATGATAGCGATGTCCGCTTGTTTGCCGGGTTCGAGCGTGCCGATCAGGTGGTCGAGGCCGAGGGCTTTGGCTCCGCCTAGGGTGGCGGTTTCCAGGGCTTCTTTTGGGGTGATGAAACGTTGCGAGCCTTCGCGGTTGCGGGCGGCTAACAGGGCGAAGCGTGATTCTTCTAACAGATCGCAGATGTTGTTGCTGGCGACGGAGTCGCTGCCGAGGCCGACTGTGATGTTGGCGTCGAGGAAGGATTCGAAGGGCGCGTAGCCGTGGCCGAATTTGGCATTGGATTTTGGGCAGTGAGCTATCTTGGCTCCGTAGGATTCGATCTTTTGAATATCGCTCGCGGAGACGGCGATGCAGTGGGCGAGCAGTGGCTGGGTCGAGAGGACGCCGAGGCGTTCGAGATATTCGATCGGCGTGCAGTGAGGGCTGTGCCATTCGAGGTCGAAGCGTTCGTAGAATTCGTTGAAAAGACCTGTGCCATGCATCAGCAACTCGGTCTCGTCTGCTGATTCGGCTGCATGGATCGAGAGCGGAATCCGGTTTATGATCGCGTACTGAGCGATCAATTCGAACAGCCGCGAACCAACTGTGTACGCCGAATGCGGCGAGATTGCGACCTGTACCAGATCGGTTTCCTCCGCCTTTAATTGCTCGAATTTTGTCGCGAGCTTGAGAAAGTCATCATCCGCCGTCCGATTATCCGGCGAGAATTCGGTCTCCTGAAACACGATTCCGCGCAGTCCAACCTGCTTTCAGCGCCGCAACTCCGGCGTGCCCCATCCGCCCGATTTCACCAAAACACGTCACGCCCGCACGAGCGCCTTCCATCGCCCCGGCGACTGCGGCGGCACAAATGTCCTCGTCCGAAAGTTCGGCCCGCAGACCGTTCAGCTTCAAAAGCCATGCCGAAAAATCATGCTCGACATCATCCAATGCCCCACGCATCGACGTTATCTCGAGATGCGAATGGCAATTCACAAAACCCGGCAAAATCGCCGCCTCGCCAACATCTTCGACCTCGGCCGTCGGGAATTGAGAAACGATCTCGTCTCGCATTCCAACCGCGACTATCATAGATTCTTGAACCACAACAGCACCCTGCTCGATGGGCGGCGCACAGATCGGCAGAACATAGTCGGCAGCAAGTATTCGCATACCGTCCATTAGAACAAAAGGAGGCCCTATAAAACAAAGGCCGGGGAACGCACACTCGTTAGCACCCGGCGTTTCTGCCCGATCTTGCGAAAAGTATTGTCGTGACGGGAATATTTGGTATAATCCCAGTGGGAACCCAAACTGATCACGATAGAATCGAGGAATTGTTATGGAAAAGCAGGCTGCCCAGAACATTCAGGATGCCTTTTTAAACTCGGCTCGCCGGGAGCGGATAGCTGTCGTTATCCACTTTTTGCAGGGGGCAACCGTCTCGGGCCGCATCAAGAGTTTTGATAAATTTTCGGTCTTGCTGGATGTCGGCGGCCCTGACGTTTTGATTTTTAAGCATGCGATTTCCTCGATCTCACAGGAGCGTCGGCCTGCACCTGACCACCCGGTTTGAACGGAAAATTTATAACCTTTGAGGGAATCGACGGCAGCGGCAAATCAACTCAGTTGGAAATGCTCGAGGGTGCCTTGCGCTCCCGCGGCGTCGATCTGATAATAACCCGCGAACCGGGCGGCACGGCGTTAGGACGCGCCCTGCCGCGGCATTTCTCGAAACAACGGAACAAGTTGCACCGATGGCGGAATTATTGTCGTTCGCCGCCGACCGGGCGCAGCATGTCGAGTTTTTGATCAAACCCGCGATCGCGGCGGGCAAGGTCGTCATCTCAGACCGCTATGCCGATGCGACATTTGCCTATCAGGGCGCCGGACGCGGCTTTCCAGCGGGCAAGGTTTTGCAAGTCATCGACCTCGCGACCGGCGGTCTGAAACCCGATCTTACGCTTTTTTTTGACATCGAGGTCAACGAAGCCATCCGCCGCATGTCGGCGCGCGACGAATCTCACGCAACGCGCAATCGTATGGACGACGAAACGGCGGATTTTTATGAGCGAGTGCGAAATGCGTATTTAGGTATTGCGAACCGGGAGCCGGGACGGTTTAAGGTTATTAACGCGTCGGGACGGGTCGAGGAGATTCATCAAGGTGTCGTCGAGATAGTCGAACGTACAATTGAATAGGTTTTGAATATTATTTATGCTAGTCGCCGTCCCCCCGAAGGAACGAGCATAACCCCGTGCGGTGTCAAAACAACTCAGGGTTAGCGGCAAAGGCTGCTCTCGCGGGTGAGGCGTGGCTTGCCGTCGCCTAAATCACGACCTTTTTTACCGCCAGCGTCTCTATCATACCCTGCCGTAAGTCAAACCCAATCCCCGGCCGTTCCGGTGCAGTGATCGTTCCCTGCGGCGAAACCTCGACCGCTGGTTCGATGATGTCTTCGTGCCAGTATCTTTTCGAAGCCGAGACGTCGCCGGGCATTGTGTAGCCGGCGAGGGTTGAGATGGCGATGTTGTGGGCGCGACCGATGCCGCTTTCCAGCATCCCGCCGCACCAGACGGGCATTCCGGCTTCGCGGCAGATCTTTTCGACAAGTTTTGATTGCGTGTGGCCGCCTACTCTGCCGTTTTTCAGATTAATAATCATGCCTGATTTTAGTTCGATGGCCTTTCGCGCGTCTTCCGGCGATTTGATGGGCTCGTCGAGGCAAACTGGCGTTGCGATTTGTGCCTGTAGCTTGGCGTGGTCGATGATGTCGTCGAACGGCAGAGGCTGTTCGAGCATCATCAGGTTAAATTCGTCGAGGCTCTTGAGTAGGTCGATGTCGGCAAGTGTGTACGCCGAATTGGCATCGCCCATCAGCAAAATATCGCCAAATTCCGCCCTGACAGCCTTGATAACATCGTAATCCCACGACGGTGAAATCTTGATCTTGATACGTTTGTAACCGGCTTCCAATTCAACTCGGATCTTTTCCAAAAGCTGCGCGACCGAATCCTGAATTCCGATCGAAACTCCGCACTCGATCACCGGATTGACACCGCCGAGATGCCGCCAGAGCGGAACGCCGAGTTTTTTGGCTTCGAGGTCCCAGCAGGCGGTCTCGATCCCCGCCTTTGCCATGCGATGTCCGCGTACCCATTTCATCAGGCCCCAAACGTCCGGTGCAGATTCGACCTCACGCCCAACGACCATCGGAGCTAGTATCTGTTCAGCCGTCGCCCACGCGGAATCTGTCCATTCATCCGAGTAACCCGGCGACTCGCCACAGGTAATCTCGCCCCAGCCTTCACCGCCGTCGGCGTCCTCGACACGCACGAGGATTATCCGCCGTTCATACGTCCGGCCAAAGCTGGTTTCGAAAAAATGGACGAGCGGGAGATTTATCTCGGTGAGTTCTACGGATTTGATCTTCAGCATGATTGCAAAAGATTAAGGTTAGTGATTGTGGGGGCAAAATGCAATTTAGCCGCGTCGCGTCTAACCAACTACCTCAAACTGGACGACCTGCGTGGCCACCTTTGGTTTTTTCGGGTCCGCGTCGTCGGTCACGATGATTTGCATAATGTAATCGCCGGGCGTCATTTTGTCGCCGAGAGCAATCGCTCGCGTAGCTTTTAGATGCTGCATGTCGGTCTGGCCGAGCAACTCGAAGGGCGTCGGTTTGCCATCGAGCACGAGCTTGCCGTCGTTAAAAACACGGATACGCGTCGTCAGCCGCGGCTGTTTTGCCTGATCGACCCGGGCATTATAAACCTCAAAGCCAAACCTCAACACCGACCCGAGCTTAACGCGTCTCAGGGCCGTGTCGGTCATGGGATTTGACTCGTACGGCGTCGCCGCTGCCGCCAAGCGCCATTCAGCTTCGGAAAGATTTTCGAGGACAACGCTCGATATCGTCAGCCGCTTTTTCTTTAAATCCGGCACCTCAATAAACTGGCTCGCCGAACCAATCCGACCGCCCTGGCTGTCGCGGATGGCGACGCGGTATTGGTATGGACCCGGCTTCTTGACTGGAAAATTGAAATGATAAACAAAACCCTCGCTCATAATTCGTTTGTACGCGGCGCTTTGCACGGTGAGCGTGTACGATTTGCCAAGTTGATCGACCGGCTGGCCATTGTCGCCAAAGCTCATGGCCAGCACATCGAAAACCGCTTTCTTTTGCCCATTCTCGCCATCGGTAAACGTCAGATCGCCGGCGTTTACGTGAAGCAGCGAACGGACAAAAGAAACGCCTTTTGCGTCGTTGCCAAACAGGGCATTTAGCCTCAGGTTTATCCCGCTGACTGAAAAGGGCGAAACCAGGGCGTATTCAAGCTGACCAAGCGTTGCATTTGCCGGAGCGGGCGGTTTTTCGCGGTCGGCAACATTAAAGAAACCGCTGCGGTAACGTGCCTTTGCCCCGGTCCGCAAAACTTTTACGTCTATCCGATTGAATCGCAATTTTGCCGGGTCGAACGTATCATTATCGGGCTCGTAGGCGACGAGGTAGTAGCTCTGATCGTCGAGTACACGGCCGACGCCGCCGATAATGTCGTTATTATTTACGAGAGCAAATCCACCGGTCTCCTCAGAAATATATCTGAGCGAATGCTGGGTTTCATCAAGCCTGGCCCGACGATCCGCTATCTCGGATTCGATCCGCTGAACCGATCTTCCACCCGTATTGTCTGCGGCAGTCAGGCCGGTGTAAACCAGACCGCGAGGATCGATCGCGTAAACAACGACCGACGCCCGGTTAGCATTCTCGATCAGCCGCTGGATCGGATCCAGTGATCGTGAGCCTTCGGCAAAGCCCTGCGCGTTCGTGTTCGTCAGTTGGAAACCATCGGAAAACAGCACCACTGATTTTCTGCCGGGCAGTTCCTTCATACCGTTGACAACGTATTCGAGGGCACCGAGCGTTCCGGTCGCAAAATAGCTCTCGCGAAAATCGTTAAACTCGCGTTCGATGCCTTCGGCGGTGCGGTCGCCCGCCTCTGGCTCCGGGGCGTCAGGATCAGCCGGTATACCGGATTGGAGCGGCGCAAACGCGCTGATGCCGCCGTTGCCCAGCGCGTTCCACTTCACCTTCTCGATTGCCGCATAGAGTATGCGTTTATCCGATGTAAACTGCTGTAAAGCCCCGATACCGGCACCGGTGCGAATGATCGCGACCAGATCGCCGTCAGCCATTTGCTCATCGACAAATTTTTTGAGAGCCCGGCGAGTCTGATAGGCGCTTTCGAATGACAGAGTCAGATCGTCCACCACGAGAGCGAACGTCCGGCGGATCTGATCGGCTCTCAGCGTTTGCGGCGGCGGAGCAACGGCATTTTTTTCCAACGGAACGGGCTTTAACGTCGGGTGACGCGCCGCCGACGAGACATATGTTAACCCCGTAATTTTACGTTTCTCACCGTTCTCATAGATCTCGATCTCATCCTGCCTCAAATCAGCAATCGGCTTCCCCTTTGCATCCGTAACGGTCACGTCAAGACGGATTAGGTTGGTCGAGATCTTTACAACATCATCGTCCTTAGGTGGTGGTTTGGGCTTTTCGTCTTGTGAAAACGTGAACGCGGTTGTCAGGAAAATGAACGCGATGGCAGGAAAAAACATCTTCATACGGCTTCACTCCAAAACAAAAGATTCGTTTGCTATCATATTACTTATTAAGTAGCTTTGGAAAGCTTTTTCGGCGTATAAAAAACTTTACCTTTGAGACCCGTATCTAAATAACTAGAATCCGATGCCCGAGATAAGCCGATTTTTCGGTATAATAATCAGGATGTTTGCAGAGGCGAATGTGCCGCATCATTTGGCCCATTTTCATGTTTATTACCAAAGCTCGTCCGCTGTCTACACGATTGACCCGATCCAGCTGATCGAGGGTGAGCTACCGAGACGATAGCAACGCCTGGTCGAAGCGTGGGCCGAGCTTCATGGCGACGAGTTGACCGCCGATTGGGAGCGGCTCCAGGCGGGTACGCTTCCGTTCCCGATCGAACCACTGCGGTAAATATGTTTCACAAGATATTCAGCGTTACGAGATTTGAGCAGACTGGGCCGTTTCAGTTAAAGGTTTGGTTTGATGACACCAGTATGCAGGAAATAGATTTCCGCCCGATCTTGAAAGGCGAAATGTTTGGCCCGCTGCGCGATCCCGATGTTTTTGCTCAAGTGTCTCTCGATCCTGAGGTTCATACGCTAGTCTGGCCCAACGGGGCCGATTTTGACCCCGCAACCCTGCACGATTGGAATAAACTTTTACCCGAGATCGAGGCCGCAGTTGCAAAGTGGGAGCTTGTGCCGGTTTAGATTTACGCCAACCGCGGGCTAGAAAACTTCAACTAAACAACCATGACAAGAAACTTCGCCGACGGTGTTGTCGGTTTAATTCTCTTTTCGACTATATTGACCCTTAGTTGCTCTGCCCAGCAGACTGAGGAACAGGCCCTTGCGAGTTTGCGTGCCGTTACTAGTAACGGCAAACTGCCGGCCGAATCCTTTGCCGCCGATCTCGAAACGCGGTTTGCGAACAAGAAAACTGGAGCGCTCGCCAAGCTTTTGCGGGCGCGGATCAGGTTTGAGACGGGCGACTTTGCCGGTGCGGCGGCGATATTGAATTCGGATGTGTTTATTAGGCAGACGCGGCTCGCCGATTACGCACTCTGGCTGTGCGGCAAGGCTTTGCAGTCGGCGGGGAATCATGGCGAGGCGATGACTGTGCTTGGACAGATGCTTCGCGAGCATCCCGATTCGATCCGTGTACGCGATGCGAAATTGCTCTGGGCAACGTCGGCAATCGCCGTCGGACGCCCGGTCGAGGTGCCGCCGATGCTGGTCGATCTCCTTGAAAAAAAGGATCAGGACGCATCTCTACTCGCGGCAAAAGCGTACGATGCGCAGGGTTCGCAGGCTGAGGCGATCAAATACTATCGACGTACAATATTTCTCGGCCCCACGACCGCCGCCGGAAAAGAAGCGCAAGCTCGGCTCGATGCGCTTCAACCGGTAAGACCGCTTCCTGTCGGCGACGAACAACTGCTTCTCGCTGACTCATTGTTCACCGCCAAAGACTATGCGAACGCGGCGCTCGCCTATCGCGATCTCGCGGAAAAAAGCGCGCCGATGATAACGCCCGCGATCCGCATCCGCCAGTTGATCTCACTCGCAAATTCGGGCAGTGCGGCATCTATTCGTGCCGCATTCGATGCATTGCCGGTCTCAGCGCCTGAACGCGAAGACGGTTATCGTCAACTGGTCCTCGGCTACGCGAAGGCGCGCATGTGGCCGCAGGTTCGCAGCACTGTGGACGCAATGCGTGCGAGTTTTCCAAACGGCGCGCTCTTGCCGCGAACCCTCATCGACGCTGGTCTCGCCGCCCGCGAAGGCAAAAACCGAACTGACGAGGGCTATTATTTCAACACGGCTGTCGCCGCGTATCCGAACGCGGTTGAGGTGGCGGTGGCTCAGTTTGAGGCGGCGTGGTTTCAGCACGAAGGCGGAAATTTTACTCTGTCATCGCAGATGTTTATCGACCACCTTGCCCGTTACGCTGACAAAGATACCAGCAATCGCGGCAAGGCTGGCTATTGGGCTGCACGCGACAGCGAGCGTTCTGACAAAATTCAGGAAGCTTGTGCTCTGTACGACGCCGTCATCTATCGTTATTCGGCAAATTGGTATGGCTACCTCGCCGCCGAACGCCTATCCGTGATGAAATCGCAGCGACGGTGCGCGTCGGTCTATGCGCCGAACCCGACGGTCGCCAAGGCAGTCGCAAATCTCAAAACCGTGACCGTCGCGGCCGAGACGGCGCGCGAAAAAGAGCTGGCCCGTGCGGAAAAATCGGATGAGCTTTCGACAATCGGCCTCTTTGATTGGGCAATCGACGAGCTTAACGAAGCCAAGAAAACAGCTCCAAACAGCCCGAAGATCAACCTCGCCCTCGCCCGCCATTACCGTTGGAAAGGCGACAACACATCGGCGCTGATTGCGATGCAAAAGCCATATCCCGACTACGCACAGATGTTTCCCGAGGAGATGGGGCAAGAAGAATGGAGTTTTTTCTACCCGCTCTCAAACTGGGCCGAGATCAAGCGTTGGTCGGCCGCTCGCGGTCTCGACAAGCATCAGGTTGCCGGCTTTATCCGTCAGGAAACCGTCTTCTCAGCCGCCGCCGCTTCGCCCGCGAAAGCCTACGGCCTGATGCAGCTTCTATTGCCTACCGCGCAGTCCGTCGCCCGTAAATACGGTGCTTCAACCATTCCGCGTTCGCCCTCGGAACTCTTTCAACCCGACCTAAATATCGAGCTTGGAACCGCATATATGAAGGACCAGTTCGCGAAATTTGGCCGCGTCGAATATGTCGCCATCGCCTACAACGCCGGCCCCGGCCGCGTCGGCCCGTGGCGCTCCACGCTGCCCGCCGAGATGGACGAATTCGTCGAGAAAATCCCATTCAAAGAGACAAAACAATACGTCCAGGGCATAATCCGCAACTCCGCCCAATACCGGAGATTGTACGACGACAACGGCAATTTCCGCCCAAACATCGGCACTCGGCCGCTGAGAGGCGAGATCGATGCTAAGACTCGGGAGCAGTTTTCGGCCGAATTCCCTGAGGTAATGGTAGATGACAGCGGAGACGAGTAACCCACCTCCGAACAATCACGGCGCCAAATGGAAAGTCTTCTACATCGTCGCCCCCGATGGGCTCTGCTTTTGGCTCGGCGAGCGGCCGGGCGATTAGATATTCTACCGTCAAACGGCATAATAATGGTTGATGTTTGATCTCGCACAGTTTTTTTCGGCTGAACACGGACTGGATTTTGACGCTGGCGGATTGGTGCTTGATGTCGGCTGCGGAGCGGGTGACCAGATGGCGGAGATCGTCGGTCAGGGCTGTCGGGCAATCGGCATCGATATTGACCAAGATTCGCTTGAGAGCTGTAGGAATCGAGGTTTTCATGTTGCCCGCGCCACCGCCGAATCGATACCGCTCAGCGACACAAGCGTTGACGGCGTCATCTGCAAGGTCGTGCTGCCGTACACGCGCGAAGACACGGCGATCAGCGAATTTGGCCGCGTCCTGCGCGGCGGCGGCCGATCCCATATCATCGGCCACGGCGCCGGTTATTACCTCTATTATTTGCTGCTTTCGCCGTCGGTGAAAGAAAAGATCTACGCGCTTCGCTCGCTCGTGAACACCTGGTTTTGGCTTGTCACGGGCCGGCGGCTGTTCGGCTTTTTTGGCGATACGATATACCAGTCGCGGAGCCGTCTGCAAAATTACTACGCCGCAAACTCACTCCGAATCTTCACGGACACACCGAGCCGTACTTTTCTAGGATTTCCCGTTTTTATCTACCAAACAGTCAAAAAAAAGTAGTGGGGCCGGCATAGAGTCTTGAGTCTTGAGTCTTGAGTCTTCGGAATCGTCTGTTAACGAACCCCCGGTTGCAGAATCCGGGGGTGGATTTTTTGTGTTTTTTTAAATTCTCTCGATTTTAAATGTGGCACGTGCCACATTTTTACAAAAACGGCCAATTTTCGAGCATTTTTCGACATTTGCCGACAAAAAGGGCCCCTTTGCTCGGAGGTTTTTCACCCAAAAACGGCCTAAAACACGCGATTGGTCGAAGGAAAACCCGCAACTGGTCAAAGGTCCATCCGGGCAAAAAACGTTTACCAGTCGACCCACCAGCGACCTGCCTCGCAAACCCCGCCAACCTAGAGCCGTTACGGATTGCCTGGAGGGCGAGCATCCTGCTCGCCCCGCCACCGGTGAGCAGGATGCTCACCCTCCAGTCGAAACCGCCGCTGGTTCGCCAGTTGTGGTTATCCCATACACTGATACCGTAATCACTCTTAGCCAGGCCGGAACGGATGGTTAGTGTCAGGTCAAGTCGTGCTGTGAGTGATTCTGAAGGATCTGATTGACGTCGTTCGGATCAAACGAAACTGCCCAGTTCCATTTCCCAAACCCACCGTGTTGATTCACGGCTTTGCACCATTGATCCAGAAATGAGCGTTTGGTTTTGTCTTTTTCGCGGTCGAGGCCTTTCGTCTCAAGCACCAAATGAAAACCGTTCCTAAAGCGAATAATGAAGTCAGGGAAATACCGTGCTACAACGCCCTGGTGATTGTAAAAGATCAAAAATCCGAGATGATCGTTTTTAACAAACGATTCTACGTGCTCGTTGTCGTTTATTGTGCGGCCCTCAAGAATTTCCATCTTGCTATCGCCAACCACATGGCTGATGTGCGATTTTTCCATCGCCTCACTCATCCTGCTCGTGTACCAAGTCCTTACATCGGAGGTTGTACGGATCGGATGCTCCTTGTCGAACACAGGCGTGAGTTCTGTCGTGTTTTCGCTTCTTAGTTCGTTCCAAAAATGCTGAATCACCTTATTCATATTCAGCATTAGCAGAATCCGGCGGCGGCGTTCGTCCTGATTGAATAGCGGATCTTTGATAGTGATCTTGCCGGAGTTCAAAAACTGCTCGACCAGCCCAATTAACTGCATCAAAAATATTTCCGGGCTTCCTTTCCACTCGGGTTTTTTCTCGGCGTTGAATATCTGCGATGCTACCTTGAATACAATTGTTTGTAACCGCAATCGTTCCGATATCTCCTCCAGGTCAATCTCGCTAAGGGCGGCCGGATTCGGCTTTCCGGCGATTATTGGAGCCAATGAAGCTTCCGTGATGCTCTGGTAAGGATCGAGGGCGAGTGGCCTCACTGCGTCCAGATCGAGAGTCAGTTTTGGTTTGTAAATGTGATCGATCCGAAGAACATTTGGAAATGATATTTCATGTTCGGCTTTTGATCTCAGTGGTTCGATCTTTGTCTTTGGCGGTGGTGGCGGAGCCGGACCTTCGCCAGAATCTTCATGCGGTAAGAAGGTGAATGGTACACCAAAAATGTTTACATATTCCGATGCGAATAATCCGTCTTCCTCTACATCATAAGACGTCCGGCGAAGCCCTCGTCCGACCACCTGTTCACATAGAAGCTGACTGCTGAATGCACGAAGCCCCATGATGTGAGTGACAGTCTTCGCGTCCCAACCTTCGCTCAGCATTCCGACAGACATGATGTTTTGCAGATTGCCGCCCGGCTCGCCCGCTCGTCCGACAGTATTTACCATCGCACGAATTCTTAGAGCTAATTCCTTTTTGGTTTCCTTTTTCGCACCTTCTGTTTCCTCAGATTCGGTTTCGTCTTCATCGGTTTCAATTTCCCCGAATTCGCCCTTTTCAACCTTCCCCAAAATGCTGCTGTCTATCTGGAGCGACCTTTCAGGTAGCCCAAGTTCGCCAAGTTCGGCTGCCTTCAAATTGAAGGAATCAGTATCGAACGAATACTTGATCCTCGCCGAGGTGTAGGTCGTGTTCGCGACGGTTATCATCACCGGCGGAACAGCATGGCCTTTTTCTTCCCACGCATCTTTTGTCGCTTTCCAATCTGCACCGAGCAGCCAATAAGCATTCCTGATCAGATCGGGCAGCGGCGTCGCCGGATCAGATTTTTGAATGATGTCGGCGTTTACCTCCGGGTCGGCGTAAATGTGATAGAGCCTTGACCGCAACTCATCGGTTACGTTGCCGTCGTCCTTTATGACGATCCGCGGCGTTTTGACGAGGCCCGACTCGATAGCATCATTCAAACCAAAATCGGAAACGATCCAATTGAATAACGCTTCTTCCTGCGCACGTTTGCCCGACGGAGCGAATGGGGTAGCCGATAGATCAAAGCAGCGAAGTATTCCACGATTGTTGTTTATACGATCCAAACCGCCGACCCAAACTGTTGCTTCATCCTTGTCTTCTTTAGCGGCTTTTATGCCTTTGTTCTCAGGATTAAATCGCCAGGCATGATGAGCCTCGTCGTTGATAACGACAAAGTTTGACTCGTTCGCCATGTCCCCAAGCACTTCGCGTACATAGGCCGCATCACTTTTGGCACCCCGTTTATCAACCGTTTTCTTTTTAGAGAGTTTTTCTTCCGTGTCCCACGCTAGGGCATGCCAGTTGATGATCTTGATCTTGCCTTGACGAAGAGTCTCCATCAGTCCCGGCGGAACGATATTAAAATCTTCGTAATAGTTCTCCACATCGGTCGGATTTAGTACCGCCAACCGGCTTTTGACCGTTAGGCCGGGAGCAACGATCAAAACGTTCTTTGAGAATCGTGTATCTTGACGGCTAGCGACCTTGTTTAGAATCTGCCAGGCAATGAGCATACTCATTACAACCGTTTTACCAGTTCCGGTCGCCATCTTGCTGCACCATCGTCCAAATCCGCCGCCGTCAGACGGGATTTCAATTCCCGTCCCTTCGGCCTCCGGTGCCTCCGTCAGCCAGATCAGTGTTTCGATGGCTTCGAGTTGGCAGAAGAAAAATTTCTTTTCATCTTTGCCGTTACGGTCGTACCAATGACTCAGCAAACGCTTTGTCATTCCTGTCACGCCGGAATAACCAGATTCACGCCATTTATCCACACGTGGACGTATTCGCTCAACCAGCTGTATTTGAACAAATTGACCGGGATCATCGAATGACCTTGAACCTTCGGTTGCCACGATATAACCCGCTGGCCTTCGACCGTCGCGCTTCTCAAATGTTCGCGTTTCACGATCATAGTGCCAATATTTCGACGGCACGTCATACGGCGTGTTAATTATGAGCTTGTCGATCTTCTGCATGTTGATTTACGGCTACGCCATATCGCAGTGCGGCGATGGCTATGCCTCGCCGTCGTGAACTCTCCCGCAAGGCCGCCCCACCTCTTCCGTATCCTGAGCCCGACCGAGTCGGGCTCAGGATGCGGAAGAGGTGGGGCGAAAACATGAATGAATGCCGCACGGAAAGGCACAGCCATTTCCGCATTGCGATGCGGCAAGCCGGCTAAAGATGAATTATCTTTAGCGATTCGATTCCACGAGCGTCGATGATCTTTACCGCAACCTTTCTGCCCGGTTTGAATGGCAATGACACCGTTCCGCGAAACGCCTCGATCTTTTCCTCGTCGATCTCGGCTTTAAGATTCTTCGCAAGGTGCGACCAGCCTTCTTTGTCGCCGGCCATTGGAAAGAAAACTTGGGTTGGAAACAAGCTGCGATCGTCGTAATCCGGATCGAGCATCCACATTGCGATGTCGCCCTTACCTCCGGACTCGACCTCTCCTGTTTTCGGATTGTAATAATCAAATCCATGGACGGTCACGGTATACATCCGTTCTTGCTGCCCACTGCCTTCTGCCCACTGCCCACTGACGTCGGGTTGCCCGATCAGCCAGAATCCCGGATTCGTTTTGTCGCGAGGTTTCTTCTTAAGGTCGTCGTTTTGCAGGTCGGAGTCCATTTGTGCTTCGAGTAGCTGAACGCCGGGCCAGTTGGTTTCCTCGATATCCTTTCGGGCTTCGGGGTCGAACTGGAACGCACAGAAGAGAACGATCTCAGGTTTAGGCATCAGCGAGTTCGCTTCCGCGAGAGCATGCTCGACAAGCCGTTGTTCGAGCGGAGCATGTTCCGGGCCGAAACAAATTACAACTCTTTGCGGCTTACTGCCTTCTGCCAACTGCCCACTGCCGACTGGCTTCGTCTCCGCCTCTGCCTGCAGGTAGTGCGTACCGCCGAGCGGTTCGACGCGGGTGAATTCTATCTTTGCACCGCCTTTGCCACGGATGCCGTCTTTCAAGCGGTCGATCCATTCTGATTGGCGTAAGGTTTCACCGGAGCGGGCGACGGACGCGTCCGCCGCAAAGCTCCCCTCCTTACGAAGGAGGGGTGTCGGCGTTTCGCCGACGGGGTGGTTCTCTGGTGGCGACGAAAGAACCACCCCGTCATCCGAAGCGGATGCCACCCCTCCTTCGTAAGGAGGGGAGCTTTCGGAATCAGGAGATTTCGCATACGGAGCTGGCACGGCCTCGACCGTGAACGGCCCCGTGACGCGTTGTTTTTTGTTATCGATAAACGGCTGGTCGTAGAGCGTTTCCTGTGGAGCGGGTTCGTTGTTGGCGATGCTTTTTAGATGTGATGTGCGGAACCGTCTTGTATCTGAAACCGCTGCCGACGCCTTCGTCGGGGTGGGCAAGCTCGAAATAATCGAAATCCGCCGTCATCAGCCGCTGCTTGGCAAGCGCCGTCGCAACGCGCGACGTGTCGCATGTGATCCAACGCCTTCCCCAATTCTCCGCCACAAACGCCGTCGTCCCGCTGCCGCATGTAATATCAAGAACAAGATCGCCGGGATCGGTGGTCATCAAAGTTGAACGCTGGATTATCTTGTCAGAAGTTTGAACCACATATGATTTGTTTTGCTCGGATGACTGCTGGTTCCAAGTGTTGTCGATCTGGAAAAATGGAAAGTCGCTATCGTAACGAATATATTTAAGCGTTCCGATTGATGTTTCGGTAAAGTCCGGCCTGATAAACGCGGCCAAGATCAGCCAGTCGTTGCAACGCTTCTTTCTTAAGTCGCCAACCGTTTCGAGGATTTTAAGTCGTGCCGTTGAATGTAAACTCGTACTTTTCTTGCTAGCGTACGATCGCTTGCAACTGCGATTGAGTAACACCATCTTTGTCGGGAACTATTTCCTTGAACGAAGATTTGTCGAAACTTTTGTCTGTTGTCTTATCCTTTGCCGTACCACAGCAAATAGTCGCAATGCATCATTGGTAAATGCCTCCTGGCTTCGTCATCGCGGTTTGGAAGTTAATCTGAGATCAAGAAATTTTTTTCTCCGAAAACTTCGTCCAGAACAATTCGCATGCGATGCACGTTCTCATCACTTATCTGAACAAAAATACTTCCGCTTTCATGAGCAGTTCCTTTGCAAGCAGAAGCCGGTCGCGGAGATATGTGAGATATGAATGGATGCCGAGTTCCCACGTGTCGCGAAAGGCCTTTATCATTTCCGGTTCCGAGGTCAGGTCTTCGTCCTTACCGTCCTTTACATCGCGTTTGTTGACGAAAGGCTGAAAGTTCGAGCCGTATTTGATCCCGTAAGGCGGATCGAAATAGACCATCTGCACCTTGCCGCCCATTCCTTCTTTTTCGAGAAGCGAATTCATCACAAGGAGGCTGTCGCCAGCGATCAGACGGTTTGACCAGTTTTCCTTGTGCTTGTAGAACTCGATGGCCTCGCGGAGGGGTTTCTTCTCGGTCTCGAAGAGGCTGGGTTGAGTGTTACGCCCTTGCTCACGCGCGGGCTTCTGCACCTCGGCGATTATCCGTCGCGGATCGATGCGTTCGTGGACGTGGAGGCTGACGGTCGGCACTTCAAAACTCGTATGCTCGGCCTTGCCCGCCCACTGGAGCTGTGGATCAAGATGCGGATCGTATGAATATGTTTTCTTTTTCTGCCCGCCGTTGTCGGTCTGCGAATCGACAAGCCCGACCGGTGGATTATTCAGGCGGTCCTTGTCCGTGTGCTCGTATTGCTCGATTGGCTTTTGGCCGAGTAAAGTATTGCGTTGTTTAGGCATAGGGAAATCGTGATTGTCTGCAAAGAATATCACCTAACCGCAGCAAACTTCAAAGCCCCGCGAAAAGCCAGCTCCTACAAATTCCGCAAAATAAACTCGGTCATCATCGTGTACCAGTGTTTGACCTGTCGCGGGTCGGTTAGGCCGTGGCGGGGTTCCTATTTCTTGGCTCCGACGAAGCCTATGGCGCTCTTGGGTTTGGTGGGTGGCGTCATTAGCTTTTTGATTGTGTCGAAAACCGCTTTGAACTGGCCGTCGTATTTCTTTTCGAGCGACTCGATCTTTTTTGACAGCTCGGCATTGGATGCGAGCATGTTTCGCATTCTAACGAAAGCGCGGACGACCTGAACGCTTGCTTCGACGGCACGAGGACTGTTGAGAACGTTGACCGCCATAAGTGCGCCGTGTTCGGTGAAAACCAGCGGAAGTTTTCTTCGCCCGCCCCGGCCCGTCTTTGATGTTGCAATTTGCAATATCAAAGCGGTGTGCTCGTCCGTAGAAAGCTCGAACATGAAATCGGCTGGGAACCGTTTTGAATTGCGTCTAACCTGCTGGTTCAGCCTCGCGGTCGTGACTCCATAGATCTCCGCCAGATCGGTGTCGAGTATCACGCGTTCGCCGCGTATTACAAATATTCTTTGTTCGATTCGCTCGATAGGTATTATTGAATCACGCATTTCCTGTATGCCTTGACACCCTGCGATGCTAAATAGCTCCTTACAAATTCCGCAAAATAAACTCGGTCATCATGGTGTACCAATGCTTCACCTGGCGCGGGTCGGTTAGGCCGTGGCGGGCGGTGGGGTAGATCATTAGCTCGAAGTGCTTGTCGGCTTTTTGGAGTTCGTAGACGAGCTGCGTTGTGTTTTGCATGTGGACGTTGTCGTCCATTTGGCCGTGGATGAGGAGGAGTTTGCCGCTGAGGTCTTTGGCGGATTTTACTATTGACGTCCGGTCGTAGCCTTCCGGATTGTTTTGCGGCGTCAGCATATAGCGCTCGGTGTAGATCGAATCGTAAAGCCGCCAGTCGGTTCCCGTGCCGCCGGCGATGCCGATTTTGAACGATTTCGAATGCGTCAATGCATAGCTCGTCATCGAACCGCCATAGCTCCAGCCGTGGATGCCGATGCGGCTACCGTCGATGTAGGGGAGCGATTTGAGGTAATTCAGACCGTCCTCGATATCGCGCAGCTCGAGCTCGTACATGCGTTTGTAGATTGGCCAGACCGATTCCTCGCCTTTGCCGCTGGCTGAGCGGTTGTCACAGACCCAGACGATATAGCCTTTTTGGGCCAGCATCTGAAACCACATACCGCGATTGCCGCCCCACCGATTCGCCACCGACGGAGCGTGCGGGCCGGCGTAGGTAAACTGAAAAACCGGATACTTTTTCGAAGGGTCAAAATCAGGCGGTTTTATCATCATCGCCTCCATTTCAAAGCCGTCCTGCGTTTTTACATTCATAAACTCAGGCGTGCTGAGCCGGTATTGTTTGGCAACATCGACCTTGTTTTCGTTAATGACGCGTTCGAGCGTGCCGTCGGCCTTGAAAAGCCGTGTCTGCGTCGGAGTTTTGGCATCGCTCCAGTTTTCGACGTAGTGGGTAAAGGTTTTGTTAAACGCCGCCGCGTGCCAACCATCGCCTTTTGAGACACGTTCGACGTCGCCGCCGGTTGTGCGAACGCGATAGATATTCTCGGCAATGTGGCTGTCCTTTGTCGCTGAAAAATAGACCCAGCCGGTCGCTTCGTCGACGCCGTAAAGCGTTCTGACTTCCCACTTACCGCTTGTCAATTGGCGGACAAGTTTGCCATCGCTGCTGTACAAATATAAATGTTTCCAACCATTGCGTGCCGATTGCCAGACGGCAATGCCATCGGCCAGGAAAGTCGGATTGTCATAAACCTCGACCCAAGCCGGCGTCGTTTCGGTCAGTACCTTCGTCACTTTTCCGTTGAGATTCGCGGCGTTTAGGTCGAGGAAGGTCTGTTCGCGATTGAGCGCCTGAAACAAGACATTCTTGCTGTCCGGCGCCCACGCGACACGGGCGATAAGAAAATCGTCGGGTTTGTAAGCGGTCGTATCGACAAATTTTACCGCATCACCGAGCCGCAAAAGCGTCGGCGGCAGGCGCTCACCGATCTTCGGGATTCGCCCCGGATTTGGCAGCGTTGTTTTTCCGACATCCGCAATTCCGAGCCGAACGATCGGATTACCATCGCCCGCCTGCGGATAATCGGTATATTCGACCGTCTGATCGATCGGAATGTCATTGGTAATTACAAATCTGGGTACCGGAGCTTCATCGAGGCGCAAAAACGCGATGTTTTTAGAATCGGGCGACCACCAATAACCACGCTTCTGCCCGCGGCCGTAAAGCTCCTCTTCATAAACCCAATCGAGATAGCCGTTAAAGACCGGTTTGTCGCCCTCTTTGCCGTCACGGGTCAACTGCTTTTCGCTGCCCTTTTGATCGACCACGAAAAGATTGTTGCCGCGGACAAAACTTATCATTTTGCCGTCGGGGCTAAAATCAGGTTCTTTCTCCTCGTCGCGATTATTTGTCAAACGCTTGATCGACCGCGCCGCCATCTCGTAAAGCCAGAGATCGTTTGCGTTGTTGATCACGATAGCGGTTTCCGTGGCATTGAACTGCAAAAATGGCGAGTTTGCCAGCGCCGCCGCGTCCGCGGCGCCAACGCCGACCCTCTGCAACGCCGCCGAAAGCGAACCAGTATCCAAATAAGGCGCCGCCTGCGAAGTCAGCACATCTACACGCATCAGTTTCCCGCCGATCACTTGCTTGAACGATTTGCCATCCGGCGACCACTGCACCGCAACGGGTGTCGCCGCTAAACCGAACGCGCTTTGCTGCGTCGGGGTTAAAAATGTCGTCGAGCGTCAGGAGTTTGTCCTGCGCAACGACCACCGAGGAGAGAGCGAACAATGCAATGGCAATAAACTGGAGCTTTTTCATATATTTTGGCATTCAAAAAAGAATTGGAACACGGATTAAGACGGATTTGACGGATTTGACGGATTCCCAGATACGGAAATAGTTTATCGGATTTTCTTATCCGTGTTAATCCGTTAAATCTGTGTTATCCGTGTTCCATTCTTTCCTAAGCCTTAGGATGAGCTTTGTCATAAACCTCGATCATCTTTTCCATCGACACCTGCGTATATATTTGGGTCGTGGTCAGCCGGGCGTGGCCGAGAAGTTCCTGGATATCTCGCAGGTCGGCGCCCTGGTCGAGGAGGTGCGTGGCAAATGTATGTCTCAATGAATGCGGCGAGATATCGTGGATGTCTGCACAGAGCTTTATGTATTTATCTATCAGCCGCCCGACCGAACGGGTCGTGATGCGACCGCCGCGGCGATGTAAAAAGAGGGCTTGCAGATCGCGATCGGCGGCCGGACATTCGTTTAAAAATACTTCGCGTGTTTTCTCCAGATAAAGCATCACGGCCTCGAGCGCCGGTTCGCCAAATGGCACGATCCGCTGTTTTTTACGTTTGCCGGTGACCCACACCAACTTCTCGCGAAAATCCACGTCCGAAATATTTATCCCCACGAGTTCGCCGACACGAATTCCCGTCGCGTACAAAAACTCGATTATCGCCCGGTCGCGTCGTCCGAGATCGGTGTTGATGTCCGGTGTTTCGATGAATCTGACCGCATCTTCTATCGAGAGATGATTTGGCAATTTGCGCTCGATCTTTGGCGTCGCGACCTGTTTGGCCGGATTCGATTCAATCGTGCCTTCGCGGACGAGGAATTGGAAAAACGTGCGAAGACTGGCGAGCTTTCGCGCGATCGAGGCCTTTTTGTGATCTACGTGAAGCTCCGCCATCCATTCGCGTATCGTCAGCCGGTCGATCTCAGCCACCGGCATATCCGCACGCTTTTCGACGCGGAAAAGGTGCAGCCTAAATTGCTCCAAATCGCTCGCATAATTGCGCAGCGTGTGCTCACTCAAATTACGCTCGTATTTGAGGTGCTGGAGAAATTGGGTGAGGTTGTCTTGGAGCATTGGAAATCGATCAGAGGTAGTTATTTGGATTCTCTACAGTCAAACCCTCGGCTAAAGCCGCCTTATTCAATGCATCGTCTGCGGAAACGAAAACAACGCTTTGTCCAGCAATTAGCCAGCGTCCATTTTTCACCTCTAAGGCAGCCGCCAGTTGAACCGCGTCATATCCCCGCAATCCATGGAGCCTGATCAAAGCAATTGCACGGTCGACAATTGTTTGGCTAACATCGACAACGCCAAAGCCGAAATCATCTCGTCGCCGCAGTCGCCTTTCACTGCGATCCAATTCCTTCAACGATAGAGAGCCGACACGGTTTTGCCTGGCAAGGCCGGCAATAACTTCGGCTGGAGTAATTCGCACGATGTATATCGAATGCCCGGTAGATGGTCGTAAAAGCTTCAGAACCCATCTCGATCCCGCTTCGAGGGAAAATCGTTTTATCAGCGCACTGCTGTCAAAAAAGTACGCCGCCATTACCGTCGATCCTCAATGATCAATTCGGATGTAGGGCGGCCGGGGATCTCGATCGGTTCCCAATCTTCATCTTCATCCGTGTATTTAGATAGGTCTGGAATATTGCCGATTATGCCCTTTGCATAAAGAAGTTGATTGAGTTCTTCCTCGGTCATTGGGCCACCAGGCACGAATTTCGATAAGCCATCTTGAACTTCGTCCTTTATCGAATTCCAATCACGGATTGGCAGTTTTCGTATCTCCGCAACTATTTCGGCTGGCGTCATAAATGTTACCTCACTTCCTACCAACGTAATAACCTTTTCTGGTGCGGATAGTCAAGTTTTGCCTGGACTTAACGGCGAGAGAGATCGTGCGAAATTCGCCTGGTTTTCCGGTTTCGTCGTCGGGATAATAACTGAGAATATACTGCTGCGAGAGCTCGGCGGAGATGCGGTCAAAGGCCTGCTTCATCTCGGCTTCGTCGATCGGCGAATAGACGGCACCGCCGGTTTGTTCGGCGAGTTCGATCATGCGGCGTTCGGCCGTGAGCGCCCGAATGTTGGCATTGCCGCCGCGAAGGCCGGTGCGTTTGAAATTTTCAAAGTCCTTTGTTTTCACTACATAGACCTGACAATCGTTGACCTGCAGCGATTTTACTACGCCCTCGAGCGTAGTTTTTAGATCGCTGTACGTGTCCTCACCATCTGAGACGATCACGACGACGCGACGGCCATTAGCGGATTTTAGATATTCGGCAACCTCGATTATCCCGTCTAGTAGGGCCGTCGCACCTTTTGGTTCGGGAAACATCTCGATCGACTGTGTTAGCTGGGAAACGTCGGATGTCAATGGCTGTTCGAGGCGTGTATAATCGGCGACGGAAAACAACGCTGCTTTATCCTTGTCAGGGCGTATTACCCGACGAAAAAATCGGACGGCCGCATCCTTTTCAAACTCGCGTGCGATCAGCACACTCGACGAATTATCAAAAAGCATCGCCAGACGAATCGGCGTATCGCTTCGCGCAAGCTCACCGATCTCGACCAATTTGCCATCGATCTTTAGTTCAAAATCCTTGAGCTGCAGCGTCGGAACTGCCCTGCCTGTCTGATCGAGTACCGAGACCGGGATCGGGATCAGCACCGAATCGACCCTGATAATGTCGTCGTTGTTGGCAGCTTTCAGGGTTGGGGGTGGGGTGGGCGTCGGTTTTCCGGCAGGCATCGCCGTCTCCGCCGGCAGGTAAATGACCGACGGCCCGATAATCTGCCGCGGCGTCGGCGTCGGACTCGGCTTCTGACGGCCCGATTGCCCCGACGCAATCGATGCAAAAAGCGTCACCGTAAAAATTAGAGCGAAAAACCTCATAAAGCGGTGGAAAAGAGTCCGCAGTGTTTGATTAGTTATAACCCAAAGCAGTTGCCCCGACTGGAGCGCAGGCATCCTGCCTGCAACGCCGCAGCTTCTGCGGTGTTATGAGTATCAAAACTTGAATTGAAACCGGGGAACCTAAGCGGTCTTCGACTGCTGGCAAGCAGGATGCTTGCCGCTCCAGTCCTTGTTCCGTCAAACCAAGATGAGCTTAACACCCGCAAACAAAAGCACAACCGCCAAAACCCGCCGTAAGGTTATCGAATCGAATTTCTTACTTCCAAGCGTCGAACCGATCAGTCCGCCGACAACGGCCGCCGTGATCCATATCCAAACTTCATTTGGAAGCCCGCTAAGTTTCCCGTCGTAGTATTGACCGGCAAGGCCAGCCGCCGAATTAACAAAAATAAAGAGAACCGAAACGCCCGCCGCGACACGCGTCTCGGCCCAACGCATCAGCAGCAATATCGGCGTCAAAAATATCCCGCCGCCGACGCCGACCAGCGCAGATAAAAGGCCGATTATCGCTCCGATCAGCAAACACGCGACGAGCGGCGGATTTTTTACTTCGTCGTCATTCTTTAGCTTTATCGCAAGCCTAATGGCGGCGAGCATCAGCACGACGCCCAGCACGATCTTATAAATATTCGTCGGCAAATGGATCATCCCGCCAACAAACGCCATCGGTATCGACGACGCCGCGAACGGCAAAAATACGGCCCACGAAAAATACCCCGCACGATAAAACTGCACCGTCCCGATCGACGCCACAAACAAATTCAAAACCAAAGCCGTCGGCCGTGTCACCCCAGGCGCCACCGCCAAAAACGCCATCACCGCCAAATACCCCGAAGCCCCGCCATGCCCGACCGAGGAATAGAGGATCGCGATGGCGAAGATGGCAAGGACGATTGCAACGGCGCTGGTCTCCATATTGCTGTTCAGTTGTCACTTGGAACAAAAGTTGGCAGGTTCGAGGCTAATGCTCGCCGCGTTTCCGCAAACCCTCGTTCCGTCATTTTCATTTCTGCGGCTTTAAACCCAAGTCCTTAAACACTTCCGCGAACGGCTGGCTTCGTATGTTCGCAATATCGGCGACATATTCCAGCCGCTTGACGTTTAAGTTCTCAAACTCTTCGACAAGGTCAATCAGTTCAGCCCGCTCTCCGTCTGCTATTTTGTCGTCCTTAAATTTCGCGTAGAGTTTGTTGTACCTTCGACGCTTTTCGGTCGGAAACATAGTTTTGATCTTGTGCAAAAGATCGGCTTCTTTGTCGGAATCACCCTTCGGCATGCTGACAACTGCCTCGGGCATCGTGTCTGATGAGTTTTGAAAGGAAGCTGGCATTTCCGAACTATGTCACAAAAAACATGTGACAAACGTTTCTTGATATTCGCACTATTTGATAGCCCGTTGCTTTTGTTGTCTTTGATGCTGCCAAATCAAATTATCCAACAGTCGCGGTGTCATTTCCGGATAATCGCTTCTGAGTTCCCCCACAGCCCCGCTCAACAGTTGCTGACATTCATCGATCTTCACGGGCCTTGGCAACACGCTTTCAAGGAATCTCTGGATCATCCTATCCGGCTTAATAAGCTCTTCAGAACCCGACAGCATAAAGAAGTATTTTAGTGATATTCCACTCCGTTGTCCCGCAATTTGCTCAATGTCGGTTTCGAGTTCTTTATTCGGAACTGCCGCTGAAGCATCCTGCAAATAGTTTACATCGTGATTCTTTAGCACTTCGGCAAACCTGTAGATTGCCTCCGCTTTAAGTATTCCGCCTTTAGTGGAAGTTCGCTGACGGTTACGAAATATATCTGCAGTAAATTTCTCGATGCCAAGATCTCGCATCTTGTTGTAGAAATCGCTGGTTGATTCTTGCGTACCAAGCGACGGCAAAGTATCTTTATCTTCCCTCGTTTTCCTCAGTTTGAAATAGTTACAGTATCTATCCACAACATTCTGTACTTGGCCATACCGCACTCCAATGGAATATACGGAGTCAATGATACAGAGCGGGGTGCTCTGATAAAAATACGCGTCACTTAGCACCGCCGCATTGAGAGTTAGAACTTGTCTGGCACGCTCCGCTACGATTTTAGCTTCCGTCCTTGCTGACATTTTATGACTTATGCTCCGGTAACCTCAATTCCCAATTCCTTCAACTGCGCGCAATCGACCTCCCCAGGCGAGTCCATCATCAGGTCCTGGGCCGAGGCGGTTTTGGGGAAGGCCATGACGTCGCGGATGTTTTCGGTGCCGCAGAGGATCATGCATGTGCGTTCGATGCCGGCGGCAAAGCCTCCGTGCGGCGGCGTACCGTACTCCAATGCGTCGAGGAAAAATCCGAACTGCGTCCGCGCCGATTCGAGCGACATACCGAGCGCCTTGAAGTTCAAAGCCTGCACGTCCTTCTGGTGAATACGGA
Source organism: uncultured Acidobacteriota bacterium (assembly GCA_963738935.1). Classification (GTDB taxonomy): domain Bacteria; phylum Acidobacteriota; class Blastocatellia; order Pyrinomonadales; family Pyrinomonadaceae; genus OLB17. Next base: position 4,142,357 of record CAVTYF010000001.1, on the reverse strand, counting down.
TCGATCCGCCCGCGGATTCGTAGCCATTGATAACGGCGTCGTATGCCTTTGCGCGCACCTCGCCGAGCAGATGATGCTGCGATTCGTCATTGACGGCGGTCGTGAATTTCTCGAGGTCCTCGTCCATCGGCGACGTAAACGGGTGATGCGCCGCCGTGTAGCGGTCGGTCGCTTCATCGTGCTCAAACATCGGGAATTCGGTCACGATCAGCGGTTTGTATGCCGTGCGGTCCATCAGATTCTCGCGTTTTGCGATTTCGATTCGGAGAGCACCGAGCGATGCAGCAACTACCGATTTGCGGCCCGCGACGATGAGAACGAGATCGCCTTTCTCAAGCCCAGCCGTTTTTGCAAGCTGAGCTATCTTGTCTTCCCCGAGAACCTTGAGTAGCGAGGACGTAAGAGCCCAGCCGCTATCGCTCCCGGCGGTTCCGACCTCTGGTTCGACCGTCTTAATCCACGCCAAAGCTCCGGCGCCGTAGCGTTTTACAAAATCCTGAAGCTCATCGAGCTGTTTACGCGAATAGTCGGCCTTGCCTTTGACGACGATACATTTGATCTCCCCACTGGACCGCAGGCTTCCAGCCTGCGTGTCGGAGTCACTGGCGGACAGAAGTGTCCGCCCTCCGAGGATTGCCGCAAACGGAGCAAAATCGGTATCGCGAAGATCATCACTCAAATCAACAAGTTCCATCTCAAAGCGGAGATCCGGCTTGTCCGAGCCGTATCGACGCATCGCTTCCGCATACGTCATTCGGGGCCACGCTGCGGGCAGTTCGATGCCGCCGACCTTTGTAAAGACGTGGTTAAACATGCCCTGCATCTCGCGATACGCCATCTCCTGATGGGCAAACGACATCTCCATGTCTAGCTGCGTAAACTCGGGTTGGCGGTCAGCTCGGAGGTCTTCGTCGCGAAAACAGCGGGCGATCTGGTAATACTTGTCGAAGCCCGAGATCATCGTCAACTGCTTCAATATCTGCGGGGATTGCGGCAGAGCGAAGAATTTGCCCGTGTGAATTCGCGAAGGCACGACAAAATCTCTCGCTCCTTCCGGCGTCGATTTAAGCAAGATAGGCGTCTCGATCTCGATAAATCCACGAGTGTCAAAATACTCGCGGATCGCCGCGACAGCTTTGGCACGAGTGCGAATATTGTGCTGCAACTGCGGCCTTCTCAGGTCGAGATAGCGGTATTTGAGACGCGTGTCTTCCGCCGCGAGGTTCTCTGAACCCGCAACTTCGAGCTGAAACGGCAGCACGTTCGCGTCGTTCAACACCAAGATCTCGCTCACCTTGACTTCGATCTCACCGGTCGGCAGCTTGGCGTTCTTCGCACCTTCTTCACGACGAACAACCTCGCCTTTTACAGCGATCACGAATTCGCCACGCAGATTCTTCGCCTTGGTATGAGCCTCAGCGGCCTTTTCTTCGCTCACCACAACCTGCGTCACCCCGTCGCGGTCACGCAGATCGACAAACGTAAAAACGCCAAAATCACGTTTCTTCGCCACCCAACCCATCAGAATCACCGAGTGGCCGACATGCTCAGCCCGAAGTTCACCGCAAGTATTTGTTCTCTCTAAAGTTCCAAGTACGTCTAACATAAGAATTAAGATATTTTGCCCGCGAATCTGTCGGAACCGCCTGCGTCAGCGGGCGGCAATCAACGCTCCGCGAAATCAAGTTGAAAGCACAAGCGAACTCTCTGCAATCCACCTCTTTTGCCGCCCGCTTACGCAGGCGGTTCTGACAAAACAAAAACGCCTTTCGATTTGTGACAAACGAAAGGCGGAGAGTCAAACCAATTAACACCCCGCGCCTACGTATTATTATTGTCGTCAAATCGAACTGCGTTCATGAAAAATAAAACCTAGCGAAATAATACAGTATCGGTGCACCAAAGAGCAAACTATCGAGCCTATCGAGAAATCCGCCGTGGCCGGGGATTATGGAGCCTGCGTCCTTTGAGCCTGAACCGCGTTTCATGGCGCTTTCGCAGAGATCACCGAGTACTCCGACGACAGCTAAAACGCAGGCGAGCGGAATCGAGAATTGATAAGGCAATTCGGGGAAAAATGTCGCGGTTGAGACGGCCGCGAATGCGGCGGCGGTAATCAAGCCGCCGATGAGGCCTTCGACGGTTTTGCCGGGCGAGATCGTCGGGGCGAGTTTGTGTTTACCGAGAGAGCGTCCGGCAAAATAGGCTCCGGCATCAGAACCGAAGATTATGAGGAAAAAGTATCCTAAGAGTTTGGTCGATAGTCCGGGTACCGTTTCAAATCCGACCCGTGTCGCCACCAAAAATCCGCCCAAAAATACGACATAAAATATCCCAAGCAGCGTCACGCCGATGCCGGTCTGCATTCTGGAAAAGTCTTTTTGGAATCGAAATGTCTGTGAGATCAAAACCGCGATCATAATCGCCGCGAGTGTTGCAACCAATAGATCTGGAGCCTTTGCCGGAGCATCGAACACGAAACCAATAAACAACGCCGCCGAGGCCAAATAACCGATTGCGGCATCAGCTTTTAGCTCCAGCTTCTTAGTCAGCGAATAAAATTCAAACAGCCCCGCCGCCAAAGCTACTCCCGCGATCGCAACAAACAGCCAAACCGCCTGCGGCACCCACAACGGCAAAATAATTGCCGCGATCACTATCGGAAGTGCAATTAGAGCTGTGAGGATTCGTGTTTTCATGAGGGAGAACCACCTACGTCAGCGGCTGGCTCTTGCCTGCGCACCCATTCACCATCGCTGTCCAATAAGGGAGAACCACCTGCGTCAGCGGGTGGCTCTTGTCTGCGCACCCATTCACCATCGCTGTCCAATAAGGGAGAACCACCTGCGTCAGCGGGTGGCTCTTGTCTGCTCAACCATTCACCATCGCTGTCCAATAAGGGAGAACCACCTGCGTCAGCGGGTGGCTCTTGTCTGCTCAACCATGCATCATAATCGTCCAGATCGGGCCCTTGCGCGTTCAGAACGTAGTTACAAGCATACCAGAGGGAATTAGCATTCCACAGCACACGTTGGCTTCCCTTGTCGCTCCACGGAGATTGATCCAAAACCCAACACCCACGCTCACGCATCTTTCTCGTTGAATACGCCTTGAAAGCGTTCAGAACCTTCGAGTGATTTCGGTCCGACGTAGTCGCCACGGCGTGTGCGTGATTAGTTCTTACGTTTATCGCACGCAAAAGCCAGTTTTTATGGTCACATACTTCGCGGATGGCCATTTCGACGCTCATCCGCATCTCTGAGTCGAGAACGACGGGTGGCCGTTTCATGAGAGATCGGTGGTAGCGTTCTCTCGCCGCGATCTTTTTGATGCGGGGTGTCATGTAGATATTGTTCAGGCGATCAACTGATCCGCGCTCGTCACCGTGAAGCCAGGTGCCGTACGTTCTAAAAGTTATCAGATATCCGTAGGGAATTGTATTGTCTTCCCATTCGCGGTAAGTTGCCATGGTGATCCTCCTGATGATTCTTAAAAGGGAGAACCACCTGCGTCAGCGGGTGGTTAGCTCGCAGGGTAAAGCGTCGGGTCCATCCCTTCGCAACCGACCACCCGCTTACGCAGGTGGTTCTCCCTTTATTCCGCCAAATCGCCGATCCCTTTTTTGGTAATCCAGTATCGCCTCGAAAATTTCGGGACGTCGAAAATCAGGAAAGAGCGTCGGCGTGACGTAAATTTCGCTGTATGCAAGCTGCCACAGCAGGAAATTTGAGATCCGAAATTCGCCGCTCGTCCTGATCATCAGATCGACCTCGGGCAGCCCGTGTGTGTATAGGTTGCGCTGGATGTCATCCTCGGTCAAATGATCAATCACGTCATTACGTCGCTCAATATCGACAAATGCGAGGCGAGCGGCGCGGACGATTTCCGCACGGGCACCATAATTTAGGGCAACGCTCATCACCATTCCGGTATTCTCGGCCGTCATCTCGGTCGCACGAGCGATCTCTTTCTGGACGTCTTCAAAGAGGCCTTCGATATGGCCGATGGCTTGAAAACGGATGTTATTTTTGTGGACTTCGTTTAGATCGGTGCGAATATAGCGAATCAGCATTCTCATCAGGCCTCTGATCTCGGCCTGCGGGCGTTTCCAGTTTTCGGTCGAGAATGCGTAGAGCGTGACCGCTTTAACCTCAAGCCGTGTACATGTATCGATGATCGCTCTAACTGATTCTCCGCCGGCACGATGGCCGAAAATTCGCGGCCTTCCCTGCTTTTTTGCCCACCGTCCATTGCCGTCCATGATGACCGCAACGTGCTGTGGCATACGCGCGGAATCAATCTCCGCCAAAAGACGCGCCTCGGCAGAATTGGGTTTGACGATCCCTGAAAAATTCTCGTGCATAGAATTGAAGGCAGAAATACGACCGGTAGGGAGTGTGCACGTGGCTAAGAGTGCGCACTCCCTACCGGTCGTGTTTCTGCACTGACAATAGCGTCGCGATTTATTGGGCCGTAAATATGTGGATAAATTTCGCTGTTTGTTGATGGTTCCTTTATCATGCGCGACATTAGCCGATCACTCTCGATCTCGACAATGACAAGGCTTTCCGCCCCGCTGTAATATCGCCCGATAACACCGTCGAGCTGCTCCCCAAAACTGCAATGAATAAATCCCTCGTCCGCAAGGCTCGCGTGTCGGTAAAGCCCGGTATCAAACCCCGCCCAAACTTCCGGTAAAACTATGTGATAAATGAGCATCGGATTTTTGCCCGCGAAATACGCGAAAGTTGCTAAAAAGAAACTTCAATTTTTGCGTTTTTTCGCTTCCATTAACCGCCATTAAGAACGACGACGGGTGTTTACTAACCGTTCGTATTCTAGTCTAGGGAAATGTCCGAAATTTACTAAAAGCCCTAGTTCAAATCCCGTCGCATTCAGGTAGTTGAGCACCTGGGATCGATGCGGGTCGACCAACTTTTCGAGAGCTTTAAGCTCCAAAATGATCTTTCCGTAACAAATAAAATCAGGCTTAAAGGTCTGTTCCAAAATTCTTCCTTTATATTCAAGTTCTAACGCCGGCTGGGAAACATAAGGAATTCTCTGCAACTCGAATTCATAGGCGAGGCACTCCTGATAAACATGCTCGGTGTAACCAATTCCCTTGAGCTTGTAAACCTCGAAACAAGCTCCGATTATCTTGTAACTCTCATCTTTATAAATCAGCTCCGACATTCTTCAACCAATGTTTAGCCTTTTTCGCGTGTTTAGCGGGCAAAATTCTTAGTCATATTCCACGCGATACAGCGTCAAACCCTGTGCCGAAGCCGTTTTGCCAGCCAGGTCACGGTCACCTGTGATGATCGCCGTTTGAATTGTATCACTATCTTTTTCACCCCGCCCGACCTCGAGCATCGTGCCGACGATCGAGCGGACCATGTATCGCAGAAAGCCTGTCGCCGTTATCCTAAACTCGATCATCACGCCCTGAGCCTGGGCGTTCCAACTCGATTCCACGGTGAAATCCAGAACGTCTCGGACGCGCGTGTCGCCATCCGATTTAGCCGAGGCAAACGCCGTCCAGTCGTGTTCGCCGAGGAATAAACGAGCAGTTTCGTTCATCCGCCTAACATCGAGCGGTCGGGCTTCGTGATGGGCAAATCGACGCCAGAATGGCGACATTACCGGGCCGTTGACGACGCGATAAATGTACGTTTTTCGTTTTGCCGAGAAGCGGGCGTGAAATTCGTCCGGGGCCTTTTCGGCCTTCATTATGCGTATATCGCGCCAGAGATTGCCGTTGATCGCATGTTTTAGCCTCTCCGGCGTAAATTTGCTGTGCAGATTCACGTTCGCCACCTGTCCCTCGGCGTGAACACCCGCGTCGGTCCGTCCTGAACCAACAACCGCAACGTCCATATCCGCGATCATCCCGATCACACGCTCGAGCTCGCCCTGGATCGTCCGGTCGTTTTCCTGCACCTGCCAGCCGTGAAAGTCGGTGCCATCGTATTGAATCAACAGTTTGTAGTTCATCAAGGATACAAAAGTCTGAAACGCTCACAGCAAACGATCGAGCGTTCATCAAAATCGATGCCGAGTTCGGCTGCTTCCCGCGAAAAATACCGCCAATGCACGGTCGCGCCAATATTCCAGCGTTTGATCGCCCTCGCCTTCGTCCGAGGCGAACTGAGCATCGACCTCTTCGAACGGCAAATGTCTGATCTCGACCGTTTGGATCACACACATCGGCAATCCTGCAAAATCGGTCACAACACTGTAACCATCGGGAATCGGAGCCTCGTCGGGCTTGATCGCGTTCACCGCCGCGAGGCTCGCGGTCGCAAGTTTCTTGCCCGAAATAACCAGCCCAGCCAGCTCTGCCGCCATATCAGCACAATTCCCAAAAAACCAAACCTGCAAGGGCGTGTCTTTCGGGACCGCCGGCTCCATTATAAGAAAATCATCCCAGAATTGCTGGACGGCGGCGTTCATGACTTACGGCTCCCAGGTTTTACGGCCTCGATGCCGTCAGCGCACATCGGACACGAGCTGGCCGGATAACTCGGCACATCGAGACTAACCAGCGATATTCGCGGCACGCCGACATCGGCCGCGCCATTCGAGCGGTCGACAATCGAAGCGGCGGCAACGATTTTTGCCCCGTTCGCTTCGAGGGCCGCGATACACTCGCGCGTCGAACCGCCGGTTGTGATCACATCTTCGACAACCAGAATTCGCTCACCCGGCTTAGCCGTAAACCCCCGCCGCAAAGTCATTACGCGGTCCTGACGCTCTGTCCAGATAAACCGCTTGCCCAACGCCTGAGCCGTCGCAAATCCGATCACGAGTCCACCAATCGCGGGCGAAGCGACCACGTCTATATCGTCGGTTGAATAATGCGCCGCGATTGCCTTACCAAACGCTGCCGCATCAACGGGATGCTGCAACGCGAGTGCGCATTGCAGGTATTTCGGGCTGTGTAAACCGCTCGACAAAACAAAATGCCCGTCGAGCAAGGCATTAGTTTCTTCAAATCGATTCAGGACATCCATTGGATATAGACTAACTCAACACACCTTCGGACTCAATAAACTCTCCAAACTCTGCTAAACTTCGATTGATGACACCATATCCTAATCTCATCTCCGAGTCATTGCTAATAAACGAAACCGTGGCGTTGCTCCGCTCGTTTGGTGGCCGGGCGTCGGCGGTTAGCGTGGTTGATTTCGTGATGAAGATCAGAAAGCCCGACCAACGGCTTGCCCGTTTGCTTGTCGCCGATCTGATTTCGAGTGATCCGCGACTGTCGCTAAATGGTGACACAGTTGAGCTTAGGATTGACGAGTTCGAGGGCCGCGAGCTGATGGAGACGGAATTTGTTGTTTTCGATCTGGAGACAACCGGAGCAAAGGCGCCGCCGTGCCGCATCACGGAGATCGGTGCTTACCGCGTAAAGAACGGCGAGGTGAAAGAGGAATTTCAAACCCTCGTAAATCCTGAGACACCGATTCCGCATTTTATTACCTCGCTGACCGGAATCGACGACGAAATGGTTTCGACGGCACCGCTTTTTGCCGATGTTGCGAATGATTTTCTCGACTTTATCGGCGATTCAATACTGGTTGCGCATAATTCGGGCTTTGACATGCGCTTTCTAAATCACGAGATCAGCCGTGTTTTTGGCAAATATCGCCTTGGCAACCCGTGTCTATGCACCGTGCAGCTTTCGCGCAGATTGCTCCCGGATATTTTGAATCACAAGCTAAAGACGGTCGCCGAACACTACGACATTGATCTCGTCAACCATCATCGAGCGTCAGCCGATGCGTACGCGACCGCGCATATTTTTGTGAATTTGCTGACCAAACTTCGCGATAAAGGTGTCAACGACCTCGCTGCTGTGAGGGGTTTGGGTTCGAGAAAGCATCGGTATGTGAGATGAGCCAGCCTGTATTTGCAGAAGCCCGCGCGTAAGCAAGGGCGAAACGCGCAAGTTGGATGTTTCGCCCTTGCTCACGCGCGGGCTTCTGCACCGGAAAGACTTAATATGTTAGACGAAAGAATGCCCGAAGGGGTTAATATGCAGCAATTAGACATTCGCCCGACGCCTCGCGGCGAAATGAATCTGTTTCCACTCGATGCTTTTGCCTACGAGTTTGTCGGAAAGGAGATCTGGGTCGAATTCGAAATGCCCGAATTTACGGCAATCTGTCCGTTCTCGGATTTTCCGGATTTTGGCGTAATCAGACTCAAATACGTTCCGAACATACTCTGTGTCGAGCTCAAGAGCCTCAAACTTTACATCAACTCGTTTCGCGACGTAAAGATATTTCATGAGCACGTCGTCAACGTCATTCTCGAAGATTTCGTCGCCGCGTGTGATCCGCTCAAGGTCGAGATCGAGGGCGACTATCACGTACGGGGAAACATCAAAACTGTCGTGCGCGCGAGCTATACAAAACCCGATTAGATCTCAGTGAACGGTCGCGGCGGCGATCGCCTCCAGTGGCTGTACGACATGTTTTGAACAGGCGCTTTCGACCAAACCTATAATCTCGCTCTCTAGCGGCGTTTGACCTTTCGGATCGGCGTTTGATATCTCGGAGACGATCAAAAATCGCGATTTTTCGAGCAGTGTTTGCTCGCGAAATGACAATCTCTTTTCATGACTGAGAAAGGTCAGCATTTTTAGAACCTCGGCGGTCTGAAAAATATCGCCGGAACGCAGCTTTTCGGTAAATTCCTTTGACCGCAATTTCCAGTCACCCGAAAACGGCTCAAAATCCTCGGCCAGCATATTGATCAACCGTCGACATTGCGACGAGCTAATTAACGGTCTGATGCCGACGCTGCCCGCATTTTTTTCGGGCACGAAAATAGTGGAATTGTCGTTGAGCACACGCAGCGTGTAGCCGCTGATCGAGATCGTTCCAAACGTATGTTCGTTTAACTCTTCGACGAGGCAGACGCCCTGATTGGGGTACGCTACCTTTTGACCTATGGTTAAATGCATGACCGCTTCTCTCCCAGGAAACATGAGAATGACGCGATGCGTATCGGACGGACAAATTGACTGTCCGGCGCAGGGTTGGTCTGTCAAAATTAGCGTTAGTATAGCACGCTTTGGCCAAGGGAGTAACTAAAAACTCGCGCGAGTGACGACGCGAATCTGCAAAGAATTTTTGCCATGCGTCACAAATCTTTGCGCCACGGTGTTTTTGTTTTGTAACGCTATAAGCGAGAACAAATCTGACAAATTCTGGAGGTTTCAATGCGAAACAATTTCAAATCACTGGCCCTCAGCCTTTTATCCACAGCCTTTATCATCATCGTAATCGGAAAGCTCGTGATCGTCGCCCAAAGCTCGATCTCGGGCGAATGGAAAGCTGATGCGAGACCTGAAAAGCAAGACGACGGAAAGATACAGCTCAATCTCAGTCGAACGACCCGCGGCGAAAACCGGAACCAATTTGGTTCGAGCATTGCATACGCTGAACTCCAGGGCCTGAGTCGTGAGCAGACACGAGACGGCCGCGTGAATTTTAAGCTGGTCCGCGAGGCCGGGACGGTCAATTTTGAAGGCTCGTTTACAAACGGAAAAGGTTCAGGCACCTTCACCTTCAACCCGGACGGCGGCTATCTGAGTGCGATGCGATCTCGCGGGTTCGATTTTGAAAAATCAAGGAATAAACATGACGACGGCGTAGAGGGCCGGTTGCTGTCGGCCGCTATGATTAACGTCACTACCGCCCTCGCCGATGACCTGAAATCGGTCGGCTTTGGCGATCTCGACGTCGATGACCTATTCAAAGCCGCGATCTTTAAGGTCGATTCCAAATTTATGGCCGAGATGAAAGCCACCGGTTTCCCAAATCTGACGATGGAAGATCTGGTCAAGGCCCGCATCTTTAAGATCGACGCCGACTTTGTTAAAAAGGTAAACGACATGGGCTTTGGAACAAAAGACTTCGAACAGATCGTAAAATACAGCATCTTCAAGGTCACGCCCGAATACCTCGCCGAACTAAAAGCCGCCGGATTCGACAATCTCTCATCCGAACAGGTCGTAAAATTCCGCATCTTCAAGGTCACGCCCGAGCTTTTGACCGATCTCAAAAACGAAGGTTACGGCAACCTTTCCGCGGAGGAAGTCGTAAAATTCCGCATCTTCAACATCGACAAAGACTTCATCCGCCGTGCAAAAGCAGAAGACCCAAACATCACCGTCGAGGAATTGGTAAAAATGAAGATCGGCGTCCGCAAGATCAGGAATACATACTAGAGCGAATATTGAATCAGCGTATGGTTTTATTCATATCATTTTTTCATCACATAGGAACATAGGACACTTAGACGCCAAAAAAAACTATGTTCGCTATGTCCCTATGTGGTCAATAACCGTTTTATACGTTTAGAGGTTCTATCTTGAGCGATAGGAAATGGAACTCAATGCGGAGGTGGTTTCGGACTCAAGAACCCATACATTTAATCCGTAACCGCTAGATGTGAGAAAGCCCGACGTGCTCTCCCCTTCACGTCGGGCTTCTTCAATATGGCCGGAGATTTTCGCTGCGGCCACACTTTTTTTTCAGTATTTGGCAAGTACTGGTCCGAACGGACCCAGTGGCTACCGCTCCCGGTTCTGACACGCGTTCGAGTCGAATGCCGTCCCTTACTGACAATATTTTTTCAATAATCGAGTACTGGAAGCATCACTTCCTTTTTTATCTCGATCTCAAATTCTTCGTCCTTTTGCAGTTTCACTTCTTTGCCCTTTCTCAGGAGGGCTAAACCCGTTCCGGCACCCGCCCCGATGGCGGCTCCTATCAGTGCCCCGCTTGATCTGTTTGAGGCGGCTCCGAGAGCGGCTCCGGCGACGACGCCGCCAACCACGCTAAGGAACGCAAACGTTTTCGATGATCTTTCCGCAAGCGGCGTGACCATCAACCCCTCGATCCGGCGAACCTGATTTGCTGTCTTTAGCGTTTCAAAAACCAGCTCAAGACGGCCTCCCTGACCGCCCGCACCCGATCGCGTTACGGCTTCGACGCGACCCTCGATCACCGTTCCGACGGGCAGCAAAACAGCATCGCGGACCTTGACCGGTTTCGTCACAGTTGCCAGGAACGTGTCGCCCACGCTCGATACTTTCGAGTTGATCTCGGCGTCAAGCTTCAAGGTGATCCGCGTTCCGACCGGCAACCGGTAAATCGAATCCGGTTGAGCGAACAAAAAAACTGAATTTGCAAATATCAAAAGCGAGAGTGCCGTTAACTTTCCGACGCAAACGAAGCGGTGCATAAAACCAACCTCCATCTTCGCGTTCGGGCGGCTCTCCGCTTCTACGCGAATTCAATTAGCAATGGTCGTGCCATTGCCGGCAAATGACAACAAAAAAGGAAAATGCCCTTATTTCAAGGCATTCTACATCTGGCCCGACGACTTGTCGAATAATTTCATAACCGTTTTGAGTATTGGATGCACGAAATGAGGAATAAGTGGGCGGTGGGCGGTGGGCGGTTGGCAGTGGTTGGCAGTTGGCAACTGCCCACCGCCAACTGCCCGCCAACTGCCAACTGCCCACTGCCCACTGCCCACTGCCTACTGCCTACTGCAAAAGAGGATGCCCGCCGCCCTTGCTGTGATCGGCAGTGGCGGAATAGCGGCGGCGGTCGTTGTGATATAGCACCAGATGCTCGCCCTCGAAGCGGACAACGTCGGAAACGCGTTCGAAATTACGGGCATGCTCAGCGATGATAAACGAACACGGCTCATTTGCCACGACCATCCCGGCGGCGTAGATAAAACCGCCTTGATCGTAAACGCTGCCCGCATACTGTGCCGCGCCGATCGCGAAGTCCGGCGAATACTGGCCGTCAGCGTTTTTCGTCCGGTCGGCCCGGGCGATATATATTGTGTAATCGGTATAATTCAAACGCGTCCGGTACCCATTCTTCCGCCGCCACCGCAAACAAGTCGGTCAGCCCCTGATCTATGGCATTCAATACTGTTGCGGACGGCCGCTTAACTGCAAAAATAGCCGCCCCCTTCGGCGTCCGCGCCGCCACCGTAAACCGGTCACCCGTGATGCTCTGCCGCCTTCGTGAGGACCGCCCTATTTTGGGCCGATACGGTCTGAGCAACACCGAACGCTATAACGATCATCAAAGCCCGTAATACAAATGGTGTTTTGTTCATATTAACCTCCATCGTATTATGCAATGAGCAATTGTGATACCAGAATGAAATTCGGTTTTGATAATTGCTTGAAATTGTCTGATACAAGACTCGAAAGATGAGAAATATTTATCCCGGAAGGTTTATTGTTCGTTTGCTGCCGCCCCGCGTCCGAACCATTTCGCTGACGTTGGCCGTTTCGATGTTGGCTTTTTTTGTCTTGCTTCAAACGGGAGGGCGAACGGTTAGTGCGGATACGAGCTTAGGCAATATACCCGTAGGTACCGGACCGAGTGCCATTGCCGTCAATCCGATAACGAATAAGATCTACGTCGCGAATGCCGGCAGTTCAAACGTAACCGTTATCAACGGTATCGTCGAACGTTCAACGGCGACGGTCGATGTCGGGGCAAATCCAACCGGAATTGCGGCCAATCCCGATACAAATAAAATCTATGTCAGCAATCGCGGAAGCGGTACAGTGACCGTCATAAACGGCCTTGATAATTCGACCGAGGCAATCGCCGCGGGTTCGGCTCCGGGTGCAATCGCGGTCAATCCAGCCACGAACCGTATTTACGTCGCCAATCAGGAAAGTGCCGATGTAACGGTGATCAACGGTGACGACATCTCGACGTTGACAGTCGCGACCGGCACTTTTCCGGATGCGATCGCCGTAAATCCAGTGACAAATAGGATTTACGTTGCGAATACCAATAGTTCGAATGTGACGGTCATCAATGGTATCGACAATTCGACCGCAACCGTCGCGACTGGCGCCAGCCCTCACAGCGTAGCCATAAATCCCGCGACAAATAAAATTTACGTTGCGAACGGCGGGGCCGTCGGCACGATTACCGTTATCGACGGATCGAGTAATTCGACGACAACGGTGGGCGTCGGAGCGTTTCCTAACCAGATCGTGGTCAACCCAGTTACGAACAAGATATACGTCACCGGCCATACCGGAACGCTGACCGTCGTCGATGGGACGAACAACGCGACCACCAACATAACAACAGGGGCCGAGTCATTTGCCGTTGCGGTTAATTCGAATGCCAACAAAGTGTATGTAACCCATCAGAACACCGCCGGGATCGTAGCGGTTCTTGACGGAGCGAGCAATTCAACATCCAATGTTCCTACCGGCGGCATGTTTCAGACAGCGATTGCCGTCAACCCGATAACCAACAAGGCCTACATCGCAGGTCAGGGCAGCGGTAATGTTTCGGTAATTGACGGCGCGTCAAATGCGACGACTTCTATTGCGACGGGTATTGCCCCGCGAGTGATAGCCGTCAATCCAGTTACTAACAAGGTCTATGTAGCAAACCACGATACTTTTCCGAATTTCAGCTCGGTCACTATCATCGATGGTCTGACGAACCTCACCTCGACCGTTCCGGTCGGACGACAGCCGTATGACATCGCGGTAAATCCGATAACAAATAAGATCTACGTCGCAAACGTCAACAGCCAAAACGTAACGATAATAGACGGAACCGACAATTCGACGATGACCGTTGCGGTCGGCCGTTTTCCGTATGCTTTGGCGGTCAATCCGGTTACAAATAAGATCTACGTTGTTAACAACGGTGACAACATGGTTTCAGTAATAGATGGCGCGGACAATTCTGTCGCGGCCATCCAGACCGGATCAAGTCCGGCCTACATAGCGGTCAATACGGTTACTAATCGGATATATGTCACGAGCCTCATGAGCACGTACCATTTTGTGTCGGTAATAGACGGCAGCGACAACTCGGTGAGTTTGATAGATGTCGGCACGTCACAGAATCATGTCGCGGTCAATGAAGCAAACAATCGAGTCTACGTCGTTTGTACGCCCGCCAACAGTGTAAAGGTGATACTTGGATCGGCAAACCTTGTGATTGCCACGGTCGCGACGGGTGTTCAGCCGGCGGACATCGCGGTCAATCCGGAAACGGGCAATGTTTACGTCGCCAATCTCGTAAGTGACAGCGTTACGGCAATAATCGGCCGCGACAATACGACTTTAACCCTTCCGATGGGAACATCCAGCGGTCCTGTCGCGGTGAACCGGTCGACAAACAAAATCTATGTCTCCAATAACAGCTCCTCAACCGTGACTGTCATCGATGGTACAACCAATTCGACTTCGACGCTTCCCGCTGGTTCGGGCCCTCACACGAGCGCCGTCAATCCGATCACCGGTAAGGTTTACGTCAATAACTATCTCAGCAACAATCTGACGGTCATTGAGCCCATTCGGGTGGGGCCCGCGCCGCTAAATACATCCGTCACGCCTCTTCCCGGACATACGACGACGACTTCCAGGCCGACGTTTATCCTGACGGCAACATCGACCTATACCCCGGCTACGCCGCCGCCGCGAAGTATTTATTATCAGTTCGATACGACAAGCGGCCCATGGACGAGGGCCGTGAATACGGGCGGTACGGCGACTACGCTCACGGCAACCGCAATGTCGCTGGATCCTTTTGCGGGTCTTCGTAGCGGCCTGCATATTATTTACTGCTTTGCGACGGACGGGTCAGATGCAACCTCGATAAATCGGATCACCCGCGAGCAATCTAACGATATTTTTGCTCCGGAATCATCGCCGGTAATTGGTGGAATAGCTTCCTACGTCTTTTTGGTCAGGGCCACGGAACTCCAGTTTGGGACATCCGTTTCTGGGCGCGTTTTTACACCAAATGGGCTTGCACTGAGAAATGCCGCCGTTTTGCTGACGGATCATCAGACCGGCGCGAAGCAAACGGCGGTCACAAGTTCGTTCGGCGTTTATAATTTTGAAGCCGTACTCGGAAATCGAACCTATACCCTGGGCGTTTCCTCGAAGCGATACCGATTTGCTCCGCGCATCGTAACGGTCACTGCCCCGTTGAGCAACGTCGATTTTGTCGGCCTCGAATGAGAGTTGTCCCGGGCAGAAACGCGAGTGTAAACGAGCGTGTCACCGCAGCAAAATCGCACGAACAATGAAACCAAACCATGAGGACGACCAAAACGATAACTGAGCGGACAATCTGTGAGCAGTAAAGATCAGATTTGACCGGGCGATAGTCGCGGTTTGCTTCGTTGGACGTTGTTCGGGTATCTTGTCTCTTAACCGGACCGCTCATTCAAACAGCTTTGTTATGATAGGCTGGTGGTCTAACAATCTATATTTAGAGGAGCATAAGAAATGTTAAGAAAAGCATCAGCCGTGTGGAACGGCGGTTTAAAAGATGGCGGCGGCAAGATCTCGACCGACAGCGGCGTTTTGTCGGACACGCAATACTCATTTAGCACAAGATTTGAGGACGGTATCGGAACAAATCCCGAGGAATTAATTGCGGCGGCTCACGCGGGGTGTTTCTCGATGGCGTTGTCCGGCCAACTCGGCGCCGCGAGCATGACGGCTGAGAGCATCAACACAACGGCTTCGGTTCGCCTCGAAAAACTCGAAGACGGTTTCGCCATCACCAAAGTTCACCTCGACGTGACCGCCAGGATACCCGGAGCCGACGAAGCCGCATTCATGACGGCCGCCAACAACGCAAAAGCCGGCTGCCCGATCTCAAAACTCTTAAAAGCTGAGATCACGATGGATGCGAAATTAGAAAATTGATCGCTATCGAATAACGAGCCGTAACCCGGCGATCAGCAAAATGGTCAGCAAAAGGATTATCGCTCCGGCGATTTGGCGTCTTGAAAATCTCATCGCCACCGAGGTTATACCAGGAGAATTGAAATGACAACTTTAACCGCTCACCCATTAAAGTTAATTGTGATCCTAGCGTTTTTGCTGCCGTTCGCAGTCGCTGCACAAGAACTGGCTGGAACGGAGGAGATCGACATTTCCGGCTGGGTAAGGCCAGACTCAAAACTCGGAATTACGAGCTTTAAGGGCGGCGAGCTGTTTATGCGGTGCAAGTTAAAAGGAAAAGGCTATTACTACGCATTGGTGGCCCCCGAGGAGTATTCTAGTGAGGGTTCGAGCACTCAGGTAACCCTCAGAAATGTCGCAGGCTTAGCCTCGACGCTTGGGTATGGCCTGATCTTCCATAGCAACCCGCAACCATTAGTACAGGATTACGCGTTTCTTATTGATACGGTAAAAAAGCGGTTTCGCGTAGTGCGGCATGAGAACAGTGAAGAATTTCCCGTCGTCCCGTGGACCAGTTCCACGTCGATAAATGCAGGAAAGAAATCAAATACTCTTGAGGTCAAAAACGTGGGCGATTCGGTCGAACTCTATATTAACGGGACGATGGTGAAAACGATGGAAACGCCTCTTGCCTTCAAAAATGGTTCTCCGGGAATCTACACGCCTGCATTAAATATTGCGTTTAAGGGCCTCAAATTGACAAAATAAAGGTCATTTTGCGTCAAATAGCTGCACCGGATTTATCTTAAATTGGAGCATCTTTGCGGTTTCGCGGCCCCCGTCGCCGCCTTTTCTTTGCATGGTTACGCGACCTATTTTTAGATTGCCTGAGCGGGTGATCTCTACTTTTCCATCACCAAAATACTTGATCGTATCGGCGGATGAGCGGATGACCCAACGGGTGTTTTCTGTTGCTTTAAAGGCGACCATCACCCAGCCGGCAGCGTGAAGGCCGTCGCCGGCGAAGAGGTCGGAAGCGATTTCGTCCTTGTTAGCCGCAAAAAAATCGACAATCGCCTTTTGAGTCTCGGACGGGAACTCGTTCAGATACATGCGTTTTGGGTCGCGTCCCGGTTTTGTCGGGGCAATCTCGCCGACAAAGAGTTTCAACGTCGCGCTCGACCTCGACCGGCATCTTCCACATTTTTGCGTAGGTCGCGAGCCATCGTTTGTCTATCTGATTAAATCCGGTCGGGCTTGAAACGAGTTTGATCGAGATCCCTTCTTTCTTTTCACCTAATTTTGTCCGGACGCGGACCTCGACATCAGCCTTTTCGCCATGCGGTTTGACGGCGGCGACGTTTTCGATATCGGCGACTTTGTAGTTCATCGCGACGAGCCAGTCCTGAGCATCCTTATCGGTTTTCCAATTGTTAAATTTATCGCGAATCTCGTCTTCGTTCTTAAAGCCGTTCTTTGCGATCCGCGACCCGCGCTCTACGGCATCCGCCGACGTTTGAGCAATGACGGGAAGCAAAAAGCCCGCTGCCAGTAAAAATATGGACGCCGCAAACGAATATGTTCTGATTCTCGCCCTTGCCTTAATCATCGAGCGGGCTCCTGACAAAATCTTTATTCTTCAAAACGTGTGTGTAAATCTCCTGATCGAGTAGCTTTGGAGGCTGACGTTCGGACATCCATCGTTGATAATACGCAGATTCAGGCGTATTCTCAACCGCGTCTAGAGTTAGTAAGTAGTTCGGTGCTTTCGGGTTTTGACGGATATGCGCGATTTTCACAGTTTGGCGTATAATTCGACTTGCTATGGAAATGAATTTAATCAAAACCGACTCGGCGGTGATGATGGGCAAGCCCGTCATTGCCGGAACGCGAATCACCGTCGAGCTTATTCTTGAGAAACTCGCTGCCGGAGAAACTGTCGAACAGATTCTTGACGCTCATCCGCGTTTGACGAGAGAGGCTGTGTCCGCCGCTTTGTTATACGCAGTTCGGAATTTACCAACTTTTTCATCGGAAGCGGCATGAATCTTTTGGCGGACGAAAGCGTTGACCGGCAGATTGTCGAACGGCTTCGACAGGAAGGACGCGACGTTTTGTATATCGCCGAAGTTGAGCCGAGTATTTCCGACAATACTGTTTTTGACCGCGCCAATGAGAAAACGGCTTTGTTGGTTACAGGAGATAAAGATTTCGGCGAGATAGTTTTTCGTGATAATCGTTTGAGTTCGGGTGGAGTTGTGTTGCTTCGGCTGGCGGGTTTGTCAGCCGAGAAGAAAGCTGAGATTGTGGCGGAGGCTTTTCAAAGTCACGGCACAGAATTTCCAAATCATTTTAGCGTCGTTGCGCCGGGCAAAATCAGGATTCGAGAAAAAGAGTAGTTCGTGAAAAATAACGCCGCACCGAACAATTCAATGGACGTGAGGGCGTGGGCAGCGACTTTGTTATCGCGTTGTCTTGTTTCCCTTTGCTTGCGTGTTGGCGGTTTCGCTCCACGTCATCTCAACCGGTAGG
Source organism: uncultured Acidobacteriota bacterium (assembly GCA_963738935.1). Taxonomy (GTDB): domain Bacteria; phylum Acidobacteriota; class Blastocatellia; order Pyrinomonadales; family Pyrinomonadaceae; genus OLB17. Next base: position 4,124,092 of record CAVTYF010000001.1, on the reverse strand, counting down.
TCTTTATGAGCGATCTCCGCGAAAAGCTACTTAAGCTCACCGCGCTTCGGTATCAACGAATGCTGGAGCTAGATCAGAGGCTTCGCTCAAATGATGGCCACCTCGCAGCCATACTTCAATGCCATCTGTTTCTTGAGAGCCTACTTGAAGAACTCATGCGCCTTTGCCTCGGCGGCAACGCGGATGCCGTTCTTTCTGCCCATCTGAGTTTCGATCAGAAACTTCGCATCGCTGCCAAGCTAGAGTTAGAGAAGAATTGGCCACTCTTGCAAGACTACGTTGTCGGTTCAATACGCAAGCTCAACTCTCTGCGCAATAAGTTGGCCCACCGTTATGGGCATGAGGTGTCAAGCGATGACGTTCGGGAATTGTTCGTTGGTTGTGAGCAACATCTGCCGTACCAAGACGTCCTTGAGCACGGCATCGACATCGGCATCAGCCGCTACGCTGCCTTCATTCTTTGGCAACATGCTTCCAAAATATGAGCCTGCGGCAGAGACCTAACCACCCGTTGCAGCGGACGCGCCGCAAGGGCAGCGCCGCTGAACGGGAACGTTCGGCGTTTTCTTGTTTTCCAAACGGCTGTCAAAGGCCGACAATATTTTTTTAGATTCACTCTTTTGCTAAAATTCCGTAAAATGACTTCGAGAGGTCATAAATTATGCTGACAGCAATTGAAACAACCGGAACAATTGAGCAAAGTGGAAGAATCGTCATTGATGAAACCTTTTCGGTGGACGCTCCGACTTCTGTGCGGGTCATTGTTTTGTTTCCCGAAGCCGAAGATTTGAGCGAAAGCGAATGGTTGCAAACTGCTTCAAGAAACGAAGCCTTTGATTTTCTGAACGACGCGGATGAAGATATTTACTCTTTGACAGACGGGAAACCGCTTGACCAATGAAGGATAAAATTGTTCTTGTGCCGTTTCCGTTCGACGATTTGACGGCAAACAAAGTTCGTCCGGCTGTTTGTTTGACCGATGAAATCAAACCGCACGGTCATCTTGTTCTGGCTTTTATTACGAGTCGAATTTCTGCAAACGCATCGGCAACCGATTTTGTGATTGACAAATCGGATGCAGACTTTGCGACAACCGGCTTGAAGGTTTCTTCAACTGTTCGCCTTCATCGTTTGATGACAGTAACAAAGTCAATCGTCCAACGAGAGCTGGGCGAATTATCAGCATCACAACGGACGGAAATTGACAAACGGCTGCGGAAGCTATTTAATCTTTGATTTTTAGCGAAAACAAATAATAACGCCGCACCGAAAAATTAAATGGACGTGAGGGCGTGGGCAACGACTTTCTTATCAACGTCTTTGGTGAACTCGGAGTTGCGTGAATTCGGTTTCGCCCCAAGTCTCATGCGTTATGAAATCTCTCAGCGTCCCGTTTCCACGACTCTGCCGCGGGTCGGGCAGATAGACAGGTAAAATTTATGCACACTGCAACAGACATTTTGATCGGTATCGTCGCGGCCCTGCACATGTACTTTCTTGTGCTGGAAATGTTTCTCTGGAACAAACCGCCCGGACTTCGCACCTTCGGGCTCACACAGGAACTTGCCGATTCGACGCGGAAACTCGCCGCAAATCAGGGCCTGTACAACGGTTTCTTAGCCGCTGGTCTGATCTGGGGTCTGTATATGGGGGGCCACGAGGGATTTCACATTAAGATTTTTTTCCTTTCCTGCATAATCGTCGCCGGTATTTTTGGCGGCATAACGGTCAGCCGAAAGATATTTTTTGTTCAGGCCGCTCCGGCGCTGATCGCCCTTGTCCTTCTACACTTGCACTAACACACTCCGCCGAGTCTGCTTGAAAGGCGTCGAGCCGGTAAATGCCGTCACTTAAACTAATAACAAAGATCATTTTTGGCCTGCTTTTCGTTGCCGCGGGCGTAAATCATTTTATCAAGCCGCGATTTTACGAGTCGATCGTACCGCCATATTTGCCGTGGCCGGGAGCGATTGTCGTTATCAGCGGGGTCGCTGAGATTGTACTGGGCGTTGGGCTTTTGATCCCGCAATTTAGCGTTTACGCCGCGTGGGGTTTGATTTTATTGCTGATTGCCGTTTTTCCCGCCAACATTCACATGGCGACGCACCCTGAGCTTTACCCAACGATTTCGCCGGCTCTCCTGTGGTTGCGGTTGCCGCTCCAGGCCGTTTTGGTTCTGTGGGCCTATTGGTATACGAAGGTTGAGTGAGCTTTCGCCCCGCGTTTTCATCAGCCCGCGTCAAACATTTCCTGTGTCAGAACATCGACATCCATTATCCCCTGCATCATTTGGTCATAGACGTAGATACGATCTCGGCCATGTTCCTTGGCGCGATACAAAGCGCGGTCGGCAGTTTTGATCAGGTCAATCTCGGTTGTTTCAAATCGCGCAAACATCGTCGCGATGCCGACGCTTACGGTCAGGAAGTCATTGGTTTTTGAGCCGCTGTGCTCGATCTGCATATTTCTTAGATTCTCGACTGCCTGTTCCGCGATCAGAAAAGCGCCGTCGGCATCGGTTCCGCCGAGAATAATGGCAAATTCCTCACCGCCAAACCGGGCGACGAGGTCGGTCGGGCGTTTGATCGTCTCGGCGAAAGCCTCGGCGACACGCTGGAGACAGTCGTCCCCGGCCTGATGCCCATATGTGTCGTTGTAGAGTTTGAAATGATCGATATCGATCATTATCAGCGATATCTCGGTCTTAAATCGCACGGCCCGGTGCCATTCGTCGGCCAGGAAACTTTCGAACCGGCGGCGGTTACCGATCTTTGTTAAGCCATCGGAATTGGCGAGCGCCTGTAGATTTTCGTTAGCTTTGGCCAGGGCCTCGGTTCGTTCGGCAACCAGCCGCGTGAGCTTTTCGCTCGCGGGCCTTGAGCTGGTAAACGCTGATTTTCCACACAATAAACAAACCAATCGCCGCCGCTAGTATGCTGAGCAGAAGAAACGCTCTGGTCTGATAAAAGAACGGCCACAATTCAAGCTTGACCTCGGCGTCACGCGTACTCCAGACGCCGTCGCTGTTCGACGCCCTCACACGAAATGTGTAGTTTCCCGGCGGCAGGTACGAGTAGTTTGCTGTACGTCGGGTTCCTGCATCGATCCAGTCGGCGTCGTGGCCGTCGAGCTTATACTGAAACTTGATCTGCTCGGATTTAATCAGACTGATGCCCGTATAACGTATATCGAGGTCGCGCAATCCCGGGTCGATGGTCACCTGCCCACGAAAATCCACCGGCTGGCGTTCGACAATTACGTCTTCGATAACAACCGTCGGCGGCAGGGGATTTTCGCCCTCAGCCATCGGATCGACCACCGCAATTCCATCTTGCGTCGGGAACCAAAACCGGCCGTTCTCGTCCCTGAGACTCGCCGGTTGGCGACCACCATTACATTCGGTCGACAACATTCCGTCCTCTTTTCCGTAGCCAACACTGTTTATTTTCGTAATCTTTCCGTCAGCAAAATCGTTCAACTCCTGTCGCTTGACACGGTAAATGCCGCGATTCGAGCTTATCCAAAAATAACCTGACGCATCTTCCTCAATCGCAAAAACGCCGCTATTATACAGCCCGTTTTCTTCTTTGTAATTGACGAATTTTCCGTCCTTAAAACGGCTCATTCCCTCATCATATGTTCCTATCCAAAATGCACCGTTACTGTCCTCATAAATGGTGCACACGTAGTTGCCGGCGAGTCCGTCCTTGGTCGTATAGTTAACGAATTTGCCATCCTCGAATTTGGTAAGCCCGCCAAATCCGCCAAACCACAGCGTTCCCTTTGAGTCCTCAAAGATAAACGTCATAAATTCGTTCGGCAGCCCGTCTTTTGTCGAATATTTAGCGGTCAACTTATAGTCGCTAAAGCGATAAAGGCCGTTGCTACCGGCGACCCAAACATTGCCAAACCGGTCGTTTTTAATTGCCGAAACGTGCGATCCTTGAAATAGGAGTTCGGCCGTACCTTCGCTTACAAGAAACGCTCCGCCCGCGACACCTACCCACATTTTTCCGTTCGGGTCCTGCCACAGGGACTGCACAGACATCGCGCCCTCTCGCCAAGTCTCGCTGACGGGAGCATCCGGCTTGGCTGGTTTCAGATTGAGGGTCTCAAACTTTCCGTCCCGATAGATGCTCAGCCCTTTGGACGATCCAACCCAGATATCGCCATTGCGAGAGCGATAGAGCGGATAGATTTCCGTATGATCGAGTCCGTCACTCTTAGTAAACCCTTGAATTACCTGGTTTCGCCGACGGCTCAAGCCGCGGTCCGTGGCCAGCCAGACCATACCTTCCCGGTCATGGAAAATGCTCTGTATTAGCCTGTTTGTGAATCCATCGTTCTTTCCCCAGACATATGTTTGATCATCCTTAAACTCGATCAACCCAACACCGGTACTCGATCCGCCGCCGCTGGCAAACCAAACGCCGCCATCCGCTTCCTGCCAGGCCGAATGATAAATTGTGTTGCCCGGCAGATAGTCGTTCTCGCCAAAGGTGCGCACTTCGCCATCTCGGATGCGATGAATCCGGTTTTCGCCGATCCATAGACCGCCGTCGCGGTCCTCAAAGACATTGGGCCTGAAATTGATCCGGGTCATATCGATCGGGAAAAAAGTCGACTGTTCGCCTCTCGCCGCCGTAACGCCCGTCGGAGTTATTGACCAATCGGTGCCGTCGCGTCCCCTATAATGAAAGTCACGGGTTTCGATCGACTTTTTCTCAATGAACTCAAACTTTCCATTTCTAAGGTGATGCCAACTTTGCGATTTCCGGTCTTCATCCATCGACAAGAATCGTAATTCGCCGTCCGGCCCACGCTCAATATGATCGATATAATGACCTGGCACCTGATCCGATTTCATCGATGAAAATACACCGTTTTGGTATATCGTGAGAACGCCATCCTCCATGGTCGTCGCATAGAGAGTTCCGTCCGTGTCGCCAAACAGTCCGGTGAAACGGTTGTTGATGATGCCTTTGGTGTTGCTCTTGTTAAAGGTCGTAAACCGCACGCCGTCAAACCGCGCCAGCCCGTCAAACGTCGTAAACCACAGATACCCCTCCGGCGTCTGCGTAATCTGGCGCACCCCATTCTGCGGCAATCCGTTGTCCGTCGTCCAAGTATCAAAACGATACTGGCCCGACGCGGACATTTCCATACCGCAAGTCAGGCTGAGGCTGATGAGTAAAATTCGTGCGAATCTCATTGAGGAAAAGAGATAGGGCTAATGAGTAAACTGTCGGACGCGAGGGAGAAAGTCGAAGGGCGTACAAAACACGCTAACAATATTAAACATCGATGTTACAGTCGATGTCAACTCTTTTCAGATTGGTACTGTGAATGCAAGCACACCGGGATCAAAATCGGCTTTACATTACTCAGGGTAATGGGCTATTATTGCGTCATGGCAATTGCAAGATCAAAATTGACGGCTCAGGGACAGATATCGGTTCCCGCTGCCATCCGACGCCGACTCGGAATCGGACCGGGTTCGGTTCTTGAGTGGGAAGACGAAGACGAGAAGATTGTCGTTCGGAGGGCCGGACAATACACCTTTGACGACATTCATAAGGCGCTTTTTCCTGAAGGAAAACCACGTCGAAAGACTCTGGAGGAACTGAGCAAAGGCATCGAGGACTATATGCTCGAACACCATGCCGCGCGATTGATACCAACGTCCTTGTGCGGTTGTTCGTCGAGTACGACGACAAACAGGTAGCAGATGCAAGGGCCTTCGTGGCATTCGGAGTCTGGGTTTCTAAGCTCGTCTTGGTCGAATCAGTTAGGGTGCTCCGCGCGATCTATCGAAAAGAGCATTCCCAAATTGCCGACGCCATCGAGATGGCGCTCTCGCATCAACAGCTCTTTGTCGAAGACGCCGAAACCATCGTCGCCGCACTCGCGCACTATCGGAAGCGTCCATCACTTCGATTTTCCGATTGTGTCATACTCGAAAGTGCTCGAAAAGCCGGCCACCTGCCGCTCGGGACTTTTGACCAAAATCTGTCGAAACTCGGTGGTGCACAGAAGATACAATAGGAGTGCACTTTCCCCATCTATTTTTTCTTCGGCGGTTGAGCCAGTGACGATCTTATTTAACCATACATTTTTGTTGACTTATCGAAAATGATAGGCTATTATTATTCATAATGTGGCAGATTCTCGAGCACAGGTCAATTGAGGGAAACTGCCGCAAGGTTCCACCGCAGGTAGTCAAGAAATATGAACTTTGGAAAAACATTGTATTTCGGCATGGCCCCGAAAAGCTTAAGGAGTTTCCCGGATTTAATGATGAGCGGCTGAAGGGCGAGAGGCAGGGGCAGCGCTCATCGCGGCTTAGTTTGCAATATCGAGTCATTTATTCCGTGGAGGAGGACATCGTCACGGTTTATGTGCTTGAGATTACACCGCATAAATACTGAAATGAAAGTTGTAAAAAAAACTGAATTTGCTGCCGCCCGGTCGCTCGTCGAACTTTCCACCGGCGAGGTTATCCGTATGCTTCGCGAGCTAAAAGGGTGGACGCAGGAGAGTCTCGCAGAACGTTCCGGCATCAGCCCGACCAATCTTAGCCTTTTGGAAAACAACCGGGTTGATATCGGGAAAAAGCGTGTGTTACAGCTAGCCGGGGCTTTTGGAGTTCATCCGGCTACGATAATGTTCCCGGAATTTGAAGCCGCGGAAATAAGAAAGGCCGCTTAGATGGTGAAAAGGGCTAGTTTAATACGCCTTCGTCAGATCCACGCCCGTATAGTAGTGCTTTATAATCTCATCATATTTGACGCCCATTTTGGCTAGTCCAAATGCGCCGTATTGGCACATGCCGACGCCGTGGCCCCAGCCTCGGCCGGTGAATGTGTAGCTGGCGACGGTTGAGCCGTTGTAGCGTTTGTTCATTACGAAAAGTTGTTCAGGCAGGCGAAGAGCGGAGCGTATTTTGCCGCCTTTTAGTATTTTGACGCCATTTGAGCCGATGATCTCAAGCTCGACAGCTCGGCGGGAATACCCGACTTTCTTTACATTTACATCGAATAGGGTACCGATACCGGGGACGTAACGCGAGAGGCGCGACTGGACGGCCGAGGCCGACACCGGTTTGTTCCAATAAACCCACGGCGACATATTCTCGGCGGTTGTCGGCGTATCGGTCGGTTTGATCTCAAGATATTTGACGCTGCCCGCGCCGTCGAGCTGGTATTTAACATTTTCGCCGCCGACGAGCGCGGCTTCGCGGACGGCATACATCGCAGAGCCAAATTCACGAAACAAAAACACATCCGGCCTGACCGTTATTTGCCTTTCCGTCCTGCCGCTCTTTACTATCAGCTTGCCGTCCGCCGTCGGTTTTGCGACGCCGCTCTGGGATTCCGGCATCCACTTTTTCTTTTCATAGATTTGGCGGATAAGCCGCAGAATCATGCCGCGCGTAAATGGCTTATTTGGTTTGAGCGTCAGGTCGGGATGAATCGCAAAATAACCGTCGCGAAGCACCAGGGCGAGATCGGCCCGCCGCTCTTTTGGTATCTCGGCCGCATCGTCGAAAGATAGTTGATAGTTGATATCCGATTCGGTCAGCAATGTATCGGCGTATGTCGGCGGATAGATTAACGCGGCGATGATGCGGGCGAGCTCGACTGGTTTTGTGCTGTTTTTGTCCGTTTGCGGATACGTTTTGCCAAAACGGACGGCGAGGTTGTTGAGCCAATTGGACATTTCACTCTCGGACGGCACATCGGCAAACCAATCGTCGGTCATCTGCTGTGTCGATAGCTGAAAACCATTTACAGCGAGATTCGACATTAATCGGACGAGTTCGAGATTGCCTTCGTCACGGAGTTTTGCGGCTGATCTTGAGGTTTTTATCAGAAATGGTTCGAAATGGCGGCGCCCCTCAAGTGAGCATTCGACGCCTTTCAAGTACGGTTCGCCTTTCTCAAAAATATTCCCGCCATCCTCAGTTCGTCCGCCGCAAGTCGATGTGTAGTATGCGTTTATCGGCTTCCCTTGATACGTGGCGACAACGCCGCGGGTGGATTGCACGGCGTGGGTGCCCATCGCCGTCTCGATCGAAACGCCTTTGTAAACCTGCGACCAGACGGTCGGGACCATGTCAAAACCCTGCGCTCCATAACCGCCGATATTGGCGATTGCATAGGTTCTCGCCGCGACCGCCTGCGCCTTTTGCGCTTCGATCTGCGGCAGGCCAAGCTCGCTCGGGACCACGCCCAACAGGTAATCTTCAAGCGGTACAACATTTACAACCGTCAGCCGACCGCGCGAATTTACAAAAACCTCGATTTTGCCGCGGTACGCTTTGCCATTGAGCCGGACCGGATTAAAGCGTTCATTTACGGAGCCAAACGCGACGGATTTTAGCGAAGAGTACTTGGCCGTGGGACTCGGGCCATTTATTATCACCTCACGCAGATTCGGATCGATGATTCCGCCAACCGTGGCCTGAGTCGAACCGGTAGTTTTTATCAGACTTCGAACCTCGCTTTTCCCGGCCTTTTTTAGCTGCTGCGAAAGGGCAGCGGCTTCAGGTGTAATGATCGTCTTTTTCTCCGTAACGACGACCGCATCGTCAAAACCTTTCTCGGCGAGTCTTGCTTTTAGCTCGTCGATGTCGATGCTCGACTCCTTGACCGCACCGACCCAAACCTTCCACAAATTGCTCGCCGTGTCGATGCTTACAAGCGCGGTCTCACCCGTTGCTTCGCGGATATCTTTTGCCATCGCATCGGCATCTGTCTGCGACGGCAGATTTTGAAATTCGATCCGGTAATTCTCAATCTCAGGCGGCCGATACGCCCGCGCCGAAACCGTCACCCGCGTTGTCGCAAGCAGCTTCGACGGCTCATCCGGACTAACAGCCACCAGCGACGAATCGCCCGTAGTGATCGACACCGATCCCGCATTCGTCGCGAGGCCGATGCGAATTAGGGGTTCGGCGGCCAAACGGAAGTACTCCGGTTCATTGGCTGCAAATGAGTGTGAGGCTCCCGCGAAGGAGATAATTAACAGGAACAGCAGACGGTAGATCATCATCTCATTATAGTACCTTGGGTGGGAAAGAATAAAAGAAGACAGAAAAATCAACATTTTCCTTTACACGGTTTGTGATTTTAACTATGCTGATAAATACATATCTAACTGTGTGTCTGACACTGTGTTAAACCTATGAACAATATTATTCCTGTTACTGATTTAATGCGTCAAGCGGCTAAAATATTGAAAGATGTCAATGCGTCGCGTGAGCCGGTTATCATTACCCAACGAGGTCGGGCGTCAGCGGTAATAATTTCCGCAAAGCGTTATGCAGAGATCGAAGAAGACCTCGCAACGCTCGATGATTTTGAACTTGTGGAAATATTGGAACAATCAAAAAGGGATCGTGAATCCGGCAACACGCTGACCCTGGACGAAGTAAAGAAACGGCTTGGTTATCCTGAATGAGGTTTGACGTTATCTATTCCTCGGCCGCCTTCCTGGCGCTTGAAAACCTGCCGCAATATATCGGATTTGGTATAGTTGCGTTGTCGGAACATCTGAGATCCCATCCCGAACTGGGAATGATAGTCCAGATTCGAAACGCTCCGACCGGACAGTATCGGATGCTGATATATCGCGGAACACATCGCGTTATTTACGAAGTAGATGAGATTGACAGGTGTGTTTATGTTGGTGCAGTACAGGACTGCCGCCAAAAATTGCCCGATGGGCGGGAACTGAAAAAAGATTTACCGTTAGATGAATTGACGGCCAGAAGCTTCATTTTTCAAGCGCATTAAAAATCAAAGGAAACGTCCCCCATGATTGTCCGCGGTGCTGCGGACGAAAGGCGAAGAGGATGATTTTGCCTTTGCCGTAGGCGGTCTCGGCGAGAGCGGTTTTGCCATTGAGGTGTTTTTCGCCGACCATCCAGCCCGACATTAGGGCGTCCTTATCGGCATAACGGGCGATTGTCGTCACGCGGCGGCTGTCCGTCACGTCAAAGGCCGAGCTGCTCGAAAAATATGCACCGACCTCTATGCGAAGTCCGCGTGCAATGGGCGATGTCGTATCGACAGCCAGTTTTACGACCGAGCCCGGATTGTAAAATTCATTTCTCCGAACGCCGCTGAGAACGTTCTTCATCGGCAGTGCAAATCGCTTGATGACCATCTCGCACGCGTCGTCAAAGCAGATCAGCTTGCCCCCATTCTCGACGAACTGCTTAAGATTATCGACGCCGGCGGTTCCAATTCCGCCCGCAAATTCCGCTGGATATCGTTCTGCGCTGAGTCCGTTGACGATAGTCGTCTCGGAATCGGCAGGAAGAATGATCGCGTCGAGATCGAGTTTGCCCGACCGCATTTCCTCATTCGAAACGGAACGAAATGGTATTTGAAAAGTGTCGAGCACGAGCCGCGTCCAGCCCTCGTCCATCGAGCCGCCCGCCCCTTTGTAAAGGCCGATCTTCGGGTTTGTCCTTAGCGGATTCGGCTTCTTTGCAAATGCGTGGTTGACCGGATCGAGATTCATTACCGCTCGGGCCTGATTAACGCTCTCGACCTTTTTTAGCGTGGGTCGATCTCTGTCGAGATCGCGGATCTGCCAAATCGCCTCGGCCTCGACGCCCATCTGCATCGGCAGCGTCCATCCGGCGACATCATACGGGGCCTCGGCATCGCCGTTTGGCAAGAGCCGATGCGGATAGACCTGTTTTTCAAACAAACTCAACACGTTATTCTTCTGCGGCTGATTCGCAAAAATCAGAAAACTTCCGAGCGGCATCTCGTGAAAATCTAATTGCTTTGGCGCCATCTTGAGATAGAGTTCTCGTCTCATCTCGTAAACTTCCATTCCCTGGGCCATCAAAATTTCAATCATTCGCGAAACCGTCTCGGCGTTCGGCTGGCCGGCCGGAATGATATATGCCTGCGGTTCATCCGGTTTAGGCGTCAGATTTTCGCGGCCCCGATCGTAGAAATTGCGCAGGTATCGCTCGCGAAATTTCGCACTCATCTGCAATAGCGAGCGCGACGCCGTCATCTCGATCTGCGCAATATCGGCCGGTCGCCAAAGGCCGCCCTCCCACGTGTCGGGATAGTTCGTTGCGATCTCGAGCAGATTGGGCAGCCCGCGAGTGTTCCGGTTGCCCGCGAGCTGTTCTTTCTCAATCGTGACGGGTGACATCAGATTTGTGCTGGCGGCTTCTGAGAGGATTCCGATCGAGTTGTGATAATACGGTGCCGAGCGAAAACCGCCATGCCACCATGTGTCGTAGGTCGAGTTTGTCGCGACACCGGCGATATTTTTTGCCTGTAGATCGGCGGCCATTTTGTACCCGATCAACCCGACTTCGCGTAGAATCGACGGATGGACGCGCGGATTTGGCGGATCAAAAAACGGCGGGATGATAAATCGCGAGTTATTTTGCCCCTGCTGATGAACGTCATAGACGAGCTGCGGAAACCACTCTTTCCAAAACAAACGCGTGATCGCCTGGGTCTCGACAAGATTGAGCATAAACCAGTCGCGGTTGTCGTCGTGACCGGCGTAATGATGATAAAGCTCCGGGCGGCGACGTGCCTTCGCTCTTGGTGCCGAGCGTTTTGCGGTACCAATTTGCGACGATATCGATGCCGTCGGGGTTTGACGACGGGATCAGGAGCAGGATCGTGTTGTCGAGAATCTCTTTGGTTTCGTTATCGTTTGCGGTCGCAAGTTCGTACGCGAGATTCATCGACATCTGCGAAGCGACGATTTCCGTCGAGTGTATCGAACACGAGATCGAGACGATCGTTTTGCCGTTTTTTACCAGATCGGCGAGTTCCTTTTCATCTTTTACCGTACGCGGATCGGCCAGTCTTGCCGAGATTTGACGATATCTGTCGAGGTTTTTAATGTTGTCGGCCGAGGAAATGAACGCCACGATCAGCGGATTTCCGTTTGTCGTTTTCCCGATCTCTTTGACCGTGATTTTGTTGCTCGCTTTATCCAACTTGGTGAAATAATCACCGATCTGCCGCCAATCCGCGATAGTTTTGTCGTCGGTCGGGTGAAAGCCGAGAACCGATTTCGGACTCGGAATCTGGGCCGCGATCGCGAGGGAGAAAAAAAGAATTACACCGGAGAGACGCAGAGACGCGGAGAAAGAAAAGGTAAGTTTTGTTAGAACCAACTTACGAAAACGGCTCGAAATGTTCATAATCTTTAAAATTGCATTCTCTATCTTTCAGAATTGCATTCTCTCTCGTCTCCGCATCGCTGCGGTTAATTTCTTATGACGGACGAATATTTGCTAGCGGTCGAGAAAAATCAGAAGCTGACCTTTCCTGTTCAGAAGTCTAACAAATCGCGCCTTGCCGGGAAACTGCGGTATTGGTGGAGTTGGCTTGTCGCGGCTTCGCTGCTGCTATCTATCGCCACGCCGTCGTTGATTATTCTATGGATCATCAACCGCCGCATGTGGCTTTATCCTCTCGCACAGTGGGGAGCGAGAACGTGGCTTCGTGCGTGCGGCGCGACGGTCAAGGTTTCCGGTCAGGAGAATGTCGACCCGAACCGCAGCTACGTTTTCGCATCGAATCACCGGTCGTATCTCGACACCGCGACGCTGTTTTTTTACGCCGGACAAAAAATGGGCCTCGTTGCAAAAGCTGAATTACTAAAGGTCCCGGTGCTCGGTCAGGGAATGGGCTATGTCAATATCATCGCCATCGACCGCAGCAATCCCGGAACGCGCCGTCGCGTCGATGAAAAGGGCCCGCGAGGTGATGGATAGTGGGTTTTCGTTTGGCGTCTTTGTCGAAGGGACGAGGGCGATGCCGGGCGAGCTTTTGCCATTTAAGAAAGGGGCGTTTCACCTCGCTCTCCAGACCGGTTCGGCAATCGTACCGGTCGCGATCAAAAATACCGATTGGATGATGGGAAAACGAACGGGCGTCGCCTACGCGGGTGAGATCGAAATGGTACTGCTGCCGCCCATCGAAACCGAAGGCCTAAACGCTGAAGATGATCTGATGGATCTACTCGGAAAGACGCGTCGAGCGATCGCCGACGAACTTTATGATACTGGCGATGAGCGGGTGCAGAGCAACCCTTCCTGACGTGAAACAGGGCTGGCTTTGATTTTGAATCCAATCTTGAATATGGGTATATATGTGTCGGGCACGATAAAACTATCTCAGATTACAGGTCTGGAAGGGTTGCTCTGCACCCGCTCTTCTCGGCCGGCCAATCAGATTTATTATAGCCAAAAAAAGGTTAAGGCTTCTTTGGCGTCGGGGTAGGTGTCGGTGTTGGCTCGTCATCGAGGATCCGCACCTCGGTGCGGCCGACCTTGTATCCGGTATATTTGATGCGCATCCGTATCTTGGCTACACCGCCATCATCAAAAACGAGCTCGATCATCGGAGCGCGCATCCGACGGGAACCAATATTTGCCATCGACCTGTTCGCGGGTTGTTTCGACAACCGGGAATTTGTTCTTTTTTGTTTCGGGAACGCCTTTACCGCGAGATTTGACGATCATCAAATCATCGACATCGATCCAGATGCGGCCCGTGAACAACCGCAGTTTGGACTTGTTTGGGTCCGGAATAACCTTTGGCGTCACGTCAAAAACATATAGATTGAGGTCGTCGATTTTTTCGACTCCGACGTATGAAAATTTGTATTGGGGTGCCATCGACGGCTCGAGCGCAAACGGCGTGACGCCGCCGAGATCCTCTAGATCCTCTGGCGTGATAAATCCCGGTGGTACCGTCGCGACCGGAGCGAAAAGTATCTTCTCAAACCGCCTGCCATCGGCCGTAAACGTCATAAACGAATCCCGACGATAGGTACCTGCAATCTGCCCGCCCATTCCGATTAGGTTGACGTTCGCATAGCGGTTAAACACATAGCTCGTCAGGGCCATGCGAAAATCACCCTCGTTCTCGGTTACTCTCTTTATAATCCGGTCGATCTCGGCCTGGCTCAGATCCTTTCGAACAACCGCATCCGCCGCCTGGCCTAATGCAGCGAAGGCAAAACTGAGAACAAACAGTACAACGAGGTATTTTTTCATCACTTATAATTATCCAACAGAACTAGGAAATAGATGCTCTGAACGATGAAAAAGTTCACAAGGCATACGATATCCAGAATTGTGTGCCGAATACCGTAACCAAATGCGTGGAAGCCAGTCAGCCGGGAACGCAGGCGCCCTCGCCTGCAAGCGTTCTGCTTCAGGACGCTGACGGACGTGATGATTGGTCGAATTGAGAAACACCTATCAACAGCACGCCGGAGGAACCGACGTTGGCAGGCAAGATGCCTGCGCTCCAGTCGCGAAGCCGGAGGAACCGGCGTTGACAAGCAAGATGTTTGCGCTCCAGTCCCGACTAGTCGACAAAATCGATCTTGACCTTGTGCGGGATGATTCCGGCCTTGTGTCCCTCGGCGAGAAGTCGTTTGACCGCCTCGCGGCCGCGATCGCCGTAATCGAGCGTGAGATCGTTGACCCACATCGCGACAAAACGGTCAGCGAGTTCGGGCTGCATATCGCGGGCGAACTGCATGGCGTAGGCCATCGCGTCTTCCCGATGATCCAGCGAATAGGCGATGCTCGCATGGAGGTGTTTCGACACCTGGCGCATTAGATCTTTTCCGAGGTCACGGCGGATCACATTGCCGCCCATCGGCAGCGGCAGGCCAGTTTTTTCATGCCACCATTCGCCTAGATCCAGCACTTTATTAAGACCCATCTGATTGTAAAAAAGCTGGCCTTCGTGAATGAGGACTCCAGCATCGGCCTCGCCTTTTTGTACACAGGCGATGATCTCGTCAAACGGAACAACGATATGTTCAAAATCGCGATTGAAAATCCGCAGGGCAAGATAGGCGCTCGTCAACTCACCCGGAACGGCTATCTTGAGCGAACCAATATCATCGGGAGTTCGCGGCTCTTTCGAAACAACTATCGGGCCATATTTATCACCGATGCTCGCTCCGTGCGGCAGCAGGGCATATTTGTCGGCCACATAGGCATAGGCATGAAACGAGATCGCCGTCACATCATAGACGCCTTTTCTGGCGTCTTCGTTGAGGGTTTGAATGTCTTTCAGCGTGTGTTCGAACTTAAGATCCGTGATCTCAAGTTTGTTCGTGGCAAGCCCATAGAACATAAACGCGTCGTCCGAATCTGGGGAATGGGCAACTGTGATAGTCCGAATATCGGGAGTTTCTAAAGCTTTTACTGCCATAATCAAACCTGAGAGGTGTAAACGTTGGTATCGTACAAAACCTTTATTTTACCGTTTTCAGCGTGTTTCGCAAATACGCCGCGTAACTCTTCGATCATTTCGTCAAAAATCTCGTCCGCCTCGTTTGGCATATATGACGCTGACAACATACGACCCTTTATCCCTTCAAAATCGAAAACCTGCTCGTTTTGAAACGCTGCCGCCGTGTATATTGATTGAAAAAAATCGCTTATTCTTTCACGATTTATGTTCTCATGCCTCACTTTTGTATAGTCGCTGGCGTATCTCAGTAAAAAAGCCTCGTAATCGACAAGAAACGACGTCGTATCGAGCTGGCGTTCGTTCCAGATCAGAACTATATGACCGCCCGGTTTAAGTACCCTGTGAAATTCCGCACGTGTTTTATCCGGATCGAACCAGTGAAAAGCCTGAGCCGCAACAATCAGATCAATCGACTCGTCGGGCAGATTGGTTGCGTCCGAGGTGCCGTCAATGATCTCAAAATCGCGCAAAGGCGGCGAGACATTCCAAAGCGGCTTCGCGCATCGCCACATTCGGCTCAACGCCTACAACACGGTTGCCGTTCTCAAGGAATATTCGCGACGAAATGCCCGTTCCGCACCCGATATCTGCAATCGCGGTCGTCGTCGTCAGCCCACACGTTTTTTCAAGATAACCGACGATCTCGACCGGATAATCAGGCCGGTATTTGACGTAATTGGCCACGCGGTTTGAAAATCTTTCGACAGTGTCGGTCATAAAAACGTCTCTCAACTGGCCGGCAAGCCCGCATAAGCGCCAACTTAAGGCTGTAAACCGTTCATTCTAGGGCACTTCTTGTCCCTGAAAGGGACAAATTTGGCGAAAATATTGACATTCGTTCCTTTCAGGGACTTTCAAACCATTTAGTCGCATAGGTTTACAACCTGAAGGTGGCGCCTATGGGGCAAGCCCGCCTCTGAACAGCGTGTTGTATTTTCATACACCACAATCTGGTTGACCGTTAGTCACCGGCAACAAAAAAGTCCAGCTTCCAAACCCCGCGTTTCTTTGTAAAGCCGGCGCGGTAATCGATGTGGCTGCGGACAAATTCACGCTTTACATAGCCCTGCAATCCGCCGAGCGTTTTGATGAGCCACCACTGCGGATATTCCGATTTGCCGCTTTTCGGCACGGTTTCGGGCTGGATTTGAACGACATTGTACGACAGCTTGGTAATAATCTCGGCATTCATGCTAGGCTGCTTTCTCAGATTCACGTTGTTGCCAAAGATCGCATGATACTCAAAGCCGTCAATGTCATCGGGCCACGATGTAAAGGTGTAAGGGGCCATAAAGGATCTGCGGCCGTTCTCAAATGCGCCGCCATTCTTGATCGCGGCGAGAAACTCTTTCCAAAATTCGCTGTTCCTTGAAGTAAGCCTCCATTGCCGTTTGAAATTGGCGATACCGTCCACGCCGCCAAAGCCGAGTTTGATCTGCGGATCGATGATCGAAAGTATGTAATTCGCATCGCGACGCTCAGCGGCCGCGATCAGTTTGGTGCGAAAAGCAAGAAAAGACGCATCCTGCGCGGCCTCGTCAACCGGTTTCACGTACCGCTCCTGAGCACTTGCCACGGCGGCCAGCACGGTCAAAAACAAGACGGCTAAGAAATTTCTGGTCATAATGGGTTTCTCCTAACTATCTCGGGCTCTTCCAAAAATGAACAAAGGAAGAATTTCAACGCAAAGTCGCAAAGTCGCCAAGCCGCAAACGAAGAAAATAGAAAGCCAATTTCATTTTTCTTAAGTTCGCTAAACCTTTGCGTCTTTGCACCTTAGCGACTTTGCGTTAAAAATCTTTTCCGTCGGATATTGGCTCTGTCGGCGGTTCTGACACTTCGTCGCCCGTCCACTGGCTCTTTTTCGAATGCGGAATATCGAATTGGTCCAAAATTCGAAAACACAGATGCTCGACCAGATCATCGATCGATTTTGGCCGGTGATAAAAGCCGGGACTCGCGGGCAAAATGCTGGCTCCGGCATGCGTGAGCTTGAGCATGTTTTCGAGATGAATGGCGCTGTACGGCGTTTCGCGCGGTACGAGAACGAGTTTTCGGCGTTCCTTCAGACAAACATCGGCGGCACGATGGATCAGATTTGTGCCCGCACCCGAAGCAATAGCACCGATCGTTCCCATCGAGCACGGCACGATTATCATGCCCGCCTGTCTATTCGACCCCGACGAGGGCTTTGCTGCAAAATTATCGAGGCGCCAAAATCGGATGATCTTTGAATCCGCATCGAGACCGAGCCACGAATTTATCTTTGCCGCATCCGCATCTTTTAGATTCGCACCCATTTCGACCTGTGCGACTGTCGCCGCAGTTCCTGAAATGATGAGATTGATCGTCTCAACGGCGCCGGTCGCCGCAAGCAATTGTAGTGTGCGATGAGCATAGATCGTTCCAGAGGCGCCGGTGATCGCAAGGGTTAATTCCATGTCTATTTATGGTTTAAGTGTAGACTTATGGCGGGCGCTAATAAAGCGTGCGCGACTAATTTTGCAACCACAGAGCAAAAACGCTATCTTAGCGTTATTCGTAGTTTTTTTGCGCCGCCCAAAACATTAGGGTTGGAGCCATTCGAAAACGCTATGTTGAGACTTCAAAACGCTTTCCCTATAATACTGATTCTATTTACGGCAATTGCATCGTTCGGCCAAACGACTGGCAAGCCACCCGTCATTATTATCCCGGGCGTCACTGGCTCGGAGCTTGTAAATTCTGCAACCGGCAAATCCGTTTGGTTCAGCATTAAACGTGACAAGGACGATGACCTGAGGTTACCGATGACCTCGCCGATATTGAGTGCCAATCGCGATGGCCTCGTGCCGAGAGACATTATCCGAACGGTCGAACTCCCCGTTTTGCCCGATGTCGAAGTCTATCAAACGCTGATCGAGGCGCTCAAGGTGCGTGGTTATTCGGAAGGCGACTGGACCAAGCCGCAGGCGACGGATGTTTTCTATGTTTTCGCTTACGATTGGCGGCGTGACAATGTCGAATCTGCCCGTTTGCTGGTACAGAAAATGGAGACGGCAAAGCGTACTCTCAAAAATCGCGATCTAAAATTCGACATACTCGCCCATTCGATGGGCGGATTGATCGCTCGGTATGCGGCGATGTACGGAGCCGCCGATCTGCCAAAAACCGCCTCGCCAAAGCCGACCTGGGCCGGGGCCGCACATATCGCCAAGCTGATGATGTTTGGCACGCCCAACGAAGGCGCGATGAGCTCTTTCGACACGCTTATCAACGGTTATCCGATAGTCGCGGAGCGCAGACTGCCATTCGTCGACGATCTCAGACCTGAGGACGTGATAAGCAATCCGTCGGCCTTTCAACTGCTGCCGCATCAAAATTCGGCCCGCTTTTTGGACGAAGATCTGGGGCCGCTAAAGGTGGATATTTACAATATCGATACATGGATAAAATACGGTTGGGGAGCGATTGCCGACCCGAAATTTCTGGCCAAGCTGAAAGACGCTCCACAGGTCGATCATCAGTCGGCCCCGGCCGGTAAACCGGAGGCTGCAACGGATACGAACATTGATGACCGTTTGATAGCCCAAACGACCTATGCTCAGGTTCGGGCATATTTTGTTTCTGTCCTCGACCGAACGCGGCGTTTTCATGCCGCCCTGGATGCCGTTTCAAAATCGACCCCGATCCGCATTTTCGCCTACGGCGGCAACTGTGCCGACACCCTCGACGCCGCCGTCATTGTTCGCGACAAGAAAAAAGAACGCTGGCTGACGCTCGTCGACGCCCGAGATTTTAAGAGATCGGATGGCAAAGAAGTGAAGAAAAATGCAGTAAAAGCGGCCATCTACACACTCGGCGACGGCCGCGTAACGCAACGATCATTGCTCGCCGAGACCAGCGTGGGCGGCGGTCCGGAGATAAGAAATATCTCATTCGCCTCATCGTTCTTCGCCTGCGGATCGCACACCAAACTATTTCTCGCCCAGGCCATACAGGAAAGTTTTTTAAGTGCGTTGGTTGTGGAGAAGGCTATCCAGCCGTGACCTACGTCAATAGACCAAAATCAAGGATTCAGCAAAACAAACAACCGGTCAGCCCAATCCGACCGGGCATTTTTCAGGATCTCATATTGCGCCTGTGCCATTTCAGGTTTACCAAGTTTTATGTACGCACGTCCGAGGTTGTAGCGGGCTTTTTCGAAGTCCTGATTGTAGCTGATCGCGGTGTTTAGCGGCTCTATGCTTTCTTCGGTTTTGCCGGCTTCGAGGAGGCTTTCGCCGAGGTTGTGGTACGTTTTAGCGTCGGGGCGATAGATTTTAAGGGACTCGAAGGCGGTCGCGGCCTCGGCGTATCGTTTTAGTTTGAAAAGGGCGAGGCCGAGCTTCTCGATTGCGTTCGGGTGGTCGGGTTTACTGGCTATTGTCCGTCGGTAGGCTAATATTTCTTCGTCCGTTCGAGTCAGTTTGCCGAGCGCGAGACCGAGCGAATATTGGGCTTCGGCGTTGCCTTCATCAAGTCTTATGGCCTGTCGATAGGCGTCGACGGCTTCCTTATACTGCCCGAGCGCGTAGCTCGAAGCTTCCGACATTTATATGTGCCGCAGCCCAGTCGGGCCGCAGCTTTACGGCCTGTCGCGAAGCCCTGACCGCATCCGCATGTTTCTCCAAAGCTCCGTGGCTATAGCCCGTTTGATACCATGCCTCCGCATACGTCGGGTCCGTCTCGGCCGCCTTCTCAAAATAAGGCACGGCACGAGCATAGTCGTCACGCGAAAGCTGGGCCAAACCCTGTGAATAAAGCCTTTCCGCCGCCGAACGCTTATTTTTCTGAGTCTCGGTGTTGAGCGATGAAAACGTTTGAAGCTCGGTGACCTTAAGCTGTGAGATGCGCTCGGCCGGTACGGCAAAATTGAGGCTTTGCCCCTCGGCCGCCTGCAAAGTTGCGACCCCGATGACCTGTCCGGCCATATTAACGACCGGCGAACCTGACGAGCCTGGAGAGATCGGAGCCGTGATCTGAATTATCTTCCCATAGCCCGAAATCTCACGCACGGCTGAGACGATGCCGTTCGAAACGCTGCCCTCGAGGCCGTATGGATTGCCGACAACGACTACGGATTCGCCTTCCTGCGGCACGGCTTTGACTATCGGCAGCGGAAATGCAGAGCCGCGCGGCACATCGACCGCGAGCAAAGCCAGATCGCCTTCGCCATCGATGGCGAGAACGCCCTTCACCGAATACTTCTTTCCGTCCAGCAGATGAATCTCGACGCGTGCGGCTTTTTCGATCACATGGCGGTTTGTAATAACGCGGTCCGATGCGATAAAAAATCCGCTCCCACGCGCAAGGGTGTTCCCCTTAGCATCAAACGTCTCGATCGCGACCGCCGACGGTTTTATCCGTTTTACCAGTTCCGGCAAAAAATCCTGCGCGCTTAATCCGCTCGCGAAACTTACGAAAAATGCGAAAAATAAAAATGTCCGAAGAGCCGTTCTCATTTAACTGTTCGAATTATATGCGTTTTATTTCGCAGTAACAATGATTTAGTTACTCCGGGGTTAAACCCGGATTACGATTTAGGGAAGTAATCGGCATTTTGGAGGAAAACGGGCCTAAGAAACACGAGAGCTGTCGGGTTTATCTCGAAAAAAGACCGGTAAGAGTAGTCGCCGTCGGAACGTAAGATTTTTTTGCCACGAATTACACAAATTGCACGAATCAAGAGGGCTTCTCCTAATTCGTGCTATTCGTGTAATTCGTGGCTAGTTTCTTCCTAAACGTGCTTCTTGAGAGGGAATTAGCCCCGCAAATGCTCAGAAAAATATTGCGGAAGCCCGCGCGGAGCAAGGGCGAAATACGCTAGATTCGAATTTCGCCCTTGCTTACGCGCGGGCTTCCGCACCCAAACGAATTCCCAAAATTTAACATTTTCGTAACATTCTGTTCATACGCTATTAAATCGGGCCAGCTAGACTGTCGATTACGCGATAGAATTTCATACAATCAGTCAATTGATATGCAGCACACAATTCTGATCATCGAAGATGATGCGGACATAGCTGAGGGGTTGCACTACAACCTCAAACGCGAGGGTTTTCGTACCGTGATCGCCGAATCCGGCGAAAAGGGCCTGCGACTCGCTCTCGATGAAAAGAATCGACCGTCACTGATCCTCCTCGACTTAATGCTGCCCGGCATGAGTGGAATGGAACTCTGCCGACGACTCCGCCGCGAATCGCTCACCGAAAAAACGCCGGTCATCATGCTCACGGCAAAAGCCGCTGAGGGCGATCATGTCCTGGGTCTCGACACCGGAGCCGACGATTACATAATCAAACCGTTCTCGATAAAAGAGGTCATCGCCCGCGTTCGGGCCGTGCTGCGGCGGGTCGAGACCGAGGATTCGCCCAAATATTCCGATGCTCAGATGACTGTCGATTTTGCCGACATGCGTGTCACATGTACGGATCGAGCCGTAAAACTAACAAGAAAAGAGTTTGCCCTGCTCGAACATCTGATCCAAAACTCAGGTCGTGTCTCGTCGCGTCAGCAATTGCTCGACAACGTCTGGGGCTACAGCTACTTCGGCGACACGCGAACGCTCGACGTCCACATTCGTCGCCTGCGCCAGAAACTCGACGAATGCGGGTCGTGCATTGAAACGGTCGTCGGCGTGGGTTATCGTTTTATCGGATGTAAGTAGTAAATTGTTTTTCAACGCAAAGTCGCAGAGGAGCAACGACGCAAAGGTAAAAATTTAACTTCGATCTCCATCCGTGTTTTTAGCTTTGCGTCTTTGCCCCTTAGCGACTTTGCGTTAAATTTCCCGGTTATATATGAATGCCGTCGCGATTGAGTTAGCTAAAACAAAGACCTCGAACCATATCTTGCAAAAGATCCTCGACACGACCCGCGAGGGCGTGATCGTCGTTGACGGGGCGATGCGGATTGCTCACTGCAATGTTCCGGCCGCCGTCGCCTTTGCCCGAGACGGCCTCGAACTCGAGACAAAACGCCTGAGCGAGGTGATCCGCGACCTCGATCTGCACGAGGCGTTTCGAAAAGCTATTAATTCGCAACTCTCGAGCGACGTTCGTCTCGAACTTCCCACGACGGAAAAGCGAAAATTTGACGTCCACGTCGCCCCGATCGAATTGAGCGGTGAGAATTTTTCTATTGGGTTCTTTTACGAAACGACTCAGATCGACCGCTTGGAGATGGTGCGGCAAGAGTTTCTCTCAAATATCTCACACGAGCTGCGAACACCGCTCACCTCGATCCTCGCCTTTGTCGAAACGCTCGAGGATGGCGGCATCGATGACAAAGAAAACAATCTGCATTTTCTAAATGTCATCCGCCGCAACGCCGAGCGGATGCACAGCCTGATCGCCGACATCCTCGAACTTTCACTGATCGAATCGGGCAATGTCGCGCTCAACGTCCGTGAAATTCGCCTCCATACAGCGGTTCAGGACGCCATGAACCCGCTATCGGCAAAAGCCAGGGAGCGCGAGATAGCTCTCAAAAATCTCGTTCCCGAGACGGCGGTGATTTTCGCCGACTCGGTGCGGCTTGAACAGATACTGACAAATCTGATCGACAACGCGATCAAGTTTAATCGGCGCGGCGGGTCGGTGACGGTCGATTTCGACCAGGTGCCGGGTCGCGACGTGATCATGGTCGCGGACACCGGCGAAGGAATTTTGCCCGAACAGGCTCAACGAATATTCGAAAGATTTTACCGTGCCGACCGGGCCCGCTCGCGCGAGATCGGTGGAACCGGTTTGGGTCTCGCAATTGTAAAACACCTCGCCCGCCTCCACGGCGGCGAGGTCGCTGTGACCTCGACGCTCGGCTCAGGAACGACATTCAGGATCGAGCTGCCGTCATGACAAATGCCGGGACCGCTGGCGCCCCGGCTTCGACTGGAGCGCAAGCATCCTGCTTGCCAACGCCGGTACCTCCGGCGTAACGAACGCGATTATCGCCTATCTCGCCCGAAACTTGTTCAACGGTAACCTCCGTCAGGCCGGAGGAACCAGCCTCGCAAGCAAGGATGCTTGCGGCTCCAGTCGTCCACTGCTCACTGCGTTCCCAGGGCCAACGCCGCGAATGCCTCACCGGAAAATTTGAAATGCGTCTCGTCGGCGTTGCAAACCGCACCGAGCCTCTTATAAAACTCGATCGCGGGCGTATTCCAATCCAAAACCTGAAAATCCATGCGTTCAAATCCGCGTTCCGCAGCGATGCGAGCTACCTCGCTAAGCAGCAATTTCCCGGCTCCGGCACCGCGGAATTCGGGTTTGATATAAATGTCCTCGAGATAAATCCCGCGTTCGCCGCGAAAGCTGGAGAAATTTGGATAAAAAGAGCGCATAACCGGCGACCGTCTCGCGAGCGAGGGCGACCAACCCGTCGACGACCGCCTCGTCGCCAAACAGGGCGCTGTGAAGTCGTTTCTCCGTCGCGGTGCAGTACTCACTCAGATTTTCGTACTCAGCAAATTCGCGGAGCAGATCGAGGACGATCGGGATATCAGATGGCTCAATTTTTCTAATAGATAGCGGCATAAAACAAAAATGGCCGGGCCGGATCAGGTCCGGCCCGGCCATGAAAAAAGACGAAGGGAGATGATTAGTTGTTTTTCTTCTTCGCCGGTGTCGCAACCTTTTGCGGCGTTACGTTCTGTTCTTTTTTGAGTGTGTCGATCAGCGCGACGGCGTCGGCCTTGAACTTATTTGTGTCGGGTGCGACGCTGGCAAATTTTTGCAGCAGATTTGCACCTTCCTGCATTTTCGTTTTGTCATTGTTGATGTAGCCAATATTTACAAGGCTGAGGCCAGCGCCGAGCATGGCATCCTGATTATCGGGCGTCGTCTCAAGGATTGCCTTGTATGCGACGATCGCATTATCAGAATCACCAGCAACGCGGTAAAGGTCGGCAAATGCTAGGCTGGCGGCCGCCTTCTTTGCGGGATCCGTCTCTACACTCTGATATTCCGGTATGAGTACCTTTGCAGCCTCGATAACCGCCGGATCGACCTGTTCCGTCCGAACTGCCATCAGAAACACCTCGGTCGCCCCGCGAAGGGTTCCCAATTTGTTCGAATCGTAATTTGCCCGATCGGTAATGTCCGACGCTGGCGCATTTTTAAGAACGTTCCACGAATTTAGATAACCCGACGAAGCATCGGCAAAATCTTTTCGCGTCTTGTTCATGTTCTCAATCTTCTGGGAGACATCTGTGGCCTTGATACCCGCGTTGTAAGTGTCAACGGCACGGGAGCGGAGTGCGACGCCGCGATTGTTGTAGAAAATCGGAGCACTGCCAACATACGTAGGATCGGCGGCGATGCCCTCGTCATATTTGGCGATCGCGAGATCCATGTTCTTTGCGGCAAAGGCTTCATTACCAGCCTTAAGCGCCGCTGTAATGATCTCGTTGGTCTGCAGGGCTTTCTTATTCTTTTCTTCTACTTCCTTGACCTTGGCATCGTATTCCGCCTTGGCCTTTTTCATTTCGGCACTATCCGGCACCGGCGCGGTTCCCGCAGCAGCCTTGGGTTTGGCGGCCTCGGCCCTCGCCTCATCCTCGGACAATTTGCGTCCATCGCCCGCGATCATCGTGATCAGGAGCCGTTCCTGACCAGCCTTTACGCCCGGAAGATAGGTCGGCGACATTCCCGGGGCCGAAAGCGAAAGAATAAACGTGGGGCCAGCCTGCAATCCGGCAAAGCTAAATTCGCCCTTTTTGTTAGTTTTTGCGGGCGGCGAACTGGATTTGATATCGGCCCTAAATACCTCGACAAGAGCACCCTCGACGGGAACCCGTTTGCCGTCGGCCTGGACAGATTCGACGGTACCAGAGACCGGGGCACTTTGGGCAAAAATGGCGACATTGCCTACGAAAACGACGAAACCGGCAACAATAAGCGAAATTAATGACTTGCGAAACATATTCATCCTCCGAGAATTCCCAAACTACCGATATTGGCGATTCGTAAGATGCGCGAACCTTATCGAGGGTTTGTAGCTTTTTCCAATATTCTAAACCAATTCTCTCGAAATTCCGAAGCAAAAAATAGTACTCGAGCATTTTAGAGATAAAAACCTCCTTCTCAGTGATCTCACCGTCTTCCTCTGCGATCTCTGCGGTAAAAATAACGTTGCTATTTTTGAACGCGAATAGTGGTCGCGACTGGAGCGGCGAGCATCCCTGCTTGCCACACCGCAGTTTCTGTGGTGTTAGGAACTGGCTTGTTTACAGGATTATCATGTTTTAGACTCGACGCCGTTACGCCGGAGGAACCGGCGGGGCAAGCAAGGATGCATGCCGCTCCAGTCGCGGTGAGGGTGGCCGTATGCTAATCTACTCATTTAAATTTTTTGGAGCCTTAAAGTTCCCACGTGAGACACATGACCAATCGAGTTTTCAATTTCAGTGCCGGACCGGCGGCGATCCCACTTCCAGTTCTCGAACGCGCTCAGGCTGAGATGCTGTCGGTAAACGGCATCGGTATGAGCGTGATGGAGATCAGCCATCGCTGCACGCATTTCGAAGCCATCCTCGCCGGAGCCGTACAGGGCCTCCGCGACGCACTGAATGTACCGGACAATTTCCGCATTCTATTCCTCCAGGGCGGGGCGTCGATGCAGTTTTCGATGATCCCGATCAATTTTTTGGCGCCCGATCAGATCGCCGATTATGTCATTACGGGTTTCTGGGGCCGCAAGGCTCTAACCGAGGCTCAACGCTGCGGTAACGTGAACGTCATCTACACATCCGCCGATAGCGGCTATCGCACGACGCCTGATCAGGCCGAGCTGAATTTCAGCCGCGACGCACAGTATATCCATTACGTCGCAAACGAGACCATCGAGGGCGTTGAGTTTCAGTACGACGTCGATGGCGGCGGCATTCCGGTCGTCTGCGATATGTCGTCAAATATTCTGTCGAAACCGATCGATTTCGATAAATATGCGATGGTTTACAACGGAGCCCAAAAGAACATCGGCCCGAGCGGCATCGCTGTCGTTTTCATCCGCGACGACATGCTCGAGATCATTCCGGAAGGGCTGCATTCGCTGCTCGATTACCGCAATATCGCGGCGAACGATTCGATGGCCAACACGCCGAATACCTGGGCCATCTACATGGTCGGCCTCGTATGCGACTGGCTAAAAGAGCAGGGCGGCGTCACCGCGATGCAAAAGCGAAACATCGAAAAAGCGGGTGTGCTCTACAACGCCCTCGACACCAGCGACGGCTATTTCACCGGCCACGCCAACCGCGAGGTGCGTTCGGTAATGAATGTAACATTTAAGCTGCCCACGCCCGAACTCGACGAAAAATTCTGCTCCGAAGCCGAAAAAAACGGCCTCGACGGTCTCCGCGGCCACCGCTCACTCGGCGGCGTTCGGGCATCGATCTACAACGCATTCCCCCGCGACGGCGTTACGGCGTTGGTTAATTTTATGCAGGATTTTGCACAGAGGAATGGGTAACGCGTCGGAACCGACTGCGTAGGCGGAACGACCGATGAAAAGAATTGGCCGCAGATAAAAGCGGATAACGCAGATCAGACGCTAGCGGGTTACGGACTGGGCGTACGGGTCAGTACCACCTGCGGTAGAGCCTGTGTCAAAACTCGGAAATTCCGCGAAATTTCCAAAAATGGGGGATCAAATATCATTCGCCGACCTCGAAAAACGTCTTAGAAGCGATTTATCCGCCAAGTTTTTCGGACAATAGTTTTTAAGCCGAGTTTTGACACAGCCTCGGTAGCGGGTGGGGCCTCGGCGCGGCGCGATAAAAAAGCCCCACCCGCTACCGCAGGTGGCACCGACTGATTCATGCGAATTCCGACAGGGCTTTTGTCCACGCGATATACTTCCGCGAATCGAACTTTTTCCCTGTACTCCCGCTTGTCATATAGCGTATCTGACCAAAAACGTCGCGTTCCATCCACGGGCGGTCGTGTTTGCCGAAGCACCAGAGGATGCCGCAGTAGGAATTTGGGTTGCGGCCGTCGAGACAGTATTTGTTGTTGAGATGGACGAGCGTTTCAAATGCCACCTCGTACGACGGTGTCCAGGCGATCACGTTTTTGCCCCACAGCATTCGTACGTAATTGTGCATCTCGCCGGTCTCGACCATCTCGCGCGTGGCTGCGTTCCATAGCTCGTCGTGCGTTTCGCCGTTCTCTAATTGTTCTAATGAATAGATATACTGCCGCTCGTCCGCGGCGTGCTCACGCATCGTTTTTTGCACCCACGCGGGCAGGGCGGTGAGCGAATCGTACTGATCATTAAACAACGTCATGTTGTAGGACAGCTCGCGGCGGACAATAAGTTCTTCGAGATATGCGTCGATCGATCCGGGTGGGGCATCGGCTTTTTGCACAGCGAGGGCGATCTCAAGCGCCGACAAATAGCCAAAATGCAGATATGATGACAGCCGCGAGGAACCGTCGCGGTCGGGCTTGCCCCTGGCTTTGTCATAATCGGGCAAGATCTCATCAACAAATTTTTTGAGCCGCTTTCGCCCTTCCGCCGTGCCGCCGTGGTAGTGATCGGACGCGGGAACGGTGTGGTCGATATCGCATTCGGCAACCAGGTTGCGAATAGTTGCGGAATTTACGAGAGTTTCGGGACAGTCGACTTCGAGATCACGGCCCTTTACATCAACTTGTTCGAACGGCAACGGCTTGAGATATCGGTCGAGCAGCTTCTTTATCTTCGGCCTGATGGTGTATGCAGCGTATTCTTCCTTGTCAAACTTCGACATCGGAATCACGCCGTTCGAATCGACGGCGAAGACCGGTATTTCCGCTCTTTCAGCTATTCGGCGGTTGTGTTCGGGGATGATAAAACACGGAAAATCGTCGGTGACAATGAGCGCCGCATCCTTTGCGAGCATTGCAACCGTCTGTTTTGGCGAGTGTTTATCTTTCTGCAAATAAAAGACATAGCGAATCCCAAGTTTCTCAAAAGCCGTACGCTTTTCCTCCACGCCTTCCAAAATAAACGTGTGAATCCGGTCGCTCGCCCACGGATAATAATATTTCAGCCCTTCGTAAACGACGAGCGGCAGCTTCAGTTCATTCGCCCGGCGGATCGCGTAGATCAGTGAATGATTATTCTCCACCCGCTTGTACATCTGCATCCAATAGAGTACGAACCGAGCATTTTCGTTGACGGGTTTGTTATTTAGCTGGAGAACTCTTTCGTTGATTCGCATCTTCTTCGATATTATAGAAGCAACTCACCACAGAGGCACAGAGGTCACTGAGAAAGGCAAAAAATATGAAATCCAAGCTACACACCCAGTTCGTTCGATTACACCTTTTAGTTTCTCTTCTCTGTGTTCTCAGTGCCTCTGTGGTGAAGTCCGCCGCCCAGGAGTTCAAGACCATAAAACCCGGCGTCGAATATGCCGAGGTTCGGCGCGAGTTTGGCGGTAAGGCCGTGAATATTAATCTCCTGCGGCTCGATCTTAAAAAGGTTCGGGTTGACGTTCACCACGCCAACAAATCGGCGATCGGGACTGAGACTACCTCAGCCATTGCGATGCGAAACGGTGCCCTCGCCGCGATCAATGCCGGATTTTTCCGGCTTGATAAGACACCATTCGCGGGCGATCCGGTTGGGATGTTTATGATCGATGGCAGATGGCTCAGCGAACCGGTCAGCGACCGCATTCAACTCGTTATCAACAACAAACCGGCCAGCACCGACATTGAGATTACGAGAACCAATCTGTCACAAACTGTCACGATCGGAAAACAGGTATTCGAGATTACCGGGTTAAATCGTGAGCGTAAAAAGGATGATCTGGTTGTTTACACGCCTGATTTTGGCCGGACGACCCAGGCACCAGCCGACGGCATCGAACTGGTCATCGTCAAGGGCATAATCACCGCGGTCCTGAGCGATCTCGGCAATGCGGTCATTCCGGCAAATGGCTATGTAATCTCGACATCAGGAACTTTTCGTCGGAGCATTTCGGCGGTTGTTAAAGAATCTGAAAGTGTCACGGTGACGCGCCGTTGGGAAGGTCTGCCAGCGGAGTTTGTAAAGGATCGGGCAAAACTCGATGTGGTTACTGGCGTTCCGCAATTGATCAAAGGTGGCCGGATAGATATCACCTGGGAACGTGAAAAATCGAACAAAGCCTTTGTTGACACGCGCCATCCGCGAACGGCCA
Source organism: uncultured Acidobacteriota bacterium (assembly GCA_963738935.1). Taxonomy (GTDB): domain Bacteria; phylum Acidobacteriota; class Blastocatellia; order Pyrinomonadales; family Pyrinomonadaceae; genus OLB17. The sequence continues at coordinate 4,094,620 of CAVTYF010000001.1, read as the reverse complement.
TCGCCAAGCTCGCGGGCGGCAAAATGCTGATGCTCGTCGCCGATGGCCGGACCGAGGAAAGCGGCGGTCTGGGTCTCGAAGATCTCGAAGCTTTCTTGCTCGAACTCGGCGCCATCGACGCCATGAACCTCGATGGCGGCGGATCGACCACGATGTTTGTCGACGGCAAGATCGTTAACCATCCTTCGGACAAAGAAGGTGAGCGAAAGGTAAGTGACGCTATCTTGGTGACACTGCGAAAGCCGGGCAGAAAAAATTAGCCACAGATGAACACGGATGAACTCAGATTAGAGATTTTCCTAAAGCGGTTACGGATTGCAAGTGCGGGTCAGAACCGCCTTCGATAGAGCCGGTGCGTGGCCATTTGCCTTATCTGTGTTCATCTGTGGCCAATTCTTCTTTTTCCAAGAGCAGCCACGAACTAACGCGAAAAGGTGTTGCATTCTGTGCAAACTTGTGCTATACTTGCAACGCAGGCCACGGAACTCTTACGGGCAACCTGGATGGCGTCGATCTTTGAAAATATAGCAAGTTTTGCAAACCTGGCTCGACATTTAACCAGTTATCCCATCCCAAAAAATTTCACACAATTTGTTTTTTTAAAATTTGTGAAAACAGGGCCACAACGACGGTGTAAATATTGCAACTACAACTAGTTCCGTGTCCCACAAGGTCGTGGGACAGCCGTGGGACACCGTGGGACACTCAAGTTGTCCGAATAGCCGTAAAGCGAAGAATATATTGGCTTTACAGGAGAATATGCTGTAACACAGTTTCAGTTTTGTCCTGTGTGCTAGTAACCGGTTTGCGGTGGCTTGCGTAATAATGTTAAGTTCACTAAACACAACCCGAAAAACTCAACATTATGAAGAGAATATTCCTTTTTGTCATCCTCGCTCTCTCGTTGTCCGCCGCTTTTCATGCCCAAACGCCGCCGCGTAAGACAATCGCGTCCGTCGTGGACAAGCTGCAAAAGATCGACGGCTTTGTGCCGCTGTATATCGACAACGATGGCGGCAAGATCTATATCGAGATCACGCGTTGGAATCAGGAGTTTCTCTATCTCGTCAGCCTGCCGACCGGAGTTGGCTCAAACCCGTTGGGATTAGACCGGGGGCAGCTTGGGACTACTAAGGTCGTTACGTTTGAGCGTTCGGGGAATAAGGTTTTGCTGGTGCAGCCGAATTACGAGTTTCGGGCTACGGGCAATTTGCTGCAGAAAAAATCGGTCGAAGAATCTTTTGCAAAGTCGGTGATCTGGGGCTTCAGGGTCGAGGCCGCAGACGGTGATCGAGTTTTGGTCGATGCGACTAGCTTTCTGATCCGCGACGCACATGGCGTCGGCGAGCGTATCAACCAGCAGCGTCAGGGCACTTACGGTTTTGACGAGAGCCGCTCGGCACTTTATTTGCCGAACACGAAAGGCTTTCCAAAGAACACTGAGGTTGAGGCGACGATCACGCTCACCGCGGGCGGCGATACGAATAATCTCGTTAACCAAGTAACGCCGACCGGCAAGCACGTGACCGTTCGCGAGCGACACTCATTTGTCGAGCTGCCGGATGACAATTACAAACCGAGAAAGTTCGACCCGCGCACCGGTGCTATTCGGATAAACTTTTACGACTATGGCACTGACATAAACGAGGATCTCGAAAAACGCTGGATCCAGCGGTTCCGTCTCGAAAAGAAAGATCCGAACGCCGCCCTGAGCGAGCCGGTAAAACCGATCATCTTTTACGTCGATAACGGCGCACCGAAAGCAATTCAGGATGCTCTGGTCGAGGGAGCTTCGTGGTGGAATCAGGCTTATGAGGCGGCTGGTTTCCGCAACGCGTTTCAAGTTCGCGTGCTGCCGCCGGACGCCGACGCGATGGACATTAGGTACAACGTCGTCAATTGGGTTCACCGCTCAACCCGCGGCTGGTCGATCGGCGACAGCGTTGTAGATCCGCGGACCGGCGAGGTGCTGAAGGGTGATGTCACGCTCGACTCGCAACGGGCACGACAGGATTTCCTGCTCGGCGCCGGAATGTCGCCGCAGTATCGTTCATCGTCAATGGCATGTGAATTCGGCATGTCGCCGGATGTCGATTATCTGGCCGCCGACAACTCAGCAGCCGAGATAACTGCGATGTCGTATGCTCGTATCCGTCAGCTTTCGGCCCATGAGGTTGGCCACACGCTCGGTTTTACGCATAATTTTGCAGCGAGCACGTACGGTCGGGGTTCCGTCATGGATTATCCGGCACCGTTGGTTAGGATCGTCAACGGAAAGCTCGATTTCTCCTCGGCTTACGGCGTCGGCATCGGTTCTTTCGACAAATTTGCGACACGTTATTCGTACGCACAGTTCCCTGCGGGAGCAAACGAGGATGCCGAGCTTCAAAAGGTAGTGAGCGACGGCCTCGCAAACGGAATGCTCTTTCTCGGCGATCAGGACGCCCGTCCCTCCGGAGCCGCCAATCCGCTCGGAAATCTCTGGGACAACGGGCCCGATCCAGTCGCTATCCTGCGGCACGAGATGAAAGTGCGGCGGATCGGCCTGGATCAATTCAGTGTGCGAAACATACCCGTCGGTTCGCCGATGTCGCAGCTTGAGAATGTATTCCTGCCGCTCTATCTTCATCACCGCTATCAATTGACGGCAGCAGCAAAATCGATCGGCGGCGTTTACTATACGCACGCCGTACGCGGGCCAGCCGGGCCTGAGCCAAAACCGATAGCCTCGATGGTTCTGGCTGCGATCCAACGCGATGCTCTCAAGGCGGTACTCGAAACGCTTGATCCGAAGGAACTTGCGGTTCCGGAAAATGTGCTTTCACTTATCCCGCCAACCGCGTATGGATACGGATCGGGTCGCTCGGAACTTTTTCAGAAACGGACTGCCCCGATGTTTGACCCGGTCGGTGCGGCAGAAATCGCGGCCGACATGGCAATATCTGCCCTGCTCGAACCAAACCGTGCCGCGAGAACGATCAATCAGAACGCTCGGAACGGGGCAAATCCGCATTTTCGCGAAGTGGTCGATGCACTTGTCAAAACTGCGTGGACTCCGACATCGGATGCGAATCAAGCCGTCATTCAGCGGGCGGTGCAGAGCATTACCGTCACGCGCTTGATGGATCTCGCTGCCAATGACCGGGCGCAGTCGCAGGTTCGCTCCGTCGCGAGCGATACGCTTCGTTCGCTGCTTGCTACGCTCAAGCGTACCGTCGTCACCGGCGAAGCGGCCGCATTTAATCGCTCGCTTGCGGACGACATCACCCGATTCCTCGAACGCCCCGATGCTCCGCGCAAGCAGACAGCACCGCTCACGACACCGCCGGGTGATCCGATTGGGAACTAATGAGGTATGTCCGTGTATCGCGAGAGGTAGTCGCGAACGCTCTGCACGGAAAACTCGCTTGAGATAAGTCCGATGTAATTGTCGGGCCTTAGGATAACGAAGAAGGCAGAGCGGGTGCCGAAGATCTTTGACAATTTATCGTCTAGCTCAAAAACGTGTGAATCTGTCCAGCTATTGCAATTCTGCACGAGATCATAGGCTAGCATTTGGATACCGGGACTTTCGTCGGTGAAGACGATCAGATGAAACTTTGGCGCCTGCAGCCTGTTGTAAACGCTTATGCTGTCAACCTCAAACCACGGCATTCGATCTCCCGCCTTTACAGTAAAATAGCCGCTGAATTCTGAGAGCGAGCTTTGGCGATAATTGATGCCGATCTGCGAGACCAGCGGGAAAAGCCTTCGGCGCATGAAACTTAGACCGAAGACGAAGTTGGCGATGTACGGAGCTATTCGCGTCCGGACAAACCCGGCGAGCCAGTTCTTGCTCGCACCGAGAAGGAAAAATCGATCGGTGGTTTGGATCAGCCGCTTGGCGTTCGGCAGGCGTTCTTCGTTGTATGTTTCGAGAATCGCGGGCGATGCTCCGCGAAGAGCGAACGCCAGCTTCCACGCCAGGTTGTAGCCGTCCTGAATGCCCGTATTCATGCCCTGTGCCCCGGCCGGCGTGTGAATGTGGGCGGAATCACCGGCGAGAAAGCACCTGTTGTTTGAAAATTTGTTGACGTAACGCGAATGGACCTTGTAAACCGAGAACCAATTAACGTCGGAAATATCAAGACCGAGGCCCGTATCTTTCACGATCTGACGCTCGACCTCTTCGTACAGGATCTCGCCCTCGTCTCGGTCGTGGCCTTCGGGAAAGGTTCCGACGATGCGGTATTTATTCTCAGCACCGCCACGCATCGGGAAGAAAGCGGTCACGTTTGTCTTGGCGAGGCAAACATAAAACGCGCCGTGGTCAAAGTCCCAGTCGATCTGCACATCGGCCACGTAAAAAAGCCGCTCAAAGGTGCCGCCTGAAAATTCCAGGCCCAGCGTGTGGCGTGTCAGACTCTTTGCTCCGTCGCAGCCGACGAGATATTTTACTTCGATGTTCTCGATCTCGCCTTTTGCATTCTTAATGCTCGCGGTTACGCGTTCGGCGTCCTGTGTAAAGCTCTCGACGCTGGTTTGCCATCGGACGTCCTTGCCATGAGACTTGATGAAATCGTAAAGAATCCGCTCGTGGACGCCCTGCTCGACGATGAGAAAAAAAGGAAACGAGCTCATTCCTTTCCCAACGTCTCGAAACGATATCTCGCCGCGCACCTTTCCGTCGACAATCATGCGCGCCGCGTTGGCGATAGTACCTTCGGCGACAATCTTATCGGCCAGGTCCATCTGCTCATAGATCTCAAGCGTGCGGGCCTGAACGCCGATGGCCTTGGAATGCGGCGTGGTAGTTTCATTCTTATCGACGATCACGAAGTCGATGCCATAACGGATCATCTGACACGCCAGAGCAAGACCCGTCGGGCCCGCACCGACAATTAGAACGTCCGTCTGCATGACAAGCATTTTACGGGGAAAACGATGATTTACCAATTCATCTAGAGCGGTTACGTCTTGATTGGAGGGTGAGCATCCTGCTCGCCCGGCACCGGTGAGCAGGATGCTCACCCTCCAGTCGAAACCTCCGCTGGTTCGCCATTTGTGGTTATCCCGTGCACTGATATCGTAACCGCTCTAGGGCAAAAACACCGCTCCGAGTACGATAGCGGTAATGATCGGAAGGACCAACGAGGCAAATCCAAAGATATGTACTCTCGGGTTAATCTGGGTTTTGTCGTCGGTCTTCCAGAGAGGCGAGAGCAGTTTGACTTTGGTATCGATCCGGAGCAGTCGAGCGAGCAAACCGCCGTCATAGATCATATCGAGATTTTGCGGGCCTTTGCTTTTCTTGTTTACCTCACTCAATTTCCGGTATGCCGTGAAGTGCTCGATACAACCTGTGATAAAGGCTGTAACGAAAAGTATCAACCACAAAGAAGTTTCGCCATAAGCATAGAAAACGAGAACAATGTGAGGCAAGACGCTGCCAAAGAAACAGGTCAGCACCAAGAAAATGATGAAGGCAAACGAAGCCGCAGACGAATCTTTTTTTCGATTGAGAAGCGCGACTGAAAGGACCCCGAGGACGAAGGAACCTATTTCGACGGCTGCATTTTCGGCGAAGAACAGCCAGATGCTCCCGCCGCCAAAAACTATTACCCCAAATGCGATCTGTAAAGGAATGACCAGAACCTGAAGGAGGGCCGCCGGCAACGAATCCGGCATTGCATAACCACTTGCCAGAAAGAGCGAAAACATTAACACGGATGGGAACCCAACGATCAGGAGCTGTGTCGGAGCATCCGTTTCCGGAAACATCATGAACGCGGCTACAACCGCAAGCGTCGGCAGGAGAAGCAGATAGATGAAGTGGGCCCACATTAATATGCGAACTATTTTCTTCATCACATTTGGATCAAAAGATGAGAACTAATTTGTCATCTGAAACGTCAGCCAGGGCACTGCCGCCGTCAGTCAGCTTGCCAAACAAGATCTCGCTCGCAAGCGGTTGTTTGACACGATCATGGATAAGCCGCGACATCGGCCGGGCACCGTAGCGGGCGTCGAAACCATTTTTGGCAAGCCACTCGCGAGCTTCTTCCGTGAGTTTTACCAGCACCCGTTTTTCGGCAAGCTGGCCGTTTAGCTCTTTGATAAATTTATCGACGATGAGTTTGATCACATCGAGATCAAGGGCCTTGAAAGGCACCCACGCGTCGAGGCGATTGCGAAATTCGGGCGTGAAGGTCCGCTCGATCGCTCCTTTGGCATTGCCTTTTGTGTCCGAGCCGTTACGGAAACCCATGCCGCCGCTTGAGAGTTCGCGGGCACCGGCGTTGGTCGTCATAATGAGAATGACATTGCGAAAATCAGCTTTTTTGCCGTTGTTATCGGTCAGCGTTGCGCTGTCCATTACCTGGAGCAGTAAATTAAAGAGATTTGGATGCGCCTTTTCGATCTCGTCGAGTACCAAAACAGCGTGCGGCGTGCGCATGATCGCCTCGGTCAGCAAACCGCCCTGGTCAAAACCGACGTATCCCGGAGGCGCGCCGATCAGTCGTGAGACTGTGTGCGGCTCGGCGTACTCGCTCATGTCGTAACGAAGGAATTCGACGCCGAGCGTCTCGGCGAGTTGTTTCGATACCTCGGTTTTACCGACACCCGTGGGGCCCGAAAACAAGAACGAACCGACGGGTTTTGTCTGAGCACCTAGCCCGGCTCGTGATATCTGGATCGCATCGACGATCTTATCGATCGCTTCGTCTTGGCCGAAGATCGTTTTCTTGATGTCTTCGCGAAGAGTTTTCAGGCGGACTTTTTCGTCAGCCACAACCGTTTTTGGTGGAATCTTCGCCATACGGGCGATGGTGTTCTCGACCATCTGAACCGACACTTTCTTTGGCCGCTTACTCGCGGGCAAAAGCTTCACCGAAGCGCCGACCTCGTCGATCACGTCGATTGCTTTGTCCGGCAAAAAGCGGTCGTTAATATACTTGCCGGCGAGTTCGGATGCGGTTTTGAGAGATTCGGTCGAATATTTGACGCCGTGATGAACTTCGTAGAATTTCTTGAGGCCCTTTAAGATCTGAAAGGTCTCATCAACCGTCGGTTCATTGATATCGATGCGCTGAAAACGCCTCGCGAGAGTGCGGTCGCGGTCGAATGCTGCTTTGTACTCGGCATGTGTTGTCGAGCCGATGCAACGAAGTTCGCCTGCGGCTAACGCAGGTTTGAGAATGTTTGATGCGTCCATCGAACCGCCGGAAACCGCTCCGGCACCGACGATGGTGTGAATCTCGTCGATAAAGAGGATCGCGTTCTCTTCCAGCTTAACATCGTTGATTATCGCCTTGAACCGCTGTTCAAAATCGCCGCGATACCGCGTTCCGGCCAGAACGGCGCCCATGTCGAGTGAGAAGAGTTTTGCCCCTTGCAGAACATCGGGAACGTCGCCCTGACTGATCTTTAAGGCCAGTCCCTCAGCCAAGGCAGTCTTTCCAACGCCAGGCTCGCCAACGTAGAGGGGATTATTTTTCTTCCGGCGACAGAGGACCTGCATCGTGCGTTCGATCTCTGCGGAGCGACCGACGATCGGGTCGATGTCGCCCGCCGCGGCCCTCGCGACCAACTCGACCGTAAAACTCTCAAGCGGTTTTTTGCGGGGCGGCATCATACCATCGAAATCATCGTCGTCGATCCCATCGGGTATCAGATCGGAACTGAAATCGCCGTAATCGACTTTTGAGATGCCGTGAGAGATATAATTTAAAATATCGAGCCGCGTAACCCCTTGCTGCAGAAGAAGATATACCGCGTACGACTGGTCAGCCTGATACATCGATGCGAGAATATTGCCGCCGTTAACCGCCACCTGTCCGCTGCCCTCGGCCTGCAAAACGGCGTAGTTGATGGTTGACTGGAACGTCGGCGTCAGCTCGGGCATGTGCTTTGCGGTCGGCGGCATTTTCTCGAGCTGATTCTGGAAATATTCCTCCAGGGCCCGCCCAAGCTCGTCGATCTGAGCTCCGCAATTGAACAAAATCTCACGGGCCGACGCATCCTCAAGCAACGCAAACAGCAAATGCTCAAGCGTCACATATTCATGCGTATGCCTGACCGCCTCATCGACGGCGTAACTTAGTGTTTCTTCCAATTCGCGCGTTAGCATGCTTAAAAATCTCCGCTAGGCGGCCCGCCGTTCCTCGACCTTTTCTCTAATCCAGCTGTTGATAAGGCTACTACGATCAATACCATCGCTCTTCGCTATTTCGGATACTTCTTTTACCAAATCGTCATCAAAGGAGAAGTAAAATGTACTTGACTTGATGTCAACCTCTACGTCGAGGTCCTCTCCTTCAAAGAAAGTCGCGTCGAGTTCGTGGTGTTTCCAATATTCTCCGATGCCGGCATAAGTCGTCTGCTTAGAAATTGAACTTTTATTTTCGCTCATATAATCGCCGTTCAGTCGCGGTCATGTCGCGTGCCGATAAGATAAGGGCTTGGCCATCAAGCTTATGAATATAGAAGCATACCAGATAGCGACCTCCAACGGTCTGTCCCTTTGCTACATAAACATTTTCCCCTTTTCGCTTGCCGTTTTCAACAAAATCTAATTCCCGGACGATTATCAAAAAGCTCTTCGACCTCAAAAACTTCAACATTGTGTTTCCAAGCGAGCTTATCAATTATTTCTTCCAGAAAAATAATTTCGCGAACTTTCATAATAGCCCTTACAAAACTCTAACCCCATTTAGCTCGATCCTTGAAACGTGAACATTGAAATCGATACCTGTTTTGGCATAAACCTTGTCGACTTCAGTGGCAACAGCCTTGGCACCGTCTTCGGTTTCACTCAACATAAAAATAGACGGCCCCGAACCGGAAATCCCGCCGCCCAAGGCTCCGGCGGCGAGGCTTGCTGCTTTGACCTCGTCAAATTTCGGGATCAGTGATTTTCTCACCGGTTCGACGATCGTATCTTCGAGCGAGCGGGCGATGAGGGCGTAGTCGCCTTTTGCTAGGGCGGCAACAAGCGCGCCGAGATTGCTCCAGTTGCGGATGGCGCTTTGCAGCGGAACCTGCGTCGGCAGCATCGCGCGGGCTTCGCTGGTTTTTATTTCGATCTGGGGATGAATAACCGTCGGAAACAGCGGCGGGAAATCGATTTCGACGATGTCGAGCGGTTCGGTCGAGCGAACGAGTGTGAAGCCGCCGTAGATGCACGGGGCGAGATTGTCGGCGTGTCGCGAACCGGAGGCGAGGGCTTCGCCGGCCATGGCTAGCTCAACGAGTTCGAGCTTTGTGAAACGCTCGTCGAGCAGGCGGTTTGCCGCGACTACCGCTCCGCACGCACTCGCCGCACTCGAACCGATTCCGCTTCCCGGCATGATGTTTTTTGTTATCTCGACCTCAAATCCGAAATCGACCTTCGCCGCTTCGAGAAAGGCGAGCAAAGCGACACCCGCGACATTCTTCTCAGGATCGGCCGGCAATCCGTAATCGTCGCGGTTGATGATCCGCACCACGGGTTCGACGATTTTGCGAACGGTCATCTCGTCGCACGGCTCGGAGAGAGCGAAACCGAGGCAGTCGAATCCGCAGACGACATTGGCCACGGTTGCCGGTGCTAAAACACTAATTTCATCCATATTTTAGAATTAACGCTAAGGTGTATATTATTTATAAAGTCGGGAAACGCCTTAGGTTAATTTTAACAGGATAGACAGGATTAACAGGATCGGAGAAGCGGGCTGGGTTGATTATCCTTGATATCCCTGTCTATCCTGTTCATCCTGTTTAGTAAAACATTCGTATTCGATGCACTACTTTAGCACAAACCGCATTTCGCCTCATGTCTCGTTTGGCCAGGCTGTCGTCAAAGGCCAACCCGATGACAAAGGGTTGTATTTCCCATCTGAGATACCCAAACTCTCGGGAGAATTTCTCGCCGGGTATCGTTCGAGTTCGAATGCCCAGATTGCCTTTGACGTGATCCGTCCTTTTGTTGGTGGTGAGATACCCGATGAAGATCTGTTCAATATCTGCGCGGAGACGGTGAATTTTGAATTCCCGCTCGTTCCGATCACGAAGCGCATTTCGACCCTCGAACTCTTTCACGGCCCGACGCTTGCGTTTAAGGATGTTGGAGCGAGATTCATGAGCCGCTGTCTGCGGTATTTTTCTCGCGAGAATACTGAGAAAACTATCGTCATCGTAGCTACCTCCGGCGATACTGGCGGTGCTGTCGCGGCGGGTTTTCATGGTGTCGAGGACATCGAGGTCGTCATTCTGTATCCCAAAGGCAAGGTCAGCAAAGTGCAGGAGCTACAACTCACCACCCTCGGCGGTAATGTAACTACATTGGAATTACATGGCAATTTTGACGATTGCCAGGCTCTTGCCAAACAGGCTCTTGCGGACAGCGATCTCCAGACAAAGGTTAAGCTGACCTCTGCAAACTCTATAAACGTCGCCCGCTGGCTGCCACAGCAGTTCTATTATTTTTACGCCCTTAAACAATGGAAAGGCGAGCCGCCCGTAGTCTCGGTACCGAGCGGCAACTTCGGCAATCTGGCGTCGGGAATTCTTGCACACGTCTCAGGGCTGCGGGTCGCAAAATTTATCGCGGCGTGTAATGCAAATGATGTAGTAACGCGATTTCTGCAGACTGAAGATTACGAACCGCGTCGTTCGGTCGCAACTCTTTCCAATGCGATGGATGTCGGAAGCCCGAGCAATTTTGTGCGAGTCCTTGAAATATTCGATAATAAATTTGTCGATCTCAAGGAAAAGCTTGAGTCGGTAAGCATCTCAGATGACACGACCGCCGCAACGATGCGTGAGGTATATTCACAATGTAATTACATTCTGGACCCGCACGGAGCGGTCGGCTTTCGTGCTTTGGAAGACTATTTGAATGTACATGACGGAGCGAAGGGCATCGTACTCGAAACGGCTCATCCGGTGAAATTTGATTCCGTAAATGAGATAGTCGGTACGCAGGCTGATGTCCCGGCGGGTGTGAAAGATCTGTTTGTTAGGAAAAAAGTAAGTATCGAGATGGATAACGATTATGGGCGTTTGAAAGAAATTTTGGTGAGTAAGATTTGACTGGAGCGGCAAGCATCCTGCTTGCCACGGGCGAGACGAGTTATGCGTTAGGTTCAATTCCATCTGGGAAAATTATAAGCACAGGCAGGCAGGATGCCTGCGGTCCAGGTTTTTATGAAGGTATTAAAGTTTGGCGGCTCGTCGGTTGGTAGTGCCGCGACAATCGAAAAGGTCATCGAGATCGTGCGCGGGGTGCTCGAAGTGGGGCCGTGCGCTGTCGTCCTCTCAGCGATGCAGGGAACGACGGATGCTCTCATCGAGGCCGGACGATCGGCTGAGCGCGGTGACGATGGTTACATCGAGCTACTCAGTAATATTAATGAAAAGCATGTTACGGCGGTAAGTGAACTTTTTGTCGATGACGATCATGCAGATGTTTTGGATTTTCTCGAATCTACGGTTCGTGAACTGAGCGACCTGTGCGAAGGCGTCCGCCTGGTTCGCGAACTTTCACCAAAAACCCTTGACCGCATTCTGAGCTTTGGTGAGATCGTCGCGACCCGGATCGTGTCTGCAAAACTAACGTCAATTGGCGTCGGTAACACATGGGTGAATAGCCGTCAGGTCATCAAGACAGATGCCACCCACGGCAATGCGTCCGTGGATTTTGCTGCAACCAATAAGCTTTTGACGGATGCTTTTGCTGCATCGTCCAGTCAATTACACATCTTTCCCGGCTTTATCGCGTCAGACTCGGGCGGTTTTACGACCACGCTCGGACGCGGCGGTTCCGACTATACCGCGGCGATCATCGCCGCCGCAGTCGATGCCGACGTTCTGGAAATCTGGACCGATGTCTCGGGCATGATGACGGCCGATCCGCGATTTGTGCGTAATGTTCGGCAAATACCTCGGATCACTTACCGCGAAGCGATGGAGTTGTCACATTTTGGTGCAAAGGTCATTTATCCGCCGACGATTCAGCCAGTGATGGCAAAGGGAATACCTGTTTTGGTCAAAAACACCTTCGAGCCGTCACATCCCGGCACGCTGATCGAGGCAGAATCGCAGGCCGAATCCGACATCATTCGCGGCATCACCAGCATCGATAAGATAACTGTCATCAGCCTCGAAGGCAGCGGGATGGTGGGCATTCCCGGTTTCTCAAAACGCCTGTTCGACGCGCTGTCGCGTGCCGAGATCAACGTTATTCTCATCACGCAAAGCTCGTCCGAACATTCAATCTGCGTCGCAATTGAGGACAAGTATGCCAACCGCGCAAAACGGGTGGTCGATCGAGAATTCGAATATGAGATCAAGGTCGACCGCATCGATCCGCTCAAGGTCGAAAGCGGGTTTTCGATCCTCGCTCTCGTCGGCGACAACATGAAGGAACACACTGGCGTCAGCGGCAAGATGTTCACAACGCTCGGCAACAACGGCATCAACATCCACGCGATAGCCCAGGGCTCAAGCGAGCGAAACATCTCGGCGATCATAGCTTCGAAAGATGTGAGAAAAGCGGTCAACACACTGCACGAAGCATTCTTTTCCGACGGCAACAAGCAGATAAACGTTTACATCGCCGGCGTCGGAACGGTCGGGAGCCGTTTGATCGACCAATTGCGGACGCGTGCCGAGCACCTCGCCGACGATCTGCGGCTCAACGTCCGTGTAGTCGGTGTCGCCAATAGTAAGCGGGCCTTGCTCGACAGCGAAGGCGTCAATCTCGAAGGTTATCGCGATTCCCTGCCAACCGCCTCGGAGACCGATGTTGCCGCCTTTACCGATGCGATTTTGGAGGAGAACCTTCGCAATTCCATTTTTGTCGACGTGACGGCGAGCCCTTTGGTTGTTGATACGTACGAGAAGCTGCTTGCAAAGAGCATCTCGGTCATAGCCTGTAACAAGATTGCCGCATCTTCGGAGTACGAACGATATTCGCGGTTCAAGGACACAGCAAGAGAATTCGGCGCGAACTTTTTCTTCGAGACAAATGTCGGAGCGGGTTTGCCGGTTATCAACACTCTCAACGACCTCGTCCGAAGCGGCGACCGCGTCGACCGCATCGAGGCCGTTCTTTCCGGTACGCTCAATTTTGTTTTCAACAACTACGACGGCACGAGAAAGTTCGCCGAGGTCGTCCGCCGGGCCCAGGACGAAGGCTACACCGAACCCGATCCGCGCCTCGACCTGAGCGGAACCGATGTGGCCCGGAAAATACTGATCCTCGCCCGCGAATCCGGCTTTAAGATCGAGATGTCCGAGATCGCGAATACCGGTTTCCTGCCCGAATCGTGCGTAGCCGGTAGCGTCAACGATTTTTACGCCGAACTCGAACGCCACGACGATCATTTTCGCCAGTTGCTGTCAAATGCGGTCGATCAGGGCCTGACACTAAAATATATTGCCTCGTTCAACGATGGCCAGGCTGCGGTCGGCTTGCAGTCGATCGGCCCGGATCACAACTTTGCTAACCTTTCCGGCAAAGACAACGCTGTGCTTTTCTATACCAAACGCTACTCGGAACAACCGCTCGTCATCAAGGGGGCCGGAGCCGGGGCCGACGTAACGGCGGCTGGCGTTTTTGCGGATATTATCCGGGCGGCAAGGTCGTAGGATGCAGAAGCCCGCACGAAGTAAGGGCGTTCTCGCCGATTCTACGATCTATTTTGCGCAGAAACTGTCGGATCATGTGTCTCGTACTTCAGCAACTGCGCGGGCTGGAGAAAGCGCCCTTACTTCCTGCGGGCTTCCGCACTAAGGTTGATTTGTATGCTTAAAATCAGATTTGTTTCATCGTTTTTGATCGTCGCAGCCGTTCTCTGCAACCTTGCGTATGCTCAAAGTAATTACATACCGCCGCCGGGCAGTTGGGAACGCCGCACACCAGAGCAGGCAAAGTTTGATCCGGTTAAATTAAAGGAAGCGATCGAATTCGCAAAGGCCAGCGAGGCGAGGGGCGTTCGGGCTCAGGAACTTGGTCTTACTCAGAGTTTCGGGCAGGCTCCGTTTGGCGAGCTTGTTGGGCCTACTAAAGACCGCGGCGATACTACTGGCGTCATTATCCGAAACGGATATCTCGTCGCTGAATGGGGCGATCCGCTTCGGGTTGACATGACGCACAGCGTCGCAAAAAGCTTTCTGGCTTCGGTTGTCGGAATGGCCTTTGACCGCAAACTGATTCGCAGTCTGCAGGACAAAGCGATCGATTACAACGCTCCGGTCGTGCCGTACAAACCGGGTCAGCGTTACGATGACGCCGATGAATTTGGCAAATCGAAGCTGCTCGAACTCTTTGCGACTGAGCACAATCGCAAGATCACATGGGAACATTTGCTTCGGCAAACCAGCGATTGGGAAGGCACGCTCTGGGGCAAACCTGATTGGGCCGACCGGCCCGACCGTGATTCGAGCAAGTGGCTGGGCCGCGTTCGCGGTGAGCCGGGCACGGTTTACGAATACAACGACGTTCGCGTCAACGCCCTCGCCCTCGCGGCTCTAAATGTCTGGCGAAAACCGCTGCCTCAAGTCCTGAAAGAAAATCTGATGGACGACATAGGCGCGTCAAACACCTGGCGTTGGTACGGTTACGAAAATTCGTACATCGTCCTCGACGGCCAGATCGTGCAATCGGTCAGCGGCGGTGGGCATTGGGGCGGCGGGATATTCATCAACGCTCTAGACATGGCCCGATTTGGTTTGCTGACCGAGCGGGGCGGCAAATGGGGAAACAAACAACTGCTTTCGTCCGAATTCGTTCGTCAGGCAAAGATACCGACGTCAGTTCAACCGACGTACGGCTTTATGAACTGGTACCTCAACACCGACAAAAAGCTCTATCCGAACGCCCCCGCCGGGATCGTCGTCCATACCGGCAACGGCACGAACATCATCTACTGCGATCCCGAAAACGACCTCGTCGTCGTTGTACGTTGGATCGAGAACAATAAGATCAATGAGTTTTTAGGTAAGTTACTGACCAGCCTGAAATAGACGAAAGGCAAGCAGAAACGCTTGCCTTTCGTTACTCAAAACCTCAATCCGCAAGATAGCCGAACTTTCCCGTATTGTAATCGTCGATCGCCTCGGCGATCTCGGCTCGGGTATTCATCAGAAACGGTCCGTATTGAGCGATAGGCTCATTAAGCGGTTCGCCGCTCATCACGAGCAGAATGCTGTCATCGAGCGCCTCGACGTGGATGTCTTCGCCATCGCGTTCGAATAATGCGAGCTGATTCGTCGGCAGTGTTTCGCTGTTGTTCAGCGTTGCCGAACCCTCGATTGCGAGAATAGCGGTTGCATATCCGGCTGGGAACGACAGATCGATCTTCTCGCCTGCCTTCGGTTTCAGGTTGTAAAGATGCACCGGTGAAAACGTCGTTGCCGGGCCTTTCACACCCCCAAATTCGCCTGCAATGATCTCGACCTCGCCACCATGCGACAATGCCACGCGGCCCATTTCGGCATTTGTGATCGCCTGATATTTCGGCGTCGTCATCTTGTCTTTTGCCGGTAGGTTTACCCAGAGCTGCACCATCTGAAACGGGCCGCCCTGTTTGTTGTATTCCTCTTCGTGATACTCCTTGTGAAGCAGGCCGCTGCCGGCGGTCATCCACTGAACGTCGCCCTCGCCGATCACGCCGCCGCCGTCTAGGCTGTCGTGATGAGCGACCTTGCCCGTATAAGCGATTGTCACCGTCTCAAACCCGCGATGCGGATGCGGCCCGACACCGAAGGGCTCTTCTCGCGGTGGAAAATCCACGAGTGCGTTGTAATCGAGTAAAAAGAACGGGCTCATTCGTTCGCCCGTCAGAGGCCCGTGCGGGAAAAATCCGTGCACGTTAAAACCATCACCGACCCAATGCTTAGGCGGCGGAGCCACGATCTTTTCAACTTTCTTGATGTTAGTTTCCAATCCTATTTCCGGTTTCATTTTGATCTCCTTGTGTTTCGGCCAGTGCCGAACGATGGGTCAAGTATGACTTAGAATGGACCGTAAAGTAATCGCCAATTAGACTGACACGGCACTAGTACTTTAGAATTAGACAAAAAGCAGTGGATGAGAACGGTCTGCATGATAGCTTCGCGCCGGTAGGATCTCGATATCTTCGGTTATGTAGTCGCGACGCACATAGCCGCCGTACTTACCGAGCAATGGTCGACGCTGCAACCAAAATTCCTCCACCCTATACTCACTGATCAACCATTCCCTTTCGTCGTCAGCGAGTTCGTAGGCTATAAATCCCGTAGAATCGAGGTACACAAATCAAAAGCGTTGTCTTGACACACAAGCAGCTTCTATCGCTTTCTTGCAACCATCAACCCATCGCGTACCGGCAGCAGAACATTTTCAACGCGGGCGTCGGCCAGCACTTTTTGATTGAAGTCGTGAAGGGCCTGTGTCTCTTCGTCTTTGACTTCATCGAGTACACGGCCGCTCCATAGGACGTTGTCGGCGATTATAAAACCGCCGGAGCGGACTTTGTCGAAGACGAGATCGTAATAGACAGAGTAATTGGGTTTGTCGGCGTCGATGAAGACGAGATCGAACGTTTCCGAGAGATTTGGAATGATGTCGGTGCCGAAGCCGAGCAGGAATTCGATGCGGTCGGCGTACTCGGTCTTCTCGACGTACGAGCGGGCGACCTTGTTGGTGTCTTCCTGTATGTCCAATGTAATTACCTTGCCGCCATCGGCCAGACCCTCAGCAAAACAGAGTGCCGAATAGCCGAGATAAGTTCCGATCTCGAGTACGACCTGTGGCCGAATCATGTGCGAGAACATCGCGAGGATTCGCCCCTGGACAAAGCCTGAAAGCATCGCGGAATCCTCGTAATGGGCGTAACAGTGCTGGCGAAGCTCAGCGAGAACCGTGCTTTCACCGGATGTGAAGCATTCAGCATAATCGGTTAATGCGTTTTTTATTTCGATCATAGATCTACTCTCACCAGTCCTCGTTTAATTGCCGTCGTCGCTGCCGACGTCCGGTCGGACACGCCTATCTTTCCAAATATATTCGAAACGTGCGATTTTACTGTATTCTCCGATACATCCAGGGTGAAGGCGATCTCCTTATTCGACATGCCGCCGACTATCATTCTTAGAACGTTCGACTCGGCGGGCGTCAGTTCTTCCTGGCCGATGTTCTCGCTCAAAACCTGGGCGATTGCTGCGGGAATGTACTTGCTCCCCGCGGCAACAGTGCGGATCGCGTCGACGAGATCTTCAGGCGAGACATCTTTGCAAATATATCCGGCGGCCCCTTTCTTTAATGCTTTTGAAATTTCGGCGTCACCCGCGTGTTCGGCGAGAACGATGATCTTTGCCTTTGGCCGTTCGATGAAGTAATTTTCGAGATCGTCGATCGAGCAGGAATCGGGGAACCTGAGGCCGAGGATCGTTACGTCTGGATTGAGGTCGCGGAACATCGCAAAACCATCGGCAGGGTTGTCGGTCTCGTCGATCAAATCAATGTCGACGTCGCTATCAACAACCGCACGCACACCGAGACGAGTTAGGGGTTGGCTCTCGATAAGAAGAAGTTTGATCGTCTTTGCCATAGGCCGCGATTGCCGGGAACGCAGGCGCCCTCGCCTGCAACGCCGGTTCCTCCGGCGTGAGGTCGTCTCTATTTTTCAACTTGAACAATCACCGCGTCTGTCAGCGTCCTCGGAAGGACGCTTGCAGGCGAGGGCGCCTGCGTCCCCGGCTAACGATCCCGCCGCGCGGCTAACGAGCCTGCGTTCCAAGTGCGGCGGCAAAATCTACGATCGGCCTGATTAGATCAGTGTCATAGTTTGTCTTGACGCCCTGCATCACGGCGGTAATGCGTTCGAGTCCCATGCCGGTGTCAACGGACGGAGCGGGCAGCGGCGTCAGCGTGAACGTTCCGTCATCATTCTGCGTACGGTTGTACTGCATAAAGACCAGATTCCAAATCTCCATCGTCGTATCGCCCTCGCCATTGACCCATTTCGGATGGTTTTTCTCGGCGTCGTGCAGCTTCGTCGCCCATATAATAATGGATTTCCGAGCACGGCCCGCACGGTCCCGTGTCGCCCATCTGCCAGAAATTATCCTTGCGGCCATAGCCTAGGATACGTTCGGGCTTTGCACCGACCGACTCCCACAGAGCGCGGGCCTCGTCATCAGGTCCGACCTCATCGTCGCCCTCGAAGACCGAGAACCAGAGCCGCGTTTCGTCAAGGTTTAGTTCATTTACAAGAAAATCCCACGCATACGTGATTGCCTCTTTCTTAAAATAATCGCCAAACGAAAAATTGCCGAGCATCTCAAAAAACGTGTGATGCCGCGCCGTTTTGCCGACCTCGTCGAGGTCGTTGTGCTTGCCGCCTGCGCGAATACATTTTTGCGAGGTCGCCGCTCGTTTATAGTCGCGTTTTTCGATGCCGAGGAACACGTCTTTAAACTGATTCATCCCCGCGTTGGTAAACAACAGCGTCGGGTCACCCGCCGGCAGCAGTGGTGACGAATGCAGCGATCTTGTGATCGTGGCGTTCAAAATAGTCGAGGAATTTGGCTCTGATCTCGTTTCCGGTCATGTGAAAACTTTATCATAAGCCGGGTCCGGAACGCAGGCTCCCTCGCCCGCAAGCGTCCTTCCCAGGACGCTGATGAACGTGGTGATTGTTCAACTTGAAAAATATCAGACGACATCACGCCGGAGGAACCGGAGCCCGCGGGCGAGGGCACCCGCGTTCCCGGCTTTATCTTGCAGCTTTAAATTTGAGGGAAACGGAGTTCATACAATAGCGCAATCCCGTCGGCTGCGGGCCGTCGTCGAATACGTGGCCGAGATGGGAGCCGCAGCGGCTGCATTCGATCTCGGTTCGTTCCTCGCCGAGCGTTTTGTCGCTCTTTTCGGTTACGTTGTTTTTAAAGACGGGTTGGAAGAAGCTCGGCCACCCAGTGTCTGATTCATACTTTGCCGCTGACGAAAAGAGAGCGAGTCCGCAGGCGGCGCAGTGGTATGTGCCTTTCTTTTTGTTCTTGAGCAGGACTCCGGTGTATGGCTTTTCAGTGCCCTCTTTACGCATGATGTAAAATTCATCGCTCGTAAGCACTTTTTTCCACTCGGCGTCAGTTTTGGTGACAGCCTGGCCGTCGTATTCGCCGTCTGTAAAGGTAATTTCGCGGATCGTCTTAACCTTCGATGGTTTAGGAGTCGGTGTCGAGAGAGCGGAAACGCCCGAACTGCGTACGGTTGAAAACGACGACGACGCGACGAACACCGTAAACCCAAATACAAATATCGAAAAAACTATTGCGGTATTTTTGAATTTCATGAAGTCTTCTCCATTTGCGTCGATCGGGCAGAAACGCGGGGTGTAAACGAGCGTGTTGCCACCAAAATCGTTTTCACCACAGACCAAAGTGTCCTAAATCTATTTCCAGTCCAGACGGGACACGCTCGTTCACACTCGCGTTTCTGCCCGGCGAATTCGCCCGGTGATCGAAGGTCTTTTTCCCAATTCGACGCGGGCCGCACACCCCTCCAGAAGTACGGCCGCGGTCGATAACCTTGATGTTTTGCCATCGATCACCGAGCGAAAGTTTGAGAGCTAGTTAGGCAATAGGACCGTATCGACGACGTGGATGACGCCGTTTGACTGGCGAACATTGGCGATCGTAACCATCGATTTGCCGCCCTTTTCATCCGTCAGCCAGAGCGTCTTACCATCCATCGACGCCCACAGTTTGCCTCCCGCGACGGTTGCGAGTTCAGCCTTGCCATTTCCGGCCTTGATCGCTTTGCCAATTGCCTTCGAATCCATGTTACCGGCAACGACATGATATGTCAGAATTTTGGTGAGGGTCGCCTTGTTTTCAGGCTTGACCAGCGTCTCGACGGTGCCGGCAGGCAGTTTGTCAAAAGCACTGTTGACCGGTGCAAAAACTGTAAACGGACCGGCACTTGCGAGCGTGTCAACCAATCCGGCTGCCTTGACTGCGGCGACGAGCGTGGTGTGATCCTTCGAGTTGACGGCGTTCTCGACGATGTTTTTTGTCTTGTACATCGCTGCACCGCCGACCATCGGGTTGCCGTTTTTTTCCATCTTATCCGTTTTGTCCATCTGAGCCGAAACGCCAAGCGTGACGCCGAGCGTCAAAACAAATAGTGCGATTAATGATTTCATTTTCTTATCTCCCTTGATTTTAATTTGAATTTTCTATCGAAAAGGTTTGTCCTTTTGAAGTTGTTTTCGCGAAGGGTTGGGAAACGGATTCATTTTTTTTTTGGTTGTGTGTGTCAAAGCCGGCGAAATGTTCAGACGGAGGTCTAGAGCGGATTTTGAAGCAGGGTAAGGTTTGTTGGTCCACACGTCTGTTACCAAACCACTCGTCCAGAATCCGGGGGTGGATTTTTTTGTTTTTTTAGATATTTTCGCTTTTAAATGTGGCACGTGCCACATTTTTACAAAAACGGCCTATTTTTCGATATTTGTCGACAAATAAGCCGCTTTCGTCGAAGGGATTTTCACCTAGAAAGGGCAAAAAACGGTCCACTGGTGAAGGTAAATTAGCAACTGGTCGAAGGTCAATCCGGCCAAAAGACCGTTACTACTTCACCACGCATCTACCGCAGGTGGTACTGACCCGATGAGTCTGCTATACGCTGAATCCGTAACCGCTCTAGCCCGCGAAGTAGATCGTGTGCCACTCGCTTTTGCCGCATTTTTCGCAGCGGGAACGGGTGGTTTTCGTGCCCGCCGCACCTGAGCGGATGCCGCCCATTTCCCACACAGACCGTTCTGTGCTGCAAGTGTTGCATTTGACCATCCACCTACGCGATTCTGCCTCCATCGAAGCAAGCATAGACGTTGGCAGAATTGCCTTGAATATTCTTTGAATTAATCCCATCACGGTCAGAAATTATATTCGAAAAGCTTTAATCTCTCGCCATCCAGTGCGTCTGTAAAGCTGTTGAACCTGAAGCCGAGTTTTTCTAGCAATTTGCCCGAGGCATCGTTGTCCAGGCTCGTGATCGCAAAAACGGTACGGAATCCGAGTCCGTCGCGTCCATAATCGAGCATAGCGGCCGCTGACTCGATCCCGTAGCCGAGGCGTTCGAATTCCGGCAGGAACGCAAAGCCCAGGTCTGGCCCGTCGAGCGTCTCGCGACGGACAAATCCGCACATGCCGATCTGCGTGCCGCCAGGAGAGGCGGAAACACGACCGGTAGGGAGTGTGCCTGTACCCGCAGCGTGATCAATGCGCAGTTCAACGGCGTAAAGCCCAAACCCGTGGTCGCGGTAGCTCTGTCTATAGCGATTCTCAATAAATTCCGCCGCATCATTTACAGTCCGCACACCGCGATCACCTATGTATTTGATAAATTTTGGAGCGTTTAGCAGAGCGCAAATAAACTCCGCATCGGTTGCGGAGTCTAATTCGCGGACGATCAAGCGTTTGGTCGCTAGGATCATGAGATCTATCCCTTAAATGGCTCGATCTCGCCCGGTTTTCTGAGCATTTTGTTGACCTCGTCGAGGTGCATTTCTTCGAGCAGAATCATCTCGCGGGCGTATTCCTCGAGCGCGACCGATTTGCCCTCGGTTAGCATCATCAGTTCGTAATAGGCCGCAAGCGTCGCGCTTTCCTGCTCCAAACTCTCTCGCAGGATATCGCCGATATCATGCTTATGGGTCTCAAGCAGCGGCCCGATCTTCAAGCTAGGATGCCCGCCGAGCATCGTCACAAACTCGCCCGCTTTACGAGCATGGGCCAGGCTCTCATCGCCATTCCCCTGTAGCCACGACACGATCGGTATCCGGTTATACCCAAATACCATCAAAGCATAATGCGTATAACGCACCACACCAGCCAATTCCAATTCGAGGATATTATTCAGGACCTCGATAGCGTTTTGTTTGTCGGTTTCGTTCATAAGTCCTCGACGTCTTCTTCAAAGTACGCGCCCTTAACGCGCAATACTCGCACCAAATTCCCTTCGACCTCGAAAAGCACACGGTAGCGCCCAACGATCAAATGCCTGACATCGTCAACGTCAACATCACGACCCCGGAGCCAGCGGATAGCCCTTTGGGAAACGCGGCAACCGTTGCTTTATTGACCTGCGAAGATCAGTCGCCCACTTCTTGGCGTGCTCGACGCCCCAGTTTCGGACGCCCCATCCAAAAGACGTCAAGATATCAGCCTCAGCGGCCTTTGTGATCTTGACTGTGTACTTCATTCATTCCAAGGAATATTGTACTTAGCAAACATTTCATCGAAAAACTCTTCGGCATCCCTAACGCGGCCTGCTTCCACGTCCTCGCGTCCTCGTTTGATCGCCTCGATAGTTTCGCGTCGCTCACGCTCTTGCCAAAAGTCGTATTTCTCAGGATCAACGACAACGGCAGCCGGCTTTCCATTAACGGTCAGCACGATCGGCGCGCCGGTTTCTTTCATTTGGTTCAAGAACTTCGCCGAGTCCCGCTTGAATACGCTAAGGCTTTGGATATCGCGTGAATACTTCATGCGTTGATTCTAGCACAAAGTTGCTAAATTTAGTGCGGATTTAGCGAACGATCTCGTTCGAAATCAAAGCTAATTCAACCGGCTACTTATCCATTTAGGACTACGTCGATTGTCGAGAATGGCGTGAATTTCTATCTCACCGGACTCAACAAGATAGAATATTGAGTATGGGAATTTTGAGGCGACCATTCGATGTTTTTCAAAGTGCAATGCGTGAACTCCTGCACAAACTACCAGCGAATCGATGTCAGCCATAACCGATTCGATAAAGTAATCGCCTATGCCGCCTTCACGTTCCTCATAAAACCAGTAACCGTCGATCAAATCATATTGGGCCGGCGGAAGGATTCGAATTTTCATTTCACCCGGTCAACAGTTCTCTGTCGAATGTTTACTTTAGCGTCTTCCCAATCAATGAACTCAATTTCACCATTGGCAAGGGCACGTTCGCGTTCCTTGAGAACTTCCAGATGCCAATGAGGTGGCTCAACTTCTTCAGGACGTTGGCTCATGGCCTTCCAAAGTTGTTCCATTAGCTCGACCCGCTGTACCGGAGTCATGTCTTCGATGGCTGGTATTGTTTGAACTGTCATATCCCGAATTGTAGCGCAAAAATACTCAAAACTTTCACATTATTCCGTCTGCTCTCTTGCATGATAAGAACTCCGCGTCAGCGGTGAAGATTCGACATGTTTAAAGCCCATTGCCTTACCGATCGCTTTCCATTCGGCGAATTCGGCGGGCGGGACGTAGCGTTCGACGGGGAGGCGTTTTTCGTAGGGTTGCAGGTATTGGCCGATGGTCATGATGTCGCACGAAACGCTGCGGAGGTCTTTCATTAGATCGACTACCTCTTCGAAAGTCTCGCCGAGGCCGGCCATGATGCCGCTTTTGGTTTTCATGGCGGGCTGTTGCGTGTCGCGCCAATGGGCTGAGCGTTCGAGCAGTTCGAGAGTTTGATCGTATTTGGCGTCGGGGCGGACGCGGCGATACAGGCGGGCGATGGTTTCGGTGTTGTGGTTTAGGACGTCGGGACGCGCTTTTAAAACGGTATTTAATGCGTCCTCGTCGCCGTTAAAATCCGGTATCAAAACCTCGACTTTGCAATGGGGATTGAATTCTCGGACTTTAAAGATCGTTTCAGCCCAATGTGCTGCTCCGCCGTCGGACAGGTCGTCGCGATTGACTGACGTTATCACCGTATGAGCGAGATCGAGGTGTTTGACCGCTTGGGCAACGTGGGTTGGTTCCATCGGATCGAGATCCATCGGTTTGCCCTTGTTAACCGCGCAAAACCCGCAGTGTCGTGTGCAGGTGTCGCCGCCGAGCATGAATGTCGCGGTTTTGTCAGTCCAGCATTCAAAAATGTTTGGGCATTTCGCCTCCTGGCAGACGGTGTGCAGGTTGAGGCCGTCGATGAGCTCGAGAACCGCGTTTTGATTCTTCGGATCGCCGAGCTTTATCTTTAGCCAATCGGGCTTTGGCAAACGCTCACGGGACTTACGGTTTAGAAATTTTTGGACTAAAACTTTTTCTTCGATCATAGTCAGAACCGCCTACGGTAGTGTGCTCTTTAGCCTCTCTCAGTCAACTTCAACCACCTGCTACCGCAGGTGGTTCAGACTAGGCCAACCGCGCAACTACTTTCCCCTTGATATACTCTCTCGTGACCGCTCCGAAATGACGGCTGTCGTTACTATCGTCCGGATTGTCCCCGACTAAGAAATAGTGTCCACGCTCGTTAATCCGCTGGATCCGCTTGACGATCTCGCTATTCTGTTCGATCGGGTGTTTCGCGACGACGATATCACCAATATCAAATCGACTAGCTTCCTTATCTACAAGAACGACTTCGTCGAACCCCAACGTCGGGTTCATCGATTCGCCTTCGCAAATGTATTTGTGAAGCAATCCCCCGAAGACCAGGGCAATTTGATAAAGATTCGCGTCAGGCAGGTCCGCCCTTTCTTCGCTCATTTCAATTTACAAGCCACCCGCCCAATTATAGATTCTACCGAAACCGCCCCGAAAGCGCGACTATCGGTGCTTTCGTTCGGGTTGTCGCCGGACAGTGTGTAGCGGCCATCGGGCGTTATGTCCGCTACTCGCTTTATGATTCTCACACTTGATCGATATGGATGCATCGCAAGAACAAGATCGCCAACGCTGACTGTCGCCTTTTCATCGATGAGCACGGCATCACCGCTTTTGAGCGTTGGCAGCATCGAGTCGCCATCGACGAGCGATGCTTGTCGCCGCCCGACGAAGAACATGAGCCGATCCCGCCACGACGACGATGGAATTTCATTTTCCATAAATCAAAAACGGTGGAAGATCGTGTCGATCAACCACCGTGTGTCTAAAAATACGCGAAAGTTATACGGCGGTGTACCATGCGACATCGCGATCTTTAGTGGCCCAGAAAATGGTGTGGATTTCCTTGATCGCGTCCATCAACTCGGTCGCGTGTTCGAGGCTGACCTCGACCTTGACGGCGGAACAGAGCTTGGCAGCTTTCCAGAAAGTGTCGTGCAGATTTGGGTGTTTTTCGAGATGAATGGGTTTGAAGTAGTCGGTCCATAGAACCAGGAGTTCTTCTTTCGCGATGTGTGCCTGCTGCTCTTTGACGACGATATAGCGTGTCAGCGTGTTGTGATACGCGGCGGTCGCTTTAGCGTCAGAGCTGTCCGGAGCCTTGAGATCAAGGATCTTTTTGGTCATCGACAACGCCGCCTCAGCCGAAATACGTGCCGAGGCCGGATCGTAAATACCGCACGGCGCATCGCAATGCGCCTCGGCAATCTCATAGTTGAGTGTGAATTTTTCTTTTAATCTATCAAACATATAATTTCTCCTTGTAAAAATGACTTCGAATCATTTGGAGTTCCAGCTTTAGCTGGCCTCTTTCGCGTGAGGCCAGCTAAAGCTGGAACTCCAAACTTCTATTCTTCCGGTCGTGTTCCTGGGTCGATCCCCGCAACGCTCGCCTGATTAATAACTTTAACGTGTAGATCGTCGGCAATATGTATTTGGCAAGACAAACGCGTCCGTTCACCCAAGTCAGTCTTGGTCGAAAGAATTCCGGCCTCAGCCTCAAGTATCTCGCCCGGATCGCCCGACAAAACCTCGACGCGGCAGGTCGTACAGCGTGCATTTCCGCCGCAGCGGTGCAGAATATCGACGCCGTTGTCCTCGAGTGCCAGAACCAGCTTTCGCCCGCTCTCAGCCTCAAACGCTACCTGTCCCGTTGCCGTTTCGGCAGTAATTAGTGGCATTGAAAAATGTCTCTCCCTGATCGTTCGTAAGATTAAAACGTAATAAAGAATTTGTCACAACGACAGCGTGAAAGCAAGAACGTTCGATTCAGAACTCCGTGATCTCTGTGTCTTCCCTCTGTGGCCTCTGTGTTGAAAAAGAGACTTGAAACACAAAGTACGCTGAGGGAAGACACGGAGATCACAAAGAAGATCGGCCGACGACTTAACGAATCGTCAACATGGATCTCGGCTCTGGCGAAAAGCTGTCGCCTTTGTACAAAACCTTTTCGAGAAACAACCCCGACGGCGGAGCGGTGAATTTAGCTGCCACCGGCGATTCAAATTTCAAAAGCCGGCCGAATGCGTCGTAGCTCATATCGCTTCGCCCAACCTCGGCGATAAGCCCGACGATCCGCCGCAACATGGTCGGCAAAAAATGGCTTGCACCCATTCTAAAACAAATCATATCGCCGTCCGTGAAAACCTCGCCATGGTGGACATCAACGACGGTCGGTATGCGGGAGTCGGCTTCGAGTTCGCTGAACGAACGAAAGTTGTGACGTCCGACTAGCATTTTTGCGGCCTCATTCATTGCCTTGGTGTCATGCTCGGATTTGACCCACCAGACATACGGTTTTGCAAATGCCGTCCGACGCGTTGATATCTGGTACAGGTAGTAGCGTGCGACGGCATCTTTACGGGCGTGAAAGCTGTCCGGGGCATTTGCGACGCGAATGACGTTTATATCCGGCGGGAGAAGCTCGTTGAATTCTTTGAGGATCTGTGCCGGTTTTAAATCGACCTTGAGTTCCGCAACTTTCAGATGTACCGTCTGACACAGTGCGTGAACGCCCGCGACAGTTGGCTCGCCGCTGAAAACCTCGGCGGGCGACGAAAACATCTCCCGCGTGACCTCCATAAATTCGCCCTGGATGGTCTTTGTATTATGCTGCATCTGCCACCCGCGATAACGGGTACCATCGTATTCGACCTCTAGTTTCCAGGTTGGCATTTTTCTTAATCCCCGATAGCGACTTTCTCGCGAAACTGGTTGATCGCAACGAATGTAACCTCGGCCGAGGTTACCTTTACCTTTTGCCCTCGATTGCCAAATCGCTCCGCCTCGACATCTACGTGAACGCTAATCGACGTGCGGCCGACCCTGACCGTCTGCGCATAAAAGCTAACCAGATCGCCAATAAAAACCGGTTCGTGGAATATCACTTCCTTCATCGCAACGGTGACAAATCGGTCGTGTTTAGTGTGCCTCACAGCCTCGACACCGCCCGCGACGTCGATATAGCTCAAAATTACGCCGCCAAAAACAGTGCCGTGTGCATTCGTATCACGCGGCATCATCGTAAGCCGAATCGCCGCATCTCTTATTGCTTGTTGTTCCATAAGAAGAATTTTAACAGGATGAACAGGATAGGCCGGATAAGAACAAATCTGGAATTGTTGTCAATCAAGCCAAAATCCGGTTTATCCTGTTCATCCTGTTTGAATTTTTCCGACTACCCATTCTCGTATCGCTTCCCGAAGTTCGTTCAAATGCTCATCAAAAAAATGCCCGCAGTTGTCGAAAACGATCAACTCCGTATCGGTATTCTTCGAAACCTCATCGCCCAGCTTTTTCAGGTTTTCGAGCGCTCCAAATTCGTCACGGTCGCCGTGAACGAAGAGGATCGGTTTTTTTGTCCTTGCCAGAAACTCGTACCCGCCGTATTTATCGACCGGCGTCCCGATGCTGATCAGCCGCGCAATGCGGTCGTCGTTGTAGCCGACCTCAAGCGCCGTCCGCGAACCGAACGAAAATCCCGCGAGCGTCAAGTCCTGACCCGGATAATTTTCTGTAATATAATCGAGCACATCCGCGACGTCTTCCCTGCCGCCTTCGATCTCGCTGTGTTCACCGGTAGATGCACCAACGCCGCGGAAGTTGAATCTGATCGTCGTCAGCCCGGCATCAACTAACCCTGCCGCCGCACGAAACACAACCTTGTTATGCATCGTTCCCCCGCCGAGCGGATGCGGGTGGCAAACGAGACCGACGCCTCGCGGTTCGCCCGCCGGTTCTTTTAATATCGCTTCGAGCTGGCCGTGCGATGCGGGAATGAATAGATTGCCTTTTGGATACATACGCGAATCTTTGATTCTAGGTTTTACGGGCGATATTCGCAAAATGGCTTTCGTTTTACTCTGTAGCGTCGCGACCCTGCGTAGGACTATCTCCCGCAAAGGCGCTAATGGGCAAAGAGGAATACTCGATTCCATTTCGCCCGATTTCGTGATATTTTTTCTGTTTGATCTATCTTTAGATTCGTCATTTTTAATGGAAGAAATCACAGACCAACCACCCGAAATTACCCCTGAAGAACCGGCAAAATCGGGACAAAGTTGGAGCCAATATCTCGAAAGCGAACGAGCTGTCCGCGTTATTTATCTTATTTTTGGGTTCCTCGCGATCCTGATGGTGATGTCGTTCTTGCAATCGCGGACGGATGCGATCTGCTGTGGCGATTGGGATGGCTATTACCACATCAAATGGTCGACGCTGCTGTGGGAAAATTTCAAACAGTTTAAATGGCTGCCGACGTTCGAATGGCTCCCGCTGACCGTTTTGAATCCGGCTGATTACGCCGATCATCATTTCCTGTTTCATCTGTTGCAGATACCGTTTCTGTGGTTTTTTGAGCCGGTGACGGCGGCTAAGGTCGCGACGGTTTTCTATGCGACGCTCGCGATTTTTTCGGTTTACTGGCTGCTTTTTCGTTACGAGGTAAAGTACCAGTTGATCTGGCTGGCGGCGTTAATGGTTTGTTCAAATGCGTTCTTTTACCGCATGAACATGGGCAAGGCCCCGCCGCTCACGATCATCATTACAATCCTCGGAATTCATTTGCTGTTCCAGCGAAAGTACGTCTGGCTGTTGCCGTTGATGTTTGCGTTTGTCTGGACGTACAGCCTGTTCCCGCTGCTGCTTTTTGCCGCGATCATCTGGACGGCAATCATTGCCTGGAACGAAAAGCGTTTCGAATGGCGCCCACTCGCTTTTACCGGCGGCGGAATGGTTCTCGGGAACCTCATCAATCCATATTTTCCGAATAATTTACTGCTGTTTGTTGAGCATTTCTGGACCAAATTCAAAGTCGGCGGCGATTTTGCCGTGCCGGTTGGCGGAGAATGGTATCCCTATTATGGGAACGAACTTATCATGAACTTTCCGATCGCGTTGCTCGCGATCCTGATCGGTTACATCCTCTTCGTTCCGCGTCGCGGCAAACTGCCCGAAAAGGCAGCGTTTTTCCTTGCCTTTACAACGATCTTGCTGGCGGCACAGTTTCGTTCGAAACGCTTTGCCGAATATTTTCCGCCGTTTGCGATCCTCTTTGCCGCATTTGCGTGGGCTGCGTTTACCGCGAAGAGTGTTGAATTGCCAGAGGATTTCCAACGTGAGATCGACCCCTATCTCGACGCACCCGTTCCGACCGAAAGCCAACAGTGGTGGGCCTCGGCAAAGGCGGCCGGGCCGTGGATCATAGGCATTCTGCTATTTATTTTCTGGTTTTACAGTCTGATCGGGCTGCACCGGTTTGGTTTTGACGAGGCGGGGATGATCGACAATATCAAATCGAATGAGCCGGGTGATAAATACCGTCGGGCGATGGAGTTTGCGACCGGCCTCGACGAAACCGGTGCCGAGAATATCCCAAAAGGCGAGATCATTTTTAACTGCACGTGGGACGATTTTCCTAAGCTGTTCTTTTACGACACAAAACATCGTTACGTTTACGGTTTGGATCCGAATTACCTGTATTCTGAGAATTCGGAACTCTACACGACGCTCAAGGATTTGACCGAAGGCAAGATCGAAGACCCGGCGCCGGTGATTCGTGATAAATTTGGAGCGAACTATATTTTTGCCGACGCCAAGGAAAATACTGATATGATCGCCAAAGCGCTCGAAAGTGGTTGGGTCGAGACGATCTATGAGGACGACGAGGCGAGATTGCTAAAGATACGCGCGGTTAAGGGCGAGGCTCCTGACGAAACCAAGGACGACCCCGAAACCCTAGAAGAAAAGAATGCCCTCGATGAATTGGAGAAAAACGATCCCAACATCGCTAACGCAAATATTGATGATGATAATTAGCCCAAATCGTAGTGGCAAAACACTCAAGACGCTTATACTTGCTCTCTGGGTCGCGGCGACGATAGCATGTGGGGCAAATGACAATATTCTTCGTTCTGGCAAAGATCCGTTGGTCAGGTCGAATGCCGAGCCTGAGAAAACATCATTTGCACAAGACCTTGACGCAATGCGAACTGCCGGTTTTAGTTTTATCTACGTTCTACGGCGAAAGGACGGCGGTGCGATCGACCCTGAGGACAAGAGTGTAATCCGCGTTCATACAACGCAGGCCAATCGGCGTGTTTCCGCAGATGATGGCAAGGTGGTGATCGTCGGGTCAAACTTTCAATTGGCGGCGCACAACATGACGGCGCTCTACCAACGTTTTGCAGTCGAAAACTATTCCCCGGCACCGTCGAGTACGCCGGTACCGTCGCAGTCACAGCCAGGAAGTCCGGAGCCGAATCGATAGGCGTTTTATGAAAGAACCGGTGCAGCCAAAGCCTGCCGAGACAAAGATTGAGACGCCGCGGCGCGAACCCCCGATCCGCGTCCATCTGGATGGCTCATCGCCATCGATCCGTTCGATCCTTCGTGTGGTGGTGATCACACTGCTCATTCTGTTTGTCGCCGGATCGGCTCAGGCGATAATCAGTTCGGTCGCGTCGTTGTTTTTCCTTATCATTCTGTCGGTGTTTTTTGCTTATCTGATCGATCCGCTGGTCAAGCTGATCCGAAAACCATTCAAGACGCGAAGCATCGACAAATGGATGCCGCGATCGCTCGCGATCGTTGTCGCATACCTGTTCGTCTTTGCAATTCTCGGGATTGTGATCGCAAATATCGCCCCGCGGGTCGTTGAGCAAGCGAAGGAATTCGGAAAGAACGTGCCCGGCTATGCCGAATCGCTCAGAACGCGGGCCAATGAGCTGAACCAACGCTTCCAGGGACTCAGCATTCCTGAGGAGGTGCAGTCAGATATTACTAAAAAGGTCGGCGACGTTGGCGGCTCGATCACCGCTGCGGTTGGCGGTTTTGTACTTATTTCGGTCACATATCTGCCGTGGTTATTGCTTGTTCCGATTCTCGCGTTTTTCTTTCTCAAGGATGTAAATCAGTTTCGACTGACGATACTCAGGATGTTTCCGGCAGGACGCTGGCGTTACCGTGCGGAATTGGTAATGGCGGATGTAAACACAACGCTCGCGGCCTATACCCGTGCGCAGCTTATCTCGTGCGTGATTATTGGACTTATATGTACCGCCGGATTCTATTTGTTGGGATTAAAATATGCTCTTTTGCTCGGCATCCTGGCGGGGATATTTGAATTTGTCCCGCTGCTCGGGCCGGTAACGATCGGTTTGATCGTAACCGCGACCGCCGCCGCATCTGATGACCCGTGGAAGGCGTTGTATGTTGCAATTTTCCTGATCGTCTTGCGCATTATTCACGATTACGTCACCTATCCGCGAATCGTTCGCGGCGGAATACATCTGCATCCGCTCGCCATCATTCTCTCGGTACTCGCTGGCGAACAGGTCGCGGGGATTCCGGGTGTTTTTCTGTCGATACCGATTGTCGCGGTCGCGACCGTGTTCTACCGCCACGTACTAGAGCATCAAGGCCGTCGCGGACTCGTTTCGGGTTGGTTCGAGGAGTCCGACGCCAAAACGGAGGAAACCGTCTAAATGTCACCGCTAGCCTGGCTCATCACCTTCTTTTTTATCCTGCTGTTTATCAGCATTCTGGTTTACGTACTGGTCGTAAAGTTTTTTTACTGGGGCGACAAAAAAGAACCGCCTACAAAAAGACGCTAGAGCATTCGCGAAAATTCGTCCGCTTCATCGATTTCGACGTCTATTTCGACCACATAACATGGAAGTTGAAATTTGAGTCTGGATAATTTCACCGCGTCCTTAGCCGTTGTGATCAGGAAATCGGCCTTCGACACGGCGGCACACTGCTCTTCCCGCAATATATCGGCCTGCGAATATCGGTAATGATCGGCATGTATATTGGCCCCGGCCAGATCGATACCTTCACGTTGCATCTGCTCAAAAAAACTCGCGGGATTTCCGATGCCGCTAAAGGCAAACGCCCGGTCGCGCCTGGGATCAATCGATGCGTTCGCGTGCATATTCGCAGGTACCGTCGGTAGGCCGTTTGTCCGACTCTGAAACCAGCGGCAGATCGACTATATCGGTAATTGTGGTGATAGATGAAAAAACGGGGGCGTCCGAATTGAAATTTGAAATTTCAGATTTCAGATCTGAAATATCGTCCACCAGGTTGGCCCGCGTGATGACAATTGCATCCGCGCGTCTGAGATTTATGAGAGGCTCACGCAAACGTCCGGCCGGCAGCATTCGTCCACCGCCGAATGGGTTCGTCGCGTCGATGCAGACGATGTCGACGTCGCGTACGGCGCGTCGGTGTTGAAATCCGTCATCGAGCACAAAAACCGTAATGCCAAATTTTCTCTTCGCCCACTCGGCGGCCGCCACACGGTCGGCGTCGGCGATGACAATGGCCTTTCCGAATAGGTTTTGGGCGAGTTCAAATGGTTCGTCACCGGATTCCTCTGGTGTGGCAAGCATGCGCAAACCGTCGGAAACTAAGACTCGTTTTGATGGCGTTTTTCGCCCGTATCCGCGAGTCAAAATGCAGACCTTTTCACCGCGTTCGGCGAGTAAATTCGCGATGTACGCGACCAGAGGCGTTTTGCCAGTACCGCCGGTCGTGATATTTCCGATGCTGATCGTCCTGGCACCTGAGATCGAACGTCTCGAAAACGCTTTTGTCATAAAGGCGGTTTCGCGTCTTTATGACTTGACCGTAAATGTTGCTGAGCACGCCGGGCATTTCTTAGTTGGGGCGATTTCGATTTCTTCAGTGGACAGTGATTAGTGACAAGTGGTTAGTCATACTGAAAAAACCAAACTCACTTCTTATTTGTTACCTGAACGAGCCGGTCGAGCTTATTCTGTGCCTGGCCGCTGTCAATGCTTTGTTCGGCGAGACGGGCGGCCTGCATCGGGTCTTTGGCGATACCACCGACGATCAGGGCGGTTGCGGCGTTTAGGACGACAATCGAACGAGCTTCGTCGCGGCGTTTACTCGCCAGGATGTCCTTGATAATTGCGGCGCTCTCCTTGACGGTCGTTGTCTTGAGATGGTCAATCGCGGCGGCCTTTAGCCCAAAATCCTTGGGCGTGACGACATACGAGCGAACCTGTCCGCCCTTGACTGTAGCAACATGAGTTTTCCCCGAAAGCGTTAATTCGTCGAGACCGTCCTCGCCATGGACGACCCAGGCGGTATCGGTTTTTAGTAGTGAAAGGGCGTTTGCCGCGGGCAAGACGAGCGACGGGTGCCAGACGCCGATCAATTGGCGCGAAACGGTGGCCGGATTTGCTAGCAGGCCGAGAATGTTAAGGCACGTGCGAATCCCCAGCCGTCCGCGAATATCGGCGAGACGACGCAGCTCGGGGTGAAACTTTGGCGGAAACAGAAAACACATGCCGGTGTTGAAGCTCGTTTGCGCCATTGTGGGGTCGTTTGCGACCTTAACCCCAAGCTCCGCGAGTACGTCGGCACTGCCGGATTTGCTTGTTACGCCGCGATTGCATTGCTTTGCCACGATCAGTCCCGCACCGGCAGCAACGATGGCTGCGGCGGTCGAAATATTGAACGTCTTGGCAACCGACGAGCCGGTTCCGGCGATATCCATCGCGTTTTTTGGCGCGCGAACGGTGATCGCAAGTTCGCGCATTACGCTGGCCATGCCGGCAAGTTCCTCGTGCGTTTCCCCTTTGGCGGTCAGGGCGGTCAGGGCCGCTGCGACTTGGTTTGAGCCCGATTCACCGCTGGTCATCGCCCGGAAAAAGCCTGCTGCCTCTTTAGCGGACAGGTCTTCGCCGTGCAACAGCTTGACCAGAAATGGGTACAGCGGCGTGTTCGCCTTTTCACTGGTCGCGCTCGTCGGAGCCGATTTGATCCAATCTGAACGGGTTGAAGACATACAATGGATTTTTAACGCAAAGTCGCAAAGATGCAAAGCCGCAAAGGAAGAAATGAAAGTTTCCTTTCAACTTATCTCGCCAGTCTTTGCGTCTTTGCACCTTGGCGACTTTGCGTTGAAATCTTAAAGCTTCCAAAAAATTCTGCAGCATTTTCCTGCCGTGATCTGTCAAAATCGATTCCGGATGAAACTGAACGCCCTCGATCTTTTTCGTTCTATGTCGCAGGCCCATCACGAGTCCGTCGGGCGATTCGGCTGATATCTCGAGGCAAGCCGGCATATTTTCCCGCTCTACGATCAGCGAATGATACCGACCGGCGGCAAACCCTTGTGGCACGTCCACGAAGATCGTTTTGCCGTCGTGATTGATCTCAACCGGCTTCCCGTGGACCGGTTCCGGGGCCCTCACTACCTGCCCACCAAAATGCTGACCGATCGCCTGGTGCCCCAAACAAACGCCGAGGATCGGCAGCTTTCCCTCAAATCTTTCGATCGCCGCGAGCGAGATACCGGCGGAATCCGGCGTTCCAGGCCCCGGCGAGATCAGTAAGCGTTCCGGCCGCATCTCTCTCTCGATCTCATCCACGGTTACTTCGTCATTACGGATGATGCGCATATCCGCTCCGAGTTCGCCCAGATACTGGACCAGGTTATATGTGAACGAATCGTAATTATCGATAACCAAAAGCATCTAAATTTTTATTTGCAACATCTCTAACGCCAAACCGTTCTTCTATTTACTATATCGCGCGATGACTCTATCATAAAACAAGCGGACCGTCGGAGGCCGAACCAAAATGCCAAAAAAGCTATCTTTCCTGCTAATTTTTCTGCTCTCAGTGTGCTTTATTTCCGCCCAGACTCCGTCTGACGGCAAAAAAAGCGAAGAAACCGAGAAGCTGCGAAAAGACGCCGTCGTATTTCTACGCGAGACAATGGCCGAGGTAAACGCGATGCGCTCGCTCGAAAATCGCCTCAGTTTTGGCGCCGAGATGGCCTCGCTAATGTGGTTTCACGACGAAAAGGAAGCCCGTGCACTCTATCTTGGCGTGACCGGCGATTTCAGGCAGTTGCTGGTTGAGTTCGACACGCAGCTCAACGCCCTGGCCCAAGCCGCGAACGAAGACGATGGGTATATTACGTCGGGCTTTATGGCTGAGATCACAACAAAGGCAAACCTCACACGAAAAGTGCGAAAAGCCCTTGAAATGCGGCAGCAGATCGCCCTCAGCCTCGCCGAACATGAACCGGATATGGCGATGGCGTTTTATTACGACAGCGTAAATGCCCTGACAAACCCAGAGGCCCGCAGCCAGGTTAACGACCGCGATACGTACTTCGAACTGCAGCTAACGACTCAGATCGCTGAAACAAACGCCGCAAAAGCGGCCCAATACGCGGTGAAATCCCTCGACAAGGGCGTCAACTATCAGCACATTGAGCTGCTCAAGAAGATCTATGCCAAAGACGGCGAAAAGGGGATCGAGTTTGCCTCGGCGATGGTCAGCAAGATCAAATCTAATAAGGCCGATCACACCGATATGTGGCTGCTTAACTCGCTTGTCAGCTACGCGGAAGAAACTGCGTCGAAACCGGCTAAACCAAAAGCTAAAAAGCCTGTGATGACGCCGCAGGACATCCGGGATTTGGTTGAGGTCATGGCCCAGGCCGTACTCGCCGCAGACGACGAGAACGACATGAGCGGCGGCTATACGGCCCTTTTTGAAAAATACACTCCGACCCGTGCCGCTCAAATCAAGGCAAAATATCGGAGCAAAACACGTGGATCAAGTTCCGCCAACACGGCGAACACTGTGGCCTTTGCGGCAAACACTGCTGCAAACGCGGCGGCATTGGCGGTGAACACCGCCGCGGTCGCCGGACCGCCGAGTGCGGAATCCGATCGTAGGGCCAAACTCCTGGAAGAACGCGCTCAGGCCGAGAAGAAGGCAATGGAAGATGTCTCGACACTCGGCACAAAGCAGCTATCGAAGGATGAGCGCCAAAAGATCGTCACCGAGGCACGAAAGATTATCAGCCAGACGCCCGGCAAGGAAAAAAAGATCGCTGGCCTCAGCTCGCTTGCCGCACAGGTCGCCCAGATCGGCGACAAGGAACTGGCCGCCGAGATAATGAAAGAGGCCGAAACCTTCGTGGGTTCGCAGCCAAAAAATTATCAGGATTACATGCTCGTATGGATGCTGATTTCAGGCTATGCCGAGGTCAACACGGATAAGGCTTTTCCGATGCTGACCGACACGATCGTGCGGCTAAACGACACAATCGCGGCATTTATAAAAGCAGCCGAATTCGTCGATGCCCAGGGCGAGATCATGGACGACGGCGAGGTTCAGGTCGGCCAGTTTGGCGGCGCGATGCTTCGCGGGCTGACCAAAGAGCTAAAGATCGCCGAACCAACGCTCAGAAGCCTCGCCAAAGCCGATTTTGCCAAAACTAAAGCCGCGACCAACACGTTTGACCGAGCAGAAGTCCGCATTCTCGCCAAAATGCTCGTCATCCGCACAATCCTGGGCAAGGAGAAAGGGTCGCCCGACGATCCGGATATTGGGTTGGTGCTTAATTAGCTCGACCGGCTTCGGAACCTGCGCGGCGGGCAAGCCCGCTTCTGAACAATTCGGATTTTTTACTGCAATAGACATTTGTGAGGCTGTTTTTTAATGCCTATTGGAGTCCGGTGATCTCTAAAAATTCGGTTTTACGGGCGTTGGTTCCGGTTCCGGCTTGTTGTCGTCATCGAGTATCCTGACCTCACTTCCGTATTTCTGATATTCCTTAAAGCGGATCAGGTTTCGCGTTTCAAAAACCTTCGAACTTTCACGCATCGTCAGACGCACGTCGGAAACGGACGGCAGTAAATATTTTTCGTCAACGATCCTTACCCAATCGTAATCGATGGTTCGCCGTGCGCTGCGGACCGGAAATGTGACCGGAATATCGGTCGCTTCGCTTTCGATCCGCAGTACGCGGCCTTTGTCACGGTCGATCCATATGCGCCCCTTCATGCCGGTAATCGTCGTATCGGTCGAGTGTCCAACGGCCGTAATCACCTGCTTTGCCCGATCTTTTTCAACCAAAAAATCAAACACAAGGGCGCTCGTTGCTCGGATGATGTCTGTCTCGATAACCTCGAACGTGGTTCTACTCTCAGGTTTGAAGATGGTTGCGAGCATCGATACGAATTCTCCCGTTGAACTAGTACCACCGACGCTCTCGTAAGACTGTTTTGCCTCGGACGCATTTTGCAGCACACCATTGACTGAAAGAACCCGATAGCTTTCGTCGCCGGATGACCGATAGCTGACGGCGACAACGAGCCGGTCGAGATTGCGAAAATTATTGGTTCCGGCGTAGGCGGCGCTGCGTTGGATCTGCTGTTTTACGACAAAATCAGGCATTTCCTCGACCGCCTCGAGCGTTTTTTTTCGGGCGTTTTCGATCAGAGCGGCGGATTCAGTGGCTGTGGGTAATTTGGTCGCTTCCGGATTTAGCCGACGGCGTTCGGCTTCTTCTAATGCCCGTTTTAGCTCGTCGTCGTTAGCACCCTTTGAACGCGTAAGGCTCCTAACGCCGTCAGTTACGACAAACGCGATGCCTCGCTTTCTGAGCGATTCGATAATCACGGATTTTCGTCCGGGATCGCTCTGCAATGAATAAAGCAATTTTACATATTCCGCCTGCGTCAGCGGCGGCGCTTGCGAAAACGCGGCTTGGGCCAACAGGGAAAGTAATATTGCGGCAATGACCTTTTTCATCTGTCTAAAAGATGCGATTTTATCATAAATCGTTGTGCCGGGAACGCGAAGTTGGGAACGTATGAGACCTCGCCTGCGTTCCTGGCTTAAGAAAAAGCGGGAAAATTTCGTCAGAAATTTCCCCGCTAGTTTATGATAACGAATAGTCAGAACGGGTTAATTCACCCATTCTTCTTCGTAATTTAACTGCCAATGCCTCGTCACCCATTTTTGAGCGGCTGTCATGGCCGTGTTTTTCCATTTTTTCAAATTATCCAAAACGGAAAGTGCGGCCATTGGCTTGCTCGGGTCGCGTTCGACCCTAATAACCTGGGTCAAAACCTCGATGATCGTTTTGTTCTCTTCCAAAATGCGAAGACGAACCTCGCTGCCGACCGGCGGTAATGTTTCGAGATTGACGAGGGCGCTGGTTTCACCAACGTTCTCCGTCATTCCTTCGACATTTACCGTTTCCCCGCTGACAGCATCGACCCAGCTAGCCTTAACAGGCATGCTCGCAATGATGCGATGATGCAATGGCGTCTTGTATGATGATGTAGAATATTCTACTTGTGCCATTATTTCCCCTTTTTCTTACCTCTAATATATGCATTTTCGCTATCGAAAAGCTTCGAATTGCCAAATGCGTGACTAAGTTAGTTCATATTTACAAAAAAGTCAAGTTTCAATCATATTCACCAAACCCTTATTTTACCGCAGTTTTATGAAATCGACCAAACCCCGCTCATTTTGTAACCGAAAATGATACAAAATGCAACTATGTAAACGCGAACGGGAGCATAAGGTTGCATATTCAACCGCCGATTTCTTTGCCAGTCGTCAGATTTCAAAGAAAATTCAAACGGAATTCACAAGTATTTCACTCTGGTAGATTATTCTTGGCGTTCGAAAGGCGAGAGCTAATGATCTGCGGAACCTAATTTGCCTGTTGTAATAGGTACTTTTGATTCAAGGGTTTTGCCTGCGGATTCGCACAACGCGTAAACTGGTGTCGGGAACTGCAACGGCAAGCATCTTAATAAGTTAGGGCGATAATTCGCCGGCGGGTTTCGTTCGTTTGGTCGCCAGAAATAAGAGCTGCTCCGGAGGCAAAATCCGAAAAATAAAATAAAAATTCAAAAAAAGAGATAAATGACCGACGGTCGGCTTGATAAGAGACTGTTGAAAATAAAAACGAGGTCAAAAAACAAATGACAAATAAG
This sequence comes from uncultured Acidobacteriota bacterium, assembly GCA_963738935.1. Lineage (GTDB taxonomy): Bacteria > Acidobacteriota > Blastocatellia > Pyrinomonadales > Pyrinomonadaceae > OLB17. The sequence goes on along the minus strand of CAVTYF010000001.1, from coordinate 4,055,738 downwards.
AATATTCTGCGATCGACCCTGGCCGTGATGCTGGCCGCAATTTTTTCACTTTCCGTTGCCGCGCAGGTTACAACGTCTGAAATAGTCGGACGTATATCCGACGCTCAAGGCCAGTCCGTGGCCGGGGCGAGCATTGAGGCGACGCACGTGCCGACGGGTACGGTTTACAACACCGTTTCGAACGATGCCGGCCGATACTCAATTCCTGGCATGCGCGTCGGCGGTCCGTATACGGTTAAGGTGATCCAGGCCGGTTTTAAGGAGCAAACTCGTGACAATTTGCAACTCAGCCTCGGTACGGCGGCGACGGTCAACTTCAATCTCAGCACGGCTATCGACGTTGAGGTTACGGTCGAAAACGACGCGATTTTTAGCGAGGTCAGGACGGGCGCAGCGACTTCTGTGCCGTTGACCGCGATTCAGTCCTTGCCGACCATCAGCCGCCAGATCAGCGATTTTACGAGGCTGACACCGCAGGCGAGCGGAAACTCCTTTGCCGGTGCCGATTCGCGACTCAACAACATCACGGTGGACGGATCGAACTTCAACAGTTCATTCGGTCTCGGCGTCGATGGCCAGCCGGGCAGCCGTACCAACGTCTCGCCGATCTCGCTTGACGCTATCGAAGAGCTACAGGTAAACGTCGCTCCGTACGATGTCCGTCAGGGCAACTTCGTCGGTGCGGCCGTTAATACGGTCACGAAGAGCGGTACGAACAGCTATAACGGCTCAGTCTATTACCTTTTCCGCCGTCCGAGCCTCGTCGGCAAGGAAGTCGGAGCACTGACTTTCGATCCGGGCAACTTCAAATACAGAAACTACGGCTTTCGCGTCGGCGGACCGATGCCGTTTTTTAATTTCGGTGAAAACGACGGCCCACTGTTTATTTCAGGAAAGAATAAGCTGTTCTTTTTCCTGAGTTACGAGAACGAAGAACTCGCTCAGCCAGGCACCACATTTCGCGCTCGCACCTCGACGACCGAGCCGGTGACGGGCAACACAACCCGCGTCCTTGCTTCGGATCTTGACGCACTTAGCTCCTACTTGCGAACGAATTTTGGTTACGAGACAGGGCCTTATCAGGGCTATGACCACTTAACGCCCGCTAAGAAATGGTTGTTCCGTTCGGACTACAATCTCAACTCGGCAAATCGTCTGACGTTCCGCTATATTCAACTTGATTCGAACACGGACGTACTTCTTTCAAATTCGACTTCGCTCGGTTTTGGTAACAGACGTACCAGCTCTACCGGTCTGAATTTTCAGAATTCCAATTACCAAATTCTCGAAAATATTCGTTCATATGTCGGCGAATGGAATTCGAGCTTTTGGCAGTCAAATCGCAAACAACCTGATCATCGGCTACACAAAGCAGGATGAAAGCCGCGACTCGCGCGGAACGTTTTTCCCGTTCGTCGATATCGTCGAGGGCGGTTCCACCTACACAAGCTTCGGCTTCGAGCCTTTCACGCCGAACAACGAGCTTCGTTACAACTCATTCCAGGTTCAGGATAATCTGAGCTTTTATCGCGGCTCGCACAGCTTTGCGGCAGGTTTTAGCTGGGAAAATTACAAATCGGAGAACGTCTTTTTCCAGGGAGCGCAGAGCGTTTACGTATACAACTCGCTTGCGGATTTTTATACCGACGCAAATGGCTTCCTTGCGAATCCTACGCGAACGACTTCACCCGTCCCCACTCATCGTTTTCAGGTAGGATACTCGAACATTCCGGGCCTCGAAAAACCACTTCAGAACCTGAAGGTCAACTATTTCGGCTTTTACGGTCAGGATACGTGGAAAGCCCGGGACAATTTCTCACTGACGTTCGGAGTTCGAACAGACGTTCCGTTCTTTGCCCCCACCGGTTTTACCAACCCGCAAGCTAATGCCTTTAGTTTCAGGGACGAGAACGGCGCGTCTGTGCAGTACCAGACGCAGCAACTGCCCAATGCAAACTTGCTTTGGTCGCCGCGTGTCGGTTTTAACTGGAGCCCGTTTGCAAGCGGCCGCCTTCAGGTCCGCGGTGGTTCCGGCGTTTTCACGGCTAGGCCGGCGTATGTTTGGATTTCAAATCAGATAGGCAATAACGGTATCCTTACCGGTTTTGAAGACACCGGCACCGCTGCAAACGCCGGCCTTAACAGACCATTTCACCCGAGCCCGGCCCGATACAAACCGGCGACAGTCACCGGAGCTCCCGCAGCATCTTATGCTCTCGCCCTAACGGAACCGGGCTTCAAGTTTCCGCAATTGTGGAGATCGAGCGCAGGTGTTGATGTTCGAATTCCGTTCGGTCTAGTCGCGGGTGGCGAATTTATCTACAACAAGGACGTAAACGGCATCTATTACATCAACGCGAATCTCCCGGTACCGACCGGAGCGTTTACCGGCCCGGACAACCGCCCAAGGTGGACCGGGACAAACTCTAACAGAATCAATTCCGTTGTAACTAACGCCGTGGTTCTAAAAAATCAGAACGTCGGCCGTCAGTGGAACGCTTCGTTCACTCTCGAAAAGCCGTTTTCGAAAGGACTTTACGTCAAGGGAGCTTACAGCTACGGCGAGGCTCGCAACACTGTCGATCCGGGTTCGATCGCGGCAGGTACCTGGCAGAGCAATCCGCATTCGCGAGATCCGAATAACCCGGGCATCGGACTTAGTTCCGCATTTCAGGGACACCGCGTTTTTGGAACGTTTTCGTATTCGAAGGACTATTTCAACTTTGGCGGTACGACGGTCTCCATGTTCGTCGAGCGAAGACTCCTCGGAAACGGCAGCTATCTGTTCGCCGGTGACTTTAACGGCGACAGTGGAACCAACGATCTCATCTACGTTCCGCGGGACGCGTCGGAGACTAATTTTTCGACCATCACAGAAAGGGTTGTAGTGAATGGAACGCCTCAGATTAATATTCTCTTCACCCCAGCCCAACAGGCTGCAGCATGGGATGCTTACATCAGTCAGGATCCGTACCTCTCGACCCGCCGCGGACAATATGCGGAACGCGGCCGTGCGTTTTTGCCGTACATTACAAGAGGCGACTTCAGCGTTGCGCAGGATCTGTTCTTTAAGGTCAAGAACACTACACAGAAGTTTCAGGTGCGTGTGGACGTCTTGAACTTTGGCAACCTGCTTAATAAAAACTGGGGCGGCGGTCAGGCATTTAATTCGCTGCAGCCCTTGGTAGCGGCAACGGTGACTCCGCTCAACAACGCCGCGTCGACCGCAACATGCCGGAACGCGACCGCCCAGACATCCACCACCTACTGTCTGCGAACACTCAGCGGAAGTCTACTTTCCTCGACGTACCAGCGCACGGCGAACACCGCTGATGTGTATCGAATCCAAATCGGACTTCGTTACATCTTTAACAAGTAGCGACTTGGATGTCAGTTTAGTTTTCACCCTTTGAGAAAACTCTTGGCACGCTTTCTTCGGGAAGCGTGCTTTTTTTCGTTCGGAGTTCCAGCTTTAGCTGGCCTCCCGATGCGCAAGCCCGCGGGTGAGCAATGGCGAAACTCGTATGTGAGCATCGAATGTTACGCCCTTACTTACGTGCGGGCTTCCGCAAAAGCGGGCCAGCTAAAGCTGGAACTCCGCCTTTGGGTTGACCGAAGCTGGTTTAAGACGCGAAAATCTATTTCGAGTGCGAATTCTACAAATATCATCAGCAAAAACCTTCGGCGGTGGTGAGCGGCATTTTGTCGATCTGTGCCGCGAACTTGTCGCGCGCGGGCACGAGATTTTTGTCGCGCTCAGACCGAGCAGCGAGTGGCAGGAGCGTCTGGATTTTATCCCGAGGGAGAATTTTCTTTACGTGTCGATACGCAATTCGTTTGGCATGTTTAGCGCGAAAAAGATCGGGCGGTTTATCGAAACGCACCATATCGGTCTGGTCCACGCCCACGTCGCCCGCGATTATCTGGCCGCCAGCATCGCCGTGCGGGCCGCTAAGGGGACAAACCTGGTGCTGACGCGTCACGTGGTTTTCCCGATGAAGCCGTTTCACCGCTTTGCGTTAAAAAATGTCGATGCGGCCATCGCCGTTTCCCCGGCGGTACGCTTTCAGCTTGAGAAAATCTTTCCACCTCATAAAGTGCATCTGATCCTGAACGGCATCAGGATCGCAGATGATGAGGGTGTAGATTCGGCAAAGCTTCGGCGGGAGTTTAGGGAATTTCATGGAATTCCCGCAGTCGCGCCTCTTGTCGTTACACTTGGCGAACTAAAACTACTAAAGGGCCAACGCGATTTTGTACTTGCCGCCAATGAAATAATAAAGAAAATACCCGACGCGTGTTTTGTCGTCGCCGGCAAAGATCACTCGATAGACCAGCGTTTCCGTCGTGAGCTAAAGCGGCTGGTCCGGGTTTTTGGCTACGAAGAAAATTTTGTCTGGCTCGACTGGCTCGAGGATATTTCGCCGCTGATGGCGGCGGCCGATCTTTTTGTGTCGCCGTCGCATTCCGAGAGTTTTGGGCTCGCGATTCTCGACGCAATGGCCACCGGAACGCCCGTTGTCGCGACGGCGACCGACGGAGCAAAACTTTTGGTGAAAGATGAAAACGCCCTCGTCCCAATCAAGGATCCGGTCGCCCTCGCTGCGAAAGTGTCCTGGTTTCTCGAGAACGAAGGCGCGAGATCTTCACTCGCCGTAGAACAGAGGGCCAATGCCGTGGACAATTACGGTCTGCTGGCGATGATCGACGCAACCGAAGCTCTGTATTTTAAAGTATGCGACGTCGAGGCAGAAACGCGAGTGTAAACGAGCGTGTCGCTCTGATCCGTGACGTCGGGCGTGGCGACACGCTCGTCAACACTCAGGTTTGTGCTCGTTCACACCCAGCGTTTCTGCCCGGGTATTTGCCGTAAAGCCTGTATTCAGTTTATCTTATCAGTATGCGTCAATTGGTTTTGATTTTCCTTATGGCAATCGTGCCTTCAATAAACGTCCATTCGCAAACGCCAGAAAAATTTGCCTCGCTGTGGGATGACGGGCATATATCGACCATCTTCCCGTCCGATGTCCGACACGCCGATGTCAAGAAATATCTCGAAAAACTTAAATCGATTGGTCTCAAAGTCGATCAGGTTGGCGTTTCAAACGCGAGCCGTGAGATTTACCAGATCGAATGGGGAAAAGGGCCGCTGAAGGTCTTTATGTGGTCGCAGATGCACGGCGACGAACCGACCGCGACCCCCGCGCTAATCGACATGTTCGCGTTTCTGCAAAAGAATCGCGAGCTGGAATGGGTAAAAAAGATCTCGCAGACGATGACGATCCGCGCGGTCCCGATGCTAAATCCGGACGGCGCTGAAATGTATCAGCGGCGCAATTTGCAGGGAATCGACATCAACCGCGATGCTCTCGACCTAAAGACGCCCGAGGCGAGACTTTTGAAACAGCTTCGCGACGATTGGAATCCGTCGATCGGTTTTAACTTACACAATCAACAGGCCCTGACCACAGTCGGCCGAACGCCGAAACAGGCGGCGATATCGCTGCTTGTCGTTTTTGGTGACGAGGCAAAGACTTTGGATCCGGGCCAGGAACGAAATCAGCGTATCGCCTCGGGCATGGTAACCGCGCTCCAAAAATTTATTCCCGGCCACATCGCCCGCTATAGCGACGAGTGGACGCCGACCGCGTTTGGCGATAATTTCTCAGCCTGGGGAACGCCGACAATCTTGATCGAAACCGGCGCACTTTATGGCAAGGACGAAATGTTTCTGGTCAAGATGAATTTCATCGCATTCATGACCGCCCTGCAAGCCATTGTGACGGGAAGCGAGAGGACGCAGGACCCAAATATTTATATTACTTTGCCCGAAAACAGCTCCGGCGGACTCGTCAATTTTGTCTTTCGCAATGCAAACGTCGTCAGCCTGGCGCCCGTATCGATTCCTGGCCCTGTAAACATACGACCCGCTGATATCGCGGCGGTTACCGAGCGTCGCCGGGCGAGCTTTGCCTCACCCGTAAGAATTCGAAGCGTCGGCGATGCTGCTTATCTCAGAGGGCTCGAAGAGTACGATGCTGGCGCTTTTAATGTCGTTCAGCGTTTTGGGCAAACGAAACCCGGTGAGCTGGCCGAGTTTTTCTTTTACAAACGGGATCGCACGGTCGAGTGGGCGGCAGCCGATCTCGAAAAACAATTTCCGCCCGACGCAATATTTTCAACCGGCAAATGGATCAAGGGCGAAAAGCTGGTTCCGCGCAGATAATCAAAGTAGACTGAAAAAACCGTGCTGACGTTGCTAAAGATCAAAAACATCGCCCTCATTGACGATCTCGCCATCGAATTTGGCGACGGGCTAAACCTTTTGACCGGCGAAACCGGTTCTGGAAAATCCATCATCGTCGACAGCCTCGGCGCGTTGACCGGCGACCGAGTTTCGAGTGATCTCATCAAACAAGGTCAAGATTCTGCGAGGATCGAAGGGCTGTTTTTGCTTCTTGCGAGTTCCGATCTTCTGGGGTTGTTAGACGAAAGCGGTATCGAAGCCGATGAGGAAGCTGCAAAAGCCCGCGCGTCAGCAAGGGCGAATCACCCTGGAAACATTGAGTTAATCGTCCGCCGCGACCTCTCCAACACCGGCAAAAATCGCGTTTTCGTCAACAACCAACTCGTCACTCAAGGCTTCCTCAAACTCTTAGGCCCGATGCTCGCCGACATCCATGGCCAAGGCGAACAAGCTTCGTTATACGACATCGAGACGCACATTGAGATGCTCGACGATTTCGCGGCGGTCGATGGAGCAAAGGCAGCGGTCGCTGCCGCGTTCGGCAATTGGTCGGCCTTAAAGTCGCAGCTTGCGACGCTCGAAAAGGACGAATCCGAGAAATTACAGCTTCTCGACATACTTCGGTTTCAGGTAAATGAAATAAAAAATGCAGGGCTCACATCCGGCGAGGACACGTCGCTTGAGGAAGAAAAGTGTAGGTTAAACAACACCGAAAAGCTGTCGGCCTTGTCGAGCGAAGCACATTCGCTGCTGTACGATGATGAGCATTCGGCGCTCGCCACGCTCGACCGCTCTGCACGGATCATCGCTGAACTTGCCGAATACGACGCCCGCTTTCGCGGATTCGATGAGGGACTAAATGCCGCCAGGGCCGTTATCGACGAACTCGGTTCGACCGCACGCGACTTTGCGGCAACGCTCGAATTCTCGCCCGAGCGTCTCGACGAGATTGAAAACCGTCTGAACGAGATCGTTCGCCTAAAGCGAAAATATGGTGAAACGATCGAGGCTGTGCTCGAACATCTGCGTGTCTCGGACGAGCGTTTGCAGGGCATCGAAACTGCGGAGTTTCGTGAGGAAGAATTGAAAAAGCAGCTTGCTCTCGCCTCAGATTCGTACCTGAAGGCCGCAGCGGTTCTGCATGATGCTCGCGTTAGGGCGGCGGCTAGGTTTTCGAAAGCTGTTGAAAATGACCTACAGGCAGTCGCATTGGAAAAAGCTAAGTTTGAAGTGAGATTCACTGAAAGCGAGACATTCTCAGCCAACGGCAGCGACATTGTTGAATTCTACTTCTCGGCGAATCCCGGCGAACTGCCGCGTCCGCTCGCTAAGGTCGCGTCCGGCGGCGAGGCTTCGCGGCTGATGCTTATTCTTAAGACCGCCGCAATGGGCGAGCCAAATGGCAAGGCGGCCGTTTTTGACGAGATCGACATCGGCATCGGCGGCCGCGTGGCCGAGGCAGTTGGTCGCAAGCTAAAGGACCTCGCCGCTCGGCAGCAGGTCTTCTGCGTCACGCACCAGCCGCAGATCGCGTCGCTCGCCGACCGGCATTTCATAGTCGAAAAGGAAATAACATGCGGCCGAACATTAGTTACGGCCCGCGAACTTTCCAAGACCGAACAGATCGAAGAAATCGCCCGCATGCTCGCCGGCTCCGAAATAACCGAAGCCGCCCGCGAGAACGCGAGAATCATGCTCGCCGGAGCGAAGTGAATTCAAAGAGGATGGACAGGATAGACAGGATTTTTGCTCTGCAATTCCAGATTTCTTTATCCTGCTTATCCTGTACATCCTGTTAGTATTTTTCTGATGAGTACTCAAGTATTAGCCCACGTCATTCGCGGTGAGACGGTCGAGTCGATCCACTACGGGCATATCTTTGTCGTCGACGGCGAAGGGAATACGGTCGTTTCGGTCGGCGATCCATCGACCGTGACCTATTTCCGCTCGGCGGCGAAGCCGTTTCAGGCATTGCCGTGCATCACGAGCGGAGCGGCTGATGCATTCGGATTTACCGAAGATGAGATCGCGATGTCGATCGCCTCGCATTCGGGCGAGAAAATGCACGTCGAGCGAGTAGCAAAAATGCTCGAACGCATAGGCCTCACCGAAAGCGACCTGCGATGCGGTACACACGCACCTTTTTACGCCAAAGAGGCCGAACGAATGATCCGCGAGGGCGAAACCTCGACGCAGCTTCACAACAACTGCAGCGGCAAACACGCCGCGATGCTCGCCCTCGCCAAACACATCGACGCTGACATTCAGACCTACGAATCGTCCGACAATCGCGTCCAAAAACGCATCCTCAGATGCATCTCGGATTTCGCCGGCATACCCGAAACTGACATTGCCCAAGGCATCGACGGCTGTGCATCTCCGAATTTTGCCATTTCCGTCGCCGCGATGGCAAAAAGCTTTGCCAATCTCGTCTTCCCGCTCAACTTTCACCCGACGGTCCAAACAGCCGCCAAACGCATCGTCGAAGCGATGATGAAATACCCCGAACTAGTCGGCGGATCCGACCGCCTCGACACCATACTGATGCAGGCCGCCCCAAACAAACTAATCTCAAAAGTAGGCGCCGACGGCGTCTGGCTGTGCGGCGTGCTACCCTCAGAAAAATGGCCAACCGGCCTCGGCATCGCCCTAAAGATCGCCGACGGCGACGACTATCTGTCGCGGCCAGTTGTTGCGGTTGAGATAATTCGGCAGTTGGGTGTGTTATCGGCCAACGATCTATCCGATATGTCGCCAATGCCGATCAAGAATCGGCGGGGCGACGTAGTTGGCCGAGTTGAATCGACCTTAGATATCTGAACAAGAAACTACTTGCCTTACGTGTATCTATTCGGATACACTGATCCCGTGAACACCTTTCTTCGCACGCCCGAATTTGACGAGTGGCTGGCGAAGTTGCGTGACCCTATTGCAAGGGCCCGGATCATTGCGAGAGTTCGTTCGGCGGAAACTGGAAATCTCGGTGATTGCGAGCCGGTTGGTGACGGCATCTCAGAAATGCGAATCCACGTTGGGCCGGGCTATCGTGCATATTTTTGCCGTCGGGGCCACGTCGTCTATTTGCTTCTCTGCGGCGGCGACAAGAGTTCGCAGAAACGCGATATTCGCGAGGCGAAACGAATCTCAAAGGAATTGGACTAAAGAAATGAACAAGATCAAACCATTTGACGCGGCAGATTATCTCGACAGCGACGAAGTCATTGCCGAATATCTTAACGCCGCCCTCGAAGACCCGAATCCCGATGTTTTCCTGATGGCAGTCTCCGACGTAGCAAAAGCTCGCGGCATGAGTCGGCTAGCCAAAGACGCCGGCCTCGGCCGCGAGAGCCTTTACAAAGCCCTCACGCCGGGAGCCAAGCCGCGTTACGAAACTGTGATAAAGCTTCTGCGAGCCCTCGGCGTCGAGCTAAACGCCTCGCCGACTCGATGAAGGCCAGACCTGGTCGGATTTATCGGCCTACTGCCGGTTCCAATCAATAATACGCCTAGCGACCATCGTGATTTCATCGACAAATCAACCGTAAAAAATTCACAAATCAAATTAGAGGGATTCGTTTGGTCTCGCAAGCGAGATGTGTGACAGGGTGACTGATACAACAGGGTATCTATATATTTTTACCCCTTCCATCCCCACGGAGCCTCCGGGGTTGCGATAGGGTTCTTGAGATCAAACTTGATGCTGAAGAACCGTTCGCTGCCCATTCGACGCAGGTTATAGGCAAAATGTTCGCCGGGGCTCAGATCGATCCACCAAACGTTAGTCGACGCGGCGGGGACGACCTTGACCGTTTGATCGTCGGCAGGAAACATCTGTCGGTTGGGCATTCCAACGCTCGTCGTCCAGCCGCCGTACATCGTCACGGCATCCGGCTTCCCGTCCGCGTGACGGTGGTCATGTCTCAGCTCGATCCGGCCTTTCTTGCGGGTGAGAACCCATGTCCGCGAGCGATCGGTGCCGACATTAAACGGGATCCGAATGCGGTCCTTTTCACAGGCTCGGACGTGCATCACCAGAGCCTTGTCCTTGAATGTAGCGTCGTCTGCCGGAGCAGCCGCGACCGAACCGGCAAAGGCCTTTCCGCAGAGTTTGGTTAGCTCTTCCCAAAAAATGTCGTTCGGACCCTTTGTTTGAGCCTCAGATGCACCGGACAACAGAAACGTAAGCAAAAAGACGACGAAAACGTTAGTTCTCTTTTGTGTGATTTTCATAAGGAGTTTCTCTAGACGTAATATAGTAGAATTCTACTCGAAGATGAACAGTAACATCAGAAAAAAGATCCTCGAAAGCCTCGAACGCCTACTTTGTGAGAATAGAACGGCAATTCTTGAGGCCAACGGCCTCGACGCCGCGGCGTGTCCGCCTGCCGATCAAGTGATCGTCGACAGGCTCAGGGTGGATGACAAAAAGATAGATGCGATGATCGCGGCAGTTCGATGCGTGGTCAATGCTCCTGATCCGGTTGGCAGGATCCTGTCATCGCACACGCGCGAAGACGGTTTGCGGATCGAGAATCGCACCGTGCCGTTTGGTACGATCCTGATCATTTACGAAGCGCGGCCCGACGTCACGATCGAAGCCGCAATAATCGCCTTAAAGGCCGGCAATCGGATCTTGCTCAAAGGCGGCAAAGAGGCACGAAATACTAACCTGTTTCTCGCTGATTTATGGCGGCGAGCGTTTAAGGAAAATGGCGCCGACCCGGCTTTTGTTCGTTATCTCGATCTTTCGCGTGAAGAAACGCAAGAATTGATTTGTGGGAAAAGGGACCGATTTGACCTCGTTATTCCCCGCGGTGGCGAGGGTCTGATTGATTTTGTGTTAAAGAACTCAGCGGCCCCGGTCATCGTTAGCGGTCGCGGAAATAATTTTCTTTACGTCGATAGCGAAGCAGATTTTGAAATGGCCCTCAGAATTGCCGTTGACGGCAAACAGCGTCTGAGCGTCTGCAATGCCCTTGATAAGATATTGATAAACAAAGATTTACCAGGTCTGAATACAAAGGCCGATCAGTTGATCGGTGCGATGCGAGGGCAAAGTATCGAAGTTTTCGGGGACGAGTTTATCCGCCGCTTCGACAAGTCGGTTTTAGAGATCGAGAATGAAGATGTCTGGTACGAGGAGTTTTTGTCCGCAAAGATCGTGATCGGAATAGTCGACTCGACCGAGGTAGCGATCGGCAAAATCAATAAATATTCCGGCGCTCATTCGGCGTCGATCGTCACGCGGAATGCGGCTATGGCCGAACGGTTTATGAACGAAGTCGACTGCGCCGCCGTCTATCATAACGCGTCCGTAAGGTTTACCGACGGCGGCGAACTTGGTCTGGGAGCCGAGATCGCGATCTCGACCCAAAAACTCCACTTCCGCGGCCCCCTCGGCGCGGAACATTTGTTGACCAATAAATGGTTTGTATTTGGCGAGGGACAGATTAGAAATTAGCCTTGGATTTCTCAGAAAAGATTGCGGAATCTCGCGCGTGTCAAAACTCACTAAGGTGAGGGCAAAAACTCTTCGGCTGTGCCGATCGATGTGCGGAAAAGCTCCGCTTTTCCGAAGTGCGCCTAAAAGATTTTCGCGGCTCCGCCGCCGCTTTGGGCCAGTTATTATGGGGGCGTTTCTCATCAGATAGCGTAGCGGCGGCATAGCCGCATAGAAAATGATATGGCGCCGGCGAAGCACAGCTTCGCCGCACATCGACGGGCAAAGCCCAAGAAAATACGAGTTTTGACACGGCCACGTAAGCAAGGGCGAAGTACGCTACGTTCGGATTTCGCCCTTGCTTACGAGCGGGCTTTCGCACTCGAGAACACGCACGACCGCATCGAACACCCGGCCAGTGCTCACGCTGAGAATACATCGCGGCTCGCCAAACTCGGCGCAGACATACCCCGGACACGGCTGACACGCAAACTCCTCATACACGATCTCATTCGGCGCGTCCGTCCAGGGCCGCCAGTGGTTACGGTTTGACGAGCCAAAGATGACAACCGACGGCGTTCCGACGGCTGCGGCGATATGGGCGATGCCAGAGTCGTTGCCGACGAAAATCCGTGCTTTCGCGGCAAGGGCGGTGATCTCGGGCAGCGTTAGATCGTCGAATGTAGTAATCGGAGCTCCTGATTCGCGTGTCAGGTTTTCGAGAACCTTTCTTTCATTTTTCGATGCGACGGCGACAGTTTGAAGACCTTTTTCGGCCAGGAATTCGGCGGTTCTGGCAAAATTCACGGTTGGCCACTGTTTTGTGGTGAACGCGCTCGACGGATGGAAGAGTGCAAACGCGCCATCGTCGTACCACTCGCTTTTACAGGCGGCTCTGACCCTTTCCGCAGCGGCATCGGTCACGATCAGTTTTGTTTTTGGCCCATCTTCGACGGGAACCCCGACGAAACCGAGCAACGCGAGCTGCTGCTCGGCGGAGTGTGTGAATTCGGTGTGCCAGAAGTCTGACGATGATGAGAGAAGATGATTGTAGAGGAATGAGTATTGGTAATCCGCGTAGCCAACGCGGTGTTCAGCCCGCGTGGCGGCGGTAAAGAGCGTCGCCGTCGTACCGCCGTGGAGATTGAAGGCGACGTCGTATTTGCGCCGACGCAGTTCCAGAGCAATCTTTAGCCGCTCCGACGACCGTTTGCCGACGCTGACGACGTTATCTATCGCGTCATGGCCATCGAGCAGGGGTGCGACCCAATCTTCGAGAAGAATATCTATTTGCGCATTAGGAACAAATCGTCGTAGGGCAATCAGCGATGGCGTTGATAAAACCGTGTCGCCGATCGAGCGGAGTTTGACGACGAGGACACGCTTAACATTTTTCCAGTCGATCTCTTTCAATTTTCGAGGCGGGCGAGAAAGCTGAGCCACGGCGGTGCGTAGGCGACAAAATGATTCCAGCTGCCGGGATCTGATGCTGCGTCTGGGTGCATGTCGCTTGAGTCAGAAACATGCAGGATCGAGAATCCCGACCCGATCAGGCCATTTACAATCGTGCTCAACGTGTGCCGGTATTCGACGGGTTTCGCGATCTCAACGTTTGACTCACGGTTATAGACCCAATCCTGATCATCATAGGTAATAACGGCGTCTTGAACGTATGGCTCGCCAAAAATATACCCAGACCCGTTCCAGTCGCTCGATTTGGCGCCCATCGTAAAAGGGTTTGCACAAGCGACGCGGTATAGCCCGCCGCTTCGAAGCACACGGGCGGCCTGAGCGAAAACTTCCAGACAATTGGGGACGAAATTTAGTGAATAGGCCTGATGTACAACGTCAAAGCTGTTTTCTTCGAGCGTCGACAGGTCACGCATATCGGCCTGTAAGGTTCTGATCTCGAAGCCGTAAGGTTTTGCCACGTGCAGATCGCGTTCAAGCTGTTCGGACGACAGATCAACAACCGTGACATTTGCACCCAACAAGGCAAATGCCGCCGATTGCTGCCCGCCGCCGCCAGCCAAACACAAAACATCTTTCCCCTTTAGCTCACCGAGAAGCCTCGTCGGATCGACAAAAGCACGCGCCGTGTCAACATCAAGATCGAGCCGTGGACGCGTAAAAAGAGCATTGGCCTCGGCCAGAGCCTTCCAACGTGCCTGATTGTATTGGGCAACCGCATCCATTATTTATTTCTCAACCGTCGCTTCATCGACCAGCATGACAGGGATCTCGTCGCGGATCAGGTAAACCAGTGAGCACTCAGCATTTACGCATTTCAAACGCGTTGCTTTGGCGTCGATCTCGACCTTTGACTTGCATTGCGGGCATCGCAGAATTTCTAAAAGCTCGGGGCTTATGGCCATACGAAATTACTCCTTAACTACGGTGAGATTTTAACGCAAAGTCGCAAAGTCGCAAAGGGGCAAAGACGCAAAGTAAAAGGGCGAGGTGATAGCCCCGCCCATTTGCTTTTGTTGAGTTAAACTACCCGCTACCGCAGGTGGCTCTGACTTAAACCGCCTCGGTCTTGGTTCCGCACTCAGGGCAGAATTTTGCACCCGCGGCGAGTTCGAATTGGCAGGTGCCGCATTTTGCCTTTTCCTGCGACGATCCGCATTCCGAGCAGAATTTAGCACCCTCGCGTAAATTCGCGGCGCATTTTACGCACGGCACCTGGGCGATCTCCATCTTGCCGCCGCAATCGGAACAGAATTTAACCCCGACGCCATTCGCTTTTCCGCAACCGGGACACGCGACAGTAGCAGCGGCAGACGCCGGAGCCGACATACCGCCGCCAAATGCGCCGACCATCTGGTTGCCCATAGCAAATCCGGCCCCTAGGCCCGCACCGAGTCCCGCGCCGCCGCCTTCATTTTGAGCGGCATCGCGAAGCGCGTCGGCGGCTTGGAATTTCATATACTGATCGACATTGCCGATCGCGCCCATCGCCGCACGTTTGTTGATCGCGTCCTGAACTTCCTGCGGAACACTGACGTTCTCGACATAGAATTTAGTGACTTCGAGGCCGTAGCCCTTGAAATCTTCGTTGATCTTGCCGCGGATTTGCTCGCCGATTTCTTTGTATTGAGCAGCGAGTTCGAGCGCCGGAATTTTCAGCTCACCGATAGCATCCGAAAATTCGGTGACGATGGCTCGTTTAAGCTGGCCTTCGATGTCATCCGTCGAAAACTGAGCATTTGTTCCCGCGATCTCCTTAATAAACTCACCGGGATCCGAGACACGCAGGCTGTAGGCTCCAAAGGCCCGCAACTGGACGATGCCGAAATCCGCATCGCGAAGCATGATCGGGTTCGACGTTCCCCATTTCATATCGGTGAACTGTTTGACGTTGACAAAATAAACTTCGGATTTGAAAGGAGAATTAAAACCGTATTTCCAGGCGCCGAGCTTTGTCAAAATTGGCGTATTGCCGCCATCGATCTCGTATTTGCCGGGTGTGAAAACATCAGCGACCTGACCCTCAAAAACAAAAACCGCTGCCTGCGATTCGCGAACGATCAACTGCGCGCCGTTTTTAATCTCCTGCCCGGCGACCGGAAAGCGATAAACCATCGTGTCGCCCGTATTGTCGAGCCACTCGATAACCTCGATAAACTGGTTTAACGCCGCTTCTTTAACCTTATCTAAAATGCTCATTCTCAAATCTCCTTGCCGTTATTCCTAACGATAGAATATGCCCCAAAGTTGCGTGAATCTACCGCAAAAATTCTCTTTGATCTGTATTCAGGCAGCGACTACTTCGCGTTCAAGCTTTCGTTCGATCTTTAGTATAGAAGGGCCGTCATAATAAACTTCGCCGCATCTTTCACATACAAAGGCAGGAATGTTCTGAACCTCTGTGCGACGGCCGCCCGTAGAAAACACTCGCGATACAAATCTCTTTTGTGCAATCCCGCCACACTCGCAGTCTACTGTTTTAGCCTTAACTTTCATAAGCGGTTTTCAAAACAACAATTCCCCGATAGATCAGAATAACTACGGTAAGGCCACGGCCATCGCGCGCCGTGCCGTAAATTCTGTATCGCTCGTGCGTTTCATCATCCGTAAGTTTATCACAAAACTCGGCATTCAATATTGCAGCTACAGCATCGCGACCCGCAAATCCGTCATCCTCAAGTTCGTCCTGGCAATGGCCGGAAATAAGAAGAAAACCGTCTCTTACTCTCCGCTTTATCCGTATCGGAACTTTTCCCATCGCCCTACCATCGCCCTAAAGAACACTTCTAAATATTCACAAAAAGAATTTCAACGCAAAGTCGCCAAGACGCAAACGATAAGAAATTAGAAATATTTTCATTCTCACTAAAATCGCTAAACCTCTGCGTCTTTGCACCTTAGCGACTTTGCGTTGAAAATCCTCCTGTCAGATATTGGCTTGGCATTAGTTTGCAAACAATTGTTTGCATACTTTGATTGGCCGTAAACTCAATTTTTAGAGGTTCCCTAAACTCTTTCTCTTCGACAATTTATGAGCCAGAGAATCAACACGGCCGCGACGCCACCGGAAATGTCGATCAGAACGTCTTGTGGAGAGCTGGTGCGAGCCGTATTGAAACTTTGATTAAACTCATCGATTATTGCGGTAACGCTAACGAGAACGATCGCCATGATCGGCCATGATGCGCGCAACCAGCCAGCGCCGGAATTAAGAAAAGCTCGCGACGCCAGAACGGCGAGCACGGCATATTCGGCGACGTGGGCCATTTTCCTGACGGCGCCGTGATAAAACTGAATCGTTGAATCATCGGCCGACGGAAACAGAAATCTTAGAACCGGCTCGACGATTCGTGACGTTTCGGTCACCGATCCGCCGCCGCTCGATAGATAAAATATCACGGCGAGCCACATAAATACGGGCGCGTAAGCAAAAAGCAATACGCGCCACGTGGTGTCCTGACTGTTTAGCGGCATTAGTTAGGGCAGGTTGCCCGCCGAGAAGTTAATTCCGCCGCCTGCCACGAGAAGTATCCAGCCACCGATCACCATCAAGAGTGGTATCATACCTTGCTTTTTGACAATGAAAAACACAATCCCGCCGAGCGGCTGGCAAAGAAAATTGACGAGCCCCCATATTACCTTATCGCCCGTGGTCTGCCCGGTTTGGATCGCCGTCACGATCAGCCAGATAGTACCGACAAACGCGATCAAAGAGCCAACAACAGCTAACATAATGTTCCCTCCCAAAAGCTAGATTTGTAAAATTGAAAAGCTAGGACAGCATAAACGAAAAAAGTATAAAGTTCAAAGTTAAAGGTTCAAAGTTCGGAAACCACCTCCGAACTTTGAACCTAAAACTTCGAACCTTGAACTCTCCGTTCTATGCGGCTGCCGCGCCCGAAACGACCTCGATAATTTCCTTCGTGATCGCCGCTTGCCGGATTCGATTCATATTTAAAGTCAAAGAATCAATCAATTCACCAGCATTCTTCGATGCAGAGTCCATCGCGGTCATGCGCGAACCTTGTTCTGAGGCGACCGATTCGAGCATGCCTTTGTAGATTTGGATATCGACCTGTTTTGGCAGCAGTTTGCCAAATATCTCGGCCGGGCTCTGCTCGTAGATATATTCGGACTCGGCGGAATCGCTTTCTGCATCACCCGCGACCGCCGTCCGCGTTATCGGTAAAAGCTGTTCGATCACCGGTTTCTGCGAGAGGACGGTTTTGAATTCTGTAAATGCAACAAAGACCTTGTCGATCGTCGTGTCTTCTGTAAACGTCGCGATGATCTTGTTTGCGATGGCGACCGCATCGGCGTGGACGACCTGGCCGGAACCGGTCAGCCCAACATATTCGTCAGCGAACTTCACGTCGCGGCGTTTGAAGAAATCACGGCCTTTTCGCCCGACAGGAATCATGGCGTCAATCTTGCCGTCGTGCTGTTTTAGAAACGCCTGTGTCGCCTTAATAACATTGGCGTTAAACGCTCCGGCAAGGCCTTTGTCGGCGCTGATTAGAACGACGAGATATTTGCTGTCGCCGCGTTCGTCGAGCAGCGGATGCGAAAATTCGCCCGCAACCTTGCCGCTCAAACTGCCAAGAACGTCCGACATCTTGCCCGCAAACGGACGCGAGGCGGTCACACGATCGGTCGCGCGCTTCAATTTAGCCGCAGCGACCATCTTCATCGCCTTGGTGATCTGCTGTGTATTCTTGACCGACTTAATTCGCCGGCGCATGTCTAGAAGACTTGCCATAAAACCTGCTATAGAGACGTACTTTCGAGATTTCCTATCAACTGCCCCAATTCAGAATCAGTGATGGTTTCCTTTTCTGACTTATCGTAGATTGTTATCAAGCTGACTACGACATTCTTTGATTCGACATTAGTGAACGCCAAGATTTCTTTCTCGACATAGGAGATCACTCGTGCTCCGCCACTCTTACCTTTGCCCTTACTCTTTATTTTCAACCTGATCTTGAAAGAGTTCTGCCCGAGCGGTACGCCCATTTCGGGATTGTCTTTGAGTTCGCCTTCCAATACCGATAAATCGTCAAGGAATGAGCGGTACTTCTTGATCAGCGGCTTCGCAGCCTTCTTGAAACTTTCGGCAACCCTAACCTCTACTTTCATTTACAAAATCCGACAGAAGCTGTAGCTTTTTGCCCGCTGCCCGTGCTTTTATTACTTCCCGCATACCATCTCTAATACTCGAAAACACGTTCAGCTTATTCTGTAGTGCGGCCACCCGGCCGTTCAATTTCGCCCAGTCTTTGTAAGGCACAATAACAGAAGTCTTGTTGCCTTTGTCGTCAGTAATAATTTGTATATGACTCGCCATTTCAGTCTCTAACCCTTGCCTATGCTGCCGCCGCATCGGCAGTCTCCCAACGCGTCGCTTTGAAATCCTCGACCGCTTCCTTCATCGCTGCTTTCAGATCGTCGTCGATCGACTTCTTCTCGCGGAGCGTGTTCAGCACGCCAGGATGCGCTTCTTCGGCAAATTTGGTCAATTCTTCTTCAAACCGTTTAAGGTCAGTGACCTCGACATCATCGGCGAGGCCGTTGGTCACGGTCCAGATGATCAGACACCTGTTCGACGACGTCCATCGGCACGTATTGCGGCTGTTTGAGAATCTCGGTCAGGCGTTTGCCGCGTTCGAGTTGGGCCTGGGTCGATTTGTCGAGATCGGAGCCGAACTGGGCGAAAGCCGCGAGTTCGCGAAACTGTGCGAGGTCGATACGCAGCGTACCGGCGACCTGCTTCATAGCCTTGATCTGTGCCGCAGCCGCCCACACGCGAAACTGAGTTACCCACGTTGATAGCCGGACGAACGCCCGAGTTAAACAGATCGGATTCAAGGAAGATCTGTCCATCCGTGATCGAGATCACGTTGGTCGGAATGTAGGCCGAGATATCGCCGGCCTGTGTTTCGATGATCGGAAGCGAGGTCAACGAACCGCCGCCTCGTTTATCCGACATCTTTGCCGCACGTTCGAGCAGGCGTGAGTGTAAATAGAAACACGTCGCCCGGATAAGCTTCGCGGCCCGGCGGACGTCTGAGCAGCAGTGAAATCTCGCGATACGCAGCAGCCTGTTTCGAAAGATCGTCGTAGATCGTCAGAGCGTGGCGGCCGTTGTCGCGGAAGTATTCGCCCATCGCGCAACCCGAATACGGTGCCAGAAATTGCATGGCCGCCGGATCCGAAGCCGAAGCGTTTACGATGATCGTGTAGTCCATCGCACCGAATTCTTCGAGCTTCTGACGAACCTGAGCAACGGTCGACGCCTTCTGGCCGATAGCGACGTAAACGCAGATGACGTCTTTGCCCTTCTGGTTGATGATCGTGTCGATCGCGACGGCGGTCTTACCCGTCTGTCGGTCGCCGATGATCAGCTCACGCTGTCCGCGGCCGATCGGCACCATCGAGTCGATAGCCTTGAGACCCGTCTGAAGCGGCTCTTTCACCGGCTGACGATCGATAATTCCGGGAGCGATCTGTTCGACCGGAAAGTATGTGTCAGTTATGATCTCGCCCTTGCCGTCGATCGGATTTCCGAGAGCGTCGACCACGCGGCCGATCATGGCGTCGCCAACAGGAACGCTCATGATTCGCTTGGTACGCTTGGCTTCGTCGCCTTCTTTGATCTTTTGAAAATCGCCGAAAAGCACGGCACCGACCTTGTCTTCCTCGAGGTTAAGAGCGAGGCCGCGAACGCCGTGCGGGAATTCGAGCAGCTCGCCGGCCATGACCTTTTCGAGGCCGTAAATCTCAGCGATACCGTCGCCGACCTTAATAACCGTGCCAACCTCATTGACCGTCATCGACGCGTCAAAATTTTCGATCTGTGCACGAATGATCTCGTTGATCTCGTTTGCTTTAATTGATTCCATAAATCTTTGATCTTTGACCTTCGATCGTTGAACTTTGATCTTCGGTTTCTACAAAGATCAAAGGTCAAAGGTCGAAGATCAAACCTATCCATTCACCAACTGTTCCCTCAAATTCTCCAATTTCGTCCTGACTGATCCATCGTAAACGGTTGAGCCGATGCGGGTTACGACGCCGCCGATAAGGTTCGTGTCAATTTCGTAATTAACATTTACCTTTTTGCCGGTCAGTCTTTCGAGATTCTTTTCAAATTCCGTGCGTTCGCCTTCGGGCAGTTCGCGGGCAGATGTGATCTCGGCCGAAACGAAACCGCTCCTTTCTTCCAGGACGGCGGCAAAGCGGTCGTTAATATCGCCGAGGTCAGCCAAACGGCCGTTTTGCAGCAAAACCTTTAGAAAATTTGCGGTCGGCTTTGACGGTTTTGCTTTCGCGATTAGGCCGTCGAGCACCTTGTCCTTATTCGCATGGCCGATCGCGGGATTGCCAAATACTGTCTGAAGTTCGGCGCTCTCGCCAAATAATTTTCCGAGTTCCGCGAGTTCTGCCTGGACGGTTCCGGCGTCACCGCTCGTAAGGACAGCGTCGGCGAGGGCGACGGAATAGCGGCGGGCGATCGTTTCTGTGCTCATATTTAGTTCAGCCCTCCGATCTCTGCGATGCTTGCTTTGACCAAGCGTGAATCATTGGCAACATCAATCTTCGCCCGAAGTTTTTCCTCGGCAAGGCGAATGCTCTCATTGGCCGAAAAACGCCGCAGTTCGTTACGAGACTGTGCCGAGAGCCTTGCAAGCTCTGCCTCTGACTGGTTACGAAGACGTTCGACCTCGATCTGAGTCTGTTCGGCGAGGCGTTTTGCTTCGTACGCGGCTTCGTCCTTTGCTTTCGTGATGACGTATTCTTTCTCGGATTCGAGTTGGGCGAGTTTTGCTTCACTCGCGGTAAGTTTGGCAAGCGCAGCTTGTTTTTCCCCTTCCGCCCGGATCAACTCGGCCCTAATCTGTTCGCGTTTTGCTTTAAATGCTTCGCTCAGAGGCTTTTTGGCGAGGTACACCATCAGTGCGATAAAGATCGCCAGATTGAGAAATTTCCACGCCTCAAAACCGGGCACATTAAAGAAGCGGTCGTAAAAACCGCCGCCTCCCGCGAGAAACAATAAGGATGTGGTGAACGCTAACATATTCTAATGTTCGGAGTTCCAACTTTAGTTGACCCCTCCGCCCTGTTTGGGCCAGCCAAAGTTGGAAATCCAAACCAAAATCTAACTTTTCAAAATACTTGCCGCGATGCTGTCAGCGATCTTCTCTGCATCCGTGCGGATCGTCGCCTGGGCCTCGGCCGCCTGCTTCGCAAGTTCGGCCCTGCCCGAATCTAAACTTGCCGCCACCTCGGCTTTTACCTCAATGAGCTTTTTATCACGGGCCTCGGTCGCCGCCTTTTGCTTTTTTTCGATCAATTCGTAACCTTTCGAACGCGTCTCGAGCATCTCGCGGTTGTAACGAGTTTCTTTTTCGTCGGTCTCCTTGAGCAGCCCGACAGCCTCACTCGAATGCCCGCCCTTGTTCTTTTCCCGCGCCTCCAGAACCCGATTGATCGGGCGATAAAGTGTGCGGTTTAATACCCATATCATAACCAAAATCAATCCGACATGGATAAACAATGTCCCGTCCGGAAAAAGCTGAATTGTCTCGGCAAACGCCAACAAATGCATAATCTTATTTAACCCGCTGTAACGAGCGCGAACAGGGCAAAATACGCCCGATTCTCAAAAGATATAAGAGTATCACGGGCGCGTTTTTAGGGTCAAGGAAGGTCTGGCAAGAGACACTACAGACTGGGCAGGTTGTGCCTGGGATGCTTTGTTACCGCTCAGAAACGTCGAAAACCGACATTTGGTACAATATTTTTGCACTATTGGTAGAGTAGTTTTGAGATCTTCCGTTGCCGGTTGATGCCGCCATTCAACGCACCGCCGCAGGCGGTATATAGCAAGCGAAAATAGCACCGATAAACTCCCCTTTCACGGATCTGTTCTATCGAACACGGCGAGCAGCGGCCAGCGACTATCTGGTCATAACAAATATTTGATGACAAGTGCAAAAAAAAACGCAAGAGCGCCGAGAAACCGGACGATAGATATTGAGCCTGCCGAGGTCGATCGTCTTAAGGCATGCATTTTGTTCGAAACGGGACGGCTTGAACCGGGTTTTATTCGAAATCGGATATTTTGCGCCGACGCGTTTAAAGCCTTGAGATCCCTTCCGAAAGAGAATTTCGACCTTCTCTTTGTCGATCCGCCTTACAACCTAACAAAAGCGTTTGGAAAAGAAACTTTTCGTGAAAGAACGTCGGACGATTATGAACAATGGCTCGATTCATGGCTTTCGCTCTGCAAGCGGCTTTTGAAACCGACAGCATCGATCTACATCTGTGGTGACTGGCGTTCGAGTGCGGCCATTCAGAGGATTGGATCGAAGTATTTCAAACTCCAAAATCGAATCACGTGGGAACGCGAGAAGGGCCGTGGCGCCAAGGCCAACTGGAAAAATACGGCTGAAGATATATGGTACTTTACGATGTCGGACGAGTTTACCTTTAATCTTGATGCGGTTAAGGTGCGGCGCAAAGTCATGGCTCCGTACAGAGAGAACGGTAAACCGAAAGATTGGAACACTGAAAAAGAGGGCAATTTTCGCGACACGCATCCGTCGAATATCTGGACAGACATCACCGTTCCGTTCTGGTCGATGCCTGAGAACACCGATCATCCAACCCAAAAGCCGGAAAAACTGCTTGCCAAAATTATTCTCGCCAGCACCAACCCCGGCGATCTATTACTCGACCCTTTTGCCGGAAGCGGAACAACCGCCGTCGCTGCCAAAAAGCTCGGTCGTGATTTTGTTGCGATAGAGGCGGACGAGGATTACTGTCTCATCGCCGCTAAACGTCTTGAAATGGCTGATGGCGACAGATCGATACAGGGGTACGCTGAGGGTGTTTTCTGGGAGCGGAACAGCAAGCCGTAACCAGCAACATCTGCCTTGTAACTCTTGGGCCAGATGGCGTATAATTACGTGCCATATGGCAAACAGGGTTGATTGAAAAAAATGACGGCAATTATTGAAAAAACGCGCCCCTACTCGATGGGAAAACTCCTTGGACTTAAGAAAACCGACCCGATCAGCCTCTCACGCCAGATCGAAACCGGATTGAAATTCGAAACTTTTGAGCGGCTTAGCAGGTCGACCGGTCTGTCAACAGAAAAATTGCGTCCCGCTCTCCGCATTACACCCAGGACAATGACGCGGCGACGAACGGAAAAGCGTCTGTCGCCCCAGGAATCGGATCGTCTGATTTCGATCTCCAGGCTGCTCGCATTGACCTTCGAACTGTTTGAAGGTGACGAAGCAATGGCGATCAGATGGTTTACAAGCCCAAGGCGTATCTTCGGTGGTTTTTCGCCGCTGGAAATGTCGGCGACCGAAGAAGGATCGCGTGCTGTTGAGAATTTGATCGGGCAACTCGAACACGGAGTTTTCCCATAAATGATGCTTACCGGTCACCGGATATTTAAATCGAGATATGCCGACGCATGGTTCGATGCGGAAGGTGCCTATCGATATGGAGGAAGGTGGAACAACCCTGGCAGCCGACTCCTGTATACTTCCGCATCCCGGTCGTTGGCATTGCTTGAGATATTAGTGCACCTCGACCAAGACAGGATCGTGCCAAAATATTCGGTCGCCTCCGTATCCTTTAATCAGGAGTACCTGATGGATGTTTCGGATTTTGCAGAATTGCCTCCGAACTGGAACGATCCGACTGTAAATACCGAGCTTAAAGAAATAGGAGATTCGTGGACTCAGTCGCTGCGGTCTTTGGTGCTGAAAGTGCCAAGTGTAATCATACCTGTGGAGCATAATTTTCTTATCAACGCTGCTCATCCTGATTTTGGAGCTTTGATCCCGGGAGAACCTCAACCGTTTATATTCGACAGCAGGCTTATCGACCGGACGCGAGTAGAATGAACCCTAATAAGATGAAAATCGCGACCTGGAACGTAAATTCGATAAATGTCCGGCTGCCACAGCTGATCGGCTGGCTGCGTGATGCCGAACCGGATGTGTTGTGCGTGCAGGAGACGAAGACGGTTGATGAAAACTTCCCGGACGGCATTCTCGAGAAAGCTGGCTATAAGTCCGTTTTTATGGGCGAAAAGGCCTACAACGGCGTCGCCATCCTTTCAAAACTCGCGATCGACGATGTGCAGAAAAATTTCCCGGACGACGATG
The DNA here is from genome assembly GCA_963738935.1 of uncultured Acidobacteriota bacterium. Taxonomy (GTDB): domain Bacteria; phylum Acidobacteriota; class Blastocatellia; order Pyrinomonadales; family Pyrinomonadaceae; genus OLB17. Next base: position 4,031,395 of record CAVTYF010000001.1, on the reverse strand, counting down.
TCGAATCGCCCAAGCGCATGATCGCGGCGACGGTCGGCGGGATTCGCATCGTCAACACATACATTCCAAACGGCTCGGAGCTGTGGTCTGATAAATTCAGGTTCAAGCTCGACTGGCTCGTCCGGCTTCGGCGCTATCTTGACGAAACTTGCTCAGGACACGAAAAAGTTTTGCTGTGCGGTGATTTTAATGTTGCCCACTACGCCGAGGACGTCTGGAACGCGGCGGCCTACGCCGGAAAGCTGCACTTTTCAAAACCCGAACGCGCCGCTATCGAATACGTCAGGCAGTGGGGCTTTGACGACGTGTTTCGCCGCCTCAATGGGCCGGTTCAGGAATTTTCGTGGTGGGACTACCGGGCCGGTTCATGGCAAAAAAATCACGGCCTGCGAATCGATCACATCTGGACCACGCCATCGCTGACGGCCAAAGCCTCGACGTGCGAGATCGACAAATCGCCCCGATATCTCACGCTGCCGAGCGACCATGCACCTGTTATAGCCGAGTTTGCCGGTTAAGGAAAACCCTTGACGGATGCATAATACCTTCATTATACTTCCATTTTGGAACCAAAATCGTATGGCAACGCTAACAATTAAGAACTTACCGGAGGATATTTATGCGGCTTTGAGTCATCTTGCCAAAAGACATCGAAGAAGCATCAATAGCGAGACTATTATTCAACTTGAAAAGGTACTTGCTAATCCTGAACCCGACAATGAAAGGCGGCTCGAACGAATCCGTCGCTTGAGAGACAGCCTTCCAGATGTATGGGTCACCGATGAGTTTCTTGACTTTGCAAAGAATGAGGGTCGTCCTTGATCGTCGTTGACACAAATATTATCGCTTATCTTTTGATAAACGGGGACCGTACAGCTGCGACCGTTGAGGTCGCCCGGAAAGATGCCGAGTGGGCAAGCCCGAGGCTTTGGCGGTCAGAAATGCGAAATCTGTTGACCCTGTATGTCAAACGCGCGGTGTTTTCGCGTCGAGCCGCAGTCCTGATAATGGAAGAGGCCTTAGAAACGATGCAGGATCGTGAGTTCGAGGTTGAATCTGGGCGAGTTCTGGAACTCGCGGAACAATCTGGCTGCACGGCTTACGATTGTGAATTTATCTCCCTAGCCGAGCGGCTGGGCGTTCCTCTGGTAACGTCAGACACTAAACTCCTCATCGCATTTCCAAACATCGCCGTTTCGATGGACGCCTTTTTAGCTTAACAACGGATTATGAACGGAAGTCTATTTGAGAAACACCTCTCAACCAAGGATATTTCAGACGCTATCGAGAATGTTCTGGCCGCGCCAAAGGATCGCGGCGTTCTCGAACTGATTGTCAGGCGTCCTAGTGTAAATAAACGTGAGGTGACGGGTAGCGGTGTGCTCGATGTGGAAAACGGCCTCGTCGGCGACAACTGGCTGACACGCGGCAGTTCGCGAACAGACAACGGTCTCGGGCATCCGGAAATGCAGTTGAATCTGATGAATATCCGATTTGCCGAGCTGATCGCTGGCAGCCGTGAGCGTGTTCCGCTAGCCGGAGATCAGCTTTTTGTCGATCTCGATCTGAGCGGTGAAAATCTGCCGCCGGCCACGCGGCTCTCAGTCGGCAAGGCCGAAATCGAGGTTACCGCGATACCGCATCTCGGCTGCAAAAAATTTGTCGCGCGTTTCGGCCTCGACGCGATGAAGTTTGCCAATTCTGAGTTTGGGCGAAAGCATCATCTGCGCGGGATAAATGCGAAGGTCGTAAAGAGCGGAGCGGTAAAAATCGGCGATATTGTTTGCATCATTTCACTGTAAAGACTTGACCAACGAACATTTCCGTGAAGATTGCGACCTGGAATATAAATTCGATCAACTCGCGCATCGAGCACATAGTCGACTGGTGTGAGGAGAATGAGCCGGATGTGCTTTGTTTGCAGGAGACGAAATGTGTTGACGACAAATTTCCGCATCAGCGGCTGCGGCGGATTGGGTTTGAACAGATCGCTTTTCACGGAGAAAAGGCCTACAACGGCGTCGCGATTCTCTCAAAACACCCCCTCGATGATATTCAGAAAAATTTCCCCGGCGATGGCGCCGATGTTCCAAAACGACTTATCGCCGCGACGATTGAAGGGATCCGCGTAGTCAATGTCTATGTGCCGCACGGGACTAAGTTCGGCAGCGACAAATTTGTTTACAAGCTCGACTGGATCGCCCGTCTCAGGAAATATTTTGATAAACGTTTCGAAACGGACGAGGACGTGATACTCTGCGGCGATCTCAACGTAGCGCCGCATGAAATGGACGTATGGAATCCGCTGCTCTGGAATAACAAAATGCACTTTTCCAAACCGGAACGCGAGGCCATTATGGAACTCAAGCGCTGGGGTTTTGTCGATCTGTTTCGTCAAATAAACGTTGGCGAACGCGAGTTTTCGTGGTGGAGCAATTTTCATCACGATTTTGAAAAAGACCGCGGCCTCCGCATCGATCACATCTGGGCCTCGCCGCCGCTGGCCGAACTTTGCACCGATTGCTGGATCGACAAGCAGCCACGCGCCCGCGAAATGCCAAGCGATCACGCACCGGTGGTCGCGGAATTTAGTTTATAGGCATGAACACCCGTTCTACGTCAAAATCTTGTATAATTGACCACAAAAATGAACGGTAGAATTGTCAAACGTATTCTAGTGTCCTTGCTGTTAACCGTGGCGGTTGTGGCGGTGGCGTTGGTGGGCTTTGTTTATCTTCCGCCGGAATCGGCAACGCACACGTTTATCGCTGCGGAACGCTGGCGGGCCGGCCTGGTCCGCAAAGAAGTAAGTCTGCCTGACGGCACTCGATATATATATCTCGAAGGCGGACACGGCGAACCGCTGATGCTGCTTCACGGTTTTGGGGCTAATAAAGACAATTTTGATCGAATTGCCGTTTTTTTGACGCCGAAATATCGGGTGATCATACCCGACCATATTGGCTTTGGCGAATCCAGCCATCCGCCCGAGGCTGACTATTCTGCAAAGGCGCAGGCCGAACGGCTGCATTTGTTTGCTCAGGCACTGGGAATTAAATCGCTCGATATCGGCGGCAGCTCGATGGGCGGCCAAATCGCCCTGACATATGGCGCGCTGTATCCGACCGAGGTCAGGAGCCTCTGGTTGCTGGCTCCCGCCGGTTTATGGTCAGCACCGCCGAGTGAGCTGAGAAAGACGATCGAACAAACTGGGAATAACCCGTTGTTGATTCAAAATGAAGAGGATTTTGCCCGCATGTTTCAGCTTGTGATGCACGACCCGCCCTTTGTTCCGAAGCCGATTTTGAACGTGGTCGCTCAGGAACGTATCCGTAATTTTGCTTTGGAAAGGCGGATATTCAAACAGGTTAGCGAAGATTCAATCGAGGAACGAGTCAGAGGGTTAGCCACGCCGAGCCTGATAGTATGGGGCGACCGCGACCGTCTGCTAAGCGTGGAATCCGCCGACCTTCTACACGGGTTGCTGCCAAACTCACGAGTGAATATTATGCCCGACATAGGACATGCTCCTATGCTTGAACAACCAAAGCAGACCGCCGCAGAGTATCTACGGTTCAGGGCCGCTTTGCCGGGCGCCAATCCCTAGAGCGGTTACGGTTTGTGTCCACGGGTCTGTACCACCTGTGGTAGCGGGGGGGGGTTCGGTGCGACGGTCAAAAACCCCACCCGCTACCGCAGGTGGTACTGACTCGATGAGTCTGCGTACGCTGAATCCGGAACCGCTCTAGATCAGTTCCATTATCTCGTCAATACCTTTCCTATGGATGTCGGGAACCTGTGCGTCCGGCGCCGGATATCCGACCGGTATCAACACAAACGGAATTTCGCTTTTTGGCCGCCCTAAGATTTCCTGCAAAAACTTCATTGGCGAGGGCGTGTGTGTCAGCGTGGCGAGGCCCATGTTGTGCAACGCGGCGAGCAGCATTCCGACGGCGATGCCGACCGATTCTTGCGAGTAATATGTCGGCTCGGTCTCGCCGTCCTCGGTAATAGAGTTGATGCGAAAGACGACGATCAGATACGGTGCGATCTCGAGAAATGGCTTGTGCTCGTCAGTTCCTAATACCGCCAGCCGCCTCAGCCATTTTTCGCTCATCCGGCCGTGGTAGCTCTCAAATTCTTCTTTTTCCGCTGCCTCGCGAATCTTTTTCTTAACCTGTTTGTCTCTGACAACCACAAACCGCCACGGCTGCAGATTTGCCCCCGACGGCGCCGTTCCAGCCGTCGCGATCGCCTTTTCGATCAACTCTATCGGCACATTGCGGTCAGAATATTCGCGCACCGTCCGGCGGCGGCGGAGCATCTCGAAAAACTCATCTGCCCGTTCCAACTGTTCATCAGGCGGATGCTCTTTGAGTACAAGCGGAATGAATTTTGGCAAAGGTTGTTCGGTCATGGTTACGATTTTAATTCTACATCGGAAATCGGTTGGACACAGAGCGGGTCGCGGGATTAAAATGATCGTTGGGCAGTCTTATGGATATCCGTAAAGCACTTCTGATCTTTCTCGGCACGGTCTGCGTCGGGCTTGGCATTATGGGCATGTTTCTGCCGCTGATGCCGACGACGGTCTTTTTGCTGATGGCGGCATACTGCTATTCGCACAGCAGCGAGCGATTTCACACGTGGCTCTTGAATAATCGCTTTTGCGGCAAGTATATCCGTAATTACAAAAGCGGACTGGGCATCTCGATGCGGCAAAAGGTGACGACCATCGCGATCCTGTGGGCGTCGATCGGCTTCAGCATTTGGTTTGTAGCAGGCTCCTTTTGGCCCACGCTGCTTCTCGCCGCGGTTGCTGTCGGCGTCACCGTGCATCTCCTTTGGCTTAAAACCTATCGCCCGGAAACTGACAAAATCTCCGTCAATGCCGAATCAGTCACTAACGATGTTTAGGCGGTTCAGACGCATTCGCGAAGAGTTTGGCACTCTGCTTTTCCTCCGAACCTTGTTTTTACTGGTTGCCCTGGTCGGAATTGGGGTTATTGCTTACTTCGGCGCCGATTCCCTCTGGCCAGCGGTGGTCGCTGTCGTCGGATTGGGGCTCGGATGGGTGCTGCGGAAGGTAATAGTCGACAGTTTCGAACGCCTGGCAGCAGTGTTGCCTGCGGCTCTCTTTATTTACGGGGTCGTGTTATTTGCCGGAGAAAAATTCTTCGGGCTGTCGCGAGCCGGGCAACTTATCGTGATCGCCACCGTAACGGTAATCGTTTTTGAGATCCAGTTTTGGTCGCTTTCCGATCCGTCGATCGTCAACTTGGAGAAGCCGGAGGATGGTTAACGGCTAGATAGGTTATATCTTGGCAAAGAATAGATAAAAGGAGCCTCCATGAGAATACTGCTCTCTACGATGATGTTGTGCCTGGCAATGGTCGGGTCTGTGTGTCCGCAAGCCGATCCGGCGGCGGATTTTAAGGCGCAGGTCGTCAAGGATGTTGAGGCCAGAAGCAAGCAGACTCAGGTGATGATCGATATGGTCTTCAGTTTTGGCGAGCTTGGTTTTCATGAGGTCGAAACGTCGAAGTATCTGACGGGCATACTTGAAAAAGAAGGATTTAAGATCGAACGCGGCATCTCCGGCATTCCGACGGCGTGGATGGCCACGTGGGGATCGGGCAAGCCGGTCATCGCGCTCGGCTCCGACATCGACTGCATACCAAAGGCTTCGCAGAAGCCGGGTGTCGCATACCACGATCCGATAATCGAAGGAGCGCCGGGACATGGCGAAGGCCACAATTCGGGTGTGCCGCTCAACATCACCTCCGCGATCGCAGTCAAGCGGCTGATGGAGCGCAACAAAATGCCCGGCACGATCAAACTCTGGCCCGGCACCGCCGAGGAATTGCTCGGCGGCAAGGCGTATTTCGCGCGCGACGGATACTTCAAGGACATCGATGTCGTGCTGTTCACTCATGTCGGGAATAATCTTGGAGTCTCGTGGGGGCAAAGCGCGGGGATCGGCCTCGTGTCGGTCGAATACACATTTAAAGGCGAGAGTGCTCACTCCGGGCAACAGCCATGGCGCGGCCGGAGCGCTTTGGACGCCGTCGAACTCATGAATATCGGCTGGAACTATAAGCGTGAGCATCTTCGCACTCAGCAGCGTTCGCATTACGTCATCACCAACGGCGGTGATCAGCCGAACGTCGTCCCGTCGCTCGCGAGTGTCTGGTACTATTTTCGCGAACTCGATTATGAAAACATCAAAGCCATGCGCGAAGCGGGCGATTCGATTGCGCAGGGCGCCGCGATGATGACCAAGACCTCGGTCACGTCGACTTTGCTGGGAACAGCCTGGCCGGCACATTTTAATAAAACTGTCGCCGAAGCCGTTCATGAGAACATCAAGCAAGTGGGCCTGCCTCAGTGGAGCGAAGCCGATCAGACGCTGGCCAAAGCTCTGCAAAAAGAGTTAAAAGTGCCTGAGAATGGCCTCGCCACGCAGCTCAGTCCCACGCTTCGCGGCCCGGCAACCATCGCTGAGAGAGCAGGCGGCTCAGATGATATCGGTGACGTATCGTGGAATGTACCGACCATCACGCTGAATTATCCATCCAACATTCCAAACCTGCCGGGTCATCACTGGTCGAACTCCATTGCCATGGCTACCCCAATTGCACACAAAGGAGCAACGGCTGGAGCAAAGGTGCTGTCGATGACAATGGTCGATCTGCTGACTAAACCGCAATTGGTAGAGCAGGCCTGGGATTACTTTCGCAACGTACAAACCAAGGACACCAAATACCAGCCGCTCCTCGCCGCGACCGACAAACCGGCGATATGGCTAAACACAAAGATCATGCAGGAATATCGCGAACCAATGCGGAAGTTCTACTACGATCCGTCAAAATACGACACGTATCTTCAGCAGCTGGGAATCAGCTATCCGACGGTGCGGAAATAGGTCAAACCGCCAAGGCTTAGTCCCTTCATTTTATCCGCAATCCAATCGGCAGGAGAGTTGTTGTCCGGCTTGCAATATTTTTGACGCTTAGTTTGCATTCGCGTTGACTGAGTCGACGAGGAATCTTGACGGAGATCCATCGCATGGAATTCACATAGGACGGGACTAGATTTTCTCCCCGGTCCGGGCATTCGATAGCGACTCTCAACTCATTTTTGCGTGTTGCCAGAAAGTCACCCTCGAGTAAAACAAAGTCACCCGGAAACACCTCCACGGTGCGTGGATTCTCAGGCTCGGGGAATATCCACTCAGCAAGCGAATATAGTTTCAGAAATCCATCAGGGTCGCCCATCGGACAACAACTGCCGAAAGGCCCCGGCACCTTTGTGGCGTCCCGCACGATGCGGTGAGAGCGTCTCTCGACCACGACATTTCCACTTTTCAGATTTTTCGGGACTCTCGCCCGGGCGTAGCCGTCGAGCCTAACCCGCGTCTTAGCGATCACTTTCCCGCCCTGAGAAAAGACAACTTCAGAATCCGCATCCCATATCTGGAGGTTGTAAATAAGCGGAAAAGCAGGCTGGTCGCCGATCGAATACGGGACGGAATCCGACCAATCGGACGCGACGGGGCCGCGCCAAACTCTGTTTTGTATTCCGATCTCGCCGGGCGTCATGTCGCGTGGGATCTCAATGCGTAAATCTTTTAGATTTCGGATTTGAATCGTGCGGGATGTTTGTCCCTGCCTTAGCTGCACCTCAACGCTTGTCGCCTGTTCGAGCGGTTTCCAACTTGCGGTTTGCAGGTAGAGGGCCTGGCCGGGGGCAACATTACGAAGGTGCTGCGGCAGAATGTGCAATGGCGCCGGTCCTCGTGCGACAGTAAAACTCAGATTATTGCTTGGCAGTTTTTTGTCACTTCTGTGTTCGGTGATTCGGACCGAGACAGGGCCATCGGCCAGATTTGCGGGCAGCGAAAAGAAAGCCGAATCCGGCGATTTGGAAGAGTTAACCTCGTGCACCCGCCCCAAAGCATCGACGATCTCGACCTTGTCAGAACCACTAAAACCAAGACCCTCGACTACGATGCCCTCGCCCGGCTGAGCCCAGCGCGGACGGACCGATGTCAGAACCGGCGGCCTGATCTGGGTGTCGACCTCGATTTGAAACGGTTCGCTTCGAACGCCATCAATTTCGACAACAAGCTGACACGCACCCGATGTTAGCTTTTCGGGCACGGTCGCTCTCAAAAACTTAAACTCATTGAAATCCGCCTGACCAGTTGAGTCGGATTCAACTCGATATTCGCTCCCGCGCTGAATAAAGATCAGGTGTTCCTCCGTATCGTCATCCATCCTCCAATAGCCATCGACTTCGACGTAAGTGTCCGGCGAAACCTTTTCCGGGATCGTTCTAATGATTCTAGGGCGGGCATCATTTGCCGTCCGGCTGACATGGGCGAACATTTCGACCCGCTGAAACATCGCAGCAAGAAAAAGCGTCCCTACGATAATTACAATGGTATTTAACTTTTTCATTGGATTCTGCCCTGTTTGTAGGATGCGTCAAAACGACGGAAAGTTTCAGCGCCAGATTTCTCTGACTCGCTTCCAGAGTTGCGGCATCAAACCGGCGGTTTTCAAGATCGAGCCGGAGGCGAATGTGGTTGTCATCTTGCGAAATGTTGCGACTGCCGTCGCCGAGTACGGCATCCACCAGGCGTCGGGGAGGTGTGAGAGGCGGTTGATGTGGATGTGTTGGGGTTGGACGAGTTCCATCAGGCCTTCGAGGCCGTGGGTGCGGCCGCGGCCCGAGTTCTTGAAACCGCCCCACGGCGTTTGGCCGATGCCGTGGGTGTAGAGAACTTCGTTGACACAAACGGAACCGGCCTCGATTTCCGCGGCGACGCGGCGGCCTTTTGCGTAGTCTTTCGTCCAAACGCTCGCCGTCAGGCCGAATTCGCTGTCGTTTGCGAGACGTATCGCCTCTTCCTCGGTCTTAAATGTTGCGATCGGCAACGTCGGGCCAAAGGTCTCTTTGCGCATCGCTCGCATCTCGTTTGTTGCGCCTGAGATTACCGTGGGTTCGTAAAAAAGCGGAGCGCGGACACTCTTGTCCGCATCGCCGGTTCCTCCGGCGAGATCGCTTCTCGACGTCGAAGCGACGCCGATGCGGACAAGAGTGTCCGCTCTCCTTCCCCCGCCAATCTCGATCTTCGCCCCGTCCGAAATGAACTGAGCTACGTGATCCTCAACGATCGCCACCTGCCGTTCCGACGACATCGCTCCCATCGAAACATCTGCCTCGTCGCCACTTCCGACCTTGATCTGCTTTGTCTTCTCTACGATCTTCCGCGTCAATTCCTCAGCAACCGGTTCCTCGACATAAAGCCGCTCGACCGACGAGCACGACTGTCCGGCGTTACAAAACGCGCCCCAAACCGCCGCACTTGCCGCTAGTTCGAGATTGGCATCGGCAAAAACGATCATCGGGTCTTTGCCGCCGAGTTCTAGGACGGTCGAGGTGAGATTCTTCGCAGCAGCGACCGCAATCTTTTTTCCCGTCCCGACCGAGCCGGTAAACATTATCTTGTCCGGGGCTGCCTCGACCAGCGCAGCCCCGGTCGATCCGTCACCCGTAACAATCTGTACACAATCTGTCGGGAATCCGGCTTTCTCGAATACCTCGCCGATCTTAAGTCCAATAAACGGAGTAAGTTCCGAAGGTTTTATAACGACCGTGTTCCCCGCCATCAAAGCCATAACCGTTTCGCCGAGCGGTATCGAAAACGGATAATTCCACGCCGGAATGATGCCGACGACGCCGAGCGGATGATAGACGATCTTCGACGAACGCCCCATTAGCGCGTAAAGGCCGATGTTAATTTTCGCCGGTCGCAGCATCTTTTCCACGTTGCGTGCAAAGTGCTGCATCAGGTCAAGCACGGGAGCGATCTCCATCGAAAACGCCTCGGCGACAGGCTTGCCCGATTCGTTCGAAATCAGCATCGCAATGTCGTCCATCTCGGCAAGTATGAACTCGCGGGCTGCCATGACGAGACGTTTTCGCTCGTCAAACGAGACCCGTCGCCACATTCCAAACGCCTCACGCGCACGGGTCACCGCCGCCGCGACCTGATCCGGAGGAGTGATCGCAACGCGACCAACTTCACCGCCCGTCGCCGGATCGTACGAAATAACCTCTGCTTTATTTGATTCTGCCTGTCCTGTCGCTCTCATATTCTCATTTGCATAAGAATAGCCGAAAACGCGGTTCAATGAAAATAACTAACGTCGTTGCGGTTATCACTAACCAGGCTGGCCGCCCAGTTAGACTTCTGGCCTCGGATTTGGGCAGATAGCCAATGGTGCGGTCGGTATCGCGAAGGAGCATAAGGTCATTGTTTGCGTTTCCCCTAACGATAAACAGCCCTTTTCCGTCATTGGCCCAACGGAAGTTGAAGATTCGGCCGGACTTAAAATCAGTAATCGGCGTCGCGGCCGAACCGTCGATTGGTTGCCGCCAGAGGTTTTGTGTGCCGCCGCGATTGGTTAGCAGAGTAAGCGCTTTATTATCCGGCGACCATGCGAAACCATTTATCAAGCTATATTCAAAATCGCGTTCGAACTTGCCCAAGCTGTTTCCATCCAGAGCGGCAACGTGCAGCCGTTTTTCAAAAGTCGTCATATCGTAGCTGCCGAAAGCAACTCGACGGCCATCCGGCGAGACGCGCGGTTGGAACAAGCCCCGATTCTCGTCTTCGTAAAACACCTCGACCGGGCCGCCGTCAATCGAGACCTTCATCAGCTTGAACCGGTCGTGATTGGCGATCCGCCGCTGAAAAATAACAGTTTTGCCGTCTGGCGTAATCTGCGGATCAAAATCTACGAAATCGGGATTTTCCTCGGTGAGCCGCACCTGATTGCGGCCGTCCGTATCCATTCTCCAAACGCGTGAGGTTTTGTCCTTGTGAACGGTGAACACGACATACCGCCCATCGACCGTCACCGCCGGCCAGGCCGAAAAACCGCCGTCATCGCGAAGGATCTGGCTGTTCTTGCCATCAATCCCCGCTGTCCACAGAGCAGATTGCTTGCCCTCGGTTCGGGTGAAGATCAGATTGCCATCAGGTCTCTGGGCGATTCCGTACGAGCCTTCAATATTTCGACTGTCAGCCGTCAATTGAATTGCAGTTTTATCTGCGGGTGAAAACTTCCAAATCGAGCCGTTTGTTTCTCCCTTAATGGTGACAAGATTCTTCCCATCGCTGGCAATACCAAGGTCCACGTAATCATTTAGATCATTTGTGACCTGACTGAGTTCGATTTTCGGATAAGTTGACTTCCAAATCTGCGCCGGATCATTTTGTGTTTCGCGAGCCGTGAATACAAAACCCGAGCCGTCGGCAAACCACGTGAGATTATTAGCTGAAAAGAATTCCCGGTCGTTTATCGCTTTTAACGTTTTTTCTAAAGAAACTTCGACTATGTCGGTCTTTGTAACAAAGCCGCTCTGCATCGTTCCCGCACCCAGCAAAATAAATTTGCCATCGGGCGACCAGGCGAGTTTATTCGAAAAGAAGTTGTAATCAGTCTCGGTTGTCGAGATCAACGGCCGAATTTCGAGCGAATCCGCTTCGGCAATAAAAATCACGTCTTCATTGGTTTTCGGACTGTGCCGCATAAAAGCGAACTGCCTGCGGTCAGGTGAAAAAGTGATCGTACTGTCAACATCTTCGATCAGTTTTTTTGGCGTTCCCCCGAGCGTCGGCACCTGGTAAAGCGTACCTACCGTAAATCCGCTATTTGTCTGACAGTAATAGACATAATCACCATCAGGCGAGAACGAGACCGACTGAATATTGAGACCGCTCGCTGGAACGACGGTTAACGTACTGCTTGTGGAAACCTGCCGAACGACGAGGCTTCGGCTTCCAGTCTCGCCACTTACATAAGCGACGTATTTTCCATCAGGCGAAATAGTCGGCATCATTACTCGCCCGTCGGTATTTATACGCGAGACCTGCGGTTTTTCGAACGCGCCGGTCGCCAGACCCGAATCCGCCCAGTACCAGGCAATAAACGCAAGGCTGCCAATAGCCAACAGTAACGCAACGGATATGCCCTCGACCAGAGTTTTCCACGAAAATCGCCGTCGTGTTTGCGTGAAACGATAGTCCGGGTCCGACCTCATGGCCGTCGTTTGATCCGTCGGGTGGTTGGCGCTGATTGTCGTATGAATCATCGTCGGATTTTCGCTAATATTTGGGGATGCCATTATATGGGCGGAGCGCTCACCACTGATTGCATGATCCAGTTCGTAAAGGAGATCCTTGATGTCAAGGGCAAAGTCCTTGACGCTCTGATAGCGCTCCTCACGATCCTTCTGTAGGGCCTTCCGAATGATCCGCTGCAACTCGTGGGGAACATTCGGGATGCGGTCGGCTATCGGTTCCGGTTCCCGCGAAACAACCGCGGCAATCGTGTCTGCCGTCGTTTCACCATCGAATGGCGCGGTGCCAATCAGCATTTCGTACAAGACGACGCCGAGACTCCAGATGTCCGTTCGCTCGTCCACCTCATGGCCGCGGGCTTGCTCGGGCGACATATATTTAGCACTTCCCATCACCATCCCGGGCAGAGTTTTGTTGCCGTCGCCGGCGTCACCGACATCGGTCGATAGTTTGGATTTAGCAAGTCCGAAATCCAGGACCTTAACGATCGCATCGTCGCGGACCATTATGTTCTCAGGCTTGATATCGCGGTGGACAATGCCGGTGTGGTGGGCGGCGACAAGGGCATTTGCGGCTTGTTCGATAATTTTGAGAATGCGCGGCAGGCTCAACGTCTCGCGTTTGATGATCTCGCGAAGCGTGGTTCCATCGACAAACTCGGTCGCAAGAAAGCTGCCATGCTCGTTTTCGCCGATCTCGTAGATTGTGATGATATTTGGGTGGTTTAGCGCGGATACGGCTCGTGCTTCCTTGCGAAAACGGCTGATCCTTTCCTCGTCTCCGTTGAACTCCGACGGCAGAAGTTTTATGGCGACATTGCGGTCAAGCTCGAGATCGTGGGCTGAATAGACCTCGCCCATCCCGCCCTTGCCGATCTTTGCGCGTATCTCGTAACGCCCGAAATGACTTCCCGCATACATGTTTTCAAACCCCGACACGTCTCCGTAAAATGAGAACACCGCAGTACAGGCAAATGTGACAAAAATTTGCTCGCTCCGCGGCGTTCAAAGATCTACTGACTATTTCCATAAACGAATCAACGGGTAAGAAAAGTTTCAATAATTTTATAGCTGGCGTCGATAGCCTCGGCGAGTTTTTCAGGTTCGGTGCCGCCGCCCTCGGCCATATCGGGTTTGCCGCCGCCTTTGCCGCCGACGATCGGAGCGATCTCGCGGATGATGTCGCCGGCCTTTACTCTTTTCGTTAGGTCGTCGGAAACGCGGACGATCAAACCGACCTTGCCTTGCTCAGAGCGACCGATGATGACAACGCCGGATTTGAGACGAGCGAGAAGCGTATCTGAAAGCTGGCGTGTTCCATTAGCGTCGAGGCCATCAACGATCTTTGCCAGAACCTTGATACCACTGATGTCTCGCGTTTCGTCCCGCTCACCGCTCACTGCTCCCTGCTCACCCAAGGCTATCTTGAGCTTAAGATCGTCCATTTCTTTGCGGGTCTTTTTGAGTTCGTCCTGCAGCCGTGCAATGGCGTTAGGCAGATTGTCACGCTGCGTATTCAACACGCCGAGCGAAGCGTCAATCAATTTTTCGTCCTCGCGAAAACGCTCAAAGGCGTCAAAACCGGTGATCGCCCGAATTCTCCGCACACCCGATGCGATCGCTTCGTCGCTGGTGATCTTAAAAATGCCAATATCGCCCGTCGCCCGCACATGCGTCCCGCCGCAAAGCTCTTTGGAAAACGCGCCGTCACCGACCGACAGCACGCGGACTTCGCCGCCGTATTTCTCGCCAAACATCGCCACCGCGCCGGAACGCATCGCGTCCTCGATCTTCATCAGATCGGTCGTAACCGGCTCATTTTGCATAACATAGTGGTTTACAAGATCCTCGACCTCAGCAACCTCGCCGTCGGTCATCGACTGATAATGCGTAAAATCGAACCGCAGATAGTTGGGAGCAACGACCGACCCTGCCTGCTTTACGTGCGTTCCCAAAACCTCTTTCAGCGCCGCGTGAACAAGATGCGTCGCCGTGTGATTCCGCCTCGTCGCATCGCGCTTTTCAACATCGACGGTTGCAGTTACCGTGTCATCAACCTTGATCGAGCCGCGCTCGATTTTCGATTTATGCAAAACTATTCCGGCAATCGGCGCAAACGTATCGCGAACAGTACCGTGAAAGTCAGCGTTGAATAACACACCTGTATCACCAACCTGACCGCCCGATTCCGAATAAAACGGCGTGTCCTTCAAGACAATCAGACCCTCGTCGTTTTCGTTTAACTGATCGACACGTTTGTCGCCTTTCACCAAAGCTATGACCTCCGCATCGTCAATGTGCGTTGCGTCGTATCCGTGAAACTTTGACCGAACGGATGTTCTCTCCAAAGAGACATAAAGAGGATTCGTTTGTTCGTTTCGTTGCGTCTTTCCTATACTGTTCTGCTCTTGCAGTTTCTTAAGCTCTCCGTCAATGATGTCTCGAAAAAAGTCCTCAGTATACGTAGCCACATTTGCTCCTTCATGGTGGCCGTTTGGACGAGTTTCACGTAGAAACACATCATTAGTAGCTAGAATTACGTACATTAAATCTACCGGAGTGCCGTAGGTGTCCCGCAGTTTTGCAATTTCTTGAGCTTCCACAGTGGGCAATGGAGCCGTACTTGCGTTAATCAGTTCGTTAAGTTTTTTCAGACCAACCGTAAGCGTATTCCCAAACCGCTCCTCCTCGATCCGCACCATTTTGCTGATGAAATCCCGCTGGGTTTCGAGTTCTGGAAATGCGCCGTTCATCTCGCCGACGACGAAATCGCAGACCTTATAAAAAAACGCGTCGGTCAAACCCAAGTGTTCGCGGCCGTGGTAGATGGCGCGGCGCATTATTTTTCGCAGGACGTAGTTGCGGCCTTCGTTGCCGGGCAGGATGCCGTCGGCGATGGCAAAAGCGGTCGCACGAGCATGATCCGCGATCACGCGGCTGGCAAATTGTTGACTCTCGGTTAATTCCTCGTAAACACTCATTCTCTATATAATAACAGTGTCAGTAGCCCGCACGTAAGTAAGGGCTGGTCTGGTTTCTTGAATGTTGGATCAATGTTCAGCTAGAAACGAGTGCATGTACTCTTGTTCGAAATAGCTGATAGCTGATAGCTGTCAACTGATACGCTTATCAGCTTAACGCTATCAGTTATCAGTTATTTCGGAAAATGACTTCGAACGACGCTGCCCGTCACCGCAAAAGTGATGAAATCGACGATGCCGAAAACGAGGTGAAACCAAGACATGGGCTTGTGTTATCGGGCGTGGATAATTATCATTTTGGAGTTCCTAAAAATCAAGTTTCGAGGTAACCGGATGATTCGCCGCAAATGGACCTTTCTATTATTGCTGGTGCTGTTGGTACATGTAATTACAATGAGCGCACAATCGGCCGAACAGCTAAAAACCTTCAAAACGCTCTATGAAAGAGAGCTAAAGGAAAACGGCGTGGTCGGCAGCTCTTTTGTATTACTACGCGACAACAAAGTCGTCGCCGATTATCGCTATGGCTCCGCCAACCTCGCGAAAAACCAACCGGTCGATGAAAACACGATCTTTCACTGGGCGTCGAACACAAAGCCTTTCACTGGTATTGCGATCATGCAGCTTCGCGATCGTGGACTGTTGAAACTCGACGATCCCGTCACGAAATACTTGCCCGAGCTGCGTAAAATCCACAATTCGTACGGTTCGATGGACGATATCACCATTCGCCACCTGCTAACCCATTCCGGCGGATTTCGCGGCGGAACATGGCCGTGGAGAAATAACACAAGGATTGGGAGAGTTTCGAACCAACCGAATGGTCGCAGCTTGTCGCGATGTTCCCGTTTACTGAGGTTATCTTCAAACCGGGGAGCAAATTCAGCTATTCGAACCCCGGGATCATCTATCTCGGTCGTATTATCGAGCTGCTATCGGACGAAACTTACGAAACGTACATCGACAAAAACATCCTTCGGCCCCTCGAAATGCACAACAGCTATTTCGACACGACGCCACCACATCTGCTCAAGCACCGTTCGCATTCGTACTACATCGAGAACGGAAAACGAACGGAGGGGAAGTTTGACGCGAACACTGGTATTACAGTCTCAAACAGTGGGCTGAATTCACCGATCCCGGATATGATCAAATATCTCAATTTCCTGGTCGGCGTCAGAACCGCGAGCTCCCCTCCTGCCCGAGGAGGGGTGGCAGCCGCTTCGGCTGACGGAGTGGTGGGAGGCGACCGGGCGCTCACCGAAAGATACGAAGGCGTTCTAAAACGATCGTCGCTCGAGGAAATGTGGCAGCCGCAGCTCAAAACCGAGGCCGACGCGAACGGCAACAGAGGCTTCACAACCGACATCGGCTTTATCTATTTTATCGACAGATCGCTTTCACCGACGCATCTCGGCCACGGCGGCGATCAGAATGGTTTTATCAGCTATCTCGACTTTGACCCCGCAAAACGCATGGCGTCGATCATGGTTTTTAATACAAATATCATTCTCCCGGCCGGCGCTCCGCCGGAGAAGGATATGGTCGGCAAGCTTAGGCGAGCGATTCGCGGTCTATATTGATAGGAACTTTCAACCGGATTACGTTGAATCTTCAACAGTTAAGCGGCGGACTTGTCCGCCAGTCGGGCAAGCCCGACGCTGAACTCAGGGCCGTTGCCGGGAACGCAGGCGCCCTCGCCGGCAAGCGTTCCGCTTCGGGACGCTGACGTACCAGGTTGTTGTTCAAGTTGAAAAATACTAATCTCCGTCACGCCGGGGGAACCGGCCTTGCAGGCGAGGGCGCATGCGTTCCCGGCAAACACGTCTACCACCCACGCTGGATCTTCCATCGGTCAACGATCTCGCCGTTCTCGACAACATTGTAATGCGAATGCTGAGCGGCGGTCATGCATGAGTGGTTGGCGAGAATGCGAACGCGGTCGCCCACTTTGAATCGGTCGAACGCTGCATCGTCAGCGGCGTGAATCTGGCCGTGTTCCTGCGACAGGGAATCTAAACGCAACCCCGTATCGACGCCGTCGAGGTCGAGGACGCGGCCGTAACCGCAATCCGGATCGAGGCCGACAGGGCCGCGGTCTTTTGACATCGCAATACCGCCCGCGTCGATCACGATCTTTCGCCGCAAAGCGTCACGATGCACCACCGCCGCCAAAACCGTCAACGCGCAATCGTCAAAACCGCAGCTCCCCAGCATCGCCTGATAGTTATCGAAGAAAATGTAATTCCCGGGCCGCACCTCGTCGATCCCGTCGAGATGATCGATGTGGTTGATAGTCGGAGTCGAGCCGATGCTGACGGTCGGAACCTCGATACCGAGGCCGCGTAATTTCGCAGCATGCTCGACCATCACATCCCGCTCATGACGAGCAACGGCCTTTATTTCCTCAACCGTTTTTACGTCATACGAATGCCCGGCGTGCGTTAAAATTCCCGCGAAATGTAGGTTCTTAGCATCCGAAAGCTGTCGAGGAATATCGACCGCCTCCGCTGTGTGTGGCTCGACGCCCACACGATGCGTACCGCAATCGATCTTAACGAACACATCGAATTTCACGCCTGCTCGCCCGGCAGTCTCATCGAGCAGTTTGGCAGCCTCCGCGTTATCCGTGAGCAGATTTAGCTTTACACCGTCGCGCAGAATCTCGATCGCGTCGACAAATTTGCCAGGCTCTATGGGAACGGCGTAGGTAATATCTGAGAAGCCGTTAGCCGAAAAATCGCGGGCCTCGGCCAAGGTCGAAACGGTGATCGCTCCGTTGTGGTTCTCAGTCTGCAACCGTGAAATCTCAACACATTTGTGGGTCTTAACATGCGGCCTAAGTCGAGTGCCGTTGCCGCTTGCGATTTCACTTATGCGTATGGCATTTTTTCGTACGCGTTCTATGTCAATCAACAGGCATGGTGTTTTAATAGTCGAGAGTTCCATAGGAATGATTTAAGCCTCGGAGAGGAGAACCGCAAAGCCCTCTTGCCGAAAATGATCGTCGTTAGAAAGCACCTCGCTGATGCCACGCATCCGGCAAATGTTCATCGAAATGCAGTCGGTCAAACTGTACCCTTTATCGAGCCGAGCTTCATATAAGTCGAGCCCGTCGTGAAATGAAACCTCGTCGCGTGAGACGATTTCGTATCGCACGTCAGTCAAAATTGAACGCACGATATCAACGACCTTCCTGCGCATGTACGGACCGGCCTCCGAGTAGAAATTCAGAAACTCGATCAGAACATCTTCGGTTGTAATGGAATCTTGATCGGCAACCAACTTCGCATTTCGCACCGCCGCATCGTGCCACTGATCGTTCGGGTTGGCGAGCGCAATTAGATGACCGGCATCTACAAAATATCGAATCACTTCTTCGGAGCTCCGTAAAGATAATGATCGTGATTTATCGAACCATCGACCGGAAGTCTTTCGAGTACATCGTCAGGGATCGTTTCTTCTATTTCCCTGACAATATCCAGGAGCGTTCGTCGCGGCGTACCTATATTCTCGACAAATTTCAACACCTCCAGCTGCTTATCTTCCGGCAAGCGACTGACCCAGTGCGAAATTTTATCGGTGACTGTCGGAATCATAACTTTCTGGATTGTAGCACGAAATTTATACCAGCAAACGAGCTTTCTTGATTACATTCTCAACCGTAAAGCCATAATCCCTAAGCACATCATCACCGGGTGCCGAGGCGCCGAATCGGTCGACGCAGAGCGTGTCGCCCTTGTCACCGACATATTTTGACCAGCCCATGCTGACTCCGGCTTCGACGGCTAGGCGGGCGGTGACTTTGGCGGGCAGAACTTCTTCTTTGTATTTGGCGGACTGCCCTTCAAAAAATTCCCAGCACGGCATCGAGACGACGCGGGTTGGTGTGCCTTCAGCGTTCAGCTTTTCCCGGGCTTCCATCGCTAGGCCGACTTCGGAGCCGGTGGCGATGATTATCAACTTTGGCGTCGTCGATTTGCCCGCTTTGGTTTCGGCTTCGGCCAGGATGTAGGCACCTTTGTGCAGCCCTTTGGCGTCGGCGTATTTTTTGCGGTCGATGAGGGCGACCTTTTGCCGCGATAGGGCGAGGAACGTCGGTGCGTTCGAGCTTTTCAGGGCGCTGCGCCATGCCTCGCGGGTTTCGTGGGCGTCACATGGACGAATGACGGCAAGGTCAGGTATTGCACGCATTGCAGCCAGATGCTCGACCGGCTGGTGCGTCGGGCCGTCCTCGCCGAGACCGATCGAATCGTGCGTAAACACGAAGATTACCTGAATCTTTGACAGCGCCGCCAGACGGACCGCCGGGCGGTTGTAATCTGAAAACGTCATAAACGTTCCGCCAAAGGGTATCAGGCCACCGTAAAAGGCAATTCCATTCATCGCTGACGCCATACCATGCTCGCGTATGCCGTAATGGATATTGCGGTTCTCGTATTGTTTATACTGCATGCCGCCCGACGAGTTGATATAGGTGTTATTTGACGGTTTTAGGTCGGCCGATCCGCCGATAAGCTGTGGAATAGCCTCGGCAACGGCATTTATCACATCGCCGCTGTAGGCGCGTGTGGCTGCGGCAGCGACACCGTCGAATTTAGGCAGCGATTTTTCCCAGCCGTCGGGCATTGACGACGTTCGGACCAACTTAAATATTGCGCCAGCCTCAGGTTCCACCTTTTCGTATTTCTTGACCATTGCATCCCATTCTTTTTCCTGGGCGGCACCATTCTTTACTGCCTTGCGAAATTCGGCGAGCGCCTCTTTCGGGATGTAAAAGAACTTGTCCTCAGGCCAGCCGAGATTGCGTTTGGTCGCTGCGACAGCCTCCGCGCCGGGTGCGTCGGAGTGGGCCTTGTGGGTACCCTGAGCCGGCATTCCAAAACCGATGATCGTATGAACGCGGATGATCGACGGTTTGTCTTTGACCTTTTGCGCGGCAATTATCGCTTTTTCGATTGCTTTTAGATCGTTGCCGTCCGCAACGTCCTGCACATGCCAACCGATCGCCTCAAACCGCTTTGTCCGGTCCTCGGTAAATGCCAGGTCCGTCGAACCGTCGATTGTGATCTGATTATCGTCATAGAGATAAATGAGATTGCCGAGCTTCAGATGTCCGGCAATGCTTGCGGCCTCGTATGAGACGCCCTCCATCAGATCGCCGTCCGAGCAGATGCAGTAAATAAAATTATCAACAACCGGGAAACCACGTTTATTAAACCGCGCCGCCAGATGCGCCTGGGCGATGCCCATCCCGACGCCGTTTGCAAAACCCTGTCCCAGCGGCCCGGTCGTCACCTCGACACCGGCGGTCAGAATGTTTTCCGGGTGCCCAGGCGTCTGTGAATGCAGTTGGCGAAAACGTTTCAGTTCATCAAGCGCCAGATCGTAGCCGGTCAGGTGCAGTAGAGAATATATCAACATCGACCCATGCCCGGCCGACAACAAAAACCGGTCGCGGCCGAACCATTTCGGGTTTTTCGGATTGTGCCGCAAAAACTTTGTCCACAAAACATAAGCCGTCGGCGCCATGCCAAGCGGCAAGCCGGGATGCCCGGATTTCGCGTTTTGCACACCATCAAGCGAAAGTGTGCGAATCGTATTTATACAAAGCTGGTCAAGGTCGTTGGTTTTCTTGGGTTGGATTGCGGTTGTCATTTTGATCCTCTCTGCTATCAGGTTAGAAGTTGATACTTTTCTTTATGACGAATGCGGATCTTCTGGTGTAGATCGTGTCGATTTCGACCACACTTTACGAGATCGTCGTCATGTCTTAAATTACGTCGAGTATCACCTATTTTGCCAATACTTTCGAGTGCAAGCAAACAGGCGCCGCGGGATGACGATTCGGAAACATTATTTATTGTGATATCGCGACCAAGAACGTCGGCGATTATCTGGGTCCAAACCGGTGATTCGTGCAGAGCGCCGCCCGAGGCGACGATGTCTTTTATCATAGATACGGAGTTTAGGAGGTCGAATATTTCAGCGAAACGATAGGCTACGGATTCGAGCGCGGCCTGAAGGATGTCGACCGGATCGGTCGCGGATGTGAGGCCGAGGATCGCACCCGCCGCAGTTTCGTGATAGCCGGTGCTGCGTTCGCCGGCTAGGAATGGAAGGAATGTCAGGCCATGAGCGCCGGGTTTGAGCGTCGCGATCTGTTCACCGGCGTCTATCGGGAGTTTCAGATTTTGTTCTAGCCATCGATAAAGCCCACCGCCGTCCGAGAGTGCGCCGCCGATAATGACGCTGCCCGCGGTCGATCCGATAACACCAGAGACCGTCGGGAATTTGCTCCGGCGGCTCACCTGCGTATGCGACACGCATGGCACCCGATGTTCCGACCATTAACGCCGCTTGCGATTTGGTGACGCATCCGGCACCGATATTATCCGCCGCTCCGTCTGCGACCGGTAGAAACCATTTTGCATACCCAAGGCGAGGCCAGCGTTTGGCGTGTTTTTTGTTGAGCGAAAATGTATCGGAATCATTCGCGACGATTTCGGGCAGATTTGCGGATTTTATCTCTAAGAATTTCAATAGCTCAGCGTCCCAAACGCACTTTCGAATGTCAAAAATCCCAGTTCCCGAGGCCATCGAAATGCTGGTTGTTGCTTCGTCAAATAGTTTCAGTGCGACATAGTCGCTGAATGAGAGCCACCGCTCCGTCTTGGCAAAAACATCGGGGAAATCCCTTCGCAGCCACAGCAATTTTGCCGGCCAAAAGCTTGAGTGAAAATGTGCGCCGGTACGGTTGTGTGTTTCGTTCTCGTCGAACCGTTTTTTGAGTGCCGCAGTATATTTCCCGCTCCGAGTGTCGGCCCAACCGAAGACCCTGGTTGTCGGCTTGCCGTTCGCATCGACGCCGACGAGGCTATGCCAGAATGAGCATGACGCGACGTATTCTATTTCCGTTTTTTTTCGAGAAGTTTTTTCGAGAAGCGTATCGATTGCGGTGGCTACCTCTGCCACGGCTTCGTCAGCATCGATTTCGGCCCCGCCGTCAGCGGTGACCGTCAATGAGCGTTCGATCTTGGCAAACGCACGCGGGATCGCGTTCGCCAGTGCGTCATAAAGCGCGGCGCGAACGCTGGATGTTCCGATATCTAGAACTAAGACGAGCGGTTTATTCAATATTTGAGGTTATCTGGCGGTGAGATTCGAAATAGCTGAAAGCTGACAGCTAAAAGCTGATAGCGATCTTTCAACCAAACGTTTTCTTTATCCACCAACGCATTCCGACAAAAAGAAATCGATAGTCCTTCAAGAATTCCGGCGGTTTGCCTTCGAAATAGTGGCCGACAAATTGGAGTATCCAGCCGACGATAAACAAGCCGACGGCGACACGCCACGCACCCGCGACAAACAGCGAGACCGGGATCAGCAGCAGCGATAGCGCGATCATCGGTATGCCAAATTGATGCGTCAGTTTGTTGATCGGGTGTTGATGACTTTCAGAATATTCTTCGATCCATTCGTCCCAGGTTCTTCCGCCCATAATAGTTTTGCTATCTCCGCCTTAATAGATATATTACAACCGCCGCGAGAATAAACCCCAGAAACGGAGCCATTCCTACAAATAAGTAATCGATGACAAACAAGGCGAAACCGCCGATAACAAGGGCGACGAGCGCATCGCGAATGGGCCGTGGTTTTTCTAGTACAAACTGCTTGTTCGTCATACACTCCAACTATTACTTTCGAGCCAATAATACACCCATTTAGGCCCAACGGCTAAATTTTCTCACGATAAGTTCGGTATCGATCCGGAATTCCTCGGCCTCCTGGAAACCGTCAAGAAAATCAGCGGGCATAAATGTATCGGCGCCGACAATTTCAACCGGGACAAAGGTTACGATCCATTCCTCGATAACATCAGTAAAATCCGCGTATGTTTTAGCTCCGCCGATAATGTAAACGTCACGATTGAGATATTTAGCGAGCTCGACGACCTCAGCTTTGCTGCTCAGCTTCATGACCGGCACCGGAGTATCTACGTTGCCCCGGCGGCTGAGGACAATATTGAGCCGATTCGGAAGCGGTTTGCTGATCGAGCGCCAAGTGTTGGCTCCCATCACAATCGCATGGCCGGTCGTTGCTTCTTTGAAAAATTTAAGATCGGCGCTGTAATGCCATGGCAATTTTCCGTCTTTGCCGATGGCGTAGTTTTTTGAAATAGCGACGATGCCGATTATTGCCATAAATGAAATTCACTATCCACTTATCACTACCCACTATCCACTGAACAAAATGAAAGAAATTTTTAGGTCTTCAGTGGACAGTGACGAGTGTTTAGCGGATAGTTTCGCCTATATAAACAGCGACTTCCGAGCCTTTTGCCAGCAACATCGAATACGGTTTCTGATTAGTAAGAAACGCAAATTCGCGGCCGTACGTTGCGCCAAAATCCACATCGATCACTTCATTCTTGACCGAAAATAGCTCCCATTTCGGGTGCTCGACCTTGTATTCATCGACGCGGGAGCCGCCGCGTTTTGTGTAGCCCCAATAGTGTTCGATGATGAATTCGCCGTGCGAACCTTCCCCTGGGACGCCGATGCTTCTGTCGATCTCGACGCTTAGATGATTGAAATGGCCGCCTTTCGACCAGTCGTAGGAAACGGTGGTTTCGGTTCGCTTGTGGCCCATTGTCCAGCATTCGTACGGTTCGCCGTAAAGCACGCGGGCGACGGTGGCGATCGCAAATCTTGGCACGATCTCCTTGACAAAACACACCGCTCGGCGCGTTTCGCCGTCCATCTCGCGTTTGTTGTAGAAGCGTAAATTCACCTCTTCGAAATTGATGTGAAACGGTACTGGTATTCCTAAAACCCGCGTCTCGAGAAACATAAACCCTACCAGGCTGACAAAGCATTTACCTTCGTGCAGATCGAGCGCGGTCTCGGTGGGCAGACGCGGTTCGAGGAGCAGCGGGTCAACCTCATAGTTGGCCATGATCAGGTCTTGCCAGCGGGCTGTCAGGAATTTTTGCATTACAAGATGATACGCTTATCGCCGCGGCGAACGGTCACGCGTTCGCGGTCAAAATACTCGATCAGCGGTATCGCGTATTTCCGCGAAACGCCTGCGAGGTCTTTAAATTGCGTCATATCGATGCTGCGGTCGCTCGCCGTCGCGGCAAATCCCTTCAACTTCTCGACGAGCTTTGCGATCTCGCGGTTAAGAAAATAGAATTCCTCGCTAACTTTAACAATTTCTCCCGAATCTAGAAATAGTTGAAAGAATTTTCGAGCATTTTGCCGGGTAAATGCGGTTCCCGCGATTGATTCGCTCAAAATATCGTCGAGCTTTGGAACATTCAAACCTGCAAGTGCGTAGGCCGCAAATATTCTCTCCTTGAGAGCCGCTTCTGTTGGCGAAAGTGTCGTCTTGTATGCACTTAGACTAACGGAATCCCTATCCAGTATGACCTTTGCCGCCACCTCCAGATCGCCTATCACGGCTTGAAAAACTTCATTCGGCAGGTTCCTGAATAGCTGTTCACGCAGTGATTCTCTCGACATTCCCTTTGCCAGCGGTTCGCTTTTATGAAACGCTCCGACGGCATTCTCGACGGACGTGGTTAGCGACTCGAAGGCGGCTCGCGCGACATATCTTCCCTCGGCGTCAACGATTTCCCGTGCGGCGATGAGAGCATCGATCGAATTTGTCACGATGTTTCTCCTCAAACCAGTTCGTGTACGCAGTTCGCTGTGGCTCGATCCTGCCGTCCCGGCGGCTGTTATAAATATTTTCATCTTTGCCTCGACGCTCTCAGCGATTAGGAGACCGCGAAGTACGTCGCGGACGGATGAAAAATCCTTTTTGCGGTGCTTACCTGCGGCGTTGTCGATCACGCGGCCACCGGCGATGGTAACCTGCGGCGAATAACGCCGTATGATAAATCGTTCGTCCGGCACTGCGGCCACGGGTGTTTCGAGCCTGATTTGAACCAAATCTTTTTCACCCGGAGCGATCTCGCCAATGTCATTCAGAACCTGGATCCTCGCCAGCGCCTCCACCGTTCCAATATGAACCCGGACTCGCTGTCGTGAACGAACCGGCTTAGCTGAGTCTGGCAAAACCTCGATCCCCGCGTCAAAAATCTGCGTCGGCCGCAAAACTCCGTGCTCGGCGAGCAGCATTCCGCGCTCCACTTTTTTGTGATCGATCCCGCCGAGATTGACGGCGACCCGCTGGCCAGCCGTGGCGGATTCTACCGATTTACCGTGTGTCTGGATGCCGCGAACTCTGACCTTTGTTTTCAACGGAAGCAGATCAATGTCGTCGCCCTCGTTGATCGAACCCGAAGCAAGAGTTCCGGTCACGACCGCACCAAAACCTTTCACTGAAAAGCTGCGGTCGATCGGTAACCGCGTTATCAGCTGATCGGTTCGCAGCGTCAGTTTACTGCTCACGCGAACGAGAGATTCCTTCAATTCTTCGATCCCATGACCGGAGCGGGAACTGACCGGTATCATCGGTGCGCTTTCGAGAAATGAGCCTTGAACCAACCCGGCTGCATCAAGCTTTGCGATCTCCAACGTTTCAGCATCGACGAGGTCGGTCTTGGTGAGAACGACGATTCCCGCTTTGATGCCGAGCAAACGGCAGATGTCGAAATGCTCACGTGTCTGCGGCATCACGCCTTCGTCGGCTGCGATGACGAGCATTACAATGCCGATTCCGCTGGCTCCGGCGAGCATGTTCTTGACGAAACGCTCATGCCCTGGCACATCCACAAAACCAATATGCACTTCGCCAATGTTCATCTCGGCAAACCCAAGGTCAACAGTAATGCCGCGCCGCTTTTCCTCAGGCAATCTGTCCGCATCGACGCCCGTCAACGCCTTTATCAGCGCTGTTTTTCCATGATCGATGTGACCGGCCGTGCCGACTATTAAATCCATAGCTAAAGATCGCCGTTTTAAGACATCAACCCGCGCTGGTTATTTGAGGCTTTTCCATGACGCTTTCTGATTCGTATTGTTCCAATTTGCGATAAAGAGTTTTCCGGCCGATATTCAGCAGCCGAGCCGCCTGCGATTTATCGCCCTCAGTGTAATCGAGCGTAGCCTCGATCACCTGTTTCTCGATCTCGTCCATCGCCGAGGGAAGCGCGATCTCGATACCAATCGTGCGACCTTCGCCGGCGGCTGATGCGCGTTCGAGGCGAGCGTGGGCGGCCGAGTATTCGGCACTGCGGCTGATCGCCTCTGGCAGATCGTCGAGTTCGATCTGGCGGCCCGAGGCTATGATGACAGCCCGCTCGACGGCATTTTCGAGCTCGCGGACATTGCCCGGCCAGTTGTAATTGACCAGGGCCCGCAGAGTTTCCTTAGAGATTCCTGAAATGAAACGTCCGGATTTCTTCTTATACTCCTCAAGAAAATGAAAAACAAGAAGATTAACGTCCTCGACCCGCGTCCGAAGCGGCGGCAGCGAGATGGGGAATACCGACAGCCGGTAAAAAAGATCGGTTCTAAAAGAGCCATCTTCGATAGCTTTTTCAAGATCGGAGTTGGTTGCCGCGATGACGCGGACGTCAGTTTTCAGAACGTGTTTTCCACCGACCCGCGTAAATTCACCGTCCTGCAGCACACGCAGCAATCGCACCTGCGCCTGGAGAGACATCTCGCCGATCTCATCTAGAAACAACGTACCGCCGCTGGCCTCTTCGAAGCGTCCCTGGCGGAGACTTCGGGCATCTGTAAACGCGCCTTTTTCGTGGCCAAAAAGCTCTGATTCGAGCAGCGTTTCAGGTATCGCACCACAGTTTATTTTGACAAAAGGCTTGCTCTCACGGCCTGAGTTGTAGTGGATGAGATTTGCGATCAGCTCCTTGCCCGTGCCGGATTCGCCGAGGATGAGGACGGTCGTGTTTGTATCCGCGACATTGAGACCGAGCTCGATCGCACGGCGAATGCCCGGCGCCTGGCCGACGATCTCGCTTTGTTTTTGGTGCAGTTCGCTCTTGAGCCGCATGACCTCGGTCGATAGCTGGTCGCGCTCGAGGGCGGTGCCAATCTGGTCGGCGATGCCCTCGATCAGGGCGATGTCGTGGTCCTCAAACGTACTTTGCTTGCTCCACACAAAGCCGAGCAATCCAAACGCTTTTCCGGCAACATGAACAGGCGTAACCAGAGCCGCTTTGCCGCGAAGCTGTGTGTTAAAGAACAACCTGATCGCAAACGGCAGCTCGGAATCGACGAGTTTGATCGTCTTGCCCTCACGCAGCAGCTCGCCAAGCTTGGCAAACGAATCGAGGGCAAGTGATTTGTTATGCTGCTCGATCATTTTCAGGATTTTGCCGAGTTTTATGCCCTCAGCCGATTTGAATGTCGCGAGCGAGATGCGCGTTCCGGATTGATCTAGCACACCGAGAGCTCCGTAATCGGCACCGACGAGGTTGATCGCCCGCTCCATCACGCCCTCGGAAACCTCTTTAAAATCGGAGTGCGAATTTAATGTATTGGCGATTTCGAGGAGCGGATTTGTGCGTCGGCTTTCCTGTTCCTGGGCGACGTAAAGGCTCGTGTATTGGTAGCCGATGGCGAGCTGGCGGGCGATGGATTCGAGAAAGGAGACTTCTTCGTCGAGCCATTGCCGCGGTTCGTGCGTGTCGTGCAGACCTAGCAGGCCAAGGACGCCGCCGTTGAGCATTATTGGGATGACCAGCAGCGAACGCGTCTCGAGGGCTTTTGCAAAAAACTTTAACGTTGCATCTTTTGCCGCTTTCGTATCGTTGATGCGGATCGGTTTTCTGATGTCGAAACGCTCGGCCAACCGGTTTGCGTCAAAAGGTATGGTCGTGCCCTGACTTTTTGGCACCGATTTATCCTTGCGCCATTCGTGGCTTATGACCAGGTCTCTGCCCTCGCTAAGCTGTAGCAAATCACATCGGTCGGCCTGGAGCATACGACCGACCTCGGAGACAACCACGTTCAGAAAGCGTTCGAGGTCAATATCCGTTGGGAGATCGCGGGCCAGACGGTCGATGATCGCCTCGCGAGCATCATGCATACTCATCCGGCGTTCGAGCGACAATAGCGTTGTCTGGTCCGTTTCCTGTGTCATAAGTTCTCCAAACGAGAGCGATGCTATATGCAAATGTGTCGTTTTGAAGAACTGATGTCAAGTTGATACATGTACCAAGAAAGTGTGTATATATGAACCACCTACCGGGGCATTAATATACTT
Source organism: uncultured Acidobacteriota bacterium (assembly GCA_963738935.1). GTDB lineage: Bacteria > Acidobacteriota > Blastocatellia > Pyrinomonadales > Pyrinomonadaceae > OLB17. The sequence continues at coordinate 4,003,055 of CAVTYF010000001.1, read as the reverse complement.
GACGCACCAAGTCGGAGGGCGGCATTATAATGGCGTTTAATTCCCTTTTACGGGCGAATGATGTTAAGCTACCTTCGCCCGATTCCAAATTGTCAGTTTGTATCAAGTGCTCCGCGTCCATTCATCGCCATTTTTGCAATGCCTTGCACGGCTTTCTTTTGTCGAAGGCTTACTCGATAAGCACGCGAAGGCCGATCTTGTGCCGAATGGCGTTAAAAAGATTTTACGTCCGGTAATCACGCGGATTTATACATGTAGCGAGTTACTTGCACTAGGAAATACACAGTTATTAATTGATCGCGTAAAACGCGATTATGACGCAAATACCTATACGATTGAACGCTGTCTTCGGGACGTATCCGCAATTGAAGAAACCGTTATCAACGAATTGTCATCAGTTGCGTTTCTAACCATCCCGATAGACAGAGTGAACTTTCTAGATAGTAATGAGCCCTTTGGGTTGGCGGTTTTTGAGAAATTTCCATCAGCGAATTATGACATCGCGGAAGCCTCGAAATGTTTCGCTCTTAGCAGAGATACTGCGGTGGTATTCCACCTTTCTCGCGTTGTAGAAATTGGCTTAAAGACCCTTGCGGCGCACCTGTCTGTTCCGGTAACCGTGCCAAGCTGGGACGGCATTCTAAAGAAAATTGATGTGGAGTTGGCAAAGGATCACAAAGAAAAATTACCGGACTGGAAGCGGCATGAGGATTTCTATGCTGAGGCATCAGTCTACCTGAGGGCGTATAAAAATTCGCGGAATCGCACCCAGCACGCAGATAAGAAATACACCTCGGAAGAAGCCGAGAGAATCTTCATTGCGGTACGATCCTTAATGCAGCATCTTGCAACAAAATTATCGGAACCTGCTGAGGTCGCGTGATAAAATCGAAAGGTAGAGGTTTTTGGCGGATTGGTCAAAGGTCTTTTTCGGAAAAGAGCATCTACCAGTTTTGAAGACTGGCACGCAGGCGCCCTCGCATCGGGCGCGGTTCATCCTTCAGCCCGGGAACGCAGGCGCCCTCGCCTGCTACGCCAGTTCCTCCGGCGTGACGACTGTTCAGTATTTTTCAATTTGAATAATCACCACGCGTGCAAGCGTCCTCAAAGCAGGACGCTTGCAGGCGAGGGCGCCTGCGTTCCCGGCCTTCTGACGGGAGCGCGCAGAACTAATTTGGTTTAGGCACCATCCGAGGTCGGGCCTCTTTTGGATCGCCTTTTTTTGATTTTGGCTCAGGCTCGGGTTTTTTTGGTTTTGGATCGTTGGGCGGCCGTTTCGAGTTTGAATTCGATGACGTTGACGAATTTGTACTTACGTTTGAACTGGAGTTGGGCCGTGAACTCGTGCTCGAACTCGATCCCGGTTCTTTCTCGTTCACTGGACGGTTGGCATTTTTATTTGCCGAAACATAATCGACACGCTTTCGACCGGCTTCGGCGTCATCGAGCAGATCGATTGCCCGGGCGTTTGCCTGATCGAGTTCTATTGCTTTCTTTAGCGGAGTGATCGCCTCGCGGTACTGGGCAAGTTTGATTAGAATCGCCCCGAGTTCTGTTTGATACTCACTGTCTTCGGGTTTTAGCTTGACGGCCTGTTTAAAGGCTTTTTCGGCATCCTCGTCCTTTGTCAGCTTCGCGTAGGTGCGGCCGAGATAGTAATAGGCATTGTCATCCTTTGGGTTTCTGTCGAGCCATTTGTTAAACGATTTGACGGCGTCCTCGAATGCCTTTTCCGATTTTGGCTTTTTGGGGGCCGCTTTCGAATTCGAAGCAGGCTCGGTCACCGCCCCAGATTGTTCGAGTTGCATCTCAAGCAAGGCATAGGCGACGCCGAGTCTGAAATGGGCCTCGGCCAGATCGGGGCTGAGCACGACCGCTTGCCTATATATTTCTATCGCGCTCTCGGTCTGATTTTCGTCCATTAAGCGGTTACCTTCGGTCAACGCAGAATTAGCGTCAGTAAATGGTGTAGGCTCAGCCGCAGGAACTTCGGCAACTACCGTGTTAGTATTTGTGACCGGTTCGGGGACGTTGGCCGTGGTTTGTACATCCCCACCGCAGCCCGCCAGAGCAAGCGACACAAATCCAATAAATGTAAAGATCGGTTTCATAAAGGTCAGATTTTTGAAAAATTAACCGGGCGGAAAAATAAACTGACGACCGGCGAGCAAGTGGATATGAAGGTGAAAGACGGTCTGTCCACCATCAGAATTAGTATTAATAACGACCCGATAGCCGTTCTGAGAAAAACCCTTTTTCCGGGCGATCCCGGCGGCGGTTACCAGCAGACGGCCAAGGGTGGTCGTATGGCCAATATTTGCGTTTTCCAGCGAATCGATATGCTGTCGCGGAATAACGAGAATATGCGTCGGCGCCTGCGGGCTGAGATCGTTGAAAGCAACGCAAAACTCGTCCTCATGAACAAACTCGGACGCGATGCGACCCTCAGCTATCTTACAAAAAATGCAGTCCTCAACGATCATCATGCCTATGACGCTATTAAACCACAGACGGTTGGAATCAAAAAATATTTACGGAGTTCGGTAGGGATCCTGACTGGAGCGCAAACATCCCTGCTTGCCACGCCGAGGCTTCCTCGGTGTTACAGCGATGGTCATTTCTCAAGCTAGTCGAAACCCCGGCTCGTAAGAGGTCTGCAACCGCTGGCAAGCAGGATGCTCGCCGCTCCAGTCAACTCGCCGATCTCTACGACCTGCTAACAATGCCGCCGCACGCTGGTAATCCTCACTTGAACGTTATTTCCAGGTAGTTGCCTTCCGAGGTTTTCGCAACGGCATCATGGACAGTCGATACGTTTTTCTCGATTCGCGGCCAGTTTGTGGTCAGAAGCACGATGATAGCAATTCTTCTCTCGGAAAGATTCTGCTGATATCTGAGATTTTGATCTGTGGTGATAAGTGCGTCAAAGCCTTCCGATTCGGCGGCGGCAAGCAGATCGTCATTTTCGAGTTCACTCCAACCCATTTCAAAAGCTGAAAGTACGGTGTGGTCCGCAAGGTACTTACGCAGTGGTAAAGGAGTTCCCTGGTCGAATAAAATCCGCATCGGTTAAGCCGCCAGCCGTTCCACTTCAAGCGTGTGAATTGTGTGTTCAAGCACGGACTCAACTTGTTCTTTTGTGACTCCGGGAAACCAGGAAAGGAAGTCATCGATCGACGCACCCGCTTCGAGATTCTCAAATAGGGCGGTGACCGGAACGCGAGTGCCGCGAAAGATCCAGGCCCCGCTGACCTTTCTAGGGTTCTGCTCGACCTCAGGGCATTTTGACCATTCCATCATAGGAAAACAATACAACGCATCGATGGGTCCGCGTAAGGAATTAAGACCGTCCGGTTCGGCGATCGTGACTGGAGCGGTATGCATCCTTGCTTGCCGGGCCGAGGCTTCCTCGGTGTTAAAGCGATGGTTATTTCTCAAGCTAGTCGAAACCCCGGTGCGTAAGCGGTTTTCAACCGCTGGCAAGCAGGGATGCTTGCCAGCTCCAGTCAACTAAATCGACCCGCCGCTGGCTGCTTCGTCAGCCGAGGCTGCAAGGCCTTCTTTTATTCGTTCGATGTCAGCGCCGAGTGAGCGAAGTTTGCGAACGATGGTCTCGTAACCGCGATCGATGTGATAAACGCGGTCGATCGTCGTCTCACCACCCGCGCACAGGGCCGCGAGAACGAGCGACGCCGAGGCGCGGAGGTCAGATGCGATGATACGCGCTCCCATCAGAGGCGATCTGCCGCGAACAGTCGCCGTATTGCCGCTGATGCTGATGTCGGCGCCCATTCTGATAAGTTCCGAGGCGTGCATAAAGCGGTTTTCGAAGATCGTTTCGATCACCTTAGATTCACCCTCGGCTTGGGTCATTAGCGCCATATACTGGGCCTGCATATCGGTTGGGAAATGCGGGTGCGGCTCGGTTGTGACATCTTTCGCCCTCAAGCCCTTCGCACTGCGCCCAACGAGCAGAGTACTCGGATTGAGTTCCTCGATATCCACTCCGGCTTCGCGGAGTTTTTCGATGACGGCCGTCAGGTGTTCAGGGCGGCAGCTTTTGATCTCGATCTCGCCGCCGGTTATCGCCGCCGCGACCATGAACGTGCCCGTTTCGATGCGATCGGGAATGATCGTGTGTTCCGCTCCGCCGAGGCCCTCGACGCCGTCAATCTCGATTATGGAAGTTCCCGCTCCTTTAATCCGAGCGCCCATTTTATTGAGCAGTTCGGCAAGGTCTTCGATTTCCGGTTCCTCGGCCGCGTTTTTGATGGTCGTTTTTCCCTTTGCAAGCACGGCGGCCATCATTACATTTTCGGTTCCGGTGACCGTTACTTTTTCAAAATCGATCGTGTTGCCGCTGAGTCTTCCCTTTGGCGTGCGGGCGAGTACGTCGCCGGATTCGAGCGAAACCGTCGCCCCCAACTGCTCAAACGCCCGCAAATGCAGATCGATCGGCCTCGTGCCGATCGCACATCCACCCGGCAGACTAACCTTTGCCTGACCAAACCGACCCAGCAACGGACCCAGTGCGAGAACGCTGGCACGCATGGTTTTGACAAGTTCGTACGGAGCCTCGAACGTCTCAATTTTTCCGGCCGTGATCTTGTGCGTCCTCAGTTCCGGCGTCAAAACGGTCGCTCCGAGATCCTCGAGCAGACGCCGCTGTGTTATCAGGTCCTTGACATACGGTACGTTGTGAAGCGTAACGGTGTCAGGCGTTAAAAGCGCGGCAGCGAGACACGGGAGGGCCGAATTTTTTGCCCCGCCGATCTCGATCTTTCCTTTTAGCGGTTTGCCGCCACGTATCAAAAACTTATCCATTGCAGTCTGTAAAACACCGTTCTCGCGGAAGGTCTCCAGTTAAGAAATTCTTATGCTATTCAAAACAAAATGTTATCACAAATGCAGTGAGATTTTGACTGAATTTCTCGTTTGCGGTGTAAAATATCGCTTTTCCGATCGTCTAATGAGGTACGGAATCTTTGCAACGTAGCCGGAAACGCCTACATCCTAAGAACGATTTCGGACAAGTACCGACAGTCTGCTACGACTAAATTTGTTCGAAGTCACTGCCCCCGGTTAGAAGCCCTCCTCTAACCGGGGCTTCTTTTTTTGGCGGATTTTGGTGAGCATAGTCTCGATTTGTTTTGTGTGCCGATTTTGATGCATCCCGGCCATGACGAGCCATTCGCCGGCGGTCAGGTCACCGAAGAACGGGTGCGGAAACTTGTGGTTGGAGTGGTCAAAGCTTTCGAAATCGCTTCGCATCGCATCAAAAACTTCGCGGTTGGCTGCTATGGTGCCAATCGCGTCATTGATCGATACTTTTCCGGTTGGTTGTACGCGTTCTGGGGCTTCGACCTTGAGACCGGCGACCTCGGTGGCTTTTTCGCCAAAGTTTGGCGACAACGAAAAACTGCCGTCCGCCGAAACGCCGTCCGTTTTTGCGGCTTCGAGCAGTCTCGCGCATATCCGTGAGATGCCAAAATCAACCATCGAGAGGTGTTCGGCAATCTGACCTAGCGACCATTTCTCGCCGTCCGGCAAAGCCGCTGCTTCATCCGCCGTGATTTTCGACAATGTGTCGGTCAGGGCATCTCGAAATTTTAGATTTGCCGAGTAAATATCGGCGATCGATTCATATCTCATGGTTTGTTGGTGGCCGTCATCGGCTGAGGCGTGAAAACAAGTCGGTGCCAGCGCGAAAAGCTGCGCACGCTGTCGGCCTCGTTTTTCATGCGTTTCAAATATGCCGTCTGTAGATAAAGGATATCCTCAACGGTCCAGTCGATCTCGACGATCGGGTTGTACGAGACGAGCAGCTTTTCGTCGGGCAGGGTCGAGAGCGGTTGGCTAGGCGCGGGTTCGGTATCGACGGCACCCGATTCCGTATTTGATGTCTGGGCCAAACGCTGCTGCGCGAGGTCATAGGCCTGCGACGATATCAGCAGTTGATTGCGAAGCGGTATTGCGGCCTGCGTCGGGTTTGTCCCTGTTGCATCGTAAATCCGTATCTGCGTATCAAACGACGCCGCAACCTTTGACGAATCCGGCGACCAGACCGGCCTAACAACGGTCAGATTATCATCGAGCCGGCGTTCGCGCCCATTTTTCTCGATAACTCGCGGTCTTCCCTGTGGTACAAGAGCTTCGCCTTTGCTGGCCGCCACGACTTCGAGATACTTCCATTCGCGGGCCGTTGCCGCCAGGGCCACAAGCATCGAGCTGTCAGGCGACCAGGCGTAATAGAAATAGATCAGGCCTTCATTCTCGGTAATCGCTTTTACACCAGTTCCTTCCGAGGTACAGGTGTATATCTGCTCGGTCCGAAACGTCAGAATGCCGGTTGGGGATGACGGTGTTGTCGGGACGGTGATAGCCGCCGCCTCGGGGTCGGTATTTGCGTTTGTAGCGGTAGTATTTGCATCACCGGCTGGTGAAGTCTGAGTATTCGCGGGCGGAACATTTACTCCGGTAGGGACGGGCTGCGTCAGCCCCAAATCCGGTGCTGCAACACGGATCATCGCGACAAACGCCAGTGACAAGGAATCGGGCGACCACACGATCGTATCCGGAAAATGCACCGCCATCGCGTCGGAAGTCAGCTTCTTGAGCAGTCTCCCGTCCGCCGAATACATGTCGAGCCGGTACTCTGAGCTGTAATCCGTGACCTTATGATAGACGACGGCGATCCGCTTTTTGTCGGGCGAGGTGATTGTCTTATCAAGTATTTCCTGCGGCCGGGCGGCGTCAAAATCTACCTGAACCGCCTCGCTGCGTTCCTCGGTTTGGGGTTTGTTCGGATCGGCCGCCGGTGGCGGAACATCGGCTTCGTACCGGAAATTCAACCGCACCGCGACAACGCTCCCGACTGTAGCCGGGGTCGCCGCCGGCTGCTTGAACATACTGGTATCGCAGCCCGACAAGAGAGTCAAACTAAAGATCAACGCCATGATCGGCGGGTTAAAACAACGCATAGAAACAATGTCTGGCATTCAACATTGAATCATAACCAGCCGAATATAGGCTGTCAATAAACAGCTATTCAGGTAATTTCAATAAAGAGGATTTCTAAAAATTGAGTTTACCGCTAATTAAAGTATGCAACAAATATTTGTAAACTAACGCGAAGCTAAATTCAAACGGCGAAGATTTTCAACGCAAAGACGCCAAGGTGCAAAGACGCAGAGGTTTAGCGATTTTATGAGAATGAAATTATCACGCTTTCTTTCCTTTGCGACTTGGCGACTTTGCGTTGAAAATCTCTTTTTTGAATATTTGTGAAGTGCCCTAAGCCAGTTCTTCGCCCTTTGCTCTCAACGTTCGACGCCATAGTTCGCGGTATGACGTAAAGCGGGCAACGAGGGTGTTTAGATAGTAGCGCTGGGCAAAACTCATGTTCCGGTGATCGGAGAGGCGTTTGATGCTCGATTCGAGCCGGGCGCGGGCCTCGAGTGGAGCGCGTTTTGTCGCACCGTTAAAATATATATCAAAATCAATCTTGAGCTTTCGAATCTCGTCCTCGAGACGGCCCAATTTTTGGTCGAATTCGACTGATTCCTGTTTACGAGTCAGCGTGTTGCCGTATTGTTTTCCGATAGCCATTGGTGAATTTTCCTCGCGGGAGTTGCGGGCGCGGGGAAAGCCCTGTTTAAATAAAAGCCGTAACAATGGACTATTTCCAAGATTTTGCCGAGATTTTTCGGTTAAGATAGAGATATGTCGTCAACGCCTGCACCAAATTCTGCTCTGCGCCGTCTGCCGTCGGTCGATGGATTGCTCCGCTGTGTCGAGGTGGGGGCGATCATTTCGAACGCTGGCGAAAAATACGCTGCAAATCTCGTACGAACGGTAATCGATGAATTACGAAATGATCTCTCGTTGAACAATCATACTGGTCTTTCGAAGGATGAGCTGCTGCTCACCGCAAAAAACAAATTGGCCGAGGCTTGGCGGGTTGAGAAATTGACCGGCGTTCGCCGCGTAATAAACGCCACCGGCGTCGTCATTCATACAAACCTCGGCCGCGCGCCGCTCTCGGAAAACGCTCGCCGGGCCGTCGCCGATGCCGCGGGGTACTGTGCTCTCGAATACGACGTTAACAGCGGAAAACGTGGAAAACGCGGTGTCCGGTCCGAGACGTTGTTAACGGATATTACCGGTGCCGAGGCCGTTCTGATCGTCAATAACTGCGCGGCGGCGGCGTTTTTTGTCCTGACGGTATTTGGGTCGGGCGGCGAGGTTGTAATCTCTCGCGGCGAAATGGTCGAGATCGGCGGTGATTTCCGCATACCCGACGTATTAGCTCAATCGGGAGCTACGCTTCGCGAGGTCGGGACGACGAACCGGACAAAGCTCGCTGATTACGAAAAGGCGATCAACGAGAGAACGCGCGTCATTCTCCGCGTTCACCCATCAAATTATCGGATCGTTGGATTCACCGCGATGCCGGCGTTGAGCGAACTCGCGGCTCTCGCAAATCGAACCAATATCTTACTTTATGAAGATATTGGTTCGGGTGCTTTGATCGATCTTAGTGACCTCGGGTTGACGGATGAACCAGTAGTTAGTTCATCGATCCGGGCTGGCGTCGATATCGTTACATTCAGCGGCGACAAGCTGCTTGGCGGCCCGCAGGCCGGGATTATCGCGGGCAAAGCCACATACATCGACCGGCTCAGAAAACATCCGCTATACCGCGCTTTGCGGAGCGATAAATTGACCTATGCGGCCCTTGAGACAACGCTTGATGCATATCGACGCGATGCTGCCATCGACGAGATTCCGGTTTTGCGGATGTTGTCGATGACAAAAGAGCAGATCGCGGAGCGGGCCGGGAGATTTGTCGGCGCACTTCGGACAAAGTTCGATGCTACAGCAGATTCGAAGTCTGAAATTCACGGTTTCCGGTTCGAAATTTTGGATGGTTTCTCAGCAATTGGCGGCGGAGCTGCTCCGGATGTAAAGCTTGAAACTGCTTTGATCGCCGTCAGCCATCCCGGTGTCTCGACGGCACGCCTGGAATTTGCTTTGCGCACCGTGCAAATACCGGTCATCACGCGAATCGTCGATGATCGAGTAATGCTGGATTTGAGGACGGTTGCCGAAGGGGAAGAAACTGACCTAACGAATGCCCTCGAGGCGGTCATCAGGGCCGCTCCAATTCCCATTCCAGTCGAAAACCTCTAAGGCACCGAACCTTTTCTTATAATCGTAAAAAGACGCGCCCTCATACGCGTAGCCATGATAATAGTAAGTTTTGCCGTGTTCGAGGGCGAATTCTATTTCCTTCAGCATAGTAAAGATGCCGAGGCTGCGCGTCCGTATCTCGGGATCGAATATACCGTAGATACTTGAAACCGAGTCGCGGCCAACATCGAAGAAACTTGCTGCGACGAGCTTTTCGTTTTCCCGAACCAGCATCGAACGGCATTCGGTTGGGCCTTTCAGATCGCGTGCGATGAAATCGTAGATCGAATCCGGCACACTGGTTTTGAAGCGAGATTTGTGGCGGTGAAAAAGCTCGTAGATCTCAGGTGTGACATCGACGGGAACGATCTCGGTGTGTAGATCGGCGTTACGGCTTAGGACGCGGCGCTGGCTTTTTGAAAAACGCAGATCGTTTACGCGGATCCGCAGGGGAAGTACGCGGCGAATCTCATTCTCGTAAATGCCATAATTATAACGAAAAAAGTGCGTCCCAAAATGCCGCCAGCCATCCGCGAGCAAAATGTCGAGCATCGCCGGTTCAACCTGAGCCGCCTGAAACTCTTCGTTTATGATCTCCGGCCGGTCGCGTATCATGAGGAAATTTAACCACGAAAGTACACGAACAAGACACTAAAAACAAGGAATGCGAATTTAACGTCGAATAAGCATCTAGTGCTTTTTCGTGCAATTTCGTGGTTCCATTCCTATCTTCTAATGCCCTGAATACCAGTCGTAACCAAATTCGGCCCAAAAATCCTTGGGGCGTTCGCTGGTAAATTCGATGCGGCCCAGTCGTTTTATTTGTTTGATGCCGTACTTGGTTGGCGATGCTATGCGCAGCGGCGCACCGTTTTCCGGCTTGAGCGGGGCACCATTCATTTCGTAGGCGAGCAGCGTTTGCGGATGCATAATGCTCGGCATGTCCCAGGCGACAAAGTATTTCTCGTTCGGCGTTGACATCGCCACGTATGGCATCAGGTCGTCGGGCCGTCCGGCAACGTCGGCGGGAGCACCGCTCTGCGTTTTGGGCGGATAAGCCACAGCAAAATCCGAGAATTTAACACCAACCCAGTGAATGATCGTGCTCCAGCCCTCGATGCACTTAAATTCCGTGATCATCTCAGTCCGCGGTAGCTTCATGATGTCAGCCATTGTGAGGATCAGATCGTCCGCACGACCGGCGAGACCGGCGACGGCCAGGCTCCAGGTTGCGGGGTCGAGTTCTTCTTCGAGGCCCTCGAAACTGTTAGTCCGGATCGGCGTAACCCGTTCCGGGGGGAATTCGGGCGAGAGCTTTGTCGGGCGAAAAAAGACCTGACTGATCTTTTCGTTGAATTCAAAAGATTTGCGATAAAGATTGGTCTTCGTCTCGTCACTCATCCAGCGCCAGCCAAAAACGCCGATCAGGGCCGCTGCGCCGCCGACGAGAAAGCCCCGGCGTGATTTCGCGAACATCTGCCTCTTTGCGTCTTCCGCCAACAGCGGTTCGCTGAGATAACGATGTTCTTTGAGGATCGACGCCGTGTTGTTCGGATCGTCGGGAAATGAATCAACGGTGTGGCCCGTTCGCTTTTCAAACTCACGAACCTTCTCCAGCAAAATCTCACTGTCGCTCATGCTGTTGCCTCCTCGCTCACGACCGGCTCAGGCGTTGGCTCGATCGCATCGACGACATCAGAGCCCGTAATCATCGACTGAAAATTGCTCCAACCGGCCATAATGACCTGAAAAACATGTACTAAAAAGAACGAGACGAAGCTGATAGTCAGCCAAAAATGTACCCAGCGAGCCCATTCGTATCCGCCGAAAAGCGTCGTCAGAAATGACAACTGTAGCGGTTTATAAATCGCGAGCCCAGACAGGACGGAACCCACGCCCATTAGTATCACGCTGGTATAAGCTATACGCTGAGCATCGTTGTATTTGCCCTGCGGCGGCTTCTCTTTGACGATGTGGGCGTCGTGAAGCGCAACGAGCGGTGCCCGTTTTAACGAGCTGGGAACCGGCAATATCGAGCGCCACTCACCCGAAACGATCGTGTAGATGACATATATCAATCCATTTGCGGCGAACAGCCACATGAAGAAGAAATGAAGCTGTAGGCCCTCGGCCAGTCGTTGCGGAATGCCTAGAAAATCGTAAAAAGGCTGTGGAAAGAACTTGAACAACTCATATCCAAAGAGGCGAATACCGTAAACCTGATTCGCCCAATAAATCAGCATTCCGCTCCAGATCATCATGGTCAGGAGGGGAAAATTGATCCAGTGCATCCAGCGGATCGCGAGCGGATGTTTCTGTTCGAGTTGCTTTTTCATCCTAGTGTCCTGTATTTAAAGTCCATTGACAAAATCGGGTGCCGCATTCTGCGATCGGATTTTAGTGCTGGCGGCTAGCTGCCGGCTACTGGCAGCTAGTATTTTACGCTCTGCGTCTTGCAGTTTAAAAGTTAAGGAACATCAGGGACACCAAACTAGCTCCTTATTCGCCTATAAGAGATGTTCGGTTTCTCGACATGTGAACGAACTGCCGGTGCGATGGTATTTGCCAAGGCCACATTGTCCGCGTCCGCGAGCTGCGAAACAACAAAAACCGCATGATGCCCGGCGAGAAAACCGGCTGTCCCCACGGCTCCGGCATAGACCGCGGTCTGAATGCCGTCGCGCTCAACCGGCAGATCAGTATCGGTCATGAGCAGCGAGACCATCTTGCCCTTGTGTTTGACGACAACGTGAGCAAATCTGCGGCCCTCGTAAACACACGAATGCGACTCAACAAACTCGACATCACCCGAAACTGCCGCATTCGGAGTTTTCTTGAATGCCGCCATCATGACGTTATCAAGATCTTTATTATACGCCCCAAACTTAGCCGACGCCTCGTCGAGCGTGATCGGGTTTTCTTTCAGGTGAAATTCGACAGCGCAATTCTCATGGTCGCCAACCGCAAGCGACGTAAGTTCGGCCCACGATGTGCGAACGGCAGCGGCAATATCGGTATTGTTGTTTAGAGCGACAAATACATCATTCTGTGACCGATTCATCCAGACCAACGTACCCGTGACCGCGAGCAAAACACAGGCGAGTCCGACGGCCACCATTCGGGCGGGAAAGTAGCGACCACCGGTCAGCCGGTCCCACGAACCCGGGCGAAGCGCCGATTCACGCAGATTTGCAACGGTTCGCGAATAAAAGATGGGATCGATCTGGGTGTCGGCCAGGCCCTTGACGACGTTTCTGAGCTGAGTTTTTAGCGAGCGGCGAGCAGCCATCTCGCTGCGGCAATCGGGGCAATTCTCGAGATGTCGGAGCACCTCATGATTGGTCTCGATCAGCAGTTCGTCGCCGATATACGAGTCCATCATCGCTTTTAATTCTCTGCAATCCATAACCTATCCTTCCTAGCCTTCGGCGGCGATCCGGCCTCGGGCGTCAAACCCAGTCAGTTCCTGTCTCAACAACCTTCGTCCTCGATGTAGCCGTGACATAATGGTCCCGATCGGCACCTTAAGCAGCTCAGCCGCTTCCTTGTACGAAAATTCTTCGACGTCCGTCAGCAAAACGACCTGGGCAAACTTTGCTGGCACGCGGCGAATCGCCTCTATAATGTCTTCGTCGATCAAATTCTGCGGTATGGGCGGCTCGAAAGCGACGGTCTGAGCAATCTGTTCCTCGGTGTCCTCGACTAATTTCAACTGGCCGAGTTTCATTCGGCGTTTACCATTGACGCGATAAAGAATGGTGACGAGCCAGGCCCGGCAATTTGTATCGGGCGAATACCGGTGAAACGATTTCAGCGCCTGGACAAAAGTTTCCTGCGTCAGATCCTCGGCAGTTTCTTTGTCCCGCACGAGCCAATATGCGACGCGGTAAACGTCGGGCATCAACGGCAAAGCCTCCGCCTCAAACGCTGCCCATTCCTTTTCCCGCTCCCTGCCAAATCCAAACATATTTGCCCGCCACATCAATAATGCCGCCGACCGCCGCGATTATTCCGAAAACAAATCCGTGAATCCGGAATATTTCACCGGCCGAATCGGATAGTAACTATGTCAAAGCAGTTGTTCTGCTACATTTATACATTATGAAAAAACATCATACATTCGCTTCACTATTTATTTTCGCAGGACTGATCGCGGTGATCGGCGCGGCCTGCGCAGGTAAGGCCGCGCCGGAAGCGACGAAAATTGCTGAGCCGACTGTAGTTAGCTCGCCCACGCCGGCGACGAGCATGGCCAAACCAGGATCGGACGAAGTATTTAATGGCGAGAAAATCGTTAAGCCGGAAGACGATTGGAAAAAAGAGTTAACGCCTGACGCCTATCACGTCCTTCGCGAGGAAGGCACCGAGCGGGCGTACAGCGGCGAGTACGATAAGAATAAGGAAACCGGCGACTATTTTTGTGCCGCCTGCCATTTGAAGCTGTTTAGTTCGGTCACAAAATTTGATTCCGGCACCGGCTGGCCGAGCTTTTACGAGGCGATCAATAAGAAAAACGTCGTCGAAAAATCAGATAAATCGCACGGAGCCGAGCGTATCGAGGTCGAATGCGCCCGCTGCGGCTCACACCTCGGCCATGTCTTCGACGACGGGCCAAAGCCGACCGGGCTGAGGTATTGTATGAATTCGGTCTCGCTGAAGTTTGAGAAGGCGAAGTAAAAGACTACTTTTTTTTGAACCGAAAGATGGGATAGGCAATCAGGAACAGGCCGATCACGATCTCGGAAACGCGCCCAAATCCGTGGCCGCTCGGGAGCAGTCCATCCGTGGTCGCCGCACTCGCCAAAAACCAAACACCGGCGAGCAATAACACTATCCAAAGAAATTTCATCGTTAAGTCCCAAATCCCAACATCGCTATCAGTTACAAGCTATCAGTTATCAGCTATTCCGGGAAGGAGGCTTTTCACCGGAATAACTGACAATGAATGACTTAAAGCTGATAGCCGATACATTCACGCAACCGCTGTCGCCTACGGAAATTTGATTTTTCAAAGCTATTTACCAATTGACCTTCCCCTCCTGCGACGTGTCGATCTGTGTCAGCTCGACGCCCTCATTGTAGAAAAAGATCTTCATGTTGTCGAACAAAAACTGGTGCGAATCGGGGTTTGAAACGTCGAGCCCAAAGTGGTTGATGAGCTGCTTTTGCTTTTCCTGCCACTCGCCCCAACAGCCCTTGCACATCTCTGCACCGATCTGCTGCCCAAGCTCGGTCGGAATCGGAGCAAACCCGATCGGCTCCGTCTTCTGACCACAACGTCCGCACGTAAATTTTTCACCAAATAAAGCCATACGAGAATTTTACCACAAAGGACTGGAGCTCAAGCATCTTGCTTGCCAACGCCGGTTCCTCCGGCGTGACGGCGCTAACATTCGTTCAACTCGATCAATCCCAAGCGCCGTCAGCGTTCTACGAACGCTTGGCGAGCAAGATGCTCGCGCTCCAGTCAAAGGCCCTTTGCCAGCAATATCGCCGCCAAAACATCGTCATCTGACGGTTTGAAAAGGCTGACGGCCTGCACTTTGTGATAAGCGACTTTTCCATTGCCGTCAATAACGACAACACCGCGGGCCGAGCGCCCCGGCAGCCATGATTTCATACCATACATTTCCGATACCTTGCGATCCGCATCAGACAAAAGCCGGAGCGGCAGTTGGTTCTTCTCAGCAAATCCGTTGTGCGATTCGACCGTGTCGGTCGATATCCCAACGACCTCAGCCCCCGTCGCCTGATACTCCGACCAATGGTCCCGCACCGAACAAAGCTGCGCCGTACAAACCGGCGTATTATCACCGGGATAAAAAAGCAGAACAACCGGTTTGGCTGAGTGGTCGCTGAGCGTCCAATCATTTCCGTCGCCGTCGTTCAGTGTGAAATCCGGTGCTTTTATACCGACGTTCATATCGTTTCTCCTATTTTTCTTCCCCATTTGTCCATTTCGCACCCACAGTTTTCGCACGTCCGTCCACCCCAAAGAGCTTGCTGTTCGTTAGCAGGAATGCGAATTCGCGAACCGGCCTTGTGACCGCAATCAGGGCATGCTAACGGCTTCAGATTAATACCCCACTTACTCTTCGTAACCGAAAGGAGGAGAAAAACCAACACTAGCAAGGTTAATAGGACCAGAGTAAATCCGATAACTGACATATCAGCCTCCATTAACAAAATCCCTAATATCCCTAAACGGCTTCTCCGCATCCGTAAAATCCGGCCGGTAATAGTGTGATGCTGATTCGTATTCCTGCATAAAGCCTTCGTCCATTCCGAGGTCTTCCAATAACGAGACGGCTTCGAACCATTCGCCTGTTGAAATGCGGCGGGATAACAAGATATATCTCTCGTCGGTCGCGGCTTTGTTGGTGGCGTAGTATTGGGCCATGAGGGAGATGGCGGTTTTGGGTGATAGTTCGTCGCGAATCCAGCGGAGGTTTGATTCGATGTCGGCGATGCCGTTTGGCAGGACGAGCAGGCGTATCATCAGGCCCTGTTTTAGCAGGGTGTCTTCACCAAAGACGAGCGAGTCGCCCATTTGGCGGTGCATTTCTTTGATCGCGGCACGGGCGTGTTCTTTGTAATCGCGAACCTTTGAGTATTGGAAGCCGGCGTCCGAATCGGCGTATTTGAGATCCGGCAAATAGATATCGACGATGCCATCGAGCAGCCTCAAAACCTCGACCGAGTCGTATGCATTTGTGTTGTAAACGATCGGCAGCTTCAATCCCTGTCGTGCGGCTAGCAAAATCCCACGAGCCATCTGCGGGGCAAAATGCGTGGGCGAGACAAAGCCGATGTTGTGACAGCCGCGGTCCTGCAGCTCAAGCATCATCTCGGCGAGGCGTTCGTGGGTGATCTCGTTTTTCTTTTGCTCTTTGTGGGTTTGCGAGATCTGATAATTTTGGCAATAGACGCAGCGGAGATTGCAGTTGCCGAAGAAGATGTTGCCCGCACCGTTTGTACCAGATAGACAAGGCTCTTCGCCAAAGTGTGCGGTGTAGCTCGAGACTATCGGTAAACGGCCCGAGTAGCAGGCGGCGATCTCGTCCTTGAGACGGTCGTTGCCACAATCTTTCGGGCAGACGGTGCATGAGCGCAGGAGTTCTTCGAGAGCGACTACGCTCTCTTCGAGCTTATTCTCCCGGAAAAGTGTCAGGTACCTTGCGTCCATTTTTGATCTTGGCGAGCTTCATTCCACCGCGTTTCCCATGGCGTGTATATTTGATCGCGACTTCACGCGGTGCGACCTTTCGGGCAAGCTCCCATGTGAAATCCATCTCGGCATTGACCGTCGCCGTCGCCATGCGCGTCTCGCGTATCATCAGTATTGTTCCCACAAAAAGAAACATGATGCCGACGATGCCGATCGGTATGGGCAGCCATCGGTAATAGTTGAAGATCGCAGCGATCGCGATCGTCACGCTACACAACACGAACATGCCCAGCCCGTAATAGAACATCTCCATCGCACGCTGCAAAATTCGCGCCCGGCTGGTCACCTTGTCGAGCAGATCGACTATCACCTCGACGCGCTTGTCATAGAGCGGGACGTCGTCCTTATCCTCGGCATAGATCAGCTCGCTCAGGCGCTCTTCCAATTGCCGAACACGATCAACCACACGCCCCAATCGCGTCGAGGTCGACAGCACGAGCGAACCCGTCGCCGAGATCAACAAAGCGGGCGTGACCATCGCCGTCAGGAATTCGATAGTCGAATTGAGGGCATCGGGGTTTATGAGATCGTTGCCAGCCATAGGCATATTCTACCGCAGAGACGCTGAGACGCAGAGGGAAGAGAGGGTATAGATAGGTTTGATAGTTACATAGTAAAAATTCCAGTGGTTACAGTCTCTCAGCGTCTCTGCGTCTCTGCGGTTTGTAAAACTCGTTCGACCTCGCGGCCCATGCGGCCGGTGGCCATGTACCACATCATTTTGAAATCAGAGAGAAAGGACCAGAAAGGATATTTGAAACTGGCTGGTTTGTTCTTTTCGACAACGAAATGAGCAAACCATGCGAAGGCGTAGCCGATAATGAAAAATACTGGGAAGAAATACCACTGGCCCCGTGCGACGAAGAAAACAAGCGACACGACCCCAAGCGACGTGCCGATGAAATGTAATAGCCGCGTAAGCGGTTTGCTGTGTTCGCGCACGTAGAATGGCCAAAACTCTGCATAACTGCGGATCATCTCTATTTTCCGAAAAGCCGGGCTATCGGCTTTCCTGCCTCCCGATTCTGTTCACTATAGTCCAGACCGATAAATTTGCATAGCGTTGCGGCTATCTGGTTTTGATAGATCGTCTCGGAATCCCGCCATTCGCCCCTTAACGAAACATCCGGGCTGATGAACGCCATCCAGATATACTGTGCCTCGGGAACGTCCTCGCCGTGATCGGACCAGTCCTTCGGAGAATTGCCACGCCCGTGATCGACTGTAATTACAATGGACGTACGGCCCTTGTATCGCGGGTCGCTTTGGACAAAGTTCCAGAGTTCCGCGATCCACTTGTCGGTCATATGGAGCGTGTCCAGCACGCGTTCATAATTCTTATCGTGAGCGTAGTCGTCGGTCTCGTCAAAGCCGATATGGATGGCACGTGTGCGGTGCTGTTTCATATGGGCCATCGCGAGCTTGAATGTGAAATAGTCGTGCCGAACGCTCGGCCAGGGTGCCAGCACCTGCGATTGTAGCCGGAAAAGCTCTGTTATTTCTTTGTTGTCCGTCGGGTAAGTTTCGTATGCCGCATTGACGACAAATGAGCCAGGTTTGTTCGTTGCGATACGCGTGAACGCGTCCCAAGAAGAGAACTCGGCAACAGCGTTCGGCCCGGCGGCGAGCTTTTTGTTAACGAAATCAAGAAATGAGGGATACGGATTCTGCGGATGGCTGTTGCTCTTAATGACGGCGTCGTGTGCCTGGCCGGTCAATATTTCGGAGTAGCCGGGATAGGAAAAGAAGAGCTTGTTGGTCGTCTTGACCTCGCTCTTTAGGTTGCGATTGCCGGCGATCGAGCCGTGCGATGTCATCAGCGTCTTCCAGAAAAATGGCATCAGCTTTTCGCGGCGTTCCTGCGGTGTCGAGCCACTGTAATTTTTGTAGGCCGCCGTTTGTTCAAAATTCTTGTTGACCGATCTAAAGATCTCGGCGTCCAGTCCGCCGAATATTTCCTGCACCCTCGCACCATCGAGCGTAATGAGAATTACTTTCTCCGTCTTGTTCTGTGCGAACGCTGTCGAGGCAAGCAGGACCAGAATGACAATGAAAAATGACATTCTCCAGATATTCATATTCCCCGAATCTTAGTGCTTTACGCCGCTTGTTTCAATTCGACCGGCGGCCGTTCGGTGTTAAATAAACGTATATTTTTTGCCCAACCGAGCTTTTCGAAGAGGCGGATCGTGATCCAGTTTTGATCGAACTGATACCACTTCAACCCATGTCTAGCCGAGGTCGGCCACATGTGGTGATTGTTGTGCCAGCCTTCGCCAAATGTGAGTAGAGCGACGAACCAATTGTTGGTGGACATATCGCCGGTCTCGTGCGGGCGTCCGCCGTACATGTGCGAGAGCGAATTGACGAACCACGTCGTGTGCCAACCGTAGACGACGCGAGCAAACACGCCCCAGATGACCATCGACCAGCCGCCTATTGCGAAGAAAACACCGATTGATAGAATGATCGGGACGAGATAGAAATTTGAGATCAGCACGTGTCCGCGGTCTTTCATCAGATCGGGAACGTACTTTTGCAGCGTCGCGTCGTCGTGATCCTGAGCCTTTCCCCACACGACCCAACCGATCTGTGCCCACCAAAAACCCGGGCGGATCGAATGCGGGTCTTTGTCGGTATCGGTAAATGCATGATGCATCCTGTGCGTCGCGATCCACTTATCCGGCGGATCCTGCATCGACATGCAAGCCAGCGACGAGAGCAGGTATTCGAGCCATTTCGGCGCCTTAAAACTCCGATGCGTCAGCAAACGGTGCCAGCCGAGCCCGACGCCGAGGCTACCGACTATCCAGTTGCCGATCACCAGGGCCGCGAGATTTTGCCAGCTAAATGTGAAAAATACGCCGATGGCAATAAGATGGAATGACGTGACCGTTATCGCGTTCCGCCAGTTGATTGTCCGCCGTGTCCGTGCGAACGTGAGTACATTCTGCATTCAGTTATGTGATAAAAAAGCTAAAATTAAGACATGATTAGAGTAACAGGTCGGTGGAGAGAGGTTTGTAATAGATTTGTCAGGCCACGCCGGGAACGCGGCCCGCCCTCGGCTGCAAGCGTCCTGCTTTGAGGACGCTGACAAACGTGGTTGTGATGCAAGTTGATTGAAAACCAAACATCCTAACGCCGGAGGAACCGGCGTGGCAAGCAAGGATGCTCGCCGCTCCAGTCCTGAAGGCGGGGGAGCGCGTTCCCCCGGCTACGGCGATAAACGAACTATTCTCCAAATGTCTCCGTCCATTTCATAGACAATCCGATCATGCAGCCGGCTTTCGCGTCCCTGCCAGAATTCGATCCGACTTGGCGTAACGCGAAATCCGCCCCAGAATGGCGGACAGGGAATCTTACCATCCGCAAATCGCTCCCTGATCTCGGCAACACGACTCTCCAACTCTTTGCGATCTCCCAGAACGCTGCTCTGTTTCGAAGCCCACGCGCCGATGCGGCTTTCGACTGGACGCGTTGCGAAATAGCTTTCCGATTCAACGCAGGCAATTTTTTCGGCTGTGCCGCAAATAGTTATTTGACGTTCGAGATCGGGCCAGAAGAAATGAAGTGAAGCGTTTGGGTTAGCGGCGAGATCGGAGCCTTTTTTGCTTTCGTAGTTGGTAAAAAAAACAAAGCCGCTTGCGTCAAACCCCTTCAGTAAGACGACACGCGACGAAGGCCGTCCACTAGCATCAACCGTCGAAACCGTCATCGCCGTCGGCTCGATCACAGCGGAATCGAACGCTTCGTCCATCCACGCGGAAAACTGCTCGAACGGATCAGTATCGACGCTCGATTTCGAGAGTTCTTTTAGCGAATAATCGCGTCTTAGGTCTGCTAAATTCGGAGTCTTCATTAACAAAAACGGCTGTATGTGTCTTACTGGGCGTTCTTTGCGGCTTCGTGTCTTTGCGTTAAAATCTTCCTCGGAAAATTGTCGTTTCACGCAAAGTCGCTAAGCACGCAAAGGACTTAATTAAGTTCAGATTCGATGCACGAGCAATCCATCCTTCAACTTCGGCTCGAACCAGGTCGATTTTGGCGGCATGATCTCGCCCATGTCCGAGACGGCAAAAAGGTCGTCCATGGTCGTTGGAAACATCGAGAATGCCACCTTCGCCTGGCCCGAATCGACCATTTTTACAAGCTCCGCCGTGCCGCGTGCTCCGCCTACAAAGGCGATACGCGTGTCCGTTCGCGGATCGCCAACGGCGAGGATGGGGGCGAGGATGTAATCTTGCAGGATGCTCACGTCCAGCCCCTCGATCGGACCTAACTCACGTTTGTCATCCGGATTGAACCGCAATTTGAACCACGAACCTTCGAAGTACATGCTGTATTCTCCGCGTTCGTCTGGCGCATCCTCGATAGAATCGACGAGGATAAAGTTTTTCCGGATAGCCGCGAAAAAGTCTTCTCGGTCGAGACCGCACAGATCCTTAACGACCCGGTTATAGGGCAAAATTTTCAAATCCTCGGACGGAAACATGCCGGCAATAACGAAATTATATTCTTCTTCGCCCGTGTGGTTCGGGTTTGCGTCGCGCATCTTATCGCGGGCCAGTTTCGCACTCTCGGCACGATGATGGCCATCGGCAACATAGATCGCGGGCAGCTCGGCGAAAGCCTCGACCCACACATCGGTGTGAATGATCCGCCAGACCTTTTGCTCGACGTTCTGCGGACAACTGAAATGATAGATCGGCTCGCCCTCGACCGCGTCGGCGATCAGATCGCGGATGTCATCGGTGTTTCTGAAGGCGAGAAAGATCAGCCCGGTCTGTGCTCCAACCGCGAGCATGTGGCCCGTTCGGTCGGCAACTTTGTCGGGACGCGTTTTTTCATGCTTTTTGATAAGCCCGGCGTCATATTCGGCGATCGAGCAGCACGCGACAACGCCCGTCTGCGAATGATCGCCGTCGGTAAGCCGATAAACATAAATCGCGTTTTCTTCGTCCTGAACGAGAACGCCGGAGCGAATAAACTCTTCCAGATTCAACCTCGCTCGCTCGAAAACCGACTCGCTCGACGGTGTTTCCGCTTCCGCATACTCGCCTTCCGGCCGCGTTACGCGGAGAAAACTCAGCGAATTATCAGCAATCAGTTCACGCACCTCGCTGTCGTAGATAACGTCGTACGGAACGCATGCCACGTATTCCGCCTTATCCGCTGGCGGCCGAAGTGCTTTGAAAGGCTTGATTTTTGACATAGCTGTTGTAAGTTCCGGGTTCCAAGTTTCGGGCGAGCTGAGTCCTATTGGTTTTGTGCAATAACTTGGAACCTGGAACTTGGAACTAATTCGCCCCGTTTATCATCTCGTCGATTTTCTTTTCACCATCCTCGATATCCTTTAGTATCTGGTCGGCGTAGCCCTGTTTGTCGATCTTCCAGACGCCGTCTTCGCGGACGAATGGCACGGTTTGCCACGAACCGTATGAATCCTTGACCTGAATGCTCGCCTTATCGGCGTCAACCTTTTCGTTGCGATACTCGACCGAGGTCTGCTTCTCGCTCAGCAAAGTCTCGCGTTTGACGATTTCATCGACGGTCACGCCTTGGGATTTTGCCTCTTTCTCGTGCATTTTGATGGTCGCGTCCGAGAGGAGCAACTTCATCGTCGTGTAATCTTTTGCCTTGAGAGCCTTGATGTAGGTCATAAAGGTCTCTTTTGGCGTAGCGGGACGCTGCGGTGTGCAGGCCACAATCGAGATGGCGAGCGAAAATATTAGAAGTCTTGACGAGTTACGCATTTTACGGATACCTTTGTACGAGAGAACTCAAAACCTTGATTATAGCTCAAAAGCAGGGAGCGAAAAACGGATGGAACGCAAAATTCTGGATCCCGACCAGCTAACCGAGGCCCTCAAAACACTCGACGGCTGGACGGTCGATGGTCGTGTACTAAAGAAAGGCGTCAAATTCGCCAATTTTACCGAGGCCCTCGACCACGTCAACCACGTCGGAGCCATCGCCGAAGCGGCCGATCATCACCCCGACATCACCTTCGGCTGGGGCTATGCAGATATTGCCCTCACGACCCACGACCGCGGAGGCATAACCGATGTGGACGTTGCTCTCGCCCGTAAGATCGATGGGCTGGGAACGCAGGCGCCCTCGCCTGCAACGCCGGTTCCTCCGGCGTGATAATTTGCGGTTTATTCTTCTTGCATACCACCACGTTCGTCAGCGTCCTCAAAGCAGGACGCTTGCAGGCGAGGGCGCCTTCGTTCCCGGCGAACGAGGACTGGAGCGCAAGCATCCCTGCTTGCCAACGCCGGTTCCTCCGGCGTGACGCACGTTCGTATTTTGCGACCCGCATAACCACCACGTTCGTCAGCGTCCTCAAAGCAGGACGCTTGCAGGCGAGGGCGCCTGCGTTCCCGGCTATTTGATTATCACCTCATCAATAAATATCCACGGATCGCCGCCTGCGCCGAGGTGCCAGGATGGGATCTTGCCGAAGTTGTTAGCGCGTATCCGCACGTAGCGTGCTCGCGTCGGCGTGATCTTTTGTACATATTCGCGGGCGGTCGGGGTCATGTCGGTCGGTGAGAATCCGGGTTTGATCTCGGCGGCCTTTACAAAATTAACGCCATCGCTCGACGTTTCAAACTCGACCCGGTCCGGCATCCATATCCACGGCCCGGCGACTTGTAGAAAACTGCCGCCGAGTTCCGAGATCGAAGTTTCACGCTGTAGATCGACAATGGCTTCGTACGTCTTGCCCTGCACGCCCTGCCATTCGCCGCTGGCGAAATTGGTCGTCCCGCGAATGCCGTCAATGATCCCACTGTCACCGCCGCCGGTGTATTGCGTGCTGTACGACGAGATGACGCGTACGGACCAATCGTTCGGGCGTTTGGTGAGAACTGACTCGACGGGGAAACTCGATTTCCCGCTCCCACCGAATGCGATCGCTTTGACGGTCGTAGTCCGGTCTATCAAAAATTCACTCGTATATTCCTTTGAGGCACGAGTTGGTTCGCTGCCGTCCTGTGTGTAAAAGATCTTGGCGTTTGGCGTTATGGTCGAGAGAGCGACGGTCGCCTTGTCGCGGAATGTGCGTTCGCCAGTGATAACAGGAACGGCGACATAATCACCTCCTATTGCCGATACCGGAAACTCAGTGAACGCCGACGTGACTGGCGTATCGATCATCGCAAATTCGAGTACGCCGCCCTTCATCAGATCGGAGTGCGTTAGATATGCTTTCTTGTACGGTAAACCGTTCAATTTCGCATTGAGAATGTAGCTGTTTGTCGCCGAGACGTTCTTCGCCCTGATCGTAAAGGTCTTGCCGTTCTCGAGCCGGTACGTCATCTCGGGAAACAGCGGCGTGCCAAATGCGTAGACGCCATCGCCCGGAGCGACCGGATAGAAGCCGCTTGCCGAGAGGATGTACCACGCCGACATCTGGCCGCAGTCCTCGTTGCCGATCAGCCCATCGGGATCGTTGCGGTAAAATTCGTCCATGATCTTTCGGACGTACTTCTGCGTTTTCCACGGCTGCCCGACGTAGTTATATAGGTACGCGATGTGATGCGAAGGCTCATTGCCATGAGCGTACTGACCGATAAGACCGGTAAGATCGGCCTGTTCGCGGCCTGCGAGTTTTTGGTTCGTTGTTAATAGCTCGTCTAGCTTTGCCGCAAATTTAGCCCGCCCGCCCATCAATTCCTCAAGCCTAGTCACGTCATGCGGGACGAAGAACGAATACTGCCACGAATTGCCCTCGGTAAAACCAAACGTCACTTCGTTAGGTGCGAAAGGCTCGACAAAACCGCCGTTCTTTTTGGGGCGGAAGAAGCCGGTTTTGGGGTCGAAGAGGTTTTCAAAGGACCGTGCACGATTTCGAAAGGTATTGTAATCCTGTAAATAATCCCTAATCGCTTTTTCATTCCGACCTGTTTCAAGGCCGGTCCGCATTATCTCGCCTTCGAGCTTTGTCGCCAGTATTGCGGCCATCTGTGCGATGCACCAGTCGTTGTAGGCGTATTCGAGCGTTCGCGAGACCGATTCGTTTTCGTCCTCCATTGAGATGTAGCCGCGTTTTTTGTAGCCGGCGAGGCCGAAGTGGTCGAGTTCGGCGGAGTGTTTGGCGGCTTTGTAGGCTTTTTCGTAATCGAAGCCCTTGATCCCCTTAGCCATCGCATCGGCGATCACCGAAACGGCGTGATAGCCGATCATCGTGTCGGTCTCTTCGCCCCAAAGCTCCCACACCGGCAGCCGCCCGCCCTGCTCGTATTGGCGGATAAAGGTGTTGATAAAATCGACGGTGCGTTTCTGATCGATGATCGTATAAAGCGGATGGGCGGCACGGAAGGTGTCCCATAAAGAAAAAACCGTATAGTGTTCAGACTGTTTATCTGATCTTTGATCTTCGATCTTCGATCTTTGATCTCTCTGCGACTCAGCGTCTCTGCGGTTTAAATCTGCCGGCAGCTGATGGACCTTGCCGTCATGCCCGCGATATTTCCCATCGACGTCATTGAAAACATTCGGCTGGACCATCGTGTGATACAGCGCCGTGTAAAAATTGGTCGTCTGATCCGCCGTCCCGCCGGAAACTTCGATCTTGCTCAGCTCCTTGTTCCAAGCCGCTTTTGCATCGGCACGGACTTTCTCAAAATCCCAGCCGGGAAGCTCGGCTTCCAGATTCTTGCGGGCACCTTCGATAGAGACGTAGGAGATGGCGACCTTAACCAAAATTGGTTCGCCGCTGTCCCGGCCCACGTCGTCACTTGGAAAACGAAAGAATGCTCGTTTATCCTTGAAATCTCCTCTGTCAGTACTCGGAGACCAGGCACCTGTGATCCTTTTAGAGAAGTCGATAACAAAATAAACAGCTTGATTGTTCGCCCACGACCTAGACTTTCTGACGCCTTCGATGCGCTGATTATTGTTGACTAGCCGAATCTCGGAAGCTAGAAGCTTGTCCCGCCATTTAAGATCCAATTCGAGCCAAGCATGACTGCCTCTCGGAAATGTGTAACGGTGTAGTCCAACGCGATTCGTCGCGGTCATCTCAGCTAGGATGCCGTTATCAAGCCTCACAGAGTAGAACCCGGGCTCGGCTCTTTCGTTGGCGTGCGAGAACTTGAGGCCTTCACGGTCGCTCGTACTCGCAGCGATTGGAATATGACTAACCGTTGGTTGAATCAAAATATCGCACCCATCCGGAATGCCCGTACCACTCAAATGCGTATGCGAAAAGCCGTAGATCGTGTCGTCGGAGTAGTGATAACCGCTGGATCCGTCCCAGTTGTCGATGCGAGTGTCGGGTGAGAGTTGGACCATGCCGAATGGCATCGTCGCCCCCGGAAATGTATGCCCATGCCCGCCCGTGCCGATGAACGGGTTGACCCATTTGGCAAAATCTTTGGTTTGGGCCGTGACGATGGCCGCAAAAAGAAGAATTGAACCGCAGAGACGCAGAGACGCAGAGAAAACCAGTCCAATTTTGCCCTTTACCTCTTCCATTCTGTCTTTACTTCCGTGCTTATCTGTGTTCATCAGTTTTCGATTAACGGACTGGAGCGGCGAGCATCCTTGCTTGCCACGCCGGTTCCTCCGGCGTTTCGAAGTTTAGTGCTTCATTAGGTGAACAATCGCCGCGTTCGTCAGCGTCCCCAAAACAGAACGCTGGCAAGCAGGATGCTCGCCGCTCCAGTCTTGTCTAGTGCACCAATTCCCCGCCGCCGATCTGCCTAAGCCCTTGGCCTTTTATGCCGACGCGGACGCGGAAATGGGCGTCGCCTTCGCGGTGGTCGTAGCGGAGGGCGATCTTGTGTAGGCCGACCTTGAGCGGGACGACGACCGATTTCATGCTGCGGTCCTTTGTCCCGGCTTCGTCGATGAACCGCTTTCCGCCGAGTTCGAGCGAAGCGTCCCAGGTCGAATCGATCTGCAACTCATAAACGCCATCCTGCGCAATCTTTAGGTATCCCTCGAAAGCCACGCCGAACGATTTTTTGAGATCGATCTGCTTTTCAAACTGGGTTAGCAAGATCGAACGCGTCTCCCCGGTCTTCGCCGGAGGGTCTTGTGCAAACTGAGCGCTCGGGACAACGAGGCTGTAGTTTACTCCCGGCTTTGTCTCGGTGAGCGTGACGGGCTCAAGCATCGCACCGCGAACGACCGTAGCGGTATAGATCACGCTGTTGCGGCCCTTTGCATTGATGACGATCGTCTTCAGCGTCGCGGACTTTCCTTCGGCAAGAGTAATCTCGACCGGCTTTGTATAAAGCGGCGATTTCTCGTCCGGTGTCGAGCCATCGATCGTGTACCGCAGCTGCGTGCCCTGCATCGGCGTTAGCGTGATGAGTGTTTTTTCTTTATCAGTGATGACGTTCTGTAGGCCTTCGGGTTCGGGGATGCGGTAATTTACGTTTTGCTTGTCTAGCAGCAGCAGATTGCCCGCGAGGCGGCGTTTGAAATCGGCGAAATTCTTATTTTCGGGCGTCGACCACACGCTTTCGGCGATAGCGAGCATTCGTGGGAACGCCATGTATTCGAGCTTGTCGCCGGTTTCGATGTACTCGGTCCAGAGATTTGCCTGGCCGCCGAGGACGTATTTAGCTTCGTCGGCACTGAGTTCTTTTGGAACAGGGTCGAATTGATAGACCTTTTCAAGCGGCAGATAGCCGCCGATGTTGAGCAGTTCGTATGCCGGGTCGCCCTGGCCGTAGTCGAGATAGGCAAAATCGGTCGGCGTCATTATCACGTCGTGTTTCTGCTTTGCGGCCTCGATGCCGCCTTTCATTCCACGCCAGCTCATGATGGTCGCGTTCGGAGCGATGCCGCCCTCGAGGATCTCGTCCCAGCCGATGATCTTTTTGCCGCGTTTATTGACGTGTTTCTCGATACGCTGCACGAAATAGCTCTGCACTTCGTGCTCGTCCTTCAGATTTTCACGCTTCATCAAGTCCTGAACGAATTTTGATTCTTTCCAGAAATCCTTCAAAACCTCGTCGCCGCCGATGTGGATGTACGGCGAATCGGGAAAGAGGCTGATCGTCTCGTCGAGCACATCTTCCAGGAACTTAAACGTCTCGTCGGTCGGACAGAAGACCTCTTTGAAAATGCCCCAAGTCTTTTTCACCTCGAACTTGTAATCCGGAGCGGCGCATCCCCGTCCTAGCTCCGGATAAGCCGCCAATGCCGCCGAAGCGTGCCCCGGTAGCTCGATCTCCGGGATCACATTGATATATCTAGCCTTCGCATAAGCAACGACATCCCGGATCTCAGCCTGCGAATAAAACCCCTCGACTGGCCGCCCGTCGCCCTTAAAGACCGTCGAATAAACACCCTCATGACTCTCCGGCCGCTTCGACCCGATCTCGGTCAGCTTAGGATATTTCTTGATCTCGATCCGCCAACCCTGATCGTCCGTCAGGTGCCAATGAAACTGATTGAATTTGTACTGGGCCAGCAGATCTATGTACCGCTTGACGAACGAAACCGGCATAAAATGCCGCGAAACGTCGAGGTGCATGCCGCGGTATTTGAAGCGAGGCCCATCCGAAATTGTGACTGCCCGAATCTTTACTTGACCTGTTGAAGTGTCAGGCAACATTTGCACCAACGTTTGAAGGCCGTAGAAATGTCCTTTATCGTTTCCTCGTATGTCTATCGAATCGGGCCGAACAAAAAGGACGTAGTCAATTGTGGTATCTATCGGTCTACCATGATTGGGAGCAAATTGCTGGAGCACGATCGCGTTAGAGGTGTAGTTTTTGTTGGTGACCGTCAACTTAAAACCGTATTTCATTTGCAGTGTATCGTTGAGGAGGTCGGCAATCTTTTTGCTGCTCTGGTCGAAGACATGAATCTTTGTTGCCTTATTTATCCTGAAAAAGCCTTTCTCCACCGAAAGCGAAATTGGCTTCGGAATAATATTGATCTCTTCCGCTTGAGCGAACGCAAAAGAAGCGAAAAGAAGAGAACACGCGGCGGCGAATAATTTGTGGATCATAATGACTGGAACGCAGGCGCCCTCGCCTGCAACGCCGGTTGCTCCGGCGTGATGAGGTTTATGGTTTTTCAAGTTGAATAATCACCGAGTACGCCTGCCGGGAACGCAGGCGCCCTCGCCTGCAACGCCGGTTCCTCCGGCGTGACGCTTGTTTAGTATCTTTCAAGTTGCACAATCACGGAGTACGTCAGCGTCCCGAAGCGGAACGCTTGCAGGCGAGGGCTCCCGCGTTCCCGGCTACGGGATTTCCCAACAGTGACGTTCTCGCTTATTTGAAGTACGCACTTAATTACAGCCATTCTTCAGGCAACATACAAAGTCTAGCTTTAACGGGATTGTTCTCAATACATGTAATCCTACTAGCAAAATGCCTGTAATCGCGAATGTGGCGGTCAAAATATTCCTTTCCCAGAAATGGCCGTGTCGATCGAGGATCTTATTAGCTTCGTGGGCGGTGAAGGATTTTATCGAGTGCATGATGTCGGAAATCTCAAAACCCTCCGCGTCGAAATGCGGCAAAAATCCGCGACTGTGCCAGTAGCGAGGGTCTTGGGGCGGCAAGGTGATAACATGATGGAAAATGGAAATATAGTAAATTGGATTTCACACCGAAGGCTCGGTCAGCCCTCCTTTAGCACTGCCCGCGTTTTGCCAGGCCAGAAACCCACGGCTACAATTCATTTGATCGCTAACGCGACCAGAGCGGCGGCGTCTGGAACTGATTCGGTTGTAAACCGATGAAGAACGGCTGCGTTGCGGTAACAGCTGTATGTTAGAAAATCAAAGCGAGCTTTCAGTCACGGCCGAGATCAATCTTTATTACGATCTCTATGTACCGCGAGAGAACCACCCACGTAAGGAAGGGAGCCAGCAAAGACCGCTGCTAATAGCGGTTCACGGTTACGGGGCGCACAAACGGTATATGATGCCGCGAGGCGAAGTTGGTTGCGGGTGACAGATATGTGATCGCCGCGATCGAGGCTCCGCATCCGCATTACCGGCGGACGGACGACGGTTATCGGATCGGGTACGGTTGGCTGTCAGATAAAAGGCCGGAGCAGCATATACGGCTGCATCACAATTTTGTAATCGACGTGATCGACAAACTCGACGCCGACGGCCTGATCGACCGCCAGCAGATATTCATGTACGGCTTTTCGCAGGCGTGCGCTCTCAATTTCCGATTTGCGTTTACCTATCCGGATGTTTTGCGCGGACTAGTCGGCGTCTGCGGCGGTGTACCCGGCGACCTCGAAACGAACGAGCTATACAAACCTTTTCCCGCCGACACTTTTTATCTCTATGGCGACGATGACGAGTTTTACACGCCGGAGCAATTTGCCGGATTTAATTCGACGCTAGAGTCGCGGCTACCCAATTACCGTTCAAAACATTACACGGCAAAACACGAGATAACGGACGAAATGCGTACGGATATCGCTGACTTTTTGCTTTCCGTTTGACCTGTGCTAAGGCTGGTTTAGCCTCAGCCGTCTAATCTCGGAATCGGCTTCGAGGGTCGTGGGTTGTATGAGTTGCGGCTTCAGATCGCCATTGATATCGAGAGACATTTCAACTTTGAAATCATCGGCCACGGCCTTTTGGAGTGGTGTTTTCGGGCCGAAAATTGTGAAGCTGGCAGTTTTGCCGGGTTCGCCGGCGACGGGAACCGTAAACGAGCGTTCGACGCGGCGCTCACCGATGCGGAAAACAACATCGACGACCGTGTTAAGGATCGCGGCCTGAGCGTTAGGCGAAGAAACGACGACCTGTCGGGCTGTGAAATCGGCTTTTTTGTCCGCAATGTCGATGCGGTCGGTTTCGACGTACTCGAGGATGCGGACGACGCTCGCCGGGCCGCGAACCCGGATTCGCGGCGGGATCGTCGACGACGAGTAAACCTCAAATCCGGCAGCGACGCTGCCAAATGTCTGTGGTTGAACCTCGATCTCTTTTTCCTCCACAGCCTCGATGTTAATACCGATCCGGCCGGGGACGACGTCAACGAGCTTCACGCCCTGCGGCAGCGGCACAAAGACGGCGTCCGGCGAGAGTTCAACCACCCAGTTGCCGGTCTTCATGTCGGTCAGATCGAGAAATGCGGTCAGTTCGCCGCGAGCGATCTGATCGATTTTGCGCTTATCGCCGCTGATTTCGATCTCGACCTGCTGCTGGGGAACGTTAGTAATCTGGGCATCACTCGCCACGTTCAGATTTAGCGGGACGTTTTGAATACGCGTTTTGGTCGGTGTGCTAAGGCCCGTTACGCCGAGCCAGAGGGCAAACGTGATGACGAGCGCCACTAGTTTCAGACCCCAATCCTCAAGGAACACCTTCCTGATAATGTGTCTGAAAAACAGCTTTTGCGGCTTTTTTTGTTGTACGAGGTCGCTCATCAAAATTCTTAACCGATGGTCACATCCGACTCGACATCCGCCATTGCCTTCGGTATTTCCCGACGGGATTCAACCATTGGAATATCGAGAGCATCGAGCAGCAGTTTGCGAAGCTGGGTCGATTCGATATTTCGGCGAATCTGTCCGGCTTCGACGTATGTAATCAGCCCAGTTTCTTCTGAGACGACGAGCGAGATGGCGTCGGAACCCTCGGTAATGCCGATCGCCGCACGATGCCGCGTGCCAAGTTCGCGCGAGACCTCGGGGTTTTTTGTCAGCGGCAAAAAGACGGATGCGGCGGCGAGACGTTCGTTTTGGATAACGATGGTGCCGTCATGCAGCGGTGTCGACGGGTTAAATATCGAGACGAGCAGGTCATAGCTGATCCGCGCATCGATTTGTACACCGGCGTCGATAAAATTTCTGAGGCCGACATTTCGTTCGATGACTATCAGCGCACCCGTTTTTTCGCTCGCAAGTGTTGTCACGGCGAGGACGATTTCGTCATAAACGCTGCCGCCAAACTGCCCCCGCTGCCGCTTCAAGATCGGAAATCGAAACCGATTGGCAAAGTACATCAGCGCCTGGCGAATCTCCGATTGAAAAAGCACGATGATCGCGATCCCGATAAATCCGACCGCATATCTCAGAACAAATTCGAGCGTCGACAATTCCTGCGTGACCGCAACCCAATACAGCACCGACAGGATCACGATTCCAACCACCGTCGGCACCGCCCGCGTACCTCGAAACAGCTTGAGCACGACATACACAATGACAAAAACCAGCGAAATGTCGAGCACATTTCGCAGGGTGTTTATCGTCGGCATGTAGTCAAAAATATTCATCCATCACGCCCCCGGGGCGACGCTGCTGTCACCGAGGGCCATCGACAGAATACCACAGCCAATGCCCACCTTCACGGGTTCCAATTCATACGCGTAATTTGGCAGGTACAAATCGCAAAATCGCAGGGCCGACCGCGCTCTCCAACCTCACCCGCATCTCTGTTTTTTCGTCTGGCGGGCGCCAGTTTGAATTTTTTGGTGGTGAATTTTTTGAAATTTAAACTTGTTACCGATTTTTGCTGTATTTACCCCGACAAAAAGTGTGGCACGTGCCACCTTTTATGCCAAGCGATGGCTCGGCGACCCTATAAATACTGACTTTTCCAAAAAACTAAGGCGATATTTCTGTCGCGAATTACACGCCCCTGGTCGATGGTAAATGGTACCAAGTTGCGTGATTTAAGGCTGATTGGTAGAGGTTTTTGGCTCACTGGTCAAAGGTCTTTTTCGGAAAAAGGCATCTACCAGTTTTGATGGACGAGCTGCATGGCCGGGAACGCAGGCGCCCTCGCCTGCTACGCCGGTTCCTCCGGCGTGACCGACTGGAGCGCAAGCATCCTGCTTGCAAACGCGGGTTCCGCCGGCGTGACGGTGATTGGTATTCCGCAACGTGAATAATCACCACGAACGTCAGCGTCCTCAAAGCAGGACGCTTGCAGACGAGGGCGTCTGCGTTCCCGGCCTTCTGACTGGAGCGGCAAGCATCCTGCTTGCCAACGCCGGTTCCTCCGGCGTGGCGATGGTTAGTATTTCTCAACCTTAATACTTAATATTCATCACGCCTGCCAGCGTTCCCGGGAGAAAGCGGTTGCGGATTGCAAATACCGGTCAGAACCGCCGGTAGGTGGGCTGGCTGGTCGCAGTTACGCCGCCTCCCATCTCGCGTATTCTGGCTGAGAATTCAAACGAAAAATGCCAGCATCACGTTTGACGACAGACAATTCGAATTTTTTTGAATATTGTTCAAATTCTGTGTAAGATGTAGTGCAATAAAATCAATTTAAAATAAAGACCCATCAATCCAGAATCGGACAGGCGGAATTGATGAGCATATCCACGTGGCCACAGTCAGCCCAAAACGCAACCGCTTCGCCCCGCGAACGCTGGCGTCTACGAAGAATCTGACGGGCGTTGAGTTTGTGGAGTTGGAGTGAAGTTTCTGACTGTACGTTGTGATTGATTTTGTTTTATTGAGGTTCAATTTTGGCGGAACTGAATAGAGATAACATAAATTTCAGGTCAGGAAGGGATGCTCTCTCACCCGCTCTTTGGTTGTGAGAGGACGATTACCCGTCATAAATCGAATGGAGCAAATAGGATAAAAACAACATGAAACAGATTACCGAAACCGTTTTATTTCTCATCTCCTCGATGCGTTTTTCTTTCAAATCACGGGGCACTTGTTCCGTTTACATGGTCGCAATTGCTGTCATCGTCGGAACATTAGCCCTTTCTTCTTCGGCACAAACGATCAGATCGGTGCAAATTCTTGGCCCAACCCTCGGCAATGCTAATAGCGGTCAGGTGGCTGTGGTTAATAGCACCGGCCTCGTTTATTCATCCGGACAAAGTATCTTTGGCAATGCAATTGGCGTTATTGACTCGAACACAAATTCACTGATCAAGGCGATTCGTCCGGCCAATTTTGCTGCATTCAGCACATCTCTTATTAGGGCCAATCAGTCTACAAACATAGTTTATTTTTTAGCAAGCGGACAAATTGTTGTGGTTGACGGAAGATCAGGCAGCCCAACCTTTAACCAGCTATTGTCCCCAATCGTCTTCGCAAACCAAACCCTTGTGTCGTTTGCGATTGACCAAACCCGAAATCGGCTGTACGCGACGACCCAAATTGTCGGAAGCAATCCTGTCCAATCGCAGGTACAGATCGTTGACATAAATCCGGCAAGTGGAACCTTTCATCAGATCCTGTCAACCGTGGCATTGCCAAGCGGTCAAGCCATTGGACCCGTCGCGGTAAATACGGCAACGAACACAATCTACGTCGGCATAACGGGAGCCGGCGGCGGAGTTTCTTTTTTTGACGGCGTACAACAAGTTGTTAGCTTTATTGCCAACACCCAGCCAGGCGGTCCGATCGTGGTTAACGAGGTTTCAAATACAATTTATGCCGGGCGGAGCGCCAATTTTCTAACGGCGATTGACGGTTCGACCAATACTTTGACGACAAATATTGCTTTGCCCAGCACACTAACCGGCCCTCTTGGCAGGAATATTGCAGTCAATTCTACGACGGAGCGTATTTATGCCGTTCTGACCAACGGCAGTTTGGCTGTCATTGATTCAAGGCGGACAAGCCCGACTTTTAACACCTCCCTGGCAAATGTTCCAGGTCTTGCAGGTAATGCCGGTCGAGTCGCCGTTGATGACGCAGTAAATAAAATCGTTGTCACATCTGGGAATACATTTACTACATCAATTATCGATGGAGCAACTAATAGTATCACTGCTACGACTCAGGGCAATTTGAATTCACTGGACGTGGCGATAAACCCAAACACACATCGTGCGTTCATCGGGTGTTCATTGTATACAACCCAGGCGATAAACCTTAACGACAATTCGGTTGTAAACATCGCGACGTCTTCAGAAATCGCTGACGGCGTTGTCAATCCAGCCAATGACTCATTTTACATTGGCTATTCGAGTGCGGGCAGCGGTATTGCAAAGCTCGATCAAAATGACAATTTGGGATTTCTCGTGGGTGTGCCACATAGCTTGGGGCGGCCCTTGTTTTCGGCTCGTAATTCTGTAACGAATCGAGCATATATAGTGAACTCGGCGGCAAATGCACTCGGGACAGACCGCACACCGGGTTTCGTTTCGGTAGTTGATGGTAGTACGAACAATGTGATTGCCAATGTGGCCGTTGGCGGTCAGCCTTTTGCTACCCCCGCCATTAACGAATCGACAAATAAGATATACGTTCAGAATGCCGGATTGGGAAGCTTTCCAACGAGTATGAGTGTAATCGACGGGGCGACCAATACGTCATCAACCGTGAATACAAGTGCGTTTGCCGGTGTTACATTCGGTGGCGGGATGGCTGCCAACAGCGCAACCAACCGTATTTATTTTTTTCCGGGTCAGGGATCAACAATCACTGGCGTGATTAACGGAGCTACCGATGTGGCGACCGCCTTAAGCGGAATTTCGGGAACTCCTTCGCTTGTTCAGGTAAATCCGACCTTAAATCGAGTCTATTTCCTTACGACAACGGGATTGCACGTTCTTAATGGGGCGAATGACACCGAGATCGCAAATATCGCCTCCCCTTCGTTCTCTACTTTTCTGATCAACCAAACAACTGGACGGATATTCGCGGTCAACTCGGTAAACGAGACACTGACCTCAATCAACGGGAACACTAATTCAGTTATTAGCACAGTTTCGCTTGTCAATAGCGGACCGCTCGCAATCGATGAGAGTCGAAATCTGCTATTCATCGCAAATGTTACAGATCCCAATGATGAATCCACGTCGAGCATCAGCTTCGTTGACGGAAACTCATTGGCTGTTCTTTCGGTCTTGCCGATTCCACTCAGGCCCGGTCGCCTCAGAGTGAATCCTGTCACAAAAAAACTCTACGCTAATCCGGTGAATGCGGCTCAACGCAATGGTATCGTGGTCATCGATTACAACGTTCTTACTGGCTGTGCGGCAATTCCTGTCAGTTATGGGCAAGCATTCAACGGTACATTAGCCAGCGATTCATGTGTGGTCGGGAGTGATAAGGCCGATCTCTACACCTTCACCGGAACAGCGAGTCAGCAGGTGGCGATTTCTATGGAGACGTCTCAGTTCTTTTCGAAGATTGAATTGCTAAATCCGGCCGGGACGGTTATTCAGATGGCGGGAGGGGATGATTCGTTAAATAATTCGCGGCTTCCGGCGACGGGGTATTTTACTTTGCCGGTTAGTGGGACGTATACGATACGGGCGATTGCGGCGTTTGGTGGGAGCGGGTCGTATAATATCTCGCTTTTTGAGGCACCGGTGCAGAATTGTACTTATTCTTTGTCGCCCTTACGGACGGATGTGGGTTCGGCGGGCGGGTCGTTCTTTTTTGATGTGATTACGCAGCCGGGGTGTCCGCCGGCTTCGCAGCCCGCCTCTTCGGGGACGATTTATGATAGTTTGACGTATAACGGCGGGCGGGTTTCGTTTAGTGTCTTGGCGAATACGGGCGCGGCGCGGACGGACACGATTACGGTTGCCGGTCAGACGCATACGATCAATCAATTTGGGGCGGCACCGCCGACCAACGACCTGTTCGCGTCGGCCGAAGTCATCGCGGGCGTCAACAGTCCGCCGGGAAATCCGACGCGTGGTTCGAATGCCAATGCGAGTGCCCAGAACGGCGAACAGGCCCATGCAGGGAATCCGGCGATCAGATCGGTGTGGTACGCGTGGACGACGCCTGCTTTGAGTTCGGGGCTGTATAGTTTTTCGACATCTGGTTCGAGCTTTGACACGGTGATGGCGATCTATGCTTGTCCGGGAAGCTTTGAGCGGATGTAATTTTACAAATATGACGCTCGTCGGGTCGAATGACGATACGACGTTTTTTGACGTGACAAGCAAGGTAAACTTCCGTGCGACGGCCGGGACGACTTATTTGATCGCGGTCGATGGCAAGAACGGTGCGACGGGGACGATCGAATTGAGCTGGCGGCAGTACGAAAGGCTCTTCCGGCTCTATTTGCAGACGTATAACGGCACCCAGTCGCCGCTGGTGCCAAACAGCGTCACGGCGAGTAATGGTTCGAACACGGTCACGCCGCTCGTCGTCTCGTTGGGCGTGTATGAGTTTAACCTACCGGCCGACGGGACGACGTATATCGTGACCATTACGGGACCGACGGGGATTGTGTGGGACCCGAATAATTTCCCGCTTGATACTTCATTTAGATACCTCGACGAACTGATGCGCGGCGATGGGACGGCTGGCGGGCAGAACAGCGTTTCGAATGCTCAGAATCAGACGCCGCGATTTATCAACGGCTATATCCGCAATATCACGCAGCCGGAACTGACGGGCCTCGGTGTGATCATCGGTTCGTCCCGCGGGCCAAATCCGAGGGAAGAGACGCCGTGCTCGCCGCTTGGGTCGCAAGTGATCGCGACCGTCCAGTATGCGACATACCAATGCCTTTCACAGCCAAACACGCTCCATGATATCGTGCCGAACATGGCGGGGAAGATATTTACCGTCTCGGTTTTGTCATTTGACGTTCCCGTAACGACGACATATAACGGGACGCCGGGCAGCAGCTTTGTCGCGACAAATACACCGACATTCAACATCACGGGCACAGTACTCGGCGGCGGCGGAACCGACGTCGCTCTGACATACACACCAACCGGCAACACAGAGGCGATCACGCTGCGGACGACCACACCAGCCAGCGGTGCGTTCTCATTCCCAAATCTCGCCGCCAAACACGTACCAACTCAGAGCAACAAGAACGGGAGCGGTCTTTACGCAGCCCGCACCGGTCAATCTGCAGGCCAACCAAACGATCGACATCTCGCTCGAATCTTCGTGCACATTCACACCTGGACAGTCGCCAAGCATCCCCGTCGCGGGCGGTTTGAACCAAATCATGGTAAACACCAGCCAAGCAACCTGCGAATGGCTGGCCGCGAG
This sequence comes from uncultured Acidobacteriota bacterium, assembly GCA_963738935.1. Lineage (GTDB taxonomy): Bacteria > Acidobacteriota > Blastocatellia > Pyrinomonadales > Pyrinomonadaceae > OLB17. Next base: position 3,965,740 of record CAVTYF010000001.1, on the reverse strand, counting down.
CGACGTACCCTGGATCACGATCAACTCCGGAGCCATAGTCGGCAACGGCCCGGTGCATTTCACCGCCCAGCAAAACACCGGCGGCGGACGCATCGGCTCGATCCGAATCCAGGGCCGAGCCGACCCGATCCTCATCCAGCAAGCCACAACAAACCCAACCTTCGGCACCATCGCCGGTCGCGTCCTGACACCGGACGGGAGAGCTCTCAGAAACGCCGTCGTAACAATAATCGACGCCGCCGGAGCGCGAACAACCGCGACAACCAGCTCCTTCGGCGTCTACAACCTCGCCGGCATCCAACTCGGCCAAATCTACACCGCCACCGTCTCGTCAAAACGCTACCGCTTCGCCCCGCAAACCCTGGCATTCACCGCAAACCTGACGGGCGTTGAATTTATGGGGTTGGAGTGATACTCGCCACTTCACTATGGAGCTGCCGGGAACGCAGGCGCCCTCGCCTGCTACGCAGGTTCCTCCGGCGTGACGCGGCTGGTATTTCTCAAGATTATTGTCACCGCGGCGCTTCACACCGTCGAAGCGACGGTGTGGCAAGCAAGGATGCTTGCGCTCCAGTCAACGCTTGCAGGCGAGGGCGGCGCGGGTTCCTGGCGGAGTGGTCAGAGGAATCAGACCTCAAACGGGATCTCGGCGTTTTGGAGGACGCGGAGTTCGTTGCGGGAGACGCGTTCGAGCAGTTTTTCGTCGTCGAACATTTTGACTAGGCCGTTGACCGTGGCGTAGCGCGGTTCGTCGGCGAGGGTGACGGGGAGATTTATGAATGAGCGCATGTATCGGTCGATGCCGTCGAGAAGAGCTCCGCCGCCGGTGAGGATCACGCCGCGATCATAGATGTCGGCTGCAACCTCGGGCCGCAGTTCGGTGAGCGTATCTTTTACACGCTGAGCGATACGGCGGACGATGGCCTCGACGATGGCGTAAACTTCGCCGGCGTCTATCTGTACGGCTCCGGGACTGCCTGTCTGGACGTCGCGACCACGGACCTCGATCAATTTTTCGATGTCATCGGGCAGGAATGCCGACGCAAAAGTCGTTTTCAGATGTTCCACCGTCTCATCGCCGACCTGTAGGCCGCGATGACGGCGAAGGTGGGTGGCGAGCGCCTCGTTAATCGAATTGCTGCCGTAGCGAACCGAGGTCGAGTGAACCACCGAACCCTTGGCAATGATTGCAAAATTTGTCGTGCCGGCTCCGATATCGACGATGGCCGAGGCCCGCTTGTCAGTCGGCAGAACGCCTGCGCCAAATGCCGCCGCGAGGCCTTCCTCCATCATAAAGACCTTGCCGATGTGCGCCTCCTCGGCGGCGTTAATCAAAGCTCGCTGCTCGACGTGAGTTACGTCGGAAACCATGCTCATAACGGCTTGGAGCGAAATATTCGAGCCGCCCGTTTTTGCCTTTTTTACAAAATGGGCGAGCATTTTCTTGGTTCGTTCAAAATCGGCGACGACGCCGCCGATCAGCGGCGCTCGAACATTTACGTCCCGGCCTTCGCGGCCAGTCAATTCGGCGGCCTCAAAGCCAAAGGCAACGATCTCCTCGGTCGTTTCGTTTATCGCTACCAACGACGGCTCATCGAGAACGACGCCGCGGCCCTTGACGGCAATAATAGTGCTGGCCGTGCCCAGATCGATGGCCATCGAGTCCGTCACCAGTTTTTTGAGGGACGATATCTTTAACATAAAGATTTTTTGATAAATCGGTGTCGTGTCATAATATACTCTTAACTTATCACACCTTCCAACACTATTGCTCCCATTTTACTTCAAAAACATTGACCGGTTGCTGACGGTTTTTGACCGTCAATGGTTCGCGAGCGACCATAGGAAAGATGTCGCCCGCCGCCTGGGCGCATTCTGCGCTTATCAATATCTGGCCGCCGGTCGTATTTGATTCCAGCCGTGAGGCCAAATTTACCGTGTCGCCGATGGCCGTGTATTCCGATCTGCGTTCGGAACCGATATAGCCGATCGTCGCCACGCCCGTGTGTGCTCCGATGCCAATCGAGACTTTTTCAAAGCCTTCTTCAGACAGATCGGTTTTGAGACGAACCAGCTCTCGCTGCATGGCAACGGCAGCTTTGAGAGCGTTCTGGGCGTCCTCCGGTGTGGTGGCCGGTGCACCGAAAAGGGCCATCAGGCCATCGCCGATGTATTTGTCGAGCGTTCCGCCGTGTTCAAAAATAATCTCCGTCATTGCCGTAAAATAATGATTGAGCAAACGAACCACATTCTCGGGACTCTCATGCTCGGCAATCGAGGTAAAGCCGCGAATGTCCGCAAACAGAACCGTTATAGTTTGATTAACCCCGCCGAGACGGAACGAATCAGGGTTTTCGAGCAGTTGCTGCACGACATACTCGGGCATGAAACGGCTGTAATTGGCCCGTGCGACCTCTTCGCGGGCGAGGCGTTTGTGGGCCTTGACCGTTTCGACCGTGACCGCCGTCTGGGCGGCGACCGCGCTGATCAATTCGAGATGATCGGGCGAGAATGCCGCAAACGGGTCGAGCCGGTCGGCATAAATGACGCCGTGGACGTTTGACGCAGTTACCAGCGGCGCACAGATCGTCGATCGGACGCCCTGCGACACAATGGACACGGCCCCTTGAAACTGCTCATCCGTTTTTGCATCCTGCGATAGGATCGCTACGCCATCGGTCATCACGCGGTTCGTAATCGTCCGGCTGACGGCGAGCCGCTCGTTCAGTTTTTCAAAGCTCGCGTCGCGAGTCTTAGCCCCAATCTGGTAGAGCGTAGTGTCCATCGTTCCGTCCGCCGATTCTTCGGCCAGCAAGGCGATCACTCGATCCGCCGGGGTTCCGCGAAAGATGAGGTCGGTCGCCTTTTCAAAAATCTCTTCCAACTCAAATACCGTGCCAAGCGTTTTGCTCATCTCGAACAGCAGCTCGAGGATTTTGGCTTTTCGGCGAAGGTCCTTGATCTCGGTCGGCGTCGCGACGACGTTTTCGAGCGATAGGTTTGATTTGCGACCGATGATCTCGTTGACCGAAATCTGCATCTGTGTATGGCCGAGCGGCGCATCATCAAATTTTACAACCTTTGGCTTGTCGTCTCGTGGAATTGCTTCGACGGTCGGCGGAACGTCAATGTAGATTGGCGTCGTCGTTTCGATCGCTAGAAACTCGAGCCGGCTCTCGCCAATGACGATAACGTCGCCATCGGCGAGTATATGCTCGAGGTGCATCGTGCCGTTGATAAATATATGGTTGACGCTACGAAAAAGCTGGCCGCCCTCGACAAAACCGTCAACGATCTTATATTTACCGCCCTCGGGAACGATGAACGCATGTTTACGAGAGACGCGACGATCATTCAGGACGATGTCGTTCTCCTTTGCCCGGCCGATGGCAAAGGTCTTTGTCACATCAATCTCGGTGTGAAATTTCCGGCCGGTTGGTTCAGTTATATTAAGTCGTGCGTTCACGTGTATTCGTAATTGTAATAGGTAAAGGCTAAAATCGTAAATCTAACGCGAATCGAATTTTAACCGGGATGATCTATTTCGACAATAACGCAACAACGCAGGTCGCTCCCGCGGTACTAGCGGCGATGCGGCCATTTTTAGAAGGGGCGTTTGGCAATCCTTCGTCGGTCTATTCGCTCGGCAGCGAGGCGATGAAGGCCGTACAATGGACGCGGGAAACGTTGGCAAAGTTGCTCGGAGCGAGCGCACCAGGCGAGATCTTTTTCACATCGGGCGGGACGGAGAGCGACAACTGGGCCATCCTCGGCGCACTCGAAGCGAATCCTGAAAAAAACCACATCATCACCACCCGCGTCGAGCACGAGGCGATACGGAAACTCTGTCAAAAGCTAGAAACTAAAGGCTATCGCGTCACATGGCTCGATGTCGATGGTGACGGCTCGCTCGATCTCGACGGCTTGCGCTCCGCGCTGTGCGGAGAAACGGCCGCCGTCTCGACGATGCTTGCCAATAACGAAACCGGTATCTTGTTTCCGGTGGGTGAGATCGGTGAGATCGTAAAAGCGCATTCTGACGCTCTGTATCACGTGGACGGCGTCAATGCGGTTGGTAAGATTCCTATCGATCTAAAAGAGACGGAAATTGACCTTTTCTCGCTCTCAGCCCACAAATTCCACGGTCCGAAAGGCATCGGAGCATTATACATCCGCGATGGCGTCTCGCTTTCGCCCCTTTTTACCGGCGGTGGACAAGAAAACGGGAAACGGCCGGGCACCGAAGCCGTCCACCAGATCGCCGGCCTCGGTGCCGCCGCTGAGTTTGTGCAAGATATGTCGCCGATGGCGGTTGTCGCAACCATGCGAGACCGGCTGGAAAACGAAATTTTGCATAAAATTCCAAATTCTCGTCTAAACGGCACCGCCGATCCGACAAAACGGCTCCCAAACACAACGAACATCTCATTTGAAAATACAAACGGCGAAATGATACTCCACCGCCTCGACGAAGCCGACATCTGCGTCTCGACCGGCTCAGCCTGTAACTCCGCCGATCAGACCGCCTCGCCCGTTTTGCAGGCGATGAATGTGCCATATTCACAAGCAATGGGTGCGATCCGGTTTTCGGTGGGGCGATTTAATACTGATGCGGAGGTCGAATTTGTGATCGATGTTCTGCCGGAAATAATCGGCGGTCTGCGGGAAATGGCAGGCGAAAAGCATTGACTGCAATACTGATTGAGATTATGCTGTTCTCGAAGGAGAAATTCGTCAGATGACCATAACTTTAACACCTGAAATGGAGTCGTTTGTTGAGCGGAAGGTGAAATCCGGTGGTTACACTTCGGCGGCAGAAGTTGTTTGTGAAAGTTTACGCTTGCTTGACGAGCAAGACCGCCTGATGGAAATGAGGAAGGCAGACTTGCGTTTTGAACTTCAAAAGGGCATTGATGACCTCAAAGCGGGGCGGTTTATTACAGTCGAAACGCAAGAGGATGCGCAAAAGTTGATCGAACGAATAAAAACAAACGGGCGAAAAAAATTGCAGGAGCGAAAGAAACAGCGGACGAATGGCTCGATTTGAAATTACAGAAAATGCGGTCGTCGATCTTGAGGACATACACTCTTACATCTCAGAGGACGACGAAGATGCAGCGACAAACTTCCTGGTTCAATTTATCGAGAAGTTCCAAATGCTGACCCTCAGTCCTCGCGCTGGTCGCGTCTGGCGTCCGGATTGGGCCGAACTTCTAATTTTCCCTTTTAAACGCTATTTGATCTTCTATACTCAAACGGATTTTGGAATTGAGATAATTCGTGTTCTGCATTCCGCGCACGATGTAGAAAAACTCATCTCGAAAGATACTTTACCATAAGGAAGTATTAGTCGGCGCTTAGGGCCAGACAGCACTCAAACTTACTTTATCAAGCCGCTTTTTAAAGAGGTTGATCAGGTATTAAATGTGCTGCCATGGGTAGCCTTTGAGTTATCCAAACTGAGTTGAACTCAAAGAAAACAGCGTGTTGCGAGAATGAAACATTGACATTTTTTCAAACGTGATTCATCATTATTCGGCATCACCAACGACTATGGCTATCAGAGACCAAGAATCTAGACTTTTTCCTGACGGTGAATCGACCATGGGTGTCCTTACCGATGAGGAGATTCAGGGACTAGTGCAGTCTGGCAAATTGATCTCGAAGGACACCTTTTTGTCGGCCTCACTGGAAGCATCCAGCTATGACATCAGCGTCGGGCTCAAGGGAATTGTTGGCGGTGAGGGACGCGAGATTGATTTGTCAAAGGAAGGGATGGAACTTGGCCCGGGGGCCTATGGTGGGGTTATTTCTCTAGAAAGATTGAAGCTTCCGAACAAGATTTACGCGAGAATTGGTTCGAAACGAGCTTTGGCGTACGACGGAATAATACTTCTCACGGGTTCCCTAGTTGATCCCGGTTACGACGGTCATCTCTTGTTTGGATTGTACAATGCTTCACAAAGAAAAATTGTAATTCGACATAAGCGAAAGATTTGCAATGTCGTTTTTGAACGGCTTGGGCATGCACCACAAAAAGTTGCACCTTCCGATTCTAGTCTACAAACAGGTAATTTCCCGGACGTGTTTGTTGATCGAATGATGAATATGGAGGTTCTTCCATGGATGCAAATCAGCGAAAGAGTTAAACAAATTGAGGATATAACGAGGGATATTCTGGATTTGAAAGCACGGTACGATGATGTTTTACAGCCGATTCGAGACTTAACTACTAACGTTAAGAGCCTTACCGACGATGTAAGCAATCTAGCGGCCCAGACACGAAGCATTGCAACCGACGTCGAAAGGGTAAATCATACGGTTGACGAAAATAGCAGACAAATTACTGCCCTTACGACGAATGTGGCGACGCTGACCGGCCACATCAGCGCGGTACAAGAACGAACAAAAGGGTTGGAGGAAACGGATCGAGCCCGGCTTGGGAGTATCACAACACTTCAAACGTCATTGGGGCGTTTCCAAGTCCTTAACTATGTTTTTTGGGCTGTCGTTATCCTTATTGTTGGAGCCCTGCTTGGAGTGTTCCTGCCGCGCCTTTTCACAAGTACCCCAACCTCGCCCCAAGCTCCTGTAGCGAACTCAACCCCTGTTTCCGTGCAATAAAATACCAATGACCCATCGTAGAGATCGCTATGATTCAAGCCGCCTTCTCTATCCCATACCTCGAAAGCTTCAAATAGAGGCCGCGCCGTGTCAGGCCGAGTTCGCCCGCGACGCGGGAGATATTCCAGTTATGGCGCGCGAGGGCGGATTTTATGATCTGCATTTCGAGTTCTGAGACGGCGCTTTCCAGCGTGCCGCCGGTGGCGATGTTTGTAAATGGCGAGACTGAGCCGTCATAGGATGCGATCGGTGTGACGTTGGAATTCATATCAAATGGCGTCAGTGGTTTGGCGCTTCGTTTTAGTTCGGGCGAGAGGTGTTCGGGTGTAATGACCTCGTTATCGACGGCGCGGGCAACGACGCGTTGTATCTCGTTGCAGAGCTGGCGGACGTTGCCCTCCCAGTTGCAGACCATGAGCATATCGACGGTTTGCGGCGTGATCGCGAGATTGTGCTTGTCAAAACGGGCCGAGTAATGGTTGACATAATACTGCACAATCGGCGGTATCTCGCTGCGGCGTTCGCGAAGCGGCGGTACGCGCAGCCGGATGACATTCAGGCGGTAATACAGATCCTCACGAAATGTGCCGTCGGCGACCTTGTCCTCGAGCGGCATATTGGTCGCGGCGATAATGCGGACATCGACCTTGAGCGGTTTCTTCTCGCCGAGCGGCTGTATCTCGCCCTCCTGTAAAAAGCGGAGCAGCTTTGGCTGCACATCCAGCGGTAGATCGCCGATCTCATCGAGAAAAAGCGTCCCGCCATCGGCCGTGCGAATCGTTCCGGGCGAATCGTTGACCGCGCCGGTAAATGAACCTTTCCTATAACCGAAAAGATGCGCGTCAGCCAGCTCTTTTGGCACGGCCGTGCAGTTAAACGGAACAAAAATGCGGTCTTTGCGATTCGAAAGCGTGTGGATCGCTCGCGAAACCAACTCCTTACCGGTTCCCGATTCACCTGTCACGAGGACGGTCACATCGGACGAGCGTATCTTGTAAACTTCCTCGACCAGCGCGGTCATTGCCGGTGACGAGTGAATAAAGCCGGGCATCAGACTGTTTGACGTATATGGCGAGGTTTCGCTCGTTGTCGGTAGCGACTTGTCCCTTTCGCGCAGGGCGATTACGTCCATCCCCAACTCGACCACGCGGAAAAGCGGTGCGAGCGAGCTGTCGTCACTCAAAACCGCACCCGATTCCGGATTTAACAATAAAACCGCCGGCGATGAGGCGGACGATCCGCGAAGTGGAAAAGCTGCGATGTTCTTTGCCTTTGCGAATGCTTTATCCTCATGCTTTGATTGGGCTTGGCAATATTTTGATACCAGCTCGTTGCTTTCCTGTGGCGAATAACCGTGTGTGATGAATGGATAAAGCCGCTTTTGATCGTTGTACTGCGCGATTACAATCTTTTTGGCGTTGCTTTCCTGTTGGAGTACGGCGACGAGTTCGCGAAAGAGCAATTCGCGCGAGACGGTCGCCTCGGCCAGCCGAACCGTCAGAAGCTGTGAGACGACGGAGTTTGTACGTTTTTCTGTTGAGCGTGGCGCGACCGATGTTGCAGCGGCGGCGATTTGCAAAAGGTCCCTACCGACCTTATCGAGACTTTCTTTGAGACCGAGTTTTTTATAAACGTCCGATGCCGATGACAAATGCTGCCGCGCCCGGGCCGCGTTTCGAGGGTCTAGATTGACGCCGAGCAGATGATGCATCAGGGCGGCGTGATAAACATCCTCGGCCGTTTCAAATATCGTCAAACCGCGGTTGAAATGATGCACGGCAAGCTCCGGGTCATCTGCGGCAAGGGCGGCAAGGCCCCGAATTCGCTGGATATTGCCCAAAACAAAGAAATCCTCGGACGGATCGTTCTCTTCAATCGCAGTGAGCGACGTTTCGCATTGCTCGACTAACCCTTGACCGATACTAGCCTCGGCAAGCACGAGGCCGGCCATATTTGCGTAGTGTTTATCCCCGATCGCTCGCGCCCGGTTGATCGTCTCCACCGCCTTGGCGTTTGCCTTTTTGTGACGACCCTGGGCAAGGTAGCACCTCGCCAGGTTTCGCATCGACTGGATCGTGTACCAGGAATGTTTGTGGCTTTCGGCAAAGGCGACGGCCTTGTCGAGCCATTCTTCGGCCTCATCGAGATCGCCGCGAAGTATTTTTAGTTCGCCCAGCGAATCGTAGATGCCAGCGACATGAACATAACCTTCTTTTTCGCCGATATCGAGCGCCCGGTTGATCATCTCTTCGGCCTTGGTCCATTCACCGATGAGGACGAGATTGATGCCGAGATTGTTGTAGGCGATGACCGAGTTGAGCGCGTGGGCGGTCTGGTCAAAAAATTGAATAGATTTCTCAAGACACGCGATCCCATCCTGCGGGCGGCGCAAAAACCAGTACGCGCCGGACATGTCTGTGTAGAGCTTGCCGAGCATAAAGGGCAGCGCTGTTTTCGCCGATGATATTGATTCCCTGCTGAAAATTCTCGATCGATTTTTCGCTGTTGCCTTCCTGGTGATAGCTATTGGCTATCTCGCGATACGCCTCGGCCATGCCGAGCCAGTTGCCATCGTCCCGAAAATGGTCGAGCGCTACTTGCGCAAAATCGCGGCAGATCGGAAACTCGGCGAGTTTACGATAAACGCGGGCGAGAGCGATATCGACGCTGCCGAGCAGGTTTCTTAGCTCGTTCGCCTCGGCCTTGTCACGATTTTCCTTGAGCAGCGTGATCGCTTTTGGCTGGTCGCCGGTGTTGTTATAGGCGATGGCGAGCTGCGTTGTGACCTTTATCTGAGTTTCGATTCCCAGCCGGGCGAGATTCGCATCGTCGGCAAAATCGCGGATCGTTTCCAGCGATTCCTTATAACGCCCGGCGGTCTCGAGCGTAAACGACAACAAACGCCTGAGGTTCGCGAGATTGTCCGGCGTATGATCGTAGCCGACGATCGTCTTTGTCAAGATCTGTTCGGCATCGCCCGACAGGCCCTCGCGAAGCTTTTGCCCAACGCTGCGAAAAACCGCATCGATACTATCGAACGAGATCGCCCGCACCGCCGCCGCATTGCCGCGGGCGGAATTCGGTCGACGCAACGTCGAAGTTGGGTACAAATCTTTCTTCATTTGCCGTGCGGGTGGACAAAATGTCTAATCGGCGCCGGGTTTCAATTCCGGGAACCGGTCAAAATGGCTAAATTGAATACTTGGTAAACAGCGCAACTGAAATTTAGCAAAAAACCACGCCGAAGTCTATAATTTTCTTCATGTCCGATTATCCCGACATCGACGACGGCGGCGAAGTGCTGACCGAACGAGAAATAAAGCTCAAAAAACCTAAGCTCTATAAGGTGCTGCTCCACAACGACGATTTTACGACCATGGAATTTGTCGTATTTATCCTACAGTACGTTTTCAACCGCGAAGACGCCGAGGCCTTCACCATCATGCTCAAAGTCCACAACGAAGGCCTCGGCATCGCCGGAATTTACCCCTACGAGATCGCCAACATGAAATGCAACAAAGCCATAAATCTGGCAAAGGCGAGGGAATATCCGCTGTTGTGTACGGTGGAGGAGGAATGATTTTGATTACCCTCTAATTGAAAAAAATCGTTGCATTTGCTTTCGATCTAAGATATACGTTTAATCATGAAATATGCTCTCGCGGGGATTTGTCTGCTAATCGGATGGTTCGGGTTTTGTTTGGATCGTATTCAGTCTTCCGAAGCTTTTGAGCCACAAACTGATCAATCGAAATCTCAACCATCCTTAGAGGATTCTCTCTCCTCTTTGCGGCCAAAGCAGGGACGCTCAGCATTGTTATTAGGGTTCGACACAGATAAGAGCGATGACGCAAAAGGTTATTCCCAATTCTATGACGATTTTGAAAAGCAATCGAAAAAAGAGCCTACGAACAAGACATTATTGATCGTGCGCGATGGCGATCATCTCCGGATTGCTTCTTCGTTAGATTTTATAGCGAGCCCTCAGACAAACGGATGGCTTTTTCTGGGTCAGGCCCGATACTTTGAGCCGAAGCCGCGAGACAAAAATGAACACCTTGATGAAATGGAAGCCAAGGGTTCGTTGAAGAACTTTGGATTCGATTACACTCGGGTTTGGGTTGCTCCTGAGAACGGGGAAGATTCCAACTGTCAAAAGAAACCTTATCGATAGAACAAGATCTGAGATCGACCGAGAATACCGAAAATTAAAGAAAGATGATCGTGAGTATCATAGGAACATAAGCGATTATAAAAAAATTGGTTGGGTATCAGATGGCTTCTACATCGCAGATGGTTATTGGTCATTAATTCATGGTGGTGCAGCATGGTTTGAAGCTTCCGAAAATAGCCGGGTAGTAAATCTTGGTGGTGCTAGGATTTCTGGGAAACTCTCGGACTGGGTACCCAAAAAACGGATAATCGAGACATACAAAAGTGATTTCGATATAAATCGCCGTAATGATCCTGAAATGAAGGTTAACGATATGGATGCTATATGGAAAATGTGGCTAGTATCGTTAACCAATAATTATCCTGGCAGAACCCCTACTTTTACACTGGAACGACAAACTGCGAGGACCACATTACAAGGACGTGCTCTTGTTGATGGAAACACGCATCGTTCCTTTATGCTCACTGCTGATTTTGGAGATGCTCCGAAGAAACTTGCGAGATATGATAATCCGCCGATTGATTTCGAAAAGTTCAAACAAATCTACCCAGCTTTGCTTGACGTATACGTCTCGCCAAATCAAAACACAGTAATTGTTATGACCGATAAAGAGTTCATCGGCATTGATGTTGAATCAAATAGAGAAATATCCAGAATCCAACACAATCTTACTTTTAACAAAGTTATAATGGTCGAATGGGCGACTGGCGAACACGTCGCAAAATGGATTAAGACATTGGAGTAGAAGAATGACGAAAATTGCTTCAGAACAGGAAGGGCGGAGTCAGCTGAATCTAAGGCTAAAGGCAGAGACTATGGAGGCAGCGCGATTTGCTGCAGCCATAAACGGTCAAAGCCTATCGGAATTTGTGCGAGAAACACTCAATTCCCGTGCTGTAGAAGTGATCGAGGATCATGAAAAAGACCAGATTGTGTTACACTGACTGCATGCGGAGGTTATCGCCAATTATCATCTCAATCAACGGGACGGTGCTGAACGAAAGTTGAGCGATGGCAAAATTTTGCTTTTTATTGGTCCCAAGCTAATCAACAGCTTGGGCCTTTTTGATTTTATAGATGAGTGAACAAATAGATCTTAAGAAAACAGTCAATCTACCGCGGACCGATTTTGCGCAAAAAGCGAATCTTGGGCAGATGGAGCCGGCGCGTTTGAAGAAATGGCAGGAGATGGGGCTTTATGACAAGGTGCTCGAGGCTCGGAAGGGCCGCGAGAAATTTATCCTGCACGACGGCCCGCCGTATGCTAATGCGGACATTCACATCGGCACGGCGCTCAATAAGATACTCAAGGATTTTGTCGTGAAAATGCGGTCGATGATGGGTTTTGAGGCGCCTTATGTCCCGGGCTACGATTGCCATGGGCTGCCGATCGAGACTTTGGTCGAGAAAAAGCTGGCCGAGAAGGGCAAGAATAAGGCAGACATTCCGGTGTCGAGCTTTCGCCGCATCTGCCGCGAACACGCCTCGACGGCGATGACAGGGCAGACGCGCGACTTTCAGCGACTCGGCATTCTGGGTGAATGGAAAACGCCTTACTTAACGATGTCGGCCGCGTATGAATCATCGACCGCGCGGCTTTTCGGCAAGTTTCTCGAACGCGGTTTCGTCTACAAGGGACTGCGTCCCGTCTATTGGTGCATCCACGACCAAACCGCGCTTGCCGAGGCCGAGGTCGAGTATCGCGAGCACAGTTCGCCGTCTGTCTATGTAAAATTTCCGCTCAAATCCGACCCAGCGCTGATCGATCCGGCTTTGGTTGGTAAGAATGTTTTTGTCGTCATCTGGACGACGACCCCGTGGACTCTGCCCGCAAATCTTGGTATCACTGTTCATCCGGATTTTGATTATTCGGCGATCTCTCCCGCCACCCCGTCAGCCCCATCAAAAAACGATGGAGCTGCCACCCCTCCTCAGGCAGGAGGGGAGTTTTCGGATGAGGTTTTCATTGTCGCTTCGGAACTCGCGAGTGCGTTTGCCGAGACCTGCGGTTTTGCCGAATTCGAGGAGATCGCTCGCTTCAAAGGCTCAAAACTTGACCGTCTCGAAGCCATGCACGCCTGGCTCGACCGCCCGTCGCTCATCATGAACGCCGACCACGTCACGCTCGGCGAGGCTGACGCCGAGGTCGAGCTCGACGCACGGCACGAGAGCAAAGCCGCTGGGAAATCCGGAACAGGCTGCGTTCACACCGCACCCGGACACGGTGCGGATGACTTTGCGGTTGGGAAAAAATACGGGCTCGAAGTTTACGCTCCGGTCGATGCTGCTGGTCGATTTACCGCAGAAGTCGAGCATTTTGCTGGGCTGAGCGTTTTCGAAGCGAATCCAAAGATCGTCGAATTCCTTAGCGAACGCGGTGCCCTTGTAAACGTCGAACGGTACGATCACCGCTATCCGCATTGCTGGCGCTGTAAGAATCCCGTCATCTTTAGAGCGACACCGCAGTGGTTCATCTCAATGGATGAAGCAGTCGGTGGCTCATCGCTTCGTGAACGCGCGATGGAGGAGATCGCGAAGGTCAAATGGCTTCCCGCCTGGGGCGAAGGCCGTATGAACAACATGTTTAAGGGCCGACCCGACTGGTGCGTTTCGCGGCAGCGTTCGTGGGGTGTTCCGATCCCGGTTTTCTATTGCCAGGCCTGCGATCAGGAGGTCGCCGATCCGAAGATCGTCGATCACGTGGCCGACATCTTTGCCGTCGAAACGGCTGACGCTTGGTACGCGCGGCCTGAGAGCGAATTGCTGCCCGAGGGTTTTAAATGCGAATGTGGCAGTGCGGATTTTCGCAAAGAGACGGATATTCTCGACGTTTGGTTCGATTCGGGTTCGAGTTGCGTCGCGGTTCTGGAGACGCGCGGCGAAATGTTAAGATTCCCTGCCGACGTCTATCTCGAAGGCGGCGACCAGTATCGCGGCTGGTTCAATTCGAGCCTGAGCTGCGGAATTGCGGCGCACGACAGTGCGCCGTACAAACAGATCATCACCCACGGCTGGGTCGTCGATGGCGAAGGTAAAAAGCAGTCGAAATCCATCGGCAACGTCACGGCTCCGCAGGAGATCATCGACAAATCCGGAGCCGAGATCCTGCGGTTGTGGGCTGCCGCAGTTGATTACACCGAGGACGTTCGATGTTCGGACGAGATACTTTCACGAGTTGTAGATGCATATCGCAAGATGCGAAACACGCTGCGATACGCCCTCGGCAATCTCGCTGACTTTGATCCCGCAAGCGATACTGTCGAACCGGGCGACATGCTCGACATCGATTTGTGGGCACTCGCAGGGCTTGATGAGCTGAACGAGAAAGTTCTCGCGGCATACGAAGCTTACGACTTTCAGGCGGCGTATAACGCGCTTTATGGTTTTTGTACGATTACGCTGTCGGCTCGGTATTTCGACATTATAAAGGATCGTTTATACATCTTCGCTCCGAAATCGATTGAAAGGAGATCGGCACAAACGGCATTGTTTCAAATTGCCGATTCCCTCTGTCGCTTGCTGTCACCGGTCCTTGTTTTCACTTCCGATGAAGCCTGGGAAAACTTGCCCGGATCGCGCGAGGCGTCGGTGCACATTGCCGAGTTTCCGAGCCGGAAGGTGGGGTTCCAGCCCGCCGGTGAAACGCAGACTGGAAGCCTGCGGTCCGGCTGGGAACGCGTCTTCTCGCTCCGTGACGAAGTTCTGAAAGCACTCGAAACAGCCCGCAACGAAAAACAGATCGGCTCGTCGCTCGAAGCAAAGGTCATCCTGACAACCGATGCGGCGACGACACGCCTATTGCTTGATTATTATGGTCAACTGCGTTACATCTTCATCGTCTCGCAGGTCGAGGTTCATGAAGGGAGTGCGGACACTCCTGTCCGCACGTCGGTCGAAATTCAAAAGGCCGACGGCCAGAAATGCGAACGCTGCTGGAACTACTCAACCCGCGTCGGCGAATTCCCGCAGTTTCCAACCGTCTGCGAAAGATGCAACGAAGCGCTAATTGAGATCGTAAAGGGTATATAATTGTCGTTATGTTGATTCCCGTTCCGAAAAAGGAACATCCTAAGCATGAATCCGGAGTGAACGAAGTGGGTTTAGTATATGCAGAGATCGATCTGTCGAATGCGGGTGACGTATATAATTTTCGCCAAGGATTGATCGCAGAAGATAAAGTAAAGAAGGTTACGCTCAAAGCTCTTGTCGACAGCGGGGCGATCAACCTGTCGATCAATGAGACGGTCAGGGGTCAGCTTGGACTGCCGTTTATCGAAAAGCAGTTTGCGACTCTGGCCGATGAAACGCTGATCGAGGTTGATGTCGTCGGCCCGATAGAGGTACGATTTCAGAATCGCCGCACATCGGTTGATGCGATAGTCCTCCCGGGCGATTCCGAAGTTCTGCTAGGCGTTATCCCGATGGAAGATATGGACGTACTAATAGATCCGAGGCAGCAAAAACTCGTCGTCAATCCAAAACATCCGTATGTTGCTACTAAACATCTAAAATAATCGGCATGTTTTACAACATTTTTCTCTGCATTATCGTCGTTCTGATATCCTCCGCCTTCACCATGGCGCAAGGTGATTACACGCCTGAAAAAGGTTCCGCCGAACGCACCGCGATCCTCGACGCCCTGCGGGTGCCGGTTGAGAAGGCTTTTAAGCAGAAGATCGTTTTTGTCACCGACGATTTTAAGGTTCAAGGTAATTGGGCATTTGTCGGCGGCTCGCCGATGCTGCCGTCAGGGCAGGAGCCGGGGCTGAAAAATACGCAGTTCGAAGGGTACGAAGACGCATTCGACAACAACTTTTTCGGCCTGTTGCGAAAATCCGGCGGCAAATGGCGGGTCGTCACGCATGCTATCGGCTGCACCGACGTTTGCTATACAGATTGGTGGAAGCGGTACAAGGCTCCGAAGGCGATATTTCCGTACACTGAATAGCGATGGCGGTTGATTTTCAAACACTTATCTCCTCGCCAACCGCAGCCTTTTCGGAGGGTCTTCGGTTTTTTAACGGAACAGGAATGCTGAATGATGCACTAATTCGATTGGCGCGAGATCTGGAACGCCGTGACATCGACTACGCAGTGGTGGGCGCCGTTGCTTTAAATCAACACGGGTTTCAGCGTTTTACAGCGGATATAGACCTATTGTTGACTCGCGAAGGGCGAGAGCAGTTCAGCGAAAAATTGGTTGGCCTCGGTTATCGACCGTCATTCGAAGGCGCGCGGAAGAAATTCCGAACGACGGACGGTAATGTTCCGCTGGATATAATAATAACCGGTGAGTTTCCAGGCGACGGTCTGCCAAAGCCGGTTGCTTTTCCCGATCCGGCGGATTTTTCGGTTGTCATCGACGGTGTAAAGACTATCTCGCTTGAAAAGCTGATCGAGCTAAAACTGGCGTC
Source organism: uncultured Acidobacteriota bacterium (assembly GCA_963738935.1). GTDB lineage: Bacteria > Acidobacteriota > Blastocatellia > Pyrinomonadales > Pyrinomonadaceae > OLB17. The sequence goes on along the minus strand of CAVTYF010000001.1, from coordinate 3,949,528 downwards.
GGGCATGACCGCGACCGACCGGCTCAAGGATCTTGCGGACGTGCAGGAGTTGATCAAGATTAAGAGACTTGACGCAACGTTTGCCGGGCGGCTCAATGAGTACGTTCGCACCAAATATCTCGAATTGCACCAGGGTGTCGTAACAGGTACACCCGACGAATCTTAAGGGAGTACGAAAATATGAGAAAGCTGAATTTTGTTCTTCTCCTGCTTGTCGTTTTAATAGTTTCTGGTTTTGCGACCGCTCAGCAGAGCGATAAGGATGCGGTGATGATACCGCTTGAGAATTATCTCAAGGGTCACGCGACCGGTGATGGTGAGTATTTTAGGAAAGCCTTTCACACCGAGGGCAATCTGATCTGGATCCGCGACGGCAAATATACGACACGTTCGTTTGCCGAATATATTGCCGGAGCGACGGGCAAACCGCCGGCAGACGAGGACAAACGAAAACGCCGCATCGGGACGGTCGAGGTCGTCGGCAACGCGGCGGTCGCAACGATCATTCTCGATTATCCGACAGCCAAATTTACCGATTATATGACGCTGCTCAAGATCAATGGCGAATGGAAGATCGTCAGTAAAACGTTCTTCGCCGCGCCGAAACCGGCAATGGAACTCAAAAAGAATTAGTGAGTAAAAAAGACATCATCTGGAAACTAGCCTATCTGGCCATCGCGGGCGGCGTCTTCATGATCGATCAGGCGTCGAAGGCATGGGCAACACGAGCGCTTCGATTTGGTGGTGACTGGTCTGTCATCCCAGGATTCTTGAATTTTGCGTACGCGCAGAATACAGGCGTCGCATTCTCAATGTTTGACGATCACGGCGACATGGGACGCTGGGGATTGTCTATTGTCGCTTTGGTCGCGGCAACCCTTGTTTTCTACTTCTTTTGGCGGACACCGCGATCGGACGACCGTGTGCTCGGTTCGCTCGCTCTGCTGCTTGCAGGCATCGTCGGCAACGTGGTCGACCGTCTAAGACTGGGGTTTGTGATCGATTTTATCGATGTCCAGATTGGCAGTTGGCATTATCCGACGTTTAACGTTGCCGACGCCGCGATATGTGTTGGAGCCGGGCTGTTGGTTATCGATATGTTTTTTTCGAAGAAGAAGGTGGCAGAAACACGACCGGTAGGGAGTGTGCCGGAATCATAGGGAAACGAACGAATTTCACGAGAGTGTAAAATGACGGATGGCGGAAAATTCATAGGAATAATTGGGATCCTAGCGGTTGGACTTTGCGTTGTTGGAGCGGCTTATTTTTATGTTCTAGAGCTTATGGCCCGGTCGACCTTGCCTGTCGAAATGCAGACCGCTGAAATGATCCAGAGATACTATGACGGAGAAGTGGTTTTGTTTTCTATTACTATTGCAACTGCTCTCATATGCTTCGCAGTAATTTTAACAGGGTTCTTCAGCGTTTGTTTTGGGATATGTGAGTCAGTATCAGTGCTCCGGATAGAGAAAGGGAGACGGGACGTTTAGGAGCGTTCCTGAACCGTCAGTTTTTTTTTCGCGGAAAGGCACACTCGCTACCGCTCGTGTTTCTGCCTAGATTATGTACCCTGAATTGTTCAAAATCGGCTCGTTCCCAGTAACCACCTACGGCATTTTCCTGGCGGTCGGGATGCTGGTTGCGCTTTTTGTCGCGTCGCGCCTTGCCGCACGCGATGGATTGCCACGCGAGCGAATCTACGATCTTGGGTTGTGGGTTTTGGTCGGCGGGCTTGTCGGGTCAAAGATTTTGATGCTGCTCGTTGAAGACAATGTCAATATTTTCACGCTCGATTTCCTGCGTTCCGGCGGCGTCTTCTACGGCGGTTTGATCGGTGGTTTTTTGGCGGTGGTGATTCTCGTTCCGCTTTACAAGCTGCCGTTTTGGAAGGTTGCAGACGCTTTCGCGCCCGGCGTTGCACTTGGTCAGGCATTCGGACGGCAGGGCTGTTTTGCCGCCGGATGTTGTTGGGGAAAGGTTTGCGATAGCCCGCTCGGCGTTCATTTTACCGATCTCGGCCACGAATATACGGGCGTTCCCATCGTCGGCCCGGATGGAAGCGATCTATATCTTTACCCGACACAGATGATCGAGAGCCTGACCATGCTCGCGGTCTTCGGCCTCCTGTTTTGGCTCCATCGTCATAAGAAATTCGACGGGCAGATATTGATAATTTACGGCATTATCTATTCGCTGGTGCGTTTTTCGATCGAATTCATCCGCGACGACCCACGTGGCGATCTGTTTGGGTTTACTACACTTACCGGCCTTTCTACATCGCAGGGCGTGAGTCTTTTAGTAGCTGCTGCATCCATCATTTTTTTAGTAATGCGTCTGCGCAGGGTCGCTCAGCCAAAGGAAATAAATTGACCAAAACACAGCAACAACAAGTCTCCGAAGCCGAAACGCCAAACAACTTTGCGGTTGAGCAAGACGAAGCCGGAATGCGGCTTGACGCCTATCTCGCCGAGCGGATCGAAGGCTGGTCACGTTCGCGCATTCAGCGTTTGATCGAAAATGAAGATGTTCTTGTAAATGAAAAGGCCGTAAAATCTTCGCACAAACTTCGGGCGAGCGACGAGATCGATGTCGATCTGGTCGAAGTCAAAGCCACGGTTTTCAAACCCGAAGATATCCCGCTCGACATCGTTTTCGAAGACGAGTACCTGGCCGTGATCAACAAACCGGCGGGAATGGTCGTTCATCCCGGAGCCGGAGTGCAGACCGGAACGCTCGCGAATGCGATCGCCTATCACTTCGGTCTCCACAGCACCCCTCCTTACAAAGGAGGGGTGGCAGCGGCCTCCGCTGACGGGGTGGTTCCCTCGACTCGCGGAAGAGACCACATTCCTAACTCCCCTCCTTACGAAGGAGGGGTGGCAGCCGCTTCGGCTGACGGGGTGGTTCCCTCGACTCGCGGCAGAGACCACATTCCTAACTCCCCTCCTTACGAAGGAGGGGTGGCAGCCGCTTCGGCTGACGGGGTGGTTCTCTCCTCGCCGCATGAGCCAGCTAAAGCTGGTACTCCGAACGAGAGCCGCATCGGCATCGTTCACCGCCTCGACAAAGACACCTCAGGCTTGATCGTCGTCGCCAAAAACGACGAGGTCCACGAAGCCTTGTCGGAACAATTCCGCGAGCGTCAGGTACATAAATCCTACATCGCCCTCGTCCACGGCTCGCTCGAACAAAATCTCGGCAAGGTCGATGCCGCCGATCGGTCGCAATAAGCACAACCGCCTGCGGATGAAAGTCGCGACCCACGGCCGCACCGCTCTTTCCCTATGGAAGGTGCGAAAACGTTACGACAAATTCACGCTCCTCGACATCGAGATCAAAACCGGCCGCACCCATCAGATCCGCGTCCACATGGCCTACCTCAACCACCCCGTCGTCGGCGACGAGATATACAACGAAGGCCGCGACAACACCGTAATGGACAGTTACGTCCGAAACGGCATAGCCTCAATGCGCCGCTTCTTCCTCCACGCCGAACAGCTTTCCTTCACACATCCAAAAACCAGCGAACGCCTCGAATTTACGCAGGAATTGCCGACAGAATTGAAAGAATTTTTGGATTTGCTCTAAGCCGGGAACTTAGAGCGCGAATGCCGGCGGCGAAATAAGAACGCAGATTGAGATAACTATCAACTCGGCGCACAGCTTCGAGTAAATTTCGCTACCGGGAAGTTTGATCTATACTTGTGCTCATGCGTCGTCGGCTTTCCTCCATTTTTACGTTTCCGGCAATGTTTGTCGGTCCGCTGCTGTTGAAAGTCGCGGCGCTGCTCGCAGTTTATTACTATCTGCTGCGTCAATCGCACACGCGATCGAATATTCCGTTAGTTATTGGTTTGTGCTGCTTTATTGGAGCGATCTTTTGGATAAGCTTCATTTGGCATCGCTCACGCCGGGTGCTCGTGGACGATGACAATTTCTATGTTTCGAATTATCTGCTCAAAGAGATCACAGTTCCGATCGGCGATGTCGAAAGCGTGTCTGAGATAATCTACTCTCGGAGTAATCTTGTCGAGCTTAATCTGGCGCGGCCCACGAGGATCGGTCGCCTTGTGCGGTTTATGCCGCGGATGCGGTGGGAGTCGCGATTCGGGTACAGCGATCCGGTGGTGCGTGAGCTTCGCGATCTGATCGCCAGCCGAACCAGCAGCTAATTTAGAAGCTCGGCGGCGGCGGCTTTGAAGTCTGAATTCTGGGGAACGAATACCGATTCCGAGTGGTCGAATATTTCGTCCAGTTCCTTTTCGACCGAGCCGTGGCCGGCGGGGATGCGTTTGACCATCGGTTCGAAATTTTGGAAATCGTACAGCTCGTTATCCAGCAAGTGTGAGCCGGTGACGTTGGTCAGGGCCGTCATCATTGAACTGCGGATAAAGGGCGTTTCCTTTTCGAGCTCGGTAATCAGGCGTTTTACTCTCGCGCGTTTGAGGTTTGGCTGCGAACCGCAGAGATTGCAGGGGATGATTGGGAATCTTTGCTCGTCCGAGTATTTTTGGATCTCCGCTTCCTGACAATACGCGAGCGGGCGGATGATAGTGTTGCGGCCATCGTCGCTGCGAAGTATTGGCGGCATTGCCTTTAGCTGGCCGACGTAGAAGAGATTCATCAGAAACGTCGCGATGATGTCGTCCGCGTGGTGGCCGAGGGCGATCTTTGTACAGCCTTCTTCGACGGCGACGTTGTATAAAATGCCGCGGCGCAGGCGTGAACAAAGCGAGCAGTACGTTTTGCCCTCCGGGATGTGGGCGGTGACGATCGAATAGGTATCTTCCTCGACGATGCGGAAGGGAACGCCTTGCTCAGTCAGGTAATTCGGCAGGACTTCCTCGGGAAAATCGGGCTGTTTCTGATCGAGATTGACGGCGAGAAGTGAGAAATTCACCGGTGCACGCCGCTGCACATCAAGCAAAAGGTCGAGCATTGCGTAGCTGTCTTTGCCGCCCGAGAGGCAGACCATGACCTTGTCGCCCTCCTCGATCATCGAGAAATCATTGATCGCACGGCCGATCTTTTTTAGTAATTTACCTCTGGTTTTGGTCTCAGTCTGCAACGTTTTACTCCACTTGCCCGAAAGATTACGATTCTGACACGGCGCAATCTGTTTGACAACCTCAAAAAATGACTAGACACATGCCCGAACCGTCATCTATTATCTATTTTAAGGGAAAAATCGAAAGAACTAAGGTCGCGTGCCGGTGCCAGAGATGCCTCGATAATGAGGGCGTATTTTCAATGTTTTCCTTTCAAAAATTCTTCTTAGAGAGGCAGGTAAATATATGATCAGAATGGGCAGAGGCAGAACAGACCAACCAGAACATCTCGAACCAACTCCCGTCGAACCGGCATACCGATACGCAAACGAGGCACAAACTTCAACCGGATCGAGAGCAATATCGGAAAGCGATTCGATGGCTCGCGACATTAAAGAGGGTCGCCTGAGCGGCTTCGTCGGCCACGGCACAACATTGACGGGCGAAACGCAGTTTCACGCGATGCTCCGCGTTGACGGACATTTGATCGGTACGGTAACGTCGGAATCAGGGACCCTGATAATCGGAACCAACGGCCAGGTCGATGCAAATATTGCGGTTGCGGCCGCGATGATAAATGGGACTGTAAATGGGGACATAGTTGCGTCAGAAAAGCTCCAACTTGGGAGAACCGCACGTGTTCTCGGCAACATTCACAGTCCCCGACTGATCGTCGAGGAAGGCGCGATTCTCGAGGGCAGTTGCAGCATGTTAAAGGCCCGCGAGACGCAGGAAGAAGAAGCGGTGGCGGCGGCCGTTCAGTACGAACAACCCGCCCCGCCGGTTCTTCCGCTGGCTGAGAGCAACGACGACTCTGATGCGTACCTCACCGATGACGACGATGACGACGATCTCGAAGAATCAGCCGACGCAGCATCGGTCTAACATTTTACAACTTCCACTTCTTGAAGGCGGGGAAGGCCCGAAGGCTGGCCCCGCCTTTTTCTGGGATATGCTGTTGTAGTACGTGCAGTATTTCCATTTATTTGACTCAGGAGGAAACTATCAATGTTTAATGAATTCAAAGCTTTTATCGCGCGTGGTAACGTACTCGATCTTGCGATCGGCGTCATCCTAGGCGCCGCATTTGGAAAAATCGTCACGACCTTTACGGAAGGTATAGTTATGCCTTTCGTTGGACTCGTAACCGGTGGGATGGATTTTAAGGCCAAGTTTTACGACCTTAGCGGAAAACTCGGTGCGGGTGCCACGCCCGATCAGATCGATGCTGCTGTTAAGGGCGGAGCGCCGCTCGTCCGCTATGGACAACTCTTTAGCGATATTCTGACCTTTATTATTGTCGGTTTTGTGATGTTTCTGATCGCCAAAGCGGCCATGAACTACTTTACAAAGCTCGCCGCCGAAACGCCGCCGCCGCCGCAGGAAGCTCTGCTGACAGAGATTCGCGACCTTATGAAGGCCAAGTAGGGGCAAATTTTCAAATATCTATTTGCGAAAGGATGTGGTTAATGCCGCGTCCTTTTAGTTTTTGTACACACGATCCGGCGTTATGCAAATATCCAATCTGACATCAGTTTCACTCACATCATCAATGGCCGCGACTGGCGGAAAGCAGCTAACGCCAACCTTCAGACAATCCGTCCGGCACCTCGCGAGAAAGCGGTCGTAAATCCCCTTGCCATACCCGACCCGATGTCCACTCTCGGCAAAAGAAAGCAGCGGGACAATGACCAGATCAATCCGTTGTGGATCAACAACTTCGCCGCCGAACGGTTCGCGAATACCCCAACGGTTCTCGACCCAATCCGTCTCTGCGTCAAATGCAACATTCTCTATCGCCCCGGTGCCGAGATCGGTACGCGGCGCGACGGTTACGACGTCGGGTCGGTCACGCCAGAGCTTATTGTAGATGAAGGACGTGTCAATCTCGTTGAACTTGGGTACGCGGATGAAGGTGTGCAGCCTGGCAATATTAGTGAGATCAATGTTCTCAAAAAAACGTTCGGCGATCTCCGCACTTGCCGAAGCTGTTTCGCTGACGTTAAGCGAAGCCCGTTTTTCAAAATAGAGATGGCGGAGAATGACCTTTATCACTTTCGTTTCCTTCAATTCATGGCCCCAATCCGTCGGTCTGATCTTCGCGTGACAGCCGCTGGTCAAGCAACCACGCGTTCTACTCGTTCGTCCAACTCCTCGCAACTCACGCATTTTGGCAGAAAGTCGGCGAGGGAGTTTCGCCTTCAGCTCGTCCGATAGTTCGAAGGAGGCCGCACAATCTATCCTTTCTTCTTCTCGGGCCGCAGTTTATTGGCTCCTGTGGTGCGCGGCGTCACCTGGGCTGCGCGGAATTCCTGGCCGGCATTTGTACCCACCGCTGCTTTGGCAGCGGCAAGGAGCTTTGAGTCATTGATCGCCTTTAGCGCGGCCTTGGCGTTTTTGCTTAGTCGTTTCTTCTCTTTTGGCATAACTGTTTCCTCACCAATTCTTAACTATCCAACCGCCGCCGACCACTTCTTCGCTGGTCTCGGTGTCGTAGAATATTGTCGCCTGTCCCGGCGTGATAGCGCGCTGCGGTTCGTCGAAAACTATCCGTGCATGCGGAACGCGGACGCCCTCGTCCGCGAGTGTCATAGGAAAGATCGTGGCAGGCGATGGATCGTGCCGATACCTTATCTTAACCAGCGCGCGAACTGGCTCCTTCGGCGTGTCGAACGCGACCCAATTTACACCCTTGGCAATAAACTCCACAGCCTCTAGCTCATTTTCCTCACCAACAATGATCCGGTTCCGTGCCCGCTCGATTTGCACTACGTATAGCGGTTTTTCATTGGCAATGCCGAGACCGCGACGTTGGCCGATCGTGTACCGGTGAATGCCGGTGTGCGAGCCGACGACGTCACCCGCTGCATTCACGATCTCGCCGCCCTCAGGCATGTCGCTGGTACGGCCTTCGTGATCGAGATAGCGGTCGATGAATTCAGAATACTTCCCGTCCGGCACAAAGCATATCTCCTGCGACTCCTGCTTCTCTGCGGTGTAGAGTTTCGCTCCGCGGGCGATGTCGCGAACCTCTTCTTTCTGCATCTCGCCGAGGGGGAAATATGAGCGCGAGAGCTGATCTTGCGTCAATTCCCACAAGAAATAACTCTGATCTTTCCAATGGTTTCGCCCGCGAAACAGACGATATCGATCTGCCGCCCGGTCGTACTCGACACGCGCAAAATGCCCGGTCGCGACCTTGTCACAACCGAGCGACACCGCCATCCGGTCGAGCGAAGCAAATTTAAGGCGCGAATTACACGCCACGCACGGTATCGGCGTCTCGCCGCTCAGATAGCTCGCGACAAAAGGCTCGACCACGTCGCGTTCGAAATCTTTCTCGAGATTCAGCACATAAAACGGAAACCCAAGCGACTCCGCCACTCGCCGCGCGTCATAAACATCATCGAGCGAGCAGCAACGCGATGGCAAAGGATCGCCGTTCTCATCGACACTTATCCCACGCCGCTGATTCCACAGCTGCATAGTAAAGCCGACCAGCTCATGCCCTTGCTCCTTTAGAAGCGCAGCCGCCGCCGAACTATCGACACCACCGCTCATTGCTACCGCGATCTTCATAACTCACGTTTCATAATGACAGCCCGCACGGGTAAGAAGCAAGGGCTTTGCCCGAACGCACGGTGGTGCAGTTCCCTTCGTGTTAACCCCATTTTCGTTATCTGCGAACTCAGCGTCTTCCATTGCGCCCCTCTGCGATAAAAAATCGCTAAGCAAATAATTAGAGACTTCACAAACGGTAAATCGCTGTGGTATATTCGAAAAACTATGAAACTTGCCATCCGCATCCGCTAAATAATCTACCTATATTACGATTCGTTTTTGTGGCGTAGCTCGCTTGAACAACGGGCTGGAGCTACTCGTATCATCGTTTTCTGTTTTGAATTAAGGAACTAGTCATGTCTATTAACACCGAATCTACGCCTGCTGCGGCTACGGGTCATACTTTTACGTCCGTGCTTCGCGAGGCGTTTGTGGGAACTAGCCGCGACTTTACACAAGGGCCTTTGTTGCCCGCTCTGATAATTCTCGCGATCCCGATGATCCTGGAGATGTCGATGGAGGCATTGTTTGCTATCGTCGATACATTTTTTGTGGCCAAACTCGGTGCCGCGCCCGTCGCCGTGGTCGGGTTTACAGAATCTGTGCTCGCCCTAGTCTATGCCGTAGCGGTGGGTCTCAGCATCGGGGCGACGGCGACTGTTGCACGCCGTGTAGGCGAAAAGGACATGGAGGGAGCAGCCCGGACCGCGACACACGTCGTTTATCTCGGGATCGCTGTCTCGGTCCTAATGGGTACTATCGGACTGATCTTCGCTCCAGATATTCTGCGAACACTCGGTGCGGAGCCGCAGGTCGTCGAACTCGGGACGCCCTTCGCCCGGATAATGTTTGGAACGAACGCGGTTATCGTCTTTCTGTTCCTGCTCAACGGGGTCTTTCGCGGTGCCGGTGATGCCGCAATCGCTCTGCGCGTTCTGATTGTCGCAAACGGGCTGAATATCATTCTCGACCCGCTCTTCATTTTTGGCCTCGGATTCTTTCCAGAGTGGGGAGTCACCGGCGCAGCCGTCGCGACCGTCATCGGCCGGGGGGTCGGTGTTGCGTACGCTTTCTGGGCGCTCTTCTTGCGAAAGAATGGCCGTCTCGATGTGCGGGCTGAACACTGGCGATTTGATCCGTCCCTTCTGGTTTCTCTGGTCAAGCTTTCGGGTACGGCGGTCGTGCAGTTTCTGATCGCGACCTTGAGTTGGAGCGGCTCTGGTAATGATACTTGCAGGTTTTGGCACGGTCGCGCTCGCCGGATATCAGATCGGATTGCGGGTGATCGTCTTTGTGATCCTGCCGGCCGTCGGTCTTGCTAACGCGGCGGCGACGCTCGTGGGCCAGAATCTCGGCGCCGGAAAACCAGAGCGTGCCGAACGCTCCGTCTGGCTCGCGGGCGGCTTGAATGCCGGCCTGCTTGGCCTCGCCGGGCTGTTCTTTGTCATCTTTCCCGGCCCGGTCGTCAGCATCTTTACGACCGACCCTGCCGTTTCGGCCTACGCCAGCGACTGTCTTAGGATCGTCGGCTACGGCTATGCTTTTTACGGTTTAGGGATGGTGATGGAAAGCTCGTTTAACGGTGCGGGCGATACATGGACGCCGACCTATCTCAATCTGATCGTGTTCTGGGTCTTTGAGATACCGCTAGCGTACGTACTCGCAAACCACTTCGGCTATGGCCCGCAAGGCGTATTTTGGGCTATTACGCTCGCGTTCTCGCTGCTTGCAGTAACCGCCGCGTTGCTTTTCCGGCGCGGGAAGTGGAAGTTGAAGACGGTTTAGTGTGAGTTGAACCGCAGAGTCGCTGAGACGCAGAGGAAGATTGGCCGCAGATCGACGCAGATTAATATGACTTATCGGTTTATCTGCGTTATCCGCGTTCATCTGTAGCCAAATTTTCATAGTCCTCTCTGCGACTCCGCGTCTCTGCGGTAAAATCAAACTATGCCGAACGAAACGTTCCCAGATCCGCTAACTTATCGTTACCCCGAATGGGTCACGATCGGCGATTATTATTTTCATTCGCACGACGTAGTCTCGTTCGGAACGCCGCTGACGGTCGAGAACGTTCGCGAGGCGTATCAAAAAGGCATTTTCCCTTGGAATACTGAGGGTTTACCGCTGCCGTGGCACTGCCCGGAATGGCGTACCGTTCTCGACTTCGACGATCTGACTATCCCAAAAAGTCTTGAAAAAATAAGGCGAAAGACGAATCTGACATTCACCATTGACCGCGCCTTTTCCGAGGTCATCCACGAATGCGCCCTTGCATATCGCCCCGGCCAGGGAGGGACGTGGATCTCGCCCGAATTCATCCATGTTTACACCGAACTCCACCACCAAGGCATGACCCACAGCGTCGAGGCATGGGACAACGGCAACAACCTCGTCGGCGGCCTCTACGGCATCGACGCCGGCGGCGTTTTCTGCGGCGAATCAATGTTCTACAAAGCCCCAAACGCCTCAAAACTCGCTCTTCTTTTCCTGATTGATCACCTGCGAGACCGCGGTTCGATGTGGCTTGATTGTCAGGTAATGACGCCGCATATGGAAGCTCTGGGTGCGACGGAGGTGGGTCGGGACGACTTTTTGCGTAGCTTAAAAGCTACTCAACAGATGGCTTTGAATTTGTTTCGGAGTAACTGATGGCTTATAACTATTAGCTGATAACTTATCAGCTACCAGTTATTAGTTTTCAGTTATTCCGGATCAAATCTATGTCAAAGTTTCTTATCTACGGAGCAAACGGTTACACCGGTGAATTGATCACGCGTTATGCAGTTGAGCGCGGGTTGACGCCGATTTTGGCGGGGCGGAGTGCGATTGCGGTCGAGGAGTTGGCTAAGAAGCATGATCTCGAATACCGTGTTTTTTCGCTTGATGAACCTGACCGGCTCGATGCGGCTTTGCGAGAGGTCGATATGGTTTTGCACTGTGCGGGGCCGTTTTCGATCACGAGTGTGCCGATGGTCAAAGCTTGCTTGCGTAACAAGAAGCATTACACCGATATCACCGGCGAGATCAGCGTTTTTGAGACGTGTGCGGCGATGGACAAACAGGCTCAGGAGGCCGGTGTGATGGTGATGCCGGGCGTTGGGTTTGACGTCGTGCCGAGCGATTGTCTGGCCATGCATCTGAAAGATCGCCTTCCGACCGCGACACATCTTTCGCTCGCATTTTACGGCATGGGCCGCATTTCTCATGGCACCCAAGCGACGATGACGATGAACGTCGGCAAGGGCGGAGCGATACGAAAAGACGGCAAGATCACGCCGGTTCCGGCCGCGTGGAAGACGCGTGAGATCGACTTCGGCGACGTCACCAAGACCGGGGTGACGATCCCTTGGGGCGATGTCTCGACCGCATTCTACTCGACCGGCATCCCAAATATCGAGGTCTTCACGGTCGTTCCGCCCTCCAGCCTAAAAATGATGAAGATGACCCGCTATCTTGGCTGGCTGCTCGCGACGGGCCCGGTTCAAAAATATCTCCAATCCAAAATCCCGGCCGGCGGCCCGTCTGACGCTGAACGCGAAAAAGGCAAAACCCTGATGTGGGGCGAAGCCTCCGACCTCAACGGCAACCGCGTCGAAACTCGCCAGCAAGGCCCCGAAGGCTACACGCTGACCGCCATCGCCGCCCTAAACATCGCCGAAAAAATCCTCGCCGGCAACTTCAAGCCCGGCTACCAAACCCCCGCCAAAGCGTACGGCGCCGATCTGGTTCTCGAAATTGACGGAGTTAAGCGACAAGACGCCGACTAGCCCGTTTTTTGGGCCTTCTGGTAGTGTGAAACATCGAAATAGGTCAAAGAAAATAGCCTGACTGGTAAAGGTTTTTGCCTCATTGGTCAAAGGTGTTGTTTGAGAAGAATGCGGATCGGGCAATCGCCGTTGATGCTCGCCGGGGAAGGATTGTTTTTTAGACGAACATGGCGATGACCCTGGCGATGATTATGGGGCGATTATGGACACGATGGCATCCATTTCGGCATCTGGAAACAAAAACTCAAAACGGCCCATCGATTTTGATCAGCGTCGCGTCGCGTTCGACAAGGCCACGTGCGATCAGTATCCGAGTGCCGCCGGGCTCGACTTCAAAGTTAAAGATCCGGCCGTCGGTAAAATTTGTCACATTTGAAACCGTCCCGTCAGAAAGCTTTAATCTCATAATGTTCGAGACAGAATTGTCGAGCTGGATAAAGTAAACTTCCGATTCGTCGGCCGACCATTGCAGCGTTGGCTTTTCGTACTGGCTGCCGGTTGGGATTTTTACCCTATGGCTCACGACTAACTGCCTGGTTTTGGAATCGAGTATGCCAATGCGAGCCTCAATGTTGCCGGTCTGGACGCGATTGAGAGCGAACGCGATATACTTTCCGGACGGCGAAACGACCGGTGACATTGCCGCGCGGAATTCGCCGCTAAGCACCTCGGACGGGCCGCCGTTTATCGAGATTTCGTGAATCGTCAGCTTTTTGTCATAGGCCATGAACGCTATCTTCTTGCCGTCCGGGTAAAATGCCGGAGAAAGCGCAGTCATGCCTTCCGTCAATTGACGCAATGACCCGTCCGATAGGTTCATCAGCTGAAGCCCAAGCTGATCCGCCGATTGTTTGCCCTGAAAGACGAGGAAGCGTCCATCGGGGGAAACCGCAAATCCTCCACCGGCGTCTGGTGTAATCTCTTTGACCTCGGTGCCGTCCACTTTCATTCGCCAAATCGCGTCCCGGTCGTTTGCGCGCGAGTGATAAAAAATGGTTCCGTCACCGGACCAGGACAAGCCGTTAAACCCGTCGTGATTGTCGAACCCGGCCGTGAGTTGCGTCTGCGTCTCGCCGAACATCCAAACGTGCGATGTTTGGCGAACCTTTACAGTGACAATTGAGCGGCCATCGGGCGTTCCGCTGAGCGATTCATAAACATATAGATCGTCGGTGATCCGCCGTGTTGAGCCCGTCAGTGCGTCAAGAAGCCAAACCTGCGTGTTGACCGAGCTTTCGTCCTGGCCTGCAATAATAATGCGAGCCGAATCGGCCAACCATGAGACGCCGCCGATTGATTTCCAACGCTGTTCGGGAACATTCTCGACGGCACCGGTCGCAACATCGACCTTGGCGACAGTGAAGTGAAATCCACCTTCAACATTGATCGCGGAACACGCGATGGTCTTTCCATCAGGTGACCATGCCGGTGTGCCGTCAAAAGGATTTGGCAGCCTGCTCGTCGCGAGCTTGTTGATATTTGAGCCGTCAGCGTCAGCCGTCAGCAATGCAAACTCGTTGAGTTCGGGATACCGCCTGACGAACGCAAACTTTGTGCCGTCGGGAGAAAAGGACAACGACCCGTATATCTCGTCAAGTACCTTTGTCGGTTCGCCTCCGGCGAGAGACATTCGAAAGATACTTACAAACGTGCTCTCAACTTGTCGAGTGGCATAATAGACCTGCCCACCGCCAGGGTGAAATGCGATGGTCATGATTCGAATGTCCTTCGCCGCCGGCACCAATGTGAGTTCACCGCCGTTTTGCAGATCAAACAGGATCAAGGCCGCGTTTTGCGCCGCCGCGGCATACTTGCCATCACGCGATATGGCGACGCGGGTCGCACCGCCCGCGACCGTCAGACGTTTCTGCGAAACCTGCCCCGTGGCGGTGCCCGGCGTTTCCGTCTGCCAGAATTTGACGACAAAAAATCCGGTGAGAGCTCCAATGAGCAATACAATTAAGGCGACGGCAGCCAGCGGTTTATGGCGCTCAATTTGACGCGAAATGCTGTAAAGTGTTTCGCCGGTTGATCTGTTTGCTTCACCCGTCGTCGCTCGTAAACCTTCGGTATCGAGAGCGCCGGGCGAACCGGCGCGCTCCAATTTTTCATCAATCGTCAGATTTTCTTTTAAATTCTTTAGCTCCGCGAGCAGGCCTTTCATCGTTTGAAAACGCTCGTCCCTGTTCTTACGAAGCATTTTGGATACAATCCGCGGCAATTCGTCGGGCAGTTTATCTACGAGGCTCGATAGCGGCTGCGGTTCGGTCGTTATCAGGTTGGCAAACGTTTCCGACATCGAATCGCCGCCAAATGGCGTGCGTCCGGCGATCATTTCGTACATCAGGACGCCGAAGCTGAAGATATCGGTTCGTTCGTCAACGTCTTCGCCTTTGGCCTGTTCGGGCGACATGTAATTGACCGTTCCGAGGATCAGGCCCTTGGCCGTCTGATTTTGCCTGAGCGTCTTTTCTTCGATACCGAGGAATGAACGGTTTTTTTCCTCGATGAGCTTTGCGAGGCCGAAATCGAGGATTTTCACATAACCGTCCGGGCGGAGCATTATGTTTTCCGGCTTGATATCGCGGTGGATCAGATGTGCTTTGTGGGCAACGGAAAGAGCGCCGGCGATCTGGATGGAAATGTCCAGAATCTCTGACAGCTTCAACGCATTGTCCTGACAGATCGTTCGCAGGGTCTCGCCCTCGACGTATTCGCTGACGATAAAATGCGCCTCCGCGGACGCGCCAATTTCGTGAATAACGAGGATATTCGGGTGACTTAGCGCGGACGCGGCCTGGGCTTCGTGGATAAAACGAGTGAGATTCGATTCGTCGCCGCTGAATTCTTCGTTAAGGATTTTGACGGCAACGTGACGGTCGAGTATTTGATCCTTAGCCAGATAAACCTCGCCCATCCCGCCCGAACCGATCTCTTTGATTATCCTGTAATGCCCTAAAAGCTGGCCTTTTTCGAGTTTTTTGCCCGCAAATGCATCCGCAACCGTCGCGACCGCCGGCACCTCCATAAAACTCTCGGCACTGTCGAGCGACCGCAAAAGCGATTCAACTTCGGAAAGCAACTCCGCATCCCCGCCGCACGCCTCGATGACAAACGCACGGCGCTCCTCCGGCTTCCGGTGAAGCGCCGCGTCGAAAATATCTCTTACCTGTAGCCAGTTTTCGTCGAGCATTGTAGTTCAAGTCGTAAAATCCGCGATTGAATCACCCGAATTCTTTACATATGAGGATCAAACACGCCCCCGTCTAAGCTTCCAGTTAGGCCGCCATTACACATGCACACTCCGGTCGCCTGATCTACCCAACAAGGCGGCTCGCAATGTTCATGGGGAACGGTGTGAACATCGATAATTTGCTCACCGGTTTTTATGGTGAGATTAATGATGTTCCTGACGCGGGCAAATTTGTCGTCCTGGGTTTTTCCGTGGGCAACGTAGTTGATTGCCTTGTGATGCAATAAAGACAGTGAGTAATAGAATTCGCTCATAAGCCAGCGCGTTTTCAGTTTCCTTTTCATAATCTAACTTTTCCATTTTGATTTGCTCCTTTTTTGGTTTTATTCGAAATTGTCCAGCCTTGAAATTATCTTGGTCTCTTCCTGTTTATCAAAGAAAATTGTTTTGCCGTTTGGCGAAATCACGGGACTGCCGTAGAAAAGCCTGGAATTACTGTTTGTTGTGATTCTCCTTATCTCCTCGTCGCGTGTTCGAGCGAGCCAGATATTGTCTTTGTCGTCCTGCCGAGCGGTGAAGACGACCAGCTTTCCGTCCGCCGACAACGACATACTCGTCACATAGATATTCCTGAAAACAGTTTCCGAAAGCTTTTGCCCCACAGCTGAAATTCGTCGAAGTTTAATGTCCAAGGGTCGTGCCGCCATAGGCATATCACTTTCTTCCAAAACAAGATCACCCTCGGCCGACCAGCCAAGCAGCCGCAACTGCGCCGTCGTTGTATAGATGTCATTTGGTTTGCCTTCCTCCACGACCCAAATTTTCCAAAACGTTTTCTGGTCATTAGCTTCCGGTTTTTCCTGGGACACAAAGGCAATCCTCCTGGCGTCTGCCGACCACGACGGGGCATAAAATACTAAATTCGGATTCGTATTATGTGTAAAGTTGACGGTTTCATCAGCTTCGAACGATGTCATCAAAATGTTCCACGCTCCCGATTCCTTTGCCACGAACGCAACTTTGCCGCTGTCAGGTGACCAACTGTATTCCCTTGTCTGATTTCGGTTATAAGGCAAAAAAGAGTATCCGGGAGCATTCACGCTTGCCTTTGTGATTTGGCGTTCCTCACCGTTCTTTGTATTGACTAGCCAGAGGTCCAGCTTTTGTTCCGTCTCCTGCCACCGGAGAAAGGCAACGCGTTGACTGTCCGGCAGCCATCGGGGGTTGTAGCCATTTACGGAGAGCGGGGGAACCTCATTTGTCAGCGATTTAACGATGATTGACGGATTTCGTCTAAATGAGACTTCGACGGGAAGATTAGATTGATAGACGATGGCCCGTCCATCGAGAGAGATGTCGGGCCAATACTCCGATTCGAGACTTGTAGCGATTTCGAATTCTTCCCCGGTTTCCGCCGAGACGCCCCAAATGTCGGATTTTTTCTCCTGCGAATAATAGTAGATCCTGGTGCCGTCGCTTGAAACGTCGATCATGCGGTATTCGCTGTCGCTGCGCGTGACTTGTCGGGGAGGGCGTTGATCGGTATAAGCAACGTTGATCTGATTATTATTGTTGCGATTAACGGTGTAGAGAATTCGCTTTCCGTCGGGATGCCAACGCGGCAGGATTTCCGTGTCTTTATCATTTGTCAGGCGAACGGATGACCCACTCATGATCAAGGCCATCCACAAATCGGTTTGACCGTCTGTTTGATCGACATACACGATCCTGGCTTCATCCGGCGAGATGCCGAAATATCTCGTTCGACCTCGAACCGGCTCAAAGGTCGTCATCTGCGCCGTTTCCTGCGTCGCAATGTCGAGGCGGAAAAGATTGCCGTCCGATTCGTAAAACACTGTAGCTTCATCATTTGACCAATGGAGCAAGCGGACACTATTGCTTGTTCCGATGATCTTCAACGCCGTGGCATTGCCGCCAAAAGCCGGGATCGAATAGATGCCGGATCGATTATCGCGAAACGAAGCAAATGCAATTTTTTGGCCATCGGGCGACCAAATCGGGCTTACATTGTTCCATTCATCCTTGGTGACCCGAATCTCGGCGCCGTCGGCGGTCTGCTTCACAAATATCCCCTCGGGCGGCCCGTCCTGTGTGGAAGAATACGCTACCATTTTACCGTCGGGCGAGATCCGGTAATCACCGGAATAAGTGCTGGCCGCGGTCTTCCACGAAACCAGCCGAACCGAACGCAAATTATCGAACGCGTGTAGATCTTCGGCCTTGCTTATTTGCCAGAAAAGAAAAACCGCCACGCCGAGCAGCGACAAGACTACTACGGCGACCGCGACGGATGCCCGCATGTACCAGGGCCGTCCAAGGGATTCGGTTTGGATTTTTTCGGTTTCGCCGGTCTTATTTACTGGGGGCTTCTCTTTCGAACTCTGCCAAAAATAGGATTGACGAGATTGCGGACGGGCCGGGTCGTTTGTAACAACGGGCAGGGTTGGCAGGGTCGAGATGGTATGTGATAACTGGTCGAGACTGCCGCTTTTTTGCAGGTTGCGAAGATCCTTGGCAAGATCGCTGGCCGAGTGGTAACGCGAATTTCTGTCTTTTAGTAGCGATTTTCTCAGGATCGGCCGTAGCTCGCGGGGTATCGGCGCCATGTCCGGTTCCTCCGTGAGGATCGCCGCGGCGGTTTCGGCGCTGCTCTCTTTGCCGAACGCCTGCTCGCCGCTGAGCATTTCGTAGAACATTGCTCCGAAGCTAAAAATGTCGGTCCGGGCGTCGAGGCGGTTGCCGCGGAGCTGTTCGGGCGACATGTACGGAACTGTCCCCATCAGGGCGCCGGAACTGTTCGCCGCTTTCGCCGTTTCGGTGCTCGATCCGGCATCGACAAATTTTGCGAGGCCAAAATCCAAAACCTTTGCCTGGCCCTTTTCATTGACAATGATATTAGCGGGTTTGATGTCGCGGTGAATGATGTGATGCGAATGGGCCTCGGCGAGAGCATCGACGATTTGGATGGCCAGATCGAGCGACTTTTCAACGCCCGGACGTTTTGTCAAAACATCGGCCAGCGTTTCGCCCTCGACGTACTGCATGACGATAAAACTGCCATCCACGGTTTCCGATATTTCATGAATCGGGCAGATATGCGGATGGTCGAGTATCGCGGCTGCCTGGGCCTCGCGGAGGAGCCGGGCATTTGCCTGATTATCGGACAACAGATCGGGGCGCAAGATTTTTAACGCGACAGGGCGATTTAACTTTGTGTCGGTTGCGAGATAAACGTCGCCCATTCCGCCTGAGCCGAGTTCTCTGATTATTTTGTAATGCCGTAAATGCTGATCTTTTTCAAGCTTGCCCGCACCCGTCAGAAATTCGTCGGCGACTTTTTCGATCGCCGGTGTTTCCAAGAAATCGTCGGCGCTGTTGAGCGATACCAAAAGAGATTTGATTTCGCTGAGCAAAGCTGCATCATTACCGCATGCTTTCGCGACAAAACTCTGGCGCTCGGCGCTCGGACGCCGCAGTGCGGAATCAACGATCTCCCTAACTTTTTGCCAGTTTTCTTCGGGCATTTTTTTCGAATACGACGACCTTCTATTAGTTAACGCGACATTATTGAGAAAAAGGGTCAAAAATTTGAATTGCCTGATAACAATTCTGTTTTGACCGCAAATCTCCTAACCCTCCTTGTTGTTACTTAGTCAATTCGCGATGAAGCCAGGCCTTGGCCATTTGCCAATCGCGTTTTACGGTCGATTCGGAAATGCCAAGCACGCGGGCCGTTTCGACCACGTCGAGACCGCTAAAAAATCTTAGCTCGACGACGGTTGCCAGGTGCTTTTCTTTTTCCGCCAGCCGCGTCAGGACCTCGTCCAGTTCGATCAGGTCGAAATCGGAACCGCTGACGGCGACCGTCAATGCATTCTCGAGCGGCAGATCGCTCTGCACGCCGCCGCGGCGGATGCGCTGACGGCTTTTTGCATAATCGATCAGTATCCGCCGCATCATGGTCGCGGCGATCGCAAAAAAGTGCGAACGGCTCTCCCACGTGACCGAATTTTGCTCGACCAGTTTAAGATACGCTTCCTGAACGAGAGCCGTGGTTTGCAGCGTGTGGCCGACACGTTCCCGTTTCAGATAGCGGTGGGCTTGACGATGCAGCTCGGCATAGACGAGCGTAAAAAGAGCGTCAGCCGACTGGTCGAGCCGATTCTCGCTCCAGTCGCGCAACCTCTCGGTTATCTCGCTTGCGGGATGCGCTTTATCCGTCATTTTGCCTGGCCTGTCTGGTAATTCTTTTGTATTCACGAAATTATACCCATTTGCGGCTTATAGCAAGTATTTTTTTGGAAAATTTTGACCTTACGTTTTCGGGCGCTCACAAATGGATTTCATTGTTTGCCTGGCTACAACGATCAATGATGGTGCTCACCGACCTCGTTCAACTTGCTCAGATCGAGCAGGCGCGAGAATTCGTCAAAGTGGAACATCGTGTCGTCTTTGCAGTGTTCGCAGAAGAATGTGACGTCTTCGCCGAGGTACATGTCTTTGAGGTGATAGGCGATAAAGCAGCCGTAGCAACGCTGGATGCGCTTGCCGAATTCGTGGAGAATGTGAGTTTCGTTTGTCATTTGACTGGAGCGGCAAGCATCCTGCTTGCCTGTTCGGTTCGGTTAGCGTCTGATTTCATTAACCGCAGTGGCAAGCAAGATGCTTGCCGCTCCAGTCATTTTACGACGCCACGTTTTGAGGTTTCGATAAAGTTAACGAGCAGGTCCGCCTCGGTGCAGCCCTCGATTTCGGCACGGATTTTTTCGACCGCCTGGGTCGTGTTTAGTTTGGCCGAGAGCAGCAGATGAAACGCGTGGCTGAGGTTTTTTATCGTGTCTTCCGAATAGCCGCGGCGTTTCATGCCGACGCGGTTGAGGCCGTAGCATTTGGCATGGTTGCCCTGGATCGTGGCGTACGGCATCGCGTCTTTTACGACGACGGAATAGCCGCCGATAAAGGCTTCGAGACCGACGCGGCAGAATTGATGCACACCCGAATATGCGCCAACGCTTGCCCGGTCCGCGATCTCGACATGACCCGCGAGCGTCGCGGCGTTGGCCATGACGATCTCGCTTCCGAGCTGACAATCGTGAGCAACATGGGCCTGTGCCATCAGCAAATTATCGTCACCGATCCTGGTCATGCCGCCGCCACCCGCAGTGCCGCGATGAATGGTGACGAATTCGCGAATGTGATTGCGCCGTCCGATCTCGGTACCGGTCGGTTCGCCGGCATATTTTAGGTCCTGCGGAGCGAGGCCGATTGAGACAAACGGGTAAACGCGGGTTTCGTCGCCGATTTTTGTCGGGCCATCGACGACGACATGTGAATCGAGACGGACGCAGTCGCCGAGTTCGACATCGGCCCCGATCGTGCAAAACGCTCCGATGTGGCAGTCATTGCCAATCTGTGCGTCGGGACTGACGATTGCGGTTTGGTGAATTATGGACGCCATTAGGTTTTGTCGGAGTATTCGGCGCGAGTTTGCGGTTTCCGCAGGATCAGCCAGGTAAAAACGGCTGAAACAGGAGCGGCGAGCAGCAGAGCGAAGATCGAACCGCCGACAATCGAGGCTGCAAAACCCACGATGCCTAATTTCGCTTTGCCTTTCACAATACCGCAGATCAGCGGCACTAAACCGACGACGAGTCCGACGCCCGCGCCAAATAGTATCCGCTGGCCTGTAGTCATACTTGTAGGGTCCATCGTCTGTTACTCCTTTATCTTGGCGCGGTCAGCGAGGATGCAGATTATTTCCGCCTCGGCCGTTATGTGTCCGTCGACGAAAGTAACGCCGCGCATTTTTTGAACTTTGGTCCCGCTGCGAATGGTCGTCACCTCGAGCCGCAGCGTATCGCCAGGGACGACGGGGCGGCGAAATCTGCAATTGTCGATGCCGGTAAAAAGGGGGATTTTTTCATCGCGATCTTCAAACTCGCGAAGCGCCAAAATCGCGCCGACCTGCGCGAGCGCCTCGATCTGCAAAACGCCCGGCATCACCGGTGTTCCGGGAAAATGGCCCTGGAAAAACGGCTCATTTATCGTCACCTGCTTGATACCCACGATGCGCGAATCGCGGCTCGAGCTCGATGATTTTATCCACCAGCAAAAACGGATAGCGGTGTGGCAGTATTTTTTGAATCGCAACCGAATCGAGGATTGTCATATGCTTCACACGAAATGTAAGCAAAAAAGCCGGCAAAAGGCAATTTGTGTGCTGACATACTGCAAAACTCCTGCCCAAAGATATGAAAGGCCAGAGAGATTTGTTTCTCGTCTGACCTTCCGTCAATGAACCATTTGGACTATGTTATTTAGGTATAGCAGTTGTCGCGGTCGTTGCCGGACGCGTGTTGTAGTAAGCGATGAACTCTTTTGTAATGTTTGACGTCGCGTCGAGGGCAAGTATAGCGTTTGCGTTCGCCAAAGCTGAGATGTCGAGAACGACGGCATAGCCTTTCTGCTTGGCAAATTCCGTTATCGCCTTGCTGATGTCAGCCGAAACGGGGCCGAGCACCTCGCCGCTGCGTTTTTCTACCGCAGCATCATACTCTTTCTTTTTGAACTCGAATTCGCGCTGGAGCCGCTGGCCTTCATCCTGTTTTGCCAAAACTGTTGTCTGGTTGATGGGTACGGCCGTATTGGCCTGCATCTTCTGCAAGTCATCAGAAATAACTTTCAGTTTTCCCTGAATCGTCGTGAGTTCGGTAACGCGCGGCTTCATTTCGCCATCAAGGGCAGCCAACGCGGCGTTGTATTTTGTTACGCCCTCTTTGGGGTCAGCAAACGCACCGGTTTCGATCCAGCCAATCTTAGTCACGCCAGCTCCGGCCTGAGCAAATGCTGAAACGGCAAAAACGGCCGCGAAGACAAAACTGAGGGCAATCGTAGTAAATCTTTTCATTATCTTTTGAAACTCCTTAATTCTGAAAGAAAGACCTAATCGCCCCTCTTATCTTCATATATTCTTTGAGAACTATTTTACGAAAACTGTTGCTTACGGTTTCGAAAAAAGAAAAGTAATCTTATCGAAAACGGAAAATAAAATCAATTTGTTGTTCGGAGTTACAGTCTTAGGCGGCAAAACCCAAGAGGCAGCCACCTTAAGGTTGAACTCCTAACTTAGAACGTTCTGCCGACAGTAAATCTAAATCCGTTGCGTTTGCCCGGCAGGAATATGCCAGGTAGATCCTCGGTAAAACCGATCTTCGCATTTGGATTGTAGTAATAAATCAGCCGGAAAGGGACGTTGACAATCGGTACCTGGACACGAAACTCAATACCGACGCTCGCCTTAAAATCCTTCAGTTTACTAAATCTGGCTCCGTCCACATTTAGCAGCGAATTTTGCTGTACTTCCCCGCGTAAGAATAACTGCTGCACCTGCGGCGACAGGCTCGTCGGGCATCCAAAACGGTTGCCGCGGCAAAATTCGTTAATATAATCCGTCTTTGTCATTACACGACCGCGATAATAGAGGATGCTGCCAAAGCTGCTCTCGAGGACCGGCGTGTTGATCAGACCGAGGGCCGTAAGGCGGCCGGCACCCAGAAACGACTCATCGGGCAGGAACTCACTGTTGATCACCTGCGGACCCGATTTCCTCAAGTTGAACACCGAACCGATATCGCCAAAAAAGGCTAGAGTTGCGGGGCCAAAGATCGGCAAACGATACTCGAGATTCGCCAGAAGCTGTGTGTCACCGCCGATAAAGCGGAAATTTCGCGAGAAAAGTGCCGGATTTGCACCGCCGATGCCGGTTACCTGCCCGAGCGTGATTAGTTCGCTCACGTCGCGGGGCGTCAGACCGGTGTCGGTGTTTGCCGTCCCGGACGCATTGGTCGTCAGCATAACGTTGCGGCTTGTGACATACGTGTCGAACGGAGCGACGGGGCCAATCGAGCGCGAATTGTAGCCGCGAATGTCATTTTCGCTGCCGAGATAGTATCGCTCATAGGCGGGTACGCCGCCGACAAACGAGATCGAGTTGGCGCCCCGTATCTTTTCGGTAATCTGCCAGGTTCCGATCGTTCCCGCCTGGACCCTAAATGCGAGCACATGCGGGTTCTTTGTGCGGCGGTTTCGGATCGGGATGAATTGGGAATAGGTGATGTTCGGTTGATAGGTGCGGACATCGCCGCCGAGACCGGCAAATGCGACTGAGAACGACAGCGAAGTACCGCTGTTAGTATCGATGCCGTTGGCGGCGGGCTGCCGAGTGTCATAGGCAAATGTTCCGGTGACGCGGCTCGTAAGAATATTTGGCTGTCGATAAATGACCGGAATGGTTGCTGCCGGATCCGAACTCGCATTCACCGCAGGGTCGGCGATGCTCGTTGCCGACAGTTGGTAGGTCAAACCAACCCGCGAAAACTGAGTAAACCGGCGTTTTTTGAAGAACAACTCCGACAGAGGGGCCGTCGCAAATACGTTTGCGCCGTATGTGCTTTGTGTAAAAAGATTCGCCTCGTCGGTTCTAACCGAACCGAGGGGATCGAAAAGGTCGCTAAGAATATCCTGATTCTGCGTCAGGAATGTTCCCTCACCGAAAAACTTATAACGGCTCGCGAAAACTGAGAAGCCCACCGATACCGGCCGGTCGCGAAAATATGGCTGCTGGTAGGTAAACTGTAAGCTCTGCTGACGGTTACCCGCACCAAGATTAAAGGAAAGAATCTCACCGGTTCCGGCTAGGTTGTTGGTCGAATACTCAAGCCCGAAGAACGAACCGCCAATGCCCGACAAACCGCCGTTGAACGATATCTGCTGACGGCCTTTTTCCTTGACCTTGACGATCAGATCGACATCGCCTTTTTCTTCATCAGTTCTGATCTCGACATCCTGGTCCTTATCAATCGGGTCAAAATACTGCGTTTGGTTGAGACGCGCGACCGATATATCGAGATAGCCCTGATTATAGATATCGCCTTCGTTAATCAGCACCTCGCGTCGCATAACCTTGTCACGGGTAAAGGTATTTCCCGTAAATTCGAGCCGCCGCAGCGTGAACTGTTTGCCCTCTTCGATCGTGATCGTAATATCGACGATGCCCTCGTCGGGTTTGGCCGGGTTGTCCTTAAACTGCGGATCGAACTCCGCCGTGTATTGCACAAATCCCTGACCACCGTATTGCTTTTTCAGATCTTCATAGATGGCGTCCTGTAGCCGTTTACCATCGGCGATTTCGCCTTTTTTGAGACCTACAAACGCGAGGATAAGCTGTTCTGAAAAGATCGAGTTGCCTTCAACTTTTAGTTCGCCGACGCGATAAACTTTCCCCTCGGTAATTGGAACTCGGATCTTCAACGTATCATCGAGCGAAGTAACTAGCGGCAGCGGGAAGGCCTTAAGAAGCGGAAATCCGGTGCGTTTATAGCCGAGGCCGACGACTTCCGGCTCGCCGATGCGGGCCTGGAAATAGCCCTTTGACCACATATAGGCACGGACATTTTTTTGCAGGTCGTACTCGAGTTTTCTCAGGTCGAGAATGTCCATGCCCTTAAAACGCGAGATCAGACCTGTTTCCTTGACGAGCGTCAGAGCATCACGCAGTTCGCCATCCTTAAATTTCTGATTTCCTTCAAAATCGAGCTCGACTATTCTAGATCTATATCCTTGCGTGATGACGAAAGTAACCGCGACAGATGTTGCCGAAACCACCTCTTCTTCGACTTCTACCTTTGCATTTGGAAAACCCTTGGATGCAAGCATTTCGCGCAAGACACGCTTTGCTCCCTGAGCCTTGACGGGGTCATAGATCGCTTCCTTCGAGATACCGACACGCTTCTCACGAAATTCCTTGAGAATATCCGCCTCGGCCAGAGCTTTTGCTCCTTTGAATTGCAGATCGCGGATGATCGGCAGCTCAAAGACCTCAAAGATCACATTGACGCCGCCGCGAATACCGTCCTCGGTGAGAACACGTGTTTTGACCTTGTCAAAAAAGTTGAGCGAGAGCAGTTCCTGCAGATCGCGCTCGAGTGCCGCCGGATCGTACACGTCACCGGCCCTTACCTTTGTAAAGTAAAGCAGGTCGTCGTCACGCAGACGACGGTTCCCCTGGATATCGACGCTTTCAACAATTTGTTGCGAGACCGCAGCCGGGGCGATGTTCTTTTTCGCACTGCTTTTGATGTTGGCAACGGCTGGAAAAGCCAAAAATGCCGACACCAGGACGACAAATCCGAGTGCGCGAAGATTGTTCATAAAATGCGAACTTCCCTATAAATGCAAATCAAAAAAGCCTTAGAGAGTCTTTATAACATCCGTGTATCGTTCAGTCTAATAATAAAATAAATTAACAAACACAGCGTTTCAACGTCGGATTTAACTTGCATCGTTTGATTCAAGCCAACCGCCGCAGGTTGCCCCCCAACGCCACTCAGCAAACTTACGAATTATACAGGGAAATTTGGGAAAATAGAAAAGCTACTCACCAACTAACACCAGTACCTGGCAAATGTTCTTAATCCTCGGAGAGAATATCAAGAGGGGATTCGATGGAAATGATGGATCCATAGCGCTTAAAGTCATCTACGTTAAATGTAAGTAGCCTTGTTATCTCGTGAGTCTGCATCATCGCGACGATTCGGGCGTCATGCGTAGGCTTGCCAGTAACGCGATGCGTTTTCACAAGGTTTTCCCAGTTGTCGAAAATAGTTTCGTTTTCGGGTTTGAGAATAAAATGGAGTTTGATTCGTACGATTTGGGCTTCCGTTTCATCCACTGTAAGTCCCAGTCCATTTGCCAAATTTGGCCGGGTTGCTACCGCCCAAAACTCGATAAGATTCTGTGGAAAAACGTAAAGTTTTTCGCCTCGCGAACGAAGGCGAGCGAGGGACTCGATTGCGGGAAGCCGTAGTGGATTCTCGGCATGGACGGTTCGGACAAGAATGCTTGTATCAACCAGATAGCTCATCCTACTCGGTCTTCGTAAAGGTTAGAGCGACGTAGAGCATCATCAGGAATAACGGCGACACTTTTACTTGCGTTTGACCAGTTCCTTAGTGACGTAATCCATTCCTCGGCTGACACCGAATCCTGTAGGTGTTTGTGACTGTCGATCTTGTCTATGGCATCGCGCAAAAGATCATCCAGAGAAACGCCTTTTTCTTTCACTTTTTGCAGCAGCGCGACAGTTGATGGTTTGATTTCAATTGTTACCTGCATAATGCCCAAATCGTAACATTTTCGGAATAACGAATAGAAGGTCCCTTATTAAAAATTACTATGCTTTCTGCGTCAACTCTTTCTCCGCCTTCCTCGCCCGCACTTCGCGAAAAGCCAGTTTGTCGCCGGCGGCGTAGACCTCGACGGTGCTTTCTTCTGTGACGTCGCCCTGAATGAGGGCTTCGGAGAGTTCGTCTTCGACGTATTTTTGGAGGGCACGTTTTAGCGGGCGGGCGCCGTATTTACGGTCGACACAGGTTTTGTCGATCAGCCATTTTCGGGCGTCATCGGTGAGAGTGATTGTCAGCTCACGACTCTCGACCATCTGATTTAGTTTTGCAATCTGTAAGTCGAGAATCTTAAGAAGATCGTCATCATTTAACTCGTCAAAGAGGATGATCTCGTCGAGACGATTGATAAATTCCGGTGCGAATGTCTGTTTGACCTGCGACATCACTTCGTTTTCTATCTGCTCGCGCGTACCTTCGGCGTTGGCCTGAAATCCGAGCGACGAGCGTTTTTGAATAACGCGGGCACCGAGATTTGAGGTCATGATAAAGATGGCGTGCTTGCAATCGACCGTCTGACCGAGAGCGTCGGTCAGGACGCCGTCCTCAAAAACCTGGAGCAGTACATTGAATAGATCCGGATGGGCCTTTTCGACCTCGTCAAAAAGGACGACGGCGTACGGCGAGCGGCGAAGTTTCTCGGTCAATTGACCGCCCTCCTCGTGGCCCACATATCCCGGAGGCGAGCCAATGAACTTCGAAACCGAGTGTTTCTCCATAAACTCGCTCATATCAAAGCGAATCAAGGCGCGTTCGGAGCCAAAGAGATATTCGGCGATCGACCGGGCAACCTCGGTCTTGCCGACGCCGGTCGGGCCAAGGAACAGAAACGATCCAACGGGACGGCTCGGATTCTTTAGGCCCGCACGCGAACGGCGGATGGCCCTCGCAAGGGCCGAGATGGCAGGCCGCTGCGAGACCACGCGTTTGTGAAGGGCAGTCTCAATCGTGAGCAGTTTTTCGGCTTCTTTTTGTTTGATCGATGTGATCGGAACGCCGGTCCAACGGGCGATGACCTCATCGACATCGTCCTTTGTCACCTCGACCGCAAAGAACGAGTCTTCGAGCGAACGCAGCTCGTAGGAGATAAGCTGATCCTCGTTGGCGGCGGCGCGTTTCCAGTTCTCGACAGTTTCTTTCCACGACGGTTCGCCGCGATTTTCATGCTGGTATCGCAATTTGGCACGGGCACCTGCCTCGTCGAGTACGTCTATCGCTTTATCGGGCAAAAAGCGGTCGGGAATATAGCGGTTCGATTGCGTCACGGCGGCCGCGAGAGCGTCGCTGGAATATCGGAGCTGATGAAACGCCTCGTAACGCTCGACGACGCCCTGAATAATATTTAGCGCCTCAGCCTCGGTCGGCGGCTCGATCTTGACGGATTGGAAACGCCGTTCGAGCGCGCGGTCTTTTTCGACCGTTTTGCGATATTCACCCGGCGTCGTTGCACCGATACACTGAATATCGCCACGGGACAGAGCGGGCTTGAGAATATTGGCCGCGTCGAGCGTGCCCTCGGCCGAACCGGCGCCGACGAGCGTGTGAATCTCATCGATAAATACGATATTTTCCTCGCTCTCCTTGAGCTCGGCCATGATCTTTTTTAGGCGCTCTTCAAATTGACCGCGATATTTTGTCCCGGCGACGATCAGCGAGAGATCGAGAGAGAGGATGCGTTTATTTTCCAGAAACGTCGGGACATTTTTATCAACGATCCGTTGGGCGAGGCCCTCGACAATGGCGGTTTTGCCGACCCCTGATTCGCCGATCAGAACGGGGTTATTCTTTGTGCGGCGACAGAGAATCTCGACGATACGTTCGAGTTCTGGTTCGCGGCCGACGAGCGGGTCCAGACGGCCTTCGGCGGCATCGACGGTCAGGTCGCGTGTAAATTCGGCGAGGCTCGGCGTCTTTGAATTTTCCGGTTTGCCGGACAATACGCCCGGAACACCGCTCTGCCGCGACATCTCATCGCGTACGTCATTTAGCCTCAGGCCATAGCCGAATAAAATCTCAGCCGCGATGCTTTTTTCCTCGCGGACAATGCCCAACAGCAGATGTTCCGGCCCGATATGTCGATTTTTTAACTGACGGCTCTCGTCGTTGGCGTAGAAGAGTATCTGTTTTGTAGCGGGTGAAAGGTGAAGTTCGGAGGATTGGGGAATACGCTCGCGAAGGACTATGCGTTCCTCCACGTCCCTACGAATCGAGTCGACCGTCAGAACATGCCGAAACGGGAAAACACGGGCCGACAAGGTCT
Source organism: uncultured Acidobacteriota bacterium (assembly GCA_963738935.1). Taxonomy (GTDB): domain Bacteria; phylum Acidobacteriota; class Blastocatellia; order Pyrinomonadales; family Pyrinomonadaceae; genus OLB17. The sequence goes on along the minus strand of CAVTYF010000001.1, from coordinate 3,920,438 downwards.
TGTCCTCGCGCATCAGACCGAGCAAAATGTGCTCGGGCGCGATTGTCTGCGAACCGTATTGGAGGGCTTCGTATCGGGCAAAGAAGATCACCCTGCGGGACCTCTCCGTGTAGCGTTCAAACATAGAATTCTTCTTCCCGGGCGATCGTTAAAGGAATATTATAACGAAAATCCGGTATGCGGCGACACACTATTTCAACTAAGTGTACTACGGGCTTTCAGTAAATATAGTCACAAAGCCAACAAGAATCCACAAAAAAGAACTGGAGCGCGGGCATCCTGCCTGCCTGTTAACTTTCAATTCAACTTGATTCCCAACACGGTCCTTGCGGTCGAGACACGCAGGCAGGATGCCCGCGCTCCAGTTAGTTTGCCATCCTTGAGCGGGCATCAATCTCGATCTGGTCATCAACGGCGATCTCGCGAACGAGGGCCTCGTCCTTTTTCGAAATGCCGCGCAAGATTTTTCCCGCCGGGGCGAGCTCGACACGTGATGTTAGAACACGCGAAACACGTTTTGGCAGGAATTTCGGTGCGATATTCGCAATCGAATCAGCCAACGAAACAATGTCGCCGCCGCCCGACCAGTGCTCGCGAACGACCGTGGCATCGGTTCGATTTAACAATCTAAGCAGCGTCAGGGCAACCACATAAAGATCGTCAACCTGGCCGATAAACGGAAAAACATCCGGAATAAAATCAAGCGGCGAGATCACATAAACGATCGCGGCGGCAAACAGGGCCTTTTCCGCGAGCGGAACGCGCACATCTTTTAGCAGACGGGCGAGCAGCATGACCATGTTTGGCAAAAACATCAAAAAGCCATGCATGCGGCTCTTTAACTCAGATTTTTCACGCCGTTTTAGTTTATTTTTTGGCTCGTTCATGCTCCTGTTCTCCCACTTTCTCGAAGTTTAAAGAATAGCGGGTGTTTGAGCAAGTTTCGTTGGGTTTAGTTGTATGGTAAATTCAGCTAATCAGTTGTCAGTTGTCGGCGGTCAGTTGTCAGCAATAGCTGAACGGTTCTGCCCACCGCCCACTGTCCACTGCCCACTGCATATGATCCTTCAACAAATTCGCCAGCGGGCCGCCGCCGATTTACAGCACATTATTTTGCCTGAGGGCGAAGACGCTCGTACTGTGCAAGCCGCCTCGATCTGCGCCGCCGAGCGGATCGCGAAAATTACGCTGCTCGGTAATGAAGAAAAGATTAGATCGTTAGCATCCGAAACTGGCTCAAACCTCAACGGAGTCGAGATCATTGATCATCGAAAATCAAACGATTTTGGCAAACTCGCCACTCTCTATCACCAGATGCGCCGGGCCAAAGGCGTGACTCTCGAAGAGGCCGAGCAGACCGTAAAAGACCCGCTGTATTTTGGCAATCTCATGGTCCGCGAAGGCAAGGCCGACGGCTCGGTCGCCGGTGCGACGAATACGACCGCTCACACCGTCGCGGCGGCGCTTCGGTGTATCGGCGTTCGGGCCGGTATGAAGACGGTATCGAGCTTTTTCCTGATGGTCGTGCCTGTCAGTAGCCCGCACGTAAGTAAGGGCCAGGTATTCGGTGAAAAAGGTGCATTGATCTACGCCGACTGCGGCGTCGTCATTGACCCCGATGCAGGCGAACTCGCCGAGATCGCCATCGCCTCAGCCGATTCATGCCGGGCTTTGTTACAGGTCGAGCCGCGTGTTGCGATGCTTTCATTCTCAACAAAAGGCAGCGCCAAACATGCCTTGATCGATAAGGTCGTTGAAGCAACAAAGACCGTCAAAGCAAGAATGCCCGACCTCCCGATCGACGGCGAACTGCAAGCCGATGCCGCGTTGATTCAATCCGTAGCTGCATCAAAAGCTCCCGGTTCGCTCGTCGCCGGACGAGCAAACGTCCTCATCTTTCCTGACCTCAATGCCGGCAATATCGCCTACAAACTAACCGAACGCCTAACCGGCGGCACCGCCATCGGCCCCATTCTCCAAGGCCTCGACCGCCCCTGCAACGATTTGTCACGCGGATGCAAGGCCGAAGATATTGTCGATGCCGTCGCGATCACGGCCGTGCAGTCGCAGGCCAGGAAGGCCCAATAAATGTTAAGAGCCAGCTGGAATATCTCTGTAGTACTGGGTTTGGCCGTGTTTGTAGATCAGCGAGAGATTTCCGTGAGTCCTCCGCGTGCAATTCGGCAAGTTCAATTAAAGCTGTTGTAAAACCATCATTGTCATGGCCTTCGTTAAAACCGCGTTGGTACGCCAGAAATAGCTGTTCAAACGTATGAGTGGCTCCCAATCTGGCTAGAGGCCATGCGGCTGCTTCTCTGACGACAAAATCTTTGTCTTTCAGCAGTTCAACTAATTTCGGGATGTCCTCGACCTCAGCTTCCCTATGAAGTCGCTCACAGGCCTCGACCATCGACTCGATATCGTCTCCTTTGATCGCAACTACCAAGTGATTCCAATGTTCCTCGTTCATCGTTAATCAAGAGTGTTGTAGTTCTTCTTCTTCAAGATCACCGATCATATTGGGAAGAAAATTCTCAATAATCTTCCAGACAATCTCATAATCGATCCCGAAATAATCATGAACGATCCGGTTTCGAAAACCGCGTATTCGATTCCAGTCTATTTTTGGATACTGGGCTTTGAATTCTTCGGACAAGCGGTTGGCGGCCTCGCCGATGATCTCAAAATTGCGGGCGACGGCATCGGCGGTCTTTTCGTCGAGCGTGAATTGCTCGAAGGCGATGCCAGCCGTGTATCTCTGGATCTTTTTTGCAGATTCGAGAATGTCTTCGATCAGAAGTTTTGGGCTTCGATCAGACATATTTCAGGTCGGCCTCGATCCGTTGAAAATATTTCGGCTTTATCCCGTTACGCGAGACCAGATCGACGCGGAGATTTAGTATTCTTTCGAGATAATTGCCGAGATCGATAAACTCAATGCCGACCGGCGAACTGAATTCGACGAGGATATCGACATCGCTGTCATGCCTCTGTTCGTTGCACGCGTATGAGCCGAACACCGCCAAATTCTTGACCATGAAACGATCAGAGAATTCTGCCCGGTGCGATGAGAGAGTCGATTGTATTTGACTGAGACTCGTCATAAATTACTAGTCGCACTTTACCAAACAACGAACCTGTTCTTCAACAAAATTGTTCTTGAGACGACGATTTAAGACCGTTTTCTCTTCTTCAAATCAAACCTCTCTCCCGGCTTTAGAAAGTTAACAGTCATCGCCCCCTTCTTATCGCGAGCGTCGACAAACATTACCCACGTCGTTCCCGCGACTTCAAGATTTTTGTTATCTGTGATCAAAACCGCGTTGTCCTCGTCAATCCCGATTCCTAAATATCCAGGGTTTTGCATTAGAAATCCGAACAACCGGTTATGCCGCTGGCGGACGAGGAAGTGTTGATCGAACATCACAAACGGGATCAGCCCGAGGCCTGGGCGGACGCCTACTTTGGTGCCGTCGAGTATTTTGAGGTCCGCGTCGCCGGTCATCATTGGGTCTGAGATGACGGCCGCACCGGCGCTTGTTCCGCCAAAGGGCGTTCCGGCGCCGTATTTCGCCCGCAGCATTTTTAGCAGCTCCTCGTCCTTTAGCACGTCCATTATTCGATTCTGATCGCCGCCGCCAAAATATACTCCGGTGGCGTGTTTGAGTTGGTCAATAAATTTTGCCCGTTTTTCCGCATCGAACGGACGAGTCGCGGCGTGCTCGACCGTAGCGGCACTTGCGGCCAAAAATGCTTTTTGTGTTCCCTCAAAACTCGAATCCTCCTCAGCCGTGGCCCAGGTGATGACAAGGATTCTGGACTTTGCGCCACCGCTCCATTCGACAAAACGCTTGGTCGCCTCCGGCGGCCGCGTCCCGCCGCCGACAACCATCAACCGCTGCTGGCCAACGATAGCAAACGCCGTCAAGAGTACAATAAGAGACGTCGTGAATGATCGGATGCGTGGTTTTCGTGCAGCCGTTGTTTCAGATATTGTCATATAGTTCCGGTTCGTCCGGCGGGCGTGTTTTCCACCGGCGGTGAATCCAGATCCATTGCTCTGGATACGTCCGAATCACGCGTTCGAGCACGGCGGTAAACTCAGCCGTTGTTCGCTCAATATCGGCCTTTCGATCGCCCGTGTTTACGGGATTGATTATTTTCTCGTTGATCATCGAGTATCGTGTTTTTTGCTCGTCCCACACTGCAAACATAGGTACGATCGGCACGTTTGACCTCAGAGCAAGCCTCGCTACACCCGCCGTCGTACATGCCTCGATGCCAAAAAACGGAACAAAAACGCCCTCTTTCGGATGCGTGTTGACATCGGCTAGGATGCCGACGGTGCCGCCGCTATGCAGTATTCGTAAGATCGGCCCGGCGGAGTTTACCTTGTCGATCTGCCGGTTGCCAAAACTCGCACGCAGGTTCGCAACCATCGCGTCGATCTTCGGATTATCCATTTTTCTCGACAGGAGGTTCGACGGTTCAAAGAACATCGAATACGCAAGGGCAAACAATTCCCAGTTGCCGATGTGCCCCGTCAAAACAATAAATCCACGCTTTTCCTCACGTATTTTTGCAAATTCGACTGCGAATTCGGAATCAAATTCACATTCGATCAATTCACCGATATTCTCACGCGAAATATTGCCAAACCCACCGACAACGCCCAGAGTTCGCCCGAGACTGCGAAACGAGTCTTTCAGCAACGACGTTCGCTCAGCCTCGTTCTTTTCCGGATAAGCTAGTTCCAGGCTGCGCAGTCCAACATTTCTTAGCTTGCCCAAAACCCGATAGCCAACCCACGCGACGGCAAACCCAAACGCGACCGCGAACCCGCGCGGCACGACGCCTAGAAAGATGAGTATCGCCCGAGCGAGGGCGTACTCGATCAAAATTTGCGGTTTACTTTTTTCGGCCATGCTGCAAAGCGCCCCAGGGCAAGTGATACTTTAGATTTAACGCGGCGATAATTCAACGAGGAATGCCGATTTTAACTCTTACAAAACTCTTACAATCACAGCCCAACAAACCTGCTAAGGTAGAAATGTGAGGATATTTCTCACGCGGAGTTTTTATTTACTGAAGGCAACTTATCTATGCAAAACGTTATCGAATTTGAGCCGTCGCGGGTTGGGAAATATAATTGGAACACGATATTTTTTGTCGCCGCCTTTCACATTGCCGCGATTCCGGCGCTGTTTACCTTTAGCTGGCAAAACTTGATCGCGACACTCATGGTCTGGATCGTCGCGGCGAGTTGGGGCGTCGGGATCGGTTATCACCGTTTGCTGACCCACCGCGGATTTACAACCTCGAAATGGATGATGCGCTTTCTTGCAACGTGCGGCACGCTTGGTCTGCAGTCGGGGCCGATCTCCTGGGTGACGACGCATCGGCTGCATCACGCGTTTACCGACACTGACAAAGACCCGCACAGCCCGCGAAACGGCGTCTGGTGGTCGCATATCGGCTGGATTTTTGAGGGCGTCGCGCAGAATCAACCGGCGTCGGTACGCCAGCGATACTCGCCCGATTTGATGAAGGACGGCTATCTGAGATTTCTTGATAATTATTACTATGTGACCACGCTGATTTTGGCGGCCGCACTTTTCGCGATCGGCGGATGGACGATGGTCGTCTGGGCGATCGTCGCCCGGATCGTCGTTAGCTGGCACTTTACGTGGCTCGTCAATTCGGCAACACATCTCTGGGGCAGTCGGCGGTTTGATACGCGCGATGATTCGCGAAACAACGGCCTCGTCGCCGCCGTCACATTTGGCGAAGGCTGGCACAATAACCACCACGCCTATCCCCGATCCGCAAAGCACGGCCTGACCTGGAAGGAAATTGACGTGAACTGGATACAGCTTCGCTTCCTCGAAAAACTGGGTCTCATCGACAATGTTTACGCCTACGATATCGCGACCGAATCGGAGACGCCAAAAGAGATGCGGCAGGCGGCGTAAGACGAAGTAAAAAGTAAAAAGTAAAAAGGCAAAGTACGACTGATCTGCTTTGCCTTTTTACTTTTTACTTTTTACTTTTTACCTTTTACTTTCTACCTTTGAATTAAATGCGGCGGCGTGGAACTGCAATATTTTTCCTAATTCTGGGCATCAGTCTTTCCGTTTTGGCGATTACCCTGAACATTGGCTGGATCCTTTTGAATCTGCGCGAGGTTGCGCTGTTGGTTTTTGGCGTCATTTTTTTCTCGCTGATCATCACTGGGCTGATCCTGAATACGATCTTTTTGGTACGCGAAATTCGCCGTAACGAGCAGCACGACGCTTTTCTCAACGCCGTCACGCACGAGCTGAAAACGCCTATCGCATCGATCAAACTTTATCTCGAAACGTTAAAGTCCCGCGATCTCGACCGTGCGAAACAGCTTGAGTTTTACGACATCATGCTCGCAGACAACGACCGTCTGCTCGGAACTGTCGAGCAGGTTTTGCAGGCGAGCAGCACGCGGGAGAAAAAACGCGAGCTAAACCTGGCCGAGATCGATATCGCCGACCTGATGGCGGAGACGATTGGGATCGTGCGGGGCCGAAAGCATCTGGATGAAAAGGCGATCAGATTTTCAAAACCGTCTCGAAAAGTCAAGGTTCTCGGGGACCGCGGCGAACTGCAAACAGCCTTTGCCAATCTGCTCGATAACGCCATTAAATACTCGATCGGCGAGCCAAGGGTCTCGGTCCGTGTCAAAACTTCGGGTGGCGATAACGCCGATATTTACATTCGCGATCATGGAATCGGCATGGCAAGAGTCGATCTGAAAAGGATCTTCAAGCGGTTTTACCGCGTTCCAAATAAATCCGCAAGTGCCGCCAAAGGCACCGGCCTGGGTCTCGCGATTGTTCGATCCGTGATCGAAAAACACGGCGGCCGCATCCGCGCCCAAAGCAGGGGCCTGGGAACGGGAACGACATTTTTTGTTCAGTTGCCTAAGCAGTGAAAAGTTAAAAGTTACCTGCTCCTCACTTTTAACTCTTAACTCTTCACTTTTAACTTCATTATGCGAGTTCTCATTGTCGAAGACGAGCAGCATCTGGCCGATGGGCTGCGGTTTAATATCGAGGCCGAGGGACATGAGGTCGAGGTTGTCGGTGATGGCGCTCCGGCCCTTCAAATGCTTGAGGGTACGACGTTTGATGCGATCGTTCTGGATGTCATGTTGCCGACGGTTGACGGATTCGAAGTTGCAAAAACGCTGCGTGAAAGGCTCGATTATACGCCGATCCTGATGCTCACCGCTCGCGGGCGTCCGGAGGATGTGCTGCAAGGATTTGAGGCGGGAACCGACGACTATCTGCCTAAACCTTTTGAGCTCGATATTTTTCTCGCCCGCCTCAACGGCCTTTTGCGCCGCCGCCGCTGGTCGCGCAACGAGGCAAAGGCGTCAAAAACAGGGCGCCAGATCGCAGTGAATGGCCGCACGATCGATTTTGAAAATCTAGAACTCCGCAACGGCACCGATCTCATTCCGCTAACGCTCATGGAGACCAAACTACTGCAATACCTCATCGAGAACGAAGGCCGGGCCGTCTCGCGCAAAGAGATTCTCGAAGACGTCTGGCAGCTCCAGGAAGACACCGACACGCGGGCCATCGACAACTTCATCGTTCGCCTGCGCAAACATCTCGAGGACGAACCAAATAATCCGAAGATCGTGCAGACTGTTCGGGGCGTGGGATACAGGTACCTGAATCCGTAGTAGCTGATCCACTAGCGGGCTGGAAACACTGTTTTTGGGGGAAACATTTATTGTTTATTTATTGTCACCAAAACCGACTGGAAAATGCGCCGTTTTGCGGCGGTTTTTAAAGTGTGGCACGTCCCACATTTAAAGTTTTCCATGATCGTTAAGCCCGTAAATGTCTCTTTTTATTGGGGGTTTTTGGTCAAGGTTTTTTGCTCTCTGTCGCCCATATTTTAACCGATTGGTAGCGGGAAAACGGCGGTTTGGTAGAGGTATTGCCCCGACTGGTGAAGGTTTTGCGGCTGCAAATAACGCTACCAGTCGCGGCTTACTTCGAGCGGGGTTTCTGCATCGGAATACGCTTGTCTCGAGACGACCTTAACTTGTTCCCGCCAATTCTCATGCAGCTCAAATCGCCACAGGTCGATCTCCGGTGAAACGGCCCGTGCAAAATACTCGAAATCACGATGAAAGCTCCACGCAGGAGCGGCTAGATAGATGATCGCCGGATTGTCGGCGATTTCGCGACCGTCAAAAAGATCGGCGGCGGCGAGCAGGCCGCGGCGGCGCTGGAGTTCGATCTTTCGCCAGTAATCGGCGGCCTGGAAAACCATTTCGCGGTCGGGCTGCGTCTTCAATTCAATAATCACGAGCCGCCCGTCGCGACGCAGGGCAAGCAGGTCGATCTTGTCGGCGGACGAACGGAACTGGTTATAGATCGGCGACAGGACGAGATTGGCGTCGAGCAGGGTGATGTCGCGGCGAAGGATCGATTCGAGCCAGGCTTCGGGAGCGGTGCGGTAGAATTCGTGGCGTTTATTCGGCGGCTCGAACGAGCGGTTGAGTTCGAGTTCGGAGAGAAATTTACCGAAATCTTCCCGAGTCTCATTGTTCAAAATCCGCCGCTCACGCTGGGCGCCAAACCACGCTTTTTCGATGCCCATTATCGTTCGAACGCGGGCAAACGGCAGGCCCATGAACCGTAGCGTCTCGCCTTGTCTGGAATAGATAACGTCAATATTCGCAGGCGATTGCTCAATGATCGCCGCCGCGATGCGGCTCGTTGGTTGGCCGCTCGGCAGCGAGAGTTTGTTCGCCTTTTCACGCCACAGTTCGCGTATTCGTCGTTTTGGTAGTTCGGTTAGTCGAGCCGGTTCCTCTTTTCGATTGATCTCGATGACGGTAATCTTTGCCTTCCATCTGTCGGTTAGCAGAGCGTGAAGTTTTTGGGCATTTTTGGCCTGGCGTTTTTCGCAGATTATCCAGATGTCGAGGACCGGCTTTTTTTTTCTGAGGCCCAGTTTTTCGAGCCAGAGCATCGCGGCGGTGAAGATCGATTCGACGGTCAGCGACGCCGTGACGTCGGCGATTGCGGCTATCGGCGTTTTGTCAGCGGCGTCCAAATTTATCTGAGCGAAACGGCCGTTTGATTCGTTGAGGGCAACGCGGCCGAGTTTTGTGCCGGGGAAGTTTTGGGTGATGAGGCCCGCGATCTCGTTGGCCTTTTTCAGACGGGCGATCTCGATTTCGGCTGTAAGAACCGAGGCTGAAACCCGCGGAACGAGCCGCATCGTCTCTCTATTTCTCTCATACGAACCGGCGACATCGATCGCGATCTCATCGGCTTTCTGCGTAAAGCCGTTCAGCCGCCACGAGTGAAACCCGTTATCATCCAGAAACCCGAAATGCGTCTTCTCTCCGTCCTCGATCACTTCGATCTCGTGTTTTTCGAGCGGAAAGGTTTTGCCGAGTTCGCGGACCAGCAGCCATTCGTGACGGCTGCCGACAATCTCTCGTAACTCGTCTGCATTCACCATTTATAGTTGGCCGAGAAGTACCGCATCATAGCCTCGGCCCAGTCGTGATAGCCCTGTTCGGATGGATGAATCCCGTCTGCCCAAAACCCTTCGAGCTTTACATCAACCGGCTGCGGATAATAGAAAACGCGATCCATTCCGCGCGTAAATTCCTTGATATTATCGTTGTGCATCTGCGACAGCGTCCACAAAATCGGCTTGATCGGAAACGGCATAATCGGCGAATACACGATCATCGGACAGTTTGAGAGAAAGATCACGGCATCGGGATTTTTTGCACGCAGCAGAGTGAGCAGTTCGATCATATCGCGACGCCATTTCGCCGGACTAGAGAGCTTCATTACATCATTTCCGCCGAGACCAACGAGGATAAAATCGAAGTTTTCGTCCGGCATGTGCGGCAGAAGTTCGTCGATCGTTCGACGTGCCGTCACACCATTTTTGCCGACGACTTGCCACTCGACCGGACGGGTAATGTGATCGCTCAACGCACCGCGCAAATTGGCCCGCGAGGGCGAATTCGTGGGTGCGCGCACCGAGACCGGCGACGGTTGATTCGCCGATCACGAAAAGCTTTGCCGCGCCCGCGCCCTCACCGTGTCGTCCAAATTTGTCGCCAGCGGCGTCCGGCAAAATCCCGACTTTCCACCTGACGATCTGCCCTTGCAGCAGCAAAAAGGGCGCAAACGGAGCGATCGCGGCGGCACCGAGAACAAACTTTCGCTGCCAACGCCGTAAATTGTTGCCGTTATTATCCATCGGATCGATATGTTAAAATTTAACCACGCGAATGTTTTTGTCAAATCTCCGTAAATACTTCCTGTTCGTATCAAGTTTTGCTCTTATTTTCCAGGCCTGCGGTTCGTCGCAAACCAACGAGAATAAGCCGGCCCAGATCAAGGTTGAAGCAAAAAGCGAATTTCCATTCTCGACGAAAGAACCGGAAATATATCAGGGCGATTTTGTTGCGGGCGACGCCATTCATCAGGATCGCTGGTTCGTCGCAAGAAAAGGCGATAAATCGCGGATCGACTATTTTGCAGACGGAGCGATGGTTCGCTCTCAGATCATAAATGACCGCCTGTTTTTGATCGATCATAAAAAAAAGACGTTTGCGGCGGCGGCGTCAAGCGGGTCTGATGCATCGGTTTTCGGAGCAATGACACAGAATTTTTTTGGCGGTAAGGAATATCGCGACTTTGAGGAGGTCAGCCGAAATGACGGTTTGATAACGTATAAGGTACGAAATTCACCGACTGCGAAGGGAGAAATATTGATCGACATCGATACGCGGAGCGGAATGATCGTCAGGCAGGAATTCACCTCGGCCGGTGACCCGCCGATAAAGTTTGTGTATGAGATAAAAAACTTCCGCACCGACGTTGATGATGCCGTATTTGCCATTCCCGTGGGTTATCGCGAGGTCGTGGACATACGCAAAAAATCAAAATGAACGAATCAAAACCTGAAATTGTCATTACCGATGAGCATCGGGCGATGGCCGCGAGTGTGCTGCATACTCTGCCGTTTGCCAAAATGATCGGCATGAGGCTCGTCGATCTACAGCCTGATCTCGCGGTGCTAAAGATCGAGATGCGCGACGATCTGCGGCATCCAGGCGGTATTCTGCATGGCGGCGTGACGGCGACGCTAATCGATACCGCGATGGCATACGCCGTCAGAACCCGCGTCGGCCCGACTGATAAAACGGCGACGATCGACCTGACCGTTCACTATCTCAGACCGCACGTCGATGGAACATTTACCTGCACCGCCCGGGTCGTGCGGGCCGGAAAACGCATATTCACTGTCTCAGCCGATGTGCATAATGAAGAAGGTCTGATCGCGACGGCGATCTCGACGTATACGAGGGTCTGACTGGAGCGGCAAGCATCCTGCTTGCCAGCGTCCTGCTTTGAGGACGCTAACAGTTTCATGATCCGATAATGCTGAGATGAAATTAAGCCCATCACGCCGGAAGAACCGGCGTAGGCAAGCAGGATGCTTGCCGCTCCAGTCATGGAACAGCTCAAAAAATTCGCACGCTATTTCAAGCCTTACAAGGGGACGATCGCGCTCGGTATCCTTTGCATTCTGGTGTCGATGGCGTTTGGGCTGTTTGTTCCTTATTTGGTCGGCCAGGCGGTCGATGATCTTACAATTGCGGTTACGCGCGACAAGATCATCTTTTACCCGCTCGTTATACTCGGCATCAGTTTTTTGAGCGGAATTTTTTTGTTTCTACAACGAAGGCTCCTGATAAATGCGTCGCGGCATATCGAATTCGACATGCGTGAAGATTTTTATGCGTCCTTGGTCGATCAGCCGCTAGAGTATTTCCAGTCCAACCGCGTCGGCGATCTGATGGCGCGGGCAACGAACGACCTCGCGGCGATTCGTCAGATCGTCGGGCCGATGATTTTATACAGCTTTCAGGCAATTTTTGCCCTTGCGATCGCTCTGCCGATCATGCTGAATATCTCGGTCAAACTCACGCTGCTGTTAATGATCCCACTGCCGCTCGTAACCATCACGGTCAAGATCCTGGGTGAAAAGATCCATAAGCGTTTTGAGAAGATTCAGGAATATTTCTCAGACATAACGGCCCGTGCGCAGGAAAATCTGACCGGCGTCCGCGTAATTCGCGCGTATGCCCAGGAGGACGCCGAAATCGAGCAGTTTCAGGTCTTGAACCGCGAATATGCGGCGCAAAACCTCCGGCTCGTAAAATACGCCGCCGCAATGCGGCCGCTACTGTTCTTCTTTATCGGCTTGGGCTTTGTGATAATCGTCGCCGTCGGAGTACCAATGGCGGTTCGCGGCGAGATCTCGGCGGGCGATTTCACGGCGTTTATTCTGTATCTACAGCGGATGATCTGGTACCTCATCGCCCTCGGCTACGTTGTCAATCTCTACCAACGCGGCACCGCTTCGCTCAAACGATTTAACAAAATTCTGGAAGCGGAACCGACGATCAAAGACAATTTAGGAACAGTCGAGCAACCACCAGTTAAGGGGCGTATCGAGTTTCGTAATCTGAATTTTAGCTATCAAGGATTGGCCACAGAGCGTACAGAGGTCACTGAGACAGTAAACAACGGTTCCCCTCCTTACAAAGGAGGGGTGGCACCCGCTTCGGGTGACGGGGTGGTTCTTACTGACCCACACAAGAACAAACCTGTCCTTCGCGACATCAACCTCGTCATCGAGCCCGGCAAAACCGTCGCCTTCGTCGGCAAAACCGGCAGCGGCAAATCGACGCTCATGAGCCTCATCCCGCGTCTGCTCGATGCTCCCGAAGGCACAGTGCTGATCGATGGCCGCCCGGTCCGCGAATTTCCGCTCGCCCAATTGCGAAGGTCGATCGGATTTGTGCCGCAGGAGACGTTTTTGTTTAGCGACACGTTGGCGGCGAATATTGCGTTTGGAGTGGAAGATTTTTCACCGCAGAGACGCGGAGACGCAGAGAAAGCCATTACCAATGGTTCCGAGATCGGCGTTGATCCGAGTCTATCTGCGGCAAACTCTTCCTCAGCGTCTCAGCGCCTCAGCGGTAAAATTACGGTCGAAAAAGCAGCCGAGATCGCCGGTCTCGCTGACGACATCTCGGAATTTCCCGGCGGCTATGATCAACTCGTCGGCGAACGCGGCATCACGCTCTCCGGCGGGCAAAAACAGCGAACCGCCATCGCCCGCGCCGTCATGCGCGAACCCCGCATCCTGATCCTCGACGATTCGCTCTCCGCGGTTGATACCTACACCGAAGAAACGATCCTCCACAACCTCCGCGACATCCGCGCTGGCCGCACCACCCTCATCGTCTCGCACCGCGTCTCAACCATCCGCGACGCCGACCTCATCTGCGTACTCGCCGACGGCCGCATCATCGAACGCGGCACCCACGACGAACTAGTCGCCCTCGACGGCGAATACGCCGATCTCTACGAACGGCAGTTGCTCGAGGAGGAGATCGAAGCGACAGATTAGCACTTGCATCAAAACATAAAAGGTGGACAATTGGCGGATTTTTGATAATCTGGATAGCGTTATGAACACAAAAACCCTCGTTCATTGTAAAACCCGCCGCACAACATTGACGCTCGAAGCTGATGTCGCGGACTATCTCGCCGACAAGCTCGCCCGCAACCGCGGCTTAAAAGAGAAACATGTCGTAAACGATCTGATTCGTAAAGGAATACGCGCGGAATCTGATGAGGAAAAACTGCCACCATTTGAGATCAAGCCGTTCAAAACGAAACTCGCGAAAGGCGTGACGACGGCTGACATCGAACGTATGTTGGATGAGATCTAAGTATTGCGATGCTCTATTTGCTTGACAGTAACATTCTGCTTTACTCGAAGATGCAGGATTCTCCTGAGTATCAGCACACATCCGGATGGCTAACCGCAGCTCTTGCAGACCCGAACAACACCATAGTTGTCTGTGAAACGTCGATCCTGGCTTTCTTGCGAGTCGGAACGAATCCTCGGCTTTTCGATCCTCCGCTCCCGATAAAAGAGGCGAGAGAATTTCTTGAATGCATGTTATTACGGCCGAATGTCCAAATATTTCAGCCTTCATTTTCGGTCTATTCCGAACTTCTGGATAAAATGGAGATTCTAAATCTTCGGGGTGACATCACGATGGACGCACATCTTGCCACGATCGCAGTTCGGGTGGGAGCGACTTTGGTCACGCGCGACCGCGACTTTGCCAAATTTTCGTATCTGAAGGTCATTAATCCAGTCGATAACAAAAGTTCGACGTGACGAGCCGGTATGCCAAAAATTTTTCCGGTCAGGAAACCCTTTCCCGCTTTCCGGTATCCAACCAGCTAAAGACCGCGGTTCTTTTTCGTAATTCAATACTGAACATTTGAGGAGTATTTTGTATGCGCAAAGTTGTATTTTTGCTATGGATAGTTGTGTCTTCGACGGCCATATTTGGTCAGCAGACATCGGAAGGTTCGCTTTACGCGGTCGGCAAATCGGGTAATGAACTTGGGGCGTGTCCGTTAAAAAGCACGGACGTTAAGGTCGATATCAGCGGGTTTATCTCGCGGGTTTCGGTAAAACAGGAGTTTGTAAATTCCTATTCGCAGGCCATCGAGGCGGTTTATGTTTTTCCGCTCTCGCAAAACGGTGCGGTCGATCAGATGACGATGACAGTCGGTACGCGGGTCATTCGCGGTAAGATAATGCGCCGCGAAGAGGCTCGCCAAACCTATGAAGCGGCGAAAAACGAAGGCAAGACCGCGAGTTTGCTCGATCAGGAGCGGGCGAATATTTTCACCCAATCGGTTGCGAATATCATGCCCGGCGAGCGGGTTGTGATCGACATCAGCTATGTCGAAACGCTGAAATACGAGGACGGCGCCTACGAATTCGTCTTCCCGATGACCATCGGCCCGCGTTACATTCCCGGCGAAGTGAAAGACGCGGCACGAATATCGCCGCCGGTCGCGAGAAGACGAAACGGGAGCAATATTTCCATCGAGGTCAATCTGAATGCCGGTGTTCCGGTCGAGCAGATCCGCTCGATCTCGCATCGCATCGATCAGGTCAATTTCACGCCAAACGCGGCGAAGGTCACGCTTCGTGACGGCAAAATCATTCCAAATAAAGACTTTATCCTGCGATACGATGTGACCGGTAAACGTATCGAGGACGCCGTGCTGACCCATCGTGATCCGCGCGGTGGATTTTTTACCCTGATCCTTCAGCCACCCGATGTGATCGCGACCGAAGATCGAACGCCGAAAGAGATCGTTTTTGTACTCGACACATCGGGTTCGATGGATGGGTTTCCGATCGAAAAAGCGAAAGAGGCGATGAGGCTCTCGCTCGACGGGCTTTATCCGGACGATACTTTCAATTTGATAACGTTCGCGGGCGATACCGATATCTTGTTCGACAAGCCGGTGCCCGCGACGAGAGCAAATCTGGACCGCGCACAGGCATTTATCGCGGGCCGAACCGGCGACGGCGGCACGGAGATGATGAAGGCGATCAAGGCGTCGCTCGAGCCGTCGGATTCGCAGGAACATCTGCGGATCGTCTGCTTTATGACCGACGGCCAGGTCGGCAATGACGATGAGATCGTCGCCGAGGTGCAAAAACATCCGAGTGCCCGCGTCTTCTCGTTCGGCATCGGCGATTCGGTTAATCGCTCGCTGCTCGACCGCATCGCTCAGGAAGGCAAAGGCGAGGCAACCTACATCGCGCTCGAAGACGACGGCTCGAAAGCGGCAAAGAAATTTTACGAACGCGTCCGCACACCGCTCCTCACCGATCTCTCGATCGACTGGAACGGCATGCCGGTCACCGATGTTTATCCAAACAAACTCACCGACCTTTTTTCCGCCAAACCGGTCGTCTCAACGGTCGTTACACAAGGCCTGCAAACGGCACGATCAAACTTGAGCGGCTTTGTCGCCGGCCAGCCGTATGAACGCGACATCGCGTTCAATCTGCCCGAAAACGAAGCAGCAAACGACGTGCTGGCATCCCTCTGGGCACGAACGCGGATCGGCGAAATGTCGAACAAAAAGCTCGAAGAATCGAATTCCGAGATCACCGACGCCCTCGACAAACAGATCGCTGATCTCGGCCTCGAATTCGGCCTGATGACCGAGTTTACATCGTTTGTCGCGGTCGAGGAGCGGATCGTAAATCAAAATGGACGTCCGGTTACAGTTGCCGTGCCGGTAGTGCGGTCGAACGGAACACGCGACGAAGATTCAGGCGAAACCGACGCGGCCGTCGCACGCGCGGACTCGTTCGAACTAAAAGTTCCACCGCCACAAACGAAAGGCAACAACAAGTTTAAGAGAAAATCCGCGAGGTGGGGCGATCCGAAGGGAAGGCTCGCAATTCGTTTTCAAACGGAGCCGGTTCAGGAGGTGGGCTGGGCACTGGAAGCGGGCGAGGATATGGCTCAGGCAGCGGCTCGGGTTCGGGCAATGGCACTGGGACGGGAACGGGCGATGCATCGCCGCTTCCGCCAGCATCCCCTACCGCGGCGAATCCAACTTCGAATCTGGTGACGGCTGGAAGCGTTCAGGAAGTCGTGACCGTTACCAGCGACGCTGTCAAGCGTCAGTCGACATTACCGCGTCCACTTTCACGACATTTACGACGCAATCGATAACGCAGCTTCCGGTAAATGGAAGGTCGTTTACCAGTCTGATGACCCTCACGCCCGGAATGCGAGCCGGCCGCGGCGGTTTTCAGGTGGACGGAGCGAGTGGTTCGGAAAACTCGTTTGTCATTGACGGAACCGAAGTCTCAAATTTCCGGACGCAAAAATCTACCGACGGGGAAACCGAAGAATTCAGCGGCAGGCTGCTCTTTATCGCGAAACCCGTCTATCCGCTCGCCGCACGGCAGGCGAAAGCGACTGGCGAGGTCGCGGTTGAGATCGAGGTCGATGCGAAAGGCACGGTTACATCCTCTAAAGCCGTTTCCGGCTATCCGATGCTCGCAAAATCGTCGGAACATGCCGCGACCGATCGAAATTTGCTCCGACTTCTGTCGGCGGCGTACCGATCAGTCTAACGGGCAAGATCGCCTATCATTTCGTGAACGCGAAACGGGTCGACGCGTCATTACGCGACATGAAAGCCGAGCCGCTAACCGAGGACGACAAACGAAGGTTTGCGAGCCGGGCAAAGCTGCATTTCTGGATCTCGGATATGTTCGATAGGCTCAATCGGGGCGTCAGCAAACCGGCGGCGAACGAAGCTAGATTTGTAAAAACCGGTAATGCCGAAATCCAAGTCGAACTAACCGACGATCGGCGGAAACGCTTGCTAAACTTAAGATCACGCGGATTTATGATTGCTTCCGAAAAAGGCAAATCTCGCGTCGTCGGTCGCATTTCTGTCAACAAGATCGAGGCTCTCGCACAGCTCGAGGCAGTGAAGTTGATCCTGCCCAGGATCTAGAGCGGTTAAATTAAAGGTTCGGAGTTTTTGCCATCAACATCGGCATGAACTTCGAACCTTTTATCCCAGATGACGCATTAAGAATTTTGCCAGCGAAGCGGGCTTGTCGCCGCATTTCTTACCCTATTTCGGCTCTGTATTCCACCAATACTGCTGTCCAAGCGGCTTTTGGATAGGCCAGGTTTGGTTTAGGGTGTCGGCGTCGAAGAGTTCACCGTTTTTCATCACCATGCGGATCGAATCCGTATTACGAATATCCAATAAAGGATTTTTGTCCATGATGATCAGGTCGGCGAGTTTGCCGGGTTCGAGCGAGCCTACGTCCTGCGCGAGGCCGATCGCCTCGGCACCGAAGATGGTCGCGACGCGGAGCGTGTCATGCGTTGACATGCCGCCGGACTGCATCGCCCAGATCTCCCAGTGAACGCCCATTCCCTGCATCTGGCCGTGACCGCCGATGCCGACGCTTGCCGCCCGCCTTGACGACGTCGGCCGCACCCTTGGCGATCGACTGAAAGCTGTATTCCTCAGGCGCGGAACCACTGCGGACGGCGGCGCATCATTGAGTTCATCAGCTCACGCGGGATGAACTTGCCGAGCCGCTGATTGTTTAGAACATCGGTCGTTTGGAAGAAATAATTCTCCGCCCACGGGCCGCCGTAGGCGACAAGGATCGTCGGCGTGTAATACGTTTTCGACTTCGCGACAAACTGGATCACGTCGTTATAGATCGGCTGTAGCGGCAGGCTGTGTTCGTGGCCCGAATAGCCGTCGATCATCTGCGAAAGGTCGAGCTTCATATCGAGAGCGCCTTCGGTCGTGGGCGTGATCTTGTTGTCGGTACACGCCATCGCGACCATCTGGCGGACGTTGCGGTCGCCGACGACGTACTGCTTGAGCGTGTCCGTCTTGTAGGCGTCGCGGTAGCGTTTGATGTAATTGTTGACCGAATCTTTGTCGTCAAGACTGAGGCTGGAGAACACGCCCGGGCCCGGTCGTGAAAACCCGCGGGCCCAAGATCTCGCCCGTCTCGACCAGATCGGCATAAGCGTAAACATCGGTCGTCGCACGATCTGCGGATCGCGGGTCGTGGTCACGCCGTACGCGAGATTCGCCAGGTATTGCCACACCTGCGGCTGGTGCACATCGCGCGGCGGCCACATGTGTGCGTGAACATCGACAAAGCCGGGAACGATCGTCTTGCCCGTGACATCGACGACCTTTGCCCCTGCCGGACGCGTGACCTTGCCGGTCGCGCCGATGGCTGTGATGCGGTTGTCGGTGACGACGATATCGCCTTTTTCGATGATCTCATCGCCTTTCATCGAGATGATGCGGGCGCCGGTGAGAACGGCCGTGCCTTTTGGCTTGTGGCGGGCCGACGAGACGGTTATGTCGAATTCGATCGGCTTTTCCGAGTCGATGCGTTTGGCGATAGAGCTTTGTTCCCCACGACCACGTCACGCTCTTGCCGTCGCCGGACCAAATTAAGATAATCGCCGCCAAAGACCGACATCTTCTTGACCGGAACGTTCGATGTCGGCGCTGCGAGACTGACGTTGACCGTATCGCGGCCGGTTCGCGGAACCGTGACGATGTAGTGTTTGCCCTGCAGTTCAAGAAAAACGCGGCTGCGGTCGGGCGAGATCTTCATCGTGCCGGCCGAGGGCTGCTGCGGCGGCGTTCCTTTGCCGGTGACCCGCATGTGAACGCGGCGATCGTATCCATCCAGGCGGATCGATGCGAGGCCCTGATCCGTCGTTACATAATACACGATTCGGGTCATCCGAAAAATGCGGCAAGACGTCCGCCCTGCGTCGGTGCGATGTGTACCGAAGCACCGCCACTAGCCGGAATGTAGCGGAGATCGGTGCCCGTATTTCCGCCGATTCCGGTCACCTCACGCTGGCCTTCGTGCTTGCCGTGCAGGATCTCTTCCTCCGGCGACGAATATTCATGGCCCTCGCGTATGTCGGCAAAAAGCTGGTCGTCAACCGCTCCGGTGATAAAAACGATCTTCGATACTATCCGGCGAATACGCCGGATGAAGAATAGAATGCGGCCGAGGTGGTCAACTGCCGCGCATTTCCGCCTTCGGCCGGAACCGAATAGATATGCCCGCCCTTGCTCGACCACGTGACAAACGCAATACTTCGGCCGTCCGGCGACCACGCAGGCATGAACTCGCCTTCGCTGCCGGTTGTCACACGTTTCGGGCGTGCCGCCGGCGAGGTCCATCACGTACAGTTTGCTGAACGCTGTAAACGCAACGCGTTTACCGTCCGGCGAAACGGCCGGATAGCGGATCAGCCGGGCATTGACCGTCGCAGCTGTCATCGACCCGATAGTCAAAATGCACCCGCGGCCCGATCTCGGCCTCGACATTGACGGTAAACGGAACATCGGTCGCCGCACCCGTCGCAAAATCGACCTTCGCGATCTTGCCGTTGATCGGCACGATCAGCGAACGTCCGTCGGGCATAAAATCGTAGCCGGGAAACGTGTCACGTGTAGCTCGCGATTCCTGATCGTCGCGGGTGACGTTGTTGATCAGCCACCGTTCGGTGTTGCTTTCGAGATTTCGAACGCGCAGGGCGGTCTTGGTCTCATAGCGAGTCGCATAGACCATGTTCTTACCGTCGGGCGACAAAACGGGACGCATTGCGCTGCCCTGCGTATTCGTGATCCGCGAGGTTTCGCCCGTATCGCGGTCAAAACGCATGATCTGCCACAGCGGAAAGCGAGCATTGTAATCGAATGCTCCCGTTCGCTGTGCCCAGTAGATAAATTTGCCGTCCGGCGAAGCCTGGACGCCCATCATGTTGTTGCGCGGCGGGCGGCGGGCCCTGGCTGTCCCGGTGCCGGAAGCGGCGGCGGAGCCGGGCCGATGCTCAGGCCCGAACCGCCATCCTTGTGATACATGAACGGATGAAACGTGCCGATCGACTGATCGGATTTTGAGACCGCGATGTAATTGCCGTCTTCGGTCCACGTCTGGCGAGACGAACATCGCTTTGGTATCCTTCGTGATCGCCTTGGCGTCGGTGCCGTCGGGTTTCATCACCCAAACGTTCTCGGCACCGCTGCGATCGCTCAGGAATGCGATCCATTGCCCGTCCGGCGAAAATTTTGGCTGGCTCTCGAACGACATTCCGCCATGAATGCGTTTAGCAACGCCGCCCTCGATCGGCAACGTGTAAATATCGCCGAGCATGTCAAAGACTATCCATTTACCGTCGGGCGAAACGTCCAGCGACATCCACGTACCTTCGTTCGTCGTGAACTTGATCGTCTCCGCCACTTTTAGCGGCAGCGGCGGAGTCTCAGGCTTCTTTCTCGTCAGCCTTTTTCTCTTCCGGTTTCTTGTCGTCCTGTGCCAGAACGGGAAGCGGCATCGCGAGCACAAACATCGCGACTATCGTGAAAAGTTTCTTCAACGGGTCAGCAAAACGCATAGTTTCTCCTTCGGTCATGGTCAATTGATCAATGTAAACCAAGTCCTACGTCCCGGTTTACCCTTAACCTTATTTGATTGAATCTTACAAAAAGTGTAACTGAACTGAGATACGCACTGCAAGGGAGTTTGTTTCAACGGACACGGGGTATGTACGCCGTTGAACTCTCACGATTATGCCTCGTCAAAATCAAAAAACAACGACCGGACATTAGGAATATGTCGAGAAAGTGTCAAAATATCGACACTGGATGAATATGGGTGAATCGATAAACGTGATCGGCGGCGGGCTGGCCGGGGTTGAGGCGGCCTGGCAGGCGGCGGAGCTTGGCGTAAAGGTCCGGCTGTTTGAGATGCGTCCCGTCCAGCAAACACCCGCGGATCGGACGGATCAGTTGGCTGAGATCGTGTGTTCGAATTCGCTCAAGACGGATGAGCCAGGCTCGGCACCGTATTTATTAAAGGAAGAACTGCGGCGTGGCGGTTCTATGGTTTTGGATGTGGCGAGGGAACTCGTGTTCCGGCTGGGGCGGCGTTGTCGGTGGATCGGGCGAAGTTTGCGGAGGAAGTAACTCGTAGGATCGAGGCGCATCCTAATATTGAGGTTGTTCGGGAAGAAGTTCTATCGATTGCGGAGTGCGGAATGCGGAATGCGGATTCACCTGGGTTTGCATCGGAAAACTCTAAAAACAACAATTCCGCAGTCCGCAATCCACAATCCGCAATCCCGACGATCATCGCCACCGGGCCACTGACAAGCGATGCGCTGACCGCCGATATTATGCGATTTACCGGTGACGATCAGTTGTATTTTTATGACGCGATTGCGCCGATTGTGGCGGCGGATTCGATCGATATGCGTGTCGCATTCAAGGCGGCGAGGTATGGCAAGGGCGGTGACGACTACATCAATTGCCCAATGACGCGAGATGAATACGACGTTTTTTACGACGCTCTCGTCCACGCCAAATCGGTTCCGCTCAAGCGGTTTGAGGAAACACGCTGGTTCGAGTCGTGCCTGCCGATCGAAGAAATAGCGCGCCGCGGCGTCGATACTCTGCGGTTTGGGCCGATGAAGCCAAAGGGTTTACCAGACCCGCGAACCGGGGCAGAACCTTATGCGTGTGTGCAGTTAAGGCAAGAAAATTTGATGGCCGATGCGTACGGATTTGTCGGCTTTCAGAATCATCTCCGTTACGGCGAACAGGAACGCGTTTTGCGCCTCATTCCGGGAATGGAGAATGCCGAGTTTTTGCAGTTCGGGCAGATACACCGCAATACGTTTATCAACAGCCCAAAGATCATCAACGAATCGCTCGAGACGAAGCAGAATCCACGTCTCTTTTTCGCCGGCCAGATCACTGGCGTCGAGGGCTATGTCGAATCCGTCGCGACCGGCTGGCTCGCCGGGATAAATGCGGTACGTGTTTTGCGAAATCAGCCGATGGTCACGGCCCCGCAGACATCGGCGATCGGCGCGTTGTGCCGTTATGTTTCAAACGTCGAGACAAAGAACTTTCAGCCGGTGAATATTACATTTGGGTTGATCCAGGAACTGCCAGTCGAATTCCGTAAGAAATACCGGAATAAAAGAGAGCGACATGTTTTTCAAGTGGAAAGAGCTTTGAAGGATTGGGATGAGTTTATTACAGGATTGAATTCTGGATCTGCTCCGGCTCCAATTGTGTCCACAAAGTTTCAGGCGTAAGATAGCGGTATTCAAAAACCGAAGACAAAATTGTTCTGGATATTATGGGCGGCCGGCATGCTCGGGATTTTGTCGTTTTTGCTGGTTGATCTGCACGCGGTAATCAGGGCTGTGCGCTGCCGCCGGGCGAGTCGGTTCCGGAGCTGCCGTCGCCGGCGGTGTTTAAGCTGGTCAGTCTCATTCAGCCGACCATTTTTTTGACGATCGCGGTGGCGGCCGGATGCTGGCTCGCGGAGCGGGTTGGCCTGCATGCTCCGGCGGCTGAGGCGTGTGCCGCGGGCGAGGGGTTTGTTGAAAAGCTTAAACCGCAACTCGTGCCGGGCGTGATCGCGGGGCTTTTGTCAGGGGTTGCGATAACTTTTAGCTGGGTCGCTGCCAAACCGTTCTTCTCGGACGAGTTCATCGCCCGCGCTCAGGAATTCAATAAGTTCATGCCGCATATTACGCGGTTCCTGTATGGCGGTTTTACCGAGGAACTGCTGCTGCGGTGGGGCTTTATGACGTTTTTGGTGTGGGCCTCGTCGCGGCTGTTTCTGAGAGGCGAAGGGACTCCGAAAGCGGTTTTTGTTATTGCCGCGATCGTCGTCTCGGCTCTGGTTTTTGGCATTGGGCATTTACCGATCGCTTCGATGCTCGCCGGCGGTTTGTCGGTGCCGGTCGTGATATATGTCATCACGGCGAACTCGATTTTTGGCGTTGTCGCCGGGTTTCTCTATTGGAAAAAAGGCCTCGAAGCCGCCATCATCGCCCATATCTTTGCCCATGTCGTGCTTATTGCGGCCATCTATCTCTCATTTTAGACGGACTAGAGCAGTTACGGATTGACTGGAGGGTGAGCATCCTGCTCGCCCGGCACCGGTGAGCAGGATGCTCACCTTCTAGTCGATGCCGCCACTGTTCGCCAGTTGGAGTTATTCCATACACTGAAACCGAATCCGCTCTAGGCGGCCGTGTGTTCAATGTCGACGTTGATGTTTCGCCATTTCCCCTGGAGGAAGCGGATCACGCTTAGTGAGCAACGGGTGATGTGGCCGGCGAGGATGGCGAGCCAGATGTGGATCGGTTCGAGGGTCGAGAACTGTTTGATCACAAAGCAGATGCCGAGCGGGATAACGACCTGCGAGATAATCGAGATATAGAGCGGGCTTTTGGTATCGCCGGTTCCCTGTAAGCCGCCGGTGTACGTCAGAGCGACCGAGATAAAAAGTCCTGAGAACGCCAGGATCCGCATCAACTGAACGCCGATAGCCAGGGCATCCGGATCGGTCATCCCAAAAATGCCAAGCAACTGTTGCGGGAAGAAGAAGAAAAAGAAGCCAAGGAATGCCGAGCCGATCAGGCCAAAACGGGCCGCCGTATTTACGGCCGCAAACGCACGATCAGGGTGTCCGGCACCGATATTCTGACCGGCTACGGCCGAAGCGGCACCCATCAGACCGACCGAGGTCCACGTAACGAGCGAGAAAAGCTGGGTATAGGAAACGGCAAACGCCGCCTGAGCCGCCGCATTCTGAGCGAGCGAGCCAATAACCGAGAGCATCAGTACGCCGCCGACATTCATCGCGATGCCCTGGATTCCAGTCGGCAAGCCAAATTTGAACAACTGACGAATCACCTTCCAGTCCGGTGCCCAGCCTTGCCCACGAGGGAAGCCGACGACCCAGCCGCCGCTCCACATCTTATAGATCGCAAAAAGGCCGACGCTTCCCGTGGCGATGCTCGTTCCGATGGCAGCCCCGGCCGTCCCAAACGCTGGTACGGGGCCGAGTCCGCTGATAAAGACGATGTTGAGCAGCAAATTGAGGACCGTCATGACGATGCCAAGCATCATCGGCGTTTTGGCGTCACCAGCCGAGCGGAGTGCACCGCTCGTCATAAAATAAATAAGCAGGCCAAAGCTAAAAACGAAGGTGATTCGCAAAAACGGCAACGCCTCAGCCTTAACACCCGCATCCGAGCTAACAAAATCAAGCAGGTACGGGGCCGCAAAATACCCGACCGGTGCCATTATGCCGACCGCGATAAAAACGGCCGTGAGAAATGCCTGATAGACCGTGCGGTTGACCTTATCCGGCTCATGAGCACCGGCAAAACGGGCGACGAGAACCGCCATTCCAGTAAATATTGACGCGATAAATACGATAACAACGAGGAATATCTGAAAACTGATGCCAATCGCGGCATTTGCCCGGTAACCGACCAGATTGCCGACCAAAACGTGATCGACGATGCCCTGCATACCCGCAATGACGTTTGTCAGCATCGTTGGCCAGGCGATCTTCCAGACAGCAGACGAGAGCGGGCCCTCGACGATCGAACGGTCGAATTTTGATTTCTTTTGGGCGGTCGGTTCGGCCGCAGCTTCTTCAGCCAGAGCCGCAGCTTCTAATTCGGTGCTTTCCGTCATGTGGCGAATATTCTCAACTACAGATTACAATAACCCCGCCAAATGTATGCATCTACGGCTGAATATTTCGTGCCTCGCAAGTCTTATAGGTCTACCAATACTTTAAAACCGCCGTAGACCATACGCTTGTAATCGAACAATGGATTATCAGGATCGCACATGGCCGCGAGAGCCGGATCGGCCATCACATTTTTGAGGACTTTGTTGCGATGCGCCTCAGACTTGAATTCGACAGCGGCGTAGATCAAGGTCTCGCCTTCTTTGAGCTTTACGCGTTTTGGAAATGGAACGACCTCTTCGACTTCGAGATCGGAGGCGATGTATTCGCGGTAGCGGAGAGCTCCGTGCTTTAAAAAGACCTTGCCGGCGGCGGTCGCCATCTTTTTATAGGCAGGGACATTCTCCTCGAGGATCGGACAGAGATATACGTCAGCGTATTTCGACAACTATTTACTCCTAAGTGTTTTGTGATAAAGAAAGTACGAACCAAATGTTAGGGCGAGGCCGATCAGCGGCGCCGCCCACGCACTCGCCGGATCGCCGACTGATAAATGCGAGTAAAATGCCCCGATCAGATCAAACGCGATGCCGGCATACGCCCATTCTTTCAGCCTGGGAAAGCCGGGATATAGTACAGCTATGGCCCCGAGCACTTTTGCTATCCCGATAAACGGCAACAGGTACGACGGGTAGCCCAGATGCGAAAAAATCTGCGCAGCCTCAGGGATTCGCAGGATATCGGGTATGCCGGATAAACCCATGAGGGCAGCCAGCAGGACGGTGACGATCCAATATGCGATCTTCATAACTTTAACGCCTGAAGGGTGCGAGCTGCCAGAGGCGCGGTTCGCGAAGGTAAATGCCAAGCCAGACCACAATACCGACTATTATCGGAAAAAAGTATGGATCGCCGATGCGGGCATGGGTGGCGACAGCTCCGCCGAGATAGGCCGTAGTAAGAACCGCCCCGAAAACCGCCGTTCGCGGTATCACATAGAGCAGGACGCAGGCGACCTCGACTATGCCGAGGCTGGTCAACTGATCAACCCTCCAACCCAGCGGCGCAACATTCGCCTCGATACCCTCAGGTTTAAGAAATTTGCCCGAGGCGCTGAACAGTAAAAACAGCGCGGAAAGAACGGTTAACACGTAACCCGTGTAACGCAGCCCTTTAGGAGCCAGTGGTGTTGATTCTTCGCTCATAAGTTTTCTCCAGATTTTAAGATCGCGGCGCGGCCTCGGCTACTGTTTTCAGTTGCGTGAGACCTTTTTCAAAATCCGTGCCGATCATTTTGTCCATGTCCATCACGAGGCAAAACGCTTTCATCATAAAGTTGTTCTTGGCGCTCATCGTCCATGTAACATCAGTTTTTTCTCCATTCGGTTTGAAGGTAAATTCCGTTACATTCTTTGCGGCAAATGGTTTGATAAATTCCAAGTCGATCGCAATATGATCGCTCGGCTGGCTCTTCGTGATGGTCATTTTACCTTCGCCAACTTCGTCGTTTCCGGTCCAAGAGTAGGCTGATCCAACGCCCGATGGAGCTCCGGAATACGTGACTTTCATATTCGGATCCATCTTCGCCCATGGCGACCATGCCGCCCATTTGCGAAAATCATTAACCTGCTCAAAAACCGCCGCCGGCGGCGCGTTAAGCGTTGCGGACCGAGTAACCTTAAAATCCTCAGGCTGCATCGCCACCACGATGCAAAAACCCACTACCACAAGGATGACGAGCGCTAAAATTCCTAAAATCGCTTTCTTGATCATACTAATTCTCCTGTGAAAGCGACTTTAAACCATTTCACCCCCGCCGCCTAATTCAAACCGTTGGTAGTGGCTTGGACATGTGAGCCGCCGGTGGCTGTAAATCGAACACGGATTTCACGGATAGGGCGGATTTACACGGATATGACCAATCAACCTGTGTAAATCCGTTCAATCCGTGTGATCCGTGTTCTATTTTTGTTCGGCAAATGAAAGCCTCATTCTTTTCAGACAACCTCTGGCAAGCAGGCGCACGGGCTTGGGCATCGCCGCGGACACACGAAACCGAATATTATGCCGAAGCTTCCAAATTCTTATCCGCCTTGTTCGTTTGCACGACGTAAGAAATAAGCTCAGCGACCTTTTCTCCGTCAAACCGGTAAATGTCGCAGTATGCATAGGCTCCCGGCTGACCGTCAGGCCCCGTCATCGTCATATCGCCATAGCAAACGACGCTGTCGCCCTCGGCGATCGTTTGCTTAACGTCAAATTTGGGCGGCTCCCTGCCTTCGCCGCAGGACGCCATAAAATCCCTGACTGCCTGTTTTCCGGTACTAGTGTTTTCACCGGCAATCGTCCATCTGACGTCCTCGGCGGCAGTGATTGAGAAAGCCTTCGGTATTGTTTTCGAGAAATGATTTGTTGATCTCATCGACGATCTGTTTTTTGTCTGACATTGTTTTCTCTCCTTTTTTTGTTGTTTATTTAATGTTTCGTTACTGCAAAGAGCATGATCGAAACTACACTAAGCTCATTCAACGGGGTCATGAATCGTGACACTGAGTGCTTTAAACTTGACGCGCTGACGGCCCGATAGGTTTGCCGATTACTTTTTTTTCGCGTCAAAAGACGCATAGTGACATATAAATACGCTATAAATATATTTATGAAGCAATGTCCGGCATGTGGAACGACCTATACCGACCGGACGCTCAGATATTGCCTCGCCGATGGCAGTGTTCTCAGCGACGTGAGCGACGAACTGGCGACAATTGTTCGAACAGCTGACGTACCATATACGGACAAAACGGTGGCTATGGAACGTGACCGGCCAATGCGGGTCGATATACCGGGTGAAAGTCAGAGCAGCGCGTTCCAGCCGGCATATCAACCAACCGCGCCTGCGTCCAACGGCCTATTTAAGGCGACAATGGTGGTCATCGGCCTGGGCATCTTCGCTGTCGTCGCCATCGCGGCAGGTGCGTTTATTTATTTTAATGTAAACGGAAACGATCCCACGCCAAATATCAACGGTAAAGACGTGAAAACGGCCGCGTCGCCAACCCCGGTAAAGGACGACAAAGATGAGCTGCGAGACCAAATCGCAAATTTGGAACGACAGATCAACGAACAGAAAAAAGCCAAACAGCCGGCCAACATTCCTCTCTCGATGCCGAGACAATCGACGACGACCACGACGGCCCGCGCGAAATTCGCCGAGCGACGGATTTCTTGCTCTCAGGTCATTGCCGAGCAGCGAGCTTGGTGCCCGGATACTAAAGATTCCCCACGGAGCTACGGTGACAATTGGTGCCTGCGGTCCGGTTGTCCGGCCAGTGTCACGGTCTGGTCGCTGGTGTCAGGCGAGTTACAATGGCAGTTCCGGCTGGGTTTTTGACGCGTTTTTGCTCTATTAAATAAATAGAAAGGGTGCGGCCTTTTTGGTAAGCCGCACCCGGTAGGTTTCATTTGGTAGGTATAAATGAAGGGTATTTATGAATTCCGTCAGTTAAGGTCTGACGGCACCTAAAGGGGATAGTAGAAATTCCCCGATGTTTTGAAGCTCTCTGTATCAAATCTCTTGTGTGCACCACACTCGGTGCATGCACGATACGAACTTTTTGAATCTGTGAACGGCCGGCTTAAATGCTTATGCCTGCACCCGAATAATCTGCCCAGCAACCCGATCTTTGTTCCGAGCGAATTATCTGTTCTATCAAGTACACGCCCGACTGTCAAATTTTGTTCCAAAATTCCTTGCATTATTTTTCCCCCGTTACATCAACTTCTTCGTGAACGTCTGAACCAAGAACGAGACTCCGGAAACCTTTTGCACATTTATTAAGATGAAAGCCTCACGAAAAAGGTTTCTTGAATTCAAGCAGTAAGTGCAACTCTTGTTAATTGCTCCAGTTCTTTGAAATAGACCTCATTGGGTGATTTATAGCCGAGCGATTTGCGAGGGCGGTTGTTAAGGTTGTCCTCGACTTGTTTTACGTGTTCATCGGTAATTGTATCGAACTTCATATGTTTGGGAAAGAATTGGCGGATGAGGCCGTTAGTATTTTCGTTGAGGCCGCGTTCCCAGGATGAATATGGGTGACAGAAGTAGAAATCGGCGTTCAGGTTTTTAGCGATTTTCTCGTGTTCGGAGAATTCGCGGCCGTTGTCGGCGGTCAGGGTATGGACGATTAAGTCTTTTACTTCGCCCACGATAGCCTGACCGACGAGAGCACCTGTTTTTTGATTGACCTTTTTCATTCTGAGCAGTTTCGATTTTCGATCAACGATCGTGACAATCGCCTGTTTGTGGCCCTTGCCAATTATGGTGTCGAGTTCAAGATCGCCGATGCGTTTCTTTTCGGCGACGATGAGCGGCCTCTGGTCGATGCTTATCTGGTTTTTCCAGACGCCGCGTTTCGAGTACGAGCCGTAGCGTTTACGGCGTTTCTTGCGGCATCGCAAGTATGTGTGCAGGTCACCGCCACGTTGCTTGTCTCGATAAATATGCTGATATATCCATTCGTGGCTAACCGGATATTGACCCGCCAAGCGGCGAAGACCGGAAACCTGATCGGGACTCGAGTACTTTTTGATTTCGGCCTCGATTTCCGTCCAAACACTCGCCGGAATACGCGGTCCGGCTTTCTCTGTACGCCGCTCAAGTGCTTGTCTATCAGCATATTGCGGGCGATAACCGCGTTTTGACCAATTGCGCTTGAGCTCGCGCGTAACGGTTGATTTATGCACCCCGATGATCCCGCCAATCTCGGTTCTCAAATGCCCGGCTTTCAAAAGTGCATAAATTTGGTATCTTTGTTCAAGGGTAAGCTGCTTGTACTTCATGATAACTCTTCGATGTCACCATCAAAGAGCGAAGATGCTATCGCAGCTTGCCCTTTCCGGCGACTCTAAGAGTTGCACTTACTACTTGAATTCAAGTTTGATTTATTTTCTTCTGCAACGTCTTACTTCCTCTAATGCCTGATATTCGCTAAAATCAACAAAAAAGATTCGGAGTGTACGAATGTTAAAACTGACCGCACATATTATTCTGTTCGCTGGCATACTTTTCTTTTTGAATATTCCGGCATTTGCGTGGGATGACACAGGCCACAAGATCTCAGCTTATATTGCCTGGCAGCGAATGAGGCCGGATGTTCGCGAGCGTGTGCTGAAGATATTGCTTGAGGCTCCTGAGGATTCGCATATAAACGCCTACTACATGCCATACGGTTCGCAGAATGTTGAGATGCGAAAACGTGATTATTTTATGTTCATGGCCACGTGGGCGGATGTTGTTCGCGACCGGGCTTTTGACAATCGCTATAAGAAGTATCACAAGGGCAACTGGCATTATGACGATGTGTTTTGGACCTCAAAGGACGGCAAGATCGAGGCGTTGCCAACGCCGGAGGACGGCGGTCAAGCACTTGCAAGAATCGCGGAATACGTCAAGCTTATTGGCGGATCTGCCAAGGATTCAGAAAAAGCGGTCGCCATCGCCTGGCTCGAGCATCTGATCGGCGATATCCATCAACCGCTCCACACCTCGGCACGCGTTACCGATGCGGAACCAAAAGGCGATCAGGGCGGCAACCTATTTTTACTCACACCGCAGGGAACCCCGCGCGCAAGCCAGGAAAATCTGCACTGGTTCTGGGATTCGATCGTTGTTCGCAACATGCCTAACAGCAAAAACGAATGCGACATCGATTTTCTCGAGCCCCTGGCAAAGAAGTTCATGAAAAAATATCCTTTCGACAAGATGCAGGGCCGTTTAGCCTTGTCGGATTACGGGGCATGGGCGAAGGAAAGCCTGATCCTAGCCCAAAACGACTTATTCTCCGCCGATCTGAAACGCTTTGAGATGCCTTCGAACAATTACAAGAAAAAAGGTTTGAAGATCGCCGAAGAGCGTCTAACTCTGGCTGGCTATCGGATGGGCGAGATATTTAATCAGGCCTTTGGAAATGCTACATCAACAGGAAGTACCTCACCCAACTAATTTTAGAGTTCTGTTAGTGATTTTTAGTGGTTCCATTCTAACTTCATGAATCTTCACGAACTTCTCGAGTATTTTCAGTCGAGACAGGCCTCGATCATCGAATCAATCCGCGAGATCGTTGATATCGAGTCGCCTTCGCACGATCCGCATCGCAGCCGTGAAGTTGTGGATTGGGTCGAGGCCCAGTTTCGTGCGACCGGCGTTGAACTGGAGATCGAACGCACGGGCGTCGATGACGGCGATCATCTTGTGATCCGTGCGTTTGCGGGAGACGGCAAGCATACGATGCTGCTTGGGCATACGGATACGGTGCATCCGGTTGGTACGAACTTGCAGAATCCGACGCGGATCGAGGGCGACCGGTTTTATGGCTGCGGCATTTTCGACATGAAGGCCAACATCGCCCTGATGATCGAGGCTCTGCGATATTTTGCCGTCACGGGAACGCGGCCCGCTCGTCCTATAACCGTCCTTTTGTCATGCGACGAAGAGGTCGGCAGCCACACCGGCCGTGAACTGGTCGAACGCGAAGCGGCAAACGCTGAGCATTGCCTCGTCTTCGAACCATCTGCGGAAGGCCGCGTCAAAACCGGTCGCAAGGGAACCGGCTGGTACACGCTTAAGGCTCACGGCATTCCGGCCCACGCGGGCCTCGAACCTGAAAAAGGTGCCAACTCGATTGTCGAGATCGTCCGGCAGATCGAACGGATAAATGAACTCGCAAATGTATCAGTCGGCACAACCGTAAACGTCTGCACCATAAAAGGTGGCACAACATCGAACGTTATCCCGGAACACACCGAGTGCGAGATCGACGTCAGATTCTCAACAATGGCTGAGGCTGAGCGTGTCGATGCAGCGACGAATTCACTCGTTCCATTCGACTCGCGAGTCACGCTCGAACTCCTCGGCGGCATCAACCGCCCGCCGATGGAACGGACACCGGAAGTTGTTGCATTATTTGAAAAGGCCCGCGACCTAGCCGCCGGCTTCGGCTACGACCTAGGCGAAACCCAAGTCGGCGGCGCGTCGGACGGCAATTTTGTCGCCGCGTTGGGGGTGCCGGTTTTGGATGGATTGGGAATCGCCGGTGCCGGCGCTCATACTTTGGGTGAGCATGTTTTGGTTAGCGATATTGCGATGCGGGCCTCCTTAGTAACAGTTCTTATTTCTTGACATCTATAGAACTTAGTACTATAGTCAAAGGGACGGGTTCACGATGCGGATCTTTAAGAACAAATGGTTCTCCAAATTCGCCAGAAAAGAAGGGATCAGCGATGAAAGGCTGATCCTGGCCGTGCGGGATGCTGATGGCGGAAACATTGATGCAGATTACGGCAGCGGGGTTATCAAACAGCGAGTCGCTCGACCGCAAGAAGGAAAATCCGGCGGTTATCGGACAATTGTTCTTTTCCGTAAGGGCGACAAGGCTTTCTTTGTCTATGGTTTCGCCAAGAGCGTACTCGATAACATCGACAAGTCGGATGTTCGCGGGTTCAAACAACTCGCAAAGATAATGCTTTCGTTCGGTGATCAGCAAGTCGAAAACCTATTGGAAAGGGGTGAGATCGAGGAGATAGAGTCATGAAGAAGAACAAGGAGTACCGGAGCGAGGCGGCCGCGGCGATTCACGAGACGGCCGCAGGGCTGTTTGAAGCCGGGGTCATCGACAAGCAAACAATGCGTGAGTTCGATGAGTCTTGCCTGACACCTATCCACGAATTTACTCCGCAACAGATCAAGGCCCTTCGTGAGCGGGAACAGGTTAGTCAGACCGTGTTTGCTCATCATTTGAATATTTCTAAAGACTCGATAAGCCAGTGGGAGCGCGGGGAGAAGCGCCCTGCGGGTCCGTCGCTCAAGCTTTTGTCGCTTATAGAGCGTAAAGGGCTTGCTTCTATCGCATAGTGAGTACAAGGGTGTTTTCAATTCCTGTTCGGAGGCGCGGCTTGTCCGGTGATGGGCACGGTCTTCAAAACCGTTGTGAGGGCGCGAGAGCGTACTCAGGTGGGTTCGACTCCCACACGCCTCCGCCAATTTTAGTTTGAATTTTAGTTGTGTCGATATAGGCATTAGGATACAATGAGGTAGGAATTTCCTACAATTATGCTTACGCAAAACAAAAAAAAGAATACAAAGTCGCGGCCTGTTGAGTATTGCCTAACCGGTCGACTTTCCGAAAAAGGTCAGATTGTGCTGCCGAAAGGTTTTCGCGAGGAACAGAACCTGAGTGCTGGTTCACCCATTTCGATACTCAAATTCGGTAACGGTCTAATTCTAATTCCGGAAGAAAAGAGGTTTGAAGAAATTTGTGCCTCAATTGAACGAACGATGTTTAGCTCCGGGATGACCGTTGACGACGTTCTCGAAGGTTTGCCCCAGGCCCGCGAGGAAGTTTTTGCAGAACTTTATCCAGAACTTGCACGCGAAGAGGCCGCTAAGTAATGCTGACTTCGAAGCCTCGTCTGTTTCTGGACAGCAATGTCATCACGGACGGATTGGTCAGCCGTTTTGGGCAAAGCAAGGCGATTTTGTCATTGTGCGCTGCGAAAACATGCCGTCTCGTCCTCGCCGACGTTGTTCACCGCGAAGTCAGAAGAAACTTACAATATCTGATCAGACGCTTTGGCGAGGAACATGCTACCGTATTGGCTGCGGATTTTGAGCGATTTTTGAGCCTTTCCCGGCCGATCGAGGTTCCGCCTACGAGCGAGCAAAAAGTCCGTGAAAGCCGCCACATAATAAGCCATGCGGCGGACGTCCCGGTTCTTCTCGCCGCGATTGACAGTAATCCCGACTGGTTAATCACCAAGAATCGAGATCATTTCACTAAGAGTGTTGCGGAAAGAACGGGCTTGCGAATCGCTTCACCATCGGAATTTTTTGAGATTCTAATCTCGAAGTTCTCTGAATAGCTTGAAGAATGAAAGACTGGATTGCCTTAAACATGACGCCTGGTGTTGGGCCTCGGCTGGCGACCAAACTGCTCGAGCGGTTTGGTTCTGCCGGGGCAGTCTTTCATGTGCGGCGTGCCGAGCTCGAATCGCTGCGTGTCAGTCCGGTCACGATCGAGAGCATTATCAAGCGGGAGTTTGAGGAGAAGGCTGGAATAGAGCTTGAGCGGGTTAAGGAGCTTGGCGGTGATGTTTTGATTCTGGATGATGGCAGTTATCCGGCGTTGCTGCGTGAGATCGACGATCCGCCGCCGGTTTTGTATGTGAAGGGCGATTGGCAGGCTTGCTTTGAGCAGCCTGGTGTGGGCGTCATCGGTTCGCGGATGTGTTCGACGTATGGCGAGAATGCGTCTGAGATGCTGTCGCGGGATCTGGCTTCGCGTGGGATCACTGTTGTTTCGGGGCTTGCACGCGGAATCGATACGGCGGGCCATCGTGGGGCGATACGCGGTCAAGGTCGGACCGTCGCCGTGATGGGAACCGGTCTCGACAACGTTTATCCAAAAGAAAATAACGGCCTCGTTCGCGAGATATTAGCTGCGGGCGGGTGTCTGGTCACGCAGTTTCCGCTTGGCACGCCTCCTTTAAAAGACAACTTTCCATACCGCAATCGAATCATAAGCGGGCTGAGTTTAGGTGTGTTGATCGTTGAGGCGTCGGAGCGAAGCGGCTCTTTAATCACTGCGCGCCTCGCGATGGAGCAAAATCGCGAGGTGATGGCGGTTCCGGGTAATATTACATCCGGTAACTCGTTTGGGACGAATTACCTGATTAAGAGCGGTGCAAAATTGGTCCAACAATGGCAGGATGTCGTCGCGGAATTACCGAGCGAAATCGCGGCCGCAATATTGCCGCCGAAGATAGATCGTTCGGTTCCGGACCAAGCTGAGAAAAAGCAAACGCCGGTTCCTGCGGATCTGACACCGCATGAGAGGACGATCTGGGCACTGCTCACGCCGGATGAATCGACGCAAATCGATGTCCTGTTGCAATCGAGCGGGCTGTCATTCGGTGATCTTAATAATGCTCTGGTCTCTCTCGATCTTCGTGATCTGATACGTGTCTTGCCGGGGAAACATTATGCACGGCGAATCTAGACCGTATGTGATTTGCAGCCTCGTTAATTATTGAGTAAGGTCTAGCATCGCATTGACAGGCGAGCAACAGAGGTGATAGTAGTCATAAATGTCAGCACGTTTTGGTGTCTGACATATTTTTTTTGGGCGAGGTGAAGCATGTCGGTTGTTTTAGAGGAAATCATTGAAAGAATTCACACACTGCCGTTCGGTGAGCGGAGCAAACTCCGAGAAATTTTGAATAATGAGGAAGAAGATCTAGAGAAGGAACGGCAACGAAGGATGGAGTTATCAAGCAAGATCATGGGCAAATATCGCAACTCGCTTTCGAGTGTCGATGAATTCATCGCCAGAAAACAGGAAGAGATTGATATGGAAGATAAGGGATGGCAGCCGAAAGAATAGTTCATATCCTTGATTCGAGCGCGATGATTGCCTACCTGCGTGAGGAACCGGGTGCATTGGTTGTTCGATCTATCCTTACTGATCCCAATAGCATTTGTTATGCTCACGCGATTAATATATGCGAAGTATATTATGATGCAATTCGTATTGGTGGACGTGTTGATGCGGAGGCATCACTAGACGATTTGTCTGCTTTGGGGGTAATTGAGCGAAATGACTTCGATACAGAGTTTTGGAAAGAGGTTGGGCGCCTGAAAGCGGATTATCGCGCATCTTTGGCAGATTTTTGTGGTGTAGTCTTAACCAACAGGTTAACCGGTACTTTTGTCACTTCCGATCGTCACGAATTCGATAAAATTCCCAAGGAAGCAATCTGTCCGGTTCAGTTCATACGGTAGGTTACATTTTAATGGTAAGGGCCTGGTGATAGTAGAATCGCCCGCAAGACGAAGACAACAAAAGAGTATCCGGTTTCTAGTGTCTAGTAGGACAAAACACCCGAAACATTTCAGGCACATAATATCGAACACTTCATCAGAACCTTGCTAAATACCGCACTGAAATATGTCAAAGAATTTGTTAATAGTAGAAAGCCCGGCAAAGGCAAAGACGATTGAAAAGATCCTGGGTAAGGATTTTCAGGTGAATAGCTGCTTTGGCCACATCCGCGATCTGGAAAAAGCCGGCATGGGTATTGACATCGAAAATGATTTTGAACCCCGTTACATTGTTTCCGACGATAAGAAAAAAGTCGTTAGTGAGCTGAAGTCTTTGGCGAAAAAATCGGACGAAGTATGGCTCGCAACAGACGAAGACCGTGAGGGCGAAGCTATAAGCTGGCATCTGTGCGAAGTTCTGGGCCTTAACCCAATAACGACCAAACGGATCGTGTTTCATGAGATCACCAAACCTGCGATCGAAGCAGCTGTAAATAATCCGCGCACGGTGAATATGAACCTTGTGATGGCACAGCAGGCGCGTCGGGTGTTGGATCGCATAGTCGGGTTTGAATTAAGCCCCGTGCTGTGGCGCAAGATCAGCACGAGCAATAAAAACCTGAGCGCCGGCCGCGTACAGAGTGTCGCCGTAAGGTTGATTGCCGACCGGGAACGTGAGATCAACGCCTTCGAGCAGGAAAGCCAATTCAAGATCGAAGGATTATTTTTTGCCAATGATATCACCGGAAAGCAAGTAACATTCAAAGCCGAAGGAAGAAAACAGAACAGAGCCGAAGATGCGGAAACGTTTTTGAATGGATGTATCGGTGCTGACTATAAAGTAACTGATATACGGGTAAAACCCGGCAAACGCACTCCTGCTCCGCCATTCACGACATCGACGCTGCAACAGGAAGCATCAAGAAAATTAGGATACGGTGTGGCTCGGACGATGCAGATCGCACAAAAGCTATATGAAAACGGTCATATTACCTATATGCGTACCGACAGCGTAAGCCTGAGCGCTACAGCTCTAGCTGACATTACGCAAACGGTGAGCAGCCTTTACGGTGATCGATATCAACAGTTCCGCAAGTTCAAGAACAAGAACGAATCGGCACAGGAAGCTCACGAAGCTATTCGCCCGACCTACACGAGCAAGACATCAATTCCGGAAGAAGAATGGCAGAGATTGTATGAGCTGATCTGGAAGCGAACCATGGCATCGCAAATGGCCGATGCTGAGCTGGAAAAAACTACGGTCAAGATAGAGATCTCCACGAACAAAGAAGAATTAACTGCTTCAGGAGAAGTGCTGAAATTCGACGGCTTTCTCAAGGTTTATCAAGAAGATAAGGATGAAGACGAAGCGGAAGAATCGTCCGAAGGCCTGCTGCCGCCGATGACGGTCGGGCAGTCGATGCCGCTGTCCGAACTGAGGGCAACCGAACGGTTCAGCCGTGCTCAACCGAGATATACCGAGGCATCACTCGTCAAGAAATTAGAAGAACTCGGCATCGGCCGCCCTTCAACCTACGCACCGACAATTTCCACGATCCAGAAAAGGGAATACGTAGAAAAAAGAGATAAAGACGGCACGCCAAGAGCTTACAGGGTGTTGGTATTAAAAGCTGATCTCATCAGTAAGAGAGAGGCATCTGAGAATACCGGTGCAGAAAAGGCAAAATTGTTCCCGACCGATCTTGGGCTGGTGGTGACGGATTTTCTGAAGCAATATTTTGACGCCATCATGGATTATGGCTTCACCGCCAAGATCGAGAAAGAGTTCGACGATGTAGCCGACGGGAAACTGCAGTGGAACGACATGCTGGAGGAGTTTTACGGTCCCTTCAAAAAAGACGTCGACAATACCATCGAAAATGCCGAGCGTGTCAAGGGCGAGAGGGTTTTGGGCACCGACCCCGAAACCGGCAAACCGGTGGTTGCCCGCATGGCCCGCTACGGCCCGATCATTCAGATCGGCAGCGCCACAGAAGAGGAGAAGCCGAGATTTGCAAAGGTCCCGCCGGGACAGAGCATTGAGACTATAACCTTTGAAGACGCTCTGGCCCTGTTCAAATTGCAGGACGCGATGGGCAGCTATGACGGCAAAGAATTGTCTGTGAACATTGGACGCTTCGGCCCGTATGTAAAATGGGGCGATGAATTTGTCTCAATACCTCGCGGCACCGACCTTGGTACCGTGGATACGGAAAAGGCGATCAGTTACATCAAAGCGAAACAGGTGGCGGATGCTCCGGTTGGCGAATATGACGGTAAACCGGTCACAAAAGGCACAGGGCGCTTCGGGCCTTTTATAAAATGGGACGGTTTGTTTATCAACGTGCCACGCCGGTATGATCTCGCGAACCTGACTCAGGCCGAGATGAACGAACTTATCGAAGCAAAGGTCAGCAAAGAAGCAAACCGTTACATACAAAGGTGGGAGACCGAAAAAATATCGATCGAGAACGCCCGCTGGGGTCCCGTTATTAAATTTGGCAAAAAGATAATCAATGTTCCCCGGCGAGCTGACGGAGAGCGCGCCACTGCGGACGATGCTGCAGCGTTGACCCTGGAACAGGTAAAAAATCTGATCGAAGCCGA
The DNA here is from genome assembly GCA_963738935.1 of uncultured Acidobacteriota bacterium. Classification (GTDB taxonomy): domain Bacteria; phylum Acidobacteriota; class Blastocatellia; order Pyrinomonadales; family Pyrinomonadaceae; genus OLB17. The sequence goes on along the minus strand of CAVTYF010000001.1, from coordinate 3,881,923 downwards.
GGTGCCGGGAGCTTTTACAAAAAAGACGAGGCCTTCGGCAAAAAAGGCAACTGCTCGAAAAACCGTTTAGATTAGTGGTTGATGGTATTTACGTTGGGATGGTACGAACTTGGTGGTGGCAGTTAGAAATCGAGTCTGGTGGTAAAATTTGGCTCTCAGCGATCTCCGCGGCTTTTCTCGGCGATCTCTGCGAGGAATTTGCTTGCAAAACCTTGGTCTTGGGTTCCTCGCAGAGGTCGCGGAGTTGGCTAAGAAGAACTTTTTATAATTGGTTATTTCAAGCTAACCCACTGCCACGAACTATGAGGCATTGCCAAAACGAGGGATGTGATTATAAAATGGCAGTCGATAACGAAGACGTAAAATCTGATAGTAAAGCAGAAGGCTCGGTTTCGGCTTAGAGCTTTTGTCTCGCATGAAAGAGAATCTTCAATTCCTCCAGGCGTTTCTAAAAAACCCCGCCAAGGTTGGCGCCATCGCGCCCAGTTCGCCCGAACTGGCGGCCGAAATGCTGCAAGGGATACAGCCTGACGATCATAATATGGTTTTGGAGCTGGGCGTCGGTACCGGCGCGATCACCAAATTCTTCCGCGATATTGTTCCCAGTAAGGCCTCCTACCTCGGCATCGAGCTCGACTCAAATCTCGTCAAAACGCTAAATGAGAACTTTCCCGATATGAACATCATTTGCGGCAATGCGGCAAGTGCCTATCAGATCCATAAAGAATCGGGGCTGGGCAAGGTTCGCTATCTTGTTTGCTGTCTGCCGTTTGTATCGCTGCCAAAAGAGATTAGCGACGCTGTCTTGGTCGAGATACAGAAATTTATGGACGAGGGCTGTGAACTGCGTATATTTCAATACGCCCATGGCTATTATCTGCCGCCAGCGATTAAGCTGCGCGAAATGCTCAAGAAACGCTATGGCAAATCCCGGCGCAGCCCGCTTATTTTGAAGAATGTTCCCCCAGCGTTCACACTTACCTGGTCGACTATCTAAGCGATCTTGGTTGGTTTGACAAATCTTTACAAAAAATTGGCCGTTCCTGTGTTATAAAGAAGAATAATTTACTACAAATCAGGAGATATATTTATGTTAAAACGTAAGATTTTCGGCGTGGTCGTACTAAACGCCCTGCTACTTCCTAGCTTTGCTTTTGCCCAAAACGGTCCGTCGATTGGCGCGTCTGCTCCGGCACCGGCAAAATCTGTTTACACGGCTCCTAAGGCCGATTTGGACAAGATCAAGGATGAGGGGATGAATCGCTCTAAAGTGATGGAACACCTCAGCTATATGACCGACGTTATAGGCGGACGCCTGACAAATTCGCCGGGCATGAAGCGGGCCAATGAATGGACGCGCGACACCATGGCAAAATGGGGAATGAAAAACGCCAAACTCGAAGCGTGGGGACCATTTGGTCGCGGCTGGTCGCTGAAAGGTTTTAACGCTCAGGTGACCGATCCGACGCCTTTCCCCGTGATAGCGTATCCGAAAGCTTGGTCGCCCTCGACAAAAGGCGCGGTCACGTCGGACGTCGTCTATCTCGATATCAACGCTGAAGAAGATTTTGCTAAATACAAAGGACAGCTTCAGGGTAAGATCGTTCTGATCGCAAAACCGCGAGAATTAAAAGCCGCGTTCGAACCGATGGGCCTGCGTCACAGCGATGACGAGCTGACAAAAATGGCCAGCGCTCCAGACCCAGCGACTGCTCCGCGTCCCACCGCTCCGGCCCAGCCGGCACAGCCGACACCGGAACAGGCCGAACGTCTGCGGTTAATGCAAGTCATGAATAAGATCGGCGGATTTGTCTTCGACGAAGGAGCCGCTGTGATTATCGACAACAGCCGCATCGGCAACGGCGGAACGCTGTTTGTTTCGTCGGCTTCCGTTGTTCCGGCACCGCCGGCTGCGGGTCAGCCCGCACCGCAGGGAGCCGCCGCGAGAGGCAGAAACGCCGCGTATAATAAAGATAACGAATCGCGGATGCTGCCGCAGATGACGATGGCAACCGAGGACTACAATCGCTTGGTACGCATGATCAAACAGGGTGTCAAACCCCGAATGACCGTCGATATCCAGACCCAGTATCATGATGACGACCTAATGGGCTATAACACCGTTGCAGAAATACCGGGAACCGATCCAAAGCTCAAGGAAGAACTCGTCATGCTCGGCGGTCATCTGGATTCGTGGCATAGCTCGACGGGTGCAACCGACAACGCTGCTGGTTGTGCCGTCGCGATGGAAGCAGTCCGCATCCTGATCGCGAGCGGACTCAAACCGCGTCGCACCATTCGCGTAGCTCTCTGGAGCGGTGAAGAGCAGGGGCTGAACGGTTCGCGTGAATACGTCACGCAGCAGTTTGGAACATTGAGCGGTGCACCCGCCTTTGGCCCGCCTCAGCCAAACGCACCGCGCCCGACGCTTGAGAAAAAGCCCAATTACGACAAACTTTCCGTTTACTACAATCTGGATAACGGCACAGGGAAGATCCGCGGCGTATATATGCAGGGAAATTCAGCCGTTCGCCCGTACTTTGAGGCGTGGCTCGCTCCGTTTGCAGACCACGGCGCCAAAACGCTGACCCTCGCGAATACTGGCGGTACCGACCACCTCTCATACGACCGCATCGGCCTTCCGGGTTTCCAGTTCATTCAGGACGAGATCGAGTATGACGAACGTACCCACCACTCGAATCAGGATAACTATGACCGCATCCAGGCGGGTGATATGAAGCAGGCCGCAACCATAATGGCTGCTTTCGTTTACCAGTCCGCGATGATGGACGAAAAAATGCCACGCAAACCGATGCCGTAAGGTAAATACGTGCAGTCAGAGACCGAAAAACGGGTACCGATTCAGAAACGGTATCCGTTTTTTTGCTTAGCGAGACGCATTCACGTTGCTGTTTAGAGCTATGAAGCGAGGTTCGTTTTTTAAGGAATGGAGGCGCAGGTCATGGCTGAGTTTGCGCCAGCGATGCGGTGCTTTTAGGGTCATTTCGTAGAGAACTCGAAACACTTTTTCGTTCTCACCAAGCGCCAAATAGATTGGCGCAATGTTTTCATAGACCTTACTACCCTTTTTAGCCTCGATCATTTTGGCGAATTCAAGAGCCTTTTCCCGATTTCCGAGTTTCGCATTCGAATAGCCCAACTGCGACAAAAATGACGAACTCGGGATTTTGGACTCGTCTTCTTTCCAGACTCGTTCCAGTATCGATAACGCCTGTTCATGTTTGCCGCAAACCGAGTAAGTTCTTGCTTCAAGGTCGTTTTTCCCCTCAGCATTTCCGTCCCCGTAAAGCGTTACGGCTTCGGGCAAGAGCTCGATCGATTTATCGCAACGGTTTGCGGCCTGATAAGCGACCACGTGCTCGTAGGCGAGAGCACGTGAAGTCGGGTCTATCTTCCTCCCCGCCGAAATTATTTCAATTTGCTTCTCCGATTCGCCGCGATCTAAATAGACAAATGAAAGCCACGAATATGTTTCTATGTAGTTCGGATTCAATTCTATAGCCTGTAAAAACAGCCGTTCTGCGACAGTATGATCCGATTCGCCTGACATGGCCAGGCCCAACGCAGCGTTGGTTTCGGCCGAATCGGGATCCAGTTCGTAGGCTTTCGACGCCAATATTTTAGACAAATCCAAACCTTCTTTGAGCGGAATGTACCCACCGCTCGCTTGTATTGAAACGACGGTTGACAACCACGCTAATGCGACTGCAAAATCCGGATCAAGTTCGAAGGCTTTTTCAAAGTGCTTTCTCGCCGATGCTAACTTTTCGCTCCTTTTTTCCAGTCTCAAGTTCCACTCAAAACGACCTTGCAAGTATTCTTCATAAGCCTTGACATTTTCAGTCGGCCTTTTTTCAAAGATCTTTAAGTGATTTGGTGAAAGCGGCAGGCTTAGCTTTGTCAGTAGTTTGGCGGAAATTGCGTCCTGAAAATTTAAGAATTGATCGGCCCGACCGTTAAACTGTTCCGACCAAATCTGGGCTCCGTCGGCTACGGAAATCAGTTGAAAATTTATGCGGAGATTTTCACCTTCCCGCTGAATTCGACCGTCCAAAACCGCATCAACCCGTAACCTTCTACCAATTTCCAGACTACTTTCTTCACTTTTTACAAATTCAATAACGGCGCTGGTCGGGCGAACCGAAATTTCTTTCAGATTGCCAAATTTTGTAATTAGCGAATCGGTAATTTGCAAGCGCAGCTGCTCATCATCACCATTGGAATCAAACGATTTCAGCGGCAAAACCGCGACTGATCTCAGATGAGCCAAATTCGTCTTATCGGCCGGTCGGCTATAACGCCAGACGGCAAAACCGCCGACCAGACTGACGAGCAAGGCCAGTGCGCAAACCAGAACTGCAAGGCGCCGCGTCAACCACGCCACACCGTTATTGGTTTCCCGCATGTCTGTGAGGGGATCCGGAACATCGACTTCTTCGATCAAAGTTTGCTCTAAAACGTGTCGCTCGATCACGAGGTCGCGCTCGTGTGAGCGAATTTCGCCCGTAAAGCGATAGCCGCGACGGGCGACCGTCTGAATCAACTCTCGCTGCTCGCCGTGGTCCCTGAGCATTTTTCTGAGCAGGTAGATATGGCGCGAGATATTACTCTCCTCGACAAACGAATCCTGCCAAACCTTATCGAGCAATTCCTGTTTCGTTACGACGGCCCCACTGTTTTCCGTAAGTACGCAGAGAACTTCGATTTCCTTTAACGGCAGATCGACGGGTGCGTTTTCAAACCATAGGGCCTTTTGGAATGCGTCGAGCCGAAACTTTCCGAATTCCCGCAAGTCTTTCATTTCATTCGTCATAACGGCGGTCAGAACTAAATGGAGAACTAATGGAGAAACAATTCAAGACATCGCCGCACCGTATCGACTAAAAAAGTAGTGTCGAAAAAACCTTGCGGAAATTATAAAAAATCCATTAGACGGATTTTAGTTCAATCGCGGGCAAATCGCCAAGAAAAAAATATGAAGAGATTATTGGTGACCCATCGACGAAGCGAAATTTTTATTGTGCGGTGCGGTGCGGAAAAAGGGCTGTCGGGATTTTGTCCGCGTTGCAAGACATCGGTCGAACTGCAAAATATCGACTCGGCAGTCAGCGTTTTGGGGAAAAATACGCGAGAACTTTTTCGGCTCATTGAGATGGGCTTGGTTCATTCAATTGAGGCCGCAAGCGGTCATTTGCTGATTTGCCATAGTTCGCTCGAGGATTTTTTATACGGAGAAAATAGATGAAAAAAGAGATTATTTTGGTCGCCGCCATATTTATTAATTTGGCATTGTTTCAGGTCGGTTACACCCAGTCCACTGAGATCACGTATCAGGGGCAGTTGCAAAACTCGTCGATGCCGGCGAGCGGGAATTTTGATTTTGAGTTCTTGCTGTTTGACTCATCGGCGGGCGGGACGCAGATCGGGTCGGCGATAACGCGAAACGGTGTGGCCGTTGTGGGCGGCATCTTTTCGGTCAATCTCGATTTCGGAGCAAGCTTTCCGGGGGCGACACGGTTTCTTGAGATTCGTGTCAGGCAAGCGGGCGGCGGAGCGTTTACAACGCTCGCGCCGAGACAATCGGTCACGAGTACTCCGTATGCGGTAAAGAGCCTGACGGCCGAGAATGCTGCGAACGCGACTAACGCCGTTAATGCGACCAATGCCACCAACGCCACCAATGCCTCCAACGCTACGACGGCGACGAGCTTTAGCGGAGCGCTGATTGGCGATGTGACGGGTACACAGGGTGCGACGACGGTCGCTCGCTTGCAGGGACGCAGTGTCGCGAGCACCGCCCCGCTTAACGATCAGGTGCTGAAGTTTAACACTGCTGCCAATCAATGGCTGCCGGGAACCGATAATACTTCGACGGGCGGCGGAGGAGTGACTGCGGTGACGGCAACCGGCCCGCTCGCGAGCAGCGGAGGCACGACGCCAAACATCTCACTCGGCCAAGTCCCGACTGCCAACATCGCAGACGCTGCCGTGACCGCACCAAAGATCGCGACCGGTCAGGTCGTGAAAAGCGTCAACACGCTCAAAGACGATGTAATGCTGGCGGCGGGTGCAAACATCACCATCACCCCGTCTGGCAACACGCTTACCATCGCCTCAACCGGCAACGGTGGCGGCAACGCGATCCTAAACCAAACCACACCACAGGCCGGAGCAAACTTCAACATCAGCGGCACGGGGACGGCGAATATTCTTAACGCCGGGACACAGTTCAATATCGGCGGCAATCCAGTGCTGGGTGTTGCTGGACAGGGCAATTTGTTTGCCGGGCTCAGCTCCGGTGCCGCCAACCCAACCGGGAACCAAAACTCATTTTTCGGTGCCGCCTCAGGATTCAGCACCACAACAGGCTCTAACAATGTATTTGTGGGGAATGGTGCCGGAAGCATAAACACAACCGGCGCTTCAAACTCATTTGTCGGGCAGGCAGTTGGAACCTCCAACACGACGGGTGTTGCGAACTCGTTTTTTGGTAGTTTTGCTGGCAACTCGAATACAACAGGCAGTAATAATACCGCAATTGGCGATCAGGCCAATGTCGGGTCTGGAAACCTGTCATTTGCAACTGCCATAGGTGCGCAAACAACAGTGAGTACCAACAATACGGTCGTGCTTGGTAGAAATGTGGACACGGTGCAGGTTCCGGGCAGTCTCAATGTCGCGGGGACATTTACCGGCAATATCAACGGCGCTAGCATAACCAATCTAAATGCGTCGAACATTTCGACTGGTACGCTCAATAATGCCCGCCTTGGTGTTATTCCCGTTGCCAACGGCGGAACCGGCTCGGCAACGCAGAACTTTGTCGATCTGACAACGGCACAAACCATCGCGGGCAATAAGACCTTTTCGGCGACGCTGTCGGGCAATGTTGTTAACGCAACTACGCAATATAGCCTTGCAGGCGGCCGTATTCTGAGCAGCCCGGGATTGAACAACCTCTTTGCAGGCTTCGGAGCGGGCAGGGATAACACGAGCAGCGGCAACAACTCGTTCGTCGGACACGCTGCAGGCCTGATGAACACGACAGGCGCCAACAACGCATTCTTCGGGGCAAACGTAGGCTTCTTGAACACGACCGGCGGCAGCAACGCATTCTTCGGGTCGGAGGCAGGCTTCTCGAACACGACCGGCGGCGACAACGCATTCTTCGGATTTATTGCAGGCCAATCGAACACAACCGGCGGTTCCAACGCATTCTTCGGTAGGAGCGCAGGCCAATCGAACACAGCGGGCGGAGCCAACGCTTTCTTTGGGTTGGGTACGGGCTCGTTAACCACGACGGGCAGCAACAACGCATTCTTCGGCACGGGATCAGGACAGGTGAATACGACCGGCTCCAACAACACTGCTATTGGCAATGATGCTGAAGTCTCGGTCAATAATCTGAACTTCGCCACGGCAATTGGAGCAGGTGCGGTCGTGTCGACGAACAATGCTGTGGTACTTGGCAGGGCGGCAAACGATAATGTCGGCATTGGCACGACTGCACCGACGGCAAAGCTGACCGTCGCCGGTAGCGGAGGAGCCGCCGCGACCGGTGCGGCCCGTTTCGACCTCGCCAACTCAGTTGCTGGCCTCAGCTATTTTCAGCATGTCGGCAACACCGGCCTGTGGCAATTGGCAACCGGCTCAACGACGCTTATGGTCGTTACGCCAACCGGTGATGTCGGTATTGGCAACACAAACTCGCCAACCCAAAAGCTAGACGTGCTGGGTAACATCCGCGTAGGAACAACCGGCACGAACGGCTGCATCCAGGATCGCTCCGGTACTGGTATCGTCGGTACATGCTCGTCCGATCTTCGCTTCAAGAAAAATGTCAGCCCGTTCGGCAGCGTTCTCGCCGGTTTTGCCAATCTGCAGCCCGTGACGTTCGACTGGCGAGCAGACGAATTCAAAGACCGCCATTTCGGCACACGCCGCTCCTACGGTCTGATCGCCCAGGATGTCGAGCAAGCCTTTCCAGACCTCGTGACCCTCGACGAACAGGGCTTCCGGGCCGTAAATTACAGCAAACTCCCGCTGCTGACTATCCAGGCCGTTAAAGAACAACAGGTACAGATCGATGAGCAACGAAAGGTCATCGCGTCGCTACAAGGCCAAATTGACGCACTAAAGGCCATCGTGTGCCGCGACAACAAGGAAGCCGAGGTCTGCAGACTGCATTAGAATAGTCAGGACGTAGGCCTTCGCTGGTCGTGCGACAAGGCTTTTTGCAGCGTCAGCAGTCTGCGTAAATCGAACGGTCATAGTGACGGGTTGAATAACGTGGGCGGACAGCGGGTAAGCCCGCATCTTAACTTTTGGGTATTTTATAGTTAAGCGGCGGGCTTGCCCGCCCGCTGCCGCCGAGGTACTCGAGAATCATAATCTTGATTTCCTGGTAACGGTTTTTCCGATGGAAACACCTTTGACCAATTAGGCAAAAACCTCTACCAATCGGGCTGAATTCGGCCGCCTGGGATCGTTTTTCGCACGACTAGGGGGCCGGAATTCTCTTTGGTAATTACAGGCAGATCGAGCAACAAACCCCCATAAATCATGGCCCGCGGCGACCTCAGACGGACAAAATGTGGCACGTGCCACATTTAAAAACACCATTTATGATCGAAAAACCCGCAACACTTTAAAATACCAAAAAAATCACCCCCAATTTTTGAGATAACCACTCCTCAACGTACTAGGACCGGAACAAACTTCTCAGCAAAGTGCACCTGTTTTGTTTGAAAAAATTCAGGATTGAGTTAACATCAAGCAAAACTTTTGGACGCGAGGAAAATATGACCAACCTTCAGTTTATACCCGGTGCGATCGATGCGGGCGACTGCGTGAGCAATGCCTGGAACATGCTCAAGAATAATTACGGCATGTATTTGGGCATCGCGATTATTGCGATGATTCTGACGGGCTGCATTCCGTGTCTCAATGTATTTATTATCGGGCCGGTGATGGGCGGCGTTTATTATGTGGTATTGCGTGATATGCGCGGCGAGCCGACGGATTTTGGGATGATGTTCAAGGGGTTTGAGAAATTTGTCCCGCTGATGGTCATCGGCTTGATCCAGGCGATACCCGGGATCATCGCACAGTTTATCCAATACGGGGTACGTTTTGGCAATCTCGGTCTGAATGGGGGATCGGGCGATGTTTCGTTCTTCCAGGCATCAGAGCGCGACCTGGCTATTGGAGGCGGGTTGATGGTGCTGTTGATCGTCCTTGCGGTGGGATTTATAATCTTTTCGGTTGTCTGGTGGGCGATATTCTTTTTTGCGATCCCGCTGGCGATGGAACATGATCTGGCCCCAATGGAGGCCATAAAACTGAGCGCGCGGGCCGGTATGAGCAATATCGGCGGGCTCATCGTGCTGATGTTGTTTCAAATGCTGGTAGTGCTGGTTGGAATGCTGATGCTGTGTCTCGGCGTTTTCCTGCTCTCAATTCCGCTCATCTACCTCGCAAATGCCTTTGCATACCGCCAGGTTTTTCCGTGGATCGGGCAAAACCTCAACATGGCCCCGCCACCGCCAACCGTGTACGGAAATTTCGGAAGCGGGATGTAAGCCTGTGGTGTCAAGGCTGTAAGTTATTTTTGCCAAACGGCGCGAGGACTTTCTCACATTCAGACTGGCGGATCAAGGTGTCCGAGAGTTGCCTCCATGAATAAAACACCTTCGTGCGGGTTTTCGTAGTAGGGTGCGATTTGGTAAAAGCCGTGTGACTCGTAAAGCTCGACGGCGGCGGGCATTTTTGGCGGGTAGGTGTCGAGCCGCATTTTTTTGTAGCCGGCGAGGTGTGCTTCGTTTAATAGATTTTTTATAAGGCTGAGGCCGATTTTTTGGCCTCGAAATTCATCCCGAACAAACAGGCGTTTCATTTCGCAGATATTGTCCGCGAGTGAGCGCATCGCGACACATCCGGCAAGTTGTTCGCCGTCACTGGCAAGCAAAAGCCGTCCGCTCGGCGGTGCGTATTTACCTGGTAGAGACGCCATTTCCGCTTCAAAACCCTGAAAACACAGATCGAGCCCAAGCCACGCCTCGTATTCGCGGAACAGTGTGCGCGCGTCAGTGACCTGTTGCGGCGTTTCGGCTTGAATTATGGTCAGCACACTGGATTTTTAACGCAAAGCTGCGAAGAACGCAAAGTCAGAACCGCGTCAGCGTAAGCGGGCGGCCAGTTCGTCAGCAATAAATTAGCCGCAGATTTACGCGAATGACTCAGATCGGAAGTGCTTTATCCGCGTAATCTGCGTTCATCTGCAGCCAAATATCTTTGCGGCTTTGCACCTTTGCGGCTTTGCGTTGAAAATATATCCAATGGAACTAGCTGTCGAAAAATACAAGGTCACGAATGAACCGTACTACTTACCCATCGGGAAGGAAGTCGAGCTTTTTGAGGCGGCGTATGCGGCGAAATTGCCCGCGATGCTCAAAGGGCCGACGGGCTGCGGCAAGACGCGTTTTGTCGAGTACATGGCGCATCGGCTCAACCGACCGCTGATCACAGTTGCCTGTCACGAAGACCTCTCGTCCACAGATCTCGTCGGTAGATTTCTATTAGAAGGCGAAGAGACCGTATGGCACGACGGCCCGTTGACCGCGGCGGTGCGAGCTGGTGCGATCTGCTATCTCGACGAGGTCGTCGAGGCCCGCAAGGACACGGTCGTCATCATCCACCCGCTCACCGACGACCGCCGCCGTCTGCCGATCGAGAAACGCGGCACCGTGATCGAGGCTCCCGAGGAATTCATGCTTGTTGTCTCGTACAATCCGGGTTACCAGTCGATACTCAAAGATCTAAAACAATCGACACGGCAACGCTTCGTTGCAATGGAATTCGATTATCCGGACGCCGACGCAGAGACGCAGATCGTCGCCAAAGAGGGCGGCATTGACGAATCAACCGCCGCAGACCTCGTCAAGATCGGCCAAAAGGTCCGCAACCTCCGCGGCCACGGCCTCGAAGAAGGCGTCTCGACCCGACTATTGATCTACGCCGCCCAAATGATCGCCCAAGGCATCGCCCCAATAGCCGCCGCCGAAGTCGCCATCTGCTCACCCATCACCGACGACCGCGAACTACAGCGGAGCATCCGCGAGATCGTGACGACGATAATCTGATTAGTATCTATGACTTCTTGACAATTCTTCAATATGAAACACACTTCGACGGTCAGGGATTTGTTTGATTCAGAACGCCAAAAAGGTGATTTGGTCAGCTCATATAAGGATTGGGAACTCCCGTTGTCGGATGGCACGAAACTTACAGGATGCGTTTCTAATTACATAGTTGTTCGGCGTTTAGGATGCGCCTATTTCGAATTGTTTCTCAATGTTGACGAGGTCGATCGATGTGTCGAGCTGATTCACTTGATCCTCAGAGAATTCTTAAGAGATCCAGAGTTCCTAGTTCCTATTTCGATGCGGACTAATCAGATAAAAATCAGACATAACGAACAGGATATACATGTGAAATACAACCAACTCCCGATTATGAAGTCATATACGATATATGCGACTCCTCGAATCGAACTTTCGATGAAAGAGAGATTGGTAAGAGAATGGAGCGAACGCGGAATCGAACTGACATTAATCGATCAAAACTACGTCGATGCGAATGAACGAAAATTGCGTCCTTACGCGTTTATCAGTCACGCCTCCGAAAACAAAGATTCGATTGTCAGACCCCTCGCCGAACGTTTGCGCAGCGAGGTTGGCACAATTTGGTATGACGAATATTCCCTACAAGTTGGAGATTCGCTTCGGGAAAGTATTGAGGAAGGTCTGAAGAAATCAGATCGCTGTATTCTTATCTTGTCGCAGGAATATCTAAAAAATGAAGGATGGGCGAAGCGAGAATTCGACTCAATCTATACGTGAGAAATCATTGAAAAACAAAAGGTTATGTTGCCAGTTTGGGTTGATGCGACTCCTATGGATGTTTATGAGTATTCTCCGATTTTAGCTGACCGAGTAGGCGTGCGTTGGCACGAAGGACTCGATTTGGTTGTAGCAAAACTAGCTGACGCGCTTAGGCAACAGACACCCGGTTAGCCCTTTCCAAGCCGCGCGACGAGCGTGCAAACGAACGAATTGAAGGAGGCCGCTCCGTGACCAAGGAAGTTAGGATGACAATGTCCTTCGATGATACCGAAGGTGAGAACGAGCTTGTTGGGAGATTTTCGGAGGAGGATTTAGAACTCCTTAAAGATTTCTGCGCGCATGCCGAAGAATTGCATCAGACTAAAGTTATCCAGGAAGGGTTTCCAAATTCCGTCAAATTTAAGTGGACGCCCGAGACTGGTATGCAGATTGAGGCCGAGCCCTTCGAAGACGAGCTTATCAGTTCATTTTTACACAAATTACGTCCGATCTTCCTTTCCGAAGAACCAGCCTCGTTTGAAAGGATTTCAGGATTAATTGGAAGAGCGTTTTCCAACAAAGCAATGAAACGCCATCTAAAAGCAATTTGGAACAGCTTCGAATCCAGCAGCTTTTCGGCATACGTACAGATATCAATCGGCGACGTGCCGGTTTTTGATCAAGATACCACAAAAAAATGGCTAAACGCTTTCGAATATCATCAAGATCCCGACAAACGAGAAGTTCTCAAATCTATTGAGAATCAATTTGGACGGAAGGGAGCAAGAGTAGTGTTTATTCAACAACTAGCTGAAAGGATCGAAGGTATTTATCGATTACAAGATTTAGCGAGGTACATCATTGATCTTTAAGTATTTCGTTAGCATTGCATTAGTACTATTGTTCATAGGGAATATTGCGGTTGCGGCAGAAATCTGTTTCCAAATATCCCGCCGTTTGGTTCGCGCCAGTCAAAGATACTAAGAAACCCGACTGGGAAATCCTGCCGCAGGAGGCGAAGGCGGGCGAGGTTATTTTGTCGAAGCGGAATGAGCTTGGCATTTTGTCGAACTTTGCGGCGACGGCGTTTGGGCGTTGAGGTACGTATTTTCCGTTAGGCTGTGTGACGCTTGTTCGGTAAGATGTGTCACAGCTATTATTTAAGGGCCAATGAATATTACAGACAGACGTGAATTTCTGAAGATATTGGGGGCCGCCTCAGCGACGGCGGTGCTTGCGCCGAGTGTTCTCGCTCAGCGGCGAAAACGGACGTGCGTGATCATTGGCTCAGGTCTGGCGGGACTTTCTGCCGCGTTCAAGCTTAAGAACGCGGGTTGGAGCGTTACCGTGCTGGAGGCTCGAAGTCGTATCGGCGGGCGTGTCTTTTCGCACTCGATGCCGGAAAACAAAGACCTGATCTGCGAACTTGGCGCCGAATGGGTCGGCGAAGATCACGAACGGCTTAAGGCTCTTTGTTCAGACTTTAGGATCCCGCTCCAACGGCATCAGTTCGACGATTATCTACAGCAGAACGGCAAGGTCTCACGTCCGGGCCAGTGGGGATTCTCGCCCAGGGCGAATGCGGCGTTCGACAAAATGGTCAAGGGTTTTGAGAAATTGACGCAGCCGCAAAAAGAACGGCTCGACCGCAAAGATTGGTGGACACACCTTTCGGATATCGGATTTTCAAACGAAGATCTGATTCTGCGTGATTTAGCCGACAGCACAGATTTTGGCGAATCGATCCGCCACGTCTCCGCGTTTGGAGCACTTGCAGAATATGCCGAGAACGACGAGACGCGCACTAAGAATCAGATGGATTACAAGATGACGGGCGGCAATTCGCGCCTCATCCAGGAATTTACAAAGCGAATCGGCGAAGCGAATATCCGCACCGGCATTAAGGTGACCGAGATCAAACAACGTGCTGGTATCGTTACGGTCAAGGCCGGTGATCTGGCTTTCGTGCCGACGCATGTATTTGCACGGCTCCGGTCGCGAGTCTTCGCAAGATAAAATTCGATCCGCCACTGCCCGCAGTTCAGGCCGCCGCCGCCGAGAAACTGATCTACGCTCGTATCATCAAGAATTCAGTGTTGTACGACAAGCGTTTTTGGAAAGACGAGAATTTTTCACTCGTTTCCGACACGACCTCGCATTACTATTTCCACTCGACACAAAATCAGCCCGGCCCACAGGGCATTTTGACGGCATACGCTGTCGGTGAAAAGGCAGATGTGCTTGCCTCGTATGACGATCGCCGCCGGATGAACATCATCACCCGCGACCTCGTCGATCTCGACCCTGCGGCACCAAATCTGGCACGCGGCATCGCGTCATACGCGTGGCAGCGTGATGAATATACCGAAGGTGCCTACGCGCTTTACCGACCGGGCCAGTGGTTCGGCATTCGCCCAGTTCTTGCTCGTCCCCACGGCAAGATCCTCTTCGCCGGCGAACACCTCGCCGATTGGCAGGGATTTATGGAAGGAGCGATCAACACCGGCGAGGAAGCAGCCGATAATCTGATTCGTTAATCCGCGATTCTCCTAAGCTCGGCTATTGTTAACACATATTTAAGATTCGTTTTACGTCCCGTTAACCTCCCCGCCATATCCTCTGTAGTTGCTACCCAGAACAACTTAGACAAATCGGGCTTGAAATGCGGCTAACTTGGCCGCCTTGGCAGGAGTGAACATGAAACTACGCGTTATCATCACATTTTTATTGCTTACCACATTTATCACAATGACCGGGTTCTCACAGGCTGAATCAGGCAGTGCAGCGGTCGAGGGATCGGTTAAGGACCCGAACGGGGCGCTCGTGCAGGGAGCCTCTGTCATTATCAGGAACAAAGAGACAAACCTCACGCGGAGCATTACGACGACTACGAACGGCACTTTTTCCGCAAGTGTACTTCCGGTTGGTACTTACACGGTTACTGCAAAGGCGGCGGGCTTTGCCGAACTGGCGACGACGGTGGTGGTGACCGTCGGTGAATCGACACGGGTCGATATCGTCCTCGGGCTGCAGGGGGCTAGTGTACAGATCGATGTGGCGGGCGACAGCGACACGATCGGCACCGAATCGGAAAGTACCGGTTCGACCATCTCGCCGCGGCTCGTTTCTGATCTCCCGGTACGCGGACGTAACTTTACCGAGTTTGTTCAGCTAACGCCGGGCGTTGTTCAGGAAGGCGACCGTAGCGGTCTGGTTATATCCGGTCAGCGGTCGATCAATTCGAACGTCGCGATCGACGGTGCCGATTTTAACGATGCCTTGCAGGGCAATCAGCGGGGCGGCAACGAATCCGTATTCTTCTTTCCTCAGACCGCAATTCGCGAGTTTCAGGTAGTCCGTTCGGGAGCAACGGCAGAAGTTGGCCGCACGGGTGCGGGCTTTGTAAACGCTGTCACAAAATCCGGTACAAACGAAGTACGCGGCGAAGTTTTCTATTTCAATCGAAATAAGAAGCTTACCTCGCCGGATGCATTCGGTCAGAACCTCGATAATGCGCAGAATCAGTTCGGCGGCTCGATCGGCGGCCCGATCAAGCGTGATCGCGTGTTCTTTTTCTTTGGCATCGAGCAAAATTATCTTCGCGTGCCGTTCGTCGTTGATTTTCAAAACGTACCCGGCGTAACGCTCCCCGCGACCGTCGCTGCACTCGAAGGTGAACAGAGCGGCACCAACAATCCGACCGCACTGTTCGGACGAGTCGATTTCTTACTTACGCCAAAGAATTCGCTGAACGTGCAGTACAGCTATACACGCTTTCGCGGTGAAAACTTCAGTTTCGAAAATCCGCGACAGGACGTTGCGGTCGAGGGAAACTACACCCGCGAAAACACGAGCAGTGGCTTTAAAACATCGCTGGTCTCGGTCATTGATCCGAAGTTTATCAACGAGATCCGCGCTCAGGTTGCGACCGACAATCGCCTTGAAAGCCCGAATTCGACCGTCGGCCAAGCGGTGGTTGCCGGATTCGGCTCGCTCGGCGGGGATCGGGCGCGGCCACGCTTGTTTGAGACGACCAGATATCAGGTTACCGACAATGTTAGCTATGACACGGGACGTCATCGGTTGCGATTCGGTTTTGACGCAAACATTAATCAGGTAGCCCAGAAACGACAGTCTAATACGCAGCCGCGATTTGATTTTGAGAGCCGTGCCGTCAGCGGCGTAACGATAGCGACGGGCCTCGACAATTACATCAATCTGCGGCCGAGACGTTTTAGACAAACTCTTGCGGCTGCAAATCCTGACGATCTCTTGTACACGGGAACCCAAAAGGAATTTGCATTTTTTGCACAGGATCGTATCAGGGTAACGGACGAATTAGTCTTAAACATCGGCTTGCGCTACGAAGCTCAATACAACCCGCAGCCAAGGAACCCGAATCCCGCGATACCGCAGACCGCGCTGATACCAAACGATCTCAACCAATGGCAGCCGCGTCTCGGCTTGGCGTATGACGTTCGCGGTCAAGGAAAAACGGTAATTCGTCTCTCTGCCGGTATCTTTGCCGCTCGTACACCGGCGAATCTGTTCCAGCGCGTGACGACCGACAACGGCCTGACGACGCAGGAGATCGAGATCGCCGAGGTCACGGCTTGCCGCAATTCGATCGTCGTCAATCTGGCCGGCTGCCGCCTACGCGGGCCAACCGCATTGATCTCGTATTCGAACGGCTTCTCGACGCTGACACCGGCCCTTGCCGCGTTTATCGTTAGGCCTCGAGTTTTCGGTTTCGACCCGAACTTTAAGAATCCGCGTTCATTCCAAACATCAGCGACCTTGGAACAAAGGATCGGCGATCAGCTCGTGTTGACTTTCGGTTACACGCACAACTCGACCTACAACCTACAACGCCGAGTTGACCGCAATCTTTTTGCACCGACCCTGCAGGCCAGCGGATTCCCTGTGTTTTCGGCGACAAGGCCTAACACGACGATCTCACAGCTCGAGATCAATGAGTCGTCGGCCCACTCGACCTACGATGCTCTCAGCATCTCGCTCCGCCGCCGCTTCGCGAACCGGTTCCAGTTCGAGGCGAATTACACATTTGCCAATAACGAGGACGACGATTCGAACGAGCGTAACTTTTCACGCGAACCAACCCTCAATCCGTTCAACCTAAAGGCCGAGGCCGGTCCGTCGAAGCAGGATGTCCGGCACAATCTGAATGTCAGCGGGCTCTTCGATCTGGGTCGTGGATTTTCGATCAGCACGATCATCGTTGCACGGACAGGATTTCCCTATACTCCTCTGATTACGGATGGCGAAGATTTTAACACCGATCTTAACGACGCCAATGACCGTGCTGTCATCGGCGGTATCGTGTCGGGACGCAATACATTTCGCATGCCGCGGTTCTTCAATATGGATCTCCGGCTACTCAAAGCATTCCGCTTTGGCGAGACCAAAAAGCTCGACCTTTCGGCTGAGGTTTTCAACGTTACGAGAAACACCAATAAAGGCTTTGGCGTCGATTCGATAAGTAATTTCTGCACCGGCAACTCGGCCCTCGCAGATACGGCAAACCCGCTGAGCATCACGTGTCCAACCGGCTTTTTCCCGAACGTGCGTGCTCTCGAACCAACCAGTGCACCATCGACGGCCCGATTTGGTGGCCCGCGACAGTTGCAGCTTGGCGTTCGTTTTACTTTTTGATCCGATTCTAAAAGCGATCATCCGGCGAAAGCTCCGTCCCCGTGGAGTTTTCGCCGGATATGTTTTTCTACACAAAAAATTTAACTCCCATTTAACCTCACTGTCACAGTTAGTTAACCGAACGGTTCTATTATTTGGATTGATAACCAGAAAACTATCTTGCCTCTTAATTTTTCAAGCGGTTTACACAGCATTGGTGTATTGAATCGCCGGTTTAATTTTGAAGGCGCAATCTAAAGGAGCAGTCATGAAATCGAAGATCTTTTTTAAGATATTGACCATAGCAATTTTTTCAATTTTTGTGTCCAGTGCTGCGGCGCAGGCTACCGGCAGCTTGAACGGCACTGTCAAAGACCCAAATGGGGCGGTTATTCAGGGTGCAAGTGTCACCATAAAGAATACTGGAACCAACCTGGCCAGAAGCGCGGTATCAAACGATGAGGGGAACTGGTCGGTTGCCGTTTTACCCGTTGGTTCGTATTCCGTTTCTTACGAAAAAGAAGGATTCAAAAAAGCGGTCAACCAGAACATTGAGGTCGAAGCGTCGGTCACACGTTCGGTTGATGCAATGCTGGATGTCGGCGTTTCGGATGTTTACGTCGATGTAACCTCCGAGCAACCGCTGGTGCAGGCCGAATCTCCAACTATATCGCGACAGATAACCGGCGAACAGCTTATCAAGACACCGACATCCACCCGTAGTTTTACAGGACTGCTGGGGTCAGAAGCCGGCGTGTCGTCGGAACTCTCGCCCGTGGGTGTGAACGGCAACGGCAATGTTTCGCCATCCGTTAACGGTACACGCACGACATCCACAAGCTTGTCCTTCAACGGAGTCGATGCGACCAATATCACGAGCAACGAAGGCAGCCTGAGCGATAACATCTCTCCTGCACCTGAAACATTGCAGGAAGTTAAACTCCAGACTTCGCTCTATGACGCATCGACGGGACGTAGCGGCGGCGGTAACTTCCAGCTTGTTACAAAAGCTGGCGGCAACACCTTCAATGGGTCGGCTTACTACTATCTTCAGAATAAAAAATTTAACTCGAACGAGTTTTTCCTTGAGCAAAGCGGCAACGAGAAACCACGTGCTGATCGTACCGAGGCCGGCTTTACACTTGGCGGCCCGATCGTAAAGAACAGGGCGTTCTTCTTCGGCGGGTATCAGTACACCGATGCCAATACAGGCCTTGTGCCGACGGCGAGAACGCGAACGATACTTCCTCAAGCTCTTACCGTTCTCGGTACTGATCGTTCTAAAGCGGCGATCGCTGCGGCATTTAATCAGTTCAACGGCTGTACAGTTGGAACAACTTGCCTCTTGCCGACCGATATCAGCGATATTGCTTTTAGGTTGTTTAATCTTCGCAGCCCGGTAACCGGTGGATTCTATATTCCCAGCCCGACGAATGTTCGAGCACTCGGTATTGTCGATCAAACCGGGACGGGCAGCTTTCAATCAGGAGCTTTTCCGACCGTTACGAGCAGAACGCTACAACGGAACAACCCACTCGTCGAGTATATAGGCGTCCAGCCATCGACATTCAAGCAGCATCAGTTTACAGGGCGGCTTGATGGACAATTGAGTTCGAACAACTCGCTGAACGGGACTTTTTTCTTTGCTAATTTCCCCGGACTCGACTCGTTTCCCGACCCGAACAGCTTGGTATCGCCGACAACGCTTCGGCGTAACGATAAGAACCGAACACTGTCGATCGGCGACACGCATATCTTTTCGGACAAGCTGATCAATGAAATTCGTTTCGGTTACTTCTCATTAAATAATTCGCGGGCGCTTACCGACGATTTCTCGACCGGAGAGTTTACCAATCAGGCTATTGGTATCACAAACCCGGCTTCGACTTTCGATACGAGCGTCGCGACGACTCGTTTAGGGCATTACATCGGGCGTAATAATATTGCCAACTTCTCGTTTGGCGGCCCCAACGACTCATACAACAAGAGAAAGCAGCTCACATATAGCATCAGCGACAACGTTAGCTGGACGAAGGGAAATCACAGCATAAAATTTGGCGGAGATTACAAAACCCACCAGTACGATACGAATCTGCCGGAAGAGCAGGCGACAGAATTCGAAAAATTTGATTCCTTTACCCAGTTGCTGACGGGTAATGCTACCGAGGCAGATACACAGTACGGAATTACGGATAAAAGCTTCCGCTTTCGTGATTATGGCTTTTACATCACGGATAACTGGAGGGTTACCCGTAAGTTAAATCTCAGTTTTGGGCTGCGCTACGAGCTATTTATGTGGCCCGAAGAAAAAAATGGTCGTATAGGGAATTTTGATCTCGAACCATATATGCCATGCTTTGCGGCGACGGGTGGAACAAATGCCCTTTGCGACAATCCTACGGCAGGATTTATTGTTCCCAGCAATGTAAACATGACGGGTATCTCAATTGTCGATTCCGCAATCGGAGCGACGCAAAAGACCAATAACAACCACACCCTCAAAAAACAGGACACGAACAATTTCGCACCGCGAGTTGGGTTTGCCTATTCCTTCAACGATAAGCTTGTTCTGCGTGGCGGCTATGGTTTGTTTTATGACCGTCCGTCCGCAGCGTTCATTAACACCGTCTTCTCGAACTATCCTTTCCTTCGTGAAGTTGAAATTACGGTCCCAAGCGGCAATGTCTCGATCCCGGGTGCGTTTTCGGGAGTTCCAACAAATATTCCGCTTAATCAGTGGCTTCCATTCCGCATTGTCCGGGCGGCGGGAGCAACCGGAGCATATCAGATCCGCGACAATACACCAATATTTGTTGATTCACGCGGCACTCCCCAGGGAACGGGCTGTGTGCCGGCAACCGGCGTGAGTTGTACTCGTGGAAACATCGCCGAAACATTCGAATTTCGTGCCGTTGACCGCAATTTGCAGACTCCGTATGTCCATCAGTGGAACGTTGGCGTGCAATACGAGATCGCTAAGAACCTCCTAATCGAAGCTCGATATATCGGAACAAAAGGGGGAAATCTGCTCGTCGCGACGGCTCTTAATCAAGGGTTCGATCTGAACGATCCAAACACGCCCGATCACATCTTCGAGAGATTTAATCAGGCATATGTAGCCGCCGGAGCGCCCAACGGAGCATTAAACACCGGAACGACCGCTCGTGTTCGCGGTACGGGCCGGGCGTTTGGTTTTCTTAACACCGTCACTGGCCAGACCGATCTGAATTTGTCGGCCGCAAACGGAACGTTTATCGGATTCGAGGCCCGTGTTCCCGTTCTGGGATTCAACGTACCTGAGGCGCTGCTTTTACAGTCAAAGGGTGATTCCGGTTATCACGGCGGACAATTCAGTTTGACGAAGCGACTGACTCGAGGCCTACAGTTCAATGTCGCATATACTTTCTCGAAATCTATCGACACAATGTCGACCGATCCGGGAAGCACGGCGGGAAGCGGTAAACCGGATGTTCCTAATAGCGGCTTTATCGCTCAGGGAGATTCGCGGAACTTCGGGAACAACCGTGCCCTGTCGGATTTTGACCGGACGCACCGGTTTAGCACAAATTTCGTGTGGGAGATTCCGTCGGGCGGTTCCAACAGTCGGCTGTTCAACGGCTGGTCGCTCTCGGGCTTTTTGCAGGCCCAGTCGGGTTCACCGTTCACGATATTTGCGTCGGAACCGGAAATCGCGAACGTTAGTCAATTGAATGATCTCACTCGTGGATCGGGAGGCATTTACCGCCCAGGTTTCGGACGGCCCAACACTACCTGTTCATCAAGCGACGCCGTCTCGGAAACCAGCCCGAGCAATCTGTCGGTGATTAATCGCAGTTGCTTTAGCTCACCGCTCGGCGGGTTCGGCAATCTCGGCCGCAATACGTTCCGAGGTCCTCTACAAAAGCGGTTCGATCTCAGTTTTGCTAAAAATACGAAGTTTAATGACCGAATCAGCTTCGAACTGGGATTTGATCTGTTCAATGTATTTAATACAGTAAACTTTGCAAATCCAAACAGTGACTTGCAGGATTCGGTCGATTTCGGGGTCGTCACAAACTCAGTCGGCGGCCCGCGAGTCGGACAGTTTCGGGCTAAGTTCCGCTTTTAGTTAAAAGGGGTAACAAGGGGTAAAAAGGGAGGCGGTCTGAATCGGCAGCCTCCTTTTTTTGGCATTTGACGGGAGCCTGCGACGCCGGTTCCTCCGGCGTTAGGTGTGGCAAGCAGGGATGCTTGCCGCGCCAGTCGGGTTCCTATTTCACCGCCGTCGTCTGCTTTTCCTTCGGATCGAATGGTGTCGCCATGTATTTCTTGACGGCTTCCTGAGCGTTGTCGTAATTGTCGCCGATGACCTCCGCCCGTTTGTACGCCGCTACGGCCCGTGTCCGGTCGCCTTTGCCGTCGTAGGCGTTGCCCATTTTGATGTTTGACCAAACGGACAGCCAGGCCGGATTGAGATTGCCGGCGAGAGACGCCTTGAAATTGTCGATCGCGAGGTCAAAGTTTCGCTGGTCGAGGAACAGCAGGCCGAGGTGGTAGTAAATCCACGAATTTGACCGGTCGAGCTTCAGGGCCGCTTCAAACTGTGCCTGAGCCTCGACGTAATTCCCTTCCTTAAACTGCTCGATCCCGCGTCGGGCGATTGACGAGACACGCAGATCGGGCGAGATGCGGAGCAGTTTGTAGCCCGGATCGATGACGACGTTGATCGGTTTTCCGGTCGATTCGATATTAAAATCCGCGCTGGCTTCATCCATATCGAGCTTAACCGTCGTCAGGCCCAGGTCTCCTTCTGATCGAAGCTGAATCTCGACGGGCAGCCGCAGATTGTCATAGTTTTGCTTAACCGTTCCGCGAGTTACAAACTTGCCGCCTTTCGTTCGAATAATCAGATAGTCGCTCGAAAATTCCGGCACACCCGTTCCCTCGACCCAGCGGGCAAAAAAGTAACGCATCGGTTGACCCGCGATCAGAGAAGTAAGCTTTTCAAAATCGTCGATTGAGGCGCTCTTGCCGCGATATTGCTGCAAATATGTGCGCATAAGCTGGTCAAATTTCTGATCGCCGAGCGTCTCGCGGAGCAATTTGAATACAAAAGCTCCTTTTGCATACATGATGTACTGATACGCGCTGCTCTGGTCGTCAAGATTTGCCGGCGCACGTAGCAGCGACGCCGTCTGCTCGAATGTCAACGATTTTTCAAGCAGTTCACGACGCAGCGAATCGAGCTTTGCCCCGTCGGTCTCGCTTTCGCGAAGGCTGAAGGCACAATATTCAGCCAAACCCTGCGAGAGCCACACTTCGTCAAAAGATTTCAGCCCGACCGTTAAGCCCCACCATTGATACGCCGCTTCGCGTTGAAGCCGTGAATAGGTGATATCGCGTGCCTCCTCAAACGGACGCGAAGCAACGAACAACATTCCCTTTGACGAGTAATAATCCAGACTTTCGTCATCAATCTGGACGACTATCAATTTCTTTCCGTAATCCGCCGGGCCAAATCGTTTTGTATAGCTATTGAGGGCCTTGCCGATGGTCTCACCATAGGCTGCGACCCGCTCATCATTACCGGGTTTTGAAAAAAACTGTAGCTCCTGATCGCCGATCCGCAATGTTCTCGGCGTGTATTTTCCATACGCAAAATTACCGATAAGGGCTGGCGTTTGCTGTACAAAACGACTTTTGCCGCCAACGGTAATAACGGGCATATCGCTATAGCCGACAAGCTGAAATCCAGCCGGAAGCGAAATGCTAATATCCGCCGTCGCCGGATCGGCCGCGTAATCGTGAAACGGAAACCAGCGGGCCGCGTACATCAAATATCCATCGTTATTACTGACCGAGGCAAGCCGTTTTGAGAGCAGAGGGCCGCCGGTCGGACCCTCGAGAATGCCGCTGTATTTGAATCGCAACGTCACTGAGGTTCCCTTGCCAACATTGTCCCCGAGATCGATACGAACGTGCGGGCCGAGATCGCTGCTGTTCGATTGGTCCTGAACAAAAGTTACAGGGTTTATCGTGGTCGACGAGGGTTTAGCCGGTGCTTTTGCCGTCGGTGACGTGGTTGGTACCATCACCAGAACCTTGTCCTGCCGCGTGATCGTGTCAACCTTGAGCGAACCGTTCAGCTCAAATGAGACTGATCGCGTATCCTCGAACGGAGTGAAGGTCACGTCAACCGTCGCGTTCAGCTTTCGCTCGGTCGGCGCGAGAGCCACATCCATTACATAATTCGTAACGTCAAAAGGAGTTCGCTTTACTGCCTGAGCCAAAACCGGCACTGACAGCAGCGTTGCAGCAAAAGCAATCGTAAATAGGCGTGTAATAAACTTTGTCATCTTCAGTAACCCGCAAAAAAATTCGGACAAATATAGCTTCCTTATGATGTTCAACGGAACGAAATCGTTTGCTTTTCCCAAACTAAACGCCGGAGAACTTAGAGCGGTTACAGTATCAGTGTATGGGATAACCACGGCTAGCGAACCAGCGGCGGTTTCGACTGGAGGGTGAGCATCCTGCTCACCGGTGGCGGGGCGAGCAGGATACTCACCCTCCAGTCAACCCGAAACCGCTCTAGTTCGGTCGCATAAAATCGACGGAAATTACCTTTTCCGCGATCGAGCGTCCGATCGCAACGACCGCCTGATGTTCGGCGTGATCGGTATAGTGGTCGAGAGCCGCTCGATCAGGAAAACAGGCGACGAGGCCCGTGTCGAACGATCTGTCGAGGTGTAAAACGTCGCCGCCGACATCGAGCCTTGTTATATTTGGAATCAGAGATTTTAAGGCCGCGAGACGCGAGCGGTGCTCTTCACGAGCCGTTTCGTCAACGTCCGGGCGGTATTTCCAGCAAACAACATGTATCAGCATAAACACTAGTTTGGCACGCTTCGCCCGATTTTTCACGCAAAAAACTTGAAATCACGATGTACACCACTTTCGAGTAACATCGTGGCGGTATTCGAACATTTTTTCAAGCTTTGGCGTTATGGCAAACGGCGCCGCCAGGGCACCCAAAACCGAGAACGGAGGTTCGTACTCGATCTCATCTCTCAGAATCGCGCCATCCGTATGGTGCTCTATGATATGCCGGTGACGCCAACTTTTGAAAGGCCCAGTGATCTGAATATCCTCAAACAAATGAGGTGGATCGTAAGCGGTGTGCTCGGCGACCCAACGCACCGTAAACAGGCCAAACAACTTCGTATCGATTATAGCTTGCGATCCGATGACCGAAATATCGGCCATCTGAACGACAGTTGCATCTTCCCACGGCGGCACAAGGCGGGCGAATGCGTCAGGCAGTTGATGAAATGCAAAAACCCGCTCCGGCGAGGCCTTGATGATACTTTCCTTGATAAATTCCATGTACATTAGACCTTACCGAAACTAACACATTGGTCTGACCTTTTGAAACTCCTTGAATAATGGTTTAATACTTCAATCCTACTAATTTCGGATTCGAACAAATAAGACAAACGGAGTCAAAAAGATAAATGGCGGAGAACGCACAGGATTTGGGAGCAGTCTATAACGATCAGATTTCTAAGTCGAAGATATGGCAAGTGATCGGCGCCTCGGCGGTCGGTACGATGATCGAATGGTACGATTTCTACATCTTCGGCAGCCTCGCCGGTGTTATCGCACCTCTTTTTTATCCGCCGGGCAACGATACATTTGCATACATTGCTTATCTCGCGACATTTGCTGTCGGCTTTATCGTCCGGCCGTTCGGTGCGCTCTTTTTCGGCCGGATAGGCGACGTTGTGGGCCGCAAGTACGCGTTTCTGGTAACGCTGCTGATCATGGGCGGAGCGACCGCTGTCATTGGTTTTCTGCCGACCTACGCGCAGATCGGGATCGCGGCGCCGATCATTTTGCTTCTCATTCGTGTTCTGCAGGGCCTTGCTCTCGGTGGAGAATACGGCGGTGCTGCAGTTTACGTTGCCGAACATGTACCCGACAACCGCCGTGGTTTTTATACTTCGTTTATCCAGATCACGGCAACGCTTGGTTTGTTTCTCTCGCTGGCGGTTATTCTCACGGTTCAAAATATGATGACTCCCGATGAATTCGCGGGAAAAGCGGGAACAATCAGTGGTTGGCGCATTCCATTTTTGATCTCAATCTTCTTGGTTGGCATTTCGCTCTACATTCGGTTGCGGATGGAAGAATCTCCAATCTTTGAACAGGTAAAAAGCGCCGGTATGACCTCGGCAAACCCTCTGGTCGAGGCGTTTACAAAATGGGCCAACCTGAAGATCGTCCTGATTTCGCTGCTCGGAGCGACAGCCGGACAAGGCGTCGTCTGGTACACGGGTCAGTTCTACGCTCTTTTTTATCTGCAAAAGATACTTAACGTCGATTTAACCACCTCTAACTACATCATCGCGGTAGCCCTTTTAATGGGCATGCCTTTGTTTGTGGTTTTTGGTGCGTTGAGCGACCGTGTTGGCCGCAAGTGGATCATAATGGCAGGCTGTTTCTTAGCTTTGGTATCATATCTGCCAATATATCACGCAATGCAATCAGCCTCCGGCTCGAACGTCGAAACGGCTAGCTCACAAAAGAATCCAGCCACCGGAGAAACTACTCTGACGCCTATGGCCCGCAATGCCGAAGGCGTTCTCGCCCCGGCGCCAAAGGTGCTTGTTTACACTTCGTTCGGTGATTTCATCTCAAATTCGACCGCCTGGAAGCTGATCCTGCTCGTGTTACTACAGGTGATCTGGGTGACGATGGTCTATGGGCCGATAGCGGCGTATCTGGTCGAGGCGTTCCCGGCGAAGATACGATACACTGCGCTTTCGCTGCCGTATCACATCGGCAACGGAGTTTTTGGCGGATTGCTGCCCCTGATCGGCGTTTCGGTTATTGCGGCAAACCGGCAATATTTACGCCGGTCTCTATTACCCGATGACGATTGCGGCGATAACGGTGATCGTCGGCTCGTTTTTCCTGAAAGAAACGCACGGACACCGCATCTGGGAGGAAGTGTCGGCAGAGCGGACGAAATAAGGCGTCCTCGGTACAAATGCGAGCGGCTTATTTAAAAGCTGACCCCCACGCAATTTACAAACGTGCATAGTGCGTGAGCCTTTTCGAGCAACCCAAAATTAACTTTACCAATCTCTAAAGTGTTTGTTTTGTCGATGCTTGTGCGATAGACTCTATCGTTATAGCGCTCTTTGGAGGTTTTTGCTATGAAGTTTGTATTTTTTGTTTTTATAGTCTTTTCAATTTTCTCGACGAGCGTGCTGCTAGCGCAGGACACGGGCGTTGCGGTCGCGCAGAAGCCGGTCGTCGCAAAGGCGGCAAAAAATGACGAACCGCCAAAGGGATATATGTACGGGCCGGGCGACGAGATCACCGGCCGAGTCGCGTTTGAGCCGGAGTACAATTTTGTCGCCGTCGTAGATGAGAACGGGCGGATAGAGGTGCCATTCTCTAATGTTCCGATTTTGGCGCAGTGCAAAACCGAAAACCAATTGCGCGCCGAACTCAAAGATTTGCTTGAGATATACCTCAAAAACCCGCAGTTCAGTACCCAGACGAAAAAAGGACTTCGTGCACAGGCGGCGATTCACGGCGCGGTTATTAATGCTGCCCGTATCGAACTAACGCGACGAGCAACCCTCATGGAACTGATCGTCGCCGCCGGTGGAGTTTCCGAGTTGGCTGGTGGTTTGGTTCAGGTATTTCGGATACAGCAGCCGACGTGTACGGCCGACGATGATCCCAACCGTTGGAAGCCTGATAGCGGCGACGCCAGCGAGATTCCCTCGCGGATCTACAGCATTTCGGCCGTGAATTCTGGACGCGAAGAGACAAATCCAGTGATCCTGCCGGGTGACATCATTCACGTGATGAAGGCTCCGCCGGCGTATGTGACTGGCGAGGTTATTAATCCGCAGGCAATTCTGCTTAAGGAAAACGGTACGACGCTGATGGATGCGATGGGGATGATTAGTGGTCCTACGCAAACGGCTAAGACAAAGGAAATTAAGATATTTCGACTGAAACCGGGGACGAGTCCGTCATCCAAGGATCGCGAAACGCTGGTCGCCAATCTCGACCTGATTAGGACGGGAAAGCAAAAAGACATCCTGCTCCAGCCGTACGATATCATTCAGGTCGACAAGGCCAAGAAACCGCTTGCTTTAACGATCCTTGAGTTTGCGATCGGTGCCGGTAGACAGGCGATTCAATCGGCCGCAAACACCGGTGGTGCCAGGATAGTATACTAACGATTCGATCATGTTAGGGACGACCATTTTCGGCGTCCCGGTAGATCTTATCAATCGCCTCGCAGTATTTTTCGTTGATTACGCGGCGCTTCACCTTGAGCGTTGGCGTCAGTTCCCCGCCATCGACCGAAAACTCATCGACCAGCAGAACAAACCGTTTCACCTTCTCAAATTGGGCGAGGTCCGGCGTCATGGCGTCGATCTGCCGCGTAAATAGATCGAGGATGCGGGGGTGCGTACAAAAGGCCTCGTGATTGGGAATCTCCAACTCTTTCAGCTTGGCGTAGCTTTCGAGCATCTCGAAATTTGGCACGATCAGAGCTGCCGGGAATTTCCGTTCATTACCGACTAGAACCGCCTGATTTACAAATCTTGAGGCCCTCAGCATCTGCTCGATTGGCGATGGTGCGATGTACTTACCACCCGACGTTTTGAAAAGCTCTTTTTTACGGTCGGTGATCTTTAGGAAACCGTCCGCATCCAGTTCGCCGATATCACCTGTTCTAAACCAGCCGTCGTCGGTGAAAACTTCCTTTGTCGCCTCCGGTTTGTGGTAATAGCCGAGCATGACATTTGGCCCTTTGACCTCGACCTCGCCATCAGTTGCGATCCGAACTTCGACATCACGAATCGGTTTTCCGACCGTCCCGACTCTTACGGCGGCAGGATTGTTCGACGATACCACCGGTGAAGTTTCCGTCAGTCCATAGCCCTGCATGATCGAGATGCCGGCACCGGTGAAGATCAAATAGATATCATCAGACAGCGCCGCGCCGCCCGTAATACAAAACCGCAGCCGTCCGCCAAAAAAATCACGCAGCTTCGCAAAAATTATCGTGTCCGCAATGCTGTGTTTGGCCATCAGGGCTATCGGGATCGCCTGTTTTTTCTCATGCATCGTCGCATATTCTTTTGCAACGTCGATCGCCCAGTCAAAGATCATCTCGTTGACGCGGCCTGACTGGACGGCCTTGAGACGGGCGCGTTCGAAAACTTTCTCAAAGATGCGCGGTACACCGACAAAGATCGTCGGTTTGACCTCTTTCAGGTTGTCCGGCACCTTGTCGATCGACTCAGCATAGAAAACACGCATTCCGGCTCGGATGTAAACGTACATCCCGCCGCGTTCGAATACGTGCGACAGCGGCAGCACTGACAGCGACACGTCGTCGGGCGAGAAATCATATTTCTCACTTGCGTTGACCACGTTAGAAACGAGGTTGGTGTGGCTGAGCATCACGCCCTTTGGTTCGCCGGTCGTTCCGCTGGTGTAAATCAGCGTCGCAATATCGGTCGCGGCGATGTCGTCACGAAGTTCGGCCGCCAGCTCCGGCTTTTCTTCGCCCAGCCGCAAACCCCTCGATTCGAGCGTGGCGAGCGTTATCACCGGCCCGTCGGCGACGGGTTCGGGATCGAACAGGATAAATTTTTCTAAGGATTTGCAGTCTTTGATCGCGGGTAGAACACATTCGTACGTCGCATTGTCTTGCAGAAAAAAAACCCGCGCCTCGGAATCATCGATGATGTATTTGACCGCATCGTTCGCGAGGGTTGTGTAGATCGGTACATCGATCACGCCGCCAAACTGGCAGCCCGCGTCGGCTAGCGTCCATTCTGGGGAATTTGCGGCCAATATCGCCGCCCGATCACCTTTTCGGAGCCCGAGTGAATAAAGTCCAAGCGCGATATTCTCAGATCGCCTGACTACCTCCGCCGACGAGATTGAGAGCCATTCGCCGTCCTTTTTATAATTAAGCGCGTCGGCCAAGTCAAATTTCCTTGCCGAGGCCAAAAACAGATCGGCAAGCGTCGGCGGATACTCGGCAAAATACGCCGCGTCGGATAACACGTCAGCTTTTATCTGATCCTGCGCGGTTTCGGTCATTTTGCTAATATCCCTCCGAGAAATATCTTCAAAACCTCGCCCGCCATCGGCGCGAGCGGATATTCTTTTACCGATAAAACCCAATTAGTAACCATCTCGTCCAGCGCTCCGTAGAGGATTTTTGCGGCGACAATCGGTTTTATATCGGCTCGAAAAGCACCTGAATTCTGACCATCGGCAATCGTCGTGCGAATGATATCGAGATATTCGCTAAACCCCGCGGCCGAAAATTCCTGCATAAACTTTGTCGACCCGCGAAGCTCGACCTGAAAGACGATGGCCATATCGCGGTCGGCCCCGAGACGGCTGAGGTGCAACTCTGCGATTCGGGTGAGTCTCGCCGCCGGATCGTTTATATCCGCGATCTCTCGCCGACCCTCGGCAATAAACTCGGCCATCGCCCGGTCAAAGATCGAATGGAGTATCTCGTCCTTGCTCTTGAAATATAGATAAACGGTCCCGTCCGCGATCCCGGCCTCGCCGGCGATGTCCGACACTTTCGAATTAAAATATCCGCGACCCGCAAAAACCTTGGTCGCGGCCCTCAAAATAGCTTCTCTTTTATCGGTAACGACGGCTCTACTGGACGAACCATCGCGGACAGCTTTCGGCATAAAACGCGTTATGAATGAGTCTTCATTCAGTATGCCTCTAGGCTATAATAAAAGCGAAATTGAAATCAAAGAAAATCGATTTGAGGGATGAAAAAAAAATGGCGGAGAGGACAGGACTCGAACCTGCAAGCGCTTACGCGCGGTAGTTTTCAAGACTACTGCCTTACCAATTAGGCTACCTCTCCGCACATGGGCGAATTCAAAATATAACCGAAACTGCGTGGGCACACAAATAGAAAATCACGGCCGCGACGTTGCTTTTGCAGAAAATTGCCGCTTTAGCTCTTTTTTCACGGTCTCGATTCCTTTGATTCCCTGTTCCTTCGCGACCACCTTTCCCTCGCGGTCGAGGACGATGTGCATCGGAAACGGAACGTAAAGATTGCCGTCCTTGTCCGGATTACCAAACTGGCTGAGGATCGTAATTGTCGTGTCGGGCAGGATTTGATATTTGAACGGATTCTTTACAAGAAACTTCTGTAAATCAACCTTTTTGCTCGCGGCAAGGGCTAGGAAGACCACGTCGCCGTTGCCTTTATATTCATCGACCAGAGCATTGAGCATTTTAATTTCTTCGATGCAGTTTGGGCAGTTGATAAACCACAGATTGATGACAACGACCTTGCCGCGCAGCTTTTCGCTGTCGACTCTGGTGCCATCCATTGTGTATTCGGCAAAAACCGGATGCGAGAGATTGGTTTGGGCGGAAAGCGATACTGTAACGAGGATTACCGAGACGAGAACGTACAATGGTTTCATAGCCCCTTTTGTAAGATCAAAACGAAATGATGTCAAGGGCCATGTCTTTTTGAATCAAACTAACTCGATTTGTTCGATACTTGTTTGCCCGACCAGTTGTAAAAACTGAGAAAGGCGAGTCCGGCCAGGCTGGCGACCAACAGTGTTACGCGAAAAGCGAGTGAGGCAGGTGTGGGGGCCGGTTTCGATATGAAAAGAAAGCCCACGAATGAAATCGTAAACACGCATGCCCAACGAATATTTGAAACCAATGAGGACTTTTTGCCCGTAGCAGATGATTCTGCGTGTTTGTTGTAGTTTCCTGTTCCTTTCATATTGTTGTTTGCTTTAACTCCCTTATTTTGAAGTGAGCAGCGTGGAGATTCGCGATGCGAGTTCAGGGGTCTTGTCATAACCGCTCGAACGGTGTCTAACCAATCCTGACTGATCGATGACGAAATACGCTGGGAAACCCATGTCCAGACTGCCGTCGCGTGTGCGGTCGGCGTACTGGAGCACGGTGCCGAAGCTGTTTGGGACGATCTGAGACTTGAGAGGGTTCTTTTTTATGTATCCGTTGATCTTTTCTTCGTTCTCCATCGAGAGTGCCAGGAAAACAACCTTCGACGCGTCGAATCGCGATGTCACCGCGTTTAGCTTTGGCAATTCATGATGGCAGATTGCGCAGCGGGTTGACCAAAAGGTCATGACGACGACGCGGCCACGCAGATCGCCGAGATCGACCGGTGAACCATCAAGCATCGTTCCCGAAAACGTCGGCGCCTCAGAACCGATCTTGATGCTTTGCTGTGAAAAGGCTGCGGTTGTCAGGAGAATGGTAAAAACAACTATCGAGAATACACGGGACATAATTTATTGGGCAGTTAAAACTTGTTCAACGCACTATTTAAACAAATTATTAATATTGCGTCGGATTCAGAATTAAATCGGAAAATTGGGATTTCTCAGCGAACTCGGCGTCTTTCTCGGTACTCTCAGCGTTGAACAAAGCGTTCCTAAGTTTCAACGCGGAGGACGCTGGGGCAGACGCAGAGTTTCGCTGCGCGACGCAGAGTAACCGGCCGGAAATCTAAAATCCCGTCACCGTGATAAAATCTCCGCATGCTCCTCGAATCGGTCGAAGCTCAAAATCTCCGTAATCTCACAGGCTCAATCGCTTTTTCGAACGGCCTCAATGTGCTCGTCGGCGAGAACGGCCACGGGAAAACGAACTGGCTCGAGGCGATCGCGGTTTTGGCTTCGACGCGCTCGTTTCGGACCGTCCGGTTGCAGGACGCGGTAAATTTTGACAGCGAAACGGCGATGGTTTGCGGCAACGTTCGCGAATCGGCCGAGATAGTCCGCGAGCTTCGCGTGATTATCGCAGGCAATACAAAAACGCTGCTCGTCAATGACAAAAAAGAGACGGCGGGTCGCTACCTCGGCCAGCTTCACGCCGTTGTTTTTAATTCGGACGAGCTAGAGATCGTTCGCGGCCAGCCGGATTCGCGTCGTAGGTTTTTGGATGCCGGAATTGTCTCGCTTCACCCGCCGTTTATTCAGGTTTTCTCGGACTACAACCGCGTTCTCAAGCAAAAGAATGCTCTGCTACAGTCGGCCCGCGATAACGAATTTCCACTCGGTAAAGTCACAGAAATGCTCGAGCCGTGGAATTCTCAGCTTGCAAAGCTCGCCGCCAAGATTCACCGCGCCCGCGTCAGATTTATCGAACGCATTAACGACGTCCTCGAAAAGAAGCTCTTCGCCCGCGAAGAGCTTTCCGTTCGCTACATGTCGTCGCTCGAGGGCAAAGGCGAACTGGCCGATTATGAAAACCTGATCACCGAACGCCTCGCCCTCCGCGTCCAGGCGGAAATCGTCTCCGGCCACGCCCTGATCGGCACGCACCGCGATGATATGGAGCTAAAATTCGACGGCCATGAGTTGCGAAAATTTGGCTCCGCCGGCCAGCAGCGAAGCGCATTGCTGCTGCTGCAACTTGCCAACATCTCCGTCTTCAACGCCACCCGCGGCGAATATCCGCTCTTTCTGATCGATGACATCGACGCCGAGCTCGACTACGGCCGCATCGGCAAACTGCTCGAATTTCTCTATGGCAAAACGCAGACGTTCGTAACCACGTCAAAGGAAAGTTTCGTCGATAGATTTGGTTCTGCGGCACGCGTTTTCAAAGTCGAAAACGGCAAGGCAAATCTGGTCTGAAATATAGATTCCAATTGCCTTTATCCGCTACTCTAATTCACAAAAAAATGCTATACTCTTATGTTGTTTTATGGACGAGTTCTCCGGTAATAATCTGATCGAAAGCGACACGGAAAAGCTTGGCGGCACGCCAGTCTTTCGCGGCACGCGTGTGCCGATAAAGAATCTTTTCGATTACATCGAAAGGGGCGATAGGTCTGGAAGTTTTTCTCGATGATTTCCCGACTGTTGAACGCTATCAGGCCTTGGGTGTTTTGGAATTGTATAAAGGTGAAACTCCTCGAAGAGTATGAGATTGCTGCTTGATGAATGGGTGCCGAGGCGTTTGCGACGTGATTTTGTCGGTCAAACAATCGAACAAGCTGGGTTCAAAGGATTAAAAGAACGGTAACTTACTTCGGACCGCGTCGGAAAGAATTGACGTGCTAGTTACCGTAGACAAGAACATCGAGTATCAGCAAAATCAAGACGAACTTCCGATGGCGGTCCTTATCTTGTCCGCGTTCACAAACAGGTATGAATCCATCTCGCCGTTAGTCCCCGCAGTTTTGCGGAAATTGTTGACTATCAAGCGAAATGAGATCGTTACGATTGAAGAATTAATAAAGAGGTTTTAAAAATTGGCTACACCACAACCAGAATACGGGGCAGATCAGATAACGGTTCTTGAGGGGCGCGATGCGGTTCGGAAGCGTCCGGCGATGTATATCGGCTCGACTAGTGAGATCGGGCTGCATCACCTTGTTTACGAGGTCGTTGACAACTCGGTCGATGAGGCGCTTGCTGGGTATTGCGACACGATCGAGGTCGCGATCCACATGGACAACTCGATTACTGTCATCGATAACGGCCGCGGCATCCCCACGGACATACACAAACAGGAAGGGCGTAGCGCGGCGGAAGTTGTGATGACGATCCTGCACGCCGGCGGTAAATTTGACTCGAACAGCTACAAAGTTTCGGGCGGTCTGCACGGCGTCGGCGTCTCCTGCGTAAATTTTTTGAGCGAATACCTGCGTCTCGAAATCTGGCGCGACGGCAAGACGCACGAGATGGAGTTTGAGGCGGGAATACCGACGGCCCCGCTAAAGCAGACCGGCACGACGTCAAAGCGCGGTACGAAGATCACATTCCGTCCCGATTCGAGCATTTTTGAGACGACCGTTTACAGCTTTGACAAATTATCCGAGCGGCTTCGCGAAAAAGCGTTTTTGAATAAAGGCATCCGCATTTTTATCAAAGACGAACGCGAAGAGCCTGAAAAATCGCACGAGTTTTACTACAAAGGCGGCATTGCCGAGTTCGTCAAGCATCTCAACAAAAACAAAACTACGATGCATGACGAGCCGCTGTATTTTGAGGTGGTTGACGACGAGCTTTCGATCGAGGTGTCGATGCAGTATAACGACTCGTACGACGAAAAGATATTTTCGTTTGCCAACAACATCAACACAGTTGACGGCGGTACACACCTGTCAGGTTTTCGCGGTGCGATTACGCGGACGATCAATAACTACGCTGAAACCTCGGGCCTCACCAAAAATGCCAAGGTGACGCTCACCGGCGACGATGTACGCGAAGGTTTGGTCGCGGTGATCAGCGTCAAAATACCGCAGCCCCAGTTTGAAGGGCAGACAAAGGGTAAGTTGAATTCGCCGGTAAAGGGCCCGGTCGAGTCGTTCCTAAACGAAAAGCTCGGCGAGTTTTTTGAGCAAAATCCGTCGGTCGCGAAAAAGATCGTTGGCAAAGCTGTCGATGCCGCCCGCGCCCGCGATGCTGCTCGAAAAGCGAGAGAAATTGTTAGAAAAAGTGCGCTCGGCACGTCAACCCTTCCCGGCAAGCTCGCCGATTGTCAGGAAAAAGACCCGGCACTCAGCGAGATTTACATCGTTGAGGGAGACAGCGCCGGTGGCTCGGCTAAACAGGGCCGCGACCGTAAAAATCAGGCCGTTTTGCCGCTCAAGGGTAAGATTCTAAACGTCGAAAAAGCAAGATTCGACAAAATGCTCGGTCACGGCGAGATCAAGGCTTTGATTACCGCTCTCGGAACGGGGATCGGCAAAGACGATTTTGACGTTACAAAACTTCGCTATCACAAAATCTGCCTGATGACCGACGCCGACGTTGACGGCAGCCACATTCGCACACTTTTGCTGACGTTTTTCTATCGCCAGATGCCGGAACTGCTCGAAAACGGCTATGTTTACATCGCCCAGCCGCCGCTTTACAAAGTAAAACGAGGTAAGAAAGAAGAGTACATTAAGGACGAAAAAGCCTTTTTCCGTTACCTGATGCGTATGGCCACGGGTGATTCGCAGATATCGTCGAACGGCAATCCGATCGAGGGACGCCTGCTGTCAAAGGCACTCGAACAGACCAAGGAACTCAAAAACTACACCGAGCGTATCGCCCGCCGCGTCTTTAGCGACCCGCGTCTTGCCGACCTCCTGCTCGAAGCATTTGCCGGGCCGGAGGGTATTCTGACCAAAAACCCGATGCGCATCCGCAAGGTTTTCGGCGAACAGGAATTGATGGCAGAGATCGAGGGTAAACTCGCCGCCGCCGGCTATAACACTGAGCTCGCAAACGATGTAGAGCACAGCCTGTGGGAAATCGACATCTCGTACCCTAACGGCCAGCGGCTTAAGATCGATTGGAATCTGGCAAGCTACGTCGAATTTCAAAAGGCGATCGAACTTAAACGCTCGCTCGCTCTCGATTTTCCGGGCCCGTTTGTTTTAGGCGAAAACGGCAAGAGCGAAACTATCGAAACCCACGCCGATCTGCTCGACAAGGTAATGGCGATGGCCAAAAAAGACCTTTCGATCCAACGTTACAAGGGCCTCGGCGAAATGAACCCCGAACAGCTCTGGGAAACGACCATGGACCCCGAAAAACGCACCATGCTCCAGGTCCGCATCGAAGACGCCATCGAAACCGACTCAATCTTCACCGTCCTAATGGGCGACCAGGTCGAGCCGCGACGTAAATTTATCGAAGACAACGCCCTCGATGTAAAGAACCTCGACGTTTAGTCAGCTGTCAGTAGTCAAACTTCACGCAGCCATTGAGCGACCGAAACGGGTCAGTTATCCGTATCCCTTCGTGTTGATTCGTGGTTTGATAAGGCGATTTAGCCACGAATGATGCACGAATAAGAATCTAAGCCTCGTCAAAGGATATTTTGGGCAGTTGCTCGACAATTTCGACGGTCTGGACGCTGACGTTGATGACGCTTAGGAGCAGGTCGAGGATGTATCTTTCATTGCCGGATTCGGTTGCCCAGTCGTTGGCGTTGTTTCTGATCTGGCTTGCGGGGTCGGTTTTGTCGACGTAGCGTTCCATTATCCATTCGATGGCGGATTTGCCGTTGATGACGTAATCGTAGGCTTTTGCCGGGATGTTCGAGACGGTTATCCGGTTGTTGAAGAGTATCGTGTCTTTCGCCTTGCTCCCCTCCTGCCTGAGGAGGGGGTGGCACCGCTTCGGTGACGGGGTGGTGGGAGGCGACTGGGTTCCTGTCAGTACAACCTGCGGTAGCGGGTGGGGCCTTTACAAACCGCATCTTCATGACCGTAAAAACACCATGCTCGTCGCCCTCGACTTGAACGTCGGGGCTCTAACCGTTCCTTGAAATAATGGTACTGCTTGTGGTACTATAGATATGACGGTGCCCATGGATATCGCTGAAACAATTGCCGAGCCTGAACGGGAAAAGGCCAGTACGCGATTTTCAAGGCTGATCAGGATCTGTGCAGAGTGTTTCGGCGAACCGAGGATCAACGGTAGCCATCACATCTTCAAGATGCCGTGGCAGGGCGACCCTCGATTGAACCTGCAATCGGACCGTGGCAAGGCAAAGCCATATCAGGTCGAACAAGTGATCACCGCCCTAAAGAAATTGAACGAGAGATAGAGTTTATGGCAAACGCAAGAGTAAAATCACCGAAGAATCGAGCCGAGGCTTACAGCTACACGGTCGCATGGTCGGACGAAGACGACGCATTCATCGCCCGGGTTACCGAATTCCCTTCGCTGGCCGCACACGGGAAAAGTCAGGAAAAAGCCCTGCGAGAGCTCTGCGGCGTTGTCGAATATGTACTCGAAGACCTCGCCGAAAGCCTCGAAACTATCCCCGAACCTTTGGGCAGACGGATTTACAGCGGCAAGCTAAACCTGCGCATGTCAAAAGAACTCCACCGCCGCCTGGCCCTCGAGTCCACAACCCAAGGCGTCTCGCTCAACGCCCTGATAAACACCAAACTCGCCCGGTCGTAGAACGTTTAGTATCGCCATTAAGTGAAGTGTTTCAGGCCGCTCCAAAAAACGGCCTGAAAGTTAGTGTTACTAGCCTTTTGGCGGATGCGGATCGTTGCCATGACTATCGGACTGTTGGATTCGACCATTCCGGCCGTGAATTAGAACTTCACTACCCTGATTACGGCTGATCTCGCGTCCGATGTCCATCGCTTCCCGCTTGGTATCTGTAACAACAGATGCCCGCTCGGAACCGCCTCGCCTTACTGCCCAACCTTCAGGATGGGGTACAACATGATGAGTTTTTCGTGTCAACGAATTTTTCCTCCTTATTAATTACGAGTATTTTTTTCCGTTGATAGGAGACCGGCAGGCAAGATATTCTTTCGAAAGTACTACCGTCTGTGGCGGCCTCCAAGTTGCCAACAGACATGAAGAGGCTGGACATGCACGTTCGGCCTTTTCACGTATAGACTATATGTACGCTGAGCTTAAAGTCAACACTTTATCTTGTGGTTTTAAAAGAATGTGTTGAACGTTTTAAATTTACAGTTTAATGGACTTAACGCGTCTGGCGTTGAGCGTAAATTGGAGAGGAATCGGGGTCTGGCATACGCTTCAAGGAGAACGAGATTTCAATCGTCTAGCTGTAACGCTAAGAGCGAAGCGAGCCAGTCTTATTCGAAAGGTGAGCATGATGTAACGAGAGGAATGCAGAATTTACGGTAGCGCATGCTGTTTGAAACCAAAAAGTCTCTCTTTCATAGTGCTTTACAAAATACAACACATTAGGCTAGCATCAGATAGCAAGCGATTTCGATTGAGCCATGAGTCTATCAGTTCCCAATCCACCGATTGTTGAGGCCATCCTAAATATCCAGTGTGACTTCCCTGACGGTTACAATTTCGAATCTGCCTTAAAAGGTATCGAGGACGAAATGTCTACGCGGTATCCGACCAATAAGCCCGTTTTTTTTCAGGAAGGATTGATTGAAAATCAAAGAGAGGCAAAGGGGCTCTCGATTTCCATGAAAGGGGGCTTGCATGGTCAGCAGTATTTTACTACCGACGAAAAACAACTCGTGCAATTTACAAGGCCAGGTTTTGTCTTCAATCGGCTAAAACCCTATTCGGCATTAGGCGATTATCTGCAAGAAATATGGGATATATGGACGATCTATCGAAGAGCATTCGCCCCCTCAAATATCCGACAGGTTAGCTTGCGGTATATTAATCGATTTCCTTTACCGCCTCGCGCTGATGGACGAATCGAGTTAAATGATTTCTTTAAAATCGGTCCGCAGGTTGCTGACGAGGGCCGTCTCACTATATTAGGCTTTCTTAATCAGTACACAGCGCGAGATTCAGAATCCGGTTATATCGTTAACAGTGTTTTAACGCACGACCCGAACACACAGGAAGAGTTCGTCGTTATTTTCGACAATTCTGCCATTGCAGAGGGCCCAATCCCTGCCGATTCTTCAGACGACGATCTTTTTAAGATTATCTACGGCTTGAGAGAATTAAAGAATCACATTTTTGAAAGGACGCTTACAAAACAATGCCTGGAATTATTTCAGTAGAAAATACGCCATACTCTTATTCCGGTCTGCTTACTTCCCCGCTGGCTTCAGCTGGTGCGGCGATTTCGGCAGAAGGACACGTTGCCTTCAATGTCCTCAATGAGGTTAACGGGCGATCGATTAGCTCTGAAACCTTATCGGGGCATAGGCAACAGGCTATCCGAGAGCTGAGAGAGCTAACCCGTGAATGCGTTGCGGATAATTGGGATGGAGCGGGAGCGGTTCGCATACAAGGGAGAACAGAAAATTTTGCAGAGAAGTTCATCCGAACCCTGCCCTATGGTACTCCAATGCCAGAACTTGCGGCCTCTCCAGATGGTTCGATCTCTCTTGACTGGATGCCTGAACGTGGAAGAATGCTTTCGCTTTTAGTTGGCCCTGACTCGAGGTTGCCCTTTGCTTGGATTGATCGTGAGAACCGCGGTCACGGGGTCGCTGATTTCGACGGCGTAAGTATTCCATCCAACTTTCTTGATAGACTCCTACCTATTTTTCAGAAATGAAGCTTGAATCGGGTTTGCCTGAACAAATTTTGCCGGACGAAGACCTGGTTCGCTTTCTATTCTCTAAGGAATACAAAACAGACCAAGTTAAGCCCGTCGCGTTTTTGCCTGTTCATAAGGAGCGCACCACTTCAATTTATCGCCACGGTCGAAATCCGTTGAGAGGACTCTGGGACATCGGGGATGGCGTGGCTCAAACTCGGCGAAAGGAACTTAAAGGGGCTGCATTTTTCAAGGCTTCGGACCTCGACGGAACTAATCTATTTGTAATCGCCTTTGAACCTCCGCCACGCCACGGCGAAATCAATGGATGGATATGGACAGAAGACCCGGAAGACCCCAATCTGAAATCCCAATTGTTACTGCAAGCTATGATTATTGCGAATGCTTGCGGGGCTCCATTCCTTAGAGCTGATAATCCGGTGGCAGGCTAGGGATCGCTAGCTTTTTTGTATGTCGCCGTTTGCAACCTGCGCGGACGAGACAGATCGGTTTCGCCCGAGATCAGAACCTGTCGAATCGTTAAACCTGAGAAGATCGTCGAGCCGTGATTCCCAGTCTTTCATAAAGGCCTGTTTGCGACTTTGGGCCCAGATCAGAACTGCCGGACGGTTAGTTTGACGAGGAAGTGGCCGGAGTTATCGGGGAGGATGTTGTTGTGACCCGCGAATTTGAATATGGGCCTTTGGGTTTGGCTTTGATGGTGGTGGAGGGCGGCGGGGATGGTTTTGTGCCTGATTGGTTTGAATCTCGAGAATCCACCTTTTTGGCTAGGTCGAACCGTGCCGCAGATTTATCGGGGACGATGCACATGATGTGAAGAATCTGGACGTCTAACCTCAGCCACCGGGCACATAGAGAGATCGCGGAGAAAGAGATCGATCTTTCTCCGTTTTTCTTTCGGTACTTAGCGGTGTCTTGCGTTGAATGTACACCGAGGGACACTGCCGACTGGTCAAAGGAAATGCGTAGCTGGTACGGGAAAATGTGCCGCGTGGTACACGTATTTCGGGCAATTGGTAGAGCATTTTACCCAGACTGGTAAGGGTGTTTTTAGCAGCTTGATCGCCATTTCGCACAATATCGATAAACACCACAAATTCAACTAACAGGAAACGACACCAATAAATTTGTTTATCGTCTTTGATGCATTGTCGTACTATCTCTGATACACTTGAGCATCGGAGGTATTCTATGGATAGAGAATTTGAAACATTTCGGGGCGGTGCGAATGAGGCTATCGGCAGGCGTCTGCACGCGACCATCAGCCCGGCCAACCTGATCTTGCTTAACCGCAACCTGTTTCAGCTAATGGGCAAGCCCGAGGCAGTGACCCTGAGCTACAGCCGCACCCGCGACATCATCGCCGTAAAACCGACCAGCCCGAGGTTTAACGAGGCATTTCCCGTGGTGCCGACCGGCCACAGCTACCGCATAAACGCCGCCCCGTTTTGCCGCCATTTCAATATGAAGATCGACCAGACGCTCAGGTTCATCGACCCCGGCATCATCGACGAAGCCCTACACCTGAACCTAAACGAAACCGTCTCCGTCGCCCGCACCCGCCGCCAGCGGAAGGAGCGATAGCAATCAAGGCGGTCGATCAGAGTGCCCCCAAATTGACCGTAAGGGCATGGCAGGTCCACCCTGTCACCACCTGAAGGTGAGCATTGACGCTTCATTTGCCCCTTTCAGGGACAGGAATTGCCGATGTCACCCACGTCGGGATGCTCCCGACGCTAATGCCTTAGTCCTTTTCAGGGACGGGCCGAAAAGCACATTTTTTTAAACCAAAATCCTATTGCGTAATTCGGGTTTAGATAGTCCTTTTTGGGCCCGCGAGTTCTGTTTATCGAGGACAACGCCCTCGATGTAAAGAATCTGGACGTTTAGGATATTCGCTAGTTAAGCGGCGGGCTTGCCCGAACGCGGGCCGGTGGCGACGCGGAAACCCAATCAGCTTGGCACTTTCGATATGAGCGGCAATATTTGGGGGTGGTGCTACGATGTCTGCACCAAGGACGTCGCTCTTATTCCGCGTGACGGCACCGCCCACGCGGGGACAGGCCATGAACGGCGCTTGCGAGGTGGCTGTTTCTACAATTGGGACATTCAATGCACCCGTTTCCAAGCGATACGGAATCGCGCCCGCCGCTCACGACGGATGCCTCGGATTCAGAACTGGCATTGTCCTAGCCGAGATCGCTGCCCATGACTAATGAGGCCGCCGCCCTTCTTGGTTACGGGCGGCCTCGGATATTCGTTTGTTTAGGTCTCTTACGGAGCCAGCGGGTCTTCGGGGACGAGGAGCGAGATTCTCGGACGTTTGC
The DNA here is from genome assembly GCA_963738935.1 of uncultured Acidobacteriota bacterium. Taxonomy (GTDB): domain Bacteria; phylum Acidobacteriota; class Blastocatellia; order Pyrinomonadales; family Pyrinomonadaceae; genus OLB17. The sequence goes on along the minus strand of CAVTYF010000001.1, from coordinate 3,839,991 downwards.
GGACGTAGGCGACGCATTCACCCTGATTGTTGAAAGCGGCAGGATGAGTGAAATTTGCCCAGCCGCCCTCTTTGCACTCGTCTACGTAACTCGCCGGGCCGCAGCGGCGTTCGTTGTTCGGAATGTTTACGGTTGTCGGTCGGCCTTGCGGTATAACAAAGGTGTTGTAAACGACAACGGGTTCCGTTCCGAGATTCTTGGCCCGATGGACGTGGCCCGCGGTCTCCTCGAAAGCCTGGCCCGGAGTCAGACTTTCGTTTTCCTCGCTACAGCCATCCTCGACGGTCAAAACACCGCTTTTGACGACGTTAAAGGCATAGCCCGGATGGTAGTGCCAGGGCAAAACCTCGCCGGGATTGATCGTGAGCGTCCGCACGGTTACCGTCGCCGTGCCAGCTACTAAATCCGAATCAGGAATTGTGCCAACAGCAAGGATAAGTGTTGTCGCCGCATATGCGACAACGCCCGCCATTACAAGGAAACCGATACCTGCGAATAATGAAATCTTGAGTTTTGAATATGTAATTTTCATGTCTATCTCCTTTATCTTGAGTTGTCGATGTGTTGTTGCCGCCGAAGGGCCGAACTGACCCGTTACTTCACGGCAGGAATCACAATCGCTGCTTGCATCTCGTTCGCCGGTTTTGGACTGCCTGAAGCGCACCTCTACCCTCGAACAAACCAATTGATTTCGCCTGCCAGCTCGCGCTAAACTTATTCAAACGGTTTAACTTGAGCGAAGCGGCGCCTCTTTTTTAAGTCGAAGCGATTATCGTCGAATTCGCCTTGGTAAGTAGTTCCGTATTGATGGATTCTTGCTTCCGTTTTTATTCCGCTCAGGTGCGTAAGCGATGACGAGAGAAGTTAGGGAATCATATGAGTTTGGCAACTTTCGCCTCGACGTTGGCGAACACAAACTGATGCGTCTTGACGGGCCGACGAGCGGTTCGATTCCCGAAAAGGCTTTCCAAACCCTCGTCCACATGGTCCGCAACTACGGGACACTTTTGACAAAGGATGAACTGCTCGAAACCGTCTGGCCCGATGTGGTTGTCGAGGAGAATAATCTTGTCAAAGCCATCTATGCCATCCGGCGCTTTCTCGATGATACGAACGAGAACCCGCAGTATATAGAAACGATTCCAAAGTACGGCTACCGGTTCGTGGCGACGGTAAAAAGGAGCGATGGTAATGTAGCTCACGAGAGCAGAAACGGCGCTTCCGACCGCCCTACTGCGTATGAACTCTACCTTCGCGGAAGAGTTAAGGCCGGAATTGTAAAGCGGAATGAGACGGAGGCGGCCGTAAAGCTCCTGGAAGAAGCTGTCGCCATCGATCCGAATTTCGCCGAAGCCCAGGCGCAGCTCGCCCGCGTCTATATCAGGATGGCATTCAACTTTAGCGAAGGTGCCGACCGAGACAGATTCCTCGAAAATGCGGAGGTTGCGATCGAAGGCGCTCTCGATCTTGAACCTGATCTCGCCGAAGGCCATTTCGCCCGCGGCCAACTTCTGTGGACGCACAGAAAAGGATTTCCGCACGAACAGGCCATTCAATCGTATAAGCGGTCCCTGCAGTCGAATCCAAACGCGGACGAAACGCATCATCAGCTATCGATGGTCTATGGGCATATCGGTTTGCAGGAAGAGGCTTTGGCGAGCGTGAAACGGGCGATCGACATCAACCCGAATAATACAATGGCCCGCTTTCGTGTCAGCAATTACCTGGCGTGGCAGGGCAAATTCGACGAAGCGATCTCGGTTCTAAAGACCGTACCGCGCGATGTCAGCCCATTTCTGGTCGATCGCATCCGGGCAGAAATGTTTATTCAGACCGGTCGTCTGGACGAGGCCGAGGGGATAGTCGACCGGTATTTATTGAGCCATCCGAGGGACGAAGGAGGGAGTTTTACGAGTGTAAAAGCGCTTATCCTCGCTCAACGCGGAATCCAAGAAGAATCTGAGGATGCCATTCGCCGGTGCAGCGGAATGGAAGATGGCTTCGGCCATTTTCACCACACGGCCTACAATATCGCTTCCGCGTATGCGGCCCTCGACGAGCCTGACGAAGCCGTAAAATGGCTCGAAGCCGCGGCCGACGGCGGCTTTCCGTGTTATTCGTATTTTGAGGTCGATCCAAACTTCGATAAGGTTCGCGAGCACCCGCCATTCATTGATCTGATGACCGCGATGCAAAAGCAATGGAAGCAGTTTAAGCGGATTGCCTGATTTACTCAGCCGCTCTGCCACGCGTCGCCATGTAGATGTCGAATGTTCCGGATGCCATGCCTCCCGGACGATTGGACGCTGTAAGCAGCGTTCTTCCGTCTAATGTAACGAACGGACCAACGTCACGATAGCCGGCGGAATTAACACTCGGCCCAAGCGAAACTGCGGTGGACCAAGGTGCGAAAACTGAATCGCGCGTTGCGGTCCAAAGATCGTCGAAGGAGCGATCCTCAGAGAGATTGGGTCGGTTTGAGCTGAATATTATTTCCAGCCCGTCGTCGCGCACCCAAAAACAGGTTTCGATCGACTGCGTATTTAGCTCAACGACATTGACCGGCAGCCCAAAGCCGAGGTCGTCAATCTCGCTCTCATAAATGTCAGGACCGCCGAATCCACCGGGCTTGCTGCTCGAAAAGAAAAGCTTGCGAACTCCGTCAGCGAAAAAGTAATTCGAGGCCAGCTCAGTATATTGTGTATTGATAACCGATCCGAGATTGACCGGTTCATCCCAATCCGACGCGTCATTTGCGTGGTTTCGAGCAATCGCCCAAATATCAGCTTGACCAAACCCGCCGCCGGAACGATCGCTCTGGAAGAGCAGAACGCGGCCGTCGGAGGTGATCGAACGAACAAGTTCCGTTCCGGTCGAGTTGATCTTAGGCCCGAGATTCACGGGCGTTCGCCACGGCGAATTTTTCGACTTCCGCGTCGAAACCCAGATATCACGGCTCGCGGCCAACGACCCTGGCCGATTCGACGAGAAATACATGGTCCTCTCATCTTTAGTCAAAACGGCGGCCTGATCGTCAAACTCCGAATTAATCGGTGCCGGTAGACGGACGACGCTTGACCAGTCCCAAAGCTTCTGCTTCGGACGCACCTGTGCGTACGAAGGGACGCATGCCGCCAGCGTTAGAAATGCGACAATGATAAATAGCTTTATCTTCATTGGTTTTCTCCTTGTTCTACAGTGTCTGAACTGACCTTATTACAATGCTAACCCGAAGTCATTCGGATTTTATTCCGTTTTTATTCCGCCGCAAGAAATTCGGGCGGACCGATCTTCGCCCCATGGACGATTTCGGCCCCGAACCGCGTCGCAAATTTATCGAGGACAGTGTACTGGATGTGACGAATCTGGTGTTTGATTTCCTTTCAATCTCAGGCCTGCGGCGTTGAAAATCAAATTGCTTTTCGCGCGGCTTATGGTTTAATCTCGCCATTACTGACTTTCCTCGGTTTTTATCTGGGCATCGGTTTGCCTGGGAACATTCATCCTAATCAGTCAGGATTTACATCTAAACTAGTCATGAAGAAATTTATCCCAAAAACGTGTTTGGTGCTCACGTTGGCCCTTGCATTTTCGGCGGTTGCGTATTCACAAACGGTCCCGGATGACGTGGTCAAGATTACGACCAAGCTCGTTCAGGTCGATGTGGTCGTGAGGGACAAGAAGGGCAATCAGGTGCCGCAGCTCGGCGTGGGCGATTTTGAATTGTTGCAGGACGGCAAGCCGCAGAAGATCGTTGGATTGACCTACGTTCCGGTTAAAACTGCGGGTACGCTGGCCACGAACGCCAGCGAAAAAAGTGGCGAACCTAAAACGCCGACACCATCGCTGCCGCCGGTTCGGGCCGTTCCGACAGCGACAAGCCGGATCATAGCCTTTCTGGTCGATGACGGCGCGTGTGGCGCGTCGGTCTGGGGACTCGACTCAGCCAAAACGGCTGTGACGCGGTTTATCAGGGATCAGATGCTGCCGGACGATCTGGTCGCGATCTACCGTACGCGGGCCGGCAGCAGCTCGTTTCAGCAATACACGTCGGACAAAGCCACACTTTTAAAGGCCGCCGACAAGATCCGCTGGTATCCACCCCAAGGCGCTTGCGCATCGTCCGACGGCAGTTTTAACGAGGCGATCCGGGACAATACGTATGGCAAGCTGACCAACGATGGTGTACAAACGGTGACGATCGAATCGGAAGCTGAGAAGAAAATACGCGAATATCGCGAAGATTCGGTTTCGGACAGTCAGATCGTCGGCACGCTGGGCGTTTTTCGCTACGCCGTAAATGGGCTGCAGAGGGCAGCAGGGCGAAAGATGATGTTCGTACTATCTGACGGCATCACGCTTCGCAGCCGCAGCAACGAACGCCAGCAAGCCGCCGACAGGATACGCGAACTTACCGATGCGGCGAATCGTGCGGGAGTCGTCGTGCATTCACTCTACCTTCGCGGCGGAAATATTCCCGGAATGATTGAATCGAAGGATGAGGTCTACACAGGTGGAGGGGATTTTGAGATTACTGAGCGTATATCTCAAAGCAGGATCGACGCCAATAACCGAAATCAGGAAGGCATGGCGGTCCTCGCGCACGACACCGGCGGCGGCTTTACCGCGGCTCCGCGATCCCAGACAAGGCGATAAAACGCATTCTGCAAAACGAATCCGGCTACTATCTGCTCGCCTACGAACCGGATGACGACACATTCAAAGGCAAAAAATTCAATAAGATAGATGTAAAGGTGAAGGTGCCCGAGCTCACCATTTCGCATCGAGCTGGTTTTCTCGGTGTCGTTGATACCGAGGCGCCGAAACGGAAAAAGAAAAGCGCTGAGAGCGACCTCTATGATGCAATAGCCGCGCCGCTGCCGCGGCCCGGGCTGGGCGTCGATCTGTCAGCCTATTTTGTAAACTCGTCTACGGGAGGAAACTTTGTCAGGTCGCTGTTTCATTTGGATGGTCGCGAACTGATATTTAAGGACGAATCCGACGGTCAAAAGAAAGCCGTTATCGACGTCGTTGCCGTCACGATGGACGAGAAAAACAATGTGGTCGATGAATTTAACCGAACTCACGTCTTAAAATTTGACGCGGCGACTGCCGCGAGGATCAGTCGCGACGGGTTAATCTACTCGACAGACATTCCAATCAAGAAGAGCGGCAGCTATAATTTCCGCGTCGCTGTCCGCGATACTAACAGCAATATGATCGGCACGGCGGCGCAGATCGTTCAGATACCAGATCTAAAGCGGGCGGACATAACCGTCGCCGGACTAACCATCGCGGGAGTCGATAAGACGGGAAAATTTGAAACAGTCGGGCCGACAACCGCCGCGAACGCGATCACCCTGCCGGAATCGGGTGCCGTTCCCGCAATCCGCCAATTCAAGCCCGGGGCGATCATCGCCTACTCATATGCGATCTACAACGCCCGCCTCAACAAATCCGCTGGCCGCCCAAATCTCTCGATCACCGTCAACCTCTACAAAGACGGCAAGCTCGTCACCGAAGGCGCCCAAAATACCGCCGAGATCGAACAACAAACCGACTGGCAGCGGATCAACGACTTCGCCTACATGCGCCTAAACCCAATGGCCGAACCCGGCGAATACGCGCTGCAGATAGTAGTCCGCGACCTGCTAGGCGGCAAAGAAGCCGTCTCAAGCCAGACGATAGACTTTGAAGTGGTGAAATAGAGGCGAAAGACCCGATGCAACAAACAGGCAGATTTTGCCGTCAAAGTTAGTTATGAAAAAGTTCGCGTTCATCCTGATTCAAACGGCGTTTGTGGTTTGCTTTCATCAAGCGGCGGCGGCCCAACAGGCGGCTTCGGCGATCAAAACTATTAGTTTCCCCGCTCCAAAATTTCCGGCAGAAGTTGCCGATATTGTCTATGGCACCAAGGTGTCGGTTTCGGTCGCGGTCGATAAACAGGGCAAGGTTTCACGGGCGGTTGTGTCTTACTCGATGGCTCCCTGTTCCGATCTGAACGGCGAAACTGTCAGAGCGATACGCAGTGCGGCACTTGAGGCGGCTAAGAATACTATGTTCGAACCATTTGTCGAAGATGGAAACCGCGTCGAAAAGATACTCAAGCTAAGCTACGATCTCAAGCCGCCCCTTGAAGCCGCAAAACCGCCATCCGACAGAAAGCTGGTCAACGGCGGCGTTATCAATGGCAAAGCAAGATCGTTGGCGAGGCCGTTCTATTCTGCAGCGGCCAAAGCCGGTCGCATCGGCGGCTCGGTCGGCGTACAGGTTCTTGTCGGCGAAAGTGGGAAGGTTTTGTCCGCCGGTGCCGTTTCCGGCCATCCGGAACTCTATGCCGGATCTCTGGATGCCGCCTGTAGATCCGAATTCGCCCCAACCCTATTGGAAGGGAAACCGGTGAAAGTGTCTGGTGTCATCACCTACAATTTTGTGCCGTAACATCGCGCGATACCGCCTCTAATTTACCCGCACAGTAACCTTCACCAAAACGCACCTGAGTTGTCGTTCAGTACTCTCGACCGAATTGCGTCAAGGCAGGCGAGCGGCTCGGAAACCGTCGGGGATGGTGAAGGGTTCAGAGATAGTCAGGATGTCGGCGTTTTGGCGGTGAGGCTGGGGGCGGGGCGAGAGGTTGAGGTAGAGGCCGACAGTCGCTTGGGCGTGGGCGTTTATGCGGCTGGGGAAATCCCAGCGGGTGGCGAGGATCTCGGCGGAGGCTCCGGGGGCGATCTGAAAATCCTCGATACCGTTTAGGCATCTCCACTGTTCGTACTTCTTGCCATCGACACGCACTTCGGGAAGGGCGTCGGTAGGCATATACGCGCTATAGGTGACAGGAACGTCGAGGCCGTTGTAGACAACGAATCTAAGAGACGCAAGGCGTTCGTCCGATTCGGGCCACCAGCCGGCATACATCACTCGGACGCCTTTCGGCGGCTGCGAGGAAGCGACCGGGACTGATGAAAGATTGACCACATAGTCATTCAACCCCGAGCCCGCCAACGCACCAAATAGCGATGCCCCGAGCGAACCAAAAACCAACGCGGCAGTGAATACGATAACCTTTACGATCCATCTCATACTCCTTTAGACACGCGACCGCGTAAATTGTTCCCGACTGGTTTAGAGCGGTTACGGTATCAGTGTATGGGATAACCACAACTGGCGCACCAGCGGCGGTTTCGGCTGGAGGGTGAGCATCCTGCTCACCGGTGGCGAGGCGAGCAGGATGCTCGCCCTCCAGTCAATCCGAAACCGCTCTAGTTTGACGACGAAGTGGCTGGGTTGAACCTTAACCTTAATTTTTCGGGCCCGGGGCGACGTATGAGGTGCGGCCGTAGATTTTATGGTCGGTTCCGGTTGACGTGGTGATTTTGATTTTGCGGCGTTTGCCGTCTCGGGTTTCGTTTGTCGGGTAATAACCGACGACATAACGCTGGTTCATTTCCGAAAGGATTCGCGAATAGACGGCGGTCGCGCTTTCAGGCATTTCGAGGTGAGCGGAAAAGCCGCCCGTCGCAACTGCGATTTTTGCCACCGCTAAGGCGTCGCGTTCGCGGGCATCGGCCCATTGGTCGAGGTATTTACGATCGAACCCTTTTGCCGGTGTATAAGCGATGTTCTTCAGAGATGAATAAATCCGTCTGGAATTTTCCAAATCGTCGCGTGCGAGATCGCGCCGTTTTTGGCCCGAAACGCCGCATAGATCCGATCCGGGAATTATCGAGTAAACTGTGGTCCCCGCTTTCTCGGCGGCCTTGAGGATGTCGTCGTAGGTGAATCTCACTTCCGTTTCAGAGTCGTCGGTGCGGACTGAGCGATTTATCAACGGATATTGGTCACCGTCGGTCTGAAAAATTATCTTTGGCCGCAGATCACCATCGTGGAACAACTCGTTCAGCACGGCAAAAAGCGCGCTGAACTGTTTGCTGCGGCCAACTTTCCCTTCGAGTGCTCTTGTTCTTAGGAACTCGAGCTTTGCTTTCAGATTGGATTTATCGGACGTAAAATTTGCCAAAAGCTCGATATCGTCTGTGACGATCGCCATTCTGTCGTTCGGGTGCAGCATGTCGACCAGAACCTTGGCGGCTGCAACACTGGTTTCGATATACGGAGCCTGGCTTCCGCTGTAATCGATGATCAGCACGATGGAACGCGGTATCGCGGACTGGTCACCGGCAAACGCAAAGACCTCGATTTGCTGCGATTCACCGTTTTCCTCGACGCGAAAATTGCCTCGGTTCAATCCCGTTACCGCCCGGCCCTTCTTGTCGAAGACTGACACATCGCTGACAACGAGATTGGTTTCGACGCGCATAATGTCGTCATCGTCGGCCGAATCTTTGCGCGGTGCGGTTATTTTGGGTTTGGTTTTCTCATCCGTCGTCCGCTTGATTAGACTCGAACCAAATGGTTTTTCGACCGCCGCCGGCAGCGTTTCAACGAACTGAGTCGTCTGGCCAGGCGATTCAAATGACCAAATGAGTACCAATAAAAGTAAAATCATTCGATTATTCATATCAACCTCCTCCGCGAGCATCAAGCATCTATGGGAATGGGAAAATCTGCACCCGCCTGATCCACCAATGTCGTTGCCCTATCCACCATATTATTCAAATTCGAGAAAAAATCTTTCGGTTTTTCTTGAAGATTTCTCCTTTTTTTATCCGGCGAAATCAGGGTCGAGCTATTCGAGGCCAACAAGATCAACATTCGTCAGGTTTTCGTTGACGGTCAACGTTCGCGGGGCGAAGCGGTACCGCCGCGACGCGACTGAGATCGTATACGTCTCGCCGTTCGGAATGTCGCTAAACGAATACAACCCAAACGAACTCGTCGTCGCCGTCCGTCGTACGCCCTGCGAATCGGTAATCGACACAACTGCATTGCGCAGGCCCAGACCGCCGGGTGTCGTCACGCGGCCAGATAGTGTGACTGAATTTGAAACTGCGGAATCGCCGAGAAAACGGGCGATCGCGAGCGTCCCGCCCGATTCGCCAACAAGAACAGCGCGCCCTGAGCGGTCGATCGCTATACCCCAGGCAGTGTCGTTTGTTCCGCCAAAATCGGCGGTTGTCTTGCCGTCACCGCCTCCAAACGTCGTGTCTAGCGAGCCGTCAGCGTTGTAACGAGCGAGTGCAAAGTCATCGTTCGGGCCGTTGTCGGAAAAGCCTGCCGCCAGGATCTTTCCATCCGATTGCACTGCGACCGTTCGAGCCACGGCGTTCCCCGAACCTATCGGAGTGACGACCTTCCCATCCGAGGAGAACGTCGTATCGGCGGAACCGCCGGCGGTGTAACGCACGAGGGCAAAGTCATCATTCGAGCCGTTGTGGCTGGAGCCCGCTGTTACTACCTTTCCGTCCGATTGGATCACAATTCCGAACGAGGGGTCCCCTCCAGGTCCGATGTCGGTGAACACCACGCCTCCGCCCCCGAACGTGCCATCAGAAGAGCCGTTCGAGGCCAGACGAACCACGGCGGAAAAATTCCAGAAACCGTAGCTGTACCCTGCGGCGACGATCTTTCCGTCCGGCTGAATAGCTATGGAAGTAGCGTCCTCGACCGCTGGCGCGTTTCCCCCAAAAGGGCCCGGTCCCCAAGGAATCCTCGCTATACCGCCGCCGCCGCCAAATGAGCCGCCCCCGCCAAATGACAGATCGAGCGAGCCGTTCGGGTTGTAGCGGATAACCGCAAGTTCCGGAAAATCATAAAAATAATAGTCCATCCGGCCCGCAGCCACGATCTTTCCGTCGGACTGAATAGTTACTGAATTGGCTGCGACCCAACCGGTTCCTAAATTTTCGGTCACAACAATTCCGTCGCCACCGCCAAATGTCAGGTCGAGCGATCCATCCGGATTGTAACGGACTAGTGAAAAATGTCCCCATTGACTCCCGCTGCCATCCCAGGTAGTGCCGACAACCACGATCTTCCCGTCCGACTGGAGGGCGACTGCATTGGCACCTTCGTGGGAAAAACCAATATCGGTGGTTACCCTTCCATCGCCGCCCCCGAAGCCGGTATCAGGTGAACCGTCCGGGTTGTAGCGAGCGACCGCGAAGCTGCTGTTGTTGGGGTCGGTACCGACTACAACTATCTTTCCGTCCGGCTGAAGAACAACCCCTCTTGCGGAACCCGCCCAATCGGTTAACTTTCCGTCACCGGAGAATGTTAGGTCCAGATCGCCCGGTGCGGCGGATATGGTCATTGTCGTAAAAAGACAAATTGCAATTAGAGCGAGTTTTGAAATGTAACAGATTGTGATTCTCATAATTTTTACCTCCTTTAATACTTAAGCTTATTCCAGTCCGACAAGGTCAACCTCCGTCAGATTTTCGTTGACGGTCAGCGTGCGCGGGGCGAAACGATAGCGTTTTGAGCGTACAGTCAAAGTATATATTTCGTTTGCCGGTACATTGTCAAATCTATAGAGACCAAACGACGATGACGTGGCGGTTCGCGTGTTTCCGGCGGAATCGGTCATCGTTACAACGGCGTTTCTCAGACCGAGACCGGATGGCGTCAGTACGCGGCCGGAGATCGAGACATCCCTCGCGAGCGGCTGCCATGAGGGGTTTGAGTTAAGGCCAATAGAAGCAAGCACCGAGCGACCGTCACCATTTTGGTCAATTGAGTATATTTTTCCAATGGCACCGTAAACGATCTTGCTTCCATCCGGGGACCAAGCCATCGAAGTAATGGAACTGCAGCCCTGAGGGGACAGACCGCCGCAATCGCCAGCGAAATCGTGAACGCCGGTGCCGTCGCTATTTGCCATGAAAATATCCTGGTTGGCGAAATCATTGGCGAGGAAAACGATCCTGCCGCCATCCGGCGACCAGTCTGGATAGCCCACGATCTCGTAGGCTTGGAACAAGTTGGCTATTAATACACGAGCTTCCGTACCATCGGGCCTAATGGTGTGCAGTGTCCATGCGGAGCTTAGAGGCCTATTAACAAAGAGAATTTTTGACCCGTCCGGCGACCATGCTGGCTCAAAACCAGATGTCAGAAACCGCCTGTTATTGCCGTCCGCATCGACGATGTCAAGGCCGTTCGCATGGCTAATTACCAGTTGTCTTCCATCGGGCGACCAGCTCATTATCTTGTTACTGAAAGCCGGGATCGTGATCGGAGTTATCTCAGTTTTGCCCGTGCCGTCGCGGTTCATAACGAAGATCGCAAATGCTCCTGAAGCATTTTGGCTCAGAAACGCGATCATCCGACCATCGGGAGACCAGGTGGGATGATCGTCAATTATACTGTTGTTGGTGAGGCGCACCTGATCGTTTCCATTCGAGCCCATGACGTAGATCTCGCGGTTGCCATCGCGATCGCTGGTAAAAGCGATCTTACCGTTGGAGCGAAGCGGCGTTTGCGAAAAGGCGATCGCCGCGCCTACAAAAATCAAAACGAGTAACATCAAAACGGCCGCTAAAGTTCTGTTATAGATTTTGCCAGTCATAATTCTTACCTCCTGCTAACCCTTTGACCCGGGTAGGCGTTATTTCGAAAAAATTTCTCTCTGTCGATTAGCGCGACATTTTTTGAAAACACAGGTCAAATATTTAAGTTTGTCAGACTTTTCACTGACATCATTCAAGTCCCACAAGATCGAAATCCGTCAGATTGTCGTTAACGGTCAGCGTTCGCGGTGAAAACCGGTACCGCCGCGACCGTACAGTCAAAGTGTATATTTCAGATGCTAGTACATTGTCAAATCTATAGAGACCAAACGACGACGATGTGGCCGTTCGCGTGATCCCGGCGGAATCAGTGATCGTAACGACGGCGTTTCGCAGGCTGCGTCCGTCAGGCGTGAGGACTCGACCCGACACGGATGCAATCGGAGCACCCGCAAGGGTGAGGTCCTGTATTCTGAGCGTGTATGGGCCCGAACCCGCTACGTCGTTATTTCTCGAATCAACCACCACGTAAAGCGGGACATTGAATGGAATGTGATTATATGTCCACGCCCAGCTTCCAATATCTGCGGTATTACCCGTCCCCCAGCGACTGTCGCTCAATACCAGTTCGTTATATGCATGATTTGCGGTGCCGGCTGGGCACTGTGGGGAATAGCGCGAATCCAGGATATAAATCAGCGGTCTGTACGTGCCGGATGTCGTCGAAACCTCGATCTTCGGATTCGCCCCACGAGCAGTAATCGTAAACGAGTAAATATTGTCCGGGCCGAAGGTATCGTAGTTGTAATAAGTATAAGAATACAAGTACGCCCGCGTCACCGTATCATTTGCCCCCGTCGTATTGCCGGAGTCGGTAAACGGTGACGCGGCCGTATATGTTCCACGCGGAATAGGTGTGCCGGGGCAGTTGTCAGAACCGGCGAGCACGTCAACGATGTTAAAGCCGCCCTTTTGATGAGGCAGACGATATTCACCGCGCCGTTTTAGCAATTCGGGCTTGCTGCGTCGCCTCATGAGTTTTTCGAGCCGTGACTCGGTCAATTCCGCGCCGTTGGCTTCCGGTTTTATCGCGTTGTCGGCCCGGGTTTCATGTGCATTCGACACGATAATAGCCGGCAGTGCGGCAAGGATCGAAAAAAGCCGCCATGACTTTAACGCCGCTGTTAAAATCTCCCGATTCGAGAGCGTTCGGCAATTTCCAAGAATATTAAGACGTTTTGATTCTAATGATATATTTTTCATTTTATTTACCTCCAAATTTAGTTACAGACCTATCCGGCTAAAGTCCGTTGCGGGATAATATCTGGCCAAGCGACGGATTCGTTCCTTTTGACTTTCGCTTAGCCGCCTCTCGCCGCGACCGGCGACGCCTTTGTTAAAGCGATTTTTTCGTCCTTCGGCTTCGATTTCCTTTACTCTCTGCTCGACGCCGCGTCGGGCGGCTCCGAGGCCGTAAAACTCCAGAATGTTCTTAATGCCGGTCGCCTTGTCGCCGATCATTTCTTCGTAGCTGAGCCAGGATATCTCGAGGCTTCGCCGCTTTTCGACGAGGCTCCACGACGCGACAAATTGGAAATACCACGGAATGACGTTGTCGATGAGCAGATCGATTTTTGTTTCCTCGTCGAGGGAGCGAAAGTCCTCGCGAAAATACGAGTTGAAAGACGCGCCGCCATTATAAAAATCGAGCAGGCTCATCACCGAGTCGAAAATATTTCGTACCAGCACGACCGGTCTGATCTCAAACGCCTGCATTATCTGCACATTCGCGTCCGATGCACGACAATGCTGCTGCGTCACCGTATCGAAATGCGCCGTTTCGGCGAGCGTCGGCAAGTACAACTCGTGTTCGTTTTGCCCGGCGGCATAGACCATGAACACATCCTTATAGCCGGTCAGGCTGACGAGCAGATTCTTTAAGAAAGTCGATGCCGCTCTTTGGCACGCAGGCGATAAATATGTGCGTGCCAAGCTGCTCGCGAGTGATTTCGGTCGTAAAATCGGCAAGCTCAGCCCGTTCGCCGCCCATTGCAAGCGAATTTGACAAATTTATGTGCGAGCCCGGAGCACGGTAAATCGCGATCGCCCGGCGGCAGCACATTGTGCTTGCCTCGTGATGTTTATGTCTGAAAAATACGAGTCCGAGATCCTGAAACGCACCTGCAAACCGCTTTCTAAATTCGCTGTCATGGGACATTCGCCCGCGAATCTCGAGATTTAACGCGAGCCGCAAAAGATCGAATGCCGTCGGCACATCGCCCGCCGCGAGCAGCTGCTCGATCACGAGTTTGTAGCTCAAGAGCAGATTGTGAACCAGATGGTCGTAAAACGGTTGTTCGTCGGTCAGCTTGTGAAGCGCGCTTTGAAACAGCGTGACGGCCATGTCGCCGTTCTCGCGTTTTAACGCCTGAACGCCGAGATCGACCTCTTGCTGCACGGTGCTGTAAACATTGTGGCTGATCGGCGGAACATCGATAATTTGACTAAAATGGCGTTGCATAACTTTGTAACCTCGATCTTAAAAACTGATTTTTGCGGCCTGGCCGCGCGGTGCCAGAAATCCTTTTGATCGCAAGTGCTCGATGACGAACCGGGCATTTTCATCGGCCGTCCGATTGACCGTTTCAAGCGTTATCTCGGCCGATTCCGGGTTTTCGTACGCGTCGTCGATGCCGGTAAAACCCTTTATCTCGCCACGCCGAGCCTTTGGCGTACATTCCTTTTGCGTCGCGGTTTTCGCAAACATCCAATGGCGTGTCGACAAATATCTCGACAAATTGTTCGTCACCAAACATCAGCCTCACCTGACTGCGGCTTTGCCGATACGGACTAACCGCCGCGCAGATGACGATGCCGCCGTGGCGGACGATCTCGGACGCGACAAAGCCGATGCGATTGACATTGATGTCGCGGTCCGAACGGGAAAATCCTAGGCCTTTCGACAGATGTGTCCGAACGACGTCGCCATCGAGCAACGTCGTTTGTCGCCCTTCTTCGAGTAGCAAGGTCGAAACGATCTCGGCGGTTGTCGATTTACCGGATGCCGCTCAATCCCGTGAACCACAGGCAAACGCCCTGGCGGATGCGCGGCGGATATGTTTCCGCAAGGATGTCCGCGACTTCACGCCGGGTAAACCAATCGGGCAATTCCCGGCCTCGGCTCAGAAAATCTTCACGAATACGTGTGCCGGAAATCGAAAAAGTTTTGCGCGTTTTGGCGATCTTATCGATCTCGTCGTATCGCCGCTCATCGGGCAGGTAGGCAAATTCCTGAAACGTGATCATCTTTACGCCGATCTGGCCGCTCAACTCGCTCGCCATGACTTGCGCCGCCAATAGCTCGTAGAATGGTTTTCCATTTGCATCCGTTCCCGCACCGGCGTGATCGCGCCCGACGATCATGTGATTGGCGCCGTAGTTTCGCCGGATTATGGCGTGCCAGACGGCTTCGCGCGGCCCGGCCATTCGCATGGCCAGCGGCAGCAGCGAGAGCAGGACGCGATTCGGCGGATAGGCAAGTCGGGTAACGGCCTTGTAGGTTCGAACTCTCGTAAAACAGTCGATGTCGCCCTCTTTGGTCATGCCGACGACCGGATGCATAAGCAGCGTGCCGTCGATCATTTCGATCGCCCGCTGCGTCATCGCTTCGTGAGCACGGTGGATCGGGTTGCGGGTTTGAAATGCGACGACATTTTCACGGCCCATCGCCTCGAGACGCTCGCGCGTTTGTTTTGGCGTCAGCCGCAACGCCTTAAAATCGTGATATTCGGGAAGCATGAGGACACGCAGCTCGCCCGAAATATTGAATCTACTCCATTTTTGCATCTCGGCAACGAGCGGATGGCGCGGATCGTTTGTTCCCACGACAGCCTCGGCAAACCTCTCGCGATCCCATTCGTAGATTTCGCTGACCGACATCACGGCGAGAAGATCGTTTTTCGTATCGCGAAGCGCGATATCGCTGCCGACCTTCACGCCAGTGAGGTCGTCGGTGGAGAGTGTGATAGGTATTGGAAAGACGGTGCCGTCGGCAAGCCGCCCGTGATCCACCACGCTTAGGTAATCCTTTTCCGAAAGAAAACCGCGAAGCGGAGAAAACGCACCGGTTGCAAGCAGCTCGAGGTCGCAGGTTTCACGCAGAGTGAGTTGAACCGACGGCAGCCCGACGGCATAGTCGAAAAGCCTGGCACGCGTATCGGTCGCCGCGACCAGATCGACCAGTTTTTCTTTGTATGGCGTGATAAGCATGATTTTCAAACGTCTGTCTCTTGACCGTTGCCTCCATCGAATTTTGCGTGGGCCCGCCTTATTTTCCAGTTAGGTGAAATTTAGCCGAAACTCAGTACGCGCGTCTTTCGGTTTCGCTGAAATTTTTATTCTGTTTTCCTTCCGTTGCCTCATCGTCTCGTTCTTATCGATAAAATATTTATCCTTCTGCCTATTAGCGCGACATTTTTTGGGATTGCAGGTCAAAAAAAACCAGCAACCCAATGGGTCACCAGGCGACGGTTGCCGGATCGAATTTTGCGGATTGTACGGCAGGTCAGAACCGACTGCGCGAGCGGACAGGAGCTAGCCGTAGACCGGCATTAGATCGAAGCGATGACGGCGTTCAGGCAAAAATTACCGCCGCGCCGACGAAAATCAGCACGAGAAGTATCAAAACTGCAGTCAAAATCTTGTTGTGCGATCTGTTATTCATGTTCATTTCCTCCTCACCTTGATTATTTTTCGCACGCCGTAACGAACAGATCGTCGCCACTATCTCACTCCAATCCGACAAAATCGAAATCCGTCAGATCGCCGCTCATGCTGACCTCACGGGGCGCAAAGCGATACCGACGGGATCGCACGTTCATGGTGTATGTCTGGCCGTTCGCCACGTCGGCAAAAGTGTATCGGCCAAACGAGGATGTCGTCGCGGTCCTGACAACGCCCGTGAGATCGGTCATCGTTACGACCGCGTTTCGCAGACCTTGACCGCCCGGCGTTGTCACGCGACCATATATGTTCGCGCTTGATGTCGGTGCTGAATCGCCGAGGAAACGGGCGATTGCGAATCTGTCGCCGGATTGTCCGACGACCACCGCTCGCCCAGTGCTGTCGAGCGCCATTCCGTAGGCGCCATCGTTTGAGTTATTGAAATCGACGGTCGCAATGCCATCACCGCCGCCGAACGTGGTGTCGAGCGAGCCGTTCGGATTGTATCGAACGAGAGCAAAGTCATTGTTCGAGCCGTTGTAACTGGAACCAGAGGCCACGATTTTGCCATCGTCCTGAATTACAACTGTGGCTGCCGTTCGGCCCTCAAGCGAAGGTGAACCTATCGGTGTCGTTGTGATCCCTCCGGAGCCAAAGTCGGTATCGAGCGTCCCGTTCGTGTTGTAGCGAATGACGGCAAAGTTAGAGTTTGCCGATCCTGCGACGACGATCTTTCCATCATTCTGAATGGCGGTAGAACTTACAACAGCAGGCCCGGCGCCGATCGGGGTTATCGTGGTTCCTCCGGAACCGAATCCGGCATCGAGCAATCCGTTCGAATCGCAGCGATGCGCGGCAAAGCGGACGTTGGTGGGAGGAAAAGTGACTGCAAAGGCGGCCGTGAACGCTGTGACGATTTTCGCGTCTGGCTGGACGACGGCTTCAGTCCTGGCAAGCGGATAAACAAGACTTGTAATATGCGACCCGCAGTTTTGTTGAAAAGTCGGATCGAGCGATCCGTCCGGATTGAGACGGTAAACAGAACTAATAGCAGCTATTAGGATCTTCCCGTCCGGCTGCACGGCGGTGATGCTCAGATCGCCAAATTGGCGAATGCCATTTGTCCCGAACGAGGTATCGAGTGAGCCCCTGGGAGTGAGACGGACTAGATATCCATTTAAAGAATCGTCAAGGTCTCTCGCTGCAACGAGTATCTTTCCGTCCGCCTGAATCGCGACATCTACAGCAGCTCCGTAAAGATAAATAATCGCTCTTCCCGCGTCGCCAAACGTTGGGTCCAGTGAGCCATCGGGGAGGTAACGGGTCGCGACGGGGAAACCTGGAAAATCTACTCCCACAACTATGATCTTTCCATCGGCCTGAATAGCGACGTGATATGATCCACCCGGCGTCTCGTCAATGACCTTCCCGCCGACTCCAAATGTCGGGTCGAGATCGCCCGGAGCTGCGTGCGCAGCGATTGCAGTAAAAAGAAAAATCGAGAGAAAGATTGATGTCAAAATGCTTCGTATTTTGTCATTCATCACGTTTTACCTCCTTTTTTCACTCAAGCCCGACAAAATCGATGTTCGTTAGATTCCCGTCCGCCGTGATCGTGCGCGGGGCGAAGCGGTAGCGGCGGGATGAGACTGAAATCGTAAACGCCCCGCCGCTCGGAATATCGGCAAACGAATACAACCCGAACGAACTTGTCGTCGCTGTCCGCCTGACGCCCGCCGAATCGGTGATCGAGACCGTTGCATTGCGAAGGCCAATGCCGCCTGGTGTTGTCACGCGGCCCGAAACCGAGACATTCGGGAAAAGCGGCTGCCATGATGGGTTTGCGTTAGCTCCATCAAATGCGAGCACGGTACGATCGTTACCATATTGGTCAACTAGATATAGATTGCCATAGGCTCCGTAAACGATTCTGCTTCCGTCGGGTGACCAAGCCAGCGAATTAATCCAGCCGCAGCCCTGTGGGGACAGACCGCCGCATTCGTTAACGACATAGAATTGGCCGGTGCCATCGCTGCTCAGCATAAACATATCCTGGTTCGCGGTATCGCCGCCGACGAGCGCGATCCGGCTGCCGTCCGGCGACCAGTCTGGATAGCCGGTGACCGAGCCATATGGTGTGTTGGCTAAGAATAAACGAGACTCCGTGCCGTCGGGTTTTATCGTTTGCAGATAGCCCGGACTATTTGAGATACGTGGATACGCAAATAGAATCTTCGAACCGTCCGGCGACCATGCGGGATCAAAACCGAAGGTCAGAAAACGTCTGTTAGCCCCATCGGTATCGACGATGTCGAGGCCGTTCGCCTGGCTAATGACTAGTTGTCTGCCATCCGGTGACCAGCTAATTATCTTGTTACGGAAATTCGGAAGCGTTATCGACGTAACCTCCGTCTTGCCGGTTCCGTCACCGTTCATTTGAAACACCGAATATCCGCCGGTCGGCCTTTGGCTTACAAAGGCTATTTTTCGACCGTCCGGCGACCATGTCGGATGGTCGTCGAAGGTTGTGTTGTCGGTGATACGCGTCTGTTTCGCACCGTCCTCTTCCATGACATAGATCTCGCGGTTGCCGTCGCGGTCGCTCGTAAAAGCGATCTTGCCATTGGAGCGAAGCGTCGGGTTTTGCGCGAAAATTGTCATTCCGCCAAAAAACATCATTACGAAAAGCGTCAAAACGGGAGCCGCAGTTTTGCCGTAGTTTTTGCTATTCATGACTTTTACTCCTTAAACGCACTTACCGACGAAAAGTTGCCGGATGCGTTCATTCAACAAAAAATCCGCTCTTGTCTTTTAAAACGACAATCTTTGAAAAAATAGGGCAGATATTTCAACAATCTTTTTTTCAATCATTTTTTGCCATCCATCCAGCATTGCCCGAGACTGAGCCGGTCTGTCCGTGATTACAATTTGCGCCGGTCGCATCAAAAATCGGGTTGTTGTCGAGTGGAATCTCAAAAACATATTTCCACCACGCGGCTGACCGCGCGCCATAAGTATTTCCGGTCTGCGCCCGAGCATCGTCCGGATGAATGATGTCAGGAGTTGTGGGGTTTGCAGACACATTTCCTTGTACTGCTATCAAAAGCAGGTTCGTCATGAGCACCGTCAGGACGGTACGTTGGAATTTTTTTAGAATTTTCATTTTTCCTCTTTTACCAATTGTTTAAATTTCTCCCTGTATCAACTAGCGCGACATTTTTTGAAGATACAGGTCAAATTTTTTTGAAAAGCCCGATTAAGACGTTACCCACACAAGAGGCAGAGACACTTTCCACCAGCCGAAACAGATTTTAGCGGTCCCCTAAAATAAAGTATTTCAACAGATCTTCTTTTCCTCCTCACACACTCTTCACATAGAATCTAATTGTGGCTAAAGGAAACCGCGAAAAACCAACATTGACTGGCCTCGCACGACGCCTTGGGCAATTGCCGGGTGATAAAAAGCGGGCGGCGCTTGAGATCAGTGCGGCGCTTGCCGGAGTGAGTTTGCGCGTGAGCCGCGAATTTGTCGAGGCCGTGCCTAAGGCGTCGAGGATTTTGTCGGCTGATGATCTGCGTCACTGGGGCGAGCTTGGGCGGCGGCTCGCGATGGGGAACGCTGAGACCGGTGTGAAATTTTTTACCGATGGCGTAGGTGCGTTGAAACCCGTGCCGGAAGCAGCCCGTTCGGTCGTTTTTCAGATCTGTACGCGGCAGTTGGTCTTGTCGAGCTCGATCTCGCTTGCGACGTTCAAGCTCGTGCCTAAGATCGCGACGGACCTCGCCGACGATCAGCTTTTTGCCGACGTTCTAAACCTCGCGGCTGAGATCGCCCAGCGGTCGGCGAAGCACAGCTCAGAGTTTCTTGAGAACACCCCGGCGGTCGCAAAAGTCCTGACCGGATTTGGCGAAGAGAAGCGTGCGGTCGCCGATGGCGTGCTCGCTCTGGCTGCTCAGTTTGCCAATCGAACCGGCGGGATGACCGCAGATCTGTGGTCAAATTTGCCTACGTCGCTCGAGCGGTTAGATCCTGAAAACGCGAAGCTTTTGATGGTCAGGGCCGGGGAATTTCTGGAGTTCGGCGGCAGCGTGACGCTTCATTTTGTATCGTCGGGCAGCGAGGTTTTGGCAGCCGCGGAATCGGCTTTTGAAGCTTGGTGTGCGCTGGCGCGCTCGATCGCACGGCATGGAAATGCGGTGCTGATCTCATTCCTGCGGGCCACGCCAAAGTTCTTCGCCTCGTTCACCACCAAGAAAAAAGCCTCAGCCGACGACATTCGCCGCGTGCTGCAACTGACGACCAAGATCGCTGAAACCGACGCCGAAAGTGCTCTTGCTGCATTCAAATCCAGCTCCGGGGCATTGCGAAAAGTATCGATCGAGCAATTCGAGGAGTGGGTTGAGAAAGGGTTATCGGAACGTAGCAACGAGTCTTCAAAATCGCGCCGAAGCTATTTCGCGCTCGAAACGCGGGCTTCGAACGAGCGTTTGCAGGAGACGCGACTCGGCCTTCCGCTCGAAAAAATTCAGTCCATATTGAGAATGTACGTCGAGGCTCTGACCGGCAAAGAGATCGAGATCGCTCCGCTCACCGCGATACCGCAGGAATCGCGGATCGGCGACGGCAAAACGATCTATTTGCCTGCGTCAGTTGCCGAGTTTGACAACGACGACCTCGATTTCAAGCTTTACAAAGTCCTTGCCGCGCACGGTGCGGGGCAGATCGAATTCGGTACATTTGACCGCGATACCGACGAGCTAAAAGAAGCATACGCTGAACTTACGGAGCTGTATTCCGCGTCAGTGGATGACAAAGACGCGTTTTCGCTGGGCGGTTATCTCGAGGATGTCCGCAAGGCCGAAAAGGCGTTGCCGGAAAAGGAGATCAGAGCAGAAGCGAAAAAGCGGCGCAAGAAATTGCCCAAAAATTCCGATTACAAAACCATCCTCACCGCATTCCCCGAGCCGCGTCTTGCGAAAAAGATCTTCGGCACGATGGAGAATGCCCGCATCGACAACCGCCTGCGCCAAACCTATCGCGGTCTCGTCGCAGACCTCGATCTGATGCAGTCGTTCCTGCGTTCGAACCGCCCGTACATTTTCGACCTGCCGATGTACCAGGTGCCGTTCGAACTGCTCTTCCAGATCACCCTCTGCGGCGGTGCGACGGATGATGCGAAACAGTTTTACGGGCAGGTCGTGTCGGAGATCGAGGCGGTTTTGGAGAGGTACGTTTGGACAACTAAGGGAGAACCACGTGCGTTAGCGGGTGGTCTGACGGCAAGCGTTTCGCGTGCATCGGCATCGGTACCACCCGCTAACGCAGGTGGTTCTCCCCTTCCGACCGTTGCCGATTCCCTGATGGCGACGAGCCGCATATACACGCTTTTCCAAAACATCTCGCCCGAGCAGAATCAGGAAGCTGAAGCGGACAACACCGAAGAAAAGAGTGAATTTGCCTACGACGACAAAGACACGTCCGAGGGCGTCGTCGATGACAAGGCCAAAAAGGAGCGTGAAAAGCAGGCTCAGGACATTCGCGACCTGTTCAACGCCTGGAACAGCCTCGACGACGAAGGCGAGCCTGACGAGCTGCAGGGAGCCGAGGCTTGGTCGCAGAACGAGATGCCCGAACAGGCTCTCGAGGACGACGACGTTGCGTTTGCCTACGACGAATGGGACCGCGATCTGAACGATTACCGCGTTGGTTGGAGCCGCGTGATCGAAAAGAAAGTTAAACAAGGCGACCGGACGTTTGTCGAGCTGACACGTTCACGATATCGGGGTGTGATCTCATCGATCAGGCATCAGTTTCAGCTCATGAAACCCGAAAATCTCACGCGTATCAACCGCGAGATCGACGGTGAAGATTACGATCTCAACGCCCTCGTAGATTATGTCGTCGACAAACGCACCCACGGCCAGCCGTCCGAAAATATCTATACCAAAAAGCTAAGAAAACAGCGTGACGTGGCCGTTTCGATCCTGCTCGACCAGTCCAGCTCGACTGCCCGCACGATCACACGAAACCCTTTGCAGCCATACACACATCCGGGCCGGAGGATTATCGAGATCGAAAAAGAAGGCCTGGTCCTCATGAGCGAAGCTCTCGAAGCCGTGGGCGATGTCTATTCGATCTATGGCTTTACGAGCGAAGGCCGCCGGAATGTGAAATTTTACGTTGTGAAAGATTTTGCCGAGAAATATTCGGCTGATATAGAAAAGCGCATCGGCGGCATCACGTTCCAGAACAACACACGCCTCGGCGCCGCGATCCGCCACGCCTCGGCGAAATTGCTTAAACAGGAGGCCCGCACCAAGCTCCTCATAATCCTGACCGACGGCCGCCCCTACGACCACGACTACGGCGACGCCCGCTACGCCCGCGAAGACGTCCGCGAAGCCCTGACCGAAGCCAAAACCATGGCCGTCACTCCATTCTGCATCACCATCGACCGCGAATCCGAAGCAGAGCTTAAGGATCTATACGGCAATGTCGGCTACACGATCATCGACGATGTGTTGTCACTGCCGGAGCGCATGCCGAATATTTATCGGAGATTGACGAGTTAGCGATCTTCCGCAGTCAGTCTCAGCAAAACCTAAGCGACGGTATATAATCTAATAAATGAGCATAGGTGCGGGAGGCAAATGGAAAAGGCACGACGAGGTGTTCGACGTATCGATCGTCCAGCAAACGACAGGATTATCATGTATGTCGGCTGCGGGAGAAATGTTGCTCAGGCAGCGAGGGATTTTTGTTTCACAGGATGAAATACGAAGTATCATCGGTGAACCCTCATACGTGAAGGCCCTTGCGGATTGTCTTAATTCTTACGACATAGCAGAAGATAACAGGATTTGGATGGGTATCAGCACTGATGAAGAAAGTCTCGAAAAATTGCTGGCTGGCTCTGATCTCGCTATCGTGCTTCTCGAAGAACCGTTATCAATGGGCCATGCGGTTGTAATTGCAGGGCGAACAGAAGCCGGTATGGTCAAAATCCTTGCCTCTTTCGATCAAACATCCTATAAAATGTCTATTGAGGAGATATTAGAGTGCTGGGGCGGCGAGGTCGTGACAAGATGGCAGATAGTTCAATAAAAATTTTAGCGATTACACAAAAAAGCCCTCGTTCCGTCCGCCTGAAGCTACTGCTAGGCAATGAACGCGGGACATACGATGTTGCAATAGTCGATCAAAACGGCATATTCGGCATCGAGCTTCCCGACACCCTCGGCCTAAAACTCCGCAAGTTTTCGCCCGCCGAGTCCAGAAATCTCGTTTCACGGGTGAGGCAGCGATTGTCTAGAAATCTCGTTCATGTTTGAATCTTCGACACGAATTTCTACTGGGGTTTTACTGAGTCTTTTTGTGTTTTGAAAACACCAGATAAACACATGAGCGTCAAGAAGAAATCTCATTCGTCTTCTCCCAACCAAAACGAATCAGCTAATTCCTTATCGAAATCCTCACTTACCCACCCTTTTCCCTCTCGCAAACCCAACTTTATCCCAAGCCCAGAATGGCGCTTTTTAGCCGCTAGCGGCTTAATGAACGGAACTATCTTACCAACCTCTTCCCCGTCGTCTTCTATAAGAATCTCATCGCCTTCGCGCGAAGTGCGAGCAGGCCTTTTAGTCCGATCTGAGCTTCTTCAATTGTCACCGTCGTCGTCATAAATCCATACCCCACCGCTCAATTATGCCACAAAAAAGCATATTCTTTACGCAATTTATCGGCGATGCTTGGCACCGCTCCCCAATGGATGACGAATACTTATGGGAGGTTGACTAGCTAAATGATGGACTGTCAAAACTTCAATTGATCTAGTTTGAAATGCAACCAAAAGAGTGATCACTTACTTGACCAATAACTTGACTTATGCTTGACTTATGACATCTCAAATGACGGAATCCGAGACAGTCTTTCTCTTCGACGTCGATAACACGCTGCTTGACAACGACCGCGTGACGGCGGATCTGCGGCGGTTTTTGGATAAGGAGGTCGGGGCTGAGCGGAGCGCGAGTTATTGGGCGATTTTCGAGGAGCTTCGGGGCGAATTGGGCTACGCCGATTATCTTGGGGCGTTGCAGCGTTACCGCATCAAGCACCATTTTAATTCGAACATTATCGCGGTCTCGACCTTTATGGTGAATTACCCGTTTGCCAACCGGTTGTTCCCGAATTCGCTCGATGTGATAGAAAAATGCAGCCAGCTTAGGCACGGTCGCGATATTGACGGACGGTGATGTTGTGTTTCAGCCGCGCAAGATCGAGCGTTCGGGGCTTTACGAGGCAGTCGGCGGCAACGTGATGATCTACATTCACAAGGAAACAGAGCTCGCAGACATCGAGCGCCGCTATCCGGCAAAAAAATACGTTCTTGTCGACGACAAGATCCGCATCCTGTCCGCGATCAAAGAAATCTGGGGCGACCGCGTAACCACCGTTTTCCCGCGTCAAGGTCATTACGCACTCGATGCCGAACAGGTCGCAAAGTATCCCGGCGCCGACATCACAGTCGAGCGGATCGGCGACATTCTCGATATCGAATCCTTCTCAGCGTAACTCCGCGTCTTCCTCTGCGGCCTTTGCGATAAAACTAGCGGTCGTGAATATTCAACTTTATCTTCAACGCAGAGATCGCTGAGGAAGACGCAGTGTTCGCCGAGAATTCTAATTGGCGGCCATTGCTCTATTCTGCTAGCCTTATGGCGGTTACGGATTGAATGTACGATATTTGCGGCAGGTCAGAACCGCCTGCGTGAGCTGGCGGAACGATGTTTGCGTAGAATAAGCATTCGTGATCACCGAGTCCGTGCCGCCCGCTTACGCAGGCGGTTCTGAACCGTACAGGCAATCCGTAACCGCTCTAAAGTTTTGCTATGAACATCGTCTCTCTCGAAAATGTCTCGAAAAACTACGGCTTTAAACCGCTGTTTGAGAATGTGACGCTTGGGCTTGAGGATCGGGATAAAATCGGAATCATTGGGGCGAATGGGTCGGGGAAATCGACTTTGCTAAAGATAATTGCGGGCGTCGAGGCGCCGGACACTGGCCGCGTCGTGCGGGCTAAGGGGCAGACGCTCGCATATCTTTCTCAGAATCCCGCATATGATGAGAATCTGACCGTGCTTGAGACGATCTTCGCGTCGAGCATCGGTGTGATGCGCCACATTCGGGATTATGAGGCAGTTTGTCACGATGTCGGGGCGGGCAAGGACGATGCGGCAACGCTCCAGCGAATGTCCGACCTAGAGCACGAACTTGAGATGAACGGCGGGTGGGATATCGAGACAAATGCCCGCGCCGTGCTGACAAAACTCGAAATCACAGATACGGCCGCAAAAATGGGAACGCTTTCAGGCGGCCAGCGAAAGCGAGTCGCTCTTGCCCACGAACTCATCTTCAAACCCGACATCCTGATCCTTGACGAGCCGACCAACCACCTTGACGCCGACACGATCGAGTGGCTCGAGAATTATCTCGCTCGTTATACCGGGGCACTTTTGCTGGTCACCCACGACCGTTATTTTCTCGATCGCGTTACGGATCGCATTTTTGAGGTCGATCGCGGTGCGGTGCAGAGTTTCAGTGGCAATTATGCCTACTATCTTGAAAAGAAAGCGGAGCAGGAAACACTTCGCGAGGTCGAGGGCCACAAACGCGAGCAGCTCATCAAAAAAGAACTCGCCTGGCTCCGCCGAGGCGCAAAGGCACGGTCACGTAAATCAAAACATCGTGTCGAGGCTGCCCACACGCTGATGGCGATCCCGAAAGAGCGCGCCATAGGCGAGGTCGATATCGCCATAGGGTCAAAACGCCTCGGTTCAAAGGTCGTCGAGATCAACGACATCTCAAAATCGTATGGCGAAAACAAGCTGATCGACCATTTCACATACCTGCTAAAACGCAATGACCGAATCGGCATTATCGGTGCAAATGGCAGCGGTAAAACGACTTTGCTCGATATGCTGACCCGCCGCGTCACACCGGACAGCGGCGAGATCGATATCGGGCAGACGGTTCACATCGGATATTACGAC
The DNA here is from genome assembly GCA_963738935.1 of uncultured Acidobacteriota bacterium. Lineage (GTDB taxonomy): Bacteria > Acidobacteriota > Blastocatellia > Pyrinomonadales > Pyrinomonadaceae > OLB17. The sequence goes on along the minus strand of CAVTYF010000001.1, from coordinate 3,813,808 downwards.
CAGGAAAGCCGTGCTCTGAACGACGACCAACGCGTTATCGATTACATCCGCGATGTCGCGGAATACGTTACTACTAACGAAGGTATTCAGATCACCGCCGGCAAAATGCTCGAACGGTTTCTCTTTGAACCCGCCGCGCAATACGCGGGCATCGCCAATCTCTCAGGCGGCGAACGTCGTCGCCTGTATCTGCTGCGAATCCTGATGGGCTCGCCAAACGTCCTGCTCCTCGACGAGCCGACCAATGACCTCGACATCCCGACACTCATCGCTCTCGAAGAGTACCTCGATGATTTCGCCGGAGCCCTGATCGTCGTCAGCCATGACCGCTATTTCCTCGATCGCACGATCGAAAACGTCTTCCGCTTCGAATCAGGCGGCCACCTCCGCGAATACGCCGGCAACTACACCGCCTACCTCGAAGCCCACGAACGCCAGGAAACTCTTGTCAGAACCGGGAGCGGTAGCGACTGGGTTCCCGCTGCGGCACCAGGCAACAACACAGAAACCTCGCAAGCCAAGCCTAAAAAACTCACCTTCAACGAAAAACGCGAGTTCGAGTCGGTCGAAAAACGGATCACCGAAACCGAATCTCGCCTCCCCGAGATCGAACGCGAAATGATCCAACACGCCACCGACGCCGGCCGCGTTCACGAGCTTTTCAATGAACAGCACCGACTAAACGAACAGCTTGAAACCGATCTCGAACGCTGGGCCGAGCTCGCCGAACGTGTTGAGGTCTGACGCAAAGATGAGCATTCAAGAACTCGGTTATCAAAAAACACCGCTCGGTGATCTCACACTTCGCCGCCGGTTAGAGCCGCGTCTCGATAACCGCGAGGTTTATGAGGTCAAGCTCGGCGACGAATACCTGATGTCGAGCCTCTTTACCGACGCCGAACAGCAACTCGCAACCCTCGGCCTCGCCTCGCTCGCGTGTAAATTGGATGTCGTCATCGGCGGCCTCGGCCTCGGCTACACCGCCGCCGAAGCTCTAAAAAACCGGAAGGTCGCGAGCCTGCTCGTCATCGACCTTTTCCAAACCGTCATCGACTGGCACAACCAAGGCCTCGTCCCGCTCGGCCTTGACCTGAGAGACGACCTGAGATGCGAACTCCGCCAGGGCGATTTCTTCGTCCTCGCCCACACTGGCTTCGACGCCGAGAAACCGACCCGAAAATTCGACGCCATTCTCCTCGACATTGACCACTCACCCAAACATTATCTCGACCCCATAAACAAATCCTTCTACACCACCCAAGGCCTAACGGCAGTTCGACATCAACTAAAACCCAACGGGACCTTCGCCGTCTGGTCCGACGATCCGGCAAGCGAAGACTTTACGACGAACCTCAAAACGATCTTTGGCTCAGCAACCGCCCACGACATCGAATTCCCAAATCCTTACACCGGCTCAACGTCCGTCAATTCGGTCTATGTTGCCCAAACACCGTCGACCCATAGAAATCCTGCCGAACTGAGGAGTCTTAATTTCAAAAATTAGGGGTGAATTTTTTTGTATTTAAACTGTCGCGGGTTTTTCCGTCATAAATGGTGTTTTTAAATGTGGCACGTGCCACATTTTGTCCGTCTGAGGTTGCTGCGGGCCAGTATTTATGGGGGTTGGTTATGCGAGATGCTTCGAATTAACAAAGACAATTCCAGCCCCTTAGTCGCCCAAAAAACGGCTCCAGCCGCCCGAATTCATCCCGATTGGTAGAGGTTTTTGCCTGATTGGTCAAATGTGTTTGTATCGGAAATACCGTCACCAATTACACCCAAAAGTTAAGAAGCGGGCTTCCCCGTTGTCACCACCGGCGGAATCCTCCGGTTGATCCGAAATCAACCTCACGGTCGTTGCCGGTTCTGATCTCTGCGGGCGGCAGCGACCATGTCACGTATTTCCTACTCGGTTCTTGCGATCCATGCTCGATTTAATTCGAGCAAGATCGATTCGTTTTCAGGAAGATCGTTTGCAGTTGTCCCGTGCATTAATTAGATCCGGTCGTGCTCTTTTTCCTCGCGGCCGCGACCATAGCTTTGATCTCACCAGCCAAAGTCGGGGCGTGGTATGGGATTCCGTTTGTGATGGTCCATTCGATGCCGCCGGTTTTTACTGCTTTGCCGTCCCGTATCTCTTCGACGCCGAGCGGCGAGAGGACTTTGAAATTGTCGAGCGGATTGCCGTTTACGACGATGAGGTCGGCTTTGTAGCCAACTCTAATGCGGCCGATCGAGTCTTCTTTGCCGAGGATCTTCGCTCCGTTTGAGGTGGCGTGCTGGATGACTTTTAGGGGGTGAAAGCCGGCTTCCTGGTGTAGTTCGAGTTCGCGGATCAGGCCAAAGCCGTACATTTGATAGATGAATCCCGCATCTTCGCCCGTGCCGATCACGCCGCCTTTCATCTCAAAATCGTAAACCGCCTTCATCCAGATGCGGTAGTTTTCCTTCCAAAAGGTCTCGTCGGTAGTGCTCCAGCCGATGAAATACGAACCGTGATTGGCCGGATTCGGTTTGAAATATTCTTCGAGGACGGGATGGAGATACTCGGCAAACGCCGGATTTGTCTGCGCTCGCTGTAGATCGCGTGAGGCCTCGTATATCACTAGCGTCGGGTCCCAAGCTACGCCTGCCGCAACCATTCCGTCCAGAACTTTGCTGAGCTTTGCCGGATCGGCCTCGCGCCACAGGCGTCCGGCGTAGCGGAAGCGGTCGACCTCGTTGTTATAGTTATAGGTAGCGGGAAAGTTTTGCCTTCCGCTCTCGATAGCTGCATCCGGAATTCCGTACCAATGCTCGATGCTGGTCGTCCCGCCTTTGATGTCGTCCCAGGCGTTGGTCTCCTCGACGCCGACGTGGTGCATGACCCGCATGGATTGCTTTTTCGATTCGTCCATCATCGCGGCCATCAGGTCGCGGTCCATGGTGTAAAGCTTGATACCGTCGTAGCCGGCGGCTTTGAGTTCGCGGACGCGGGCTCGAACCTGCTCGACAGTGTTTTGATTCGGCCCAGGAAATCCGCCGTACGGAAAAATGCGTGGGCCAACGAGCGTCCCTGCGTTTATCCGCTTGCTATATTCCAGCACCTTCGGATTTGCCCACGCGTCCCTGACGGTCGTGATGCCGCATGCGAGCCACATCTTTGTCACATACTCCACCGGCATCGGCTTGCCCGCACGTTCGTCCTGTGTGTGTCCGTGCAGATTGATCAGCCCCGGCAAAACATATTTGCCGGTCGCATCGATCTCTAGCTCGCCTTTCTCTGGGCGTCTCGCGGTTCCCTCTTTCACCGCCACCGGATCGAGGCTCGCGATCTGGGTGATTATGTCGTTCTCCAACACAATATCAAACGGCCCGGCCGCTGGCTTACCGCTGCCATCGACCATCATCGCGTTTCGCACGACGATGCGTTTTAGGCGTTTGCCGGAAAACGCCGCCGGGTTGGTTTGTGCGAGGCCTGTCGAGGTGAAAAGTATAGAGGCAATGAAAAGGCCCGAGACTAAGCGAATAGCATGCATATTGATTGGAGGTAAAAGGTCGAGTTTAAACAAGGAATAGGTCGGGTTTGCTCTCCGAAAACTCAACATCGAGATAGATCTCGGAAAGCAGCATCGTTACATTAAATGTCGGGATCGGCAGTTTTGCCTCCAGGCCTTCGGCTTCCGAGAGAATCCATTCGTCGCCCTGCTTGCTGTAATGCGTGATACTGGCCTGATCGGTCGCGATTAGCAGATATTCAGTGAAGCTCGGGATCGATTTGTAGTAAGTAAATTTATGTCGCCGGTCGAATGCCTCGGTGGAGGGCGACAGGATTTCAATAATCATCTGCGGATTAATCAGGGCTTCCATGCCACCGATCTTCTCGATGATCGCCTTTCCGCAGAACGCCGTCACATCCGGATATCGATAAGGCGGATAGCCGGGAACGATGACCTTCATGTTCGAACCGAAAACAGTGCAGGCCCGTCCGAGCAACGTTCTCAAGTGAAAGATACCGTTCGAAACAATCCGTTCGTGATTCGAATTCGCTCCGGCCATTGCCCAAACGTGGCCGTCCCAATATTCGTATCGCTCCTCCGAGGTTCGTTCCAGTTCGAAATATTCTTCAAGCGTGTATTTTTGATCGCGAATTGCGGTTACCATACTGGTTTCTCTCAGGCTTTTGCCGAATGTCGATGACTGTGACAAAATATTAGTTTATTTTACACTGATATCTCAAAAGGAAGGAATAAGAATGGCTGTAGGAAGAAACAAAGTAACGGTTGTCGGAGCGGGAAATGTCGGTGCGACGGCGGCTCATTGGATCGCGGCGAAGGAACTCGCTGACGTGGTTTTGGTTGATATCGTCGAGGGCACGCCGCAGGGCAAATGCCTCGATCTGGCCCAGGCGGCACCGATCGACGGTTTTGATGTAAAGCTCGTCGGTGCGAACAGCTACGAAGATACGGCGAATTCGGATATCGTCATCATCACCGCCGGATTGCCGCGAAAGCCGGGCATGAGCCGCGACGATCTTTTGAAAACGAATTCAGATATTGTCGGGTCGGTCACCGATCAGGTCGCGAAATACTCGCCCAACTCGATCATCATCGTCGTCTCAAACCCGCTCGACGCCATGGCCCAGGTCGCGTTTCGCCGCTCGGGCTTCCCCAAAAACCGCGTGATGGGAATGGCCGGCGTGCTCGATTCGGCTAGGATGCGCTGCTTTGTTGCTGAGGAATTGAACGTCTCGGTCGAGAATGTCACTTGCTTCGTCCTCGGCGGTCACGGCGACACAATGGTGCCGCTGCCGCGTTATTCGACGGTTGCCGGTATCCCGATCACCGAACTTATCTCAAAGGAAAAGCTCGACGCGATCATAACCCGCACCGCTAACGGCGGAGCGGAGATTGTCGGCCTGCTCAAAACCGGCTCGGCCTATTACGCCCCATCACTCGGTGCGGTCGAAATGGCCGAAGCCATCCTAAAGGATAAGAAAAAGATCCTCCCCTGCGCCGTCTTCCTCGAAGGCGAATATGGCGTCAGCAACCTCTTCGTCGGCGTCCCCGTAAAACTAGGCAAAAACGGCATCGAACAAATCATCGAAATCAGCCTAACCAACGACGAACGAACGGCATTGCACAAGAGCGCGGCTTCGGTGCAGGAACTCATTGATGTTCTCGGAATCTAGTGCGAAAGGGCGACTACTTAATTTTCCACGGCGATCATTTTGAGTGGCAACATTCGAAGGCTAAGGAGAATATCGCCAACCACGGAGTGTCGTTTGAAGAAGCCTCGGAAGTATTCGTTTTCGAAGAGACGCAATACTATGCCGATGATTCACATTCGTTTGATGAGCGAAGATATTATGCCGTTGGTTACACGGTGAGCGGAAAACTCCTGGTTGTCTGCTATACTGAAATTGCTCGATTTCGCATCATCTCAGCCTGGAAAGCGAATAAGAATGAGCGAAAAGATTATGAAGAAAAACGTGACGAGTTCAAAGACTATCGTTTCGACAACTAAAAAAGGTCTTAAACATTTACGGTTCGTCGGGATAGGACGCGAATATGTGAACGGGCGTCTCGTTGAAATGCAGAAGCTCTCAGGCCGACGGGTTGCGACACCCGATGCTTCTTCGATCAAAACAAATGGAGCGAAAGAGCAGAAATAACGATCTTTCGCGCGTATTTAATTTGTAGGATTGAGGGAGTTTAACCGGACTTCCTTTTTTTGCCGCTCACAAATCATTCAATCTGACCGGTCCCTTCATTCACGTTGACCGAGCCAAACACCAAAGGCAATCTCGAATTTCCCGATAACTTCCATTATCACTGCATTTAACTCTTTGGCACGGGCTTTGCCAATAGTGTCAGTGCCGGAACTTGCGCGGCACATTAAATTTTATTGGGTGAACAAGATGAAAAAACTCAACTTCAAACAACTTTTTGCGACGCTGATACTTTTCGCTCTATCGACACAGATGGTTTCGTTTACCGTTTTTGGCCAATCGAAAATGTCGGACGATGTTTCGAATGAAACTAAAACGGACGAGCAGTTTGATATTCGTCAGAGCAAGATCGCCCCTGATCTGGAAGAGAAAGCCGATGAGGCGTTTCACGGGATGAGTGCCGACCGAATGGAGAAGGTGATTATCCAACTCAAGAGCGAAACAGGCCTCAATGAGAGCACGGGCGACCTGAGCAATGAGGATCGCGATGCGATGTTTGCCCGCGAAGTTCAGTCGAATAAGGATAAGAAAGGCATCCTCGTAACCGATCTCAAAACCGTAGGCGGCACGTTCAAAAAAGCCTACAACCACGTTGGTCTCGTCAGCGCCGAATTGCCGCTCTCGAGGATCAGGGAACTGGTCGAAAAAGACGAAGTTGCTTACATCTCGCCTGAAGTCGAGATTCAGTCGTTCCAGCATGTTGGCACGACGACCGGCTATTACATTCAGGGCATCAACGACGCTGGCGACAGCAACTCGAGCACCTGGCTCACGGGCGGTGTTGGGCACGTCGCGGTTATTGACAGCGGCATCGATTCATCGCATGAACTTTTGAATTGGAACGACACCACGAAAGTCAAATATAACAAAGACTTTACCGGACAAAACATTACGGGTGACGCTTATGGACACGGTTCGCACGTTGCTTCGATGCTTGCCGGCGACCAGCAACTCAACAACGGTGCTTATCAAGGCGACGCACCTGGCTCAAATCTTCTAAATCTGCGTGTTTTGAACAGCACGGGCATAGGCACGACCAGTAATCTGATCGCGGCTCTCGACTGGGTGGTTGCAAATAAATCCGCGTGGAACATACGCGTCGTCAACATGAGCGTCGGCACGGCGGCAAGAGACAGCTACATAAACGACCCGCTTTGCCTCGCCGCCCGCCGTGCTGTAAATGCCGGTATCGTGGTCGTTGCCTCGGCCGGCAACTATGGAAAAGATCTGCTTGGCAACAAGCTTTACGGCACGATCGGTTCGCCCGGCATCGAGCCTTCGGTCATCACCGTCGGCGCCGCCAATACCTTTGGCACAAACTCCCGCAGCGACGACACGGTTGCATCTTACAGCTCGAAAGGCCCGACACGCGGCTACAGAACGCTATCCAACGGCGCTCGAAAATACGACAATTTGATCAAACCTGACATCGTTGCTCCCGGCAATAAGCTCATCGGTGCAAGGGCATACTATAACGGCACGGAAAACCTGTTGTCGCGAACCTTCACATCGCTAAGAACGGGCAATGCGAGTGAAAATGACGAAAAGGTGATGTATCTCTCGGGAACCTCGATGGCGGCCCCGATCGTGGCGGGCGCGGCAAGCCTCTTGATTTCTACAAATCAAAATCTGACGCCGAATCTTGTCAAAGCGATTCTGATGTATTCGGCACAGCCGCTGCCCAATACTAATTCATTGGAGCAAGGCGCCGGTTTGCTGAATATCGACGGCGCGGTTCGTATTGCACGATTGGTAAAGACTACTTTGCCGACAACAAACGGTTCCGCTCTCCTGAACAGCTCGCTTCCATCTTCGCAAACGAGCAACTTTTGGGGATCGACTGTATATTGGGGCAAGGGCGTGATGACGAACCACGGCTTTCTCTACGGCAACGATCTAATGGTCAAATGGCAGGGTATGTACGCCAACGGCGTGCTTGTCGGCGACGGAACACCATTCTCGGGCAGCAGCCTGACAAAATCGACATCGATGACATCCGGCACACTGACGCTTTATCAAGGCGCGATCAGCAACAATGGCGTCCTTGTCGGTGACGGAACGCTCTACCTGAGTGCAAACGCAATGGGCGGCAGCCCGACGCCGTTTGTCAACGGGCAAGGCGTACTGGTCAGCGACGGCGTGCTTGTCGGCGACGGAGTCCTCGTCGGTGACGGCGTACTAGTCGGCGACGGCATCGCATACGGATTCCAAACGGTGCTCGGCGACAACACCGCCTGCATGCTCCCGGCCCCTTAATTTAAGACATAGCGGCAACATTTAGCCGTTACTAGGATTCCGTGTGATCTGTGCGTTTCGTGGTTTTGGGGATATTACCACGAAATGCACAGAGAGCACGGAAATTTCGTTTTTTGCAGTGCACTAAACCCAGATACCGCATTAGAAAAGTCGAACTTCGGGTGCGAGAAGCCCGCGAGTAGGAAGCTGTGTCAAAGCGTTCCTAAGCTGCGGAGCAGCGACAGACGCGTAGCCCCAGGTGAAGCAAAGCGGAACCTGGGGTCAAATGCCAAAAATGATCCAAGCCCATGTAGTGGGTGACAGACCCTTAGTTAAATATTGGAGCCGTTAGGTTTACGTACACGTCTGTCGCCCACTACGTGGGCTGGAGTCATTTTTCCAGGACATTAACCCCAGGTTCCGCTACGCTCCACCTGGGGCTACACGCTGCCGCTGCTCCGCAGCTTAAGATGGTTTAACACAGCCTCGGTAGCGGGTGGGGTTTTTGATGGTGACAACGAGGCCCTGCCCCATACCGCAGGCGGTACCTGACTCGTAATTTGAAATCCGTGACGGCTCTGTAAACGATGTCCTTCATTCTGACCGATTCGGATCGTTCATCGTGACAGATACGATTGACATCATTTTCCCTTGAATTTCATTAAACTATTGAAAACACTTACTTTAACTCTGTGGCACGCCTGTTGCTAATAGAGATCGTACAGCGGGCCTGCGATTAAGAGGCCCGGGGAAGGTAAAATGATGAACAAGCTTAACTACAAACAATTTTTCTCGACGGTCGTCCTATTTGCATTATCGATGCAGATGGTTTCTTTTACGGTTTTTGGTCAGTCTTTCAAGACGGACAGCACCGTTGAAAAGGTCGACACACCGAGCGTAAATGAGCCGTCAAGCAAGATCGCTCCTGACCTGGAAGCAGACGCTGATGCGGCTTTTCACCACATCCGCGGCGATGCAATGCAGAAGGTCATCATTCAGCTAAAGCCGGAGACATCGCTCAACGAGAGTCTCGGCGAACTTAGCAATGAGGCCCGCGATGAGATGTTTGCCCGCGAAGTACAGTCGAACAAAGACAAGAAGGGCATCCTCGTGACCGATCTCAAAACCGTCGGCGGCACATTCAAAAAGGCCTACAACAATGTCGGCCTCGTTAGTGCCGAATTGCCCCTGTCAAAGATTCGCGAACTGACCGCCAAGGATGAGGTCGCCTATATCTCGCCTGATCGCGTGACCGAGGCGAATGGCCACATCGAAACGACCACCGGCGCATCGCTCGTCAGGGCCTTGGTTGCCAACACGACGATCGGCGGTAACGGCATCGGTATTGCGATACTCGATAGCGGCGTTGAGACAAATCACGCCGATTTCAAACCGATAATTACATCGCGCGTTGTTTACAGCAAATCATTTATCACGGGTAACACCAGCACGTCGGATATGTACGGCCACGGCACACACGTTGCCGGACTCGCGGCTGGAAACGATATTTTTAGCAACAACTACTCCGGCTACTACAACGGAACGGCGCCGAGTGCCAATGTCATAAACCTGCGGGTCCTAGATGACAACGGCCGAGGAACGTCGAGCAACGTGATCGCCGCGATCGATTGGGCCATCCTCAATAAGAGCGCATATAACATTCGAGTAATGAATCTGAGCCTTGGTACAGGCGCGAAGGATTCATACGCGAACGATCCGTTGTGCCAGGCAGCTCGCCGGGCGTTTAACGCGGGAATCGTGGTCGTTGCCTCAGCCGGCAACAGCGGCAAAGACAATGTCGGGAACAAAATGTATGGCGGCATTGGTTCGCCGGGCATCGAGCCGTCCGTTATCACCGTTGGAGCGGTCAACACGTACGGAACCGATATCCGCAGTGACGATACCGTCGCCAGCTTTAGCTCACGCGGCCCGACACGGGGTTACAAAACCGTCAGCGGCGTTAGAAAATATGACAACCTGATCAAACCCGATCTCGTCGCTCCGGGCAACAAGCTAATCGCTCCGGAATCGCTGGGCTTCGGTACGCCCGACACGTCGAGCGGCTGGATCTATTACAAAAACAAAATGGTCACCGATTATCCATCGCTTCAGGTTACGCAATATGTCAATTCCGGCGGTGGCGTAAACCTCAAGGGCTATCAGTACTGCAGCGGAACATCGATGGCGGCCCCGGTCGTCGCCGGAACCGTCGCACTGATGCTGCAGATCAGACCAAATCTGACACCGAGCCTGGTCAAAGCAATCCTTATGTATTCGGCCCAGCCGTTAAATGGTTACAACACTCTGGAACAGGGTGCCGGTGAACTGAACGCTGAGGGCGCAGCTCAAATTGCAAAATTAGTGAAGACGACGCTGCCGACCACCAATGGCACCGCTATGCTTTCGGCCTCGCTGCCGGCTTCGCAGACAAGCTTCATCGCCGGCGAAACAGTCTATTGGGGCAAAGGCGTTATCACAAACTTTGGCTTCCTATACGGCAACGACCTGATGACCAAGTTTCAGGGCATGTATAAGAATGGTGTCCTGGTCGGTGACGGAACGCCTTTCTCAGGCACCGGAATAACCCGCTCGACGACCCTGACCAGCGGAACCATGTCGCTCTATCAAGGAGCAATCAAAAATAACGGCGTACTTGTCGGCGACGGAACTCCTTTCTTGAGCTCAAACGCAATGGCTGGAACATTCGCTCCTGTCCTTGTCAACGGCGTCCTTGTCGGTGACGGGGTCCTGGTAGGCGATGGCGTCCTGGTCGGCGATGGCGTGCTCGTCGGCGACGGCTCGGCAAATGCCCTTTCAACCTGGCTTGGCGACAACACCGCCGCCATGCTGCCCAAACCATAACAGCCCAGGCTGATCGGCTTTTTAGCTGCATCGGCAAAGGTCAGGCCTTCGGGTCTGGCCTTTTTTGTTTGTTGCCAACAATTATGTGCTGCTTCTCGAACATGACCGATGTTCGTTCATCTTGACCGGCTTGCTTTGTCGATATGACCGGGCCGACTCGCGGCTGGCGGAGTGCTAAAGCCAGTAAAGCATTCTTTTGCAACATTTATGCTCGTGGCACGGGGCTTGATATACAGCTTGTAGGCACACAGGTGCGATCTCTTGTGGAGACTAACAGTAAACAGATGAACAAACTCAGCTTAAAACAATTCTTCGCGATGCTCGCTCTTTTCGCGGTTACAACTCAGATGGTTTCATTTAGCGTCTTTGGCCAATCGAAGAGATTCGACAATGCCGAAGTAGTTGTAGACGAAACCCAGAATGACGGTTCGGACGAGATTGGTCAGAGCAAGATCGCTCCGGATCTTCAGGAAAAGACGGACGAACTGATTTATGGCAGTAGAAGCGACAAAACGGAAAAAGTAATCATCCGTTACAAGTCGGGCAGTAGTCTAGACGATTTTTCGGGGATCGACATAAGCGACACAGAACGAACTCAGAAATTCGCTCAGGAAGCCGAAAGCAACCGGGAAAAGGCAGGCATTCTCGTTACCGACCTGGTTTCATTCCGCGGGCGGGTCAAGAAATCCTACGCAAATGTTGGAATGGCAAGTGCCGAAACTTCCTCTGTCTAAGATCCGTAAGCTTCGGAGAATCCGAACGTCGCTTATGTTTCGCCTGATCTGCCAGTCCAGTCTTTCGGAAATATTACAGCAACAACCGGTAACGACAACTCAGGAATTTGGGATAACGGAGATGCCGATCCGAACACATACCTCAACGGAATGTACGGTACGATGGTGATAATTGACAGCGGTATTGACCCTAACCACCGAAATTCCAAATGGAGCGATGGCAATCTAAAGGTCGTTTACAATCAGGACTTTACAGGCGAAGGCGTGAACGGCGACCCTTATGGACACGGCACCCACGTTGCGTCTATGGCTACCGGCGATGGTCTCGACGACTGGGCATACACCGGGCCGTCCGCGGGCGCATCGGTAATAAGCCTTCGTGTTCTTAACGGCATTGGTATTGGTACCACAAGTAATCTTATAGCCGCATTGGATTGGACCGTCGCCAACAAGGCCGCGAACAATATCCAGGTCATTAACATGAGCCTGGGAACAGCCGCAAGGGACAGTTACACCAATGATCCGCTCTGTTTAGCAGCCCGACGTGCGGTAAACGCCGGTATCGTCGTTGTTGCCTCAGCCGGAAACTTTGGCAAGAGCCTGACAGGTCAAAAGCTCTATGGCACGATCGGTTCGCCGGGCATTGAGCCTTCGGTTATTACTGTCGGTGCCGCGAATACGCTCGGAACTGAATATCGCAGTGACGATACGGTTGCTACGTTCAGTTCGCGTGGTCCAACCCGCGGATACAAGACCCTTGCAAACGGTGCTAGAAAGTATGACAACCTGATTAAGCCGGATATTGTCGCACCAGGCAACAAGGTGATCGGGTCGCGTGCTTATTACAACGGCACAGAAAATCTACTGGCCAGAACATTGACCATGCTCCGGACCGGTACATCGACCGTCAATACCGAAAAAGTAATGTATATGTCGGGAACGTCGATGGCGGCACCGATCGTAGCCGCTGCAGCGATGAACCTAAAGCAGACCAACAATAAACTTACACCGAATTTGGTGAAGGCCATATTGATGTACTCGGCTCAACCGTTATCCGGCTTTAACAGTCTCGAACAGGGAGCGGGACTGCTTAACATAGATGGAGCCGTTCGTATAGCTCGATTGTTTAAGACGACAATGCCGACATCGAACGGAACATCGCTTCTGGCGTCCGGAAAAGCACTCCCGTCATCTCAAACAAGCTCCATTTGGGGTGAGTCGATCTATTGGGGCAAAGGCGTGATGACTAATTACGGCTTTCTTTTCGGCGATGACCTGATGAAGAAGTGGCAGGGAATGTATGCGAACGGCGTCTTGGTTGGCGACGGAACCACGTTCAGCGGTTCGACGCTGTCCAAATCCTCGACCATGACATCCGGCGCGTCGATAACTTTATATCAGGGTGCTATCAAAAACAACGGCGTTTTGGTTGGCGACGGCACGCTTTGGCTGACTCCAACGCGATGGCCAGCAGCCCAACGCCATTTTATAACGCTCAAGGCGTTCTGGTCAGCGACGGTGTTTTGGTCGGTGACGGCGTGCTGGTCGGCGATGGCGTACTGGTTGGTGATACACTCGCGACCATGGCACATCTCGCAATGATCGGTGACAACACCGCATGTATGCTGCCGGTTCGTTAAAAGCCCAGGGCCAAGCAGCGATTAGCTGCAACGGCAAACGGTCGGGCCTTCGGGTCCGGCCTTTTTTCTTTGCGGCGGGCTGCGGGAACCCGCTTACTGCCATTCTGTCAAACTGACCGGTCAGGCCGTTCATCGTGACAGTACGCTCGGGTTGAAACATTAGTTCATTTGCAGCTAACAAACTGTTATTGCAACACTTACGCGTACGGCACGGGCGTTGCTTTGAGATGAGGCGAAGGCCTGGATGTGAATGGCCAAAAAGACTCATGTAAGGATACTGAAATGAACAAGAACAGAATCAACACTCCCGTTACGGCATTGGTCGCCTTTGCGATCTTCATGCAAAGCTTTGCATTTGCGGCGTTTGCCCAGCAGACGGAATCCGGCAGCGACAGTAAACCGGTCTACACCGAGCCGGTCGCGGAAGATACGGTAGATGCCGTCCAGTCAAAGATCGCTCCGGATCTGGAGGAGCAGACCAACGAGGTCTTTTACCAAATGCGCGCCGATGCGATGCAGAAGGTGATAATTCAGCTCACGCCTGCAACGCAGCTCAATGAAAGCTTCGGCGGTCTGACCGAGAGCGATCGCGACGAGATGTTTGCTCGCGAAGTGCAGTCGAACAAAAAGAAGAAAGGTATCCTCGTTACCGACATGGCCGAAATCGGTGGTCGAGTGAAGAAATCATTTAACCATCTCGGTTTGGTGAGCGCCGAGCTTCCGCTCTCGAAGGTTCGCGAGCTTATCACCAAGGACGAGGTCGCATATATCTCACCGGATCGCGAAACCGAGGCTGCGGGACATGTTGAAACTACGACCGGAGCGTCATTGGTGCGTTCAATACTTAACACGGCAACAACGACGACGACGGTTGACGGACGCGGAATCGGCGTCGCGGTCCTCGACAGCGGCATCGAATCGAATCACGGCACCGTCACGTCATCGACCGGAGCGACAAATTTGGTTTACGGCGGAACATTCGGTGTCACGCCTGTTGCCGAAGATGGTTTCGGACACGGCTCGCACGTTGCATCTATCGTCGCGGGCAGGTCTGATCACTATAATGGCTATTACACCGGTGTCGCTCCTGGTGCGAAGCTCATCAATTTAACCGTCCTCGACGCCAATGGACGCGGCGTTTCAAGCGGTCTCATCGCTGCTCTCGATTGGGTAATCGCGAATAAAGCCGCTCACAATATTCGCGTCGTAAATATGAGTTTGGGAACGGGCGCCAAGGACAGTTACCGCTTCGATCCGTTGTGCCTCGCGGCCCGACGTGTCGTTAACGCAGGAATCGTCGTCGTCGCTTCGGCTGGAAACAGCGGCAAGACCGCAACCGGCGGCAAACAGTACGGCTCGATCAATTCGCCCGGCATCGAACCGTCCGTCATAACCGTGGGTGCCGCCAATACCTATGGCACGAACGGTCGAAACGACGATACGATCGCCACTTACAGTTCACGCGGTCCGACTCGCGGTTACTACACCGATGGCGGCGGCGTTCGCCGTTACGATAATCTCGTCAAGCCAGACGTGGTTGCGCCCGGGAACAAGATCATCGGCGCCGCGTCGTATGGCATCTACCGCTCATTCGGAATTGCCCGAAATAATCTGGTTTATCAATACGGAGCTTTAAGCGTTACCGGTACGTACAACCCCGACCTGCTCGCCGACGAACCCGGCGAACTAAAAGGAATGATGTATCTGTCAGGAACATCGATGGCGGCCCCGGCCGTTTCGGGGACGGTCGCGTTGATGCTTCAGGTCAACCCGAATCTGACGCCCAATCTTGTCAAGGCGATCCTTATGTACTCGGCACAGCCGCTTAGAAACTTTAACACTCTCGAACAGGGTGCGGGTCTTGTAAATGCGGACGGTGCTCTGAAGATTACGAAACTCGTCAAAACGACCGTGCCAACAATCAACGGCACCGCTCTGCTGACCGGCGCATTACCGACGGCCCAAACCAGCACGATCGGCGGCCAGACGGCAGCCTGGGGTAAGGGCGTGATCACGAATTTTGGCTTCCTCCACGGCAACGACCTGATGCTAAAATGGCAGGGCATGTACGGCAGCGGCGTTCTCGTCGGCGACGGAACACCGTTTGTCAGCGGTTCATTGACGCGTTCGGCGACGATGACCTCCGGTACGCTCAGCCTGTATCAAGGTGCGATCAAAAACACTGGCGTACTCGTCGGCGACGGCACGCTCTACCTCAGCTCAAATGCAATGGGCGGTTCCGTCACACCCTACTACAACGGTCAGGGCGTCCTGGTCGGTGACGGTGTCCTGGTTGGCGACGGCGTTCTCGTCGGTGACGGCGTACTCGTCGGCGACGGCGGAGCTACGGCACTAACCGCCTGGCTCGGCGACAACACCCTTTGTATGGTCCCGGCACCATAACGGAGTTCCTCAAACATGAGAGCAGTCTCATACTTAGCCCGATCGCAAACCTCCAGCGGTCGGGCCTTTTTTTGCCGTTTTCAGCGTTGTGCCGCAAACCTCAAAATCACCGAGCCGTCACACTGCTGACCGCCATCGTTCATTGTGACCGAACTTCCGTCCAAGATGACCGATTAAAACACTGTCCCAATCGCAGGACTGTCCGCCAACCCCAATGATTACAACAGTTATTGTCTGGCACGCGACTTGTTTATAGATAGCCGACTGGCACTGTGTGCCGAAGACGATCTGAAATTGAATATTAAGGTAACCGTTATGAAGATAAAGACATTTGGATTTACTACCACGAGACGATTCGCGGCGATCGCGATCCTCGCATCGTTTATTCTCTCAAATGCGTTTGCGTTTGATGCTCTGCGGGGAAAAACGGTTAATGTTCCCGCCGTTTCTGCCACCACTGCGAAATACACCACCGACCTTACGAAGCTTGCCCGTGAAGGAAGGCTGAGTGAGGATCTGAGCGTTGAAGCTGAGACCTCGCGTCTCATCAAAGTTCTCAGCGAAGGCGGAGTTCGCCAGCCAGTCGTGGTCGATAAGGACAGTGCCGTACAGGAACTCATCGTCGAACAAGCGGTAATTCGGATCGCCAAAGGGCAGGCCGGAGCAAAGCTCAACGGTCGCACGATCCTCAAGATCGAGACCGACGTGCTCTTTTCGAACAACCGCACAAAAGCCGACATCGCGAGTGCCGTTGACTCGATCGTCGCTGATGTTGTTGCCACCAAAGGCCAGACGATTCTCTATGTCAACGAACTGACAAACCTCGTCGGCAAGGACGCGGTCAATACCAAGCTCTTTTCAGCGATTGCTGAAGGACGCCTCGTCATGATCGGCGGCAGCGGGGCCATCGCTTATGACGAGCAAATCCAGTCTCAGCCAGAGATCGCCGCCTATTTTGCGGGCATTCTCGTTGCGGGAAAAAGCAACGCTCAAGCGGTGGCGGAGAAACAATCGAAACCTGACCAAATCGGATTCCGCGGCGACAACGTTTCCCCCGACCTTCGAGCCATGATGGCCGAAGACCCGAGCGGCAACAAACGTGTTGACGTTATTCTTCAGGCAAAGGACGCGGAAAACCAATCGCTAAGAGCGATCATGGCGGCAAACAAAGTTCGTTTGACTGACCGGATCGGCGAAACCGATACGTTGGTTGTCAGCGTTCCCCTGAGCGCGGTCAACGAACTTTCGCAGAGCGGATTGATAAATTACATGTCGCCCGACCGCGAACTTAAATCGCTGGGTCATATCGAAACGACCACCGGAACGAGTTTGATGCGTTCACAGCCCTCGGGCTATGGCCGCAGTTCTTCCTATACCCTCGATGGGAATAATGTTGGCATCGCAGTTATCGATTCGGGAATTTATACGGCGCAGAAATCATTTAACGATGGCACTTCGTCAACCCGCGTCGTTTATAGCAAGAATTTTGTTTCGGGAACCACATCGACGGAGGATAGTTACGGACACGGAACACACGTTGCATCGGTCGCGGCGGGTAGCGCCACGCGAAGTTCGAGTGCTTACAAAGGAGTTGCGCCGAAAACTGATATTATTAACTTGAAGGTCTTAAACTCACTGGGATTTGGATCAACTTCATCGCTCTTAGACGCGTTGAATTGGGTCGAAGATAATTACGAAACCTATAACATCCGGGTTGTAAATCTAAGCCTGGGAACGGCTGCCATCGACTCGTGGACCAACGACGTTCTTTGTAACAAGGTGCGGGATCTAAATAAATTTGGAATTCTGGTTGTCGTCGCCGCCGGAAACAATGGCAAGAACTTTTTTACAGGACAAAAAATTTACGGCCAGGTTCACTCGCCCGGCAACGACCCGTCGGTATTGACCGTCGGCGCAACCAATTCGATGGGTACCGATTCGCGAAGCGATGATGTCATGGCAACATATAGTTCGCACGGCCCTACGCGCAGTTATTACACGGACGCAAGCGGCGTAAAACATTACGATAATGTGATTAAACCGGATATGGTTGCACCAGGCAACAAGATCGTCGCCGCCAAAGCAAAATCAACAAGCACATTGATCACATTATTTCCGAGCTTGATGACAAGCTCAATGAATTTGAGCGGTGACGACAACGACGTGATGTACCTTAGCGGAACTTCAATGTCAACTCCGATGGTTTCGGGAGCCGCTGCTCTGCTTTTCGAATTGAATCCGGATCTGACACCGACAATGGTGAAGATGATCCTCGAATATACGGCTCAGCCATTGAATAACGTAAATATGCTCGAACAGGGCTCCGGACAACTCAATGTCGAAGGAGCGGTCAAACTTGCCCGTCTATACAAAATCGACTACGACTTTAACGCTTCGGCATCCCTCGGATCGACGCTTCTGCAATCGGGACAAACATTTCCGGCGGCTTCAAGCACAGTTGGCGGAACGTCATTTGCATGGTCGCAAGGCGTTTTGACGAATTACACTTACTTGAAGGGCCAGGCACTAGCCGACAAATATCAGCAGGTATATGATCTGGACTGGTGGTTTGAACATGGAATCGCTTATGCAGCCGACGATACGCCCAGTCTTAAGTCGTACTACACAGGTGCCTCGATTTTCACAAATGTATTGACCAGCAATGGCTCAGCTATGGGCGGCGGCAGCGTGCTTATGGCCTCCGGCGTACTCGTTGGGGACGGCGTGCTTGTGGGCGACGGCGTGCTTGTCGGTGACGGCGTTTTAGTCGGGGATGGCGTGCTCGTCGGCGACGGCGTACTCGTCGGCGATGTTACGATGGCACAGTCGGTAATGGCCAATGGCGATAATACGGCATGTATGCAGTAACTCTATTTACAACAATTAACCACATAATCACAGTAAAGGAAAAATAGCATGTTGTACCAAAGCCTCCACAAAATAATCGAGACGCCGCGAAGCCAGATCGCTCCGTTTATGATGCCTGCCCCCGATATGTCACGGGTGAGTCGTCTAACCGAAAGCGACCGGGTCGAAGTGCTCGAGTTCCTGTCAATCAGACCTGTTCACACGGTCGTGATGGCGAGCTTTATACAGGACAACGGCGTGGTGAGCGAACTGAACCGTGGTAAATTCTACGGATACCGCGGCTTAACGGGCTCGCTTGAGGGAGTCGCTCTGATCGGCCACACGACGCTTGTCGAGGCTCAGACGGAACAGGCCCTAAGGGCACTCGCGCTCACCGCAAAAACCGCCGAAACTCCGATTCACCTGATTATGTCGAGCGGTGACGCGACCCAGACGTTTTGGAATTACCTGAGCGACGGTTTGCGGCAGCCGAGATTGACCTGTGTCGAGCGTCTGTTCGAAGCGGCGTTTCCATTTATGGTTCAACGATCGAATCTTGGATTGAGAAAGGCCGATCTTAGTGAGCTGCTGCCAATCGCCGAGGCTCAGGCTGAAGTCGCTTTTATCGAATCCGGGACCGATCCAATGATTAGGGACCGCGAAGGTTTTCTCAAACGCGTTGCCCGACGCATTGAACAGGGCCGTATATTTGTCGTATTCGACGGCGACAAATTGGTCTTCAAGGCCGACATTATCGCCGAGACAGACGAGGTCGCCTATCTCGAGGGCGTATTTGTCGGAGCGGATTATCGCGGAAAGGGCATTGGTCCCAAGTGCCTGTCAGCACTGACAGTCGAACTTTTATCACGTGTCGCACACGTCTGTTTGTTGAGCAATACCGAATTTGCTTCTGCTCACCGCAGCTTTGAACGGGCCGGTTTTCGCAGCTCGGACGAGTGTACAACATTATTTGTGTAATAAAATAAACACTGGACAAAAATGTTTAACTCACACATAATAGGAAAGGCTGAGTTACGGCCTTCCATCGAATTTCAATATAATATTGCCTGCCTCTCATCACGTCCGTATCGTTCAAAACCTACTTTGAGCCCTGAGTGAGTCGATAATACCGTCCGAAGTGGCTTAACAAAATGGACCGAACAAAGATCTCAGACCGATATATGGCGACCGTCATCGTCGCGGGAATCGCGTGCGTCGTTTTTGCGCTCACGAATATCCGCGTGGCGGCCATCGATTGGTATCTGGCTGCGCTTTTTGTTTTCACAGTCGCGATTGGTTCGCGAATAACGATTCAGATACCCCGATTTAACTCTCATGTATCGGTGTCGGATACTTTCATATTCCTGACTCTGCTCATATACGGCGGCGAGTTTGCGATCATACTCGCCGCTGTCGAGGCTTTTGCTTCTGCGTGGCGGTTTTGCAATCGTAATATCACGGTGCTGTTTAACTCGGCGACAATGGCGGTGTCGACAACTGTCGTCGTCTTGGTGTTAAGGTTCTCGGGGTTGTACTCCGACAGTTCATTTGACGGACGGGAATTCTTTAATACAAATCCAATTGTCGCTCTATCCTTGATCGCCCTCGTTCAGTTCCTGGTGAATACGGCTCTTGCATCGACGCAAAGGTCCCTCAAAGAGAACATTCCGCTATGGGAAACGTGGAAGACCAAATACATTTGGACATTTTTCTCCTATTTTATTGGAGCGGCGAGTGCCGGCGTTCTTGTTCAGATGACTGGCTATCTCGGATTCGGAATTGTTCTCGCAACGCTTCCGGTCATTTTCTTCGTCTTTCTTTCCTATCGGATGTATTTGAAGAACGTTGAGATTTCGATGCAGCAGGCCGAGCAGGCCGAGAATTATGCCAAGATCATGGAGGCCCAATCAGATGCCCTCCGCGAATCCGAGGAGCGTTTTCGCAGTGCTTTTGACTATGCCCCGATCGGAATCGGATTAGTATCGCCCACCGGCACGTGGCTCAAGGCAAACCACGCTCTGTCTGAGATCCTTGGCTATTCGGAGGAGGAGTTTCTCGCCACGGATTTTCAAGAGCTCACCCATCCCGATGATCTGGGTTTGACGCTCGTAAAAGTTCACGAATTGCTCGCCGGAAAGATTGCCAACTGTCAGATGGAGCAGCGATATGTCCACAAGACCGGTCGTACGGTCTGGACCTCGTGGAGCGTGTCGGCGGCCAGTGATACAAAAGCCCAGCAGCCGAATCTTATTTTCCAGATCCAGGATATTACTGACAAAAAGCGCGCCGAGCAAAAGCTGCAGCACGACGCGACCCACGACGCGCTCACAGGACTGCCAAATCGCCTGCTGTTTATGAACCGGCTTGACGCGGCGCTTGAAAAGCGGCGATTGGTAAACGGTTACAAGGTCAGTGCTTTATTTATTGATCTCGACCGATTTAAATATGTCAACGACAGTCTCGGCCATCTCATCGGTGATGAATTGCTAAAAGAGATCGCCGTCCGGCTGCGCGAATGCATGAGGCCCTCAGACATCGTTGCGAGGCTTGGCGGTGACGAATTTACCATCCTCGTAGAGGGAACTTATGATACCGAGGAAGTAACCAGAATTGCGGGACGAATACAGCAAAAATTTGGCGTACCATTTAATCTCCGCGGTCACGAGGTTTACAGCTCGGCGAGTATCGGCATCCTGCACGCTGCGGACAAACACACCGCGCCCGAGGACGTGATGCGCGACGCGGACACGGCGATGTACCAGGCGAAACGCGCCGGTAAGGCGCGGCACGAGGTCTTTGACGAAAAGATGCACAGCGCCGCCAAGGAGATACTCAAGCTGGAAACCGACCTTCGCCGTGCCGTCGAACGCGAGGAAATACAAGTTTATTATCAGCCAATCTATTCGCTCAAGACCGGTGAAATCGAGAGCTTTGAGTCGCTTGCTCGCTGGGATCATTCAGAACTTGGAATGATCGAGCCGACAAAATTTATCCCGCTTGCCGAGGAGATCGGTTTAATCGACCGGCTCTGTGAACAGGTTTTGCGACGGGCCTGTCGCGAGATCGGTTCGCTGCAGAACCGCAGCACGGATCTCGAAAAATACTCGGTCAGCGTAAACCTGTCATGTCGTCAATTTAGCCAGAACGGCCTGGTTCAGAGCATTGAGAATATACTCGCCGAGACCGGTTTTTCGCCCAGCGGATTGAAACTTGAGATCACCGAATCGGTATTTTTTGAGCATCAGGACCGCGCGATCGTTATGCTAAATCAGCTTCGCGAAAGCGGTATCGAGATAGACATTGACGATTTTGGCACCGGATATTCTAACCTGGGTTACCTGAAAAAACTTCCGATCTCGGCCCTCAAGATCGACCGGTCATTTATCTCGATGATCGATGCAGCCGGCAATAACGATGAGATCGTCCGGGCGATCATCAACCTCGCCCGAACTCTCGGCCTAAAGGTCGTCGCCGAAGGCATCGAAACCGAAGCCCAGCGCGATCTGCTCACCAATCTGGAATGCGAGGGCGGACAGGGATACTTCTTCGCCCGACCGATGGCGTTTGACGCGCTGAAAACCTTCCTTGGCGAAACAGCCCTGGACGCTGTCTTACCGGTTCATTTTGAAGATATTTCGACAATTTCTCTTGTGCAGTAAAGGGTCGATTTGTTCCCGGCCCGTGCAGAAACCAGAACAAAAAACGATTAACTGCTCCCGCATACAGACGGCGCGTGCTAGAATGAAATTCATGAGTGATGAAACATTACGCCAAGAGACAGCCCCCAAAGAAATGTTGGAGGCGATCATTCAAGTCGGCAATAGATTAGGAGCTTTCGAGAAATCGACAAATGCTCAACTTGAGGCGATAAGAAAAGGTCTTGTAGAGAATAGCGCGAGATTTGACCGGCTGGACGCAAAAGTCTACGACGTTCGCTCCGACATTTCAAATCTTAGGGCCGCGCTTATCGAATTGACAGAAGAGGTTCACAGTTTGAAAGTAGGTATTTAGGGCGAAGACCAGAAACCTAAGCAGAATCCGAAGCAGAGGCAGCGTGGTCAGAAGCAGCGGGGCCGCTAAGCCCGATTCGCTGCCTCTCAGAGCCTCGCTCCTCATCAGGAAGGGTGGACAAATTGTTCACTGAGGCATATGTATCGTCGTCCGAAGTTTTTAGAAGTTCTGCTTGAGATCCGTCGCGAGATGGCGCTCGATGCCGATTACGACGTTGATCTTTTTGCCGAAACGGCCCGTTCCGGCGTTTCTTCACCAAAAGCCAAACGTTTTCAGATTGAGCCGTCAGCCACTGGAGCGTCCGCCGAAAATAACGAAACAATAGAACTTCGCACTTCGCGCGGAGCTTAATCCCGATTATTTTACGATGTTCCGGTATCTTTTCTCATGCCTGATAATCGTCGTCGTGTTAGCAATCGCCGGCGGGTATTTTTTCCCTTCATATTGGGAGCATCGATATGACGAGCTAATCGCGCGCCAGGCCCGCGTTTATCGTCTCGATGAAAAGCTCGTTTGGAGCCTGATCTATGAGGAAACCTGGTTTCGATCATGGAAACTCGGTGCCGACGCCGAGGTCGGTCTGATGCAGGTGACGCCGCTCGTCGCCCGCGAATGGGCAAAGGAAACCGGATTCAAAGAGTTTGAAAAACAGGCGAGCGAGAATGTTAACGAGTTCCTCGCCGACCCCGAGCGAAACATCCAAACCGGCTGCTGGTACCTCGAAAAGCTCAGAGAACGCTATCGCAACTACCCCGCCGAAACCTCAATGACCCTCGCCGCCTACAACGCTGGCCCCAGCCGCGTCGAGGAATGGACAAAGGACGTCGATATTTCCACCCTATCCGAACCGGATTTCATCGACCGCATCGGCATCGCCTCAACAAAAAATTACGTCACCTCAATCTTGACCCGCTACCGGAAATAGCCGGACAACGCAGGAAACGCCCGCGTTCCCGGCTTGGCGATATATCACATAATGGGGGTAATGGACAAAATAGTTGGTAAAAACCTTTTAAAGCTATGATGGGAATAGGGTTATGGCGATGAAAGGTTATGAATAAAAAAAGTGCTTTTATTGTGCGAGTAAAATCGTATCGAAATACGGTATTCAGGAGGGTGTTCAGCGGTATAAATGTGCTGTTTGCGGGAAAGTTTTTTCGGGGACGAGACGGCTCGATCCGCAAAAAATATGGCAAGAATATACGATCGGCAAGCAGACATATTCTCAGCTCGCGGTGAAATATAATTGTTCCGCAAAAACGATCCAGAGAAAAATCGATGCGGTAAAAGTCGAAACAGAAAACACATTTCCAAGCGTTGTAAATGTGTTGATGGATACGACATATTTTGGAAGAGCATTTGGGGTAATGGTTTTTAAGGACAGCCTTACGGGGCAGATATTATTCAAGCGATATGTGGATCAGGAAACCAATAAATTATACCTTTCGGGAATCGAAGAAATAGGACGCAGAGGCATCGAAATACAGGCGATTATTTGTGATGGCCGGAAGGGTTTATTTCAATTATTTGGCAGTGACCTGCCTGTTCAAATGTGCCAGTTTCATCAGGTGGCCATTGTCAGAAGGTATTTGACCAAGAACCCTAAAATGCAGGCCAGTATTGAGTTATGGGAACATACACTGCTTCTGACACAAACAGATAAGGAGAGTTTTGCGGGCGGATTGGAGGCGTGGCACGAAAAATGGAAGGACTTTTTAAACGAACGAAAAATAGATCCGCTCGGCAAAAACAGATACGTCCATAAAAGGCTGAGAAGTGCCTATCGAAGCCTCAAAACAAATCTGCCCTGGCTCTTTACCTGGTACGATTATTTGGAGCTGAAAATCCCAAATACCACCAATGCAATTGACGGGCATTTTGCCGATTTGAAGAACAAATTGAGAAACCACAATGGATTATCAACGGCTAGAAAAAAGAAATTTATCGATGAGTTTTTTAAGGCATAACGGCTTCAAAAAATATCAAAGGGCCGCTAAAAAACAGCCCTCTGATCTGACATTTTTGTCAGCCGTCAAGCTATCCCTGGCAGGTTGCTCTCCAGCAGAGCCTACTTCCGTTTTGCTTGATATAACAAACTGTAGCAGATATTTTGAAACTTAAATAAACCCAGAAAATAAACACCAACTATTTTGTCCACTTGAACAAAACATCTAAAAATTACCAACTATTTTGTCCATTACACCACATAATGGAATATAAAGATAAATGGAAAGCCAACGCCTAAGCCTCACTTTGACATCACCCGCATCTTCAGAAATTCGTTCCAGTCATTCAGTTTGCGAAAAAATCCACATCTGTGAGGGTGTCCGAAACGACCATAACCCGTGACGAAAAGGTATACCGTTTTGAGCCGACGCTGACAACATACGTTCCACTGGCCTCGACATCATCAAAACGGTAATATCCAAACGAACCCGTCGTAACGACTCGCCGATTGCCATTAGAACTAACCAACGAAACCGTCGCATTGCGCAAACCGCGACCATCGGGCGTCAATACGCGTCCCGAAATCTCTACACCCGCGGCAGCCGCGCCAAACACAACGGATGACGGCTCGAAAAATGACGCAACCGTGCTGCCGCTCGCATTTCTGATCTCAAGCGGAACGGGAGAGCCGCTGTATGTTATTGGATAGGTGCCGGACGGAGTGTTTGGAGCAATGTCGAACGTAATATCGAGAAACCGGTGCGTTCCCTGAGCGAACGGCGTCGCCGAATCAAGACTTATGCCTATCCTTCCGGCTCCAACCTGAGTTAGGTCGGTTGTAAGATTGGCCCCGGGCCCAGCCGTTCCAGGTCTGGCAACTGGATTCATCATTACCGCCGGATTGAAATTTGCGGTGAATGTGACAGTTCTCTCGCCACCACGGGCTTGAAGCTCAAAATTTATGGTAACTGGTACACCCGCGAAACCGCTTAGGGATATCCCCCGAACTATCGCGGCGTTTGGTGGGATCGGCGTCGGGGTCGGTCTTGGCGTCGGCGTCACCGAAGGTCTGGGCGTTGGCGAAGGTCCGGGCGTCGGCGTCGGGCTCGGAGTTGGCGAAGGTCCGGGCGTCGGCGTCGGACTCGGCGCCGGCGTAACCCCCGGCGTTGGCGTTGGGCTCGGCGGCGGCGGAGCTAAAGGAACTAACGAGATAGCAAGCCCATCAAAAATGCCGTTCCCATCGCCGATAATGCCGATGATGCTTGCGGCCCCCGTGGTTAGGTCAATCCGGACGAGCGTTGGTACCGCCGACAGGAACAGAGCGGCGTACACGATATTTGTACCCTGCTGAATGTCCATCGCGCCAAAGTTTGAAGGATCTAAACCCAGAGGGCCGATCGTCGTTAACTCTCCGTTGTTGGGTGACGGCGTCCCGTTAATACCGCCAACGCGGACCAGCGTATTTGCCGTTATATCGATCCCGTAAAGCGTCGACACCGTCGATGGAGTGTCCATTGTATACGCCGTGTGGGCCAAATTCGGATTTGCACCCGCATTTGGGTCACCCGCGGCATATCTGATGGTTGTGTCGTTGCCGGCAAGCGTACTGTCGTTCGGGTTGAGGCGGCGATTGCTTTCGGTGGTTCCGACCTCGCGCAAACTATCGTTTACCGGATCAAAATCCAGCCCGGAGAAAGGATCGATTAGCGTTGGAAACGTATTGGTTGAATTAACCGAAGCGATGACGCCGGTAGAAATATCAATCGTAACGACGCGATCTCGACCGGGAAACGCCGGCGACCTGATACCGTAGAGCAGCCCGTTTAAGAGCCGGAAATCGATGCCGGTGAGAGATTCTTTCGGAGGGTTAAAGCCGGAAAGGGCCACGTCTGAAATATACGTTCCCGGCGTCGCCGCATCGAAGCTTACAAGCCGCTCATTGAGAGCGTCATAGGCGTAGATTATCGTTCCCGTCCCGGGATACGCACGCGGCACCGAGTTGAGGTCTGCTTGCCGGCCACTGTCTTCGCGATCAGCGAGGATGCGGGCTTGCATAGCGGAAGAGATGTCCTTCGCCGATAAATTTTGCTTTGTTTCCCCGTAGTCCGTGACCTGAGCTTTTGACTGCCAAGCCACGATCCCAAATATTGCCATGGCAAGCAGCACAGCGACCGCTTTAAAGTGAATTCGATCAAACGCAGTCGCGACAATTGGGCCGATGTGCTTTTTCATGGTAATTCTCATGCACTCCGAGTTGTGAACGAACCATTGTTCCCGACAGATGTGATGGATGATGCCGGCGAATGTCGGGAAAAAAGGAAAGCCGGCGAGTGTTACCGATTGTAGTCGCTAAACAGCAAACAATCAAATCAATTTCTACTCACGCCTAAGCAAGACAAAAAAAGGCGGCCCGCGAAGCCGCCATTTGACTAACGCAAATTATCGGAAATTTTCTACTCCAACCGGCAAAAAACAACTCCGCCAGCGATCAAGTATTTTCGAGGGCAACTGTCCGGGGAAACATCCCACTTTTCTAAACGAGATTCGCACGAAAAAGGGGGCATGATCCGCGAAAAAAACTTTTAACTCAACAGAGTCGGGCAGAAACGCTGGGTGTTAACGAGCGTGTCACCCACGGACCCAAAAAGGTAAAGAAAAACCTATCGGGTCTCGTGCTAGCGAGGAGCTTTATCGTGACACGCTCGTTAACACCCAGCGTTTCTGCCCGCGGTTCTACTCAATTCCAACGAAATCCACATCCACGAGACTATCAAACAGGGTCAAAACTCGCGGCGCGAAGCGGTAGCGTTTCATCGATGCTCCGACGACGTAGGTTTGGCCGCCCTCGACATTTTCGAAGGTGTAGTTGCCAAATGAGCTGGTTGTGACTGTCCGGCTGGTGCCGTCGCTCGCGGTTAGTTTTACGACCGCATTCCTCACACCGCGGCCATCACGTGTGACGACGCGGCCCGAAATTGCGATGCCCGCAGCCGTCGAACCGATCTGCACGCTTCCGGCCTGATAGGTCGTCGCCAGCAGTACGCCCTGAGCGCTCGAAACGCTTTGCGGTGTCGGAGTGCTGCCAAATGTGATCGGCGTCAGCCCAAGCGGCGCTCCGGCGGGAATCGTAAACGTGACGGTCGCGATTGCACGCGTTCCCGCGGCGTAGGTATTGGTCGAACCCACGAGAATGCCGAGCCGACCTGCCGCTACCTCGGTGGTGTTTGTCATCAAGGTAGCACCGGCGGGCGCTCCGCTGCCAAGAGCAACGACGGGATTTGATAGCCGCCCCGGCGTAAAGTTAAGGGTGAAACTTACCGACGTTTCATTACCCTGAGCGTCGATCTGAATCGGAACGGTCACCTGTTGACCGGCTTGAGCGCCAGCGCTCACGGCCCTGATAATACGGGCCGTGCCGGACGGCGCATCGTCATCGATAATCATGCCGAGGCCCTGGCCGTCGCCGACGGTCGCATTTGTCACATCAACGACATCGAGCGTAAACGTCTCGTCCGGCTCATCGCCCGGATCCTCGATCGTCGGAACGGTGACTGTGCGGGTCATGGTGTTTGGTGGGAAAACGACGTCAAAATTGTCAACCGCGACAAAATCTTCGCCCTCGGTCGCCGTCAGGCTGTTTGTGCTGACACGAACCGTAACCGGCTGAGCGCTTGCCGCTGACAGCGAGATGGTGAAATCGATAGATCCCTCGCCCGACGGACGGTTTCCGTGGGCGGGGCGTTCCGTCGCCGTGGCGTCACCGACGTTTACGCCCGGTCCGGCACCGGCCGCAATCGAAAAATTAACATTGTTGATGTCGAAAAAGATATTCCCGACTGCCTCGACCTTGATGCGTGCCTGTGTCGTTGGCGTGTTTGGAACAGTGATTGGTTCGGTGCCGTCATTTGGTGTATTTGCGAGCAGCGTCGTCGGAAATGTCTGTCCGCCGTCGGTTGACAGCAAAATATTTACATTCGCCGCATTGATCGGCGCAGCGTCGGTGCCGACCACATCCCAGGTTACAGTCTGTGCCGATCCGGCTGTCCACGGCGTCGCCGTATTCTCGGTTGTAACCTGAAACGGCCCGGTCGTATTTACCGTCGTGACGGTCGTGCCCGCGTCGGCTATTCCGCCGCGGCCGTCGCGGATGGAAACGCGGAAGTTCATCGTCCTGGCGACCGACGGCAGATTTTCACCAATCACGCATTCGCTGCCGGCCTGGCAAACCGCTCCCGGTGCTCCGGTCGGATGCGTGCCCTGATAGGTCAGCGGCGGATTGTTGCTGCCAGCGGGGGAATTGTTTGCCGGATTGAGAATAAACGCGATGCTCGGATATGTGTGCGACGGGCTCGCGACGGGTGAATAAACCCTGAAGAGCGGACGCAAAACGCCGTCAGTATCGACGTCGTATGTGAGCCGCCGGCGTACCAAGCTGGCCGCTGCCCGATGGGGCGAGATCGTATTCTTCCCATGAATAAAGCAGATTCGCCGCGTCGCCCGCGTCGGCGTCATTACCGGTTGCGGTAAGGGTAAACGGCGTAAGGCGCGGAATCGTGAAGCTTGCCCCGGCATTTACGGTCGGAATACTGTTGGTTCCCGTAGGCGTACCGCATGAGCCGCCATCGTTGGTGTCCTGAATGTTCTGGACCATCTGTGTCAGACTTCGGATGTGGAAGGCCGGTGTTCCGGTGTCAACATATTGCTGTTGGTTTCGAATGTTGCAAATACCAACATACGACATGAGCGTCGATCCGCTCGCAACCTCAAACGCATTAGACGTTGAACGGGTCGTGCAGGCTCCGCCCATGTCTCTGTTGTTGTATGTGTGGCTGGCTCCAAACTGATGGCCGATCTCGTGTGCTACATAATCTACGGTAAACGGATCGCCATAAAACCCGGCACGAGCGGAATACCCCTGGGCCTTAGCATCGGCCCGACAAACAGAAGGCGAAGATGCAACCCCGCCGCCGCCGGTGCCGTAAAGATGACCGACGTCGTAATTTGCAACGCCAACGCGGTTATTGACCGTTGTCTGATTGATATTTAACTGAGCCTCGGAATCCGAATTGTCGTAGGGATCGGTCGCCGGATCGTCAAAGATGATGTTCGTTGCGTCATTGTCGATCGCAGGGTTTACTAATTGGAGCGTGACCGCGATTTCGCGTCGAAAGATGCCATCCAGGCGGTTTATCGTCGTTGTCAAGGCAGCGAGTGCTGCCGTTCTGACTGTTTGCGGATCGGTCGACATCGTCGTACCACGCGACCATTCGCCCGTCGTCGCAACCGCGACGCGATAGGTTCTGATTGCGGTTCCGTGGGCAAACTGGATGGCGTCGGGGACATTACTGGCTGCGACCGGCGCAAGTTTCGACATAAGGTCATCGACGCCGCAGTGAAAATCGCCAGCGCCGGGTGCTCCGTATTCATGTTTGTAATAGACGAGGTAATTGTCCTTGTCGTTCTCCTGAAACGGGTCGATATAAACCGTTCCGCGCCCGGTCAGGATGTAACCATGAAAGCCTTTTCCCGTCCAGTCAAATCGAGCGGTCGCCCCCGGATCGTCAATGCCGTAGCCCTGAAAGGTTTTCCACGTTGGGAAATCAGCGGCGAGATGTGACGCCAGTACCGGCGAATCCTCGATGCGAAACCGCTGCAAGGTGCCATCCGGCATCGGAATCTCGATAACAACGTTTTTCAGACGCGCTTCGTTTGTAAACTCGAGCGGCATCTCGCTCGTGAACCGCTCGAGTGCCGAGTGATTTAAGCGAAAAACAAGATACTTTTCGGGAGTCAGCATACGTCGACCGCGAACCGGCAGATTATTTTGGTCAGCCCGTTGCCAAATAGTGTTCTCGTCAGCCGTGGTGGTGACAGCAAAGATATTCCCGTTTGAGAACATCGTAATAACGAGCAAGCAGAAAAAAATACGCAAAAAATACGAGAAGATGGTCGGGGCTTTCATATAGGTAACTCCTTTAGGTAGTTTGTTTTAAAACTATGATTTTTGTCGAAAAAATGCTGTCTAATTGTAGAAAGCGAAGATAACACGGCCAAACAACAAAAGCAATCCAATCAACTTCTTCGACAAATAACCATGCCTTGTTAACTATCTAAACGAGAAACCGGTCACAAAAGGTACGCTTTTTAATTATTTATTTTGCGGCTCGACAGACCATACAAAAAGAGACTGTCAAAAAAAACGACCGTCCCTTTTGGCAAAACGGAGATTGAACACGGATTTAACGGATCGGACGGATAAACACGGATAACATAAAAAAATCTGTGTAAATTCGTCTAATCCGTGTTCAAAATCATTCCAGTCCGACGAGATCGAAATTTGACACGTTCGCGCTAAATTGCGATATCTGCGGAGCAAAGCGAAAGCGTTTGGATGCGACGCTTAGGACGTATGTCTCACCGACGATGACATTGTCGAACGAATATATCCCAAACGAACTAGTCGTCGCCGTTCGTCGGACGTTTTGACTGTCGGTCAATATCACGACCGCGTTGCGAAGTATCAGGCCCGTGGGTGTCAGTACGCGGCCGCCGACGGTGACGCTCGGCGTGGTAAAGATATACGCGGCCCCTGTATTGTCGATGCCGGGTATATCATCAAAAAATGAGCCGACCACGACGGTGTTGCCGCTGATCGCGACCGAGGAGCCGAAAAAATCTTCCGCCGCTCCGCCATCGGATTCCGCCAGCTCCTGCTGCTCGGTCCAGAGTGTGCCGTTTCGCGTATAGACATAGGCAGTACCCGCATTCGCGCCGGTGGTCGTATTACCACCAACGGCTCCGACGACGATCGTGTTGCCGCTGATCGCGACCGAGTAGCCAAAATCGTCAATCGATGCTCCGTCGGACGCCGTCAGGTGCTGCTGCTGGCTCCAGACTGTGCCGCTTCGTGTAAAAACATACGCCGAGCCTGCACTTTCGCCGCCGGGCGTGTCATCGAA
Source organism: uncultured Acidobacteriota bacterium (assembly GCA_963738935.1). GTDB lineage: Bacteria > Acidobacteriota > Blastocatellia > Pyrinomonadales > Pyrinomonadaceae > OLB17. The sequence continues at coordinate 3,782,460 of CAVTYF010000001.1, read as the reverse complement.
GAAGGCTCCCACGACGACCGTGTTACCGCTGATTGCGACCGATTCGCCGAAAAAGTCACCCTCTGCTCCGTCGGAGGCCGTCAGTTTTTGCTGCTGTGTCCATACGGTACCGCTTCGTGTAAAAATATACGCAGATCCCGCATCGGTCGCGGCGGCTATATCGTCCTGATAGGCGCCGACGACCGCTGTGTCACCGTTTATCCCGACCGAGAAGCCGAAATTGTCCTGCATCGCCCCGTCGGATGCCGTCAGCTTTTGCTGTAGTGTCCACACAATGCCGCTTCGGGTATAGACATAAGCGGCGCCTGCGTCCTCGACTCCGGGCGTATTGGCGTTAAAGGCCCCGACGACGACCGTATCGCCGCTGATCGAAACGGAGTGGCCTAAGAGGTCAAATCCCGAGCGGTCCGGGGCCGTCAGCTTTTGCTGCTGCGTCCACACATTGCCGCTGCGGGTAAAGACATACGCCGAGCCGGCGGCCGTATCATCCCGCTCGGCGCCGATGACCAAAGTATCGCCGCTGATCGCAACCGAGATGCCAAAATTGTCAGCCGCGGCACCGTCCGAGGCGGTCAGCTTTTGCTGCTGCGTCCATACATTGCCGTTGCGGACAAAGACATAGGCAGAGCCCGCAGCGTTCCCGGCGGGCGTGTCATCCTCAAACGAGCCGACCACCGCGATATCTCCGCTGATAGCAACCCCACTGCCGAAATCGGGGGTAATGGACAAAATAGTTGGTAAAAACCTTTTAAAGCTATGATGGGAATAGGGTTATGGCGATGAAAGGTTATGAATAAAAAAAGTGCTTTTATTGTGCGAGTAAAATCGTATCGAAATACGGTATTCAGGAGGGTGTTCAGCGGTATAAATGTGCTGTTTGCGGGAAAGTTTTTTCGGGGACGAGACGGCTCGATCCGCAAAAAATATGGCAAGAATATACGATCGGCAAGCAGACATATTCTCAGCTCGCGGTGAAATATAATTGTTCCGCAAAAACGATCCAGAGAAAAATCGATGCGGTAAAAGTCGAAACAGAAAACACATTTCCAAGCGTTGTAAATGTGTTGATGGATACGACATATTTTGGAAGAGCATTTGGGGTAATGGTTTTTAAGGACAGCCTTACGGGGCAGATATTATTCAAGCGATATGTGGATCAGGAAACCAATAAATTATACCTTTCGGGAATCGAAGAAATAGGACGCAGAGGCATCGAAATACAGGCGATTATTTGTGATGGCCGGAAGGGTTTATTTCAATTATTTGGCAGTGACCTGCCTGTTCAAATGTGCCAGTTTCATCAGGTGGCCATTGTCAGAAGGTATTTGACCAAGAACCCTAAAATGCAGGCCAGTATTGAGTTATGGGAACATACACTGCTTCTGACACAAACAGATAAGGAGAGTTTTGCGGGCGGATTGGAGGCGTGGCACGAAAAATGGAAGGACTTTTTAAACGAACGAAAAATAGATCCGCTCGGCAAAAACAGATACGTCCATAAAAGGCTGAGAAGTGCCTATCGAAGCCTCAAAACAAATCTGCCCTGGCTCTTTACCTGGTACGATTATTTGGAGCTGAAAATCCCAAATACCACCAATGCAATTGACGGGCATTTTGCCGATTTGAAGAACAAATTGAGAAACCACAATGGATTATCAACGGCTAGAAAAAAGAAATTTATCGATGAGTTTTTTAAGGCATAACGGCTTCAAAAAATATCAAAGGGCCGCTAAAAAACAGCCCTCTGATCTGACATTTTTGTCAGCCGTCAAGCTATCCCTGGCAGGTTGCTCTCCAGCAGAGCCTACTTCCGTTTTGCTTGATATAACAAACTGTAGCAGATATTTTGAAACTTAAATAAACCCAGAAAATAAACACCAACTATTTTGTCCACTTGAACAAAACATCTAAAAATTACCAACTATTTTGTCCATTACACCCGAAATCGTCATTTGCCGCTGCGTCGGACGCCGTCAGCCTTGCCGATGCCGCGAACATATCCGCCGCCAACGGTTCATCTGCCAGCGGATTTTCACGTGCCGCTGACAGAAGCCCGCCGCCCAGATTCTCGGCGTAAAAAAGTGAAACGCCTAGAATAAGAGGGAAAATTGCGATAAATGTGCCTGATTTTATAGATTTCATGATCTTCTCCTGTATTTCTGTGGTCAGTGAACGTTGAGGATGTCTGAAAAGTCCGTTTTAGCCGTGGAGCGGCCTAAAGATTCTAGCCAGACGTGGAACGTCTGGGAAAATCCGTTTAAGTTTCATCGCCCTGAAAGGGCGAGAGCCAATGTTCGCGGGCGTTCTGCCGCACTTTCAGTGCGGAAATGAGTTGCCGCATATTCCAGACGTTTCACGTCTGGCTATTATCTTCTGCGGCTCCACCGCATAAAATCGATTTTCAAACGATCCTCTTCGCCTTATCCCCTTTGTCACTCCAGCCCGGTAAAATCGAGATTTGAGACGCTCGAGTTAAATTGCAAAATCTGCGGCGCATAGCGGAAGCGTCTCGACGAAACGCTCAGAATGTACGACTCGTTTATCCTCACGTTGTCGAACGAATAGAGACCGAACGAGCTGGTCGTCGCGATTCGACGGACGTTTTGCGAATCGATCAGCGAGACGACGGCATTTCTGAGGGCGAGACCGCTGGGTGTAAACACGCGGCCGCCGATATTGACGACCGGCGTTCCGCATGAGGTCGCGAGCGTCACGTCGTCGATAATGAAGCTGTCGCTGCCGGTCGTACCCGCCGGACGACTGTAGTTAAAGCTGATCAGCCGTGGGCCGCCGCCCGCAAACGCCGAAAGGTCGACGGCGATCTGAGCGAAACCCGCGTCGGCTGCGGCAGGTTCGCCGAGCGTCTGGACAATCGATCCGTCAACACTCACCGTCAGCGTCGAATTTGACGGCGCCGTCACGTTCGCGACCCGCAAAAAGTAGGTCAGCGTCGCAACCGTGCCCTGCGGAATGGTGACCAATTGCTGAACCGTTGCGGTTTCCGCATTTGCCCCCGATGCCGCTCCGTCAAATCCGATAAATCCATTCCCCGTCCGGGCAAACGCACCGCAGTTGCCGGTCGCACAAAGCGCACTGCCGTTGGTCGTCGCCGTCGATGTCCAATTCGGATTTGTCCTTGCCCCAGTATTCGCCTCAAACCCGCCATCCTGCAGCAAATTCGAACTCGGTACACACCCCGGCGTTGGCGTCGGACTCGGCGTTGGTGTCGGTGTTGGCGTCGGCGTCGGCAGTGGGGCGTCATCATCGAGGATGCTCCCCAGACCCTGCCCGTTACCGACGGTTGCATTAGTTGCGCTCAACACGTTTAGGGTAAATGTTTCGGTCAGCTCATCGATCGTATCCTCGATAGTGTTTACATTAACTGTCCGAGTTCCGGTGTTTGGAGCGAAGACAACATCCAGGAACGGATCGATGCTCGTGTAATCGACGCCACCTGTGGCCGTTCCGCTTGCCGTATTTACCCGCACGGTTACCGTCTGGCTGGTTGGTACCGAGAGCGTAATCGTAAACGTCATCGCATCGCCCTCGGTCGCAACTGCACCACCGACATTGACGACAGGCACTGTCGGAGTCGGCGTGGGTGTTGGCGTTGGAGTTACTCCCGGCGTCGGAGTTGGTGTCGGTGTCGGCGTCGGCGTGGGTGTCGGCGTCGGTGTTACTCCCGGCGTCGGTGTAGGTGTCGGCGTCGGCGTCGGCGTCGGTGTCGGTGTTGGCGTCGGCGTCGGCGTTGCCCCGCCGATTAGTGTTAACTGATAGTCTTCGACTTCGCCGTCGGGCATCGGACCGGCATGGCTCGGCGATGCCTGCGACGCGGAAGTGAGTCGAAACCGTGCAAAACTCGTGCCTGCGACAATATTCGCCGGAACGCTTATCGGCACGTTATTATTTCCCGCCGAGACGGCTTGATTGGTGAGAATCCGTTCTCCCGAGTCTGTAAAATCGCCGTCGCGGTTAAAATCAATATACGCGTTTACAAAACTCGCGGCCGACGCACTAATTGGGATCGAAGGCGTCGTGCCGGCCGTAAGCGTGGTGATGGTCACGCCATCTTCATCCGCACCGTCACCCGTTGCGTCTGCGGTTGGCTGGCCGTCATTTTCGGTATCGCGCGTTGCTCCGAGGGTCGGACCGATTGCCGTGTGCTCTGGGCCGCTAGCCGCTATAGTCGTGCGGTAATTATTGGGTGCATCGCCAAAATCAAGATTCTGCGGCGTCGGTGTTGGCGTCGGTGTTGGAGTCGGCGTTGGAGTTGGTGTCGGAGTTGGAGTTGGTGTAGGGGTTGGAGTTGGTGTAGGGGTTGGAGTTGGCGTCGGATTTCCACCGGCGGTCAGGACAATGCTGTTTGTGTTGTACGTGATGCCAAACGTGGTTCCGCCGGCCGTTACCGTCGAACCCTGGACAAAAGTCCCGGTCCGGGTGCCGGTGTTCTGAAGGATCGTGAACTGCTGTCCCGCGATCGGAACAAAGCCGTTTATTAGCGACACATTCAGGTTTGATCCATTTTGAATGGTTGTTGTGCCATTGACAACGACGCGGTCGTGCTGCGTTCCGGGGGTCGTGCCGCCGATTTCGACGGCCCAGGCCGACGCACCGAGATAGTTGCCGTTAACGGTAATAATGCCAGCGCTCGTCCCCGGTGAGATCGTCGTATTAGGGGAGCCTGCCCCGCCATAGGGACCTATAGATCCGGCACCACCGAGAGTAGACGCATTGTTGTTGAATACGCTTGACGTTAGCGAACCGTTTACAATCAGCGTTCCAACGTTAATCTGAGTAATGCCGGTGTAGGTATTTGCACCGTTCAGAATGAGGGTGCCGGCACCGGTCTTTGTTAGGGCTCCGGTTCCGCTGATTACTCCGCCGAAGGTATTTGCGGATGTATTTGCGACGCTGCTATTCGAGCCGCCAAGGTTCCAATTGCCGGTGCCGTTGAGCGAGTTGAGAGTGACGCCGCCCCCCGCCGTGTCGAGCAATCCCGACGAATTCACGGTGACGTTCGTTGTAAGTGGCAACCCGACGGCTGTTATTAACACGTCCGCATTCGCGCCGCCGCTGCCGTCACCGATCACCAGATCGTCACTGGCCGCGAAACCGTTGGTAAGCGTAAGAGTTCCCTCATTTACGGTTGTCGTTCCTGTATAGGTGTTATTGGCAGATAAAACGAGTGTCCCGGCTGCCGACCTTGGTCAGGCCATTGGCACCGCCGCTGATTACGCCATTTAGCGTTAACGTATCGCCAGCCGAGGCCCTGACACCAACCGTGCTGTTGCTGGCCAACGTGATTGGACCGCTAATGGAACCATTTGCTACCAGGTTCTGCAGAGATCCATTTCCGCCGACACCGGTCCCATTGAGTGTAATCGTTTCGGGCACATTTGTGGCTTGAGCAATACCGAGTGTAGCTCCGTTCGCAACGACGGTATTATTTCCAGCGCCGCTTGCCCCCAAGGCATTCGGTGAAATAAAGGCCTGTAACGAGCCCGCCGTGACGTTACTTACACCTGTGTAGGTATTGTTTCCGAAAAGCGCGACCAAAGCGGTTCCGGTTTTTGTCAGACCGCCGGCCCCCGAGATAACCCCGTTGACCTGCATGTCTCCCGCAGTATTGAATGTCAGCAGATTACCATTGAGGTTAATCACGCCGTTCAGGATCGTACTCGTTGAAGCCTGAGTACTGACCGTCTGGGGTTGCGAGAGAGTGATCGGAAGGTTGAAGCTAGAAACCCCGCCCTCGGCTCGCTGTATCCCGCCGGCGAGGTTTATCGCGTTGCCCGCTATCGTGTAGCCACCACCGTTGATGGTTATCGAGTCAAGATCGAGGCCGTTGATATTGTTGTTGTTGGTCTTGCTGTCAGGTGGAGCGGCGGCCGGGAAAACGAGCGAATCGCCATCCGCCGGAACTCCGTCCGGATTCCAGTTCGCCGGTTCCGACCAGTCATTGCTGGTACCGCCGCCGTCCCAGGTTCGGGTGGTGGGTGGAAAGATCGGGGTTAACACCACGCTGTTTGCGTTGTAGGTGATATTGAACAGCACGCCGCCGATGGTGACGGAATTGCCCTGGGCAAACTGGCCGGTTATTATGCTTGCCGGTGTGCCGCTGGGTGTGGAAACGATGGTGAACTGCTGACCCGGCGATGGACTGAATCCATTGATCAGCGAACCGGTCAGATTTGCGTCGCCAAGATTCACCGTGCCACCAGCTTGCGGAAACAATCGAAATTGGTCATATTCGCGCTCCCAACGACGTGCCGCCGATCTCGATGTGCAGCGAAGTGGCGGTGCCAAGTGCCGCCATGGGTGGGCCTCCCGAGACGTTCAGGAATCCGGGGCTGTTGCCGGGCGAGATCGTTCCGCCGGTTGATGTCAGAGGGCCTATGATTCCGACCCCGCCAAGTGTACCGCCCGTTAGGTTGACCGAACTTGCGGCCTGAGAACCGTTGACGAGCAGTGTCCCGGCGTTGACGGTGGTCGTGCCGGTGTAAGTGTTGTTGTTTGCCGTCAACACGAGCGTACCGGGGCCGACCTTGGTCGGGCCGTTGGCCCCGCCGCTGATGCCGCCGCTGAGAGTTAAATTGTCACTTGGGCTAAAGGAACCGACAGCGCTATTGCTTCCGAGCGTGATCGGACCCGAAACAGAACAGCCTCCCGAACAACTGTTGGCGGCCAGTGCGCCAACGGAAGCGTTGATACCGGTTCCGTTTATTGTGATAGATTCCGGTACATTTGCTGCATTATTTCCTATGGTGAGCGTTGCTCCATTCGCGACGACGGTGTTGTTACCGCTGCCCGCTGCTCCAAGCGCGTTGGTTGATAGGGCGTTTACCTGTCCAGCGGTGACATTGGTGACTCCCGTGTAGGTATTGTTTCCGGATAAGCCAACCGTCCCTGGCCCGTTTAGTGACAAGCCGCCAGCGCCGGAGATGACTCCAACCATGCTGAACGTACCGCCCGATCCTGATTTAGTGATCGTCAACAGGTTCGAGTTGAGGTTTACGTTGTTGACCAGTATCGTTTGTCCGGCTGGCGCGCTAAATGTCTGCGGAGCCGTCAGAGTAACTGGGATATTGAACTCGGGAGAGATGCCCGCGTCTGCCGTTCGCTGAATCCCGCCCGCGAGGGTAATGCCCGTACCGCTACCGGCGCTACTAATTACGTAGCCGTCGGCGATCGTGATCGAATCGAGTTCAAGGCCGGAGATGTTATTTTCGTTTGACTTGCTGTCTGCGGGAGCACCGGTTGGGAAGATGAGATCGATGCCATCGACCGGAGCGGCATTCGGATTCCAGTTGTTCGGATCGGACCATTGATTGAAAGTTCCGCCGCCGTCCCATGTCAGTGATGTGATCGGGCCCTGAGCGGTGAGGACGACGCTCGTTGGGTTGTACGTGATCGCAAATAGATGCCCTTCTGCAACGATGCTCGTGCCCTGGTCGAATTGACCGCTTATGGTGTTGCCCGCGCCGCTTGTGGTGATGATAGAGAATGTCTGTCCGGCGGTCGGCGTGAACCCGAGCGAAAGGGCAAGGTTGGTGGTTGCAAGAGAGATATTGCCGCCGGTGGCGGTGATGCGATCAAATGTTCCGGCCGTTGTGCCGTTGAGATCGATTTCCAGCGTCGGGTTGTTGTTTCCGGAACTTATGCTGCCCGTAGATGTAAACACACCGGTAGTCGTGCCAATACCGCCTGGGGCAATCGTTCCACCTTCATCATCCACCAACAAGCTCGCGACAGTGCCGGTACCGCTTAGTCGGCCCCCGCTCACGCTGCCCGTGCCACATGTGCCGTCAACGCGCATAGTACCGCCCGCATCGGCCTCGCATACCGCGTCCCAGACGGTACCCGACGTTACATGAGCCGTGCCTCCTGTCGTACTAAGAGCGGGTGCGTTAGGGCTATCGCCATTGAAGGTCGCCGTGCCCGCGCCCTGCTTGATTAACTCGGCGGCCAAGCTAGTCGCAACGACTTCTCCCACCGCAAATATGTAATCGCCATTGCCAGCCAGCGTCAAATCCGATGTCTGCAGATTGACGGTGCCGTTCAGTGTCAAATCACCGGAACCGCTGTTTGTCCATGTTTGGTTGACATTGTGCGTGAGGTTTGGGAAGAAGGACACGTTTGACGCGGTGTTCATCGTAATCCCACCGCTGCCAAGGACGATCCGGTTTCCGTTAATGATATATCCGCCGGTAAAGGTCAGGGAATTAAAACCCGTGCCATTCGCAAAATCATTCGTATTGCTAGTGCGTGCCGCTCCCGCCGGAAAAACAAGATCGTCGCCCGCCGCGGCACCGCCGATGCCGGCCCAGTTGCTGTTGGTCGTCCAATTGCTGTTGTTGTTGTCGCCGCCCGTCCACGTTTCGACGGATTGCGGGGCGAGGTCATCATGTACGTCAGTACCACCGATTGTGAATACGCGTGCCAGGTCATCTCCGCCCGCTACCGCAGGTGGTACTGACACGCCGCCGACGCGCGCGTCCGCGAGAAAGCTGTTGACGAGCTCGTTTGATGCAAACAGACGTTCGTAAAGGCCGACGGTGTTTGCCGCGGAAATATTGGTCACGCCCACAATCATCATGGCGGCGATAAATGTGATAGTTCCGATCGTCTTTAGGTTTCTCATAGTTTTTTCCTTCCTCTTTCGGGGTGTGCCCGTCTTATCTTCGGGCTATGCCCTTCGATGTGCGGTGAAGCTCTGCTTCACCGTTGCTGTATCAATAATTTTCTGCGGCTATGCCGCAGGTCTCGAAAGCGGCGGCCTAGCCGCGATAGTTCATTTGGCTGTTCCGGAAAAGCGGAGCTTTTCCGCACATCGACGGGCAAAGCCCGAAAACCGCCGCCGCCGTCTCAGTCGCCGATCAGCTTGGCACCGTTGCCGCCTACAAAAACCCCGTCGCTACCGCTACCGACAGCGTGCATAACGGCGAGCAGCGACGTCACACATAATGAAATTTTGCCGTTATGACCTACTTCGTAATGGCAGTTGTTATGCCTTATAAATTCAAATAGCGTATCCGGCGGTGTCTCGAACAGCTCTGCCGCCTCGACATGCGAAACGGAGTCCGACACCGCGTTGCAGCCGCCGCAATGACGAAGCTCCGTCTTTGCCCGCTTGCGTATCAACTGAACCTTTTCAAACTCAATCACGATCTCTCTTTGTCTCTGTGTGGTCATAAAACCTCGTGTTTTCGTGCTAAAATCGTCCGCGGGGCACCGACTTTTCGTGTCTGATATGATTTTGCCGCCTCTGTTCTGAGTAAATCTTTAGGTTTTTCTGAATTTTTTATGAAGAAATTATGAAGACGAATATTGCCCACTTGGAATTTTTAAACGCAGAGTTCGCTGAGAAATGAAAAAGAGTGAAAGTGTTTTCTCTCTGCGGCCTTTGCGGACTCTGCGTTTAAGTTCCTTCAGCCGGTGTTCCGTATAAGGATGGACTCGCTATTCACATTTGCAAATTTTCGGCTCGACGCCGACGAGCGCCTATTATATGAAAACGGCGCTTCGGTCACGCTGCCGCCAAAGGTCTTTGACACGCTGCGGATGCTTGTCGAAAATTCGGGGCATGTCCTGAGCAAGGAAAAGATGATGGCCGAGATCTGGGAAGGCAGCTTCGTCGAAGAGAACAATCTCGCCCAAAACATCTCATATCTGCGTCGGATATTACGCGAGACCGGCGATACGAAATTTATCGAGACCGTACCAAAATTTGGCTACAGATTTGTATCGGACGTGAAAATGGGCAACGCGGATGTAAGGACCGAAGTCGTTGAGACGACGCGGGCGCGGATCTATATTGACGCCGGAAGCGAAGAAAGTGGGAAGGTGAGGACAGGAGAAGGTGAGACTGGTCTAGTCGTTAAAACGCAACCTCACTTTCTCACCTTCTCACCTTCTCACCTGCTTCCTCAAAAGCCGCCCGAGACACGTTACGTCGCGAATGGCGATATCAATATTGCCTATCAGGTGGTAGGCAATGGCCCCGTGGATATTGTGTTTGTCATGGGCTGGGTCTCACACCTCGAGTATTTTTGGAAGCATCATCTGTTTGCCTCGTTCCTCGAAAAGCTCGCCTCGTTTTCGCGGCTAATACTCTTTGACAAACGCGGCACCGGTTTATCCGACCGCGTTCCGATACACGAACTCCCGACGCTCGAACAGCGAATGGAGGACGTTCACGCGGTGATGGATGCGGTCGAGTCGGAAAAGGCGATACTCGTCGGCGTCAGCGAAGGCGGGCCGATGTGCGCGCTGTTTGCGGCGACATATCCCGAACGTACCGCCGGGCTGGTGATGATCGGAACGTATGCCAAACGAATACGTGCCGACGATTATCCGTGGGCTCCCACCGAGGAGCAGCGTGAGGCGTTTTTTGAGCTGATGCGTACCGATTGGGGTAAGCCGGTCGGTATCGCCGAACGCGCACCGTCGATGGCCGGGGACGAAGAATTTTGCGACTGGTGGGCAACTTACCTAAGAATGGGGGCGAGTCCCGGCGCAGCGGTGGCACTCACAAAGATGAACGCCGAGATCGACGTTCGCGGCGTCTTGCCCTCGGTTCGCGTACCGACGCTGGTCATTCATCGCTCGGGCGATATGTGCCTAAAGGTGGAAGAAGGCCGTTTCGTAGCCGACCAGATACCGGATTGCCGGTACGTCGAGCTCGGCGGAATCGATCATCTACCTTTTGTCGGCGACCAGGACGAAATCGTGGGCGAGATCGAAAGCTTTGTCACCGGCGTAAGCTCTGCGGGCGAGTATGACCGCGTGCTGGCGACGGTGATGAGCGTTTCGTTTGCCGACGCCGATGCTGAGACCGAGAGGCGAGGTCATGAAGAATGGGCCGGGATGGTCGAGCGTTCCCGTTCTTTCGTGCACCGGCAACTCGAAGTCTTTAAGGGCCGCGTCATCTCGGTCGGCGATGACGAAACGCTCGCCGCATTCGACGGTCCGGCGCGTGCTATCCGTTGCGCAATATCGATTGCCGAAGCGGCTGGGCGCTCGGGAGTCTCGATACGCACCGGTTTGCACACTGGCGAATGCGACGTTGTCGGCGAGGCATATAGCGGCTTCGCCGTCGAACTGGCCAAAAAGATCGCCGCAGATTCGGGCGACGGCAACATTCTCGTCTCACGAACCGTAAAAGACCTCGTCGCCGGATCGGGCCTGGCTTTTGCTGAGATCGGAAACCGTTCGTTCGATGGCGTCGATGGCGAATGGCGGCTTTTCGCCGTCAACCGCTAATTTGTCCAACAAACGCGCGGGTTGTGCAAAAGAAGCGCGCGTGCCAAGAAGGGCGGTTGAATATTTCACGCTTGCTCAAAGGGCAGCAAGAAGTCGACCAGCCGAACAGCGATTTTTGGTTCTATGAGTTGGATCTGAAACGGGCGAAATGGTGGTTCTGTTTCTGTTATAATCTAGAGTTATGAAGATCAAGGTAGTTATTGAAAAAGGCGAGGACGATTTTTTTGTCGCGAGAGTTCCGTCGCTGAAGGGATGTTGGTCTCAGGGAAAGACTCGTGACGAAGCGCTCGAGAACATTCGGGAAGCGATTGACCTTTATCTCGAACCCGAACCTTCGTTTTTCGTTAACGCAGCGGGCAGGGAAGTTGTTGAACTTGCAATATGAAGCTTCCGCTACTCTCAGGAAGGCAGGTTCTGCGGGCTCTTCAACGACTCGGTTTTGCCGAGGTTGCTCGTAAGGGCAGTCACGTAAAGAGGAAACATGTAGATGGGCGATTGATCGTCTTTCCGTATCACGACGAAATCGACCGGTTTACATTGCGTGGGGCACTTGAAGACGCTGAGATCGAAACGGGCGAATTTCTTAAGGCCGTCAGATAAACCGCGCAACCCTCGACAAAATATAACCCGATGTGTAAGAATCTGTTTTCTATTACCAGTTTAATAGTTGTACACGACCTAAGGAGACGATTTAATTTTTGATGTCAGAAGAAGCAGTACAGACGGCCGAGGAATCGGTGGTAGTTAGCGAAACGGCGGTCGAGCCGGTTGTAGAGACACCGGCAGAACCGGAAGACGTTTCGTATCAGGCAGTTGAGAAAGAGGGAACGGTAACCGCGATCTGGGAAATGCAGGGGCATAAACACCTCCGCACCATTGATCCGCGTTCCAACGAGGGCAAACAAATCCTCGCCCTCTTCGAAACCGCCGGGTAACTAAGAAAAGTAACCACGAAAATACACCAAAGAGACACGAAAAAGATTTCGTGTTTCTTGGTGTATTTTCGTGTCTATTAATGCCCCGTGAGCGTGATGCTCGCGTTGTTCACATCAATCCATCCAAGACTCACTAGGTTAGCTATTAGGAAAAATTAAGAAGTAACGCATCGGACCAAAGGTTCGATAAGAAAACTCCCCACTCCTTACAAAGGAGGGGTGGCAGCGGCTTCCGCTGACGGGGTGGTTCTTGGTTTAGGAGCAAGATATTAAAAACAAGCTAACCAGAACGCGTTGCGTAATGCCCTAGTTAGCTTGTTAGGAAAAATTAGAAGTAACGAATCGGACCAAAGGTTCGATAAGAAAACTCCCCTCCTTACAAAGGAGGGGTGGCAGCGGCTTCCGCTGACGGGGTGGTTCTTGGTTTAGGAGCAAGATATTAAAAACAAGCTAACCAGAACGCGTTGCGTAATGCCCTAGTTAGCTTGTTAGGAAAAATTAGAAGTAACGAATCGGACCAAAGGTTCGATAAGAAAACTCCCCTCCTTACAAAGGAGGGGTGGCAGCGGCTTCCGCTGACGGGGTGTTTCTTGGTTGGCGATTGAACTAGTCGGATTGAAACGAAAATGCCTAGTAAGGCAGCAATTTCAAGATTGAATGGTCAACCTTTTCCAACGTCGTCCCCTCAAACTCCGCAACCTGCACAACCCCGATCCCCGCCGAAGTTAAAAAGATCGTGTCCGCATTTTCTAACTCCTCGATCCCAACCTCAACCTCTCGGCAATCAATATTCTCGAGCACAAACTCCCGCGTCGTCCCGGCCAGACAGCCCGTCGCCAAACCCGGCGTAAACAGTTCACCGCCCTTGAGCCAAAACACATTCGCCATACACGCGCTCGTCACAAAACCGCGTTCATTGACACGAACGGCCTCATCAAATCCACGCCCCTTCGCCTCATCTAGCGACATGATCGGTTCGAGATAGTTGCAAGATTTGATACCGGCGAGCGGTGAGCGGGAATTAGTGGGAAATGGCGAAACGGAAAAGCGGAACTCGTGTGGCAAACGGTTTCGCTCGCCGACGAGTATACTCAAACCGGTTACTTCGCGGAGACAATCGCAATCTGGCCATATCTCACTGCTCCGCTCATCGAAAAACGTAATGCGCACCTTTCCCTCGACGAGTTCTTTTTGATCGATAACTCTACAAAGTTCGGCAAAAACACGGTCAGAATTGTAATCATCTAGATCGACACCGGTGGCCGACGCATTCCCAGAAAGTCGTTTCCAATGTTTTCCCCACAGCTGAGGCTGACCATCGCTGATCGCGATCGTCGTAAAAACACCCTTACCATAGAGAAATGAATTTGAAAGCACAAGAAATCCGTCGCTGAAGGCGACAAAGAAAATAGCCTGGGGTGAAGGCCTTGCGAAACCCCAGGACTTGGTCGATAAAAAATTGCTCGCTGAAGGCGAGCCACATTCGCCGGGACGAAGAGTTCGACGCCTTCAGCGTCGGAAGTCTCGTCTTTCGTTAACCTAGGGTTCCGCTCGCAAAGCCTCGCTTCACCCCAGGCTATTATCTTTGTCGCCTTCAGCGACAGCAAACCTCGTGAGCCGCATATTCTAGATCTCCAACCGCACCTCATCCCCTTCCCTAGCCTCGATCTTCCCCTTCCGGTCACGAGCAAATTCGCTAACCAGTTCCGTAAATAGCTCGCTCTTTTCCTCGGGGGCCACATGTCCGCAGTCTTTGAGAATGACGAAGCGCGAATTTAGGATTTCCTGATGGAGTTTGTGGCCGTTTTTGATCGGGATGACGTTGTCCTGGTCGCCCCAGATGATGAGGGTTGGTTGGTTTATCAGATGTGCATCGGTTTCTAAACGGTCGGCGCGCCAGGCACGCGAGGTGGCGAGGACCGAGCGGTGGCCATCGGCGGCATAGAGCGGACGGCGGATCGATTCGATGCGGTCGTCGGTGATCATGTGGTGATTAGCCGGGGCGAGCGTTTCGTACATACGCTGGCGTAAAAACATCTTTGAATCGATCAGGAAAGGCGTGACTACCTCGCCGATGCCTCGAACCGAGACTATTTTCAATAACGGATGATTCTTTGGCTCGTCATTACAGACGGCATCGACGAGGACGAGTTTTTCGACCGATTCGCCGTAATCGAGCGCCAGATTTAACGCAACCGCGCCGCCATACGAACTACCGACGATCGTCGCACGACCGATGCCGAGCCGATTCATAAACCGCGAAATCATCCTTGCCTGCCCTTGGATAGAGTAATCAAACCACGAAGGTTTTTCCGAATATCCAAACCCCAGCAGATCAACCGCAATCACGCGAAAACCAGCCTCAGCCAACATCGGGGCCGCCGTTTTCCAGACATAAACCGACGCCGTATAGCCGTGAATCAGGATCATCGGCGGCTTTTTGACATCGCCAAATTCCTGATAATGCACACGAGCGCCATCGACGTTTACGAAATGCGATTTGTCGGAATGAATGACGTGATCGGCAACCATATCCCACTTCACCGTGTCGGCCCGCGTCAAAAGCTTTACCGCGACAGCCGCCCCGACAGCCCCGCCAAATGCGATCGCAAGATTTCGTTTTTTCATACGCTCAGCCTTTGCGTTCTTTGGGTTCTTCACTTTGCGATCTTTGTGTTAGGTCTTCTCTCAAACACGAAGGCCACGGAGAGAAGACACAAAGACCACTAACTAAAATTCAGTTTATACTAAAACCACCTTCGGCTGTACAACATTTTCCGCTGCGTTGTAAAAGCCGATGGCGATCAGCGTTTTCGTATCATCGAACATCTGCACGGCCTCGTCATCACCAAACGACACATCAAAAACGCGGGTCGAAAGCCCGTTCTTCGTCTTCGCCGCGCGGTCGGGGTTGAGGTCGAATTTTGCGAGATGCGAGACCGCTTCCTCCATCGGAATGATCCGGCTCGCCGGATCGACCATTTCACCAAGCTCTTCTAAAGTGACAGCTTGCGAGATCGAGAATCTTCCGGCGGCGGTTCGGCGCAGCTCGGTTAGATGCGCGCCCGTGCCGAGCTTGCGGCCGATGTCTTCGGCAAGTGTTCGGATGTATGTCCCGGCGGAGCAGCTTACTTGTATTCCAAGAGTATTCCGTTCGAATATGGATTCGTCGTAGGTGGCTGGTGCAGGCGGAATTAACTCTAATCTGTGGATGGTCACCTTGAGGGGTTTACGTACGATCGTTTCCCCTTTTCGGGCAAGCTCGTATAGCTTTTTGCCGTCAACCTTTTTAGCCGAATACATCGGTGGAACCTGCTCGATCTCACCTCTAAAACTCTCAAGGACACCTTCAACCTGTTCAATGTTAACGGACTTCGGACCTTGGACTTTGGACTTTGGACTTCCGGTCCGATCTCCCGTATCCGTCTCAAATCCAAACCTAACGACCGCCTCGTATTCCTTAATGTCTTTATCCAAAAACTGAGCCAGCCGCGTCGCCTGGCCGACGAGTATCACCATCACACCCGTCGCAAACGGATCGAGCGTACCGGTGTGGCCGACGCGTTTTGTTTTGAGAATCCGCCTCACCTTCGACACAACATCGTGCGAGGTGATGCCGGCGGGTTTATCGATAATGAGAATACCGTTCACAGTTATAGTCTAACCTTTGCAAAAGCCAGCGCGTAAGCAAGGGCGAATCACGACCCGGCA
Source organism: uncultured Acidobacteriota bacterium (assembly GCA_963738935.1). Classification (GTDB taxonomy): domain Bacteria; phylum Acidobacteriota; class Blastocatellia; order Pyrinomonadales; family Pyrinomonadaceae; genus OLB17. The sequence continues at coordinate 3,766,552 of CAVTYF010000001.1, read as the reverse complement.
TCTATCCAGGTGATGTTGAATGTTTCGCCCTTGCTTACGCGCGGGATTGTGTACCAGAATGTTTTTTATGCGGCAACGGCGAAGACAACCGGTAAAAGACGAAGAGCGCATAATCACCGAGCGTTCGCGCGAGAAGACGATGAAACGAGCTGGCAATCTTTTGGCTGCTAAAGGGCGTAGCGTTCGTGAACTGCGCGAACGCCTGCTCGAAAAGCCTTGGACAGATCAAACGATCGTTGACGAGGTAATCGAGAAACTCAAGGGGTATAAATACCTGGATGACGAACAATACGCCCGCGACGTCGCACTTTCGAAACTGCGTCAAAAACCGCAAGGGAAGCGACGCCTACAGCAATCGATGTCGATGAAAAAGCTGGATCGCGACATCGTCGATAGTGCGATCACTGCGGCTTTTGACGAAATGCCGGAAGAGGACCAGATCGACAAAGCCATCGTCAAACGGCTCCGTTCAAAGGGAAAACCCGCGACACGCGAGGAAACACAGAAATTTTACGCCTTCCTCGCCCGACAGGGCTTCCCCTTTGACCTGATCCGCGACAAAATGTCCTCAATAGCTGACGGTCGCTACGCCGACGAAGCAGAGCCGCAATACTAAAGCCCATATGGGATTTTGCCGCACATGTTAAACAGTTCAAGCACATCCTTTTTCTATCTGTGTCATCTGAGTGGTCTCGATTTGTACTCTGAAGCAGAGTTCGCGGGGCAGCTCCGATGGCGTGGTCGAATGGTAAAGGTCTTTTGGCCGGATTGACCTTCGACCAGTCGCGGATTTACCTTCACCAGTGGACCGTTTTTTGCCGTTTCTAGATGAAAATCCCTTCGACGAAATCGACTTATTTGTCGACAAATGTCGAAAAATAGGCCGTTTTTGTAAAAATGTGGCACGTGCCACATTTAAAACCGAACGCAATTAAAAAAACAAAAAAATCCACCCCCGGATTCTGGACGAGTGGGTTGGTAACAGACGTGTGGATCACCGAACAAACCGCACAACTTTTCAAAATCCGCTCTAATTCCCGAGCAATTCTTTAACCGCCCGGTCAAGCTGCGAGTCCTTGCCGGTCATGGTCTCACCGATGGGGCGTGTGACGGCAACGTCGGGCGTTCGCGGATTTAGCTCCATATTCTTGCCGTCCGAGCCTAGAATTAACTGTCGTGGCAAGCGGAGCGTTGTTCCCTCAAAAAGGCTTGCGTTCCACGTGAAAATGATCCAGCCAGATGTCGCCTCGCCGACGACCTTGCCGAGTTTTAGCGTTTTATAACCCTCGGTCAGGTCTTCGGCGTCGGATAGCGAATGCTGATTTGTGACCAGGATCGTAGGAAGTTCGAGAGCCCGCTGCCCGAGCTGCGTTCGGCCCGGCACGTTCCACAGCCCGCGTTCTTTCATGGTCAGATAGCCCCGACGCGAAAGCACGTCGATCACATACGGATTGATAAAACCGCCGTTGTTATTGCGAATATCGATGACAACGCCCTGTTTCGCCTGATTCTCGACATCGAGATCGATGTACATCTGATTGAGCGAGCCCTGTCCCATGTCAGGCAAGTGAATGTAGCCGAGTTTGCCGCCACTGACGCGTTCGACGTAGCCGCGATTTGCTTCAACCCACTGGCGATAGAGCAGATTTTTCTCAGCACCGGTCGAGATCGGCTTTAATACGACTTCGCGTTTGTTCGAACCGTCGGCCGAGGCTGATATCTCCAACTCGACACGCCGTCCGACCTTGCCTTCGAGCAGTTCGTCGATGTTTACGCCGCTCGCGACCTTTGCCCCGTCGATGCTGATCAAATAGTCGCCTACGTTAATTGTCTTGACGACCGCCGCCGGGCTGAGCGTGATAACCTCTGTGATCTTGAGCCGCCCGTTCGTTTCAAATTCGTTGCGGTCAAATCGCAGGCCGAGCTTACCGACCGTCGTCGCCGTAAACGCCGGAGGACCGCCAGCTCCCACGCCGAGGTGCGAGGCGTTGAGTTCGCCGACCATCATATTCATCAACCGCCTGACCTCGTCCATCGTCCGCGAGGCGACGATCAATGGTTCGTAGGTTGTTTTCACGGCATCCCAGTCAACGCCGTGAAACTTGTCGTCATAAAAATTATCCCTCATGTACGCGCCAACCTTGTTTGAAAACCTCCATCTTTTCCTGAGCAAAATTGACGTTTAGATCGACGTTGAGGCTTAGCGGCCGAACCTCGCGGCGATCCATTCCGACAATATTGACGCGGCCGTTCTCGACGAAGTAAACCTCTTTGCTATCGGGCGAGAATTGAACCTGCGACTTAAACCCGGACGTCGATGTAAGTTGCCTCGCCGATTGGTCGGTCGCCAACTCGTCAAGCGGCATTGTGTAGATGTTAAATTGGCCTTCAGCCGCACCGAGGATGAGCAGAGTCTTGCCGTCCGGGCTGATCACTGCTCCATTGTTATCGACGCCCGTGGTGATAAAGCCTAGCCGTTTGCGAATGTCTTCGAATATGATTTCGGTTGCCTTTGACTCATCTTTCTTCTCGGCGGGAGCCGGAGTAGGCGCCGCGGGCTGAGGACTCGGCACGGGTGATGCGGCCGGAGCGGCCGGCTTGTCTCGCGGATTTTCCTGTTTAAAAAGATCGCGGAACGTATCCTCGCGGAATTTGGGCGTTCGCAATTTCAGATCGATGCGGGCAAGAACGCCGTTCTCTGTCCGCTGGCTCGACCCGTATAGAATATATGAGCCGTCCGGGCTCCAGGCGATCGAGCCGGAGTTCGAATTTGAAAGAAAGCTTACGGGTTTCGCCGTGCCGCCGCCGGCCGGGATGACGCTGATATTGGTGTACGAACGAGCCTCAGGTGCGTAGGTCAAAAACGCGATCCATTTGCTGTCCGGCGACCACTCAAAACTATTAGAGCCGAGCGGTGCGGGATCGACGTAAACTTTGCATAGCTCCCGTTCCTTTTTCGCCTCGATATCGTAAACAAAAATTGCTCTCGCGTTGCGGACGAACGCAAACGATTTGCCGTCAGGTGCAAAAACGGCATCCGTGTCCATCTGTGGGCCTTTTGTAAGCTGAGTTTCGGTTTCGGTCGGAAAATCGTATTGAAACAGATTCATCGCGCCATCACGTTCCGAAGTGTAGACGAGCTTTTTGCTGTCGGACGACCACGCTACAGACGACTCCGGTGCCGCCGTATTTGTCACGCGAACGGCCTCACCGCCGTCTTTTGCCGAAGCCGCATAAAGCTCGCCGCGAGCTATAACAGCGACCTTTTTGGCGTCGGGCGACAGGGCGAGTTCGCGGATTTGCGTCGACAGATTGATCCGCTCGTTGATCGGGCTCGATGCGGCGCCGCGCAGGGTTATGCTAAGTTCCTGCGGCTTTCCGCCATCGGTTTTCATCTTCCAGAGCTTGAAATTACGCTCGAAAACCACCTCCTGACCGTCATAAGAAAGGTTCGGCCAGAGGACGCGTCCGTCGGTGAATGTAGTGACCTGCTTCGCCTGTCCGCCACGCGGCATCGACCAAATGTTCTGCGGGCCGGTGCGGTCTGAGACGAAGTAAACCTTCGAGCCGTCCGCCGTTGCCATCGGCCACATCTGTTTTGCTCCGCGCGGAGTAAGCTGCGTATACGAATCGCCGGTTTTTTGCCACAATTCGCTTTCGTCGAGATGGCTGCGACCGCGGCGCCACCATTGGCTGGCCGAATTACCGCGGGCCGCAAAAATGATCGAACCGTCCGCGAGCGGCATGGAGTGAAACTCAGTTGTATATCGATCCGAGCTTATCTGCATCGCCGTTCCGCCCGCGACCGGGATGCGGTAGATGTCATTCATACCCGATATATCGCGGCTGCTTGACGAAAAATATATCCATTTCCCGTCGCGCGACCACGCGTCGAGCTGCTCGTTTGAGTCGTCGTGAGTCAGCCGCCGCAAAACGCCGCTTTCTAATTCGAGAAGGTAAATATCGCCGGTGCCGGTGCGGTTCGACGCAAATGCCAGATGCCGTCCGTCGGGCGAGAACAGCGGCTTCGCTTCGTTCGCCGGATGCGAAACGAGCAATCTCGCCGCCCCGCCCTCGGCCCCGACCGACCAGATGTCGCCGCCCGAAACAAACGCAATCTCCTTTTTATCAGGCGATATAGCCGGCTCGGTCATGTATGGTGAGGACGATTGAGCGAAGGAAGCCGAAAAACAAACGGAAAGAAGTGCAGAGGCAAAGCCTGATATTTTGAACATATTTTCCTTTTGGACGATTGGAATATTCTAATCAAATCAGAAATCCAGTTTGATACGCAAATCGACGGGGAATGTTTTCCTGACTGGACCGCAAGCATCCTGCTTGCCAACGCCGGTTCCTCCGGCGTGAAGGGCTTGGCTTTTCACACATTGTTTTCATCCGCACGATTATCACACCGTCGAAGCGACGGCGTTGGCAAGCAGGATGCTTGCGCTCCAGTCGTCGGCCAGTCCATGCTAAAATTCTTACCTCTATGAAATACGGACTCATCGCCGGTAATGGCCGGTTTCCATTCCTTGTCATCGAAGGCGCAAAAAAAGCAGGTCTCGAACTCGCGGTTGTCGCCATCAAAGAAGAGGCTGATCCGCGTATCAACGACGTTGCCGAAACGGTCGCGTGGGTCGGCATCGGGCAGTTGGGCAAGATGATCTCTTTTTTTACGAAAAACAACGTTTCCAAAGCAATGATGGCCGGACAGGTAAAACATGTGCAACTTTTTTCGGGAGCCATTCCGGATGTGCGGATGGTCAAAATGCTATGGAATCTCCCGCGTCGAAACACAGTTGCGTTGATCGGCGGTATCGCCAACGAGATGGCCAAAGAGGGCATCGAGCTGGTCGATTCGACCTTTTTTATCCAGGATCGCCTCGCTGGCGAAGGTGTTTTGACAAAGCGGAAACCGACCGACCTCGAACGGGAAAACATCCAGTACGGTCTGCACATCGCTGACGAGATAGCCCGCCTCGACCTCGGCCAAACGATCGTCGTTCGCGGTAAAGCATGCGTTGCTATCGAAGCTATGGAGGGTACAGACGCGACCATAAAACGCGCCGGGGAACTCGCGAAAGATAAGCTCACGGTCGTAAAAGTCGCAAAGCCCGATCAGGACATGCGATTCGACGTTCCGGTCGTTGGACTTCCAACCGTCAAAACGATGATCGAATCAGGTGCTGACTGCCTTTCCGTTACCGCCGCCAAAACGCTGATTTTTGACCGTGAAGAGATGATTGATCTGGCCGACCGTCACAAAATATGCATCGTCGGATCGTAATCGTCAGAAATCTCGTTAGGCGGCGGGCTTGCCCGCGAAACGCCCCGGAACCGGCGGGCAAGCCCGCCTCTGAACGGCGTGTTGTGCTTTTGAGACCCTCGTCTGACAAGACCGAAACAATTGCCGCATTTTGCTCGTAACAATACAATTGAAATCACCGAAATTCAACAAAACCAATATTGGAGAAAGCATGACAAAGCGTATTTTCATATTCCTTTTATCCGTAACCCTTCTGCTGCCAGCAGTTGCATTTGGGCAAGCGGTCAAGATCACTGGTTCCGAGCGAAAGATGGCTGAGGAGATCACCGCCGGACAGATCAGTAATTATCTGTATTTTGTAGCATCGGACGCCATGGGTGGCCGCGACACGCCGTCGTACGGCCTCGACGTGACGGCCGAATTCCTCAAAATGAATCTCCAGCGTTGGGGATTTAAAGGTGCTGGCGATAACGGTACGTTTTTTCAAAAGATGGGTCTGCGCCGGGATTCGGTCGACGCGGCGGCGACATCTGTTAAGTTCGGCGGCGAGACTTTCACATATGGCGAGGATGTCGCCAGAGCATCGGGATCAGGTTCGATCTCTGCTCCGATTGTCTTTGCGGGTAACGGCTGGATGATCAAGTCAAAAGGCATGAATCCGTATGCCAACATGGACGTCAAAGGCAAACTCGTTGCCGTCTACGGTGAAGGCCCGCTCAGCGGTCGCGGGTTGGTTCCGCTGCCTGCCGGTGTAACCCAGGCCGATCTGCCGCCCGCTGGACGCGGGACAGATTGGGCCGATGCGGCAACATACGCACGGGCCAACGGTGCTGCGGGTTTACTTGTTCTTCCCTCGAAATTTCTTCAGGAAAACTGGTCGGCCATTACCCAAAACTTCGGCCGCAGTCGAATGGTCGTCGACAAACTTTCTCCCGCCAATGCCGCACCGCAGGGCCAGACACCGATGACCGTTCTGTTTGCCTCACCAAAGGTGACCAATGCTATTTTCAAGGGTGAGGCTGGAAATCCGCTAAGTGGTCACACAAACTCGTTCGAAGTCAGTTCGAGCAAAGTCTTTGATTTCACGATAGCGACCAAGCCGGAAATTCAATGGACGCAGAACGTCGTTGCGTTGTGGGAAGGCAGCGATCCAGTACTTAAAAATGAGATGGTTGCCGTCGGTGCCCACTATGATCACGTCGGCACAAACCCGAATGCACCCGGCGAAGATAAGATATGGAATGGGGCCGACGATGACGGTTCGGGCACGGTGGCGGTACTCTCGATCGCCGAGGCCCTGGCCAAGGGCAAGGTTCGACCGAAGCGTTCGGTTCTGCTCGTCTGGCATGCCGGTGAAGAAAAAGGGCTGTGGGGAGCGGAGTATTTTAACAAGTTTCCTACGGTTAATATCAAGAATGTCATCGCTCAGCTCAATATCGACATGATCGGCCGCAGCAAAAAAGAGGGCGATACGAATCCTTTGAACAAGGACCTTTCAGGTGAAAACGGCATCTACGTGATCGGTTCCGAGATGATGTCCTCAACGCTCGGTGCTGTCACAAAAGGTACTAACGACGCCTATCTTAAATTGGGTTACGACTACCGGTACGACGACCCCAAGGATCCAAACCGGTTCTTTTTCCGGTCAGATCACTTTCACTATGCGGTCAATGGGATTCCTATTTCGTTCTGGTTCGATGGCGAGCATGAGGATTATCACAAACCAACCGATCACGCGGACAAGATCGATTATCAGAAAATGGAAAAGGTCACCCGCACGATCTTTCTCACGATGTGGGAACTGACCGATCTCAAGGAACGTCCGAAGATCGACAAGCAGCTTCCACCGGAATTAAGTGGTCGATAAGCAAGACTGGAGCGGCAAGCATCCTGCTTGCCAGCGGTTCTTGGTCTAGATCAACTCGATAAATATCTACGTCGTTATCTAACGTCGTCACGCCGCGGAAGCCGCAGCGTGGCAAGCAGGATGCTTGCCGCTCCAGTCCTACTACTTCGCTGCCCGCACCTGATTTTCCGCTATGACGGTTTCGGCTCGTTTTAGAAATTTACTCGTCAGGTCATCGCGAAGCCGTTTATAGGTCATAGCCGGTTTTTTCGCTGTCGGCTTGGCTGCCGATGTCGCCGGAACCGGCTGCGTTTCGCCAGTGGCCGACGTAACGTTTTCGGTTTCGCCCGTCTTTTCACCTTCAGCTAACCTTATCGTCGCGACCGCTTTCGCGGTCTCAATGGCTTCCTCATCGTCTTGATACGAATTTTCCTCGAATTTTGCGGCCATCTCGGACAGGTCTTTGTCGGCAAGGATCGTCGCAACATGCGACATCAGCGAAGACTTGTCGTAAGTCGCATAAGCGTCGCTGCGGATCTGGTCGATGAACATCAGAGCCACGCGATCATCCGCCCAGCGAGCGACGATCCGCATCAGTTCGCGGTCGCCGGCGACCAACCCATCGGAACCAGCTTTCTTTTGGGCGTTGCGAAACCGGCTCTGGATCAGCGTATTAGTTAGCGTCTGCTGGTGATGCTCACCGAGTTTGGTGGCAAACAGCGTGGAGAGGCCGGTATCGAGCGTATCGGATTTGTAGGGGATTTCGGGCCGCTCCTCGTCTTCCTTTTTGGGAGTCTGTTTTTGCTCGGCTTCCATAGCGGCCTTTTGTTCCTTGGCATTGAAACTTTGCTCCAGTTCGTAGGCTCCGTCCCAGCGAGTCACCGGATCCTCGACCAAACGGACGAGCCAATCGACGATCTTGTCGGCATCCGGCTTTTTGGCTGCGAGTATTGGCATGATCTCCTTGATACGCGCTTCATATACACCAATATCCGCATGAGAAATGCTCTTAATGCCATCTACCCAATCTGTCGGCTGCACAGCTTTGCTCTCTTCGTCGGTTGTGAGAAAGAGAATAACGCTATCGCCGGGCGAAAGGGCCTTTTGCCCATCTTCGTCGTACTCTTCCGATTCCTCGGCTGACTGAGATTCGGTAACGGACGGCTCAACGGTACTTTCAGGCGACGGATTTTCAGCTTCTGAACCTGGTACGACCGGAGCCTGCTCCGCGACGTCGGCGGCTGGGAGTTCTTCGTCGTATATATACTGCCGGTTCGGAATCGTTACAAATTTTACCGTTTCGCCCATTAAAGTCGAAGTTACGTCAAAATTCCGCTTTATCTCGCGATAGCTCACGTCCTCGTCCTTGTCTTTTTGCACGTCACCCTCATCCTGGCCACGGTAGGTTGCGATGTGGATAGTCTTACTCTGACGGACAAGGGCGAGCAAGGTTACAGGTTCGCGGTCACCGCAGGCACGTACCGAAGTACCTGGAAAAATAAGGAGTGAAGGAATAACAAGAGAAAAAACCAGAACGAACAAAATGACCTTTTTCATAACAGAAAATACCTCAGATCTAAAAATTTTGACGAACACCTACAAAGACACATGAGACGAAGATTTAGTTGCTTCGCTCGCAAAAATATTTTGCTGCACGATTAGACGCCGCAGTTTGGAAAAAGTTCCGTTATTTTTTTGCGGAATCATGTCATGAAGTGAGAACGTACCGCATTAATCGTCTTGCAAACTATTTTGATTGAACCGTGGAAAAAAAGGGGCAGGCAGCGAAGAACGCCGAGAAGATTCAGCTATTGGATTTCAACATGATCCTATATGCCTCCGATTTGCTCAGCCCCAGTTCTTTTGCGGCCTTTTTTAGTGCTTGCTTGTGATCGAACCCACCGGATTCCAATTCGGCAACGCGGGCGGCTAGATTTTCGGGCGATGCGTTGGGGATCGATGGTTTGCATTGTGCCCTGTCGATAACCAAAACGATCTCGCCTTTGACAGTCAAAGCCGAGTATCGCTCGAGAATTTCACTCAGCGCGCCGTAATTAAATTCCTCGTGGAGTTTGGTAATCTCCCGTGCGACGGCGGCCCGGCGATCACCCAAAACCTCTATGCAATCGATCAGAGCTTTTGTAAGGCGATGCGGGGCTTCATAAAAGACAAGCGTTGCGGGAAAATCACGAACTTCTTCGAGCCGCTTTCGCCGCTCGCCCTTTTTTGCAGGCAGAAATCCTCCGAAGAATATCGAATCTGCTGGGATCCCCGATGCGATTACAGCACTAACAAACGCGACCGCGCCGGGGACAGGCACGACCTTCGCCCCGACCTCGGTTGCTCTCTGCACGATTCGGAATCCCGGATCGCAGATTCCCGGTGTGCCCGCGTCTGAAACGATGGCGATGGATTCGCCTTGGAGCAATCTATCGACAAACTCCTCGGCGCGTTCCTGCTCGTTATGCTCGTGGTAGCTCATCGTTTTGTTTGAAATGCGGAAGTGGTTGAGCAGATTTCGCGTGTGCCGCGTGTCTTCGCAGGCGATCACGTCAACGGTGCGCAGCGTTTCGAGCGCCCGCAGGGTGATGTCCTGCAGATTGCCGATCGGCGTGGCGACGAGATAGAGCGTTCCGGGCATAAAAGTTTGGAGTTCCAGCTTTGGCTGGCTTCAACCTTAACAATAAGGCCGACAATGCGTAACTCCAAACCTTACACCCGCTTAATTTGCATGGCGATATTTGTTAAATAGCGGCAAGTATTCGATAATCAATAGTTTTGGACGGCCATGAGCTAGTCAGACACTATACACAAGTTTGCCGAGTCCGGCGAGGTTACACTCGCGAGGTTTGGCCTAAACAAACGATTGAGAACTATATGAACAGTTACGTGATTTATTTAGCCCCCGCTTTAGGGATTTTAGGACTCGCGGTAATGGCGTTTAAGTCGGCCTGGGTCAGTAAGCAGGATGCCGGCGATGCGAAAATGCAGGAACTCGCCGGCTATATCGCCGACGGCGCGATGGCGTTTTTAAAGGCCGAGTGGAAAGTGCTTAGCATATTCGTTTTGTTCACGGCGGTTATATTAGCCTATTCAGGAACGATCCATGAGGTAAATGGCAGAGAAATCCACTCGAGTTGGGTGATATCTATCGCATTTATCATCGGTGCCGTGTTTTCGGCCACAGCAGGCTATATCGGAATGCGAGTGGCGACCAAGGCGAACGTTCGAACGACACAGGCGGCCCGAACGAGCCTCAAACAGGCGCTGAAAGTCTCGTTTACCGGCGGGACCGTAATGGGACTTGGCGTGGCTGGTTTGGCGGTTTTAGGGCTTGGCGGTCTGTTCATTGCGTTCCTCGCGTTGTTTGCGGGATTGGGTGCAAATACTGTAAAAACGGCGATTGAAGTTCTGACGGGCTTCTCGTTAGGGGCGGAGTCAATCGCACTGTTTGCCCGCGTTGGCGGCGGTATCTATACAAAAGCGGCCGATGTCGGGGCCGATCTGGTCGGTAAAGTTGAGGCCGGAATTCCGGAGGATGACGTTCGAAATCCGGCGACCATCGCCGATAATGTCGGTGACAACGTCGGCGATGTTGCTGGCATGGGAGCCGATCTTTTCGGCTCGTACGTCGCGACTATTTTGGCCACCATGGTCCTCGGTCAGGAGATCAGAGTGACGGACGCTTTTGGCGGTATGTCGCCGATCCTTTTGCCGATGGTGATCTGCGGGCTCGGTATTGTTTTCTCGATCATCGGCTGCTCTCTGGTTAAGATCAAGGACGAAACATCGAGTGTGCAGAAGGCTCTGAACGTCGGAAACTGGTCTTCGATGCTTTTGACCGTGATCGCTTCGTTCTTTGTAGTCTGGTGGATGCTGCCTGATGGTCAGATCACATTGCGGACGACAAGCTTTAATAAATGGGGCGTTTTCTTCGCGATCGTTGTCGGGACGATAGTCGGGGCGATCATGAGCATCGTCACTGAATATTACACCGCGATGGGTAAAAAACCGGTGATGTCGATCATTCAGCAATCGTCCACAGGACACGCAACAAATATCATCGCCGGTCTGTCGGTCGGTATGAAATCGACCGTGATTCCGATCCTGACACTCGCGGCCGGCATCATCGCATCTTATTATTTTGCCGGATTGTACGGCGTTGCGATCGCTGCGGCGGGAATGATGGCGACAACGGCGATGCAGCTCGCGATCGATGCATTTGGCCCAATTGCCGATAACGCAGGCGGGATTGCTGAGATGAGCCAATTACCACCCGAAGTTCGCGAACGCACCGACAACCTCGACGCAGTCGGAAACACAACGGCGGCGACGGGAAAAGGTTTTGCCATCGCTTCGGCAGCATTGACCTCGTTGGCATTGTTCGCGGCTTTCGTCGGTATCGCGGGAATCTCGGCCATCGATATTTACAAGGCTCCGGTATTGGCCGGACTCTTTGTCGGCGGAATGATTCCGTTCATCTTCTCAGCCCTGTGTATCCAGGCGGTAGGTCGTGCGGCGATGGACATGGTAAACGAAGTCCGCCGCCAGTTCCGCGAAATTCCGGGCATCATGGATTACACCGCCAAACCTGAATACGAAAAGTGCGTCGCCATCTCAACCAAAGCGTCGTTGCGTGAAATGATGATGCCGGGTGCGATTGCTCTTGTCACGCCAGTCCTGGTCGGTTTTACAATGGGCCCCGAAGTGCTCGGCGGTCTGCTCGCCGGCGTCACCGTCTCGGGCGTACTGATGGGCATCTTTCAATCAAACGCCGGCGGAGCCTGGGACAATGCCAAAAAATCCTTTGAAAAAGGTGTCGAGATCAACGGAGATATGGTCTACAAAGGCTCAGAACCCCACAAAGCCTCCGTCACCGGCGACACCGTCGGCGACCCCTTCAAAGACACCTCAGGCCCGTCGATGAACATTCTTATCAAGCTAATGTCGATTGTGTCGCTGGTGATCGCGCCGTATATCTACGGGATCGGCCAGTAGAGCTGAGTTGACTGAAAAAGATTTGAGGATGCGAGTAATGATTCGCATCCTCTTCTTTCTTCGTGTAACTATCTTTCCGGCTTTATCAGGCTGTCGCCGACTATGAAGCCCGCGATGTTGCCCGATGGCGGTGCAGGCGAATTAGTGTGCCCCTGGAAGGTGAGCCTGAGCTTATCACCGACCTTACCCATCCTTAGTGCCCGACCATTAAAGTCGAAAGGACTGTTCGATGTGACCGTCAATGTAAAAGTGGCAGTGAATGCCCCGGTTATTGTGTCGATGATGACCTGATGCCTGAGACTTGCCGTCAATACCGGCTGACCGTCACGAAATGTATCCGGGTTCGAGAAGTTTCCATTCGGCGTACCGTCAAAGTAGATCGTAAAGGTGCCTTCTTCACGGTTTATGATGCGCAGCGGTCCGTTGTTGATCACCCTTGTGGTGACGTTGTCAGAATAAAAAGTAAAGAGCGTGGTCGTCTCGTTCTGCGGAGTTCCGCTGAAAATTGGACCATCTGTTCCATTTATGTAGCTAAGATAGCCGCATTGGAACGCGGTTGTCGGCAACGGGTTGGTAACTTGACCGATTAACTCGATCGCTACGTCATCGGGGTTATGACTGTTGCCCTGCGCAAAGGCGGATGCACAAACACACGCAGATATAATGGCTACCTGCAATATTCTAAATCTCATTTCTCGTTTCATGTTCTTTTCTCCTTTTGGTATTGACTCACCTTTTTTTCAATGCGGCCACAAATTTATTGCGCTTACAGAACGAATCCGACTAGAATAGCGAAGCGCTCAAATTTCTTGCCGAACGGTTCGCAGTACTGTCGTTTCATAGGGACGGTACGCTTATTCGGTTCGGAAAGTCTTTTAGAAATCTTGAAAAAGTTTTGAATTTTTGTTGAATGAAGTCTCAAATCCTATAAAACCGAAAACAACGCCGCTTTTGTATGAATTCGACCGTTTCCGCGTTGATGTGGAAGAGCGCGTGTTGCTTTGCGGCGGCAATCCGGTCCCGCTTACTCCAAAGGTTTTCGACACTTTGCTGCTGCTCCTTGAGAACAACGGACACGCACTCGAGAAGCGAGAACTCATGAATGCTATCTGGCCGGAGAGTTTCGTGGAAGAGGTGAACCTCGCGCACAATATATCCGTCCTTCGTAAAGTTCTCGGTGAAAGTTCAAAGAATGGGAAGTTTATAGAAACCATACCGAAACGCGGCTATAGATTCAGTTGCGAGTTTGGGTCCCAGAGGAATGGTCTTGAACCTGAAACGACTAAGCGGGTAGTCTCGATGCTGCCCCGATCATTTACCGTATTTTTGATCGTGGGATCGCTCATTACGGCTATCGGGCTTGGATATTATTATTTTGGTGCGAAAGGAACCGTGCCTGTTGCCGATGTTTCAAAACCGATCGAGTCTATCGCCGTTTTGCCGTTTGCGAACGAAAGCGGTGATGCGAATTTCGATTATTTGTCCGACGGTATGAGCGAAAGGTTGATCGACCGTCTCGCCCAACTTCCGCGACTAAAGGTTATCGCCCGTAATTCGAGTTTCAAATACCGGGGGAACAATTTGGATCTGCAGGCGGTTGGAACCTCTCTCGGCGTACGGGCTATTGTTACCGGGCGGATCGTACAACGCGGCGAGAGTCTCTCGGTGCGTGTCGAATTGATCGACCTTCTCGATGATCGCCAACTGTGGAGCGATAGTTACGATCGCCGTGCGGCCGATGCGCAAGCGGTGCAAAGCGAGATCGCACGAACGGTTTCAGAGAAATTGCGTTTGCGGCTCACCGGAACGCAGGAGCAGCAGCTTGCAAAACGCGAAACGACCAATCCTCTGGCGTACGAAATGTTGCTCAAGGGAAGGTACTATAACGGCAAGACGGGTCCGAATGCCTCAATAAAAGGACTAGAATACTTCAATCAGGCCATAGCATTGGACCCGAATTACGCTCGTGCATACGTCGGATTATCAAGCACCTATCGACTTCTTGCCGCGAACGGTTTGCTTGATCCGAAAGAAGCGATGCCAAAAGCAGAGGCAGCAGCATTCAAGGCGTTGGAATTGGATGAGAATCTCGCTGAAGCCCACGTTGCCGTGGCGAATCTCAAACGAAACGCCTGGCAGTGGGTCGAAGCCGAACCGCTATATTATCGAGCTCTCGAACTTAATCCGAATCTCCTTTCGGCACACTCCGGCTTTTCGCAGCTTCTAAGTTATTCTGGGCGGCACGAACAAGCTGTCGCTGAAGCCAAACGCGCCCGGGAACTCGACCCGCTTATGCCTCAAGTCAATGTTAATCTAGGACAAACGCTCTATTTTGCCCGGCGTTATGATGAAGCACTTGAGGCTGCGGAAAAAGCGCTCGAGCTAAATCAGGACTTCCTTGCTGCGTACGGCTATCTCGGCGACATCTATTCGGCAAAGGGAATGCACGCGGAAGCTATCGCCGCCTATCAGAAATTAGGCACACCGACTGACGAAAATCCGCCGATTGATTTCATTTATCTTGGCGCTATTTACGCCAGAGCCGGCGAACGTAAAAAAGCGGCAGGGGAATCTCGAACGTGTACTGGCGAGCCCCAAATATGTTCAGCCCGGGGCTCTGGCGGTGCTGTACGCCGCGCTCGGCGATCGTGAACAGGCGCTTGCGTTGTTGGAAAAAGCCTATTCCGAACACGATATGCAGCTCGTGTTTCTGGGGGTTGAACCAAATTTTGACAGTCTGCGCGACGACCCGCGCTTTCAGGATTTATTGCGGCGCGTCGGTTTGCCGCAATGAGAGAAGCGACGCTGGAGCAACCTTTTAGTAATTTGAGCCGCCTGGGATTTTTGAGTTCTGGAAGGCATATATATACGGGAATCGGCCCTTAGGGTAAAGCTCGAACTGAAGCTAATAGAGTTAATCAATCTCCCTTTTCATTCGGTCGAAAAGAGTTTCGAGGGTTTGAAGTAGTTCTGCGCGATCGAGTTCTTCGTCGTCGGTGTCGAATGACTCGTATCGGAACTGGACGGCGAACGAGTTTAAATCGACGAGATCAGTCAGGTCATTAACATCCTCACCGAGATCGCTTAATGAATTCAAAAGAGCCATTAAGTCATGAGTCTTGCTGTAACGGCCGCCAAGGCTTGCGATACGCGCTTTCAGAATTTTCTCGGCAGATTGTTGGGCATGAAATCCAAAAATTTCATCCGAAAAATAATCGTTGTCGGGGTCGTCGTCCTCAATCTTGAGCATGCCTCGCAAGGCACGAATGTCGCCTCTGGCCATCTCAAGCAGGTCGCGAGCTGGTCAAGGTCGCTCATATATCACGGTTCCCTCGGTTAAGGCATGGTTAATTACGTGATTTGTCGCCTTACCCCAACGAGCAACTTCTTCCGGCGTGAAGTAGAGCACATCAACCGGTCTGTCCGTTTTCGGAAGCCTGCGTCGAATGTTGCCGACCATGCGCCGTCTACTCCAAGGACCGTTTTTCGACCGTTCACCAATTACAAGTAAATCTATGTCCGAATCGGGCCGCGCTTTGCCAGCTGATTGCGAGCCCATCAAAATTACAATGAGCGGATCAGCCGCGCTAACTACGGCACGCGAAATTTGATTTAATTTTTCTTTAGTAAGGATTTCCACTTTTTCTATTTTAGTCTAACGCACAAAAATCCCGAAAGTATATTCGTTCCTACGTTTTAAGTAGACGGCGTCATCAAGCTAACAAACCTTTCAAACAAATACTCCGAGTCGTGCGGCCCGGGAGCAGATTCTGGGTGATACTGCACGCTGAAGATCGGAAGTTGTTTGTGTCGTAGGCCCGCGACGGTCTTGTCGTTAAGGTTGATATGCGTGACTTCGACTTCGGGCGGCAGGCTGTCGGCGTCGACCGCGAAGCCGTGATTGTGCGACGTGATCTCGATCTTGCCGGTCGTCAAATCTTTTATCGGCTGGTTGCCGCCGCGGTGACCGAATTTTAGTTTGTAGGTCGAGCCGCCAAAGGCTTCGCCAAGCAATTGATTACCCAGACAGATGCCGAAGATCGGCGTTTGGCTGAGGGTGAGCTTTTTGATCTCGTTGACAACCTCGGTCATCGACGCCGGATCGCCGGGGCCGTTTGAGAGGAAGATGCCGTCGGGTTTCAGAGCCATCGCGTCCGCCGCCGACGTTTGGGCCGGGACGATGGTGACGCGGCAGCCGTATTTGGCGAATTCGCGGAGGCTGTTGGTTTTTACGCCAAAGTCGTAGGCGACGATGTGATAGGGCTTGATTGCGGATTGCGGATTGCGGATTGCGGATTCCTGTCCGTTCTCTGGCGTGTCTGATGGATAAACATAGCTTTTTTCAACGGTCACGGCAGAGGCAAGCTCGCGATTCTGCATTTCGGGCGATGATAGGACCTTTTCCAAGAGTGATTTTTTGTCGAAATCGATCGTTGAGATGGCGGCTGCGCATCGCTCCCTTGTCGCGAATATGTCGTACAAGGGCGCGCGTATCGATATGCTCGATGCCGACGATGTTATTTTGTTTGAGATAATCTTGCAGCGATAAGGTCGAGCGAAAATTTGATGCAATGCGGCTGGCTTCCCTGACGACAAAACCTTCGACCCACGGGCGGCGCGATTCGACATCTTCGGCGTTCGTGCCGTAGTTGCCGATCAGCGGATAGGTCATCGCGACGATCTGTCCGGCGTAGCTCGGGTCAGTCAGAATCTCCTGATAGCCCGACATCGACGTGTTAAAGACCATCTCGCCAAACGCCTCGCCATCGGCGCCAAAAGAAACGCCCTTAAACGCGCGTCCATCCTCTAAAACCAAAATCGCCTTAGCCATAAGCTGAGATTTTATCGCTCTTCGGTGCGGTGATCTTTTTTATCAGCAGGAGTCGCGGGAATGCTCGGGTCGTAGTCGCCGTGTTCGAGAAATCCTATATTCGACGGCTTCCAATAGCGAAAGAATGCTTTGCCGTAAACGTATTTCTCAGGAACCAGACCCCAATACCTCGAATCTGATGAGTTGTCGCGGTTGTCGCCCATGACGAAATAGTGGTGTTCATCGACCTTCTTTACCATCGGCGGCGGCATGGACTGGGTGTATTCGTCGTTTAGGTAGTCTTCGCTCAGTTCTTTGCCGTCGACGATCACTCGCCCATTTTTTAGCTCAACGGTCTCGCCCGGCAGACCGATGACGCGCTTGACATAGCTTTTATCCGGATCGTTTGGGAACCAGAAAACGACAATGTCGCCGCGCTCGATATGGCCCCAGCTTACGCTCTGGATGCGGTAATAAACCAACTTATTGACGAGCAAACGCTCGCCGTCGTGCAATTGCGGCAGCATCGACGTTCCCTCGACAACAACGGGTTGCACAAAAAACACGCCAAACAGAATAAAAACGATAATTATCAAGAAGATATCGCGAACCAGTTTGAAACCCTCAGACCAAAGGCCCTGACGCGACTCTTTGGCGATATGGGTCACTTCGATATCGTTGTCATCGAATGGCGTAACCAACCCGAAGGCAATCTGATTTTTCTTTCGCAAATCCAACATAATTCTAGCCAAACAGCCGCAACCACGCGAACGACTGGATGTTCGCTCTCCAACCTTTTATAATCCGCCTATATGACTCGTTTTGTCAAAGAAAAACGCAACAGAAAAACGTCTTTTCTGAGTCTTGAACATTTTTCGCCAAAAATATGAACCAGGAAATTCGCTCACTGTTCACCGCGACGGAAAAATATGCTTACCTTAACAGCGCCGCCGTCTCGCCTGTGCCGACAATTGCGGTCGAGGCGGTAAAATGGCAGCTCAACGATGTCGCGCAGCATGGCACGGCGCATTTTAACGAGTGGGTCGCGACAAAGGATCGCGCCCGCTCGATCATTGCTGAGATGCTAAAAGTCCGGTCTGAGCAGGTCGCTTTTTTGCGAAATACGTCGGACGGCGTGGCCTCGATCGCGAATGGCCTGACGTGGGCTAAAGGTGACAATATCGTCAGCTATGAGCGCGAATTCCCGGCAAACTTTTATGCCTGGCGGCGGATTCGAGACGAATTTGGCGTCGATCTCCGTCTTTGCCCGGAACGCAACGGTCGCATCGACCTCGACGAATTTACCTCGCTGATCGATTCAAATACAAAAGTCGTCGCCATCTCCGCCATCCAATTCGCCTCGGGTTTTAAAGCCGATCTCGAACGCATCGGCCGAGCAGCACGTGCCGTTGACGCCCTGTTTTGCGTTGATATTATTCAGGGCCTCGGCGCCATGCCTTTTGATCTGCCCGCACAGTTCGTCGATGCCGCGTGCGGTGCGAGCCATAAATGGCTGTGCTCCCCCGAGGGCTGCGGAATGATTTATCTCTCAGATCGCGCCCGCGAGCGTGTAAAACCGACGCTTGTCGGCTGGATCAGTGTCGAGACGCCCTGGGATTTTGAAGATCGTACACAATCATTCAAACCGACAGCCCTCGCTTGGGAAACGGGAACCGGCCCCGCATCGCTTTTCTACGGCCTCGAGCAAAGCGCCAAACTCCTGCACGAAACGGGAGCGCAGAATATCCAAAAACACCTCGAACAGCTCTCCGACCATCTCTGCGACAGTCTCGGCGGTAAAAATTACAACATCATCAGCTCACGGGCGAACGGCGAAAAATCGGCAATTGTCTGCATCAAACACCGAGACAGAATTCCGGCAAACAAGATTGCCGCCGAGCTTGAAGCCAACAATATTATCGTCAGCCCACGCGGCGACCGCGTGCGGATTGCTCCGCATTTTTTTAATAATGTTGAGGATATAGAAAGGTTGATCGAGGCTTTGCCCTAACGTCTTGAGCGGCCGTCAAAGGACTGTCTAAAAATCAAGAATTTTGAGTCGTTCCGTGAGCTCCGTGGTTAAATTTCTCAGAAAACTAACCACGGAGCACACGGAAAACACGGATCAAGAACAGTCTCTCCATTTGCACGTTAGCTGATTTAATCTCCTAGCAAACGATCCGCAGCAATTTCGGGCGTGAATCCATCAAGATTCAGCCGCGTCATTCCACCCGCGTCGGTATAGGTTGTCAGTTTCGAGCGTTTGCCGTTACGGTAGTGGTAGAAGAAATATCCGATAATGATGCCGCCAAAAATCGAGAGTACGATGCCACCTACAATGACCATCAGCGTCGACAAAAATATGTCTGCCGTTGTAATAACAAAAGCGCGCTCGGCGCTGATAGCAAACGGGTTTTTGCCGAGCCAATGGATCTGTTTTTCGTATTTGACCTGATCGATCAAGTCGTTTGCCGCAGAACGGTCTGGCGCATCGAAAACGAGAACGTTGTAATTGCCGATACGCCGGTAAAACGTTTGGGCTTCATCATTTGCGGCTAGAGCAGCCGTGATTTTTGCGTCTGCGGACGCTGACTCTTCCGGACTCGTGTATTCGACAATAAGCAGCTTGCCGGCGTCATACAGGGCGGTGACCGCCTCCATCCCGGGAGCAAATTCTATCAGATTCAAAACCGGACGTTCACCGAGGGCTGATACGAGCTCGTCAGAATTGCGAACAAATGTCGTACTCTCGCGGCGATTTTCCCAGTCCGGTAAATGCTTGATCAGAACCGGTACGCCATCCGTCTCGGACACCTCCTGACTTTTGTATGGAACCGTACGAACGTCCTGGCCAAACGCAGGTAAACTGATAATGACGGCCAAAAACAAGGCGGCAAAGGATATCTTTAGTAGTTTTACAAACATTCAGGCGGTCTCGAAAATTAGCTGGTTAATATAGCCGTAATCTTACCATTCTTTGCGGCGACAGGTCTCAGAAAAGTGAACTTAGGCGAACTACACCAAAACGTGTAACGCTCGACCCACACGATACACAGTAAGGTTTACGCATCCGTCTTTGGATGATATTCGAATACAGAAATATGCCCGAATAAATTGAACAAAGTTTACGGTACGGCGTTAAATAGCTGATTTGCGACTATCTTTATTTGTTTGGCACGGCAATTGAAAGGTACCCATTCCGAGTGGGGGGAAATAAAATGACAACAGATATTCTAAGTTTTCCGGTTTTTCATAGTGAGCAGGGTGTCGGTACCGACGAGGTGCTCTTTGCCTCGAACGCAAAGGTGATGGATCTTGGCACGGCCAAAGATTTTCAGCTGACCCAGGCGGCGGCAAACGGCGACATGAGTGCCTTCGAGGAGCTATACAAGCGTCATCATCGAAGAGTTTATTCAATTTGCCTGAGAATGTTGCAAAGACCATCTGAGGCGGAAGACCTGACGCAGGACGTTTTTATTCAGCTCTATCGCAAGATCGGCAGCTTTCGCGGCGACTCGGCCTTTACGACTTGGCTGCACCGCATGACCGTAAATCAGGTTCTGATGCATTTCCGCAAACGAACCGTGAAATACGAGAAAACCACCGAAGAAGGCGACACGCCTGACCAAATGGTCACCGGCACAGCCGATCCGAACAAAATGCGGATCGTGGACAAGATCGCCCTCGACAACGCCATCGAGCAACTGCCAAACGGCTACAAAAACGTCTTCGTCCTGCACGACGTCGAAGGCTACGAACACGAAGAAGTAGCCCGCATCCTCGGCTGCTCAGTCGGTACATCTAAATCACAGCTTCACAAAGCAAGACTAAAACTGCAGAAGCTCCTAAAAAAGAAAGCAAACCCGAGGCTAATCGGCGTGAGTGCGTAGGATCAGCGAACCAAAACGATCTAAAAGTAAAAGGCCGTTTTCAAATGAGCGGCCTTTAATTTTTTGTTTTGTCTCCGGAGCATCCGGGTGTAGAATCAAGAATAAGCACAAGGAGTCATTATGTCGCTTACATCTTCCAAAACCAAGGCAAAACCTAACTTTAAGGCAGTCGGACTGTTGCTCGTCGCGGTAACATCCGTTCTTTTTTTCTGGTGGATTACGACTTCGGATCGCGGGCAAACACCGGAATCAAACTCGGGCGGAATGTCGCAATCCGCAGATAAGCCCACCGCCAAAGCCATCGATGAAGCCTACGGGCAGGTCGAGATGAGTTTCGAAGCCAATCAGGGACAAACGGACGAATCAGTTGACTTTCTGGCCCGCGGCGTCGGATATACGCTTTTCCTGAAACCTGACGAAGCCACCTTCTCCCTTTCCATTGATCAGAACAAGGGAAATGGCTCGAAGAACGCAGATTCGCAGCACCGCCAACCGCGGAAGTCCACGCCGGTCCGGTTAAAGTTAATTGGCGGTAATGCAACGGCAGAACCGGTCGGGAGAAATCAACTAGAGGGGAAAACAAACTATTTCATCGGAAATGATCCCGGCAAGTGGCGGACGAATGTCCCGAAGCTTCGGTCGCGTTCGTTATTCAGAGGTCTATGAGGGCATCGATGTCGAATATTACGGCAATCAAAAGCAGCTCGAATACGACTTCCACCTGGAGCCAGGAGCCGACCATCGTCAGATCGGCATGAAATTTGAAGGTGCCGATTCCATTAAGATCGAGCAAGAGACGGGTGATCTGTTGATCGCCGTTGACGGACAGACGCTTCGTCAGCACAAGCCCTTCGTGTACCAAGAAGTTTCGGGAGAGCGAATAGAGATTGAAAGCCGCTTTGCGTTAGACGCGTCGGATCGGGTCGGTTTTCAACTCGCAGCTCATGATAAAAATCTTCCTCTGGTGATCGATCCGGTGCTTATGTATTCGACCTTTCTCGGAGGTAGATTCGAAGATACAGGGTACGACATCGCGGTCGATTCGGCGGGAAATGCGTATGTTACCGGAAGCACTTTCTCAACGAACTTTCCGACAGTAGGAGCAATTCAGGGAACTCCGGGTGCTTTTGGCGATGTATTTGTAACAAAGATCAATCCTACTGGATCGGCTATCGTATATTCGACATACATCGGCGGCAGCGAGTCCGAATCTGGAGCCGGAATCGCCGTGGATCTCGCGGGTAACGCTTATATTACCGGCACGACAGAATCAACAAATTTTCCTACTATCGAGCCTATTTATGGCGATTCGAACTTGGTTGATGGATTTGTTACCAAGATTAATGCTACCGGTTCGGCAATTCTTTACTCAACCTACATTGGCGGCTCGGGTGAAGATAGAGCAAACAGCATTGCTGTCGATCAATCTGGCAGCGCCTTTGTGACGGGCGTTACTGCCTCTAATGATTTTCCTACCGTAAATCCGATTCAAAGCTCAAATAGGGGTGGGGGTTTTAACCGTGACGTATTCGTTTCTAGGGTCAACCCAGCCGGGTCTTCTCTCGTTTATTCAACTTACCTTGGAAGTAACGAAGAAGATACCGCAAATAGAATTGCGGTCGATGAGCAGAGTAACGCCTATGTGACAGGATTTACACGCGGCTTTAACTTTCCAATAGCGAACGCGATCCAAAGTACAAACGCATCGCAAAGCACTGAACGGGACGCTTTTGTAACCAAGATTAACGGGGCCGGTTCCGCCTTAGTTTATTCCACATATCTGGGAGGCTTTTCTTACGATGAAGGCTACGGTATCGCGGTTGATTCCGCTCGAAACGTCTACGTCACCGGCTCGACCGATTCGACTAATTTCCCGACGGTCAACCCAATCCAGGGTATGTTCGCGGGAATAAGCGATGCATTTATTACCAAGATCAACTCGGCGGGCTCGGCGATAGTGTATTCCACATACCTGGGTGGATTTCACTTCGAAGGAGGAGGTGAGGATATTGGGTATGGCATAGCCGTTGATCAGGGCGGGAAGGCTATTGTCACAGGACGGACGAACTCTTCCAATTTTCCTGTCATTAACCCCCTACAGAGTACCAGTCGCGGTCAGACAGAACTCTTCGTAGCTAAGGTCAATCAAGCCGGATCTGCGTTCATTTACTCGACTTATCTTGGTGGCACCGATAGGGATCGCGCCAGCAGCATAGCACTAAATTCGGACGGGGACGCTCATATTACAGGAACGACATACTCGGTTAATTTTCCGACGGTTAATCCTATCCAAAACACTCTCGATGGAACTTTGTATGATGCCTTCATAGTAAAGATAGCTGAAAGTGGTATTCCGCCAACCCCTTTGCCGACACCGACGCCTACGCCATCCCCAATACCGACGCCGGTACCGAGTCCGTTGCCTCCGGTGGCTGGCGATCTCGTGATCAGTCAGATCTATGGCGGCGGCGGGACGGCCGGGGCGACGTATCGAAACTCTTATGTCGAGATCTTCAATCGGAAAGCTTTACCGGTGGCAACCAATGCGTATGCGGTCGCGCTGGGACTTGGGACAAGCGCCATCGACCGCAGTTACAGCCGTACTAGCTCACAAGGCATTGTTATACAGCCTGGCCAATACTTATTGGTAAGGATGGGCAGCGGCGGCGGCAACGGCGCTGATCTTCCCCAACCAGACCTGGATGCGCAGACTCAACCGCCGGGTTTTCCGAGTTCATTCTTCGCCTTTATGGGCAAGCTCGCATTGACCACTGTTGGTGCGGACAACAGCATATTCACAAACTGCCCGCTCGGGGCTCCGGGTCTGCTGGATTTCGTGGGATTTGGACCCACGAACTGTTTTGAGGGAAGCGGCCCGATAACCGGTCTGAGCGTCACCGCCGCCGCTTTTCGAAAAAACACCGGTTGCCTTGATACCAACAATAATGCCAGCGATTTTGTGATCGGCGCGCCGATCCCGCGCAATAGTAGTTCGCCTTTCAACCCGTGCTTTGTGGCACCGACACCCACACCAACTGTTACTCCAACTCCGACACCATCGCCAACTCCGGCACTACTGACGATATCCGGGCGCGCGATCACCGATGCGGGAGCCGGATTGAGAGCTTTGGCCGTGATCCTAACAAGGGACGATGGCGTAGTTAGAAACGCCACGACCAGTTCATTTGGCTTTTTCTCGTTCGAAGGTCTCGAATCGGGCCGGTCGTACGTCGTTTCCGTGCGATCCAAACGATACCGCTTCGCTCCGCAGATAATACAGCTTTCCGCGAACGTCACGGATCTTCAGATGATAGCTCTGGAGTGATGTTGTATGTCGGTATTCACCGTATTAAACCGCTAACGCGGAGAAAACGGAAAATCGGTCAGCTCAAAGCCACGACTCAAGGATCTCAATTTTACGCCGTTTCAATTCCGTCACAAACTTCTGTGGGTCGATCGCTTTTTCCTGCGGCGTGGCGCCGCGTGATATGACGTCGCCGCGGGCCATCATTTGGGCGATGATCGAGGCGGGGAAGGCGGTGGTTCGCATCATGGCGGACATGCCGGTTTGTTCGTCTTGTTTGTCGACGATGTCGTAACGCAAGGTCTTTGGGCTTTGGTCTTCGGTCTTTGACGTTCCTTTGAACTCAAGCCGCACGAGGACATAATCAGGGCCGTCGGCGGGCAGGTGTTTTTGGAGCAGTTCGGCGAATAATTTGCGCGGACGGAACCCGGTCGCTACGGCTCCCGGTTCTGACAGGTCGGGCCCGGTCGCTACGGCTCTCGGTTCTGACAGGACGGGTCCGGTCGCTACCGCTCCCGGTTCTGACAAGACGGGCCCGGTTGGTGTCGCCCCCGGTTCTGACAGGGTGATCTCTTCGCTCGAACACAGGCCGAGGTCGATCATTGTTTTGAACTTATCGCAGTGTCCGGCGTAGCGAATTGTCTTGTAATCAAGCTCCTTTACTTTTCCGAGAAACGTCTCGGGCAGCGTCGATGTGCCGCCGCTGGTTTGAAATGCCTCAAGCGGCGGAAAGCCCGAAAACTCGAGCGATTCAAGCTCGGTCATCGAGTCAACCTCGACGATCTTTCCATCGCGGATCACGCGGGCGACCTCGATATATTCGTTTATCAGGCCCTCGACCGAAAAGACCAGTTGATAATTCAGCGGCGGCTGCGGAGCTTGCGGCAGCCCGCCAACGCGGATGTGAATTTCATCGACAGAATCGAAACGGGCAACACCGTGCATAGCCAGGATCGAGACCATTCCGGGAGCGAGACCGCAGTCCGGAATAATGTTAATTCCCGCGGCGTTTGCCTCGGCGTCGAGTGCGAGCTGTTCATCGACGATGTAATTATTACCGCCGAGATCGCAAAAATTGGCACCGGTTTCGATCGCCGCTTTTGAAAGCGAGACGTTGTACCAATAGTTAACACACGAGATGACCGAGTCGTGGCCGCGCATCAGATCGACTACCGCACGATAATCCGCGGCGTCTATCTGACGTGCATCGACGCGCGACGGATCGACCGCATCGGCGACAGCCTTCGCCTTCGCAAGGTCAAAATCCGCGACCGTTACGCGTTCAACACCGGGTGAATTACGAATTAAATCAAAAACAGCGCCGTGGCCCATACGCCCGGCGCCGAGGATAAGTATTTTCATTCTTTCAAAAGGCAGTTGGCAGACGGCCGTAGGCAGTCAAGTTAAGATTGACGGCAGCGACTGCCTTCTGCCAACCGCCTACCGAAATTTACCAATCGTCCAGTTCCTCAGGTTCCTGTGCCGCTATAGTGGCACCCGCAACTTCCCAAACCTTTTTCTTCCATTCGCGCAGGTTTTCGGTCAGCAGCAAGGGCAGCCTGCGGGTGGGCGGCGTTGCGTTCGAGGCGTATGACCTCGGCCGTGACCGAGACTTCGTCATCGGGATTCTCCGTTACGGTCAAATGGACCTTGCCGCCGACCAGAGGCAGATGGCGCGGCAGATAGACGAGCGTGCCATGCGGCCCGACATTGTCGGTCAGCCCTTCCTGAATGACCTCTTTACCGTTTTCGTCCTTCCAACGGACCCGGATTGGAAATGAGATAACATGCCGTCCACCCTGGCGTCTTTCCCGCATAATGATTCCTCTTGAAAAATGTCGCTTGTACGAGATGAAAGAATACCGGATATACCGGAATTTACCTCGATAATTCTACCAAAATCAAAAAAAAATCACACGCGTAAGCGCCTTAATATTCAGCAATTGCATATAGAATAAGGGCTTGCAGGATTTTCGCGGTTGGACAACTTTAGCAAAAACTGATAACCTCATAATATGTTTCGGCCCTGTAAGAGATTACAGCGTACGAAAACAGGTGGAAATTTGTCCGCCGAAACAGTCTTCGTTAACGCGAATAGTGGCTGATGACCCAAATCTCAGACACTATTTTTGTGTTTTGCGGGGTACGTTCTAGACGGAGAATGATTAATGAAAAATCTCGTTAGAGGAGGCGCGATCCTGTCGATTTTGAGCATGTGCGTTGTCTTTATTTACGCAAATGTCACGGCAGATCCCACTCTCGCTATAGCGAATGATTCGCTCGAAATAATTGAAAATAATATTTCCGAAATATCGGAAAACGTTTTAATAGAAACCACAGACGACGAGGCCAAAAAGCTCGTTAAAACAACCGGCTCGGTCAAAACCGTCGGTGCTGGTGCAAGCCGCGGAGCATTCTCGGCAACGGCATACTGTCTAAAGGGCAAAACAGCAATGGGCCACGGCGTTCGCCGCGGGATCATCGCCGCCGATCCGCGAGTCTTAAAGCTGGGTTCGAAAATTTCAGTCAACGCCGGCGCGTGGAGCGGAACCTATCTGGTTTCCGACACAGGCGGTGCGATCAAGGGTAAGAAACTCGACATATGGGTTCCAAACTGCGGCGAAGCCCGCAAATTCGGTCGCCGAACCGTCCAGGTTTTTTCGGCACAGTAGTTACAAATTAAATTCCTTATAAACATATTGACGCCCCGAGAAATCGGGGCGTTTTTTAGATCGGACCATCACTGCCAATGCCAGCCAGTTATTTCCGATATAGGAAATTGACTTCTTGTCCCTGACGGGACCCATGTAATGGCGTAATCTCCGACGTCGATCCGAATGCCGAAGCGCGTCTCTAAATACGGTGTTCTGCATCGGCGGGCTTCCGCAACCTCGGCGAAAAAGCTTACAATTAAGTCAGACATGTTTGGAAAAAAGAAAATGAACGAGAAAGAAGTAGAAATTGAGGAGTTTGACGATCTTGACTGCGAAAAGGTACCTGTTTTCGACAAACGCCGATTCAACGCCGACGGCGAAGCGAATCCCGACGACGGCTCAAAAGAACCCGTTAAATCACCGAAAGAGATCGCTCTCGAAGCGGCGCTGAAAGCCGAACTCGAACGCCGCGAGGCCGCCGAATCAAAGCTGGTCGGTGTGCAGGCAAAATTCGAAGAGGCGAAATCAAACCTCGAACGCGAGACCGCCGAAATGCGTAGCCGTCTGATGAAAACGCTCGAAGATCGTGGCAAACAGGAGCAGTTTAATTTTTTGACGACGCTTTTACCAGTCCTCGACAATTTGAACCTGGCCGTTTCTGCGAGCGAGACCGACGCCTCGATCGAAAACCTCCGCAGCGGCGTCATCGGCACGGCACGCAGTTTTGAACGGGCGCTGATTGACGTCGGCGTCGAACCGATCGCGTCGGTAGGCGTGGCTTTCGACCCCGAGCTCCATCAGGCCATCGACACGAAAGAGGTTGATCCAGAACAGGACGACGCAATCACCGCCGAGTATTCGTGCGGCTACAAATTTGGAAATCAACTCTTGAGACCCGCGAAAGTTCAGGTCGGGAAAGCCAAAGCTCAATCGGCCGGGGAATAATTTTATGGCCGCCAACAGAATCGATCTTGTTGCGTATTTTTCTGTGCGGTCGGTGGTTAATTGCAGGAAACACTGAACCTGTAAGAAAAATGGGCCATATTCTACGAAGCTTGCGTTTCGGACATCCACGCAAATGAACGGCAAAGCAAAGATTGGCGTATAATCGTCATATGAGCGTTGCAGAAGCAAAGATCAACCCGCGATATTCACCCGAGGAATACCTCGCGCTCGAACGCGATGCGCGTGATCGCCACGAATTCCTGGATGGTATAATCTATGCAATGGCAGGCGAATCGCTTTCCCATAGCCGCGTTTCTGCCAATATTCTGGGCGAAGTCCGAAACAAGTTAAAATGCAGACCGTGCGAGGCACTCTCTCCTAACATGAAGGTGCGGACATCCAACGCCAGCCTTTTTTCATATCCTGATTTAACCATCGTTTGTGGTCAGCCAACCTTCCACGACACGAAAAAGGATGTTCTTACAAATCCTAAAGTCATTTTCGAGGTGCTCTCGCCTTCTACTGAAAAGTACGACCGAACGACAAAATTTCTCCGATATCGAATGGGGAACGAAACGCTTTCAGATTATGTTCTGGTTTCTCAGGATCGGCCCTTCGTCGAACATTTTTGTAAGCAAGCTGATGGCAACTGGCTTTATCGGAGTTTTAGTCAAATTTCCGATGAGTTCTGTATCGACAGCGTCGGTATGTCGCTGAGTTTAAGTGAGATATACGACCGCGTCGAACTGGCTGATGAACCTGAAGAAACGGACGGAATCGAGCGCGAGGAGCCAGTATGAACCAAGAGATGTTACGCGCCGAAGATCTCGGCGTTAAACTTGAGATCGCCGGAAATCTGGCGATCTGGGAAGCCTCGCCGGTTTATAAACATCAAAAGGCGGTTGATCGAATCCGCGAATCAATTAAGCGATACGGAGCCGATCAATGCGAGTGTGTCGACGTAGCCGATGTTTATGTTTCTTTTCCCGACGGTTCGCTGATGCGACCCGACATTTCGATCTTTTGCACCGAACCCGCGGAGGAAGAGGAAGCGATCAAACAGGCTCCTGAAGCTGTAATAGAGGTCATCAGCAAAAGGTACGAGGCAAAAGACCTCGAGATATCGCCGCCCATTTATCTGGCGAATGGCGTTAAAGATGTACTCGTTTTTAATCCATACACGATGGAAGTGCTTCATTTCAAGGGAGATGAAATCCTGCGTTCCATGTCGCCAACGAAGGTCGCATTTTCGTGCGGTTGTGAATGTGAGGTTTAGCTCTCGCACGTTTTAGTGAAAACGTGTTTGAGGCTGCGAAACTCCTTTCACGGCACTTTTCAAAGTGTTATCATTTAGTGGGTTGGTTCCCCAATAGCGATCCGGGCAAGAAAATCTCGGCAGTTTTAGAGAGTTTTTATGGCAGATATAGACGCATACAAGGATAAATTTAGCGAAAGCGGGCAGCGAATTTTGGAGACCGCCTTGGGCGAATCCAAGAAACGTGATCAGAATTACGTTTCGATCGAACACATTTTGCACGCGATTGCGTTTGAGGAGGACGATCTTTTTTCATCGACGATGCGGGATTTATCGGTCGATCCGCGTTCGGTCAAGATGCTGATCGAAAAGCGCATGGAAGACGGCCGCCAGCACAGCGGCAAGGGCTTTCGCATCGCGCCTGAGACGACGGAATTATTTAAACGCGCCATGGATCGCGCCCGGTCGCAGGGGCGCCGCGTGATCGATGGCAGCGACATTTTTTACGTCCTGTCGAACGACGAACGCAGCATTTTGAACGAAGTTTTGCAGAATCTGGGCGTTCCGTCTGACGAGGTTGCAACCACCGCCAGAACCCGCATCCGTAAGCGTGAGAAAGAAGAAGAAAGAACTCGGCAAAAATACGAATTGCCATCGTTCCTTCGGCATTTTGGCGTCTCGTTAAACAAACTCGCCCGTCAGGACAAGATCGCGCCGACCATTGGCCGCGAACGCGAAATCCTGCAAATGATCGAGATCCTCTCGCATCGCGAACGATCGAATTCGCCGATGCTCGTCGGCGAACCAGGGGTTGGTAAAACGGCCGTGGTCGAGGGCCTCGCGAGGCTGATCGAGTTAGAGCCTGAAAAGGTTCCGCTTAGACTGCGTAACGCTCACATTGTCCAACTTCAGATGGGCGGCCTCGTTGCCGGAACGATGCTTCGCGGCATGTTCGAGGAGCGGATCAAGGGAATTATCGACGAGGTTAAGGAGAAAGATCACATCATCCTGTTCATTGACGAGGCCCACACCATTATC
The DNA here is from genome assembly GCA_963738935.1 of uncultured Acidobacteriota bacterium. Lineage (GTDB taxonomy): Bacteria > Acidobacteriota > Blastocatellia > Pyrinomonadales > Pyrinomonadaceae > OLB17. The sequence goes on along the minus strand of CAVTYF010000001.1, from coordinate 3,736,546 downwards.
GGTGCCGGAGCCGCGATGGGAACGACGTCGGATGCCGCGAACATGTTCAAATCGTCCTTGGCTCGCGGCGAGCTCCGGATCATCGGTGCGACCACGATTACTGAATATAAAGAATATATCAGCGACGACGAGGCTCTCGCCCGTCGTTTCCGGCTCGTAAAAGTTGACGAGCCGAGCATGGACGAAACCAAGGAAATCCTCCTCGGCGTTCGCCCGCGGCTCGAAAAAAATTACTCGGTCACGATCTCGGACGAGGCCATCAACATGGCCATCGAGATGTCGCCAAAATACATTCGCAATCTGCACCTGCCGGACAAAGCCATAGGCTGGCTCGACACGGCGTCGGTCAAGGTCGAGATAAATGAGCCGCTCGAGATGATCGTCAGGCCCGAGCATATTATCGATGTCATTTCGCAGGAATCGCGTATTCCGAAGGACATGATCTATCGCGACACGTCCGATCGCTTTTCCGCCATGGAAGCCGATCTCGGACATCGCGTGATTGGCCAAAAGGATGCTGTTCGAGCAGTCGCCGAGAGGCTGCGGCTCAATAAAGGCCCGTTAAAAGAGAATCATTACGCGCCCGATGGCGTGCTGCTTTTCCTCGGCCCGACGGGTGTCGGAAAGACTGAGCTTGCTAAGGCCGTGGCCGAATTCATGTTTGGCGACGAGAGCAAGATGATTCGTATCGACATGAGCGAATACGGCGATGGGACGATAGGGATCGAGAAGTTGATAGGCATGCCGCGGGGCATAGTCGGCAGTGAACGTGGCGGCATTTTGACCGAGCAGCTTCGCGATAACCCCTATACTGTCTTACTTTTAGATGAAGTCGAGAAGGCCTCGCCGTACCTGATGAATATCTTCCTCCAGGCGTTTGACGAAGGCTGGATCACCGACGGACGCGGCAAAAAGGTTTACCTCTCGGACGCGATCGTCATTATGACCTCAAACCTGGGTTCGAATAACTTCAAAAAATACGAAAAACCGCTCGGCTTTGGCCAGAAATCGGTCGGCGATATGAAGCAGATCCGTGGCGACGTAATGAAGGCGGCCGAAGAGCGTTTCACACCGGAATTTCGCAATCGCATCGACGAGATCGTCATATTCTCGCCGCTGACGATGGACGAGGTCCGCGAGATCGCCAAACTCTATCTCGCCAAGATCCAGAAAAATATGGTGCGTCAGGGCAAAATCGTCGAAATTACCGAACCGGCCCTCAACTTATTGACCGAAAAAGGCTTTAGCCAGGAATACGGCGCCCGATTCCTCAAGCGTCACATCGATCAAAAAGTAAAATTACCAATCACAAACGAATGGAAAGCCGCGATCAAGTTCACCGTCGATGCCGTCGACGGTGAAATCACAGTCAAACCGGGCGAGGTTTTTAGCCTGAACTAGATGCAGAACGAGGTGACCATAAATCTAAGCGACGAGACCTACGAGCTTTTGATGACTCGAGTTGGTAAAAAAGACGTAAGCCGGTTCATTGAATCTGTTTTGATTTCTCAGATGAAAAATGGGTCGTCCGAAGTTTATGACGTGAAACTACCCGAAAACCGGAAGTTTAAGATTCACAGCCCGCGATTTGCTGACCGCTCGCTCTCCGAAAAATTTAAGATGAAAATAATTGAAGAAAACGAAAATGGAAAATTATGATTCTATTCGTTTTTCACCGCCTGCGCCGCTTGCCCATGTCACTGTTCGCAACCCGGAAAATGGCATGGAGGAACGCGAAGTTCCTATGTTGCTCGATACAGGTTCCGACGTAACACTCGTTCCACAGAAGCATGTGGCAAAACTCAAGCTCGATTTGTCCGCCGGTCGACAATATGAACTGGCCGGATTCGACGACCATAAAAGCTATAGTCAGGCAGTGAAACTCCATTTGATCTTTGAAGAAAAAACTTTCCGCGGAGAATTTTTGCTGATAGATCAGGACTACGGCGTAATCGGACGAAATGTTTTGAACCTCCTCAACCTTCAATTCATCGGGCAAAAACTTACCTGGAATATCATATAGTTCATTTCTTGGGTTGACCCACACAAGACTTCTCGCATCTAAGGCTTTGGTGATAAAATCATCAAGGCCTTTTTGGTTTAGGAGAAATTATGTTGGAGAAGCACAGAGCGACGTTGACTGATGGACGCATCGAATGGGCTGGTGAGGCGCCAAAAGGGGTCAACAAAAACGGACCGCTCACCGTTGATGTGATCGTCGTTTCGCCCCAACCAGAATTAAAAATTCCGGACGGCAAAAAAATGGCCGCCGCTTTAAGAGCGCTTGCCGACCGGGGAGGGATGAGCTCCAATCCCAGTGCCGATGCAGCCGAGCAGCATCTCAAAGAGCCAAACGGTCAAAAACTTATGGCAATTCTACAAAGGATTGCGGATCGAGGCGGTATCGCGTCGATCAAGGACCCGGTAAAATGGCAACGCGAGATTCGGAAAGACAGGCCTTTGCCCGGACGTGAATGATCCTACTCGATAGCAATGTAGTTATTAATTTGGTGAAACCCGAGTCGGTCTCTCTACGCAATTTTCTTTCTTCACGCTATTTATGTGTATCCGCCATAACACAAATCGAAGTATTGGGCTATCACCGCCTAACGGATAATGACAAAATCGAATTCGAGACTTTCTTCTCTTTAGCCCCCATTTATCCTATGCTGGATAATATAATTACTCGTGCGACCTCCCTTCGTCAAATACGCAAGATGGGTCTGGGTGACGCAATTATTGCCGCTACTGCACTTGTAAACGGCCTTGAATTAGCAACTAGTAATATTAAAGACTTTAAATGGATAGATTCGCTAACCTTGATCGATCCTTTTCGCCGTCAAATGATACAAAAATATCTGCTCGCATTTTCCGTTCTTCTTTTTTGCTGGGTTGGGGCCATGGCCCAGGACGTGCGGCTCAAGATACTTGAGCAGCCGAAGCCCGAGCTTCCGCAGAATTACAGCACACTGGATATTCAGGGAAATGTCATTTTACGCGTCGAATTTCTCGAAATTGGCGAGATCGGCGAAATAACCAACGTGAAAACGCTATCCGGCGGTCTGACCGAAAAAGCTGTCGCGGCGGCAAAAAAGATTAAATTCGAACCCGAGAAGAAAGACGGCAAGGCCGTAACCGTCTCGAGGCAAATCGAGTATTTCTACAGTTGGAACGGCGGCTGGCAAACGCCAGCAAACAGCCCGAATCTGATTTCCACGACCCCAGCCGCACCCGGAACAGCCGAAGCCATCATCGCCCGAGCCGTCCAAAATCTCGGCGGCGACCGCTATATGCAGATCAGGACGCAGGTCGGGAAGGGCAAATTCAGCGTTATCAGAGACCGCGGAGTCGTTTCTTTTCAGGCGTTTACGGATGTGATCGTTTTTCCCGACAAGGAACGCACCGATTTCAAGGGCAATGGCTCGCGCACCATTCAGGTCAATACCGGCGACACCGGTTGGGTTTACGACGGCGATCAGGAGCTGATAAAGGTGCAAAAGCCGGCGCAGATCGCCAATTTCAAACAGGGAATCCGCACCAGCCTCGACAATCTGCTTCGCGGCGGCTGGAAGGGCGAGGCCGAACTCAGCTACGTGGGCAAACGCCAGTCGACGCTCGGCAAACGTAACGATGTTGTAAAACTTACCTACAAGGACGGTTTCGCCGTCGAATTTGAATTCGCGACCGACGACGGCATGCCGCAAAAGGCCGTCTATCGCCGCATCAACGACGAAGGCGAAGAAATCAAAGAAGAAGACCGCTACGCCCAATTCATCGAGGTCGGCGGCATAAAATCGCCCTTCATCGTTGACCGTTTCACCAACGGCCAACCCTCGTCCCGCATCAATTTCGAAACCCTCGATTTTAACAAATCAATCCCCGACGCAATCTTCGCCAAACCCGCAACCGCGAAAGAGGCGAAAAAGGATTTGAAGTGGTAGTGGGTAAAGTGTTTTGGGCTTTGAATTTGGCTAAGTTTATATTTGGCGAGTAATTACCTTCAGCTATGTTCGATCCATCGGGCCAAATTCTTTTTTAACCGCATCAGGCGATCCTCGCTTATCTCTCCGATTGAACCTGTGAAGATTGATTCAGACACCGCAGCCAGCCTCGTAAGACGAATCACCGTATCTGTCTTCAAGCCTGACTCAACAAAATCGAGGTCATTTGTCGAAATCAATTCATCAATGCCGAAAATGGATTGATGAGATTGCGATGACAACATGCAAACAAGCCAATCGTCATAGGTCGAAGGCAAAGGTGCAAGCAGAAGAGCCGGTCGCCGCTTTCCCACGCCCAAATTCGTTTGGGGGAAAGGAAAGAGAACGATCTGTCCCGCCTTCCTCATTGCGGCGTTTTTCTCAGATCAGCATCCGAATATTCGACGGTTTCGCCATTTTCCAATCCTCTCATCGCCTGAGCAAGAGAAAACTCGCTCCAATCTTTTTCCTCATTAGCTGTCTTATGCAATAGAAACTCAACAAAGTCCAAAACCTCTCGCTGAAACGCCGCCGGCAAATTATGTAAATTCTTATTTATTTGTTCCGCAGTAGTCATGACGCAAGTTTACAAAAAACGCTAAGCAAAGTCTAAAAAATCTCTTCATTTACCAGAGCATCTGGCAGCATCAACAAAAACAGGACACTTTTTTCGTATTTGACCTCGTAGTAGTTCACGCCTAGCTGTAAATTTTTATAGTAGATCTGTCTGTTGTCCCAATAGTTTTTTTCCGACGTTATGCACCAGGTATTGTCGCCAAGCATCCTTGCCAAAAACCACTTCTCTATCAGCCGCGTTGCCCTTGCCATTGCCGTCAACGAACGGGTGGATGTTTACAAAAACCAGGTGAATGTAAGCGGCGTAGTAAAATATTTCGGTCGTTGTCAGCTTGGTTTTACGCAATAGGGATATGTCTGCGAAAAGCTTTTCGAGTTCCTGTTTTATAAACTCTGGTTCAACCGGCAGATAGATCAATCGTCCCTGGCTTCTTACCCCGACTTTCACCTTACGGATTCTGCCTCGTTCCCGTTTTACAAGAATAGATCGAGTCAAAATCTCGTGTGCCTTCAAAACGTTGTCCAGCGACAGTTCATTTTCCCTGGCAAACTGGTAAGCCGCGATCAGTTCGTCGATCTCTTTAATCTCCTTGGTCTTGAGGTGCAGTTTAAATTCACTTGCCTTAAGGTAAGTGTCAAAACTCACCGTGTTGCCCTCAATATTCGACGAATGCACCGCCGAATTTGCCAGATAAAACTTGAAGTCGTCAGCACTCTGCGATTGATTCCGAATTGTCGCAAATGCAATTTCAACATCAACTTTAAGTAGCGTTTTATAGTCGTTAAAATAATCCGGTTTTAATATTTTAAATCCCAAAGTCATGTGTCAAACTGCTAACCACCCAATCCGTAAATAATACCGCGTCAGGCGGGTACTTATCCTTGCGGATTACTCCCTTATTTACGGGCGTCCGGCTTGTTTTCCTACTATGAGGGGATAAGCACCCGAATAATTAGCTTGCTTATTATTTCAAAGTGGTGTAAGGTAAGAACTTGATAATTCCGTATCTCATTCGCCGACGGTAAAGACGCTCTCATCGTGAGCACGCGTAATGGTTAGTTCGAGTACGGGCACGTTTAATACTGTTAGAAGAGTTTCGCATTAATTTTAATGCAGAAACCTCGAACGCTGTTCCTTCCTTGCCACCGTTACACTGAAGATCACTCCGCGTTAGTAGCTTCTTATTACATCCCGAAGAAATGTTCTGAAGTGCCGCCATTAGGCGGCGCTCGCTGGTACTTCTCTAGTTGGCCCGTCGTTATGTCGGGTCCGACTCAGAGCTGGATTCAGAACTGTAAAGTGTTCTTCAGTAGAGATAGAGATTTCAATTACAAATGAGTTTTAAAGATTTAGGCTTGCTGCCGTTTTTTACGGATAAGTGCGAGCAGTTGGGTTACACAGTGCCTACACCCATTCAAAAACAGGCAATTCCGGTCCTTTTACAGGGCGGAGACATTCTCGCCAGTGCCGAAACAGGTACGGGCAAAACAGCCGCTTTTCTGCTGCCGATATTGCAGCAACTAGCTGAAAACAAAAACAAACCGGGAACGAAAGTTCTCGTCCTCTCGCCGACGCGTGAATTGGCCAATCAGACCGAGGCCGCTTGCCGCGAGTTCGCTCCGAAGGGCATAACCTGCACGGCGATCATCGGCGGTGCCGGCTACAAGCGTCAGATGGACAGCCTTCGCCGTGGTGCGAATCTGATCATCGCGACGCCGGGCCGTCTGATCGATTTTATGGATCAGGGCCTGATCGATTTTCGCGGCCTGACGCATCTCGTCCTCGACGAGGCGGATCGCATGCTCGACATGGGCTTTTTGCCGTCGATCAAACGGATCGTCAAGGCCATTCCGGCCAAACGCCAGACGCTTTTCTTCTCGGCGACCATGTCGGCCGAGATCGAGCATATCGCCTACGCGATGCTCAAGGAGCCAACATTTATTGAGGTCAGCCCGCGTGGAAAGGCGGCCGCAACTATCGAGCAGACCGCCTATCCGGTTGCCCAGCAATCGAAAATGCCTCTGCTCCTCGACCTGCTCGATAAAGAGGATTTCGACCGCGTCCTGGTTTTCACGCGTACCAAACGGGGTGCCGACCGCGTCGCTCACATCCTCGAGAAACGCGAGCACAAATCGAACCGCATCCACGGCGACCGTTCGCAATCACAGCGTGAAGCCGCCCTCAAAGCCTTTAAGTTGGGTCACACGAACGTCCTCGTCGCAACCGATGTTGCTGCCCGCGGCATCGATATCGATTCGGTCTCACATGTGATAAACTATGATATACCCGAGGCGCCGGAGGACTATGTTCATCGTATCGGCCGCACAGGCCGTGCCGGAAAGAACGGCCGGGCGATCACTCTTTTTACGATTGCTGAAGAGCATTCAATGCGGGCGATTGAACGCCTAACGGGTGAACGGGTTGAGCGAGTCGTTCTGCCGGATTTCGGCGGACACGATTTTGCTCCAACCTCGGTCAAAAAGACCGCCGCGCCAGCTCGACGGAGTTTTCGCTCGTTTGGTCGCCGTAGGTAAGAATGACAGGTGAAATTATGAAAGACAAAGCTTATGCAGTAGATGATTCGGTCGAAATGATGTGTTCGGCCTGCGACTTGGATCAAAACCACAAGGTCGTGACCGTGACCAAACAAGGCAAGATCACCAAGGCTGCCTGTGAGACCTGTGAAACGGTCAGCACATTTGCCCGCGGCGTTAAAACCTCGGTCTCGGTGAGCAGCGGCGGTCGTGCCGCATCGCCATATGACCGCTCACGCAAATACCGTAAAGGCCAGGCCATGACCCACGACAAGTTTGGTCACGGCGAAGTCACAGCGGTCATCGAACCGCAAAAGATCGATGTCCTCTTTGGCGATCAGACACGGCGTCTGATCCATGCACAGGTCTAGCGTCTGTGCCGCAGCGACGTCACGGATTTAACAGACCGAAGGGTTTTTAAGCAACGTCGCAAACGAACCATGCTAGTGCTGTATGAAACCGCAAGGTCATACAGCACTTTTTTGTTAATGCCGGATCGCACCGCTAGCAAGATTGTCATCGATCGCGAACACGAGTCGGAACAGATCCGATCTGCATCAATTTTTGCACCGGATGAGCCTTGCCAATTTCCAGTGATGGGTCAAAGAAATTCCACGTTGTTAGACCGTCTTCGCTCTCGGGTTCGAGCAGGTAAAATACCAAACGGCCAAGCGGCTGGGCGGTTCTGACCATGATCGTTCCGGCTGGAAACGTCGTCTTTGCGGTGGAATATTTTCCCGTGATTTTAGCTTCGAGATGCCCCTGAAACGGACGCGTGGCTTTTGTCACTGCGTCGATCGTGAAAGTTTCGGCGTCGAGGCTAGCGGCGGCGGTCAGCTCGTCGACCTTGATTCCGTGTTGGAGCAGCTTATCGACGATCGTTTTGTCGTATTTAAGAACATAGGCTTTTGGGGCCTTTACGCTGCGCGTGGCGGCAAACATCCCGAAATCCTCCATCACCGTCGGCATTATCTTATCCTCGATCATCGCCGTCATTTCCTTGCCCGATCGCGGATTTTTCACCTTCTCGACCTCGCCGATCAGTATCTCGACAGGTGCCGCCAGTGCTTTGGGCTGAAAGGCGACGCCCATCTCAACGGGTACTTTTCCATTGAGTTTTCGGACGGTCTCATCATCCGCCGACCTCGCAATTTTCTTGATTGCGCTTCCGTTTGCGGCCGTAAACTTTAATATTTCTTCGACAAATGCCTCGGTCACCTCGACCCGCCGTTTGAATGGAAGGTAGCTGTAGGCCTCTGACAAGATCGTGACGCGGTTTCGTAATCCACCGTAGTTTTGGCCGATCCTTGGCTGATGGGTAAACGCCTCCCACTGGGCCTTTTCTCCCGGCCTTGGTTTGTTGGCAAAACCACGAAAATTGCCGTAATAATAGCTGCGAAACTTGTGATTTTTTAGCATTGAGGCCGCGATCGTCGGCATCATTTTGTCGCGTTGGAAATCCAGAATACGCTGATCCGAATTAGGGTTGAGCGGCTGCGAATATGTCAGGTGATACGCGTGATGCGAGCCGTTCGTGGTATGCAGATCAACCGTGACGAGCGGATCCCAGCGGTTAAAAAGCCCGACGAGCGACTGAGCCTCGGGCGATTCGAGCTTGATATAATCGCGGTTTAGGTCAAATCTCTGTGAATTCTCACGAACGCCGACGCCACCGATCGGGCCATTTTGGGCCGTTCGGTTATCCATACTGATCTTTTCGTTGCCATCGGCATTGTAAATCGGCGCGAGCAGGATCGTGAGCTTCGAGAGCAGTGGTTTTAGGTCACCGAAAAGCAGACGACGGGCGATGTGCTGGGCCGCCTCTTTCCCCTCGACCTCGCCGGCATGGATGTTTCCCATAATGAAAATCACTGGTTTTCCCGAGGCTTTGGCCTGCGCGACCGTCGAGACCGCCGGACTGGAAAGGATCATGAGCGGCAGAGAGCGCCCATCAAACGATTTTCCAAATGTCTCAACCCGAACCAACGGGCTTCGTTTCTGAAGTTCCGCAATAAATGCCTGCACGTCGTCGTATCGGCTCGTTTGCTCGAAGTTGGTCAACTCCGCCCGTGACTTGAGATCGGCCGAAGTTTGAGAAAATATCGGAGTCGCAAATACAGCAATTAATAGAGCAAGAAAAACAAAACGTCGTTTCAACACTTAAGAATTCTCCTTTTTGTTCGGTCAATAATTCTAACAGAAATCAGACGAATTCTGTGTCTTAAAAACACCGGGTGTGAAAATGTCTAAGGAGATGATGCTTTGGACGGTGCGTGGTTCAGAGGCGGGCTTGCCCGCTGACCCCGCCGCGTTTGGCGGGCAAGCCCGCCGCTAAACTGGATCTCCTGGAAAATATAATGTGTTGGCGGCGCAATTGCCGGGCAAGCCCGCTGCTTAATTGATCTCTTGGAAAATCTAGTATGATGGCGGCGCAAGCTCCTGGAATCCCTCTTTCGAGTAAGAAAAGGCCGCCCTCGCCGGACGGCCTTTCTTCTTATGGTTCCAACCTAGTCGCTATCGCTCCCGGTTCTGACTATTTTCTTCCGCTCTTGAGAATCAGACCGACAATCAAGCCGATGGCGGCGGAGATGAGGATCGTTTGACCGGGTTTTTGGCGGGCAAATTCCTTGGCGTCCTCGACCAACTCTTTCGGGTCCTTGGCGGATATTTCCTTAAATTTGTCACCCGCCTGGGCAAACTTATCGTTCGCAAAGTCCTTGGCCTTGACGGCCGCATCCTGTATTTTCTGTCCGTATTCCTGTGCCTGCATCTTTAGATCTCCTAAAAACTCGTCATCCATCAACCGATTCGGCTCGCTGCCGACTGGTATCAGGCTCTGTTCCAATTCCTGTTCTGCTTTCTTAACTTCTGCTTCAAATTCCGACATTGTGTAGATATCCTCCAAATTATCAGTATAAATAACGCGCCGGTCAGATGTGTCTGTTCCGTGAATAGTTGTAACGAAAATTGACTCACAATTGTTCGCTGAGCCCAAAACTTTCTTCGACTCAAACACTACATAAAGAGTTTGACAAAATAAAGACTCAGCTTTTCCGGAGCTGTTACTAACCTAATGCGGCTAAGCCATCGCCCTCGCCTCGCGGACGATATCGATGAACTGTCGCGCTCGTTCGGTGACGATGTGGGCGTTGCCTTCGCGGATGGCTTTTACGTCGACTAGGTCGGTGCCGACGCCTAGGGCGGTGGCTCCGGCTTTGATGAAGTCGGCGGCGGTTTTTAGCGAGACTCCGCCGGTCGGGATGATCTTGATTTGCGGGAACGGGCCTTTTAGATTTTTGACGTAGCTTGCTCCGCCGACCGAGCCGCACGGGAAAACCTTGACGAAATCGACTCCCGCACTCCAGGCGGTGATGACCTCGGTTGGGGTCAGAACGCCGGGACAGATCGGGGCACTGTATCGATGGCACAGGGCGATGGTGTCAAGATTTAGCGCCGGGCTGACGATGAATTGGGCACCGGCGAGCAAGCACGCACGAGCCGTTTCCGGGTCAAGCACAGTTCCCGCACCGACGAGCACTTCGCTGCCGTATTTGTCGGCGACCTTTTCGATCACACTGCACCGCCCCCGGCACGGTCATCGTGATCTCAAGCACATTTACGCCGCCGGCCTTGATCGCCTCGATAACCTGCATCGCCTCATCCGCCGAGGAAGCGCGCACCACCGGCACGAGGCCGACATCTTCGATCGTTTTTACAATTTCTGCTTTAGTCATATGTTATTTGCCATTTTGAACGGTTGCAGAAGCCCGCGCGTAAGCAAGGGCTTAACATCCAAGTTGCGAGTTAAGCCCTTGCTTACGCGCAGGCTTCTGCAACTTATTATCTTGCCACGCGAGCTCCGCCGCCTTTCATTACTCTGAGAACATCCGCGAGGCCGACCGTCGTGGTGTCGCCGGGTGTGGTCATCGCGAGTGCTCCGTGGGCGGCACCGCAGTTGACGGCCCATTACGGGGATTCGCCGGTCAGGAATCCGTAAATCAAACCCGAAGCAAACGAATCGCCGCCGCCGACGCGGTCAAAAATATCGAGATCAGGCCGCATGATCGCCTGGTGAAGCTCGCCTTCGGTAAAGCAGACGGCTCCCCAATCGTTGACCGACGCAGTTTTAGCATTTCGCAGCGTCGTTGCGGCAACCGCAAAATTCGGGAAATCTGCGACCGCACGGCGGATCATTTTTTCGAAATTTACGATGTCGAGCTTCGAGTGATTTTCGTCCTGCCCCTCGACCTCGTAGCCGAGACAGGCCGTGAAATCCTCTTCGTTGCCGATCATCACATCGACGTATTGGGCGAGATCGCGGTTGATTCCTGAGCCTTCGCCTGGCCGCCGATGGCCTTCCAGAGCGAGTCGCGGTAGTTGAGATCGTACGAGATGATCGTGCCGTGCTTTTTGGCGATCTCCATCGCTTCTTTCGCGACCTCGGGTGTCGATTCGGAAAGTGCGCAAAAGATGCCGCCGGTGTGGAGCCATCGAGCACCTTCGTCGCCAAAGATCTTTTCCCAGTCGATATCGCCCTTCTTTAGCTGCGAAACCGCAGTGTTGCCGCGATCTGAACAGCCTAGAGCGGCACGAACGCCAAAGCCGCGTTCGGTAAAGTTCATTCCGTTGCGAACCGTGCGTCCGACGCCGTCGTATTTTGTCCACTTCACGTGCGACTGATCGACGCCGCCCTGATAGATCAGATCCTGAACCAGACGGCCGATCGGGTTGTCAGCCAAAGCAGTAACGACCGCCGCGTCAAGGCCGAAGCAGCGTTTCAAACCCGCGTGCGACATTGTATTCACCGCCGCCTTCCCAGACCTCAAACGACCGCGTTGTATGAATCCGCTTATCGCCCGGATCGAGCCGCAGCATTACTTCGCCGAGGGACACGATGTCCCATTTACATTCGTCTTTTGATTTGATCTTTAGCATCTCTTTTCGTCCGCCTTGATCTAAGTCGGAGTGTCGATCTGGCCGAAATCATCCGAAATAGCCTCATCAGTTCGCTTAAGAACCCATTCTGGCCGGTCTGGCCCGCTAATGGTGATACTTTCCGGCCCAACGTATCGAATTATGTATTCTGTATCAACTCCAAATCTCACCTCGCCTTTTACATCAGTCGCCATAATAAGCAATCTCAGTTCGTTGAGATTCGCGTTCCAATGGCCAAACTCTTTTGATTGCTGCTGCCCCGTTTGCACGATTTGTTTATAGATTCCCTCACGTGGGCCACCCTCAAATTGAACGAGAATTGTCGCGTCCTCGTGAACGCCTTTCCAACGACCGGCTGGTGTTTGCTGTTCTAACCACTGAAGGTGCTTTTTCTGAAGTAGTCTACCAATGAATTTGAACATAGATTTTCAGGATAATTTTATCGATTTCACAGGCACATAACCGAGGTTTCGCACGACCTTCCTAACGTGCCATCCATCCGCCGTCCACTACCACGATATGTCCCTGCAAATAATCGCTTGCCGGTGATGAAAGAAAGACCGCAGTTCCAGCGAGATCATCGGGCGAACCCCAACGTCCAGCGGGGATGCGTTCGAGTATCTGGCGGTTGCGCGTCTCGTCTGCTTGCAGGGCCGTCGTGTTATTTGTCGCAATGTATCCCGGTGCGATGGCGTTGACGTTGACGCCGGACTTCGCCCATTCGTTTGCCAGCGCTTTGGTCAGACCGGCGACGCCGGATTTTGAAGCGGTGTAGGCCGGTACCGTAATTCCGCCCTGGAATGAAAGCAGCGACGCAATATTCACGATCTTGCCGCCGCCCTGTTCGATCATGTGCCGTCCTGCGGCTTGCGCAAGCCGGAAAACGCTCGACAGATTGACCTCGATCACCGTCGCCCAATCCTCTTCGCTAAAATCGACCGCCGGCGAACGGCGGATCATCCCGGCGTTGTTTATCAGAATATCGATCTTGCCAAACTTCGCGACGACCTCGTCAATGACACGCTGCGGTACGGACTTATCGGCCATGTCGCCGTAAACCTCGGCCGCACGTCTGCCCGTACCCTCACACGCCGTGACCGTCTCGGCCGCGTCGCCCGCTTTTCGGCAATGACAAGCAACATCGGCGCCGGCCTCAGCCAAAGCAACCGCGATTGATCGCCCAATGCCCGTCGCCGAACCCGTTACGAGCGCGATTTTGCCGTCAAGTCGGAATTTATCGAGAATCATTTCGTTAGAGTGTCGCCAAAGGCGACAAATATTAAAGCCTAGGGTGAAGCGAAGCCGAACCCTAGGTGTGGAGGCAAAGAATCTTGGCTCCCTGAAGGGGAGCTATAACCTTCGCGTTAATATTTGTCCCCTTCAGGGACAAATGATCTGTCTATCGGTACCTAGGGTTACATTCGCTTCGCTACATTTCACCCTAGGCTTTGATATGCTTCGCCGTTGGCGACGAAACGCTATTTCTGCGACGCCTCGAGCCCGGTCGCTCCAGCGGCGAATTCCGGCTGCACATTTACCACGCCGAACTGCCGATCTACGCCCTCGCGGTTTGCGGCCATCATCCAAAGAAAATTGATCGAACCGCTCGGGGCCGCGACGTTTGGATGATAGCCTTTCGGCATCAAAACCACATCGCCCTCGCGGACGACCTGGACCATTCCGGTCGGTCACCGTCAGTATAAACCATCTGAATACCCAATTGCGGAGCCGGCATGTCGATATACAAATACGCCTCTTCGAGCATGTGATGGTGCTCGTGCGGCGGCCACGACGTCCAGTTTCCCTCGGGCTGAAAATGTCACACCGGCCATGATTCGGCCCGCCTCGATATTCTTGCCGAGCAGGACATTTAGGTCGCGCTCGGTCGGTGGTTTGAACCGGCGGTAAAGTGCAGTGCCGGATCTTTACGGATCGCCTCAAACGCAACAAACTGAAGCGGATACTGTCTTTTCGACCGGCGACGATATCTCGGCAAGGTCGAATGCACCGTCGCTCGCCACCGTGATCTGAGAATCGCGGGGAACATACAACGCGTCATACCGGTTTATTGCAAATGTCTGGCCGCCGGTTGTGACGTTTCCCGATCCGTTCAGACAAATAAGGCCAGTCTCGTGCGTACCGTTTTCAAACGCGATCGGCGCGTCGCCCGCCTCGATAATGATGCGGCCATAGAACAGATTTCGCGATGCCGTCGCCCCCGGCGAAACCGAATTTGTCCGCCCTTTAACCTTGTGTGTACCCTTGACCACGCAGGTCGCAGGATCGATGTTTTCGAGTTTGTATTTGTGCTTGCATGATTCTAAGTTCAAAGTCTATAGTCCAAGACCCAAGGTTAGCGTTAGAGGGTACTCAGATATTCCTCTACGGCAACCTCCAACGCTCCGCCGATAGCGGAGCCGACCGGTTCGCCGGCCTCGACAGTCCAGCCGTCGATTTTGCCGATAATGCTGCGGCTGATCGCGGCGTTCAGCGGCTCCTCGATAAACTTCCAGCCGTAAACCAGCCGACCGCTGATAATTACGCGCGGAATCCCGATTCCCATTATCACATTGGCGATACCGATGCCGAGATAATCGCCGATGCGTTCAAGTGTTTTTTTCGAGCGGACATCGCCGACCTCAGCCTTACCGACAATCTCGACAAATCGTGGCACTGTCTCACCGGCCGCCGGCGGACGATCACCCAGATAGAGTGACGCTGCTGATGCGGCCGAAGCGTATTTTTCCCAACAGCCGCGATTGCCGCACACACAGGGTTTGCCGCCTGCGACGATCGTCATGTGGCCAAATTCACCGGCGATCCCGCGTACCGCACCGCCGCCGCGATAAACTTCGCTGCCGATGACGAGCCCGACGCCGATGCCGGTTCCCGAACGAACGAGAATGAAATTCGTCATCAATCCATCGTCGGAATTGCGAATCTTCAGCCGCGCCTCATACATTGCCGCGGCGGTCGCATCATTTTCGACGACGACTCTCGTATTCTCGTGTACCCGCAGCTCGCCGGCGATATCAACGTCTTGCCAGTCCAGATTCGGAGCAAAGATCAGTTTCTCACGCGTCGGATCAGCCATGCCCGGAACGCTGACGCCGATCACGCCAAGCTTTGTATCTGGATTTTTGCGGACCAGAATGTCAACCTGTTCGCGGGCGAGCCGCAGGGCGTAACCGGCATTCGTCGGCGTTTCAAAATCGCTCTCTTCGATGATCTCGCCGCGCAGTGTCGTCAGTCCGACCTGCGAACGGCGAACGCCGAGATTTACGCCAATAAAATATGTCGCATCATCCGCAAACGACAAAACCCGCGAACGTCGATTCGTGCCGTTTGCCTCGAGGAGTTCTTCGCGAATAATCCCGCTCTGCGATCAGCGGCTTTACGTTTTCGGTAACGGTGCTTTTGTCGATCGAGAGCCGCTCGGCGATCTCGGTCCGCGTTATCGGCTGGACGGCGCGGATCAGACGCAGCAGTTGATTGCCCTTTCGCGAAGCCGCGGGCTGCATTCGCGCGCGGCTCCGAGCAATTCAGATTGATATAACAAACCGTTATTCATTTTTCGTTATTATAATACTTATAACGAAACGGTCTGTTCTGCCCAGAACTGAAATTCGCGATGCTTTAATATCTCGGCTTTCGCCTGGATCTCGCCGCTCGCCGTCCGCCGTACGTGCTCAAAAAGCCGCGTGCCGACCTCGGCAATGTCTCGGTCCCGGTCGATGACATTTCCGGCTGAAATATCGAGGTCCTGCGCCATTTTCTCAAATACGCGGTTATTTGACGCGAGTTTGATTACCGGCGTGATGGCGTTGCCGATCGTCGTGCCGTTGCCGGTCGTAAAAACGACGACCGTCGCCCCGGAAGCGACCAAATCCGGGCGTCGATTCCTGATCGTAACCCGGCCCCTGCATTAGATTTATGCCCTCGAACACGTGGCGTTTCGGCATATTCGACACAATCCTCGATACGTGTCGTGCCGGCTTTGACGATCGCGCCGAGCGATTTGATCGTGATGTTCAACAAGCCGCCGGCCTTGTTGCCGGTACTCGGATTTTGGCCAAGCACACCGCCAAATTTCGACGCGTATTCCTTGTACCAATCAACCATCGCATATATCTTTCGCCCGGTAGCCGAGTCTTTCGCCCGATTTGCGAGAATATGCTCGGCCCCGCAAAATTCCGGCACCTCGGTGAGCAAAACTGTGCCGCCGCTTCGCACCAGAAGATCGGAGCAATATCCAAGCGCCGGATTTGCCGAAATACCGGAAAATCCGTCCGAGCTGCCGCATTTGACGCCGAGAACCAATTCGCTTACCGGAAACTCCTCGCGGACTACAACCGATCTAACCTCCGGCAGCATTTCCTCAACCATCTTTAAGTCCCAGCTCGATCGCCGCTTGCGTACCGCCGACATCCTGAATACCGATCTTAAAGACGGGTTTTTGGATCGGATTTTCGCGTTTTGTCAGATATTTTTCGACGAACGTAAGATTTGTCTTTTCGCAGCCGAGATCGATCAGGATAACGCCGCCGACATTTGGATGATCGGCGTAATTTGAGAGCGTACGCATCATCACATCGAGATTCGAACCGTCCTGACAGCCGCAGCCTTTGTTATGCGGAATGGCGACGACGCCATCAACATTCGGATATTTTTCGCGGCTGTAGTGCATGAACTCCGCCATCATCGAGATCTGCGTCGCCTCGTGGCTCGCACACATCGATGTCGGAACGATCAGCACAAAATTTCGCGTGCCGACGCGACCGTCGGCCCGCCGAAATCCCATAAATGTCTCGATCTCGTCCGCCGCAAAATAATCCGGAGCGGGCGTGTGCAGATCGTCCGGCAGATTGCGAACGACCGGCACATCGTCCGACATATTGTCGTGCGTTAATCCATTCGCCCTTTTCAATTCCGAGCGAAGTGCCGATCGGCTGGCCGTATTGACGCACAAATTCGCCTGCAGGGATCGTCACGCGTCGCAAAACGATGCCCCGGCGGCACCGCTACCGCGAACGGTCATCGTCTCGCCCGTCGGCAGTGTGAGCATAAGGCCTTCGCGACGTCTCGGTCTTGACCACGGCGACATTGTCGTCCGGGTTGACGATGATCGCGTATTCGCTGATCGCGGCGGCTTTTTCGGCGTATGTATCAGGCATAAAAAGTCATCGCTAACAGATCGGGCAAAACGTACGATCTTACGTTCGAATGCAGGCGTCAAGACAGCCCGGATTTTCATCGCACTGTCGCTGCAATTCATCCCGATCATCCGAAAGTTCGGTTTCAATCATTCGCTTGAAACTCGGCTTTTTACCCGGAGCGGTCGATGCGTCGACTATCGACTGAACGATCCGCTTTGCTCCCAGAATCGCCGCCGGGCCGAGCGTCAGAATGTACGATTGCACTCCGGCATTCGGCCTCATCCGCCTCAGAGATCACGCTGCCGCCGACCTTAAACTTCGAGATATGGTGCTCGAGAATGGTCGTGAGATCGGAATAATCCCGGCAAAATCGCTGAACGTTGCCCCGCAGCCGGGCTTGATATAGCAAAGATGCGACGCGGCCTCAGCTTCAGGACCAAAGCCCATAAAGAATATGTCGATCCCGCCGAGCGATTCGAGTTTTTCGAGATAGCCGGTCAAAGCCGCCTTCGAGATCATCGGTCTCGGTCAGCATCGGCGTAAAACTCTTGATCTTCGCAAAGAAAGTCGGCCCGAGCAAGCCGTTCGAAATCGCGAACAAAGCTCAAGCCGTTATTCATTCGCATCGGAGCGAGAGCGTCCTGCGTAAAAACGTGGAGCCGGCCAAGCAATTCGTCGATCTCTTCGGTCTCGGCAAGCTCGGCTGATTATCCGGTACATCGCCTGAGCACCGCGTCCGCCGAGCAGGACGATCGTGATGTCGCCGGCTTTTTCGGCGGCATAAGCGACAAGCTCGTCAAACATCGCCTGTCCGACAGCCGTCTCCGTGTCCGAGAACTCATATATGGAAAATCAGCACCGAGCCGCCGAAATATCCGTGCCGTTCCGGAAAAGCCCGAGCCAAATGTTGCTTCCGGCCATGCGTCGGTCCACTATCTTTTTTGCCGAGGTTTGCATTTGCTTGTTCCTTATCGTTTATATTGTAATTGGTTAAACCAATTAAAATCAAGTGATAATTCTGCTGAAATTTGAACTGGATTGCCAACTACCTGTGGCTTATGCTCACATAAATGTAGGCAATAGTTGTATCTTAGTCGAATCGCGAAAGGTATATGTGCGAACAATTTCGGTATAATATGTAAAATGGTAATACCTTTGACCGATGCATCGTTTGCCCAGTTGTACAAATAATGAAATATATGAGCTTTTCAAAATTAGATTTGTACGGCCGGGTTGGCCGTCGTCATCGGCGGAACCTCGGGCATCGGTCGGGCGATCGCCCATGGCCTGGCCGAGGCCGGAGCCGATGTAGTCTGCACTTCGCGCCGCACCGAACAGGTCGACGTCGCTGCCGCCGAGATCGAAGCCAAAGGGCGCGCGCACGCTGCGTGTTGCATCCGATGTCTCAGACAAAGCATCGCTCGAAAACCTTCTGAATGAATGCGTTGCAAAGTTTGGAAAGGTCGATATTCTGGTCAATTCCGCCGGGCCGCACAAAACGCGAACCAACCACTCGATCTTGATGAAGAGACTTGGAACGGGATTTTGGAAACCAATCTGACCGGCACTCTGCGGGCCTGCCAGGTTTTTGGCCGACATATGATCGCTAACGGCTACGGGCGAATCATCAATATCGCCTCGCTTTCGACGTTTGTTTCGCTGTTTGAGGTGGCCGCGTATTCGGCAAGTAAAGCGGCGGTTGCGTCGCTGACCAAATCGCTGGCGATCGAATGGGCGAAAAACGGGGTCAACGTCAACGCCATTGCACCGGGCGTTTTCCGCACCGCCCTAAATCAAAAATTGCTCGATGAGAGCGAACGCGGGCGCGAATTTCTGACGCGAACGCCGATGGGGCGTTTTGGCAAAGTCGAAGAACTCGCCGGGGCCGCTGTTTTTCTGGCGTCCGAAGCCGCGAGTTTTGTCACCGGCGAAGTCCTGGTCGTTGACGGCGGCTTTTTGGCGAGTGGGGTGAATCAGTAGGATTTAACCGCAGAGACGCGGAGACGCAGAGAGAGTCATTGCCGCTTTTTCAAAAAATGGTAAATTGGCTTTTCACTTTTGCCTTGTTTTCTCTGTGTCTCCGCGTCTCTGCGGTGAAGTAACTCGTGAGATCTGAACTCGAAGAAAAAACCGAACGCATCGCCGCGATGCTTTCGCGGGAGCAACTCGATGCTGCCCTGCTCAATGCACAGCATAATTTCGCGTGGATGACGGGTGGCGGTTCGAATGGGATCGACCTGAGCCGCGAGAATGGGGCGGCTTCTCTATTGATAACGAGGCAGGGAGAACGCTTTATCCTGGCCAACAATATCGAAATGCCGCGAATGCTGGCGGAGGAGATTTCGGCCGCCGACTTTGAACCGGTAGAAATTTCGTGGCAGCACGAGAAGGTCAGCGATGCGATGCTCAAAAAAGCGCAGACCCTCGCCGCGAATGGAGCAATCGCAACCGACATCGCGATGTTTGCCGGATCAAGATCGATCGAGAACAAGGTCGCCGCCTGTCGTTATCAGTTGACCCCGCAGGAACTCGTTCGCATCCGCGAACTCGGTCGCGACGCAGGTGTGGCGTTAAGAAATGTTATCGGTAAACTGGAACCCGGCGAAACCGAACTTGCAGTAGCAGAGAAAATGCGGCGCGAACTGTCGCTCAACGAAATTGCGTCGGTAGTGACACTGGTCGCGGCGGATGAACGCATCGGGCGGTTTCGTCACCCGATACCGTCGAAGAAGGTTTGGGAAAAGACGCTTTTGATGGTTACCTGTGCAAAGCGTCATGGCCTGATCGTCAGCCTCAGCCGGATCGTCTGTCTCGGCGGAGTACCGGCTGAACTGCGGCAAAAAACGGAGGCCGCCGCATTCGTCAACGCGATAATACTCGCGGCGACACGTACCGGTGCAACCGGGGCCGAGGTTTACGCAGCGGCAGCTCAGGGCTATGCCGAAAAAGGTCTTGAAAACGAGATCAACCGCCATCATCAGGGCGGCGCGGCTGGGTATAGAACACGCGAGTGGGTTGCCCATCCACGAAGCACCGAGGTTGTGCATGTTAACCAGGCGTTTGCGTGGAACCCTTCGATAACCGGAACAAAGGTCGAGGAAACTTGCATCACCACTGGGGATGGCGTTGAGATCATAACCGCGTCGCCCGACTTTCCCCAGATAGTAACGAATTTGAATGGGCGTCAGTATTTTTCTCCCGGAGTTTTATCAATTTAGAAAGAGGTATTTTTGAATGAACGATCAATCCGAGATCATTGAAAGTCAGAAACAGCAGGACGACGGCGAATTTTTAGCGGCCCCGGACCCGACTGGAGCGTCGGCAACCGGCGCAGCGATTGCCGGAATTGGCGACCCGACCGTGAGAGTCGGGCGCTACCGTTGGATGATTTGCGCACTGCTGTTTTTTGCCGCGACCGTCAACTATGTTGATCGGCAGGTCCTGGGAATTCTAAAGCCCACATTGGCGAAAGAGTTTGGCTGGGACGAACTCGATTACGGGTGGATCGTCTTTGCTTTTCAGACGG
Source organism: uncultured Acidobacteriota bacterium (assembly GCA_963738935.1). Taxonomy (GTDB): domain Bacteria; phylum Acidobacteriota; class Blastocatellia; order Pyrinomonadales; family Pyrinomonadaceae; genus OLB17. The sequence continues at coordinate 3,715,838 of CAVTYF010000001.1, read as the reverse complement.
CCTATGCGATCGGACTGCTTTTCGTCGGGCGGTTAATGGACCGGTTCGGCACCAAGAAAGGCTTTGCCGTGTCGATAACCGTTTGGAGCATCGCTGCTCTGCTCCATGCCTGGGCGTTGCCGATTGGCGTTGGGGCCGCCGCTCTGCTCAACCTTTTTGGTTTTGTTTCGACATCGACAGCATTTGCCTCGGTCGTGGGCTTCATGATCGTCAGATTTCTTCTCGGTCTTGGCGAAGCAGGCAACTTCCCGGCATCGATTAAAACCGTCGCCGAGTGGTTCCCAAAAAAGGAACGTGCCCTCGCGACCGGTATTTTTAACTCCGGAACAAACGTCGGAGCACTGGCGACCCCGCTTTTGGTTCCTCTGATCGTGCTTTATTGGGGCTGGTGGGAAGCGTTTATCCTGACAGGTCTGATCGGATTTATCTGGCTGGCATTTTGGCTGGTTATGTACCGGCGGCCCGAGGAACATCCGAAACTGTCTGCAGCAGAACTCGCCTACATCCAGAGCGACCCTATCGAACCGACAGTCAGCGTTCCGTGGAAACGCCTCTTTCCGCATCGTCAAACCTGGGCCTTCGCAATCGGAAAATTTCTGACCGATCCGATCTGGTGGGTTTACCTATTTTGGCTGCCCGATTTTCTGCAGAAACAGCACGGCCTAGATCTTAAAACCTTTGGCCTGCCAATCGCGGTGATCTATATCATCGCCGATGTTGGCAGCATCGGCGGCGGATACATTTCGTCAAAACTGATCAAGATGGGCTGGACGATAAATCGTTCACGTAAGACAGCGATGCTTATCTGCGCCCTTGCGGTCATACCGATTGTGATTGCGTCAACGACTTCGAGTCTCTGGCTCGCGGTTGTACTGATCGGTATCGCTGCCGCAGCTCACCAGGGCTGGTCGGCGAACATTTTCACTCTTTCATCGGACATGTTTCCCAAACAGGCGGTTGGTTCGGTTGTCGGAATTGGTGGGATGTTCGGCGCAATCGGCGGCATGATCATTTCACCGCTCGTTGGCTACATTCTACAAACGACCGGCAGCTATCTTCCGATATTTATCATCGCGGCATCTGCGTATTTGATAGCTTTGCTTATTATTCATCTGCTGGCCCCCAAGCTCGAACCGGCGAATATCAGCTATGACTAGAGCGGTAAGCGTCGCTGCCACTCGTGGTTGCTTCAAAAATTGGGGTGAATTTTTTTGTATTTTAAACTGTCGCGGATTTTTCGATCATAAATGGTGTTTTTAAATGTGGCACGTGCCACATTTTGTCCGTCCGAGGTTGCTGCGGGTCAGTATTTATGGGGTTTGGTTATGCAGGCTGGTTGGAATTAACAAAGAGAATTCGACCCCTTTTGTCGTTGAAAAAACGTCTCCAGCCGACCGAATTCAGGCCGATTGGTAGAGGTTTTTGCCTGATTGGTCAAAGGTGTTTGTATCGGAGAGTCCGTTACCAGAAAACTGCGTTCCCCAATGGGGAGCTTTTTGTCCGAAAACTCCCCTCCTTACAAAGGAGGCGTGGCAGCGGCTTCCGCTGACGGGGCGGTTCTTTGATTAGCATTACACCATGCCTCTTTTTGTCAAAAACGTCACGGTCCGTGCAAGCTACTCAAAATTAGTCATGCCGCGTTGCATAAATCTGACGCCCCTCACCTCACCCCATCAAAGTACCACCCCGTCACCCGAAGCGTGTGCCACCCCTCCTTTGTAGGGAGGGGAGCTTTTTGTGGGCGGACGCGAAAACCTGCATTGATCTGTAAATCGAGCCGCCGCCCTGCGGATTGTTACTCAAGTCCCATAAAATCCACATTAAACAAACTCACGGTTACATCATTAAAAATCTGTGAAGGGAAACTATATCGGTGGTGGACTACCGCCACCGTATAATCTTCGTAAGGAATTACGTTCTCGAAATAGTACAATCCAAAGGAACTGGTCGTGGCGTATCTGACTACACTATTTGAATCGGTTAGTATAACCGTTGCGTTAGATAGAGCTTGACCGTTAGGTTTAGTGACTTTGCCCGAAATCGTCGTGTCCAGCGAATAGGCTATTCTGTTGGGCGTCCCGGCGGGTAGATTGCCGGATATTTCGCCCTTCGTTGACCAGTCTATCAGCCTCTGTTTTATCGTCGCGGGACTCGCGTTCGGCGACTCTTCCAACATCAGTGCCACAACCCCTGCAACTATTGGCGCTGAGGCCGAAGTGCCGTCGAAATAGCCGGTAGCGGTGTTGTTCGAATTGTAAGTGGTTGTTCCTCCAAGCGGCGCAAAAAGCGTTACGCAGCTTCCATAATTGGTATAGCCGGTTAAGCCTTCAGTATTGCCATTGATTTGTAAAGAGCCCACTACAATCGCGTCAAGTTGCGGTTGAGTACACGCATTCGTTCCAATGTAATTTATACCGTTACCCGCCGAGACGACCCAGGTCACACCCGACGCGATTGAAGCATTTATTGCGTTCAATCTTTCGGGGCTGAATGTAAGAATATCATAACAGATGACGGCAACAGCCGGGTCAACCTTGTGCGTGGTAACCCAATTAATGGCCGTAAGAATGCCATCTGGGTAGGTAGGAGGAGGTGGACAGATCGAGACCGAATGGATAAAAGCAGAGGTTGCCGGCCCATACGAGGAGCTGCCGACAAGCCCTGCCACAGCCGTTCCGTGAACGAAAATGTTTGGATTAAGGGGGTCCTCAAAACTGCTGCATGGATTAAAAGCAATATCAGCACGACCGCCGAACTCCTGGTGGGTATAGCGCACCAGCGAATCTAAAACGTACATGTGCACCCCGCTACCGGTTTTAGTGAAATTGTAAACGCCGTTGAGCGGTAATGCACGTTGATCGAGTCTATCGATCGGATATTCTGCAGCGCTAACGCAGGTTGACAGATACAAGATGGACAAAAATAAAGTAAATATTCTCATAGGGGTATCCTCAGAAGCCTGAAATCCAGCTTCCTGCTAGTACATTTCTAATTTCGCAACGTTTATATTTACTGCTGACCGATAAAATCGAAATCAGCCAAAGCATCGACTATTTGTAAAACTCGCGGCGTAAAGCGGTACCGTTTTGAATTGATGCTGATCGTATAGGTTTTGCCGGCTTCGACATCGTTGAATCGATAGAAGCCGAAAGAGCTGGTCATCGCGATACGACTGTTGCCACTTGTATCGGTAACGGCAACAATTGCGTTTCTGATCCCGCGGCCATCCGGTGTAAGCACCCGGCCCGACACCTCTATCCCCGCGGCTGTGGCGCCAACTATGACGTACCCCGCGTCGTATGTGGTTGGAAGAAGGACACCCGCGGCATTAGAAACACTCTGCGGCGTCGGAACGTTGTGGAAGACAATCGGATAGATGCCGGCCTGGGCATTCGCCCTAAGGGTAAAGGTGACACTAGCTATGTTTCTCATGCCCGCGGAGTACGTGCTCGTCGAATCAATGAGGATGCCGATCAAGCCCGGCACGGACACGTTTGTTCCGAGATTGGACCCGGCCGGAACGCCATTGCCGATCGTTATGACCGGATTAATCAGGACCATCGGCGGATAGTAAAAACTGAAGCTTGTGGACGCTTCGTTACCCTGCGAATCAAGTTGAAAATAAAGTGTAACGGGTGTCTCGACGCGCCCAGGGACCGACACACTTGTCGCGCGAATAACCCGACCGCCTTGGGCATTGGTTGGCTCAGCTATAAATCCCGAGACCGTCAAACCCAAAACGGCCCCGAGCATTAAAAAAGTCCTGCGACTAAGAGAAAAAAAGGGGTAATGGACAAAATAGTTGGTAAAAACCTTTTAAAGCTATGATGGGAATAGGGTTATGGCGATGAAAGGTTATGAATAAAAAAAGTGCTTTTATTGTGCGAGTAAAATCGTATCGAAATACGGTATTCAGGAGGGTGTTCAGCGGTATAAATGTGCTGTTTGCGGGAAAGTTTTTTCGGGGACGAGACGGCTCGATCCGCAAAAAATATGGCAAGAATATACGATCGGCAAGCAGACATATTCTCAGCTCGCGGTGAAATATAATTGTTCCGCAAAAACGATCCAGAGAAAAATCGATGCGGTAAAAGTCGAAACAGAAAACACATTTCCAAGCGTTGTAAATGTGTTGATGGATACGACATATTTTGGAAGAGCATTTGGGGTAATGGTTTTTAAGGACAGCCTTACGGGGCAGATATTATTCAAGCGATATGTGGATCAGGAAACCAATAAATTATACCTTTCGGGAATCGAAGAAATAGGACGCAGAGGCATCGAAATACAGGCGATTATTTGTGATGGCCGGAAGGGTTTATTTCAATTATTTGGCAGTGACCTGCCTGTTCAAATGTGCCAGTTTCATCAGGTGGCCATTGTCAGAAGGTATTTGACCAAGAACCCTAAAATGCAGGCCAGTATTGAGTTATGGGAACATACACTGCTTCTGACACAAACAGATAAGGAGAGTTTTGCGGGCGGATTGGAGGCGTGGCACGAAAAATGGAAGGACTTTTTAAACGAACGAAAAATAGATCCGCTCGGCAAAAACAGATACGTCCATAAAAGGCTGAGAAGTGCCTATCGAAGCCTCAAAACAAATCTGCCCTGGCTCTTTACCTGGTACGATTATTTGGAGCTGAAAATCCCAAATACCACCAATGCAATTGACGGGCATTTTGCCGATTTGAAGAACAAATTGAGAAACCACAATGGATTATCAACGGCTAGAAAAAAGAAATTTATCGATGAGTTTTTTAAGGCATAACGGCTTCAAAAAATATCAAAGGGCCGCTAAAAAACAGCCCTCTGATCTGACATTTTTGTCAGCCGTCAAGCTATCCCTGGCAGGTTGCTCTCCAGCAGAGCCTACTTCCGTTTTGCTTGATATAACAAACTGTAGCAGATATTTTGAAACTTAAATAAACCCAGAAAATAAACACCAACTATTTTGTCCACTTGAACAAAACATCTAAAAATTACCAACTATTTTGTCCATTACACCGAAAAAAACGATTCTGCGGATTTATTCATTGTCATCATAGGCTCTCCTAAAATAAATTTTGTCGATACCGTCATTATCAGCGGAGAATCGGATTTGTCAACAGCTATTTCTTGGCGAAAACAAGTATTTCTTGGCCAAAACAAGTACTTCTTGGCGAAAACAACTATTCCTGTCCTTTTTCGATATCGCCTCGGCGTTTTTCTTCGAATTTGTCGCGGTGGTCGGTTGCGGTGAGGCCGTACTTGAGTTTGAAGTCGCGGGCGAAATGGCTTGGGTCCGACAAACCAACCAGGATGCCGATCTGGTCTATGTGGTCGTCGGTGGTTTCGATGAGATGTTTTGCGGCTTTTCTCTCAGCCAGGATTTCGGCGAGCTTTTGAGAACCTTTTTGAAGGCTGCCGGGAAATAGGACGGCGTTATCCCAGCCTTTTTCGCCATCTTCTCGACCGTCCAATCCTCATCCAAATGTTCGAGCAAGTAATCGCGAAAATCGAGAATTTTTCGGTACACCGTGAGAGTCCTCCAAGTCAGGGATTAAAAAGAAAGTGGTCTGACATTAACACCGGATTTTGTCGATTGCAAGCCCAAAATTGTTAGAGAGAGAGAGAGGAATTGCCCGGGTTTATCTATTGTCTTAGTAGGGTTTTATCGAAGAACGTGTCAATTTTGTCGACCGTCACATCAAACCAGGGTCTGAATAACCAGAAAGGATGCGGAGTGTCGGGGATTACTATGATCTCTGACACGACGCTGTTCTCTTTCAATTTCGCGCTCATCTCCTCACGCTGTTGAAACGGTCGAAACGAGCTGCTGTTTAAGAATAACGTCGGAGCGCTTTTCGCATTTACGTGCGCGATTGGTGAGGCTTCCTTCCAAACATCAGGGTTTTCGGCGTAGGTAAATCCGGTCAGCGTCGTGTTTGTATTCCACGGCCCTTTTATCTCTTTGGCGATATTGCCTTCGTCGACGAAAGTCGCTGTTCCGTCAATATCGACGACCGACTGGACACGGCTGGAAAATGTTGCGTTGCCGCCATCGCCCTCAAAATGGGGCATATCATTGGTCGCACCGAGCAAGGCTACCAAATGCCCGCCAGACGATCCGCCGACGGCTCCGATACGGCTGACGTCAATGTCAAATTTCTTCGCGTTCGCTCGAAGCCACCGGACCGAGGCCTTGAGATCATGGATCTGGGCAGGATATTTCTTCTCGTTTGAAAGACGGTGTTCGACGGTGATCACCACGTATCCTCGTTTTGCGAGAGCCAGCGCAAGCGGATCTTCCATCGTATAGTGGCCGGTGATCCAGGCACCGCCGTGAATAATGATGATGGCGGGATATTTCCCTTTTCGTTTTGGTTTAAACAGGTCAACGTGCATTTCGCGCGTCCCGTATTTCGCATAGACGAGACCCTTTTGAAAATCGATATCGTCGGATATTGTCAGATCCGGCCGCGTGATAAACGGATATTTTTTGATGATCCCTCGTTCAGCCACGTCGACTGAAAAGATCGTGTAGCCGGGCGGAAGTTTGGGGTCATTTATTGCTATGTTGGCGTATGGATCAACTGGCTTTGAGTTGTATTCGAACCAATCAAAGTCGGCCTTTGACGTGCTTTCAATGCCATTTCCACTCGCAAATAGCCCTACAAGGACAGGACTTTTTTCAACTTTCAGATATTTTGTCTCAACGCCGCCGATCTCCCGAAAATCATTGCTGTTGATCGAATATGAGAAACGGTAATAATCGGGAAAACCCCGAATCTTTAACTTGATAATTCCATCTGGTATCGGGATCGTCACAGGAACCGACCTGATACCGCCGATGACATATCTTAGAAAGATCTCGCGCCCGCTAACGCCGCGCCCGATCGCAAACTCATACCGCTGCCGCTCGTTCTGGCGTAGGACAAATCCCGCTGTTTCATTGGAAGTTTTGGGTTGAAAGTCGATCTGCGTGGTCGCCTCAAAATCGGCGTGTTCAATCTTTTGGCCGATATAAACGGGCGGAACTTCCAGATCATCGAGTGTAGCGGTTGAGCCTTTGAGCCGCAGGAAATTTGGTCTGTCCGTCAGCGAACGATGCGAATGGTCGAGATTTCGAACAGTCTGCCAGTGTGTGCCGAGGTCTCTGCCGTCGAATTCGTCACGAACGATGTCAGGCGTTTGACCTTCCGAAAAGACGCCGGTTCCGAGATAGATGATTGCTGCTATTACTTTCCACATATCATTACCCTGGAGCGGTTTCGGATTGACTGGAGGGTGAGCATCCTGCTTGCCCCGCACCGGTGAGCAGGATGCTCACCCTCCAGTCGAAACCGCTTTGAAGCAGAATCAAAATAAATCATGTCCATCGTGTATATCCTGTTAAAAAATACGTTGCTCTCCGTCCAGGCCCATTTCTTTCGATCAATTTTTCCCGGCTCGAACGTAGCTTGCGAGCATCCGAAGATTCCTCGCAAAAACACCGCTTGCATAGCCCTTTATTACCTCAAAATCACCTGAGTTCATACCGTCCGGCCCTGCATCCAGCTTTAAGACGCGGCAATCGGTGATCCACGCGCCGCGGCTGTCCATTGAACCCATAATGGTTTTCACGGCGCTCGCATCGGCTCTGGGCGACATCTCCCAGCTCTTGAATCGCTGCAAATACTCAGCCTTTGCGTCCTCTTTCGAGAGTATTGAGATCCGCTCATATTCGCGGCGAAACGGCCCGACATCCGTGACCTGAACGCCCGCGCTCAAGTTGCCTTGTGCCCTGGTGTTGCTCCAAAGATAAACGCCGTAACCGTCGGGCGTGGTTTTATCGGTTCGCACGACATAGACCGGCAAATTCGTTCCAAGCTCGTAATATCTCGCCGCCGGTCGACTATTCTCTTTTGATTCACGGTTTACACGGTCGAACCAGTTCAGACACATCGGGATCGGGCGCAAATATCGCCGGTCGCCGGTCATCTTGTAAAATGTCAGGAGAAGTTCCAGGACTTGTTCACTCTCACGGATCACAAACCCGGCGGGTTCGTGCGTGCGTGCTTTTGTGGGCTGCATCGTGTCCGGGTGATATTGCTCAGCCCAAGCTGCCTGATCCTCGGGGCCTTGAACCGCAATCATAAAATCTACTGCCCGCCGTGCGGATTCGAGATAGCGCTTGTCACCGAGATAATGATACGCGTCGAGCAAAACCTCGACGTTGCCGTTCGCCGCTCCGTCGTTGAGCGTGTAGTAAGGTGTGTAATCGGGAAATCCGTCATGAACAAAGTCATATCGGAGCGGAAATCGCTGAGGGAAAGCTCCGTTTGGATATTGAGCTAAACGGATGAAATCTAAAGCCTTTAGCAGCGGTGCTCGGTACTTTTCTTCCTTGCTCGTCAGGTAAAACCGAAGCAGAAAGCGTGTCGCGGACGCACTGTTCGAATCGTCAAACGTCGCGTTTCCCCTATAAAAACGCTGCTCTTCCATTCCCCACTTGAATTTTGCCGCCTTATTTTTGTACCACTCCTCGATTCCCTTCGGCTCAAAATCGATCGCATAATGCCAGCCGCCGAGTTTGTGCTGGCCGAAGACGAGAGCGTCCGCAGCCCTTCGTGCCGCGTCCAGATAGACCTTGTCTTTGGTTGCGTCAAACGCATCTAGAAAGGCCATCGCGACCATCGGTGTGCCCGATTGAATCCAGATCTGCGATTTCCGGGCGGGCACTTCGCCGTATTGCTTTGAAAAATCTTCCGCAACGTTCCAAACATAGCCCCCGCGAACCGAGACCTTTTCTGTCATGAAACTCGTCGCTTTTATCATCGCCGACAAGACTCCGTCCCTATCCGGCTGCTGGGGAAAAGCCGAGGTAGAAAAAACCAAAAATAAGGAAATGAGGATGAGTTTGAGTTTCATAATACTTATCGTACCCCGGTACCGTGATTCATATTAGGGATTCGGAATAACTGATAGCTGATAACTGAAAACTGATAATTCAAGATGATTTGAGTTTTCAGCTATCAGTTATCAGTTATTCCGAAGCAATACCGAAGACCAGAACCGTTGGTGAGGTTTGCATTTACGTCCCCGGCTGCACATACGGCACTTTCTCAAAAATCTTCCGTTCTTCGCCGCGCGGATCGTTCTCGAGGCGCGTCGGAATATCAAAAACCATCGTTTCACGCCTGGCCATCGTGTATGGTCGCCAAACCGGAATCTTTTTATTGTTCGGATTTCCGGTGCGGGCGAATTGAATAAAGGTTTCGCCCATCACGTCCGCCATCGGTTGGGCTTCAGGGCCGGTGGCGGTTGCGCCTGGCTTTTTGATATTGTCAAAAACGAGTTGAATATCAGCGCCGTGCGGAGCACCAAATTTGCCGCCTTCGCGTGGCGACGCCCAATCAAGCTGATAGGCGTAGGCCGGAACGCCCGATTTTGCTCGTTCCTCAGCCTCGATGATCGCTCCGCGCCAGCTTCGAGATGCGGTTGTGATCTTGAATAACAGATCGCTGGCGGTAAGTTTCGGATAGAGTTTGCGGAATTTCTCGATCACCGCCTCGGGCCCGATATCGACACGCATATTTGGGATCAGCTTTTCCGGCAATTGCTCCCATGTGACCTTGAAATTCGATTCGTCCCCGCCGAGAAACGCACGCGTCTCATCGTGCGTATTGCCGATGATCATCGGAACGTTATTCGACTGACTCGGTGCGTCGGGATAGAACGGGTGTCGCACGAGATTTTTTTCGTCAAGTGCGGGCGCAAAATTGACGGCTCCGAACGGCAAAACTGGGTCTCTTGTATTCAAAACCTCAATGATCTTTTGAAACGGCATGGTCCGAATTTCCTGAACATTTGCGGGCGTCAATCTTAGAGCATCGAGGATCGCTTTTGCGCGCAAAGTTCCGTTCAAAGCTCCGCAGGCCGTGACCTGTTGACCGCTCATCGTCGCCGCCCGTTGGAACAATCCCTTGGCTGCCGGCATCGCCATCATCGTCGCGATCTTTGCCCCGCCGCCCGATTGGCCAAAAACCATAACGCGGTTCGGATCGCCGCCGAATTCCGCGATATTCTCCTTGACCCATTGCAGAGCGAGGATGATGTCGAGCTGTCCGGCGTTACCCGAATCCGCAAATTCGCTGCCGCCAAATCTAGCTAAATATAGATAACCGAATGCGTTAAGCCGGTGATTGATCGAGACGACCACCACATCGCCGCGCTTGCAGAGGTTGACGCCGTCGTACAACGGACTCGACCCGGAACCGCCCGAATAAGCTCCGCCGTGAATGTAGAACATCACCGGACGTTTCCCGCCGTCACGCAGCGCCGGGGTAAAGACATTGAGGAACAGACAATCTTCGCTCTGTTTGTCACCGCCCCGCCCTTGTTGCGGCGAACTCGCTCCGTATTCAACCGCATCGCGGACATCAGCCCATTTGTCCGGCGGAAGCGGAGCCATAAAACGTCTCGCGGCGGTATCGGCGCCGTACCGAATGCCTTTGAAGACATTGATATTTTGATCAACATTCCCGCGAACCCGGCCATATTTCGTAGTGGCTATCGGCGAATTGGCTTGAGGAAAAATCGATCCTGAAAACGCTAAAGCCGCCGGCCCGGCAAGTGCGGTTCCCAAAAAATTTCTGCGATCCATTTTATTCTTCATCATGATTCAAATGCGTTTCCCGGCGATCGCCCGGCCGTGATTCTTAACAATTGTTCGCGGGACAGTAACCCCGGATGAAACCTTGTAAACAATTGCTGCACAACGTGTTACAGCCTTTCCACCCAAACGAGTGTCCCACCACTGTCCCAGGCTCCGCTGGGACAGTCTAACTGTTGCAATAAGTAATGTTACAGCCATATTTTTGCCCTGTCCCACGAATTTGCAAAAAAAGTAAACCATTGTACGACAGCCGAGGCACAACACAATTTCAAGGCAAGGCAATGCCCAAATGCGTGTTTCATAGATCAAACATCATATCATATTTTGACCGTAAATGCAAGAATTTTCCCGCAAACATCTGACGCTGGTAGTGGACTAAACCGGTGGTGTTCTGAAGACTGGCTTCTTCTTGGTGAACTCTGTGTCTTTAACTTTGTGGCCTTTGTGTTAAAAAAAAGGCGATTAAACACAAAGTTCACAAAGTTAAAACACAAAGAACACAAAGTTTAAATCAACACCACAGGATTAGGCCAACACCTCTGACGCTGAATCTGGGTTGAAAAAAATGGGAAGGTGACTTCCGCCGCCTCCCCATATTTCACAAATAGTTCCAAAGATTAGAAGACCAATCTTAAACCATACTGGACCTCACGTCCGACATATGCTCCGCGTTTCGCAATCACTTTTCCGAAATTCGCGTTGCCAAGGGTTAAGTTCGGATTGTCCCAGTTAATGTTGTTAGCAACATTATAAACTTCAAGCCGTGCCTCGAGTTTGATCGCTTCACGAATGGCAAACGATTTGCTCAATGTCGCATCGGTTTGGAATGTTTGCGGGCCAACCAGTCCCTTGAATGTCCACGGATTCTGCCGAACTTGAAGCTGCGTCGTCTCGTTGACTGCCGAGAAAACTGAAGTATCAAACCACCGATCTCTGGTTGGGTTTGCTAAAACAGGATTACCCGTAACATTCAATTTTGTTCCGAACCCGAACCGTAATAAACGACCCGAGTAGTATCGCGACGAATTGGAAAGTCTCCAGCCGCCCAAAATGTAATCAACAACCTTGGGGGCATCGCTCAAAAACATTCTGCCTCTGCCGATCGGAATATCCCACGTAATGACGTTAGTCAAACGATGCCTTGCCGCATCAGTCGGTATCGAGGTGAACTCCCGATTATAAAGAGCCAGGTCATCAAAGGCCTCGGTCGTTCTCTCATCGTTGATGGCATACGCAATCGTGAAGATCAACCCTTTATATGACGGCTGTTGAAGCTGGAATTTTAATGATTGAATCTTAGAATTCCTCAGATCAGTGTTGGTTTGATTGATAGCCTGATACAACGGATACGGACGCAGCAGTTGCGAAACAGCGACGTTTGCCGAATTCCGCAAAGTTCCGGGAAATTGGGAAGTTGTCAGATAATTTCTAAACGGATTCGTGACGTTGAAATTCCATTCAGACCTCGGAACTGAATACAGATAATTCACATTTGTCGCATTCAAATCGATAGTTTGCGGTAGACGGGATCCATAATTGTAAAAGTAATCTACAGAAAGGACCATTTTGTTCCAAATTTCCTGCTGATAGACCACCGAGATCTTATCGTTGATCGGCGGTTTTTGGTCAAACTCGTCAAAGCTGACGGCATTTCCAAGTCCGGTGTATCTTCCAAGAGTTTGCTGAGTCGGCTGCTGAACAGGATTGAGGGCAACGCCCGAAGTTGGGAACGGATTTGAAAGCGTTGTAATAAAATTGTTTGCCGGAGTAGTTGAAAAATTCGGACTCAACGCACTCGTAATCGTCGAGTAGCCATTGTAGGCGTCAACGAAATCACCAAGCGTATCCCGGATTCTCGAAGACGGTTGAATATACCGCGCCCAGCCGGCCCTGATCGATGCTTTGTCATTTATGCGATAGGCAAATCCGACTCTCGGCAAAAAGTCAGTCGGACTACGGTGCCACGCACTACGATTATCGGCGGTCGCAAAAACCCACGCTCCATTGTATGTTGGCCTTTGTCCAAGTCTGGTCAGAATCGTGCCCACACGCGCGTCAAAGGCAGGAGGCGGTGTTGCACCGACATCGGGAATCGGCGAGGTCAAATCGAGCCGCTGTGACAGACGATTCTGCCTGTCAACCGGTCCCGGCTCATACTCCCAGCGGAGTCCAATATTGAAAGTTAAATCATTGTTGAATTTCCAGTCATCCTGGAGATACAATGCAAACCCTTTGCCAACAACTTCCTGAACAGGAACTCGCCGAGCAGAACTGCCGCTTTCCAGTGCTCCGATGAGGAAAGAAGCCCAGGAAGAACCGGTTTGTAAACTTTCATCTCCCGTTGTGCTTTGCCTCATAGCGGTAAGTTCGTGTCTAAAAGTAAAATTTAGCGGCTCAAAACGAGCGGCTTTTCCTTTATTTACCCGATATTCGCCGCCATACTTTAACGAATGGTCTTGCAATGCGGTATTAATTCGAAGTGAGCCGTTATAACCTTCGGGATGCTGCCAAAATTCACGACCTGGGCGACCAAATCGATAGGTAGTTCCACCGTTATTTCTGACATCGATCGCCGGATAATAAATCTGATCGGTTGTGTAAAGCGAAGAATAAAATGTATTGCTTCCAAACAAGTTGCGTAAACCGTCCGCACCCAAAAGAGTGTCGGAATTTGCAAATTCGTCGGTCAACCGAAAATATCCGGCACGAAGATTCAACACCGAATTTGAATTTAGCGTATAAACTGCGTCTGCCGAAAAATTAAGTCCATGACGATTACTTCCGTTTAACGGGAAAAGTAACGCGTCGGTTGGATTAGTTTCTTTCGGACTTGCCTGAAACTGTCCGTATGAAAAATAGGTCTTCAACCTTTCGCTAATGTTCCAATCCACTCGTGTCGAAGCATTCCAATACTGGGTTATTTCATTTTTTGAACCTTGCCAATTTAGTTCTTGACCCGGTACATTAGGCAGCGGCAACAACGCTAACAGTTTTACGGCAACGGGATCCCATAAATTTTGCGCGATAGCGTTTCCGGCAAAATAAGTTCTTGTTGACGCGTTGCTGGTCGAAGTGTTCGGATTGTAAATTTGTCCGATGAGCGCGGGCGTGCCGTCAGCGTTCAAGATGGGCGTTCCGTTTGCGGTTACGCGAGGCCCCCTAATCAATTCGGTGAAATCCCCGGTCCGCATTCTGGCGGTCGGCACATTTAATCTGACCGTGATTGGACGATTATCGTTCCATCGTTCAAACGAAGAAAAGAAGAAGAGTTTTTTACCGATAATGGGCCCACCGACATTGCCGCCGTACATTGAGAGGTCTGTTCCTCTGAAGTTCGTCTCATTGGCACCGGCAACTCTGACAATGGTCGGATCGCCAAAAGCGTTAAATCGCGGGTCGCGTTTGTAATAATATCCCGCACCGTGATACAGACTTCCGCCCGACTTCATGTTGAGGGCGATTGTTCCGCCAGAGCTAAACCCTTGTTCGGCGTCAACAATGCTTCGTGAAAACGTGACTTCCTTAACGGCGTCAACGGATGGGGTATAAGCAACCTTATAACTGGAAGTTAAGGCAACTCCATTCAATTGAACCTCGTTGGCCCGAAATGTTTGACCGCCTGAATCAACCTCATTTGCATACGCGTGATGATATGGGCGATTTTCGCCGTTGTTGTTCTCACCACCATTGATCGAAGGATCAAGCGTGATGATGTTGTAAGGGTTACGCCCCCTAACCGGCATCTGATCAATCGTAGTGTTATCCAGGGTTAAAGCAGTTCCACTAGTACTAAACTGGACCGACGCGGGCGTATTCTCGACCGTAACGCTGGCCGAAACATCGCCGACCGATAGTTTTAGATCCACCGTCAGATCGCCCTGAATGCGGACAACCAGGTTTTGCTGAATAGTTTTCTTAAAGCTCTCTTTTTCCGCAAATAGCGAGTAATTTCCCGGCTCCACAAAGTCGAATCTGAAATGACCGCTGTCATTTGAGATCGCGGTTGCCTCGACTTTTGTCAGGTCGTTGTGCAAAACGATTTTTGCACCGGGAATAATCGCCGAGCCATCGTCGGTCACGGTTCCCTGTACCTTCCCGCGGTAATCCTGAGCAGATGCAAAACTCGCGAATGCTAGTACCAATAATATCGTCGACAAAATGCTGCCCGACCGGCGAAGTTTTATACAAACCATCTTTCTTAAATCTCCTGCTTACTGAATTTCTGAGGTTAATTGGTCTTACCAATTGTGTATCGTCATGTATATTGGCACAAAAAATCAAATTGTGCAACCCGTCAAGAGAAAAAATGAGGCTTTTATGCGATTAACTTGTCAGAAAGTTCCTCGAAACGACCATTTTTGACCTAAATAAGTTGACCAATGTGTGTTGGGTCGACCAATTGGTGTGACCTTTAAGTCATAGATTGTTGACCGGTGGTATTATTTTTCAAAACGAAACCAATCGATATCAGCGGATCCGGCGTCGTTAAACTTGGCCGGGCGATTAAAGAAAAACCCTACCTTGGCCCCGATCCACCGGCCTTCGCGTGCCTTAAATGGCAGACCAACGCTGGAAAAAGATGTGCCATCAAGGCTGTAACTGAATGTACATATTGCCCCGGCCCTGACCGAAACGCGCAGATAGAACTCCTTAGAATCAAGCAATTGCGGAGCACTTTCAGATTCGGCGCCGCCCTTATCCGCGTCTTTTACAGTCGACTGCGAAACGTATAACTTACCCTGACGATTCGAAATTCCGAGATACGAATAATCGATCCCCATGACAATCAGGCCAAAACGTTCGCCATCAAAACGAGCGTCGAGCCGGACCTTGGCCGTCGCGGTAAAATCGTCGGCGGGAAATTTCTGGAGCAGCAGATTTGGTAATTCCCAGACATTTTTATAACCATCGGGCTGTTGGACCGAAAACATTCGCAGAACGCCCCGGTCAGGAAATGGAAATGCCCAACGGGCCTCGGGGTTCGCATGCCACTGCCACTGTCGACCAAGCGTGGCCTCAGTAAACTCGTCAGTATCCGGCGGTGTTTGGATAGGGTAGCTTTTGCCAACGTTTGGCTTTTTGTGGCGCATGACGGGATCACCCGTTCCGTCACCGTCAGCATCGGCTCCGATGACCGGAAAACCGTTTCGCCAACCCGCAGGCTGCAAGTGGACGACGCGGCCGTACGCACCTTTATCCTGAAAGTGCAGAAACCACCACTCGCCGGACGGCGTGTCAACTAACGCGCCTTGATGCGGGCCGTTAACGTTGGTTTTGCCCTGAGCGAGTACAACCTTTCGCTCGTACGGCCCGTATATACTTTTTGAACGAAGCACAAGCTGCCAGCCCGTTGCGACGCCACCGGCTGGAGCGAATATGTAGTAGAAGCCGTCACGCTTCAGGAATTTCGGCCCCTCGACCGTCGGGTCGGCATCGTGGCCGTCAAAGACCATTACCCCGTCATCCAGCAGTTTTGTGCCGTCCGGGCTCATTCGTTTGACGACGATCAGGCTCTTGATCCCGGCACGGCTTCCCGCAAAAGCGTGAACGAGATACGCCTTACCGTCATCGTCCCAAAGCGGACACGGATCGATCCAGCCTTTTCCTTCCGCTATCAATAGCGGTTTTGACCATTCCCCGGCCGGGTCCTTGGTCTTTGTCATGTATATGCCGAAATCAGGATCAGGGAAAAATATGTAAAATACGCCGGCGTGAAATCGGATCGCCGGAGCCCAGACACCGCCACCATGCTGTGGCTTTTTGAACACATCCTTTGGCTCTTGTTCGCGAAATACATGGTTGATCAAACGCCAGTTGACGAGATCCTTTGAATGCAGGATCGGCAACCCCGGAGCGTTGTTAAAGCTCGACGAGGTCATATAATAATCCTCACCGACCCGTATCGCATCCGGATCGGAATAATCGGCATTGATAATGGGATTCTTATACGTTCCGTCGCCGTTGTCGGCGACCCAAACCTCTGAAACTTGCGAACTGGCAGATGAAAAAAACACGAGTACCAGCGAGATCAAAATCGATTTCGGCAAACCGTACATATTTGAAAAAGTGTCCTTTATTTTAAGGATTAAGACCGTTCATTTCCGCGGCGAGCTTCCTGCTCCTCGATCCGTTGGGCTTTTTGTGTTTCGATCAGATGATCGTACATAGCGCGGCTTGCTGCTTCCGGATCACGTTCACGCAATGCTCGGTAGATGTTGTGGTGTTGTTCGGCGGATTCTTTCAGGTCGCGGGCTCGTTTCACGGTTTTTGAGCGTGTGTCGAACAAAATGGTTGCAACCATGTTCATTAGCGAGGTCAATATCCGGTTGTTCGATGCAGCCGCGATCGTCTGGTGAAATTTCATGTCGTGGACCAGATATTGCTCAGGATCGCCGAGCGAGGCGTACATGCCCGTTATCTGCTCAGCCATCAGCGTCATCTGCTCACTCGTCGATCGCTCTGCTGCCATTCCGGCTATGCTCATTTCGAGAGCGAGCCTCGCCTCGAACATCTCATCGGTTGTAAAGCCATGAAGGGCCGACAGCATTCTCAAAGGACTGCCATCGAGCGTGGGCGACTCATGCCGCTCGGCAACAAATGTTCCTGCTCCCTGTCGTGACTGCAGAATGCCAACCGTTGCAAGCGAGCGAATTCCGGCCCGCAAGGTCGGGCGGCTGACACCGAGCAATTTTGCAAGGTCGCGTTCCGGCGGCAGACGGTCGCCCGGGGACAATTCGCCGTTGTGAATCATGTCACGCAGACGCACGACGACCTCTTCGGCGGTCGTGCCGTTCTTTTCCGAATTGAGATTCTCAAATACAGCCGGAGTTTTCTTAGCCATCTGGTTCTGTTCTATCGATATCATCGTATCCCAAGTCTCTTTCGTTGTCTAAAAAATCTATTTCTGATTTTGAGAAAAGATCTTAATCAGTATCATAGTAAATTTCTTGTCCGTGACCGTGCGCTGATGCCGCGTGCCGCGCGGAACAAAGATCAGATCGCCCTTTTTGATCGTAACCTTTTCACCGCCGGTCGCGGTTTTCGCCCGCCATTCGCCGGGCGAGATCTCGTTGGGTTCGACGAGTGTGCCGCCGAGCATCAATGTTGCGGTGCCGTTTGTGACGTAATAGATATCGTCCGATCCGTCATGCAGCTCGTTAAGGTCGTTTTCACGCTTTTCGTCGTGAAATATAGCAATGCGCGTCTGCATCCCGGCCGCCGCGACGATGTCTTCGTTTGTGTTTCCCGGTTTTGCCGTGAGGGCTTTGGTTATGTCCG
Source organism: uncultured Acidobacteriota bacterium (assembly GCA_963738935.1). GTDB lineage: Bacteria > Acidobacteriota > Blastocatellia > Pyrinomonadales > Pyrinomonadaceae > OLB17. The sequence continues at coordinate 3,697,921 of CAVTYF010000001.1, read as the reverse complement.
CGACCTGCTGTTTAGATTTAACGACATAGGGTCTCGATGCAGTCGAAGGTTGCCGCGTCTGGGCCGACGACATTATGGTGCAAAGAGCGATCACGGAAAAAACGGCTATTATTGATTTTTTCATAAGTATTTCTACGAACGGGTTTAGAACTGTACTGGAGCGGCAAGCATCCCTGCTTGCCACGCTGCGGCTTCCGCAGTGTTACGACACTCAATACCATTCAAGCTTGCCTAAACCCTGGGCGCACAAGCGGTTTTCAACCACTGGCAAGCAGGATGCTTGCGGCACCAGTCAGTTCTTCGCCTGCGACACCAGCCAACGGCTGAGATCCTGAGCGGCTTTGAAATTTTCGTATTCGTACGGCAAACGGCGGCCGTCGAGGTATTCATTGTAGAGCCACGGGTCGCCGAGGACGAAAACCGTGCCTTTGCCGTGTTTGGTGAACGCCATGATGCTGTCACCGTTTGCGGTCAACACGGCCTTGGCGTCTTTTGACAGGCCAAGGGTCGAGACCTCCTTGATAAAGATGTGTCTGGCCGTTTTGAATACCGGATTTCCGGCATTTATCGCCACCTTGCCCATCGTATAATCGTTGTTAAGGACAGGGAACTTCTTGTCCTTGTTATATTGAATACCGAACTCCTTGCCAAGGTCGTTAAACCTGTCGAGTTCGGCATTACCGACGTCGTTACCAAACATTACGAGCACTCCGCCTTTTTTTACCCACTCCGCGATAGCTTTAACATGCTGCGGCTGGATAAAATTCGGGGCCACGGTCTCTTTCTCGGTGTCGGGATCGACAATGATGTAAATGCTCGCACCAGCCAGATTTTGGGCCGTCGGCTGCAGCGGAGAGGTTAGCGACCTTCGACCCCATGCTGCGAAAAATATTTTCCCAAGCGTGGTAACCCGAATCGAGACGCTCGCCGACCTTGTAATGCCACACCTCATCCTTACCGAGCTTGCCCACGCGAATCTCGTGATTAAAAAAATCATCGACGAGAACATCCTTGCCGCGTCCGGCCCAACCGCGCTCGTACGATTCGATCTCAAGCGCGGCGCGGATCGCCGGGCCGAGGCCTTTGGCGTCGTTGGTCCGCAGCTTCTCGCTCATGTAATACTCAAAACTGCCATCGCGATACGGGTTGCCGCCGAGGCCCGAAACAGACACGGTACCTTCCCAATCGGTCTGGCCCTGGGCATTTACCTTGATAAATTGTTTCTGTATGCCTGCCCAACCGGTCGTCGCGACCTTCATATACCGCTCCGGCAAATAACCTTCGCGAACGCCGCGTGCCAAGGCGTAAACGAACATCGCGGAGGCGGAGGATTCGAGGTAATTTGGCTTCCTTTCCGGGAGGTCGAGAATATCCCACCACACGCCCGTCGCTTTGTCCTGAACCTTTTCGATGGCCGCCGCTTCGCGGTTGAGAATTGCAATCAGCTCGGAGCGACGCGGATGTTCCTTTGGAAAATGCTCGAGCGTATCGACGATCCCCATGGCGTACCAGCCCATCGCTCGCCCCCAGAAATGTGGCGACTTGCCGGTCGTCTTGTCAGCCCATTTTTGCTGTTTCGATTCGTCCCAGCCGTGATATAGAAGACCTGTTTTTGCGTCCCGCGAATGTTTCTCCATCCAAACAAACTGGTTGGCGATGTCATCCCAATTGTCCTCGCCAAAAAAGCTCGAGTATTCCGCATAAAATGGCTGGCCCATGAAAAGCCCGTCGAGCCACATCTGATACGGATAGATCTTTTTATGCCAGAAACCGCCTTCATTTGTTCGTGGGTGTGTTTTCAACTGAGACCGCAAAAGCTCGACCATCTTGTGGTACTTTTCATTCCCCGTCGCCCGATAGAGGAGCATCATCGAGGTTCCGGGAGTGATATGATCGATGTTATACTCCGCAAGGTCGTAATCCTTGTGCCCGCCTTTTTCGTCGATCCAATGGTCCATCCCTTTCTGGATGTGATTGAAATATTTCGCGTCGCCGGTCGCGTACCACATCGCCTCGATAGCCTTGTGGACGACTCCCTGTTCGTAGGTCCACCCACGTGGTATTCCGGGCTGATTCCTATCATCGAGCCACAGACGCGTCATCGCGATCTCGGCCAGACGCTCGGAATCCGGTTTCTGAGCAAGCGCTCCAAAAGCCGAGACGATGATCAACAAAAATAAAAGGACTTTTCTCATAAACTTATTTTTTAAGCGGTACAGCCACGGTCCAACTAGCTCCCTGGCCGTTCAGTGTTCCGCTCACCGCAAAAAATACGGTAATCGGTTTGCCATTCTCGATCAAAACGTGTGGCCGTTCGGTTTTGCCGACTCGCTGGACGCTGCCATCGGCCATTCGGATGTTTCGCGAAACGGCGATCGCATTAAGCGGTGTTGACCATTTGTACCCGTCGTCAGAGGTCGCGAAAAATATCTCTTTGTCCGGCGAATATTTCCGCTCATGGTCGAGCATCAGAGCTTTAAACTTGCCATTCTCGACCCAAATAAAAGGATCTTCCGCCCCGATTCCCATGTTCAAAGGCTCGCTGCCGACGCGTTTGTATTCCTTATCAAACCGATCCGCGATCGCGAGTCCGACCGCATGAACGGTCAGCCGCGTGACACCCTTGTAATAAAGCATAACGCGTCCGTCCTTCATCACGACAGGAGCGGCATTGCTCGTCAAATATTGATCCCACGCACCCGGAACGACATCGAGTATCGGCTTCTCGAGCCGTTTCCACGGGCCGAACGGCGATTTTGAGGTCGCGAGGCCGATGCGTTCCTGACGATGGGCCTCGAGCTTTTTCGGATGCGTTTCCGATATCCGAAAATCCATCCCCGGCCGCGGGCCCGTGTAGGTCGTCCCGGTGTAATACAAGAGATACGTGTTCTTGTATTTGCGTATCGCCGGATTATGCGTCATCTGGCCGTCCCAAAACTGCTCCCCACGCGGCGGCAACGCAACGTCGCTAAATTTATACGGCCCTTCCGGTTTATCGGAAATGGCGTGGACGATTTCGGAGTTCGTCAGCCAATACGGCCCAAATCCTGGGGGCTTCGGCCAACGCGACGCAAACATATGATATTTGCCGTCCTCGCCCTTGATCACCGAACCGCACCAGACCCAATACCCGTCCATCCGAAAACCGCTGTCGAGCGGTGCGGGTATCAGTTTTTCAGAGAACTCGTTCGACTGCGCCGTGATCGCGGCCGTTAATAGGCCGATCAGGAAGGCAGCTTTGAATAGTTTCGGAAGTCGACTCATCGATAAATAATATGCTTAGCAAGTTTCAGGAGCATCGACTCCTTGATCCCGTCCATTGCGAGTTCCGCAACAACATCCGCTCCGTAGGGCGAAAGGTGCGTGTTGTCCTCGACGCCGTTCGGATAATTTGCATGCTCGCCAACCTTTAGGTGTAGAAACAGCTTTTTCGAGCTTTCCTCGCCGTCCCTTGCAAGGATCGCGTCCGTTTTCCGCTCCATATCTATTAGCACGACGTTATGATCTTTTGCGACGGCTTTGACCAGTTCCGGGTAATCTCCATGGGTTCGAACCACTTTTCCGTTCTCGAACCTCCGCCGAGCTATCGATGTCATGAGGATCGGCGTGGCTCCTTTAGCTCGAACGTCTTTAACAAACCCCCAAAGATTCGCCTTGTACGCTTCGGGTGAAGCATAGACGGCCGGCTTATCCTTTTTCTGGTCGTTGTGCCCGAACTGGATAAAGACAAAATCGCCGTTCTTGACCGAATCAACCAAAGCTTTCCAACGCCCTTCAGCGATAAATGACGTAGTGCTTCGGCCGTTCATCGCCCGATTGTCGACCTTAACGGTGCCGGACTTGAATTTCTTCTCGAGCATTTCGCCCCAGCCCGTTTCCGGACGGCGGTTGTCGGCCTTGTTCGCGGCAGTCGAGTCGCCCGCGATAAAAACGGTGATTTGAGACGTCGCCGAGAGTGCTGCACACGTGAGCGTAAACGCAATCATCACAAACCTGGTTTTGACTGATCTCATTTCTTAATAAACTTGGCCAACTTTAGTTTCTGTTCGCGAAATCCCTCAATCGCGAGCTTGCCATTTCATCTGCTCCGGCGGGATTAAAGTGCGTATTGTCATCCACGCCGTTTTGAAAATTTGGATGCTCCGCTGGCTTGAGCTGAAGAAATAGCGATTTGGACCCCTCGACACCGTATTTCTTTAATACGGCTTCGCTCTTGCGGTGCATATCAATCAGCGGAACTTTGCTGTCTCGCGCAACAACGCGAAAAATATCGGGATATTCACCGTGGACATCGACAAAATTGCCGTCCTTGTCAAATCTTCGCCGCATCACAGGCGTCATCAGGATTATGTTTGTTTTAGCTGCCTTAACCTCGTCAATAAAGCGATTAAGATTTTTCTTAAAATCGTCTGGCGGCGTGTACCGGTCGGGCCGATCCTTGGCACTATCGTTGTGGCCAAACTGGACGATCACCCAGTCATCTTTTCTCAAATTGTCAATTATCCGTTGCCAATGGCCTTGCTCGATGAACGTTCGCGTGCTTCGCCCGTTCTGCGCGCGATTATCGATCTTTACCTTCGCCGCATCGAAATGTTTCTGAAGCATTTCGCCCCAGCCTGTTTCCGGACGCCGTTCAGGTGTCTTTACGGCGAGTGTCGAATCACCCGCCAGAAAAACCGTTACCTGTGCCGAAACCGTGACGGTCAAAAAGACCGCGAACAAACAATACTGCCCGAAGGTCAAAAAACGCCTCATAGTTTGATTAGATCCCGAATCTTGATTGGGCTCCCCTGTTCAATGCTGGTGCGGGCCGCGATCCCGGTCAGGCACGACATGGCTCCGGCACGCGAGCCTGGCAACTTTAAGAAATCAGGCACCACAGCATTGCGGAAAATTAGGTCGCGGAGGCGATCGTCGCCACCACCGTGGCCGCCCGCAACCGCGGGTATTTCGATTTGGCGTCTTTGGCCAAAATTTAGGGCAACCGATACGTCCGACCGCTGCTCGGCATCCCAGGACTGGCGTTCGTAATCGCGAACCTCCATTCGGCCTTTTGTTCCGTTAAACGCAATCCGATAGCCTTCGAACGGTTCGTGGGCGTTTAGCGAATAAGACATATTCACGCCGTTTGAATATTTGACGATCGCCGACATCGTGTCGTAAATATCGCAATCCTCGCGAAATACGCAGCCGTCGCGATAATATCCGTCAACGTCTTCGCATTCCGGATAGAGCTTGACGAGACGCTGATCGCGGTTAATATCCCAGAAAAATTTACAGCTCGTCTTGTGTTCGCAACTGCGGCAATTTTTCCCACTCATGGTGCCGTTCTTACCGTAAACATTCAGCGCTCCGTAGGCCGAAACCTCGACGGGGTCGGCATTTATCCACCAGTTTACGAGGTCGAAATGGTGAGTCGCCTTGTGTACCCAGAGGCTGCCGCCGCTCGATTTCAATCTATGCCAGCGCCTGAAATAATCAGCTCCGTGCCGAACGTCGAGATACCAGCTAAAGTCAACCGACGTTATCTTCCCGATCTCGCCGGAATCCAGAATTTCCTTCATCTTCTGATGTTTTGGGGAGTAGCGATAGTTAAAGGCGACCGCAATCTTCCGTTTGTACCGCTTTTCAGCGTCGATGATCGCCTGAGCCTGATTTGCTTCGGTAACCATCGGTTTTTCGGTGATAACGTCAATCCCTTTGGCAAGAGCGCGCGTGATGAATTCGGAATGCGTCGAATCAACGGTCGTGACCATCAGGAGTTCAGGCTTAGCTTTTGCGACCATCTCATCGAAATCTGTAAATGTTGGGCAGCTCGCACCGATGAGCTTTTTTCCGGCCTCGGCGCGTTTGATGTTCTTATCGCAAAGAGCGACAAACTCGACCTCATTTGCGTATTTCTCAAAAATATCCTTGCCCCACATCCCGGTACCGCGGTGTCCGGTTCCGATGAGGGCATAACGTTTCCGCGCAAGCGATGTCACCGATGCCGCCGCTGGCCCGGCGAGCAGCACGGAGGCAGCGGCCGCTCCGCCAATTTTTACAAAATCACGACGATTGATAGCGTTCTTTTCAGACATAATTTTTCCTTACCCGAGTTTATCGACGACCTTGCCGTCGACCTTCACATTATTAAGTTTCAAACCTTGAACATTTTTTATCACGCTCGAATTTTTTAGCGCTCCAAAAGTACAATTTTTTATCGAAACGTCATAGATCGGAGCGCCCGCGAGACCCTGTAGATCAACGGCGCGATTACCGGTGGCGCATGTCAGATTCTCAACCACATAGTTTCTCATGACTGGAATGTGCTCGCCCTTCGCACCTTCTTCGTAATTAAAATCGATCTCAACGACCGCTCGCGATACCTGGCCGATCTGGATGTTCTTAAAGTAAAAATTTTCGAGCTTTCCGCCCCGTGAGGCATTGTTTTTGACCCGCAGGGCCGTCCACAGATCTGCACTGTCCATTTTGCAGTCATGCGCAAACAGATTGCGTACACCGCCCGATATCTCGCTGCCGACGGTGATACCACCGTGGCCGTCGCGCATCGTGCAGTTGCGGACGATGACGTTTTCAGTCGGCGTATTTAACCGGCGGCCGTCGTTATTTCTACCCGATTTTATCGCGATGCAATCGTCGCCGGTATCAAAAAAGCATCCGTCGATCAGCACGTCTTTACATGATTCCGGATTGCAGCCGTCGTTGTTTGGGCCGTGCGTCGCGATGTGTAAATTACGAATAGTTACGTTCTCGCACAGGACCGGATGAACTTCCCACATGGGCGAATCGATGATCTTTACACCCTCGATCAGAACATTCTTGCATTTATACGGCTGGATGAACTGTGGTCTGAGCCAGTGTCCATCGCCGAATATTCGCTCTGAGACAGGAGCGTTCCGATCCATGAATTCGTAGAGCCGAGCGCGTGCGGCGCGTTGGCTAATCACATCCGGATTACCGCCGTATCGCGGATTGCCGTGCCATTTCCAAAAGAACGATTTGCCCTGTCCGTCAAGCGTTCCTTCGCCGGTGATCGCAATATTTGTCTCTTCGTAGGCGTAGATCAGCGGCGATAGATGCATCAGTTCCATGCCTTCCCAGCGGGTGTGTACAATGGGCAGGTATGCTTGGGCATTTGTCGCAAATTTAAGTATCGCACCCTTAGAAACGTGCAGATTGACGTTAGATTTGAGCCTGATCGCACCGGTCAGGAACTCACCCGCCGGCACGACCACGCGACCGCCGCCTGCTTTACTGCAAGCCCCGATCGCTCGATTGATCGCGTCTCGGCAATCCAGTTGACCGCCCGCTTTCGCTCCGAATTTTAGAATGCTGTAGTCCTTTTTCTTAAATTTTGGCGGTCTTATTCTCGCCAGAATTCTTGCGTACTCTGTCGTCCACGGATCAGATTGTCCAAATGCGAGAGTCGGAAAAACGGCAAGACCGGCCGCGCCAACCGTCAAATTCTTAAGAAAGTATCGTCTGTTCATAAACCTGAAATAGAGCGGCGAACCACCGACTGGAGCGGCAAGCATCCTGCTTGCCAGAACGCCGCATCGGCGTTCGTAAAACCGCCGCAAAATATAGACCGACCCGACAAAAACTCAAGCCTTTCACTGGCAAGCAGGATGCTTGCCGCTCCAGTCAGTTGCCAGCCTTCCATTTCGGATAATCCTTTGTCAGCAGATCACCCGGTCCGGACACGTACCACGCGTAACCATTGCGGCGTTCGGCCTCGATCTGCGTCACATCGTATTTGATGACCGAATCGCGTCCGAGAAATATTGGCTTCATTGTCTCGACCTCGTAAAACCGGGCCCAGAGCGGCGGAGCCGCGGCATCCTTTACAATCGCATTTTCGCCATTTGTACGAACCCAGCGAAGACCCTTCAATTTATTGGCGTCGAGCCATTTGACCGAGCTTTCGATAGCCGCCGTGATCTCTGGGGTTTTCTTTTCCTGCATTAGGAAACGGACGATACCGACGGTCTCGCCGGCGCTCAGACAGGGCGGTTCATACTTTCTTGCCCAGGTCGGCTTTAGGGTAACTTCGTCATATTGCGGCGCCCAGACGGTCTTTTTTCCGTCAACGACGACCTGCAATTTGAGGATAAGCGGTATCGTCCTGGCTACTGCGCCCACGACCGCCTTACGCCGCGTCTCATCGACGAACTTATAATCTTCGTGTCCATTCGCGATATCTCGAAGAAAAGACAAGACCCCAATCATCGCATCGTCATTAAACGTAATATGCGTGTAATAGCCCTCTTTCAGCGGATAAAACTGCGGAAATCCCCCGTTTTCATATTGCGATGCGAGCAGATAATCGAGTCCTTTGTTAAACGCGTCTTTGTATTTTAGAAAGTTATTTGGCGGGGAAGATTTAAGGAGACTCGCAGTGATTATCTTGCCCAAATAGGCGACCTGCGGATAGGTCGTCCGATTGTCGATTGTCGTTTCGGAAACGTCGGCGCGCCTGGCGATAAGCTGTGCTTTTTCGCCCTGCGTGAGCATCAGGGCCATATCGACGTTCTTTTCAAAACCGCCATTTTCCTTCTGATACAGAAGCAGTTGGTCGGCGATCCGCGCGGCCTCGTCGGTTTGATACCAGAGCGGCTTCTGCCTGAAAACTTCGCTCCAATTGACGAGATTGAAATCGGGTCTTGTTTTTTCGAGCCAGTCGTCGGTAGCCGTTTTTGGTTTCCAGTTGTCTTTGCCTTTTAAAAAATTGTCGGTCAAAAAAATTTTGGCTTCCGCATCGGTCAGTTGATGCGACCATTTTACGCGGGCCGCATCATTTGCGCCTTTTCCGGTCGATTTGTACTCGGCCAGGTATGCGGTCTTTTCACGTTCCGGCACCCAGTGGTGCCATCCGACAGGGCGTATATGTTCGCCCATCTCTGTGTTTAGGAAAACGGTGCGTCCGTAGTCGCGCCAGGGCCGTCCCAGATAAACGCCGGCCTTAGTATTTTCAGCGGTTAGCCGGGATTTATTGAAAACAAATCCAGACGGTTCGTCCGCCGCAAAACGCATCGGCGCAGTCAGATAGCCGTCGCCTTTGCTATGGATCTCGCAGTTTTCAAACACCGCCGCCGCCTGGCCAAAGATAAAATCGACATGGCCCTCGATGTAACAATCGACGTAATACTGACGTCCGTTCTTGGCATAAAGCGTATCCTGCCAGGCCAAAAACCGGCATTTTTTGAATACGGCCCGATCAGCCTCAGATAGAACGGCGACCGCCTGCGAGCCTAGGCCGAACGAATTTTCGAATGTAATATTCTCGGCATAAAAATCGTGTCCGGCGATGTAAGTTGCGTAGGCCGCCGAGGTCGAACCGGCCTCTTTGTTAGAAATACCGAACGTCAGAATGGTTTTTGCCGCGTCGGTCCCGATGAACGAGATATACGGCTTGCTGGCGGGAACGCGGATCTGCTCTTTGTACGTACCGGGTCTGATCGCGATGACAAAGCGTTTCCGGTTATTTTCCGGCACTTTGTTTACCGCTTCCTGGACGGTTTTTACATCACCTTTTCCATCGCTCGAAACAGTCAGATCCGGCCGCTGGCCAAATGTGGCCGACGTCGCGCATATCAGCAGTAATGCAAATATAGATGCAAAAATAACTCTTTTCATCTTGAAGTTGGTCATGCAAAGCGTTTTCCGCTTATTTTAATTGGTAACACCAATTTACCCTCTGTGAACCACTGAATCCACTTGTTTTATGTAATGTCTCAAGTCTATTACTGCGGTATTATCTGATCTCGGATGCGAAATTATTATGCCTAGACGGAAAATAAATGTCAAGGGTGTGTTGACCACTTGTTGCAGAAAGATATGAAGGGTTTGACCAATTTAGAACAGTTACGAGCTGAATGTATAGCAGAAAATTCTATGTGTTCTATGTTTCTATGTGGTTCATACCTTTTTAACCACATAGAAACATAGAACACATAGGGCCCGCTCAATCATGCCGTTTCGCTCACCGGCCGGGCCGTAGCAGTATTTTTTATGCCACTCATCGTGCGTCGACAGGAACTTTGACTGTGTGCGTTTGTCGATGTCTGGAAAACGAAGAATTAAGAGATTTAGCCACGAGAAGGCACAAAAAACACAAAATGGAACCTTTCAGATCTATTTTCGTGATTTTTGGTGCTTTTTCGTGGCTAACAAGTCTTAAAACCGCCTTTCACCGCTATTTTGTCGGCTCGTCGGAGACGGTGAAGAAATCACCGGTACCGCTGTTGGTTCTGAGCATTCGCATGACGTCGTCAAAACCAAAGGGCCTCGCGCCGCGGCGGCCAAAGACCGCGACCTGATTGCCGCTCTCATCAACCGCGCGGTCGCGGTCGAGGCCTTTTGAAACGCTGAGGGCTTCGTGTTTTGTCTTGAACGTGGCGATAAGCTTCGGTTGCGGACGCGGGCTGAAACCGGCGTAGTTCGGCATGGTTTCCGGATCGGTTAATTGCAGAACCCTCAACCCGTTATGGCCGTCGGCGACATAACCATAAAGACTGGCGTTTGTCATCGCGACCTTGATCGAGTGGGCGTCATTTAACTTGCCCTCGGCGTTGAACATCTGGTCGAGTTTTGGCTGTTCGGGCATTTCAACATCGATGATGGCGATGCCTTCTTCGCCGTTGGCGACATAGGCATAGGTTCTCGCGACATAGATATCGTGAGCGTGTTTAAGTGAGACGGATGCGGATTCGACACGCGATATTTCGCCTTTGGTTTGCAGTTCTTTGATGTCGAGGACGTGCATTCCCTTATTATCGACAACGAACGCGTAGAGGAACTGAACGGCGACTGCCTTAGGATCGTCAAACGCTATCTGTTTTACGACCCGCGGCTGAAGCGGTGTGTCCAGATCGACGATCACCAGTTCGCGATCGGTCGTAACGTAGGCAAAATTGCCCGCGATGGTGATGTTATTGGCACCGGTCAGAGCGCCGTTCGGATTAAAGGTTATTGCCCGGCTAAGGAAATTGTTACGCGGATCACCGTCGAGCAGCGTTGCCGCATTGACGAGGATAAGCCCCTCAAATTTGTCCGCGACATAGAGATAAGCGTAGAGCGGATGGATCGGAGCCTCCTCATTGATCGCCGGAGCAGGTTTTCCGGCTGCTTTCGCCTCGGCGTTTAGCCGTAGGGCTTCGTCGGGCGGAACCTGTTTTCGGCTTCCGTCCTCGTTCTGGACGGTTCGCCAGCGGGCCGGATCGACCGCAAGCGTCGATGGCGCGGCGACCGCCGTCGCATACTTGGTCGGAACGTAGAATTTCTGTCCGAGCGGTGAGACCGGCGCGGTTACGATACGTTCAGAAAATCCTTTGTGGTCGACCTGCGCAATGTCATAAACCCGCAGGCCGCCTTTGCCGGCCGCCGCATACGCGTATTCACCACGAACCTGCACCTGGAGCACCTTGGGACGGCCTTTGTTCTCGTAAACCTCTTTCAACTCGCGGCCGTCCTCGACAAATTCCTCAAAATTATCCTTATAAGCAAGTTTGTGGAGGGTGCTGCCGTAAACCGCCTGTGGCTCGTTGTGCTCGGTCACGGCAACGGCATCGAGCGACTCACCGGCCGCGACATAGACATAGCGGCCCATGAAATTGACAAAATTCGTACCCTGAAGCAAAACCTGGGCGAGCCATGCATTGTTATTTTTATCTTTCGACACATGACAGTCGCTGCATGCCTGCGTTTCCTTGCCGCGAACCGTGTGCGGCACATGCGTATTAAACGCTTGCCCGGAAAAACCCTCGGCCGAGACGGTTTGCTGCTGGTGATAGATCCATTCGCGGTTCTGGTTCGCGAACTGACGAGTACCGCCGAGCTTGACCGGACCGGCGCGACCTTGTGTCCGGTGACCGTGCCATCCTTGCCGAGCATAAAGATGTCATCACGGAGTACCTGGAAATTGTAAGACGTAAAGTTTCGCGAATCGCCGCCCTCGTTGTGGCGGTTTGGCATTTTACGGTTTGCCTCCATGCTGAGATGGCAACCGAAGCAGCTCGTCACCCACGAAGTATGACACGCATAGCAGGTCATGCTGCTCTCGCGGTGAGCGAGCATTTCCTCGGTCGCCTTTACGTCGCCCCATGTTTTGTTGTCCCGCTGCATGGTCTTGGCGTAGGCCGACTTTTCGTTGTAATCAGGATTTCCGGGTGTCACGGTATCGTTGGTTTGAGTCACTTTCCAACACTTCCCGGGTTCAACGATAGAGTTTTGAACGATGTCGCCCTGTTTTAGCACGATCGGGTTTCCCTTCTCGTCCTTGCATTTCTTGGCGTTCGCCTGGGCAGCCGTTGCGAGTACCTGAAGAACGGCGAGCCGTCGGCCGTCAGTTCCGCGAAACTGCAGGCGCGTCAGATCGCGGCCAATCAGCGGTTTTTTTGCACGCTCACGCAGCGTGATCTCAGCTCGATTTGTTATCGGCATCGCCGCCGGTCCGCTGGTTAGCGTGTCGGCTTTTTGCTGCGTTGTTCCGTGACAATCGGCGCAGCCAATCTCGACCGCCGCTCGCGGTTCGTTGTAAAGAATGCCGGTGCCGTGGCTGTCCTGCCGGAAATGGCAATCGACGCAGTGCATCCCCTTTTCAAGGTGAATATCCTGTAAATGCACTGCTTTTCTAAATTTTTCAGGGTCGTCCGGGGCAATCGTCTTATCCTCGGCATCCAGCATGTTGCCTTTGCGATCCTTCTTATAGACGTTTTTGTAAACCCAGCCATGACCGTGCGAATCGGCAAACTGAACATTCTTTAACTTGCTGTTAAAATCCGCTGTGCCGGTATTCTGCAAAAATATCGAGTCCGACCACAGACCGCGAACCGAAGCTCCTTCAGGGTTTTTATCCAGCTTGCGAATCTCTTCCGTTTGGCTTGGATTTATCTGCTTGTCTTGCGGATACATCATTTTGCCGTCCGATTCGTTGTCCCACCACGTACGGCCGAGATAGGTCGCGACCATGTTTGTACCGGGGTGCATGTGGCACGTCATGCACTGGGCGGTCGGAATTTGCGATGTAAACTGATGCTTGATCGGATGGCCCGATTCTTTTTTGGGAATGCTCGCATCGGCCGATTGCGAGAAACCCTGATTTCCCGCCTGAGCATAATGACCCGCGGCGGTAACGCTGGTGTCGTTTGCATAGACGACATGGCACGCCGTGCAACCCGCGCTACGGTAATCGCCGGCGTTATCGTTGGTACCGAGAAAATTCAGCGTCGGATCGAGCAGACGTGTTTTCTGTAGACCGAGATAGACCGGATCGGTGCGGTTATTCGTGCCGAGGCCGCGCTGGCTTAATCCTTTATCGGGTTTTCCGCCTTCCTCTTCCTTGTCCGGATTGCCAACCTCGAGGCGGCGTTTCCCGCCCCGCTCGAAAACGCGCAAGATGTTGCCCGGCTGCGACAATTCCCAACGAGGCAGCGGATCCAGTGATGAAAGAAAACCTTTGAACGCCTGCTGTTCCCGGGTCGGTTTAGGGCTTTGGAAAAGAGTTTGCGGTTTGCCGTCCTCGTTGTAGCTCTCTCCAAACTGCCGCGTCTTTGATGTGAAACCCGCCGTTGTTATACAGAGCCGCTCCCCACAACATTGCCCCGTGCGCCATCATGCCTTCGGACACTTTTTTGTTCTGATCCGAATGGCATTCACCGCACGATTGGGCGACAACCCGAAAATCACCCGGGTTAATAAACCGGACAAATTCGCGGCTTTCCCTTGCAATCAATGAGTTTGTCCGTTCGGGATTGCGGCTCGAGCAATCGCCGCCGTTTTTGCAGCCCCATTCCTTGGGAAAGCGCGGCTGCACATGAGCTTCCTTCGCAGTAATCGCCGCCGGATTACCGCCATGACACGCCGTGCAGGTCATTCCCTGGGCGTCCTTGCCCTCCTTAAGGGTGTCAAATACATCGCCGGTCGCATTGTATCGATGCATCGGCTCGATGTTATTGTGGCATTTTAGGCAACCTTCAAGTTTCGGGGCTTCCTCGACGACAGGAGCAGCAGGTGCTGCGGTCGGGGCCGGTGTCGCTGTATTCGCGGGCGGTTTTTCCTGGGCGCCGACCTTTTGTTCGCCGACATTGACCTTCCAAAACGCCGCGACGATCAAGCACACAAAAGCTAACAAAACAATCAACTTGATTCGTACAACCTTGTCGGATTTTGCTCTCATGTCGAAAAATGCCTCGCACTCTAAAAGATCAATTTCATCTGGCCAAACATGGAATATTGCGGTTTTGTGGGGTTTACAAAATCGCCCGTACAAAAATTCGGGATCGGACAATTCCGTGGACGATCCGTAAAAACATCGCGAAACCCCTTGCCCGCCAGAAAGATGCTGCTGCCAAATGTCATTGTCAGGTTATTTATCAAAAACGGTCGGTAGACAACGCCGAGGCTGAAATCATAGCCGATCTCGTGTCGAACTTGCGGCTCAAACAGCACATACTCGAGCGGCGCGGTACGATGAAAACGCAGGTAATTGACATTAAATATCGTCTTGATCGTCTGCGTCACCTCGGCGTCGACGCCCGCGTTGTAAATAAATATGCCCGGATTTACAAAATTCGCCTGGCCCTCGGTCTTGCTCGAACGAAGCGTCGGCAAAAGGCTGTTGCCCTGCACCAGACCGACCTCGGTCGAAACCAGCCGGATGCCCTGACGATTCCAATACGAAAACTGTCCGCCGACAAAATTAGGATCGTCGAGAATTGCATCAAAGCCCGTCGCTTTATCATCCGTCGGATCGCTGTCACCCGACGCAAAGAAGGCAGATGCACGGAATCGGAGATAATTTTTATCGATCGACGCCTCGACCGCCGCCATGTGGGCGCGAATGTCGGTCTTTTTGCCGGCAATCGGATTAAAACTGTCCTTGCCGAATGCAAAATAATATGAATTTGTCAGATTCAGAATTCCGATGTGTCCATCGCCGTTAAACCCGACATACCCGGCCTGGACGTTGTGCTGACGGGCGTTTCCCACGAGAGTCGGACGGACCAAAAAGCCATTTGTATCGTAATGTATGTCGCCGCGGTCGTCGTTATACGCCCCGATTGCCTGAATGGTGTAACCCTTAGTCAGGAAATCCTGCCGAAAGATGTTGGCTATATAGACATTCTGTTTGCGAAACTCATAGGCGTTAAGGTTGCTATTCGTGTCTTTTTCAAGCTGATGAAACCACGCCAGATTAAACTGCGTCTTGTTGTTCGAAAAGCCGCCAAAGACCCGTGCTCCCAAGTTATTGTCCGAGTACAAGAATCCGCGAAAATCGGCGTTAAACGGCTGGATTCCCGCTCTGACGGACACCGCGTCGTAGTTGTCGTTTGTGTCAAACAGCTTGACCTCGGCAAACGCCTCTTCGAGCGAGACGTGATAATCGGTGCGGCTCGTGCCGCGTCGGACGTCGATATTGACGATGCCGTTTTCTCGCGCATTTAGATAATTGGGTATGCTGATCGTCGGCGAGATTTTGAATGCCCAACTTCGCGGCTTAAATACCGTTTGGCCTTTAAAAAACTCAAATGATAGCTGAATGGTTTCGCTGAAAGAGAAACTCTCGGGGCGGCCAAAAAAGTTGTTACTATCTGGCGTTGCAGAACTTACATTATTCCCAGACGGCGTCCTACGGATCTCGACACCGGTCGTGCTGACGCCGGAAAGGATCATGAAATAGTCGTCGCCGATTACGGGCAAATCGCCCTTTAAAACACTCTGATCGTATGGGTTATACCAACGGCCTCGCTTGAAAGGTATGTCACGTCCACGAGCACCTTTGTCGCCATACCGATCGTATTCCGGAAATCCGAGCCGCCAGCGGTCGCGCACTTCGCGACGATCCGGAATCGCATTTTTATCAGGCGCCGGTTGACCTTCGACGGTCGGCTCCTTGCCGGCCTCGGCAACGACAAAATCGATCTTTCGCTCGCCGCCATCGATAATTACGTTTTCGAGCGTTGCGCATTTCTTTGCGGTGTCACAAATGATATTTGAAAAAACACCATATTCGGCAGTCTTGCCGCGATCAAACCGTGCATCATAGGGCGCTGCGACGGATATTCGATACGCTCCTGAGCGCAACCGTATCGAGTAGCTGCCGTCCGCTTTTGTTTGCTGTTTTTCGCTGTCGGCGGTGGTTTGGTTGGTCGCGATTACGACAACGCCGGCCATAGGCTTGCCGTCGACAGAGCTAACTTTACCTGTTAGCCTACCGTTGCCCGACTGAGCTGTTGCGAATGACGAAGCAAAGATCGTAATCGCCAACAGCCAAAGACCCAGTTTGGGAATACCCGACGACATCATGACACGCCCGCCTTTGACTTAAACTATTAGAAAAATTACTCCCTATGCTTTTAGCATACATTTACACCAAATGACAACCCTTAAATTCTCGTTTGTGAACAGCAGATGAAGATGTCCGGTTTTGTTAGAAGATTAAATGGCCGGTTTCATTGCCCGGCGGGCCGACGATTTGAATTTTTTGGTGGTGAATTTTTTGAAATTTTTACATGTCACCGAATTTTGCCAGATTTAGCCCAACAAAAAGTGTGGCACGTGCCACATTTTGTGAAACACATTGGCCCCGCAGCCCCATAAACACTGACTGTCTCCAAACGAATAGGGCGGGTTTTTGGTAGCGAATTACAAGCCCCTGGTCAAAGGTAAATGGTGCTCAGTCGCATGAAATGAGGCTGATTGGTAAAGGTTTTAGGCTGATTGGTCAAAGGTCTTTTCGGAAAAAAGACACTTACCAGTTTTGCCACAGAGCCGGGACCGCAGGAGCCCTCGCCTGCCACGCCGGTTCCTCCGGCGTGACCTGGGAACGCAGGCGCCCTCGCCTGCAACGCCGGTTCCTCCGGCGTGACGGCGCGCAGGTTTCTGCGATTGCCACCAACAATTTCGAATTTCATACATTGACAAAAACCCGAACATGGAACATAATGCGAAACAATTCGTCACGAAACAATTCGTCACGAACAACCATTCGTCACGAACAACATCCCCGGTTGTTTTGCCTATCTAACCGACAAACAGCCTTTCTGCCTTAAGACATTCGCTCTCTCCCGTGGGAGGAGAAAGGAGATTAAAAATGAAAGCCATTGCGAAACGAGTATTGTTATTCTTTACAATTTGCGCCGCGGTGATTTGTGTTGCGCAGGGCAGTCCGGCGCAAAACAAACTCCGTACGATACTGGAGCCTAAAAGGTATTTGTACCCGAACAGACCTGTTGAGATTGTCAGCATTAGCGTAGCCGATAGACCATTCTTAAATATGCAAACGCGCGCAGATTCGGACTGGCTACTCAACCTTAATATTACCGTTAAAAATACGTCGGGAAAGGATATCGTTTGGATTGCGACCGATTTGATTCTTCGCGAAGAAGAAGCGGGTAGGTCAAGACTTGTAATTCCAGTTTATTTCGGCCAGGGCCGTGGAGGCACGGCCGAAAAGCTCCTTCCTGCTGGCTTAGAGACAACGCTGAAAGCTCGAAAAGATGACGTTGACTATTGGTTAAAATACTGTAAAACTCAGGGGATTGAGGATATTGATAAAATTATAGTCGATATCCGTAGTGTTCTGTTTACCGACGATACGGGCTGGTACGTCGGGGTTCCGACTCGCAAAGACCCACAGTCCGAAAGGTATCGGCCTGTAATGGATGGTCTGTCCGACTATTGGCTATCTTTCCTTGAACCAAGTACAAATGTCATTATGTCCACCCCGGGCTCTTTTTTTTTTGCTGGATCAGGAAAAAGTCTCACGACCCGAGGAGTCAGCCTGCGTATGGCTAGCGTTCGATAGCGACACGAGTTGGTACCCGTGTATTTCAGACACTGCCGATGGATGTAACCTGCCTGACACTTGTGAAAAGCAACGAGACGACATCACAACGACTAACACGCCTCCGCCAGGAAGTAATTCCTATCCATATGGAACAGAAGTAAGTATCCCTAGAAGATGTCGAGCGACCGACGCGACATTGCAAACAAATCCTATGGCCTGTGACAATTGCGGTTTGAGAGACAGACTCGCATTCCAACCCGGGTGTCCAACTCTCTGTCCAAACGCCGTACGCGTGCTACAATCCAATACATGTCCGGTGGGCACGACCGCAAGTACGCAGAATCCCGGCTGGTGCTGTCCCGTACCAACGCCAACCCCAACCCCGGAGCCAACACCGCCTTTTGGTCAACCGTCCTGTCCAAACGCCGAATTCGTGCATTTTGGGTCATGTCCGTCTGGTACTATCCCTGATCCATACGCGCCGGGATATTGTTGCCCGGGTGACCCTGAAGCGGCGCAGGGTTCGCCGATACTGGTGGATGTTGCAGGTAACGGATTCGATTTGACGAATGGTTATTACGGCGTCAACTTTGACCTAAATGCCAACGGTGTTTTAGGAAGATTGGCGTGGACGGCAACCAACTCGGACGACTCGTGGCTTGCTTTGGATAATAACGGCAACGGCAACATAGACACCGGCACGGAGCTATTCGGAAACTTTACGGCCCAACCCGAGCCTCCCGTCGGTGAAGAGCGAAATGGTTTTCTCGCCCTTGCTGAGTTTGACAAGCTCGCAAACGGCGGTAACGGTGACGGCTTCATCACCGAGAGTGATGCCGTATTTGACGATTTGCGGCTATGGAGAGATGTAAACCACAACGCCGTCTCAGAGCCATCCGAGTTGTTTACTCTGCCGCAATTTGGATTGGTGAAACTGGAGACTCGATTACAAAGAATCGAAGAAAACAGACCAGTACGGTAACGAGTTCAGATACCGTGCAAAGGTCAAGGACGCCCACGGAGATCGGCTTGGGCGCTGGGCTTGGGATGTTTTTCTTTTGTCACCTTAGCGATTTGATTTGAGCTAAGAAAGAAGAAGCGGGCCTGATTTCTGGGCTCGCTTTTTTTGGCACAGGCCTAAGCCGGGAACGCAGGCGCCCTCGCCTGCAAGCGTCCTGCTTTGAGGACGCTGAGGAACGCGGTGAATATTCAACTTGACGCTGACCGCACACGGTAAATTTTTAAAGTCGCAAAATACCCATCACGGTCACGCCGGTGGAACCGGCGTAGCAGGCGAGGGCGCCTGCGTTCCCAGCCCAATCACCATCACGCCGGAGGAACGGGCGTTGCAGGCGAGGGCGCCTGCGTTCCCGGCCCAACACCGTCACGCCGGAGGAACCGGCGTAGCAGGCGAGGGTGCCTGCGCTCCCGGCCATCACCGTCACGCCGGAGGAACCGGCGTTGCAGGCGAGGGCGCCTGCGCTCCCGGGCTGCTTTGCGAACTAAAAAAAACGAACCCATGCATTAAAAACTTGACTATCTGACGAGATTGTATGATATTCGTACCCATCATGAAGAAATATATGATGGTAAGAACCGTAGAGTTTTTTGCCGGCTTCCTGATACTTCTGTTTTCGGGTCTCGCCGCAAATTCTCAGAGCCTTACAGTTACGGACGTTCAGACGATAATCGCGCAGGCGGTTTCCAAGGCGTCGGCCATGAATGTGCGGGTCACTGTGTCCGTAACTGACAAAGAGGGAAATCTGCTCGGGACATTCGCTATGACGGGGGCACCGGCGAATACGCTTATCAGAAGTGTCGGTCGGGCCGGCCAGGGACTCGAAAATCTTTCGGTTCCCTCATCGGCGGCAGCAAACTCAAAGGCGGGAACGGCAGGTATCTTTTCGACCGGTGGCAATGCGTTTACGACCCGCACGGCGTCGTTTATTATCCAGGAACATTTCCCGTCGCTGATCGACAACCGTCCGGGCGGGCCGCTTTACGGCGTTCAGTTTTCGACGCTGCCGTGTTCGGATGTTGCCATCGCCGCGCTTCCGCTTGGGCTGTCGGGCGATCCCGGCGGTATTCCGCTTTATAAAAACGGGGCCGCCGTCGGCGGCGTCGGCGTCGAGGGCGACGGACTCTACACGGTTGATCGCGATCCGACTGATAACGACCAGACAGCGGAGGAGGTCATCGCCGTTTTTGCGGCAAGAGGATTCGAGTCGCCGCCGCTCATCCGTGCCGATAATATTCTGGTCGAGGGCCTCAGATTTCCCTTTGCAAATATCGAGAACCCGGACAGTGTCAATCTTACTGCGTTCGCGGCCTTGCCCGGCGTCGTAACATCGGTAATTCGGGCCGCACCGGCGTCCGATTTTATTCCAGGTACGCTGGGCGGCGTAAATGGTCAATTTAGTTCACGCTTTCCGATTGTCGGCGGTGCGACGATGACGGCCGCCGAGGTTGCAACGATACTTGGCAATGCCGCCGCAACCGCCAACCGGACGAGGGCCGGGATCCGGCAACCGCTCGGGAGCAATGCCCGTGTAAACATTTCGGTCGTTGATACCACCGGCAAGGTACTTGGTATTTTCCGACAGCTTGATGCGCCGGTTTTTGGCCTCGATGTTTCGGTGCAAAAGGCCCGAACTTCGAATTTCTTTGCCCGCTCCGATGCGGGAGCAAAGTTGACCGCCGCCGGTTTTGGTTCATATGTAACGCGCGCCGCCGCCGACGGAATACTTCTTAATGGTTCTGTCGCCTTTAGCGATCGCGGCTTCGGATTTCTGCACCGACCGCTTTTCCCGGATGGGATAAATGGTACACAGGCCGGGCCTTTTAGCTCACCGCTGGCCGACTGGAGCGCTTTCAATGTCGGGCTTCAGCTCGATGTCGCAAAAGCTGCCTTGCTCGCGCCATCCATGGCGTGTCGCGGCGCTGAGTTTAGTAAGAAAGATTTTTTGCTTGCTCCGTGTCCCTGTTCGCCGATAACCGAGATCAGAAACGGGCTGCAGATTTTCGCGGGCGGCGTTCCGATCTATCGGGGATCAACTCTGATCGGTGCAGTCGGCGTCAGCGGTGACGGAATCGACCAGGACGATTTGATTGCGGCCGGCGGAGCAAATGTTTTCCCTGCTCCTGAGGCTATGCGCTCAGATCGAACATTTGTCCGCGGCGTCCGTCTGCCGTTCGTGAAATTCCCGGCCCGACCGTTTATTGATTAGGAACCTCTAAAAATAGATGATTTAAACACAAAGGACACAAAGTGAGGACACGGAGAACACAAAAGAATCAGTTAGGATCAACCTTTGCGGCCTTTGTGTCTTCACTTTGTGAACTTTGTGTTAAAGGATTTTTCATTTTTAGAAGCCCCCATTAGACAACGATGACTATGCTTCGCTGGATCGCGGCTCTCATTCTTCTCGTACCGGCTGGAACGGTCTTTCTGTCCGCGGAGTCGCTGGGCTCACTCGAGGTCACGGGACGGGTAAAGATCAGCGGAAAGGTCGAAAAATTAACTCGCAAGCGATTTTATCTCCTCCGCGGTGGTCTCGAAGCAAATAAGGCCCTCGTTGAGAAGATGAAGGCAGCGACCGTGACTCCGCGCGAATGCTTTTATTGCGGGCTAAAGACGAGCCCCGAATTTATCGCATGGCTCAAAGTTGAGGATTGCGAATCACCATATTGCCGAAGTATCACCACCGATGACGCAAAGAAAGTCCCTGAGTTTCAGGCGGCGTATCAAAAAGGGCTAAAACAATATCGCGGTAAGCCAAAAATTGCACAGCAATGGCTGACGACAAACTTAGCTCCAACCCTTCGCGACGGTTTTTATCGCCAGCGAAAATTGTCGATTGACACGATTCTCGGCGGCCTAAAACCGCTGCAGTCGTCAATGACCGACAGCGTCTCGGTGCGGGCCATCTTCATAGACATTCCACTAAAACCGGCAAGTGGGAAAACCACGGAAACGTTTATGATAACCAACGTTTTGCCGTTGGAATTTAACGGCAAAAGCTATCTATGGGCCTGCGAGGTCGAGATCGGCGCCGCAAAAAAGGTAACTCTGTCGCTCCAGGTTCCCGATGCCGGCAAAACTATCAAGAAATGTGAGGTGATCGTAAAGGATCTGCCGCCGTGTTCGGGTGGTTCGTGTGCTGCGAAATGAGAAAGCTCTTTTTACTATCAGTAGTTGTTGTCGTCGCGATTGTCGTCGCGTCCGGCATTTCGCTTACATCATCGGCCCAGCGACGCGACGGTTTCGAGCACCGAACGGCGGCCCATAAGAAAATCGCGTGCAGTTCGTGTCATAAAAATCCGACGCCAAATTGGGCCGGTGCCCGCGGCTATCCGGATGTCGCCGATTTTCCAGGCCATGCATCATGCATAAACTGCCACCGCCGTGATTTTTTTGCCGGGAACCGGCCGGCAATTTGCGCCGGATGTCATGTCAACCCCGGCCCGCGCGGCGTGGGTCGTTTTGCCTTTCCGGTGAGAACCCGGTCCCATGAATTCGCAACGATCTTTCCGCATAATGTCCATCAGGACATCATTGCGTCGAATACAAAAAAATCAGATGTCGCGGTCGCACACTTTGTAAACGCAAGTTTTCAAAGCCCGCTCAAGGCCGACGATAAACCGGAGTTTAACAACTGCGCGATTTGTCACAAGACGCAATCCGCGATGCCCAAGATCGCGGCCCGAGTGCCGCTCAACGAAAAGCCGCTCGCCGACGCCGTCAGCGAAGCGTTTGTACCGCAGGCCGGTTTCTTTAAGGACATGCCGACCAGTCACGCAACCTGTTTCGCGTGTCATTTTCAGGGTGCGAAACCGACGGGAACAAACTGTGCCGGTTGTCACAGTTTGACGCCGGCATATCGCGAATCCGCGGTTTTGAAACGCTATTCGTTCAAGTTCGACCATAACCTGAAGGACCATGCGGTTCGCGATTGCATGACTTGTCACGTCCGCATATCCCAAAACTCGGATGTCCAAAAAATGATAGATGCCGATGTCCCGATGATGGCCTGTAGCTCGACCTCGTGCCATGGGGGCTCTGAGACAGGCCTCGAACGCGATAACCCGAAGTACGGACTCAACATTGTCGCAGATGAAATTGCGAAGCGGAATAAGAGTATTGAGAATAAGCAGCCGGCTTTTCAATGTACATATTGTCACACGCCCGCGATTGGTCGATTTCCGATCCCGGCAAGCCACGAGAATCGTTAATTTTTAAGATGAAAAACGGTGCGCGTTCAAAAAACCTGCTTAAGACTCTGCTCGTTTTTTGCGCCTGCATGGCTTCGGCCGCGAGCTGCATTCAACAATCAGCCAAGACGGTGGTGCCGCTGACTGCCTCGGAAACTCCGGAACCGATCGCCCTCAAGGTTTCGACAAAAACATTCGAGGCATTTTCGCACCGCATCCCGGAGCACAAACCGTTCGAATGCAAGTCCTGTCACCAGCGTACAGGGCGTTCGCTCGATATGGATTTTGCGGGCCACGATTCGTGTATCGGGTGTCATCTAAATCAATTCACGGATAAAACGCTGATGGACCGTGACAAGATAATGTGTTCGATTTGTCATAACAACCTGCAAGCAAATCCACCGACGATGAAGAATTTTCCGGTGCGCTTTCGCGAGGGGTTTAACATGAAATTCGATCACGGCGATCACGACAGCGGTGCCGGTCGACCGCCTGCGGGCTGTGCGTCATGCCACCAGAGCGCCGGGGCGGGCAAAACCATTCCGATCGGATTTCAAGCACACAACAACTGTTATGCCTGCCACACCGCCGAGAGCAAGATCGGTTCGTGCGGCGTTTGCCACCAACTCGCACCCTATCAAAGGACACCAGCGTCTCGATATGTTTTTAGAGCTGTTTTCCGGCATGATGATCATTCCGAACGGCAGGGCGTCTCATGCAACGAATGCCATTCGGTGCGTCCCGGGGCGGCACAGGGACGACAGGTATCGAATATTGTCGCCAGCGAACACAACGGCCCCGGCAATAACTGTGCGGATTGCCACAACGGATCGAGAGCATTTGGCGGCAACGGTCCTGATTTCTCCAGTTGTGCCCGCTGCCACAAGGGATCGGGTTTTGACATGCTGCCCTAATACCGCGATAGAATCAGGGGTCAGGGCGTAACACAAACGCCGGCAGTGTCGATGTCGATCGGCATCCGTCACACTGTAGGAAATTTTATTGACATTCACCTCTAAAGGGGTTTTAATATTGGCACACATTATGAAAGTTTTGGCCAAACTAATAGTCGTTCTTGTCTTTGCACTCGGAGGTTTGTTTTTGTTCCTGAGCAGCTATGATGCGTCAGGAAAAGGTTCGGTCGTTTTGGCCCAGGTGGCCCCGAAACCGACAATGACGCCCGCCAATGCGGCCTCAAATACCGCAAACACGGTCGCAAATACCGCGAAACCGCCGGCGGCACCCGCCGGCGACAAAAAGATTCGTAAGAGCTTTACGCTCAGTCAGGACAGTTTGTCGGAATACGGTGCAGTCGCGTTCGACCACGAAACTCACGCCGGGGGCAACTACAGCCCCGATGGCAAGTCGGTTGTGGGCTGCGCCGAATGTCATCACACCGATCAACCAAAATCGGCCCTCAAGCCGCCTCTCGTAACATCCGAGCGCGACGTTATTCTCACAATGGAAACGTTTAAGGCGTCGGCGCAAAAAGTTAGCGAATGCCGGGCATGCCACTTTCAGGAAGGCAGCGTTCCTGACGGCAAGACGATGCCGAGCGACGGTAAGAAGGATTTGAATAACGAGCTGGCCTATCATATCAACTGCAACACGTGTCACGATGCAGCGTTTAAACTGAGGCCCGATTTAAAGAAAAAACCGGGGTTTGCCACCGCGAAGGACTGCGCGATTTGCCACAAGGTGAATTAACTAATGGCTCTGAAGCAGTGTGAGAAGTGCGAGGAGATGGTCGACGAAGCCAAGGCATTTTGCCCCGGCTGTGGTAATGCGTTTGTTGCAGAAAAACCACGCTCGAACCTATCCGATTTCGACGCCATGGATCACACTCAGCAGCTCAGTCAGACGGTATACAACATGATGCTGTCTGACATGGGGCTGAATATTTCCAAGGCCCCTGATCGGGTGGAAAATGTCGTTGAGGCTGCAAAGCCTGCTGCGACAGCGGCAGCACCTGTGGAAAAAGTCGTTGAGGTGGTAAAGCCGGTAGCGACTACTGTTGTGACGCCGATTCCGACTGAGGTAAAACCACAGCCGAAGAAAAAGCAGGAAATGACGGCCAAGAAAAAGTGGCTAATCGCAGCCGCGGTCACAGCCCTTCTGCTTTTCTTTCTTGCAGTTGCGGCTGCCGGATTGGTTTTTATTTACTGGTATAGATTCAGATAGTTTCTAAATTCATTTCGACGACAGACAAGCGCCAATGCCACGTGAAATTGTAAAGCACGAGCAGATAATAGAGGCATTTCGTGATGTTGATATCGTCTCGGAACTGGTCGAAAAGCTGCCCAATGGCGAGTTTCGTAACGAGCTCGACATGGACATCATTCTGTTTGGCCGCAGCTATAAGGGCAAACAGGTTGGGCCATACACACGTCTGCTCGAGTTCGATCCCGGCGAAATAATCGTCCGGCAAGGCACGTGGGAAAGCAGTATTTTCTATGTCCTCGTAACCGGTAAACTCGACGCCATCGTCATCGAACAGAACGGGGATCGGCAAAAGGTTGGCGAAATCAAGCCTGGCAACTCCTTCGGCGAAATGGCATTACTCTCAGGTACGCCGAGGACGGCAAATGTTGTCGTCGCGGAAAGTGCAGAACCCGCTCGCGTTCTTGAATTTACCCGCCCGGCGATTCGCCTCCTCCGAAAACTGCCAAAGTTTGGCAAGTCTCTTGATCGAAATTACCGCAATTACGGTCTTTCCCTCACGCTCAACGAGCTACAGGATTTTAACCATCTTGATTTCGACCCTCAACTGCTAAAACGCTTAAACGACGCGGCCCGTTTTGCGGTTTATGAAAAGGACCACGTCCTCTTTCGCGAAGGCGATCCGATCAATCGAGTGGTTTTTGTTCGGAACGGTTGGCTCCAGCGTGTCAGCGGCATCGAATTTAATCCGAAAGCCGCCGATCTTCTTATCGAATCTGACGATTCCGTCGGTCTTGATTTTCTCGGAGCCGGGTCGTGTCTCGGACTCGAAGCGATTGAAAACCCGGGTGACTGGAAATATACGGCGACCGTTCGGGGCCGCATGGAGGTCATTGAGGTTGCGATCTCGCGACTGCGCGAAGATACCGAGATGAGTGCGACCGTCGTACCGTTTTTGAGATCATCGTCCGGAGCCGACGACTCTCACGGCCCAAAACGGGCAAAGGATCGCCGCGTTCTGACCGCAACCAGCAAGGAAATCGAAACAGGTGTGGTCGATGGCGTAAATCTGCTGGTCATGGACATGGCCAAGTGCATTCGCTGTGGGAATTGCTCGCTGGCGTGTCATAAGGTGCATGGAAATTCGCGGCTGGTCAGACGCGGAATCCATATCGAGCGGCCCGTAAAACCAAATGCCGGAAGTCTCCAGAGCGTTTTGATGCCGGAGGTTTGCATGCATTGTCAGGATCCGGAATGCCTGACCGGCTGTCCGACCGGTGCGATCGCCCGTTTCCCTGATGGCGGGATAGATATCAACGAAAAAACCTGTATCGGCTGCGGCGACTGTGCGACACAGTGTCCATACGACGCCATTTCGATGATCGCCCGGCCCGATCCAAAGAATTCTAATGGTTCAGGTGCGGTTAGGAAAATTTTTTCCGCTTTCTCGCTTGGCCGTGCGGAATTGCCCGAACCGGTCACCCAAACCGAAAATCTGCTTGCTGTAAAATGCAATCTTTGCAAAGGCACTCCGCTAAATAAACCCGGAGCAAAGACGGCCGCCTATTCGTGCGAGGAAAATTGCCCGACCGGTGCGCTTGTCCGGGTAAATCCGCGCAGTATTTTGATGAGGTAAATCAAACAATCGGCCTCATCCAGCGGAGCAAGACCCACGCCCTTGGCGTAAATATTCACAAATTCGACCTCTGGGCGGTTCTGTGGCATGTCTTTGGGATTTTGCTGATCCTCGCCGGCGGCGGTGTCGCGATATGGGCGACGCAAAAGTTTCAGCAGGATATTGCTCTCAGCCCCGGCGCGTGGTTGACGATGCGTTGGCTGACGGGCCTGACCGGGCTCGGAGGTATCGTGTGGGTCATGGCGTACCCGGCGAGAAAACAGATCTATCGCCGCCGGGTCGGGGCCCTCAGATACTGGATGCTGTCGCACATGTATCTCGGCGTTTTGGCGGGCGTTTTGTTGCTCGTCCATGGTGGGACGAGCTCCGGCGGATTGCTGACGACTGTTTTGATGATATCGTTCGATCTTGTGATTGCGACCGGCATTTTTGGTGCGGCGTGTTATTACATCGTACCCAGATTTATGACGCGGATCGAGCGTGAGCCGCTGCTGCTCGAGGATTTGCAGGCCCGCCGCGAAGAGTTGCGAGCGGAACTCGTCATAACGACAAATGCCACGACAAATCCCGAATTAAAAAGCCTCATCCAGCGAAAGGTCCGGCGGCGTTTTCTTGGTCTCCGATACCTGATGCGGCAGTATCTGAAACAGGAAGATCTGCCCTCGATGCTCGCTGCCGCACGTAAGGAATTTCGCGATGCTGCGTCGGGCATGTCGCGGGCCGATGACGCGAGACTGATGGAGGCCGTCGAGAATGCCGCGACTCTTCGGCGTGTG
The DNA here is from genome assembly GCA_963738935.1 of uncultured Acidobacteriota bacterium. Classification (GTDB taxonomy): domain Bacteria; phylum Acidobacteriota; class Blastocatellia; order Pyrinomonadales; family Pyrinomonadaceae; genus OLB17. Next base: position 3,670,347 of record CAVTYF010000001.1, on the reverse strand, counting down.
GACGCGCTCGTTCTGCTTCACAAACTTTTGAAGATTTGGGTCGCTCCGCATGTGCTCTTTACGTCTTTGATGTTGATTCTGATGTTGATACACATAGCTCAGGTAGTATATTTTAATGTTCGCTGATTATCTGCGATGGGTCACGAAACCGGAAAATTTACGATCTCCTTCTCCGACCTGGAAAAATCCACCATCACGGTCGGCAAGGATGGCATTTTTATCGGTCGGCTCGACACGTGCGAGGTTGTTCTCGAACATAAATCCGTTTCCCGGATACATGCAGGCATTAACTTTCGCGACAGTAAATATTTTCTTGTAAACCTTTCCACATCAAATCCTTTAACCCTGAACGGTCGAATGCTCCGCCCGCAGAAAGAGGACGTTTTGGCTGACGGTGACACTATCCAAATTGGCCCGTTCACGCTTTCGGTTGGGCGTTTTGCTGACGAAGTTGTCTTGGTTGTCGAATCGCGATTTTCCGATCAGATCCCAAAAGGGACGGGCGGACTGACGCCAAAACCGAAGGCTCCGCCCCCCGCCGCCGCCGAGGGTGTACTACAGGTTTTTTGGGAAAAACGGTCTCGGCAAAAAGAGACGTGGGGCACCCGACTTCGCCCAACCGAGAAGCCAAAGCCGGGCAAGGCGATGTTCAATTGGGAACCGACCGGCGATTTGCGGCGGCCCTGGCGATTCGGTTTGTTTGTCTGGGCGTTTCTGCTCATCGGTGCGGTTGGCGTGTTTGCTTTTTTCCGGTATCCGCAGACCTATTCGCCAAAACCAATTGCGAATCCTCATGCCGCAAAAATCGAGGGCAGCACCATAGCGACGGTCGAGAATGGTAATTCCTGTACGACCTGCCATACACCCAATGAGCCACTCGAGAATTCGTGCGTCAAATGCCACCAAGCGACCGAGTTTCATGCGTCCAATACAAAGGCACACGAGCAGGCGGGAATAACCTGCACGGTTTGCCACAAGGAGCATCAGGGGGCCGATTTTCAAATGAAGGCAACGGCGGTCCAAGGCTGCGCCGAGTGTCACAACGACTACAACACAAAGACCTACAACGGCAAAACCGTCCGTACGGCTCATGCCGGTTCCTATGGATACCCGATTGTTGAAGGCGTCTGGAAATGGAAAGGCGTTTATCGCGAGGTTGCCGATGCGATTCCGGAAATAAACAATTCCGCGACTGGCGACAAAGATGAACAGGCGCGTCTGAGCCGCCATTTTCACACGATTCACGTGGCCCGTCTGCAGGCTCCTGCGGGAGTAAAGGGCGATGCAAAAGGATTGGTCTCGTGTTCGACTTGTCACGCGACTTTTGACCCCATCGACCGCACTACCCCGAGGCAGACTTGTGCGGCGTGTCACACGACCGCTGCGGACGCCACGGATCGCGATAAGCGTTTTGGCGTTGTCCCGGCGAACTGCATTTCGTGCCACGTTCAACATCCGTACAGCGCGCAGCGCTGGAATGAGTTCCTGACCGAGGATGCTCTGAAACGAAGAAAAGATGCGGTAGTTAATCAAATAACCAAAATGAGCGGCCAATGAAATTCTTTCATATTCTCGCATGTCTTACCGTGATCGGCCTGCTTATCTGGCTGAATCAAATGGTCGTGCCCGATAACATATTGCGATTCGGCGGACTCACGTGGATCGGCTGGGCAAGCCTTTTGCTCGTCGGCGTTGCGTCGGGTCTTTTTGTAATAGTCACCGATTCGGCCCGGGCATTCGGTTTTTTTAGGGCGAGGGATGAAAAAGCAGCCCCGCCGACAAAGATACGAACGCTTGAGCGCAACGAGCTCAAGGAACTTGGCCTCGAAAAATATCGTGGGCCGACCTATCCGCATCCGGTGATTTTTCCGCAGCGCTGCATCGGTTGCCAGGCCTGTGTCGATGCATGCCCGCACGACGTTTTGGCTATTGTTGACGGCACCGCAGCCGCGGTTGCGCCCGACCTCTGTATGGAAGACACCGCCTGTCAGGCCGAGTGTCCGGTAAATCCAAAGGCGTGCATCATCATCAACACCGCCAAAGAAGTTCGCTCGATGCCAACGCCGACACGTGACGGCTCAACGTGCGAAACTAACGTTCCCGGCTGTTACATTATTGGCGACGTTTCGGGTGTTCCGTTGATAAAAAACGCGGTCAAAGAGGGTGCGCAGGTCATCGCATATATCGCAAGCGAACTTGCCGGAGCGCCAGTAGAGGCAAAGGCCGAATATGACGTGGCAATTATCGGCATCGGCCCCGGCGGAGCATCGGCCGCAGCAGCAGCAAGCGAGGCAAAGCTGCGTTATGTAGGCATCGAACAGGGCAAAACGCTGGCCACCATCGTACGTTATCCTAAGGGTAAATATATATTTTTCAAACCCGATTCAAACGACTGGACGGGCGGTATCTCAGTTGCGGGTCTCGGTCTCGCCAAGCCGAAATACGCGAGCGCCGAAGCGGATGACAGCCAAGCAATTATCGACGCCATCGGCACCGATCTGGCAAATCTTGTCCATGCGGAAGCGCCGCCGCTTCACGCCGAATTGATTGCGAAAATTCCCCGTGCGCTACAGCCGGAAACGGCACCGCTGCTAACGGAAAAGATAGAAAAAGAATTGAAAAAGCGGATCGCCGGATTCTTGCGTTCAAAGGGCCAAGGCGACTGGGCGACGCTCTACCGAACGCAGTTTCTGGCCGATAAGGAAAATTTGATCAGCCGTTTCCGCTCTGAGATCGCCGATCAGCTACAGACCAAAATTCCCGGCGATCAGCGTGAGAATATTCTCAATGTCTGGCTCGGTAACCTCGTCGATAAAAACGTCAAAATCAACGAGAACGAGCTTTGCAAGTCGATCACAAAAGCCACGGACGGCGACTATTTTGTCATCGAGACCGAGCCTAAAGATGGGCCGAAACAAACATACACGGCGCGTCGGGTTGTAATCGGGATCGGGCTGATGGGAGCACCGAATAAGCTCCGTTTGACCAACGAAGAGCTAAAAATCACCATCAATGGAAACGAGGAGCCAAAGGTCATATATGGACTCTCTGAGCCGATGGATTTTCGTGGAAAACACCTGGTCGTAGTCGGCGGCGGCAATGTCGCCGTCGAGGCCGCAGTCGATCTGATCGCCATCCGCGATGGCGCCGCAATATCCCCGCGAAAACCCGAGGATATGAACACCGTAACTATGCTCGTGCGCGATTTCCTGGCCCCGACAGTGAAATTTGGCAACAAATACCAGCTCTACAATTGTGCCGAGGACGGCCTGATTGATCTACGCTTTGGCGTCGGAATCAAGGAGATGCGCGAGCATGAGCTAGTCCTGGAAGATGTCGTGACAAAAAAGGAAGTCGGCACGATACCGAACGATTTCGTCTTCGCCCTGATCGGCGGTGAGCGGCCAAATAGATTTTTGGAGTCGATTGGTATTACTATTAAATAGAAATGAAGAAAGATAACGTGCTATTTGGTGTTTTTGGACTGATCGTCGGCCTTGTCGTTGGGTTTGTTTTTGCCAACAGCGTCAACAAAACGGGCGTGGAAAAAACATCGGCCCAAACCTCGTCAGCTAATACCGCAGCGAATAATCCGGCAATTCCCCCCGATCACCCGCCGCTTGGCGGAACGACCGGTGACGCGACCCAGACAGCACCGGTGCCGCAAGTGATGGAGTCGATCGAAAAGGCAAAACAGCAGCCGCAAAACTACGAGGCCCAAATGACCGCCGCCGATCTTTATTATCAGATACAGCGCTTCGAAGATGCGGCAAAATATTACGAAGCGGCGAACAAAATAAAGCCCGCCGAGGCAGAGCCGATAATTAAGGCCGGCAATTCACATTTCGACGCCGAAAAATACGAAGCGGCTGAAAAGTGGTACACGCAAGCGCTCGAAAAAGAACCCAAGAACATCACTGTCCGCACCGATCTCGGTCTGAGCTTTTTTCTGCGTTCGCCGCCCGACGTCGATCGTGCGATCAAGGAATATAAGATTTCACTCGGTATCGATCCTAACCACGAGATAACCTTACAAAATCTTGCACTCGCGTATGGTGAAAAAAATGATCGAGAAAATCTAAAGACAACTCTCGAAAAACTAAAAAAGGTAAACCCCAACAATCCGGCTATCGCGAAGATCGAAGGATCTCTGTAAACCTTCTATCGGCTCGTTTTCGCCAGGTTTTTACCGACTGATCTGATGATTTCCCAGGTAGATTTGTCGGTGTCGAAAACTGAGTTTAATCCCTGTTCCTCCATTGGCGGATCGCCGATCAATTCGTCGCCTTTTTTCCAGAAGAGCTGTCCGTCCAAAGGTCTTGCGGTGCCGCCGAAGGCCCAGAAATTGGCCCCGGCGATCTGAGATCGTCCGCCCGGCTGATTGCCGATGAAGGAGAAAATCCGTTTGTAGTATTTGTCTCTAAAAGTCGTAGGTGAGGCCGGCGAAAACGATTGAGCGTCACGCGGCAGGCCAAATTCTTCGATAACGAGGGGTTTGTTGAGCTTTACGGCAACTTCGAGATTCTCGCTGATGTATTTTTCGGTTTTCGCCTCCGCCTCCGAAAAATCCTCGGCCAGTCGCCGGTCCGCAAACCATCCCCAGTTCTTGGGCCAGATATGAATCGTCAGATAATCGATACTTTTGTCCGCGTGGATCGATTCAAAAAGCCCAATATCCTGTGTTCCGATCCAGCCCTCATGACCGGTTGTAATCAGATGGTTTTTGTCGATTGACCTGATAAGCGCGGCGGTACGATTTATCCATCTCTTGTAATCGTCGTTGGCCGCGCTTCGCATCGGGCGGGGTTCATTGGCGAGTTCCCATGCCATTATCGTCGGATCATCGACATACCGTTTTTTGCTGTACTGGTTTTTCCGGCTCAGGACAAGCTTAACCTGGCGTTCGTAGCCCTCTATGCAGGGCTCGCACGAATAGAATTTGGCTACGATATCGCGCAGTTCATCCCACGAAGGTTTTTTAGTGAGCCATTCCTCAGAGACAACGCCGTTCCATATCAGATATTGCTGAAAACCGCCGCTCCATTCCCAGTTGTTGCTAAAAAAAATGACCGCCGTCATCTTTCGCTTGCCCATTTCAAACAGCACGAGATCGAGTCCGTCGAGGACACTCTCGTCGAACTTTCCGTTTTCCGGCTGTAGCGGCGGGCCGACGCGGGTCACGCCGTTGAGCAAACCAGACCCTTCCGCGCCGGCCATCAGCCGTAGATTTGTCACGCCATTTGCTTTCAAAAAATCAAGCTCGCGACGAAGCCGTTCGATCCCGCGTTTCCTATCTTTCTCTAACCCGAGCAACCCGCCATACCAGTAATTTGCCCCGACAAAATAATAAGGTGTCCTATCCCGATATAAAGTGTGTCCACTAACCGAAACAAATAAATCACGCTGCCCAACGACGTACTCCGCCGAGACGGCAAAAAGCGACAGGCACAAGATCAAACGAAATATCATCAGCTAAATATACCATTGTTATCTTCGATCCCATTTTCGGGATGGTTGTCCGCAAGTGCAATAGCAAACCACTTTACCTTTAGTCACGTAGAGACGGTCACTTACAAACGACGAAGCCGATGATGACATTTGGCACGATATTTGACTAACTTTTTTCCATGATTAATGAATTTGCATGGAAACTTTTCGTATGGCTCGGCACAAAGTTATTCGACAATGTCGATATTTTTGCTCCCGGCGGAGACGATGCTGAGGTGATCGCGATCACGTTTTCGAACGACGTCGAGTACATCTCAAAAATTGGTGAGATCGAGTAGATGTGACTCAAACAACACTCTACTTTTCGAGCCATAGGGAAAACTTTTGTAATGCGGTTCGTTGACACCGGTTGCTCAAAACAATAGTATTTATAGTTTCGACTATTGTGGCCGAAGTGTCTTTATATGTTTGAATCGTTATCCGACAAACTAAAGAAATCGCTGAAGAATCTGCGGGGTCAGGGCAAATTGACGCCTGAGCATGTGGATGCGGCTTTGCGTGAGATACGGATGGCGCTGCTTAGAGGCGGACGTTAATTACAAGGTCGCTAAGGATTTTGTCGACGCGGTCCGTGTAAAGGCTGAGGGGCAGGAAGTTTGGCAGGATCTGAAACCGCACGAGCAGGTCGTAAAGATCGTCTATGACGAGCTTGCGACACTGATGGGCGGCACGTCGTCGCGGCTTGTTTTTACCAAGCAAACGCCGAATGTCGTGATGATGGTCGGTTTGCAGGGTTCCGGTAAGACGACCTCGACCGGTAAGATCTCACGCTGGCTCGCGGATAATCAGGAACGAAAGCCATTGCTCGTTTCGGTTGACGTTTATCGTCCCGCTGCCCGCGAACAGCTAAAGGTCGTCGCAAATGCTGTAAACGTAGCCGTTTACGAGGCGAAAGAGACCAGCGATCCGATGACGATCGTTCGTGGTGCGATGAAGCACGCGGTCGAGATGGGCTTTGACACGCTGATGATCGACACGGCCGGGCGTCTGCATATCGACGACGAGCTGATGGTCGAGCTCGAGCAGATCAAGGCTGAGACGAAGCCGGTCGAGGTCTTGTTTGTCGCCGATGCGATGACCGGGCAGGATGCGGTTAGGTCCGCGGAAGTTTTTCACGAGCGTGTCGGCATCACCGGTGTAGTCCTGACCAAAATGGACGGCGACGCACGCGGCGGTGCGGCTTTGTCGATCAAGCAGGTTATCGGCCAGCCGGTAAAGTTTGTCGGTGTCGGTGAAAAATACGACGCTATCGAGCCTTTTTATCCAGATCGTATCGCCCAGCGGATCCTGGGAATGGGCGACGTTCTGAGCCTCATCGAGGAAGTTCAGGGCAAGATCGACGAAAAAGAAGCGCAAGAGCAGTTGCGGAAAATGACGACGAATCAGTTTTCGCTCGAAGATTTTCGCAATCAGCTCGGACAATTTAAAAAGCTCGGCTCGATGTCGAAATTGATGAAAATGCTGCCCGAGCAAATGACCGGCGGCATGCAGATCACGGACGAACAGAGCGGCCGTCGTCGATCATCAGATGCAGCGTACCGAAGCGATCATCGGTTCGATGACCAAGCAGGAGCGTAACGACCACAAGGTCATCGACGCCAGCCGCAAAACTCGTATCGCAAACGGCAGTGGCTCGACCATAGCCGAGGTCAACCAGCTCATCCGCCAGTACGAGCAGATGAAAAAGATGATGGCGCAGATGAGCCGCGGCAGCGGGTTGTTTGGCGGATTTGGCAGGAAAATGATGGGCGGGTTAGCCGGTGGCCTGGGCGGGTTACTCGGTGGCGGCGGCGACATGGGCCTCGACAACGATTTTGGCGGCAATAACGGCAACGAATCTTTGTCGCAGAGGATCAAAAAGAAGAAACGGCATAAAAAGCGAAAATGACCCCTAGGTTAGACAATATTAAGGCGACGCTATCCGAACTTTCGCGAATGATCGATGAAAGTGCGGTGGAGGAAATACGCGCTCGGCAAGACTGGGGCGGCGCTGACGTCGTAATTGCCCCTGTTTCAATAGAAGCCTCATTCGGATTTTATCCGGAACCGCGAACTGTCGTTACCCAATTCTCGCGGGAGGTGAGTTGGCTTTTTGAGAAATTGCGTGACGCTTTTTCCGAAGTGTTGGACGGCACTTCCAAAATCGAGTTTTATGGACGCCTGGCAAACGCCGCTAAGACTTACCAACAGCAGGTTAATGGCGGCGAAAACGCGAAAGACATTCTAAGGGCAGTTCTTTACGAAGCTGTTTTGATGCTCGAGGAAATTGAGGAAGGAACTTTTGAGTATCTTTCGGTTGCGATAGGGAACACGATCCTTGCGGATTTGGTTGAAGAGTCCGAAAAAAGTGGCTACCTGGGTGTGGACGCAACGAGGGAGTTTTTCAAGAAGATGGAGGAGAGGCATTTGTGAATTTAGAGATTACGAATGACGCTCGGTCCTTCTTAGAAGACCTGCCTTCAAAACAGTACAAGCAGATCGCCAGTAAGATTTTTGAATTGTTGCGAAACCCGTATCCGCATGATGCAAAACACATCAAAGGACTTTCAGGATATCGAAGGATTACTTCCGGTGAGTTTAGAGTTGTCTATACAGTTATCGGGGAAACTATAAGGATTGCTTTGGTAGGTAAACGGAACGATGATGAGATCTACAGGATTTTGGCAAGAAAGAAGTTTTAGTTAAGAGAGCAATAGCTCCGGAAAAATTATGTTAGCAATTAGTTTAATGAGAATGGGCGCGAAGGGGAAACCTTTTTACCGCCTGGTGGTTAAGGAAAAACGGAGCAAACGTGATGGCAAGTATCTCGAAAACGTAGGCACTTACAATCCGATGCTCGATCCGGCAGAGGTTCTGTTAAAGCACGACCGCATCAATTACTGGATCGGCGTCGGCGCACAGCCGACCGATACGGTGAAGAGCCTGATCAAAAACAACCCGGAACTCGAAGCGGCGGAATAGTTGCAGAGTTACGAAGTTGCAGAGTTTGTGAGAGTCTTAGCTCTGGTTCTCTGAAACTCTGCTGACTCTGTGAACTTAGGATTATGAAAGAAGCTGTCGAAAGAATCATCAAATCGCTAGTTGGCGAGCCCGATTCCGTTGAGGTTTCGGAAAACGCCGATGGCAAGAACGTGCGCATCGAGGTGCGTGTCGCGGATTCCGATATGGGCCGCGTCATCGGCCGCGAGGGTCGCACGGTCAAGGCGATCCGCAGCATTCTTTTCATCGCCGGGCAGAAGCAGAACAAGCGATTTCAGCTCGATCTGGTAGAAGATTAGTTTATAGAGTTTCGTGTGTTTTTAGAGTTTGTAGAGAGGCCCGAAACTCAACGAACCCTAAGAACTCCATAAACTTTATGAACTCAACAGACTTAGTTGCGATCGCCAATATTGTCAGAACCCGCGGGCTTAAAGGCGAGGTTGTTGCCGATCTTCTGACCGATTTTCCTGAGCGCTTTGAGGCGTTGAGGGATGTGATCGGCGTTCGCGAAGGCGGCGAACGTCTCGAGTTGAAAATTGAAAAGTTCTGGTTTCAGAACGGTCGTGTGATCCTGAAATTCGCTGGCTTTGACACCATCGAACAAGGCGAAAAGCTTCGAAATGTCGAGATTTGTGTTCCCGAATCTGAAGCGGTCGAACTCAGCGACGGTGAGTATTTCGATTGGGAACTCGCGGGATGCAAGGTTGAGACGATTGATGGCACCGAGATCGGTGAGGTTCGCGAACTAATGCGAACCGGCGGGACGGAATTGCTGGTTGTCGCCGGCAAAACGAAAGAGTATTTGATACCGTTTGCCGAAGCGATCTGTGTTGAGGTTGATGTTGAGAATAAGTTGATAAAGGTCGATCCGCCAGACGGGCTGCTGGATCTCTGACTGGAGCGGCAAGCATCCTTGCTTGCCAGCGGCCTGCTTTGAGGACGCTGACGGTCTTGTGATTGTGCGAGTTGAAGGAAACTAGAGTAAAGTAACGCCGGAGGAACCGGCGTGGCAAGGATGCTTGCCGCTCCAGTCCGGATTCCAGTCATGAAAATTGATGTTTTGACAATTTTTCCCGAATTCTTTGACGCGGTCTTTGATTTTGGGATAATTCGGCGGGCAAAGCTCGCTGAGATCGTCGAGATAAGCGTTCTCGACATACGGGAATTCGCGACGGACAAGCACAAGATGGTCGATGACCGGCCATTTGGCGGCGGTGATGGGATGGTTTTGAAATGCGAACCGATCTTTGCCGCGATTGAAAATTTGATAGGGACGAGCGATCGCGAAGCATATCCCGCGGGAACGCACGTCGTGTTGCTCTCACCGCAGGGGAAGCCTTTCATACAGGCTGACGCGCAAGAGTTCGCAGCCGATGCGAAACATGTCGTCTTCATCTGCGGCCGCTACGAGGGCGTCGATGAACGGGTGAATGAGACGCTCGTGACCGACGAGATATCGATTGGCGATTACGTTCTGTCGGGCGGTGAACCGGCGGCTGTCGTGATCGTTGACAGCATCGTCAGGCTTTTGCCGGACGCATTGGGAAGCGACACATCGGCTGCGAACGATTCGTTTTCTGACGGATTGCTCGACTGCCCGCATTACACGCGGCCCGCCGAATTTCGCGGAATGGCTGTCCCGGAAGTTTTATTAAACGGCAATCATGCCGAAATAGAGAAATGGCGCAATGTGAAGGCGCTGGAGAAAACGAGATTGAATCGTAAGGATTTACTAGAAGGAGTAAAAAGTGACAAGTGACAAGTTTGAAAAAACGGACCACTGACTACTGACCACTGATAATGAACAGACTAGATTTTGTCGAAAAGACACAACTCAAAGATAACGTACCCGCATTTCAGCCAGGCGACACGCTTCGCGTGAGCGTCCGCATTAAGGAGGGCAACAAGGAACGCCTTCAGGCGTTCGAAGGCATCTGTATTGCCATCAAACACGGCGGCGTTCGCGAAACCGTGACCGTCCGCAAGGTCAGCTTCGGCATCGGCGTCGAGCGTATCTTCCCGCTGCACGCGACCGTAATTGATCACATCGACGTGATCCGCCGCGGTAAAGTTCGCCGTGCTAAGCTTTATTATCTCCGTGACCTTCGCGGTAAAGCGGCCCGTATCAAGGAACGCGATACACGCGCCAAGAAAAAACAGGCAAGCTAACGGCGACCGGGGAGACGGGCGAGAATGAGAGACGCGGAAAGATCGGATTCGTTACAACCAGACGGATCGGCTTTCCGCGTCTCGCTTTTTGACGATTTCGAAGTGACCGGGATCGGGCTTGTCTTTGAGGAGCAGGCCTGGGGCGAAGGTTACAAAATGGTCGCCGGCCTCGACGAAGTCGGTCGCGGATGCCTCGCCGGGCCGGTCGTTGCTGCTGCCTGCATTCTCGACCCGTCAAAACCGTTACCCGACGGACTCGATGATTCGAAAAAGGTTGTTGAGGCCAGCCGCGACGAAATAGCCGCTCAGCTAAAAACAGACTGCATCGCCTACGCCATCGGCCAGATCGAAGCCGACGAGATCGACCGCATCAATATTCTCGAAGCAACCAAGCAGGCGATGCTAAACGCCATCGCTTCGCTTACGCCTACACCTGATTTTCTGCTCATCGACGCGCTTTATTTGAAGCGTTCCCCATTACCGCAAAAATCCATTATCACAGGCGACTCGGTCTCGGCCTCGATCGCCGCAGCATCAATTCTTGCAAAAACATATCGCGACGACCTGATGAAAGCTTACGACATTGAATATCCACAATACGGCTTCGCCGGCCACAAAGGCTACGGCGCCGCCACACATCTCGAAGCTCTCAAGGAGTACGGCCCCTGTGTTCTTCATCGTAAAACCTTTCGCGGCGTTCTAAGTCCCGCCTCAGACAGCCAGCAGAAAATACGCGGCGGATAGAGACGTTTGACCATCCTCGCCGCCGAACCCATTCCTTTGTTGCATAAGCCGACAAAGCGCGCCACAATAAATCATCATTTTTTATCTCTCGATTAAATTTCCCGAGACCTAAATGGTTAAGGGCTTAACTCATACATGAATAAGGAGGAATAAAGTGTCCAAACTGCTAGTAATTTTGATTGGAATTCTGGCATTTGCATTGCTTTGCTATCTTTGCATCAACCGGCATGTGCCTGAGATTTTAGGTACGGCCCGTGTTCCCGCCGCAAACGCAAACACAAATACAAACGCAAATGTTGCACTCGGTTCACCGTCTTTCAAGGCGGAAACCAAAGACGGCAAGGTAGTTTTGACGGGCGTTTTGCCCGATCAGGCTACAAAAGATCAGCTTTTGGCCCGGGCCCGCGAGGTTTATGGCGCTGATCGTATTGTTGACTCTCTGACGGTTGACGCCAAGGTTACCAAACCCACGTGGCTCGTAGCCACCCTTGCTCTGATGCCTTTTACCGGCAAAGATGTAAGAAATGGAGGACTTTCGGTTGAGAAAAATAGTATTACGCTCATCGGACAAGTACCAAGCGAAGACATTAAGGCAAAAATTTTCAGCGATGCCTCGTTGGCGTCGCCTAACACGACGATAAATAACCTCCTGACCGTCGGCTCTGCAACCGTAACCGCCGAACAGGCCGCCACACAGGCTCAGATAAATGAGCAGATTGGCAGCAAAGTTGTCGAATTTGACACGAACAGCGACCAGCTTACCGCTAAAGGAAAGGCCGTACTCGACGAGCTCGTGCCGATTTTCAAACAAAATTCGACGACTAATTTCGAGGTGGCCGGTCACACGGATTCACAGGGAAATGCCGCTGCAAATCTAAAGCTTAGCGAGCGACGTGCGGTGACCGTTAAAACATATCTCGGAAGCAAGGGCTTGGATGTTGCCCGATTTACCACTAAAGGTTTTGGCGGAACCCAACCTGTTGCGCCGAATGAAACGGAAGAAGGACGGCAAAAGAATCGCCGGATAGGCTTCATCGCCAAGGGAGGAAAATAATTATGGATTGGGGAACTATTGCGACAAAGATATTTTTGTGTTTACTCTTAGCGTTTCTTTTGGGCTTTATCGTGGGATGGCTGCTTAGGTGGCTGCTCTGTAAAGACAAGATCGCGCAGCTCGAAAACGATCTAGGCGCCAAAGAGAGCGCCTTGCGCGGTCTTAAAGCAAATGCGGCATCGGTCGCCACGCCCGTGGCGGCAACTGCGGCCAGCGTGGCTGCGAAGGCCGCGCCGGCCGCTGCTGTTGCGGTCGATACAGGTTGGGACGATGATTACGGCAAAATTAAAGCCCGCCTCGATGAGCTCGAAACGTTGGCGACCGACGACGAGGAAGACACCGACGAAGAGCTGCAGGCGTGGACAACCGAGACCGAGACGCTTCAGGCCCGGCTTGCGGGGCTTAAAGGGCGAGCGAGTACGGACGACGCTCGGCTGCGTGTTGGTGAACTCGACGCCAGTGCCGTTTCGCTGCTGGCAATCCTGAAAAAAGCCCGTGACGATAAAGCCGCCGGAATTGCAAAGCTCCGACGCGTGGGTTACGGAGCCGGTGTCCGCGACGATCTTAAGGACATTGTCGGCGTTGGCCCCGTTTTGGAAAAAACGCTTAATGGCCTGGATGTCTATCTTTTTAGCGACATCGCAAATTGGGATGATGCACGGATCGCCGAGGTCTCGAGCCATCTGGTTTCATTCCAGGATCGAATCGGACGCGAAGATTGGGTCGGTCAGAGCAAAGCGCTTCACCGCAGCAACTACGGAGAAGACGCGTAGTTAGTCGATTGGTAAGTTAAATGGGAAACTCGGTTCTCATGGAGAAGCGAGTTTCCCTTTTGTTGTTAGCATGGACTGGAGCGCAAGCATCTTGCTTGCCAACGCCGGTGCCTCCGGCGTGATGCCCGTTAGTATTTCCCAACTCGCATAACCATCACGTTCATCAGCGTCCTAGGAAGAACGCTTGCAGGCGAGGGCGCCTGCGTTCCCGGCGAAGCGCTTTCCCGGCTTAGAATTCAATCCACGCGGTTGGGTTTTTAGGCTGCGAGATAGATATCTTTGTTTCGGCCCTAAACAATGGCGCCCGCATTTGCAGGGCCACCTCGGCCGTAATGCGGGCCAGGTGCGGCTCGTTGGCCCGCTGCGAAAGATGGGCAAGGACGATATGACGCGCGCAACCGTCAAAATCATTGGTAAGCCAATCCGAAAGGTCCTCGTTTGAGAGATGGCCGGTGCGGGACATGATTCGCTGTTTTAGTTCCCATGTATAGACCGAGCAGGCCCGCAGCATGTCGCGACTGTGGTTAGATTCGACGACAATCGCGTCACAGCCCTTTAATTTTTCCTTGATGAGCGTCGAGATGTGGCCAAAATCCATCAGCGTCGCGACCTTTACACCGTCGTGTCGAGCAACAAAACCAAAATTATCCACGGCATCATGCGGAACGCTGAACGGCTCAAAATCGATGTCACCGATACAAAATTCCCGGGTCGATTCTATCTCTTCGGCCCTGTCTCTCAATGCCGCGCGGCGTTTTGACGATTCGCTGTCTCCGTTTTGCCCGCCGGCCCGCGTGTCGTAAAAAGCGTCCTCGGTAATTCGCGAGATATAGACAGGGCATCGGATCGTGGCCAGCAGGACGCGGAGGCCGCCGATATGATCGCCGTGTTCGTGCGTGATCAGGATGCCGTCAACCTTATCAGGAGCCACGCCCATTTCGGCCAGTCGTCTGATTATTTCACGCGCGCTCATTCCTGCATCGACAAGGACGTTCGTCGTCCCGCTCGATATCAGCACCGCATTACCGGTCGAACCGCTGCCTAGAACCGTAAATCTCATAGACTGGACCGGCAAGCATCCTTGCTTGCCACACCGCGGCTTTCGCGGTGTCATTGGCTGAACGAAAATCAACTCGAAGGAACGCGTTACGAGTGAAGCCGGAGGAACCGGCGTGGCAAGCAAGAATGCCCGCCGCTCCAGTCACTTTTGAAACCGCGACCGCAACACAGTGGCCGTGACACGCCGGGAAATAAAGGTCGGTACATAGTTCCCAAAAAACGCCCCGATCTTGTTCGAAAGACCAGACACGACTTTCGTTCGACCGCTACTTACGGCGCGCATGGCTGTTTCGACGACATCCTCGACCGACTGCTGGCCCTTTACCTGAATAGGTTTATCGATCCCGGATGCCGCGAAGAAATTGGTCCTCGTCGAACCAGGACAAAGTGCCAAAATCTGAATTCCATACGGACGGTTTTCCTCGGCAATCGCTTCGGAAAACGAAGAAACAAAGGCCTTAGTTGCCGCATAGGTCGCCATAAACGGGATCGGTTGAAAAGCCGCGGCAGATGAAACGTTGATAATCGTCCCACTCTTCCGCTCGCGCATTTTCCCTAGGTACGCATGAGTCAGTGCCACCAGCGCGGCGATATTTAACTCTATCATCTGTAGCTCGTGATCGATATCCAGCTTTACAAAATCGCCAACAGAACCAAAACCCGCGTTGTTTATCAACCAGTCGATCTCGATATTGTGACGCTCGGTTTCCTCAAACAAGATCAAATCCGCGTTTGGTTCAGCGAGATCGAGAACGACATAGTGGGCCATTATGTCGTGTTTTAGCATTAGCTCATCACAGAGTTCATGAAGGGCTTTCTCTGAGCGGGCGACGAGGACGAGATTGTGTCCCTCCGCGGCAAGCCGTCGGGCAAAACCCTCGCCGATCCCGCTCGACGCTCCTGTGATCAAAGCTGCTTTCATAGATCGTCGTCGGTCTCCGGCGTCGGCAGGAAAGAAAAATAAATCGACCAGGCCGCTGAGATAGCGATCACAGCGGTGCCGGCAAATCGCAGAATGCCGGCGATGGTCTTTGTCGATCCCAGCAGGCCAAAACGGTCGAGCATGTAGTTCCAATCATGAAAACTGCCCTCGCTGCCGGTAAATCCGCTCGTCAACACGAGCTGCATAACAACCGCATCCGATGCATAGACCCAGACGTTAAGAATACTTTGGCCGACCCACAGCGACACTATCGCCGCGGAATAATAGCTCCGCTGCCAAACAAAATATCCGACAAAAATCAGCGGAACAATCACCTGAAACAGCGAACCGCCCGCGATCATCATAAATTCGCCAAAGATGCGGAACAGCAGATGCCCGGTTTCATGGATCGGCAGATCGACCATGTCGAGAAAGCTGCCGTTCATCGGGGCGTACGCGATCGAAAGAAAATAGATGCTCAGAAGGATCGCCAGGATCAGTTTTGGAATATTTGGCCTCATAACTACAGTTCGGAGTTCCAACTTTTGTTGGCCCCCGCGTCGACAACCGCCAGCTAAAGCTGGAACTCCGAACTAGAGATCGCGTACTGTACGCAGTTCATTCCGTAGTGCTCCATCATACCTTCATATTTCATTCCACACTTTTCCATGATCCGCCACGAACCCGTGTTGTCGGGATCGGCAACGGCGACGATGCGCTGGAGGCCGGCGGTTTCAAACCCATATTTGAGCCAGGCATACGCACACTCATAGCCAAAGCCTTGCCGCCAGTGTTTTTCGGCAAGATTGTAACCGACCTCGATCTCACCGCTGTCCTCGAGCGGCTGTAAACCGCTCGTGCCGATACGTTCTCTGGTCGATTTCAATGTCATGATCGAAAAACCGAAGCCGTATTTTTCGTGACATTCGAGGTAGAACGGCAGCCGCTTCGTGATCGCCTCAGCATTCTGCATCTCGATTCCGCCCATATAGCGGTAAACTGCTGGTACAGATCGCAATTCGATCAGCCAGGCCAGATCGGCCGGAGTTATTTTTTCGATTATTAATCTATCTGTCTCAAACATACGTTTTGTCAGACCGGGAACGATAGTGACAGGGATTTTGTTGACCGCGCAGATTCAACACGCATCGCCTGGAGACGGGTCAGAACCGCCTGCGTGAGCGGGCGGTCAGTTCCCATTTATCAGTAGCTTGCGCATATCACCGCGAACTGGCCGCCCGCTTACGCAGGCGGTTCTGCCTTTCCAAAAAAAATTGAAGATAAATGTGACATCCATCGTCTAATTATCGACAAATTAACGGAAAAGGACAAAACTATGAATAATTTGATCGATAATCGCAGGGACTTTCTCAAACAGGCAACTATGGCGGCGCTCGCATCGCTATTAATCGGCTGCGAAAGCAGATCGCTCGCGGGCGACACGTCGAGTATTCTTAGCAGCATACGAAAGAACGCCAGGCCACGTGGTACCGAAGGCATGGGAGCGATCGATGTACCCGACAGTGTTTCATCGAACGTAATTTTTAAGACGGCGCCCGACGATGGCGAACGGATGATCATTTCGGGAACCGTTTTCAGATCGGATGGCAAAACGCCCGCTCCAAACACGCTCGTATACTTTTATCACACTGACAAATTCGGAATTTACGGTCGCGCAGGCCAGCCGAAACACGGGCGGTTCCAGGGCTGGATGCTGACCGACGCGCAAGGGCGTTACGAGTTTTCTTCGATCCGACCCGCGTCATACCCAAACTCAACCATCTCGCAGCACGTCCACATGACCGTAACGGGTGCGGATTTTCGCGAGGATTGGATCGATTCGATCTTGTTCGAAGGAGATCGGTTCATCACCGGTCGGGAACGCGAACAGTCAGGAAATCGCGGTGGTTTTAACCCGATCGTCACGCTCGTTACAGGTTCGGATGGAATCGGTCGGGCGACGCGGAATATTCAGTTGATGAACGTGTAAACCTGGAGGTAACGACAATGATTATAGAAATGATATTTATTTCGCTGCTGACGACAGTTGGGGTACCACCCAAAGCGATCGAACCAGTCGCGTTCAAGTCCGTAGCATGTGATTTCTTTACCCATGACAACGCCATAAAAGTTCTCGGGGGCAAAGCAACGGGAGCCGATACCGGCATGACAGACACCGCCGAGGGTCGAAAATGGGGATGTACATTTACCGCCTCCGATCGAGGTGAGACGCCGCCAAAGCTATACTTCATGCTAGTAAAAAGCCCGTCAGACGAGGTTGCGAAACGAGCATTCGACACAGTTCGCCAGTCAAACAAAAGCCACGCCGGATTTGAAGAGTGGCCAGGTATTGGGGACGAGGCCGTTGTGCATACTGACGGAAAGAATTTTCAGTTCGTCATGGTCAGGAAGGGAGTAAAGACGATCCGCGTCAAGGTCAATCCGGCTGAAGGCGTATCAATGGACACCCTGAAATCCGCCGTCACTTCGATCATTCCAAAGCTTTCAAACCAATAGGAGGACGTGGAAATGATTCATCTACTCGCAACATTTTCTGTCGATCGCGGCTTACGAATGTACAAAGTTATGTTGATAATCGTGATGAGCGTTTTGGTTCCTTTGTTGACCGTCGGTTGTCCTAGTGCGTCAACTATAGCCGATTCGAGGACGTCAGTCGCATCGAGCGGGCGAATACGAGCAATAGCCGGAATGGCGGTTGGCCGTGCGGCACATACCTCGACCTTGTTAAATAATGGTCGCGTGCTGATCGTTGGCGGACTTAAGAACGGAGGCAGTAGCTTGCATCAAGCCGAGTTATTTTTGCCGGAAACGGGTGTATTTCAAACGGTAGGAAGCTTGGCGACCGCACGGGCAGGACACACCGCGATTCTTTTGCCGGACGGCAAGGTTTTGATCGCGGGGGGATTTGACGGCACATATCTTGACAGTGCAGAGTTATACGACCCAAAGACCGAGCGGTTTTCATCGGCCGGATCCTTGACGATGCCGCGAAGCGAACATACCGCGACTAAACTGCCCGACGGACGCATTCTGTTGACCGGCGGTGTCGGAACTGGATGGACATTTCTGGCCGACGCCGAGACCTACGACCCGCGAACCTTCAGATTTACCCCTACGGGGCGGATGACGACCCCGCGCGAATCTCATACCGCAACAATACTGAAAAACGGAAAAGTCCTGATTACCGGCGGCCACAAAGATCGCCGAACCGCCATGACGATCTTTGCGAGTACGGAGATATACGATCCGCACACGGGCATTTTTCAACCGGCAGCCGCTCTGACGATCAAGCGCCACAAGCACGACGCTGTGCTTCTAAGAGATGGCCGTGTTCTTATCTCGGGCGGCTCTGACGAGCGGGATTCACGCGGAGCTTATAAATCCATCGAGATTTTCGAACCTAAGACGGGCCGGTTCAGAAAGGTCACTGATACTGTATCGGCGAGATACAAACTAAACGGTGCCGTCGTCCTGCTCGATAACGGCAACGTCTTGCTGGCCGGCGGATCGGATACCGCTGAGATATTCGATCCGGCAACCTCAATGGTCTCCGCTGTCGACGGGGCATTTGGTTCGCAGCGGCTGTTCTCAACAGCAACACTTCTCAAAGACGGACGCGTACTGATTACAGGCGGCTATGACGCGGCAACGAGAGTCGGGCAGGGAGCGTGGATATTCGAACCGAACGTCGCGGCAAAATGAAGTAAAATTCGGAAGGAAACGAAATGGAGCGGCATGCCTTAATGACCCAATTTCCGACGAACAGAGACTTGCTCGCCGCCTGCCGAAACGGCGACCGCGAGGCGATGCACGATCTCTATGTCGGAAATCAGCGGCGGGTCTTTTCCGTGGCTCTAAACTATTTCGGCGGCAACCGTGAACTGGCCGAGGACATCACTCAGAAAGTGTTCTTAAAGCTCCTCACCAAGCTCGACTTTCGCGGCGATTCGGAATTCACCACATGGCTGTACCGTATTACGGTCAACGCCTGCACCGACGAGGCCCGTAGAATGAACCGGTTTGTAGATCTGTCAGGCGTTTTCACATTTGGCGAACTTCGTGGCCGTGCGGTTCAGCAATTGATGGCGGAGACATCAGAAATATCAGCTTCCGTTCAACGCGAAGTCGCTAAGCTTCGACCAAAACTCCGCGAACCTATCGTCCTGAAATATGTCGAGGGCCTTTCGTATCAGGAGATCGCCGAGGTTCTGGACTGTTCGATCGGCACGGTCGCATCGCGGCTCAATCGGGGGCATAAGCAACTCGCGGCGGGCCTCGGTCATTTGCGAGGCGAAGTTAATTCATAGAAATTTGATGAGAGATAAACACTACAAATCACAGCTTTCGGCCTTCGCCGATCGCGAACTGTCAAAGACCGATCAGCAGGTGGTCGCGGAGCATTTGATGAAGTGCATCGCTTGCCGGGCTGAGCACGACCGCATCAAGTTCGGTTCGGCGCTTGCTCAGAAGATGGAGCGGCATGATGCCCCAGCCGGAGTCTGGATCGCGATCGATGCGTCGCTGGATGGCGAGACGACGACGCGGATGGGCCTGATTCCCGATGCGTCGTTCTTTAGTCCTCGTGGTATCACTGGATTTGCGATTGCGACGGTTGTCGTCGCTATGTTTGTCTCCGGTGTCTATTTCATGCGCTTTCGAGCCGACACCGATCAGGCAAACACCGGTGAGCCATCGTCAATGCCACAAGTTCAAACCAGCCAACCGATTTCCGAGATTGTAGCCGTTCCCGCGAATACACCGGCTTTTCCGGAGACGGGAAATTCAAATATCGTAGTTCCGAACACGAATGTTGCTGCCGCCCCTGGTATTCAAGCCTCGACAGTCGCCTCCGTTCCCGCATTCCAGTTTGAAACGCTCGCCGGAATGCCGAGAGTCGGTTCGTTGTCGACGGCAAGCAGCTTGGCGGTTGGCGACTATCTTGAAACCGATACGGAATCGAAGGCCCGTATACAGGTCGCGAATATCGGAAACGTCGAGATCGCGCCGAATTCCCGCGTAAAACTCGTCGGCTCCGACCCAAAACAACACCGTCTCTCACTCGAACGCGGTGTTCTCGAGGCCCAGATTATCGCGCCGCCACGACTGTTTTTTGTCGATACGCCGTCGGCCGTCGCCGTCGATCTCGGCTGCGCGTACAAGCTCGAGGTGGATCGGGCGGGCAACAGCTATCTGCACGTCACGAGCGGTTTCGTCGCACTGGAGCGCGGCGGCCGCGAATCGATCGTGCCGGCCGGAGCGATGTGCATCACTAAACGCGGTAAAGGCGTCGGGACGCCGTTTTCGGCTGAGACGAGCGAAAAATTCCGGGCCGCGCTCGAACGGTTTGATTTCTCAAACGGCGGCAGTCGGGCAGTTGGCGACATGCTCGCCAACCGAAACTTTTACGACATGATCTCGCTCTGGCACCTGTTGACGCGTGTTCCAAAAGCAGATCGCGAAAAGGTCTATGATGCCCTCGCAGCCTACGTAACGCCGCCGGTCGATGTTTCCAAGGTCGGCCTTTTGTCGCTGGACAAGAAAATGCTTGCGTCATGGCGGGCCGAAGTGGAGAAAGTTTGGTTCGAGTAGAACGCTATAGCCGAGAACGCATCCGCGCGCCGGGAACGTAGGCCGCCCTCGCCTGCAAGCGTCATGCCTCAGGACGCTGACGAACATGGTGTTTGTTCAAGCCGCTAAATGACGAAGCGTTTTCACGCCGGAGGAACTGGCGTTGCATGCGAGGGCGCCTGCGTTCCCGGGTTTTCCGCGATCTGCTTCAACATAGCATTCCGTCCGCTCACTAACCTGCGAAGATGCCGCTCAAGCAGCAAAATATCGACAACACGCCCCAAGATTCCTAATGGCGAAGTCCAGATCAGAGTATCGCGGATAAGCGTTCCTCCATCCTGAGTCGAAAATTCATGAATGTGTTTGAACGATCTGAACGTCCCCTCGATCATTTCATCCACAAACAAACGCGGTCTATCGAACTCGACGACCTTTACCGTCAGCCGCTGCCGCATTCCAAAATGCGTCCCCTCGAACGTCACGGTTTGCCCCAGGCCGATCATGCCTTCCGAAACGCCGCCGACTGCTTTTTCGTTTGTCTTTGCCGTCGTCTCGGTGTGCAGGCGAATATCCCGCATCAGGTCAAAGCACGTTTCGGCTGGGGCATCGATAAAAATTTCGAGGACGATCTGAGACATTATCAAAAATTAACGCGGACGAATTCGGCAACACCGACGCCGATCAGGGCACTGACCAGGATAAGCCCAACACCGACCATCGAGAAAATTGGCACCGCGATCAGTAGAGCTTTTAGTAAGTTATTCTGCCTGGCAAGCAGTTTCGAACTTAGAATTATCGCGCCAATACCCGAAATTACTGAAACAATAAATGCCAGCACCACAAATGCGCCAAGGCCCCAGACCGCGTCGCTCTCGCTATATCCATTCATTGCCAGGATGAGCACAGACAGCGAAATGACCGCCGCGGTAAGGCAGGCGGTCATCGTCAATAGAAAAGCAGCGATCTTTGCTCCCATTGCTTATCCAACCGTTACCCATGCACCGTTCGATGGATTTATGCGATAGATCCCGCCGTTCTCCATCGAATAAAGTGAGCCGTTCGCACTGAACAGGAACCGCGTTTTGCCAAATTCAGCTTTGCCGATCTGCCGCCACGAACCATTTGCCGGATTGGTTTCGTATAGCGCTCCGCTTGCCTCGGTGGTGTATATCTTTCCGTTCAGGGTTGTGCGGGCGGTCGTATTTTTCCAATCGCCGGCTTTACCGATCCGCCGCCACGACCCGTCCGACGGGCTGATCCCGTACAGACTGCCGTCTTTCTCGATCGAAAAAAGAGATTCGTCTGTGCTAAACAGCCTCAGCGAATTGGCAAATTCCGACTTCCCGACCTGTGCCCAAGCGCCGGTTCCAGGATTCGTCGCATACATCGCGCCGGAAGATTCAACCGTGTAAAGCCGCCCGTTTACAAACGCCCCAGCCAGCGTCCCTTTCCAGTCGCCCGCCTTGCCGACCCTGGCCCAGGAACCGTCTACCGGGTCGACCCGGTAGAGGCTGCCGTCGGTCTCGATCGTCAGCAGATTGCGGTTCCCCGCAAACAAGAGCCGCGTATTAGCAAACTCCGCCTTCCCGATCTGCACCCACTTCCCGCTGCCCAGATCGACGCCATAAAGCGCCCCGTTTTTCTCGATAGT
The DNA here is from genome assembly GCA_963738935.1 of uncultured Acidobacteriota bacterium. Taxonomy (GTDB): domain Bacteria; phylum Acidobacteriota; class Blastocatellia; order Pyrinomonadales; family Pyrinomonadaceae; genus OLB17. The sequence continues at coordinate 3,647,899 of CAVTYF010000001.1, read as the reverse complement.
ATAAAGCCGTTCATTCAAAACAACCGCCGCAATCGTGTTTGACCAGTCCGCGGCCTTGATCTGATGTAGGCCGCCAACCGCGACACCCAGTATCAGTAACAGAAAAAGCTCTGACAATTTACGTTTTGCGGGTTTCATAGAAATATTTGCCCCTTAGGTTTTATCTGAAATAAGTTTGGTCATTCGTTCGCGGCTTTCCTCTCAAGGTCCTTGATTGCAGCGGCGATCTGACGCTGATGCTCGCGAACCCTCATGTAATAGCCGACGCCCGCCGCGATTTGTTTCTCCTTCGGCTCGTCCGCCGCTCCGTAAACCAGCGAGCCGAAAATTCTCACGAGCCTACGACCTTTATCATCAGTTTGGTTATATCGTTTCACGCGTTCGTCGACCTCGGCTCCGACATATTTCTGCAGCTCGTCATCGGTTCTTTCGATCCACGCAAGGTCGATACCGGAAAATTGACGTATATACTCCCAAATGTGCATCGGGATCGGCACCATTACCCGGTTGTAGCCCGCCTCAAACTGAACTCCTTCCATCGCAAGGTAGACATAATCTTCATCGAGCGCCTCGTTATAGAGGTGAAAATTAGATCCATATGCGATAGTAGATTTTGTAGACATCTCGTTAATCCGATCACTTCCAGATCAGTTTCAAACCATCTGGTTCAAAATTATTACATTCGGTAGCACGACTGTTTCTGGTGAAAGTTTATTCAGCTATTATTTCTCGATCCGCGCATTTTCCACAAAAACGAATTTACATGGTCGACGCTAAAATATTCAAAATCAAAATCTTCACCATACCATTCGGCCAGCCATTCGAGACGATACAGATCATCTTCATCCAAATCATCTTTGGGCAGCTTGGTTAATTCAACAAGTTCCTCGTAACCCGGATATGAGCCGCAATCTTCGGGCGGGCAGGCCCGCTCACCGGCTAAACATTTCGGATATTTTGTCCCGCTTTCAACCGGCAGAATTTTTTCAACCTTTATAACATGCTGCCAACCATCGCCGAAATCATATTCATACTCAAACTTTTGTTTTTCAGACAAGTTTAATTTGCTCAAACGAACTTTCTTTTCGTCCTCAACCGCAGTCGCAAACCATTCGTCAGACGGCATGCCGATTTTTCTCTTGTCGATCGTAAATTCATGCAAATGTTCGTCGTCCCACCCCATAACGATCTGAATTATGGAATGTAATTTGGCGACCGTAGTATCATCCGTAACCAAAAATCTTCGCCATATCGCGGGTTTTATGTACTTGAGCGAAATATGTAGCTGAAAGACTTTTTCAGGCAGTATCTTTGGCATAATTTTAGTCTACACATGCAACATCAACTGTTCAAAATCGCATTGATTTTCTTCGTGTGAGAATTGGCAATTCATGCGCTCATAGATTAGAACAAGGTCAACTCCGGCGGCGGAGACTACGTTTTCTTCGATCATGATGATCCCATGTCGGGCGATTTGTGAACTACTTGATCGTGGATGCATGCAGCCGAAGGCCCAGGGCCTCGACAACTTTCATGATTGTTGAAAACTCCGGGTTTCCGTTTGGCGAAAGGGCTTTGTAGAGGCTTTCGCGACCGAGGCCGGATTCTCTGGCGACTGCGGTCATCCCACGGGCACGCGCGATGTCGCCGAGCACCGCTGCTACAAGAGTCGGATCACCGTCTTCAAGGGCCGCTTCTAGATAGGCAACCACATCTTCGGGTGTCTTTAAATGACTAGCCGGGTCCCAGGGAAAGGTCTCTATTTTCTCTTTTTTAACGTTCGGCATATGTTTTCATAGATTCGATGCGATTTCTTTCGCCATTTCGATGTCCTTTTGCTGCGACGACTTATCACCACCGATCAAGATCAGAATGATTTCGTCGCCCCGACGAGTGAAATACACTCTGTATCCGGGACCATAGTCGATCCTTAATTCAGAGACACCGCTTCCAACAGACTTCACATCGCCCGGATTTCCCAGAGAAAGTCGTCGAAGGCGGGTGTCGATTCGACCTCGGGCGTTTCGATCTCGAAGGGATTCGAACCAACTTCTGTACTCAGCTGTCTGACGAATCTCGACCATTTGTAAACGTAGCATATAGGATACACTTCAGTCAATCCGCAAAAGCGACGCTCAACTGTTTCAGGGGCGTGGATTTCTTGACATCGATATCATCAATGCCGTCGCGTTGGATATAATTGTAGAGAATATCGCGCTGCTGCGGGACGTAACCGGCTTCGCGGATCTGGTATCTGAGGTCGCGTTCGTTGGCTTGGTTGTCGGCGCCGGCGGCGGAGACTACGTTTTCTTCGATCATGATGGAGCCCATGTCGTCGGCACCGAATCTAAGAGACTGTTTGGCCGAGTTTTAGGCCTTGGGTTAGCCATGCTGGCCTGGATGTGTTGGATGTTGTCGAGGAAGAGGCGTGAGACGGCTAGCATTTGGAGGTAGTCGATGCCGGTTGGTTCTTCGGTGATTTTGCGGCCGAGGGCGGTGTTTTCGCGTTGGAAGGTCCACGGGATGAAGGCGGTGAATTCGCCGTAGTTTGGATCGATCGCTTTTGCCGCGAGCGATTCGTCCTGAACCTGGCGGATTCGCTCAAGTGCCGAACGCGGTGCTCGATCTTGATCTCCGATGCCGAACATCATGGTCCCCGTCGAGATCAGCCCGACCTTGTGAACGGCACGCATTACGTCGAGCCATTCCTGCGTGTTGCATTTGGTCGAGACTCTCGCTCGGACCTCGTCATCCAAAATCTCGCCGCCGCCGCCGGGCATTGAGTTTAGGCCTGCGGCTTTTAGCCGTCGCAGTATCGTGCTCGTAATCGAGCTTTGAAATCAGCGAGATGTTGTGGATCTCAGGCGGTGAGAAGCAGTGGAGCTGGAATTTTGGATATTTTGCATGGAGTGTCGAGAGCAGATCCTCGTACCACTCGATATTAAAATCCGGATGCAGCCCGCCCTGCATCAGCACGCCGGTGCCGCCGAGATCGATCGTTTCGTCGATGCGTTTACAAATCTCCTCGATCGAATGCACATAAGTGTCCGGCTTTCCTGGCCGTCGGTAAAAAGCGCAGAACGTGCAGACGACGTTGCAAACGTTGGTGTAATTGATGTTGCGGTCGATGATGTAGGTGACGACATCGCCGGGATTTTTGCGTTGGCGGATCTCATCTGCAGCAAGGCCGATGCGGACGAAATCGCGTGATTCGAGCAGGGCAGGTGCAGTCCTCGGACGTTAATCTCTCGCCCGCCAAGGCTTTGTCGAGAATTGGTTGGATCATTGTTTCCACGTAGCTTCATTCTAACAAAACTGTATAGGAAATTAACCACAGAGGACACAGAGGACACTGAGAGGGCAAAAGCAAGAGAAAAAACTTGGTCTTTTTCTCTGTGTTCTCCGTGTCCTCTGTGGTGAAATATTCTTATGGCAAAGACTGTAAAATTCAAAACCGAGCTGACGATCTCATCGACCGGTTCGGGCTGGCATTTTTTGATAGTCGAGAAAGAGATCGTCGCGAAATTTGGGTTTCCGGACAAATTCAAACGCGTCGTGTGCTCGATCAACGGCAGCGAGGGTTTTCAGTGCGCACTGATGCCCTGGGGCGAGTTGTTTTACATCATCGTCAACAAGAAAAAGCGGGATGAGGTAGGCGTCGTTGCGGGTGATATGGTCGATGTCGTGCTCGTCAAAGACGAAAGCAAATACGGGCTGCCGATGCCGGAGGAATTTGAAGAAGTACTAAAGCAAGATCCCGAAGGTGACCGGCTCTTTCATGGATTGACGGCGGGAAAACAGCGTTCGATCCTATACCTTTTGTCGCGGTCCAGGGACGTTGACGTTCGCATCCACCAATCGCTGTTGATCGTCGAGCACCTAAAAGAAAATGAGGGCAAGGTTATCGATGACGTACTTTATGAACAACTAAAGCGACCGATGTTTTGAGGCAACTGCCGCCCGCCTAACCTGACGGCACGACGGGCAAGACCGTCTCTTAACTGTTCCGCTTCGTTAAGCTGAGGGCGTGCCCGCAGGTCCCCTACGCCGGCGATTCCAACCCGTTGACAAAGTTCAGCGGCTTATTTTCGGTGATCAAACCGTTTCTGTAGGCCATTTTAAAATACAGGTCCATTCCCTGACGCATTGAATCATCGATTGAATAGGAGATATTCTGCGACAGATACTCCCGCATTTCAGCCGTACCAATTTGGATGTCCGTTTCGTAATTTGCGATGATCTCGTCGATGTGGGCGAGGCCCTCGTCACGAGCTGCGGCGAAATTGATTGAGACGCGCGAGCGACGCGTCATCCACATTGCAAAGACAAACCCAAGACCCGTGTGATGCTTCCATAGTTCGGCAAGGTCGAAATATCGGAGTCTGGAGTCTGGAGTCTGGAGTCTGGAGTCGACGGAGAGTCGGAGCGCCGGATCACCGATCAGCAGGGCCGCATCAGAAGCCGAGAGCATTGCGTCGATATGGGGCCGGGCATCGCGCCATTCGGGTTCGAAGCCGAGGAATTCACGAAAGATAATCTTTGTCAGAGCAATCGATGTCCGCGACGAACTATCGAGCGAAACGCTCCGAACATCCTTGAGATCGGCGCCTTTCGTGACCAGACAAACGCTGCGAACTCGCTCCCTGGCTCCGACACAGACATCTGGAACGAGCCGAACGCCCTCAATCATCTGGTATGCAATTACCGGGACCAGCGCCGCGTCAACCCGATCCTGAGCAAGCAATTCGGCGCTGCGTGCCGGTGCTGTGTCCATGATCAGCTCGACCTTGCCGTGGTTCTTGCCGAAAAGGAAAGACCAGACGAGCGGCGCCGTGTTTGAGTAGCTTGAGGCAGAAATACGCGGCGTAGGCATTGAAGAAAGTTTTACTTATGTAAGCAAAGAACGCAAAGGTCGAGGAGGCAGTGGTCTTGTATGCAGCCGGGTTTTCAACTATTCTCTACGATTATGAATGCCAAAAAGCTTATTCTCGCGGGCGCGCCTGGGGTCGCAAAACTTGGAAAGGAATTTGGTAAATTTGAGGTGGTAAAATGAGAAAAATATACGATGTAACTGTTGGAATAAGCGGAGCGGTTCCGATCTACGGGAGTGATCCGGGCGTTGAGTTCACCTCGTTTAAGGCGATTGGTCGCGGCGATTCGGCCAATGTTTCGCAGATCGGGTTTGGCGTCCATACCGGAACGCACGTCGATGCGCCAAATCATTTTATCGACGGCGCAAAACGCGTTCACGAGCTTGATCCACAGAAGCTGGTCGGTCCGTGCCGCGTTATCGCCGTCCCCGAAGATGTCGTCGCAATCGAGCCTGAGCATCTCGGCGATCTGACGGGTGTCGAGCGTATTCTATTTAAGACACGCAACTCGCAATTTTGGGCGACGCCGGAGGATGGCTTTCGCAAGGATTACACATATCTCACCCCGCCGACGGCCCAGATGCTCGTCGCGAATGCCATCGTGCTTGTCGGCATCGATTATCTCTCGATAGAAAAATCGGGTTCGCCCGGCCATCCTGTCCACATCACGCTGCTCGAAAAAGAAACCGTCATTCTCGAAGGCGTTGACCTCCGCGCGGTGCCGGCGGGCGATTATGAATTGATCTGCGCCCCGCTAAAATACGACGGAGCAACCGGTGACGGCTCGCCAACGAGAACGTTTCTTATAACGCGCGAATAAGAATTTTGGCCACCGATAACACCTATAAGCACTGATCGGATTTCCCGCTTTTCCTGTGCTTATCCGTGCGATCCGTGGCTAATTTTCTTTGTATTTTATGAACGTCAACGATCCACTTTATCGCGAACGAGTCTTTTCAATCGTCCGCCAGGTCCCCGCTGGTCGCGTCATGACGTACGGTCAACTCGCGATCATTCTCGGCGAAGGCTACACGGCCCGCACCGTCGGCTATGTTATGCACGGTGCCGACGAGGGCGTTCCGTGGCAACGCGTTATAAATTCCCAGGGCAAATGCTCGACCGGAAGACTCACTATTCCGATGAATCTCCAACAGGAACTGCTCGAAGCCGAAGGAGTCGTATTTAGTGCAAAAGGAAAATGCGATCTGGGAAAGTTTCAGTTTCCGGAGGGATTCGAGTTGGCGGAAGATGATCAGATCAGTTTGTTTCAATGAAGCCAAGAGTTTACATAGAGACGTCCATCATTAGCTACCTAACGGCTCGGCCGAGCCGCGACCTCATGGTCCATACTAACCAGATGCTTGCGAAGGAGTGGTGGGACGAACGGAGAAAGGAGTTTGATGTCTTTGTGTCCGAGCCTGTTCTGAACGAGATCGAGAAAGGCGATGCTCAAATGGCAAAGTTGCGAATGGCCGCCGTGAAAGGTGTCAGCGTCTTACGATTGAATAGCGAGGCTAGGGAACTAGCCGATGAAATCATCTCGCACCGGATATTGCCGCCGCGCGCGGCTGTCGATATTTTACACATTTCAATCGCATCTGTTTATAAAATGGACTTTCTGCTAAGCTTGAATTGTCGGCATATTGCTAATGCGATCATCTATAAGCGTGTCAGCAAGATTTGTTCCGACCTAGGGTACGATCCTCCAATGGTTTGTACGGTTCACCAGATAATGGATAGGGAGAACTGACATGATTCCAGAAGACGAAGTAATTAAAGAGCTTCATGATATTCGAGACAAGATCGCGAAAGACTGCGATTATGACCTCGACAAGATTTTTGAATATTTTAAGAATAGCGAGAAGAAACGGGGGAAACGGATAACGGCTCTCGGCGACAAGGCGAAATTGAAAGCTCCGCCGCATAGGAAAGCAGCTTAACTCTCACCTTCCCCACTTCAATTTATCTCTCAAAACATCAAAATAATTCCGATTCGCCGGTTGGACGAGGTTGAATGTCGTCTTGCTCTTGCGGATCACGACGCGGTCTTTGGCGCGGCATCGGGTAGCCGGTTTGGCCGTCGAGGCTGAGGACGACGCCCTCGTTTTCGTGGTGGAGCGTTAGTTCGATCGCGGCGCTGTCAGGGACGACGATCGGGCGGTTTGTCAGTGTGAACGGACATATCGGCGTCAGGACGACGGCGTTCATCGACGGATAAACGATCGGGCCGCCAGCTGATAGGTTGTAGGCGGTCGATCCCGTTGGCGTGGCGACGATCAACCCGTCGGCACGGAAGGTGTTGACGAAAAGCTCGTCGAGTTTGACGTCAATCTCGATTATTCTCGCCAGGGCCGCCTTATTGACGACGACATCGTTTAGGATGCGGCCGGTGGTAAGTTTCTCGCTGCCCCGCCAATGCTCGGCGTCGAGCATCACCCGTCGGTCGATTTCGTAATTTCCGGCGATTATCGCCTCAAGCGCCGGAAACATCTCCTCGATTCGAAAATCCGTCAGATAACCCAGACTGCCGTAGTTTATTCCGAGAACGAGCGTATCGGGATCGTCGACCAGTCTCGCCGTCGAAATCATCGTTCCGTCGCCGCCGAGCACGACAATCAGATCGGCATTCATTGTCGGCAAGTTCCCGGCCATGATCTCACCGGCCGAAATCGTTTCGCACGATTGATCGAGGCCGTTGGCCTTTAGCCAGGCCGAAAGCTCCCCGGCAGTCGCTTTTGCCTCAGCGTGGCCGGGTTTTACGACGATTCTTACTGTCCCGATCTTTTTGCTTACCATAAAACAGCAGTCTAACTCTCTAATAATCAGCGAACTGGGGCGAAACCGCAAGCCACCCATCCCAGCGAAGGCTCGATCTAACACACAAAGTAATATGCTCAATTGCCTACGGCATACGATGTTTAATTGGCTTTCGGCGGCGCTTTTGTTAGAATTAGGGTTTGTCTCAAGTGTGTCAGGTCAGTATTTCAACGGTATAGGTATTTTTCGATGTTAAAGTTTTTTACGCGTCTTGAGAAGACGCGAAATTTTGTTCTTTTTCTGTTTGCCATCCTGATGGTCGGCAGTCTTGTGTTTTTTTACACGCCGGCCCGCAACACCGTTTCGGCCAATCTTGCCCAAAGCGAAGAGACGGTGGCGTCTGTCTCGGGGCATAAGATATCGGTTGGTGAGCTTGTTCGGCAGAAGGAAAACTACTCTCAGTTTAGCCGCGGTCAGGCTTTTCCATCAAAAATGGTACTTGACGGCTTGATCGGCAGCCGCATCTCGCGGATTGAGGCCGAACGCCTCGGCCTGTCAGCAAGTGATGCCGAGGTGGCGGCGAGGCTTCGCGAACAGAACAAGCCAACCGATGGTAAACCATTTGACCAGACACTTTACGAGCAGAATGTCACCGAGCAGTATGGCAGTATCGCGACCTATGAACAGAACGTTCGCGACGACATCAGCGCTCAAAAGCTCAACGCATTTCTAACCGCCGGCGTGACGGTCTCAGAAGAGGAAGTTCTCAACGATTTCCAGCGAAAGAACACAAAATTTGACGTAAACTACGTCGCGGTCAACAGCACTGAACTCGCCAAAACGATCACCCCAACCGATGCTGAGCTGAGAGAGTATTTCGATAAGAACAAGGCGAGCTACTTCATCAATGTCGCTCAGAAGAAGATCAAATACGTCTTTGTAAATACGGCCAAACTGGGTGAAAAGCTACAGATAACCGACGGGGACCTCAAAACTGAATACGATGCTTTGCCCGCCGACAAAAAACTTGCCGGTGTAAATGGTCAGGAGATCGTGCTGCGTGTCGCCAAGCCCGAACTGGACGGACAGGTCAGACGCCAAGGCCGCCGAGCTTATTCAGCAGGCTAAGAAGGACGGACCGACGGTATCTGAGGAGGCGTTTGCGACCTTGGCAAAGGGCCATTCTGAGAATCCAGGAACGGCTCAGGCCGGCGGTAAACTCGCCGGGCCGGTTCGTGAAAATCCAAACAAAAAAGACGATCCGTACCAGCGTTTGCTTACCATGAAGCCCGGCGACGTGACCGAACCGATCAGCTATCAGGGGCGGTATTTTATTCTCCGCCGCGGTGAAGACGTACCAAAATCGTACGAGCAGGCCAAGAAAGAGATTGAGGTCAGCCTGCGCAATCGCAAGGCGTATGCGGTCGCGGCCGAGCTTGCCCAGAAAGTAGTCGATTCGTTAAAAGAAACGAAGGACCCGGCCAAAACTGCCCAGGCTTTTGCCGGCGAGGCGAATATGGCCGCGGCGGAAATGGTGAAGGAAACGGCGTTCGTCAAACCGGGTGACGATGTCCCAAACATCGGTATCTCGCCGCAGTTTGAAGAGGGAATCGCCCTGCTTGTCAATGTCGGCGACGTCGGCGAAAAGACGCCGATTCAGAATGGCTTTGCGATACCGATGCTGGCCGATAAAAAGGATCCGCGTGATGCCGAATTTGACGATGTCAAGGACCAGGTCCTCACATCTGTAAAGGCCGAAAAAGCCGGCGCCCAGGTCGAGGAGATCGCTAAACAGATCGCTGCGGGAGCGGCCTCGGCAGGTGCCCTCGGCGTAGCAGCGAATGCGAACGGAATGACCTCGAAAGAGCAAAAGAACCTTGTTCTTGGCTCACCGCTGGGCGAAGGCCCGACGGCCGGGACCAGCGAGGCTCTGGAAGATGCCGTTTACTCAATGAAAGTCGGCGACGTCACTAAAACCCCACTCAAGGTCGGCGATAACTGGTATGTCGTCGGCGTCACAAAGCGGGAAGACGCAAAAACCGACGAGTTTACCAAACAGCGCAGCGGCCTCATCGAGCAAATGCTCTCCAAAAAGCGATCGGCTGTATTCTCGGACTATCTGGCGGCGGTAAAACAAAGGTTTGAAACCGGCGGTTACATTAAGGTCTATAAGGAAGCTCTCGACAAGGTTGATGCGCCAACACCGGGGACGGCTCCGGCTCCACCCGTCGGTCTGCCTGCGGGTTTCCCGGGCGGCCAGTAGCCCGCTTTCCAACGTCCACGCATCTCTGTTTTTCCTTCCACGCGGACGCCAATTTGAAGTTTTCGGTGATGAATTTTTTGGAATTTTAAATGGTCACCGGTTTTTGTCGGATTTAGCCCGACAAAAAGTGTGGCACGTGCCACATTTTAGCGTACTGCGAAGGCCTGAAGCTCAATAACCACGGGCTTTTCACGAAAAAGCAAGGCGTCAAATCCGGAATAAAACAAAAGCCCATTGGTAGCAGAAAAACCCCCGTCGGTCGGGGAATGTTGACCTCACTGGTAAAGGTATTTACCCAAACTGGTGAAAGTGTTTCGAAAAAAAAACCTCTACCACGTTTGAGGTCAGATGCCGCAATCCAATCCGGGAACTCCCCTTCTTACTAAGGGGGGGCGGCGTTTCGCCGACGGGGTGGTTCTCGCCGGGAACGCAGGCGAGGGCGCCTGCGTTCCCGGCGGATCGACTGGAGCGGCAAGCATCCCTGCTTGCCAACGCCGGTTCCTCCGGCGTGACGGTGTTTAGGATTTCGCAGCCTGAACAATCACCACGCACGCCAGCGTCCCGAAGCAGAACCCTTACAGGCGAGGGCGGCGGACGTTCGCGGCAAGACGTGCGCAGCCTGACTCCTGTCAAAACTCGTTAGAAATGTCCCATACTCTAACTCTTTAGAAATGTCCTAGTTTTCAAATTTGTTCATGTTGTTTAATCATAAGTTGTTTGGTTGACCAGGTTGTTTTCCAGGGATGGTTTGGCGAAGGGAGAGGGGGCTTGCCGCTAGCGGCAAGGCTCCTCTCCCTTCGCGGCGTTTTTGTTTTCCCCGCGATGCCTGGATCAAACTCTTCGAAGCCGATTTCTTCTCCGCGATAGAACATGTGCATCGGGCCTTCGAGGTATCGCCTGACCAGCACCTTTCGCTTTGTCGGCGAGTAATTTCGTGACACGGGTGTGATCTGGTACAGGCGATTTTCAAAGCTCAATGTCCAAATGATCGAAAGTGTTCTCTCGTACTCGATGCAGAAAATCCCTGACAGGTCGATATCCGTCGCCGGACTATGATAATCGGCTCGATCACTCGGCTGGATGGCGAAGCGTCGGTTCAGATTGTCGTCGAACCCGCTCGCAAGCAACTCGTTTGCCCCGGCGATGTCGCTTATGCCTTTGAGCCGAAGCTTCTTTTACAAGCCTGTCCTGATACACTCCGTTTGACCGCTCGACACGGCCCTTGGCTTGCGGCGAATGGGCTCGTATTATCGTGATGCCGAGTTTCCGGCAGGCTCGGCCAAACTGGGGCAGTGCCTCGCGGCCTTCGAGCCGGGCGTTTTCCTGATCTTTCTCACATGCTACATACACGTTCTTTTTATCCGTGTACAGCGATCTCGGCACGCCGTAACGCTCGATCCACATCCTCAGCAGCTTCATCGCCGCCTCGGTCGTCTCTTCCTCCGCAAAAAGCGACATCCTGATGCCCGTTGCATCGTCGATCATCACCATCAGACAGCACTTCCGGCCCCGCGGCCCTTCCTCCTCATATCGCCTATATCGACGCCAGCATTGCCGATAACTTATCCCCAGTTGCCGCGTCGCCTCCGCCATCGTTATCTCCCTCCGCTTCACCCGCTCCATTACCACCAGCGCTTCCCGCTCTCTCTCACTCATCAATATTGTCCCCTTCCTGCTCATCCATCACCCCCGTTTATCGGATGATCTCAGACTTCCCTCTCTAGGACATTTCTATTGAGTTCAAACTAGGACATTCTCATAGAGTTCTAACAGGGCGACGTTTTTATGTTTACTTAGGTGAGCGATTCGTTTATACTGACCTCGGTTTGCCACGTTAGCGATATATTATTGCGGCGATAGAGCGGACGTCAGAAGATTTTTTTAACAGACATTAGGTATTAACAAGATCAAGAAGTACACGGGTCTGAGCACGATCATTCAAGGATGATTTTTGGTGCTCCCCGAGGGCAAAAAAGCTTTCAGGGCTTTTTCGCTAAACGAGATTCCTGCGTGAAAAAATTCAATACTTGTCTATTTGGAAAACATTTCCGAAACCAAGCTATAAAATCAAAACTCGCCAGGGCGCTCATCCTCGAGCCACGGCCTTGAAGTCTGCTATAAATCTGCAATTCTGACAACAACTCTTCGTCCTCAGATAAGACTGGCAATTTTTAACCCATTTTTGAGGAATATTTTGCATGTCAAAAGAAATGATAGTCAGCGTCAACGGACGCGAAAAAAAGATCGCCATTTTAGATAATGGCAAGGTCACGGAATTTTACATTGAACGCGGCGATGAAAACTCGGGCGTCGTCGGTAACGTCTATAAAGGCCGTGTCATGAGGGTTTTACCCGGAATGCAGTCGGCCTTTGTGGACATTGGTTTGGAGCGTGATGCGTTCCTTTATGTATCGGATTTCTTCGACGAAGACGAAGAGATTGAACGCATTGTCATGAACAAAAAAGGCTCGCCCGAGGAAGCCAAACGCGAGGCCAACGAACAGATTGACCGGTCGCGTATCGAGCGTGAAAAGCAAATGGATTCGACTCAGGAACTTGCCGAACCGCTTGTGGAAACAGAGTTTGGCGGTGGGGAACCTGTTATGGAGGAGCCTCGTGAAGAAGAGCCTCAGCCGGTCGTCGAAGACCGTCCGGAAAAGAGCAAACGTTCGCGGGGAGGCCGCGGTCGTCGCGGTAAAGAGGAGGAAGTAAAGGCAGGCGCAGAACCGCTTTTCGAGCCGCAGGTTGATCTCGACTTTGATAACTCAGGTTTCGAACGGATCAGCGACGACAGCGACACGGGCGAAATGTTTAAAGACGCTTACGTTCAGGAAGCGATCATTGACCGCGTTCGCGCGATTGAATTCGATATGGAAACAACCGCCGAGGCTGAGGTCGGCTCACTGTTGGCATATGTCGGCGGCGAAACGGGCGGCTTCGAACGCATTGCCGATGAGGACGATGAAGGTCCGGCACCCGCCCCAACCAAGGCCCGCCGCAAAACAAAAGCCGTAAACGACGATGCTGATGCGGCTGAAACTACGGCCGCGAAAAAGAAAGCTTCCCGCGAAAAGAGCATCAGCGAAAGGTAAATTTTCGAAAACGTCGAAAGCCAAAAAAACTAAGGGCGACGCCCTCGAGGATGCCGAGGCAAGCCATAAAGAGCCGGATAGCATGGCCGAAATGGCGGTTCGTCGCGGTGGCCGCGGACGTCGTCGCGGAGGCAAAACGAAAGCCGAGGATGGCTCAGACGAAAGCCTCGATAACCTTGAATCAAATGACGATCAGGTCGATGGCAATGTAGAAACTGTCGAAGCAGCTGAGCCGTTCGTAGAAACGGCCAAAGAAGAAACCCTCGCAGAACCGCAAAGCGAAGCCGGCGAAGAGCAAACGCAATCGCCCGATGAGCGACCTCGTGGACGGACCGACCGCGATCGAAACAGACGCGGCGGTCGCGGCCGTAACGACCGTTCGACAGGTGATCGACCAAGCGGTGATCGACCAAGCGGTGATCGTCCGAGCGGAGATCGGCCTGCCGATCGACCTGTTAGCGATCGCCAGGGCAACGATGGCAAACGCTTTGATCGCAACGATCGCGGCGGACGCTCACCGCAACCGACGATCTCCGATTTGCTAAAGGAAGGCCAGGAAATCCTCGTCCAGATTGCCAAGGAACCGATCGCCAAAAAAGGCGCCCGCATTACATCGCACATTGCTCTGCCGGGCCGATACCTCGTTTACATGCCGACGATTGAGCATCTCGGTGTTTCGCGGAAGATTGAATCGGCCAGCGAGCGCAGCCGTCTGCGGACCCTGATTCAGCGGATTCGCCAGGACGCCGAGATACCTTCGGGCGGCTTTATCGTCCGTACCGCAGGCATCGGCATTGCGGAAGAGGATCTCAGAAACGACGCCAAATACCTGGCGCGGATGTGGGCGGAATCCAAAAAAGGCTCTGAAAAGAAGAAATCGCCGGCTCTGGTCCATCAGGATCTCGATCTCGTTCAGCGCATCTTACGCGACCAGCTTGCCGACAATTTCACGGCGATCCGCGTCGATAGCGAAGAGGAATATTTGCGCACGGTCGAATTTATCAATCTCATCCAGCCGCGCCTCGTAAATCGCATCAAGCTCTACACCCGCGATGAGCCGATCCTCGAATACTACGGCGTTCAGGAAGAGATCGACAAGGCCCTAAAACCACGTGTTTGGCTCAAATCCGGCGGCTATCTGGTCATCAATCAGACCGAGGCCCTCGTCGCCATCGACGTAAATACGGGCAAATTCGTCGGCAAGGGCAACGCACGTCTCGAGGACACGATCACCCGCACAAACATGGAAGCGGTCGATGAAATTGCTCGCCAAATTCGCCTGCGCGATCTCGGCGGCATCATCGTTCTCGACCTGATTGACATGGAAGACCGCCGCAACCGGCATAAGGTTTCGCAGGCGTTGCAGGAGGCCCTGGCGAGCGACCGTTCGCCGACTAAGGTTTTGTCGTTCAACGACTTCGGCCTCATCATCATGACTCGCAAACGCGTCAAACAGTCACTCGAACGAACCATGTGTGCCCCGTGTGACTATTGCGAAGGCGCCGGTTGGGTCAAATCGCCAACGACCGTCTGCTACGAGATCCTCGCTGAGGCGCGTCGATTGACTCGGAGCGTCGAGGACGTTCGCCACACAACGCTTCGCGTCCACCCTGACGTCGCCAAGGCGTTTAGAAGCACTGAACGCGAGGTGCTTGATGAGATCGAAGCGTATCTCGGCCATATCGACATCGCCTCGGATAAATCGATCCATCAGGCCCAGTTCGATTTTGCGTTTGTTTAATTTACTCCGAACTAATAGCTTGGGGTCTAAATCAAAAAAACTACGAGGCTGTCTGAAAAGGCGGCCTCTTTTTCAATTACTTCCAGCTTATGTCAGGGCGTCGCGTAGGTTGTTGTGATGAAGCCGCGATACAATAATTCTTAATCGTTTATGGAGATCTATTTTGAGTTAATTCGCGACGGAGCGTCGCTGGCCCGGGCTTGTGGGGAACTGGCGGGGAAGCCTTTTTTGGGGTTTGACGTTGAGACGACCGAGCTTGACCCGTATCGCGGAGACGTGCGGCTCGTGCAGTTGAGCGATGGGGCTAATACCAAAGTCATTGATTTGAAGACGTTTGCTGACGGCAGCTGGGGAGGCAGTGGGCAGTGGGCGGTGAGCAGTGAGCCGGGGGGAATCGTTGGCGAGCTTTCGCCTTCGGTTACGGTCTTGAGAGCGAACCCGGAGTTGGCTCCTTTGCGTGATCTGCTTTCTTCGACCAAGTCGGTGAAGATCGCGCACAATGCGAAGTTTGACACTAAGTGGGTTCGGCATCATTTGGGGTGTGAGGTTGGGGCGGTTTATGACACCTACCTCGCAAGTGTTTTGATCGCGGCGGGTGAGGGTGAGAGGCGGCATGGACTCGCTGATCTTGTGCAGTTTTTTCTCGGGCGAACGCTGGACAAGTCGGAGCAGGTGAGCGATTGGGCGGCGGACGAACTGTCGCAATCGCAGATCGAATACGCGGCGAAGGACGCAGCGATTATGCCGGAGCTACGGGACAAGGTACACGAACGCATCGTCGCCGATGGCCTCGAAGAGGTTTTGAAGCTCGAAAACGAATGCGTGATGCCGATCGCCGAGATGGAGCTCAGCGGGTTTTATATCGACAAGTCGCGGTGGCGCCAGCAGCTCGAAAAAGCGACCAAAGTTCAGGTTAAGACGGCCGAAGAATTGCAGCACATGCTGTCGGCGGGGGTTGCGCAGGCTTCCCTATTTGGCGCGCCACAGATCAATCTTGATTCGCAGGCACAGGTGATGGACGCACTGGTGAATCTCGGCGTTCCTATGCCGAACACGACACGAGCCTGGGAGATGCAACCGCTGGCGCAGCAATATCCCGTGGTCGCAAAGCTGCTCGAGTATCGCGGCGTGGCTAAGTCGATATCGAGTTTTGGCGAAAATATTCTGGAATTTATAGAGCCTGCGACCGGGCGAATTCATGCCGATTTTCGTCAGATCGGCGCACCGACCGGGCGTTTTGCGTGCTCTAAACCGAACCTGCAGCAGATCCCACATGAGGCGGAATACCGGCGGTGCTTTCGCGCTCCTGAGGGCAAGACGCTGGTGATCGCGGACTATTCGCAGATCGAGCTGCGTATCTTGGCGGATTTTTCTGAGGACAAGAATTTTATCGAGGCATTTGAATCGGGGCAGGATTTTCACTCGGCGACGGCGGCTCAGGTTTTTGGGATCGAGGCAAAAGATGTCACAGCGGATCAGCGTTCGTTTGCAAAGCGGTTGAATTTTGGCGTGGTTTACGGTCTCGGGGCGTCGCGGTTCGCCCAGATGGCCGGGCTGTCGCTCTCTGAGGGCGAAAGTACGCTTCGGAAGTATTTTGCGACGTACCCGAAAATGGACGAGTGGCTTCGGAACCAGTCGAAAAACGTGCTGACGGAGCGGTCGGCACGGACAAAATCGGGGCGTTTGGCGAGGATGAGTTTTGACGCGAACGACCGTTCGTCAATCGGAGCTGCCCAACGGTATGCCAAGAATATGCCGATTCAGGGAACCTCGGCCGACATACTTAAGCGTGCTTTACGGCTCCTACACGACGATCTTCGCGGTACATCGGGCAAGCTCGTGAACATAGTCCACGACGAGATCATCGTCGAATGCGACGCGGGCGAGGCCGACGACATCGTCAAAAAGCTCGCCTCCGCGATGCTGACCGCTGGCCGACTGTATGTGGAACGGGTACCGATCAAGGTCGATATTCACACGGCGGATGAGTGGACGAAGGGTTGATCAGATTACGCGGTCGCTTCAGCCCCGCGTGGGGCGATGTACATGATTCGGGTACAGTTTTCGCAGGTGATGATCTCGTCGCCTTTTTTTACATTTAGCTGGACCTGAGGACGAAGCTGCATGTAACAGGCGCTGCACGAACCGTTGACAACCTCGGCCACGGCGATGCCGTCACGGCTGCGTTGGGCGAGGCGATCGTAGATCGAAGCCAGACGCGCCGGCAGAGTCGCGAAAGCTGTTGCACGGTGTTTGGTCTCGGCGTCGAATTCTTTTTTGTCTTTGGCGAGTGCGGAATCGTATTTGGCAAGAGCGGCATCGCGTTTGCCATCGAGAGTGCTGATTTCTTCGGAACGCTCGTCGAGTTCCTTCTCAACTCCTTCGACTTCTTCCAGGATCTCAACGATTTGGGTTTCAAACGCGGCGATCTGTTTTTGCAGCGCATCGGTCTCGCGCATCGCGGTCTCGTATTCTTTTTGGTTTTGCGCGTGTTTTAGATTACGGTCGGCTCGTTCGAGATAGGTCTTGTTCTCGGCAATTTGCTTTTCGAGATCGGCGCGTCTTGTGTGTAGGGAATCGCGTTTATTCTGTATCTCTCGAATAGAAAAGGCGTGCTGTTCAAACTCCTGTTCGATTGCCGCACGCCCTTCCACCGCTGTCTCAAGTGACCGTTTCAATTTTCTGAGATTGGTATCGGTCTTCTGTAATTCTATTAACTTATCAAGTTCTGCTATCACGTATCCATTACTCCCGTATTTCGAAACTAACTTTCAATCATATCGCACTTTTGGTAAATCGCAAAGCAGCGGGCAGTTGCTTTCGGCCCGACAAGAATCGCAATGTGACGGTCAAGTTCGCGGCTGTCGATAACCGAACCGTCGTCGATTATCCACGTTTCTGGGGGTGAATTTTTTGAAATTTAAACTTGTCGCTGATTTTGCGCCCGTTTTGCCCGACAAAAAATGTGGCACGTGCCACATTTTGTGCAATATGAGCGCTCAGCGAGCCCATAAATACTGGCTTTTCCAAAAAAATAAGGCGGCATTTCTGTCGCGAATTTCAAGCCCCTGGTCGATGATAAATGGTACTCAGTCGCGTGATTTGAAGCTGACTGGTATAGGTTTTTGCCTGACTGGTCAAAGGTCTTTTTCGGAAAAAGGCATCTACCAGTTTTGATGGTAGAAACTGCAAAAGCCGGGAACGCAGGCGCCCTCGCCTGCAACGCCGGTTCCTCCGGCGTGACGACTGGAGCGCAAGCATCCTTGCTTGCCAACGCCGGTTCCTCCGGGGTGACGGTGTTTAGTATTTTGCAACGGGAATAAACACCACGTTCGCCAGGGCCTTTCGCGAACCGAAATGACGCAAGACCGGATCGACGTCCAGTGGCCCCATCGGATCGAGGCCAAAATCGGTGCCACATTCGAAGTGCGCTTGACATCGGGGCCAACTTCATAGATGACCCCAGCTTTACCCAAAAAACGCCCGTCATTTCTGACGGACGTTTTTTGTTTGATATTCAATCGAATGATTTCGAGTAATTGTCAAAAATTTAAAATTGTTAAAAAGACTGTTAGAAGCCAATGTTTCCGTTAAACACTTTGACATGACCGGCACTGACGGTCGCTCCTGTAGTAATGTCAACAACCTCCGCATTTACCACGATATTATTGCTGTTGCTATAAACCAATCCGCGAACTGCAGACCCGTTGGGCGTTTGCGTAATGTCCATCGAAGATGCCTCGCCCCGTCTAAGTGTTACAGGTTCAGTTGTGGTTTGGGATAGGATGGTATGCAGGCAAACACTGCTATTGGTGCAGCCTCCATGCTGGTATTCGATCTTTGCAAAGTTAAGGGAAACCTGATCAGTAGGTACGATATCGCGACTAGGGGCAGATGTCACCGTGAGACGGAGTATCTGGTTAGGACCCAAGGTAACTGCACCCGTATCGGCGACATATCTTTGCGCCGGGGCCGCGTTTGCCGTCGAGGCAAAACCCGTCAGCGATAATAGAACGATGCTCATAACGAGCGCGATTGATAATGTTATTTTTTGTTTCATAGTATCTCCTTATTTATTGTTAGCTCCGAGACTTAATCTCGAAGTTTTCATTTTGTTTTTAGTAAACCGGTTTTTTTCGGCTTCACTTACTAAAGCGTTTAATTTTCGGAAAAACTATCAGGTATCGAATATTTTTTCGGGTTTATTTTATTTGAAGGGAACGGGGTCAGGCCTGAACCCGGATTTTCAAAATTTTTGTTTTTTATCGGACTGTTTTTTTCGGCTTCGCTTGTCCTTTGATTTTTTTCATACGTTAGATTTGTGTTGAAATGCTTTGTAAAGAATTCAAAAAAAGAAACCCGAAAGATTTTTCTGACTTTCGGGTTTCAAGAAAAAGTGAATCATTAAACGGTTTTCAACCCTATCTTACTTTTTGAATCGCCGGAAGCAGCATTCCGATAAGAATCGCAGAACCGGTAGTAGTGTCAACTAAGTGCAGATTGATCTGTACATTATCGGTGTCGAGATAAACCAATCCGCGAACTGCAGACCCGTTGGGCGTTTGCGTAATGTCCATCGAAGATGCCTCGCCCCGTCTTAGTGTTACAGGTTCAGTTGTGGTTTGGGATAGGATGGTATGCATGCAAACTCCGCTATTGGTGCAGGCTCCATGCTGGTATGCGAGAATAAGATATTCAATAGTTACTAGCTCCTGTCTGGGCGGAGGTGTCACCGTGAGACGAAGCAATTGGTTCGGTCCCAGGGTAACTGCACCCGTATCGGCGACATATCTTTGCGCCGGGGCCGCGTTTGCCGTCGTCAGCGATAATAGAACGATGCCCATAACGAGCGTGATTGATAGTGTTATTTTTTGTTTCATAGTATTTTTCTCCTTATTTATTTTTAACTCTGGGACTTGACCTCGAATCTTTTGTTTTGTTCTTTAATGAACCGGTTTTTTTCGGCTTCACTTACTAAAGCGTTTAATTTTCGGAAAAACTATCAGGTATCGAATATTTTTTTCGAGTTTATTTATTTGTGCTACATTAAAGGTGATTTCTTTTAATCGCGAAACTAAGAATGCCAGTTAATTCAACGTTTGAGGTAACCGAGCTGCTCCAAAAATGGAGTGGCGGTGATACTGATGCACTCGAAGAACTCACGCCCATTGTTTACGACGAACTACACCGCATTGCCAAAAGCTATATGAGGCGTGAACGCAAAGGTCATACTTTGCAAACTTCCGCACTCGTCAACGAAGCCTATTTGCGTCTAATTGATTGGAAGACGGTAAAATGGGAGAATCGGGCCCATTTTTTTGCAGTTTCGGCGAAACTAATGCGGCGGATTTTGGTTGATCTTGCAAGAAAAAGACCGAAGGTTAATAAAGAAGCCGTGCATCACGTTTCATTGGAAGAAGCCTTTGTCGTTTCATCTGAAAAAGATGAAGATTTGGTTGCTTTGGACGAAGCCTTGAACAAATTAGCACGATTTGACGAGCAAAAAGCAAAAATTATCGAACTAAGATTTTTCGGCGATTTGACCGTTGAAGAAACAGCCGAAGTTATCAAGGTCGCCCCAATAACCGTTATGCGCGAATGGCAAAGAGCAAGAGCATGGCTTTACCGTGAATTGAGTGCGCAGTAACTTTTTAATGTAAAGACACGATGGCACAAAGGTTTATATAAATATTTTTTTATATCATTGTTCCTCGCGTCCCTGCACAAATATAAAATCCTGTGGCCGATGATCGCTGGAAACAAATTGACGAACTTTTCGATGCCGTTCTGGAGTTGCCTGAAATCGAGCGAGAAGCGTTTTTGATTGCTCAAACAAACGGCGATGAAGAATTAAAAAAGGAAGTTCTAAGCCTTCTTAAGGCGAACAAAGAGAGCGAAAATTTTCTCAATAAATCGGCAATGGGTATTGCCGCAAGACATCTCGCGGATGATCAGACAATTGATTTTCATGCTGCTTTTGTCGGCAAATTAATTGACACATACAAAATTGAAAAGCTCCTCGGCGTCGGCGGAATGGGCGAAGTATACCTCGCCACGGATGAAAAGCTTCGTCGACAGGTCGCAGTCAAAATCCTTCCAGCAGAATACACAACTGATGATGAGCGCGTTAAGCGATTTCAGATGGAAGCTCGCGGCAATTTCGACACTGAACCATCCCAATATTGTTACGATTTACGATGTCGGAACTTTTGAAGGCATCAATTATATAGCCACTGAATATGTCGAAGGAATAACACTGCGCCAGAAAATTGGGACCAATTTGAAGCCGAAAGATGTTTTGGAAATCGTCATTCAATCTTGCGAGGCACTCGTTGCAGCCCACAATCACGGCATCATTCATCGCGACATCAAACCAGAAAACATAATGATCCGCCCCGACGGTTATGTTAAGATCCTCGATTTTGGCCTAGCGAAATTGAATGAAGTTGATTCACATGCAATCGGATACTTCTCACAGACCGCCAAAGGAGTAGTTCACGGCACTCCGGCGTATATGTCCCCGGAACAGATTTCAGGCGACACTGTTGACCATCGCACGGATTTATGGAGTATCGGTGTTGTTCTTTATGAATTACTTACCAACAAAAATCCGTTCAGAAAGCAAAATCGGCAAGCGACATTTCAAGCAATTTTGGCGGAGATGCCGCCTTTAGCGAGTTCAATTAATGAAGAAGTTTCGCCTGAACTTGACCGAATTTTGAGCAAAGCGCTTGAAAAAGATGCAGATTTAAGCTACCAAACGGCTACGGATTTAGTTGCCGATTTGAAACGCTTTAGACGCGAACCTGATTCCTCGCCCTCGTGGAGTCGAAGTGGAGCCCAAGAAAGCAACCGAGCAACCGAGCGAAACCCTATTTTACATTTTACTTTTGCTTTTTTGCTTCTCGCTTTGCTCGGAACCGGTGCGTTTTTTTGGTTTGAATATTATTCGAATCAACGTGAACCTTCGCCCTGGCATAATGCAACAGCGACGAAGTTAACCGATTTTGCCGGAGCAGAAAGCTATCCGAGCATCTCGCCGGATGGAAAAGTTTTGCTCTATTCGCGCCTTGTCAATGGCAAAAACAATATCTTTTATCAGCGTATCGGCGGAAACAATCCGCAAAATTTAACGACCGACGCAAATGCCGAAGATTGGCAACCAGCTTTTTCACCTGATGGCGAACAAATTGCGTTTCGCTCAAATCGCAGCGGCGGCGGGCTTTTTGTGATGGGCGCCACAGGCGAATCTGTCAAACAATTAAGCAAAAATGGATACAATCCGGCCTGGTCGCCTGATGGTAAAGAAATTGTTTTTAGCACCGTTCGCTTTCACAATCCGAAATCGCGCGGCATTGATGGCGACATCTGGGCAGTAAATATTTCAAACGGCGAAAAACGTCAAATAAAAACAGGTGTCGACTCGCTCCAACCCCAATTTTCGCCAGATGGCAAACGTCTCGCCTTTTGGGGCAAGGACGAACAATTTCAGCGCGACTTATGGACGGCTTCTGCGGATGGAAGCGATGTCGTCCGCGTAACAAATGATGCCGAACTCGATTGGAATCCGGTTTGGTCACCTGATGGCAAGTATCTCTACTTTTGCAGTATTCGCAATGGCGGCGCCAGCTTGTGGCGGATTGCAATTGACCAAAAAAGTGGAAAACCGCTCAGCGAAGCCGAAGCAGTAGTTGCGCCACTTGCTCAAAGCTGGTTTTTCACGATTTCGAAGGACGGCAAAAGTCTCGTTTATGTTCGCGAACAAGGCATTCAACATATTCAGCAGATTGAATTTGATGCAGTGAAAATACAAACGATCGGCAAACCGCGACCGATCACTGAAGGCTTAAAAAGCACCGGCGGGGTCGACGCATCGCCAGATGGCAATCAAGTCGTTTTTGCTTTGACTGGCGAATCACAGGAAGATCTCGTAACGGTAGGAACCGACAGTTTGAAGTGGAATCAGATAACAAGCGATACAGCCCAGGACAGGGTTCCGCGATTTTCGCCGGATGGTTCGCGGATTGCATTTTATTCAAATTTGACCGGAATTCATCAAATCTGGACGATCAAACCCGACGGTAGCGACCGCCAACAGTTAACAAACGATGGCGGACGCGGTTTTTGCTATCCGGTTTGGTCGCCCGACGGCAAGCGAATCGCATTTTCAGGCATCGGAGGCGGCGCAAGAGTTATTGAAACAGGAAAGACATGGGAGCAACAAACGCCTATAGAATTGCCGCCTCTGAATGAAAAAGGAGACGTGTTTGTCGCTTGGTCTTGGTCGCCCGACGGTACGAAATTGGCTGGTTCCAGTATTTACCACAGTCGACTCTTAGAAAATTCCGATATTTACGTTTATTCGTTTGAAACCAACAGTTACGAAAAACTTAGGGAGGACGCTACTCGCCCCGTTTGGCTTTCCGACAATCGTAATCTCCTCTTCGCTCAAGGTGGCAAACTTTTTGTTTTTGACACGCAAACCAAAACCGAACAAGAAATTCTCTCGCTGCTTCCGCAACAAATTGACTCGCCTGCCATCACTTCAGACAATCGTCATATTTTTTTCGGTCTGATGACGGTGGGAAGCGATATTCAGATGCTTTCGATAAAATGATTAGTGCTTTTGCCCATTGTGATTCAAAACTTATTTCTTCTTAAAAGAAATCTGGGGTCATCTATGAAGTTGGCCCCGATGTCAAGCGCACTTCGAGTGAGGCACCGGTTTCGGTGCTGATCGATGGGGGAGTGCGGCTTCTGAGAATTTTGGGTTACAAAGCAGACTTTGTGTGTGTGCGGGGCCGTCTGTATCTTTCCGCGGCGACCTAAAATCCAGCGCTGAGAAAAATGTCAAAATGCCGCCGCAGCTCCTGACTGTCGACAGTCGTGTCGTCACCTGATAGCCAATGCGGCAATGTTTCGCCGTGAACGAGGCGAATTTCCGCGCCGGACGTCGGCATCCCAAAATGCGTGATTCGGGCAAAGGCGAGAGCGCCGTTTCGCATTATTCCGTCCTTGGGCGTTCGCGCCCAACCTGCTTCGAGCATAAGACATCTAACGCCAAGACGTATTTCGAGATACGAGCCGGCCATATTCGAGTTTCCGACGGCAAAATTGTGCGGTTCTTCGCGTTCGATGGTCAGACGCGGCTGCGTCGCGGCGATTTCGATCATGGTGTCAAAGAGCCAGTTTACGCCTGCCCTTCGGATGGCGTCATTCGTTGCACGCAGTCGCAAATATTCGGCAGCCGCATGACGACCGTCTTTCGAAGCGTTAACTGCTGCTTCGTCGAGCATTTTGGACCAGACATGGTCGAGTTCGAGCATAGGCGAGAAAAAGGGCGTCAACGTGGTATTATTTTGACATTGGCGCCGTCTTTTTACCATTGTTTTATGAGAGTTTTGGCTACTGTTTTTATTTCAGGACTGCTGGCTGTCGCTATTTCAGCTCAGAGCACAAAGCCGAAAGCCTCGGCTCCGAAACTCAAACCGCCCGAGACGAAAAACAAAGAGACGGCGGCCAAAAAGCCAACTCGCTCTAAGGTTCAAACGACCGCCTCAAAAAACAACCCAATCGCGCCAAACCCAACTGCCGCCAGCCCAAAGATTAAACCCGTCGCGGCCAAGACGAAGCTAAAACCCCTAAAGCCTAAACCGGACGAATCCGCACAAAACGAAGCGGACGAAGAGGCGGAATATGAAAAAGCCGCAACTGTCGTAGACGGTGCCGAGCGTATTGCGGCCTTGCGAAAATTTATCAGGACGTACCCCAAAGCGAAACGAGTGGCGGACGCCTCGGCCCGCATCGTCACGGTCGCGGCACAGCTCGGTAATGATAAGTTAACGGCCGGCGATATCGCGGGGGCGGTCGAGTATTACCGGTCGGCGATCGCGGACGCTCCTAAACCGGTTCCCGATCAGCTTTTTAGCGAAACGCTCGCAAAATTTCCGGCGAATCTCTATTTTCGCGGAGCGCGTGTCGAAGGATTCGAGCTCGCGAAGGCTTCCGAAGACAAAAGCGGAGCGAGCGTATCGCAACTTATTAGCATTGCGACGTTTTACATGAGCGTCGAAAATGGCTCTGAGGCGCGCCGTGTCGCTGACCTTGCGTTAAAGCTCGATCCGGCCTCAGCCGCCGCCTATCAGACGCTCGGCCTCGCAAGCCGTATGGATTTCCTGCTTGAGGATTCGGCGATCGCCTATGCCAAGGCCCTCGAACTCGAACCGGAATCATCGACGGCCCGGCGGGGCCTAGCAGAAATGAAGCGAGCGTTCGGCAAATCGGATGAGGCGGTCGAGCTTTATCGCCAAATCCTGGCAAAGGACGAGGCCGATCTGCCGGCCCGAACCGGTCTCGTACTCGCGCTTTTTTGATGCCGGAAAGCGCGGCGATGCCGAGACCGAGATGGCGAAAGCGCTTGAGGCAAATCTGGGTAACATAATCCTTCAAGCCAGTGCGGCGTATTGGTACGCGGCCAATGGCGAAGGCGAAAAGGCGGTCGAGCTTGCCCAAAAGGCGATCACCGCCGACCCGCGATTTATCTGGTCGCATATTGCCTTGGCGTGCGGATACATTGCCCAGAGAAACCCGACGGCGGCCGAGAAAACGCTGCTCGCGGCGCGGCGTTACGGCAATTTCCCGACGCTCGAATATGAATTGGCCTCGGCTCGCGCCGCCGCCGGTTTTTATCGCGAGGCGGCGGAGGAACTAGCAAAAAGCTTTTCGGTAAAGGACGGCCTAGTCTCGACAAACCTGGGCGGTCGTGTCAGTCGCGGGTCAAAAGATCTCGGTGAGCTGATTGGGTTTGAGCGACGGGCCAGTATTTTTGCACCGACTGGCGCCGACAGTCCCGAGACGGCCGCGCGACTGGCGGCGTTGCTCGAACTGAAACAGGAACTAGACAAGCCAGAACCAAACGCGGTAACGGCCGCGAAGGCAGCGGACGAATTTGTTCGCGGCGACGACAAGATGAAGGTCCACCGGCTGATCTTTGCGAGTACTCAGTTGCTCGATAAAAAACTCGCGCTTCCAAAGGTTGTCGAACTGACGAAATCAGCTCCCGCAGCATTGGATTCTGGTCTCGATGTCGCCGACCCAACGGCCGCGGTCATGGCGAGCGAGCTATACGAAAGCCGGAGCATTGCCGCCGCGCGAGGTGATTACGTAAATCTTCCGCCGGTGGCGAGACCAACTTTATCCGCGGTGCTTCGCGGCCGTGTCGAGGAGATTAGCGGGTGGGCGGATTACCAAATGGAAAACGCACCTCAGGCGTCGATTCACCTCAAACGGGCGGTGAGCGTTCTGCCGGCAGACAGCCGCCTGGTGGCGTTCGAGTACGTGGCGGCTTGGTACGTCGCTGATGATCGAGGGAAAAAACGCCGAAGCGCTGGATATGTACATCCGCAGCTACAAGAGCGGTCAGCCTGATGGCCTGCGCTACAATGCCATCGAGACTCTCTACAAGCGTATTAACGGCCACACGATGGGTCTCGAAAACCGCATCGGCCCAAATCCTGCGCCACCCATTTCGACGGAAACCGTTGCCATACGTCCGCGACCGACACCCGCGTTACCGTCGATTGTGGCGAAGGTCGAACCGACGCCGGAGATGTTTCGTACTCAGCCGACTCCGGAACCGACCGTAGCACCAACACCCGATCCAACGCCTGAGGCCGTCAAACCGACGCCGGAGGCAAGCCTGACGCCGACGCCGAAGGAAACGCCCGAGGTTGTCGCAGAGCCATCGCCAACCCCGTCGGAAACACCAAAGGTCGTGACCGAAGAACCGACCCCAAACCCGGAACCAACGCCGCCGGCGACGGCGATGCCCGAACCGACCCCGTCGGCCGCGCCGACGCCAACCGTTGTGGAGACGCCCAAACCAGTTGTTGAAGAACCAAGGACCGAACCGACGCCAACACCTAACCCGACCCCGACCGCCGAGC
This sequence comes from uncultured Acidobacteriota bacterium, assembly GCA_963738935.1. Lineage (GTDB taxonomy): Bacteria > Acidobacteriota > Blastocatellia > Pyrinomonadales > Pyrinomonadaceae > OLB17. Next base: position 3,621,230 of record CAVTYF010000001.1, on the reverse strand, counting down.
CAACCGTAGAAGAGACACCAAAACCCGTTGTCGACGAACCAAAAGCTGATCCAACGCCAACACCGACACCCGAGATAACTCCGACAGTAACTCCGACTCCCCAGCCAACGCCAGCTTCCTCACCGGAACCATCGAAGACGGCCATCGCCAAAGAAGCGGCGGCGACAACCAAACTTTCAGATAATACCAATGGGCTTTTTCCGCCCGTGATCATCAATATCCCGCCACCTTCGACCTCAAAGCCGCCGGTGCAAACTGAACCAACTCCAAAACCAACCCCAAACCCAACCGAGACTGAAAATATCGAAGCTCCAAAACCGAGCCCATCTCCGTCACCCGACTCGACCGAACAGGAGCCCAAACCAGCGCCGGAGAAAGTCATGTCACCTGATAGCCGACCGCGTGTCATTGACGGCGTCCCGACAACAGCCGAAGATATTAAACCATGTACGATCACGCTTGATCAGGAAACCATCTCGGTGCAGAGTTCCGGCATTGACCGGGCTGTGGTTGTCAGGCGAACAGATGACGGCGATATCGACGGGCTCACGGCGTCATCAACGAGTCCGGAAGATGTCAGCATCCGTCGTGAGCCTCTGCCGGGCGTCAAATGGACAGCGTTATTCGTGCTTCGCTCCTTAAGCGCGAAACCAGGTGTCTTCCAGGTTAAGTTTGAAGCGCCGTGCGGCAAGAAAGAGGTGGTCGTCAGGGTCCGGTAGATCGTCGACGTCGAGGTTTTCGTACCTGCGACGTTATCGAAACTGTGGCGATCGCGCAAATCATCAGAAAGAAAATTGCATTCGACGGCGTCCGCAGCGGGAAATCAAAAAAGCTATGGATCAGAACGCCAAGGCACCCCGCCAACGCCCCTATCGCCGCTTCACGTCGGAATCCATCAGCCCCAACGATCGTGTTTAGTCCTTTTTTGAATAACAAGACAATGAACGCGGCCAGACAGAGAACTCCGGCGATGCCGGCGTCGGCGAGCGTTTGCAGATATTCGTTGTGGGCCTGTTCGACACGGAACTGTCCGCTGAGCGTATCGTGTTTTGTGAAGGCCACGCCAAACGATTCAAAACCGGCCCCGAGGATCGGGTGTTCGAGAAAAATCTTCAGAGCGATGGGCCAGAAATGCAACCGGCCCGTCGAAAAATCCTGGTCAGCCTGAGCCACGCCGAGGCCGCGGAACAGAGAATCGTTACCGCCGATCAGCAGAACGACGCCGAAAATTACCACGATCAGAGCAATTCCCGCAGCGGCAAGAGCTACATTTCGCTGAACACTGGCACCGGAACGTTTCTCTTTCGACCAACGGCCGGACAGAAAATTTAGCAGTGTCACAAACGCGACCACGCTTAAAAACCCAAGCAACCCGCCTCTCGAACCGGTCGAAACCGTAGCCACACCCATCACGACAACCGCAGTTGCGAGCAATATCCTTTGCTCGTTGGCAGCCTTATCGCCATACAGTAATCCCATCGCAAGTCCGCCGGCCATCTGCATAAAGGTCGCAAAATGGTGCTGGTTGACGAATGGCCCAAACGGGATCGCTCCGGCGGCTTCGCGAAGGCCGTAAATGCCATCGGGGTTCGCAAGGCGCTGCAAAATACCATAGAGAGCCATTCCCGACGCGAAAACAATGATGAAATAAACGGCTTTTTTCAGCCGCCTCTCGGTATTGATGAACGCAAGGCAGGCGGCGAAATACGTCAAATAGAAGACGAGTTTGGTGACAAAAAACCTCGTGGAGTACGGGTCGAGAGACAACGCGGTCGACGCCGGGACGTTCAGTCCGGCTGTCACACCGCCGAGCGGCAATAGCTGAACAAGGCCGATCAGAAGAAACCCCGCGAGAGGTACTTGCAGCAAACTTGAATTGAACAGAATACCGCCGGCCTTCCACGCTTCGGCGATCCATAGTAGCGACGATCATCGCCCAAAATACCGATATAAAGGCCCACGTGATATTGTCAACAGCCCCAAAAAGCACTGTCGAAAAAACCGCGACAAAGCACAACAGAAAAAAGATAATCTTGCTGAGCGAAGACGAAGTTTCGCCTGTCGCGACATCTTCGACACTTAAAAACGAACCTCCTTTTCCCGGTAAATCACTCATTTATAGACGCCTTAGCGAAAAATCGTCAAACGAGAGCCGCCCAGTTATCCGGCAAGCAAGCCCGGCGCAACCCTCGCGGGCGAGCCTCACGATGATACCGTCGCTGTTTGCGGGTACCGTGAATTTCAGCTTTATCGTCGTCCAGTCGCCTGCAAGAGCGAGCGGCGGCGTGCTGACGAGGGTACCGTTTGTCACCGCGTCAGCGATCTCGACCTTCAGCGATGCGGTTGATTTCAGATCGGAGCGATAAAAGCCTTCGAACTCGTATTCGCCACCCGGAACGACCGCGATGATCTGGGACACGGCACGAAAATTTGCCGCTTCAAACGAATTAAATAATAAGAACAGGCCAAATTCGCCCGAGCGCTTATGTACATTGCTCTGCCCGATCTGCGGCTCGGTTCCCTCGGCTATCTGCCATTCAAACGGCCCGGCCCCGCGAAGCTTGATTCCAGGTTCGAAACCGCCGTTCGTGACCTGACCGACAGATGGCTTATTGGCTGGCTCAGGCTCAATAGCCGCTTGTACGCGGTTAGCGAGCTGGTATTTCTTGGCTGAGATCAATTGTTCGGCAAGTTTTTCGCTAAGTTTCTTTTGTCCGCCCGCTTTCGCTTCATCGGATAGCTTCGCCCACGACGCCACCGCCCCGTCAAACCTTTCCTGGCTAACGAGCGTGGTCGTCAGTGCCACACTGATGGGATCACTGTCACCAAAAGCCGACCGGACGCGGGCAACATCGCCCTCGAAAATCTGCAACGCGGTTACAACCGCACTTTTGGCGTAGTCCAGATTCGACAGTGCGGCCTTTGCCGCAAGCCTAAAACCCACGTCAGTTTCGCCCTGCCTGATAAGCAAATTGCCGTACGCCCACTGAACGCTCGCATAATTTGGCGCCAATTCGAGCGCCCGTTTGAGCGCCGCCTCAGATCCGGCAACATCACCGTTAAGGTTGCGGGCACGGGCGAGGCTCAACCACATCAGATAATTGTTTGGCGAAAGAGCGGCCGCCGTTTCGTATTCGGTGAGCGATCGCGTGAGATCGGCGGGGTCAAACGTCTTCTCAAAAAGGGCGGCGGCCGCCTGGTGCGTTTGCGGATCCGAAGGGCCGAGGCCGATTAGCCAATCGATGATCAATTTCGACTCAGGCCGTTTGAGATCGAGCCGCGACGAGACAGCGTTGGTGAAATTCCAACGAATGAAGAAGAATGCCGCTATCACACACGCCAACCCAAAGGCGATTAATGTTGCCTTTGCGATCTTTGGTTCAAGTTTGACGAGCCTTAAGGACACAATTTAGTTAAATAATATCGACGGATTCTATCTTGATCTGTACCCGTTTTAGGCTCACATCGGCCTCGTCGCAGATTGCCGCGAATCTTCTTGAGCCGCTCCGCCGGTAAATGGCGGATCGAGATAAGGATCTCTTTAACTTCCTTCTCACGGCAGATCGCGGCGAGTGCGCCGTTTCCGTCATAAACTTTTAGCCCGTGGATCAGCTTGTCGTGTTTACGCGGATCGTCATCGACAAATCCCACGGGTACCAGGTTCCACTCCGGGTTGTTCTTTAGTTCACGAAGCACCATCTCACCGCCATCGCCAGCCCCGTAGATGAAGGCTTTTCTCCTTTCGTCCGCCGACGCTGCGGGCAGCACCTGTCGGATAAGGCGAAACGCCATACGGCTTCCAACGAGCGCGAGAACTAATAGAACAGCGTCCAGAAAAAAGACCTTTCGCGAAAACCCTTCGAATCGATAGATGGCGAGTACAGCCAACATGCTCGCCGCCGAACCGAGAGCGACGCCCTTGGCGAAGGTAATGATGTCGCTCACGCTCGTGTAGCGCCACAGGCCGCGATAGACGCCGACGGTCAGAAAAGCGCCAAGTTTAATGACAACCAGCAGCGGAACGGTTTGCAGAAAAAGCGTCCAGCTCGTCGTTGTCTCAAAATCGCGATAGAGTAGGGCCCACGCCGAATAATAAGCGAGCGTTATAAGAAACGCGTCGAGAAAAACTTCGAATATTCGCCGTTTATGCGAAACGTTTACGAGGAACGCAAAAACGGCATTTTCACTCGCGGCCTGCTCTTCCTCACTGCCCTCGTAAACCTTGACCTTTGAGAGGTAAACGCCAACGATCACAAGAAAAACGGTGAATACGCCGATCAGCCCAAAGCTGCGAAACGGCCCGATTTGAGCGACGAGCAGGGCCAGACCACCTGCCACGACAGCAAATCCGTAAAGCATGAGGACCGCAGTTCGTTCTGACAATCCAAGCGCGACGAGCCGGTGCGATGTGTGGTCACGGCCGCCCTGCGAGGCCTTCCGGCCCCATAGTTTTCGTAGAACTGTGACAAATGTCGTGTCAAAGATCGGTACAAAAAGAATCAACACCGGAACCGCAAGGATCGCCACGATCCCACGCGAACGCCCGCCGACCTGATTAAGCAAAACCGACCCCGAAAGCAAAAAGCCTATAAACATCGACCCGCTGTCGCCCATGAAGATCGATGCCGGATTAAAATTAAATACGAGAAAACCGACCAGAGCGCCAATGAATGCGCTTGCGAGCAGCAGTTCATTTGTCAGTCCATTTGTCGCGAAATTCAGTGCGAGCGAGAAGGCGGCGATAGCGGAAATTCCAGCCGCCAGCCCATCCATGTTGTCGAGCAGATTGATAGCGTTCGTGATACCGATCACCCAGAAAACTGTGAGCCAGATATCGACGATCTCGAAGCCGGTCAACGGCAATTTCAGGCCAGAGATGACTAGCATCCCCGCACCGATAAGCTGTCCGATCAACTTCTGGTAGGGCCGAACACTTATCAGATCGTCAATCAATCCAACGAGAAACAGAAACGCGCTGCCACCGATGACCACCAGCGATCCACGCGTGATCGGCACTAACGCAAAGTACACTGCCGTTGTCGCAATAAAGATTGCGACACCGCCGTGCATCGCGGTCGGACGCTTGTGCCAGCGGTCGGATTTGGGCTTCGCAACAAACCCATTGCGCACGGCTACGGCTCTAACGGCGAATGTACATATTACCGAAAGAATCGCCGCTACTGCGCCGACAAAAAATGGGTTTGAGACGAAACGGGCATAGCCGGCCATTTACCACTCTTCCTTTCCGACCGGTACTCCAAAATCTTCTTCGCCGGACTGATAACCGGAAGGCATTCGCGAAACCATATCTGCGAGGTCAAAGTTGATCGCCGGACCTTCAAACCCAGGAACGACCACGTACACACCTGTCTTCTCGGGAATTTCGACCTCAGTGTCGAATTGTACCTGACCGTTCTCAATAACTCCCTGAAATGTAGTCATCTGCATATAAAGCCCCTCTGCCAAGATTCCGACCCAAAAAAACATCGTACGGTTTTTACTTCCATGCCAATTATCGCAGAAAATCAATCGTTTTGCGTTTTTCGGTCAAACGTGGCAATTCGGTCTGCGTGGCTCGTGAGTAGCATCTGATAAACTTCCGAGATATCCGTGACCATCTTCTCAGTACGGAAATTGGGATCGACGTGCTTTCGCCCGTTGTCGCCAAGCTTCTTCCGCAATTCTGGATATTCGAGCAAGTGTGCGACGCGGTCCGCGAGGCCCACGGAGTCAAAGGCTTTTACAAGATAGCCCGTGTAATCGTCGATAACGACTTCGGGCGCTCCGTCGATGTCGAACGAAACGCATGGTTTGCCCATCGCGAGAGCTTGCGGCAGAACGCGTGCGAGACCTTCGCGCAAGGATGTGTGGACGACGATATCCATCGCTGAGATCATCTCGGGGATGCGCGTGCGGTCGATGAGGCCGGCAAAGACGAAATTTTCGAGAATACCGTAGCCTTTTGCTCGCTCTTGTAAACGTTCGAGCAAAACGCCGTCGCCGATGAGGAAGAAGCGGACGTTCGGTACGCGTTTGACGATCTCAGGTGCCGCGTCCATCAGTTCGTCGTGGCCTTTTAATGGAAATAGCCGTGCGATTTTGCCAACGACCGGTGCATCGGGCGGAATGCCGAACTCGCGTTTTACCGCATCTGTGTCAAATTTTGCGTTCAGGAACCAATCGAGTTCCATTCCGCTATATATTGTTCGAAATCGTTCGGGCTCGGCAATACCGGCGGCAACCGCTTTTTTGACAATTATCTCTGATACGCTGATATAAAAATCGGTCATCGGCGCACAGATCTTCTTCGCGAGCCACCACGAGCGGTTGATGATCCAGGGCTGATAATCGTGAAAAACAAGGCTGTGCAACGTGTGGACGATCAGCGGCGTCCCGGCAAGCCAGGCAGCCAGACGACCAAGGACGCCAGCCTTTGACGAATGCGTGTGAACTATATGATAGCGGCCTTTCTTAATCAGCTTGTAAAGCTTCCAAAAGGCGACCAGATCGGAAAAAGGATTTATGCTGCGACCCATTTCGGGCACGATAATCAAATTAGTCGTCTCGCGTGCCTGTGAGAGCAATTCGCCTTCCTTACCTTTGTCGATCCCGCTGACGAAATCGACGTCATACTCCGGCATCGCGTCAAGCCCGACGACCGACAGCAATGTATTCTCCTGCGCACCGCCGACGATCATTCGGGTGATGATGTGGAGCACGCGGATTGGTAGGCTATTTCCGTCATGTTGTGCACTCGTTTCTGTCAAATTGATTTCTCTGCGAAATCTGCGTCTTCCTCTGCGATCTCTGCGTTGAAATAAACTTGAAAAATTACTCAACTCGATTTTATCGCAGAGTACGCAGAGGAAGACGCAGAGTTCCGCAGAGTTTCTAAACATCTGCCACTACCATGTAATCTCGGTCGAGATGAATAAATTCGTAATCCGTCACGCCGGATTTGGCGAGGATTCGCGAACCTGAGGCTTCGCTGTACAGGAACAAGCGGCGTTCCTTTCAGCCAAAAGCGAAGTCGGCGGAGCGGGACGCGCCACTCGACCGCTTTCGGAAAGCTCATGATCAATTTCCCCTCGGTCAGCTCGCGCATTCGGGTGATGATCGGCACGGGATGCTCAATGTAATCAAAAAATCCGTTGCCCGTACAGGCGTCAAACGGCCCTTCGTCAATATTGATCGCTTCCGGAAAACCGCCGACCACAAACTCGCATATATCACCGACTCCATTTGCATTGGCAAGCTTATCGGCGATCTCGATCATGCGCTTCGGCAAAATCGACGCCGACCACCTTTTCCGCACCGTTCAGTGCAAATGCAATGCAAAATCGACCAGAACCGCAGCCAACATCCAGTATCTTTTTGCCTTCGAACGGCTTTAGTTTTTCGACATTTAGACTCGAGCCGCTTTTGCACGACGCCGCGCCAATAATTGTCGATAAAACGCGGCAAATGGGCCCTTTTTCTCGTCGTATATCGCGTCGAACCGCTCCGCGTCATCATCAAAATGATCGCGTACCTTGTCTTCGACCGTGTTTGTTCCTTTGTCAGACATACGTAAAACTTCTCTCAAAGACAATTTTAACGCAGAGACCGCTGAGATCGCAGAGACTCGGAACCGAATTCTCTGCGTCCTCAGCGATCTCTGCGTTCGAAACGCCTCTAGCTTATCGCCAAAACCTCTTTCATCGGCGCCATCTTAAAATCGCGGAGCAGCTTTTTCAGCCGTCGCTCGGTCGCACCGAGATTAAAATAATGGGTCAGAGCTATCCGTCGCGGCACGTCGATCCGTGGATGTTCGGGGTCGAGTTCCCACGGGTGCAGGTAAAATGTTACCGGTTGGCCGCCGCGATTTACCGACTTTATCGCCTGTTTTGTAATCTGATAGGGATAGATGCGAAAATAGGCCCCGCCCGAGATCGGCATTGTAAAACCGGGCAATTTCAGCGTCGATATCGGGAATTCCATAAACTCGTACTTCTCCCGCTTGATTTTGTACGGAAATCGCGGAGCGTCTGCGATGCCATACCGGTAATTCAATACTGGGAAAATGCTCGAATCGTACCTGATCCCCAGCTCGCCAAGAATATCCAAAGCCCAAAGTGAGTCCTTTGTTATCGAAAAAAACGGAGCGCGATGACCGAGGACTTTCTTCCCAGTCAAATCCTCAAGAAAATGTATAGCCCGCGTCAGTTCTTCTTTGAAAAGCTCCGGCTCCTGCTTATAAATCAACGTGTGCGAAAATCCGTGTGTCCCGATCTCATGTCCCTCGGCCCCGATGCGTTTGACGATCTCGGGATGTTTCTCGGCAACGTATCCGAGCATGAAAAACGTGGCCTTTGCCCCGTCGTCATCCAGAATTTTCAGCAGCTTATCACCGGCAAACTCGATGCGATCCTCATACTTATCCCATTCGGCATACGGAATCTCGATGCCTTGATACCAGTCTTCAAAGTCAATCGTGAGAGCGTTTGTGATAGGCATTTTGCCCATAAGTTGAAGCGGTAACCGGCATATCAGCCGCGCCCTGCTCAAAAAGAACAGGCGGCGACAGATTTGACGACAGTGCGGGGAAGTCGCTGCCGGTTACCAAACCCCTATTTTACACTATCATCCCAAATCGCGGCACTCGATCAACGCTGAAAAGTCAGCCACAAAAGCACTACTGCGGATCGATAAACCGCTGAAACCAAAGCTCCAGCATCAGCAGCGTCCAGATTTGGAATGAATGGTCGCGCTGAGCCGAGGTATGTTCGTTTACGTATCTTTCGAGAATTTCGGGCCTAACGATGCCGCGTTTGAGCGATCTTTCCGAGAGCAAAATACCACGCACAAAATCCTTCATCTCGCCGCGAAACCATTTACCGACGGGAACGCCAAAGCCCATTTTTCGGCGATAGATGACCTCCTTGGGAACGAGTCGCGCGGCTACTTTTTTTAAGAGAGATTTCGTCTCGAATCCTCGCATTTTCATGCTTTCGGGCAAGGTTGCCGCAAACTCGATCAGTTTGTGGTCGAGAAACGGCGAGCGGGCTTCGAGGGAGTTTGCCATCGAGGCGATATCGACTTTGACCAGCAGATCGTTCGGCAGATAGGTCATTTGATCGGTCAGCAGCGTGGCGTCGAGGGTTCCGGTTCCATTGGCTCTTGCGAACCACTTTTCCAGGATCGCCGAAGGATTTTGTCCGGCGACCGAGGCGGTAAAATCGGCCGTGTAAAGCTCGCTGCTTGGCGTCACGATTAAACGTAGACATCCATCGGAAATAGCGCTCGGTTCGCGGCAGATTCGCGGCTTTTAGAAAACGTTTAGCGTCGCGGAAACGGCTGCGTTTCAGCTCCGATGTGGGCAAAAGGCTGACCGGTGCCTCAAAGAAAACCTTTCTCAGGGCCGACGGAACACGTGCGTATGCCTCGGCGATCCGCATTGCGGTGTAACGCTCGTAGCCCGCAAAACTCTCATCGCCGCCGTCGCCGTTGAGAGCGACGGTCACATGTTTTCGCGTTTCTTTTGAAACGTAATAGGTCGGTATCGCGCTCGAATCGGCATACGGCTCACCGTAGTGTTCGACGAGGGTTGGGATAACATCGAGAGCGTTCGGACGGACGATGAATTCGTTATACTCGGCACCGACGTGCTCGCGCAACGCGCTTTGCATGTTTTAGTTCACTGAAATCCTGTTCTTCGAATCCGATTGAAAAAGTCTTGACCGGCTTTTCGCTCTCCTCGGCCATCAACGCGACGACTGTGGATGAATCGACACCGCCCGATAGAAAGGCTCCCAGCGGAACCTCTGAGATCATCCTGAGCTTCGTCGATTCACGCAGAATTCGCGTCGTTTCCGCGATCGCTTCTTCCTCGGTGATCTTTATTTTCTTTGAGAAATCAGGCTGCCAATAACGGTGCGTCTCAATCTCGCCTTCCTTCCAACGCAGCCAATGCCCCGGTTCGAGCTTGCGGATCTGCTTGAATGCCGTCATCGGGGCCGGGACGCACAGATACGACATGTAGTTATCGATGGCTTCGAGATCAACTTCGCGGGAAACGTCGGGGTGTTTCAAAACCGCCTGAAATTCGGAGCCGAAGATCAGATCGCCGTTTGGTTGATGCGAATAAAGGATTGGTTTTTTGCCTACGCGGTCGCGGGCAAGAAAGAGAGATTTATCCAGTTCATCCCAGATCGCCATCGCGAACATGCCACGAAGGTGCAACAGACCTTCCGGGCCGTACTCGTCATAGAGATGAATGACAACCTCAGTGTCCGATTTTGTGTAGAATTTGTGGCCGAGCTTGTCGAGGTTCTCGCGAAGTTCCTGATAGTTATATATCTCGCCATTGAAAACAATGGCCTTTGTCCTATCCTCGTTAAAAATCGGCTGCTGGCCGCTGGCCAGATCGATGATCGAGAGCCGCCGCATCGCCAGACCGACATTCTGCTTTACAAAAAAACCATCCTCGTCTGGCCCACGATGAAGTATCGCCTGGTTCATCCTTTCAAGGATGACGCGATCGGCCGCATGTCCGTTAGCATTTACAAATCCGGTGATTCCGCACATTAACTATGTCCACCACCTTTCGTTTCTCGTTTGTCGGACTCGGGCGTTTCATCCTCAGGCTCTGGGTCGCGGCCTTTCGAATTGAGTCGAATTTGATCCTCAACATTTCGTTGGGCTGCTAGCCGGATGAGATTTTTGTTCTCACGGTCTTCCTTAAAAACGGTCCAACCAACGCCAACGAGAACAAAAAGAAATACCTGAATCTGCGTTCGCTGCCTGTATGCCGTTCCCACATTTCCCTGAAAGAGCGAGTAAGCGATGGTCAGCATCAAGCTAAAGATCAGAATTGGAAAGGCGTTTCTGAGCCGGTTCCTGACGGTGTATATGAGGCCGATCAGCAGAAATGGAATCATCGACCACCAGATCAAGACTTCCGGGATCGTTATCGCCTGACGCAGGTTTGCTGCTTGCCATGGAAATGGCGCAAACATCAAGACGGTAAAACCGGTCGGGATCGCAAACAACGCTCCTTCCGCAGTCGAAACATCCAGTTCTTCGCCAAAGCCGCTGTCCGCCGATTTAGCAAGGTCGGCTCGGCTATAGTTAATTCGTTCGAGATTAGTAAAGATCGGCAACTCGATGCTGGCGCGCTGCCCAACACCGAGATAGGCAAGAGCACCACCGATCACACAAAGCACGAGCGTACTTCGCAGCATCGACCTTTTGGTGCTCGAAAGTCCAACCAAAAAACTACCAACGACCGCGACCAGCACCATGTAAAAGATATAGAATCTGAGGGATAAAATCGCCAACAGCGAGGCAACGAGTACGCCAAGAGCTGCGTAACCAAACCGCGTCTGTAGCTGAATGACCATGGTCATCGCCGCTACGAGTAGAAAAATAATCAGGCCATCCTTAAGCAGTTGCCCCGACCAAATTATAAATGACGGAAACACCGCAATACCGATCGCCGCAAACCTTGCTACTTTTAGGTTGTTAAAGATCTTGCGAGCACAAAAATAAACCATCGGCGCGGTTGCTGCGCCGATGACGGCGCAAAACGACTGAGCAGCAAAAATATTTCGACCGAAAACCAGATAAATGATCGCGGTTAAATAGTACATACCCCACGCAACACCGCTGCGAGGGTCGAATTGGAAAAAGGTTTCGTCCGGGTTGATCGACAGGCCCAGCCAATTATCGACCATCTCAGACGCCTTGAGATCGTATGAAAAAGCATCACCACCAAAGAAGTCCCGGAGTTCGTAAATGTGGATAAAGAGCCCAAACGCCATTCTCAGTGCCAGAGCCACTAAAAAAACGGTCGTGATAAACTCCTTCTCCTCGGTGTATTTACGAAATGCGACGATCAGCAGGCCCGACATGACCATGACCAGAGCGATAGCTGCCGTTCCATCAGGAAACGGAACCAGGCGCGATCCCCATAGCGATCACCAGAATACATGCGAGTGAGATAAAACGATTAAGCACGTATTTTGTGAGCTTAATTAATAATTACAAATTGATAATTACTAATTAAACTTCATTCTCCTCCCTCAATACCAGATTATTCTCAAGCACCAGACGCATCAAAGTTCGCGTTTCCAAAAGTCTTGATCGCATCCTGCGGCGTACAGACGATGGGCTCCTGCACGTTGAAAGAGGTGTTTAGCAGCATCGGAATGCCTGTTATCTTTTTGAATTCGTTGATCAAGTTCCAGTAACGCGGATTCACGTCCTTATTAACCATCTGCGGTCGCGCCGTGCCGTCAACGTGGACGACGGCGGGAATCTTAGATTTATACTCTTCCGCGACCTCAATGACCGTGATCATAAACGGATCGTGATGCTCGACGCCGAACACCTCGGTTCCATGCTCCTCAAGCATAGACGGAGCGAGCGGACGGAACCATTCGCGAAGTTTTACCTTATGATTCAGTATCTCGCGCATGTCAGCCCGACGCGGATCCGCGAGAAAGCTGCGTGCCCCGAGTGCTCGCGGCCCCAACTCCATCCGGCCATTGAACCAGCCGATGATCGCACCGTCCGAAATCATTTTTGCGAGCTTTGGCAGCAATTCCTCATCAGGCAATGTGGAATATTTCAGTCCGGCTTCGTCGAGAGCGGCGCGGCATTCCTCGTTTGTAAAACCCGGGCCCCAATATGCCGAATTCATTACGAACTTTCTCGGATTCCCGAGCTTTTGATGCCAAACCATCATCGCGGCACCGAGCGAACATCCCGCGTCGCCGGCCGCAGCCTGAACGTAAAATCGTTTGAATGGCGTCTCGTGAAAAATGCGTCCGTTCATCACCGAGTTAAACGCCACACCGCCGGCCATGCAGAGATTTTCCTCGCCGGTGATCTCCCTTAGATGCTTGACCAGATGAATCGCTGTGTCCTCGAGGGCCTTTTGGGCCGAACACGCAATATCCCAGTGATGCTCGGTCAATTCCTCGCCCGGAAGCCGCGGCGGGCCGAGTTCATTTATGATCCCGTCCGGAAACTGGTAATGTTTGGCAAGATGATGGTCGAGGACGCGGATGTTAAACCGAAAATCGCCCGTGCCACTGGTCGCGAGTACCTTTTCGCGAAAGAAATCGTAATGTTTCGGCTCGCCATACGCCGCGAGGCCCATAACCTTCCACTCGTCGCCGGCAAACATGTCAAAGCCGATAAAATTCGTTACCGCCGAGTAAAACTGGCCGAGCGAATGGGGAAGTTTGATCCGCTTTAAAACCTCGATCTTGTTATCCTTCCCGCGCGAAAACAGCGTAGTCGTATCCTCGCCCGTACCGTCCCAGGTCAAAATAGCCGCCGAATCAAAGGGCGAAACAAAAAACGCCGATGCGGCGTGAGTTTGGTGGTGTTCGAGGTAGTGGAATTTGAATTTGGATGGTCCAAAGTGTTCCCGCAGCCGCTTGGGATGCTTAAACATGCCCAAATAGCTGTCGCTGACCTGTGCGATCCCGCGATCAGCCCGGGCCTTGAACATATCGGTCGAGATAAACGCCGACTTCGCCGCCTGCATCGCCTTGTGGCGAAGTATCCACGGCTTCCAATAATGGCCGACGTGCGCGATGTCCTTTAATTCGATCCCAGCTTGATCGAGACAGAACTGTATCGCCCGGTAAGGAAATCCGGCGTGGTGCTTTTTCCGCGAAAAACGCTCTTCCTCGACTGCCGCTACCAGCTCGCCGTCCTTGATCAGCGACGCCGCCGAATCACCGAGTGTTGTCAGGCCTAAAATATACATCTAATCTCTGAGCGGCAGGCCGAGGTCGTAGAGAGCTTCGGGGTCGAAATCCGCACCATTCGACCATGCAACGCTGCCAAAGCAGATGCGAACAGTTCGAAACACTTTTTCGTCCCGTAATTCACGAAAGATTCCTCGATCAAGATGAGGTTTCATATCGAACATCTTGCGTTCTCCGTCTGCGAACGTGAGTTCCAACAAATAGTTGTCGCGCGGTTCAACCATTTTTACATCACAATACATAATCACCTCAGTGGTTCTATTCGGAACGGATTTTCGCCATTCTGACAAAGCTGCCAATTGGCCATTAGATCTTCGCGATGAATATCTATCCAGACCGCGACGTATTTCGCTTGACGAGCAGGAAAGTCACCCTTTAAGAGCGTTCCATCCGATATCTGAAAGGAAGCATTAATACCTTGGTACGACGCATGAACATGCGGCGGATTATGTTCTTTCGGTGGAAAGTACATCCGAATAACGATTCCAAAAAACATTGACAGAGTCGGCATACTCTCCAAGACCTTCCTACTTGAAATTAACTCGTCATCCACATCTCATGCTTCAAAGTCCACTCAACGACCTCACCCAGCCGCTCGCGAAGCGACACACGCGGCTCCCAGCCCAGCGAACGCATGTAATCGCCCGACAACGCGTAGCGAAGATCATGTCCCGGCCGTGCCGAGTGAAAATCGACCAATTCGTAATTCAGCGGTTTCCCTTGTGCGTCAGCGATGATCTGAGCGACCTCGAGATTATTTACTTCTTCCTTGCCAACCAGATTGAACTTCGGACAATGCGCACCGCCGTAATCGGGTGTCATCTGAAATTCTTTCAGGTTTGTGACAAAGAGCAGCCCTTCGGCCACATCCTTGGCATGAATGTAATGCCGGCTTCCGGGAATCGTTCTCGAACTATCACTGTGGATCGAGATCGTTGTACCGTCCTTTACGCGTTTGATGCACAGCGGAATGTATTTTTCCGGATGCTGACGCTCGCCAAACACATTCATCGTGTGCGTTATGTAGATTGGCATTTTGTACGTGTTTTGCCACGCAACACACAATTCTTCGGCCCCTGCCTTGGTCGCGCTGTACGGATTTGAGGAATTATAGCGGTCGAGCTCGCCGTAATTTACTCCCGGAGGTGCCGGGCCGAAGATTTCGTCCGTACTGAAATAAACAAACAGTTCCAGACTATCGAGCGTTCGGGCATATTCCAGAATGTTGCACGTGCCGACAACGTTATCCATAACAAACTCAAGCGGATATGTGATCGACCGATCTACATGGCTACCCGCCGCCAGATGATAGATATAATCGACATGGCCGATCATGTTCCGTGTTAGCGGACTGATCTCGGCCTTGAGATCGTGAAAGACAATCTCTACCCGCTTCCTGGTTTCAGCATCGGCCTCCGACAACATGTCGGCAAGGCGATTTAGATTGCCGGACAAGTCGAGCCGGTCAAGTGAGACGATCTCCCAGTCTGTATATTTTAGGAGATGGCCAATTAAATGATGTGCTATGAAACCGGCACCGCCGGTGATTAATACGCGCTTAGACATTATGAATCAAGAATAACATTTATTGCACGGCCCTATAAAACGGCGTTTGCGCGCCTAGAAATTACGGTATCTGTGTATGGGATAACCACCACTGGCGAACCAGCGGCGGTTTCGACTGGAGGGTGAGCATCCTGCTCGCCCCGCACGGGCGAGCAGGATGCTCACCCTCAGTCAATCCGAAACCGCACTAGTTCGAACGCTTCTCAGCCGCGTTACGAAATATCTCTAACACTCTGGGGACGATAGCCCTGGCGGAATAATCACGCTCGACAGTTTCGCGGCCCGCCATCCCCAGCTTCTGCCGCAGCTCAGGAGAGTGGAGCAGCAGCTTTATTTTTTCTATCCATTCCGTTTTGCTGTCTGCCAAAAAACCGTTCTTGCCATTGGTGACAATGGTCGGGTTGACGCCGACGGGCGAGATAATACACGGAATGCCAAGCCCCATATACTGCAACGCTTTAAATCCGCATTTCCCTCGCGTCCATTTGTCATCGGGCAGCGGCATCAGGCCGATGTCGATCTGTGACAGGTCTTCGATCTCCGAAGCTGCCCGCCAGGGCATCGCCTCGACCTCGACGCCCGGCAGATCATACGTCGGCGTTCCGATCACTCTGAGGCGAAACTTTTCCGTTTTGGCGAGTTCGCTGCAACATGCCGCGGATCGTGTCTAAATGCTGGATTGTGCTGTAACTCCCGCTCCAGCCGATAGTCACAATTTCGGGTTCAACCGACTTATCGACAGGCAGATATTTTTCGGTGTCTATCGTTGTCGGCACGAGCGTGACGTTCGGATTATTCACGGAGGCGTAATCGGCGAGATATTGATTCCCGGCCATGATTTGGGTTGAGAGGCGGCAAATCTCAGCCGTTTTCTGCGGGAATTTCAGATAGCTCAGATAGCCGTTGGACGGGCTCTTGTAAGCAATAAATATCGCGTCGTCAAAATCAAAAACGACCGGCACACCCGACGCGGCGAGCGTTCGTTCAAACCACGGCGGCCCTAGCAATGCGGCCTCGCGAAAGAGATAGATCAGGTCAAAACCTTCGATCAGTCGAAGCTCGGCCCGACGGCGGCTCATGTTCCTGATTACCGCACCGATCTTCGCCAGCGTGTGGCCGCGTTGGTAAAGAACGGCGTTCAGCTCTGGGCTTTCGAACGGGCGCATACGTGATCTCGACACCGCTTTGACGCAGGATCGGTTCCCATTGTTCTATTCGAAATCGCTGGCCGGGCGAGGTGTCGTAAATCGAAGGAACTACCGCTAGAACACGCATAAACAAAGGAGAAATCGTAACAACTAATTCCCCTATTTGCAAAAAAGCCGCTCGTAAAGCCGCCGGTAACGAACACCGCCAACGCTCTTGAGATCAAATCGCTTTTTGGCAGAATCGCGGCAACGCATACGGATATCCGTTAGTTCTCGCAGCCGATTTACCGCCGATGCAAGATTTTCGTTAGCGAAATCGTCGATCAACACACCAACTTCATCCTCAGCAATGTCGCGGTCAACATCACCGACACCCGAATTTGCCAAAATAGGCAGCCCAGCGGCTAGGTACTCGGCATTCTTGGTGGGTGACGAAGCCTGTTTTGAATAGCATTTCTTGATAAACGAGATTGAGCCATCGGCGGCGCTGAGATATCGCGGCAGGTCTGTCGGCAAGACACTTCCGACAAAAAAATCCCCGTCCGTAAAACCTTTTGCTCGCAAGCCTTCCGCCGCAAAGTCTGCCTGTCGCTGCGTCAGGATCATTATAAAAACGTCCGGATCTTGCTCGCGAGCGGCCGCAAACAGAGCGAACATCTCATCCGTCAAATACCACCCGCCGAAAGAGCCGACGTAAACGATCACAAACCGGTCGCAAACCCCGAGTTCGCTGCGAACCGCATCTCGCATCGATTCATCGAGCCCGTCAAACCGTGTCAGATCGACGCAGCAAGGGATCACCTCGACTGGCCGGTCGCGTTTATCAAATCCTGTTTTGGCTGACTCCGGAAACAATATTGACCGTGCCTTTTCAGTCAAAACGACAAACCCGTCCGCCTCGTCGAGTAGCCATTTTTCGACCCGTTTTACTGCTCGATAAAGCCACCCATTTTCCGGCCAGATACCGGCGTCGGTGTATTCCTCGGGGAAAAATCCTCTTATGTCGAACAGTATTTTGGGCCCCCGTCTGCTAAATTTTCGTGCGATTACCGCCATTAACGCAGGAACGTGAACGCGGCAATGCAGTACGTCGAAACTCTCACTGCCGTTGAGCTTCCTGACCATGCGAGCGCCGTTCAGAATGTCGTATAGAGTCGCCGGGACCGACGGACGTTTGTGATAGGCCAGATGATGCCAATTGATCCCTTTATCTTTGAGTGATCGCCGTTCGAATTCGATCTGCTGAGTTGTCCAGGTATTCTGGAGATCGGGTTCGAAGGTGAGCAGGCTCACATCTGTTCCGCCAGCCTTTATTTCAAGCAGATACGGAATGACCTGTGTCTGGACCAAAGGCTCGCGGAGGCCGAAATAACAGATGTAAAGAGTTTTGGGCATGAAGGAAGAAAGCTATCCGCGCCGTTTGCCGACGAGATTCAATCCGCCGTATGTGAGTCTCGAGACCTCGATGCCGGATTCATTCAAAGGCTTCTCGGCTTCCGGCTCAGTCATCGGCTTGTCGAATGCAGGCGAAAGCATGTCGAACGTATCGAGTATCGCCCAGGCGTAACGCTGGTCGCGATTCAACTGCTTTTCGTGAACGTAATTTGCCACGGGTATTGCAAAAATAAAAGCCCGGCCAAGAACGGGTATGCGAAACAACACATCCGTCAACGGAAACGCAACGGGCATCACGGTCTCGATCGCCTTGAGCAAAGTTTCCTTCTTCATCCGCTTTGTTACGGGCCGCAGCCAGTATTTTGAAAACAGCATCGTGTACCATTTTCGGCGTTCGTAAATCGTCACGGCGATCTCGCCATCGGGTTTGACCATTTCGGCGATAGACCGCAGTGACCGGTCAGGATCAGGCGTGTGCTGGATTACGCCAATGCAGTAAACATGGTCGAAAGTGCTTTTTTTGAACGGCAGCTCATAGATGCTCGCCTGGACGAAATGCACATTTTTCCTGCCTTTCAGATTGTCCCTAGCCGCGTCGATCGCATTGCTGATATCGATCCCGACGACCTCGGCCTCAGCCGCAGACGACGCATCCAGAAAACGCCCGGCCCCGCAGCCCGCGTCGAGGATCCACTTTCCTTTCAGTTCGTCGAGCGTCCAGCCCGTCTCCGTCCAAAATCGGTCCGCCGACAGCGAAGTGCCATTGAACGAGTCGATCTGCTCCTTGCGAAACAGATTCCACTGATAGCCAAACGACGATGCATAATTGTCCGCCGGAACGAATCGAGGAATGCCGTTCGTGATCGGATAGCTTTTGTCGCACGCGAAACAGACGAGTTCGCCCGCGACGATCTCGTCGCTATCCGTCTCGGTGGGCCTGCATTCAAGTTCGCCCTTACAGGCAAGGCAAGCCAGGATTTTGTTCAATTCTGCTCTCATTTACAAACTAATCTTTACTCGCCTGCCTCTCGTCGCCTCGACCTTCCGATTCGATTGCCGCTTAATCAGATTGTATAGCGATTTGGCATAAATCATCGCCTTCGAATCGCCGGAAAGTGAGGTCATCACCTTGTTTACCCCAAACTGCTCGATCCTGTTCAACATATAATCGACGGGTGCGTTTTTTCGATAGAACGCACGGTACTCGCGAATTTCAGCCTCCGTATGAGCACGTCCGTTGTCCGCGATCTTCGCGACATACGGGGTGAAATCCGGATAGAGCCGTCCCGCCCCCCCATTTTCCATGGAGCGTTGTTTTTACAAAGTTCCCGATCATCAGGTCGTCAAATATCTCAGCCGTTATCGCCGTCATCAACGATCTTCGTGGAGCTTCGAATGTGATGCCGCGATCGAATTTTCGCGTACCGAATTCGATAATATTATCTTCGCCGCCGACTCTGAGATTTATGAAATCCAGAAAATCCGTCAGATGTTCGACTCGTCCAAAATATGACCTTGCCCTTGTCGCCTCATTCGCTGGCAGTGCGTCGCTCCAACTGTCGCCAAAATGCTCAGCCGAAAACACCTGAATCGCAGTCTCGGGCGGGTCAATCTGCTCAATCTTGTCGGTGATCAGGTCATACCGGATGTATGCCGGTAATATTTCGCTGCTTTCGGACGAATAGCCTTTCGCATATTCGTCGATTGTCGGAATATACCGGTTTGCCCACACGCTGTCCTCGCGTTGGTATTTGTGCATCGAGCTAAACGGGATAAAATACTTAATCCCCAGGCGGTCGGTGTGACGGCTGATGTTTTGGCCGAGTTCGATGTCGGCCACATCCGGCAAAAAGGAAATCCGGTTACCGTCCTCATCGAAAAAGTTGCACATGTCGGCTTCGCCGACCCCGGAAATAGCGAGGCGGAACGTTCGTTTATAATGGCTAACCGTACGTCGAACAAACCGTTCCCAACCCGAATGCGAAGCGTCGTTTGTATTTACGACCAGCGTTCCCCCGATATCTATCAACAATATCGCGTCCTGATTATGATCAGCGATTGATAGGACCTTGATCTTTTCCGACAACGTCGTCCACACACGGTCTTTCAGAACCGTCACATCAAACGCCTGCGCCCGCAGATCGTCGCGAATTCGACCACCGTGATGATCAGAGAGCAGGATTTTTTTTGACTGAAACCGCGCGATGGAATAAGGACTAAGATGATCAGGATGGCCGTGCGAAAACCAAACAAACTCACACGCATCGATCGCATTCATCTGAGCTTCGGGTATCTCGTGCGTGTGCGTCCAGCTTCCAAAATAGGCTTGAGGCGTAACCCATGGATCGGTCACGAGTACCGGCCGGCGGTCATAGCATATGACCGTCGCGTTACCGATTGTTTCAAAACCCAATTCCATAAACCTAGTCGGGCCGCCGCGTCAAAAATCGAAACGGTGATGCGGCAAAATAAGCCAGATTACCTGGAGCAAACGACACGCTTTTTATCGCATGCTTAATAAATCCGCCGTGATCGCCCACGTGAAAATACGATGCCGCGAGCATTTTATGCATACTGCCGTATGCGGCCCGCTTGATCTTGCCTAACTTCGGATCCGCGGTGGCGAAAACTTTCTCATATCCAAGTATTACGTCACGCTCCATCAAGCCCACATTATTGTGCATGTTCCCACCGTGGATGCGGTAGTGCAAAAGCGTCTCCCTGACAGCTCCAAATCGATAATTCTTCGCAATCCGGCAAAACATGTCCCAGTCCGCGGACGTGGACATTCGCGTGTCAAATTCCCCTATCTCCTCGATAACCCGTCGCGGAACAAGAAATCCACTGCCGCCGCCAAAGATCACCGGCTGTACTAATAGTATATCTTCTAAAACCCAACCTTCTGTCCCGCAAAGCAAAACGCCCAACGAATCGCTATTAGCGTCTATATGCTCGATGCCGACATGCACCAGCCCGAGATTAGGATCGCTCGCAAACTTCGCGAGCTGCTGTTCGATCTTTTCCGGAAACCAGACATCATCTGGATCGAGAAAAGCGAGGAAATCACCGCTGCTCTCCGCGATACCGCGATTGCGGGCGGCGGATACACCCGCATTATTCTGAAAGACCGCCTTTATCTTATCGCCATAGCTCTCCAACATTTCACGCGAACTATCGGTCGAACCGTCATCAACAACTATTATCTCAATCGCCCTATGCGTCTGGGCCAGGACGCTGTCAATCGCTACACGCAGATATTGAGCGTAGTTGTAATTTGGAATTATCGCACTGACGGTCGGTTTCATTTGCGTTGGTCCCGCGTACAAACGGCGACAAGGACCGCCGCATCTTCGCTCGGTTTCCCGCTGAAATTGTAATCCGCTTCGGTCGGGTAAAATGGTTTTCCCCAGATCTTCTCGCTCAGGCTTTCGCGGGCGGCAAACGGAATTTTGTTAAAAGCCCTCCAGCCGAACAGCCTCGCCTGCGTCGCCGCGTCTTTTGGCAAACGCCGCTGTGCGTCCCAGAAAGGCGATATGCGAATGCTACTGTCCAGCCGCTGGCCGACAAATTTGTCCACTCTAAAATATGACCCAAGCTCAGCAAGCAGTTCATCCGGCAAATACTCGTGAATGTGAAAGGGATTTGACGGCTTACCGTTTACCGGCTTCGTATAATCGGCATTTGGCGTCGAGAGGATCAGCTTGCCATCGACACGCAGAACGCGGCGGAGTTCGGCCAAAAATTCCTCGCGTTCGTGTAGATGTTCAAGCGTTTCAAACGATGTGATAACGTCGAAGGTCCCGTCATCAAATGGCAAACCCAATCCATTACCGAGCAGCACGGCGGCCCTGCCGTGTGATTCCTTTTTTGCCTCTTTTACAGCCTCAGGATCGAGATCGACGCCGATGGCAAATCTGGCGCTCGAACGCATCAAACCGATGCCGTAGCCCGTTCCGCAGGCGATATCGAGGACTGCCCTGCCCTCAACGTACGGCATCGCAAACAAATAGCGCGCCGCGTGCTCGCCCCAATACGGCGAGAGCCTGCCTGCGTCGATAATATTCGCACCCTGAAACCTTTCCGCAACCGCCATTAACTCTTATTGTAGCCAATTTTTATAGATCGCCGCCTGCCGTCCGACCATCTGCTCGGCTGTAAAACTTTTAATCACCTTTTCTCTGCCTGCATTTCCCAAACGTTTCCGCATTTCAGCATCGCGACACAACCTAAGCACTTCGTCCGCGATCTGCTGCATGTCATCCGGTTCGATCAGGATTCCGTTGACGCCGTTCTCAATAACCTCCGCCGCTCCGCCGACACGCGTTGCGATCACGGGCAGTCCAACACCTAACGCCTCCATGATCACCTGACTAAACGCCTCGGACAGCGACGGTTGGACGAAAATGTCCATCGCGTTCAAACAAGCCGGAACGTCGAAACGCCAACCGGGAAATACGATCGTTTCTTTGGGAAGTTTCGCAGCCGCGTCGTTGACGTCAGCGATCTCGCCGCGGCCGGGCAGAAAAAGCTTTGCATTTGGAACCTCGTCAAGGACATTTCCGAACGCCTCCATCAACTGGATATGTCCTTTCCCCAGGGCAAAATTTGCGACGTAGCCGATCACGAAATCATCGGGAGCAAAGCCAAACTCCTGTCTGATTCTCTCCCGATCATCCTGATTCGGTGAGAGCTTTTCGAAATCAAAACCTAGATGAACCACGTCGATCTCGCGAGTGATCCCATCGACATCCCGCATAAAATCGCGAGCAGCATCTGAGACGGTCAATACATGATCGGCATTTTCCGCCATCCAGCCGTCAGCCCTGATATGAAAAGCGGAGCCGAGCATCCTGACAACGCTCGTATGGTGCCGCATGAGCGCAACCAACGTCCTTCGCCGAAGCTTTTTCGACAGCACACCGATCAGACCTGAATAGAAAAGATGCGTGTGCAGAATATCGACATTCTCACGCTCCAAAAGTGAAGCTAACCGCCGGACGGCAAACAGATACTGCGGCAAGCTCGATGCACCGAGCGAGTGAAACTGAACGTCCGGCACCTCGCTCAGCCACGTTGGCGGGTCGCCGCTGCCCAATTGGATCAGCGACACACGAAACCCGCGTTTCACGAGGCCGAGCGCAATATTGCGAAAATAATCACCCTCGAGTGATGAATCGCACATGTGGCAAACGTGTATCACGGTTAAAAAGGTATCAGATTGACATCGAACAGGGCAGGCTGCGAGCAGAACCAATCTTTTTCGGCGGGCTTTCCTTCAAAAATTACGTTGAGCTTATACTCGCTCAAAATATCCCAGATTTGCTCGAGCGATTGTCCATTTTGGACGATAAACGGCGGATGCAAACCAAGCCTTGCCACCGGACGCTGTTCGAGAAAAGTCGCACGGGCCCCCACTAAGACATCGAGTTCAGCGCCCTCAACATCGATCTTCAGACAGTCAACCGCAATCCCTTTTTCTTTGACAAACTCATCGACGCTAGTGAGCGTGATCGGTATCTCATTTTTGCTTCGTTCGGTTTTGACGAGCGAATTTGCGTTTGAGATCTCGTCGCCGGTGTCGAAGAAAACCGTCGTGCCCGATTTTGACGAGACCGCTTCCTCGCGAATTTCAACGATGGACGAGCAATCGTTCAAATCGATAACTTCCATCAAAACATTCCGCGTAAATGGCGTTGGTTCAAAGGAATAGACCTTTCCTTCACTGCCAACGAGCCTGGCGGTGACCACCGCAAACAGCCCGATGTGTCCGCCGATGTCCAGGACGGTGTCGCCCTGTTTAAGATTTTGCCGAAAAAATTCAAACGTCTCCGGCTCATATCCGGCCTCATAATAACGGCTCCAACGCGCCGGAAACCGGATCGTTTCGCCGCCTATCTTTTTCAAGATCCCGCTTCCCGGCGTCAATGTATCGAACGCCCTGTAGGCGATTTCCTTCAAAACATTCAAGTGTTTTTTCTCCCCTTCTCCCCTTCTCCCTTTCTCCCTTTCTCCCTTTCTCCTCTTCTCCCCTTCTTCCTACCTACCTCCGCTCCCACACCTCGATTTCGATCTCATAGACCGGCGTCAGTTTTTTAACAAGCTGATAGTTGGTCGCGAGGTACTCAAACATCGGCTGTAGATGATCGTCCACCGCTCTCGGCGTCGGCTTTTCGTTCCACATGCCATTCCACAGGACATATTTTGGCGGATTTTGGCGTAATTCCACAATCACCTGCTCGACCTGGGTGGGCGATGAGTAATTTGTGCTGCGCAGCATAGGAACTGAGGTCGGATTTTTTACCCTCAAAGGGAAATTTACGACCGTGCGGTACGATTCGAAAACCACATCGCCCGGCTCCGTATTGTCATTGACGAATCGATATTTTTCGGCCGCAGTTTCCGACTGGAACACCGCTGTTCCCGTCGGCATTTCGAGCTGGACGGGATAAGGCCTCAGCTGTCCCCACGCACAAAGAGCTATTGCAAAAATTGCGGCCGCACCGGTTCCCGCCAGGAAAACACCCCGAGATTTTAGGCTCGACCACCAACAGGCGACCAAAACCAGCCCAGGTATCGCTACATGGTAAAGCCGCACCGCACTCAATCCCGTCGTCGCCAGAAACATCATCAGTCCGGCGCAACAAAGCAGCATGACCTTGCTCCAAAAGCTCGCGGTTCGCTGGCCGTTTCACCAAATAATATAGTGGCGGACTGACATAGACGGCTGGCACCAGAATGTAATAGAACAAATTTACCGGCAGCGAGATGAGGTCAAAATTGCCGCCAACAAGCTGCTTCCAAAATTGGAAATAGAGATTCGAGTTATTTACCGGGTCCGCCGTGTAGCTTTGGCCAAATAGGATGGTTGATTCAAAAAAGTTTCCGACGCCGACCGTAAAGAGAAAATATCCCAACAACCCAAACAGCGAGAGCGAAAATGCAAAACCAAACGCCAATGAAGGCGCCGCGAAACCTCTTACGCGTTCGGTGGAACCCAGAGTTATGTAATACCAAATCAGAAAAATGCCGATCCCCGCAAAAACCGCCAGCCCGCGCGTTTGCGTGAAAAACGCCGACATCGCCGCCAAAACACCCGCCGCGACGAGCCGCTTCCAGTTAACCGTCTCCAGCAAGATCAATATCGCCAGCGACGCAAACAGGCAGCTAAACAACCGGTGTCCGCCGTCCATGCCGAACCAGCGAAAGCCAAAAAACAGGAAAAGCGTCGGAGCGATGTAAACATAAACGCCGTTCATCAGACGCCTTGACATGGCGAGGATTGTCCAGGTCAAACTCAGGCCGAGCAGCAAGATCGTAGCGTTCAGCAGCCAAAGCTTCTGCCCAAATATGCTGAACAGAATGAGGTACCAAACCTCTGTTCCCGGAAATGTGAATTGGAAAAAATCCCCGTAAAGCAGTTCGCCGTTCAGCATCCGCACGCTGTCGTACATCTGCAGGAAATGGTCGTTCTCAAAAAAGATCGGCGTTCCCGACGCCAAAAAAAGAGTCAGGAACAGATACACAAATGACAATGCAAGAAAGACCGGCGTGCCCCATCGCATTTCGAGTGTTCTCATAAACGGCTATCCGGAAATAAACTGGCGTGAATCTTTCAGCACGCGAATGCCGTCCATCACGGCCTTTCGCCAAATCAAAACGATAACAAATGCGGCCACGATTGCAAGAATACACGCAATTCCGAGCTCGCCCGTCGCCGAAGCATAGATCGACGCCGCGAGCGCGGGCAAAACGGCCGGCAGCGTCCATCGGTGCCGCACGGAAAAGCGAATGCGGAGAAGGATCACAACGACGATCATGCTCGCCCCGTATGACAAAACAGTCGCCCACGCACACCCTTCAAGGCCGTATCGTGGGATCAGCAGATAGTTTGCGACGAGGTTAACCGTGGCCGATACGACCGCCAGGATCGTCGCGATATAGGTTGCGGAAATGGCGTTGGTATAGGGCGGAAAGCCAATTAATGTCGGTATCGCAAACGCGGCGCTCGAGATGAGTATCCAAAAAATAATGACCGCTCCATCTGCTTTAGCTCCAAACAAGAGCGGGATGAAAGACTGCATCAAGAATGCCGCTAAAACACCGGCCAAAGCCCCACCCAAAGTCAAAAGCGGCAAAACGTCCTGGAGATACGTCGTCACACGCTCGCTTTTTCCGCCGCCCCGGAGCGTCACAAATAGCGGCAGCAGCAGCGTCCCCGCAAGCAGCGGAAACTGCATCACAATGCCGTTCATCTGATAGGCGATCGAGTAAATGCCAAGCTCCGCCGTCGAAAGATATTGTTGAATGAAAAAAGCGTCAAGATAATTGGTCGAGAAATAGCCGATCAGCGAGTACGGTATCAGCGGCAGCGAAAACGTAAGCAGTCTTTTGACGGATTCGCGCGAAAACCGGATCTTCCACGAAAACATCCGGCGTATCGCGAAAAGCCCGACAACCGCCATCAATGCCGGAGCCGCGACATACGCCCCGATTGCCGTCAGACCGTCGAGCCGCCGCGCGAGGATCAAGGCCCCGATTCCAGCCAGGATCAGAACCCGCTCGACCGCCTGCATGATGCCCTGCAAACGCGGCAGCTTAGCCGCCTGCATCGCGTATTGAATATGCAGCCAGACGGAGCTCGCGACAAAAAGGCCAGCGACATACCACATCGCTCCGACAGGCAGCTTTAACCCGAGAGCCAAAAGCGGCAGCCATAAAAACCCGAGGGCCAGAAAGATCAACGTATTCGGCAGAAAAACCGCCGTCCGCGCCCAAAACGATTCCGTGATCTGCCCCGTTTCGACAAATTCCTCGACACCATGCCGCGCTAGCGAGATACCCGTCCAGTTAACAAACATCCCCGCGACCTGCGAAGCCGCAATGATCGCCACCACTCCGCCATAACCGTCAATTCCCAGATATTTGTTTAAGAGCCAGACCGAGGCAAACGAAAAAACCGCAACAACCGCCTGGGCGCCGACCAGAGTCGAATAGTTACGCACCGCATTCCGCAGATCCCACGCCGCACTCCGGCGCTCTGAGATTGGCGTGTTGAGTACAGCGTCGGTTGTCGCAGATGGTTGCTCAGGTGTCACGGTGAAAGTTTATTGATTGAGCAATGTGCGGTCAACGGCGAGGTGGCGTTAAACCAGTCGTTCGAGCACGCCGCGGCGTTTCATGATATTTTTGTAATCCCACTGTGTCGTCTTTGACTTTTCGAGCCAGCGTTTTAGATCGTCAGCATCTATTTCGCCCGGGGAGTAAAAAAATATCGACGCATCTTTGAATTTCCCCGTTCCGGGCAGCAGTTTTTCTTCACCAAAACTTGCTCCGCTCCAAAACATCAGGCGAATTCCTGCTTTCAACTTGCTGTATCCGACAATCGGATTGCCATCCAAAAACCAAACCGGATGCCGGTGCCAGATCTTACTCTCTGTCTCGGGCAAATTGCTGCTAATTATTTGCTTCAACAAATCGCAAATCGCCTTGTCATCTGCCGACTGCGAGTCATTGTATGTTTGAATGTCGCTGTTCATGAGTTGCTTACCCTCGACTGATAGATTTCGTCGTCGTCTGCTTTATGAATTGCCGTCTACATAAGACAGACGGAACTGTAATTGCAATAATCACAGGCTTTAGCGAAATCAAATAAATTATCAATCTTGCCTTTTGCTTCTGTCTTATGCTATTAGGAATTTGATATATTCTTTGTTCATTCGGCTAAAGCCTTGTTCTTGACCTTTTCAATCCGTCGGCAATTCATGTTTTTTTCGTGGAGAGCGATGGGGAAGTCAGACTGGTATTACGAACGTTTGTGGGATCTTTGTATCGAGCGTGGCGAGGATGGCTCCGTTTGATTTCGCAAGCTTCGCGAGATGACCATCGGTGGATTGTTTATGGTTCTTGACCCAAGCGGGAAGGTTCGAGGCGTCATTGCCGTCGTGGATGAATGTAAAATCGTAGTTCTTTGAACTCTTTAGCTTTGCTAGTTCTTCTTTTGCCTCTTCAATGGTGAAGCCAAAATCGTTCTGCGAGGCGATTCGTACAAAACCCAGCTCAGTGATTGAGCATGTAGCTAAACGCGGCACTTCGTTCACCACGATAGACTGAAGCCATTTGCGAACGCGGGGACGGAATTGATGTTGTTGGATTCCAAGCGCGAGGAGAACATTGACGTCGAGGAGATATCTCATGGGAAATCGGCGAGCAGTTCACGAATTCTCTCGTGGGTGACCATAGGAGCATCTTCGCCGGCAGTGAGTACCGGAAGGCCGAGTTCGTTATCCATGACAATGCGAGACTTTCGCGGCTTCGGTTGTTTCGCTTTCACAGCCGGTCTCGCGTTTAATTTCATTTTGGATTGAAGAAGTTGGGCAAAATGCAAAAGCTCCTTCTGCCGCGAGACCGGCAGATGTTCGAGCGTTTCGATTACAGCGTCTTTTACCTTCATGACGTGGAATATCTTAACACAGGTGTTGCGCGAACCGACAGCTACGACCACTACCTACAGAGCATGTTCTTTCGCCCTGTCAGGCAAATTCCCGTGATAAATCTCGCTTCCGTTTCGCTTTATGAATTGCCGTCTGCATAAGACGGACGGAACTGTAATTGCAATAATCACAGGCTTTAGCCGAAATCAAATAAATTATCAATCTTGCCTTTTGCTTCCGTCTTATGCTATTCGGAATTTGCTTTATTCTTTGTTTATTCGGCTAAAGCCTTGTTCCGCGACCTTTTCAATCCGTCCGTCTTATGCAGACGGCAATTCCTGTTCAAGCAAATTTCTGTGATAAATCTCGCTTCCCGTAACCGAGAAGATTGAATTCAATCAGTCTTCGTCTATTTTACTTTTACGATCCCGTTTGCCGTCCACTGATAATTATTTATGTCCTCGCCAAGTGCCTTAAATAATCCTTGCAAGATATTCGTTGCAGTAGAATTCGT
Source organism: uncultured Acidobacteriota bacterium (assembly GCA_963738935.1). GTDB lineage: Bacteria > Acidobacteriota > Blastocatellia > Pyrinomonadales > Pyrinomonadaceae > OLB17. The sequence continues at coordinate 3,592,414 of CAVTYF010000001.1, read as the reverse complement.
ATAATAGGCTGTGTATTCGCCTTTAATAAATCTGGCATAATTGCTCATTGTGTTCATCACCAGTTGCTCACAGGCAATTTGTTTTGAATTATCATCAGCGGCTTGAATGTCGGGAAGCGTGTTGATTTTGGTTTTCATAAAATCATAAACGCTTTTGGTCTGCACTGGTGTCCATTCCTGTTTGGTTAAAACATAATAATTGATGTTACCAGCCATCGTTCCGCACCACGCCAGATCGCCTTTTTGTCCGCCTCGTTTCGTCATTTCCTGATAAAAACGCTGGATATTTTGGCTATTTTGAGTTTTTATATCAACGTGTGCATTACCCATTTCCGCAACCCCCAAGTTCGGATTGTATTTGAAAAGATTTGTTGCTTTACCGTCGGCGATGATTTTTGCTCCTTTGTGGACAAACCCGACGGACGTTAATTGAAGGGTGTTAACCCCATTGCCCCAAAATTTTTCGAGCAATCCCTTAGCAGTTGATTGGGCTTCGATGAGAGCCGCTTTGTCGCCTTTAACACCTTTTTCAAACAGAATTTTACAGTAACCGGCAAGCGTAGCGTAAAGGGCGTAGTCCTCCTCGCGTTCGGCTGATGTATAGCTTTGAAAAATCGGAGTTTTGAGCAATGAAGCCTTAATTTCTTGCCGCATTTTTTGCCCAACTGCATTGCTTACTTTTTGATTTTCATAGACTTCAAAAGCCATTGCAAAAACATTTACAACTCCGTCCGCCAAATCATTTTTTACCAACCCGCGAGTTGCTAATTCGCTCTGAAACTTTTTCATCGAAGCGGCTGCATATTGTTCAATTAAATCGAGTTGTTGTTTATTTTTAGCCCTTTTCGCCAGTAAATTTATGAAATTAAAATTCTGAGTCGGTTGATAAGTAGATGAGGCTTTTCCTGCTTTGATAATCGAATTCCCATAGTTTCTACGAGAATTCATCTCAATCATTTTGAACTGCATATCACGAGCCATATCATCCCAAAACTCTTGATTGCGTTTTGTTTGTTCGTTAGCTGCTTCACGGCGACGATTGTAGGTATCATTGATTTCCCGAATATTTTCATTGCCCTGTCGAATTATTGCATCGGCTTGTGCTTCACGTTGCTGTTGTTCAATAGCCGCTTGTGCAGGATTCCCCGGATTATAAATTCTCTCGTAAGTTCCCGTGCGAGGATTATAAATGTTTTCCCATTCTTTTTGGGCGTGAACTGGAATAGAAAAAATAAAGATTAAAATACCCAAAAAAATTAATCTGAATTTCATAAAACATTTCCCTCACTAGTAAATTCTATAAAACAACTCTTTTCCTAGAACGGATGGATTCACGCCACTTGCTTTGTGACATAACTATTGATTTTTCCTTACTACATCGCTCGCAGCTTTTCGGCAGGAAGGTAATAGACACGCAAAATTTTATTTTTGCGAAATTCATAAACCGCCACACTTTTCTGTTTTTTCAAACCGTTTTTGCTCATCCATTCGGCTCGTTCAAGGGTTATCACTCGCTCATCCGATGCCTGAATCCATTCCAAAGTAGAGCGACACGACGGGCAATTTTTGAAATACCCTTCCATACTTTTTTCCAACGAGGCAATCCCTTTGGTTTCCACAGATGTTGTTTCGCCATTGATGCTTATCCATTGAATTTCGTCATCAACCAATTCCAGCATTTGTTTAGTCTGCTGTTGGTTGAAAGCCTTGATAAACTTTTGAACTAACGAAATGTGTTCGCTTTCGTCGGCAATTACATTTTGGGAAAAAGTCTTAACAACTGCGATTAACGCCACAAACGCTATTAGACTCAGCTTTGGAATAACTCTATTTTTGTTTTGATTAACTTTCATATATTCTTGAATTCAAGTAGTAAGTGCAACTCTTAGAGTCGCCGGAAAGGGCAAGCTGCGATAGCATCTTCGCTCTTTGATGGTGACATCGAAGAGTTATCATGAAGTACAAGCAGCTTACCCTTGAACAAAGATACCAAATTTATGCACTTTTGAAAGCCGGGCATTTGAGAACCGAGATTGGCGGGATCATCGGGGTGCATAAATCAACCGTTACGCGCGAGCTCAAGCGCAATTGGTCAAAACGCGGTTATCGCCCGCAATATGCTGATAGACAAGCACTTGAGCGGCGTACAGAGAAAGCCGGACCGCGTATTCCGGCGAGTGTTTGGACGGAAATCGAGGCCGAAATCAAAAAGTACTCGAGTCCCGATCAGGTTTCCGGTCTTCGCCGCTTGGCGGGTCAATATCCGGTTAGCCACGAATGGATATATCAGCATATTTATCGAGACAAGCAACGTGGCGGTGACCTGCACACATACTTGCGATGCCGCAAGAAACGCCGTAAACGCTACGGCTCGTACTCGAAACGCGGCGTCTGGAAAAACCAGATAAGCATCGACCAGAGGCCGCTCATCGTCGCCGAAAAGAAACGCATCGGCGATCTTGAACTCGACACCATAATTGGCAAGGGCCACAAACAGGCGATTGTCACGATCGTTGATCGAAAATCGAAACTGCTCAGAATGAAAAAGGTCAATCAAAAAACAGGTGCTCTCGTCGGTCAGGCTATCGTGGGCGAAGTAAAAGACTTAATCGTCCATACCCTGACCGCCGACAACGGCCGCGAATTCTCCGAACACGAGAAAATCGCTAAAAACCTGAACGCCGATTTCTACTTCTGTCACCCATATTCATCCTGGGAACGCGGCCTCAACGAAAATACTAACGGCCTCATCCGCCAATTCTTTCCCAAACATATGAAGTTCGATACAATTACCGATGAACACGTAAAACAAGTCGAGGACAACCTTAACAACCGCCCTCGCAAATCGCTCGGCTATAAATCACCCAATGAGGTCTATTTCAAAGAACTGGAGCAATTAACAAGAGTTGCACTTACTGCTTGAATTCAAGATTTTTACAAAAAGCCAAAATATGGCTTAAATATTTAGTTCAAGCCGCTTTGATTTTCAAGATATGGCTTCAAACCGTCTTCAAATAATTGTTTCCAACCGTCAATCTTTACTTGCTTTTCATCTTTAATCAGCCCGATCGTCGAATCAGAAAGTCTAAAGATTGTGCCGGCGTTTTTTTCTTCTAATTCAATATGAAGCAAACTAAATGCGGGTCCGTATGGAACAGCCAAATTCCCCCTTAAATCAAGCGATTTCGGCGGACTGATGGCGAACACCTCATACCAAATTACGCCGTTTCCGTCGCCACAATCTTCAAACATTTTGCCGCCTAACTTCGGCTCAAGATGAAATCCTTTTGTTTTTTCGCTTGTGTAAAACTCCTTCGACCACCAAAAGGTTGTCTCTTCTGTGAGCGATTTCCAAACTTTATCAATCGGGGCTTTAATAAAGATTTCCAGTTCAACTTGTTCTAACGATGCTGTTTTCATACTCTCGGTTTCTCCTTCGATTCTCGACTTCAAATCCGTCATTTGTGATGCCCAATGAGCTTGATACGGCTTAACCCAACGCTCATAAAGAAGTTGGAGGGGTACGGCATTAAGATGATTCCATCTTTCGCGTCCTTCCCGACGAATCAAGATAAGTCCCGCATTTTCAAGCACATTCAGATGCTTCATGACGGCAAATCTTGATTGCGGAAAAGCGTCAGACAATTCGCCCGTTGTGTGCGGACGCTCACGAAGCATATCCAATATTTCACGCCGAGTCGGATCGGAAAGTGCCGACCAAACAGAAATAAGTTCCTCTTTCGGTTCAGATTTAGGAGTGGATACTGCTTTTAACGACTTCATATATGTTACCTAACGGTAACATATATGATAATCTGAAAGCAAGGACTAAAGTGAGTAAACTTCAGTAATGTGTCTGTATTACCTTAAAAACGACAAATTTGAGAATCCTATTTTAATGATGCTCCTTCACCGCCATCAGGCAAATTCCCATGACAAATCTCGCTTCCGGTTGCTTTAAACTCCGCAGCTTTCCGACTGCTAATGCTTTTTCTGCTTCTAAGTTTTGCTCTTTCGCATATTCCCTAACGTCCTGTGTGATTTTCATTGAGCAGAAATGCGGGCCGCACATTGAGCAGAAGTGGGCGAGTTTGGCACCTTCGGCGGGGAGGGTTTCGTCGTGGAATTCTTTGGCTTTTTCGGGGTCTAAGCCGAGGTTGAATTGGTCTTCCCAACGGAACTCGAAGCACGCCTTTGAGAGGGCGTTGTCGCGTTCGACGGATTCGAAGCCGGCGCGGTGGTCACCCGCGATGATCTCTTGTTTGGTTATTTTTACTTCGCCGCCAGACTCGCGATCTCACTCGACATTTATTTCGTAGCTGACCAACCACAGGTCGAGTTGATCGAGAGCCAGCTTCCAACGAGCTTTGAAGTCGCGCATCCATTGGCGGTTCTGTTCGGAATCAGCTACATCTATGACGATCTTTGACAGCGAATCGGTGTAGAGAATTCCTTCGTGGTGCCAATAGCCTTCGATAGCGGTCGGCTCAAAACTGGCCGCTCCGAATTGATCAACGATCTCTTTCAGAGCTTGTCCACGAAGTTTGCGAGGTATTTCGCTGCCATCGTTATACTGCTGCGGGAACAATATCTCGAAGCGACGCAATTTGCTGCTCATAGGTAGATTTTCCTATCACGTTGAATTGATAACCTTCGAGTGCCAATGCCTGTAAGGCGGCATCGGGAACAAGCACCTCGCCCGTTTTCAGCACCCGGCCGGGAAAACGACCGAGAAGAAATCCAAGTGCCTCCAACTCAGTATCGGCTTCTGTAAACTTGATTGTAATCATAATGCCTCTAGTCGAGATTATAACAGATTTGTATTTGCAGCTGTTTCCAAAATGTTATACCTATTCCCACCTGATTCACCTCCAATTACCCCGAATTCGGGGTAATTAAAATTCGGGTTGTTTATGTTTTCCCAAACGCCCAAATACTCCAACGTGTTTTTATTGGTTATCCATTTACCAATTAAGCCACTGCCTTCGCTGAAACCTGCGGTCATATCAGTCAGACTGATGAAGTCGGTTTCATTCTGAGTGATAACCGTTATCTTTGATTCTTTAACCTGTAAAATTCTTCCTTTTGCCATTTTCTAAGCTGCAACAAATTCCCGTGATAAATCTCGCTTCCTGTCGCTTTAAACTCCGCAGCCTTTTCTGCCATTCCGACTGCGAAATCATCTCAGAGTGTGTTTGGTAAAAGTTTCTACCGGAACGCCGAGCCAACAAACCATCGCCAACATTCCGTCAACTTCCATTCGTCCGCCGAGTTTTGTCCGTTCTATCGTGGATTCGGAGACACCAATTTCATTTGCAAGTTGTTTCCAAGTAATTCCACGCTCAAGACGTTTTTTATCTAATGCATTGTATAATTTGTTTGCATCAAATCGAATCATTTATTGCCTCCTTGATAAATTTCACTTCCCGTTGCGACAAATTCCTTCGCCTTTTCTGCCATTCCGACGGCGAGTGCTTTTTCTTCTGCGACGTTTTGCTCTTTGGCGTATTCGCGGACGTCCTGCGTGATTTTCATTGAGCAGAAATGTGGTCCGCACATTGAGCAGAAGTGGGCGAGTTTGGCGCCTTCGGCGGGGAGGGTTTCGTCGTGGAATTCTTTGGCTTTTTCGGGGTCGAGTCCCAAGTTGAATTGGTCTTCCCAACGGAACTCGAAGCGGGCTTTGGAGAGAGCGTTGTCGCGGTATTGAGCCGCCGGATGACCTTTGGCGAGGTCTGCCGCGTGTGCTGCGAGTTTGTAGGTGATAACGCCCTCTTTGACATCTTGTTTGTTGGGCAAACCCAAGTGTTCCTTTGGAGTTACATAGCAGAGCATCGCACAGCCGAACCAGCCGATCATCGCCGCTCCGATGCCCGAAGTGATGTGGTCATAACCCGGTGCGATGTCGGTCGTCAGCGGTCCGAGCGTGTAAAAAGGTGCTTCGCCGCAGACTTCGAGCTGCTTGTCCATATTCTCTTTGATGAGGTGCATCGGGACGTGACCCGGACCTTCGATCATCGTTTGGCAATCCATTTCCCAAGCGATTTTGGTCAATTCGCCGAGCGTTTCGAGTTCGGCGAATTGAGCTTCGTCGTTGGCATCCGCAATCGAACCCGGACGCAATCCGTCGCCCAAACTGAACGAAACATCGTAAGTCCGCATAATCTCGCAAATGTCGCGGAAATGCGTGTAGAGAAAACTTTCTTCGTGATGGGCGAGACACCATTTCGCCATAATCGAGCCGCCGCGTGAGACGATTCCCGTCGTGCGTTTCGCCGTCAACGGAATATACGGCAGACGAACTCCGGCGTGAATCGTGAAATAATCAACGCCTTGTTCGGCTTGTTCGATCAGCGTGTCGCGGTAGATTTCCCAAGTCAAATCTTCGGCTTTCCCGTTGACTTTTTCGAGTGCCTGATAAATCGGCACCGTTCCGATCGGCACAGGCGAATTCCGCAAAATCCATTCCCGCGTGGCGTGGATATTCTTGCCCGTTGACAAATCCATCACCGTATCCGCACCCCAAAGTGTTGACCAACGCATCTTTTCGACTTCCTCTTCGATGCTTGAGGCGATCGCGGAATTACCGATATTTGCGTTAATTTTGACCAGAAAATTACGACCGATTATCATCGGTTCGCTTTCGGGATGATTGATGTTGTTCGGGATGATCGCCCGCCCGCGAGCTACCTCGTCGCGGACGAATTCGGGCGTGACAAATTGTGGGATCGAGGCACCGAAGGAGTCGCCTTTGTGTTGGTGATTTAGTGATGAACGGTCGCTTCGCTCTGACTGGCGGACAAGAGTGTCCGCCCTCCGGCCGAGGTTCTCGCGGATCGCGACGTATTCCATCTCAGGCGTTATGATGCCTTGGCGGGCGTAATGGATTTGCGTTACGCAACTTCCCGATTTCGCCCGAAGCGGCGCGCGGCGAAGGCCGGGGAATTCTTCCAACTCGCCATTTCGCGACGCGGAGCCCTTACTTACGTCCGGGCTACTGACACGAGCATACTCCTCGGCGCCTTTGGTGAGATAGCCGTTGTCCTGCGGCAAGACCTCGCGGCCCTCATATTCCTCGACATCACCACGTCCGACGATCCAATCACGCCGCAGGGCGGGCAGCCCTTCGCGAACATCACACTTCGCCGCCGGATCGGTCCACACGCCGCTTGTGTCATAGACGCGAACGGGCGGGTTTTCTTCGAGATTTCCGTCAAAGTCCTTCGACCGCGACAACGCGATCTCGCGAAATGGTACGCGTAAATTGAAGTTGTGTGTTTCTAGAGTTGAGCCCTTACTTACGTGCGGGCTACTGACACTTTGAGTCTCGACATAAACCTTCTGCGACGCCGGCAATTTTACCTGATCGCTCGTTTTATCCTCAACATTGCCCTTACTTACGTGCGGGCTACTGACACCGTTCGTCTCATCGATTGACAACTGACCACTGACAACTGACAACTGTTCTTTCATCGTTTTTCTCCCTTCGTCGGTATTATCCGCATCAGGTTTTTAGGGTAATGTCCATTCACGAACAACTCTCAGCTTTGCAGCTCCCCCGAAAACTTGTTTCTTCAGTTTATCAATTGATCGTCAAAGACGCGACTTCTCGAACCGTGCGTATTTTGCTCAATCCTCAAACACGATCCACCCGATTTTGCCGTCTTTATTCATTCGAAAATGATAGTAAACCGTCTTGTTTGCAAGCGTCATTTTGTAGCGGAAAAATTCCGAAGCATTTGGGGCGAGCATAAAATGATTTTCACCGATTTTTTCGTTGCCTAAGAATGCAAAAGACTTCATTTGTTTGAGATTTTCAGCTAGTTGTTTGCGGAAAGTTCCGCTGACATTTGCAGCAAAATTTGCCGACATAATTTCGGAGGTTTTACTTTCAGAAATATCTTTTAGAATTTGCAAGTTTGTCTGCGTTTGGTTTGCATCAATTACTTCTTTCATGCCACCGACAAACGCACCGGGAATATAGAAATTAGCGACTCGTTTGGCAATATATTCTGAGCCAACGCCGCCGTCTTCGAGGTTATTGATAACCGCGACCGTGATTTTTTCGTTTGGATAATATTTAACAATGCTACCGAAACCGCCGACGGTTGAACCAAAATGCTGAACAATTTTATGCCCGTTAAACGAATCCATAAAAAACGCAAAACCGTGGGCAACATTTCTGCCGTCGTTTATTTTTGTGGGTTTTAGCATCTGTTCCAAACTTGTCTGTTTCACAACGCGACCTTGAAAAACGGCTTCCCACCATTTTGCAAGATCAACCGCACTTGCCAAAATTCCGCCGCTTGGGGCAATAATCTTCGGACGAAAAGGCTCGCCGTTTTTCCACACATCGTCTCGCAAAACATAGCCTGTCGCACGATTCGCGACCACATCTTCCTGATGTTTGAAACGAATTGACGCGAAATTCAATGGCTTTATAATTCGCTCATTGACGAAATCTTCAAACGATTTTCCGCCCGCTTTTTCGACAATAATTCCAATCAAAGGCAGATTTGTATTTGAATAAAGCCAATTATTGTTCGGCTGAAATGTCAGCGGAAACGATTTGACCAAATCAATAAATTCTTCTGCTGAATACTCGCGGCGATATGAAAATTCTTTAATTTCCGTCCAATCTTTCAAACCCGAAGTGTGATTCAGAAGATTTCTGACCGTAATTTTCTGCCAAATGTCGGGAGCATTTGCGGGCAAGTATTTTCTGATCGAATCATCAAGGTCTATTTTTCCTTCTTCGACTAATAACATCACCGCTTCCGCCGCAAACTGCTTGGAAATCGAGCCGATCTCATAAACCGTGTCTTTGGTCGCCGGCGTTTGCAGTTCGAGATTTGCAAGACCGTAACCGCTCGCTTTAATCACTTTACCGTCTCGGATTACGGCAATCGAAAGCCCTGGAATCTTCCGCTGTTTGATTGTTTCAGCGACAAATTTATCTATCCAATCAGCACGTGCCGACGAAAAACATGACACTAACAATAGAGCAATAAAAAAGGGCTTGGATACGTTTTTCATACTTAACTTTGCAAATTACTCCTCAGCTAGATTATAAACCAGCCGACTTACCTTAGACGAAATAGCCAACTAGAACGGATCTGATTTCCGTCTTTACACCGCGCCATGAGGATTAAAAATTGTTACTACTTTTAGTCAAAACTTTGATGCAACCGATTGCATAAAGCGCTATACTAATGATAACGATGTTTATCATGGGTAAACATACGAGACCGGAGGACTTGGATAGAATGAAGAAGTTGATGTTGGCAATATCGGGCGTTTTCTGTCTCCAGCTAGGATTTATTGCATACAACGCCGCCGACCCGTCGGCCGAGACCTCGTTTGTAGTAGTCGACAAAAATGCGACGGATCGCAACCTGGCGGCACGGGTCGCTGAACCCGTTGTGTACGAACGAACGATAGCGGATATTTCATTCGAACCCACCGATAGCGACACGATGGCGACTCAGTTTGCGACGTCGCGGCGACCCGATGCGGAACCAGGCCATTCAGCGCGCCTGGCTGTCTCGACTCGTCGGAAACGCCCGACCCTAAACACCTACGTACCCAGCAACAGTGTCGAAAATCTCAAGCCTGTCACTATTTTGTACCAACGCCACGACGCCATTGTATTCAAATCTCAGCCTGACAAACCGCGGACAGAGTATCCGGGAGCGATGATGTCGTATCAGGAGCCGAAGACCTACGAACTGTCCGCCAAAGCTTCGTCGCGGCCGAAAAAGAAAGGGTTTTTCGCTAAGGCCCTGCCAGTCCTCAAAAAGCCTTACAACTGGCTCAAAGCTGTCGGATCGATCTTCAGATAACCGTCCGCACGTACTCCGCTTGTGACTTCCGCGATCCGCTATTAAACTCATTGAATATGAGTTTATTGGAAACGATAATTGCCGACCTGACCACCGCGATGAAGGCCAAGGACGCGACGCGCCTCTCCGTGCTGCGAATGGTCAAGGCCAACCTGATGAACCGCAAGATCGAGAAAGGCGGTGATCTGACGGACGAAGAAATAACAAAAGCCGCTCCAGTCGCTCGTCAAACAGCGTCGCGACTCAATCGAACAGTACGAAGACGCTGGCCGCAACGATCTGGCCGCAAAAGAGGCGGCAGAGATAGGTGTAATCGAGGTTTATCTGCCGCGCTCCGCGACGCCCGACGAAATCGCCGCCGCTGTGGATGCGGCGGTCGCATCAACCGGCGCCTCGTCGATGAAGGACATGGGCGCGGTAATGAAAGCGGCGTTGGCCAACCTCGCCGGGAAGACCGCAGACGGAAAACTGGTCAGCGAAACGGTAAAATCGAAGCTCTCTTAACGGAATGTCCGCCGATCACGAAAATAAATCAGTCGGCTGGCTCGACCGGAAGCTAGATGAACGCGGTCGACGGGCGCTCTCGCGTCAGCTCGATTATCAGGAAAACAAATCTACGGCTTATTCGGAACACGAAGCCGAGCTCGTGCGGACCAATTTTCTGCGTTCCCAGCAGGTTAGGCAGAAGCTGGAATCGATCAGGCCTTTTCGCGAAACAGACAAAGTGTTGGAAGTCGGAAGCGGAGCGCATGGGCTGGTTTTTGGCATCTCAAATAGCTTTGGGGTTGGCGTCGACCCTTTGGCGGTTGATTACAAAAAACTTTTCCCGCGTATCCAACAAACGGCCCTGACCGTGGCGGCGATCGGCGAAGAATTGCCGTTCGGCGATGCGTCTTTCGATATAGTGATGAGCGACAATGTCATCGATCACGCCACACGGCCGTTTGCGGTGGTTGACGAGATAATCCGCGTTTTAAGGCCCGGCGGTCTCCTTTATTTCACGGTCAATATACACCATCCGTTCTACGATCTCGCCTCGCGGGCCCACGGCGCATGGAATGCGATCGGCCTCAAACTCGAACTTTCCGCCTTCGCCGACCATACGATACATCTAAGCGAAGAGCAGATCGCCGACGTTTTTGCCAAGCTGCCGCTGAAGATCAACCAGCAAAATACCACTATTGCCGTTACGAAAAGTGCGCAAAGATCATCTCCGCTTTCCAGCCCGGACGCGCTGTTAAAGAGAGTGTTTTTTAAAAATGCTCTGTTCGAAGTTGTCGCGGAAAAGTCAAAACCGCCTGACTAAGCGGCCGGTCTTTGCAGAAGCCCGCGCGCAAGCAAGGGCTTAACATCCAACGTCCGTGGTAAGCCCTTGCTAATGCGCGGGCTTCTGCAAAAGACGCTCGCCTTGACGCGAGGCGGTTTTGTCTACGGCTTTTTCTCATCGCCCACGGTCGCGCCCTTGACTTCGGTTTCAAAGCGGCGGTAATCGCCGTATTTGATGAGATTATTGATGTTAATTCCCGCAAAAAGGATCTTGATCTGTAGATTGATGTCGGCTTGGGACGGCAGCCATATCTCGTTGTTGACGATCTCGTTTTCGAGGCTGAACGACGCTCCGCGTTTTGCTTTTGCCAAAAAATTGCCAGCACTCTGCGTCAGAACGGCCTCGAGACGGACAACCTGTTTCGTAACCGTATCGACCCAGACGGCACCGTTACAGAGCGCAAATAGCTTTTCGTTCCGCGTCTGCGGTTTGAATCCAGGATTTGGCTCGTAATCAAAAACGATCACGTCGCGGTTCTTAAAACGCTCGCGTCGCGGGTTTGTCAAACGCGAACCTTTTAGCGCATCGGCGATCGTTATCCGCTGGCCCTCGCTCTTTGGCTGGCCGGCGACGCCGGACGAAACCTCACGCTTTTCGGCCTGTTTTCGTTCTTTTTCGGCGATTTTTTTCTCGATTTCGGCAACCTGTTTTTCGACATCCTTGTCCTCTTTGGCCTGATCTGAGGACGATAACGGCTTATTGTTTTTCTCGAGGTTGCGCGTGATGCGGTAGCCTTTGTAAAAAGTGAACGAACGCTTGTCCGTGCCTTTAATCACGAACTCACCGTTACTGTTTAGATCGCGATCGATGCGGGTTTCGGTATAGCTATAGTTCTCAAGGATCGCATCCACCTTGTCGGCATTGGCACGGATCTCATTCAGAAGAGTCGGAATATCAGGCAAAGCCTCGCTCGACATTTTGGGAAAGTCAAAGGCTGTCCGAGCGACCGCCTGATTATATTTAACGTCGTCAAGCTTTATATCATACGTCTCGTCGCCTTCAGCAAACTTGACCGCAAACGGCGTCTGAATGCCGCCAACAAGGCGATAATCGCTGTAATCAAACGACTTGCCGCCCCGCGGAACTTCCTCGCGTAGCAAAAAACCCGAAACGGAATCAAAATACAGCTTGATCCGAACGGCCTTGGCTGTCGTCAGCAGCACGACATTCGCCGGTTTGCCGCCCACGTTCGCGGTGCCGCCTGAGGTGATTTTGGATTTTTCGTCCTTGGCTTTTAGCCAGCGTGTATTTCGGTACGCGGCCTCGGCCTGGAATGCTTTACCCGCTTCGCCCGTTGCGGTTCGCAAACCCATTTTCGAATCGCGCATCCAGCCCGATTTGCCGTTGTAGCCATAGGCAACCTCAAATCCGTTAAGGTCATACATCCCGCCGTAGAACGCGCCGCCGGATGCCGTAGCCGAATAGTTACCGGTCGCTCCGTCCGAAATACGCGTGATCTTGCCAGTCTGTTGCCACGACGTGATCGCCTTCAGCGGTTTTTCACCACCCAGGGCTTTATTAGCCTGACTGAGTATTTTTGACGGCGACTGACCAGACGAAACGACTGAAAGAAAAAACAAAAGTACGAAAGATTGGATTTTCATAACTAAATCGTTTGATGCACATTTCTCCTGATTTTGCTCTTACTCTTATATATCCAGCAATATTCTTAGCGTATCCTCAACTTCGATTATCGTTCGCGAAGAAAGCGATCCTAAGTGTTTTACTAATCGCCGCTTACTGATCGAACGCATCGCCTCACACATAATATAGCTCGGTAAAACGAGGCCGCCCTCTGGCGGAACCACGGGGATGTGTGATCTGATGCTTTTGTTTCGTGATGTCAAAGGCATCGCGTAAACGAGATGAGAAAAACCCTGGTTAAAAAAATCGCTTGAAAGTACCAGAATAGGCCGCGTTCCGGCCTGCTCGCTTCCCACAGTCGGATCTAGATTGGCCAGCCATATTTCGCCGCGTTTGACTTCCACTATTCTTTATCCAGACCGTCCGTCATAGTGGTTTCCCACTCGCTCATTTCGAGCTGATACTCATTCCAGGCCGCCTTATCCTCGCTGAGGCGGCGGAAGTCATCGCTTAGCCCTTGCAGGAAAACCCGCCGGCGGTACTGTTCGACGGCTTTGTCAAGGATTTCCTGCATTGGTGCCCCTTCCAAGGTCGAGAGATTTCGAAGAATGGAGTGTGTATTTTTGTTGATCCTTACCTGCGACATATAATTGTCGAGAATAATATGTGTCGACAAAGTTGTCAACATTTTTGACGACCGAGCAATATTCTCTAATCTATCATCCAAAAATATTCCGCACCTTGTCGATAAACGATTCGTCTGAAAAATCAACGTCTTCGATGTCGGCCAATTGTTCGAGCAGTTTTCGCTGCTCTTTGCTGAGTGTCTTCGGCGTCATCAGCGTGACGGCGACATAGAGGTCGCCTTTTCCTCGGCTGCCGAGATTTGGCATTCCTTCTCCTTTGATGCGAAAAACCGTGCCGGTCTGTGTTCCGGCGGGAACTTTCAGATCCTCTTCGCCGTCGAGCGTCCTGACCTGAATTTCGGCACCGAGTGCGGCCTGAGCAAATGTGATCGGAACCGCAGCGTATAGATCGGCGCCTTGCCGCTCAAAATGCTCGTGAGCCGCAATATGCAGCACGATAAACAGGTCACCTGATGGCCCGCCGTTTACACCGGCCTCGCCCTCGCCGGTTACGCGGAGCCGCGAACCGGTTTCGACGCCTACGGGAATCTTGATCTCGATGGTCTTTTCCTTCTCTACGCGGCCCTGTCCGTGGCATTTTTTGCACGGTAATCTGATGATCTGGCCCTTGCCGCGGCAGTTGCCGCACGGCCGCATGACGCTGAAAAAACCCTGCTGATAGCGCGTCTGACCGCTGCCGCCGCAGGTAATGCAGGTCTCGGGCGATGTTCCTTTTTCGGCCCCTATGCCCGAACATTCCTCACAGGTTTCAAGCCGCGGAATTCGAAGCTTTTCGTCCTTACCACGTGCCGCATCTTCGAGCGAGATTTCAAGATCGTACCTCAGGTCCGATCCGCGCTGGACGGTCGTACGCCGCCGTCCCTGCTGCCCAAACATGTCGCCAAAGCCAAAAATATCAAAAATATCCTCAATATTAGAAAACCCGGGATCGAATCCTCCGCCCGCGCCGACGCCCTGATGCCCACACCGGTCATACGCCGCACGCTTTTGCGAATCCGACAGTACGGAATATGCTTCCGCAGCCTCTTTGAATTTGTCCTCAGCCGCCGCATCGCCAGGATTTTTGTCCGGATGATGCTGCACCGCAAGCGTGCGGTACGCGCGTTTTATCTCAACCTCGGTCGAAGTCTTAGTCACGCCCAAAATTTCGTAATAGTCTCGTTTGCTCATCTCTAGAATCTCAAAAACGCCAGCTCATCCGAAATGAACTGGCGTAGGAACATTATGAATTAATGAAAGAAATTTCTCAACAAGACCGTCAGCAACGACCAAAGCCGGTTTTGATCTTGACCACATGACCATTATTAATTTCAAACTCTAACAATGCTCCCGTCTGCGGCGGATTGTAATACAGTTTATATTCATCTACGCGGAAAGGTTCGCCAAATTCCCGTTTCACATCCGAGACCGAAGACCCTATTCCAACGCCGCTGAAGCTCCATCGCCCGCTGTCGATCTCAATAATATCGACGGAAAATTCTCCACTCTCATTTGATTTCGTTCCAATAAACAGTCCATCGAAGTAGAAATCCTTAAAGCCTTCAGTTCCGGATTCATAATTGACGGTATCTAAATCGACCTTCTTCGCTCTTCCCAGTCTATTTCGAACTTCTTTTTCCGTGCTTTTAACGCCAATCCCGTTGACCCTAAAATCGATCTTTTTCGAGATTGTATATTTGGCGATATAGGCATCACGATCGAGTCTAAATGGTTCATTGACGGTTGGCGTTTCACCCAAATCGATACCGTTGATCCGTGACTCAATGGTACTAACGATTACCACACCGATAATGAAAGAAAGTAAGGCGGGAAATAATGATAAAAACCGCATACCGATAAAGTTACGCCCGTTAATTACAAAATTCAACAAAAAATTTTCGACCAATTTGCCGCTTGACTGGTTTTCGTTAGGCCTGGACAGGGGCGAGAGGGCCAATCTTTTTTCTTTTGGATTTCGAAGCACACCAAAGGTCATATTTCGACTGCATTCCTACCCAAAGATCGGGACTCGTCCCAAATGCATCTGACAAACGAAGGGCCATTTCGACCGATATGCCCGCACTTCCATTCAATATTCGAGAAAGTGCTGCCCTCGTTACTCCTAAGTGCTTAGCCGTATCCGTTACCGAAATATCGCCAAGATATTCTCTTAAAACGCTGCCCGGATGGGGCGGGTTGAACATTGCCATAAAAGCCTCAATGATAATCCTGATAGTCCACCAAAATAGCGTCCGTACCTTCAAAAGTAAAAGTTAAACGCCAGTTGCCGCTTACATCGATCGACCAGTGTCCTGACAAATCGCCCTTAAGCCCGTGAAGCCTCCAGCCCGGTGCATTCATATCGAGCGGATCCGTCGCGTTATCAAGAGCGAACAGTTGTCGTCGCAATTTCTCGGCATGCTTCGGCTGTATTCCCGCTTTCGATCCTGTACGAAAAAAGCGTTCGATGCCGGTGTGTCGAAAGCTTTTTATCATCAGTGAAAGTGTATACCGTTACTATACAACCTGTCAATGACATACGAAAAAAGGCGGGCTTGCCCGCATAGGCGCCAACTTAAGCGGGGCTACGAAATGGAAAGGTCAGGCATCATAGACAATACCTATGAGGAACATCTATGTATTGATCGCTTTGTTTTGTTTTTGCCTGACTCTCCGCGCCCAGGATGACCATAAGAGCGGGTGCCACGTCTACGTGGTTGACGAAGCTGCGGTCCTAAAATTAGGGGATCGATTGGAAGATGCGTGTTTAAAAAAATTGAAAACATGCCCAGTAACCGAGTTTCCTGTTTTTATGCCAAGTTTTGAGGAAGAGACCGACACAGCCCGGACATATAAATTTCCGGGCTTGAACTACATTATCACCGCAAGCGTGTACTCAACCGACGAGAGTCTCGCGTCGGCGAGTGGTGCCGATTCGCTGCTGTTGAGCATACGGGTTGCAGCAAAAGCTCCTTTAACAGATCGAGCGGATGAATTCAGCGTCAGGCGGAATTTGCCCAGGCTTCGCGAGCTGAGGCCATGAGGGTGAAGAGATACTACAAACTCTATGGGAAACGCTATCTCGTAGGTTTGGAGTGTCAATTTAAAGAAATTAGATCCGGTTCGTGATACAAAACGCCAACTGCCGAACCAGCGGCGGTTTCGACTGGAGGGTGAGCATCCTGCTCACCGGTGCGGGGCGAGCAGGATGCTCACCCTCCAGTCAATCCGAAACCGCTCTAGTGTATTTTTGCGGCTAACCTTACTTCTGATGAGGATTCGATTGGTAAAGGTATTTACGCGCCAAAAACCCTTTGACCAATCTCACGAATACCTCTACCAAACCCGCATTTTTCCTGTACCTAACAGCAAAAAATGCTACGACAGAAGCCAAAAAATGTTTACCAGAAAACCCCAATGGACAGAGATGTTTACGACCACTTTTGTTAGAAGAAACTTTAAATGTGGCACGTGCCACATATCAAAAACCGCCGAAAATCGACTCATTTTTTACTAAGTTTTTGTGGCACAAATAAACCCAAAAATGTTTCCCCCAAAAAGGTGAAACTTGCCCAAAAAGGCTGCCTTTTCAGACAGCCTTTTCTAGCCTATGTAGTTTCCACTTTTACGCCATGAGCATTGCCGAAGTGGTGCAGTTTGAGGCGTCCTCGGCCTTGCCATAAAACATCTAACCTGACAGTCAGGTTGAGTGTTTCGCCCTGCTTACGCGCAGGCTTCTGCAATTCTGACTAAGCCATGTTCAACATTGCTGAGGTTATGCGGTTGGCGGCGCCTTCGACCTTGTCGTACTGCATTTTTAGCTCCGCGACACTCGCGGTGGGCAGCATTTCTTCGGCCTCGGTCAGGGTCTGATTGATCGCTTGCTGATCCGCCTGGTCAAATGCTTTGCCGATCTCAGACATGGCCTTACGGGAATTTCTGACCAGCGTGTCGAGACGGTTTCGTTCGACGATCAGTTCTTTCTCGTCCCGATCGCGTTCGATCGACGTTTCTGCTTCGATGATTAGCCGCTCGATCTCATCCGGCGAGAGGCCCGACGAAGGCGTGATCTGCAGGGCTTGTTCGAGACCCGTCATCTTGTCCTTGGCCGAAACGTTGACGATGCCGTTGGCGTCGATCTCAAATGTTACATCGACCTGTGGAACACCGCGCGGTGCGGGCGGAATGCCGACGAGTTCGAATTTATTCAGGCTGCGATTAGCGCTCGCGATCTCGCGTTCGCCCTGCAAAATGTGGATCTCGACCGACTGTTGATTATCGACAACGGTCGTAAACGTCATGGTGTTTTTAAGCGGGATCGTCGAATTTCGCGAGATAAGCTTGACGAACAAACCGCCGCGGGTTTCGAGACCGAGGCTCAACGGCAGTACGTCGAGCAGGACAATATCTTTTACGTCGCCGGTTAAAACGCCGCCCTGAATCGCCGCACCCATCGCCACGACTTCGTCCGGGTTGATCTCCGCCGACGGCTCTTTGCCAAAAACCTCGGTAACCGTTTTTGAGATGATCGGCGAACGCGTCTGTCCGCCGACGAGGATCACCTTATCGACATCTGCCGGCTGCAGCTTTGCATCCCACAGGGCTTTTTGACATGGCTCGACCGATGATTCGACCAAGTCCTGAACCAGTTCCTCGAACTTCGCACGTGAAAGTGTGGTGTTAATATGTTTCGGCCCCGACGGGTCGGCGGCGATGAACGGCAAACTGATGTTTGTTTCCGTAACGCTCGACAACTCGCATTTTGCGCGTTCGGCGGCTTCCTTGAGACGCTGCAACGCGAGGCGGTCGCCGCGAAGATCGATATCAAATTCGGCATGAAAGCCCTCAACCAGCCAGTCGATAATTCGGTGGTCAAAATCCTCGCCGCCGAGAAAGGTGTTCCCCGATGTCGAAAGAACCTCAAAAACGCCGTCGTTGATCTCAAGGATCGAAATATCGAATGTACCACCGCCGAGGTCATAGACGGCGACCTTTTCGGTCTTGCTCTTGCCAAAACCATAGGCGAGAGCGGCGGCGGTCGGCTCGTTTATGATGCGCTCGACCTCGAGGCCGGCGATCTTGCCCGCATCGCGGGTCGCCTGACGCTGCATGTCATCGAAATAGGCGGGAACAGTAATGATCGCCTCGGTAATCTTGTCGCCGAGAAACTCTTCGGCGGCCAGTTTTAACCGCTGCAAAACAATTGCCGAGATCTCGGGCGGACTGTAAACGCGATCGAGGACACGGATGTGGGCATCGCCGTTCGGGGCCTTGACAATGTCAAACGGTACGGTCGTGCGCATCTTTTCGACCTCGAGAGAGTCGAATTTGCGACCGATCAGCCGCTTGACGGCGTAGAGCGTGTTTGCCGCATTCGTGACGGCCTGACGCTTTGCGATCTGGCCGACGAGACGCTCGTCTTTGTCGGTAAACCCGACAACCGACGGCGTTGTTCGACCGCCTTCTTTGTTAGATATGATCTGGACGGTGCCGCCTTCCAAAACGGAGACGCAGCAGTTTGTCGTGCCGAGATCGATTCCAATTACTTTGCCCATAGCGTTGTACGTTCCTTGTGGGATATTGTGGTGATTATCGTGCGGGGTTTATTCGGCCTCGTTGTTGTCAGCGGGATCGAGGTCGGGAAGGTCGTTGTCAGTTGAACCGAGTAGGCTCATGTCTTCGTCGGATACAGATAGGGTTTCCCCCGAGAGTTTAGCTTTGATAATTGGCGGGCCCATCGTGACCTTAACCATCGAATGGCGGATCACGCGGTTGCCGATCCGGTAACCCCGGAGCATCTCTTGTGAAACAGTGTTTCCGGGAAGGTCGTTCCGCTCCTCGGTCGCGACCGCCTCGTGAAAATTCGGATCAAAATGCTCACCAACCGTGGAAATCGGCTGGACGCCCATTTCCGAAAACACTTCGGTAACCTGCTGGTGAACCAAGGCGATACCGTCGAAAAATTGTTGAAATTCGGGAGACTGTTCGACCTGGGACTTTTCTACCGCGCCCATCGCCCGATCCAGATTGTCGAGAACGGGAAGCATCTGCTTGGCGAGATTGCTGATTTGATCGATAAACGCGCCGCGGCGCTCACGATCCATGCGGTATTTGAAATTCTCAAAATCTTTTAGCCGACGGTCGCTCTTTTCCTGGATTTCATTCCGCTCGGTTCGGAGCGAGGTCATACGTTTGTTGAGCGAGTCCAACTCGTTCTGAAGCTCGAATAACCGCGTCTTCATTCCCGGGGCCTGGCCGCCGCCCGGCGCCTCAACTCGATTGTCCGGCACGGCTGGCGCCAACACCTCCTCGACAACAAAATCGGGAATATTTCGCGGGTCGTATTCCGATTCGGAAATCTCGATCTTAAGATCCGCCGTAATATGCAGGTCCTTTTCTTTTGCTTCGAGTTCCCTGATAAAATCGTCAACCGACGAGATCGAGTCCATATCGAGCTCATCGAGCGATTCATCGGGCATCGGGATTGGTTCTTTCGAGTTCATTTCTTGGCAGGGCAGGAGGTTTTCATCTGCTGAATCTAGTTTTTTGAGATATCGGCTGACATCATCTTTTCCAACGTACGGGCCACGTAGCTAACTATCGAGATCATCCGTGCGTATTCGATCCGCGTCGGGCCGAGGACGCTTAATGTGCCAACCGCCGAACTGTTGCCGACACGGTATGGGGCCGAGATCAGCGCACAGTTTTGAAATGACGGCGTTCGATTTTCAGTGCCGATAAAGACCTGAACGGCGCCCTTAACAGTGGATTCGCGTTCGATACATTCTGTCAGGATCTGCATCAGTCGCGATTTTTCGCCTATCGTTCGCAGGAGTTCACGGAGGCGTTCGAGGTCGGCAAAATCGCTTTTCGAAAGAATATTCGACGTGCCGTCCACGAAAACTTCGCCCAGCCGGTCGCCTTCGTCCTCGATACTGCCTGAACAAAGGATCACCGCCGTTTGAAGAAGCTTGTCAAACAAGGCCTTTTCCTCGTGCATCAATTTCATGATCTCAGCACGTATCTCGGCCAAACTCTTTCCTGCAAACTCCCTGTTCAGGTAGTTTGCAGTGCGTTCCAATTCCTCTTTCGAAAAGGTCACGCCCATCCGGATTATCTTGTTATGGACAATATTCGGCGCCGAGACCAGAACGACGAGGATTCTGTTATCCGAGAGGTTAACAAACTCGATATGCTGTAGGCGATCACTCGCCAAACTCGGCGAAACCACGATGCCTACATTATTAGAAAGAGCTGATAGCAACTGGGAGGTACGTTCCATCAACCGGTCCGGCGTATCCGTTTGGTCTAAAGAATTCAGACCGTATTCCTCGCCTATGCGAAAGAGGTCGCCATTCGAAATGCTCAGAACGCCCAACAGATTGTCAACGTAAAACCTATACCCCTTGTCAGTGGGAACCCGTCCGGCCGAGGTGTGAGGCTGCTCAAGCATCCCCATTTCCTCCAGTTCACCCATCACGTTGCGGATCGTTGCCGAACTCATACCTGCGAGGTTGGCAAACTTTTCGGCAAGCACTTTCGAACCGACAGGCTCGCCCGTGACAAAGTGTTCGTTGATTATGGCCGTTAAGATAACCTGACCGCGGGAACCGGGAAAATCGGTAATTTTTTCGCCCTCGCGTGTCAGTCTTTGGTTCATTTGATACATACCGCCAATCGGCTGTATGCTTTTCCCATATATAGGGATAGCATTTACGAAGCCGCAGTGTCAATAAAATTGTTTAAACTGGTTGTTTAATTTTCATTCATCCGTGTCAGTAGCCCGCACGTGAGTACGGGTCACGTACAAATATATCAACGTAATTCGCACAGGGTACGCGGCCCTTACTCACGTGCGGGCTACTGACACCAAGCAAGACTTTTGAAAAATTGACTGACATCATCCAGCAAATAACCGACCTATACAACGAAGCCTTTCGCTGGTACGACCCCAAACGTCCGGTTCCGCCGCTCCATGTTTCATTTTACCCGTATATCGGCATAAATCATACAATTAGGATTCGCGACGCCAGGGTTTTCATCCGGATCGGTCGCATCTGTGAAGAAATGCCGCTGGTCTGCCACAAAGGACTCGCCTACATTCTCGTCGGCAAACTGCTTCGCAAACGAATACCGTCCGGCGCCCGCGAAGTTTATTCAGCGTATATAAAATCAGACGCAATAAGATTAAAAGCCGCCGACAGCAAACGGGAGCGCGGCCGCAAAGTCGTCACCACTTCGAAAGGCTCGGTATATGATCTAGATGAAATATTTACGCGGTTGAATAATCAATATTTTAGCAACTCGATCCCCAAACCGGCGCTCACATGGTCAGCCAAAAAAACCTACCGCATTCTCGGTCATCACGACGCGACGCATGACCACATCACGATCAGCCGTTCGCTCGATTCGCCAACTGTCCCAAAATACGTGGTCGCGTACGTGGTCTTCCACGAGATGCTTCACATCCACCACCCGACCAAACATTTGAATGGCCGCCGCTATAGTCACACGCCCGCCTTTAAGCGTGACGAACAAAAATTTGCTCACTATGTCGCCGCCGAGCGGTGGATCGAGCGAAGCGTTCATAAGTTAAAGCGCGATGCGAAACGCGGTTAGCCTACCGGCTGTTGCTGCGAAAGGCAGTGCAGCGTTCCCAATCCCCAGACGAGATCAACGGCGTGGATGCCGATCACTTTTCGATTTGGAAACAACTCGGCGAGTTTGCCGAGCGCCATCCGGTCGTTTGGGTCGTTGAATGTTGGGACAAGGACCGACGAGTTCGTGATCAGAAAATTTGCGTAGCTCGCGGGCAGACGCTGGCTGCGGAAATAAAGCGGTTCCGGCATCGGCAGGAATTCGATCTGGATTTTTGACTTGTTTTCGAGCCGAAAGCCTTCGAGCCGTTCGCGGTTTTCTTCGAGCAGTCGGTAATTGGCGTCTTTGGGATTTGACTCGCGGCAGAGGACGGCGGTTTTGGCATCGACGAAGCGGCACAGGTCGTCAATGTGGCCGTGAGTGTCATCGCCGGCAATGCCTTTGTTAAGCCACAAAACGTTTGTGGCACCGAGGCTCGTCGCCAAAACCTGCTCGATCTCGCTTTTTGACAGCCCGGGATTTCGAACCTGGGTCTCCTGATCAAGCAAACATTCTTCCGTCGTCAGCAGATCGCCCCTGCCGTTGACGTCGATGGCACCGCCTTCGAGAACGAAGGGTTTGCCGTTGTGTGAGATAGGGAAGTATCGCTTTTTTAAGCGCTGAGCGAGCTTCTGAGCAATCGTCGAATCCAGTTCGTGATCGTCATATTTTGCCCAGGCGTTGAATTTGAATCCGGCGACGGCGGTTTCGGAGTCGTTTTTAACAAATATCGGCCCAAAATCACGTGTCCAGCCGCGATCTGACGGAATCTGAAAAAACTCGATAATCTCCGGCGAAACGCCGACCTTGTTCAAAATGCCGCGAGCCTTCGCCTCGTGAGCCGCGTCACCCACGATGATCCGCACCACTTCGCTCTCCGCGATCCGCCTCACGATCTCGCCGTAAACAAAATGGATCGCTGCGATCTTCCCCGGCCAGTCCGAAGCGTTATGCGGCCACCCAAGCCAAATGGCTTCGTGCGGTTCCCATTCGGGGGGCATGCGAAAGCCCTGACTTACTGGAGAGACGTTGTCGATAGATAATTAATAATTACTAATTGAGAATTAATAATTATTCCTCCAAAAATGGTCTATTGGTCAATGAAACGCTTGGTAATCTCGCCGTACGCATCAATCCGTCGATCTCGCAAAAACGGCCAGTGGCGGCGGGTCTCCTGGACGCGGGATGGATCCACCTCGCCATAGACGATCTGTTCGGATTCGTCTGCGGCTTCGGCAACGATGACGCCGAAAGGATCACTGAGGAATGTGCGGCCCCAGAATTCAATGCCGGGTGTGCCGTCGATCATTACCTCGTGGCCGACGCGGTTGACGCCGGCGACGTAGACGCCGTTTGCGATCGAGTGCGAACGTTGGATGGTTCGCCACGCGTCCTGCTGCTGGTGGCCAAACACTTCCTTTTCGTCAGGATGCCAGCCGATCGCGGTTGGATAAAACAAAATTTCCGCCCCGCGAAGTGCCGTCAGCCTCGCGCCTTCCGGATACCACTGGTCCCAACAGATCAGCGTTCCGATGCGACCGACTTCGGTGTCGAACGCCTTAAAGCCCATATCGCCGGGCGTGAAATAAAACTTCTCGTAGTACGCCGGATCGTCCGGAATATGCATCTTGCGATAAACGCCGGCAACCTCTTCGTGCGGTTTAATAATGACGAGGCTGTTGTGATAGAGGCCGAGGGCGCGTTCTTCGAAGATCGGAGCGATGACGGTCGCGCCAAATTCGTCCGCGACCTTTGCCAGAGCATTTGTGGACGGACCCGGGATCGATTCCGCGAGGTCAAATTGGCTGTGGTCCTCCGACTGGCAAAAGTACATCGACCGGAACATCTCGGGCAGACAGACGATCTTTGCTCCTTTCGCCGCCGCCTCGCGGACAAACTCCACGGCCCTTTTCAAGTTCGCATTGACGTCCTCGCCCATCGACATCTGCACGAGCCCGACCTTGTATTTCTCACGCTTTTGCATAGTGAATAGGATACATCGGGTAATCGAAAATGTGGAAGCCGGCACAAAGTAAGGAGCCCAAGCAACCATTCAAAAACCTAATGGCATCTAGGAGTTACAGCTTTTCTATAATATGACGAAATTTACCTCTTGCTTTGTGTTGGTCTTTGCGATTTCAGCGGCCGTTGTTGCACAAAGCGCCCGCAAAAGCGGATTTATTGTCGGGCGTGTGACTGAACGTTCGACGGGGCAGCCGGTCGCGGGGAAAATTGAGATCAGCGGGGTCGGCGAGGCCCGGTGCGATGACAAAGGTATATATCGGCTCGAATCGGCAGCGGGCGTTTACGCGATCCGCATTTCGCATGTCGGTTTTGCAACGCTCGTGATAAATCAAGTCGGCGTTACTGCCGGACGCGATACGGTAGTCAATGCCGAGCTTGACGTGAGGCTGTCGGCTGAGGTCGAGGTGCGGAGTGAAACTTTTGCCGAGAATGTTGATCAGCCCGTTAGCAGCGTAACGCTTCGCCGCGAGGACCTTCGGACGACACCGGGCAGCGGTGGCGATCCGCTGCGGGCGATCAATTCGCTTCCGGGTGTGACGGCGGCGTCCGGCGAGTTCGCTGATCTGATCGTGCGGGGCGGCGGATCGGACGAGAATCTGACCTACATCGACAATATTCCCGTCCGCGATTTTACATATTTTACCGATCAATACGACGGGCCGCGTGGCGGGCGGGCGTCGATTTTGCCGCCGGATACATTTGAGCGGGCCGAGTTTTCGGCCGGCGGTTTTGGGGCAAAATATGGCGATAGGATGTCGTCAGCGCTCGACATCAGTATTCGCGAGGCCAACCGGCGGCGGATTCAGGGCGTTTTATTTGCCGATTCGGGGACGCTGGGCGGCAGCCTCGACGTGCCAATTACAAAACGCGGCGGCTGGCTTTTCTCGGCCCGCCGCAGCTATATAGACGTCGCTCTCGATGTCGCCGGGATAACCGACGCGGGCATCATCGGATATCCGCGAACGCTCGATTTTACAAACAAGTTTGTCTTTGATCTGACGCCGCGAAACAAGCTGACCGTTACAGCACTCAATTTTTTTGAGACGTTCAACCAGACGGACATTCAGTCGGACAACATCGACCGCCGCACCGACCGTTTTCGGATGCGGCGAACATCGCAGAGGCACATTTTTGGCAGTACGATTAGTACAACGATCAACTCGAAAACACTCGCCCAGACAACCGTCTGGCAGAATATCGACCATAACGACGGTGCGTTCTTTATTCCGTTTTCGACTATTCTCCAGCGATCGCGCGACCTGCGCGATTCGCAGACCGGCGTCAAGGAAGATATTTTGTTGACGCTGAATAATAAGGTCAGGTTCTCATTTGGCGGCGAGCTACGCGTTGACCGGGCAAATTACTATACATTTGAGCGAAACGCAGGGTTTTTTAGCCCGCTTGAGGAAGAGTTTACTGCCCCGAACCGCGAAAATCGTCTTCGGCTCGGTTCCCAAGCATCGGGCGATCTATACGCGCAGGGCGTCATCAACCTGACAAATAGATTCTCGATAACGCCGGGCGTACGGATCGATCATTATGGCTTGACGGGCGAAACGCTCGCGAGTCCGCGATTTGCAGCCCGATTTAATCCGTCGGGTAAGGTTGCGCTGACCTTTGCAACCGGTCTTTATCGCCAGCCGCCAGCCTTGTTTCAGTTTGCCCTGACGCCGCTAAATCAGAACCTGAAATCGCAGACCGCAACGCATGTCATCGGCGGGCTCGAATGGCTCGTTCTCGAAGATACACGCATTCGGGTCGAAGCGTTTCGAAAATCATACAGCGATCTGGTCGTTCAACCCGTTGGACCGACGCCGGCCTTTGTTTCGAATGGCCGGTATTTTAATACTGGAACCGGCATTGCCAAAGGATTTGAAATATCGGTGCAGCGAGCCTTGACCGGCTTTCTGAACGGGCAGGCGTCGTATGGTTATTTGCGGTCGGAGCATTCGGTCGCGGCGGGCGGAGCGACGTTTCGATCCGATCTCGAACGCCCGCACCAACTGACGCTGGTCGGCATAACATCGTTTTACGGTTTTAACGTTGCGGCGAAATACCGCATTGCAAGCGGTCTGCCGTACACGCGTCGAACTGGCGTTGCGACCGCTCCCGGCTCCGGCACATTTATCCAGCGCATTGCGACCGCCGCCGATATCAACGCTCTTCGCCTGCCCAATTTTGCCAGTCTCGACCTCCGGGCCGAGCGGCGTTTTGCATTCAAACGCATCTCGTTCTCGCCATACATCGACGTCTTTAACGTAACAAATCACCGCAGCGTCGTTCAGCCAAACTACGAATTCTTTCGCCGGACGCCACAGTTTCTCGGCGAAGACAAACGGTTACCAATCTTCGGGTTTAGGTTTGAGTTTTAGGTTCTTACTCTCCGCTCGTAGTTCGACAGGTTCTGCCACGGGCTTCGGACTGCCGTTAGTTGGGACAATCTGGTTGCAGAATTTGCATAAAGTACAGTGAGTGGTGCATAATGGTGACCCAATTTTGAAAATCTGTCATCGTTAGTTTAGAGGAAGCTGAAATGAAAGGATATAACCGTTTTTTGGGATTTATTTGCCTTTTGGTGATGTGTTCCGTTGCCGGAGCTCAGTCTGGCGGGAATTTTACCATTACTAAATCGGTGATCGCTGGCGGCGGGGGCAGTTCGAATGCCGGAGCTTTTCACTCTCGACGGCACGATTGGACAATCGCTTGCGGGAACGACCTCGAACGGCGGTGCATTCTCGCTGACGAGCGGATTCTGGGGCGGCGCTGCGGCGCCGGCGACAAACGTCACGATATCGGGCCGCGTCACGACGCCGAGCGGACTCAATCTGCGAAACGCGACCGTCAATCTCATCGATTCCAGCGGCGTCCGGCGCATCGCCACTACCGGTTCGTTTGGCCTGTACCTATTCGAGATGGTACCGACCAATCAGACCTACACGTTAACCGTCGGTTCAAAACGCTACCGTTTCGCTCCGCAATTTGTCTCGGTCACGGGCGCGGTCACGATTGATTTTGTGGGCCTCGAATAGATCGGAAGGTTAGAATCAGCTTTAAACAAAAAATGCGGCCGGTGCGGCCGGCCGCGATTGTCTCCCTCGACTAGTTTGGAGAAGAATGCCACACTCGGTGGGAACTTTCGAACAGTGGTCGGTGGTCAGTGGTCAGTAAAGCCCACTGACAACTGACCACCGACAACTGCTAATTAACCAATCTCATCCGGCCGTCGGCTAGTTTGATGGCGATTGCGTTCTGCTGAATGGTCAGCGGCGGCGCTTCGTTCTTGACCAGCTTTGTCGCGACCTTGTCGTTTAGACGCGGCATGGAACGCGCGATCATCGGATTCGAGATTGAACTATAACGGGCGGATATTCGCCGAACGTATTCACGGGTCTCGTTATACGGCGGTATCTTGTAGCCATATTTCATCACCGCTCCCTCACCGGCGTTATAGCCAGCCAGCGCGAGGTTTACGTCGCCGCCAAACATATCGAGCAGCATTCGCATATATTTCACACCGCCCTCGATGTTCTGTTTTGGGTCGTAGATGTTTGACACGCCCAGACGACGGGCCGTCGCCGGCATGAGCTGCATCAGTCCGCTTGCCCCTTTGTGAGAAAGCGCCTTTAACTTGAACGACGATTCCTGATGCATCTGTGCGTAGATGAGCAGGGGATCAATGCCGTACCGTCGGCTCGAATCAACGATGTACGAATCGTAAACCGGATTTCCCGTCGTAAAACCTTTCATCTGTGTCGATGTACCCATCGTCAGTCGGTTGTAATCGGCGGTTGACATTTCACGATTCGAAAGGCCCTCAGCGACGCTCATCTGACTGACCCTGGGCTGCGTGTATGAGGTTTTCTGAATCAGCTTTTTGTTGACCGGGCCTTTGGTTGCGGCCAGTTGTCGGTTTGATCTTTGCCGCGACCGGAGTGTAACTTTCGCGGTATATCTGTACGCCGCTTGAGATGTCAAAATTGTCGATAATTCTGGGCCGGTCCTGAGCAAAGACCGGAACAACTGAGAGAGCTAGCAAAGTGAGGATGAGGTGTGATGTTTTCATTGTTGGTAGGTAAGCAGACGGGTATCCGTGCGGTGGCTGGAGCCTTTCCGGCCCATCCCACTGCCTATTCTTTAAGAAATACGCAAGGCTCAAAAGTTTCCACAAAATACAAAACTATTTAACAATGTTTGGCAGTGAGCAGTGGGCGAGGGGCAGTCGGCAGTCAGCGGTTGGAACTGGGCAGTCAAGGATAGATCTCATTCCGCATTCTGCCAACTCTCCGCCCACCGCCAACTGCCACTGCAACTGCCGCCCACTGGCTACTGGCTACCGACTACTGTTATTCTGACTTTATGCTCTACGTGTCGCAGATTCTGAATAGGCCGATCTTTGACGTGCGCAATGAAAAGATCGCAGTGATTCGGGATGTGCTCGTAAAATACGGTGAGGAAGAGCATCCGCCGGTCATCGGTCTGGTTGCCCGTTACCGCCGCCGAAATTTCTTTATGCCGAGCCGTGATTTTGAAGATCTCGGGCTGCATGGTGCCCGGATGAAATCGACGATACTCGATCTTACGCCTTTTTTTCGTCGCGATGGCGAGGTGCTGCTTGGCAAGGATGTTCTCGATAACCAACTGATTGATGTGGACGGCAAACGTGTCGTGCGAGTCAACGACGTGCAATTGATCGAGGCGGGCGAGACGTGGCGGGTTTCGGGGGCGGACGTAAGCTTGCAGGGTTTTGTCCGCCGGTTGATGCCAAAGGGATTTTATGGCAGCGACCGGCCCGTCGAGGTTATCGACTGGGCAGACGTGGGCTATCTTGCGACCGACACGGCGACCGTAACCGTGCAGCTCAAATCCTCAAAGGATAAATTATCTCGTCTTCATCCGGTCGAGATCGCCCAACTGGCCGAATCACTCTCGCCAATTCACCGGACTGAGGTCGTCGAGAGTCTGGACGATGAGATCGCCGCCGACACCCTCGAAGAGATGTCAACCGAGGCCCAGGCCCGCATTCTCGAAGACATGGACGAAGAGCGCGCGGCCGACATTCTCGAGGAAATGTCGCCCGACGACGCGGTCGATGTACTCGACGAAATGGACGATGAAAAGTCAGTACAGCTTTTCAACCTGATGGAAGATCATGAAAAGGCGGACGTTGCCGAACTCATGGGCTTTGAACACGACACGGCGGGTGGTCTGATGACGACCGAGTTTGTCGTTTTTCCGAAACATCTGACCGTTGGCGAGACCATTCGGGGTCTGCGGGAAATGGCCGAGACGCCGAACATGATCTATTACCTCTACGTCGTCGAGGAAGTGAATTCATGGAAGATCTGCGGCCTGATTAGTTTGCGTTCGCTGATACTGGCCGACCCGACGCGAACCCTCGAAGATGTAATGCGAACCGATTTTCGCTTTGCCCACCCATCCGAAAGCGCCGAAGATGTCGCCCAGACGATCTCAGAATACAACCTTCTCGCCCTCCCCGTAATTGATGACGAGGGCGACATCGCCGGCATCGTTACCGTTGACGACGCAATGGAAATACTCCTGCCAAAGAATCTACAGAGAAGACTGCCAAGGCTTTTTGGTTGAGCATATGGAAGAATCTCGAGCAGTTACGGATGCGGCTTGCCTCCGAACTTTCGGCGCCGACAAAGCCGTCGAATATCTCAAGCTCAAAGAATTCATAGCGATTACCGAGCTGCACGATGACAAGGCTCTGACCTAAGCCGAATTTCCAAAACACCTCGTCAAAATGATGAAAGAAATGTACCCGCTCGTCACGTTTTTGCGAAAGGCATTGTCTTGATCCAATTGGAGCCGCTCTTATTATTCGATAACACTTTTCTTTTGAATTTTCATATGGATCTTTGAAAGTTCGGGAAGAGCGGCAGAAGCATACCAAAGATACAATTCGAACTTAAAAATTCCTGCTTTGATAGCCGGATCGGTTTCAAGCAATTTCTTTGCTTCATCAATCGTTTTGACGTCAAAAACGTAAACTCCACGCGAGTCACCGCCCTCAAGAAAAGGCCCGACCAAAACCAATTTACCTTCCTCGGAAAGCCGAATGATGTTTTTCAGATGTTCATTTTGCAGCCTGTTGGCTTCTTTTGCGTCGCCAATTCTCGTTTTCCCGGTTTTCAAAACCGCCAAAACGTAAGTTTTCATTCCATGTTCATCGGCCCCTAGTTTTTGAGCTAATTCGGAATCGAATTTGATCGTTGACGCTTTTTGGATTGTTTGACCGCCTGCCGAAATATAAAGAATTGCAATGTTCAGAAGGAATAAGATCGATGCTTTGCTGTAAGTTTTCATTGTTCTCTCCGTTATATAACACCTATGAATGGCATCGCGAGTGCGACTGTCTTAGTAATTCCACCATGCCTTGATCAAGCTGGCCTGATTCAGTTACAACCCGCATATGCGAGATACGCGGCATCGGGCCGGTGAGCTTTGCTTTTTCTACCTTGTCGTCAAACGGCCGGTCACCAAGGTCAAACCCGATGCGCAACTCTTTTGGTTTGATGTTGATTGCTCCGAATTCACGGTTTTCTAGAACGGACACATATGTCTTTTTTGGCAGAATGGTCGCGCTCGGGAAGTGCTTTGCGATGAATGCGATAAATGCGTCGTAAAGCGGCCGCATGTCGGCGGCTTTCGCAAATTGATTTTCGAGCAGGTCGTCCGTGCTCGCGTAAACAGGTTTTCCGCCGTTTGCGTGGATGCCTGCCAACAGCGATGCGTTCATGTGGCCAAAGCCATGCTCCGTTTTTAGCCATGCGATCACCTCATTTCGCTTTTTGCTGTTAAATCCGTCGATAGTTTTCAGCCACGTCGCCAGATCTTTTCCCGTCGAGCCCGCAAGGGCGTCCATAAATTCTTTTTCAAATTCACCTGATGTTTTCTGTGCCATATTTCTTTGTACGACAGACCGCCTGGTCTGCCGATCTCCTTCGGTTGTTGAGTCTAGTTGTTCTGCTCGCTATTGCGTTAGGTTGATGTTGGGCGGCCCGATTCCAAGTACGAGGTCTATTGATCACGTACTTTGCCTTTCGAAATAACGACGGATAATTCCCTGAGCGCTCGGATATCTTTAAGAGGATCCTTTTTCAAAAGAAGCAGGTCGGCGTATTTCCCAACGGTTACGGAGCCTCGAATTTTTGCCTCGGAAAAATAGAGCGCGGGATTTATGGTTGCGGTCCGCAAAGCGTCTGCGTTCGACAGCCCTGCGTCGGCCAATAATTCAAGCTCCTGATGTAAGCCGATTCCGGGATAAACGTATGGCATTCCGGCAAAATCGCTTCCGGCCAGTAAGATCACGCCCTTCCTATGCAAAAAACGAACAAGCTGTTTTTGTGACTCGAACTTCAAGTGAAGAGAATCCCCGTCGCCGTTTTTTAGGTGCCGTTCGATCCTTTTTGCCCAAACTGCCTTCCATTCGTCCCTGAGCGAAGGATCAATGTACTTAGCGTATTCATCGTTAACGATTGAACGGTCACGCACAGCAGCCTTGAGCTTGTAGGTGATAAGGGTCGGGCAAAGAAATGTTCCCTTTGCAGCCATCGCGTTGCCGATTCGATCGATCCGCGATCTATCAGCAGCCCAGATCTCCTCCAGTCTGTTCAGATGCTCGACACTCCTTTGTCCCAAGAATATTGAGGTTTCAGGCTCAATATACTCCGACAGATGTCCAGCAAATGTCAGGTGGTGCTTCACGCAGTATTCTGCGATCTCTCTAAGTTGATTTTCACGAATGAGTGAATACGTTTTGAAGAAATCGACCCCATCCGATCGCAGCCCTTTAAGCAATGCCGGGATATTGGTCTCGCTACGAATTGCTACCGAAAAATCACGATGTACCGGAGGGTCGCCATCCAGCATAGGTCCAGCTCCGAAGATTTCTGGGCCCGCAATCTCGCCAGACGCCAATGCAGCCTTAAATCGACGCATGATTCCCGCGTCGCCGCCCATATCTCGAACGCCGGTAATGCCATTCTTGAGGAGTATCGAGTAAAGGAGCTTATCGTTATCCTCACCCCAACTAAGATGAAAATGCATGTCCCACAATCCCGGAGCAACGTACTTTCCGGAACCATCAATCGTCTTCGAATTCTTGGGAATCTCGCGGGGGGATGACCTACCGATAAAAGAAATGACCGAGCCCTTTATTACAACGTTTTGACCACGAACCACCCTGCCTCTCAAAACATCAACGACGTTGACGTTTTTGATAGTCAATGAATCGGGAGTGCTAGCGAGCAACTCGCGAGAGAAGCCCGCGATGCCTAGTATGATCGCGATCAGTAGAAACCCGATCGTTCTAGTATAGACGAAAAGAAGGCTCATTGAGATATAAGCGGGCGTTGCCTTGGCCTGAGCTTTGGCGTAGGCACCCATGCCAACGAGAATGAACGTGATTAGGATCGCATGTTTTGACTTCATATGATTGTCTAAGGCTTTACTATGCCCATTACGATTTGGTGCGTTTCTGCAATTACCTCCAGATTCCCAAAATAAAACCGATCGCTGCGAAGTAAACCGCGATGTAACCGGAGTTTATTAGAATGTGCTTGAGCGAGCGTTGCTCGAACAGGCTGATGATCACGTACATAGCGATCGCCCAAAACGCCGCAAGCGAACCCGCTGCGATGCCCCATTTCCACGTTGTGCTGCCGTCGCCGAGAAAAAATGCCAGATTGTACGACGCGAGATAGGCCAGCACAAACGTCAGGCCGAATATTTTCGCCGGATTCATTTGTTTTAGCTGCTCGTCGCTCAAACCAGTTTCGCGTTGCCAAGCCTTAGCAAACAACAGCGGTGACCACCAAAGGCCGCCGATGACAAGACTCATCACGGCGCAAACAAGCACGGCGATGTGATTGATATAAAAGTTTTCCATGTCGCGAGATTACGCGACATGAAGCGGGATGTATTGGAAAAAATTTACCTCGGTGGGAAGTCTGGAGTCTTGCGTCTGAGTCTTAAGTCCGAGGACTCAAGACTCAAGACTAAAGACTCCAGACTCATCCCACAGGGATGTAATTCTGATAATTCGTCTGGATCTTAGCGTACTGCTCAGGCGTGAAGCCCGCGAAGTGTTTGAAATCATTGATGAAATGCGACTGATCGTAAAAGCCGCATTCGAGTGAGACCTGGCCCCAATTGATGTTATCGGCGGAATCGATTGTCCGCACGGCTTTTTGAAAACGCATTATCTTTAAGTAAGATTTCGGCGTCACGCCGACCTGGCGGCGAAACATTTCGGTAAAATGTTTTTGCGAGTAGCCGATCTTGGCGTTCATCCGGGCGATACTAATCTCGTCAGGCCGCTCTGTCATTTCGCCGATTGCAAACGCAACACACGGGTTGATGGCCATCTGAGATTGGAACTCGCGAATGAGGAAATCCTCGACGATTCGGAATCGCTCGTCGATGTCTTTGGTTGCCAATAGCTGTTCGCGAAGCATACCAAAATCTGTGCTCCAGACCAGATCGGCATCAACGACGCTATCGGCGATCTCGTTCATCGGAAAGGGGAAAAACGGAGATGCCATTCCTTTCTTAAATGAGAGCACCATCATCTCCGACTTGTTGCCGGCCGGAATGGTGATCGGTTCGGTTCGCAGTCCCGATGCCCAGACGCGATTGCATGCCTGTATTTCTTTCAGGCTTGTATTGTCGTAAATAAATTGCGGAGCGTCGTGAAAGTCGATCAGGATCTCAGTATCGCCATTTGGCATGAACCGATCAAAATTGTGCGGCATACTGACGTCATCAAAATACACAAATATCGCCACAAACTGATCCAGCGGAAATCTGGGAATGTGTGTGCGAAAGATCATGACGTAACACGCTTTCTAGGTTTTTAACACATTAGTGAGCGAGGCACCAAGATGTTCGAGCAACCCTTTTGTCTTTTCGTCTGTCATCTGGCCGCTGTCGCCCTCGAATTTCTGACTGACAAAACCGACTGAGACCTCCATCGGCAGAACGTGAACGCCCATTATCGTAAACACACCGCGAAGGTGTGCGAGACATCGGAGACCGCCGAATTGACCGGGTGACGCCGTTATCAGGGCCGCAGTCTTGCCCTTGACCGGCTCGTACATTTTGTATTTATCGTTGGCTCGCGACGTCCAGTCGATCGCGTTCTTAAATCCGCCTGGAATTGAGCCGTTATATTCGGGCGAAGCAACGAGGAATCCGTCGTGCTCGTTCATCACGTCCTGTAGACGAAGAGCGTTCTCATCGAAAGCACCGCCTTCCTGCATATCTGCGTCGTAGATCGGCAACGGAAAATCGCGAAGGTCGATGACCATTACATCGGCTCCGGCCAGACGCGCGCCTTCCGCAGCGATGGCTAGGACGCGTTTGTTGTAAGAGTGTTCCCGATAGCTGCCGGCAAAGGCGAGGATCTTTGGCATATTTTTATTCGTCCTCTTGCTCGATCTGGGTGATCTTTTCAACACGGCGTTCATGGCGTCCACCCTCGAAATCGGTTGAGAGCCAGGTTTTTACGATTCTCTCTTGTTCGGCGTCGGGAGTGTAGCGGGCCGCAAGCGACAGCACATTTGTGTTATTGTGCTGACGCGAGAGGCGGGCGATTTCTTCGTTCCAGGCAACTGCCGCTCGGATGCCGGGGACCTTGTTGGCGGCGATCGCCATGCCGGTCCCGGAACCGCAGACCAGAATTCCCTTATCGAATTCCCCGGCGGCGACGGCCTCGCCTACCTTCCGTGCGTAGTCTGGATAGTCGACCGATTCGGCCGAATTGGTACCCATGTCGGCATATTCGACGCCCATTTCGTCAAGCGTTTTCTTGACCTTTTCCTTCTCTTCAAAACCCGCGTGGTCGGCTGCTAATGCGATCTTCATATTTTTATGTTGCTGACACGATGATTTTAGCCTTTTCGTGTGAGACTGCAAAATTGATGATGAAACCACAAATGGACACGGATAAACACCGATAAGATTTTTCCGTGTTGATCCGTGGGTTCAATCCTTAAAGCCGTGGTTAAAAAAATGTTGCAAGAAGTCGGCGCTCCCTTCGTTCCCTAGGCAAATCCCCAAAAAAGGAGCAACAAAATGAAAATCAAATATTCGGTAATCGCGGTCACGGTTCTCTTATTTTCAACGTGCATTTTTGCAGGCAATTCGGCGGAGCAACTCGCGGCAAATGCGGTTTCAAACGACACGGCGATGGCCGCGAGGGCCATTCGGGAACTACGTGCGATCGGATCGAGCGGTCTTGATGCAATGTTTGTAAAGTACGCGGTCGATATCGACCGTTTTACGAAAACCGGCGAAGCGAACGACGATTGGAAACGCGTCGCCGCCGCCATCGATGCTGTAGCGATGCAAAAAGACGCCTATACATCGAACCTGTACTGGTACACCGATCTCGACGAAGCAAAACGCATTGCAAAAAAACAGAACAAGCCAATCCTCACACTTCGACTTCTCGGCAATCTGAACGAGGAATTTAGCTGTGCGAATAGCCGTCTGTTCCGTTCGATCCTCTATCCAAATGCTGAGGTTTCAAAGTATCTCCGAGAAAATTACATCCTTCACTGGAAATCCGTTCGTCCCGCACCGCGTGTGACCATTGATTTTGGCGACGGCCGCAAGATCGAGCGAACGATCACGGGCAACAGCATTCACTATGTGTTAAATCCTGATGGAACGATTATCGACGCAATTCCGGGACTTTACAGCCCGTCGGCGTTTCTCAAATATCTGAAAAATGCTGATCAGGCTTGGGAATCTGTCGCCGCAAAAACTGTAAAAGAACAGACGCTTGCCTTGATGACGTATCGTAAAAAGAGTTTTGACGAGATCAAGAAAAGCCGCGAACAGGCTGTCGCGACATCCGGTGTCGGGCTGACCGAAACGCGTTCTGGAACGCTCGCCATACTTGCCGCACCGATGGCGATGGCAAAAATGGTGGTTGTCGATGAATATTCGATCCTGCGTGTCTATGACGATTTCGCCAAGTTTGAGCCAGCAATCAAATTTGAC
The DNA here is from genome assembly GCA_963738935.1 of uncultured Acidobacteriota bacterium. Taxonomy (GTDB): domain Bacteria; phylum Acidobacteriota; class Blastocatellia; order Pyrinomonadales; family Pyrinomonadaceae; genus OLB17. The sequence continues at coordinate 3,556,343 of CAVTYF010000001.1, read as the reverse complement.
GAATGGGACAAGCTCGCAAAGGTCTATTCACCAAATCTCAGCATTGATGCAAACACGGTCGCGATGATTCGCCGCCAAAACGCAAAAACGGGGCTCTCGAAAACCGAGTTTGCTGGTCTCTTCGCAAAGCTCGACAGTTTTATCGCCCTCGATACGACGCGGAATGACTTTATCTTCCATGCAAAACTCTTCGAATGGCTAAACCAGGCGCGTGGAGCTAACAATCTCGACGATTTCAACACCCGCGTCTATGACGAGCTTTTCAGAACTCCAAATTCCGACAAATGGCTTGGTCTGTATTCCAGCGATGTTTATACGGCCCTGGATGGTAATGGGATAATTAAGTAGAGGTCCGTTCGAGCAGTTCGCCAATCTGGCGTCTAGTGAGCTTCTTCTTTCGGTCGGTAGATTTTTTTTAGCTCGCCGCGGTCTTCGCTGACGGCGAGCCATGTATCGATGTCCAGATCAATGACGGCGAGGGCTGCGGTTGGGATCGGTTCGAGATCTCCGGTCAGATAGCGGATAAACCCTTCGATACCTGGGTTGTGGCCGACCAGGAGCGCCGAGGCGTAGGCGTCGTCGAGATCGGAAACTGCTTGTCGCAGCGTCTGCGGACTCGCCTCGTAGATACGATGCTCAAACCTGAGCTCACCATCGAGTTTCCCCGATTTTTTAACGATCTCCGACGTCGATTTCGCCCGGACGGCCGGAGAACTCAGGATTACATAGGGCTCATAGCCCTTCCGCGACATCAGCTCACCCATAAATGCTGCGGCTTTTTCACCGCGTTCATTTAAGGGACGCTCGAAATCTGACATATCAGCCTCGGCCCAGCTCGATTTCGCATGGCGAAGGATAAAGAGAGTCTTCATCTCACAACAAAATACGTCTTATCGGCAGCATCTGCCATCGAAAAACGTAGGTCTATAGCAGTTTGCCTTGATTTTCTGATTTTACTCCCGAACTTGTTAAAATAACAGTCCCCTCGTACAAAACTTGAACCCTAAAAATGAATTTTTCTTTGGCTTTACGAGCGCGCACGTATCCATAGAAATGCACGTCACTCAAACGGTCAGCTCAACGTCACACACACGAGGCTGAGAAGCTTGTGCCGGTTTTGAGGCAGATCGATGAGTGGTTATTTCAAAAACTGGTGGTGAATTTTTTTGTATTTAGATTGTTGCGGTTTTTTCGATGATGAAATGGTGTTTTTAAATGTGGCACGTGCCACATTTTATCCGGCTGAGATCGCTGTGGGCCAGTATTTATGGGGTTTGGTTACACGGGTCGGTTGTAATTAACAGAGAAAATTTCTGCCCCTAGTCGTGGTAAAAACGCCTCCAGCCGCCCGAATTCGGCCCGATTGGTAGAGGTTTTTGCCTGATTGGTCAAAGGTGTTTGCATCGAAAAACCCTTGACCAAAGTCAAGATTATGATTTTCGAGTACCACCGGCGGCAGCGGGCGGGCAAGCCCGCATAAGCGCCAACTTAAGGCTGTAAACCGTTCATTCTAGGGCACTTCTTGTCCCTGAAAGGGACGCATTTAATAGCGTCGGGTGAAACCCGACGACAGCGAATCAACGGGTTCTGTCCCTGAAAGGGACAAATTTGGCGAAAATATTGACATTCGTCCCTTTCAGGGACGGTCCCCGTTACGACCGCCAACTCGTCGGGATGGTCCCGACGCTATTACATTTGTCCCTTTCAGGGACTTTCAAACCATTTAGTCGCATAGGTTTACAACCTTAAGTTGGCGCCTATGGGGCAAGCCCGCCGCTTAACTGCACACAGGGTACGCAGGTGGTGTTGACCTCTACTCCAGCCCCACAAATTCAACTCCGCTCAGGTTCCCGATAAACGCTAGTGTTCGCGGGGCGAAGCGGTAGCGTTTTGATGAGACTGTGGCCGTGTAGATTTGGCCTAGTTGGACGTTCGCGAAGTTGTAGACACCGAAGGAGCTGGTTGTGGCGGTTGTTCGCTGATTGGCGGCGTCGATCAGGGTGACAACGGCGTTCCGCAAGGCGCGGCCGTCGGGGGTTAGGACGCGACCGGCGAGGGTGCCGAAGGTTGGGCTGGTTGTTGCCTGTTGGATGAGGATCGGTTCGGTGCGGCCCTGGATTCGGATCGAGCCGATGCGTCCGCCGCCTGCGTTAGCTTGCGCGGTGAAGTGTACCGGGCCGTTGCCGACGATTGCTCCCGAATTTATTGTTATCCACGGCACATCGCTCGCGGCCAGCCATTCGCAGGTGGTTTGACTTGTGTTGACCGTAATCTGGCTCAGGCCGCCCGCGACCGGGATGTTTGGTGATTGGCCCGGAGTAAATGAGCAGGCCGATTCGAGCGGGATGTCGATTGTCTGGTTTGACTGCAGATTGACCGGTGCGGGTTGCGTAAAGACGGCTCCGGTTTTGGTCGCTCGAAGTTGATACGTGTTTGGGGCGAGGTTTGGGAATGCGAATGCACCGCTCGCGGGTGTCATTGTCCTGAGCGTGATCGCCTGTGGGTTGCCGGTTGGGGTGTAGACAAGGGCGACTTCGGTGCCCGCTCCGCCGCCGACTGCTGTGCCTGTGATGTTGAATGTCGGTGTGTTTGTCGCAATAAACGAGCTGCCCGGTGTGCCGTTGTAGGTCGTCGTGACGGGTACGTCAAATGACAGGACCGAGACGGTAAACACTTTGCCTGCCATGTTTGGCACGATGTCGTGGAGCGTGTTTGGCTGTGACAGGCATTGATATGTCGCGTATGGAACGCCCGAGATCGGCTGCGACCCAAGCGGCGAGCACGGCGTCTCTTCCCTCGGATTTGGCCCCCGCGAAGAACCGATGACCACGCCGAGACCCGTCAGTTCCGGCTGCGTGATATTGCGGATATAGCCGTTGATAAATCGCGGCGTCTGATTTTGTGCGTTCGAAACGCTGTTCTGCCCACCGGCCGTCCCGTCGCCCCGCATCAGTTCGTCGAGGTATCTAAACGACGTATCAAGCGGGAAGTTGTTTGGGTCCCAGACGATTCCGGTCGGCCCGGTGATCGTGACAATATACGTTGTCCCGTCGGACGGGAGATTAAACTCATAGACGCCCAACGAGACAATGAGCGGCGTGACCGTGTTCGTGCCGTTGCTAGCCGTGACGCTGTTTGGCACCAGCGGTGACTGGGTGCCGTTATAAGTCTGCAAATAGAGCCGGAAGAGCCTTTCGTACTGCCGCCAGCTTAATTCGATAGTCCCCGTCGCACCGTTTTTGCCATCAACCGCGATCAAATAAGTCGTCCCCGCCGTCGCACGGAAGTTGACCTTACTCGTCACGTCAAAAAACGTCGTATCGTCATTCGACCCAACCGGCGTCATATTGGCAAAAGTGCATCCGCTCAAAGCTCCCGGGCACGCATAGATCGCCATCACCGTGTCAAAGCTCGAACCAGATGTCGAAAAACTATACAGCCCCGAACTCAAAGCAGGCGTCGTCCACGCGTACCACACCGATCTGATCGCCGGATTCCCGGCATGGGCCTGTTCGCCGTTCTGGGCACTCGCATTGGCATTCGAACCACGCGTCGGATTTCCCGGCGGACTGTTGACGCCCGCGATGACTTCGGCCGACGCGAACAGGTCGTTGGCCGGCGGTGCGGCCCCAAATTGATTGATCGAATGCGTCTGACCGGCCACCGTGATCGTGTCCGTTCGCGCCGCCCCCGTATTCGCCAAGACACTAAACGAAACCCGCCCGCCGTTATACGTCAAACTATCATAAATCGTCCCCGAAGAGGCGGGCTGCGAAGCCGGCGGACACCCCGGCTGCGTAATCACATCAAAAAAGAACGACCCGCCCGCCGAACCCACATCCGTCCGTAAGGGCGACAAAGAATAAGTACAATTCTGCACCGGTGCCTCAAAAAGCGAAATATTATACGACCCGCTGCCCCCAAACGCCGCAATCGCCCGTATCGTATACGTCCCCGCCGCCGGTAATGTAAAATAACCCGTCGCCGGAAGACGCGAATTATTTAACGAATCATTCCCGCCCGCTGTTTGAATAACCGTTCCAGCCGAATTTAGCAATTCAATCTTCGAAAAGAACTGAGACGTCTCCATAGAAATCGCCACCTGCTGACTCGCCGTCCCGGTGAAGGTGTAATTGTCCAATCTATTGTTAACTATCGTACATGAGCCAGTGTTCAAGATACCATTGAACGCTTGACCAAAGCCGATCGGCGTCGGAGTGCAGGACCCGGACGGCGCACTTTGGGCAGACCAGTCAGGAAAGAAATTGCTGGTGGAACTCACGGTCAATCGAGTTTGATTCGACCCATCCGCGGCGTTCATCGTGAATATATCGGTCGATGAAGTATTCGGACTCTCAGCGTAAGCTAATTTAGTTGAATCAGGCGACCAGGTTGGTTTTGTATCCGCTACAAGATTATTTGTCAATCGGATCGGATTTGATCCGTCAGGGTTAATGGTGTAGATTTCGAACGCACCTCCGTCGCGAAAACTGTAAAAAGCAATCTTTGCTCCGTTCGGCGACCACGCGGCCTGGCCGTCGTTGGCGGTGTTGGAAGTGAGCTGGGTTTGATTGGCTCCATTTGCATCCATCCTGAATATCTCAAGATCGCCATCGCGATTCGACTCAAAAACAATCTGGTTACCGTCGGGCGACCAGCTCGGAATGTCATCGATGAATGTTGTATTAGTCGTTAACTGAGTGGCTAAGGAAGTGTTCAGATCCAAAACGAAGATCTCAAAATCGCCGTCACGACTACTCGAAAACGCAAGTTTTGTCCCGTCCGGTGACCAAGCCGGAGCAGCGTCGGACGCCGGATTATTTGTCCGTCGGGTCTGATTGCTGCCGTCGGCGTTCATCGTATAAATTTCGAAGTTACCATCCCGAAAGCTATGAAAGGCAATCCTGGTTCCATCAGGGGACCAGTCGGGATAAGCATCAGTACCTGGTATGTTGGTCAATCGCCGCTGATTGCCGCCATTGGCGTTCATCGTATAGATTTCGCCATCGCCATCGCGGACACTAAAGAATGCGATTGTCTGATCGCCGCCGCCATTGGCCCCCGGCAGACGGTCGAGCGCCTGAATCTGCGTCGCCGTCAACGGGCCGTCGTAGAGACGTATACGCGCAACATTGCCCGCCGAGGCCTCGTTCGGATCAATGAGATCATCCTGGAAAAAGCTCATTAGATTATCGGGACCGACTTGAAAGTCGTTGTTCGGGTCCTGTAGATTTACGCGCAGCGAGCCGTCGCGATAGACCTGTAGACCGCCCATTTGATCACGGACGGCCACCACCTGAATGTAAGTTGATGGATTTATCGGCGGATTCGCAGTCGATTCAAACTGGGCCCGACCGTCCTGGATGTAGCCGCCGTTGTCGGTAGTCCTGTTTTTTAGATCCAACCCTCGGCGAAATCCGCTTATTTCATCAAACCTGAATAAAAAAACAACAGTATAAGAATTATTTGGGATCAGCCCGGCGGTATTAACCGCGACGCCGCTGTTGAATGGAAATCTCAGCGACTGTCTCGAATATCCGTCAATGACATCGTTGACAAAAGAATTTGGCCCGCCGCTGCCCGTCAGATTTGTCATCGCGGGTGCACCGGCAACCGAGCTGTCAAAATTTCCCTGAAATTGATAATCCGCCTTCAGGCCAATCGGCGGGAATGCCAGACAGGCCGAAAATTCGGATGTATCGGTCGGCAGTCCGCCCGCGTTCAGCCGCGTTGCCGTCGCGGTGAGAAAACTGCCATTTGGTATCGTCGGAAATGGAGAGTTGATAGTCGCATTCCCGCTCGCGTTTGTGGCCACATTGGCCGACCCGAGAAAAAATCGGCCTTCGCCGTTGCCTGATGGATCGCAAGCGAGGTTTCGGTAAAATTCAATTCTAAAATTCGCACTCGCAATCGAATCAAGCGTACCCTGAATGATCGTGTTTCCACCCGAATTTTGCGCCGTAGTAAGAACCGGAAAATTTTGGAGATTATTAGCCCCTGTGTCCGCGTCACCCGCATCGTTTGCCGTTACTCCATCCGGCGAGAGGTCGATACCGAGTGTCGAAGCGAATGTTCCGTTTGAGAAGATGTTATTGCCAAGGAACGAGTTATTCGTACCGGAATTGACCACGATTCCATCGTTGGAATTAAAGGCGATCAGATTTCCCGAATTTGCAGACACGCCGCCGATCATATTGTCGTTTCCCGGGGAAAATCGAATTCCGCTAGTTCCGTTCGGCAGGGCAGCCGAGAAGTTCGCGTTCATGCCGATGATGTTACCCTGAACAATATTTGCGTTTGCCGACGTAGCGAAAAGAATGCCGTCGGCCTGATTCCCTGAAATTACATTGCGGGCCGCCGCAGTTCCAATAGTCGTGGCAACGGCGGATACGACCAGGATTCCGTTACTATTTGGTAGCGCGGTCAGGCCGCTCGCTGTCGTGCCAATGAAGTTTCCCAATATCTGGTTGCCCGTCGAGCCGGCATCGCGGATATCGATGCCTGCAAAGTTCGTTGCATGTCCCGAAATCACATTGCGCGCTCCCGCCGTCGTCCCGCCAACCACATTATTAGTGGCAGCCGCCGGTGTTCCTCCGAAACCGATGAGAACGCCAGACCCGCTATTCCGTATCGCAACTGTTCCGGTCACATCGGTTCCAATATAATTGCCCTCGATACGGTTGTTCGCGGCATTGTAAATGCGGATGCCCTCGTATCCCGGCCCGTTAGTGCCGTTGCCCGAAATAATATTGCGCTGACTCGCCTGCGTACCGCCGATCACATTATTGTTCGATCCGTCATGGATAAAAATACCGCTGAAAACGCATCCTGCCGCCGCCGTTCCTGCGGCATTTGTCCCAATATAGTTTCCCTGAACAGAATTGTTTCCGTTTGTCCTTAAGGTGATTCCCGCCCCGAACCGGTTGATAATCAGGCCGCGCACAAGGCTGCTGCCAGCCGTTATTTCTATAGCGGCCGTGGTGTTGGCGCTTGTCCCATTCAATTCGATGATCGGCGATCCGGCAAAGCCAGGTTGAGTTGTGCCGTCAATAGTTACCGGACTCCTAATTTGAGGGAATGGTGCCAACGGCGTGATTGTGCGAACGCCAGAACCAGTAATATTGAAAGCAATCGTATCCGTACCCACGGCATTGTTGCTGTCGATGATCGCCTGGCGCAGGCTGCCGATACCGCTGTCATTGGTGTTTGTGACGGTAAAAACGGCGGTCGGGGAATCCGGTTGGGCCCCAATCTGGGCCTGTGTGCGAGTGACATAATTGAGTGTGAAACCGAGTAATGTCGCGGTAAACAGCAGGGAAATCAGACAAAAAATGCGGCGGCGTTTCGCTGACGCCAAATTTGCGTGTACGAAATTGACGATCTTCATAATCCTAATCCTCTACTATCTAAATCAAAATCACCTGAACAATAAACAGCAGGAAAGGTGGCTTTGCCCGCGCTCCTCTTGATTTCTCACTAATGGTAAGAGCGGGTGCAGAGCAGCCCTTCCTGACCTGAAATTTTAATAACCTTCATTCCCCGTTATCTTTATTGTCTTTTTACAATAAATCTTTCAAACTTTTTTCAAAATTCATACTTAAGTGAAAACGGCACGTCGTCACGCTACCGCCGCCTTTCAAAGCCAGCAGCTGTCCTGCAGGCGGATCGGGGACGCCGGTAGTTTTGGCGGTTGACGATCTCGGTACGAAACCATCGTCCGCGACTGGTTTTGTTTCGCGTTTGCTATTTTTTGCGTTTCTGCTTCTATATCATATAAACGAGAAAGAAGCAAAATGAGGTGCATCGTCAAAGTACTTTTATTTATTTGGCGGCTTTGTATTATAAACATCTGGTACATCCTGTCCGAAACAATGGAAAATACGGGTTTTCGTGAGATATCACGCCTGCTCGCTGACTGGAGCAAGGGCGATGTGGTCGCTCTGGAACAGTTAATGCCGCTTTTTATAATACGGTTTTAAGGCAAACGGTTCGCTTGGTCGCGGAAACTATGACTTGCCCGTAAAATGGCGAGCTGTTACAGTTGAAATATTGTGCTGGACCAATGTCTGAAATCGGTAACGAAAGATAGTAGAAAACGCCTTCTGGCGGCGTTTTTCCTGATTGTCTTCGTTTTCGAAATCGGATCTCATGTAGCCATCTGCACCAACCACTCGTCGATTAACGAACAATCGATCGCATCTTACGACCGCGGCCATGACGATCCATGCCAAACACTGATTTTATGCAGCAATGGCAACCGCAGGGATCAGCAAATGCCCAACCTCGGCCACGACTCGACGCCGCACAATGCGTTGTATGACGACCGGTCGGGCCTCTTTACGCCGACGCGCATCGATGACGAATCCACGATACCGTTTACGACCTCGCATTTTATATTCCGGGCGCCGAGTCCTCCGTTTCATCCACCCGAAATCTCATAACTGACTAAAACACCGTACGGACCGATTGTCATACGTGACACACGTGTCTGTTTTTTTCGTACACAATGTACGGGTTTTTGAAGGCTCCGGCGATAGACTGCCGAGAGAATTATGAGGTTAATGATGAATAGAATCTTTGTCTCTTTTGCTTTACTTCTTTTTTTTAGCGTCGCGTGTCTCGCGCAGACAACCGGCAAAATCACCGGCAAAGTTACCGTCGGTTTTGATCGGTCGGCGCTGCATCACGTTGCAGTTCAGATCGTCGAACTAAAACGCACGACCGTCACCGACAATGACGGTATTTACATATTTACCGACGTGCCGCCTGCGAAATACACGATTGTGGCCCATCAGGAGAGTTTTCGCGATGAAACGAAAACCGTGATCGTTACTGGCGGAGCATCCGTCATCGTTGATTTTCAGCTACAGTTGACCGGAATAAAAGAAAACGTGACGGTGACCGCAAGCGGGTCAGAGCAGTCGGTTTTTGAGTCGATCGCGACGGTCAGTACGGTCGATTCGTCGCAGATAACCGCACGGGCGGCGGTCGGACTCGGCGATGTGCTCGATAACGAGGCTGGCGTAACAAAACGCTCGTCCGGGCCGGGAACGTCGCGGCCCGTCATTCGCGGCTTTGACGGCGACCGTGTGATGGTTTCCACCGACGGCGTCAGCGTCGGTTCGCTGGCGTCGCAGTCGGGCGATCATTCTGAGCCGGTCGATACGCTCGCCGTCGAACGGATCGAGGTCGTCAAAGGGCCGGCAACGCTGCTCTATGGCAGCAACGCGATCGGCGGCGTGGTCAACGCCATCAGCGGTCATGACGAGGGCTCGCATCCGGGATTTCGCGGTTATTTTTCGGCCATCGGCGGCACAAATAACGGTCAGGGCGCCTTGAGCGGCGGTCTCGAATACGGCGTCAAAAAATGGATGGTCTGGGGCAACGGCAGCACACAGCGAACCGGAACGTACACGGCGGGCGGTGATTTTGGCGAGGTTGAAAATACCTTTACGCGAAACGCATCGGGCAGCGGCGGTTTTGGACACTACGCCGCCAAGGCGTTTTTTACTGCCAATTACAGCTATTATCAGAATCGATATGGCATCCCACTCGACTTTCGCGAAACGGCCCCTGAGGAGCGCGGTATACGGATGCACCGGAACGATTTGAAATTTAACTTTGGCGAGAGCGACGCCGGATGGGCGATCAGCGGGATCAAATTTACGGTCGATTTCAGCCGATATCAGCATCAGGAATTGGCCGATGGCACAGTTGGAACAACCTTCAAAAACAACGTTTTCTCATATCGAGGGATGTTTGAGCAGAAGCCGTTTGGCCGACTGACCGGGCGGTTTGGATTTGACGGATTTCACCGCGATTATTCGACCGTCGGTCTCGAAAATCTAATTGACGGGCCGGTTGTGCAGAACGCATTCTCTGTCTTTGGTCTCGAGGAATTCAAGTTTGAGCGGGCCTCGCTCCAGTTCGGCGCCCGCGTTGAGAACAATCGATACGACCCGGTCAATCCGGCGCTCCCAAAACGCGATTTCACGGGATTTTCCGGTGCCGTTGGAGCCAGGTTCGACATTTGGAAGGGCGGCGCGTTTGTCGCCAATTACTCGCACGGTTTTCGCGCACCAGCGCTCGAGGAGCTCTATAATAACGGCCCGCATGACGGTACGCTGTCCTTTGAGATCGGCAATTCGAATCTCAAACCCGAGATCAGCAACGGCATCGACCTGTCGCTTCGACAGCAAAATTCGCGAATCAAAGCCGAGGCAAATTTCTTTTATTACGCTTTCACCGATTTCGTCTTTCTCGCGCCCACGGGGGCAACCGATGCGGGCAGCGGATTTCCGATAGCTCGCTATTTGCAGGGCGACAGCCGCTTTACCGGAACCGAGTTAACCCTCGACGTGACGGTAAATAAACACCTGAACGTACTCACCGGTTTCGACTATGTCAGACGCCGAACTCGACGACGGTCGGCCCTTGCCGCGTATCTCACCCAGGCGCGGACGGATCGGGCTCGACGTTCATTACGGAAACTTCATTTTCAAACCCGAGTTTGTCGCCGTCGGAAAGCAGGATAAAATATTTACCAACGAAACCCCGACGGCCGGCTATGGCACCGCCAATTTCACCGCATCATACACCATCGCCCGCCAGCACACGGCCAATATCTTTTCCGTCAGCGGCTATAACCTGAACAACAAACTGTATTTTAACCACATATCCTTCATCAAAGACATCTCCCCCGAAATCGGCCGCGGCGTGAGGTTTAGTTATACGGTCAGGTTTTTCTAAAGCCGACGGTTTTAGCCACGAATTACACAAATAACACGAATCCTTTAGAACGATTCATTCGTGTTATTTGTGTAATTCGTGGCAAAATATTTCTTGTCTAACTATTGAGGTCTTACTATGCAAACTGAAACTTTGTCATTCGAAACTGCAGGCGGGCCGACTTGCGCTTATGTTGCGCATCCTGAGAACGCACGCGGCAAGGCTGTGATTGTGATCCAGGAATGGTGGGGCCTGAATGAGCATATCGTGGATATTGCCCAGCGATATGCCGAGGCGGGCTTTGTTGCGATTGCTCCTGATCTTTATCGCGGGCGGCTTGCGGCAAACCCGACGGAGGCCGGCGAGATGATGAATGCGTTAGCGATTGATGACGGACTCGATACGATCAAATGCTCAATCGACGCGGCGGCGCTGGCGTTTGACCTTTCGCATTTCGGCATCACAGGTTACTGCATGGGCGGGACGTTTGCGCTCCGTGCCGCCTGCGAGCTTGAAGGTCTGAGCGCTGCGGCCCCGTTTTATGGCGATGTTCCCGAGGACGAAGTTTTGACGAAGCTGACGACGCCGACGATATTTATTTCGGGCACGCGCGACGGTTGGATAAATCCCGAAAAGGTCGCAACACTCGAGGACGCTGCCGAGCGATACGAATTGCCGATACACTCAGTAAAATACGATGCTGACCACGCTTTTTTCAACGACACGCGGCCCGAGGTTTACGACGAAACGGCTGCAAAAGACGCATGGGCGCTCGTCATCGGATTTTTCAACGACAAGCTGTAGGAACAAACAACCTAAGACAGTTAACGGCCCATTGTTGCCTCAAGCCCCGCCATTGGCGGCACCATAGGTGCGCTTGCGTTCATCGCCCTCTTTTTCTTCTGCTTTTGCCTATACATCCCGGCATCGGCCCGTTTTATCGTAGCTTCAAGATCGTTCAGGTCGTCGAAATCCTCAAATGCGTGTGACACACGAATCTTTATGGATTCGGCTGATTTGTCAATTTGTACCTGAGACAGCATTTCTTCGAGACGGCCCATTCTGCCGGTGGCGGCTTTCGAATCGAACCCGACCATGATCACAAAAAACTCATCGCCGCCCCATCGAAAAATAAGGTCCTCGGCCCGTATGATCTCGCGGATCGCCCGAACGACAGCCCGTATCACGACATCGCCGGCATCGTGACCGTGAAGGTCATTTACCGTCTTTAAATCGTCGATGTCGAAAAAGCCCAAGCAGCCTGAAACGAGCTGATTCTCATCGCCGTGCTTGTTCAGATAACCATGAAACGCATGTCGATTGAGTGCGGTCGTGAGCGGATCAACGTGGGCTAGTTCCTCCAGTTTTGCGTGGGCTTTCTTTAGCTTTTCATTGGCAACGTTGGCATCGGCCAGGACCTGTTCGAGCAGGACGATTACCATTCCAAATCCCAGCAGCATCTGCAAAACCAAATCGATAACGGAATTGTAAGCGAGGTATTCAAACTCGAAACCGAAAAGCTGGCGCACCGAAAAAATGATGAAATACTGAAAAAAGTCGACCGTCAAAGCGGCCAGCGCGACAAGCATCACCCGAGCTCCACACGTTTTCAATTTCGTTCGCAATAGCGAGATAAATGCCGTCGCGAAAAAAACCGAAAGGATGAGCGAGTGAAGATTGAATACAAGATTAAAATCTTCGGCCAAAAATGGCAGCCCAAATGCGGCTATGACAAATGGCAGAATCAAAACCTGTGGCCGGGTCCGCATCTCGCCGCCTGACACCAGGCTTCGGCAACCGGCGACGAGCCGCAGCCCGAACGCATATTCGGCCAGAAAATACAGGCTAAAAAGCGGGACTGAGTATTGCTCGTAGCCTAAGCCAAGCCGCAAGCAAAAGAGGGCAAACGATAGAGAAAGCCACGCATTTGTCCAGTGTTTCAGCGCAACAGAACCGATCGAGCTGCGCAAAAAAAGCGTCAGCAACGTTATCAGCGAAACCCCGGCAAACTGAATTATCAGTCCTATTTTCGAGTCCATTATCGTAAAAGTCGGGAATGGAGAGGCTGCAATCAGACGTGGAGTTTTTGCCGGCGGAGATACGACAAACTCAATTCTAAATGAAAAACATTGTTTAAGTCCACATATTTTTCACATGGTGCTGTCTTAATTTGCGTCAATCGGAGAATCAATCGATATTCTTCTTGGTGATCTTTGTGGGTTTCGCTTGCGACTTTTGTGTTGAAGACCTTCGTAACACAGAGGCCACACAGAGAATCACGAACCAAAAATCAAGACACCACTTTCACCATAGTATTTAGTTCGGATAAATCCGGGAGTGCGGCTCGGGCACCGAAGCCGCGACATTTTAGAGCGGCAACGGCGTTTGCCGCGACCGCACTTTCTCGACTGAGCGGCCTGTGAGCATGCCATACAAAAACCCTGTCCTAAACGCGTCGCCCGCACCCGTCGTGTCGATGCACCCGCCAGGAACCGGAAATGCCGGTGTTTCGATGAAAACGTCCTGACAAAAAAATAGCGACCCGGCTTCGCCCAGGGTCATGCCAACGACCGGACAGCCAAATCGCGCAGCGAGCTCGACAAGCGCCTTCTTGTTATCGGAAATGCCGGCTAATCTTTTTGGAAAATCCGCAGAAGCGATACATACGTCGGTGAGCGGTAATAGTTGGTCGATGCCGTCAAAAACATTATCGACATCGAGCGAAACGATAATTCCAGCGTCTTTCGCCGCCGCCGCCATCCTGATACATGCCGCTGTATCGTGTGGCGTCATATGCAAAATGCGACCGCGAACGGCGATGTCAACCGGTGCGTCCTCGCTGGAGTACGAGAGCTTCTCGTCGCGCTGCCAGAGAATGGTCCTTTCACCGCTGCGTTCGTCGATTACGACAAAGGCCACTTGCGTTCGGGCGTTTTTCACAACTTCGGCATCCACGATATCAACGCCCTCGGTTATGAGCGATTTGAGTCCGATCTTGCCGGGTCGATCATCTCCAAAACGCCCTGCATATGCCGTTTCCAGGCCTAGTCTCGTCAGTCCGACCATCGAAGATGCGATCTCGCCTCCCGGTTCAACCGTATATTCACTCAGTTCGATCTTCGAGTTAAAGGAAGGATATTCGGGTACACGGATCAGATAGTCGATCGCATTGGTACCAAATCCGACCGCATCGACCTCGTTCGAGCTGATAAGTTGAAATGGGAATTTCATAGACGCGATATTTTGACGATGACAAACGCTGCGGACAAAAAAACTTCGCAATTAAGTCTTGCCAAAATGTTCTGATTCAAGTTAGATTGAAAGTCAGACCTATTTCACGCGATTTTGGCGTGAAACACAAATATCGCCCTTAGGTTTGCGGAGACGACAATAAATGCCAACATCGATTTGCCCCGAATGCAGCGAGGAAGTTTACGTTGATGCCGAATGCGAACAGGGCGATACTGCTGTTTGCGACGAATGCGGTTCAAGTCTGGTCGTGGTCGGCCTCGACCCCGTCGAACTTGATCTAAAAGACGAAGACGCGGACGAACACCCGGATCGTGACGGGTTTGACAGCTATGATTTTGACGACGACCGGTATTAGCTCCCAATAGGCTATTTTGCTGGTCGCATGATAATCATCTACGGATGCTCCCCGATCCACCAAGAGTTCACCCACTTAATTCCATTATCGGTCAGGATGAATGACATCATTCAGTTTGACCTGTCAGTTTGACCTAGCCCGCGATGGTTCCACATCGTTTCCGCTGCATTTTTCATATTTCATTCGTGGAACGCCGGTTGCATTGACACTATTGTCGTTTGGGGAGGCAAGGTCTGGCCTTCGATTGATGGGCGAATCGAGTTTATTAAACGTGTCCGGGTTCTGATACCGGGATGACCGACAGACTAAAAGGATGAAGATGATCTCGCTAAATAAATTCAGACGATCGACAACACTAATTTGGTGCGCCGTGCTTTTGCTGGCGTTGCCCGGCATCTGGCTTTTGGTTGGCTATTTCGGGCCCGCTCTGGTTCTTCTCCTGGTTCCGATGGCGATAGCCGGATTTGTCGGCTATCGAATGCATCTCAGCAGCCTCGCCGATAAAACGCGCGAGCTCACCGATGCGAGCCGTGTCCATCTCGCCACTGTTGAGGCACTGGCTACCGCGATCGACGCCCGCGATCAGGTCGGCGTTGGACACGTTCGCCGAACCCAAATATATGCGGTCGGCATGGGACGAATCCTCGGATTGCCCGAGAACGATATTGACGCATTGCGCACCGGTGCCTTGCTGCATGACATTGGCAAATTGGCGATACCGGATCACATCCTGAACAAACCGGGAGGTTTAACACCGGCCGAACTTGAGAAAACAAAAATTCATCCCGAGGTCGGCGCCCTGATCCTCGATAAGGTCGGCTTTGACAGCCCCGTCATTCCGACGATCATGTACCATCACGAGTACTGGGACGGCACCGGATACCCCGAAGGTCTCAGCAAGGAGCGGATACCTCTAACCGCCCGCATTCTGGCTGTCGCTGACGCCTTTGACACGATGCGGGGGCGCGGCCTTATCGGGGAGCCTTGTCCCGCGAAAAGGCCCGGCAGATCCTACAGGTTGAGGCTGGTACGCGTTTCGACCCGATGATTGTCAGCACCTTTATTCGCAATCTGGCGACCCTCGAAGCCGAGGTGCAGGCTCAGGGTCTGTCATACTCTGACACCGGATTAATCGGGCCGCAAAACAACAAACAGAATTATGTCGAACAGATAAAGCTCGCAAACCGTGAGGTTTTCAGTCTCTACGAGCTTGCCCGAGAATTTGGCTCGGCTGTCGATCTGCAAACTACCCTTGAGATGTTTGCGAAGAAGGTTCGCGAATTTGTGCCGTTCGACACGTGCGCCCTTTACCTGCTCGATCATACAAAGCGCTCGGCCACGGCGTTGCACGTCGAGGGTAAAAATGCCGAATTGCTCAATTTACGGCAGATCAAGGTTGGCCAGGGTGCGACCGGATTTGCTCTAAAATCAGGTGAGGTCGTTCAGAATGTCGAACCCGATCTGGATTTTCAATATTCCCAGACCGAGCTTACGCAGCTATATACGACCATGGCATCGGTTCCGCTCGTCGCCGACGAAGAGCTGCTCGGTGCAGTCACGATCTATGCTCAGGAGCTCGAGGAATACGGCGAAGAGCATATTCGTCTGCTCGAAACCATTTCGCGTATCGCATCGGACGCGATCGGCAAATCGCTCAAGCATGATGAAGCGACGACCCACGCGATGACCGACCCGATGACCGGTCTGCCGAACGCCCGCAGCCTGCAACGCCAGTTTGAGAAAGAAGTTGCCCGTGCCAGCCGCGGCGGCAACAGCTTTCAGGTGTTGATGCTCGATCTCGATGGCTTTAAGGCGGTCAACGATTCTTACGGCCACAAGGCCGGCGACGAGATGCTTCGCGAGATCAGCAGCATTATTCGTGAACAGCTTCGCGAATACGATTTTCTCGCTCGATACGGTGGTGACGAGTTTGTCGCCCTCGTTCCCGAAACCGAACCGGGTGACGTCATCGATCTCTGCACACGCATCGAAAAAGCCGTCTGCGCCTTCAAGCTGCCCGTCGGCGAGGGTAAATTCGCCTCGGTCGGCGTGAGCCTTGGAGCCTCAGGATATCCGCAATCCGGCGAAACATTTGACCAGATGATCGTCGCCGCCGACAGGATCATGTACGAACGAAAAGTAAGCCGCAAACGCTTTGCCCTGACCCATAATGTCGATCAGGTCAATCGTACCCTGCAAAAGCCGACGATCGACGCCGACATCGTCCCGATCCGCAACATTTCGAGTGATTCGCTGATTGTCGAACTCGATGAGAGCCATGTTATGTCGTCGTCGGCGATCAACTGAGTAGTTTCGGTAAGCAGCGGGCTTGCCCGCTTGCTCCCCTGGGATCGGCGGGCAAGCCCGCCTCTGAACAAAAGCGCCGAACAGAGCCATTTCAGGTCTCGCTGGTTTCTCCTGCTTGCTCTCACTTCGTCATTCTGACTGATTCCCTCTCAACCTCATTCACCTCACACAGACTCCGATTTTAGACAAAAGAATGATTGACACACGCAAGCACAACAATGTATTATTGTTTTTGAACGATGTTAATCATCGTTTATCTGTATAACCTCTCTATCATTTTGACCTAACGAATCGCTTCAGCAAGTTTTCCTATGGTCGCAAGTAGATCGGGAAAATATCCTCACATAAATGTCAGCAAAACTCGGCGAAATTCTTAGTCCGCGAAAATCTGATCACCCCCGATCAGCTACGCGATACCCTCGAATACCAACGTGCCAACGGTGGTCGGCTGGGGTCCAACCTCGTACGTCTCGGATTTGTATCGGATGACGTAGTTACGGCCGTATTGTCCCGCCAGTACGGTGTTCCATCCATCAACCTCGACCTCTTCCAGATCGACGTTGACGTCATCAAGCTCATCTCCGAAGATGTCGCGATGAAATATTCGGTCCTGCCCATTTCAAAGGTCGGTGCAACGCTGACGCTGGCAATGGCCGATCCGACCAACGTCTTTGCGATGGACGACATTAAGTTCATGACCGGGCTTGAATGTCGAACCCGTCATCGCGTCCGAAACGTCGATCCAGCTCGCGATCGCAAAATACTACAGCGGTTCGAGCGAGATCGATATTTTTGACGCCGCCTTTGCCGTCGAGGTCGAGAGAAACGGCGTTTCTTCAAACGGAAACGGAAACGGTAACGGCAACGTTAAGATGAAGCACGGCCCGAAAGTCGCCGCCCCTGAGGAGCGAATCACGTCGGCCGATCTCGATGTTTCACTCGACCGATTCGAATTCGATGGTGGCGAAACCGAGGAGTTTGAGGTCGTTGAAGACAATGACGAGATCGATCTCGCCGCGCTCGCCCGTGCCAGCGAAGATGCACCGGTCGTTCGCCTGGTTAATGTGCTGCTTGTCGATTCAGTCTCCGCCGCGGAGCGTCGGATATTCACGTCGAGCCGTATGAGAAAGATTTTCGCATCCGGTTCCGTATCGACGGCGTGCTCTATGACGTGATGCATCCGCCGATGAAGATTCGCGATCCGCTCATCTCGCGTCTCAAGATCATGGCGAAGCTCGACATCTCAGAGAAACGCCTGCCGCAGGATGGCCGCATCAAGATCAAGGTCAAGATCGACAACCGCTCGCGCGAACTCGATTTTCGCGTTTCGACGCTGCCGACGCTGTTTGGCGAAAAGGTCGTGCTTCGACTTCTCGATAAAGACAAGCTGATGCTCGACATGACCAAGCTTGGTTTCGAAGAGGAAAGTCTCGAAAAATTCAAACGGGCGATCGCCAATCCGTATGGAATGGTTCTGGTCACCGGGCCGACGGGTTCGGGTAAAACGAATACGTTGTACTCGCGCGCTTCAGGCACTGAATACATCCGAAACAAACATCATGACGGCCGAGGATCCGGTCGAGTTTAACCTGCAGGGCATCAACCAGGTGCAGATGAAGGAGCAGATCGGCCTCAACTTCGCCGCCGCCCTTCGTTCATTCCTGCGGCAGGATCCGAATATTGTCCTCGTCGGCGAAATCCGTGACTTCGAAACGGCTGAGATCGCGATCAAAGCCGCGTTGACCGGTCACCTTGTGCTCTCGACGCTCCATACGAATGATGCTCCATCAACGATCTCACGTCTTGTAAACATGGGTATCGAGCCGTTTTTGGTCGCGACCTCGGTCAATATTATTCAGGCACAGCGGCTTATCCGCCGCATTTGCAGCAATTGCAAAGAAGAAATGCATGTACCGGTCGAGGGCCTGGTCGAGGTCGGCTTTTCGAAGGAAGAAGCGGCCGAGCTGAAGATTTACAAAGGTACGGGCTGCTCGACGTGCAACAACACCGGCTTTAAAGGCCGCGTCGGACTTTATGAAGTAATGGAAATCACGGACGAGCTCCGTGAACTGATTATCATTGGCGCTAGCGCAATGGAACTTAGGAAGAAAGGCGATCGAACTCGGAATGATCACCTTGCGCGAATCGGGGCTTTACAAGATTCGCGAGGGTATCACGACGATCGAAGAAGTGGTCAAGGAAACGGTCGTTTAGACCCAAGTGGAGGAAATATGTTAGTTAGGGCAATAGCATTATCGTTAGCATTATTGTCGGCATGGGAGCGATCATCCCGCTCGCAACGGAAACGACTGAGGCCGGTCCGAAAAAACCGCGCAAGCAGCGAAAACAGGTCAAAAAATACAAAAAGTATTCAAAAGGCTGGTGGCGTCAATATCGCGCCCGCCAGAAGCGCAAACAGCGCGATTGCCGCACGCAAACGTGCGCTCCGTCTGCGTCAATTGCGTTTAGCACGTGCGGCGCAGAAGGCAAAATCACCGACCGGTGAGGTTTCGACGCCGACGGCAGCAAAGACAAAGAAAGCAGACAAGACGACGACGACCGCCGTTCTGCCGTCGGGCGACAATGCCCCGACCGGTTGGAAATCGGCACAATCTACTCCGGCTGAGCTGCAGTTCCGTGTGGATAATTCGGCAGGCGATCAGGTCGGATCGGCATCGATATCGGTTGTCGGCCCGGCTGTTTCGGGTGTCGATGGCGGACGCAAAAGCGTCGGCGGAGTCGCGACAACGACACTTCGCCGCGAGGTGATCGACCGCATGATCCGCGAAAACGGTTGGGTCGTTAACGACTATCAGAAAGACATCGCCGGCCAGCCGGTATATGTCGTCGTCGCCCAGTCACAGGCGAAGAACGGCGCCGTCCAGTCGCAGAATGTTCTACTTCACCGAAGTGGACGGACGCATCTACAGCGTTGCGACCAATTCACCGGTGCAGGAATCCGAACGTCTCGCCGAAGAATCAGAAAAGGTCATCAATTCGCTCAAGAGCCGCGTCCGCCCCGCCCAGAGAGCCTCAAACTAGGAGAAGTGGTCAGTTGTCGGTGGTCAGTGGTCAGAATCCACTGCCCACTGTCCACTGACAACTGACAACTGACTTATGAGTTACGAAACAACATCAGCCGAGTCGACAGTCACGCTGCCGGATCTGCTCAGAAAAATGACCGACCTTGGCGGTTCCGACCTCCATCTGTCCACCAATTCGGCCCCGCAGGTTCGTGTCCACGGCCACTTGGCGCCGCTTCCCGGTTTTCCGGTAATGTCGCCGTCTGACACGAAAACGACTCGCCTACTCGGTGCTGACCGATGCCCAGAAGCACCGTTTCGAAGAGAACCTCGAACTCGATTTTTCGTTCGGCTTAAAAGGAATGTCGCGTTTTCGTGCCAATCTCTTTAATCAGAAAGGAGCGGTTGGTGCGGTTTTTCGTGCGATTCCCTACGAGATCAAAACGTTCGAAGCACTCGGTTTGCCGCCGGTTGTTTCGGACATGTGCAAAAAACCTCGTGGACTGATCCTCGTGACCGGACCGACCGGTTCTGGTAAATCGACCACGCTTGCCTCGATGGTCGATAAGATCAATATCGATCGTCACGACCACATCCTGACGATCGAAGACCCGATCGAATTTCTCCATAACCACAAAAATTGCGTTGTCAATCAACGCGAGGTAGCCGCCGACACCCATTCGTTCGGCAGCGGCTCTGAGAACCGCCCTTCGACAGGATCCCGATGTCGTCCTCGTCGGCGAAATGCGTGACCTCGAGACGATCGAGATGGCCCTGCAGAATCGCCGAAACCGGCCACTTGACCTTTGCAACGCTGCACACTAACTCGGCGTATTCGACGATCAACCGTATCATTGACGTTTTCCCCGCCGAACAGCAATCGCAGGTCCGGACACAGCTTTCGCTTGTTCTGGAAGGCATTCTTTGCCAATCTCTGCTTCCAAAAGCATCGGGTGACGGTCGCTGTATGGCCCTCGAAATCCTTGTTCCCAACGCCGCTATCCGCAATCTGATCCGCGAGGACAAGATCCACCAGATCTATTCGATGATGCAGACCGGTCAGGATAAGTTCGGGATGCAGACATTCAACCAGGCCCTCGCGACGCTTCATCATAAACGCCAGATCTCGCTCGAGACGGCGATGCAGCGTTCATCGAACGCCGATGAGCTGAAGGAACTTGATCGACCGCGGATCGGGTCTTAATGACGCGTATGGCGGCAACGGCGCAAGGCCAGCCACGCGACCCGCACCGGGCAGCGGCAGTCCGTATGCCCAGGGACGAAACATCGGAGAACGCCCGACGAACTTAGATCAGTTTTGCATAAATCGCATCTGACCACTGTTACTAAGGAGCATAAACAGCAATGCCAACATTTGTCTTTAAAGGTAGAAATCGCCTCAATGAATTGGTCGCGGGTGAACGTGATGCCGCGACCCAGGACGAGCTTCGTGCTCTGCTTCGGCGCGAGCAGATCGTACTTACGCAGGCCTCGGAAAAGGGCCGCGAGATCTCGATTCCTAAACTTGGCCGCCGTAAGAAGGTTGGGGCCAAGGAATTGGCCGTGTTCACGCGTCAATTCTCGGTCATGATCGATGCGGGTCTGCCGCTCGTTCAGTGTCTCGACATTCTGGCCGAACAGCAGCAGAACGCATTTTTTAAGGATGTGCTGCGGCAGGTTCGTCAAAACGTCGAGGAAGGTGCGACGCTCTATGCGGCCATGGAACGGCACCCGAAGGTTTTCGACAGTCTTTATACCCACATGGTCGAAGCCGGAGAAACTGGCGGTGTGCTCGATCTCATCCTGCAGCGTCTCGCTACCTTGATCGAAAAGGTCGTTAAATTGAAACGCAGCATCGTTTCGGCATCGATCTATCCGGCGGCTGTTATCACGGTTGCGATCGGTGCGATCGCGCTGATCATGATCGTCGTGATCCCGCAGTTTGAGCAGATCTTCCTTGGTCTTGCTCGGGCCCGGCGAACTGCTGCCGCTCCCGACGCGAATCGTCATGGGAATCAGCGGATTTATCGCTGGCTGGGGCGGTCTGACGATCGCGGTTGTTCTGATCGGTCTGCGGTGTCGGCGATCAATTTTTACTACAAGACGCCAAAGGGCCGGTGGCAAATCGATAGCCTTTTGCTAAAAACGCCGATCTTCGGCAGCATCCTGCGAAAGGTCGCGGTGGCCAGATTCTCGCGGATCCTCTCGACATTGCTCTCGTCAGGTGTGCCGATCCTGCAATCACTTGATATTACGGCCAAAACCGCCGGTAACGTCGTCATCGAAGACGCGATCATCAAGGTCCGTCAGGGCGTCGAACGCGGTGAAAACTTTGTCGATCCGCTCAAGGCGACCAAGGTATTCCCGCACATGGTCAGCCAGATGATCGGCGTCGGTGAACAGACCGGTGCGATGGATGCCATGCTCGGCAAGATCGCCGACTTCTACGAAGAAGAGGTCGATACGGCCATCGCCGATCTGCTCGGCCTGATGGAACCGGTCCTGATCGCGTTCCTCGGTATCACCATCGGTTCGATCGTTATCTCGATGTATCTTCCGCTCTTCTCACTCATCGGAAAACTTTCTGGCGGCGGCAAATAAATCGCCATTTTGACTCCCAGGCCAAGAGGTCGTCTGAAAAGGCGGCCTCTTTTTTTATTTCGTTCTCGTACTGTGTAAAAATGTTTCTGTGCTTTTAACTTTTATCGAGTCGCAAGGCTTAGAGCGGATTTTGAATCAGTGTCCGGTTTGTTCGGAAGTTGACACGTCTGTTAACAAACCCCTCGTTCAGAATCCGGGGGGTGGAATTTTTTGTTTTCTTAAATGTTTTCGCTTTTAAATGTGGCACGTGCCACACTTTTACAAAAACGGCCTATTTTTCGATATTTGTCGACAAATAAGCCGCTTTCGTCGAAGGGATTTTCACCTGGAAAGGGCAAAAAGGGTCCACTGGTAAAGGTAAATCCGCGACTGGTCGAAGGTCACTCCGGCCAAACGACCTTTACCACTTCACTGTACCGAATCACCGTAACGGGCAATCCAGCGGCGGGATCGACTGGAGGGTGAGCATCCTGCTCACCAGTGCGGCGGCGAGCAGGACGCTCGCCCTCCAGTCAATCCGAAACCGGTCTAGGCGGTATGATCCCGTAACTGATGATTTTTCCGATGAGTGAAGCAGCGACGACGACAGGCTATTCAGGTACGCCTCTGGCAAAAAAACTTGGGATCAAAGCCGGGTTTTTAATAGCGGTGATAAATGACCCCGCAAACTACCGCGATCTGATCGATCCGATTCCGGATGGCGTACGGATCGTCGACGAACCGGTCGCAAATGCCGACCTCGTGCATCTCTTTACAAATAGCCGTGACGAGCTTTTTGCAAAGCTGGCCGAATTTGTCCGCATGATAAAACAGGACGGTTCGATCTGGGTTTCGTGGTATAAAAAAGCCGCGAGATTGCCGACCGAGATCACCGAGGACACCGTCCGCGAAGCGGCGTTTCCGCTTGGGCTGGTCGATATTAAGGTCTGCGCCGTCGATGAAAAATGGTCGGGATTAAAGCTGGTTATTCGCAAGGAAAATCGTGTCAGTAGCCCGCACGTAAGTAAGGGCAACGCCGCTAGGAATCATGTGAGTACATCCTCGGTAACCTAGCCCTTACTTACGTGCGGGCTACTGACACGGAGCCGCAACTATCCTCACTCCTCCAAAAACTTACCGCCGAATGGTTTTTGGCCAGCGAGGGAGGTGTAGAAACCGTAAACCGCCAGGGGGCCACCAGCAGGGCCACGAACACGAAGAACTATTCCCGTCACGCCAGCGCGTACCAGTAAACGATCAATTCACCACAGAGCCATGATTGCAAAGTAAATGACGAGGGTGGCTACCGTTTGCGGAATTTATTTCATTTCCATTTGACTTAGTTTAAGTTATTATCAGATTGTTATGGATCAGACAACAACCGCAATTTACGAAAATGGCCTATTGCGTCCGGCTGTGGTTCTTGATCTTCCGGAACATTCCGAGGTTGAAATAACTATTCATACACATGGTGATTCACTCGACGAAAAGGTCGGACGGGCGCTCGAAACTGCCGGTTTGTCAACGCCTCGACAAATACGAAAGTCGCCGATAAGCGATGAAAGACGTGCCGAACTTGCCAGGATATATTCCTCGGATACACCTCTCGGCGACTATATCCGAGAGGATCGCGACGCGAGATGAGTCAAATCTATTACGCCGACAGCAGCGTTTTAGTAAAGCGCCACATACACGAGATCGGCACCGACTGGCTGCTGGAGTTGCTCGATCCGTCTTCTAACAACTCTATTACCACTTCAACTCTGACTATCGTAGAAACGCTCAGTGCGTTAAATCGCCGTGTACGCGAAGCCACCATCGACATCGCTGATTATCCGCAGATCGCCGAAGATTTTCTCGCAGTTTCAAATAACGAATATCGGTTCGTTCATGTCACGATGGAGGTTATCGGTAAAACGCAACGCCTGCTCGAATCTTATCCGCTCCGGGCGGGAGACGCGATACAGCTTGCATCCGCCATCATTTCAAGAACAACAATTCAGAATGTCGATCTAACCGCCCCGATTTTCTTAGCATCCGACAGCAAACTGCTCGACGCCGCAATCGCCGAGGGGTTTACGACCGATAATCCGTTACTGCATCCTTGATTATAAATCCTCTCTGCTCTGCGGTGCCTCTGTGGTGAATTTCCTTTTCTTCTTCAATCCCCGTCTTCGAGGAGTTTGCCTTGCCATAGTTTCTGGCCGGCGAGGGAGGTGTAGAAAACGTAAACGGCCACGGCCACCACGATGGCCAGGTACATGACAAAACCGGCGGCGTACCACGCGGTGAAATTCGTGGTGATGGGAAGTTCGCTCAGACCGTTAAATAAGATGAGTGACACCAAGGACTGGAAGTAAGGTTACCACACCGAGCGACCAGAAATGCCCATAAGTGACAAGGAAAGCGATTTGAAGGACAAAACACTTTGATTTAGTGACGGGGAAAGCGATCTGAATGACAAAACTTTTTATTCGGTGAGTAGGAAAGCGATCCGAATGGCTTGGATTCTTTTCCTATTCGGGTATATGATGACCCAAGCGAGGTAATTTGCTCGTCGCGTTTTCAATAGAACCCAATAAATACGGTATCAAGGAGAGAAAAACCAATGGCAAAGGTCGATATTAAGACTGTTAGGTAAAAGTGCAATGTGATGAACGACGCGTGGTTCGAGGGAGCACCGACCGTTGACTTTAACGGAATCACTCAGGCCGCGTTCTTGGCCGACATCACGGCCGCCGCCGCTGACGACGCCACTATCGGCGATCTCGAAGCGGAACTCAAGATGAAACGCGAAGTCCGCGACGACAAATACATCGCCCTCAACGAAAAACGCTCAAAAGTCGGTCTCGGTGTCGCCGGCTCAGCCGCATACGGCAACGACAGCCCGCTCTACGGCGCAATGGGCTTCGTCCGCAAATCCGACCGCGCCTCCGGCCTGACCCGAAAAGCAAAACCGTGAAGCGAGATTATTATGGCTGCAGAAAGCTAGCGAGTATCTCAGTCAGTTTCTTATAGTCCGTCGTTTCGCACTCCCACACAACTAGTGTCGTCCAACCTTGTGCGTCATATACTAATTGATTGGCGGCATCTCTTTCCATATTTTTTTGTCGTTTCGTTTGCCAGTATTCGTCATTAGTTAGAGGTGTGACATTACCACGCTTGCAGTCGTGCGTGTGCCAAAAACAGCCGTGGACCAAGATGATTTTCTTGTGGCGCGCTAAAACGATGTCGGGCTTTCCCGGTAGCTTTTTGTAATGGAGTCTGAATCTGTAACCTAGGCGATGGATTAACGAACGAACCAATATCTCAGGCTTTGTATTTCGGCTTCGAATGCCGGACATGTTTCGGCGCCGTTGTTCTGGCGTCAAGTTGTCAGCCATTAAACGGAAAAGTCCAACTCGAATGTTTCATCGTCGATCTTACAGAACTCAACATCAGTGCGTCCATAATCTATTATATCTTGTTTTGTGACTTTGGAGCCATACCCAAGTCCTAAGCGATGACGGAAATATTCGCCAAGCAAGCCGTTGTTTTGCGGGGTTTCAATGGCGTGACCCTTTTCATCTTTCTGGGCGCGTGTGCAGATTAGACTTTTCCCATCGTCGGTTAGAACGGTGAAATGTGTGCCTCGAAGTGGAAAGAAATCGGTCTTGTAAACAACAGGCGGAAGCTGAATGTAGGCCTCGTTTAGATTGTTACGGTGTTTTCCGGGACGGAATGCCCAGTTGAGACCAGATGCTCCGTCAGGAAGGTTTCGCCGTCTTGTCTCCAACGGAGACGAATAATATAGCGTAGGGTGAAACCCTACGAATTCGAGTATTATGATCCGTCCCCAACGGGGACGAACATCAATCCCAAACGTAGCGCTCGTCGTATTCGACCTGATATTTCTTCAAAAGGCCGCGAAACTCGGTCTTGAAGTCCTTCTCTGCGTGATGTTCCTTTTGATCTTTTATATATTGCACAACAGTTGGCATCTGCGATTGTCCAATTGAAAAGGCTCCGTATCCTTCCTGCCAATAAAAGTTGCGAAAGTCTCCCTGCGTCTTTATCCAAACCGAGCTGTCGCGTTTGATGTCACCGACCAATTCGCTGATGCCAATCGCCCTGCCAAGCGAAATTAGCAGATGAATATGATTCATTGTCCCGTTGGCAATAATTAGCTTCGACTTATTATTTTCAACGATCCCGTGAATGTAGGCGAATAATCCACTCTCGATCTCCGGCACGATCAGATCTGCTCGATTTTTCGTCGAGAACACCACATGTATCAACACTTTTACCAATGATTGAGGCATAAAGATGTTCGTCACCTTCGGCGACGGGATCCTTTTATTCGATTTCGTAGGGTTCCACCCTACGCTATAATTTTCGTCACCTTTGGTGACAAGACCAACAAGTAATGGTCATTGAGTCGTGTAAGTTTATTGAGGCGTCAGGAGTGAAACTGCTTTATTTACCTCAGCTTTTATTTTGCGCGGACTAGCGATTGCTCGTTTGCAAAGGTCTGCAATTTGATTGAACTCTCGTTCGGCATTGTTTGGATCGTGTACTGCGGACACAATGTTGTTGATTTCTTTCAATGCCACAAAATACCTATTTCGTTCTTTTACGATATAAATCAGTTGTTCGACCTTTGCTGTAGCTTCCATATTAATTTGTTCTTCCTCACCAAGTATGAGCGCCCGAATGATAAGCAATTTGGGGCTGGTTGGTAATAATCTTCTCCAAAAGTAAGTTTTGAGTTGGTGCGAAAATCGTTGTCATTTTCGGAACGGTTTCGAGGTTACTTACAACCACCAAACCATATTCGGTTTTATAATCTTCGGCACAAGTAAACTCTCGTTCTGTCATACGAATATTTCCGCGCGCCGCCCGAACCCCTTTTACTTCCGCCAAAAGAAATTTCGAACCAACCTGTACCTGAAAGTCGTAACCGTCGCCGAATGCACGAGCATCTTCTAAAACACCATCTCGGAAAACATCAATTTCATTGAAGTTTTC
The DNA here is from genome assembly GCA_963738935.1 of uncultured Acidobacteriota bacterium. GTDB lineage: Bacteria > Acidobacteriota > Blastocatellia > Pyrinomonadales > Pyrinomonadaceae > OLB17. The sequence goes on along the minus strand of CAVTYF010000001.1, from coordinate 3,529,091 downwards.
CATGAAGTAAAGCTTCGGCCTCTCGACCGGTCAACTGTAATTGTTTGAATTTACTTTTTATTATTGGGCTGATCTCAGAAATTGAGTCGCCATCTTTCTTGAAATGGTTCTCGAAATAAACTTGAATTAACTTCGAGAATTCTTCAGCGTCGTAGGTGCCGAACAATAGGTCGATTTGTTTTTTGCGATGAATATAAGCATCGCCCTTTTGCCACCAACCTTTCCTGCCGTTATCGAAGAAAGGATCGAATAAATCCTGTCGATTCTTAATCGTTCCGACCGTATCTCCAACCCCTCGCGACACTAAATCTTCAAAAAAAGCTGTCTTGGTCTTAAATCCAAATTTTGCTACGAAGTCTTGACCGAATTTCGCAAGTCCATATCCGACGAGATTCAGGACTTCATAATTTTCATGCTTGCCGTCGGTCATAGAAGGAATTGAGTTGAGCAATGCCAATTACATCTCAGCAAGAAACCATTTGGGCTGGAAATACTTTAATACATTTATTCCGTACGAATAGAGCGGGCCGAAAACACCATCCGTTCCTTTCTGTTCTCCGACTACACTGAAATCGTTGCAAGGAAAGCCAAAAGCGAGAGCGTCAATGTCCGAAATCTTCATCAAAGAACTCATTTCGAGTTCGCGAACGTCTTCGTGCACAACTGATTTTCGATCTGTCGGACATAAATTGTTTCGATAAGTTTCGCACGTGTCTGCGTCGTAATCGCTCGCCCACGCATGTTTTATCGAGAAGGTTTCGGTCGAATTTTGAGCCGATGCCCATGACGCACCGAGCGCTATTCCGCCGGGACCCGAAAATAGTTCACCTAGACGGAATGCAGTATTAATCATGTTCGTAATTTTGCCATAGGCGGATACAAAACGGAAAGCAGTGAGGAGAGTTATTAAAGCCTCAGACAGGTAACGTCGTTGCTCATCCACAGAACGCAGCACCCACACTTCACTCAACGCAGAACTGGACGACAAACTTACACTGCCGCCACTATTTTTTTGTCGGCTCATAGTAAAGAGTTACTGCACCGCAGCCAAATGTTTTTGTCTTTAAGAGTTTTGAACCTGACGCAATACCCGGTCACGCTCGCCTTCGATCCCGATGCATCTGGATGTGTTGGTGCGGGCATGATTCGACAACGCCGTGGTAAAATCTAATCGATGAAACCGAAGGTTTACATAGAAACGACGATCCCAAGCTACCTCGTCGCACGTCCGAGCCGCGATCTGGTTAAAGCTGGCCGTCAACAGTTAACCCGGGATTGGTGGGATACGCGACGAAATGACTTTGATTTATACATATCGCAATTAGTGATAGATGAATGCTCAGCCGGCGATCAGGTGATGGCCCAAAAACGCCTGGATTCACTGACGGGCATCGAACCACTCGACATCGGTTCAGACGAGCGCTCACTAGCAACTCAATTGATCGAGTCAGGGCCGCTTCCTGCGAAAGCCGAGGCCGATGCTTTCCACATTGCGGTCGCGGCGGCAAACGCAATGGATTATTTGTTAACATGGAACTGTAAGCACATCGCCAACGGCGAGATGCAAGGCGCGATAGGTAGAATATGTCGAGAGGCCGGTTTTGAGCCTCCTCTCATTTGCACTCCGGAGGTGCTATTGGAGAAATAGTTATGTTAAACGATGAAATAGTTGAGGAAATACACCGCGTTCGCGCGGAATACGCAGCGAAATTCGATTACGATATTGACCGAATGTATGAGGACATTCGTAAACGCCAGGCTGCATCCGGTCGCAAATTCGTCTCATTTCCGCCTCGGAAACCCGCAGTCAACCACACCCGCAAACCTGTTGCCGAGAAAGCATGACCTACGTCAGAGGAGGCCGGCTTCAAACTGCCGGTGATCTGCACACCGGAAGAATTGTTGGTGGATTATTATGTGGAAGGATGAGATCGTCGAAGAAGTTCGTCGCATCCGATACGAGCACGCGGCCAAATTTGATCATGATTTGAAAGCGATCCTCGATGACGCTCGAAAACGCCAAAAAACGTCGGGGCGGAAGATTGTTTCGTTTGCACCTCGCAAGCCTGCGACCGGACGAGTTCCAAAACGCATCGCAGAAAAAGCATGACCTGCGTCAGATCAACAGTTCGGTATCCGGCATCGCAGAAGAACGTCGTTGTTTTCACCCGGAACGTCGCACCCAAACTTCACGCGGACGCAAAACTGGACGACAAACTTATTTTAGCAGCTCGCCGACGGTCGCCGCCACAATGCCTGCTTGCCGGTGAATAGCTCATAGAGCACCAGCCCCAGCGAGTAGATGTCGCTCTTGATCGTCAGTTCGCCGCCCACGATCTGCTCCGGCGACATATAGGCCGGCGTGCCGGCTCCGATCTCGTCGGCTTTGAACTCCTCGGCCAGTCCCGCCAGGCCAAAATCGGTGATACGGGCGTTGCCGTGCTCGTCGATCATCACGTTCGCCGGTTTCAGGTCGCGGTGCAGAATGCCGGTCTCATGCGCCGCCGCGAGCCCGGCGCAGATCTGCCGTGCGAGTTGGATCGCTTTGTCATTTGGCAGGCGGCCGATGCGGTGCAGGAGCGAGGAAAGCTCTTCGCCCTTGATAAACTCCATCGACAGGAAATGCTGGCCGTCAATTTCGCCAATGTCGTAAACGCGGCAGACATTTCGGTGGCTCACCTGACGGGCAACCCGGACTTCGCGATGAAACCGGGCGAGCGCCGCTCCGTCGCTGGTAAGATGTTCGGGAAGGAATTTCAGAGCGACCGGCTGGCCCGGCTTCATGTCATCCGCCCGATAAACCTCGCCCATCCCGCCGCGGCCGAGGAGACTCACCATGCGGTAGCGGTCAGCAAGTATCTCACCGGGACGAAAGCTTCCACCATCTGAGGATTCCGTCGAGTGGATCGATGGTGCTCCGCTCGACGGCTCCAACATCTGCGTCGCCGAGTCGAACGAAAATCCGCACAAGGAGCAGGAAGATGCTCCGGCGGGCATGTCTTCAAGACATTTAGGGCATTTCATTGTTTGTAGATTCTAGCGCAATGAGTCAGTATCTCGCACGTGTCGGTAGCCTTCGAGTGTCCATAGCCCAGTGTCCGTAGCCCGCACGTGAGTGAGGGCTCTACTCACCTCACATGTACCATCGATCATCCTCTGTACTCCACCACCGAACGCGTCTCGTTCCATCATCAAGTCTGATCGCCGTGTTGAGCCCTTACTCACGTGCGGGCTACGGACACCGTCGGGCTAGGGACACCGGTGGGCTACTGACACGAAGGAAAAATCGTATATAATATTGTGAGCTAACAACGAACGGAGGATTTTTTTGCCATGCCGACGATTGACCCATTTGTCGATGGTTATATCGACAAAGCCCAGGATTTTGCAAAACCTGTCCTCAATCACATCCGCAAACTCGTCCACGAGGCGTGCCCCGATGTGGTAGAGACTAAAAAGTGGAGTTTCCCGCATTTCGACTACAAGGGTATGATGTGTTCGATGGCGTCGTTTAAGCAGCATTGCGCGTTCGGGTTTTGGAAACAGTCGCTGATCGATGACGCAGCTTTTCCGGCTGAAAAGACGGCGATGGGCAGCTTTGGGCGGATTACGTCGCTTAAAGATCTGCCGGACGACGAGACGATGAAAAAGCTGATTCGGGATGCCATGGAGCTAAACGAAGCCGGCATAAAGGTCACAAAAGCACCGGTTTCAAAGGAAAAAAAGGAACTCATCGTGCCCGAAATTTTGCTCGAGGCGCTCGCCCGTGACGAGGCAGCCTCAACGACCTTTAATTATTTTCCATACTCAAAAAAGAAAGACTATGTCGAATGGATAACCGAAGCAAAATCAGACGCGACCCGCGACAGAAGATTGATGACCGCGATCGCATGGCTCGCCGAGGGTAAGAGCCGCAATTGGAAATACGAAAAATGTTAACGGAGCGCGGGCTTCCAGCCCGCCAGTAGAGATTTGAATAAATAAGAATAACATGCAGGCGGAAATGCCTGCGGTCCGACTAAAAATATGACTGAACCAATCCTCGTAGCAAAAAAAGATGCTAACGAAATCTATCTATTGCCGCAGATGGCCAACCGCCACGGCGTCATCACTGGAGCAACCGGAACGGGTAAGACCGTTACTTTGCAGCGTCTCGCCGAAGGCTTTAGTCGCGCGGCGTGCCGGTCTTTATGGCCGACATCAAGGGCGACCTGACCGGCGTTACACAGGCCGGCGGTGGTAACGCCAAGATTGACGCGCGCAACGAGCAGCTCGGAATCACGCCGACGTTTGAGCAGTTTCCGGCGACCGTATGGGACGTTTTTGGCAAACAGGGCCATCCGTTGCGGGCGACCGTTTCGGAAATGGGCCCGCTCCTTCTTGCGCGGCTTCTACAGTTAAATGACACTCAGGAAGGCGTTTTGTCAATCGCGTTTAAGTATGCCGATGACAACGGATTGATGCTGCTCGACCTAAAGGACCTCCAGGCTCTAATGCAGTATGTCGGCGCAAATGCGGATGAAATGACGCTGCAATACGGCAATGTCTCGACCGCGTCGGTCGGCGCGATCCAGCGCGGGCTTTTGCAAATCGACGAACAGGGCGGGGATCAGTTTTTTGGCGAACCGGCCGTCAAGCTCGAAGATTTTATGCAGAGCGTGGGCGGCAAGGGCGTACTCAATCTGCTCGCCGCCGATCAGCTCATCAATGCGCCAAAACTGTATTCGACGTTTCTGCTGTGGCTGCTCTCGGAGCTTTTCGAATCGCTCCCCGAGGCCGGTGATCTCGAGAAACCAAAGCTGGTTTTCTTTTTTGACGAAGCTCACCTTTTATTTTCGGACGCCCCGCAGGCTTTGATAGACAAGGTCGAACAGGTCGTGCGTTTGATCCGTTCGAAGGGCGTCGGCGTTTATTTTGTCACACAAAATCCCGCTGATATTCCTGAGAAGGTGCTTGCCCAGTGCGGCAACCGCGTCCAGCACGCCTTGCGGGCCTACACGCCGCAGGAGCAGAAAGGCGTCAGAGCTGCGGCGAGTTCGTTCCGCGAAAATCCAAAATTAGATACAGAAAAGGTAATCACGGAACTCGGTGTCGGCGAGGTTTTGGTATCGACGCTTGATGAAAAAGGTGTTCCCACCATTGTCGACCGTGCCTTTGTCGTCCCGCCCGTCGGACACATCGGCCCGATCACCCCGGAACAACGTTCGGCATTACTTGCGAATTCACTGGTCGCGGGTGTGTACGAGAAGACAATCGACCGCGAATCGGCCTTCGAAATGCTCAAGGTAAAGACCGAGGCAAGGATCGCCGAGCAACAGCAGATCGCCGAGGCCGAGACCGCCGCAAAAGAGGCGGAAAAGGCCGAGAAAGAAGAGGCCCGCGCCGCGCGTGCCGGCGGCCGAAACGATTCGCTCGTCGAATCGGTCACCAAGAGCGTGGCGCGTTCCGCCAGCTCGTCAATCGGCCGCCAAATCGGCAACAGCATCGTCCGTGGAGTACTCGGCAGCATCTTTGGCGGGAAGAGCAAAAGCAGCTGGTTTTGATCGAAACTAACCACTTATCACTAGCCACTATTCACTGAAGAAATCCGATTCTATCCAGTGGATAGTGAAATACGCGAGGGAAACATGAATACGCTACTGATGGTTGGGACGGCGAAGGGCTTGTTCATTTTGCGACGCGGCGGTAACGGACAATGGAGTATCAAAGGTCCGCATTTTGCGGGTCGCGCCGTCTATTCGGCGTTCTACGATGACCGCAAAGGGCGTAACGAAATGTGGGCGGCGGCGACAAGTTGGCACTTCGGGGCCGAGCTTTGCAAAAGCATCGACATGGGCGCGACGTGGGACGCGCCAGAACGGATGCGGATAAAAATGCCTGCGAATACAAAGAAATCGCTGGAAAACATCTGGCAGATCGCTCCCGGTGCGGGCGACGACACGCTGTATGTCGGCACGGCACCCGGCGGATTGTTTGAATCGCATGATCGCGGCGAAACATGGAAACTCAATAGCGGACTGTGGAAGCATCCTCATCGAAGGAAATGGGCCCCGGGCTTTGGCGGGCTTTGCCTGCACACGATCGTCACCGGCAAAAGGAATCCGAATGACATCAAGATCGCGGTTTCCTCAGCTGGCGTTTATCAAACTGCCGACGGCGGCGAAACATGGAAATCATCGAACGAAGGCATAAAAGCCTACTTCCTGCCAAATCAATATCCCGAATTCGGTCAATGCGTCCATAAGATCGAACGGCATCCGAAGAAAAAGAACACATTCTTTCTGCAAAATCACCACGGCGTTTATCGCAGCCGCGACGGAGCCGCCACGTGGCAGGAGATCGAGGACGGTTTGCCATCGAATTTCGGGTTTGGCCTGACCGTATCTGCTAGCGGCGCGGTCTTCATCATACCGCTGCAAGCTGACGCCGAGCGTTACACATGCGAAGGCAAGCTCCGTGTCTATCGCAGCCGCGACGAAGGCAAATCATGGCAGCCGCTAACCAAAGGTCTGCCGCAAAAAAATGCCTACGAAGTTGTGTTGCGAGATTCGGTCGCATCTGTCGGCGACAATATCTTCTTCGGCACCAAAAACGGCAAACTCTTCGGCTCGGACGACGATGGCGATTCGTGGAAACTAATCGAAGGCTCGCTGCCGGAGATCTGCTGTGTCAAGGCTTATAAGATTTAAACCACGAAAAAACACGAACAAACACCAAAACAGATTTTCGTGACTTTTTGTGTATTTTAGTGGTTACTAAAAAAATGTCAGTAACCATCCATCTCAGTGGCTATCTAAAACCGTTCTCCGGCGGCGAAACCGAACTGCTGCTCGAAGGCAACTTCCTGTCCGTCGGCGATGTATTGGACACACTCTGGCAACGTCACATCGCCCTCCGCGACCGCGTTCTGGATGATCAGGGCGACATCCGCCAGCATGTAAATATCTTTGTCGGCAGCGACGACGTCAAACGCCTCAACGGATTGCAGACATCGCTCAAAACCGACGAAATTCACATCTTCAACGCCGTCAGCGGAGGCTGACTGGAGCGGCGAGCATCCTTGCTTGGCCGTGGTGTCCGCGCGATGCTCATTAAAGACCAAACACTTGAGGCGATTAAGGACGGCAGAATCTCGTTGCTTTTCCGCAGATGGTCGCGTCCCGGAGCAAAGGCTGGTGGAAGGCAAATGACCCAGGGCGGCGTCATCGCTATAGATTCCGTCGCTGTCATCTCAGAAGATGAGATCACCGATCAGGACGCTGTCAACGCCGGGTATGTTTCGGCCGCCGAACTGATCGAGTATCTCAATTATCGTGACGACTCGATCTATCGTATCGCTGTAAGGTTCGGCGGAGCAGATCCGCGCATTGCCCTTCGAGAGACAGCGGATCTGACCGACGACGAAATGGCGGACCTGATAGCGAAGCTCAATAAGCTGGATAAGAACAGCAAAACCGGCGACTGGACGACAATCTTCCTACAGCTCATTCATGATCACCCCGCGACCTATTCCGGCGTGCTTGCTAAGAAGACCGGACTGGAGATCGCCACATTCAAGCCGATGGTCCGCAAACTTAAAGCTCTCGGCCTGACTGAAAGCCTTGAGGTCGGCTATCGACTGTCGCCCCGCGGCGAGAGAGTACTTGAGATGTTTGTTACATACGTATGATACAGCCGCATGAACTGAAACTTGACTTGCCCGTTAAGCTCGCAAATGGAGCTATGTCGACCACCACGAAGGTTTGGCAGATCCTGTCGGCCAGCCGTGACGGTGACATTGATAGCGTCGAGCAACTTGGAAACGAGTGTCCCGAGTTGCTCTACGCTCAGTACAATTACGCTCCGCCTATTCAATTTGCCGTGCGCGAAGGGCATGTGGATCTTGTCAGATTTCTGCTCTCGAACGAGGCTCACGATCCGGAATACAGATTCTACCCTTTTCAGGAGTCTTTGCAGGAGGTCGCGGCAGATCGTGGGTTTGATGAGATCGTGTCTATGCTCGACGAGTATCAGGCGGCTTCGAAAGGGCGAAAATTCAGGGGTGACAATGGCGAGATAATGTACGACCGGAGCGAGATGGAACTAGAATTTCAGCGCGTCGTCGATGAGCAAGACATTGTTCGCACCGAGCAGATATTGAAAGAACATCCTGAGTTCGCACTAGACGAAACTTATTTCTGGAGCGAGGGGATCCTGCTGTTTGCGGCGAAGGAAAATAATCGAGCGATGGTTGATCTGCTGATGAGCTACGGAGCCAAGGTGCCTTCCATTCTGAAATGGGCCCAGTTCTATTACTTCGAGCGGCTCGATGGCGCGACCTACATGATGGAAAAAGGAATGAACCCGAACACCATGAGCTGGCAGCATGTCACGCTCCTACACGACATGGCCCAAAAAGGTTTCGTCGACAAGGCCGAACTCCTCCTCAAACACGGCGCCGCCATCGACGCCATCGGCGAAGCCTACCGATCAACCCCACTCGGCCTCGCCGCTCGCTGGGGGAATGTTGAGATGGTCGAATTTCTCCTGAATAACGGAGCCGATCCGAACAAGTCCGGAGCCGAATGGTCAACGCCGCTCGCGTGGGCGAAGTCTAAAGGTTTCTTGGAGGTCGTCGAAATCCTAATCTAGGCGACTGGTTTTGTTGACCCGTTGATTCAACTTTATGGGCTAATCAGCTCAACTGATGGAAAATACTGGCGGTATTTACGCGCGTCGCGTGTGAGTATTCTCAGGTCCGAAACTGCGGCATGAGCGCCGATGTAGAAATCAGGCATTGGAGATGTTCGCTTTCCACCTCGTTTCTTGTACTTCATATATGCCTTGCCGGCCAGAAATCCCGCAATGTAAGGCAGTGGCTCGCGCCTAAATCGGTCTAGAGGTAGGTGGATATCGAGTTCTTCGACAGTGTCGTAGTTGATTGAAACTTCTGCGTAAATTATCGGATTGACAATTAGAATGGATTCGTTCGCGGCAACCGCCAATTGTTCCTCAGACCACTCGAACCACTTTGGATCGTTGGTAGCGATATCGAGCAGAACGCTGCTGTCGACAAGCGTCGGCTTCAATCGTCACCTCGCATCAATTTGAGGATCTCGTCGGTCGTCATACGCCCATTACCGCTTTTCCGAAGTAATGCAACAGTCTCGTCGCCGCGACTCGGACGGCCATTTTTGCGTTTCGCCTTTACTAAGGTTATCGCGTCGCCGTCGTTGCCGAATCTGACATCAGTTCCAGGCAACATGCCAAATGCTTCGCGCAGCTCCTGAGGTATGGTGACCTGACCTTTCGTAGTTACTCGACTGGTATTACTCATACAAGTAACACTACGTCAGCTTGCACGCAAAGTAAAGCGATTTTTCGGTCAATACAAGAGATACGGTTTTCGCGCATCTACAAACTCCCTCGTTTCGGCGGCCCAAATGTCTTGTGTCTCTCTGACCGATGTGCCTGCTTCGATCGCTTTGCGGATCTTGTCTGTCCCGCAGACGATGTCGAACGGATTCCGGCCGAATTCGTATTCGTAATCGTTCTGCCGCCATTGGAAATGGTCTGGGTACATATCGTAGGCAGTTTTGACCATGGCGAGGCCGACGATGACCGGGGTGAAGGCTTCGCGATCGGTGACGTGCAGTTGGACGCCGGCGCATGTTTGGCCGGTGAATTCTGAAAAGCTTGGTTCGAAATAGGCGTGGCGAAATTTTATGCCCGGAAAGCCGAAGGCGTTAAGGGCCTCGGTCCATGCGTAAGCGTCGATGTAAGGCGCGCCGTTAAGCTCAAAGGGTTTTGTCGTGCCGCGGCCTTCGCTTAGCTCGGTGCCTTCAAGATGAACGGTCGCTGGAAAAACGACGCAGGTGTCGACGGTCGGGATGTTGGGTGATGGAATGATCCACGGCAAACCGGTTTCTTCGAACCACATTGCGCGACGCCAACCTTCCATCTCGACGACTTCGAGTTCGCAGCCGATGCCAAAATGTTCGTTAAACATTTTGGCCATTTCGCCGATCGTCATTCCCGGCCGCGTCGGCAATTCAAATTGTCCGACGAACGACGTGAATTCTTTTTCGGTGACATTGCCCTCGACGTGTACGCCGGTGATCGGATTAGGCCGGTCACAGACTACAACCTTTTTGCCGTATTTCGCCGCGGCGATCATGCAGTTCGCCATCGTGTAGGTGTAGGTGTAAATCCGGCAGCCGACGTCCTGCAGATCGACGACGAAGGTATCGATGTCGCGGCACATTTCCTCAGTCGGAACGCGCGTCTCGCTGTAAAGCGAGTAGATCATCTTACCCGTTCGCGTGTCGCGAACGTGCGGCGTCTCGATCATGTTGTACTGCACGTCACCGCGAATGCCGTGTTGTGGGCCGAAGAACGACACAACATCGATCGCATCGTGAGCCTCGAACGCGTCGGCGACGTGCGCGAAACTATCGGGCAGTACAGATGCCGGATTACAGACGAGGCCCACGCGCTGGCCCCGCAATGACGAAATCTTTTCGTTGAGGAGGCGTTCAACGCCGAGTTTTGTTCTGTTCATAACAAGAGGAACCACGAAATAACACTAAAGAACACGAAATAGAAAAATGCATTCGTGAACTTTCGTGTTATTTCGTGGTTACGTTTTCGAAAAAAAGCCCAGGCGCAAGCGCTAGGGCTTTTGTTTAACCGATTTAATCGCCAAATTAGCCTTCGACGGTCGGAGCATCAGGGCCATTTTTCTTGACCGATGCTATGCCATTTTCCATCGACGAGGCCGATTTATACATCTCGCTTTTGCCGATGACTTGACCGTTACCGGCTTTCAAAGTGAAATATGGCTCACCCTTTTTAGAGGCCAAACGGTCATATCGTCCATCCTCGCCGGCGTTTTTCTGCACCGAAGCGATGCCGTTCTCGGCCGCCGATTTCGATTCGTACATCTCTGACGAGAGAATGATCTGGCCATTACTGGCTTTCAGATTAAAGTGATATTTTCCGTTCTTTGCGACCTTTAACTCAAATTTTCCTGCCATCTATTTGTCTCCTTATTCTAAGAAAGTCTAATGTAATGCAATTTGTGATTACGCGATATTTTGCGGCGATTAAATATCGCACAGCTTTAGCATCCGCCGCAAGCCAGCTTACTCAATAAAATCGTTTGGCATGTCGCGCGGCTCTAGGTTGTTGCGTGTAATGACGCGGGCACACCCATTCCAACGCAGTATCGCGTCGTCGTTACCGGCGGGCCGCATGGCCTCAGCCGTCTCGAAGCAATCCATTGCCTGCCGAAAAAGCTCGTACGCTCCAATACCGTTTTTTGCGAGCACTGCCTTTGCCCGCCGCTCGTACATAATTCCCGTATAATATGTACGCTCGTAATCGCTCCGGATACGGGTCACAAACTCCGTAATCCGAGCATCCCCTATGGCATAATCCTTGCCAAACCGGTCACTCATCGCAAGAACCAGATTCTTGAGAGCCTCCTGATTCTCAGCGTCGATCGCCAGGATGTCGAGGTATATACTCTCGGCGGCACCTGGTTCGTTGAGCAGACGATAGCGGTTGGCCTTTTCGAGAGCGGCCGGTATCGCTTCTGCATGCAATGGTTTCAATTCAAACATACTCGAACGCAAGCGCGTTTCCCGCGCGTGACTATTTTGAATCAAGATTATCGGCTAAAAACGCTTTTTCGTTCCGCCGCCAGTTAACAAAACCCATTATTCCACCGAACAGGGTACCATGAAAAAAGAACGTCATCCAAGTTCTCGTTGATGTGAAATACTGACCAAACGTTTGATCGGCGTCAGCCAGCAAAAAATAACCGACCACCTGCAAGATCACCGCAAAAGGCCCACCGGTGTATAGAACGCCTTCGATCAACAAAAATCGGACAATGCCCTTACTTCGCTTGTCGGCCCAGGCTTCGCTTGAATACTTCATTTTAATCCTGTCCGCGGCGGCTACCACTTCGAGTGCGTGGGTCACCACTCCGCGTGGCCCTTACTTGCGTGCGGGTTTCCGAAACAATTTTACCAGCTTTCCGATCGGATCGTAATGCTGGTCAACAACGCGTTCTTTTAGCGGAATGATGGCGTTGTCGGTGATTGTAATGTGTTCGGGGCAGACCTTGGTGCAGCATTTTGTGATGTTGCAATAGCCGATGCCGTGAAGATCTTTTAACTCTTCGGTGCGATTCTCGGTATCGAGCGGGTGCATCTCGAGCGCCGCAGCGTAAACCAAAAACCTGGGGCCGATAAATTCCTGATGCTTCTCGTGGTCACGCAAAACGTGGCACACATCCTGACACAGAAAACACTCGATACACTTGCGAAATTCCTGCACGCGGTCGATGTCTTCCTGCTGCATCCGCCACGTGCCGTCCTCGGCGTCGGGCGCGCGCGGCTTGAATTTTTTGATGCGTTTTTTGACCTCGTAGTTCCACGAGATGTCCGAGATCAGATCTTTGACCGGCGGGAATGCGCGCATCGGTTCGATCGTCACGGTTTGCGTGAGGTCGATAGTGTCGAGACGCGTCATGCACATCAGCTTTGGCATTCCGTTGATCTCAGCCGAGCACGAACCGCACTTGCCCGCCTTGCAGTTCCAACGGCAAGCGAGGTCGCCAGCCGACTCGGCCTGTATTTGATGCACCGCATCAAGCACGACCATGCCCTCGGTCACGTCGGTCGTATAATCGACCATCTCCGCCGTCTCACGACCACCTCGTCTGATGCTGAATGTAGCTTGTGTCATTACTCCTCAGTTCCTAATGCTCCAAGTTTGTTTCGATATAGGTTGCCTCAAGCAACGAAATTTGTCCTTTCGAAAACTCGTGAATACGGGCCTTGAATTCAGGAAGGAAATGCAAGAGGATGTCGACTTTGCTTCGTTGAGTATCGAACACGACAACCGCGATATCGTACTTAGCCATATTCTGTTGATGAACCATGTTTTTGTCGAATCGACAGAAGCAAGGCGAATTCCGCTTCGACAGCCGCTTTTAATAAGGTGCCATTACGATATCCGCTCCAACCCATTTCGACGACAGTCCTGACCTCGAATTCGTCCAGGTGTCGTTTCAGTTTCTTCGTCACGCATTCATCAAACAAAATTTTCATGAAGAATCTGGCTCGATTGCAAGGCCATCTGCTCCGAATACTGGAGCAGCTTTACTATCTGCTCGCGGCGAACCGAGGGAAAGTCGTCCAGAAATTCGTCAATCGTTTCGCCAGTCTCAAGATAGTCGAAAAGGTTACGTATTGGCACGCGAGTTCCATCAAATACGGGAGTTCCTCCTAAAATTTCGTTGTCGATATTTATTACCTTCATAACTGAATTATGACATGAATATCCGACCAAACTGCTATCCCATCTCTTCTATAACCAACTTTAACTCGTCCGGCATTTCCGGAATCGGGATTTTGCTAATCTCCATTCCGCCAGCCTCGCCTTTCTTCAATGAGAAATTGAACTTCGCAAATTCCGGTTCCTTTGCCTGAAAGTCTTCTCTAAAATGCCCTCCGCGGCTTTCTTTTCTCTCGATTGCCGCACGTGTGATGGCCTCGCTGACTGTCAACAAATTATGCAGGTCGAGCGCGGTGTGCCAGCCCGGGTTAAAATCGATATTGCCGGGAGCAAATGCTCTGGCGGCCCGGTTCCTGAGAATATCGAGACCGTTTAAAGCCTCGATCATCTCCTCGTGCTGGCGGACTATGCCGACATTGGCCTGCATCATCTCCTGCAGATCGTGCTGGATGGTGTACGGATTTTCGCCGCCTTCGCGTTCGAACGGTTCGAGTGCGGCTTTTGCGGTTCGATCGATTTGGGACTGATCAATCGTACCGGAGCCATTCTCTTTTGCAAATTGAGCGGCGTATTCACCGGCACGTTTGCCGAAGACGATTAGGTCAGAGAGCGAATTGCCGCCCAAGCGATTCGCTCCGTTAATCCCGGCCGCACACTCGCCGGCGGCGAACAATCCGGGAACGGTCGATTCCTGCGTGTCCGCGTTCACGCGAATTCCGCCCATCACATAATGCGTCGTCGGCCCGACTTCCATCGGTGTCGTCGTGATGTCGAGATTGGCCAGTTGCATGAACTGGTGATACATCGACGGCAGCTTTTTCTTGATGTGCTCAGGCGCGTTCTGAATCTTTTCTTTGATCCACGCGATATCGAGATAAACGCCACCATGCGGCGAACCGCGTCCCGCCTTGACCTCGCGCATGATGCAACGGGCGACATGATCGCGCGTTAAGAGTTCGGGCGGGCGGCGGGCGTTCTTGTCGCCTGTCACATAACGCCAGCCTTCTTCTTCAGTATCCGAAGTTTGGTCTTTGTAGTTGTCCGGGATGTCGTCGAACATAAAGCGTTTGCCTTCGCTGTTACGCAAAATGCCGCCTTCTCCGCGAACGCCTTCGGTCACGAGTATGCCGCGTACCGATGGCGGCCAGACCATGCCTGTTGGATGGAACTGGATAAATTCCATATCGATCAGCTCGGCCCCGGCGTCGTATGCGAGAGCGTGGCCGTCGCCGGTACCTTCCCAACTGTTCGACGTGATCTTGTACGCTCGCCCGATACCGCCGGTCGCCATCACCAACGCTTTACATTTAAAGATGCGGAATCGTCCGTGCTCGCGTTCGTAAGCGAGACAGCCGACCACACGGTCGCCGTCTTTCAAAAGCGAAACGACGGTGACCTCCATGTACACTTCAATTCCCTGATGGATGCCATGGTCCTGAAGCGTGCGGATGAGTTCCAAACCGGTGCGGTCGCCGACGTGCGCAAGTCGCGGATAGCGGTGGCCGCCGAAGTTTCGCTGATTGATGCGGCCATCCGGCGTCCGGTCGAACACCGCTCCCCAACTCTCAAGCTCTCGAACACGATCCGGAGCCTCTTTGGCATGCAGCTCGGCCATTCGCCAATTATTAACGTACTGGCCGCCTCGCATCGTGTCGGAAAAATGGACCTTCCAGTTGTCACGATCGTCGTTGTGCCCCATCGCCGCCGCCATCCCGCCCTCGGCCATGACAGTGTGTGCCTTGCCAAGCAAAGACTTGCATATCAGCCCGACGCTAACGCCCGAGCCCGAAGCCTCAATAGCCGCACGCAACCCCGCGCCACCGGCACCGATGACGATAACGTCGTGTTCAAATGTTGGATAATCAGTCATTGAAAGAAGTAACCACGAAAAACCACAAAAATACACTAAAGTACATTTCGTGAACTCTTCGTGTATTTTAGTGGTTAAAAAAATCTGAAATCAGTCCACATGCCCATTGAACACATCCGAACGTAGATATCCGAGAATCCGACCACAAACAGGCTGATCCACGCGAACAACATGTGCCGCCTATTCAGCGAACTCACACATCCATACGCCTTCTTCCTGATCGGTTTATTCGACAACACATCGTAAACGCCGCCGACGAGATGCCGTAATGAGTGGCAGCTAAAGGTGTATAGGCTTAAGCAAACAACGTTCGCGGTGATTACGATCGTGCCGACGCCGACGCCGAAGTGCTGCTTGCCGTCCGGGCCGAGGAACCACATTGCGTTCCACGCGTCATAGGCGAGAAAAAACAGAAACAGGATCGCGATGTAGAGAAAATAACGATGGATATTTTGTAGGACGAGCGGGAACCAGTTTTCGCCGCGATAGCCTTTGCGCGGTTCGCCGACGGCGCAGGCTATGGGGTCGGCCCACATCGCTTTGTAGTAAGCTCCGCGATAGTAATAGCAAGTAAAGCGAAATCCGCCGGGCGCCCACAGAATCAGCAGGGCTGGCGAAAACGGCAGCCACGAAGGCAGCCATGCGGGTGGCGGGCCAAAAAGAGCGTGTGACGACGTGCCAAAAATCTCAGGCGAATAAAACGGTGACAGATAATTGCCAAAGCTGTAATGAGCTCCCTGAAACGCGGCCCACGTCGAATAGACGACAAACGAGCCTAGGCCGATAAATGTCAAAAGCGGCGCGACCCACCAGCCATCTTTGCGCATCGTCTGACCAAACCCACGCCGCTGAATCGAAACCAGATTAGATGCCATAAAACGAGCGAGATACCAAAGGAAACGGGTGCTAAATGTTTGTTGAAACTCCTAAAGTTTTACGCGAAATTCACTGTTAAGTCAAGGAAATGTCGTACGAATGGTAACCACGAAACTACACAAAAAAGCACTAAAACCGACCAAAAAAACAATATTTTGGGTTCGTTCGTGTAGTTTCGCGGCTAAATCACTTTTTATCACCCTCGTCCGAAAGTTGCGGTCAGTTTCGCAAGCCTGGCAGTTATCTCAGGCGATAACGCTTCGGTCGGCATTCGCCAATTCCAGTTGCCTGATGTCGAGGCCGGAAGATTCATCCGGCCTTCGGTGCCGATGCCGAGCACATCCTGCATCGGAGCGATTGCGGTGTCGGCGACCGATGCCCAGGCCGCGCGGATAAAATCCCAATGAATCTCGTCGCCGTCAGAATCGAGATATTCGAGGCAATACGTCTGCTCGCGAGAGACCTCAACGGCGTCACGCATCGAGCCGGCTCCGGCCTGGGAATTAAACCAGCCCACGGTTGTATCGTTATCATGGGTGCCAGTGTAGGCGACACAATTCTTAATATAGTTGTGCGGAAGATCGTGATTTTTTGCATCACCGCCAAAGGCAAACTGCAGGATGCGCATTCCCGGAAATCCAAAGCTGTCACGCAGCTCTTCAACATCAGGTGTGATCACGCCGAGATCTTCAGCGATAAACGGAAGATCGCCGAGCGAGTCCGCGAGCGCGGCAAAAAGCTCTTTGCCCGGCACTTCAACCCACTCGCCATTCTCGGCGGTCTCGTCCTCACCTGGAACTTCCCATGAGGCGGCAAATCCGCGAAAATGATCGATTCTAACAACATCAACCGTTTGCAGAGCCGAATGCACACGGGCAATCCACCAGCGAAAGTCGTCATCCCGCATGGCATCCCAATCATAGATCGGATTACCCCAGAGCTGGCCTGTTTTTGAGAAGTAGTCGGGCGGCACACCAGCGACAACCTCGGTCGTACCGTCGTCGTTTAATTTGAATTTCGCCTGGTTGCACCAAACGTCAGCCGAATCGGCCGCGATAAAGATCGGAATATCGCCGATGATCTTTACACCGAGTTGATTGGCATATCTCTTTACGGCAAACCACTGTCTAAAAAATAAAAATTGATAAAACTTCTCGGCCTCTATTTGTTCAGAAAGCCCATCACCCGCCTGTTTAAGCGCGGCGGCCTCACGCAATCTTAGGGCCGAGGGCCATTTAGACCACGCGGCCTGGCCGAGCGATGCCTTGACCGAGCGGTAAAGAGCATAGTCATCGAGCCAGAAGCCGTTCTCAAGGCAAAAAATCTCGAAGAATGCCCGGAATTCGGCATTGTTTGATCGTTTAAAACCCTCGTATGAGCGCAGCAACAGGGCAGTTTTCCAGTTATATACGCGACCAAAATCGACTTTGTCAGACGGAAATTTCGGGCGCCCGGCGAGATCGGCTTTGGAGATCAGGCCGTCATCGATCAGCTTTTCCGGCGAGATTAGCAATGTGTTGCCCGCAAATGCCGAAAAGCACTGATAAGGCGAATCGCCGAAACCCGTCGGCCCAAGCGGCAGTATCTGCCAATATGTCTGACGTGCCGCAGCCAGAAAATCGACAAATCGAAATGCTTCGCTGCCAAGATCACCGATGCCAAATTCGCCTGGAAGCGAGGTAGGGTGAATGATTATTCCCGATGCTCGATTCAATTTCATAGGTTCTAAACGCCGCGTCGGAAAAAAGCAGTCTCCAACAAAACGAGTTTCGTAAACAATTATGTTTCATACCGTTGTAAAACGACAAATTTGACCCTCGCCACCCCAACGACCGAAAACGTATGAGATAATTACAGTTGCGTTGTCGGCATGGCTAAAAAATTACCGATCTGTGTTATAAAAGTGTAGAAAAAATTGAAAACCTTCAATATCTACCAAAACCTGGCCAGGCTGAATGATCTCCCCGGCGATCAGGCTGAAAGCATTCTTCGTTCGTGCAGCGGCTCTCAGCAATGGGCGCGAGGGATGGCAGCAGCACGTCCTTTTCGTATGCTTGAGAATCTATATCAGGCGGCCGACTCTCTCTGGTTTTCCCTGCCGCCTTCGGAATGGATTGCGTCATTTTCGTATCTTCAGAATTCAAGACAAAAGGCGGCATCATCGATGTCCGTACCGACAAGCGCTGGCGAATCTGTCAGCGACGCTCTTACCGCCGCCGGCCAGGACCATGAGCTGGCTGAGGCCTCCAGCTTGTATGAGGCGAAGTTCGGGTTTATATTTGTCCTATGCGTCGGTGATAAAAGCCCCGACGAAGTGCTCGCTATCTGTCGGGCCCGGCTCGGCAACTCGGTCGAGACCGAGCTTCAAATAGCAGCCGAAGAGCAGCGAAAGATCATCGAGATCAAGCTAGACAAACTTTTGGAACAATGAGCGCTATCACAACATACATTCTCGACACGACCTCAGGCCAGCCCGGTGCCGGAATTCCGGCGGTTTTAGAGCAAAAGAGCCATTCTACGGGCTGGCAGCCGATCGCCCAGGGCGTGACAGACGCCGATGGACGGATCAACGATCTTCTGTCGCCGCAGACGCCTTTCGTGGCGGGGCATTATAGGTTCGTCTTTGACGTAGGCCCGTATTATCTTTCGCAGAGTATCGAATGTTTCTTCCCGCAGATCGTGGTCAGTTTTGTGGTCAAAAATCCGATGGACCACTATCATGTGCCGCTGTTGTTGAGCCCGTTTGGCTATTCGACCTTTCGGGGCCGATAGGACTTTTTTCCGTTATAGAATAATCGAATGAAGACAACACTCTCGGCTGAATCGATAGATAAGGTCGCGGTCGGGCTGCGCCCAGTGTTTACGGCGCCGGTCGAGTCGTTAGCCGGCCGTCAGCCGGTCCATACCGTCTATGGCGGCGCTCATTTGTTTAAGGCTGACACGGGCCGCAAGCTTGCCGCGATTGCTAAAAAGTCATTTGAGACATTTGCAGCGGATGTGGAAACATTTGGCGATGTTTTTGGGATTTCGTCCGACTTTGCTGCAATTGTATATCATCGCGTTCGCGAGAGGCTTTCCGGCGAGGCGGTCGAGGATTTGCGTGTCGATTTTGAGGATGGTTACGGCGTCAGAAGCGACGACGAAGAGGATCGACACGCCGCCGCCGCCGCCCGCGACACGGCTGCGGCTCTGGCGGACGGCAGTTTACCGTCGTTCTTTGGCATCCGCGTTAAATCGTTTAGTGCAGAAACTTATCGTCGCGCCGTCAGGACGCTCGACCTGTTTATGTCCGCCATGGTCGAGGCCACCGGCGGTCAGATTCCTGACAATTTTGTCGTCACTCTGCCAAAGATCGTTGCCAATGAACAGGTATCGGCGCTGGCCGATATCCTCGATGAAATCGAATCAAAACTCGGGATCGAAGGCGGTGCGATCAAGATCGAGATAATGATCGAGACGGTTCAATCGATCTTCGCGGCCGATGGTCGCGTGGCATTGCCGGGACTGGTCGATGCGGCCCGCGGCCGGTGTCGGGCGGCACATTTCGGGGCGTATGATTATACCGCCGATTGCGGAATCACGGCGCCGTTTCAGGATCTGCGCCATCCGGCATGTGATTTTGCGAGGCACATCATGCAGGTGTCGCTCGGCAAATCCGGCATTCATCTGTCGGATGGAGCGACGACGGTTATGCCGATCCCACCGAATCGCGGTGATGATTTGACGGACGAGCAGATCGCAGAAAATCACTCGGTCGTCCACGCGGCATGGCGACTGCATTTTGATAACTGCCGCCATGCTCTTGCGAACGGCTTTTACCAGGGCTGGGATCTGCACCCGGCGCAAATTCCAGCCCGCTACGCCGCCGTCTATTCATTTTTTCTCGAAGGCCTCGATCAGACCTCGGAACGTCTGCGCAATTTCATCGAAAAAGCCGCCCGGGCGACACTTGTCGGCAACGCGTTTGACGACGCCGCAACGGGACAAGGGCTGCTCAATTTTTTCACGCGAGCGATCAATTGCGGTGCGTTGACCGAACAAGACGCTCTGGAGCGTACTCGAATCTCAGTTGAGGGATTACGCTCCGGCTCTTTTGGGAAGATTATCGAAGCATGGCGTTGAGATGGCTTTGGAGACTAATAAAATATTGGTGAATGTTTTCCGTAATGGTATATTTTCAGTAAATGGAACTGATTTTCGAGTGGGATAAGAATAAAGCGAAAACAAATCTGAAAGACCACAAAGTTAGTTTTGAAGAAGCTAAAACAGTATTTCAGGACGACTTTGCGGTTACATTCTTTGATTCGTTCCATTCAGACGAAGAAGATCGGTTTATCAGTATTGGAATGTCTCAGAGCAACCGCACTCTTCTCGTTGTTTACACCGAAAACTTTATTGTGAATGACGAGGAAGTAATTGTTAGAATCATAAGTTGTCGAAAAGCCGAAAACTCGGAGCGAAAAATATATGAAGAAGGAAAAGAGTAAAATGCTTGCAGAGTATGATTTTAGTGGCCAAAAGGGCATAAGAGGCAAATACGCCGAGGCTTATAAAAAAGGTCATTCCGTGAGAATTTATGACGGCGACCGATTAATTAGTGATGAGTATTTTGCCGTTATCGAATCCGATGTGCGCGAATATTTCCCTGATTCTGAGGCTATTAATGCAGCGCTCAGGACGCTTATTGCGATTGTCCCGAATCGCCCTCCGGCTTTACAAAAGTGATTCTTGAAAAATCAGATCGGCTCGACGCAAGAAAACTTTTTCGCTCCGTTCAATAAAACAACAGCATGATGCTGAGTTTGTTTGAACGGAGTTTTTATATGCCTAAATTCGATAGCCCTTTGAGTAATGTTAAGATCGCGAGCCCGTGTTCGGCGGATTGGAAAGAGATGTACGGTGATGAGCGGAAGCGGTTTTGCAGCGACTGTAAGCTGAATGTCTACAACCTTTCGGGAATGACAAAGACCGAGGCTGAATCGTTGATTTTGAACGCCGAAGGCCGGCTGTGCGTCCGGTTTTATCAGCGGGCCGATGGCAGCGTGATCACACAGGATTGCCCCGTCGGCTGGGCCGGCGTGAAACATCGAACACGAGTTTTCGCCACGGCGGCATGCTCGCTGATTATGGCCATTTTGACCGGCGTCTTTTTTGTATCGCTGTTTTCGAGCAAAGAAATACCTGAGCCTTTGATGGGTGCGATTGCGATCAATCCAAATTCTAATTCAAGCACCGCAAACGACTATCGCCCATACGTGATGGGAAATATCGCGATGCCGCCCGCAAAAAAGAAAAAGATGATCGAAGTAAAGGGCGAGATCGACGCGCCAGTGGTTGAGAAAACGATGTGAGAGTCAGAACCGCCTGCGTGAGCGGGCGGAACGACGCTAGCACGGAATAAATATTATTGTTAGCTCAGACTCACCCGCCCGCTCACGCGGGCGGTTCTGACTTTCTATTTCACGTAATACCCCTGCCTCGACCGCAGCCGTATGCCGCCTTGGTTTTGCAAACCGACATCGAGCTTGACGTATTTATTGAGCGGGAAATCGGATTCGGAGTAATACTGAATCAAATACTGGGCCCGAAGCTCGCCAGCAAGCTGTTTGAATATACGATCAAGCGTTTCCTCATTGCGGCGGGCGTTGCCGGCATTTTGCAGCGGATCCTTCATCTTCGTCGAGAAAAATTTTGGCAAAAATGCGGTTCCGCCCGTATCGACAGAAAATCTTTCCAACCCGATCTGCGCCCGTTTGCTGATTTTATTTAATTTGTAAGAATCGCCGGCCGGATTTATCACATAAAAAACGGAGTCAGCATTTTGCAGGTCGCGGAGGATTTTTACCTGGGCCTGGACGTGGGCCGTGTCGGTGCGGGCGGCGAGCTGATTTCGCTTTTCCTGCGTCAGCGTGTTGACGTCGATGTCGCGGTAATTGGCCTTTTCGGCATCGCGGGTCAGGTCGCTCCAGTTATCCTCGCCATCGGTCAGCGCGACGATGACGCGACGGCTGCGAACCGGAGCGGTTTTCTGCAAATACTTTGCCGCAACTGAAACCGTGTCGTAAAAGGCCGTAAATTTGCCGGACGGCACGACCGAGCGGACACGGATCGCGGCCTGAGCAGCATTTTCCCTAGCCATCGCCGAGATCGGTTTATCGCCGATCAGAAATATCGTTGCCCGGTCATCCGGTTTCATAACGCTCTCGAGAAACTGGGCAGCAGCTTTAATTTCAAATTCAAACAGCGGATTCACACTGCCCGAGACGTCAACCAGAAGGGCGATCTCGAGGGGCGTCGCCTCGGCGTTTGTAACCTGATCTATCGTCTGTGGTTTACCATCCTCACCGACGCGAAAGTTTTCAGCCTTCAGCCCGAGAACCGGTTCACCGTTTGAGTCCGTTACGGAAACCGGCACGACGACCAGGCGCGATTCAACCTTGATGACGTCGTCATCGTTCGATTTCGTCGGTGTCGGCGTTTGCCCATTGACGACGGATAAAGCTGCGCTGTAGAGCAAAATCAAAGACAGGCCAATGAAGGTAAACTTTTTCATGATGATGCACCGGAGAGGAACACAAACTAAGAGGACATCAAAGCGACGAAACGTTGTCCGCCGCTTTTGATGCCCTCATATTTTGGACAGACTACTTATCGTTTATGTCGTTGATCGCTTTGACCTCGACGGTTTGGTTGATACCGCGACTGACAAGCAATTTGACCTCGACGCGGCGATTCTGTTCGCGGCCCTCGCGGGTCGTGTTATCGGCAACGGCCTGTAGCTCGCCAAAACCATACGACGTACTCATGCGGCGAAGCGGAATATTGTGGTTTTCGATAAAGTATTCCTTTACTGCCTGGGCACGGCGATCGCTCAGGGCCTTGTTCTGTTTGGTGCCGCCTTCGGCTGATGCAAAGCCCGTGACTTCGATCATATAGCCCTTCATCGTGAGGGCTGCGGTCGCAACCTGATCGAGCGAAGCCTTGCCCTCGGGCGAGAGCACCGCGCTGTTTACTCTAAAGTTCACCGTAGCCGTTGACTGAACAATATAATCGTCCATGTCGGTGATACGTTTGTTTGTCGCATTTACACCGGCAACGGCGGCATCGGCCGTGTCCTGAGCAGCTTTTGCACCGCCTTTAGCGGCATTTGAGATTGCCATTAGCTCGTCGATCTGGCCGGAAACGCGCTCGGCGTTCTGCTCGGCGGCCGTCAGGCGATCTTCGGCGGGAGCAACGCGGGCGTCGATAGACTGGGCAGTCATCAGATTTCCTTTGTCAAAACGAACCTTCGTCGTCGACACATTGCCAGCCGAATCGCCAAATCCTTCGAGCTCAAGATTTAAGCCTCTAACCAGCGACGTCACCGGGTAACTGTCGCCACCCCAAAAACTCTTGTTTTTGATACTCGCGTTTGGCGCGATAACGATCCTCGTATCGACCCCAACAGAATCGCGGACCACAAAGGTATTCGTATCATCCTTAGCTACAACAACGCCTTTGATCTTGTATTTTTGACCGGCGACAGCATTTCGTATCTGGGCGGTTTGGCCAAGGGCCGAAACGACGCCAAGCATTAACGCCAGGGCCAAAACTGATAATTTTTTATACATAACTAAAACTCCTCTAAGATAAATTCTGGTTGATGAGCTAACCTCATAACTAGACGCTTGCCGAGTGGGCCGCGTTGTCTGTTAGATTACGCGCCCCGCGCCTCGCGTGACAGTATTAAAGTATACATAAAGCGACAAAAGGTATAAAGATTTTTCTTTCCGGCGTTCGACGGAGGTAAGATGCGCTCAAGTTTGGGGGGTGTTTTTTCGCGTACAAATTGTGATCTATAAAAATGTGGCACGTGCCACATTTAAATCACTAAACTACGGCTAAACGCCCATTTTTATTGCGATTGGTCAAAGTAAAATAGCTGTGCTGGCGACATTGCGGGGTTTATTGGTCAAAGGTATTTGGCTGATTGGTCAAAGGTCTTTTAGCGAAAAGACCTTTGACCAATCGAGGCAAAAATTGGCTGCCCTTAGATCGTGAACGGCGCGGTTTCCAGATAGGCTTTCATATACGCGAGGAACTTCTCGGCATCGGCGCCATCGACCACGCGATGGTCGTAGGTGAGCGGCAAAATACGCCATTGAACGGATGGCGATGTAATCGTCGCCATCCGGCGTGGTCAGTACTTTGGCCCGTTTTTCGATCGTGCCAACACAGAGAATGGCGACCTGCGGTTGATTGATGATCGGCGTACCGAAAAGGCCGCCGAAAACGCCCGGATTTGTGACGGTAAATGTACCGCCCTGCACCTCGTCCGGCATCAGTTTTTTCGTCCGCGCCCGGTCGGCGAGATCGTTTGCCCTGGTCGCGAGTTCGGCGAGCGAAAGCGTTTCGGCACTCTTTATGACCGGGACGATCAGTCCCCAATCGAGTGCGACAGCCATGCCGATGTTGATATCGCCCTTGTAAACGATATTGTCACCGTCGATCTGTGAATTGACGATGCGATGCTCGCGGATAGACGCTGTGACGGCCTGGAAAATGAACGGCATGAACGTGAGCTTCGTGCCATATTTTGCAAGAAACGCATCCTGATTTGCCTTGCGGAATTTTGCGACATTGGTCATGTCGATCTCGTAAACGCTCGTCACGTGTGCCGATGTTTGCTTCGAAAACGTCATGTGATCAGCGATCTTTTTACGCATCACGGACATTTTTTCGACGCGGTCGTCCATTGAGATTGTTGCCGGTTGAACAAACGGAAGGTCGGGTCTTCGGTCTTGGGGCTTTGGGCTTTGGGCTTGAGACGTAGTTCTAGGGGCGGTTGCGGCGCCCTTCACCAACAGATCCTGGGGCCTGAGCGCCGCACCGGTTTCGAGGAACGACATGATGTCGTCCTTCGTCACACGACCGCTGACGCCGCTGCCGGGAATCCGAGTGATGTCGATGCCGTGTTCCTTAGCAATATTGCGAACAAGCGGGCTAGATTTTTGACGGCGAAGATCGTCTAGCGAGTGCGGAGTGTGGAGTGCGGAGTGCGGAGTCGCGGATGCAGTCGCAGCTGCCGCCTGAACCGATGGCGCGACAGGCGTTGCTTCTGGCGGCGATGAAACGGTTCCCGGACTTTGGACTTTGGGCTTTGGACTTTGGACGGGTTCTGCCCCTTCCGTCCCAACCAGGGCAAGAACCGACCCGACCTCGACCGTTTCGCCTTCCTGAACGTTGATTGCGAGCAGCTTTCCAGCCGCCGGTGAGGGAACCTCGGCATCGACCTTGTCGGTCGATATCTCGAGCAGCGGTTCATCTTTTTCAATATCGTCGCCAACTGACTTGAGCCATTTCGAAACGGTTCCCTCGGTGATCGACTCGCCCATTTGCGGCATGACGACTTCTGTGGAGTTTTTAGAGTTTGTAGAGTTGGCCGAGTTTTCAGAGATGGGTGCGACCTCTGGCATTTCCATCGCTTCGATCTCGGGTTGAGGTTCGGGAACGACGGGTGCCGGTGCCGCAACCTCTGGCTCACTGCCGACCGCTGACTGCTGACTGCCTACTGCCCCCGGCCCACTACCCACCGCACTCTGTTCGCCAATAACGGCAACCACGGTTCCAACCTCGACCGTTTCGCCTTCGGCGGTCCTGACTTCGAGCAAAATACCGGCTCCCGGGCTCGGCACCTCGGCATCGACCTTATCGGTCGATATTTCGAGTATCGGCTCGTCCTTTTCGACACGTTCGCCGACCTGTTTCAGCCATTTCGAAACGGTTCCCTCAGTGATCGATTCGCCCATCTGGGGCATTACGACTTCAACGCTCATAAATTCTCCGATGATCGCAAACAAATGAAAGACAACATAAAAGGATACAAAAAATGTGAGATTAAGAGAAACGACGGTAGCCATCACGGCTTGCCGTGTAGTGTCCTAAACCTGTGGTGTTTGAGAATAAAACGACTATCTCCTCCAAACCTCTTTGCGTAACTCTGCTGCGCCAAATCCGGTGACGCAAAGGTTCGCAAAGTGGGACGCGAAGTTTCGCTGAGTATTTCCGACTCTTTGCGGATCTTTGCTCCTTCGCGCAACTCTGCGGCACAAAAGTCGAGAAGGTAAAGCTCAGGCACGACTCAAGGGTTCACAAGATAAGACACCACGAGTTTAGGACATTACCGCTTGCCGCTTCAGTCGATGTATTGTTACATTTCGACTACTTTTTTGTTATCATATGGGTTGATACGGAGGTTCTATGTCGACGAAAACAGCAAAATTCTCCGCTCGTGAAATAGCCTTGGCTAAGGAACTCGCAAGGTATGAGAATAAGTGGGTCGCTATCGTTGGCGAAGGGAAAAACGAGCGGGTTGTCGCAAGTGGAAATAGAATAACAGATGCTAAGGCGGCCGCCGACAAAATCGGAATTAAGGATCCAACCTTTATGAAGATTCCGTCACGCGGCGAAACCTTTATCGCCTCTCTGCTTCGCTATATCGACTGATTTTCGGTTTTCTTACTTCGAACCTTTGATGGTAGGCTCGAAACGTAACCTCGTAGTTTTCAAAGAATCCGGAATGCCCCAACAGGGGCATTTTGTTTTCTGGTATAAAACCAGCGTTGATTATGATCCACTCGTCAAAACCGGAAATTTTGAGCATCAGTTTATGCCTGAAGCCAAGAATTGGCGTCTCACCGATGCCGGAGTAACGCTGTTCTTTGGCCTGTGAGGGATCGATACCCAAAAGTTCCGCAATGTCAGTACTGAGTAATGTTTCACTGGCCCCGGAATCCATCAGGCAACGAACGGTCAGTTCGTTAAGACCATTTTTCAAGCACACCTTAGCAACGGCAGACTATCACCTCCCTCTGATTCGGGTAAATCAAAGAACTGCTTGTATTTGAATTTCATCTATATACCGGCCCTTCTTTTAATTGTGCCAACGGCACCCGTTAAATCCGAAATCGTCTGCGGAATTGTAATAACTTTGCCGTTATTTACCGAAACCTCACCTTTATCGCTCACATCCGTGATCTGGTTCCACAATACGATATTCTTTCGATGTTTAAATCCATTCTCATAAATCTCGACGTTTGCTTTTCGCTGCATGACGAATGAGAACATCGTTATCAAATAAACGATCAAAAACGCGGATGACAGAAAAAAATAGAGGATGTGCTTGCGGACGTAGAAGGCGAACATCATTGCCAGGAAGAACATAAATGAGAGTACGGCAATAAATACCGCCCGTTGAATGTACGCCGGGGCGATGACATGAACCGTTTCGAGGCGGCCGAGGTGTTGATCTTTGTTGGCCACTAAGCTTCGGCTGTCGTCGGGTCGATGATTGCTTTGATCTCTGCGATGCTGTTTGCCGGGAAGCCGCCGCGTGAGGCGTGTTCGCGGATCAGATCTTCGTTTGGAGCGATGTAAACGCAATAGATCTTATCGCCGGTGACGTAGCTGTGAACCCACTGGATCTGCGGGCCGAGATCTTTCAAAACGCTGCACGATGTCTGCGAAACGGCATGCAGGGCATCGGCAGTCGAATCGCCAACACCGGGAATTTCTCGTTCGATAACATATTTCGGCATACTTTTTTCTCCTGAATGCGTAATAACGAGCAGAAACGTGAAATCCAAATAATACCAAATACGCGACTTTTCTGTGACAAAAGGCGTGTGTGAGATAGAATATGTTACAACTCCAAAAATTTCAGGAATGGATAAGAACCTAATGAAAAGAATCTCGATAGTAACTCTTGCTTTTGTTTTACTTGCTCTTTCAACCCAGACCTTTGCCCAACAGCCGTTGACGGCGGCGGATTACGACCGGGCTGCGAAAATGCTCGCATCCGGTACGGCCCCGTTTGTCGATCGTGCGGGTGTGCGACCGACGTTTTTGCCTGATGGCCGGTTTTGGTACCGCTTACTGACCGCGACCGGCAGCGAATACGTGATGATTAACCCGGTCGACGGTTCTCGCCAGACGGGAGCAACGGCGGCGGCGATCGGCGTTACGGCTCCGGCTGGAGCGGGCGGTCCGGGCGGGCGATTTGGCGGCGGTCTCGCGGTCATGTCTCCCGATGGCAAAAAATCGGTGCAAATTAAAGATTGGAACCTGTGGGTCAAGGACATTGCTACGGGCAAAGAAACGCAGCTCACAACCGACGGCGTCAAAGATTTTGGCTACGCGACGGACAATGCCGGTTGGAAACACAGCGACCGGGCGATCGTCCTGTGGTCACCGGATTCGAAAAAGGTCGCAACCTTTCAGCAGGACCAGCGAAATGTCAGCGATATGTATCTCGCCTCGACCGCAGTTGGTGCCGGAAAGCTCGAAGCGTGGAAATATCCGCTGCCGCAGGACAAGGAAATCATCAAGATTCACCGCGTTATCATCGACGTCGAATCGGCAAAAGTTGTGCGTCTAAAAATGGCTCCCGACGACCGGCGAGGAACGCTCTGCGACGACATCACGTGCAATACTGGCAGTTTTGAGGACAACGAATGGAGCCCGGACGCGTCGAAGCTAGCATTTGTCTCGAGCTCGCGAGATCACAAACAGGCAAAATTCCGCGTTGCCGATGTGGCGACCGGTGACGTTCGCGATGTTTTTGAGGAAGTCGTCAAAACTCAGTACGAATCAGGCCAAGGAGCCGTTAACTGGCGGTTTTTGCCCGCGACCAACGAGGTGCTTTGGTACTCCGAACGCGACGATTGGGGCCACCTTTACATATACGATCTGACGACCGGACAGGTTAAGAATCAGGTCACAAAGGGTGATTTTGTCGTCACGCGGCTCGTTAAAATGGACGTGAAAGCGCGTGTTCTATTCTTCGAAGCGAACGGCCGCGAAAAGGGCCGAGATCCATATTTCACACACCTTTACCGCGTCGATTTTGACGGCAAAAACCTGACTTTGCTGACACCCGAGGACGGCAATCACGCCGTCACGCTATCGCCGGACGGACGATATTTGGTCGATAATTTTTCAAAACCGGACATGCCGCCGGTCGCGGTACTTCGCGATCTGGGCGGGCGTCTGATTGCGAATCTCGAAAGCGCAAGTGTCGATCGTCTCAAGGCGACGGGTTGGAAGGCTCCGATGCCGATCACGGTCAAATCGCGCGACAGCAAATGGGACCTTTACGGCCTGATGTTTTCGCCGACGAATCTCGATCCGTCGAAAAAGTATCCGGTGATCAATTACATCTATCCCGGTCCACAAGGCGGCGGTGTAGGCGGACGCTCGTTTGCGGCTTCACGCAGTGATCATCAGGCGCTTGCGGAACTCGGATTTGTGGTCGTTATCATCGACGGCACCTGTAACCCTGACCGTTCGAAATCGTTCCACGACGTATGCTACGGCAACATGGCCGACAACACGCTCGAAGACCAGATCTCAGGTATCAAACAGCTAGCCGCCAAACACCCATACATGGACACGACCCGCGTTGGCATCTGGGGCCACTCGGGCGGCGGTTTTGCGACGGCGGCGGCGATGTTCCGCTTTCCGGACTTTTACAAGGTTGGCATCTCGGAATCTGGCAACCACGACAATCGCAACTACGAGGACGACTGGGGCGAACGTTACATCGGCCTGATGGTCGGCGACAACTACGAAAAGCAGGCAAACCAGGTCTACGCCAAAAACCTGACCGGCAAACTCCTGCTCGCCCACGGCGGCATGGACGACAACGTCCCGCCGTACAACACATATCTTGTAGTCGATGCTCTGGTAAAGGCCAATAAAGACTTTGATTTGATAATCTTCCCAAACGCGAGACACGGGTACGGAGCCGACAGCTTTTATATGATGCGACGTCGCTGGGATTATTTCGTCAAACATCTGATCGGGGCCGAGCCGCCGAAGGAATACAAGATCGTGACAAAACCTGATCCAAGATTGGCGCAATAAAAGGCAGAAACACGACCGGTAGGGAGTGTGCCCCGTTGTGATCATTTCACGTCGGACACACTCCCTACCGGTCGTGTTTCTGCCTTAGCCGCATAAACCCTTTTGGCAAGATCGACTGCCTTTTCAATTATGCGATTAGCCGCCGCTGCGTCACCTATATCGGCTTTTGCTCCAAGGGTGACCGTGCGGCCCGTAAAGATCACGCGGAAAAAATTCTTCTTCGCTCGCATCAGGTCGTTTACTAAATTGGTGCTTTCCGCATCGGATATGTCGGCAGTCAGCAATTCGACGAGCGATGGCATGTGCGAACACTTGACAGTAAAGGCTTTATCAAGATAGCCGATCCCGGTCTCGTGGGCATCGGCAAAGAAATCCCGGGCGATCTGCCACGCCATTTCTGGCTTGGCAATCTCAAAGGAGAAATCAAACGGCTCAGACAAGGTGACTTCGACCGCGACATGATCGTCCCATGACGATTCGCCCCTCGGAACCGGATAGCGGCTTACCCGAATGTCAAACCCTTCACGATTACCCAGAAAGTCTTTATGCAAGCTCTGTTTCGAGGTGTCGATCGTGAGGCCAAGATCGTCCGCCGCGCTATCCCATGTCCTTTGTCTCGAGTTGTAAAGACTCGCAAAAACACGCAGAAAAAGATAAGCTCCGGCACTCACCAAAATAAGGATACCGAGCAAAATCGCTACCATCATCACCATGCCCCAGCCAAACGATAACGGTTCAGACAAAATGAATGCGATTTTCATTGCTATTGGGTTAAGTCCGGTGAGATTTCCTACTTGCGTAACTCCTGCGTCTCATCCTCGCTCTCGTCAAACAGAACGCTCACCGGCGTGTGTGTCGGCGGCAGGGCAGCGGCTTGTTGGGTTTGTTCGATTTGGAGTTCGGACAGGTCGGTTTGCAGTTTGTCTATGGCTTGCTGGGCCAGACCGAAATCTACGGCTTTTATCTTGAGGGTTACCTTGCCTCCATCATTCGGTATTCCAACCATCGCGGCAAGTGATTTAGTACGGATTTCGATCTTAGCACTGCGTCGGAAAACGCCCTTCTTAAACTTCACATCGAGGATCTCAGCAACCGGGATTCTGGCTTCTTTCACACCATCGGAAATGAGGCCAAATAGCTTTGATTCGAATTCGAACACGATCCCGGCCCGCGAAAACTTGGCGATCCCGTTGACCTCGGACAGACCCGAATGTTTCTCGGCTTTGAAGGGTACGCTGATAAAATTCTGCATACTATGCCTTTTTTAGATCCTTAGCCCGCGTTTCCGAGGATTCGTCCTCTTGTGCAATCTCGGCCTCGTTATGCCGGTCGGCAACAAAATTGAACGCTGTCAGGGCAAACGAAACGAGAGCTATTGCAATGCCATAATACAGCGTTTCGAGCGAGCTTTCCGATTGGAGCAGCTTTTTGGACGAATTTGACAGCCATGATCGGGATCAGCACCGAGCCAAATTTTGCCTTTAGCTCGTCGAGATTGCGAACGAGCATCCAATCAGGCACCTTCAAGCCGCTGATAAAAAGCTCATACAAACTAACTGAAATCACGAGCAATGCGACCGCTACAAGAAAGCTATCGAGCGCCTCAAACAGCACATACAACGTAGGGCTGTTGCTCTCGTGATGAAGGACGGCTATCTGAACGACCTTGATCGTCTTCTCAGCACCGACATAGATCGCCGAAAGCACACCGACCAGCATCCCGATGATCGGAATGTATGAGAGATACCTGGCTCTTTCGACGATCCATTTCATTTCTTAATAAGATACTTCCCGATCCCAAACAGGCTGATGAGCAGCCAAAAGAACTCAACAACGAAGGCCGGGAAATTAAAATTAAAGTAAAGCGACACTAATATCAGCGCCGCGCCGAGAGCGTTCAAAACCGAATAGATCAACTGCTCGCTGCGAACACGCCCGAGCTGAAGCAAAACGTAGGTGACGATGATAATGCCTACGCCGATGGTTCCGAGAATGTCGTACCGGGCGCCCGTCATTTCATCATGGCGACCACGCCTGACGCTCCGACGGCCCAGACGGCTTTATTCCCTTTTGCCTGGACGGCATTGTAGTTAATTTTGTCGATATTTCTCCAGGTTTTGCCGCCGTCGGTTGAGATGTCCGAACCGCCGGCACCAACCGCGACGATGGTCTTGCTATCGACATATGCGACGCCCGAGCGATAGCCGCCGAGTCCTTTCCCAAGCTGCCATGTCGCTCCGCCATCGATGGTAAAGGCCAGATTGGCTCGCTTTTCGTCCGGTTTTTCGTAATTGCCGCCGACGATCACGCCATTTTTCGCATCCCACATCGCGATCGAGAATATCCCGCTCCCCGACGTGCCGTAAACAATGGGCGAATTCACAACCGACCAGGTCACGCCGCGATCTGTCGAGCGAAAAACGCGGGCCGCGTCACCGCCCGACACGATAAACGCGTTCGTTTTGCCCTGGGCGATCAGACACGTTCCGCTCGCCGCAAAGGCCGCTTCGCCGTCGATCGTCGCCGCCATCTTGTTGCTGACAACCGGCGTCCATGTCTCCCCGTCTTTTGTCGCGATCAGATAGTAATGACCGCCGACCGGGTCGCTCATTGCAAGACAATTCGTCTTATCCCAACATGCAATCGCGTCAAAAAAAGTCTCCTTCAACGACCCGACAAACTGCTGCTTCCACGTCGCCCCGCCGTCGACCGTTTTGAAAATTCGCGAACTGTCGCCGTTGCCGATGCTTAAGATATAAGCAGTATTCTCGTCAAACGCCTCGACGTCGCGAAAATCGAGTTTCTCGGCTCCCGGCACGGCAAAAATTTTCCACGTCGCACCGCCGTTAACCGTCCGAATAACCGTTCCGCCGGTTCCGCTCGCCCAGACAACCGTTTCGCTAACGACCGAAAGCCCTCGAAGGCCCGCCTTTGTGTCGACTGTCTGCCGGGCCCACTGGCCGAGCGCCGATATCGAAAACACGCAGGTCGCGAACCAAAACAGAGCAAATTTCGCTATCTTCATAAATCTGATTCTAACCGATAAATCACTTTCGCTGAAATCAAATGACTCGAGCGGCAAGCATCCCCGCTTGCCATGTCGCAGCTTCTGCGGTGTTAGAGACGCGAGAAATCGAACAATAGCGACCTTCTGTGTTAGATTAATACCAATCCAAAAAGCGAGGTTTACTCACGTAATCTATGTATAAGTTTCCGGTCTCTGCGTCTCTGTGTCTCTGCGGTTTCCTAAAAGCTCCCCTCCTTACGAAGGAGGGGTGGCAGTTCCGACGTTTTTTGTCGGGACTGACGAGGTGGTTCTTTCTCGTCACACTCTTCTCAACGGGTGTATTTTCCCAGGCCCTTCCGGCACCTAAGGACACGCTCGGCTTTACCCCCGGCGATGACCGAAAGCTGGCGAGTTGGGCGAGCATTGTCGATTATTTCCAAAAACTCGACAAAGCATCCGACCGGATGACATTTCAGGAGATCGGCAAGACGACAATGGGCGTGCCATTCGTTTACGCGACGATCAGCAGCCCGGAAAATCTCAAACAGATCAAAAAATACGAGGACATAAATGCGAAACTCGCCGACCCGCGAAAGCTGACTGGAGCGCAGGCATCCCTGCCTGCCCGCGACGCAGCCGCGAAAAAGCTGATCGCACAAGGCAAAACGATCGTCCTGATCACCTGCGGCATTCACTCAACTGAGGTCGGCTCGACGCTTTCGTCGATGCTCATCGCGCACCGCCTTGCGAGCAGCAACGAACCCGAGATCCAAAATATCCTCAAAAACACAATCATCCTCCTGGTCCCGAGCCTAAACCCCGACGGCGTCGATATCGTGAAAAACTGGTACGACAAAACGCTCGGCACGCCGTACGAAGGCACAACGCCGCCTGAGCTTTATCACAAATACGTCGGCCACGATAACAACCGCGACTGGTACGCCTTCACCCAGGTCGAGACGCAGCTCACCGTCGACAAGATCCACAACGTCTGGCACCCGCAGATCGTTCACGACATTCATCAACAGGGAGCAAACGGCGCACGGCTGTTCCTGCCGCCCTACATGGCACCCGTCGAGCCGAACGTGCCAAAACAGATCGTCGAGGGCTACACCGAACTCGGCAACGCCATGGCCGCCGACCTGCGTTCGAAAGGTTTCGAAGGGATAACGACCAACACGACCTACGACGCCTGGACACCGGCACGCGCATATTCGCATTACCACGGCGGCGTGCGGATCCTCTCCGAAACCGCCTCGGCACGGATCGCTTCGCCGATAACCGTCAAATTCGAAGACCTCCGCGGAGCCTCAGGCGGACTCGACGCCAAAAAAGAAACCCCAAACTTCGGCCCCCTCTGGAAAGGCGGCGAATGGAAGCTGCGAAATATCACCGACTACATGACCGGTGCCGCATTCAGCCTGCTAAACCACGCGGCAAATAATCGCGAGAAGTGGTTGTCGAGGTTTTATGAGATTGGGAAAGAAGCGGTGCGAGCAAGGAAGGATGGTGAGTTGTTCGCATACGTTTTGCCTCAACCAAATTTCGAGGAAGCTAATAATGGTGTTAGAGCCCAGTTGAGTGCGGTCAATCGGAATGATGACTTGGTTAAAATTCTCGAAAGAGGCGGCGTGGAATTGGTCTCGCCGCTGAACCTCACTATTTCTGGAAAAAAATACTCGAAAGAGTCGAAGGTTTTGCGTATGGATCAACCCTATGGGGCATTCGCTAAGGCACTTCTTGAAAATCAGAAATACCCGGACCTGCTTGATGAGCGTGGAAATCCGGTCACGCCATATGACGTAACGGCGCACACTTTGCCATTGTTGATGAACGTTGAGGTCGAAGCATTTAACAAACCTTTCTCCTATCCAAAATCGACTACTGGCAGCGGGTGGGGCAGTGGGTCAGCATTCGGTTCTACCAGTCCTCCTCGATATGTCATCTATCGTTCTGAAGTATCCTCAATGGATGAGGGATGGACACGGTGGTTATTTCGGCAGCCAGGGGGCTACAAGGTAGATTACGAGCTTTCATTTGATAACATTCGCAATCGAGAGATTCTACATCCGACTAGCTCACTCACGTTCGAGGGTAAAAGAACGAAAGCTATTGTTTTCCCCGACCAACCCGCCAACCAAATCCTCAACGGCTACACCAAAGGCTCGATGCCGGATGAGTATGTGGGCGGTGTGGGGAAAGAGGGCGTGGCGAATTTGAAGAAGTTTGTCGAGGACGGCGGGACGCTGGTGTTTTTGAACGAATCGTCGAATTTTGCGATTCGCGAGTTCAAGCTGCCGGTCAAAAACGTCACCGCCGGCCTCAACCGAAAGGATTTCTACATCCCCGGCTCGATCCTCCGCATTTCACTCGACACCACGCACCCCATCGCCAAAGGAATGCCAAAAGAGTCGATCGCCTGGTTCGAGGATTCACCGGCGTTCGAGATCGTTGGCGATACAAAGGCAGAACCGCCCGCGTCAGCGGGTGGCACGACCGTGGCCGCGAGCACGCCACCTGCTTACGCAGGCGGTTCTGCCCGTGTCATCGCACGCTACCCTTCGGACCCGAAAAATATCCTCCTCTCCGGCTGGGCGCTCGGCGCCGAAAAGATCGCCGGAAAGGCCGCCCTCGTCGAGGTCACGATGGGCAAAGGCAAGATCATCCTCTTCGGCTTTCGCCCACAGTACCGGGCTCAGTCACTGGCGACTTTTCCTCTGTTATTTAATGCGATAAGTCAGTAAGAAGTTTTGCCACGAATGAACACCAATGGCACGAATAAGATTGGCTCTTAGATACGGGACTCAGTTTTTCGAGCGCATGACTGATTTACTTTGCTGAGTTCGAGCTACATCGTACGTTCAAGTTTGGCCGTAATGATTTCTGATTCGTGCCATTCGTGTTCATTCGTGGCAAAGAATTTAAGAATTTTAGCCACGAATTAACACGAATGGCACGATTCGGAGGACTAGGTAAAAACGCAATTCATTTCCGGCAAAGTTCTTTCAACGTAAGCTTTATAAACTTTCTTGTTCCTATCCATTCGTGGCTATAATTTAAGTATGGAAGAGAAAATTCTTTACAAGGATTTGTCCTACAAGATCGTCGGTCTGGCGATGGATGTTCACAATGAACTCGGGCCGGGTTTTCTGGAGAAAGTTTATGAGAATGCTCTAATGATAATGTTTGAAGAGCATGGAATTTCCGCTCGTGCTCAGATGCCGATACAGGTGCAATTTCACGGACGAGTCGTTGGCGATTATTTTGCGGATATTGTCGTCGAAAATTCCATTATTCTCGAACTCAAGGCACAAGAACGACTCGCTGAGATTCACAAAGCTCAAACCTTAAACTATCTCAAAGCAACTCAATACAAACTTGCCCTACTGATCAACTTTGGAAAATACCGTTTAGATTATGAACGTCTAGTTCTGTAGCGCATTTTAGCCACGAATGAACACGAATGACACGAATAGGAACAGAATCATAAATAAGACGCCATCTACGTGAAAACCATCGGATCGATGAGTTCGAGCGGTTTTTCAAATACACTCTGGTTTGTCAAATTCCTGATTCGTGCCATTCGTGTTCATTCGTGCCTAAATTTCTTCCTGGCGGAACGCCGGTCGTGTTTCTGCCCGGTTCGTTGTATTATTGTGAACAAAGCAACAACATGGATTTTATATCGAGTCTGAATCTCTTTGCTATTTTCGTCGTGATCGGCGGCGTGGGCTTTGTCTTTTTGCTTGCATCCCTGGTTTTGGGCGACCTTTTTGAGGTTTTCGGTGCTCATGCCGACCTCGACACGGGTTTGGATTTTGGATTTTTGGATAGCCGTGTGCTGGCGGTTTTTATAACGGCGTTTGGCGGTTTTGGGGCGATCGGGGTGCAGATGGGCTACGGAGCCGCTGTCTCATCCGGGATCGGATTGCTGGGCGGTGTTGTTTTTGCGGGCGTTGTATCGCTGTTCGGGCGATTTTTGATCGGCCAACAGGCGTCAAGCTCGGTTGCGGACAGCGATCTGGTTGGGAAAACTGCACAGGTTGCCGTCGCTATCAAACCGGGCGAGGTCGGACAGATAACCATTCGCATCGGCGACGAACGCGTCGAAAAAATCGCCCGTTCCGGTGACGGCGAGGAAATCAAGGCTGGCTCATTGGTCAAGGTGTTGGCCATTGCCGGCGATTCTGTAATTGTTGAGATCGAACGAGGTTAAACAACGTGGATATATTATCGAGCTACGCAACCCTTCTTATCCCGGTCATCATTCTTGTAATTGTGGTCGCATTCCTGATCGCCCTAATGCTGATCAGCCGCAATTACATCAAGGTTTCGCCCAATCAGGCCGCCGTCATCTCAGGCCGCCGCCGCAAACTAGCGGACGGCTCGGTCGCCGGTTACAGGCTTGTTCGCGGTGGAGCCACGCTCGTATTTCCATTTCTAGAAAAGGTCGAGTATCTCGATCTAAATGTTATTACCGTTCCCCTTGCGACCCAGCGGGCATATACGGTGCAGGGTGTTCCGGTTTCGGTGAAGGCCGTGGCGAACGTGAAGATCAAGGGCGATGATTCTAGCCTGCGGGCGGCATCCGAACGGTTTTTGGGGATGCCGCAACAGGTCTTTCACCAGCTTGTTTTTCAAACCCTCGAAGGACATTTAAGAGCGATTCTCGGCACGCTGACCGTTGAGGAGATCAACAACGACCGCCAGAGTTTTGCTCAAAAACTCCTGACCGAAGCGGCAGGCGACCTTGAAAAAATGGGCATCGGGCTCGACGCTCTGACGATTCAGGAAATCTCCGACGAAGAAGGCTACCTCGACGCACTCGGCAAACGCCGCACCGCCGAGGTCAAACGTGACGCTGAAATCGGCCAGGCCGAGGCGAATCGAGATTCGAAGATCAAGGCTTCTCAGGCCTTACAAGAAGGCGAAAAGGTCCGGCTCGAAACCGAAGCGTTGATCGCCCAATCGACCCGCGAAACCGAGATCCAAAAAGCCCAGGTCCAGGCCGAGATCGAATCCGAACGGGCCAAATCGCTGCAAGCTGGGCCACTTGCCGACGCCAGAGCACAGCAGCAGGTTACGGTCGAGGAAGTTCGTGTCGAAAAGGTACGGACGCAGGAGCAGATCGCGGTTCAGGAACAGGAAGTTCTCCGCAAAGAGAAGGAACTCGAAGCAACGGTCGTTAAACAAGCCGAAGCCGACAGGAAAGCCGCCGTTCTGCGTGCTCAAGGTTTGCAGGAATCCGCGATCCTCGAAGCCGAAGGCCGCAAGCAGGCTCAGATCGCCATCGCTGAAGCCGACGCCCAAACACTTGAACGCGAAGGCCAGGGCCGCGCCGCCGCCGTCGCCGCCGAAGGTAAAGCCGAGGCTGAAAAGATCCGCGCCATCGGTCTTGCCGAGGCGGAAAAACTCCAAGCGACCGGCCTCGCTCAGGCACGTGCAACCGAGGCTCAGGGCCTCGCCGAGGCAGCCGCGATCAAGGAAAAAGCGGCCGCCTGGCGTGAGTTTAATGACGCAGCCCGGCTGCAGACCATTCTTGAAAAACTACCATCGATCATCGAGAGTTCGGCTCCAGTATTCCGTGCGGTCGCAGAACCGCTCGGCAATATCGACAAGATCGTGATGATCGACAACGGCGGAAACGGCGACCGCAATGCTAGCGGGTTAAATCGATTTGCCCAGACGACGCCGAACCTGATTTTTTCGGTCTTGCAGCAGCTTGAGGCCCTGGGGCTGAACATTCCGGACATCATCGCACAACTTGGGATCGAGCAAAACAATGAAAAACCCGTCACGTCGCCGCCGCCGCCCAAACCCCGTCCAGTCTCACCCACGCCAGCAGGCGGTGAGGGCAAATAACGGCAAATACGACTGGAGGGTGAGCATCCTGCCCGCCCGTAAATCGTAAAGCAAAACCGCGAACTACTTTTTGTGGGCAACATGGGTGAGCAGGATGCTCACCCTCCAGTCAAACGCTGGTAGGGATTTGTAAGCAGCATCAAAATTAGCAAGAGAATAAAATAGGGAATCAAAACCGCAGCTCCGGGGTAATCCTTGGAGACCCGTTGTCCGAAGAAAAGAGCTACAATAGCAACTGTGCCGATCGCCGCTGCCCAAAAGATCAACGCGGTTGTACCAACTACAAAGAAATAAACTATTCCGGCCGCACTTAGCAAACCGGCAGCAAGCTCTATAATCGTGATCTGAGCCAGCATCAACGGAACCATTCCGGCGAGAAACGTCTTGGCAAAATGCCCTTTCAGCCACTCAACATTTCCCTTCCAATCAAAAACCTTGTCGAGGCCGGACTGGATAAAAAGAATCGCGACGAGCAGGGCGCCGAGTAAGGCTGGTAGATTTTTTGCGATTTCGTCGAGCTGCATTCCGGTTTAATGATCCGCCTCAGGGCCCGAACCGTATCGTATGACCGTGATTTTAAGGAGTATATCATCATGTTCATCTGTTAAAATAGCGTGGTGTCGATGAACAAGATAATCCTATTTGAGTTAAACGAAGTGCCGGTGAGGATAATCGATTATTATCGGCGCTTAAGGCCTGATTCGTGGCTCGCAAGCAGCGCGGCCAAAGTCAAAAAATACGAGACATTTTCTGAGAATCAGGGCCATCTTTCGCCGTGGAACACATGGCCGACCGTCCATCGCGGCGTGGCGAACGACCGGCATTACATTTCCGACTTTAATCAGGATCTGACCGAGGTTGATCGTGAATTTCCGCCGATTTGGCAAATACTTGCGAAAAATGGCATCAGGACCGGTGTTTTCGGCTCGCTCCACTCATATCCGCTGCCTCGCGAAATAACTAATTACGATTTTTATGTACCCGACGTTTTTGCCGCTGGAAGCGAGTGTTTTCCGGCAAATGTCGAGGTCTTTCAGGAAGTAAACCTGCGGCTCTCGCGTGAATCGGCGCGAAATGTGGATCGGTCAGTGCCATTCGGCGCGATTGCAAAGCTGCTGGCGAATATCGGTGACCTCGGTTTTCGCCCGTCGACGATGCTCGACGTTGGCGGCCATCTGGCCCTGGAAAAGCTCAGCCCCTGGAAAACCACCCGGCGAAGGACATACCAATCGGTCATCGCTTTTGATATTTTTTTCAAGCTGGTCAATAAACAAAAGCCTGATTTTGTGACCTTTTTCACAAATCATGTTGCCTCGTCGCTGCATCGATACTGGGCGGCACTTTTTCCGGGCGATTACGAAAATCAGAAATACGAGTCCGATTGGATCGAAACGTATGACGGCGAGATTCTCTTCGCGATGGACAAAGCCGACAAAATGCTTGCTCGGCTTGGTAGTTTTGTCGACAAAAATCCCGATTACAAACTGCTGATAACGTCGAGCATGGGCCAAAACGCCGTCGAATGCGAACCGATCGAAACCCAGCTTTACGTCGATGACAATACCAAATTCATTGCGATGCTCGGCGCCGGGCACGCAGATTTTGAGCCGCTGCCATCAATGCTGCCGCAGTTTAATTTTGCGATCGCCGAGGGCAAGGCGGGCGTCATCGAGCAAAATATCGCAGGATTGAGAATCAATGGCGAACCCATCGTTTATCGACGCCTCGAAGGCCGCGGATTCTCAATCGATCTCGGCCACGCAAATCTAAAACAGACCGACGTTACACTAAACGCCACGCCCATTGCCCTAACCGAAACCGGCATGAGGAATGTTGTCATCGAGGATAAATCCTCATCGACCGCCTACCACATCCCCGAGGGCCATCTGCTGGCCTATCACCCATCCTTCGACGAAACGTCATTTGCGGCCAATCAGTTGCCGACGGAGGAAATTGCACCGCTGATATTGGAGAATTTTGGAATTCAAATCCCGGACTATATGGTCAAATCGCACCAAAACGGCATTTAGACCAACATCCTCAAACACCGATAATTCGCAACTTGGGAAAAGCCGCTCGGTAAATCCCGTCATCGAGCGTCAGGAGGCTATAACCATTTTCAAGAGCATGAGCCCCGATGTAGAAGTCTGTCAAAATACGTCGTGGATCGCCGGACTTTTGCCGTCTTCGACGAGCGGCATATTTCTGAAAGGCTGAACCTGCAGTTCGCCAAACGGCTTCGGTACTTGACCAATCGACCACGATCTCAGATTCCTCGAGAAAATTGTTGATGAACTCCTCGGTGCGACCCGGACAAGCAAGCAACTCGCCGAAAACCGCACCGCAAATCACAAGGCCGCCGCTCGCATACACGGTGTCAAGTGCCTCACGTGCCACGGAGTTGAGAGTGTCGTCGGGATTCCAAAACGCGACGATCACGTTTGAGTCGATCGCGGTTCTCATTCCGGGTCTCGCAGCTCGCGGACAAAGCGAATCACCGCCTCACGCCCCTTTCCGATGCCGGGCGTACCGATGCCCTGGTATTTCGCAAACGGACTTTCCTTTTTCATTGGCCGAACAACCATCTCACCACCGTTCTGTTCAAAGACCAATTTGTCGCCTTCCTTGACGCCAAGTGCCGTCCTTACTTTGAGCGGTACCGTGATCTGCCCTTTGCTGGTTATTTTTGCGCTTGACTGCATATTACCTCTCTAAAATCCTTACTTTATCACAGCCAGCCTTACTTTCCGAATATTTATTTCGATCGTGTCGTCGTCATGATCCCGTGTCCGTAGCCCGCACGTAAGTAAGGGCTCTACTTTCGTCACTCGCGGCGTGGAGCAAACCTCTCAATCTTACCATCGAGGCATGAGCACCTGAGACTCGTTCCGCCATCAAGGATGCATCCCTGCACAGAACATCTGGTTTCATCTGGCTTGAGTGCTTGCCGCGTTAAGCCCTTACTAACGTGCGGGCTACTGACACGGCTACCTCATTTCTTAAACCCGCTGATCAGGACGACGTCTTTGGTTGTGGCGCCGCGGGAGAAGAGGGTTGGCTTGCCGTCGCGGGAGAGGTCGAACCTCGCGATCTGATCGGTAGTGAAATTGGTCAACTGTTTTGGTGCTCCGCCGGCGATCGGCATACTCCAGATGTTCGAGACGCCGTCGCGGGTGACGATGTACGCAAGCGAGCGGCCATCGGGCAGCCAACGAACGGCCTGCCCTGACGTGTTACGGCCTACCGTGTTGGAGCCGGTGGGAAAATCGAGCAGCTTGGTCGGCTGTCCCCCTTCAAACGGAATTATGGCTAGTCTAAACGCGGCGTTCCCACTCTCACGGGAGATTCCGGCGATCGACTTTCCGTCGGGCGAGACGACGCCTTTACCTGATGGATAGTCTGTGAGCCGCACAGGTTCACCGCCATCGATCGAGACCCTCCACAGCGTGCCGTCTCCGGAATCTATAACCGTGTAGATGACCCAGCGCCCATCTGGCGAGACGTTTGGGTATATACCTCCATTGTTGGTCAGTTGTTTTGGGTTGTCGCCGTCAATGTCCATCCGCCAAATGCCCGCCTTTTCGCCCTGCGGAGAACTAAAAACAATGTAGCGGCCCTCGGGCGACACCGCTGGATTCACGCTCGATCTTTGTGTCAATTGCCGTGGATTGCTGCCGTCGCCGTTCATGATCGACACGATCGGATTAAGGCCAGTTGCGAATGAGTAATAAACAATCTTCCCATCGGGAGTCCACTGGAGCCCGGAAGCTCCTTCCCATTTCCTGGAGCCGCGCGTAAGTTGCCGGGCACGGCTCGTATCGCCGTCGGGCGTCGTCCAAATGTTCAAAACACGGTCTTCTTCTACTGTAACCATCGAGCCGGAATCAGCCGTCAGGCTAATACCGTGATACGAATTTAAGTCGTTAGTGATCTTTCGAGCTTCGCCGCCAGGATAGGAGATCTGAAAGACCTGAGATGCGTTCGAGCCCAGCTCGATAATGGTCGCGACCAGTCCGCTCCCATCCGCGAGCCAGGCAACTCGAGCCGTGTCGCGCCACTTTTGAGAACCGATCTGCTTGACCGCCCCGTCTTCGACACGAATCTCGACAATATTTTCACCACCGTTGCTGTCCACCGCAGGCGTTGCTATCACTTTTCCATCCGGCGACCACGCCGGACCGCTGATCTGAAAAGCCTCCGGGGTTTTACCGGTCGCTATCGCTTCTTCCCCGGTGCCGTCCGCGTTGGCGATCATCATAAAGCTGTCGTCTTGCTGAATGCGGACAAAGGCGATCCGCTTACCATCGGGCGAGAACGTTATTGGACTTTGGACATTCGAGTTCAGTTTTTTCGGTTCGCCGCCCAGCACAGGTATCTGGTAGAGAGCGAAGTTCGTTTCACTCTTCTCCTTCCTGTTGAAATAAATGTAGCTGCCGTCGGGCGAGAACGTCATTCTATAATAATCCAACTCGGCGGGCGGGATGATCTGCACGTTGCTGCCCGTGGCGATGTGCCTGACCCAGAGGCTCTGCTGGCCGGCGTCTTCCTTTACATGCACGACGTACTTGCCATCCGGCGAGATCGCCGCGCTCCCAGCCTTGCCGGTGTCGGTGAGCTTTGTGATCTTCATCGACTCAAAAGACGGCGCTGCACTATCTTTTTTGAACGCAAACTTGTAAATGCCAAAACCGATCCCCGCGACGGCAAGGACACCAAGCACAGCCAAAAGCGGCTTTGCCGCTCGATGTGCGGAAAAGCTCTGCTTTTCCGACGAGCCACCTAAACTACCTTGGGGTTCCGCCTCCGCTCTTCCCGGAAAAACGGCTGTCTGATCAGTCGTATGTATCTGCGCCCGAGTCGGAGCCTCACCCGGTGAGGCCGTCGAGTGCAGGATCGCCGTCGCCGGTTCATCACCGGACGCCGGGAACCCAGTCGCTACCGCTCCCGGTTCTGACATCGGGGCCGTCGCCGGCCCTTCGAGAAGCGCATTGCCATCGTCGAGACAATACAGCAGCGTGTCGTCGTAATAATCCCGTCTACATTCAGGGCATCGTTTCATAGTTTCGTAAATCCACCCTCATATTGAATAACGAAAATGCCGGTCAAATAAGAGCAGCGGCTGCAAATTGTTGATACTAGAAAATGCCCGAATTATAACACGAAGAGCCGATTTTCTGACCCGGATTTCGGTGTAATCAGATTCGTTTCATGGCCTCTTTGCGAATCTCTGCGTCGGCTCTTCGCGATCCTTTGCGTAACCGAAGTTGCGACGCAAAGGTACGCAGAGAAAGACGCGAAGTTTCGCGAAGTCTCATTGCTAAACAACACAACTATGGGACATAAACCCGGCTTATACTCGGTTTCGGGCGGCGAGTAGGGTTTGCGGGTCGTTTGTGATGATCGCGGCGATGTTGCGCTCGCGGCAGCGCTCTATCCA
The DNA here is from genome assembly GCA_963738935.1 of uncultured Acidobacteriota bacterium. GTDB lineage: Bacteria > Acidobacteriota > Blastocatellia > Pyrinomonadales > Pyrinomonadaceae > OLB17. The sequence goes on along the minus strand of CAVTYF010000001.1, from coordinate 3,484,850 downwards.
TTTTGGGTCGGCGGCGGTCCAAATGGTGACGGGCATTTTGGCTTCTACCGCCAGAGTGGTGAGCTTTGGCGTCGCAAGTGAATAGTGGAGCGAGATCTGATGCGCGCCAACCTTGCGAGCGCAGTCGATTATATATTTTCGGCGGCGAAGGGCCAGCATGATTGACGGTTCGAAGAGGGCGGCGGTCTGGACATCAGAAAGCAGGTGTCGAACCGTCGGTATCACCGCGAGATTGAAGCTTTTGACGATCATCTGCCTCAGCATCGGCGAATCACGAATCATTTCACATACCGCCGCGGCAAGTGGTGAGCAGTCTCTATCTCGGCATTTTAATTCGATATAAATTGTCTTTCCAGGCAGACCGGTCAGGCCCAGGACCTCGGCGAGAGTCGGTATGGTTTCGCCGGCAAATGCATCTTGGGCCTTCGCCGGAAATTTGCGGTTAAACCATGATCCGACATCGATGTTGCCGAGTTCTTTTGCCATAAGCTCGGCAATCATTTCCGGGCGGAGGGCTGTTCGCCCGAGACCGTGGTCGTGGATGACGACGGGTACGCCGTCACGCGACAGTTGAACGTCAAACTCGATGCCGTCAGCTCCCTTGTCGAGCGCCATCCGGAATGCGGCCATCGTGTTCTCAGGCGCGTTTGAGCAGTCGCCGCGATGGCCGATTATCAGGGGATGCTTACGCGTTGTTTCAGGCATCATGCCAAATGATATTTAAACGCGAAGATCACAGAGTACGCAGAGATTGCAGCGTGTTTTATTTCAATCTCATTCCTATTCGATCTGCGTTCTCCGCGGGCCTCTGCGTTGAAAAATTCTCTATCCCGGCTATTTTTTCTCGAGGAGAAATATGGTTTTTGACCAGGCTATCGGCTCGGTAATCGGGAATTCGTGATTGCCGACGATGTTAAAATAACGCGTCGCCGCCTCGCGTACGCTGCGGAGCGGGTGAATCTTGAAATTATAAAGCAGCTCGAGCACCGAACCAACGATCGACGGCTTTACCGGCAGGAAAACAAGCGGCGCGCCTTCTTTAAAACGCGTGCCGCCTCGCTCAGGCCCTCGTCGAGCGGCGTATATTCCAGCACGCCGCACATTAACAGCAGGTCAAAAGTGTCATCCGCAAATGGCATCGCCAGCACGTTTCCCTGAACGCCGTCCGTCATTGATGCCGCTTTCATTTTGAGGCCGTCACGAGCCACCTTTAACGAGTTGAACGAGAGATCAAGCGAAACAACGCGGCTCACCGTCAGGCCGGTGTCGTGGAATGCATTTGTAACGATTCCGGTTCCGCTACCGGCGTCGAGGACGAGCGAATCAGGCCCGATCGTGAGGTCGAGCGAACGAAGATATTTTGCGACGGACAGGCGATAACCATTGACCATCATCGCCAGATTTTGAACCTCCGCGATCCGGTCGTAAAGACCTTGTGCCTTTGTTTTGTCTGTTGCGCCGTTCTTAGACATTTTTCTCGGGCCGAAACGCGAGTGTAAACGAGCGTGTCACGGTCGCGTTCGAGTGACACTCGCGTTTCCGCCCGCAACGACCCTCTTTATCGTCTTATCCGTGTAAATCGGTGGCCAAATTTTTTTCAATTGCCGCCTTCTGGATCGCGGAGGGACACGCTCGTTCACACTCGCGTTTCTGCCCGCTATTTCTCTGCTAAAAGCTTTCGCAGCATTTCGTGCATCTGGCCGATGCGGGCCGAGCTCGTCCCGGACTCAATGTAACGTACCACGCCTTTTCTATCGATCAAAACCGCCGTCGGCAGGGCGGTCGCTCCGTAGAGCGTTTGGGCGCTTTGATCTTTCATCACGACAAAATCGTACGGCAGGCGTTGGCTTTGACGAAATCGTTTCAGGTGCGCCGCTTCGTTTGCGATATCGGCCGGGAATCCGTTGACCGTCCCGTAATACCTGGTCACGCCGAGTATCTCAAAGCCGTCGCGGTTAAAATCCTGATGCCATTCGATCAGCGACGGGAAAGCCTCAAAACACGGCCCGCACCACGTCGCCCAAAAATCGAGCAAAACGACCTTGCCTCGATACGCGGCCAACGGTTTTTGCGTACCCGGAAACCACTGATCGATCGACGGTAATTCGGGCGCCGTTTCGCCGAGCAGTTTGTAGTGTTTTTCACGCTTTTTCAGCCTCGTGATCACATCGGTCGACGACGTCTTGACTCTAAAATCCTTTCCGGCGTTTATCAGCGAGACCAGATAATACTCCATCGCCGCCGGTTTGCGGCCCGTTTCTACCAGGTATTTTACCTTTTGATCGACGGCGTAATAGTAAAAACTCGGTGCCTCAAATTCAGCCGCCGTGAGCCGCATATTCTCAAGAGCGTCGTCGGCCTTTTTCTGATCGTCCGCGTCGCGATACGCCTCGTAAACGAGCATCCCGGCATCGAGAATCTCGTCGAGGCCGCGAGCACGCGATGTGGAATCACCGAGCAGGCTCTTCGACGCGTTGTAGCCGGCCTCGGCGTGGGGTGCCATTTTTGCAAAATTCTTCTGCGCCTGATAGGCCTTGGCCATCTCGCCGCCCATGCGCGAGCGTTCGGTCAGCTTGGTCGGCTCATTTTTGAGATATTCGGCGGCCAGAGCCTCGGCCTCATCGAGCTTCTTTTGCTTTGCGAGCACGACAACGGCGATTGACCTCGCCGTCTGACGACGGGCCGCCTCCGGACTATCCGAGGCGATAAATTTTTGCAGGGATTCGTACGTGCCGTCCAGATTTTCGGCAATCCAATGGAGCATGCCGAGATAATATTGGTCATCGGCGGACAGGTTTTTGCGGAGCGTTGCGGTCGCGGCAAACTTCGCCGCCATCTGGCACTGTTCGAGCTTTGTGCGTTTGAACAGCCCTTCGCTAAATTCGATCTTTTTCGCGTCAAACTCAGCGGCTTTCGCCTTGAGATAACCATTTGCGTCGTCAAACATTTGCTTGACCGACACGTCATCGACGGCAGCGGCAGCTGGTGTGACGGGCGTCGTCGCTCCCGGCGGAACGCGGCGCGATTGGCCAACAGCCGAAAATGCGGACGAAAAAATAACTAACAAGATGAAATAACGCATCTGGAAGAAACCTCAATTTACAGTACCAACTTGCCGAAGCCGAAAACGATCAGGGCCAAACGCTTCAAAGTAAGGCGATTGTACACCATTAGTTACCGCATCGGCCACGATATTTGCGGTCAGCGGCGCGAGCAGAATGCCGTTGCGATAGTGACCGGTTGCAATCGTCAAAGCGTCAATGCCGTCAATACCGCCGATAACCGGTAAGCCGTCGGGAGCGCTCGGCCGCAGACCCGACCAATGATCGACGGTCACGAGGCCGCCGGTACTCGGAGCGATTTCGCCCGCCATCTCACGCAGAGCAACTCGCGCCGATTCCGTCACGGACCGGTCAAAACCTGCCTTTTCCGATGTCGATCCCGCCAAAACACGACCATCGGCTCGCGGAACGAGATAACCTCGCGGGGTGTAAATCACACGTTGAAACAGCCGTTTTGCCGTCTGAAAAACAACCATCTGACCGCGCACCGGCTCGATCTTAAACGGCATCTCGGCGATCCCAAGTTTGATGAGCGACGTCCACGCACCGGTTGCAACCACGGTGTGATCGGCGAGAAAACGTTCGTTTTCGGTTTCGGCTCCGACAGTTTTTCCACCCTCGATGATCAGCCGTTCGACCGGGCAGCTTTCTCTAATTTTAACCCCGTTGAGATCGGCATATTTTCTTAACGCCGCCAGCAGTTTGCGATTCTCGACCTGCCAGTCATGCGGGAAAAACAGGGCCGCGCGGACATCTGGCGAAATAAAAGGCTCGGCCCGCCGGGCCTCATCCGCCGACAAATACTCGACCGCCAGGCCAGCAGCCGTCTGCCACGCGAACCGTCTGTCGATCTCGTTCACATCGCGATCGGTAAACGCCAGATACAGCGTGCCGGAGCGATCCAATTCGACATCAATACCGGTTTCGACCAGTAATTCCGTCGCAAGAGCCGGAAATAGGTCGCGAGATTGCGAACAAATATCAAAAAACACGCCCACCTCATCCGCCTCAGCCTGCGGCCCAAGCATCCCGCCCGCCGCCCACGAAGCCTCCTCGCCGCAGACGCCTTTTTCAAGAACGATAATTCTTCGATAACCGCTCCGGTAAAGCCCGCGAGCAATCGAAAGCCCAATCACCCCGCCGCCAATTATCAATACCTCAGACTGATCCATTTCTTAATTGTCTCAAGAACCCGGGCAGAAGCGCGAGTGTAAACTAGTATGTCACCTTACGCCCCGTCGCTATCGGCAGCGGGCGCGCCGATGCGGTTCGTGAGCGAACGTATTACAATGGAGTCTATGGCGAAACACAAAATTACTCTGATTCCGGGCGATGGGATCGGGCCTGAGATTACGGCGGCGACGGTTCGGGTTATTGAGGCGACGGGCGTGGATATTGAGTGGGAAACACAGATTCTGGGTGCTCAGGCGCTCGAAAAATATGGTGAAACGCTACCTGAGGCGTCGATCGAGGCGATGCGGCGTAACAAGGTTTCGCTGAAGGGCCCGATCATGACGCCGGTCGGCAAGGGATTTACCTCGGTCAACGTTGGTTTGCGGCGGGCCCTCGACCTGTACGCAAACGTCCGTCCGGTCAAGGCCCTGCCAAATGTGCCGTGCCGATATCCGGAGCTTGATCTCGTCATAGTTCGGGAAAATACCGAGGGGCTATACTCCGGTCTCGAACACATCGTCGTTCCCGGCGTGGTCGAATCGCTAAAGATCGTCACCGAAAAAGCCTCGACCCGGATTGCCAAGTACGCATTTGAATACGCCCGTGACAATGGCCGCAAAAAGGTAACGGCGGTACACAAGGCCAACATCATGAAGCTCTCGGACGGCCTTTTCCTCGAGTGTTTTTACAACATGGCGAAGGAGTTTCCAGACATTGAGGCCGATGACAAGATTATCGACAATTGCTGTATGCAGCTCGTTATGCGGCCCGAGCAGTTTGACGTGATGGCGATGGAAAATCTGTACGGCGATATCCTATCTGATCTATGCGCAGGACTTATCGGCGGTCTCGGCCTCGCCCCGGGAGCAAACATCGGCGAACTCGGCGCCGTCTTCGAGGCCGTCCACGGCTCGGCCCCCGACATCGCCGGACAAGGAATCGCCAATCCGACCGCGCTGATGCTTTCCGCCATTCAAATGCTTCGCTACATCGGCGAGCGCGAAGCGGCACAGAAATTCGAAACTCCGCTGTTTGACGTATTCAAGGACGGCACCTCGATCACAAAAGACCTCGGCGGAACCGCCCGAACAAACGAATTCGCCCGGGCGATCGAGGAAAAGATCGCGTTGCGCCCTTAGCGACGGGCGCGGCGTTTGGCCTTGACTGTATTTTCTACTGATTTCAAGCGTGCCTCGATTTTGCTCAGCATTTGTTTCAAGGCCGTGTTTTCTGCCTTTAATTCTTTGACAGCCTGAATCGTGAGCAACGGCAGCTTGCTGTAATCGATCTGTTTGAAGCCCGCCGCGTCGGTCGAGACTAATTCGGGCAAAACTTGTTCGACTTCCTGTGCGATGAGGCCGTAGTCTTGGGCGTTACCAAATCCTTTGGCGGGAAATTCGGTCGACCGCCAGTAGTAGTTCACCGGACGCAGCCCCGAGACTTTGTCGAGCAAGCTGGGAAAGGGCGTGATCCGCTGCTTGAACCGTAGATCGGACGAGCATGTTCCGGTGATCGTGCCGCCGTTGTTGTTCTTGAGACAGCCGTTTGTTCCGCTTGTCCCGACGCGGAGGTCGCCGTCCACGTCGAGTTTGTCATCGGGCGAGCTTGTTCCGATCCCGACATTCCCGCCCGCCGCGATGCGCATCTGATCGACATTGTTCTCGCGAAAGAGAATACCGCCACCCGTTGGACGGTTGATAAAGGTATTCGACACGCTACCCGACAAAGCGTAATTAGTGCATTCCAGCGTCGCTCCAAAACCGATGCTCGCCACACCCACAGAGCAACCTGCATCTCCGACCCTTATCTGACCGCCATTAGCGAAAATGTGAAGTTTTGCGTCGGGCGTGAGTGTGCCGATACCGAGTCCTCCGTTGGCCGTTACAGAGCCCGTCACGATCATTGTGCCGGGTACGATGACATCGTCGGCAGGACGACCCAGAACGACCGCGTTGCTTTGCGTAACGACCGCTCCTGATCCGATGGCTGTCGCAAACGACAAATTTTGGTTTAAGTTCACGCCACTTCCTAGGAGCGTATTGTTCGAGCCGGTGGTATTGCCAAAACCGGCGTTTGCCGCCGATAAAAGTGTTTCCGTCGCCGGTTGTTGTCAAGAAGCCCGACCTGGGTCCAAAGAAAGAGTTGGAGCTGCCCGCTGTGTTAGCGTTTCCGGCTAAACGCCCGAAAAATGCGTTGCCAACGCCCAATGTGTTGAGCGTTCCGGCCCCGCCCCCAAAAAACGCGTTGTCGCTACCTGTTGCGTTGGAAAAACCGGCAAAAGCTCCGAAAAACGAATTATTGCTAGCGGTGGTGTTAAGTTGTCCTGCAAGACTTCCGAAGAACGAATTCCCCTGTCCCGTTGTGTTGCTCAGTCCGGCCTGCCCGCCAAAAAATGAATTACCTATGCCGGTTGTATTATTTGATCCCGCAACGCTCCCGAAAAACGAATTGACATTGCCAGTGGTGTTGGCTCCACCTGCAAAATACCCAAAAAAAGCATTGTCCATTCCAGTTGTGTTGCTGTTAGCAGCGTTGGTTCCGGCAAACAAGTTGTTTGTGCCGGGGTTGCTCAGAATGCGTTGGCCGTTGAGGTTGAATTGTGTCGCGGCATTGACCACGCCGCCCGAAAGTGTGCCGCCCGCTGTTCCATTTCCCGAGATGCTGAAATTCGACGCGGCCTGCGTGGCTGCGGAGTTCTGTATGTAGTTGGCGCTGCCCGTGGGAACATCCGCAGCCTGCAACGGCGAACTGATCCAGGCCGCTCCGTTGCTCCGCAGAAAATTGCCCGCCGCACCCGAAGCCGCCAGTCCCGTGCCGCCCCGCGTCGCGGCGAGCGTACCGGTCGTTATGTTCGAGGCATTTAGATTGGTCAACCCAGAGCCGTTCGCCGCCAGAGCGCCGGTCACGGTCATTGTGCCCGGTACGCTGACAGCGTCGGCAGGTCGTCCGAGGACGACCGTGCCGCTTTGTGTAACGACCGCTCCCGATCCGATGGCGGTGCCAAAGGATACATTAGGGCCGATGTTTGCAGCACTTCCCAAGACGGTATTGTTCGAGCCGGTGGTATTGCCAAACCCGGTGTTTGCGCCGACAAAAGTATTTCCGCCACCAGTTGTTGTGAGCAGGCCAGCCGATCGTCCAAAGAAGGAGTTCGAAGATCCGTCGATTGTTGAGATACCGGCAGATCTCCCAAAAAAAGAATTGCTTGATCCCGTTGTGTTCGAATCGCCCGCGTCTGAGCCGAAGAACGAGTTTTCTCCGCCATCCGTGTTGCTTGTGCCTGCCCTGCGTCCGAAAAAGGAGTTGGAACTAGCTAAGTTGGATGTCGAATTGGCTTGACCTGCTTGATAGCCAAAGAATGTGTTGGACAGGCCGCTCGTACCCGCCCCAAATCCAAGATAAGTGCTGCCAAAAAACTCGTTCGTCGCGGTCAGAATTCGCGTACCACCGAGGTTTAGTTGGGTTGCGGCATTCAGTACGTTGCCGCTCAGCGTGCCGCCCGCCGTGCCGTTGCCGCTGATGCTGAAGTTGCTCGAGCTTTGCGGGCCGGCGTTCTGGTTCTGGATGTAGTTTGTGCTGCCGGGCAGTGGGTTGCGGGCATCGGTCATACGCGAGTCGTTTGTTAGGACATACTGATTCGCCGCGACACCGCCGAGCTGGGTTGAGTTCGTGACAGCCCCGGTGACTTTCGCTCCGCTGACGCCCGTGATCTTGGCATCCGTAACCGCTCCGTCCGCTAACTGGGCCGTTCCAACGCCGCTGTTTGCGATGCCGATGGTCACATTGCCGGTCGCACCGCCGCCGGTCAGGCCTGTTCCCGGTGTGACGCCGGTTATCGTTCCGCCGCCACCGCCAGCACCGGTGTTATCGGTGTCAGGCGCGCCATTCTGAGGCGGCGCCGTTGTATTTGAGCACCTGACCGTCAAGCGGGGCCGTGGTTGCCACGCTGCGGCCTTGCAGTCGCGCGACGGTTGTTGAATTTTGCGTTCCGGTCACGTCACCGGCGAGCGGGCCTGTAAAGTTTACCGCCGTCTGGGCATTGGTCGCGTTGACGGCGTTTTGTGCGTTTGTCGCGTTGTTTGCCGTAACTGCATTGACGGCGACGGTTGCGCTGTCCGAATTGATGCTCTTGACTGCATACGGCACGCTCGAAACCGACTGCCGAGGCGACAGCGTCGTAAACCCGCCGCCGCCTGCCTGCCGAACACGTATCTCTAGAAAACGCTGTGCTCCCGGAAACAGATTCCCGAAATCGAGGTTGACGGAGAATATCCCGTTCGAGACGCCGACGCCGTTTCGCGTCTGCGTCGAACCGATCTGGGATCCGCCCAGGACCGAATCAAATAGTGCAAACTCGAAATCGTAGTTACCGCTCGCCGGCATCGACGAGTTTTGCAGTTGACCTTGATAGGTAAACTCCGTCGTCTGTGCCGCGACGACCGCAGACAGCACGGCAGTAAAAAATATAATATTTCTGATCGTGTTAAACATTCTCATTGTACTCCTCATTCGATTCTTGGGCTTCGCCCGTCGATGTGCGGCGAAGCTGTGCTTCGCCGTTGGCCTTCCAATATTTCCTGCGGCTATGCCGCCGCCTTCGAAAGCAGCGGCGGAGCCTCGCTGTTTAATCGAGCGAAGCTCGAGGCTGTCTGAAAAGCCGCTTCTTGGCCGTGGAGCGGCCTAAAGATTCTAGCCAGACGTGAAACGTCTGGAAAAGCGAGTTAGAACCAGCCGCACTGAAGGCGCGGCAGACCGCCGGTAAACACTGGTCTTTCGCCCCTTCAGGGCGACATGCGGCAGGGCGGCTCTTCCAGAGGTTTCACCTCTGGCTAGTTTCTTTTGGCGGCTCCGCCGCATAAGAAATTGACTTTCGAGCCAGCCCCCACATCGAGCGGCTCAGCCGCAGATTTCTCAGGGTTTGTGACCCTTTTCAAGCTGTTTTCTCTCCAATTCAGCCAGCCGCTGTTCGAGTTTCTCAATTAGCTTTCGCTGAGACTCGATCTGCTGCTGCTGCTCGGTTACCGCCTGAATCGTCAGCAGCGGGAGCTTGCTGTAGTTGACGACTCGATAGCCCTGCTCATCGGTCGAAACGAGTTCTGGAAAAATAGCCTCGACTTCCTGAGCGATCAGGCCATAGGACTGGCGGGTGCCGAAGTGCTTGTCTTTGAATTCGTCGGTACGCCAATAGAAGTGGACCGGTTGAAGTTTAGTAAACCCGCGCAGGACGCTGCCAAAGGGCGTAACGGATTTCTTAAACCGCATATCGGACGAGCAGGTGCCGGCGATCACGGTGCCGTTGTCATCTTTCACGCATCCCAGGTTCGTGCCGTCTAGACCGACACGAATGTCGCCATCCACATCCAGTTTGTCGGCCGGCGAATTTGTTCCGATCCCGACATTACCGCCGGCCGCGATGCGCATCTGATCGACATTGTTCTCGCGAAATAGAATGCCGCCGCCGGTTGGTCGATTAATAAAAGTATTCGCCACGCTGCCCGACAAAGCGTAGTTCGTGCATTCCAGCGTCGCTCCAAAACCGATGCTCGCTACACCCGAAGAACAACCTGCGTCCCCGACCATTATCTGACCGCCATTTGCCGTAACATGTAGCTCTGCACCGGGTGCTGTTGTACCGATGCCCAGGCTGCCCGGAACGCGAACTGCATCCGCCGCGCGTCCGAGCACGACCGTGTTGCTGTTTGAAACGACAGCCGCCGTGCCGATAGCGGTGGCAAAGGTCAGGTTCGGTAATCCTACATCAGCAGACGCGCCAATTATTGTGTTAGCGTCACCCGTCGTGTTTGAGTCGCCTGCGTTAGTGCCGACAAATACGTTACTAATCCCCGTGTTGGTAGCATTTCCGGCGAAGTATCCGATAAAAGTGTTTCGTTCGCCAGTGTTTGCAGGACCTGTGCTGGCTCCAACAAATGTGTTCCCGAAACGGTCTCCTCCTCCAGTGTTCGGTCCAACAACCAGGCTAGTTAAAAGGTTTGAGCTAAGTATGCGGCCGCCGCCGATGTTGAATTGCGTAGTTGCATTGACGATTCCGCCCGAGAGTGTACCGCCCGCCGTGCCGTTGCCGCTGATGTTGAAATTGCTCGCCGCCTGTAATGCCGCGCCGTTTTGAATGTAATTTCCACTGCCCGAAGGCAAAGTAGCATTCAACGTTCCGTTGACCGTGAGATTGCCGGTGAACAAACCATTGCCAACGACATGGAGCCGCTGTGTAGGCGTGGTCGTGCCGATGCCGACGTTTGTGTTGGCAGCCGCCCCGTTTACGCCGTTGATGCTTCCGAGAACGAGCGAATTACTTGAACCGACAGCCGCACGGCTCCCAAGAGCAGTTGCGTTGGTCAGATTATTAACGGTGACGTCGGCCTTTTCGCCGATGATCGTATTGTTGTTTCCGATGGTATTCGATAGGCCTGTAAGCGTCCCGAAGAACGCGTTGTCGAAGCCCATCGTGTTGTTATCGCCTGCAAACGCCCCGAAGAATGCGTTGTCGAAGCCCATCGTGTTGTTACCGCCTGCAAACGTCCCGAAGAATGCGTTGTTCTCGCCCGTCGTGTTCAATAAGCCCGCTTTCGACCCGAAGAATGTGTTGGCGAAGCCCATTGTGTTCGCAGCGCCTGCATCTCTTCCGAAAAAGGAGTTATCGGCGCCCATGTTGACTTGGCCTGCTCCGACGCCCGCAAACAGGTTGAATGCCCCCGCGGTGCTCAAAATGCGATTGGCGCCTATGTTGTATTGCATCGTCGCGCTGAAGATATTTGCCGTCCCCGTACCGCTGACGTTGAAGTTGCTCGCGGTTTGCGGTGCAACATTTTGGTTTTGAATGTAGTTCGAACTTCCGGCGGTGGGCGTGCGCGCGTCGGCTAGACGCGGATCGATCGTTTGGACGTATTGATTCGCCGCGACACCGCCGAGTTGGGTTGAGTTCGTGACTGCACCGGTTACTTTGGTGCCGCTGACCGAGACGATCTTTGGGTCGGTTACGCTGCCGTCGGCGATCTGCGTTGTGCCGACGCCGCTGTTTGCGATGCCGACAGTCACATTGCCGGTCGCACCGCCGCCGGTCAATCCTGTTCCCGGTGTGACGCCCGTTATCGTTCCGCCACCACCACCGGAGCCAGTGTTATCGTTGTCCGGTCGCCATTCTGAGGCGGCCCCGTTGTATTTGAGTACCTGACCGTCAAGCGGCGGCGTGTTTGCCACGCTGCGGCTCTGTAGCCGTGCGACGGTCGTTGAATTTTGCGTTCCGGTCACGTCACCGGCGAGCGGGCCGGTAAAGTTTACCGCCGTCTGAGCATTGGTTGCATTGACGGCGTTCTGGGCGTTTGTCGCATTGTTTGCGGTAACGGCGTTGACGGCGACGGTTGCGCTGTCCGAATTGATACTCTTGACCGCATACGGAGCGCTCGAAACCGGCTGCCGAGGCGACAGCGTCGTAAACGCACCGCCGCCTGCCTGCCGAACACGTATCTCAAGAAAACGCTGTGCCCCGGGAAAAGTGTTCCCGAAATCAAGATTGACCGAGAATATCCCGTTCGAGACGCCAACGCCGTTTCGCGTCTGAGTCGAGCCGACCTGCGATCCTCCAGAAACCGAATCAAATAGTGCAAACTCAAAATCAAAATTCCCGCTTGCGGGCATCGATGAACTTTGCAGTTGACCTTGATATGAAAATTCAGTCGATTGAGCGAATACTGGCATCGCGAGAACGACAAGGGTACCGACTAATAGAAAGATTCTTCGATTCATATTATTTCTCCTTTAAAAATTCGAGCGTTGTTGGCGACTCTAGAGCGATTACGGTATCAGTGCATGGAATAACCACAACTGGCGAACCAGCGGCGGCTTCGACTGGAGGGTGAGCATCCTGCTCGCCCTGCACCGGTGAGCAGGATGCTCACCCTCCAGTCGAAGCCGCCGCTGGTTCGCCAGTTCCGGCCGTTCCGATCTCGAGAACTTGCGTTGCATGGCCCTGTATGAACAATGCGGCGGCGGATTCGGTGCATATCAGCAGACAGCCCTCGGCGGTTTCTGCGGAGTGCAGCTTTTCACGTTCCGCGAGACGAAAGATCGTTTTTTCAGAAACAGCGAGCAGAGCGGCCATTTGAGCGACGGGCAGATGCCGTGTTTCAGTCAGGCACATGCGACAAACACACGCTGCTTCTCTTCCATAGCGAACGAACTTCGATTCGCGGGTTTCGATCCTGATCTTTGTCATTCGGGTCGCTTTCATAAAAAAGGTTTCTTTTTCGCGGCATTCTGCTAAAATTCTCGGTAATCCGATAGGGCGAGATTTGCAGATAGACGTGCGGCCTGTCCTAAATTTGCTTCTAAATTTTTCTAATTTTTTATTAACTGGCGATGCCTGACCTGCGAAAGCCGACAATTTCGTTTGCCGAATTTGAGATCGACACCGGTCATCGCCGTCTCGTGCGTGGCGGCGAGGCAGTTGTCTTAAATGCCAAAGCATTTGATGTACTGACATTTCTTGCTATCAACAGCGGGCGCATCGTAACTAAGGACGAGATCATCGAGGCGGTCTGGGACGACAAATTCGTCGAGGAAGCAAATCTCGTCGTCCAGATATCAAACCTTCGGCGAGTTTTGGGCGACACGCGAAATTCTCCCCGTTTTCTGGTCACAATTCCCGGCAAAGGTTACAAGTTTGTCGCGGATATCGCGCAAAATGGCTTTGTTGTCGAAACGCATACAGTCTCTGAGTTGACGATCGAACACGAGGAATTCACACCGGACCGGTCAAATTCGCATCGTGCAATAAACCGCAAGTGGCCGATCATCGCCTCGGCGGCGGTGCTCGTAATACTTGCGATCGGCTACTGGAATTTTGTAAGACCGGGCGTAAGGAAAGATATGGCGTTCGGGTGGGTGGATCCGGCCCGCCGAACCTCGCCGAGACAATTGACCGCAAACGGTAGAATTAATGTCGCCGCCATGTCGCCCGACGGTACGCTTTACGCCTACACAAACGAGGGCAGCGAAACGTCAGGACTCTGGGTCGCGGGCATCACAAGTACGCAAACCATCGAAGTTTTGCCGCCGTCCGCCATTACATTTTTTGGTTTGACCTTTTCGCCCGACGGTTTGCAGATTTATTACACCGCCCGCGACGAAAAAAATCGGAACGGCGCACTTTTTCGCGTTCCCGCACTTTCGGCGGAATGTCGGAAAAAGTTTTGTCAAATATCTGTTGTGCGCCGACCTTTTCGCCCGACGGCAAACAGATTGCATTTGTGCGCGATATGATTCAGAAAAAAAACAATCGGCAATGATCGTTGCCAAGGTCAACGGCAACGCGGAAGAAAAAGAAATTGCCGTGCGACCCGATGGAATTTGCCTTTAACGATAACGGCGCTTCGTGGTCGCCGGACGGAACGAAGATCGCTGTCGGTGGAAAAGAAGAAAAGACGGGCGAAAACGTGCTTTTGATGGTTGATATCGAAACTGGAAAAGCTGAAAAATTCGGCGAAAAGCCTTGGACATACATCCGCCGCGTCGAATGGATGCCGGACGGCAGCGGGATTTTTTTGAATGTTATTGAATACGAATCGTGGCAGGAAAGACAAATCTGGCTACTCGATTATCCAAGCGGAAAGACCCATAAAATCACCAATGATCTCAACCGATATGGCAGAGAAACCGTCAGCGTGTCGGTGGACGGCACAAAGCTTTTAGCAGTTCAAGCACAGGCTGTTTCCAATATCTATGTCGGCAATTCGGACGATTTAACCAATCTGAAAAAAATAACCGATAATTCGGTTGGCAAAAGGGACGGTTTTTTTAATAGTGTGGCTTGGACGAATGACAACCGGCTCGTTTTTATGCGCTTTTTTGATAAAAGCGACTCGCTTTGGATTATGAACTCTGACGGAACAAATGCGAAACAATTAACGCCAAATAATTCTTTGGACAGAAAACCGACGGTCAGCAATGACCAAATTGTGTTCCAAACAATTCGGAACGGGAAAAATAATATCTTTCGGATGGATTTAGACGGCCGTGATTTAACAGCAATTACAAATGACGGCGGTGGTTCTCCGAGTGTAACGCCCGATGGTAATTGGGTTTTTTATCAAAACTACGGTTTTATTTGGAAAATTCCGATTGACGGCGGCGAACCTGTTCAAATGACCGATAAAGCATCTAAATCGGTAGAGGTTTCGCCCGACGGCAAAATGTTCGCGTGTTTTTATCGCCCGACCACAGACAAATTGAAATTAGCCATTTTCCCGATTGAAGGCGGCGAACCGCTTTATTTATTTGATTCGGCATTAGATTTGAATTACGAGAAACTGCGTTGGACACCCGACAGCGCTTCGCTCGTCTATGCTTTTTACAATTCTACTGCTTGGCGACAGTCACTGTCAGGCGGAGCTCCGGAAAAATTTCTCGAGTTCCCCGGCGAAATTATCAACGCTTTTGATTGGTCTCTGGACGGTAAACAATTTGCCGTCGCCCACGGGCAAGAATTGCGCGATGTCGTTCTATTCTCGATCGACCGCTGATCGTTTAGCATTTCCAGTCTGCTTCGGCGTCCGGTCGAGGGCGGTCGTTGACCACAAATCTAAATCATTCTCGTCCCAGACGGCAGATCGCCGCTCTCTTGTTATTTCGACAGACCAACGACTTTAACGCATTGATCTCGGTACGCTGCTGTTCAAGCTGTTTCTGCTGCGCTTTGATCTGTATCTGCTGTTCCTTCACCGCGTTGACCAAAACGACGCCGATGCGGTCGTATTTGACGCCTTCGACTTCGCCTTTGTCGTTGTAGACGACGAGGAGCGGTTCGATGGCGGCGACATCTTCGGCACCGAGGCCGAAGTCGTGCATTCCGCCGACTTTCCAGTCGAAGGTGATTGGTTTTAGTTGGTTGATGAGACTCAGGCCGAGACCAAACGAGCCGATGTTTGTCTTCGGGTTGACTGGAGGGTGAGCATCCTGCTCGCCCCGCACCGGTGAGCAGGATGCTCACCCTCCAGTCGAAACCGCCGCCCGTTCGCCAGTTGTGGTAATCCCCTAAACCGATACCGCAAACGCTCTAATTCACCTCGCGACAGAACGATGCCGACTTAGCTTTCGAGCAAACAAGGGCCTTCAGAGCCTCCATTTCAGCCCTCTGCTTCGCCAGCCGCTCTTCGATCCGCCGATTTATCTCCCGCTGCTCAGCCGCCTGCTTCTGAAGTATCTGGTTCTGCTTCGCCTGAGCCTCGATCTTCTCCCGCTGCCGCTCGATCTGCTCCTGCTGATCCGTCACACGTGCTTTTAGTTCTCCGGTCTCGCCTGGCGGCGGTGCGTTCGACATGCACAGCGAGATGCGGTTGGCGGTGTTGCGGCAAAGATGCACGTTGCCGGTCGTGCCCCCTAATGTATCGACGACGAGGCTGCCGTTTATGATGACCGCTCCCGGAATTCGCACGGTATCCTCTCCGCCCGGACGCCCGAGAAAGATCGAGTTGCTTTGGCTCGCAACCGACTCGGCTCCGATGGCGGTGGCAAATGTTAAGTTGTTTGCACTGACATCCGCGAAACTACCGATGATGGTGTTGTCGCTCCCCGTCGTGTTTGAGTCGCCTGCAAACATCCCGAAGAATACGTTTTTTTCGCCCTCCGTGTTCGAGTCGCCTGCCGACGTTCCGAAGAATGCGTTGCGGGTACCCGTCCTGTTTACTCCGCCAGCCCTATACCCGAAGAATGCGTTGTTATGGCCCTCCGTGTTCGCGAGGCCCGCACTGGCCCCGAAGAATGAGCTGTTGAAGCCCGTCGTGTTCGTGAAGCCGGCTCCGACGCCGGCAAACAGGTTGGCCGATCCGGCGCTCAAAATGCGATCCGTGCCGATGTCGTATTGGGTCGCCGCTCTGAAGATATTCGCAGTTCCTGTGCCGCTGATGTTGAAATTCGAAGTGGTCTGAGCACCGGCGTTTTGGTTTTGGATATAACTGCCGCTGCCGATGGGAACGTCCGCCGCTTGAATCGCCCCACTCGTCCAAAGCGTGCCGTTGCTGCGCAGGTAATTGCCCGACGTGCCGGGAGCGGTAATGCCGGTTCCGCCACGAGCGACGGCTAATGTTCCGGTGGCGATGTTCGATGCGTTGAGGTTGGTGATGCTCGCGCCGTCGATATTTGCGGTCAACGTGCCGGTGACATTCAGGTTCCCCGCAAAAAGGCTGTTTCCAACGACATGCAGCCTTTGGGTCGGCGCCGTTGTGCCGATGCCGACGTTTGTATCGGCGTTGGCGCCGTTGACACCGTTTATGCTGCCCAGAACGAGCGAGTTGTTTTGCGAAACCGCGGCCCGAGATCCAATGGCAGTGGCGTTTGTCAGGTTGTTGCCGATGACATCCGCAGATGCTCCGACGACTGTGTTGGCGACTCCGGTCACGTTTGAAAATCCCGCATTTCGTCCGAAGAAGGAGTTTAGGGAGCCGTTGCTCGTATTTCCCGCGTTAGCTCCAAAAAAAGAATTGCTAATGCCGGTTGTGTTTTCGCGTCCAGTAGAGCTGCCGAAAAACGAATTGGCCTCGCCGGACGTGTTGTCCGCTCCGGCGGTACTGCCGAAAAACGCATTGTCGGTACCGTCAAAAGTTGCGGTTCCCGCCCGATGTCCGAAAAAAGAATTGCGGATGGCCGTTGTGTTTGAAACTCCAGCCCTGTGGCCGAAAAACGAATTAAAACTGCCGTTCGTGTTCGCGTTACCCGAAAGCGCACCAACGAACGTATTTTGCCCGCCGCCAATGTTTGCCTGGCCAGCATCGCGGCCCAGAAACGTATTTTCCGAACCGGTATTAACAGTTCCGGCGCGAACACCTGCAAACAGGTTGTTCGTGCCCTGGATGCCTAAAACGCGAAACCCCGCGATGTTATACTGCGTTCCGGCGTTGAAAATATCAGCAGTACCGGTACCGGATATGTTGAAGTTTGAAAAGGCCTGTAGCGTCTCTCTGTTCTGTATGTAATTCCCGCTAAAGGGCGGGATCGCGGCTACGGGCACGGTCCCGGTGACTTTGGTGCCCGCGATATCGACGATCTTTGCGTCGGTCACGCTGCCGTTCGCAAGTTTTGCTGTTGTGACACCTGCGTCGGCGATCTTTGGCGTTGTAACGCCAGCGTCGGCGATTGCGAGCGTGACGCTGCCGGTCGTGCCGCCGCCGGTCAGGCCCGTTCCCGCCGTGACTCCCGTGATTGTGCCACCGCCGCCAGCCGTCGCGGTCTCATCGTTTGCCGGCTCCCATTGGCTGTTTGCGGTGTTGAATTTGAGCACCTGGCCGTTGGTTGGTAGAGTGGCCGCAACGTTTCGAGTTTGCAGCCGAGCCACCGTCGTCGAGGCTTGCGTCCCCGTCACATCTCCAGCCAGAGGGCCAGTGAAATTGGTCGCGGTCGAGGCGGTATTCGCTGTGACCGCATTTGTGGCATTTACGGCATTCGTCGCACTTGTTGCGGTAGTGGCCGTCGTCGCGGTTTGTGCGGTGTCGGCGTTTAGGCTCTTGACGGAGTACGGCGCACTCGATATCGGCTGACGAGGCGAGAGCGTCGTAAACGCCCCGCCGCCTTGCCTGACGCGAATCTCGAGAAATCTGCCTGCACCGGGAAACGACGAACCAAAATCGAGATTTACGCTAAAGATCCCGCCGGTGACCGCAACCCCGTTTCGCGTTATCGTCGGACCAACCTGCGAATGGTGGCGAGGACATCGAGCTGATTCCTCCGTCCGATGTGACCTACCACACGCTCGCGTTTTCGCCCGACGATGATTCCCTTTATTACGTCGTAACCGGCAAAGATCATCCAAAGGGCTCTCTTTTCAGAATTCGCGTTCTCGGAGGCGTAGCCGAAAAGCTTCGTGACGATGTTCGCACGCTCGTCGCATTTTCGCCGGATATGAACCAGTTCGCATTTGTCGGTAAATCTGAAAATAGCGGCGTCTCCGCACTTTACATTGCAGAGACGACCGGCGCGGGCAAACGTGAGATCGCAACCCGTTTGAGCAAGTTTCAGTTTGATACAAGCACCGTCGCATGGTCGCGAGATGGCAAGACGATCGCGGTCGCTGCCATCGGCGACACAGGCGAAGGGGTGAATCGCGAAGTCTTTTTGGTCGGCGTTAACGATGGAAATATTCGGCAGTTGACTGAACAAAAGTTCCGGGGCATCAACGGTATCGCGTGGCTCGGCGACGGGACGGGTCTGACAATGATCGCGGCGAAACGCACTGAGGTCAACGCTCAGATGTGGCACGTTTCGGTAAGCGACGGTTCGGTTCGCCGAATCAATGCAAGCTTGACGAGTTATGGCTGGCCGGTTGACGTTTCCGCTGACAACGGCTCGATGCTGGCAATTTTGTCCGATTCGATGACCAACCTCTGGATCGCTCCAGCGAACGCGCCCGAACAGGCCAAGCAGATAACGACATCGGCTTTTGGCGGTGCACTTGGACGCGTCGGCATCGTCTGGCTCGTTGACGGACGCCTTGTAATGTCTGGTCATGACAAGGCCGGTGGAAATCCATTGTGGATAGCGGACTCGGACGGTAAAAATCTAAAACAACTCACGCCAGACGGTTCCATCGACACGAATCCTTCGGCAACGGCTGACGGACGCACTGTTGTTTTCGGATCGAATCGCAGCGGTGCGTTGGAGATCTGGCGTATCGATTTAGCCAGCAATGATCTTAAGCAATTGACGTTCGGCGGATACAATGACCAACCGAGCGTTTCGCCCGATGGAAAGTGGGTTGTTTACATCTCGGAGATCGACGGAACAAGAACGATCTGGCGCGTTCCGCTCGCGGGCGGTAATGCTCAAAAGCTAGGAAGCAAAGAAGCATCTTCGGTCCGCGTTTCTCCCGATAGTCAATCTTTTGCCTGTGCCTATGAAGTCGGCGGCAAGAGAAAACTCGCCGTGCTACCAATAGACGGCGGTGAGCCGGTAAAGTCGTTCGATCTGGCGCCCGGGGCTAATCTTCGCTACTCGATCCGCTGGACGCCCGACGGTAAATCGCTGACCTATCGTGATTGGGATAACGGTTACTGGCGACAATCCATTGACGGAGGAGAGCCGCAACGAATCGCAGGCTTTCCCGAGGAAAAACTTTTTTCCTATGATTGGTCGCCGGACGGAAAACAAATCGTCTTCGGACGCGGCCCGGAGATTCGCGACGTTATTCTCGTTCGCAACGCAAAATAAAGCCCTCGAGGTTTAAACACGAGGGCCAAATTCCATCAATCAAAAAATGACTTAGACAAACGCAAAGTCGACTTGTGGCTGATGCGCGGCTTTCGCTGTCCCCAACTAAATGGGACACTTACGGGGACACTTTTTGAGCGGTTGTCAACAAAATACGGCGGAGTTCGACCAATGCGTCGTCGTCGGCAGCGACGCGCGGCTTGATGCTAACGGCTAGTTTTCTCTGCAACTATGCATTACTGGATTCGTTCCAATGGTAAGGAACGACAAGACGTCGATCCCCGCGAGGCTTTATGAAAATACTGATACTGACACTGATCTCAATCTTTGGCATCGTAAGCGTTGTCTCGGCAAAGGCACCGGAAACAGTTAACTTGCGTGTCGGACAGAGCAAAACCGCCGATCATGGGCGCGTGAGCGTAAAATTTATCTCGGTCGTCGAAGATTCCCGCTGCCCGATGAACGCGAGATGCGTATGGGCGGGAAACGCCAGGATCAAGGTTGCCGTTTCGGTTGGGCGGCGGCGGGCCGAGACGGTTGAGCTAAACTCGACGACGAAGCCGCAGACGGTCACAATTCATGGCTATCGTCTTTCGTTGCAAGATCTGAACCCTCAGAAGGGCCAGCCCGCCGATTGGCCGAAACGACCGATCAGGGCAACGGTCTCTGTCGAAAAAGTTTAACGACGGAAGATGCTCGCCGGCTCGGCGGTTTCGTTCGTAGCACCCGTCCGTGCTAGTCTCTATCCTTCACGATGAAGGAAGATATCAAAGAAACTCGGCTCGCCAGCGGGCTTACAATTCTGACAGATCGAATGCCGGGAGTGCGCAGCGCCACTCTCGGTTTTTTCTTTCGCGTCGGGTCACGCCACGAACCGGCCGAGCTAAACGGTATTTCGCATTTTATTGAACACACGGTTTTTAAGGGCACGGCGCGTCGTTCCGCGTTTGATATCGCGATCGAACAGGATCGTCTTGGCGGCAATCTCGACGCGTTCACGACGCATGAGGAAACGGGTTTTGCGATCAAGGTAATAGACGATCAACTGCCCAGGGCGTTCGATCTAATCGCCGATATGCTCGCGAATCCGCGGTTCGACGAAGCCGATCTTAAAAGTGAGCAAAAGGTAATTATCGAAGAGATGAAGATGGTCGAGGATTCGCCAGAGGAATATCTCGGCGAGATTTTTAGCGAGGCCTTTTTCCCTAGCCACCCACTCGGGCTTAATATTGCGGGAACGCCGAAGATCGTCAAGAGTTTCGATCGCGAGATCACCGAAAAGTATCACAACGACGCCTATATCGCTGGCAATCTCGTGATCGCGGCGGCTGGGAATATCGATCCTGAACAGATCGTCGGACTCGCCGAACATGCGTTTTCTTCCGAACTGAAATCACGGGCGAGCAAGGATGCTCACCCTCCAGTCGTCGCGGCCCCGTTATTGATAAAACAAAACAAGAATCTCGAACAGGCGCACTTAATCATCGCAACGCCGTTTGTCGCCGCAACGGATGAACGCCGTTACGCGGCCGATCTGTTGGCGAATATCATCGGCGGCGGCACATCGAGCCGTTTATGGCAAAAGGTGCGTGAGGAGCGCGGCCTCGCCTACAGCGTCGGGGCGTCGGCGATCATGTACCAGGATTGCGGAATGTTTTCGATCTTCGCCGGGACGTCGCCCGAACAGGTCGACGAAGTTGTCGATCTCTCGATCACCGAGATGCGCGATGTCGCAACAAACGGCGTGACCCACGATGAACTCGACCTCGCCAAACAGCAAACGACGGCCTCGATCCTGCTCGGCCTCGAAGATTCTGCCGCCCGCGCGGCGACGCTCGCGCAGGCCGAGATGGTCCACGGCCGTCAGATATCGCTCGACGAATCACTGGAAAATCTAAATTCGGTGACGACGGCCGACATTCAGGAACTCGCGATCAGGCATTTTCGTACAGAGAATGTAGCCTTTGCGGCGCTCGGAGACCTGAAAACTCTTAAAATCGACCGAGACAGGCTAAGTATATGAATCTCAAAAAGATATTCCTCTACACCCTGATCACATCGGTTGCGGTCAGCGCGGTATTGGGCATCGGCGTAATTCTTTTGGGCTCATTTGGCAAACTCGAAAGCCGAGTTCTGATGACCACGTTTACGATCACCTGCACCAGCATTCTTGGTCTCGCCTGCGGTGCGTATTACGAATCAAAAAAGGCCCGTAACCTTCCGCTGGCGGGAATATTCCTATCGATCCTTGCCGCGCTTCTGTGTATTTACATGATCTGGGCCGGGGATAGAGGCTTCGACGCCGTGTGGAAAAGCGCCGCAACGGCTGCCCTGCTCGCGACAGCCTGCGGACACCTCAGCCTGATCTCGCTGGCGACGCTCGACAAAAGATTCCGCTGGTCACGCCAGGCTCTTTTTGTCTGTATTCCTGTTCTCGTCGCAATCCTGCTTTATATTCTCTGGTTCGAACCCGACAGTTCGAGCGACCTCGTTTCCCGTATTATCGGCGTACTTTCAATCCTGATCGCATCTTTGACCGTCGTTACACCGGTGTTTCATAAGCTCAGTCACAAAGAGGCAGACGCCGCAGAGATCGATGCGGAGATAGAAAAATTGAGGGCGAGGATCGCCGAATTAGAGGCAAAACGCGGGAGCCTGGCTTAGACTTTATGCAAGGTATAGGTTATCGGATCAGGAACGCCAGCCATTTCGAATCCGCGCAGCCGCAAAGCGCATGAATCGCACGTTCCGCAGGCTATATCTTCGCTACGATAACACGACCAGGTTAGTTCGAGTGGTGCAAATAATTCAAGCCCTTTTTTGACTATCTCGGCCTTCGGTAGCGTGATTATCGGCGTGCGGATTTGGATATCGGTATCCGGTTTTGTGCCCACATCAATCGCTCGTTGAAACGCCGCGTAAAACTCGGGCCGGCAGTCGGGATAGCCGCTTGAATCTTCGGCGACCGCACCGATGTAGATCGCGTTCGCTCCCAAAACCTCAGCCCAACTCGTCGCAATCGCCAGCATATTTGCGTTGCGAAACGGCACATAGCTCGTCGGTATCGCGCTAGATTCGAGATCGGCTTCGCTGACGGCAATTTTGGCATCGGTCAATGAAGAGCCACCGATCTTGGCGAGATGCTCGATTGAGATGTCGAGACGTTTTTCGACGCCGTAGAAATTGGCTATATCATTGAAAGCCTTTCGCTCGCGCGTTTCTGTTCGTTGGCCGTAGGAGATGTGGAGAAATGCAATCTCATCATTTTCTGCCCGTGCGATCGCGGCGGTCACACACGAATCCATACCACCGGAAACCAATACGATTGCGGATTGCGGATTGCGGATTGCAGATTCACTCATACCAGGTTTCTCTACTAAACACCTCGAGCGTCAGCACCCCAGATATATTTATGTAACTGTAGATTTAGCCGCACTTTTAGGCCGCAAATCGAGACCGCTTCGGCGATCGCGGCAAGATCGTGGATGCCATGGACCGGCGATATAAGGATTTCTTTTGTCCGATTCGCCAGATCGTATTTCTCGACCGTCTCCTTCGCAAAGTCCCAGTCTGCCATGTCCGCTACGACAAATTTTACCTCGTCAAACTCCGGACGCAGCCGTTCGATATTTGGCCAATGATTGCGTTCCGCTTCGCCTGAGGCCGGGCATTTTATGTCGAGGATAATCTTGGCCCGCGGATCAACGCGTTCGGTCGAGACATAGCCGCCGGTTTCGATCAGGACTTCGTAGCCGCGGTCGCAAAGCTCTGTAATGAATGGAAATACGTTGTTTTGCGCGAGTGGTTCGCCGCCGGTGACCTCGACCAGATTGCAGTCAAATTCTTCGAGTTTTGTAAAAACATCGACGAAAGACATCTTCTCGCCGCCCGTGAATGTGTATTCGCTGTCACACCAGACGCACCGCATCGGGCAGCCCGTCAGCCGCACAAACGAGCATGGCCGTCCGGCGTGCGACGACTCGCCCTGAATCGAAAGAAATATCTCGGTGATGCGTAAGTCCATAGGAATTCAAACAGGATACACAGGGATGTTCAGGATAATGGTTTCTTTCCTATCCTGTCTATCCTGTCTATCCTGTTTGAGTTTTGCGTGAGTTTGCCGGGCGGCTAAATTCCACCAGATTGTGCACCTCTTTGCACCATTACCGCTTTGGGTTAAACTCTCCCTATATGCGAGGACATTTAAAGAAATTTATTGAGGCGATGGATGAGAATTCGATCGCGATCATCCCGGCGGCACACGAGGCGACGCGGAGTTACGATACTGAGTTCAAGTTTCATCAGGACCCGGATTTCCGCTACTTGACCGGTTTCCCGGAACCGGATGCGATTGCCTTGATCAATCCGTCCGCGAAAAAGCCGTATACGCTTTATGTACGTCCCCGCGATCCGCTGATGGAAACTTGGTACGGACGCCGTCAGGGCGTCGAGGGCGCGGTCAAAAATTATGGTGCTGATAAGGCAGTCTCGATAGATAAGTTTGCTGGCGATCTGGCCAAGATGCTCGACGGACACGAGGTGCTTTACTATCGATTCTCAGTTGACAAGGCTCTTGACCAGCAGATTCTCGCTTATCTCTCGGGCCAGCGGGTTCGCCGCCTAAAAACGGCATATCCGCCACACACGATCAAAGACCCGACGATCATTACGGGCGAGATGCGGCTGCACAAATCGGAAAAAGAGGTTGCTCTGATGCAAACCGCAGCCGACATCGCGGTTGAGGCCCATATTCTCGCGATGAAAAAAGTCAAACCGGGCATGAACGAGGCGCAGGTCGAATCGTTTATGGAAGCGCTGATGCGTGACAAAGGTGCGAGTGGCACGGCCTACAACTCGATCATCGGCGGCGGCGATAACGCCACGATTCTGCATTATGTTGAAAACAATATGCCGCTTAAGGATGGTGATCTGATACTGATCGACGCCGGTGCTCAGTTTGAGGGCTATGCGTCGGACATCACACGCACGTTTCCCGTAAATGGCAAATACACACCGGCGCAACGCGAAGTTTACGATGTCGTCCTCGACGTTCAGCTTCAGTGTATCGACTTCACAAAAACTGGCAACACGGTCAAAGGCCGTCAGGAATTCTCTATCGAGCTTTTGACCGAGGGAATGAAAAAGCTTGGCCTGCTCAAAGGCAAGACCAAAGATTTAATCAAGAAAAAAGCGTACCTGAAGTATTACATGCACGGCGTCGGCCACTATCTTGGCCTCGATGTGCATGACGCAGGTCGCTATTTTGTTGATCAAAAAGCCAAAAACTCACGCCCGTTCGCACCCGGAATGGCTCTCACAGTCGAGCCCGGACTGTACATTCCGCCCGACGACAAATCGGCCCCCGCCAAATATCGCGGCATCGGCATCCGTATCGAGGACGATGTGGTTGTAACGGCGGATGGAAATATTAACCTAACTGCCGCGGTGCCAAAAGACCCAGATGAGATCGAGGCGTTGATGAAGAGGCCCGCGCGTTAGAGGCTGTGTCAAAACTCGGCTGAAAAACTATTTTCCGAAAAACTTGGCGCATAAATCGCTTCTAAGACGTTTTTCGAGGTCGGCGAATGATATTTGATCCCCCATTTTTGGAAATTTCGCGGAATTTCCGAGTTTTGACACGGCCTCGTTAGCAAGGGCTTAACAACCGACAGTTCCGTGTTAAGCCCTCGCTCACGCTCAGGCTTCTGCATTTCCGCATTCATTCAGCAAATTCCACACTTTTCTTAAATGCCTTTCTTCTACCCGAATACTTCCTACCGACAGCCGCAGTGTAAACTGACCGTTGAGTTTTGTATGCGATAGATACGCTTCGCCTGAGGCGTTAATGTCGTTCATGATTCGTTCGTTTAGCGCGTTGAGTTCAGTGTCGGAAACAGCCCCTGTCGCTACGGCTCCCGGTACTGACAGGGCGCGGAAGCAGACGAGTGCGAACGGTACGGGAGCCATCAATTCAAAATCGGGTGACTCGTCGACCCATGATGCAAAAAGCCGGGCGAGACGGCAATGCTCGCGAAGCCGTGCGATCAGCCCTTCGCGACCGAAGTAGCGGATGACAAACCAAAATTTCAATGCCCTAAAACGCCGACCGAGCTGAATGCCGTAGTCCATGCCATTTTTGACGGTTTGTTCGTCGCTTGTTTTGAGATATTCCGCGACAAGCGAAAATGCATCCTTGAGTACGCTCAGGTCTTTGCAGTACAAAACCGACAGATCGAACGGCGTAAACAGCCACTTGTGTGGATTCACGACTATCGAATCCGCACGCTCCCAGCCCCTGAGGAGTCGAGAGTCGGGAGTCGAGAGTCGGGAGTCGGGAGCGACTGGGTCGACGCGGCGTCCTGTAAAATATTTCCGAAATTCCGGAACTATCGCCGTCGAACCGGCATACGCCGTATCGACATGCAGCCATATGCCGTATTTCTCGCAAATGTCCGCGATTTGATCGACCGGATCAACGCTCGACGTAGATGTCGTGCCAATTGTTGGAATCACGCATATCGGCTTATATCCGGCGGCAATGTCCTCTTCGATAGCCGCCGCCAGCTTTTCAGGTATCATCTCAAACCGTTCGTTACACTCGATCTTTTTCAGCGAACGCAAGCCCAAACCGAGCGTGATCAGGCTCTTATCTATAGAAGAATGAACATGCTCGCTCGCATAGACGCGCAACAGCGGCACATCGTCGCGGCCGCTCATGCCGGCCTCGCGAACGTTCAGTCCCGCCCTTTCACGGGCCGCCGCGATGGCGTGCATCGTCGAAACCGAAGCCGTGTCATAGATAATTCCCTCAAAATGATCGGGCAAATCCATCATCTGCCGCAGCCAGTCGAGGACGACATCTTCTAGTTCGGTCGAGGCAGGTGATGTGCTCCAGAGCATCGCTTTCATATCGAATGCCGCCGTAAACATCTCGCCAAAAACGCCGACCGACGACGTCGATGTCGAGAAAAGACCGTGAAAATTAGGGTGATTCCAGTGCGTCACCGCCGGCAATATTAGCCTATCGACATCGGCCAAAACATCACCAAAATTCTCGCCTTTTTCGGGCGCCGACTTCGGCAGACTGCTCTTTAACCAATCAGGCTCGACCTGCGAGAGAACCGGCATATTCTCCATTTTATCGAAGTAATTCGCCAGCCAATCAACGACCTGATAGCCGTATTTGCGGAAATCCGACGATGACATATCGCCAAAGTTTTGTGATTCAATCTCCATAATTCGCTCAAAAACTACTTTTGCTCGCTAAAAAAGACAAAATATACTCGACAGTTTTTGTAATACACGTATAATATCACCTACGAACATCTCGCCAACGTAAGAAAGTCAGAACCACCTGCGTCAGCGGGTGCAAGACCGACATATGAAGTACCAACGCTGTCCGCCGATCAAAACGCTGATCGAAAGGTGGCCGCCACACCGCCCGCTTACGCGAGACGGTTCTGACAAGAGCTATGGCAAATGAGCCTGTAGAAACTGAACAATCGAAAGAAGGATTTATTCGCGGCCTCGGACTGCTCGATTCGACGATGATCGTCGCCGGATCGATGATCGGCTCGGGCATTTTTATCGTTTCGGCTGACATCTCGCGTCAGGTCGGTTCGCCAGGATGGCTGCTCGTCGTCTGGTTCATCACCGGCGTTTTGACGATGATCGGCGCCCTGTCATACGGCGAACTCGCCGCCATGATGCCAAAGGCCGGCGGTCAATACGTGTACCTTCGCGAGGCTTACTCGCCATTTTGGGGCTTTCTTTACGGCTGGACGTTCTTTCTTGTAATTCAAACGGCGACGATCGCGGCCGTCGCGGTTGGTTTTGGGCGTTATATCGGCGTTTTGTTTCCGTCGATTTCCGAAACAAATTATCTGATCGAGCCGATTCGCCTTGGTTCAACAAGTTACGCGTTTTCATTGTCGACAGCCCAACTCGTCGGCATTTTTATGATCGCGCTGCTGACGTGGATGAATACTAAGGGCTTAAGGCTCGGCAAGTTCATTCAAAATACCTTTACGTTTGCAAAAACCGGATCGCTGATCGCTCTGATCGTGCTTGGAATTATTGTCGGGCTCGTCTGGCATGGCGACATTGCGGCCGCGAATTTTGGTAATCTTTGGGGCGTTCGCGGCGATCTGCAGGATGTCGGTCACGGGTTGACGGCGGCGGTCACATTCGGACTCTTTGTCGGAATTTGTGTGGCACAGACAAACTCGCTTTTTAGCGCTGACGCGTGGAACAGCATCACGTTCACCGCCGGCGAAGTTAAGGATCCGAAACGCAACATTCCACTTTCGCTCGCACTCGGCACCGGCCTCGTCATCACGCTTTATTTGCTCGCGAACATTGCCTATCTGGTGACGCTTAGATTTGAGGACATTCAGAAAGTTCCGTCAGACCGCGTTGCGTCGGCAACGGCCGATGTCATCTTTCCGGGCGTTGGCGCAGCGATCATGGCGGTCGCGATTATTATTTCGACATTCGGCTGCAATAACGGTCTCATCTTGTCCGGTGCCCGGGCCTATTATGCAATGGCAAAGGACGGACTATTCTTCAAATCGGCGGGCGAGTTGAATAAAAACAGCGTTCCGGCGTGGGGCCTCGTTATACAGGGCATCTGGGCGGCGTTTTACGTTCTGCCAAAAACTGTCAAAACCGCCGCCGATGGTAAAATTTCATACGGCAATCTCTATGGCGACCTGCTGACCTACGTGATTTCGGCCGCCTTGATCTTTTATATTCTGACAATAATCGGAATTTTCGTGTTGCGAACGAAACAACCCGACGCCGAGCGCCCGTATAAAGCATTTGGATACCCGATCGTCCCGGCCCTTTACTGCGTCGGCGGCGCGATCATCCTGGTTGTCCTGTTTGTCTATCAAACGACGGCAACCTGGCCCGGACTTCTCATAGTTCTAACGGGCGTTCCGGTTTACTTTATTTGGAAAGGAAGGCAAGATAAGGACTATGCAGCTGACAATTGATCTGCCTTATGACGTTGTGCGGAGCCTGGAATTTCAGGGGGACGATCTTCCCTCCATTATAAATGAAGGAATACGGGCTGTTCGGTCTCGTTCGTCGCCCGGCTATCGTGGCTTGTGGGACGTTCTTGATCTTCTGGCGACGCTCCCCAATCCGACGGACGTACTTGAGCTTCGTCCAACACCGGAACTGCAGGCTCGAATTGAGGAGGTTCTGGAAAAGAACCGAACAAATGAATTAACTGAGGCCGATCGACAGTTTTGGGCGAGTTACGAGTTTGTTGAGCACTTTGTTCAACGGGCCAAACTTGCTGCTCAATCAAAGATTGGCCAATGACATATATTCGAGACGCATTGCGTAAATTGGTCTTTGAACGAGCGGACGGGCGGTGTGAGTATTGTTTGGTTCCAGAGGACATATTTTTTTCGAGGCACCAGATCGATCATATCGTTGCAGAGAAACACGGCGGACAGACTGCTGAAGAGAACCTGGCGTTGTCATGTACTCTTTGCAATATGTACAAGGGAAGTGATATCGCATCGATTGACGAGCAGACCGTCGAAATCGTCCGACTTTTCAACCCAAGAGTCGATTTCTGGACAGACCACTACCTGCTTGATACGGGTTTTCTTATTGGGCTAACACCCAATGCTCGGGCGACGATCCGGCTCTTGCGGCTTAACATGGCAATCAGAGTCGAACAAAGAAGAAGGTTAATAACGTGAAAGATGTAATTGTCTGCGGCAGTGTTCACTACAGTCAGTCCGACGAAGTGTTTTTTGGCAAGATTGAAGGCATAGACGATCTTGTCACCTTTGAAGGCCAAAGTGTTGCGCAGCTAAAACTGGCTTTCCATGAAGCGGTTCATGATTATATTGAGATCGCGAAAGCAAACGGTAGGACACCAGAGAAATCGTACCGCGGCAGTTTGAACATAAGGCTCAAGCCCGAAGTGCATAAAAAAGCCAACCGGCTTGCTCTTATCAATGGCAAGACCCTGAACCAGTTTATCAACGACGCCATTGAACACGAGATTAGCGACAATGCCGTCTCAAAATAGAAACCTATAACTGAAGCGGCCGGCCAAGGGAATCCGCCGATCAAGAATCGAAATCATCGTTAAATCAACCATAGGAGGTTTTCATGTCACTTTTCGCGACTAAACCAATTTCTAAGATCATTGCTGAGGCCGAGGAAACCGGCACGCACACATTTAAGAAAACATTGACATCGTTAGATCTTACGATGCTCGGTATCGGCGCCATTATCGGTACCGGTATCTTTGTTTTGACCGGTCAGGCGGCCGGTAAACACGCTGGTCCAGCCGTCATCATCTCGATGGTGATCGCTGGTATCGTCAGCGCTTTTGCGGCCCTTTGTTACTCAGAATTTGCGGCCAGCGTACCAATTTCTGGTTCCGCCTACGCGTATGGCTACGGAACGCTCGGAGAATTTGTCGCGTGGATCATCGGCTGGGACCTTATTCTCGAATATGCATTCGGCGCAGCGACGGTTGCCGTCGGCTGGTCGGGTTATGTTGTCAGTCTTTTTAGGGATACGCTTGGGATTAATTTCCCGCTTGCGTTAAGCGCGCCGCCCGGGATGGAGATAAAATCCGCAACGGGGCAGGTAATCGGGACCGGAGTTTTCAATTTGCCCGCTGCGCTGATCGCAGTCGCAGTTACCCTTTTGCTTATTCGCGGCATCAAGGAATCCGCCAGTTTCAACTCGATAATTGTAGTCATCAAAGTTGTTGTCGTTGTCCTGTTTATCGTCGCCGGTATCGGCTATGTGAATCCCGACAATATAGGCATCGGCTGCACCGTCGGTGCTCCGGGTTGTGCTGAATTTATGCCTTTTGGTTTCCCCGGTGTCGTTACTGGTGCCGCAGTTATTTTCTTTGCCTATATCGGTTTTGACGCGGTTTCGACGGCCTCGCAGGAAGCAAAAAACCCGCAGCGGGATATGCCAATTGGCATCCTGGGATCGTTGGCCATTTGTACCGTACTCTATATTTTGGTCGCGGGCATCATGGTTGGGCTTGTCGATTATAAGCTGTTGACCAACGCCGCTGCCCCGATTGCGGTTGCGATCGATGCCGCCCTGCAAAAGGCGCAAGGCACGACGATGGGAACCATCCTCGCCGTTTTTCCGACAATCATTAAGGTTGGTGCCGTACTCGGCCTGAGCTCGACGATGGTCGTTATGACAATGGGCCAACCGCGTGTGTTCTATTCGATGTCGAAAGACGGCCTGTTGCCGTCCTGGGCCGCGAAAATCCATCCGAAATACCAGACACCACACATCACAACTGCGATAACCGGTGTGATCGTGGCGATCCTGGCCGGATTTGTCCCGATCAGTTTGCTCGGCGAGCTGGTTAGTATCGGAACGCTCTTTGCGTTTGTAATCGTGGGCGTCGGTATTATCATCTTGCGGTCATCGAATCCGGCATTGAATCGCCCCTTCAAAGTACCTCTCTCGCCGTTCATCCCGATCGCGACGGTCGTTTCTGCGGCTTATCTGATGAACAGCCTGCCGCTTGACACATGGATCCGTCTAATCGACTGGATGGCCATCGGCCTGGTGATCTACTTCGCGTATAGCTACACACACAGCAAGCTCGGCATCGAGGAAGAACGTGGTGGTGACGAAGTCGAATCGAACTATAAGCCGCCCATCGCTGCGATCATCGCTATCGGCCTGTGTGTCGCACTGACGCTTTATCAGGTGCCGAATCTGATGAATCTAAAATCGGATGAGATCGGTTTCAATCTTTTTGTCAGATTGTTTGCCTGGCTCATTACCGGTGTCCTGGTCGGCGTACTTATGTACGGCAAAGGAGACAGAAATGCCGTTCGCAACGACAAGACCCGCAATCTGGGCCTGATCCTGTCACTGGCTAATTTCGTGATATGGATCGGTATTACCTGGTGGTATTTCGTTAATATGCATAAGCCGGTAATGTAATACGCGGAAAGCGCCTCTCTTTTGCCACAGAGGACACAGAGTTCCAGAGCCCAAAAAAACACTCTGAGTTCTCTGTGAACTCTGTGGCTTTCCTATATGCAAAGTAAGCTGGTCAAATGGCTGATTGTACTCGTTTGCGGTTTTGGGATTGCTGTTATCCCGCCGCCCGAGGGTGTTGCGCGTGAGGCGTGGTTGCTGTTCGCGATCTTTATCGCGACGATCATCGGCTCGATCGTTCAGCCGCTAACCGGCAGCGCGATGGTTCTGCTTGGTGTCGTCGTCCTCGCCCTATCGAGGGCATTGCCCATCGAACGAGCACTCGCGGGTTTCGCAGATAAATACGTCTGGCTCGTCCTCGCGGCATTTTTTATTTCGCGGGCGATGATCAAAACGGGGCTCGGCCATCGTATTGCGCTTATTTTCATCAGACTGATCGGACGCAAAACACTCGGTCTCGGTTATTCGCTTGTTTTTACCGATTTTATACTGGCATCTTTCATTCCGTCGACCGGAGCGCGTTCGGGAGGGATCATTCTGCCTATCGCCCGGAGCGTGACCGAGACGTACGATTCGCGGCCCGACGACGGCACCGAGGGGCGGCTCGGAACGTTTCTGATGACAATGCTCTACCAGTGCGAGGTCATCCTGTGCGCTACGTTCCTCACGGGCCAGGCATCGAACGTAATCATCCGAAATCTGGCGCTCGAGAATACCGGCGTCGACATGAACTACTCAGTCTGGTTCGTCTCGGCAATCGTGCCGTCACTTGTTTCGCTGACCGTGATCCCGCTGATGATCTACAAGCTTTTCCCGCCTGAAATCAAGGAAACGCCAAACGCCGTTTCCTTTGCTCATGACGAACTCGAAAAGCTCGGCCCGGTGAAAAAGGTTGAAAAGATACTACTCGTCGTCTTCATCGCGGTTGTTTTGCTGTGGATAACAGCCATTTTTCACGGGATCGATTCCACAGTGATCGCATTGATCGGCATATCGACGCTTCTGATTACCGGCGTCCTGGCATGGCGTGATCTGATTGAAGAATCCGGCGCGTGGGAAGTTTTTATCTGGTACGGCGGCCTCGTCATGATGGCCGGCGAACTGGGGCGGACGAATCTGCCCTCCATCTTTGCGTCAAGCGTCGCCGCCGCCTCGGGCGGCCTGAGCTGGCCGATCGGCCTCGCGATTCTCGCCCTGGTTTTCTTTTATGCTCACTACGCTTTCGCCTCGATCACGGCCCACGTTATGGCGATGTTCGTGCCGTTTTTGCTCGTAACCGTCGCACTCGGCGCACCGGCGGGTTTGACGGTTCTGGCCTTCGCCTACTTTGCAAACCTCAGTGCCGGACTCACTCACTACGGCACGACGCCCGCGCCGATCTATTTCGGCCTCGGCTACGTCACCCAGCGCCGTTGGTGGACCGTCGGCCTGATCGCCTCGATCCTCAACATCATCATCTGGTCAACCGTCGGCCTCGGGTGGTGGAAGATTCTCGGGTGGTGGTAACCGGTTCTTTGAGAATCGGGTGTAATGGACAAAATAGTTGGTAATTTTTAGATGTTTTGTTCAAGTGGACAAAATAGTTGGTGTTTATTTTCTGGGTTTATTTAAGTTTCAAAATATCTGCTACAGTTTGTTATATCAAGCAAAACGGAAGTAGGCTCTGCTGGAGAGCAACCTGCCAGGGATAGCTTGACGGCTGACAAAAATGTCAGATCAGAGGGCTGTTTTTTAGCGGCCCTTTGATATTTTTTGAAGCCGTTATGCCTTAAAAAACTCATCGATAAATTTCTTTTTTCTAGCCGTTGATAATCCATTGTGGTTTCTCAATTTGTTCTTCAAATCGGCAAAATGCCCGTCAATTGCATTGGTGGTATTTGGGATTTTCAGCTCCAAATAATCGTACCAGGTAAAGAGCCAGGGCAGATTTGTTTTGAGGCTTCGATAGGCACTTCTCAGCCTTTTATGGACGTATCTGTTTTTGCCGAGCGGATCTATTTTTCGTTCGTTTAAAAAGTCCTTCCATTTTTCGTGCCACGCCTCCAATCCGCCCGCAAAACTCTCCTTATCTGTTTGTGTCAGAAGCAGTGTATGTTCCCATAACTCAATACTGGCCTGCATTTTAGGGTTCTTGGTCAAATACCTTCTGACAATGGCCACCTGATGAAACTGGCACATTTGAACAGGCAGGTCACTGCCAAATAATTGAAATAAACCCTTCCGGCCATCACAAATAATCGCCTGTATTTCGATGCCTCTGCGTCCTATTTCTTCGATTCCCGAAAGGTATAATTTATTGGTTTCCTGATCCACATATCGCTTGAATAATATCTGCCCCGTAAGGCTGTCCTTAAAAACCATTACCCCAAATGCTCTTCCAAAATATGTCGTATCCATCAACACATTTACAACGCTTGGAAATGTGTTTTCTGTTTCGACTTTTACCGCATCGATTTTTCTCTGGATCGTTTTTGCGGAACAATTATATTTCACCGCGAGCTGAGAATATGTCTGCTTGCCGATCGTATATTCTTGCCATATTTTTTGCGGATCGAGCCGTCTCGTCCCCGAAAAAACTTTCCCGCAAACAGCACATTTATACCGCTGAACACCCTCCTGAATACCGTATTTCGATACGATTTTACTCGCACAATAAAAGCACTTTTTTTATTCATAACCTTTCATCGCCATAACCCTATTCCCATCATAGCTTTAAAAGGTTTTTACCAACTATTTTGTCCATTACCCCGAGAATCGCGAGAATCGCACCCGGATTTTCGCCCACTGTGCCCGTCCGGCTGCGCAGGCGGTTCTGACAGGCAATTAAGCGTTCATAAATCCGAGATTCGTGACCGGGAAATTTGTTATGTTTGGGAAAATGACCGGAAGATCGGCGTCGGTCAAGCCGAACCAGCGACCGAGCGTTGCGGCGTATTGTTCTACACTGGTGGTCGGCAGCCACGACCGCGCGGGTTTGTTCCGGTGTCGATGTCGTCAGGCCCACCGAGCGTCAGATTCGGATAGATGTTCCCGCTCCCGTCCGGTCGCGTGCTGCCGTAAATATTCCCGCCCATAACCGCACCGCCCAGAACCAGCATATGATTCCCCCACGCATGATCCGACCCAACGCCCGACCCCTGACCCGCCGGATTCATCGTCCGCCCAAAATCCGAAAGCGTAAACTGCGTTACCTTATCCTGCAATCCCTGAACGCCCATCTCATCATAAAACGCCCGCATCGCCTGGCTGAGCTGGGCTAGCAATGTGGTTTGGCTACTAGGCCCATTAAGCTGTTGTTGATGGGTGTCAAAACCAAAATGGGTGACAAAAAATATCTGTCGGTTAATGCTGAGGTCCCCACGTTTTTTTATTACTCGCGCCACTTGCTTCAGTTCGTTGCCGATTCTTGTGGTGGGGAACGCAGCCGTCACCTCTTGATAAGAAGTAAGGGCATTGCTAGCGGATTGGGCCTGATTCATGATGTTGCTCGTTGCCGCAACGAGTCTTGAATCGAGGTCGATTGCGCGAAGGTCGATCACCGTATTTTTCCTGGCCAATGAGAAAGGGTCTGTGCCACCGGAACCATAGAGAACAAGGGTTTGATCGAGCGGAATGCTAGCGTCAGGAATTGCCAAAGGTGTGGTCGCTTGTCCCAAGGTAAATATAAGCGTTCCGGTCATCGAGGTTATCATCGGGACCAGTCCGTTCGGATTCATGTCCGCCGTTCTTCGGTCAGCGATTCGGCCGCCCCAACCCAGCGGAAATGGACTCTCAGAACGGGAGGTCTGTTGCTGGGCAATCTGGTCGGAATGCGAAAAAAGCTGGTAGGGCGCTAACGACGGCGTTGCTAAGAACTGAGATTTTGTTAGTGGCCGGACCAGATTGCCAGTGTTGACAACCGCAGCGATCCGTCCCTGCGCCCAGAGTTCATATATCCCGTTGTTTATGCCGCCCTGTTGTGGTAATGGACCGAGGTTGGAATTCAAACCGTATGTTAGGTTGCTCAGCCTGGGGACGGTAATCGGCAACAGTTGATTTTGCCGCTAAGGCAAGCCCCTGCACGGATCGTGAAGAGGCGTAAAGAGAATAATTGCTGATGTTTGCATCCGAATGATTCGGAACGATCAGATTGTTTCCGTCGTTCCCACCTTCGAGTAAGATACACACCAAGGCCCGGTAATCCGTGGGTGCCGCCGCCGGTTCTTTCGAAGTTTTTTCTTCGACGTTTTGCGCCAAAGCACTCATCAAGCCGAAATGTTGTGCCTGCGTAGCAAGCCCAAGCATGCTCAGGGCACAGCCCGATTTCCTCAAAAAGTCTCGTCTGTTTTCTTTCATCGGCTTCACCTCTGTATCTGATATTGCGACGAGCTTGTTACAAGGTAGATCGATTGCCCTATTTTTGCCCGCTGATCGACAGGGAAATTGATTGCGGCGCGAATTTTGGTCTTCATCGCTTCTGACATAGTTCCATGCATCATTCTCCAGTTCAGCCCTTCGATCAAGGTGTTCCCGGTCGGATCCGCTGCAATCCACGAGAGCGGTTCGGACCGGTCGATCGATGTTCCGCATGGTTCGAATGGGTAGGGGTTTGTGGCCGTTACAGGGTTGAATCTCCACGAATCAAAGGCGAAAATCAAACTCAAATTGTTACGAAGGAAGGAGGTCGTCGTGTTTGCCAGAGCGAATTCGGGGCCGAGGATATCCGTACCCGGAACGACATAATCTGGCGCGAAGTAACCAAAAACTGACTGCGGAACCCACATGTCCTGTCCCATGTCCCGCGGCATCCACGTCAGTTCGCCATCGCTTCTGTCCTGACAGGACACGGGAGGCGACGTTAACTGGCCATTTATCTGGTATGGTTCCGAGGCGAGGGTTCCGAAGGTTCGGAGCATGTTGGTCAAATACTGAAACGGTTCGCGTAGTTTCCCGTATGTCGGGTCGGTTTTCGCACTTCCGCGTGCCTCTCGGTCGAGTAAAATTGTCTTTACGACGGCCCTCATATCTCCGCGGACACCAAGTCCGTTGTTGTTAAAAGCGGCTGCGACTCGCGACACATAGGCGGGGCTGGGGTCGCTGGTTACAAGATGCTGAATGAGCAATTTGCCGATGTATGGGCCGATATTCGGGTGATTGAAAATATTGTCGAGCGTTTTGTCAAGCGAATCGTTGGCGTACGCAACGCACGCCGCATCAGTTGTGCAATTTGAACACGCCGCAATGGTTGTATTCGGAGCGCCCTGATAGTTGAAAAGCGTTTTGGCGGTTAGATCATGATTGCCAGGAACCGCGAGGATCATTGGGTCGATGAAGTTTGGAGTTCCCGCGACAGCACTGGAACAATCAGGGAGCGCTCCATTGTCGCAACGCGTCCAACCAGTAAAGATTTTTGTAAACTGATTTACTTTCTCCTGATCGTAAGTTGGAATACGGTTTCCCTGATTATCGAGAACCAAGGTTCCGTCTTGATTGAGTAGATACAAACCAGTAGTAAAGAGCTGAAGCAGCTCGCACGGATAATTCTCGTTGGGGTTTTGGCGTGTACTGCGAACCATGTCGAGATATTCTCCCATTGCCGGACTCAGCGTCATTTCCCGCATCAAATCACGATAGTTCCCAAACGCATTGCGATCGAGGATTTCGAAATACTCCTGCATCCATCGCTGCTGATAGACCGTAACCCCGGAAACGACCCAGATTTGATGCAGAGACCATGAGACGCGCCTTCTCAATTGGTCGTTTCCATAAAAGCCTTCCTGAAACATCCAGGTTTGATTCCGATATTGCCCATAATGATTGCGATAGCAAAGGTCTATTTCCGGACTCGTTCCATAACTTCCTCCGCACCCAGCGGCTGTAACGGCATCAAACGCTTTGAGCGGGAAATTCGGATAAGGAATCGTCGGGTTCGGCGTGGTGAACTGTTCGTTGATCCACGAACGGACTCCGATTCGCCGCAAACGGGATTCCAGCGATCTCGATGGGCCAAACGCCGCCTGCTCCATAAAGCGTTTGTGATCGGGAGCATAAACTTGAACCGCCGCGGCCACATCGCTAGTCCGCGGCGCGGATGCGGTGGGCGAGGCAGTGTTCCGTTCAGTCGATTGACGAACGCGCGGCCCTAACGCCAGCCGGACCGGATTGCTCAGATTGCCTCGCCACGAGACGGTCAGGGCAAGGTCGCTGTCGGCGGCGGGTTGGCCGTTGTAGCCGTTGGGGTCAAAAATGCGTAAGGTTAGAGCGTAAACGCCCTTCTGGCCGGGAAGCCGGGAAAGGCTTTCGACCGAAAAGCGAAAGCGTGTTCCTTTCGCGTCTTGGGCAAAAACGCGAAAGGCATTGGCCCCTTCATTCGGAAGCAGGTCGAGGTTCGTAACGAAAATGGCGACGCACGCTGGCCCGGAATGAACTTTTCCGTGGTAATTTTCCGCAGTTCGCCGCGCCAATTATCGGCATTGACCGCCAGGGCGTAGGTCGAATTCTTTTCCGTTATCAAGATCGGGACCGGAGATTCGAAATTCTCCACGTCTTCCGCGGTCGATAAGGACGCAACTGCGATTACTAATACTAGAAATCGGATTGACCAGGTTGCAAACCGCACGCTC
Source organism: uncultured Acidobacteriota bacterium (assembly GCA_963738935.1). Classification (GTDB taxonomy): domain Bacteria; phylum Acidobacteriota; class Blastocatellia; order Pyrinomonadales; family Pyrinomonadaceae; genus OLB17. Next base: position 3,446,842 of record CAVTYF010000001.1, on the reverse strand, counting down.
GAGCGAATTCTGCCAAAGGTTTGTTGTCTCTCCATTGCGATAACCTCGGTATTGCCGGACGAAACGTCGTTCAAATCGTCCAATGTCAAGTTATGTCTTTGCGAATCACACCGAACCGGTCGTGCAGACCCAACGGATTGCCAAAGACCATTATTTTTTGCATTCCTATCATAACATACGATCGAAGTCAAGGAGTCTGGCTACTCTGTGTTAGAACTCTATGAGAATGTCCTAGTTTGAACTCAATAGAAATGTCCTAGTGAGGGAAGTCTGAGATCATCCTATAAACGGGGGTGATCGATGAGCAGGAACGCTAGAAATTCGAAATCTGCCGGGAAATCAAGACCCGAAGAACTCCCCTCCTTACAAAGGAGGGGTGGCTGCCGCTTCGGCAGACGGGGTGGTTCTTTGTTTAGGATCAAGTTACTTCGAATTTATAAGACAGCCTTCAAAACTGGGAATTAGCTATGCAAATCGCTCGATCTTATGTCAGTAGGTAATCCGACACGCATATAAAATCTCGCAAAAGCCTGTGATAAATGTTCACGGTATGGTGGTAATAGTCTGAGACGTGGGGTGTTTCTTTTCTTTAAAAGACTTTCAAGGAAAACCCGCGGAATCGTATAAACATCATAAAAATCTACAACTCTAAAATCGAGTGGGAATTCTTTCGAGTCAGAGCGATTTAGGACGGTTTGATTCCATATGTAACCGCTGTTAAGAACTTCACATTGTTTCTTCCATGCAGTGTCCTTTGGATTCTGATCTCGTCCTCGCATTTCAGATTCCCAGAGGACCTTATATTCCGATAAGGGAAGGTGCGGACAAAGAGTAATGTTTTTTACTTTGCTATGTGCGAGATCGCAGGCCTGCGTTAGAACAATAACATCGGCTGAAATAAAGTCTAAAGATGCTTTCAGGGCTTCCGTATCATCCTGGCCCTGAAAATCCATTTCGCCGTCTTTCCAAGTGGGAACGGGGCAGCCAAAAATGAAATCGCCCTGCGTTAACGGTTCGTCCGCTCGGACAATTTCATACCAATTATTCATCGTCTTCAAAGAATGCGTCGATGATCGAGATTGTGGGTTGCCAACGCTTGAGCGATGCCGTTCTAATCTCAGCTTGTTGAGTATGTAAGATTTTATATTGCTGATTAATTGGATTAATCCCACCTAAAACCTCCTCGTCTTCAGTTTCATTTATGCAGACCGACGGGAAAACTGAGGTTCTTGGTTTCAATTGGTCGTGCTGCCAAAACGAATATCCATGATCCTCCACTATTTCCATTCCGTGGAAATTTGAGCCGTAGGTATTTTCGGATAGTCTCTCAGGTGTCAGAGGATCAGACTGAATAACAACATACTTCCTTGGGGCAGTAGGTGAGAGATCATAAACCAAATAGCCGTTACTTGGTTCGGCCTGACGGAATGTTCGGAAAACCGAACTTTGATTGCGCACAAAATCCGCATCATTGGCCGCAGTAAAAACGTTACCAAATTCCGTTAGGGCGAGTGTTGCATTTGGCCTCTCGCAAGGTCGACCAAAAACTTGTGTAGGAAGGTCAACGTCAATCGTCGGTGTCATTGAATTCTCCTCCATATCTCGTTCTGTGCTTCTTCACTTGTAAAATCTGTGAAACCCTTGACGATCCATTCCCGGGCAGAGTCGAACCACACTTTTCTTGCCTGCCGCGAAATGTCCGTTGGAATTCCACGAACCGTTAGTTCAAAAAATATTAGCGGTGAGTTATCTGATCTTCTGATTCCATTCGTCCGGACTACAAGATGCAACCTGCCTGTCTTACCAGGGAGCACAAACGAAGTCCGCCAAATCGTAAATTCCGGCTCTCCCAATATCAACCCATTAAATTTGAGGTTAATATAAGGAAAAATCTTGCCGATGTCACTTATCGATTGCCATATGTCGCCTTGGGGAATTTGATTGTTGTAGGTTAGTTCATATTGAATCGGCTCTGGCACGTCTCCATCTACCGTCGCAACTTCTTCGAAAAGCGAATACCGTTTTTCAAATTGGTCGGTCACCTGCGTGTAACGCGGATACATATCCGTGGTCTTAAGTTTTCGCCAATTAAATATGAAACGGTCCCGCTGAATTTGAATAACATAATTTTCATCGGTGGAGATAAACATTTCCCTTGGCAAAGGGGGGACAGGGGTATATTGGAATTCCGGTTTAAACTCATGACCCTGAAAAATCTCTATAGGTGACCCAAGAGGAACCAATTCTTCAACGCGAGGGTAGTCAGGTTGAAGCCGGCCCCATAAAATACCCATATGGGATGCAGTGAAAGCGTCAAGTGGTTTAAAGGATATACCGCATATAACCTCATTTATCGGTGGTTGTTCGTACTCGGGTAAAAGTGTTGATTCGGTATTGATTTCAGCGAGCATAGAAAATCTAAATTAGTGATAAGTGACTAACCATAGAAAAAATCGAGCCTGATCCCTAGTAATTAGATGCCTTTTTTATTAGAAACATACAATATCTCCAATAGACTATACTTTTTGAAACGAATTTTGCAAAGAAATCGTTTCAAACAAAGACGCATCTCCCGTTCTTACCGACCCGTTTCCTCACTAAAATAACCGCTTAAAAGGACGAAGATTGTAGCTTTTGTTACGGAAATAATCTCGTACTGGAACGATTGGCACGCTGGTGCTGTCACATCAAAAATGTTCCAGAACACAAAAGGCTTAGAGAATTCCCCAAGCCTTTCGAGATATTTTGATTGTGTATCAAAAAGGAACATAATACCGACACCGGTACTATGTTCCTCGTAGGATCATATCCTCAACGGCATCACAATATATTTGTAGTCATACGTCGTCTCGCCGGCGATGGACATTTGGGTTTGGGCGTTGGAGTCTTTGAAGTCGAAGGTGATGCGGAGCGGCGGGCGGCCCTCGCGCGCCGGGGCGGTTGCAGTGGCGGCTCCCACCACCCCGTCAGACGAAGCGTCGCCACCGCTGGCAGGAGGGGAGCCTGCGTCAGAATCTGACGCTGCGAGGAAAACATCGCCGGTGGCGGCGTTGGTTAGGAATTCTAGGAGGTACTGCCAGTTGAAGCCTAGTTGGACGGCTTCGCCGGTGTAGTCGGCCTGGACGACCTCGTTGCCTTCGCCTTCTTCGGCAGATTGGGCGGTGACTTCGATCTCGCCTTCGCGGACATTCAGGCGGATCGAGCGGTTGCGGTCGTCGGCGATGAGGGACATGCGGCGGACGGCGTTTCGCATTTCTTCGAGGTCGAAGACGACGGATTTGTCATTATCCTTGGGCATGACCATTTCGTAATTGGGGAACTGGCCCGAGAGTTTACGGGTGATCAGCAGGCGGCCTTCAGTTTCGAAGTAGATGTGGTTCGGGTCCTCGCCAAACGAAACCTCGCCGACGCCGCGCGATATCTTGATTAGTTCGAGCAGGGCTTTTCTAGGAATGAGCGTATCCATGACCGCCTCTTTGTCGTCGATCGCACGCTCGACATAGGCGAGACGGTGGCCGTCGGTCGTGACCATTTTGGCCGAGCCGTCGCCGATGATGAACTTGGCACCCGAGAGCGTAAAGCGTGACTGCTCATTGGTGATCGCAAACGCCGTGTTGCGGATGAAATAGGCAAAGGTCTCGGCCGCGAGCTTCATTGGGGTTGATTTGAACTGCGGGATCTCGGGGAACTGATCACGGCTCACACCGGCCAGGCGATAGCTCGCACGGCCCGCTTTCATGGTGACCCATTCGTTATCCTCTTTTTTGAAATGCACGTCACCATGCTCCAGAGCACGGACGATGTCAAACAGTTTGCGGGCCTGGATGCAGATCGCACCGGCCTTGACGATCTCAGCCTCGGCGTCGCAGCGGATAGTGCAGTCGAGATCGGTACCGACAATGCGGATCTCGTTTTCGCCAAGCGACTCGATGAGGATGTTCGAGAGGACGGGGATCGTCGTCTTGCGTTCGACAACGCCCTGGATATAGCCCAATTCTTCCTTTAAAACGCTCTGGTTGATTTTGAATTCCATAATTTTAATGCTCCTGTCTGTAATTATATCCAATTCCGTCCGTGTCGGTAGCCCGCACGTAAGTAAGGTCCACTCGGGGACGTATATCTTTGGCCGTAGGTTTCAGATGCTAACCTCTGTCCAGTTTTTTTGTGGCAAGCAGCCCTTACTTACGTGCGGGCTACTGACACCGCTCCGATCTTGTTCGCCTTTTCCTAATACTAAATACCTTTCAAAATAAGATTAAGAAATAGTAGTAGGAATAGGGCCTGTGAAAATGTGTAAAAGCCCCCTAAACCCTTATAAAACAACCTGCTTTCTATCCACAGCCCGGTGTGGAAAACTTGTGGAAAAACATCGCTGCCTGTGAAATACTTTGATGTCATTCTCTTTTCCACCGATGTCCACAGGCTCGATTTGCCGTACCTTGCGGATAAGTGGAAAACTTATATTCAAATATCTATAAACAATGGACTTACACCGACAATAAATCTCGATTATGTGTGGAAAAGATTTCCTTTCCAGGTGCGTTAAAACACCTTTAATTAACTGCAAAGATTATCGATAAGCTCTTTTATATCCCTGTGGAAATTTCTGTCGTCCTTATCCAGCGTTTCGATCTTACTGACTGAGTGCATGACGGTCGTGTGGTGCTTGCCGCCGAACTCGCGACCGATCTCTGGGAAGCTGTGGGGCGTCAATCTTTTACACAGATACATCGCCATCTGCCGCGGTACGGCGATCGCTCGCGTGTTACTCTTTGACTTTAATACCTCGACCGATATGCCGTAATGCGATGCGACGATGCGGGCGATATGTTCCATCGTTAGACCCGACGGCCGCTCGGCGTCGAGAATGTTCTTCATCGATTCCTGGGCCAAACTCTTTGAGATCGGAACGCCTTTCATTGACGATATCGCGACCAGGCGAACGAGCGAGCCTTCGAGCTCGCGAACGTTGCTTTTGACTTTGCCAGCGATGTAGATCGCAATGTCATCATCCAGGCGAATGCCGTCCATATCCGCCTTTCGTTTGAGAATGGCGACCTTTGTTTCGAGATCGGGCGGTTCGAGATCGGCGATCAGGCCCCATTGGAAGCGCGAGTGCAGACGCTCCTCGAGCGTCGGTATTTCTCTCGGCGGGCAATCGCTTGATACGACGATCTGCTTTTGTCCGTTATGCAGCGTGTTAAATGTATGAAAAAACTCTTCCTGTGTACGCTCTTTGCCGGCCATAAACTGGACGTCATCCATCAAAAGCACGTCGATCGATCGATATTTATCACGGAATGACGGCGTTTTATTAAAGCGGATGGCGTTGATCAGCTCGTTCATAAAACGCTCTGACGTGATGTACGCGATACGCATGTGCGGGCTGCGGGCTTTGATCGAGTGGCCGATGGCATGCATGAGATGCGTTTTGCCGAGGCCGACGCCGCCGTATATAAAGAGCGGATTGTAGGTCGTACCAGGCGTTTCAGCCGTTGCTTTGGCGGCCGCGTGGGCAAACTGATTGCATGATCCGACGACAAATTTTTCAAACGTATATTTAGGATTTAGCCCATCCTCGACTGGTTCAATATCGATCACATGCGTAACTCCGACCTCGCCGGGCAATACTTTGGCACCCGTGTTCTTTGGCGAGAAGAAAAAGTCGGCTTCTTCCTCGAAACGCGGCGGAACCGGCTGATCAGGATCGATATTCCAATCGATCGTATAGCCGCCGAGATTTAGCTCGTCGAGCGACTGGTCGAGCATGTCGAGGTAATACATGCAGACCCAGTCTTTTGCTACCTGCCCGGCCCGCAGCGTTATGACACATGAGTTTTCGTCGATACTTTCATAAGAAATCTGGCGAAACCAGGTGTTAAAAATGTCAGAGTTCAGCCGCGTTTTGAGAATGCTCAAAACGTCGCTCCAAATAGTAGATTTTGTAGAAGTTTTTTTCAATGTTGTCGCCTGGGGAAGCGCTTAAATGATAGCGATCCCTTATTTAAGTTTTCAGTGTCGGCCAGCCGACTGCGGCGGGAAATTTTCCTCACTCGCAATATGACTAAAAGTCGTTTCGTTTTGGTGGTTTCCGTTCCTGCTGTAGTGCTCCACGCCGTAAGTTATTGACAGCTTATCCACAACTAAAAAAGATAAAGCGCATAATCTTTAAGGTAACGCATTAAGCTGTTTATTCTCAATAGTTTACGGCGGTTCTGTTAATCAGAAACGGGTAACAGACTAACACGAATATTGCCGGTGTGCAAACTGAATTCCACAGGTTTTTTTCGTAGCGTTTAACACGAATTTAACTTCCTTTTGTGACAACAATTCGATGTAAATTTCGAATGTGTTAGACTAACAAAACCACCCAATTTTCGATCAAAAAATGTCTGAAAACACACAAAAAAACACAAAAAATTTTCATAAGGACGAAAAAAATTTGATCCCCATCTCCGACCGGCTCGAAATGGCCTGTGAGGGCCTTACTTATATCAGCGAAACGGACGCCGCTGTAGTTCCGTTCGCGGGAGCGGCGGTTTCGGACCTAAATCGGGTTACTATTCTACGACAGACTGGCAGCAACCGGGATGAGAACGTTGAAGAGGTGGATTTTGAAGAATTTTTTTCGCGGCTAACTGCAATCAAGGATTGGCATGGCGAGCGTGAAAAGACGAGGGCAAGAAAATTCCTCGACCTGCAAGAGCTGATCGAGGAAAATCTGAGCGAGCTAAAAGTGTTTAAGATTGGCAAGATCCGCCTAAACATTTACGCAATCGGGCGTGATCGCGAAGGCCGATTGATGGGAGTTAGGACGAAAGCCGTCGAGACCTAAATTACCTTGGCGAATTACCTTGGCGAAACACGACCAGAACCGCTGGTCGATTTATCTATATTTGTCGGCGTTCCGGCATAAAACACCTTGCTCGCCCCCGAGGCCTCGGCACGCAGATCGCCGCTGACACTTACCGTGACCGTCGAGGCTCCGCTGGCGTCGATGGTCGCTCCTGTTGCTTTTAGATTTTCCGCGTTGATCTTGGTCGAACCGCTGACATCCGCCATAAACTCGGCCGTTTCGCCAGAGGCGGTGACTGTTGAGGCTCCAGACGAATCGATTCTAAAATCTGCATTCTGGATATCATTAACCGTTACGTTTGCGACTCCCGAGACGTCGACGCTATCGATCTCAGGTGCCGTAACACGGATTCGGATCGGGCTGCTTGGCGATATCTTTCGATCTGTTTCGATATGCAGTACGCCCCTGCGGACCTCGGTCTGTATATAAGGCAAGAGGTTTTCGTCGGCGTCGATCTCTACACCAAAGGCCTTCTGAGCAGTGATCTCGACCAGAAAAACACTGCCGACCTCGACGGAGCTAAATCCAGAAACGCTGCGCGGATCAGTCACCAAGGTACCTGAACCCTTAACACTTTTGAAACCAACTGAAAGGTTAATAAATCTTTCGGACGATTGACCGAATGAAAACATTTTTGCAACTACCAATCCGATAATCAGGGTCGCTGCGAAGATCGCAATACCAAACTTTTTCATATATAAATATCTCCAGATGAAAACTGTTAGCTGAAAGGGAAAACGAATGCAATCCATTAAAAGTTCGAAAAAATTTGCGACAGCCAATGATGCTGGTTAAAAAGGATTTGACTGGTTTTTTGGAATTGCGTAGGTTAAACTCGGTTCTACTCAAAAATCAACCGAAATAGTAAGCAATTTGATTGCCGCTTAGAATATGGCCAAATACACCCATCGCGAGAAATTCCGCTACCACTTTGAAAACACAATGTCATCGGGCCCGATAGCGGTCATACAATGGCTGGCGATAGTTTCGCTTGTGTCGGTGCTGATACTCGGTGTGATCATCCTAATTTTGGGGATTGCGGGATCAACGGACGCTGACGCCGAGCCGCTGGGATTTATAGAGGGCACGTGGAAATCACTGATGGCAACACTCGATCCCGGAACGATGGGCGCTGACGAGGGCTGGCCGTTCCGCATCATTCGATTTACTGCGACGTTGATCGGAATCTTTGTTATCTCGATCCTTATCGGTACGATATCGTCGGGTATCGACCAGAAAATTGAGGAACTAAAGCGAGGACGCTCACGAGTATTGGATGGCAATCACACCTTGATTCTCGGTTGGTCCGCGAAAATTTTTACGATAATCAGTGAGCTGATCGAGGCAAATGCCAATCAAAAAAATCCCTGCATAGTGATCCTTTCTGAGAAAGACAAGGTCGAGGCGGAAGATGAAATAAACGCCAGGATATCGAATTTTGGAAACACAAAAATCATTGTCAGAAGCGGAAGCACGCTGGAATCGTCGAGCCGCCGAGATGGTTAATATCAATGAGGCGCGCTCGATTATCGTTTTATCCCCGGAAGTAGAGAACGCTGATACCTACGTCATAAAAACGGTTTTGGGCCTTACAAATGGCCGGCACCGAAAGGAAGGGCCGTATCACATAGTTGCCGAGATCAAGGATTGGCGGAATATGGAGGCCGCCGAACTCGTCGGGAATAACGAGGCGGTGTATGTATTGTCCGAAGATCTCATTTCGAGGATCATCGCCCAAACGTGCCGCCAATCGGGGCTCAGCGTAGTTTATAGCGAGCTGCTCCAATTTGCCGGGGATGAGATCTATTTCGAAAAGCTGCCCGCGTCTCTCGATGGTAAATCGTATAAAGATTCACTTTTTGCCTTTGAGGATTCGTCGATCATCGGAGTTTTTACGGAAAATGATGAGGTCTTGATCAATCCGCCCATGGATCGCATTTTTGTGGGGGGCGACAGCATAATTGCCATCTCCGAGGATGACGATACGGTTTTGGCCAACGGACGGGCGGATGTCAGTATCGACGCCAACGCCTTTAGTCACAGTAAGGAAGGCGGACTCAGGGAAGAGAATACGCTCATTCTCGGGTGGAATGACAAGGGCGGCCGTATCGTTGCGGAGCTTGATAATTACGTAAAGACAGGTTCACATGTCCTGGTCGTGGCAAATGACCCCGAGACCGAAGCTGCTGTGGCGAAGGTACAGGAGTTACTGCAAAATCAAAAGATCGCCTTCTGCGAAGGCAATGCTGTCGAAAAGAAAACACTGCTCGACATCAACACCGCAAGTTTCGACCACATCATTTTACTTAGCAGCGACCAGATGGATATCCAGGAGAGCGATGCCAAAACATTGATCTCGCTGCTCCATCTCCGGGCGATCAGCGAAAGCGTCGGCATTGATTTCAGCATCGTCACCGAGATGCTCGATATGCGCAATCGTGAGCTCGGCGTAGTCGCAAAAGCGGACGATTTCGTCGTCAGCGACAATCTCATAAGCCTCATGCTCAGCCAGCTTAGCGAGAACCGTGAGCTAAAACAGGTTTACGATGTTCTATTTCAGGCCGAGGGTTCTGAAATATATCTAAAACCGGCAAGTCGCTACATTAAGCCAGGTCAGGATGTTGATTTCTATACTGTCGTCGCAAGCGCCGCCGAATTTGGCGAGTCTGCGATCGGATACCGGATTACCTCAATGAGCCAGGATGCCGATATGCATTACGGCGTTATCCTAAACCCGCCGAAATCTGAGCGACTGAAATTTAGCGATGACGATTGTATTATCGTGTTGAGCGAGGAGTAGCTTGGCGTACGCGGAAGAAGCGCGGGTGTAAACGAGCGTGTCACGTACAATTGCTGATGACGTGGACCAGTGAGAAACTTGCAGCTTTTTAACTCGGAATCTATTTGCAGTTGCTATGATCGACGTAAACCTTGTTTCCACTTGTGTTTAGATAGTAGCAACCGCCACGCGGACCTTTTTGATAGGTTCGCCCGGATGCTGTCTTTGCGGTCGGTAAGGGCCCACTGACGGTTGCTCCGGCATTCGGCAGAGCAGCGGGTTTTACGTCGGCGAGCTTTGTTTGGGGTTGGGGAACAGTCGCAGCTTCGGGTTTTGGGACGACGGTCGATTGCCACGCGACGACCTGCCATTTACCGTCGCGATTAATAAAGGTTCCGGTGTTGAGGTTATTTGTGACAGTCTTTGTACCGTCTGATTTTGTCGTAGTACCGACAAGCTTAAACGCGACGACCGCCGCATTGCCGTATTGCTGAATGCGGATTTCTTCGGCCGTGTAAACCGTCACCGGATCGCCCGCTTTCGCCGCCGGTGCCGAGCGAACGTCTTTCATCAGATCCACTTTATTGGTCCGCACACCCGCCGAGCGAGTGTAGATCAGGTCATCGGCCCAAAACCGGTCATGAACCGCCGCATCATTGCGCCCAGCCCCAGCGAGGAATTCATTAAGCAGAGCGGTCAATTCGGGCCCGCTTGGAGATCTCTGAGGGTACACGGAAAACACAGCCGTCAACAGAATAAAAAGTGATAGAGATAGTCGCTTCATACTTGAGCCTCGTTATTAAGGATACATTAACTCAATTCGAGCGACAGGTTCAATGGCAGAGCCGCCCGGTTCAACGGGCGACCCTTTAACCCTTGACATTTACGACGGGTCACGGCCTCAATTTAACCAGTGAGGTGACACCAGCGTGGTCGGATCGCAGTAATCCCGATGGCGTTCGATCCGTCACGGGGTTTTCGCCGACAACGTCCATCTCGATGGCATCGACCTCGCCGCGAATCATTACCAGATCAAGCCTCTGTGTTGGATTTACATAGACGGACGGGTTAGTTAAAAACAGCGCCCACGTCAATCCCGGCTCATTCCCGCGGGTAGAGGTCCAGGCATCCGTCAAACCGGCGCTCAGCAAAAGCTGATATGAAGCCCCATTATTTGCGGCGTCCGAATTGAAATCTCCCGCAAAAATTAACGGCAGATTTGTGCCGCCGGCCGTTTGAATGAGTTCGGAAGCCTGAATCGTGTTAATTAGCGGGCTAAAGGATTCGAGGTGCCCATTGACGAATCGGAATGTTTTACCGCGCATTTTCACGTCCGTCGAAATCCACGCCCGCGGTATCGTAAGTGTTCCGAGAGTCGGACTGGTAAACGCTAAGTTCGTCGTAAACTGTTGAGTCTGAACGCTTTCGATCTTGAACTGCGATACGTTCAAATCAGTCCTCGCAAGTACGACCAAACGGTCGGTAAAACGCACATCGAGAGCAGCCGCGGGGCCAAAAACGGCCGGAACCTCGGCGTCAAAATTCGATTGGATGGCGATGGGGGCATAGTGCAGCCCGCGCTCATTGAGTTCGTCGAGCAGCAATTGCAGAAAATCGTACGTGACATTTTCGGCGGGCGATGGGTCAAATGGAGCGCCCACGTGCCATAGGGCAACTTCCTGCAGCGCAACCAATGTAGGAGCAGCAACCTGAATTTCACTGGCAATTCCCGCGATACGCTCGGCCGGGAGGCTGGCGCCGACCTCCGTATACGCCTCGGCAACCTCGGCAACAAGCTGTTCAGGTGTTTGAGCAGCAAAAATTTCGTCAAAATCAGTTCCGAGATACATATTGCGGGTCATCACACTCAGCTCTCGGTCACGATTGTTCGCCTGTGCGTTAAAGTTTGCACTTACTTTGCCGATGCCTGAACCAAGCAACAGACTTAAGATAAAAATTGCATGAATTGATCGTTTGAACATTATTTTTTTCATTTTGTTTCTCCTTTTTTATGCTGAATATTTATTGAAATCAGAAAATCGGTCCAATTATGCCCCTGCGGCCTCCCTTTTTGCCTATCGCCCCCAGCACGACGCCGGCCACTATTGCCGCTCCGATTCCGACTCCGAGCGCTACCTTTTTCCCGGTCGACCAATCGTCGTGTTTCTTCAACTCAGCGACATCGCGGTAGAGGATGGTCGCTGGCCGTTTCATCCTGGGATCTATCAGATCAAACGAATCCTCGCGAATATTGCCGATATGACCGCTTCGTTTCGTGCCGTCGTTCATCGTGACAATTACTTTCGAGTAATCTCCGGCTCGTTTGCGAACGTCGGTTTTGATTTTTTCGACACGATCGTCAGAGTTTGACTGGGCATATATGGGATAAACGTTGACCGCCGCCAAAGCCATTAGAACGATCAATGCGAGTGATAAATATTTTTGGATCATTGAATTTTCTCCTTATGTCTGTGATTAGATATTTGTGCCTTTGATACTAAACGCAACATTCCTCACAAAATCGGCTCACGAGGGCCCGCGAAATTTACCTATTGCCTCAAAATAAAACGCACTTGAAAAGTGATTCGTTGCCTCATAATAAAAACCACTTGAACGTGTAGTATTCAAGTCGTTGATTTCGAAGATTTTCGAAGAGTTTTGTGATAGAGTTTTTAGTGCCTGCACGGAGGATAGGGCGATGCTGGAGAGCGACCTGAGCGCCGTTGCGGGGGAAGGTACGGGGCGGCCGAGTTTGTGATTCGGCCGTCTCTTTTTTGTCCCGTACTTTCCCAAAAGCGATAAACTCATTTTCTTAACCTTCGAGGCCCCTTTATCTAGCCCAGGCACCTGCCTTACGACCGGCGACCAATGAAGAGAGTCGCCGCTCGGTTGCGGGTGATCTCTTGAGTGTACTGATAGATTTATCAAGCTTCGATTGGAGGTGCTCGATCTGGCGTTTGAGCTCGGCCGGATTGAGTGCCTCGTATTGATTTCGCAGCTTTTGTTTCACTTCGTCTGAGATATGCGGTGATGCCAGCACACGGGTGTATGGCGTTTGTGCCGCGTCGTATTTCTTACGCACCCGGCTGCCGATACGTTCTCGCTCGATGAGTTTCATTGACGGCATAAAGAAGTTTGTATAAAGCCGCAAGTGACGATAAAGCTCGTTTAGCAGATCGAGCTGCTCATCGGTATCAAAGCGTGCATAACCGACGGCCCGCCGCACGACGGACCAGTTTTTCTGCTCGACATAGCAGTTGTCGTTTTTCTTGCCAGGTCGAGAGCGTGTAAAAGTAATCTCTTCCTTTCGGCAATATTTTTCAAGGGTGTGATTGATAAATTCGCCTCCATTGTCGCAATCAATGCCCAGAAGATCGAACGGGAGACGTACCTTAACTTCCTGTATTGCCGCAAATACGTGTACCTCCGCCTTGTTCCTCACGCCCTCGGTCTCGGTCCATGTCGTGGCAATGTCCGTCACATCCAGCGTCTGACAGAAATCGCCCGCCGCCACTCCGCCGTCGTGCCCAACCAGGTCGAGTTCGGTGAATCCCGCTCGAGCGTCGTCCCATTCCGAAAAAGTGCGAATCGGAATCTGATGTTTGAGCAGCGTACCCGGCTTCGTGTGTGACCGTCCTTTTAGTTCATACTTCTTTCGCTCCGCTCGAAGCACTCGGTCGATCGTCGCCGGACTTATCTGAGACAGCTTCCGCCTGATCTCGGCATCACAGCTTATCTCGCCAAATCGCTCCAGCCGCTCGACGACCTCTGAGAGGACCGGGCGCAAACGCTTGCCGCAGATATAATCCATCACCTTCCAAACTTTCGTCAAAACCCGTACCGTCTCTTCGCAATAATACCGCCGCCGCCCGACACGCCCTTTGCGTCCTGTCAGCGTCACGCGCATTATCTTCTTCTCGCTAAATCGCTCCTTCCGCCCGTAGTGACGCAGCAAACGACTCGCATGCCACCTGCTATACTGCGTCGTCTGCACAAATTCGTCCAGAATCTTCCCCTTCTGACCCTTCCCGGCCCTCTGATACCGCCTCGCCGTTACCGCCACCACCTCTCGTCTCGCTGCCATAGTTATCCTCATCCCACGCCCTCCAATGCTCTTAACATTGAAGGCTTTTTGCCTTACCTTTTCGAGTGGTTTTTATTTTGAGGCAACGATACCTCCTTCAAGTGGTTTTTTTGTGAGGCAATTCGATTTATTGACTACATTCCCGTTTATCATTACTATTGCGGTACGAATTAAAACAATTTTATGGAAAGCGTCCCTTTTCATCGAGACGAGATCTCTGAATTGCTCAAAGCATGGAGCGGCGGAGACCGTGAGGCCGCCGAGCAATTTATGCCGCTCATCTACGACGAGTTGCGGCACCAGGCGCATCGATTTCTAAACGGTGAACGAGCGAATCACACCCTGCAAACGACCGCGCTTGTCCATGAGGCCTTTATACGCCTTATCGATCAGCGAAACGTCAACTGGCAAAACAGGGCGCATTTTTTTGGGCTGGCAGGTCAGATGATGCGGCGAATCCTGGTCAATTACGCGGTCGGTCGGAACCGTGAAAAGCGGGGCGGGCCGAATGAGATGTTGCCGCTCGATGACACGATCGTTATGGCCACCGCTGATACCGAAGTCGATCTGCTCGCGTTGGATGAAGCGCTGACCAGGCTCGAGGCGATCGACGAACGTCAGACCCGGGTCATCGAGCTGCGGTATTTCAGCGGCCTTAGCATCGAGGAAACGGCGGAGGCTCTGGGAATCTCGCCCGCGACCGTCAAACGCGAGTGGAATATGGCGAGAGCCTGGCTGCGGGCCGAGTTGACGAGTCAGCACCGAGAGCAGTAGCGACCGGGATTCGTCGCCTGGAGCGGCTGCGGCTTCGACTGGAGGGTGAGCATCCTGCTCACCGGTGGGGCGAGCAGGATGCTCGCCCTCCAGTCAAAAATGGAACTAACCTAAACGATACGCCCCAATGAATGCTGAAGACTATCAAAAAGTAAAAGAGATCTTCAATTCGGTTCTCGAGATTGGGCCCGAGGGTCGGGGTGCGTTTTTGGATGAGAGGTGCGATGGCGACGGTGATTTGAGGAAAGAGGTCGAGCGGCTTTTGGCTTCGTATGACAGTGAGTATTTGGAGAGACCTGCCGTCGGGAACCTTTCTGAGAAATTCGTCGGTGACGCTCTAGCCGCCGGGCAGCAGATCGGGCATTACAGCATCGTCGAGAAGATCGGCTCAGGCGGTATGGGCGAGGTGTATCTGGCCGAAGATGGAAAGCTCGGGCGTCGAGTGGCGATCAAGCTGCTGCCTGAAACTTTTACCGAAGACGAGGACCGGCTACGACGATTTGAACAGGAAGCGCGGACAGCCTCGGCGTTGAACCACCCGAACATCCTTACGGTGTTCGAGATCGGGGAAACGGGCAGCACCCGCTACATCGCGACTGAATACATCGATGGCGAAACGCTCCGCTCAAAACTGAACCGCGGCAAGTTGCCCGTCGGTGAGGCGCTCGACATAGCCGTCCAATGTGCCTCCGCCCTTGCCGCCGCACATGAGAGCGGCATCATCCACCGCGACATCAAGCCGGAGAATATTATGCTCCGTCGTGACAATCTGGTAAAGGTGCTCGACTTTGGCCTCGCAAAACTGTTAGTACAGCCAGCTGCAACCGGCAGTGTTAGCCAGGAGGCCCCGACCGAGCGCCACTTTAACACCGCTCCCGGCATGATAATGGGAACCGTCCAATACATGTCACCCGAACAGGCCCGCGGCCACCCAACGGACGCCCGCACCGACATCTGGAGCCTCGGCGTGGTGATCTACGAAATGGTCGCCGGGCAGCCGCCTTTCGCAGGTGAGAACACCGCCGACCTCATAGCCGAGATCGTCAAGACATATCCGGCCCCGGTTTCTCATACCACCGAAGGAATCCCCGAACGGCTTGACGAGATCGTCGCCAAAACGCTTGAAAAAAATCCTGACGAGCGATATCAAACCGCTAAGGATCTCCTCATTGATCTCAAACGCCTGAAACGCAAACTCGACCTCGACGCCGAAATTGAAAGATCTCATTCACCAGCAACGAGTGGCGGTAGATCATCGCTCGATTCGACCGAAGAAGCCAATACAGCCGCCATCGCCCTCAAAACCGCCGATGCGGAAAACGGCTCACGAAACACGGTTTCGAGTGCAGAATATATTGTATCGGCGATTAGTCGTCACAAATCGCGATTTGCAGCCTTCAGTGTTGTGACGATTATGGTATTGAGCTCCGTAGGTTTTGCACTTTGGTATTTTGGTATCTTCACATCGAAAGCACCGGGTCGCCCGTTTGATTCGTTTGAGTTAATCCGGATTACCAATAGCGGCAAAGCGGTTTCACCGACACTTTCCCAAGATGGAAAATTCGTTGCATTCTTCAATTCTGATAATGATGAACATAGCTTGGTGATTCGACAGATTGCCACAAACACCGATGTAAAAGTTACAAACCCAAAGAAATCTGACGTAATCCCGACTTTGAGATTTTCCAATGACGGAGCGTTCCTCTACTTTGCAATGAGCGATGAAATGTCGGGCACTCTTTTTCGTGTACCTAGCTTTGGCGGCACGCCTGTCAAAGTCATCGACGACATCTTCACGAATATCACCTTTTCGCCTGATGGGGCGAGATTTGCGTTTATTCGCTTTGGTAAGGACGTTTCGACGATAATGATCGCGAATTATGACGGTTCCGGCCTGGAAACATTTCTTGCGTTAGATGGGGAATTCTCAGTCACAGATATAGCTTGGTCGCCTGACGGCACTGTATTTGCTATTACCAAAGGGGAACCAACTCGCAACGCTTCAATTTTCACTGTTTCACTTGCTGACAAAACTCTCACCAGAGTCGGCGAGGGCGATTGGATAAATCCAGGTTCCCTAAGCTGGACACGTGACGGTTCGCGATTACTGTTTATCTCGAAAGCGTCTAAACAAACTCCAAATCAACTTTGGTCCCTCGATTATCCAAGTGGGAAGGCGAAAATCCTTACGTCCGATTCTAACAACTACGCCTCACTAAGTTCGGTATCTAATAGCGGAACTATGGTCGTCGAACGATTTGATTTTCGCACAAGCATTTGGTCTCAAGATTTGAGAACGAATGCGACGAAGCAGCTCACACCGGAGCGCGTCGACAGAATCGGCCTTGATGGAATTGAAGAGAATCTCAAAGGTGAGCTTTTGATCACAAAACGTGAGGGCGGCTGGGGTAACTTTTGGTTATTGAATGCGAACGACTTCAAAACCGAAACTCGTCTTACAGATGAAGTCGCGGAACATAAGTCACCAGCTATCTCTAGCGATGGGCGTTTCATTGTTTTCAACTCGAACAAGGCAATTTGGCGAATAGACTCCGACGGACAGAACGCCGTTCAGTTATCCCATCCTGGTGAAAAGTCGGACAGCAATCCAGTTCTCCTCGGCGATGGCAGGTCAATTCTATTCGAGAGGACCACCGAGCGATTCGAAAGCAAAATAATGAAAACGTCGATCGATGGTGAAGAGCCCAGGGAGGCGTTTAGCTCTCCTCACACCGGGTATTCGGGCGTCGCATTTTCACCTGAGCAGAACATTCTGGCTGTTGGTGTGAATTCGGTACCGGATGGAACCCTAAGTGGCGGGAAATCGTCCATTCAGTTCTTTCGTGTCGAGGGAGAAAACTCAATTCCGATTGAGCGGAAAGTCGTAACCAGCAACTTGGGAAGCCCAGTGGAAGAGTGCAAGTGGACTCGACAAGGGAAACTGATTTGCTCCAGCTGGAAGGATCAGGCAAATTTGTTTGTCGAGTCTGGTACTGGTACCTTCGAAAAGTTGACACAGTTCGACGACGGGATCGTATCTCGTTTCGCGTTGTCACGTGACGGAACAAAGATCTTCATTGTTCGAGGGTATCGGACCTATGACATTTTCTTAGTTAAGGACACGGGAGCTGGAGTTCAATAGTTATTAGACGAACACAAGCGTTTTGAAATGTCGCCCAACGGCTACCAAAAAGTCAAAGAGATCTTCAATTCGGTGATCGAGATCGGGCCCGAGGGTCGAGGTGCGTTTTTGGATGAGCGATGTGTTGGTGAAGGTGAGTTAAGGCGAGAGGTCGAGCGGCTGCTTGATTGTCGCGACTCGCTTTTTGCGTCGTTATCGTATGAAATTTGACGACTATCAAAAGGTCAAAGAGATCTTCAATTCGGTTCTCGATATCGGGCCGGAGGGTCGGGGTGCGTTCTTGGATGAGAGATGCGACGGGGACGGTGATTTGAGGAAAGAAGTCGAGCGGCTTTTGGCTTCGCATGACAGTGAATTTTTGGAACTTCCGGCGATCGGTAACTTTGCTGAGATGATAACCGGTGATTTGTCGCGCTCCGGCGAGGTGATCGGGCATTACGATGTTATTAGGAAAATCGGCTCCGGCGGGATGGGCGACGTATATCTCGCGGTGGATGGAAAGCTCGGCCGTCGGGTCGCGGTCAAGATATTGCCAAAAGAGTTCACAACCGACGAGGACAGGCTAAACCGATTCCAACTCGAGGCCCGCGCCGCGTCTTCGCTTTCGCATCCGAACATCCTGACCGTCCACGAGATCGGTGAATGGGATGGCACCCATTACATCGCGACCGAATATATCGAGGGCGAGACGCTGCGGCAGCGATTGGGCCGCGAACGACCGGCGATCGGCGAATCGCTGGAGATCGGCGTCCAACTCGTCTCGGCGATCACGGCTTCGCACGAAGCCGGCATCTGTCACCGCGATATAAAACCGGAGAACATCATGATCCGTCGCGACGGCCTTGTTAAGGTGGTCGACTTCGGCCTGGCAAAGCTCACTATGACGCCGTTTTACGCCGCGTCCCCGACGTCAAACGACGACCCGACGGTAAAGATGGTCAAAACAGAACCCGGCGTGATAATGGGCACCGTCCAATACATGTCGCCCGAACAGACCCGCGGTCTCGTGACCGACGAACGGTCGGATATCTGGAGCCTCGGCGTCGTCCTCTACGAGATGCTCGCCGCGACGCCTCCATTTTCCGGCGTCAGTTCAGCCGACCTCATCGCCGAAATAGTAAAGACGCATCCCACACCACTGTCGAAGCGCGACTCTGGAATACCAGAGCGACTCGAGGAGATCGTCGCCAAAACGCTTGAAAAGAATCCCGACGAGCGGTACCAAACCGCAAAAGACCTGTTGATCGATTTGAAACGGCTGAATAAACGGCTGGAGTTCGATGATATTTTGGAACGCTCAAATCCGGACCTCTCAAATGGTTCCGACGACCTTAGTATTTCGGCTCCAAATATTATCTCGACCCGCAAAGGCCCAAAAGACCTGACCACCGCCTCCAGTACCCAATATCTGATCTGGGGAATAAAAGCCCATCGCGGCACAACGATCTGGATTATTGCTCTGATCGCGTCATTGCTTCTCGGATCGGCATACTTAGCCCGCAAATACTGGCGTATCGCCGACCCAAATGTAGCTCGTTTTGCTTACGCGACCAAGATCAAACTTGTTTCACAGGCCCTGGAAACCTCGAATCTTGAGCTGGCCGAACAGTTGCTGGAGGAAACTCGCCCCGATCCCGGAAAACAGGATCTACGCGGGTTTGAATGGTTTTACCTGTCGCGGCTCCATTCCGAGCGCACCGCATCTCAACCCCTGACGCTTCAACACAAAGCCTGGGTCCAGAGTGTCGCGTTTTCGCCCGATGGAGCAGTACTGGCAACCGGAAGCGGCGACAGTATCGTCAGGTTGTGGGATGTTACTACAGGACAACAGATCAAGGAGTTTATCGGCCACAAGGCCAATGTAGGGTATGTCGTTTTTGCAGCGGATGGCAAAACCATGGTTTCAGGCAGCGATGATAAAACCATGAAATTATGGGATGTCGCTACTGGCCGTGAATTGTTCACGGTCGGGGGCGAGCAGGAGCCGGTTACGACGCCGATATTTTCACCCGATGGGAAAACAATAGCCACCGCAAACAAGGGTACCATCAAACTTTGGGATGCGGTTTCGGGGAAAGAAAAACCTGGCGGTTTTAAGTCAGAAGGCGGCGATGAGGTGTTCGGATTTTCGCCGGACGGTAAATATCTGAGCATCAAAGGTCCGAACTTCGACGCGGTTATCTGGGAAATTGCAGCTTCGCGAAGTGCCGCGGTCCTCGCGCGCCACACCGGCTTTCTTACTGATGTTAAGTTCTCACACGATTCGAGGTTGGTACTGACCGGAAACACGGACGGCACCGCGAAGCTATGGGATTTGAAAACTGGCCGAGATCTAAGGACCTTTAGGGGACATACCGAGGGAATCTTCGACGTTGCATTTTCTCCAAACGGGAAAATGATCTCTACAGGGAGCCATGACAAGACAATAAGGTTCTGGGACGCTGAAAAAGGCCACGAGATCACCGCCCTCAGGGGGCATCTCGGTTTGGTCGCCGCCTTAGCTATCTCATCCGATGGAAAAAAGGTGGCGTCGGGGGGCCACGACGATACCGCCAGGATCTGGAATGTGCCTAAAAATGAACCGCGAGGCACGCTCCGCGAACACACTGCTTCAATTCGGCGTCTTTCATTCTCTAATGACGGAAAACTGTTAGCCTCAGCGAGCGAAGACAAAACAGCGAAGATCTGGGATGTGGAAACCGAACAAGACCGCCATACTCTGACCGACCACAAGGGTCAGGTCAATTCGGTCGCGTTTTCACCCGTCGGGCAAACCCTGGCCACAGCTTCCGACGACAGAATGGTAAAACTTTGGGATACCGTAACCGGAAAACAGCGGCTCTCTTTCGACAGCCAGGCATCCGGCACGGTCGCCGTTTTTTCACCTGACGGGAAATCGATCGCCACCACTCATTTTTTTAACGGCCCCGAGGTCAGGCTATGGGATGCCGCAACAGGAGCTCTACGGTGTTTATTTTTAATAGGTGACGAGGAACACAGCGCAGTGTGGGCGGAATTTTCAACGGACAGCAGGCAGGTCGCGGCATCCATGGGAGTTGGCTCAATTCGATTATGGGATGCCGCTTCGTGTTCTCTGGAGACCATCGCGTTCAAGGGCGAACCCGGCGTTGAATATTTTGCGACGTTCAGGCCGACCACCGGCAAACTGACGGCGATCCAGGGTATTAATGGCCGTAGCCTGAAACTTATAGACGCCGAATCAGCCAAAGAGATCGTTTTTATACTCGGCCATGACCCGGAGATTAGTGGTTTAGAATTTACGCCGGACGGAAAGCGTCTTGTTACGGGTGGTAAAGACTCATTGTTGAAAGTATGGGACCTCGCAACAGGCCAGGAATTATTATCGATCAAGCCAAACATCGGAGATATCGAGGCTGCTGCCATATCGCGGGACGGCACGATCCTCGCGGCCGGCGGCAGCGACGGCACGATCCGGCTCTATCGAAGCAACCCACTTTAATAATGCCCTAATTCACATTCTGCATGATCAAATTCAACGATTTAAGTCAAAAATGGAAAGCCACGCATTCACCGCGAAGTCCCCTTCCGTATCAATTCGAATGACTGCGAAAATGCCCCCCTTGTGTTCAAATGTTTGAGCAGGAAACCTTGCATTTCCTTAGGCGTTGCAGTAAGTATGATTTCGCCGTTTATCGTTTCGTGGCGGATCGCGTCCGGGTTATCGGCAAGCAGATCCTGTAGCCATCGCACCTCCAGCATCGCGATTCGCACGGTCGATTCTCCTGGTACCACATGCATAATTGTGTGAGTCGGTAATAATTGGCTCTGGTAGAAATCGCCCTGCGGAAAACCCGTTTTTGTGGGAACAATATCGAGGAACAACTTATCCCCTAAACGGACAAGGCGGGCACTAAATTCGCCATTCCGACCGTCCTCTTCGGTATGCAAGAGCTTATATTCAAGCTTGCCGCCGTTTGAAAAGGCCCACGTTTCGCTCGTTTCTTTGTCTTTCCAAACACCAACCAGCGAATTGTCATAGATCAGATCTTGGTCGGTGTACAGCGGATTCAGCGACCGCACACAACTCGCTACCAGTAACAACGAACTAAATGCCAACACTTTTGCAACTTTTCTCATTACTGTTTCTCCTATAATGAACTTCCAATGCTCTGTTATAAAACGCAACGTTTCTAGAAAAACAGGCTCACGGCGGCGGGGAATTCTATTGACCAGCCCTGTTTTAACTATTGCTGAACGAATTAAACCCGGATTACGCCTTAGCGTTTACGGATTGTAAATGTACGGGTCAGCCGGACATCGGGGAACGCGGTTTACTGGTAAGGTCTTTCCGATGGCAAACACTTTTGACCAGTCAGGCAAAATCCTCTACCAATCGGGCTGAATTGTCCCGACTGGGGCGGTTTTTCCCACGGCTGGGGGGCCGGAATTGACGTTGTTAATTACTGGCAGCTCGCGTTGCCAACCCCTGTATTTGCTGACCCGCGACGACCTCAGACGGGCAAAATGTGGCACGTGCCACATTTAAAACACCCACTCAATGATCGAAAAATCCGCGAAAGTTTAAAATACAAAAAATTCACCCCTAATTTTTGAAAGCGGATGGCTGCGACCTTATTCGTATCTCAGCGATTCGATCGGGTTTAGGCGGCTGGCGCGGATGGCGGGGAGGACGCCGGCGATGAAGGCTATTGTGCAGACGAGAAAGGTCACGAGCAGTATCGACGGGATTGTGAAAACGAAGAGTGTATATCCTTCAAAAGAATCAGCATAAACATTTATCAGCACTTGATTTGCGATCGTCCCGACAATGATACCGACGACGGTGCCGAGCATGGCTCCCCAGAAACCGATCAGCACGGATTCGAGTGAGAAAATGGCAAATATCTTGCCGCGGCCCATGCCGAGGGCTTTTTGCAGACCGATCTCTTTGGTGCGTTCGAGAACGGCGATCACGAGCGTATTTATGATGCCAAATGAAGCGGCAAGCAGAGCAATAAAGGCGACGAGGCTCATGCCTATCTGAAAAATCCCGATTGCGTCGTATGTTCGCTTTTGTTGATCGGCGATGGTTGCGCCTTCGAAACCTTTTTCTTCCAGTTTCTTCTTTACGGAATCGAGTGTGGCCTGGTCGCTTGATTTTAACTGTATCGTGAATCGATGAAACTTACCGGATTTGGTCGGGTCGCTCTGATCGTTGTAGATCGTAGACGCCGTTCGCGCATCGACAAACGAACTCTCGAGTGCCATAAAACCCTTCGTCGCGACGCCGACTATTCTCAGGTTTAGCGTCCGCAGAGACTTGTCGAAAGCCTTGTAGCCGATGGTCGCGTTTTTACCGATGAGATTTTCGATATTTTCAGGGTCAAGCTCACGTGCGAGTCCGAGTGGAAGGACGATCTGGCTATCGCCGTTGATAGTTTCGCCCACCTCGGTCTTTTGCCTGAGGCCCTGCGACATCATCGACAGCTCGACCTGGTACTTTTTGACGCCGTCGAGGGTTACATAGTCGCCGCCTATGTAATAGCTCGGCGTGATCGATTTGATATCCGCAATATCGCGTGCCGCGCTTTGCACCTGTTCGAGCGTCGCGAGCCGCGAACCAGGATCGATCTCGGTTGTCTCGGGCTCCGCCGTTTCGTCCTTGTATTCGCGGGGAGCGTCGCGGCGGCGATCTTCCTCAGGCTCTTCGATTTTTCTTTGTACAAAAATGATGGCGTCGCCCTCAATGTTCTTTACCTGGCTCTCGACATAGCTGCGCAGGCCGTCGCCGATGCCGTTTGTCATCGTCAGCGTGAACGACCCGACGAAGATCGCCGCGACCGTCAGCAGAGTGCGCAGTTTGTTGCGAAAAAGGTTGCTGTTGGCGAGTTTTATCAGATCCCAGGTTTTCATCGCGTAGCTATTTCTCCTTTGTATTCGCCGACGATCTGGCCGTCTTTCATTTCGACAATCCGCTGGCAGCGTTTGGCGAGGTCGGCGTCGTGGGTGACGATAACGAGCGTGATGCCTTTGTCGCGATTTAGGTCAAAGAGCATATTTTCAATGGCCGCACCGGTGTTTGAATCCAGGTTCCCGGTCGGTTCGTCGGCAAAAATAACCTGCGGCTTGCCGACTAGCGCACGTGCGATGCAGACACGCTGCTTTTCGCCGCCGGAGAGGTCTTTTGCCTTATTGTCGGTTTTATCGACCAGACTAACCGCCGCGAGAGCCTCGTCCGCGTCCGTGATCATGTCAAAATCCGATGCCCCGCGAATGCGCAGCGGCAGGACGACATTCTCAAAAACCGTGTCGCGGCCATTGAGAAAAAACTGTTGGAAAACAAAGCCGAATTTCTCGTTTCGCAAACGGTTCTTTTCAGGCTCGGACATCGTGGACGTATCGCCGCCATCGACATAAACATAGCCCTCAGTCGGGCCGTCGAGACAGGCGAGCAGGTGCATCAGCGTCGATTTGCCGCTGCCCGATTTGCCGACGATCGCGATGCAATCACCCTGGGCGATTTTCAGATCGACATTCTTAAGCGCATTAAATCCGACGCCGTCGCTGACGTACGTTTTTGAAAGCCCACTCGCCTCGAGCATAGGTTTTCGCGTTTGGGGACGGGCGATTGGGATGCCAGCGGTCGCGGCCGGCGTTTCGTCGTCGAGCATGTGGCGGGGCGCCGACTCATGTACATGGACCGGAATGTCAACCTCTGGCGGTTCCGTCGGCATCGGAATCATTTCTGACGGCGCGGTTACGGAAACGGCGGAGCGGTGCGTTTTGACAACCCTTTCTATCGGTTCGTCCGGTTGAACGACACCCGGAGACGTCGGTTGGGCCGCCTGGGCGACGAGAACTTGCTCGTCGGCAACCGGAATTTTATCGACAACCGCCACGTCATTTACTGTCGCGGTTCTTTTTCTGACCGGCCTTGGAGCAATCGGTTGCGCTTCGCCCTTTAGTTCGGCAAGCAGACCAGCTACGGCGTGTTTATCCTCGATTTCGCGTTCCCGGTCCACCGTCCGACTGGTGTTGCTGTTAAATTGAACCCCGTTTTCGAGCGTCCAGAAGGTGCGGTTTAGCAGGGCGTACATCGTCACAAGCTTACGTTGAGCATCGGGCAGGCCGAGTGCATCCATGACCGCATCGCTGTAAACCGCGCCGTGATGCGTGCCGTACCAACTCGCCTTTATTCGCCCCAACGCCTCGAGCGGATCGCCCTGAGCGAGGCTGTCGAGATCAACGAGACCGGCAAATTTGCCGTCGTGGATCATTACATTTTTTCCGGCAATGTCGCCAAAATAGGTGTACGGCCTGATGCGGTCGAAATAACCGTTGTATTCGGAATTGATATCCGAAAGCACCTTTTCGATTTCGCCGTCGAGGACACCGGTCTGCCGTCCCCAACCGATGACGACCGCCGTGACGCGCCCAACCTCAGCCGACCATGAATCGACTAGATCTTTGTCATCGCCCCACAATACGCCAAATTTGCCGTTGTTCGGCACCGTGCTCAAATGCCGAAAAACATCTGCTATATCGGCGCCGATCGCCTTTAATTCGTTATCGCTAAGAGTGTGAATAACTTCGTTCAGGTCCCGTCCCGGTAATTTATTTTGGATCTGAAACGCGAGCGGCAGCCATGATTTTGAATAGTCCTCGGCCAGAATATCCGGTACTTTTATCCCCTTTGATTTAAAAAGCGGTATATGATTATGCGACCCCAGCATATACCGCGGCTCGTCTTTCAGACGAAAGATATACTCGCGCTCACCAATCGCGACGCTGTAAACCTCGTTGCAAATGCCGCTTGTCATTCGCACAACGCCGGTCGGAGCAACCCCAAATTCTCGTCGTGCGATCTGCGAGATCGCGTCTATGTATTTGTCCTGGATCATGAAAAGTTAGTCTTCGTAGATTGACGAAATATTAGAATACGCGCGATAGATCGGTTTGGTTGGCTTTTCAGCCGAAATAAGCTCGGCTCCAAAATGTTTGGCGGCGCATAGATGCAGAGCATCGAGAGATCCGAGTCCGAAATCAGATGCCAAATCCAGAGCGGGTAAGATCAACTCAGCATCCGGCGACCAGCTTTCTACAACACGAAAAAACGCATCATAGATATCAATTTCACGCTTTTTGTTAAACCACTTGGCTTTTGGCAGGACTTCGAGCTTTAGAAACGCGCTGGAGACAAACGTGCGACTTGGATCGTTAAGTACCTGATGCGCACGCATTTTGCGAGCAAAGGTCTCAGCGGTTGACTTTGCAGCGGCGTGAATCAGGATCGACGCATCAACATATGTCAATGTTTTATTCATCGTCTCTGATGTAACCGCCACGCCGCATCTGTAGCTCCTTTTCGAGGTCCGCCTCGCTCATACCAGGCTCGTCGGACGCCTCAATCTCGGCAGCTATCTTCATCAATCTTCTGCCGAGAGGTGACCAATCGCGTGGATCGGTCGAAGTATTAAGTCTGGCCCGTCTGACGGTGAACGTTTCAGTTTTTTTATTTCTTAATTGTGGCATCTCACCTGTCCCCCTTCCATTTACTACTAATCATAAATCAAACGAATAGAATTCGTTAAATGTTTTCCGAATTTATCGGGATCTTACTTTGCGTAAAAATAAAACTGAACAGCCTGAAGCACGCCGATAAAAAAGCCAAATAACGCCCCAAATAGCTCGATTGTTCGCAGATGTTCTTTTGCGACCGACATGACGAGCGATTCAAGTTTTTCTGGTGGATAATTGCGAATCTTTTCACGGACCATTCCGGCGACGTCAAATTCGGCGATGGCATCCGGCAGTTTTGCGTGGACCGCCGAGATGATGGCGTCCGTCAGCGAGGTGCTGGCCTCACGGAGTTTTATTTCGGGAATATGATCGCCAAGTTTACCGATCGGCCGCGAGAGGAGTTTATCGATCTGGCTGGCGAGGATTTCGTTGATGATATTCGACGTTTCTTCGCGGGAAATAATGTCGAGCAGGCTAGTGGCGAGCATTCGTTTGAGTTTTTCTTCCGACTCGGGGTGAATGATCTGGAGGATTGCGTCGATGCTGTGCGGTCTTAATTTATTGAGCGTTTCCCTTGTGTAGCGCGATATTCCCTCGATTGTTTCTTCGCTTTGCAGCAGAGAGAGGACGACCTTTGTCACCTGTTCCTTAAAACGAACGAGCTGCTCTGGGGCGACGGCGCCGATCACGACCGGAAGCGGTTTGGCCATCGCGTTGTCGATACTGGTGCCAATAAACGACCGGGCCTCCTCGACAAAAAACGCGCCGTTTAGGGCTTCTTCGATGCGTTTTGGCAGGCTTTCGTTGACCAGGTCGTCAACCTCGCCGATCAGCGTTTCGCGCGAGACGAAGATCTTCTTGAAAAACGAAAGGTTTTCGTAATAATCATGGACCTCATGCTTTATCAGCGAGCTAATCTGGTTTCGCGTCTTTTCGGTTGCGGCGATGTCGGCGATTTGCCTGATCGCGGGCTCGATCTGTTCGTTGGCTTTTTCCTTTAATAGGGCGATCGCGTCATCCGTAAACATCTTGCCGAGCGGCGTTTCGGAATTGATAAGAGCCTCGATGCGTCGGCTGATAAAATCGCGAATGTTGGTTTCGAGGGCCTTAGATTTGACCGCCGTGCGAATGCGCCCATCGAGAAAGCCCGTGATCTGGGCAAAAGCCTCGTCATCGACGACCTCGGAAACGCGTTTTCCCAGCACATCATCGACGCGGCGGGTGACAAACCCGCGGATCGTCTCAAGCGACTCCTCACTCTTAAGAACCGAACGGATATGCTTACCAAGCTTGAGCTGCAAGGCCGAGATCGCATCGAGAATCGGCTCGCGGACATTCTTAGGCAAAGCCTCGATCAGCGACGGATAGTCCTCAGACAGAATCTCGTTGGTATAGGAATCGACAACGCTCTGAATTTTCTTACGCAGAAAATCGTTGCCCGTAAGCTGCCCGATGATCGTGTCCTTGGAAACAAGTTCTTCGCCGACCGCTTTGCCGATGGCATTTGCGAGCCGGTCGCGGTGTCGCGGGATCATACCCTGCGGAAAGATCGTAAAGCCGAAAAATTTTACTGGAAGCCGCGGCCGAAACAGCATCCGCACCGCCAGCCACGCCCCGGCGTAGCCATGGCCCGTTGCAAAGATGATCAACAAGGTGATCTGAACCCAGATGTTTTTGAAAATCGGGGCGAGAGAATTGATGATGTCGTTAAGAAAATCCATCAAGGCAGAAACACGACCGGTAGGGAGTGTGTCCCTGCGGCAAAAATCAATCCTGCGGCCAAAATCAACAATCGCAAGTAAGGCACACTCCCTACCGGTCGTGTTTCCGCCTAGAAGATCTGAAAGCCCTTCGATTTCAAACAAAACTCCGCAAACTCGGCCAGCCAGTCGTGTGTGACGCTGTAATTTTTCCACTGTTCGTCGCCATCGCGGTGGAGCGTCATGTCGTCGGGAGCGTTGGTGATGCTCAGATCACCGAATACGCGTTTATCGGGCGCGAGTTTTGGCAGCCATTCTTTTTTAATGCGGGTAGCTATCTCGTGTGCATCCTCGGCTGAGATTTTCACGCCCGTGGCGTTGTAACTCATCTGCCTGAGCGCGCCATCGCCAACTATATCGAGGCTTTTTATCACCTCAAGAGCCGCCTTCCAGCTCCATACGTTCGCCGTAAATTCAAAGTTCTCGCTGCCCAGATCGGTTAATGTAAAGCTCATATTCGTTTCCTATAAAAATGCTAAACGGCAAAACCGGTTTGGTCAATGAATTTCGGCTCTGAAAACGATATAATTCGACTTTTGCGAAATGAAACATGAAATCCCGGTCAGGATAATAGTGCGCGATCCCCTCAACGGAGTCGCGATGATGGTGCAGCGTGGTAAAGACGAATTCCTGGCGCCCACGTCCGTTTCACCGGAAGCGCTCATTTTCGACCTCGAAATCAATGTCGATCTAATCGAAACGCCGCCGAATTTTCTCGGAAAATACGCGCAAGGCCCAAAGAACGCCCGTTTTGTTTATGTAAATTCCGGAACGTACGCTGATCAGCATTCCATCTGGGGCCGCCGGGCTAAGATATCGCTGATGAGTATCACCGGCGACCAGATCCAGACAGTTATTTCTAAAAGCGGCGTGTGCTTGCAGGCCGAATTTCCGGGTGTCGGACGCGACGGCGGCCCAACCTGTGCGAGCGTCAAAGGCATCGAATGGAAGGTGGAAAAACAATAGCTTATCTCAGAAGGATATCGGTCACAGCCGAAATCGATCTGACGCCGCCGATCGACCTTCTGCGGCTGCTCCAGGTGCGGCACCTGCTCAGCGTGCCGTTTGAAAATCTCGATATTCACTGGAAGCGCCCGTTAGTTTTGGAGATGGATAGGTTTTACGGGAAGATTGTTGTCCAAAGGCGCGGCGGATTCTGTTATGCACCAT
This sequence comes from uncultured Acidobacteriota bacterium, assembly GCA_963738935.1. GTDB lineage: Bacteria > Acidobacteriota > Blastocatellia > Pyrinomonadales > Pyrinomonadaceae > OLB17. Next base: position 3,417,775 of record CAVTYF010000001.1, on the reverse strand, counting down.
CAGTGGTGTACGACATGAGACACCGATCATAGATGAAGTGGGATTTCTGGCAGTGTTGAAACGCGAATTCGGAATCACGAAAGAAATAGACAAAACGTAATACGTTTTATAATCTGTATTACATGAAATACGAAACGACGATCACGAGTAAAGGCACGATAACGATTGCTTCGCCGCTACGCAAGGCCCTAAACCTTAAACCCGGGCGTAAGGTGAGGCTCTCTATAGATAGCGAAAATAAACTGCTGATCGATCCCGGCATGACCATAGAAGAATTTGAATCAGCAAGACAGCGGCTTCTGAGCAGCATGCCGAAGGAGAAGCTGGGATTGAAGGGCGTCGCGTTAAAGACGGCCATCGAGAAAGCAAAGATAGCTGAACACAAGAAAAGATATCTCAAGTGAAGAGTCTTGACACCAATATCATCCTCAGGTTTTTGTTGAAAGATGTGCCGCATCAGTGGCCTAAGGCAGTAGCGGTTATTAATGGTTCCAACTGCTATGTAACTGATGTCGTCATTACTGAAACTGTTTTTGTCCTTGAGAAGGTTTATCTAGCTCCGCGGAAGCGCATCGCGGGGTCTTTAAAGCCTTTTCTTTCGTTTCCAAACTTGGAATCTAATTATAGCCTCTTGAGCGATATGTTGGATCTTTATGAGAAGCATGGAGATCTCTCAATTATCGACTGCTACTTGGCGGTGGAGGCTGAGGCCGGAGGGAATCAACTCGTTTCGTTCGACCAAAAGTTGTTGAAGCACGGCGGTGAACACGTGATCGAGGCGTAACTTTTTGTTTCAAATCTAATGAGCCAATCAATTTCATACGCCGACGCCGGCGTCTCGATCGACAATGCGAATCTCGCCGTTGCGAAGATCCGCGAACACGCGCGTAGCACCTTTAATGAACGCACACTTACCGAGATCGGGAGCTTTGGTGGGATGTTTTCCGCAGCTTTTCCACAAATGGCGGAGCCGATATTGGTTGCGTCAGCGGACGGAGTCGGGACGAAGCTAAAGCTGGCGTTTGATACGGGAATTCACAATACGGTCGGTGCCGATCTCGTTAATCACTGTGTCAACGACATTCTAGTCCAAGGTGCTCGACCGTTGTTCTTCCTGGATTATTTCGCGACCGGAAAACTCGAACCCGACACCACAGCCTCAGTTGTCGAAGGCATGGCCCGCGCCTGCCGCGAAAACGGCTGCGTCCTGCTCGGCGGCGAGACGGCCGAGATGCCTTCGATGTATGCAGATGGCGAATACGACCTCGCCGGATTCATCGTCGGCGTTGTCGATAAACCAAAGGTCATCGACGGCAAATCGATCACGCCCGGTGATGTCGTCCTCGGCATTCCCTCGACCGGCCTGCAAACAAACGGCTACTCACTCGCCCGCAAACTCTTTTTCGAAGTCGGCGGCTACACACCCGATTCCTACATCGACGAACTCGGCACCACCGTCGGCGAAGCCCTGCTCGCGACACACGCCAGCTTCTTGCCGCAGATCGCCCCGTTGCTGGATAAGACCACCAACGCCGACAAGGATGTCGGCGTTCCGTTGATCAAAGGCCTCGTCCACATCACCGGCGGCGGCTTCCTTGAAAACATCCCACGCATCCTACCCGAAGGCGTCTCCGTAGAAATAAACCGCGGCACCTGGCCCGAACTCCCAATATTCGGCCTGATGCAGCGACTCGGAAACGTCGACGAAAAAGAGATGTTCCGGACCTTTAATATGGGTATCGGAATGATCGTGGTTTGTTCACCCCAGACCAAAGAAAGTGTGAAAGAACAACTAGGACCTGTGTATGATATCGGGAGCCTTGTCGAAGGCTCAGGTGAGGTTGTGATTCGAAACGCATATGCCCATCGATAGGGCTTGTGGGATAAATCTCACCGTCTCTATATTGATCACGTTGTGAAGTCAGTGGCGAACTATCAGTTTTATTTCCTTCGGAACCTGATTTCGCGGAAAAACCTCTAGCCGCGACGAATAGTACAAACCCTCTTTTGTCGTGCCACTCGCTCCGATCATGCCCCCTGTGTTTTCCAAAACCGGTATGAAAAAATTGCCATTTACATCACTGTAACTATCTGGACCCCATAAATTTACAGATATCTCGTCAACCTGGTATGTGATCTTTGCTCCGGCAACCGGTTTTCCGTCTGCCCAGATTACTTTCCCGGTCAACATCCGCTCATTAGGCTTAGAAGGAAGTCGGACGTTTACTTCTCCGAGTTTTTCGGCATAACCAATTCTTATTCCCTCCGCTTTCATGTAATCGGTGATGCCCGGGAAAAAAACGCTCGGGAATGAGATTCGTCGTCCCAAAGTTTTGGCGTCCTGACTGACGACCAAATGATATTCCCCCGGCGGGACCTTAGATAACTTGTATTCGCCGTTGAGATCAGTACGGGCTTCCGCAGCTGGATACAAGTTTGAAGTAGTGGAAAAAATTTTAAGCGGAACATCTACAGCAGGCTTACCGTCAAATTCAATAATCTTTCCCGTGATCGCACCGTCAATCTTGACGACGAAGTTCTGTCGCAAGCAAACAGTCTGACTTAGATCAAACATTTGTTCCAGCGAATTTGGTGACAGCGAGTCCGGCAAAAAGACCTTTAATTTGTGCAGACCGGGAGGAACGTTTTCCAGGATGTAATTGCCATCACCGTCAATTTTGGCCTCAAGTCCCTTAACGTTTTCTATCAGAACCTTCCCGCCTTCGATCGGCGGCAAATCAATTTGGTAGAAGCCTAAATCGCGGCGTATGGTTCCAAAAATCGACAAGGTGCGGATACCACTCGTGATTTTTCGCACACAGGTCAGGTCGTTAGGAGCCCACTTCAGCGGGGGTCGTTCCTCCGCACAGGAAAGCGTAATAACCTGCATCGCTCGCAGAGGCATATGCTAAGTAAGTTTCACCCTTTTCAAAGCTGTAAATGCAGTCTCCGCCGCCGCCTTGAAGAAGTGTTACTTCCTTTTCAGTAACGCCTTTTAGCGGTTCCTGCACGTTAAAAACAACCTTCGCGCGAGAGCTATCGTTTGAATCATGCTTGTTAACCGCAGGAACTAAGATATCCTTTACTGTACCTACGAAAACAGCCGCCGACGCGGCGAATGCGTGAGCGGGCGATCTAGATTGGGCACAAGTGCACGCCTGAATCTCGAAAACGCTAAGTGTTAAGAGGCACAAAGCCGAGGCGCCGAAAAAGATAAGTCTTTTCATATTTTTGTGAGACAGGGGTAATCAAGACCGATGCATTTGTCAGTAACAAACACAGCTATACGATCTCTAAATTAACCTTTTTCCCAAGAGCCTTTGCGTACTTGTGCAGTGTAGATAGCGTAATATTCTCAGCATGGTTCTCGATTCGCGAGATGGCTGAGTCGTCGTCCCAAGATTCTTGCAACTCTTTTGCTCCCATCTTCTGAGGTACAAATTAGAGCGATATGGTTTATGCAGCGACCGTTTCAAACGCAACCTGCAAATGCTAAGGCTTGGAAAGCATAAAGTTCAGTTTCTCGAAGCCAATGACTTTGCCGGATTTGTCCTTCATTAGGACCACTTCTTCGCCCGTTTCCTCGTCCGAGTATTCCTCGTGCGGATCGCCAAACCAAACGGTGAGCGTATTCCCAATTTCGTCGTAAAACACTTTTACCTGGGCCATATTCGTTCTCCTTCTTTGATGGCGTCGGTTGGGTAGGCAGTGATCAGGAACCCTTCGTCATCCAGCCGTTTGGCAACCGCGCAAACCCAACGCTCTGTCCGTTCAGACCTGTAAAACAAGGTGAACCGCCGGATCATTCTTGCTTAATCGGATTTCACCCGGTTTTTCCAGAGTTTCCTTGACAACCTGTTCGCGTCCAGCCATAACAGGATGTTTTATTGTGACAATTATATCCCAATAAGCTCGCGTAACGCGCACCCGAAATCCGAGCTGAGTCATTATTTCAAAGAGCAATTCGTCGGATTCGGGGGTTCCTTGCATCGTTCATCCTCAGACGATCTCAAGATTAGCTTTCTTGCCCAGAGCTTTAGCGTATTTGTGCAACGTCGAGAGCCGAATATCTTCCGCATGGTTCTCGATACGTGAGATCGCTGATTTTTTAGTTCCTAACTTTTCCGCAACCTCTTCCTGCGTCATTCCGGCCTTTTCGCGGGAAACTTTGAACAGCACGCCGATCTTAAAATTCTCGTACCCTTCGTCAAAACCCTCGGCAAACTCAGGGTGGAGCCGCTTTTGCTCTTCGATAAATCGGTCTAGGTCATCCATTTCTGTTTCTGCTTTCATAGTCTTTCTTCCTCTTTTCAGCGAGCGCAATCTCAGCGGGTGGCGTCCTGTCGGTTTTCTTGATAAATCCGTTTGTAAGAATTACGAGATTACCTTTGTCCATAAATCCGAGTAATCTAAAAGTATCGCTGCCAAAATCGATCCGTACTTCCCATATGTTGTCGGTGTCGATCAACTTCTTAAAATACGCACGATGAACGAATGGCAGATCACGAATAGCTCCTAATACCCAAGCGACTTTCCTTCGCTGTTTAATGCTGAGGGTGTAGAGAAAATCTTGCACCGGACTTTCCCCGGTTTCTGTCTTGTAAAAGATCACCTTCCGCATAAATGTTAACAAATGTGTGAACCCATTTTCAATCTAGATTACACTTGAAGTCCGTCATAAATTTTTTGCAACTGCGGCAAGACTTCTCTGAATCGTTCAACCAAATCCTCTGTCGTTCGAACCGGTTCACTGAACCAGATCTGATAGACACCCCAGCGGCCGTTCTCTGGGGGACATATTTCCGACACCTTGCCTTCACCGACATCCCAACCAAGACCGGCCCTCGAGCCGTCTGGGGCAACAACATACGCATCGCCCGAGTCGCAACCGTCCGGGTCTTCGTACTCTGTGATCGCGCTAAGGCACCAGCCATCAATCATTGTTTCCGGAACTAATGGAAAGCCATAATAGACAGGTGCGCCTTCCGGCTTTGCCAGAAACGCAGGCAAATCCGAATCGTTCGAGACAGCAGCGTCGTCCAGCTTCAACTGCCTCGCGTTATCCGTGAAACCATCCGGTTCTGCAGTTATCTTCATTGTTCATTCCGTTCTGCTTTGGTTCTATCTTCTGCAAATCGTACATAAAGAATTATACTTGTTTGAATCGCTATGGAAAAAAATCGCTGGTGGCTCGCTGTTCCGTTTGCTTTGGGCGTGATGATCGTTAATGTTCTGATCAGCGTTTTGTATGTGGTCGTTTACAGCTTCTTGATCGATCCGGGGCATGACGAGGCGTATTATCAGGCATACGCACAGGTTGCCGCTCCGTATTGTTCGATAGTTGTGGGGATTCCGCTGATGTTTTTGGCAGGGCGCTCAATCGGCGGCAAGTTTCCGAAAGGCAACAGCGTCAAGGCGGCGTTGCTTGTCTGGCTGGTTTATTTCTTTCTCGACTTTGCGATCATTGCGGCGGCCGGAGCACTTACGCAGATCGCAGTGCTGTTCACTATCTCGTTTGTAACTAAACTCGGCGCAGCATTCCTCGGCGGTCTATCAGCGCAAAATCGTGGCGCGTATTTGAGGCGATGATCGGGAAATAGCTACAGAGAACACCGAGAATGAAGATGATTGCCACGCCTTTCCGGGTTGATTATCACCTTCGAAGATTCTCGTTTAAGGGATCAAATAGAATCTCTCAGTGACCTCTGTGTTCTCTTGGTTAACCTCTTATCTTATGAAGATCGGTATTCTAATATCGGGTCGCGGGTCTAATATGGTCGCGCTTGTTGATGCTGTACAGACCGGCGAGATACCTCTCTCTGAGGTCGCGGTCGTTATCAGTGACAAGACGGACGCGGCTGGTTTGGCTAAGGCTAGCGAGCGTGGTGTCGAGACAGTTGTTGTCGAACGTCGCGGCCGTTCGCGAGAGGAGCATGACGCCGAGATCGTCAGCGAGCTAAACCGCCACGGCGTCGAATTGATTTGCCTTGCGGGCTACATGCGTTTGCTCTCGCCGCTGTTTGTCCAGGCATTCCCAAACAAGATTATCAATATCCACCCGAGTCTGCTCCCGGCATTTCCCGGCCTCGACGCCCAACGCCAAGCCTTGGAGGCCGGCGTAAAAATCACCGGCTGCACCGTCCACTACGTCGATGAACTCCTCGACCACGGTGAGATTATTTTGCAGAAAGATGTCGCGGTCAAAAACGGTGCGACGGTTGCGTCACTATCCGAGATGATTCTCGCTCAGGAACACAAACTCTATGTCGAGGCTGTTCGCCAAATCGTACTAGATCATCAGCATTATTGAATACCGCAAAGAAACGCTACGGAACGAGGGTCAGCGGCTTTTCGCGCATGAGGGCGTAGATCGCTTCGATGTCTGCGGGTACGCCTGCCGTTAGGTTCTCGGCTCCGGTCGCCGTCACCAGCACCGTATCTTCCAGGCGGACATGGACCTTCATCTCGTCGTTTTGCAGCAGCGGCTCGACGTTAAAGATCACGCCCGCCACAAACGGCCGGTCGTCTTCACCGACATCGTGAACGGACATACCGATAAAGTGACCGACATACCGGCCAACATTTTCAAACTCAGCTCCGAAGCCGTGTTTTTTGTAAACCGCTTCCGACGCCTTTTGCAGGTCGGCAACGACCGCGCCGGGTTTGATCGCCGCAATGATCGCAGTGCGGGCTTCGAGAATGCATCGATACATCTTTTCCTGTTCCGGGGTAAATTTGCCCGAGACCGGCCAGGTCCTCGTGATATCAGACGTATAGTAATCATAGTCGGCTCCGTAGTCCATGTACACTACCTCACCAGCCTGCATTTTTCGGTTATTCTTGTTGTAATGCAAAATAACCGTGTTCGGACCCGAAGGGACGATCGGTGTAAAGGCGTCACCCCGCGTGCCTCGTTTAACATAAACAAATCGCGCAGCGGCCTCGATCTCATATTCGTACATCCCCGGTTTTGTGCCCTTGATCGCCTCCTTGACGCCTTCGGCGCCGATCTTACCGGCCATGCGCATACGCTCGATCTCAAAGGGCGATTTTACCCAGCGGAGATCATCGAGAATTGGGCTAATATCGTGCAGTTCGAGATGCGGCTGCCAACTGATGAGTCCGTTGATAGCCTGTTTGACGCGCGGCATGTGGCTAAACGGCAGCTTCATTTCCTCTGCATTCAGGCCAACGACCTCCTGGCGGGCATACTGGAGCTGATCGTGAGGCGTGAGCGGCACGTAGAGTTTTTTTACAAGGCTCGCCCTAAAATTAAACGTGCCGTAAAGGTTTTCGAGCGATTGCACGCCGGATAGTCCGTAAATACCGGCCGCGTCCTTGATGTCGCGGATACCCGGCCCTTCCGAGCTGACCTTCCACTCGGGCTTTTTCGGTGCGGAAATGAACGCCTGCTTTGTTTTGCCGATCAGGATCAGCATCGCGCCCGGCTCTTCAACGCCTGTTAGATAGAAGAAATCCGGCGCCTCGCGATATTTTACGGCGTGTGGATGCTCATCGTTGGCAAACACGATCGCCATGGCGTCGCCGATCTTTTCAAAAACCTTGGCCCGGCGGGCCGCAAATTCGGCTTTGTCGAATGTCTGCTGCCCAAACGCGCCGGGACAAGCAGCGGCAACCAATAGGAAACAAGTCAGAGCTAAATTTCGAAGGCAGTATTTCTTCACGATTGTGATCTCCTTATTTCTGTCGATAGAGGAATTTTACCACTGTTCTGCCGCGACTCGGGGTGAACTTTTTTGTATTTTAAAGTGTTGCGGGTTTTGCAATCATAAAATGGTGCTTTTAAATGTGGCACGTGCCACATTTTGTTCGTCTGGATCGCCGCGGGCCAGTAATTATGGGGTCTGATTACGCGAGCTGCTAGTATTAACAAAGACAATTCCAGCCCCCTGGTCGTAGCAAAAACTACCCCAGTCGACCGAATTCAGCCCGATTGGTAGAGGGTTTTGCCAGATTGGTCAAGAGTGTTTCCAAAGCTCGGAAAAGCGGCTCTGAGAGAAACGAATCGCTATGGGGAGGTTTTCCGCCCCCAAAGGCAACCTTTTCCGGCCCCCGGTGCAACAAAAACGTAACCGGTTCTTAAAAAGTTTCGTCTGCTTATGTACGAGAACTAGTTTTTTTGGAGGCATTTTTATGTTTAACCGATATTTGAGTTCGGTGATGATCGTTACGTCGGCTTTCACGATAGTCTTCGGCCAGACGCCTGAGGCGAAAAAGGAAAAGACACTCGCACCGCAGACGTTTGCGTTTTCGTTAGGTGGCGATGGCGGTTATCTTGGCGTTCAGACAGTTGAGGTGACGAAGGAGAATTTTTCCAAGTACGGTCTGCGCGGCGTGCGCGGCGTAGCGGTCGAAAAGGTGTCGGAGAATTCACCCGCTTCGGCGGCCGGCATCAAGGAAGGCGACATTATCCTGCGGTTCAATGGTGACGAGATTACAAGCACCCGCAAACTCACACGGCTGATTGGCGAGGTCAATCCGGATCATCAGGTTAAAATAACAATCGCGCGCGGTGGTAGCGAACAGGAAGTGACGACCACGCTCGGCAAGCGCGGCGGAGCAAACTTTGGCGATGGTAATTTTACTTTTCCGTCGTCGGGCGGATTTGAGGGCTTGAATCTTGAAAGGTTTCGCGAAATGCCGCCGATGAAAGGCTTTCCTATGCCCAATGGCGAGGGGTTTAGGACGTTTACTCTTCCAGGCGACGACGGTCGATCTTTGAGTTGGGCCCCAGGAAATGGTCGCCAAATCGGCGTCGGTGTCACCGATCTGACCAAGCAATTGGCCCAGCATTTCGGCGTTGAAGATGGGTTGATGATCAACGAGGTTCGCAAAAATTCACCTGCCGCCAAAGCCGGACTAAAAGCCGGTGACATTATCGTCGAGGCAAACGGCAAGGCCGTTAAAAGCCAGTTCGACCTGATGCGCGAGGTCAGCAGCAAGAAGGAAGGCGACGTACAGCTAACATTCGTTCGCGACGGAAAACGCCAAACCGTCTCAATCACGCCCGAGGTGTCGAAAGGCAGCGGATTCGTCTTCGATACAAAGAACGACGATAATTAGCCACGGGAATTAACATTGGCCACGGATTGCACGGATCAGAATTTTCTTAATCTGTCTTATCCGTGTAATCGGTGGCCAATTTCTTAAACTAACCGAAACTCAGGATGACTTCCTCGCCGCCAGATGAATCCGTCGAGGACGTAGTGAGTGAGTTGCGGTAGGGCGAGGAGCGGAACGAGCCACATTTTCAGTGTTCCCCAGTCCCAATCGCCGCCAAACAGCCACTGTTTGTCATGCCATACGCCGCGGTGCCAGAAGAGCTCTTCGACATACGCGAGAGCCCAGAGCGTTGCGAGAAAAATTATCCAGTTTGATGAAAGCGTTCGATAAACCGGCCCAGCCGTTTCGCGTTTCACACGAGCGTAAACATAGATCAGTGCGAAATATGGCACGCCGTGGATGATGACGTTTGTCACGGTAAAGGCGTAGTCGGAATTGAAATAGACGATGCCGACGTACCAGCAGATCGCGGTCGTCGCCACAACGATATCTTTGCCGATGTTCAGAAAGCCGGTCGCGAAATATTGGTAGATCGATTTAGCAAAGTAGGCGGTCAGAGCAATGACATACACCGGAAAAAGAATCGTCGCCACGATTGTCGGCAGCGGCACAAAATCGTTCTGCACAAACCACTCAAAGTTCCTCGGCAGCGAAGTCATCCAAAACGCCAGCGGATAAACGGATGCCAGATAGACCGCAACCGCATCGATCCACCAGGTCGCCCGCGATGTCTCGCCCAGCTTCCTCCGGTACAAAGCTACCCAACCATACTGCTGGCGCACAAAATGAAACACCGCGATAACAGCCAGCACCTTCCAAAACACCAACTCGCCCTCGGAGTACAGTGCGACGCCGATCGCGTACCCAAATATTGGGACAAGGAGATAAAGCCAAGACCGTCGTTTCAATTCCTCTTTGTCGAAATAAACCCGAAAGCTCGTCGACCAGACATGAGCGACATCGATCAGCAGAACACCTGTGACCCAAGTCCATTCCGGCGAGTCACTGTTCAGGACGCCGATCTCAGCACCGACTGCGAGCAACAGCAAAGATACCAACGCACTGCCGAGAAAGACCGTCAAGTCGATCTCACGAGAAAAAAGCCACTGGTTATTTTGTTTGAGAATGGCTGCCAACAACTACCTCTTCATCGCCTTCACTGCACCGCAGCCTCTAATACCTCTTTTCCCCATTCATTGATACTCTTTCCTTTACGGACAGCAGCGTCAGCTACTTTCGCATGTAATTCCGAGGGAAGACGAAAAAGGAGCTTGCCGGAATAGGTCTTCTTGGCATTCTTCTCCTCTTTTGCGCAAACTTCGAGATAGAATTCGATGGACTCTTTGAACTCTTTCTTTAGCTCCGCAACAGTTTCGCCGTGAAATCCTATAATATCGTCGATTCCCATGACCCGACCCACAAAAAGGGCATCATCTGCAGAAAACTCGATTTTTGCCGTAAATCCTTTATATCTCAGTGTGTTATTCATCAGATACACCTATACTCCCCAAAAAATTCGCGAACCAGCTCTACCTGATATTTAATCGCGTTTCGTTCCGGGTGCGGCCTGTGAAGGAATATTCGTCGACCTTCGATCTCAAAAGAAACTCGCGACCCGCGACCTTCGATGATTTTGCCTCCAAGTGAGCTCACCAACTTTTCAATATCTGCAAATCGTATATTCGCAAGTGTTGGAACCGTAAATATCGCGTCGATAATTTTTTGCTGTTTACGATTCATGTTTGATGATAGCAGAAAGTGATAGCGTATTTAAAGAACTTCCTTCGCCGCGCGCAGTCCATGATAAAACGCTTCCTCGAAAAGTGCGATGCCGGAAAGATCCGTGTGGGCGAAGTGGATGTTGCGGTATGGTTTTATTGCTTTTTCGCGGACGCCGCTCCAGATGAAATTTGGACGGGGCGAGATCATCGCGTGGCCCCAACGCATTATGTCGATACGTGTCGTGAGTTCGTAGATGTCAGGATGGGCACGTGAAAGATCGGTTAGACAGACATCGGCGAGGTCGCGCCAGCGGTAATCGAACAGTTTGGTGCGGGCGTTTTCCTCGTGGCACATCGGATAGTAATAAGTCAGGATCGTCGGGCCGTAGTCGATGCCCTTTTGATGCGTGGCGGTAACGTAACCGAGCGAAGGGCTTTCGTACAGGACGTTGTCCCATGAGAGCGGAAAATCTTTGGCAAATCGTGGCTTTGGACGATCTTTCAGGAATAGATTAGCGACAAACCACGCATTGTGCTGAAACTCGCTCGCCGCAAACGGCGCGTCTTCACGAAACCCGCGAATGATGGACGGCGCCGTAAACATCGGCGATGCAAAAATCGCCTTTTCGCAATGAACACCGCGAAGCTCGCCTCCGTCGAGACAGATCACATCGACGCCCTTATCAGTAGGCACAACCGAAACCACGACTTGAGACCTACGCACGTTCTCTTTAACCTTATCCAAAAAATGATGCACAAATTGCCCATTGCCTTCGGGACATGTGATAAAAGGCTGCGATTCGCCGCCGCTTTTGCGAACCCTCGAGCAGAAATAAAACAGCCCGACCCACGCCGACGCCTGATCGGCCTTTAGCCCGTAATCATCTCGCGTCGCGTAGTCGCAGTACCAAAAGAGCCTCTCGGAAGTAAATCCTTTCTGCCGCAGCCAATCGCCAAATGATATTTTGTCGAGGGCGGTGACCTCAGCGCCGGTCGAGCAATCTGCGAGCGGCACGACGAACGCCCGCTTGCCCGACGCATCACGCCAACTTACCCAGCCATCGATCAGCTTCTGAAACTCCGCGTATTGTCGTTTGTCATCCTCGTTCGCACCGACCTGTAAATAGAGTCCTTCGTACCAGCGCCCTTTGTAAAAGACGCGCTCCTCAGGCTCGCGGCACAAAAACTGCTCTTTTACCATCACCTCGCCGCGCCTGTCTCGTCCCTCTAAAAGCGACATCTCATCAAGCAGCGAAATGAGCTCGACATTTTCCTGAAAAGGTACCGGCAGATAATGAGCTCCCCACGGATAACCAACCGGCTCGCCCTTCCCGCTGGCCGACGTTCCGCCGACTTCTTTCTCTAGTTCAAGTAAAACAAAGTCACTAAAGTTCTCTCTCCTAAGTTTCCATGCCGCCGACAGCCCCGCGACCCCGCCACCGATGATCGCAACTTTTTTCGATTCCCATTTGTCAGCCGGCACCTCAAAGCTGCGATTTTCACGCAGAATATGCCCAAGCGTCGCCGACTGACCGACGATCTCGCCCACTGGAAAAGCGTGCGATTCCTCCGACCGACACGCCGCGAAAGCCAGGGGTGCTCCTAGAAAGGCGGTGAGTAGTTCTCGTCGGGTGACGTACATTCGAAATAGCTGATAACTGATAGCGGTTAGCTGATATCTTGTTCCTTTCGTTTCGTGGTCTTCAATGTCGCGATGAGCATTTTTTGCAATTCTTCGCAATCATCGAGTAGTGAGCGGGCCTGACTATCACTAATAAATTTACCGTCGCGAAGTAATCGAAGCTGGAAATTTGTCTTGAAAGCTTCTTTGTTGGCTACCGCATACCGACTTCGAAAATCATCTGTATCAATGCCTTGTTTTCCTTCTTCGATAAACAAACCGATATTAGTTCCAGAATCCAAAACCTTTCTGGAAAGGACATACTCGTGTTTTTCACGATGCAGATATTCGCTGAGATTTACTATTCTCAGTGCGAATGCGTAAGATTTGTCTCTTAAAATTTCTTTCATAAATATCAGCTTTTAGCTATCAGTTATCAGCTATTTCGAAAAAATCACTATTCAACTCGTCTCCATTCCGTTTCGTAGTACCGAACTAGGGCCTGATTATCCAAACGATTTATCTCTAACTCTTCGTTCGGCTTTGACGTGTCGGTCGGAAACTCGAACATCGATGCAAAAGTCTGATCATTGAGAAACTTAAGCTCGATCTCGGAACGTGGTTTATTTGGTGCATCGAACGGCTGTAGCCGGGCAAGGGCGAAGCCCCAGATGCCGAAGCTTGGGACCGTCGTTTGATATGGTTTTACCCTGTAGCCGCTGGCTTCGAGAGTTTTCATCACGCACCAGAACGAATTTCTCGCGATGAGCGGAGAGGTGGTTTGGATGACCACGGACGAATCAGGTTTGAGTTTTTGTTTTAAGAGATTGTAAAAGCGGGTCGTGTAGAGTTTGCCGAGGGCGAAATTGTTTGGATCCGGGAAGTCTATTATCGCTATATCAAATGGCTGCTGGTCATTGTTGTCGAGCCAGACAAAAGCGTCACCGTTCGTCACGCTGACGCGCGGGTCATCAAAAGCGTGTCGATTTAGCTCGCCAAGAGCGGGAAATTAGCGGGACAAACCCGTCATCATCGGATCGAGATCAACGAGTTCCACAGCCTGTATGGATTTGTACTTGAGTACCTCACGAAGAGCCAGTCCGTCGCCGCCGCCCAGGACGAGGACGCGTTTTGGTTCTCCGTCATAAGCGGCAAAGGCTGGATGAACCAGGGCCTCATGATAGCGGTATTCGTCAAACGAGCTGAACTGCAGATTGCCGTTTAGAAAGAGAGCATGACCTGTTTTTCCTTTGGTGACGACGATGCGTTGATAGGGCGAGCTTTTCGCATAGACAATGTTGTCAACGAAAAGACCGTCTTCGGCGAGCGTTGTCAGGCTGTCCGCCTTAATCAATGCGATCGCTAGAAGGACCAGAACGATAAAGCCTTTGACACGAAGAATTGTGATCTTTTGTTTCGTTAACAGCGGTTCGAGCAGCCATGTCGCCCACAGGCCGACGGCGGCGTTGAGCATGCCGAACACTAAGGACGTTCGATTGAGGCCGAGTTTCGGTACCAGGAAGATCGGGAACAGAAGTGATGCGACCAAAGCTCCGACATAATCCAGCGCGAGAACGCGAGAGACGAGCTCCTTGAAATCAAGCTTATCTTTTAGGATCCGCATCAGCAGCGGTATCTCGAGGCCGACCAGCGTTCCGATGACAAACACCAATGTGTAAAGGATAATTCCGAAATATGTGACGTACGCGAAGGTGAGAAACAACAAAGGGGCCGAAAAACCGCCAATGACTGCGACGGCGAGTTCAATGTCGATGAATTTTTCTGCGACATTCTTGTCGATGAACCGCGAAAGGTACGACCCGACACCCATCGCAAATAGATAGACGCCGATGATGAACGAGAATTGAGTTACCGAATCGCCAAGGACGTAGGAAGACACAGTGGCAGCCAACAGCTCATAAATCAGGCCGCAGGTCGCGATGATGATGACATTTAAAAATAGTAGCGGAGTGCTTTTCATACAAACGGAAAATGGATAACGGAAAACGGAAAATGAATCAACAGCCGTCATTTTCCATTTTCCACTTTCCGTTTTGAATTAATCAGTTGCCCTGAATTGCCGCCGCAATGATCATAGCCACACCGATAATCAGGGCGCCAATGATGATCGCCAGCGCGGTGTTCTGATCTTCCTCTATCTCTTTTTTTACTGAGAACGGGGCGACAAGTACAACGATAAAAAACGCGATAGCAAATACGATGAGCCCCATGGCGACAAAGATCGCGGTTGTCGCGAGTACCGGCAATAGGTCGTCAAGCTTGACGATAAAGCCCAGAGCCGGGGCGATTGCAGCAAGATTCAACATTATTTTCCTCCACGAAATCCTGAATAAAAGAAGGGCACACCTAAACGCGATTTACTGCCCGAATTTGCGATCTCCCAGCCGAACCAGGACGACATCGCGTAAAAGCCCAAAACCCCAACGCCAAAGACCATGTAAATTTTTTTTAACATAATTCTATTGAGTTGCAGAGTTACGAAGTTGCGGTGTTCCGAAGTTTATGAAAACTTCGGAACTCTCGAAACTCCGCAACTCTCGCAACTATTCCTCCGACGAACTCGAACTGAACATACTGTCTTTCCATCTGCTGCTCTCGAACGAAATCTTTCG
Organism: uncultured Acidobacteriota bacterium; assembly: GCA_963738935.1. GTDB lineage: Bacteria > Acidobacteriota > Blastocatellia > Pyrinomonadales > Pyrinomonadaceae > OLB17. Next base: position 3,402,716 of record CAVTYF010000001.1, on the reverse strand, counting down.
AATCAATCCGATGACCGGCATGATCAATAAGATCAATAGCGCGCAGATAAAATTAACGCCACGATTCACATTTTGCTCGACCTTTACGGTAACAGGCATTTGTTTCTGCCAGTTCTGCCATGTTCCTTCGACACGGAGGGTGTATTTTCCGGCCGGCAGAGATGACAAGGTTGCATCGTTTGTCTTGCCGCCCTCGGTCCACGCACCGTCGCTGTCGCTGCCGCTGTAATATTCGACCGGAACATTCACGGATTCGACCTCCTCGGTCTGATCATTCACAAGATCCATGTCCAGATCTGCCCATGAATTATCAACCTGAGCACCGGCCGTAATACGAACGTTGCGGTTCGCTTTGATATCAAACGGCTGGCTAAAGACCGCCTGGGCCGTCGTCGCATTTGTGAGCGGCGGGAGGATCACCTCCTGATTCAAAATTGTGCTGGTGAATCCGCTGAGCGGTATCATAAAGATCGCGACCAAAAAAAGCAGAAGCAGCGGCAAGGCTCCCCATGTATAGTAGAATTTAGCCGTAAACGGCTGATTCGGCCCGACGCCCCAAGGACGCGGCAGGCCCGAGATGCCAAATGCCTTCTCGACCTCGTCATTGGTCATGTAGGTACCTGCCGACCAGTTGATCTCATTTGCCGAGATCTCCTGTGAGAGCATGACCGGGGCCGCAACATAGTCGATGGCACGAACGGTTTCGCCCTGTTCGACCCGCCAATAGAATTCGCCCTTTACATACTCAACAACGGCGGGAGCGTCCTGGAATATCTTGAATTTACGCCCGTTATAATCGACGGTGCTGCCTGCGTTGAAAACATTATCCTGGCCGACATCGGCCGGATTGACCGGCTCGATAAAATTCCAATGATTGTCCGAATGTACGAGCCAGCGAAAGCCAATCGACGGATTGTACAATAGATACTCGTGCCAGAAATACTGGACGCCATCCATCGTTACGCTGCGAACGACGGCGCCGATGATCTTGAATTTTACATCGCCGGCAAATGTCCCTTCCGCACCGATCGGAGCGACGAACGACGGTGCGTTCGCGGGCGGGATTAGGGATTTGAGAAACGACAGATTTCCCTGATTGACGTCGAGGAGCGAGTCGCAGTTCGGGCACGTCACTCGTTCGGCCTTGTCGGGTGCGATCAGACTTAGCGGGCCGCCGCAATTCGGACACGCCATTCCGGCAGCGGAAACTCGTTTTGCCTCACGCCTTACGGATTTTGCATCGCCAAGCCCGATGTCATCGAGCGTTACCTGGTTACCGACAAAAACCCAAGGCGGCGAGAGGCTGTAGTCGATGGTGGCAAATGTATTGTTCTTTCCGGCCAGATCGGCGTATTGAAATTCCTCATTCGGCGTCAGTCTGTACGGTATCTCGCCGTCAGCCGCTGTCGACGTTCCCCGCCCTTTCTCCTGCACCATGAGCGGCGTTGGACCGGGAATCTCGCTGACGACCTGGCCGAGCTGGAGTCCCTCGAATGACGGAAGCGAAACCGATGCCGGTAACGGTTGGTAGAAAGTCAGATAAAAACGCCCCTGCGCCTCGGCGAGCCAGCCAACCCACCCGTTTGAAAACGTCGCGTACCACTCGTCCCAAAACCCGCCGAGCTCATGGCGATTCTGTGCCCGCCCTGTAAGTTCAAACCTGGTATCTTTGTAAGTGCCCTTGAGGCCGAGTTTTAACGGGGATTCGGAATCGACGATATCGGCGACCTTGCCGAGATCTTCGAGCGTGCGATCGGAACGCGCAATTGCCGAGCGGCAAAACGGACAGACAAGCACAATCGTCGAACCGGCCTTAAACTCTATCTGTCCGCCACACGACGGGCAATTTGCCTGAAGAACGCTCACTGGCCACCTCCGGCAATTTCAAATTTCAGATCTGAAATTTCAGATTTAAGACCTGAGATTTGAGAGGATTCTGTCGATGCTCCGCCGCGTTCGATCTTAGTTACGACAACAGTCGTTGCGCCTAAAACTAGCGCCAGGCATTTCTCCCAATCCCATTCCGGCCGTGTGCGGCAGCAATAGAGATTGAATGTGGCGATCCCGTATTCTGGATATGTGTGACACGCAAGGTGCGATTCCGTCAGGGCCACGAGGCCGGTAACGCCGCCCTCACCGTCGAATTTGTGCCAAACCGAGCCGATGACGCGGAGACCGAGGTCGTCGATCACCTGTGCAATAACGGCTCGTATCGCCTGCTCATCGCGGAGGGCAATCGGGTCACAGCCCGTTGCCTCGATCAACCATTCGGTTCCTACGATCATCACGCTTTACCTTACGAAAAAATTAGCGATAAGTTTTGTGTCCGGCGCAATAACGCCTGCTGTTATAATGCATGAGCGAAGTATGTTGAAGAAAATGATAGCTAAAATATCGGTGTTTGTCATATTTGCCTCGACGGCGGCCCTCAGTTCCGGCGGCTGTGCGTTCGTTTCGCAACGCAATGAACCGGCGGCGGCGATTTCAAATTACGAAGCACCGAAAATCAACGGACAAATTAAGTCCGCCGACATAACTGAGAGCAGCGGCATTGCCGCTTCGCGATGCCAGAGCAATATTTTTTGGACTCACAACGATTCGGGTGACGACGCGTTTGTCTTCGCAATAAATGGCACCGGCGATCTGCTTGGCACATGGAAGGTCGCAGAGGCCGAAAACATCGATTGGGAGGACATTGCGACCTACAAAGACAGGGCCGGGAAATGTTATATCTACATCGGCGAGATTGGCGACAACAAAACCAGACGAGCGGATCACAGCATCTATCGTATCCCCGAACCGCTTGTGACCGCCGCGAGCGCCGAATCGTCGCGAAGCGCACCGTTGACATCGGCAAATGCAGAAACAGTCCGGTTTGCCTATCCCGATTTCAATCAGGACGCCGAGACATTGATGATTCATCCCAAAACAGGCGAAATATATGTCGTCACCAAACGGGTCTCTGGACCGGCGGGCGTCTATCGGATAAAGCCCGATTTTGCGGGACTTGAGGTGCAGAAGGCGGAGCTTGTGGCCGAGGTTTCCGTTCCGGCTGTTCCCAACGGGTTTCTTACCGGCGGTGACATCTCGCCCGACGGAAGACGGGTGATTATCTGCGACTATACGCAGGCATATGAGTTTAGCTTACCGGCAAGTGATGCGGATTTTGGCAACATCTGGAAGCAGCAGCCGGAAACGATAGACATGGGCAAACGACGCGGCGGCGAATCGGTCTGCTACAGTGTTTACGGCACGTCGATTTTCGCAACCAGCGAAGGCAAAAACCCTCCTATTATTGAGGTCCGACGGCGTTCGATGTGATACCGATTTGCGTGAAACAAGAAAAACTGCCGGTGCGGGCCGGACAGCTTTTCTTGTTATTCTCGATGCGAATCTAGTGTCCTGTCATTAAAGTTCGTTGACAAAATCGGGCGACGCGGCCTGGCATTCTGCAATCGTATTTTAGTGCTAGCGGCTAGGTACTGGCGGCTAGCTGCTAGTATTTTGCCTTTCTGCGTGTCGCAGTTTAAAAGTTAACGAACACTAGGGACACCACACTAGTTTGTAATCGTAAATTTACCTTTAGTTTCGATCGTCTGCGGCTGACCTTGTCCGGTGCCGACGCGATCCTTGATCAAAACCTTGAGTTCGTAATCACCCAGCGGCATCGCGGTTGTTGGTAATAGACGGGCGAGCGTTAAACGCTGTCCGGAATCACTCAAACCGCCCCAATCCTCTTTCTGCGAAAGCAATTCTTTTCCATCTTTACTAAGCACATAGGTCACATCGACCGCCGGTCGAAGCGTGGTCTGGTCAATCCCGGCGTTGTAAACCTGAAGGTAAAGCCCGACTTCCTGACCCTGTCTGTAGATTCCCGATAGATTTGGGATGACCTTTGCATTTCCAATAACAAAGGCCGACCCGATGTCGCGATCCGTCGTAACCCGAAGCTTGGAGGCCATTATCAGTGAAGAGGTCGAAAGCTTTTTCTCGTCGTAGCGCGGAACGACAAAACCGAGATTGTGAATGCCTTTACTTCCCGATTTCACATCACGGACAACGACATCCACCTTATAGGTTCCCGGCGTCAATGCAATCGCTTTCTGATATATCGACTTGCGATCCCTTGCATCAGCCAATTCCTGTGTAGTGGCCTGGGCGGTAACGGAATCCTCGAAGATGCCCGACCGTTTGCCGGAAACAGCCGTTATGCGGCCAAAGATATTCATCGTGGCCTGTTCGAGCCCGCCAATCTGTTCGAAGGAAAGCTCCTTGTTGCTGGCCTGGACTGTAAAAGCAGTGATTACGCGGTCATCAGACTGACGGAAGAAATCGACGCGGAGATCAAAATCCAACGGGTTGCTGTCGATCACGCCCGAATCGCCGCCCGCGATGCCCTGTAGGTCGCTGAATTTAACAGCCGGCGGGCGACTAAGATTTGACTGAATCTCTAATCGCCGGAACAGCGAGTCCTGTTCACGCTGATAGGTCTGCTGACCCGAACCGCCGCCACCGGTGATGCGGTCGGCTTTGTCCGAAAGACCTAGCTGCTCCGAGGTCGTAAGACCGGCGCCCGGAACAAATTTTAACGCGTCTTTTTCGCTCGCATCGCGGGCCATCCGATATTCGCCGGTTCCGGTCGGATCGACAAACTCGATCTCAAGACCATCGCCAACGCCGTCAAGGTGCCGGTAAAACCATATCTCAAACGGATACGTCGTCGTTGAACCGCCGCCCTCGTAACTCGGTCGGTCGTACGAGCCGCCCGACGGATGAGACTCAACCGAATCGGGTTTGCCGTGCGCTATGTAAATGCGGCCACGATCCGTTTTCCAGCCGGGAATGCCCGAGGCATAATGCTGGTTAGCGTAGGCGATGCGCTCGTAATACTCTTCGCGGTACTCGTTGTCCTCAGTGTCCGGATTCGGATCGCGGCGACGCCAGAAATTTTCGATAAAATTCTCGCGCTCTTCGTCAGTTGCCAGGGCCTTGAACGCCTTCTTTTCCTGTTCGGTGATGATATAGGCAACGTCGTTGTCGAGCCACTTTTTATAGACCTTGTTGGCCTCGGTAGTGACCTTGCGGACATTACTCATCGGATCCACATTAGGATCCTTTTTTTCCGGCGGCTGCGCCGTTACTGCAACACCCAAACCGGAAACCAATGCGGTTACCAACACCGTTCTAAATCCAGATACTTTTGACATAACGGTAAAACTCCAATAGCAATACTGTACTTTCCAGTAGACCCGTTAAGCGGCGGGCTTGCCCGCAAGACACGAGCTCGGCGGGCAAGCCCGCCTCTAAACAGAGCCATCAGATTATGAGAAACGCGATAGCCCTTTATCTAAAAGATTTTAGACACTTATCTCTACTAATTCAAGATGCGAAAAGGTATGGTTTTGGTTGCTTAGCGCGAAGCTTCCGCCTCGGCATCGGTCTTACGCTTTCTGCTAAAGAACCATGCGATCAAAATCGACACAAGATATAGCACCATCATTGGCGTCGCAAACAACATCATGTTGACAATATCGGGGGTCGGCGACACAACGGCTGCTACGATTAAAATGACAATGAGCGATATTTTCCAACTGCGGATCAAAAGCCCCGGCGTAACCAGACCAATCCGCGCCAAAACATACGTGATCGCCGGCATCTGAAAGATCAAGCCCATCGCCAGCATAATGATCGTAATGAAATCCAGATAATCCGTAGCTCGAAGCTGAAACTGAAACTGGCCCTCACCAACATTGAGTAGAAATTGGACCGCCGGCGGAAACAGCACGTAATAGGCAAAAGCAGCCCCGCCGACAAATGAAATCGTTGAAAGCCCGATAAACGGTGTCACATATCGCCGCTCGTGCTTGTATAGGGCCGGAGAAATGAATCCCCAAACCTGCCAGAGCAACAACGGCAAGGCCAGCGCGAACGCGGCATAGAGCGATACGGTGACGAGGAGCGTGAAACCTTCGGGTGCCGTCGTTACGGTCATTCGGGAATCAGTGTTTGGCTGGCCTTTAGCGATGTCGTCAATATACGTAAGCGGCAGTCTGACCCCTTTCGGAATCAAGGCGTTATTTGTAAATATCGGCTCCGTAGTAAACAGTCCGATCTTGCCCTCTGCATCTCGAAAAACCTGAGCACCAATCGATGTTCCTGCCGGCAATAGAGTTTGTCCGATCGTCGTATCGACATCAATAACGTATTGTCCGATATCGCCTTCCTTGATGTTCCCAATTGGAAGGACACGTTCTTCGCCGGTAACACCGTTTACAGGCAGTGTTCGACGCTCGGCCTCAGAAAGGGCCTTTCGTATGGGGATCGAAAGAAATTCGTATATCGGATTAGCGAAGTAGAAACAGATCAAAAAGGCGCCGACGAGGATCAAAACCGACTTGACCAGCCGCTTACGCAGTTCGTCCAAATGTTCGAGAAACGACATCTGCCCGCTTGCTTCCGGTTCCTGACCTTTATCTAGTTGCTCCATGTGTGTCTAAAGCCAGTTCTTCTTATCGTTTACGGGGATCGGTTCGGCCGGGACCTCGATCGTTTCGGTTACTTCGCTCGCCGGGATCATGTGTTTGAAGCTCTCTGGGTCTGCTGGTGTGATGGCCGGAGCATCAGGTATCACCGTTTTGGTCTCGGGCGATGTATATCCGTCATTACGAGAAACGACCTCTTCATCTATGTTGCTGAGACTAAGCGACTTAGCCTCTTCCTCGAAATTTACTTCCTTTTCCCATGTCTGCTTAAATTCGTTCGCAGTGCCGCGAAATTCAGCCATGATCTTGCCCGCTTTTTTGGCCAGAGTCGGAAGTTGCCGCGGTCCGAAAACAATAAGCGCAAGGATGCCGATGAGTATTAGCTCGGAGGTGCCGAGAGATTCGAAGATGAACAGATACAACTTAAGTTACCTCGATACAATATTTACCGTCGGCCGAGACATGGCCGATGATCACCGAACCCTCAACTTGGCCCAGAAACTTTTCAGCGTTTGCCTCAGTCATGCTAACGAGCAAACCGCCCGCTGTTTGCGGATCGAAAAGAGCACTCTGCAACTCGCCGGAAACGCCTGATTCTATTCTAACCGTTTCGCCGACGTAAACGCGATTGTTTCGGTCGCCACGTGTCAACATTCCCTGTGAGATCAGTTCTAACACGTCCGGCAACAGCGGAACTGCATTAGAATCAATAGTTAACGTCACCCCGCTAGCAGCCGCCATCTCAAAAGCGTGACCGATCAAACCAAAGCCGGTTACGTCAGTACACGCATTTGCCCCGAGCTGCTGCATGACTTTAGACGCGTGTGCCGCCGAAGTTGTCATTGCCAGGATTGCCGCCTGCTCGGTTTCACGGCTCGCAACACCGCGTTTGATTGCCGTGTTGATCGCACCCGTTCCGATTGGCTTGGTTAGGACGAGAACATCACCGGGTTTTGCTTCGGCGTTGGTGACGACCTTGTCCGGGTGAACCGTACCGGTTACCGCGTAACCAAATTTCATCTCCTTGTCATCGACAGAATGTCCGCCTATCACGACGACGCCGGCCTCGTTCATGGCCATCTGTCCGCCTTTCAGGATCGCTCCGAGGACATCCCAGTCGCCTTTTTGGGGATAGCAGACGATCGACAAGGCCGAAATCGGCGTTCCGCCCATCGCATAAACATCATTCAAAGAATTGATTGCCGCAATTCGACCGTACATCTCGGGATCGTCGGCAACCGGTGTAAAAAAATCGAGCGTTTGAACCAGCGCGAGGTCGTCCGAAAGGCGAAAAACTCCCGCATCGTCGGCTTTATCAAAACCGACGATCACATTCTCACTGCTCTGTTTTGGAAGTTTGCTCAAAACTTGAGCAAGATCGCCCGGTGCGAGTTTAGCCACTCAGCCCGCGCAATCGACCATCTCCGTCAAACGCTTTTGCATTCACGTAACTCCTTTTATTTCTTCAAGATAGTCTCAAAAATACGGTCGAGATCATCGATGCTGTAATATTCGATCTCGATTTTTCCGCTATTACCTTTCTTGCCCTGTATGATCTTTACATTGGTGTTAAGGGCCCGGATCAATCTGGTCTCGGCCGCTTTGACGTTTGGATCGACCTTTCGTTCGGTGTTTGTTGATTCCGGTTTTGTAAACGCGCCCGATTTTGCACGTTTAACTGCCTTTTCAATGTCGCGGACAGACCAGCCGTTGTCGATCGCATAATTAGCGATTGCCCGCAGAGTATGCGGGTCCTCACACATCAGCAATGCCCGACCATGTCCGGCGCTCAATCCGCCTTCCTCGATCGCACGCTGAATTTCGCCCGGCAGCCGCAGAAGACGTAGCGACGTGGCGATAGTAGATCTTTCTTTACCGATTTGGTCGGCCACCATTTCCTGCGTAAGTCCAATCGTATCAATAAGTTTGCGAAACGCCTTGGCTTCCTCGATCGGATTTAGCTCCTGCCGCTGGATGTTCTCGATAAGCGCAAGTTCGAGCAGTTTTTCGTCTGAAACTTCCTTGACCACGGCTGGAATTCGCCGGAGTTCCGCCCGCTGAGCAGCGCGCCATCTGCCGCTCACCCGCGACGATCTGGTACCGTTTACCAAAGGTACGGACGACAATCGGCTGGACAACGCCGTTCGCCCGGATCGATTGGGCTAACTCTTCAAGGTTAACCTCGGCGAATCGCGTACGCGGCTGTTCCGGGTTTGGCTCGATCAGATCGATGTCAATTTCAAAAGAGGTGGAATCGGTCGCAGCCTGGGGCTGTTCGTCACCGAGCAATGCACTTAAACCCCGTCCCAGTGTTTGTCTAGGCATTTTTTATTATCTCCCTGGCAAGTTGAACATAACTCTCCGAACCGCGAGAACGCGGATCGTAAAGCAGGATTGGCTTCCCGAAGCTCGGAGCCTCGGCAAGCCGTACATTTCGCGGAATAACTGTCTGTAGTACCTGGCTGCCATAAAAATCGCGAAGGTCCTTTGCAACCGCCGAAGAGAGGTTTGTCCTTTCGTCGTACATGGTCAATAAAAGGCCCTCAATCGTTAACGCCGGGTTCAATTCACGCCTAAGCCTGGCGAGCGTGTCAAAAAGCTCCGTCACGCCTTCGAGCGCATAGTATTCGCATTGAATCGGCACAAGCAAAGAATCAGCCGCTGTGAGGCCGTTCACCGTCAGAATCCCGAGCGAAGGCGGACAATCAATAATCAAGTAGTGAAAGTAATCACGAACGTGCTTGAGCACCTCTTTCAGGGCATAGTTGCGATTTGCGGTATCGACGAGTTCAATTTCGGCTCCGGCCAGATTCTTGTCGGCGGGCAGAACCCAAAGTGTGTCGATTTCGGTTGGAAGTACCATTTCACGCGGCGAATCGCCCGAAACCAGCGCATCATAGAGCGTCTTACGGCCTGGAACCCTCGGAACTCCCGCCCCCGATGTAGCGTTTGCCTGTGGATCGGCGTCTACCAGAAGTACTTTTTTGCCCTCGGCAGCCAGAGCCGCCGAGAGATTAACGGCGGTTGTTGTCTTTCCAACACCACCCTTTTGATTTGCAACCGCGATTACTTTGCCCATTGTGTAATGAAAAACTACAATTTCCTAAGTTAACACATGAGAATTGAAACACTAAATCAAGAAATGTGGCACGTGCCACATTTAAAGTATCAGATTGAATTGGAAGTCATCTCAAAAGACAAAAATGTGGCACGTGCCACACTTAAAGTTTCAGATGAACTGGAATGTGGTCTCGAAAAGACAAAAGTGTGGCACGTGCCACACTTAAAGTTTCAGATGAACTGGAATGTGATCTCGAAAGACAAAAATGTGGCACGTGCCACATTTAAAGTATCAGATGAATTGGGATGTGATCTCAAAAGACAAGAGTGTGGCACGTGCCACACTTAAAGTTGCAGCTGAATTGGAATGTGATCTCAAAAGATAAACATGTGGCACGTGCCACATTCTAAGCCAGAGTTAGTTCCGATCCGCTCGATTCCCCGCGTTTGCAGTCAAATGAACAAGTACAGACGAAACCGCCGCCGGTGTTAAACCGGCAATATTCCGGACCTGAGCGAAGTTGCCCGGTCGTGCCCGCTCCAACCGCTCGATCATTTCGGTTGAAAGCCCTCCGACGGTTGCGAACTTAAAATCCGCCGGTACCCTTAGTGCATCATGGTGATTTACTCGTTCGGTCGCGATTTTTTGCTTCTCGATGTAACCGCTGTAAAGGGAATCGGCCAGAGCGGTGTCAAGATCGGAGTCTTTGATTTCGTTGGCGACCTCGGTCGGGAGCAGGCGTTGAATAAGGTCCGCTTTTACGCCCTGACGCATCGCAAGCTGCGAAAGTGTGATCGAATCTCCCAGATCCGCACCGAGGACATGCGAAACACTTGCGTACTCGACCGACGAACGTTTAAAACGCGTGTGATCGAGCAAATTCCGGAGCTTTGAGATACGGTCACGCTTGGTGTTGAATCTTTCCCAATCAAGGTCGCCCAGAAGTCCGGCTTCCCGCCCTTTTGGCGAGAGCCGTTCGTCCGCATTGTCATGCCGCAGCGTCAACCTTGCTTCGGCGCGTGACGTAAATAGCCTGTATGGTTCATCAACACCGTGCCGAATCAGGTCGTCTGTAAGAACACCGATATATGCCTCATCTCGCTGCAAAATAAAGGGTTTACGGCCCTGCACAGCGAAGGCGGCATTAATTCCGGCCATCAATCCCTGGCACGCCGCTTCTTCATAACCGGTTGTTCCATTTATCTGTCCGGCAAGGAAAAGGCCGTTCATCCGCGTCGATTCCATCGTCGGTCGCATCTCGCGCGGATCGACAAAATCATACTCGATTGCGTAGCCGGGACGAATGATCTGAACCTTTTCGAACCCCTCGACCATCCGCAGCAATTCTAGCTGAAGAGCCGACGGCAGCGAAGTCGAGAACCCATTAAGGTAAACCTCATTGGTAATTCGACCTTCCGGTTCGAGAAATAGCTGATGCCGATTTTTATCGGCAAATTTTACGACCTTATCCTCGATCGACGGGCAATAACGCGGGCCGATGCCGGTGATTTTGCCGGAGTACAGCGGCGACTGGTGTAGATTATCGCGGATCGTCTGATGCAAACGCTCGTTTGTGTATCCGATATGGCATTGGATCTGGTCCTGCTCGATCTTGTCAGTGGCAAATGAGAATGCGACAGGCTTTTCATCCGCCGGCTGCGGCTCAAACGCGTCCCAATCAATCGTCCGACCATCAAGCCGCGGCGGCGTGCCCGTCTTTAACCGGCCAACCGGAAAACCATGAGCTTTTAGGCTCGCGGCAAGCTCGATCGATGCGGGTTCACCGGCCCGGCCCGCGGAAAATGTCTTGCGGCCTGCGTGGATGGTTCCGTTTAGAAAGGTGCCGGTCGCGATCACCACCGATTTTGCCCCGAAGCGCCGTGAATCCTGCATTTCTACGCCAATAACTCTATTGCTTTCAACAATTAAGTCGATCACGATGCCTTGGCGAAGGTGTAGATTCGGCGTCGCCTCGAGCACACGACGCATCTCGGTGCGATACAGACTGCGATCCGCCTGAGCCCTCGGCGACTGCACCGCCGGCCCGCGCGAGCGGTTCAAAAGCCGAAACTGAATACCGGTCCGGTCGATCACGCGTCCCATAATGCCACCAAGGGCGTCGATTTCGCGAACAACATGCCCTTTGGCAATACCACCGACCGCCGGATTGCACGACATCTGACCGATCAAGTCGAGATTGATCGTGACCAGCGCCGTCTCAGCACCAAGGCGCGCAGAGGCCGAGGCCGCTTCACATCCTGCGTGCCCGGCACCGATCACAATTACATCAAAACTTTCGTCAAACACTTCTATTCCCCAATCGGAACCGTCAGAATTGCTCTATTTCGATTTTGTCTATAAACCTTAAAATCGCTGTCGAAACTAAATACCAATGAATCCGGGATTATCTCCGACATTCTAACAAGGCACGCGTCCGCCAAAGACATCGGTACGTCGAAATATTTTTTCATTAGCGCCTGAACCGACTCAATTTCTAGGGCCAGCGAGAAGCTTACCTCAATAACACCATCTCTTATCAGTCCGATGACTTCGAGCCTTCGAGAGCCAACGCGAAAACAGGCCTCGCTGATCACGGCTTCGCAGGTATAAAACGGTTTCGGCAGGGTTGAAAACCTAGGGGCGGCAAGTCTATGCCATTGATCCCGTTCATTCAGAGCCCCAACGATGGCGTCAGTATCAATAAGTACTCGATGTTTCATCGACCATAACCTTCCATGTATTTCGGATTAGTTGAAAGGTCTGTCGGCCCATCTTTGATACAGCCAATGTATTTTTTGAGAATCCTGTTCCACTCAGCCTGACTGCGTTCGAATGGTTTCGGCGTTCGACCATTTTTTCTTCCATTCAACCCAGTGAGATCAGATTCGCGGATTGCATAGCTGTTTCCTATTTTTTCAGCCGCCAAACGGCCCGACGTAATCATCGCCTGCACGCGCCGAATACTGACATTTAACCGCCTCGCTGCTTCTCTTGTCCCGATCAAACTATTCATACAGACGAATAGTAGCATTCCTCGGTGCTATTCGTCAACGCGTATAGTTTTTACTCATGTTACTTTCCGATGCAAAATGTTGAAAAGATGCGGGTTAGCATGTCCTCGGTGGTGGTTTCGCCGGTGATTTGGCCGAGATATCGGAGTGCGTTGTGGAGACCGACGAGGACGATCTCTTCACTCATTTTTTGGTTCATTAGATCGAGTGAGTGACCGATATCAGCGGCGGATCGGACAAGGAGGTCGTGATGGCGGGCGTCGGTTACGAGAAATCCGGATGTTGCGGCATCCTGGGTTGCAAATGGATTGAGTATGGCCTTTTTAAGATTGTCCAGGCCTTCATGGGTCTTGGCCGAGACCTCGACAATTTCGGATTTGAAATCTGAAATTTCAAATTTCAAACTTGAGTCTTGAGGCCCGCAGTTTTCAGCTTCACCCTGTTTGAGCTTATCTATCTTGTTGATTGCGATTAGGTGTTCGATGCCGGATACGGAATCGATAATTTCCAGATCGTCCGACGTCAATAATTCGCTGGCGTCGAGCATAATGATCACAATGTCTGCATCCGCCATCGTCGCTCGTGAACGCTCGACGCCTATACTTTCCACCGTGTCCGTTGTGGCGCGCAAACCGGCAGTGTCGATCAGCGAGATCGGGATGTCGTCAATGGTAAAACGTTCGTGAAGCTGATCGCGAGTCGTGCCGGCGATGTCGGTGACAATCGCCCGCTCGCTACCGAGTAAAGCATTGAAAAGACTGGATTTACCGACATTTGGACGACCAACAATTGCAACACGCAAACCGTCGCGGATCAAGTGTCCAGCCTTGAAGGTTGCGGCTAGTTTTGCGACATCGGCGGTGATGTCCGTCAAACTTTTCCGCACACTCTCGATCTGAATGGCGGGCAAATCGTCTTCCACAAACTCAAGCGCGGATTCGAGTACGACGATCACATTCAGCAGTTCGTCTTTTAAGGGCTGTAGCTGCTGCGAAAACTCCCCGCGCATCTGACGAACCGCCTGTCGCGCTGATGCAGTCGTCTGTGCGTCAATTAGATCGCGTATCGCCTCGGCCTCGGCAAGGTTCATCCGTCCATTAGCCAACGCACGCAATGAAAACTCACCGGCCTCGGCCATTCGCGCGCCCTGCGAGAGGCAAATATCAATCACCTGCCGCAACAAAACCGGCGAACCGTGGCACGCGATCTCGATGACATCTTCGCCGGTATAAGTATGCGGAGCTTTGAAATATGTGATTATCGCTTCGTCAATAACCTCGCCATCTGTTGGGTCGCGAAGCTGTCGAAGACGCGCGGTTCGGGGTGTTGGTGAAAAGTCAGATTCTCCGACGATCCCACTAGCTATTGTCAGCGATTCGCCGCCACTCAGGCGAATAACACCGATGCCGCTACGGCCCGTGGGTGTTGCCAATGCGACGATCGTATCAGGCATAAGACTATTGAAATGAATCGTTTAGCGACTGGAAGTAGGGAATTGCGTAACGTTCGATGTTGTCGAAAACTTCGTTTAGCGCGGGTTCGATCTTTGTGAGCGACTCGCCTATTGGGTCCTCTTGAAAGGTAAAAAAATCATCGTATATCGTACTTCGATTACTTAGGTACCACCAATAGTCGTTGCGTGGACGAGTGTACAATAAAGGCAAACGAGACCTTGTATTGACGGGTGGAAACTCGTGCTGACCAAAGAACAAGCCTAACTCGTCAAATCCAAGTTGGTCGGATGATCCGATTTCTATTGTGAAGCAGTCTTCTTTATTCGACGGATAAAGTTGAAGAAAAACTTTTAGTTCATCTCTCATTCTCCAGACATAAAGTCTACAACCGAGGGGATTCGGTATCACCTTCTCCTGGACAAATTGAGGATAAAGTTTCTTAAGCCTTGCGTCAAACTCATCTCTCAGCGCCTTTCCCAGTTCTTTTCTCATTGAACAAAGCCTATTGCAGTCGAACCTGAAGCCGTCTATCACGGCCGTCGCCGACGGATTCGGTGAAGAGGTCTTCTTCTTTTTGGAGCGTCATGTGGATGATGCGGCGTTCGGTGGAGTTTAGGACGCCGAAGGTGAATGGCCGGCCGTTTTTGCGGACTTGATCGGCGGCGAAGTGGGCCATCGCGTGAAGTTCGACTTTTCGCGTCTGTCTGAATCCCTCCGCGTCGACGACGAAGCGGTGTTCGCGGTCAAGTTCGCGGCCGAAGGCCTGGAAAAGGACGGTCTCAAATGCGTCGAGCAGCTCGCCGTTTTCGGCCAGGGCATAGTGCGAATCCTCGCCGTTCAGATTTAGTACGCACCCTTCGTCGGTCCAGGTCGAGTCAACGGTCAGATCAAAATGCATATCCGAAACGAGTCCGGAGAGAAATTCCTTTGCGTTTTCACAGGTTTGATTCATAAATTGGAGCGCGGGCTTCCAGCCCGCGTGTCAACGACTGAGAACGTGAATATTATTTCAAACTCGCGGGCTCGAAGCCCGCGCTCCAGTCAGGCCGTTTTCAGCTTCGGCTTTACCTTCTTCGCGCCCTTCGGCACGGAATCGACAATCTCCATTCCCGGCGGCGTACTCGGCTTGTTTAGATGGTTAATAATCATCTGCTGGCCAAAGCTGACGACATTGCCGAAGAACCAGTATAACAGCAATCCCGACGGTGCCGCCCACATGACCCAGAGCATCATCACCGGCATCAGGTAGGTCATCATTTTTTGCTGCATGGCCTGTTCGGGCGTGACGACCGCCGCCTGGGGCGTGAACTTCATCGACAGGATCATCGAGAATGCGAATGCAAATTCCAAAAGGTGCCACGGATCGGCCGCTGACAGGTCGGGCAGCCACATAAACGATGCCTGACGGACATCGACAGCGATCGTGATCGCCGTGTAAAAGGCGATCAGCAGCGGAAACTGGAGCAGCATCGGCAGACATCCGCCGATTGGCAGCGCGTCCTTGGTCATCTTGAGCTGTTCCATTTGGAGGGCCCGCATTCGCGGATCGTCGGTCGGAACGCCTTTCTTCTGCAGATCTTTGATCTTTTCCTGAATATCCTTCATCTTCGGCGCGTTTCCGGCCGCCTTCTTAAAGGATTTCGACTGATACCATCTAAGCGGGAAAAGCAGCGAATAAAAAAGGAACGTGAACACAATGATCGCCACGCCGTAATTGTGCGTGATGCCGTTGAAAAAATTAAGAGCGTAGAGGATCGGGATCGACAGCGGTCTGGTCATCCAGCGGAGCCACCAGTAGTTGCTGAAATTGATCAGGTTTGTTATCTCAACGGGGCGGCCTACATCCTTCGAAAGGCCCTCGCCGAGCGACGAAAGTAGAAAATAATCCTTGGTACCGGTAAATATCTTAGTAACCGAACCATCGGCCGTGATCGGCAAATAAACGGTGACCAGATGCCGGGTCTCGGTCGTTTTAGCGTTTCGAATGATCCACTGAAAAATGCTCTCGAAGAATGGCTTGGTCTGAACGTCGTATTTTGACGCTCGATACTCGATTGATTGTACCTGCGTCGCGGGGATAGCGGCCATTGCGAAATAGGCATCGCCGACACCGGCCCAATCAACCTTACCGTTTTCGATCAAACTCGCCTGATTATTTGCGTCGTATGTAAATGTGTAATTGCCCTGATGACGGACAAAATCATCATTGATTGCCGCAACCGTTTCTGACTCGATGTGGTAGAAATTATGATTATTTATCGCGTGGTCGCCGATGCTGGCACCGATCAGGAGCTTTGTATTCGGAACCGGCTGACCGCCTCGTTTGACAGTGACCGCGAGGTCGGCAACATAGCTGTTGGCCCTGAAAACAAACGATTTCTTTACCTCGACACCGCTCGCGTCAGTCAGCGTAAATTCGATCTGCTTTTCCTCACCGGCTGCGAGGGTAATGCTCTCTTCAGGTATCGAGATCGTATAATTTCGATCATTTACCAGCGTATTGATCGCCGGATCATCCGTTGAAAGGCGAAACGGTATCTCGCGCGGACTGCGTTTGAGAGCTTCCTCAGAGATCAACTGTAGCGGTTTCTGTTCACCGTCATGCGAACCGTCGGCAAAAACCTGAAAGTCTGCTCTGGGCGAAATATTCTTGATGATCACCCAGCTCGTCGCAACAGCGCCTTTTGAATCGAGTTTTAGTTCGTAAAGAGGTGATTTGATCGTTATCGAACGATTAGGAGTCGTGTCAGGCGTGGTTGCGGAGGCAGTCTCCGGTGTTGGCGCAGCAGGTATCGTCGCCGGTGTCGATGTCGCCCCGGCCGTCGCTGTATTTGCGCTGGCCGCTGTGTTGGAATTTGTGTTCTCCACCGGTTTAGGGGCAAAGAAATACTGCCAGCCAAAAAGGATCGCCATCGACAAAACTGCCGCGATCAAAAAACGAGATTGATTACTACTATTACCCTGATTTTCCATTAATAATTAGGCACCAAACTGCCCACTGCCCACCGCCGACTGCCTACCGGACGGGATCATGCCCACCCTTACACAACGGCTGACACCTTAAAATACGCGTTAAACCCATCCATGTTCCGCGCAAAGCTCCGTATTTCTCTACTGCTTGCCTCGCGTACTCTGAACAGGTCGGCTCAAACCGGCATGCGGGCGGCAGGAATGGCGATAAAAACGCCTTATAAATGCCGAGGATGTCCAAAACCAAAAACTTCATCTCAAAAAAAGAATAAGGCGGAAACACGACCGGTAGGGAGTGTGTTCTTCCGCCTTACTTCATATTCCAGGAACACCCTCGCTACCGCTTGGGCTTCCGCCTTTGATCTTCGCCACGATCTGTTTTAGCTCAGCCAGCGGCTGCTCAAGCTTTCCACGCAAAATGCTTCGACGAGCGTTTATCACCCAGTCGTATTTCGTCTCGATCAAATCCAACTCTGCCCGGCTCAGCCTGAAACTTTCCCGCAAAAGCCGCTTGGCCCGATTGCGGTCGTGCGCTTTGCCGATCGCCTTTTTGGTAGCTGTTATGCCGACGCGGTGACGGCCCCCATCTGCGGGCAAAATGAAAACCGTCATAAAACGGCCTTCAAAACGGACACCTTTCTCGTAAACCCGCAGGAAATCGGCGCGTTTTGCGATCCGCATTTCCTTCGGCAGGCTAAAACTTAATAATGGTGGACTGTTAATCTCTTGCGTCCTTTCGCACGGCGGCGTTTGATCACGGCGCGGCCATTTTTGGTCGCCATCCGTGCACGAAATCCGTGCTTTTTCGCGCGGCGTCGGTTGTTCGGTTGATATGTTCTCTTCGGCATAGTCGCTCTCCATGAATTTCACTCAAAAGTGAAAACCTAAAGTTTATGGAAAAAGATAAACTATGTCAAAGCAAATATGCCGAAAGACGGGCGTTTCCGACCCGCAGAGAGCACGGAGCATGCCGAATGCCGAAGCCCGCGCGTAGGCAAAGGGCTTGACACGAACGTCGGCTGTTAAGCCCTTGCTAACGAGATTCTGCTCCCTCAGTGTCCTCTGTGATCTCTGTTGCGAAATCCGTCGTCCTGGCATCACTTTTGCGTCTCCAGTATGACCAAACGTGCGTCCTGTCTGACCAAATATGCGCCCTGTCGGGCCATAATGACGCGTTTTCTGCGTCTCGCCAACATGGCCATCACACCGCTACAGCCATCTGATCATCCAAAATGATCAACCGGGCCATCACGCTTCGGATAATCGTTGTCTTATTTTCCGGACTTCCTTCGGTTGTCGTCTTTGCATAGCATCTGACAGTTCTCCGCCGATGTTTTACCGCCTAAATGCCATGGCGTAGCGTGATCCGCTTCCATTTCGTTTAGTTCGAAGTGTTTATTGCACTTTACGCAGATGCCCGCTTGTCTTTCGTAAGCCTCGCGCTTTTGGTTATCGGTAAATGCGCGGATGCTGAGGTACTTTTCATCTCGCGTCAGAACATAGCGATAGATGCCAGACTTCTTGGTAACATCTTCGTCCATCATCAAGGCTGCGACCTCGCTTTCGAGCTTGTCCGTGTCGAAAGGTTTGTCTTTGAATTGGTTGTATAGGTTTCCCCAATCGATACCTTTCATTTCCTTGCGGTACTTCGGGAACGTAGCTTTTACCCATGAGATGACCAATTGAAAATAGCTCCACAGGAGGCTGGCGTTTTCGTCGTGTTGGTGAGCGGCCATGTAGCCTTCGATGTCGCCGTTGTTTATCCATTCGATAGCGGTTTCGAGGTAATCCTGACGAATTGGCGAGCCGTTGAGATAGTTACTACCGAGACCGTAAGCTGGACAACCGTTCTTGCTGAAATATCTTTTGGCGTCAGTTACCCAAGTTCCCGAATAGACGGCGTTTCGCAGTTCCTGATCGGTTAGCTTTTCTCCGGCGATGTTAATTGTCCTGAACCACTCAAGCTTTTCGCTGTCGGTGCCGGAGCAGAGATAGACCATCAGCTTGTAATTTAGTATCTGTTCTTTCTTATCGTCTTGCAGATTGTGGATATAAAGCTGCTCGAACGAAAAATCTCCCGCGACATACTGACAAAGCGAGATGGTTCGCTGTTGTCCGTCGATCACCTCATAGTTTCCGTCCTCACGCACGGCCCAATACATCACATTTAGCGGAAAATCTTTGCGAACAGTATCAATAACGGCGTCACGCTGCTTGTCCTTGTAAATAAATTCCCGCTGATAAGGCGGACGAATATCGAGCTTCCCGCCAAAACCAACAACACCGGCCTCGTTATTGTCTTTGTAGCCTTCGGTTAATTCTCTTACGGTAATCTCTTTGAGTTCGATCTTCATTGTTTGTTTTCTTCAATGCTTAATATTTTTTTTGCATTTAGTCGGCTGACTACTTCTTTGCCTGTTTCGGCTTCCAGTTTCAAACGTGCTTCTTTTGCTATATTGCCGCCGCGAAAAGCAATGCTTTTATGGTCAGCCATTGTTTGCGGGTCTGAAACCGCCGATATTTCTTTCGTTGAGAGTTCGGCGAGCATATTGATGACCAATTCTTTGTTGGTCATATTGTCGCGAAGTCCCTCCTTTTTCAATCCTTTAAATTTTTTATACTCTTTTGACGTTTTACCGGACCATGTTTGATAGATAATATCGGTGAGTGAGGCAAACTGAACACCTTCTTTCAAGCCGTGCCGTCTCCACTCGTCTGTCAGATCTTTGCGAATTTCAATGCTCTTCAGCCGTTGATTTATCCAGTTGTCGGAATACCCCAGGCGTTTATAATCTGCCATTGCCTGCTCTATGGAGAGTTCAGGGTCTTGCAACTGATCCAGGCGCTCCTTTGCCACCATTGCCAGCCACTGCTTGAACGGCTCGGCTTTGGGCGAAGGAATGGATTGAATAAGGCGGAATAGCTGCCGTGTAGTCGCCACGTCAGTAGAATATTTTTTGCCATCGGCTGACGGCAATTTCAGTTGTACGATTTCTTCGTACAACTGACTTCCTTCTTTTGCTAACTTGATTTTCAAGTCGCTCCAATAGCGACGCGGGTTTTCGCTGTCCGTTAATACCGTTACTACATCCACTATCGAAAAATACCACTCCTCCTCGTCTTCGTTCCACACCGTGCGAACGAGTTTCTCCTCAAAGAGTTTTATTGCCGTTTTTTCGTCGGTCTTCATCTTATTCCTGCTTCTGTCTCACGAGATCATTCCCGATCTGACCAGGCCCTAAAGGGACGTGGCAATGTGCCGCTTCGCAGGAAAGAAAGAGTTATCTTTCCAGTCTCAGCTAATTGTCGGTAGACCCAATGTCAGTTGATTGCTCCACGTGGTGCTCTCACGGGCAAACAAATTTTCAACATCCTTCAGTCCTCGTAGAAATGCTTCCTTCGCCTCTCGTTCGGATTGCCCATATCCAAAAATCGTCAAATCCTGACTGAATGACTCATTTATTTGGTGGTCGTTGTAACTCGTCTGAATTATTTCGAGTTCATAATGCACCCGCGCCGAAGCAGGCAGAGTCGCTAAGTATTGTTCAAAGACATTTTGAAACTCAGGATGGCCGCCATGATTAAATTGGACGATTTCAAACGCAAATGTAAAGTTCCAATGAGCTTTTCGCCCGAATCCGTCCAGATCGCTTTCGCATTCGCAATATCGTTCGCATCTCAATGACCGAAATAAACTCGTTGGAGCGTTGAGCTTTTGCAAGAAAGCAATTAAGAACTTCTTGTTCTGGATCTCTCGAATTTTGGGAATACACGCAGGATTCCGTTTAGTGTCGAAATATTCGATCATGCCGCCAGAAGCCATCGCCGGCCGATACGGAACGCCGAGGCCACTTGATGTATTGATGGGTTCTATATGTAGGGTTATCATCGTGTCGCCGCTGATTTCCGTCGTATCAAGACGCGCTTGAATACCTTTATGCCGTTCACCACCGGAAGCATTTAGATCGTAAGTTCCGGGTTTTCCGAATCGTTCCAAGTACGCGTCGCGGCACTCTTGCGATGTATAAAAGCGCGTCCTGAAGTCGTTGTCGCGATCGTTGGACTCCGTTGTACCGACAATCTCAAACTGTTCTGGATTGTGTTTATCAAGAAATGTTATCGGAACGCCCATCACACCGTCGAAGTCCATCGGAATGTCTTTGGTTTTGGAGACTTCGATCGCGTCGTAATTGTCATACGTCGGATATTTCTTTGGATCGTACTTCTCGTAAAGTATTAAATCCTCGTTTCGCTTTGCTGTCTCTAGGTTTGTATACCAATAGGACCTAGCAGTTTCAAACATTGAGCCGTCCGGCGTTGCGAAATGTCTGGTGCAGTTATACCCCAACCACATTTTGTTGGTTTTAATCAGTTCGAAGCATTCTTTATAGGTAATCGCGTTTATGTTGCCAATTACAATGAACTTTTTCCCGTATTTAGTTAGCTGCTCAACATATTCCCTAAACAAAGAGAACGGCGGGTTTGTTACTACGATGTCGGCGGACTTTAGGAGTGCGATACATTCGACGCTACGGAAATCGCCGTCGCCTTTTAGGGGGATGATGCCGATCTCTTCGGGGTCGGGGACTTTGTTGCCGTCTTTGTCGCCTGTGTATTCGAGATAGATCGCGCTTTCGCTGGTATGTTCGCTAAACAGGTCGCGGTTCTGATTCTTGTAACAGGTCGTGATGAGTTTCTTTAGGCCGAGGTCTTCGAAATTGTGTGAGAAGTAGTGAAAGAAATTGCTCACACGCGGATCGTCGCAGTTGCAGAGAACCGTCTTGCCTTTGAAATGATCTTTGTAATGCCTGAGTTCCTTCTCAATATCCGAAAGCTGAGTATAAAACTCGTCCTTCTTAGAGTTCTTAGCGGCGTGGAGGTTTCTATTGAGCGACTTGTTTTCCATTATGTGGGCGGCCTCGTCTCTCGAGACTCCCACATTATGCCACGCAACCTTCGACGTGTCTAAATTCTCAAGCTCTGAAACGAATTATGCTTTACGGTTACAAGAATTTTGGGCTATGCGGTTTGATGATTCACGTTTTCTGTGTATAATCTATGCAACACTAACCCTTTTATGTTACAAAATTCAGAATTGCGGAGTATTCGAGATGAAACGAGAATGGAAAGAGATACCGCGTGACGGAAAGCGGGCGGCAGTGGGCGGGGATATATGTGACGATGAACAGCAAGGGGACGATCGTGATGAACCGGGCGGCGCATGAGCAGATGGATTCTCCGCCGGCGTTCAATTTGCTTTACGATCCTGCAAACAACTCGATCGGCCTAAAGCCAACCGGCAGGGCGGATGCGAAATGCATATCCGGCGGCCAAATCCGGACGTCATGGAGGTCGAAAGATCTCGGCCTACCGCCTGATGGTGGAATGCAGCCTGCATATCGCGGAAACATTGGAATTTCCGGACGCGGAGATCGACACAGACGGCCTGTTAATACTCAGTCTCAGGACCGCAAAGATCTCAAACCGGGCACTCAATCACCGGACGCGGAACGGTGGTTAGTGGGCAGTCGGCAGTGGGCACTGTCCACTGTCCACTATCAACTGTTCCTCAAAACGATTACGCGGGTATTCGTCTTGTTCGATTCACGGGCGGCATCGAGGACCCTTTGCACCTCGAGGCCGTCGGCAAAGGTGGCCGCGTCCTCGATATGTTTTGCTCCATTTTTTATCGCTTCAACGATCTTTGGGGCGAGAACGACAAATCCCTGCGGAAAGCCGGTGTCAGGATAAGCCGGGGCGCTTCGCCGAGATCGACATCAATCTCCCGCCAACTATTTTCCCCGGACTTCGTGATAAAAACGTCACCGCGATAATCGATGCGGAGCGCTCCGTCGCTGCCAAAAAACTCCATACGGTTCCGATATTTCGGATACTCGAGCATCGAAACGGAGACGAGACCGGTCGCGTCGCTCGTAATTTCGCCATCGGCAAAACGCAGCAGCATGTTGGCCTCGTCATCGCTCGTCACCGGTTTCGCCGCGCCGCTGGCGTCGCGGCGCTCCTTTATGTGAGATTGAAGCTGACAATAGACACTCTCGATCGGCGACCCGAGAAACCAGTTAAACGAATCGATGATGTGCGAATTTATCGCCCCCAGAGCTCCGCCGCCCGCCGACGCATCCGACCACCAGTTCCACGGCAGGTTGGCATTGCCCCGATGCGGGGCTTGAAATATCGCTTTTGCATGACGAATTTTGCCGATCGCTCCGTCCTGGAGCATATTTCGCGCGACCTGCCTTCCAGGTTGAAACCGCAATTCATGGTCGATCAGAGCAAGTACTGGCTTGCCCGCTGCGGCTGCCGTCATCTCCTGAGCCTCGGCGACATTCATCGCCATCGGCTTTTCGCACAGGACATGACGGCCATGCTCAATCGCAAACAGCGTCATTTCGCGATGCAAATTTGGCGGCGTGGTTATGCAGACCAGATCGACCTCGGGGTGCATGACCGTATCCCGCCAGTCGGTCGAGAAATGCCCGATCCCAAATTCGTCCGCCGTACTGCGTGCATTCTCAAGGCTGCCGCTCGCAACCGACGCGATCCACGCGCCGTCACACGCCAAAAACGCCGGTATCTGCACCCGGCGGGCAAAACCTGTTCCGATGATTCCTATCCCGACTATATTTTTCACAACAATGATTCATCTCATAAATCGGGCAGAAACGCGAGTGTAAACGAGCGTGTCATCTCGCCGACCAGTGACACGCTCGTTAACACCCCGCGTTTCTGCCCGTTTACTCCAATGGAAAAGAGGCCGCCATTATTGACAGCCTCTTCACAAAATTGAGTACTTATTCCCTTAGTCGATTCCCAGTTCGAGGCTGCCCGTTACTCGCTTGATGCCGCGACCGCCGCGACGTAAGAAAGTGTCATAGTTTTCCTGATCATCCACGTCAATTGATAGAATATGTGCACCGACCATGAAACGTTCGGTTGAAATATGCACTCCGACCTTCTCATACCGACGGCCCATCACTTTCATGTGGATTAGGCCGGTTGGCAGATCGATCTCGGCATTCAGCGTACGATCGTGACCGACCAGATACTTTTCCATGACGCGTATGGAAGGGACAATGAACGCAATGCCGCTGCGGCTGATATCAAATGTTTCCCCGAATAGGCATGACGAACGGGCACGCTCCCGTGCTTGCTCGGTGTTGACGTCGGGTTCAAACCATATTTTGACCGGGGCCGTATGCCGCCGCCTGGACGAAACCATTCTCTCGGACAAGGAGCTATTAAACTTGCTAATCAATTTACGTAACATCTGACTATCCTCGAAAAAACCGCTAAGAACTTAAGATATAACGCTTTTTATAGATAATATCAACAACTTTGATACATATTTTAAAAGATTTATCCGGTTAACACCCGTCCGGCGCTGTCTTTGCTGGTAACATGCGAGATGCCTTTAACGTCGAGCTTCAAAATAAACGACAATTTTCCGCTTTTTCCATAAACCGCGGGAGTTGCGGTCGCAAAGTAACTTTTTTTATCTGCCGCTAGATTTATCGCGTAATTGTAGCCCGTCGATTCGTTTGTTTTGACATCCACTGGAAGCAATCCGGCTGAGACCAGCGTTTCCAGGTCGCCGTATGCCCCGCCATTTGTCAACGAGCTGGCTAGCTGTGCTTTCGAGATGCGCGCTCAAGCATTTTTTTGGCCTCTTCATGATGCGTCTCGATGCGAAGGTTATAAAAATACTGCTTGCCTTCTTTCCTGATGCGTTTCTCAGCTTCGTCGTCAACGGTTTGGATTATCCAGACATCACCGACCTTGTGCAGATTGATCTTTTGGATCTCGTTCTTGTCATCATCGCCGGGCAGATTGGCGGTGACCGTTGCTTTGTCGCCGCTCACGATCTCGCCGTTTATCTCGATCTCGGCTGGAACCTGACCGGCAAGAGCCGCAAAATCCAGGGCAAAATCGTTGAGTTCTGTCTCGGTCAACCCCTCGATAGCCGGCCGCAGATTTGTGAGAAAAATTGCTTCGCGAAATTTTTTCTCACGCAGATTCTTATAAAACACGCGAACCGTATCGGCCGGGCCGTTTGGTTCGATCGCGATTGTCGCCCCTTTCGGCGCGGGTTCTGCGTTTGCCGCGCTGGTGGTATTGGCCAGCGGGGCCGCATTGGCGGTGTTGGCCGCCGCCTTCGGCTCGGCGACCGAGCAGCCACCAGCGGCGACAATGGTGAGCAAAAACGACAAACCAAAGGTCATCGATCGGCTGCCGTGAAATAACAGATATCTCATTACCTGAAAACGGTCGTTCGAACCAAAAAATCTAGATGCAAACATTTGGGAGAAATGAAAAAAGCGACGCGCTGTGATCATCATAGCGCGTCGCGTTTAATAAAGTAAAACAATTTCTTTCGATGCAGAAGTTTAGCGTAAATTTACGCGCGCGTTTACACCCGAATCGATCAGCGATTCGACTTCCTCAGTTCCGTAAGTTAGGACCTCTTTTTCCCGGCCAGCCAGATCTCACGCCCGACCATGTAGAGCACGACGGCGAGAACGACGAAGGGCAGGAGGCCGAGGATATTCGACAAATCCGCCCTCCCGGCAACGGAGGGATCGCCAACCCAATATGATGTAGAAGAAAAAGGATTCAACTTATCCGCCCACGTCGCGAAAACATCCGAAATCGATGTCGGGTCAATTTTTGAAGGGTCTTCGGGCGGTACGCCGAGCGACGTCAGCCATTCGATCGTCTTTTCGGACGAGAGTTTCCACACGGCGAATACCGCGATCAAAATTCCGGCGATCGCTCCGCCGGCGATATAGCCCGAGGCGAGCAGTACGCCGTTCGATTTGTCGGTCTCGGCAATGATCTGTTCCTCTGTGAGGTTCTGTTTGGCGAGCTTTCGCTTGAGATAAATGTCGACAAGATACCGAACGGTGCCGCCTATAAAGATCGGTGCCGACGTCGAGACCGGCAGATAGATGCCGACGGCAAATGCAAGCGACGGAACACCGGCGAGCTCGAGCACGACGGCTATCATCGCACCCAGAATGACTAGTCCCCACGGCAGATTTTGACCCAAAACGCCCTTGATGATATAGCTCATCAGGGTTGCTTTCGGCGCGTCAAACCGTTCGAGTTTATGGTCTTCGTCATCCTTTTGCAGAACGCCATTGATGCCCGGATCGACAAAATACACAGGCTTGCCCGAGGCGTCGATCAGGTATTTGCCGACCTGGCCCGATGATGGATCGGTGTTTTGCCAGACGTGATATTCGGCCGTGTCCGAGTCTTTGAATTTACCGCCGGCACGCTCGACCTTGGCCTGTCCGCCCGCGCTAAAAAACTTTTCCTTTGGCACGACTACCCTACCTTCAGCCGATGCGGGATCGACCTTTTGATAATATGTTCGCGAATCATTAAGGAAAATAAGCAGCGAACCGAGCACCAACGCCGATGCAAGCGCACCGACGAGGATCGCGATCTGTTGATTACGCGGCGTACCGCCAACCCAGAATCCTGTTTTGAGATCCTGCGAGGTCGTGCCGCCGTTCGATGCGGCGATACAGACAATTCCGCCGATCGAAAGGGCCGTGACAAAGTACGGGTCCGCCGCCGTCCATCCGAGGGCCAGGAACACGAGACACGTGATTAACAGCGTCGCAACCGTCATACCTGAGATCGGGTTTGACGACGAGCCAACCTCACCCGTCAGCCGCGACGAGACCGTGACGAACAAAAACCCAAGCACGATGATCAGCACCGCGCCAAAAAACGATACAAACGGATGCTGGAAAATGCTCAGGCCGAGCTGTGGAAACAACATGATGCCGGCGATCAGGACAATGACGCCTATCACGACCCATTTCATTGAGAGATCCTGATCGGTTCGCGGCAAGTTGGCGTTGGATTCCGCCGAGCCTCCTCGCAGATCGGCCAAGCCGCCTTTGAGTCCGCTCCATATCGTCGGCAGGCTACGGACGAGCGAGATAATGCCCGCCATCGCGACCGCACCCGCACCGATATAAAGGATGTAGGCGCCGCGCACATCGCCCGGGCCCATTTCGCCTATAGTCTTGCTGAGTTCAGGGGCGACCGGCGACGTCGCCGAGTCGCCAAAGAACTTGATCGTCGGTATCAAAACGAGGTACGAAAGCACGCCGCCGCCCATCATCAAGCCGGCGATCTTCGGACCAATGATGTAGCCGACGCCGAGCAAAGTCGGGTCATTGTCGCTATTGATCGAACCGCCCTTAAATCCTTTTTCACTAAAATCGTAGCCCGGCGAACCTTTCCAGAGATGCAAAACATTCATCAGGGTGTTAAAAACAAACCCGATGATAAAACCGATCGAGATGATTTTGCCGCCGCGAAGCGCCGCGTCGTCGTCGCCGGTGAGGTCCTTTTCGGTCGATGCATCACGCGATTCTTTCGACGCACCGGCCTTTAGCACCTCAGCACAGGCCGTGCCTTCGGGATATTTTAGAAAGCCATGCTGTTCCTTGATCAGCGCCCGCCTGAGCGGGATCATCATGAGGATGCCGAGCAAACCGCCCATCACCGCGACCAGCATCACACGCGTAATATCGAGATCAAACCCCAGGATCATGATCGCCGGCATCGTCACGCCGACGCCAAAGGCGATCGATTCGCCGGCGGAACCGGCCGTCTGCATGACATTTGCCTCGAGGATCGTCGCGTCCTTCATGCCGACCTTCGACAGCAGGCGAAAGAGCGTGATCGCGATCACCGCGACAGGAATCGACGCCGAAACGGTGAGCCCCGTTTTCAAAACGAGATAAAGCGACGATGCGCCAAAAATAATGCCAAGCAATGTGCCGACGATCAGCGGCAGCGGCGTCAATTCACGCAATCGGGCTGAATCTGGAATATACGGCCTAAAATTCTCGAGAAACGGATTCTTCATATTGAAGCTGCTCCTTAGAAACGCGGATTTTTGTCTGGGGAAAGGTCTGATAGGAATTTACAGTGGATTTGGTTTTGTTTCAACCGCAGAGACGCTTGAGTGTTATTAACAAATTCAAATAACCGCTTTTCTTTGCAAGTGAAATTTCCGGTTTCATCTGCGCGGTTCTCTGTTTTGTGTTTTACCAAGCGAGGTGCTTTTTGCCAGCAAAGCACTGATTCCACAGCAGTTCCGGCTTCTCACGTTTGTTCGGGATACGTGGGAATATTTTCATCAGTAAATCATCCGAGTCTTGATCGTGCCTTTGATATCTTTTAGTATCGCGAATGCCTCTTTCGAGAGTTTCGAATCCATGTCGAGGATCACGTAGCCGATTGTTTCGTTGGTTTTTAGGTACTGGCCGACGATATTGATGCCGCGGGCCGAGAGGCGCGAGTTGATCTCGCCGAGGACGCCGGGGATGTTTTGGTGAATGTGCAGGATGCGGTGCGTGCCGGCCTGCGGAGGCAGGGAAACGGGCGGCACAGTGTGCGAGCCTTCGCTCGTCCCGAATTCGAGATATTTTATCAACTTTGCCGTGACGTCGAGGCCGATGTTAGCCTGGGCTTCCTCGGTCGAACCGCCGATGTGCGGGGTGAGGATGACGTTTGGCAGATTTTGGAGAACCGTTTCGAATTTATCGCCGTTCTTCTCAGGTTCCACCGGAAAAACGTCGATCGCTGCTCCGGCGAGCCGGCCGCTGTCGATATTTCTACGAAGCGAATCGAGATCGACGATGTCGCCCCGGCTGTAGTTGATTAGAATGCTCCCTTTCGGCATCGCGGCGAACTCAGGATCATCGATCATCCCCCGCGTTGTCGCATCGGACGGAACGTGGAGCGTGACGATGTGCGACTGTTTGAGCAGCTCACTGAGATCGCGGACTTGTTTAGCATTGCCGAGCGGCAGTTTGATCGCGGTGTCGTAATACACGACATGCATTCCCATCGCCTCAGCCATGTTCGACACCTGTGAACCGATGTTGCCGTAACCGACGATGCCGAGGGTTTTGCCGCGAAGCTCGTAGCTTCCTGTCGCGTCTTTCAGCCATTCACCGCGATGCGCCGCCGCGTTCTTATCCGCGATCTTGCGGATCAGCATCACGCAAAGCCCGATCACAAGCTCGGCGACCGAACGCGTATTGGAATAAGGAGCGTTGAAAACCGCCACGCCATTTTCCGTCGCCGCCTGCAGGTCGATCTGATTGACGCCGATGCAGAATGCCCCGATGGCAAGGAGTTTGTCGGCGGCCTCGATAACGGTTCGCGAAATATTAGTTTTGGAGCGGATGCCGATCAGGTGGACGCCCTTGACCGCGTCGACCAGCTGTTCTTCGCTCAAAGCCCCGCCGAGCCGCGTGATCTCGTGATAATCCCCGGCTTCGAACTCGGCAACGGCTGCGTCAGAAATGTTCTCGAGCAAAAGGATCTTGATCTTGTTACGCGGATAGGATGTGGCGGTGGCATTCATAAAACCTCAATTGTAACGGCAAACCCGTTTGAGGGGAAACAAATGTGGGTGTAATATTATGGAGATCGTCATCTTGACCAGGAAACTACAAAAATGAGCGAAAACAAACAATCGCGCCGCGAGATGCTGCGAAATACTGCTTTGGCTGGCTTTGGACTGAGCCTTTTCGGGATCGAGACAAAGGCCGCGGCTTCGGACGAGAATGTCCTGAGTGAACTCATCGCCGGGCCCGCTCCGGTCGGTAAAACGATGATCGGCGTGCCGTTTGAAAAGCGTGATACGGTGCGTGTCGCGATGATCGGCACGGGGTTACGTGGCCGAAGCATCTTGAGCGAATTCGTCAATATTCCGAACGTTAAGGTCACCGCGATCTGTGACATCGTGCAGGAAAAAGCTGACAAAGCGAAAGCGATCGTCGAAAAGGCCGGGCAGCCTGCACCTGCTGTGTATGTGAAAGGCGATCGCGGTTACACCGAATTGCTCAAACGCGATGACATCGACGTCGTTTACATCGCGACGCCGTGGGAATGGCACGTGCCGCAATCGCTCGCGGCGTTGAATGCCGGAAAGCACGTAGCCTGCGAGGTCCCGGCGGCGTACACGATGAAGGAATTGTGGCAGCTCGTCGACACTTCGGAACGCACCCGCAAGCACATGATGATGATGGAAAACTGCTGCTACGATTACGACGAGCTGCTGATCCTGAATATGGTGCGGGCTGGCGTTTTTGGAGAATTGGTCCACGGCGAGGCGGCTTATAACCACGACCTGCGAGCGATTCTGTTCGAGACAAAAGACGAGGGCTTGTGGCGGCGTGCTCACCATGCTCTTCGTGACAGCAATCTCTATCCGACCCACGGACTCGGCCCGGTCGCGAATTACATGGACATCAATCGCGGCGACAAATTCGATTTCATGGTCGCGATGAGCTCGGGAAGTTTGGGTTTGCAGGATTATCGAAAGGAAAAGCTAGACTCCAACGATCCGCGTCAAAAAGAGGTTTACAAAGCCGGCGATTACAACACCAACCTGATCAAAACCGCCAAGGGCCGCTCGATCATGGTCCAGCACAATGTCACAACACCGCGTCCGTACGATCGCATCAATCTGATCCAGGGAACAAAAGGTATCTTCCGCGATTACCCGTCACGCGTTTACGTCGAGAAGGACAAGGCCAACCACCAGTGGGCGACCATCGACGCCTACAAGGAAAAATACGAACACAACCTCTGGCGCGTAGTCGGCGAGCAAGCCCGCAAACTCGGCGGCCACGGCGGCATGGACTACCTAATGTGCTGGCGCCTGGTCCAATGCTTCCGCGAGGGCCTCGTCCCCGACATGGACGTCTACGACGCCGCCGCCTGGTCCGC
The DNA here is from genome assembly GCA_963738935.1 of uncultured Acidobacteriota bacterium. Classification (GTDB taxonomy): domain Bacteria; phylum Acidobacteriota; class Blastocatellia; order Pyrinomonadales; family Pyrinomonadaceae; genus OLB17. The sequence goes on along the minus strand of CAVTYF010000001.1, from coordinate 3,371,947 downwards.
CCCCGGCCCATTAAGCGAGATCTCCGTTGCCAAGGGCTCGATGCCGGTCAAGTTTCCTGATTTTACGAGAGGGAAATGGACGGGGGCGAGGGCGTCGATTCCTTAAACATATTTCAACAGTGGACTATCTTGGAATTAGAAATGATCCGGAAATATTCTCATCGAGCGTCGCGAGGATTGCGCCATTTGATTTAGCAAGTTCCGCCAGATGGCCGTCAGTCGCCTGTTTATGCGATTTCACCCATGCTGGAAGTTTTGAGATGTCATTTTGATCCGCAATGAAGGTGAGATTCAGGATCGTTGATTACTTCAGCTGTAGCAGCTCGTTCCGAGCGTCCTCTAGAGTGAAAGAATAAGCAGGAACCTGCGAGACGATTCGTACGAATCCTAGTTCGGTGATCGAACAAGTGGCAAGTCTGTCTGGATTTCGCTGAAAATCCGGCGATCCAAGTCTCTACGCGAAGGTTATGTTCTGCTGTTTGATCCCAAGGGCGATGAGCGCGTTTACGTCGAGCAGATATTTCATGGAAAGTCGCTAAGCAGATCGCGAACCATTTCGCTCGTCAAAACCGGCGCGTCTTTACCAGCATCCAAAACAGGAAGACCGGTTATCGGGCTTGTGACGATACGTGCCTTCCGACTGCGTTTACCTTTTCGCTCAGGCGTAAGAACTATGTTGCCGTTTTGAATATCCGCACGCAACTCATCACCAGCCTTAATACCAAGCTGTCGTCGTAATGCTCCCGGTAAGAGAACGTTTCCTTGTGTTGAAACTCTAGTCTGCATACAAGATTTATGCTAACGCAGATTTTTGGAAAAGGGAAGAGAATTAGAAGCTCAATGCCGATCAAGTTTCCTGATTTTACGAGAGGGAAATGGACAGAGGCGAGGACGTCGATTCCGAGCTAGTAAAAGAGTCTAGAATGACTTCCAAACAACCTTCCCTTGCTTGTTTATATATCCCCAGCGATCGGTATCACCGTGGATTATGTAAGAGTCACTCAGATTTACCCAAGCAAGCCCGTTTTGGAAGTCGCCCAGTTGTACGTATTTCGGGGGAACGATAAATTTTCCAGACTTGTTGATCACGCCGAACAACCCGCTCTTCGTCGCATTCATGTTTCGTTCCGCATCAATTCTGACATCTCGTATACCGTCTTTGGTTGGTTTCTCTGATTCTCCGACCTGGACAACCGCAACTCCATCCGAGAAACGCGTTTCGTCCCCTGGAACCCAGTTGAACCGTGGTTGGATGACAACCTTGCCGGATTTATTAATAAAACCCACTAGTCCATCTACCAAAATTGAGGCAAGACCGTCCGAGAAACTTCCACAGGCGTCGTACTGAAAATCTACCGCAGTAATTCCGTTCAGATCAATAAATCCCGCTCCTTTATCGGAGTCGACGCACGCGAGTCCTTCGGAAAAGTCCTTGCCATCGCGAAACGTCGCTTCGATTACAGTTTTCCCTGTTTTGTCGATGTACCCAATTCGCGTGTCCGGCATATTACCGTTGGTCTTGAACATCGCAAGGCCGTTGCTGAAGCCGGAATTATAGATGTCAAAGAAGAATAGAATTTCGCCAAACCTATTAATAATTCCGTGTTTGTAATCATCCGTAAGGACTTGGGCAACACCTTCCGAAAAGTCAAAGGCAACACCGAACTGCTTCTTGGTTATCAGTTTTCCAGTTTTATCAATATAGCTGTAGAAGCCTACCTGGCTATCGATAACTTGTTTTCGTGGAAACCAAACGCCAACTGAAGCAACTCCATCACTAAAGGAGTCTGCCTTGAAGAATTGAGGTTTAATTACGAGTTTTCCCGTTTGGTCAATGTAACCCCAGTCATCGCTGACCCTTACTGGAGCTAGTCCTTCCGAAAAGTTTCTAGCCTCGTCAAATCTCAGAGGTATGACAACCTTTCCGTTGCCGTCGATATAACCAGCTTTTCCGTTCTTGTGTATTGGAAAAAGAGAGTTTTCTTGAGCTACGCTCCAAGCATTAAGCGTTAAAACGGATAGCATCGTCAAGAAAAGCTTTTTCAACATATTCTTCTTAGATGCAGAATGGAAGGTATCTGTAGCATCGGTGAAAGCTCGAGGCGACGCGGAACTATTCGTCACGCGACTTTCTTAGGCCGCCCCCCAAGTTTGCCATTCGTTTGCGATGCGGCCTTTTTTCGTTCATTTGTCGCGGAGCCATTTCGACGACTCATTGCGGACAGTAGATATCTATCTCCGATGAGATCGAGAACGAGAGGCCCAACCCCTAGATGTTGGTCGATCGATTCCCATTCGAGAGCGAAGCCAAATCCTAAGGGTTTTACCTCGGCGAGTTCCGCGTCAGTTGCGTTTTTTAGTCCGCGATAAAGACGCGGGTTGAACGAGAAACTCCAGCCATTCATCAGTTCCACGGTTACACGACCGTTTTCGAATCGCGGAGAAATGGCGCGTGGGTCGTATTTAAGAGACTCTTCCCCACGTTTGCGTGCAGCACGTATCTGCTGGGCAAGCTTCACTTTCTTTGCGCTAGGTTTTTCTATTACAAGCGTACTCACTGTTGTATCTCCCTCCATCGCTTCAAAAATCTGTCGTTGTGCGTCTCTACGATTTCAAATGCCGTTTCAATATCGCGATTGGTCATTCGATAAACATCCCGAATCCATGGCTCATCTCCGCCAATTCCAAGGTTAATAATCAGCTCACCACCTGCTTTACGAATATGAACGTGAGGCGGGTCGTGGTCGCCAGGCAGAATCATGAATCGGAATCCAAGCGTCCTCAAAATTTCCGGCATAGGAATGATAACCTAGCTGTTAGGTTTATTCAATATTTTTTGTCTCGATGAATATAACATAAAAATGGCCAGTCGAATCACGACTGGCCAATGACTACTGACTTCTGACAATCTACATATGAATCGTCAGATCGTGCACACCTTCGGCGGCTTCCATTACGGCCTCGGACACGGTCGGGTGGGCGTGGATGATGCGGCCTAGTTCGTCGGCGGTGGATTCGAGGGCCATGGCGACGCAGGCTTCGGCTAGGAGTTCGGTGGCGTGCGGGCCGATGATGTGGACGCCGAGGACCTCGTCGTATTTTTTCTCGGAGACGATCTTGACGAAGCCGTCTGTCTCGCCGAGGATGCGGGCCTTGCCTGAGGCTGAGAACGGGAATTTGCCGACCTTTACGTCGTAACCGGCGGCTTTGGCTTTCTCTTCGGTCAGGCCGACGCTGGCTACTTCGGGGTCGCAGTAGGTGCAGTTCGGGACGAGGTTTTGTTTGATCGGCTCGACCTTTTTGCCGGCGATCTTTTCGACAACGAGAATGCCTTCTTTCGAAGCGAGGTGGGCGAGCCACGCCGTGTCGATGACGTCGCCGATAGCGAAGACGTTCGGTTCGTCGGTCTCGCAGTACTCGTTGACCTTGATGGTCCCGCGTGGATTGACGACAACCTTGGTGTTCTCTAGCCCGATGCCTTCGATCGACGGCATACGGCCGACGGCGACGAGGAGCATTTCGGCTTCGAATGTGACATCGTCGCCTTTGGCATTTTTGCCGGAAACTTTCACGCCTTTCTTATCCTTGGTCAGCTTGTCGAGCTTGATGCCCGTCTCGCATTTGATACCGGATTTTTTGAAGCTCCTTGCCAGTTCTTTCGAAACGTCGGCGTCCTCGATCGGAACAATGCGGTCCATCAATTCGACGACCGTCGTGTCGCAGCCGAAGCGGTGATAGACGCTCGCAAACTCAACACCGACCGCTCCTGATCCCATTACGATCATCGATTTCGGGACTTTTTCGAGCTCGAGGATGTGATCGGAATTGACGACCTGTTTTCCATCAGTCTCGAAACCCGGAATCGGACGCACAACCGATCCGGTGGCGATGATGATATTCTTGGTCTCGATCGTTTCCTTCTTCCCGCCGCCTAAATCGACCTCGACCTTGCCCCTGCCGACGATCTTCCCAAAGCCGTTAAATATCGTGGCCTTGTTCTTCTTCATCAGATAGGTCACACCCGCTGAATTCTTGGCGACGACATCGGATTTGTATTTTTGAACGCCCGCCCAGTCGTAGCTCAAACCAGTGACCTTGAGGCCAAAGTTCTCAAAATGACCGGCTTTTTCATACAAGTGAGCCGCGTTGAGCAAGGCTTTCGTTGGAATACACCCACGCAAACCGCACGTGCCCCCTAAACGAGCGTCTTTTTCCTTTTCGACAATTGCTACTTTTAGCCCTAGCTGTCCCGCACGAACCGCCGCGACATAGCCGCCCGGCCCCGAACCGATAATTGTTACGTCAAATTGTTCTGCCAATGTAGTGTCCTCTGATAAGAATTTAGATATAACCAAAAAGGGAATTATAGCGAGTTAACGTCCGACAAACAAAAACGCGATGCACCGTCGCGCATCGCGACTCTGGCGCACCGACGGAGGAGAAGAATTGAACCACGAAATTACACGAAAAATCACTAAATGGTGACATGAGGCGACGTGTCATATTTCTATTCTTGAAAACTGAAATTTAGTGTATTTTTCGTGTTTTTTCGTGGTTCCTGTCTTATTTCTTCCGCACCCACGTATTGTTCAGATTGGCTCCCTGATATGGGTTTGTAAATATCTCGCTTGGGATCGCGTCACTGTCATACCACGGGGCCGCATACAACCAGAATCGTCATACCGGTCCATTCCAGCGAACGGCGATCGTTGGCAACAATTGTATCCTCGCCTGGACCGAGTTGCTTTGTCTCGTATATCGCAAAATAAGCGTCCCGATCAGCGGAAATCAGCTTAACCGTCAGAAATCGTCCCTTTCGGGCCGGGAAAAAGTACGCATCATAATTTGAGCTTAACGGCAGTTTGCCCCGATAGCTGACGGTACTCTTTCCTTTCGGGAAGGTCAGGCGTTTCGCACTTCCGTCACCCAGAATATCAGGCGGGAAAGCCAGGAAAAATATAAACAAATAGATAGAGAAAGATCGCATCGATAGTCTCCTATTGTTGACGGACTCTACTTCAAATTTGGCATGATCTGAGAGAGAGCCTTGTCTATAGCAGCTTTTACGGCATCGTCGGCCTTGCCGTCAACCTTTTCTTTCGCAGTTCCGCTTGCGATGACGATCGTGCCATTTTTGTCATAAAGCGTCATGACGATCTCGGCCTCGGATTTGCCGATCTTCGCGGCATCCGTATTACCGGTTACCTTGCCAAAGAGGCCGCCGATCTTCGCAGCGCCGGATTCTTTAACCGATTTGACCTCAATGCCAATGACGTTTTCATAGACACCGGAAGCGATGTCGACTGGCGACGTGACAAGAACGCCGTTTGCGCTGCTAGAGATCTGCTGTGCAATGTATTGCCTCAAGGCCGGCTGATCAATCTTAGAAACCTGACCTGCAAAGATATTGATCGCGACCGATTTTTTCTTTGATTGAGTCGGCGTGTTTACCGGCTGAGTGTTTGTCGGGCCGAAAACGCCGCCCGAAAGGTCTCCGAAGCTGATTGACATTAAACTTTGCTCGGAATCCACGAGCGAGTAACCTGCTGGAATTTCAAATAGCGACATTTCGACTGCCGCCTTTGACAAATCGAGCGTTTTGACTGAGGTCGTTATTTCAGTTTTGCGGCAGGAGGTCGGTGATTTTTGTCGTACCCTCGAGCAACATGCCCGGATTTTGTGGCGTACCTTGTCTGACGATTTTATCTCGGCACTGCGGTTTGACTTCTCTGCGCTCGACGCGAGGCACATCAAAGGAACATTTGGCCGTTTCGGGCTGTAGATAAACATACCAGCCATCTTCCGTAATGCTCACCCCGTTTTCGCCGCCGCACGAATCCTTCGACGATTCGGTTGTCTGCTTGATTATCAAATGCCGCGCGCCCAGCCCGAACATCTGTCGGCGCTCGCCCGTGTCGGTCAGCGAGTAAGTCCACGTGAGCGTACCGCCCTTGACGGTTTCGGTTTTTGTATTCGGCTTGACGGATGGTAGCGGCTTGTCATCGGCTTCGGCAAACGGCGAGATAAAGTATTTTTTTGCTCGGTCGTTTATCCTCAACGACTGTCGCAGATCGCACTGGCGAACCTCGGCAATAACCGGCATCATCTGGGCCATCCGCTCGTTGTCTGTGACAAACCTACTCTCTGTACGGTCACGCATTCCCTTGACCCAAACTGCGCGTTCCTGTGTAAAATTATCCTTGCCCGTGCCCGTCGTAACTTGCTGCCGAAGTTTGAAATCGGCAAAAATCGGCGTCGTGCCAATAACCAGTGTTAAGAATGCGGCTATAGTCTTTTTCATAATCCAAAACTCCTTGAGTAATTTCTCGTTCCAATAAAAAATCGTGTACACCTGCTCGATTCTCCAACTTCATTGCGGTCGGTGTTTGAATTCAATTCTCCCTGCATATATCCGCCACCGCGTTTTGCGGAAAGCTTGATCCGAAATCCAGATTCACAGATAAAAAGCCATACGTGACCGCCATGCCGTTTCGCGTTATCGCGCCACCGATCTGCGAACCGCCGCCCAGTGCGTCATACAACTGAAACTCAAAATCATAATTCGCGTTCGCCGGATATGCCCATCCCGCAAACTGCCCTGATAGTAAACTCCGTCGCCTGCGCAGAGCAGATTGTCGAAAAAACGAGCAGTGAAACAATGCTCAGGATCGTTTCGACGTAAAAATTCTTCATAGTTTCATTCTCCCATCGTACCAACCGTAATCACCTCGATTTAAACCCAGTCTCACTGTCAGAACGCTAAATGTTCTCATTCCGTAGTTTTCTGTATTTCCTTCTAAGCCCTTGCCGGGCTGGCTATCGTCATCAACAATGGAGAGTTGTTGATCTCTTCCTCCGGCACTATCTGATTCGCCGTTTCCGTGTCTTCCTGCTTCTTGAAAAACGCCTTGCCGACAATCACATAGGGTTCCGCCAACGTCAGCGTTAACGACCGTATGCAAACAAAAACTCTGGCGGCTTCGACAAAATGAACCGTTCCCGCCTCAATGAGACGATAAACTCCGCGCTCGGTCGTATGCGTGAGAATCGCCGCGATTTGGGGCGATGCCATCTCGACGTTCGATTGGCATTGCGGACAAAAAGATTCAAACCGTTCGGTGCGGCGGCTGAAAACGATTCGTTCGCTCATTTCGATCTCGATCTCGGTTTTGTGCTTCATACGTTTTTTCTTGTTTTACCCAAGCGTTCGGCGTTACAATTCATGTCAAGCGTTTAGTTTTTTGCTCGCGGCACCATCATCGTGCGGATTGTGACGAGCGGTCTTGGATTTTTTTAGACAAAGTTCTGACATTTTTCTGACATGAGCACAATTGCTGAAAATAAGGGGTTTATATATGAATTCGGCAAGTTTGTGCTTGATCCCCAGGAGCGCGTTTTGCTCGCCGAAGGCAAGTCAGTACATTTGACGGACAAGGTTTTTGACACACTGCTGATGCTGGTCGAGGCGAACGGGCGCCTTTTGACCAAGGAAGAAATGATGACGACCCTCTGGGAAGAGTCGTTTGTCGAGGAAGGCAATCTCGCCAAGAACATCTCGCGTCTGAGAAAGATCCTAAACACTGACGGCACGCAACTTATCGAGACGCTGCCAAAACACGGTTATCGATTTAAGGCCGACGTGACGCAGCTCGACGGCTCGACCGACCTTTTGGTTGAGCGTCGAATGAGCGTCAAGATCAAACACGAGACCGATACAGAGACTGCGGTTATCGCCCCGCCGCGTCGGACGAACCGGGTGGCTGCTTTTGCCATCGGGCTGGTTATGATTGGGTGTGTTGTCGGCGCCGGATTTTATTTTGTTCGAACGACTGAGCCGGCTGTTTCGCAGATAAATACCATTGCGGTACTGCCGCTGAAATCACTATCGGCCGAGGAAAATAACAAAGCCCTCGGCCTCGGATTGACCGATGCTTTGATTTCCAGGCTCGGAGCGATCCGGACAATAACTGTCCGTCCAACAAGCGCGGTCGCAAAATTTGCCGGGTCGGACGCTGACGCGCTCGAGATTGGACGGAGGTTGAATGTCGATGCCGTCTTTGAGGGAACCATCCAGCAATCCGAGAACCGTCTGCGCGTAAATGCCAGGTTGATACGGGTGTCGACCGGCGAGCAGATTTGGACAGAAAAATTTGACGCACCCGCAAGCGAGATTTTTGCCGCTACAGGACGATCTATCAAACAAGATCGCCAAAACGCTATTTTATGAACTTTCCGTGGCCGAGAGAAAACTGCTCCTCAGCCGCCAGACCGAAAATGTCGAGGCATACGAAAAATATCTGCGAGGGCGGTTTTATCAGAATCAGAACTCGGTGCAGGGACTCAATAAGGCCATCGAATTTTACGAGCAGGCCATCGCACTCGACCGGCAGTTTGCCAGCGCCCACGCCGGACTCGCCGATGCTCTTTTGATCCTCTACAACTTCGGTTTACGGCCACCCGGCGAGATAATCCCGCGCGCCAAGCAATCAATCGAGCGCGCCCTACAGCTTAATCCGAACTTGTCCGACGCGTATTCTGCACGGGCGCTGATTGAGTTTCTAGCCGAACGTAATTGGACTGCAGCCCAAGCCTCGCTCGAAAAAGCCCTTGAACTTAACCCAAATAACGCCGACGCCTACCTGCGGTACGGATATTTTTTGATTGCCAACGGAAAGTTTGACGATGCTCTCGCAAGATTGGAGCGAGCGGCGCAGTTAAATCCGCTTTCGCCGATCGTTAAAACGGATATTGCCCTCACGCACCTGTGTGCCCGGCGTTATTCAACCGCTATCGAGCATCTCGAAAAGGTCATTGCCGAGAACCCGGATGTATCACTTCCGCGCTGGTTCCTGGGTTCGGCCTATGACGCAAATAAGGAACCTGAAAAGGCATTTAACTCCTATCTGCGGGCGCTCGAGCGCGAGGGCGGTGCCGACTTGGCCGCGAAACTAGATGCAGTCAAAAAAACTGACGGTCTCGCGGCCGCATATCAGATGTGGCTTGACGAAAATCTATTACTTCGAAAACAGGGCTACTTTCCCGCCGTGAATATCGCCTTTTCATACGCCACCCTAAACAATCGCGACCAAACCATGACCTGGCTCGAAAAGGCCTTTGATGAAAACGAGCCGACGCTGTGGCAGATAAAATACACGCCGATTTACGATTTCGTCCATGACGATGCGCGTTTTAACAAGCTGCTCGCAAAGTTGAATCTGTCTTAACACGAGATTCAGTTAAGAAGCGGGCTTGCCCGCTGCCACCATCGGCGCCCTCCAGTCGAAACGTAACTGCTCTAATGCCGCGGGTTAGTTCGTGCTATTCCAGACCGACAAAATCAACATTCGAAAGCGCGGATTTTACGTCGATCGATAGGGGTGCAAACCTGTATCGTTTTGAAGAAACGCCAAAGACGTAATTCTGGCCCGTCAGTACACCCGCAAAGCTGTAAACGCCAAACGAACTCGTTGTCGCGGTACGTCTGACGCCCTGCGGGTCGGTCATCGTCACCGTCGCATTTCGCAGACCGAGACCCGACGGCGTGGTCACGCGGCCCGAAATTGTCACGGGCGTGGCGTTTGGTGACATGGCCGGTATTTGCCACATCCCGCGTCCATGCGTCGCAATTCGGATCATATTGCCGGCGGTCTTTGCGAGGTCAAATACGGCGATTCGCGGCAGCCCGGTGCCAAACGCCGTCCAATTCGCTCCGGCATCGGTCGAAACAAAAACGCCGATATCCGTGCCCGCGTACAGGATGTTTGAGTTCGCCGGGTCGACTATAAGCCCGTTTATCGGAACCTGCGGCAGAGCGTTAGCAACCGACGTCCAGGTCGGCGCCGGCGACGACAGGTTGCTCGTTCTCCATACATTTGCGGGGCCAAACACCGACAAAGTAATGTAGGCCACCTCGACATTTTGCGGATCAATAACAACGCGGGCGATCGGGCTGTTTGGAATGGCATTTGTCGGATCGAGATTGGTGAGCGTCGAAGAACCGGTCGTCGTGCCCCAGATCGCGCCGTTGCTCAGGCCGACAACGCGTATATTATCATTCTGGGGCGATATGCAGATCGCCGTAATCGGAAAGCCTGATACGATGGGGTTTTGACTTACAACGGTGTGATTTAGCCCGGTGTCGGCCGAGCGATAGAGCCGGTCAGAGCCGTAATAAATCGTATTCGGTGAACCCGGCCCCTGTTCGAGCGGAGCATAAAATCGGATAACGCCGTTACACGTAATGCCGTTAACGGTTGTACCGCTTGAGGAACATCCACGACGCAACCACGTACCTTCGCTGGGAGTCAAGCCGTTCGTGAGAAAAGCGTAGCCCTGTAGCGTGTCCGCATTGTTTTGGTATGTGTGGTACATATTCAAAGTCGCAGTACCGGTCGAGGTTTGGTCAATCACCGAGTACCCGCCATCTCCAAAATCAGCCCTCGTCCAGGTGCCGTCAGGCCGGAAGAAGTTTGTCCCATTGTCCTGTGTACCGCCTAGCGTAAAATTCGGATCCGTCGGGTGGACGGAGAGGCCCATAAACTGAGTTGCTCTAAACGTCGTATTATTTAGCGTTACCCACGTCGCCCCGCTGTCAACTGACTTGTAAATGCCGCCATCCGAGCCAAAATAAACCGTTGACGGAAGTGATGGAGCCGGTGCGATCACGTGAGAATCGGTATGCAGCCCGCTCGCGCTGCTGGTAAATGAGGTTCCTCCATTCGACGAAATCGTGAATGTTGTGTTTGTTCCGACACCGCCGAGGTACAGGCGGTTTGCGTCGGTCGGATCGACTGCAAAGGCAATATTATAGAAACATTGCGGTGTACAAAAATTATTATCGATCCGCTGCGTCCAGCTGAGGCCGTCGTCCGTGCTGACAAGTACCCGGCCGCCACCATTGCCCGTCGCGGCATAAAGCGTCAAAGTTGGCCCGGAGCGTTGGACGGCAAATTCTGCCGTCACTTCGTTCGTGATCGTCCCGGCAAACGCCTGTCTTTGATCAAATGTCGGCGAGTCGGCGAGGGCATTGTTCGACACGTGAATCCCGCTAGCCGCCGCATTTGCCTGAGCAACATTTGCCAGCAGAAAATTCGGGTTCGCGGGGTCAGTGGCGATGTCGCGAACGCTGACGTTCTGGTTGCCGGCCAGATTCGTCATCCGGGTGAAGTCCGGACTCGGGGATGTTGCATTGGTCGAGCGATAAACGCCGCGAGGAGGCGGGGCACCTAGCTGCACACCCACCAAGCCGCCCGCTCCCGAGGTTGTGGCGACGAAGATCGTTGCCGGGTCGGTTGGGTGAACGATGATACGGCTAATGCCGCGTCCCGTGAAAACGTCAGCATTCGCCGCATTGCGGTTGAGCGGGCCGGTCAAATCGGCGGTCGTGCTTGCGTTGTCTATACGATAAACCCCGACGCCAAAAAAGCTGTCACCGGAAAAATTGTGTTCGCCCGTCCCAACATAGATCGTCTCAGGCTGTGACGGAGCGATGGCGATCGCGCCGATGGCCAGACTCAATGCATTGTCCATCAGGGGCGTCCACGTCGTGCCGCCGTCGGTTGTTCGATACAACCCGCCTTGCGCCGTTCCCACATAAACTAAATCAGGATTTGTCGGATGTATCGCGATCGAAATCGTGCGGCCTGAAACCGCAAGCTGAGGGCCTGAAACGACCTGACCGTTGGGGATCGGGTTAGGGCCGATCTCGGTCCAGTCGGCGAGAATCGAGTTTTTTGCGAGCGTTTCCGGCAAGCCGAGCCGAGCCGATTCCATGCGTTCAAGCTGTCTGATCGCGTCAATCCGCTTTTGCGGGTCAAAGGGCTTGTCCTTTTCGACGCCGCACCTTGATGCGATCTCCTCAGACCGCCGCATCATAAACTCTTCCTTGCTCAAGGTCGAATCGGTCGGCCCCATATCGGGATCCGTGTAAAACGACGCGAGCATATCCGCCGTCACAATCGATCCCCATCCAACCACCAGCCCGATCAACAACAAATTAAGCACGCCGAAGCCGATCAATTTTTTCATAAATGCAATTGGTCAAAAATACTATTTGATCAGATACGCCGGCGTATCGCCGATGTCGCACGACATTTCGATGACTGTGTATTTCTTTTTCAAATCGGCCAGTTCCTTCGCCTGTCGCTGCCGGATCTCCAGGTAGTCCATCGGCGGATTGCCCCAGCATCCTTGAAACCTGAAAAACTTAATGAGTTTTCGCGTGCGATCAATCAGTTGACCGCCCTCGCATTTTGCCTTCAGGGTCTTCAACGTCTGTCGAACCGTGATTTTCTTACCTCCGCCGACAGGTGCCGACCGTCGATCGACGCGGACAACCGTACTTTCGGTTATTCCCGACGGTAGACACGGGAATTTTTGGGCAAGTCCGGTGGCGCCAAACAACGCGATACAAATCAAAATTCCAAAAAATTTCATTTTCTTATCCCCGGACTCATTAGACTCTCGCACATAAGATTTCGTTGGGCAAGAATTTCAATTTGTAGCACATCGCCAGGGAAAAAGTAAATTTTCGAAGGTTTCGGGCAGTTTCGTGCGTCCTGGAGATCGGGTGGTGGCAAGTTCGTTTACCCGAGCGTTTCCTCCCGCCTTATCGTCCCACTTGCAAAGCCGCAAAGAAGAATCGCCGCGCGGAAGATTTCTTCGCCACGAATTACACGAATTGCACGAATCAAGAGTGTTTCTCCTAATTCGTGCCATTCGTGTAATTCGTGGCTAATTTCTTCCTAAACTTTCCCTCCGGTTGTGGCGGTTATTGCGGCAGACGTCCCGGCGTCAGTGGAGCACCGGCGGCCTCGAGCTCTTTTTCAAACCTTGGCAGGTCAACCTCGATCAATGCACGGAGCCTTGCCAGCAATGGCGCAAATTCTGAATTTGCGAGTTCGAAGTTGTCGAGCTGCGTCTGCGTCGGTTTGATGGTCGAAAGTCTGATCGTACCCGCTACATTACCGACACGCTGAGCGATCGAGGGCGGCGGGATCTCGGTATTCTCGCGTCCACCTCGAAGCGCATTGATCAGCGAATCGATCTCGTTGTCAAAGGCCTCGGCCTGATCAATGAGCTTTTTATTATCGGTCAGAGCCTCATTTGAGGCACGCTTTAACAGGCCGATACGGGCCTTGGCGGTTGACGAGACGTCGCTGGCGGCGGCGACAGATCGCTGGAGCGTTGCGACTTTTCGCTGAAACTCCGAGAGCGACCTGGCGTCGGCCTCGGTCATGTTCTCTTTGCCCTCGACGACGACGTTAAAGCTCTGCGAACCTGGCATTGCCGTTACGACGCCATTAGAGCGCATCGCCATTGAGACGTTGTATTTACCCGGCATGACCAATTGGCCCTGCGGGCCGCCGAATCCGCCAAAACCCTCTGGTATCGTGACGCCCGCTGGCAATTGAGGCGGAGCGGCCTGGATTGACGGTGGTCCGTATCGCATATCCCAGGTTGAGCGCTCGAATCCCCGCTCCGGCGGGCGTCGTCAGCCGGCGAACAATCTTGCCCTCGGCATCGGTGATCGTAAAGATGACAGCCGGCGGTTCTTCCTCTGTTTCAGAGCGCAATTCGGCGATGGACGGATATTTGAAAGGCTGTTTGGCCCGTTCGGCCGCCCGTTCGGCATCCTGACGTTTTTGCCGCATCGTTTTCGGAGCTTCTTTGATGAAATAGGTTAAGGTTGCGCCATATGCGGGGTTTGGCGCCGTGTATAAAGAAGCTCCCTGCGAACCGGCGAGCGATGCGTTTGAACGCACGTACATCAACGCGTCCTTGACCGGGAACAATTCAGAAGATTTATCGACCGTCGCTCGCGTCACCTGTCGGAGCGGAGCATAGTTGTCGAGGACATAGATGCCGCGGCCAAATGTTGCGAGAACCACATCATTCTCGCCCTTATGGATCGCGATATCGCGAACCGCGATCACGGGCAATCCCGCGCGTATCTGAATCCATTTACCGCCGCCGTCGACCGAAAAGAAGAATCCAAATTCGGTTCCGAGAAACAGCAAGTTCGGGTTTACGTGGTCCTCGGCGATGGCATAGGTCGAACCGCGTGGCGGCAGGTTTGAGGCGATCGATGTCCATGTTTTACCGGCGTCGGTACTCTTAATCGGGTATGGCTTAAAATCGCCGTTCTGGTGATTATTAAAGAGCGGCATAGACCGTGCTTGCGTCATGCTGCGAAGCGAGAATTCGCTGAACGTAGCTCATCTCCGGAATTCCGGCGATCTTATCGACCTTTCTCCAACTGCCGCCGTCATTCTCGGTCACCTGGATCAGCCCGTCATCGGTTCCGATATAGATCAGGCCCTGTTTTTTTGGCGATTCGGAAAGAGCGGATGCATTGCCCCAGAGGGCGGTCGATTGGTGTTTGGCGATCGCGTCGGGACCCCAAACTTTACCCATAACGGGCAAAGTATTTCGGTCGATACCGCGTGATAGATCACCGCTGATCACTTTCCAGTCATCACCGCGATTTTCTGATTTGAAGAGTTTGTGGCCAGCAAAATACAGACGCGTATGCAAATGCGGGCTGATGATGATCGGCGAATCCCAGTTATATCGCTGAGATTCGATTCCCTTGCCTTCCATCGGCGCAATGCCGACGCGTTCACCCGTCCGCTTGTCAAAACGCACCAGGCCGCCATTCTGGCTCTCGGCGTAGATGATGTTTGGGTCGGTCGGATCTACCCGCGATTGAAAACCGTCGCCGCCATTTGTCGTAAACCAGTCGGAATTGAGAATGCCCGATGTGCTGCGTGTCTTGGCCGGACCGCCGAGCGAATTATTATCCTGTGTCCCGCCATAGACATTGTAAAACGGCGACTGATTGTCGACTGTCACGTCGTAAAACTGTGCCACGGGCAGATTGGCCTTAAAATGCCAGTTTGCACCGCGATCAAAGCTCTCGTAAACGCCCCCGTCGCATCCGACGAGAATGTAGTCAGTATTGTTCGGATCGACCCAAAGGGCGTGGTTATCGACGTGTTTCAGGCGTTCACCCAGCGCTCTCTGTGTCCGGCCGCCATCGTCCGACACCTGATTTACAACGTTTGGAATGTATATACGATCAACATTCTTTGGATCGGCAACGATCTGGCCATAGTACATTCCCTGAGCAATCGACGGGCTCGTGCGCTCCCAGGTTGCTCCGCGATCGCTTGAGCGAAAAACACCGCTAAGCTGACCGCTGGCCTCAACCGTCGCATAGACAACATTTGTATCGGCGGGTGAGATTGCAAGCCCGATACGGCCCAGATCGCCCGGCGGCAAACCGGATCGAAGGCGTGTCCATGTATTGCCGCCGTCGGTCGATTTGTAAACAGCACTCTCTGGCCCGCCGTTGATCAGCGTGTAAAAATGTCGCCGCCGCTGCCATGTCGCCGCGTACATTATGTCCGGGTTTGTCGGGTCAATGACCACGTCGGTCGCTCCGGTGTGTTCGGTTCCGGGAATGACCGCCTTCCACGTGCGACCGCCATCGGTCGTTTTGTAGAGTCCGCGTTCGCCGCCCGGTGACCAGAGAGGCCCTTGCGCAGCCACAAAAACCACATTGCTGTCACGCGGATCGATCGCTATTCGGCCGATGTGTTCTGAGGTTTTGAGCCCGACGTTTCTCCAGCTTCTGCCGCCATCGTCCGATCGATAGACGCCGTCGCCGTAGGCAACGCTCCGCTGGCTGTTGCGCTCACCGGTGCCAACCCAGACGGTGGCGGGATTCTTTGGATCGAGTGCAATCGCTCCGATCGAGAATGCCCCCTCGCCATCAAAAACCGGCGTAAACGTCGTCCCGCTGTTAACGGTCTTCCAAACACCGCCGGAGGCGACCGCGACGTAATATTTCGCCCGATCTGTTGGATCGACCGCAAATGCGATCACCCGGCCCGACGTGGCAGCCGGCCCAATCGAGCGGAAACGCATCCCGCCAAACACCTGCGACCCCATCGGGTCTGGCGGCGGAGTCGGAGTTGCCGATGGCGTTGGTGACGGAGCAACAACCGTATTCCTTGTCGAATCGCCCCCAGGTGTCGGCGACGGGGCAGGCGTCGGAATGACCGCCGTCGATGCCGGAGGCGTCGGCCGCCCGCCCTGAGCGTACAAACTAGAAATCGACAATACGGAAACGCAAACTAAGACTGACCAAAAACGCAATTTTTGCACTACGTGAACTCCTTTGAAATCTTGATTATGTTTGAATGAACGTCAAATTATGCGACGATTCGGCGCTTTTTATCAAGCTGGGAACGCAGGTGCGGGTAGCTTTCGGACTGGCGAGGTGAAGTTGAAAGTACTTGAATTTAAGAATTGCTCTGATGGTCATATCAATTAGAGGCTTTCTGAACCACTATCCATCCAATCGCCGCATTTGTCTGAGCAGGACGTCGGCGTAGAATTTTGGTGTGTTGATATTCCTCATGACGACCTTGCCGCCGCCATCGTCGCTGGCGTTGTCGATGGTCAGGTTGCCAAAACCGAGCATTCGCTGGGGGACGCTGGCCGAGACGGTTACGTCCTGGATGCGGCGGATCGGTACACTGCGGGTCGTGCGCGAGATAAACCCCTCGTCAATCTCCAGTTTTGATTCGGTCAGCGTGTAGCTCACCATTTTTTGTTTGAAATGGTAAAAGGCAGGGATCAGGAACAGCATTAATCCGATAAATACCGACAACCAAACAGAGATCACGCTCGACAGGAAAACACTCGTCAAAGCCGCTAAAAACAAAGCGCCAAGAGCCGCCAGCACATAGCCGACCTTGACGAACATCAGCGTCGGGCTGATCGCAAATATCTCGGCTTCGCGCGAATCAGTATCCGCATCGCCACCGATGTCGGCCACCGCGCCGCTCTCGCGAACGGCAACCCGCGTTTCTTCTTCCGCCTCGACCGCCACCTCGACCGATTCGCCGCATTTACGGCAAAATTTCGCCGTCTCGAGATTGTCCGACCCGCATTTGATGCAAAACATACGCTTTTTCTCCCGGCAAATGATAACCCACATCCATAGCCCGAACAACCGCGTCACGACCACAGGCCCAACTGATCGAGCAAGAACTCAGTTCGACTTTGCGTTTATTTGATTTGATCTTTGCCGGGGAAACGACCAGAGCGGTGACGGAGTTCAATGACTCTGAATTTTTTTCCGTAATGCATCCATCTTATCTATTTCGTCGGACATGAGGGCGTAGGTTTGTTGATATTTAGTCCAGATTTTATAGGATCTTTCGTAAAATTCCTGGGCTTGTTTGCCCGAATGATAGTCGCCGATTTTTTCGTAAGTGTCGGCAAGTGCAAACGCGGTTGGCAAATCCCATTCGTTTTTATCGAGAAGTGTTTCTAATTTTCCGGAGATTTCGGTCAAAAGCAAAATGCTTCGTTCGCGTTCGCCTGCCGCAAAATAGAAATCGCTGATGGCGTAAAATCTTTCTAGTTCTTCGAGAACGGTTTCGATACGGTCGGGATTTTGCTTTAGAGTTTGACGGCAGAGATTTTCACCTTCGGTAAAATATTTCCTTGCATCATCTTTGTTTCCCGATTTATCAAACATTCCGGCGGTTTTTACCGTGAAGAAACATTCATAAACTTGTATATTGGCAGGATCAGCAAGATTTTTATTCTTTAACCCGGTTCTTGCTTGTTCTTTTCCTTTTAGATAACTTTCCAACGCCGGTTTGAAATTATTTTCGCTTTCGTAAATCTCACCGATTTTTTGATAAGAACCGACGACGCGTAAAAAATTATCAACGATTGCGGCATCTTCCAGATAGGCATTTGCCGCAAGTTCAGCAGAAATCCGGTAATTTTCAACCGCATTTCGATTATCGCCGACACCTTTGAGCAACCAGCCTTTGATAGTATGAAATCTCGGAATTTCGGCGGTTGTTTTTGGCGAATTACCTTGCGATTTTTGCAGTTCGATGGCTTGGTCAACAAGTTCGATACCTTTGCGATAATTTTCAACGGCAACATTTTTTTCATCGTGGGAATTATTAACATCTGCAAAACCGCCGTGAACTCCCGCGAGATTTGCGAGATGCGTCGCGGATTGAGGTTCAAGACGAACTAATTCACGCTGATTTTCAATCGCTTCGCCAAAAACTTGAAACAACTCATCACGTCGTTTGGTCGGTATGAATGTTTCGGCGAGCCTCATTTGAGCTGCGTATAAACTTCGGCGAATTTTGACGTTTGTCGGTTCGGTTTGCAGAATTTTTTCATAAATTGATTTGGCTTTTGTTAGATTTTCGAGGGATTTATCAAACTCACGAAATGACCAATTTTGAATCTCGGCAAGTTTCGTATAAGCATCGGCAAGCTCGACGAGCAAGGTTGCGTCATTTGTTTCATCACCCGCCAATTTATCGAGCAGAGCGACGCTTTTTTCGGTCAGAGCTTTTTGCACACCGATATTACCCGGAATTTTTTGTAGTGAATCGTTGGTTTCGGTCATCAGCGATTTGGCGACTTCACGAATATCTTTTAACCTTTCTTCCGATTTGCGATTTGCCCGCGTCGCTACGATGCTTTGCCAAACGGCGATGGTGCTGATTGAAAGAATCAAGACGGAAACTAATGCACCAGCCAAAACGCCGGTTTTATGCCGTTGCACAAATTTTGAAAAACGATAAACGCGAGTGTCGGCAGTCGCGGTTACGGGCAAACGGGCAAGATGTCGGCGAATGTCTTCGGAAAATTCCTGCACGGAATTGTAGCGGCGTTCCGTTTCTTTGCGTAAGGCTTTGAGAATGATGTTGTCCAAATCACCCTTCAGAATGCGGATTGTGGATTGCGGATTGCGGATTTTTATTTGTCCTTCGCCCTTCGTCTTTTGTCCTTCGTTTTCTGATGTAATATTTTTTTTCAATTGCAACGGACGACTGACCACTGACGAAGGACGAGCAGGTTCTTGCGTTAAAATCTGCTGGACGATTTCCTGATAATTTCGGCTGTTTGATTGAAACGGACGTTGGCCGCTGAGGAGTTCGTATAACACCACGCCGAGCGAATAAACGTCGCTGGCAGTCGTAGTCGGTTCACCGTTGAGTTGTTCGGGCGAAGCGTATTCGGGCGTGAACATTCGGGCTTGCATTGTTGTTGCCGTGCCTTCAAAGCCGTCGGGATTGAGCAGTTTGGCAATTCCGAAATCGAGCAATTTCGGTGTTCCGTCTTTGGTTACGAGAATATTTGACGGTTTCAAATCGCGGTGAATAATCAGATTTTGATGTGCGTAGTTGACGGCGGAACAAACCGCACGAAACAGCTTCAGACGTTCTTTTGTTTCGAGTTCCTGCGTGTCGCAAAATCGCGTAATCGAAACGCCTTCGACATATTCCATCACCAAAAAAGGCAAACCGTCGTCAGTCATTCCGCCATCGAGAAGCGGTGCGATATTCGGATGTGCGAGACGGGCCAGTATCTGTCTTTCAAGCCCGAAACGACGCAAAACTTCGTCCGTATCCATTCCGCGTTTGATGAGTTTGACGGCAAACTTTTTCTCCAAGCCTCCTTTTTCGGCAAGAAAAACCGTTCCCATTCCGCCGGTGCCGATGATTTCGACTAGGGTATAATTACCGATCTTTTGCCCGACGAGTGATTTTCCATTCAGACCAAATTCGACAACGGCGGGTTCGGCGATAAAATTGTTGGACTTTTCGTGCGAGGCCAGCAACTCTCTGATCTCTGTTTGGATGAGTTCGTCCTGTTGTGCCAGAAACCCCTCGCGGTCGGATTCCGGTAGATCGACCGTTTGATAGAAAATCTCTTTAATTTTTAGCCAATCGGAGTTCGACATATGTCTCTATTAGATAAACGCGAAATTTAATGAGGAAAATTTCAAACGCCGTTAATTTTTCGATAAAGCCACGCTCTTGCCAGTGTCCATTCACGAAAAACGGCCGCCGTTGAAATATTCAAAACCGCGGCCGTTTCTTCAAATGTCAGACCGGCAAAATAGCGCAGCTCAACGATCTTTGCCTGTGATTCATCAAGTTCGGCGAGTTCGTTCAAAGCAAGATCGAGATCCAGCAGTGACTCGTCCATCGAAACAGAGAGCGTTACGGCGTCGTCCAAATCTATTTTTATTCCATCACGTTTATGTGAATGCCTCGAACGGGCATGGTCAACTAAAATCCGCCGCATCGCCTGCGAGGCGATCGCAAAGAACTGTCCCCGATTTTGCCAATCGACCGAATGCTGGCCGACGAGCTTCATATACGCCTCGTGAACGAGTGCCGTCGTCGGCAAAGTTTCGGCATACTCATTCGACAATAACCGGTGAGCGACACGGCGCAGTTCGTCATAAACAATCGGCAAAAGCTCGTCCAAAGCCTCTTTTCTACCGCTTTGCCAATCCTGCAATAGTCGCGTGATTTCCTCAGCCATATTTTTTTTGAGTTCTGAAAAATTCTACTAAATTTTTCGCGTTTATGTTTAGTAGGCCAAATTTAGGAGAGAAATCAAGATGAATGTTTCTAAGAAAATAGCTATTTGCACATATACCACAATTTTTACTCTTACTTTTTTACTTTTCAGCCTGAACGGATTTGCACAAACTCCGGTAGTTTCGCCAAGCGGACAAGTCGGCTGGTGGTCGGGCGACGGCAATGCGAATGATATTGCGGGAACGAATAACGGCACATTGCAAAACGGTGCGGGTTTTGCGGTTGGCAAAGTTGGACAAGGTTTTCAATTTAACGATGGTCAACACGTCTCCGTTCCCGACAGTTCTTCTTTGGATTTAACCAATGCCATAACGCTTGAAACTTGGGTCTCACCACAGCAAGTTGGCGGTGCGGGAAACAACACCATATTAGTTTTCAAAGGAAATATTAACGTCTTGAACTTGCAGTCATACGGAATGTTTTACAACAACGACGGAACAGTTTCATTCAGGGTCTGCGACGGTTCAACCTGTCTGAATGCCGGCAACGGAATAGTTCTGCCGCTCAATACTTTTTCTCACATTGTTGCCAGTTATGACGGAACAACGGTTCGTGTTTACGTCAACGGCGTTCTGACAAATTTCTTTCCCTTCACGCTTGGAACGATTTTTAACAGCACCGATCCGCTGATAATCGGCTCAAACGCGGGAACATTTGTCGGTAAAATGGATGAAGTTTCGATTTACAACCGTGCGATTACGCAAGACGAAGTAACTTCAATCTTCAATGCCGGAATCGCCGGAAAACTCAAACAAAACGCAACGATTAACACAAGCAGTTCGGTTTCAATCTGGCAAGGCGAAGGCAATGCCAACGACACTCGCGTTGCAAATAACGGTGCATTTGCCGCCAACACTTACGCAGCGGGTAAAGTCGGGCAAGCGTTTAGTTTAGACGGCACGGACGACAGTGTAAATATGGGTTTTGTGCAGTCAACGCAGATATTTTCATTGGAGGCTTGGGTTAGCCCGCTTTTCGCCGTCAATGATCCGATAAATCAAGAATTGATTATTGGCGATGGCGTTACTTCAATAGTCGTTCGCAAAATTGGCGGAGTTGATAGACCCGTTTTTCTATATCGTGATTCAACCCTCAATACTTTTGAACAAGTTATCGGCACGACTGCCATTCCATTAAACACTTTCACGCATTTGGCAGGAACTTACGACGGAGTAACCCTGCGTCTATATGTCAATGGTGTCTTAAATAATCAGTCAATCCCAACTAATTCAGTAGTCGCCAATTGCTTGTCAAATTACTTTATCGGCGGTTTTCCTGCAGGAACTCTTTGCGGCATCACAAACTCTCCATTTCAATTTTTCAACGGAATAATTGACGAAGCCGCAAGTTACAATCGAGCCTTATCGCCAACCGAAGTTCGTGCCAATTACGAAGCCGGAAACGCACTTTCAACCGTTGTCGGCGATGCCCGCATAACTTTCCCGACCGTTTCAACCGCCGGTATTACACAGCAAATTCCGCTCGATTTATCAACTTTGCCGAGTCTGCCGATTGGTTCAACGACCACAGGTTTGACCTACGACATCGCCACAACCGCCACATTCACAGGTTCGCCGCAAGTTTGTTTCAATTTGCCTTCCGTAACAGATTCGATAACTTTTAATAATCTGCGAATTTTGCATCTCGAAAGCAATGTTTGGCAAAATCGAACGGATTTAGCAAGCATCAATTTTGCGACGAAAACTGTCTGCACGAGCGGTCTGACCACCCTTTCACCGTTTGCCATAGTGCAAGGCTCAGGCCAAGCGCCAACGCCAACGCCAACGCCAACGCCGACGCCAACGCCGACGCCAACGCCGACTCCAACACCGACGCCGACTCCAACACCGACACCGACGCCGACGCCGACTCCAACACCGACGCCGACGCCAACGCCGACTCCAACGCCAACACCGACGCCGACTCCAACGCCAACGCCAACGCCGACGCCGACGCCGACGCTGACGCCGACACCGACTCCAACACCAACGCCAACACCGACGCCAACGCCAACGCCAACCCCGACGCCGACGCCAACACCGACTCCTACGCCGACACCAACTCCCACGCCGATGGCTTGTGTGACAAATCCGGTGGTGATGAACGCGAATGACAATAGTACGGGCAGTTTGCGGCAGGCGGTGATAGACGCTTGCGTGGGCAGTACGATTACGTTCAATGGCAGTTTCACCATCACGTTGACGACCGGTCAGATAGCTATTGAGAAGAATCTGACGATCAATGGTGGCAGCAATATCGTGACGGTCTCGGGAAATTTCGACAGCCGCGTGTTTTACATTGGTATCGAACCGAATCGAGGTTCGGTTGCCCCTGAGGGCGATCCGATTACGGCAACACTGAATTCTCTTACGATAACAAACGGAGCCGCTAGTGTATTCGACGGCGGCGGCGGCGGTATCTACAACGCGTCGGGTTCTGTTTTAACCATTCTGAATTCGAAAGTGGTTAACAATACTGTCTTCTTCCCCTTAAATAGGGAAGCCGACGCCGCGTCACCTGAAAGCTTTTTCTTTGGCGGCGGCGGTATCCTCAATGCCACCGAAGCGAGAATGACTATCACCGACTCGACCATTTCGGGCAATAGCACTGATGGTGCCTTGGGCGGCGGTATTTGCTATCTCAATGATTTTGGCAGCACGGGAGTTTTAATCCGGCGTTCAACTATTTCGGAGAATACGACGAATGGCGGGCCTGGAGCCGGTATTGCAAATGTCTTTGTCTTCCTGGAAAGGATACCGGATGCGGATGCCAGGCCTGAGGGGTTCGTAGGCTTGAGCATTGTCAGTTCAACGATCTCTGGTAACTCAACCGCTTTTTTGAATCCCAAGCGGCCAAATTCGCCCGCTGGCGGCGGTGGTGGCCAGGGAGGAGGTATTTACAATCAGGGAGTCCCATCTTCTCTTCTTGATTCCACGATCACAAATAACTCAAGTCCCGGACAGTCGGGCTCTGGGATTTTCATTGAGTCCGCCGGCAGACCGGAGGCGGCGAACGGCTTAATCGGAGCAAGCCTGCTGCGCAATACGATCGTGGCTGGTAACAACACGTCGAGCACCGTAGCTGACCTGGCTGGTGATTTCTTATCGTCCGGATTCAATTTAATCGGCAACGTCGGTACGGCTACGGGCTTTCCGGGTGATCCGACCGATCAGATCGGTACGCCGGCCTCTCCGATCAACCCGATGCTGCTGGCTCTTGCCAACAACGGCGGCCCGACCGAGACGCATGCTCCAATCGATAACAGCCCTGCCCATGACAAGGGCCAGTCTTCCGGACCCGATACGGATCAGCGCGGGTTGGCCCGTACCGTGGACGATCCGGCTTTAACGAATGTCGGCGACGGAACCGATATCGGTGCATTTGAGATCCAGGGCCTGATCGTTCCAACGCCGACGCCGACGCCAACGCCAACGCCGACACCGACGCCGACAGCTACACCAACGCCGACACCGACGCCTACTCCGACTCCAACTCCGACTCCAACTCCGACTTCGACACCGGCGGGGCCGCAGATTTCGGTTGGTAATGTGACGCGCAACGAGACCGATGCGGGAACGACTGTATTCGCGTTTGATGTGACGATCTCGGTGCGTCCGGCGATGGGTGCATCGGCGGCGAGTGTCCAATATACGACGGTCGATGGCACCGCAACAGTGGCAAATAACGATTACGTTGCCACTTCCGGAACGATAACCTTTGATTCGAACTCGCCGTCACTTCAAAGGGTCAGTGTGACGGTCAATGGCGACATTACCTTCGAACCAAACGAGGCCTTTGTGGTGCGGCTTTCGAACCCTGTAAATGCCGGAATTCTTGAGATGAACGGCGTCGGCATGATTGTTAACGACGACATCGAGCCTGGATTTGCGGTCAATGATGTGAACGGAAACGAGGGCAACGCGGGAACGACGCCGTTTACATTTACCATCACGCGCTCGGGCAATCCGACGGCGTTTAGCTCGGTTGTGACCTACAACACATCCAACGGAACGGCGACGGCCCCGAGCGATTACATTGCCCTGCCATCAAGCACGGTGACATTTGCCCCAAACGAGCTGACAAAGAGCGTTGCCGTCACGGTCAACGGTGACACCACGACCGAGCCGAACGAGACGTTTAGTGTCAACATCACAAACGTCACCAACGGCACCATCACAGACGGACTCGGTGTCGGCACCATCGTCAATGACGAAGGCGTCACGGTGGGTATCGAGGGCGATGTGGTCGATGCGGCGGGCGGTGCTGCGGGTGACAATGCGGTACTCGCGAACGACGTGACCGTTATCAGGCAGATGGTGCTCGGCAATATACCGAGACCAGGTGCTGGCCGCCAGTTCCAGGCTGCGGACGTCAATCTCGATATGAATAACGGCTGCGGCAACGGCCAGATCGATGCAGGTGACGTGACGATCATTCGTCGCTACAACCTCGGCGATCTGCCGCCAAAACCGATCTGCGGCCCGCTCGGCCCACCGCCGACCGTGCCAGAGATCGCCGCACCTGAGCTCGTTGGACGCATCATCCGTGCGGTCAATACGACGACCTCGGCGGGACAGACTGTAGTTGTACCGATTCAGCTCGATTCACAGGGTGACGAGACATCGGCGAGCTACACGGTAAACTTCAACTCGACCGTGCTGACATTCGTGTCAGCCGCGCTCGGATCGGGAGTTCCGGCCGGTGCTGACATCGGTACGAACACGTCGCAGGCGGCAATGGGCCGTGTCGGCATCCTCGTATCGTCAACCAACACCTATGCGTTGGGAACGCGTCAAATGGCACTGCTTACCTTCATGGTGGCGCCTGGTGCAGTGGCCGGAACCTATCCTGTCACGTTCTCGAGCACTCCGACGGGGCAATTCGTCGCGAGCACTACGGGAGCGGCCCTGCCAACCACCTACGAATCCGGCAACGTCGTCATCGGCCCAACCGCCGCTGGCGTCAGGGTCACAGGTCGTGTTCTGACTCCAAACGGTCAGGGCATCCGTAACGCAACGGTGGCAATCGTTGACAGCGAAGGCAACCGCCGAACGGCCACGACCAGCTCATTTGGCGTGTACTCGTTCGACGATGTCGAAGTTGGTCAGAGCTACGTCATCTCCGTCACGTCACGCCGTTTTCGCTTCGGTTCGCGCAGCGTAAACGTCACCGATACCCTAACGGATGTCGACTTTGTTGGACAGGAATAGACCCCCGTCACGTCGGGAAGCCCTGTTTATCGGTTCTTCCCGTATATCGTCTCAAGGCAACCTACGGGGGTAAAATCGTGGTTTTCAGGGCCTCGTGAAACCATCTATTTACTTGGTTTATGAACTTTTACTAAAATGATTCGCGCCAGATGTCGGTAGTGTTTGTAATTGCGAATATTCAGAATCTTGCTCAGCGTTCGCCGCTGCTTCCTCAGCGGCCTCTGCGTTAGGCCATTTCTTAACGCATCTCTAAAGACGGTGTAGTCCATTCGAGCTTTCATTACTCACCTTTCCATCAGGAGCCGGGAGTTGCCGCGCTCAAAACGTTTCGTGATAAGATGCCTAGAGACAAGAGACGTTTTTTGATCCAGCCCTCACGAACGAAAATAGCCTTATGAAATATTGTCCCGTCTGCAGCGAGCGTTACGACGAAGAGATTATCAGGTTTTGCACGAAGGACGGCACGCCGCTCATCGATGAGGTGCAGCCGTCATTCACTGCGATGCCGAGCGAGAATATCGAGGAAGTGGATGATGATTTTGGACAGGAAACCGTGATCCGGCTCAAGCCTCTCGTCCCGGATGAGCAGCCGATTGCATACGACACGCAGGGACAGTCCGAGCGGATCGTCATACCGACATCGCAGCCGCAGGAACCGCAGGTGAGGGCCCGAACGGCCCAGGGATATGTCGTACCGCCGCCGCCGCCGAATACGGCAAGGACGGTTTTTCTAACGATCCTCGGCACACTTTTTGTGCTCGGCATGGGTTCGATTGTGTTCTGGTTTTTGCAGAGGGACACACCGGCGAATGTGAATGTAAATATCAATGCCAATGCCAATCAGAATACCAATCTGAACACCAATTTAGGTTTTGATTCGAACTTCAACTTTAACGCTAACGTGAATTCAAATCTGAACCTGAACACAAACATCAGCCCGATTGCCAATCTGCCTACCAATACAAACACGCGGCCAACGCCGACGCCTCCGGCACGGCCGAGTCCAAGTCCGACACCGGTGCAGACGCCAGTATCGACGCCGTCAAACACCGCGACCCCGCGACCGCCAGTGAACACGCGACCGCCGGTAAATACCTCACCAACACCGGTCGGTACGCCGCGAACTGGCCCACGCCCGCCGCCGCTAACCAACCGGCCGCCAGGAAATGCGAATGGATAAAGTCAGAACCGCCTGCGTGAGCGGGTCTGTGCAGTCGATTGGTAACGGCCTTTGTGTCCAAAACACCTTTGACCAACGGGCAATTCACCTCTACCAATCGAGCTGATTTGCGACGCAAAACGGCTGTTTTACGGTGACCAATGAGGCCATTTTGTCGGACAAAAAGCCATAAATAGGCCGTTTTAGAGAAAGTGTGGCACGTGCCACATTTAAAATAGCGGAAATGTCATTTTTGACAAAAAAACCACCACCAAAATTGATCCTTATCTGACCAAAATGGCGGCCTCGACCGCTCGACGCGGGTCGATCACGCCCCAGCCCTGACGGTCGACCTCGTAATGAGGAAGACGTTCGGCGGTCGAAATGAGTATCTTTTTAATTTGGCTGGGAGTCAGATTTGGGTTTGCCTCGATCATTTGAGCGGCTACGGACGAGACGATCGGGGCCGAAAATGATGTGCCATCGACGTATTTATAGTGTTTAGTAATCACATTTTCGCGGCGGATTTTCAGAATGATTATCTGACGAATGCTATGGACGGGCCGGTCCAGCGCAGCGTCGAGTTCGGGATCGATACCGTGGTGTTCGCGGATAATTTCGTGCAGGTTTTCGTCCGTCGCTTTGTCGAGCAGTTGGAGAAGCGCGGCCTGCTGTGCGGTCGGCGTATTTGGCAAAATCGGGGCCGGAATCCAGATTGAAGAAGCGATAACCTCCGGCTTTTGCAGCCCGTCGATCGTCGGACCATACGACGACCGGTACATGCCGCGTTTTGCACGATTTATCGAATTATTGTCATCGAGTCCGCCGACCGCGATACATGACGGTGCGCTCGCGGGCGGGACGACCGGGTGATTTGCCAAATGTCCGGCGTTGCCGACGGCACAAACAACCGTAATTCCAGCCGCCGAGCAGGCCTCGACGGCCTGCGAAAGCGGCGAGTGCAGATAGCTCAACTCCTCGTCACCGCCGGCTGAGATGTTTACGACGGAAATGCGGTATTTTTCGTGATTTCTGAGAACCCATTCGAGACCGTCCAGGATGTTTTGATCGGTGATACGACCGGTGCGGGCCAGTTTTATCAGAACGACCTCGGCGTCAGGGGCCATTCCACGATAAAAGCCATTTGAAAGCGTGCCATTGCCGGCCGCGACGACCGAGGTCATCATGCCGTGCCAACTCGCCACGTCCGGTTGAAACAGCGATGAGAGATCGCCATCCCGGTCGATCAAATTACGGTAGGCGAGAATGCGATTTCGCGGCGTTGTCAGATCGACATGCGGGTAAAAGCCGGAATCGAGAAACGCAATTGTCACGCCTTTTCCGGTAAACCTATCGTCGGCATCGAGCCGCAAAGGCGTCGATAGCACATGCGAACCGTCTTTCTGCATGGCGGCGTCAGCAACGATGTGGTCCTTTGCTCTTTCAAACAACCTGACGCAGCGAGCACAAACCGCCTGAAACTCGGCCGTGTCCGGAGCATTCGCCCGGATCAACTTTCCAAGATCCTCGACGAGTGAAACAAGCGGAACATATTCGTCCTGCGTATCCCGCGAACAAACTGGACACGCCCGCTCCCCGGCAGCAATATCGGCAATCGTGCTCGGTCTGGCGAATGAGGCTGATTCGTGTAATGTCATTCAGGGGTTTAAGTTTTTCATAATGAGTAGTTAAGATCCAGAGATCTTTAATTCTGAAGGAAAATCGCCCTGTCGACATCCGCCGGATTGCCGACGATGACAAAACGAATATTCTTCATATACTTATTCGCGACGGCTTGTATTTCAGCGGGATTTACCTTGCGCATCCGGTCGAGAAAATCGAGCGAATTTCGCCAGCCGCCGCCGAGTATTTCATATTGGGCCAATTCTGCGGCCTGCGCGGCGTTCGTTTCCTGCTTTAGATAATAGGTCGTAAGGAAATAGGCTCCCATTTGACCGATGGTATCGGCCTCGACCGATCCCTGTTTGAGTTTTTTTATCTCGTCAAGCATGACCGAAACGGCCTCGTTGGGGCGGTCGGTTGAGACCGAGATTGACGCGGTGTTGGCGGCATGCTCGTCTAATTCAGCGTCGGGAGCGTAGGACAAATTGCGCTTATTACGCACTTCCTCAAAAACCCGCTGCTGCAAAACGGTTATTGCGGTCCGCATCGCGTAATAGTCTGCGTCGCGAAGCGATGGTGCGGCAAAGGTTCCCTTTACATAATTTGTCTCGACCGTTTTCGAGGTGACATCGACCGTCGGTTTTGAAAAGTTCAGGCTTGTGAGCGGACTGTCTTTATAGGCGCCGCGTGGAAGCTTTCCAAACGACGCCTCGATCTGTTTCAACAAAACGGCCGGATCGAGATCGCCCACAACGACGAGCAGCATCCGCGAGGTCTGGATCATGCCGCGATGATACGCGGCGAGATCGGCGGGCTTAAATTTAGTAAAATTGGCAATCGTCCCCTGCGGGCTGTTAGCGTACGGATGTCCGGCATAGAGGATGGAGTCGCCCGCAAAATCGAGCGAACCCTCAGGCGAATCTGACTGTGAGCGAAGTGCCGTGAGAAAATTACCGCGAACGCGCTCGACATCGTCAGGAACGAACGCCGGATTTAAGGCAACATCGGCAAATATCCGCCACGAATTATCAAAACTCAACTTGGTACACGCCATCGCAAGTACGCTGAAATCGAAGTTCGCACCAGCCGAAATGACGGTTCCTGCGCTCGACGTCTCTTTTCGCAATTTTTGGCGGGGATACGATTTACTACCTTCCGTTGCGGCATTGAGTGTCAACGCCTCGATACCAGCATTATCCGCAGTTACATTTTTAACACCGCCGCGAAAGAAAAGTCCCGCAGCGACGGTCGGTGTCCCCGGGCGCTGTTTGATAAGGATCTTCATTCCATTGATGTCGAATTCCGAAATCTTTCCGGCGGCTGTCGTGGTCGCTTGCGCATACGCGAAATTCGCCGGAGCCAGTCCAAGAGCGAGAACGAGAATAAACCCAATAGCGATTTTGAACATCATTGTTTACCTCCGATCAGGTCCTCGGTCGTGAGTTTTGCGACCGCCTGTTGCTCTGTCGAGATCAGGGCGATGGCGACGTGCGGTTTGTTTTGGATGTACGTTTGCACATATTTGACAATATCGGAGCGGGTCGTTGCACGCAGGTTTTTGTGATAGCCACGGAAATAATCGATGCCGGTCGTTGACCACCAAAAGCTGAGTGTATGGCCGTACTCGCTCAATTTTTCACGGCTGTAAAGGTCATCCGCTTCGAGCAGGGCCTTGGCGCTGTCGAGTTCTTCATCGGTGAAATAACCCGGTTTGTCGAACTGGGCAATTTCGGCATAAAGGGTCTTCATCGCCGTCTTTGCCTTTTGCGGCGTAGTCGAAACGATCGCCTGGATTGGCCCGACGTTTCGCTGGGTGTAATAGCCGATATTCGAGCCAGTTGTTAGCTGTGAATCAACAAGCGCCCGCTGAAAACGCGAATCCGGCTGGCGAAGGATAAATGAAAAAACGTCTGCCGCATATGTCGCCGCATCGTCTTTACCGATCGACGGTCCCTGCCAACTGACCTGAACCAGAACGCTCTGGACCGGCTGGCTGACGATCGCACCTTCGCTTTTCAAGAGCGGCGGATGCTCAACGAGCGGAAACTTGATAAACGGATCGTCGCCTTTCTTCCAGTCACCAAACAGCTCTTCGCCAAGCTTAAAAATATTCTGCGGATCGACATCGCCGGTCACGACGAGCGCCGAGTTGTTTGGTACATAGTAGCGGGACTGGATCAGCCGCATCTTGTCCGTCGTCGCGGCGGCCACCGTCGCTTTTGTCCCGCCGGGGCTTTTTCGCGTCGGGTATTTGTAGAAAAGGCGTTCGAGCGATTCCTGATTGAGGTAGTAGCCGGGCTGCGACAGATTGCGGTCGAGTTCCGCGAGGACATTTTGTTTTTCTCCCTCGAACTCTTGTTCGTCAAACACGGGATAGCGGACGGCGTCTTTGATGAAGCGCATTGCGGGCAGGAGATTCGGGCTCGTCGTCGTGAAGTAATACTGAACAACCTCTTCGCGGGTTGTTCCGTTATTGACGACCCCAAGTTGGTCGATCTGACCGACATAGCCGACATCTTTCAGCTCTGGCTTCAGCTTTATGTCGTTGTCGCAGCCGAGTTGGCGAAAGGCCGTCGCGTTGCGAAACTGCAAAAACTCGCATCTAAAGACGGCAGTTGCTTTATTCGTCTTAAAAAACATGTGCTCATAGAGATGCGAGAGGCCGTTTAGCTCGGGCGGCTCGGTAAACGAACCGTTGCGCACCGCCAGCTCGACCGTAACCAACGGAACCGATGTATCGGGCAGTACGATTATCTGCAAACCGTTTGCCAGCGTCTTGGTTACAATCGGTATCTCATAAACCGATTGCGGTTTGACCGGCGACGGTGGCGACTCCTTCGGCGGTAGCCGCTCAACGACTTTCTGCGCGATGCCCGATGAAGACAGTAATGATAGTATTGTGAGGAATGAGGCAAGAATTTTTTTCACAAAAAAAGCTCCAGTAAAATGGCTTATTCTCAAAGTAACATTCTCAAAAGTAGCATAAGGGGACATACAAATGGAACGCGACAATTTGATGCACGGCGCCCGCACGGCGTTGAACAAAGATATGGACACCCGGGCCTGGGCCGAGAAATTTCTAAAAGAAAAAACTCGTCTGGAGAATACGTCCATGTCAGACGAAGAGTTTGAAAAGTACTGGAAATATCATAAGCCGGAGATAATGCATGCGGGTGCATCTGAGGCTATGGAAGCTTTTCGGAATCGAGATCGAGATCGAGATTGACGAGAGTATGAGAAATGTCTATCTTTAATACATATGGACACCACAACTCTTCATATTACAATTGATCGCGAAACGAAGCTGAGAGCCCAAAAGCTGGCAAAAGAGCTCGGCTTGGATATCAGCACCGTTGTTAGGGCAGGCTTAAAGCAGTTTGTCCGGACCGAGTCGTTCTCCGTCGAAAAGCCGAGCTATCGGATGACTCCATATCTCGAGGAAATAATTCGTTCCGCGAAGGAAACGCCTAATGACGTCTCGGGACCTTTTACTAATGCAGAAGACGTTATTGCCCATCTCCGATCTATAAAGTGAAAGGAGAGTTCCATCGCAACTTCGATAAACTTTACGCAAAACTTCCCGCGAAAGTGCGGACGAGATTCGAAGAGCGCGTTACGATATTTCTTTCCGAATCCCTTCGATTCTGTCCTGCGAAACCATGCGCTACATGGCGAGTGGGAGGGCCACAGAAGTATTAACGTTACGGGCGATTACCGGGCTATCTACGAACCAGTTGGCGAAGAAGAAGCCCGCTTCGTCGCTATTGGAACCCACAGTCAGCTTTACGAATAGAAAAACGCGAGATCGGCAAATGCCAATCTCGCGTTTTTATCTCACGCACCGACCACATCAAACGCCCGGCATGGCCTTTTTCAACGGTTTCAAGATCGCGAATAGTACGACTGCCATGACCAGGGCCATGCAGGCGAGGACGAGGAAGAAAGTCGATTGCAGCCAGACGTCCCAGAAAATACCGATCTGGGTAAGTTTGTTACCGATAGCCGTGGCGACAAACCAGCCGCCCATTAGCAGACCGCGTTTTGCGACAGGTGCAACCTTAGACACGAGCGAAAGACCCATGGGCGATAGCATAAGTTCGCCAAGCGTAACGATCATGTAACCGAGTATGAGCCAAAACGCCGCGACCTTGAAAAGGTACGAGTTCTGCGAGATTGGTTCGCGAAACTGATCGCCCGCGCCGGGTGCGATGGCGTTTACGGCGTTTACCATTTGGGTTTGGCCGCTCTTAAGCACGGTCCTTTCCTGTTCGGTAAAAGCGGGTTTGCCTTCTTTAAGGTTTTCCTTTTCACGCTCGGCGATGGCATCATCCGAGAGCGAGGCAAACTTTACTCCGTTGACAAGTTTCTTACCCTCGGCGTCTTTCGCCTCCATAATCTTGTCAATAACCTCGGCGGGCATGCCGCCTGCTTTAAGGTTGGTGGCGGCGCGTTCGTTTATGCGAAAGTCTCCGGTCGCGATCTGTGCGGGTGTCTTGACGGCGCTCTCGCCGATGCCAGCGCCGATCCAGAGGACGAGGAATGAGAGTCCGGTCAATGTCATTCCGAACGCCATCTTGGTTGGCGTCGAAGGTTCCATGCCTTTCCGGTCAAGCCAGCCCCAAAACCACACCAACGGAAACGTGAGTGCGAGCACCCAGAAGGCGTTTATCGCCTGAGATATCGTACCCGGTATGCTTGTATTGTCTTCGGCAAAGTAGGTCAACGTCGAGCTGTTCTGGTGAAAGACCATCCAGAAGACGATGACGACGAGAAATATGACGACGAGGCCAAAAGCGCGTTTCCAGTCGGGAATCCGACTCAGGGGCGTTGACGCGACGCCCGGGTTTCGTTCGGCCTCCGAGTCGCCCTTGCCGATCATATCGCGGCTGACGAGATACCCGAACATGCCGAGCACGACCGCGACCGCGACTCCGATCACAAAGCCCGTGGTTCCTTTGATCGGCACTATGCCCGGGAAGAAGTAGGCACCGAGGGCGAGCAGGATGAGGGCGATGACAACAGGAGCCGCCTTGAGTCCGGCCGTCAAAGGTGCGGAGCGACCGGCCGCGACAGTACTGCCGTCTACGCCCTGATCGCTAACACCGTGCGGCGGCATATCGACAGCGGTCGCTGCGGTGTCGGCGGCCTGATTGTCACCAGCGCCAAACTTCTTGTCGGTGTGCAGTACGTGCTGTTTGAAATACCACAGCGTACCGACGGAAATGAGCATTCCAAAGGCGGCCACTGCGAACGCGGCGTGCACACTGACGGCATCCTTTACGATCTGCATCACGATCGGGGCGGCGAAGGCTCCGATATTGATGCCCATATAAAAAATATTGTAAGCGCGATCCTTTAGGTGGCTGCCTTCCGGATAAAGGTTGCCGACCATCGTGGAGACATTTGGCTTGAAGAAACCGTTTCCGATGACGAGACACGTTAATGCGAGATAGACGGCCCAGAGCGTGGGTATCGACAGCAGTCCATGACCGAGCATGAAAAAGACGCCGCCGATCATCACGGCTTTTCGGTAGCCCGTTATCCTGTCCGCTATAAGACCGCCGATGAGAGGGCTGGCGTAGACGAACATCAGGTAATTGGCGTTGAGCGTCGTTGCTTCGCTGCCGGTAAAGCCAAAGTCGGTACGCAAATAGAGCGTAAACAGCGACAGCATCGAGTAGAAGCTAAAGCGCTCCCACATCTCGGTCGCGAAGAGTACGTAAAGGCCTTTCGGGTGTTTGCCAGAGGTTACTGCGGCACCACCATTGATCGTTTCTGCATTTGCGCTCATCAATTTCTTTCCTTACCTGTTTAAATTTTGAGAAGAGTTAGGCAAAATATAGCAGATAAACCTTTTGTGCGGAAGCCCGCGTGTAAACAAGGCCGAAACGAAAACGTAACTGGGTGGGATATTTCTTATGCGCAAGTCGATCTACTATCTGCTTTCTACTCTCTCGGTTTTGATGCTGGTTTCATGTGCTGCGGCCGCCCAATCTCGATCGAGTGTTTCTGCGGCTGAGGTGTCGGGGACGTTCAAGATGAATTTTCCGGGTAAGTTCAAGGAGTTTTCCAATGACATCAAGATACTTGCCCTCGGGGGCGGCAAGATTCGCTTTGCGCTCGATCTCGTCTATCCGTACACGATGCAAAATGGCGAGCCGATGGTGAACATGGGCAGCCTCGATGACGAAGCCTCGATTGTCGGCGATACGGCCAAGTTCGTTGCGGAAGATTCTGACTGTAGGATCACCATCAAATTCGTGCGGGCCGGAATTGTACGCGTCACTCAGGGCGGTACGGGAGCCGGTTGCGGATTTGGTCATAACGTCTCAGCCGCCGGGACGTACAAAAAAATAAGCACCAAGAAACCAAAGTTCGAAGAGAGGTAACGACCTATGATTCTCGCCATCCTGGCATTCTATTTTGGATACAAAAAGGGCCGCGATTCGGGCCGGAGCGGCGTACTGTGGGCGTTTATTTGCGGTCTGACATTTATCGGTGCTCAGATCCTCGTCGCGCTCGGATTTGGGGTGTTCATCGGCATTGGCGTCGAAATGTGGGGATGGAAAGAAACGCTTTACGATGATCTGACATGGGTAATTACGATTGTTTCGATCGCGGCGAGCGTCGTGCCGCTGCTTATAATCTTTCGATATCTGGACCGGATTCCGGATGAACCCCCAGCAACCATCCCGCCGCCTCCGCCAACGTTTGATCGGAACGAATAGGTTTTATGGAATTATTTGAGAAACTTGGCGAGGAGATCGAAGCCCTTTGGCTTAAGCAGAATTACAACGAGGCAGATTTGCCCGCTATCGCCGCCGAGGCCCTGAAACGGGCCGATTTGCCGTCAAAACTTACGGCATGGGACGTTGCCCGATGGTCGCTGCAACAGCGCGAGCTGCCGCCGCAGCGTGACCTGAATGCGCATTTTGGCGATCCGCCGATCACGATATTTTCGGGGCCACGTTTTTACATCGATCTGTATTTTTGGTTTGAGGGGACAACCGCGATACATCAGCACGGCTTTTGCGGTGCGTTTCAGGTGTTGGCGGGGTCGAGCATTCATAGCTGGTACGAATTTGAGACGCGCGAGGTCGTAAATACATTTGCCGAGATCGGCGAGATGACCCTAAAGGTCTGCGAACTGCTCGAGATCGGTGCGGTGCAGGAAATATGGGCCGGGAAACAGTACATTCACTCGCTCTTTCATCTGGAAATGCCGTCCGCGACGATTGTTGTCCGCACCGACCGTTCGCCGCTCCATCTGCCGCAGTTTGCTTACGAGAAGCCAAATCTAGCGATCGATCCGTTCTTTGAACAACCGACGACGACAAAAAAACTGCAGATTCTTGCAGCCGCATTTCGTGCAAAACACCCAGAAGCCGACCGCATGGCAACCGAGCTCCTCGAATCAAGCGATCTACAGACATCGTTCGTTATCCTCGGACGTCTGCGGCATCTGGTCGGAGCAAATCAACTCGAACAATTGTTCAAAATCGAGGGTTCGACATCGCGATTTCAACAATTCCTCGATGTCGTCAGCCGCCGGCATGGCAGGAACGGTGAGATATTTGGGCCGATCTTCGACCGTCTCGCCGCAATCGACGAGATCGTAAATCGCCGCAGCTTCGTAACCAACCCGGAACATCGATTCTTCATGGCCCTGCTGATGAACGTCGACGACCGCGAACACATTTTCGCCCTCATCCGCCAACGCTTTCCCGACACCGACCCAATTGAGAAGATCCTCGACTGGGTCTTCGACCTCGCCGAAACCCGCGTCATCGGCGTCGAAACCTCAAACGCCCTCGGCATTCCAAATTTTGGCGACGCGGAGATGTATGTGCTGGAAAAAATTCTTAACGGGAAAAGCGACGACGAGATATTGCAGGGATTTTCAGCGGAAACTCCTGGGGCGGATGCGACTGAGGCTCTTCAAAAGGTTCGCACCGCAGTTATTTTTCGCCCACTCCTTAATTAAATCGAATTTGCGGGAAATTCGAGATTAAATTAAACTTTCAATGGTTGCCCTTGTAGCTCAACGGTTAGAGCAGCGGACTCGGGTACGGAAACGCCTAAGTGGAATAAGTTGGGTTATGAAGTTCAGCGTGACAGTTGAGACAAAGAAGTTGGCATTTTTCAACTTCGATGAGCAGACTGTTCCAAGAGCTATTTGAACACTTTCTGAGGTCTATCTGAAAGGATTTTAATGATGGAGAGACATGGTGAAAACTGAGAGCAGCATTGTTCTTATGATAGCCGCATATCTCGCATCTTCCGCCTTTCAATAGTATCAATTGGGTTCGACGATCATAGCCTCTGCGTTGCTGAGCAACGTAGTTTTGATGTTTGTTATTGGTTGTTGAGTTCTTACAGAATGCAGAGCAGAATTTTTGCTGCTTTCCCGTAAGGCCTTTGGCACAAACAATACACGATTTTTCCATACGGCATTTGCAAAATTGGGTTGCTAGATCGTCAACAGACAGTTTAGTAGAATCTGTTAAATTCGGGGAAGCCTAAACGCACGACGTATGGTAATCCCGAGCCAAGCCGATCGAAAATCGGAAGGTGTAGAGACTTGACAGCAGACACGCCCCTCTATCTGTTGGGCGTGAAGAGAAAGTCCAGACCACAAACCCGAAAGGGGCGCCGAAAGGCGTAGCTGGTAAGCATAATCCGTTGGTTGTAGGTTCGAATCCTACCGAGGGCACCATCTTTTACTCCCAAAATCAAAAGGAAAACGTATAAGTCATTCCAGGACTCTTTCCGCGGATCATTAAGAATGTTAGTGCGTGGGTGTCGTTAAAGGTGTAGGTCATGCCGGGATGCACCTTGACGCCGTCGAACTGGATCATTGACGACAGTCGTGGGTGGAAGCGGATGCTGAGGCCGCCGATGGGGCGGAATCGGTGTTCGAATGAGCCCCAGACGACGCCTGCGTATGGGGCGATGGGCAGGCCGGTCCAATGCTCTAGGTCTTTGCTTGCGGTCAGGTAGAGAGATGTGCCTGACGGCGTCCCGATGCGGTCGGAACTGATGCCGAAGATGATCGCCGGGCGGTTTTGCGTTTCGGTGACCGGGATTAGCGTGAGTAGCGGGCGGACCTCGCCGACCTTCGGATTGTATTCTAAACCAAAGTGAACCTGCGGATGCCAGCGATAGATTAGCGTCGCGCGCACGGCGGCTCTATCCACCTGACCGTAGATTAGCCGGATACCGGCGGTGAATTTTTTAGGGTTATCGGCCGTCCCCCGGACAGCCTGTCCTTCGCCCGGTCAGACAGGTCAGGCAGGGACGAGCGACGTATTCTTAGTTTTCGCTTTCTCCGCCTTTGCCACTTTTGTCGCCTCGGCAACCTCTGGAAGTAGGATCTTGTCGAGTTCTTTTCTCAGTTCGAACGGGTTAATAATGCCGATCTCGCGCCAGACTATTTTGCCTTCGCGGTTGACGATCACGGTCGCCGGAAGAACGGTTCCGACGCCGAACCGCTCCATGTCGGTCGTTGCGGCCCCAACCCAGACCGGAAAATTGACCTTGAATTCGCGAATGAACTTGAGCACCTTGGCCGAATCCGCGGCAGCATCGCCGGCGGCACCGATGACCTGCACACCGAGCGCAGCGTAATCGTTCTGGATCGCGGACAGGTCAGGCATTTCCTTTTGACATGGTACGCACCACGTCGCCCAAAAATTGAGCACGACCACGCGTCCGCGATAACCGACGAGCGACTGCTCGCCGCCGGTTAGGTCTTTTAACGCCAAAACCGCATCGGTCGAGGCAAGCACCGGTTTTGGCGGTTTTTCAGACAGAATCTTGAGAGCATTGACCTTTACGATCTTTTTATCCTTTTCGGTACGCAGAGTGCCTTCGATCTCGACAATGTTTGGGACGAGGTTTAGGAATTCTTTGCCGCTTGTCTTATAGGCCCCTTTTTCGAGCGTATAGAGCGTAAAGCCCTTTTCGTCCTCGACAGCCAAAGCTCGCGGCAGACCCTTTTCCGCACAATCGTCAGCGCATTTTAGATCGGCTGCGGTGCCGTATGGATTTTTCTTCCGATCGTCGGCCTCGGCCCAGCAAGATTCGCAGACGACCTGGCCTTTTAGTTTTATCTTGGTCGAGGTCTGAGAAAAAGCGACGGTGCAAGAAGCTAGAATTATTAGAAAAATTATCACTCTCATAAAAATCATATGGTGGATGCTGTCCGAAGCTCAGCGATCGCGGAAGTATTTACTCTAATTGCAGATCTAAGCAAAAGCAAAACCAGAGCGGAAGCAACGATGATGTCGGGCCACGCCGATCCTGTTGTCCAGACAGCACCGGCGGCCACGAAAACCGACAGGTTCGAGGCAATATCGTTCGCGAGCATTCCCAGACGGAACTCATATTGATGTCATCGCTCCGGTGGCGCCAAAGCAGTGCCAAACAGATCGAATTCGCGACGAGGCCGGCTATGCTAAAAATGCCCATGGTCTCATAACCTGGAAGGCCGGGGTACAACACTCTATATCCAACACTGCCCGCGACCACCATTGCGACCGCAAGGATCAAGCCGCCTTTAAATAATGCAACTTTAGCCTTAGTCGTCGCGGCTTTTGACACGGCGTAGAGACTGAAGCCATACGTTAAAGCGTCGCCGAGGTTATCGAGACTATCAGCCAGCAGGGAGCTTGAGTTTCCAATGGCCGCTCCCGCAACGATCACGGCAAACATAACGGCGTTAATGACAAGAACGATCCGCAGTGTTCGCCTCTGCCTGTCGCTTGCCGGATTCAGCCCGCACTCGCTTTCACAACACCCGGCCATGATACTCCACCCTCACTGTTACTTCTTCATTTCTTCATCTATCAGGGCTCTCAGGTCCGCTTCGCCAAAGCGAGCGAGTTCGCGACCGTTGACAAAAAATGTCGGCGTACGGCGAACGCCGAGGGCCTGGCCGTCTTTTCTATCGCGCTCGATTTTTGGGACGAAACGGTTTTCCTTTATCGCCTGTCCGGCTTTGTTTAGATCGAGCCCCAGTTCCATCGCGTACTTGTCAAAAAGCTTATTGATGTCAACTTTCGGTGCGTCGAGCGGTGCACCGTGTTTCGTGCCCCATTCCGGTTGTTTTGTGAACAGCAGGTCCTGAGCCTGCCAATATTTCCCTTGCTCGCCGGCGGCCTCGGTAAATGATGCGGCGGGCATCGAATTTGGATGCAGAGGCATATATCTTGCGACGAGACGGATTTTGCCTTCGTAATCCTTCATGATCTTTTTCACGACCGGTGCGAATGACGCGCAGGATTCGCATTCGGGGTCGTAAAATTCGACGAGCGTTACTTTTGCGTCCGCGGGCCCTAGCGTCGGGCTGTCCTCACGAACGAGCGTGGCACCGTCAGCCCTCGGGGTCATCGGTTTTACCTCTTTCTGAACCTCGCGGCGATAATATCCGGCACCAAAATACGCTGCGGCAACCACAACGACAGCGATCGCACCCATTACTAATACATCTTTTCTCATAAAGCTAATTTTATTTTCGCCTCGATAGTATGAGGCAAATCGCTATGCTGACGAAACCCATGAGAGCCATCAGCGGTATTGTAATAAACCCGAATAGTTCGATCTGCTTTGCGTTACAGGGAACGCCCTCGGTACACGGTGTAATGCTCTCGGGGATGAATCCGTAGTAGAGCAGATTATGGTAAAAAGCGATCGCGAGCCCGATCAGGCATATCGGAAGTGCATATTTTACAACCGAGCGATCACGCTTAGCGATACCGACACCGATGATGACGACCAGCGGATAGAGCGCTATACGCTGATACCAGCAAAGTACACAAGGCGGATACAGCATCACCTCACTAAAAAATAGGCTCCCGATCGTACCGATGAGGGCGAGCACCCACGCGACATACAAAAACGGCGGCGGCGATAGCAGGTTTAACTCTTTGCTTTCGATCACTTGCTCCATTCCTTTTGCCAGGCTTTCATCATTTCGATCTCGGCGTTCTGTTCTCTAATGATATCGTTTGCAAGTGATTTGATCTCGTCTTTTTCCGACTTTTTCAGAGCTTCCTGAGCCATGACGACTGCTCCCTCGTGGTGTGGTAGCATTTGCCGGATGAACTCAAGGTCGAACGAGTTTCCGGTGGCACCACCCAGCTTTTTCATATCCATGCCTGACATCGATGATGCCATTCCGGCCATTTCCATATTGATCGCAGCCGGTTTACCCGCAAACCACTTTTCACGCCACGCTTTCATATCATCGATCTCTTTCTGTTGCGAAGCGGTCATCTTTGCGCCCATCTTCTTTAGCTCGGGCCGTTCCGTTTTTCCAGCGATCAGCTTTGCCATATCAACCGCTGCCTGATGGTGCGCGATCATAGTATCAATGAATTGCAGGTCGTAATCAGCCGCCGCAGCATTGGGCGAGCTTTTCATTGTCGAATGATCCATCTGGCCGTGGTCCATCTTGCTGTTATTGACCGGCTGCGTGCTTAACGCATTGTGGTTCATGTTCGCGTGCGAAGCGGAATTGTTAGAGTTGCTCTGCATTCCACATGCGGCCAATAAGGTCGCGATCGCGACAAGAAACATCGATTTTAATCCGTTCATAATACCGTTCATCTTTTTGCGGTTCAGCCTTTCTTAACGGTTGCCTTTACTGAGCCGCAGGTCAACATTTTGCTGCCGTAATAGGGATTTTTTATGTCCTTGCTAGGCGACAACCATGATGCCTTTTTCATAGGGCAATATTGCAGATACGCATCAGTCTCATTCGCCTTAAAGCTGAAAACTAAAGCATACATGTTATTCGACAGCTTCATAAAATGCTCACGCTGATGCCCGAGATCTTTGTTGCGATTGATGTGGACCGAATCCGTGCGGATAAGCTTTTCGAGCTTTCCCCACAGAGTTTTCTGCGGTGCGGTCATTTTCGCGGTATCGACAGCGTCGAGGGTTTTTAGCAGATCGTCCGCCTTTGTACTCGCCGTTTCGACATTCGAATCAACGAGTGCGTCTTTTAACGCGTAGTAGCTCGTCAGCGAAGCTCCAACCTGTTTTTGAACCGAGGGGGCAATGGCTCCCAGATCTTGAGCGGTCGCACCCATCGCCGCGAATACGATCGCAAGTGTCAAAAATACTAGTTTTTTCATAGTAGTTCTCCGTTTAGTAGCTGTACGTCACGCCTGCGCCAAAACCATACTCGTTGTAATAATTGCCGCTAAGCTGCCAGCGTTTGGCAAGGATGTACCGCATTCCGATCTGATATTCCCGGTCCGTGTTCCACATCGCGTCCAGACGCAGGCGTTTTGATAGGGTTATGTCCTCGCGAGCAAGCTGCAAGCGGAACTTGCCCTTTGTATTTACGCGGCCGTCGGCTTTGACGAACATCGGAAGGGTGAATTCAAAACCAACCGTACCGAAGCCTTCGTTTTCCCAACGGCCGTTGTGCTTTTCGCGGTTCAACTCGAAACCTGCGTAAACGTTGAGAAACTGCTGTTTATCGACGTACCGTCCAAATTTTGTTTCGCTTTCATACCCGTACTTAGGATTAAAGTGAAACTGCGTCGAGCCGAAGTAATAATTATTCGCGACCATGCCGTGGCCGAAAACGCCGTTTGACTGAGCCGACAGCTCAAATTTGGAATGGAGCATCCGCGCGTCCTCGCCGCGGAAATAGTTCCAGTTCTTTTTGGTC
Source organism: uncultured Acidobacteriota bacterium (assembly GCA_963738935.1). Taxonomy (GTDB): domain Bacteria; phylum Acidobacteriota; class Blastocatellia; order Pyrinomonadales; family Pyrinomonadaceae; genus OLB17. The sequence goes on along the minus strand of CAVTYF010000001.1, from coordinate 3,329,824 downwards.
GGCGCAACCTGCGTATTCGGCGGCGAATCGGCATAGCTGAACACACGTCCCATGCCCGCCATCATGTGATACAGGACGTGGCAATGAAAGAACCAATCCTTTTCCTCATTGGCGTCGAACTCGATCACGTCCGTCTCCATCGGTAGGATGTCGAGGACATTTTTGAGTGGCGAATATTCACCTTGGCCGTTGAGAACGCGAAAAAAATGCCCGTGCAAATGCATCGGATGCCGCATCATTGTATCGTTGTAGATCGTGATGCGCACCGTCTCGCCTTTCTTTATCAGTATCTTGTCAGACTTCGACAACGGCTTGTCGTCCATGCTCCACATGTAGCGGTTCATATTGCCGGTGAGGCGAAACTTCATTTCCCGTAGCGGCTTATCGGGTGAAAACTCGGTCTTCACCGGCGACTTTAGCATCGCGTAGTTGAGGGTGACGGGCGGCAACTCGCCGGGCTTCGCCGGATCCGGAACGACCTCTGGGAACATCACCTCGTTCATGTCCATCTGCTGATAGGACATCTCCATCTTGTCCTTGCCCATGTCGTTCATCATCTTCATTCCTTCGAAGAGTTTGAGCTTCGGCAAAATGGGGGCCGCGACTTTTTCGCCGCTACCGAGCCAGAGCGAGGTTGCCTTTGTACGATCCTCGGCCGTTGCTCGCAGCTCGAAACTCTTGTTTTCAGGTATCGTGACGATGACATCATAGGTTTCGGCGATTCCGATCATCATGCGGTCAACATTTACCGGAACGACGACGATACCGTCTGTGGCGACCACCGAGAGCTGGCCGCTGGCGAATTGTATCCAGAAATAGGTCGAGGCTGAGCCATTGATGACTCGCAATCGGACCTTATCACCTGCTTTGAACTGCGGTGCCGAGTCTTCCTTTTTGCCGTTCGCGAGAAATGCGTCGTAATAAACATCGGAAACGTCCATCGCATTCATCCGCTGCCATTCCTGTCGGAATTTCGCTTTGAACGCACCGGCCTTGAGCGCCTCGCCATAGCTTTGCACCGCATCTTTCTTGATCGCGAACCAGTCATTCGCGTTCTTGAGCATTCGCATCACCTCGTGGGGATGCTCGTCCGTCCAGTCGCTAAAAAGTACGGTGTAGTTCGGCATCGGCGGCTCGTCGCGTTTCTTGATGATCAATGCTCCGTACAGTCCCTTCTGCTCCTGCAGATTGCTGTGCGAGTGGTACCAATACGTGCCGCTCTGCTTGATGGGAAAACGAAAAACATGCGTACCCATCGGCTGGATCGGCGTGGTCGTCAGGAACGGAACACCGTCCTGCTCGTTCGGCAGCAAGATGCCGTGCCAGTGGACGGAGGACAGTTCGTGGAGGTTATTCTTGACGTGGATCTCAGCAATGTCGCCCTCGGTAAACTCAAGCGTTGGCCCTGGGATTTGCCCGTTGACAGCGATCGCATGCACATTCTTACCCGAGTAATTAACCATCTTGTGGTCGATAGTCAGGTCGTAGCGCACGACATTTTGTGCCTGGGCAGAGCACGACAATGCGGCGCCGAGTATGGCTGCTAGTATTAATTTCATACGACAAATTTAGATCCGCATTCCGAGCCACGGCGATCTGCCATGGCTCGGAACACAGATGGCTAAGCGATCAGATCGCTCCGTCTGTCGTAACTTTCTCTTTATTGTGGCTACAGCACGGGCAGGAATGGCCGCTCTTCGAATGATCCATTCCGGGCATACCCTTGTGCATCTCGTCCATCTTGGCCGACTTGCCGTCCTTCATCATCGGGCAAGATTCGCCGTTTGCCATCTTCATGTCGTGCTTCATGCCGGGCTCCATTTTATGAGCGGCATCGCCTGACATCATCGGGCACGAATGTTTGCCGTCGGCGGACATCGCCATTTTGTCGCCGGACTTGCCGTCCTTTGACTTCATTGGGCAAGAGGCTCCGTCGCCTTTGCAACAGCACTCGTGGCTTGCCTCGGCGGTGGCCTTGGCATCTTTCGCCTTCATCGGGCACGAATCGCCGCAGCAGCTACAGCACGAAGCCGCAACGGTCTCGGTGACTGACTGGGCGGAATTGTAAGCGTAAACAACAAAACCGACTCCGAACAGGAGGACGGTGGTGATAATAACTAAAATTTTCGATCTCATGATATGTCTCCGTAAAAAACTCAAAATAAAAGGTTTAGCCCGCGTCAAATGACAGACGGGCGCGGGCGAAAACGCGTGAAGCGAATACTTCACGGGCGCAAATTGAGCTAAATACGAATGACAGAATGGAGAATGCGTTCACCTCGCCGGTCGAGCGGCGGTGGGCGATAGACCGGCATGGCAATGGAAGTGTGAGCGGAAAAAACCGGAGCGGTACGCTCGAATTTAACTTCAGGCGGAGCCTCGACAACCAGGTTCACGGCAAATTCAGGCCGTTTCTCAACCGGTGCCGCGAACATAGCGACGGGCATCATACAGCACGAAGCCTCGGCTGCCTGAAGGCGGGAAGAATCTTTGTTTTTCTCCTCAGCCGCCTGTTTTGCCTTGCGGCAATGTTCGGAAAGGTGCGAATCATCGCCGGCCGCAGGAGCCGCCATCGCGATCTGGGTACAGTACGTCAGGCAAAATACACCGCCGACATTTAGACACAAAAAGACGATTACGAACATCGTCAAGTGTTTTTTGCCAGTCAGGCCGTGTATCATCTCAAACTTACTATAGCACCAATATAGCACCAATGCTACTAAATGCAAAGATACTCGTCAGGTCGAACAACACTTCCAAACCTTCCTCAACCGCTCCTTTTGCAGTAGGTTATGATTGACTAATATAAAGAGATGCCTGAGTTTAAGATTGTCAAAATTCCTGAGGATGTAGAGCGACTTCAAGAGCAGATGGGCACTAAATTCAAATTTTGGTGTGACATCGAAGGCTACGGGCGGGTGCTATTCAAACAAGGTCATGATAATACCGGGGAAGATTGGGCGGAGAAAACTCATCCCCATTGCAGTTTAGACTCTTGTGCAATCTTAGCTTTAAATGCATGAACGATAGAAAGCCCTTTTCGTCGGAGAGGTTTCAACCAATCGCGGTAAGTAACCGCAGTGTGATCCTTCACGCTCAGCCTGCATCGATTCGCTTGGCGTCCTAATACTTTTGGTTAGGACACTCAATCGAAAAGCAACTATCTCTCTAACGTCGAGCCGCATACTCTCTAGGTATGGCCCGCAGAGCTTTATCTTCTCCATTCAGAATCCAGAATCCTACTCTGATTTCTGACTTAGGATTTCTTATTTCCGGTCTTCCTACACATTAAACCGAAAATCCACCACATCGCCGTCTTGCATGATGTATTCTTTGCCTTCGACGCGGGCTAGGCCTTTTTCAAGGGCGGTTTTGCGTGAGCCGCAGGTGACGAGGTCGTCGTAGCCCACGATCTCGGCGCGGATGAAGCCGCGTTCGATGTCGGTGTGGATCTCGCCGGCGGCCTGCGGAGCTTTGGTGCCGATCGGGATCGTCCACGCACGAACTTCCTTTTCGCCTGCGGTGAGAAAACTCATCAAGCCGAGCATGTGATAGGCGGCCTTGATAAGCTCGTCGACGCCGCTTGAGGTGAGGCCGAGGTCTTTTAGGTATTCGTCACGTTCTGCGGGGTCGAGAGCGACGAGTTCGGCTTCGAGCTTGGCACAGATGACTACTACGTCGGCATTTTCGCTCGCGGCGTGCTTTTTGACCGCTTGGACATGGGCGTTTGCGTCCGGATCGGCGAGCGTTTCTTCATCGACGTTTGCGGCGTAGATCGTTGGTTTTGTCGAGAGAAAAAACCACGTTTTTAGCTTCGTACGTTCGTCGTCGGTGAGATCGGCGGCACGTGCCGGACGGCCTTCTTCGAGCAGCGGCTGTATCTTGTCGAGGATCTCGATCTCCAATTTTGCGGCCTTGTCGCCCGAGGCTTTGATGGCACGATTTGCCTTTTCACGGCGCTTTTCGGCGGAGGCGAGATCGGCGAGGGCGAGTTCGATCTGGATGGTCTCGATGTCGCGGACGGCATCGACCGATCCCTCGACGTGGATGATATTATCGTCGTCGAAGCACCGTACGACCTGAATCACAGCGTGCGTCTCGCGGATATTCGCGAGGAACTGATTGCCCAAACCCTCGCCCTTCGACGCTCCGCGAACGAGGCCCGCGATATCCAAAAACTCGACCATTGCCGGCACCACTTTTTGAGCTTTATTCAGCTTTTCGAGAACAGCGAGCCGTTCGTCGGGAACGGCCACCATGCCGACATTCGGCTCGATGGTCGCAAAAGGGTAGTTTGCCGCCAGCGCCGATTCCTGTGCGGTCAAGGCGTTAAAAAGTGTCGATTTTCCAACGTTGGGCAAGCCAACGATTCCTGCTTGTAACATAAGGGCGATTTTCCGTTCGGTTCAAAAACCTTAATTTTACATGTTTAACGGGTGTTTTGCGAAGGTGACCGGGTGGAACCACGAAAAAACACCAAAAAGCACTAAACTGTTTTTGGTTTATCGTCGGGCGTAATACATGGCAATTCCTGTGAGCCGGTTGACATTGTGTTTGTTCAGCCACGGGTATTTTTCGATAGCGAGTCGCACCAGATCGGCTTCGTGAATCTCGCCCTCGAGTTCGCGTTCACCGAGGGCGTAAATGTACGATTCGGCCGCGTTAGAGCATGTTGTCAGCCGATCGATCTCTTCGTCCGAGATCGTTGGATAAAACGAGCGGATACGGTCGTGGATCGGTTTGCGAAAGTTTTCGCCCCATTCGGTCGCGAGCTCGAGGGCTTTGTTGAGCAATTCCGATTCCTGATTCTGCTCATTGGCGTTCACGGTGACCATTTTTACCTGGTCATCGGCCTTGATCGAGTCCTCACTCCTTAGCGTTTCGGGAAATGCCGCAGAGAACCTGGTCGGGAAAAACTTTATAAACGTCAACCGGCCCGACGAATCATCCGGAAAAGTTATCATCGCCTCATAAAAACCTGGCCGCAGATGGCTGATATGCAGGCGATATTCCGCGTCCGCCGAATCGCCCGACGGAAGATAGCTGTCGACTTCGACCGATCTGACGCGGTCGTTCACTAGTATGGATTTAACCGCACGAGGAATAACGAGTACCTGAAAATGGATCGATTCATCGACCGCAACGCCCGCTTTGTCTTCCTCATTTTCGCCGACCGTAAACGATGTCACGACGACCGGGCACTGTCCGGGCGGGACGTTTTCAGCGAAGGGCGGGCATTCGATGGTTCCTTTCCGATCGATTGTGACAGATTCACCGTCGCCGCGATCGGGGACGATCAGCAATGGGCGGTCTTCGAGATCGAAAAGCGTGTCGTCCGGAAAGTACGGATTTGGGCCGACGAAAAAAGGCATCGGAGATTAATGTAACCTAAATTGTCTGGCGAACCACGGCCACCTGGCAAAACGTCTAGTAAAATTGTGTTTTTAGCCCAATTTAAGTAACTTATCTAGGAAGCTACACCCGCGAAAAAAATATGCTCATCTCAATGATCTTGATTGCCCTGCTCGCTTTTGGCGGAATGGCGCTGACCTATCTGGTCGCGAAGGAAAAACCGATGTTGTGGCGGTTGTCGGCTGGTACGGTCATTGGCTCGTCTATTTTTGGGGTCGCGTCGTTTGTTTTTGCGTCAATCGCGGGGTTTAGCATACCCTTTTTGATCGTTGCCTTGGCGTTTACGCTGATGCCCTTGCTTCTAATGAGGCGTCCGGACATCCGCAAGAATTTCATGCACGACTGGGCCATGGCAAAGGGTATGCTGCAAGGTGCAAACCCGAAAAAGATCAGGCGTTTTGCCTACTACGCGGGCTTTTTTCTGCTTTTTCTGGCTGTTTTTTGACAAGACGATGTTCATGTTAAACGGCGGCATCCACACTGGCGGCTCACAGAACCTCGGCGATTTACCGTACCATCTCGGCACGATATTCAGCTTTACCGAGGGCAACAATTTTCCGGTTCTAAACCCGTCGTGGGCCGGGGCGAAATATACCTATCCCTTTGTCGCTGACCTGCTGAGCGCTTGTTTTGTCAGGCTTGGCTCGGACGTGATCAGCGCGATGTTTGTCCAGAATGTGGCGTGGGCGTTTTCGTTGTTTGTGATTCTTGAAAGTTTTGTGACGAAGCTGACGGGCAATAAACTCGCGGGCCGCTTTGCCCCGGTTCTGCTTTTCCTGAGCGGCGGGCTTGGGTTCGCGTGGATGGCCGGCGATCTGTCGGCATCGGGCAAAGGGCTTTACGATTTTCTGATGAATCTGCCCAAAGACTATACAATCAACGACAAATTTCGCTGGGGCAATTCGCTGGTCGTCCTGTTTATGACGCAGCGAAGCCTGCTGCTGGGAATGCCGTTAACCCTGCTCGTCCTTAGCTATTTGTGGAAGGTGTTCTCGTGTGGAAAAAATGAAAAGGAAGAAAGTGAAAAGGTTGAAACGGGAAAAAGTGAAAAAGGTGAGGAAGGTGGTCAGACGCTGCCGTCGGCAAATCGCCTTTTCACTTTTTCACATTTTCCCATAGCCGCTTTCTTCGTCGGTCTCCTCGCCGGTACGTTGCCTCTGATCCACATGCACAGCCTGGTTGTGCTGTTTATCGTCACGGCGTTTTTGTTTGTAATGCGGCTTGATAGATGGATGCAATGGGTCGCGTTTGGGGTCGGGGTTGCCGTCGTTGCAATACCCGAGCTCGTCTGGCTGATGACCGGAACCGCCACGGAATCGACCAAGTTTTTTGCATGGTTTTTCGGTTGGGACAAACGCGAGACCGACTTTGTCTGGTTTTGGTTTACAAACACGGGCCTGGTGATTCCGATCCTCGCCATCGGAATTTGGGTGTACATGACTGGTGGAAAAATAAGAAAAGACGAGAACGAGGGCGCGACTGAAAACCCGCTAGCAAAAACACTCGTATTATTTTATCTTCCGTTTTTGTTCCTCTTTATTGTCTCAAACGCCGCCAAACTAGCACCGTGGGAATGGGACAATATCAAGATACTGATTTACTGGTTTGCCGGAACTCTTCCGCTCGTCGCACTGGCCCTGGCGTGGGCGTGGGAGCAGAACAAAGCTCTGCGGATCGCGGCGGGCGTCTGTTTTGCCGGTCTGATACTCTCGGGTTCGCTCGATGTATGGCGGACGGTTTCGGGTCAGATAAAGTACGGCGTCATTGACGCCGATGCGATCAAGGTCGCCGAGCAGATTAAGCTCAAAACTGATCCGAAGGCAATTTTCCTCAACGCCCCGACCTTTAATTCGGCAGTCGTCTTAACTGGCCGCCAGTCAGTAATGCGGTACAGCGGCCATCTGTCGTCGCACGGCATCGATTATTATCCGCGCGAATCCGATGTCAAACAAATCTATCAGGGCGGTGGCGTGGCGGATATTTTGCTCAGGAAATATAATGTCGATTACGTTCTGATCTCGCCCGAGGAGCGAAATACCCTCAAGGCAAACGAAGAATTTTTTAAGAAATTCCCAGTCCTCACTGAGGCGGGACAGTATCGTGTTTATAAGGTGAACTAGATCGAAGATGGCAAAGAAAAAGAAAAACAAATCAGTGGCCGCTTCGCCAAAGCGGCATGAGCAAGAGTACGTTGCCGCCCGAAATAGCGGCGGCTGATGACGAAATCGCCGCAACGCCAGCAATTGTATCTAGCGTGCCGGAAAAGCCGACATCGTCAGACCGTGACAACGTCTGGCTGGGATGTTCGGCGGCGATCATTGCGCTGTCGGCATTTTTGCGGTTTTTTATGCTCGGTCTCAAGCCGCTGCATCATGACGAGGGCGTCAACGGTTTTTTCCTGACTACGCTGTTTAAGGACGGCATTTACAAATACGATCCGGCCAACTATCACGGGCCGACGCTGTATTACATCTCGGTCGTGTTTGCCAAGCTTTTTGGTCTCGAGACGGTTCCGGTTCGCGTCAGCATGTCGATCTTTGGTGTGCTGATGGTCGTCCTCGCGCTCTATCTGAAACGTTATATGGGCAAGACGGGGACGCTGTTGGCCGCTCTTTTTATCGCCTTGTCGCCCGGTATGGTCTATATCTCGCGATACTTTATCCACGAGATATTTTTTGTTTTTCTAAGTCTTGCAATTGCCGTTTCCGTGCTTTTCTTTATTGAGAAGCGAAGGGCGGGTCCCGGAGCCATTGCATGGATGTCGATCCTGCTTTTTACGGCCCTTGCCCCGACGGCGCTGAATCTGTCTAAATTTGTCGGCGGCGATAATGAGGGTGCCCTTTTTGCGTTCAGGATCGTGTTTTTTCTGGCGGCCGCAGGCCTTTCCTACTTCCTAATCCGCAAGCTTCTGGCGTGGGACGAGGGACGACCGATCTATCTAATCCTGGCATCGGCGTCGGTTGCCTTGTTTTTTGCGACCAAGGAAACGGCATTTATCACGCTCGGCACGATGGCGATAGCCTGCGTCAGCGTTTGGGCGTGGACGCAGATCAGGGAAAGCAGCCTGTTTCAAAGAAACTGGTTTGGCATCGTGTTGGCCGTGCATGGCCTCGTTCTGGCCATCGCACTCTTCAAGCGCGACGCTATCGCCGATAGCGGCAAGTGGCTGTCGGACACGTTTTTGCCCGTCAATAAACCGGCTGAGAATTTTGTTTTCTACGGCATTATCTTTTTGATTGTGGGTGCTGTCGCGGCGTGGGCAATATTTTTATCCGATCTGAGAAAGAAGAACGAAACCGAATTTACCGAACCGGTCGAAGTAAACTGGAAAAACTTTTCTCACGGCCTCGGTGAACGCGCCGATCTGATACTGATCTGCGCGGCGGTTGTGACCACCTTTATTTACGTCAGCGTTCTTTTCTTTTCTTCTTTCTTTACATATGCCGACGGCATTTCCAAAGCCTTTGAGGCCTACGCGATCTGGACGAAAACAGGTAACAAAGATCATACTCAAAGCGGCTATACCGGCTACATAAAGTGGGGAATGAAAGCCGAGGCCCCGATCTTGATCCTTTCGGCCGTCGGCGTTTTGATCGCCCTCCTAAAGGGCAAGCACAGGTTTGCGATATTTACGGCATTTTGGGCGGTCGGGCTGACGATGGCGTATTCGATCATTCCGTATAAGACGCCGTGGCTCGCTCTCAGCTTTCTTTTGCCGATGTGTATCGCCGCCGGATACGGTATCGGGCAGATGTTTACATCGGGCAGCAACAATCAAAAATATGCCGCCTCGGCTCTTGCAATTATCGGTACATGCGTACTCGCCTACCAGACTTACCAGCTTAACTTTGTCCGTTACGACGACGAGGACATGACGTATGTTTACGCTCATACACGTCGCGGGCTGCATGATATGGTTGCCGAGATCGAGCGGTACGCAGGCAAGAGCGGCAAAAACCTCGATGCGACGATCGAGATCGTCTCGCCCGAATATTGGCCGCTGACGTGGTATCTGCATAACTACAAGGCAAATTTCCACGGTTCGCTCGTCGAGGCAAACACCGCCGAGATGATCGTTGCCAAAAAGGGCGATCAGGATCAGGCGATAAACCAGAAATATTCGCTCCACTATAAATACGTCGGCGTTTACCCGCTCAGACCCGGCGTAAATCTGGTTTTGCTGGTGAGAAAAGACCTCGCGGACGCGAAGGATCAGGAGATAAATAAGGTCACCGAATACAAACCAATTCCGGGCTATACCAACTAGCTCGCGGCCGCGCCGACCAGCACCAGAAACGCGCCGATGATAACATGCAAAATATCATCGGCGCGTTTTCATTTGAAGAGGCTTTTTGGAAAGATTCCGAGAAAACTCGCGGCCGCCTGATAAAGATCGATCATGCCGAAACCAATGTTAAAAGCCCGGTGCATAATATCAAGGCCTGAAAACAAAATCGCTAGTCCGATAAAGCCGAACACGATGTGAAAAATGTTGTAAGCCGGCGCACCGCTCGTTAGACTCTTGTTCTCGGGAATGATGAATCCCAACACGCCAACCAGGATAAGCACCGTTGCGAACACGGCGAGGACATAGAAATTCATGAGATTCTCTCCAGATCGGCGATATCTTATCATACAGATCGCATTGGCAACGATCTTGACCGAAAACCTTTTCTAGTCAACCGCGTATTAGCACCGAATATGCAATCAAAATCAGGACCTTTCTGTTTAATTTTCTCCGCGGTTTTATGTCTCGCCGCGTTCTCAACGACAGTTTTGTCTCAGGTAAAACCCGTTCTCGTCACAACGAACAAAGGCGAGGCGTCGATGTCGATAATCGATCCGGTAACGATGAAGGCAACTGGCAAGGTGCCGGTGGGTGACGGGCCTCACGAAGTTGTTTTATCGGCGGACGGCAAAACAGCTTATGTTTCAAACTACGGCGGTAGCCTCGGGCCGGGAACCTCGATCTCGGTCATCGACATAGCAACGGCGAAAGAGCTTCGCCGCGTCGATGTTTCGCCCCTGATGCGGCCGCACGGGCTGCATGTTGTTGGAACAAAACTGTATTTTTCGGCAGAGACGAATCGTGCGATCGCCCGCTATGACACGGTAGCGAACAAGGTCGATTGGATAATGGGCACCGGCCAAAATTCCTCGCACATGGTCGTCGTTTCGCCGGATCAGAAGAAACTCTACACCGCAAATATCGGCTCGGACAGCGTCACCGTGTTTAATTTCACGCAAACCGCTCCGCCCGGGCCTTCGCAGATCGTCCAGATCGCGGTAGGCAAACAGCCCGAGGCGATCGATCTGTCGCCGGACGGAAAAGAGGTTTGGGTCGGCCTTAACGTCGAAGGAATGGCCGAGGTCGTCGATCTCGCCACCGCCAAATCGGTCGCCAAGATCGACATAAAGGGCCGCCCGTATCGCGTTCGCTTCACGCCCGACGGCAAGTATGTGATCTGCACCATGATCCCGACAAAGGAGATCCTCGTGATCGACGCGGCAACGCGGAAAGAAGTTAAGCGGCTCAAGCTCGATAACATTCCGCTCGGAGTAGCTTTCTCGGCCGACAGCAAGACCCTTTTTGTCACCGCCGGACGGCCCAACCCGGCCTCGCCGGGCGTCGATCAGGTGCTCAAAATCGACCTCGAAAAAATGACGATCACCGGAACCGCAACTCCGGGAGCCGCACCTGACGGTATTGCCGTTGCGGGCATGTAATACAACAGTTTTTCGAGGAGTAAATCAGTGAAATACCTTCTGTTTTTTCTTATATCGATCACCTTTGCAGTTTCAGCAAACGCCCAGATTACGGTGTTTGTCGGCGTCAATGTTGTCCCGATGGACCGCGAACGCGTTGTTGCTAATCAAACTGTTATCGTTCGCAACGGCTTGATCGCCGAGATCGGCGATGCCGCGAAGGTTAAGGTGCCAAAGGAGGCAACCGTTGTCGACGGCAAAGCTAAATACCTCATTCCCGGCCTTGTCGATATGCACACGCATTTACTTTCGGACGGGCCCGAGTATCCCGATTCGATTGCCCACGACGAACTTCGAGTGATGGTCGCGAACGGCGTGACGACCGTCCGGTTTATGATCGGGACGCCGGAATTGCTTCAATATCGCAGCCAGTCGGCGAAAGGAGAGATCAACGCTCCGACGATCTGGGTCGCGTCGCCCCATCTGACTGGACGCGAGCAGGGAAATAACTTTGTCATCAAGACAGAAGAAGAAGCACGCGAGGCGATCCGCAAGTCTAAGGCCGCCGGATACGACTTTATTAAGATCACGACCTACGTTCCCGCACCGCTTTATGAGGCGGCAGTTGACGAAGCGGCAAAGCAGGGCATTCGCGTCGTCGGCCACGCCGATCGCGAATACGTTACGGTGCCACGTGCGTGGAAAACCCGGCAGCAGATCGAACATCTTGACGGCTACATGGAACAGATCCTCAAGGACGACGCCCCGATGAAAGGCTCGGTTTCCGATCTTTACATGTCGGACCCGAAGAACTGGGAAAGCATCGATTTTATCGACGAGGCAAAGATCCTGATCGTCGCGAAGAAGTCGGTCGAGGCCAATCCGTTCTCGAATCCAACGCAGCATTTCTTCAAAAACTCGTTCGGTTCGCCCCGTAGCGAGGAATCGATCAAGGCGCAGCCGGATTTTAAGTTTTATCCAAAAATAGTCCAGGACCAATGGCTAAATTGGTACAAACGCTCGCGGCTGATCACGCAGGTTTCAATGGAGCGAAAGGCAAGGTGGATCGACGCCCGCAACAAGCTGATCAAAGCAATCCACAACGCCGGCGGTAAGCTAATGGCGGGTTCCGACACGCCCGAATTCCTATGGCTCTACGGTTTTGCCCTGCATCATGAACTTAAAGCCCTGCGTGATGCCGGTATCGGAAATTACGCGGCACTCGCCGCCGGAACTCGGCATCCGCAGGAGTTCCTCGGCGTGCTCGACAAGGTAGGAACGGTCGAGAAAGGCAAGCGTGCTGACCTCGTCCTGCTAAACGCAAACCCGCTCGCCGACATTTCTGCGACCTATGATCGTGCCGGAGTGATGCTGAAAGGCAAATACTACCCGCAAACCGAGCTAAACGGCTGGCTAAACGAGATCGCCCCGAAGATCGCGGGTTCGATGATCGAACATAAACAGTAAGTATGTACGGACGTGTGCTGTTAACATTTCTTACCTTTATGGCCGCGGCACTGACCGTTACGGTCGTGCTTGCGTGTCGTGCGGTTGAGCCCGCACCAGTGATTCCGTCGTCCGAGGTTCGCGAGGAATTTCCTCAGTCTGCAGCGCTTGAGGTTCAGTACATCGCCAACGAAGGCGTGCTGATCTCTTCACGCGACAAACGAGTGCTGATCGACGGGCTTCACAGGAAATATGACGATGCGTACGCATTTCTTCCGGATGTCGAACGCGCAAAGATCGAAGCCGCGAAACCGCCTTTCGACAAGATTGATCTTGTGCTCGTTTCGCATCGTCATGGCGATCACTTTCATCCGGAAGCGGTCGGGAACTATCTGAAAAGCAGCCCGAAGACGGTATTTGCATCGTCGCAGCAGGTCGTTGACGAGGTGGCGGCGAATTTCGCCGGATACGTTTCGATTAAAAGCCGAGTCACGCCGATCACGTACACGTTGAAGTCGCGACAACCGTTGAAATTCGCCGGCATCGATGTGGAGGTGCTGGGTGTTGGCCACGGCGGCGGACGACACGCGGCGATCCAGAGTCTCGGCTACGTCGTAAGCATCGGCGGCAAGAAGATACTGCATGTCGGCGATGCCGAGATCACGCCCGAGATATTTGACGCATTCGATCTTGAGACCAAGGGAATCGACATCGCGATACTTCCGTATTGGTTTCTGACCAGCAAAACCGGCCCCGTGCTCATCGAGCAGCACATCAAACCCAAACGCCTTGTTGCGGTCCACGTCAGCCCAAGCGAGACCGAACAGGTGACGCTCGATGTAAAGAAGAACTTTCCGAATGCGGATGTCTTCACGACATTGCTGCAGAAAAAGTATTTTTGATCGGAATGCGTCCATTTACGTGGAGCTAAATAAAGGAGAATATGAAAAAAGTACTTACTATTTTTACGCTTGCTATCTCATTGTTCGCAAACAATGCGTTCGCCCAAAAACCCGATGACAAGTCGGCCGTTCTCAGTGTCGTCCAAAAGCTTTTTGACGGAATGGCGGCGGCGGATGCTGCCGCGATCCTGGCAACGGGCACCGCAGAGAATCAGCTCGTGGCTATACAAAAAGGCCGCGACGGTAAATCGCGGATTAGCGTGATCGGGGGCGAACAGTTCACGAAATTCTTCACAAAACCCGGTGCGGCCAAAGAGGTCATGCCGGATCCAAAGGTCGATATTTCCGGCGACTGGGCAATGGTTTGGGGGCGTTATGTTTTCTTTAATGAAGGCAAACTCTCGCACTGCGGCATCAATCAGTTCAACCTGGTTCGAACTGACGCAGGTTGGAAGATCGCGAATGGTGCGTCGACGATGGATCCGGGCGATTGCAGCGAAAAAGAAAAGGCGATGAAGCCGTAGATAAAGTGTGTCGCAGCAAACTAGAATGGCTGGCCGCCGCATCTGACAGGCAAACAACACTAAAGGAGTTTTTGTAGTTATGAGGGCTATCGTACTTGTTGTTCTGATATTTTCGACATCGATCTTGACCTTTGGCCAGCCTACAACGGCGTCTGCCGTGACACCTGAGATGCGAACGGCGGCAAGCGAGGCTTTCCAGAAACAGGACTGGAAAACCGCCGCCGCTGCGTATGAAAAGATCGTTAAAGCCGAGGAGAAGAATGCCGGAGCACGTTACCGGTATGGCCTCTCGCTGCTAGGTGTAGGCGACAATGTTAACGCTCAAACGCAGCTTGAGAATGTCTTTGCTGCCTCGCCAAATCCAGTTTTCGGCCTGGCTCTCGCTCGGGCATACGCTCGAAATCAAAACAAAGACAAAGTTTACGAGACGCTCGGAAAGAGCAAAGCTTCTCGGCGGTATCTCACCCGATTCGCTAAATAGCGAAGTGGATTTTGCAGCGATCAGATCCGAAGCAAAGTTTATAGATCTCGTAAAAAAGCACGACGGTGCGGTTAACCCTTGTAAAGCGAGCCCTTCGTTTCGCGAATTCGATTTCTGGATCGGCGAGTGGGACGCGAAGAATACGCAGGGCGTGACGGTCGGTTCGAGCAGTATTCAGTTGATCCTCGGGCAATGCATCATCTTCGAGAATTGGTCGACGCCGGTCTCGTCGGGTAAGAGCTTTAACATCTTCAACACAACCGACAAGAAATGGCACCAGACATGGGTGGACGACAAGGGTACATTCACGCATTACATCGGCGGGATTGTCGATGGGAAGATGGTGCTCGACTCGGAATCGGTTTTCAACGGCAAAAAAGCGATCGGGCGGATGACATTTTCGAAACTGCCGAATGGCGACGTTCGCCAGCACGGTGAACGCTCCGTAGATGAAGGCAAGACATGGACGACGACGTTCGATTTCACTTACGTGCGAAAAAAATAGAAGGCACTGTTCTTCACGGCGGCCTCTATGATCTCTTCGGAATATTTACCGACGGCACGACGACGGTCGAGATCTATTCAGCGGGCCGCGATTCATTAACTTGCATTCCTGCGGTTCCGCGTTACAATCTACAAACAATTCTGTAATAAAAACCGAGGTGAATCATATGTTGAAGTTTGCAACCGCGATACAGGTATTTCTGTTACTGGCAAGCCCAATTTTTGCCGTCGATATGAGCAAGGACATCGACGCAGCGACCATGAAAATAATGCCGCAGGTCGTCGAATGGCGGCGGCATCTGCATCAATATCCTGAGCTTGGAAACAGCGAGGTAAAAACGGCGAAGTATGTTGAAAATCATCTGCGAAAGCTCGGTTTTGAGGTGAAAACCGGCGTCGCGAAAACCGGCATTGTCGCCATTTTACGAGGCGCGCAGCCAGGCCCCGTGATCGGGCTTCGGGCCGATATGGACGGCCTGCCCGTGACCGAACGTAATGCGTTGCCATTCGCCTCAAAGGAAACAGCCCAGTTTAACGGTCAAAAGGTCGGCGTTATGCACGCCTGCGGTCACGACACGCACGTCGCCATGCTGATGGGCGCCGCCGAGGTACTCGCCGGTATGAAGAGCAAGATCAAGGGAACGGTCGTTTTTATCTTCCAACCTGCCGAGGAAGGCCCGCCAGCCAGTGAGGAAGGCGGCGCGCCGCTCATGGTCAAGGAAGGCGTGATGGACTCGCCAAAGATCGATGCCATCTTTGGCATCCATATTAATTCACAGACCGAGATCGGCAAGATCAAATATAAGTCCGGTTCAATGATGGCCGCGAGCGACTGGTTTCAAATCAAGGTTAAAGGCAAGCAGACACACGGAGCTTACCCGTGGGAAGGAATCGACCCAATCGCCGTCGCCACTCAGATTTACACCGGCCTACAGATGATCGTCGCCCGGCGGTCGGAATTGCCAAAAGCACCCGTCGTGATTACCGTCGGCCGCATCAACGGCGGTATTCGCGAGAATATCATTCCTGAGGAACTCACCATGGCCGGCACCATCAGAACGCTCGACAGCGAGATGCAAAAGGATGTCCACGCCAAGATCCGTCAGACGGCAACGAGCATCGCCGCGAGCATGGGTGCCACGGTCGAAGTGTCGATCGACACGAGAGCCCCGGTGACCTATAACACACCCGCACTGGTCGAAAAAATGCTGCCGTCGCTTAACAAAGCCGCCGGGAAGGAAAATGTGATCGCCGCCGATTGGGTCACCGGGGCCGAGGATTTTTCGTACTTTGGCGAAAAGGCGCCATCGTTCTATTTCTTCGTCGGCGGCATGCCAAAAGGGAAAGATCGAAAGGGCGCGGCTCCGCATCACACGCCTGATTTCTTTATCGACGACAGCCGTTTAGATGTGGGCGTTAAAGCGTTTTGCAATATTGTGTTCGATTATCCCGGCTGATAAAAATTGCTCATGTGCATAATATTATGTATTATGTACATCGGAGGAATTTGTCATGGCAGCAGTTGTAAAATCATCGACGCGAAAGAATAAACACTTTATTCTCGATCAGGCCCGACTCAAGCGTGCACAAAAGGTTCTGGGAACTCGCACGGAAACCGAGACAATTGAAATAGCTCTCGACCGTGTTATAAGCGAGGAAGAAACCAACATCCTCGCCTGGAAGGCTCACAACGAGTTTTTGGAAGAAGCTATAAAAGCCGGCGTGCAGATTGAGGATGTTTACGGCCGGTTAGAGGATCTGGATTGAGCGGTGTCATTTTTGATAGTTCGGTCTATATTGATTCGCTACGCCTTGGCGACTTGGCGATTCTTGCGAAACGGCGCATTTATTTCAAGGACGCAAATGTTCTCGTTTACCTAAGCGCGGTGGTGCTGCAGGAACTTTACTCAGGTGCGTCGGATCCTATTGCAAAAAAACTTCTCGCTAAGCTTGATCGCGACTATACCTTGACTCGCAGGCTTTTGCTCCCTAACGAAAACGATTGGAAATTGACTGGGCATGTACTTCTGAGCGTCGGCGAGAAATATGGTTTTGAGATGATCAAACGTTCTCGGATGACCAACGATTGTCTAATGGCAATGAATGCCCGCCGCTTGGGACTGGCCGTGATAACCAAAAACGCAAAAGATTTTAGACTTATCTCGGAATTTCGTCCCCTTGTGATCGAAGAGGTCTAAGATTGCCAAATCCGGCTGATTTAGCGGTTTGTCGATCGATTGCCGGGTCGGCGAAATGGCTGGCTGACGCCAGTACCGCGAAAAAGCGGTGTGAAGACCCATTTTGAATGATTCTCGATGCCGTAATAGGCGATGATGGATTTGCTTTTGCTTTGGCTGGCAACGCCGATAAATGGCGTGTTTTCGGTCAGCAGTTCAATGCTCTCATCCTCGCTCTCAAGGTCTTCCTCGGTTTCGGAATTTATCGCACTGATGACGACAACGCCATAGCGGTCGAGCGTCGGGTTGGGGTTTGGCGGCAGGACCCCGCCGTTGTAACTTTGCACCCGTTTGGCAAAGCCGCCTAACGATGTAACGTCTGCCTTTATCAGGCGCCAGCGACCGTCTTCGCTAAGCGGGTCAATGGCGGCTGAGGCACGCAGTATCTGTCGACGCTTCGTTCCCGCTGGCAGCCCTTCGATCAGATCGTCCATCGAACTCGGAAGCCTCGATCCGCCGTAATGCATGACATAAAGCCTGATCGCCTCGGCGACCTCTTCGCCGCGACGAATCGATTCGAGTTCCTTTTCGCGTTGTATTTCCTGGTGGATCGATGGAGCAACGGCGAGCAGACCTATGGCGAAGACGGTCATAACGGCCATCACCGCGAGTAGCGTCATTCCGCGTTCGCTTCGGTTATTTGCTGCCCGGATCGTCATTGTCGTCAACGTCTTCTTTCTTGTCAGGTGGTCGTTTTTGATCGGGTCGCAGCGGCTGCGGTTGACCCTGACCGGGCATCATGCGCGGGCTGCCCGGAGGCTGAGGCGGAGGAAAACCGCTCGGATTGTACGGGATAAATCCGCCGCCCGGCTGTGTCGGCATGCTGCCTGAGCCGGCTGTCATTGTGATTCGGTGTCTGAAACCGAGCGTCACATCCTCGACAACGACCTCGACCGCCGAGATATCGACCAGTCGGAATCGGCCGCCGACAACGTCATTCAGCCTCGCTCCGAACGGCGTCGTTTTCCCGGTTTCGAGGAAATAGGCGGTGTTATTGTTACCCCGCGTTCGGGCGATCATACCGATGAACTGCAACGTCGTCGGCTTAGGCGGAGGGAGTACATTCATCGAAACTGCGAATGAATAGGATCGCCCATCCGGCGTCTGGATGATGATCTGTTTTGGTCCTTCCTGAGCGACCATGTTTTCCGAAATATTGGTCGCTAGGGTCTGCGAATTGACGAAGTTCGTCGGCATCTCGGTCTGATTAAAATAAATACGGGCGTCGGGCGTAAACCGGTCGCCATAGACATCGAGCTTAAATCCGCCCTTCGTCCCGGCATAAATCGTCGGCGGCGAGATAGAGGACACGACGAATGCGGGCGTTGGCGTCACGATCGGTGACGGCGGCGGCGGCAGTTTTTCCGGTGTCGGCGAAGGCGTCTGATACGGTGTCGGCGGAGGCGGTTCGTAAAAAGCAAAGATGTTCCGGCCTGCATCGGGTGCACCGTGAGTGTTGCCGGGATTGTAAACGACCGGAATAACTAAATCTTCCGTCGGCACCAGGAACTGATTGTTGTTTGCCGCCGAATTTGTCTTCGGCGTCGGCGTCGGAGAGCTTTTGGTCGTCGCCGTGGTCGTCGAGCCGCCAAAAAAACTACGGCCAAAGGCCATATAGAGAGCAACAAGCGACACGACGCCAAGCACACCGGCGGCGATGATCTTATTTCTCTCGCTTGGAGTTTTACCTTCGAAGAGTCCCATTATTTCGTCTAAAAACTATTGCGCCGCTGTCGCCGCCGATGTGCCTGGACGTCGAAAATACGCCGCCAATTCAATATGCAGACTGACGGTCTCGCCGTGTGTTTTTCCTTGCTGCCGAGCCGACCGCCCAACAGGATTCTGCGGCGCTAGTGGACGCGTTGTTCCCGGAAAACCTCTCGGGTCCACAATTCCTGTCGAGGGATCAACTCCCGCCGACACAGGCGGCTGGCTTGGATCGGCCTGATCTTTTCTCTTATCGCTGTCAGAAGGCGCCAGCTCAACGGCACTTACGATAACAAATTCGCGTCCCGTCTCGATCTCGCGAATAAATCGACGTAGATTCTGATACGAACCTTCTAACGTCATAGTCGCATAAACGCCGGGATAGATACTGCGGTACTTTGATCGGCCCTTTTCTTCCTCGGTCTGCTGACCGCCATTTACATCGCTCGGCTCGAGCGGCACGTAATCAGGCCCCGTCGTATTGACCAGGCCGTAAGCCGAGATCAATCCGTTGAGCCGCTGATAAAGCGCTGCCTGACCCGTAGATGTGACCGGCAGGAACCGAGCTTCGAAATCCCCGATACTCTCGACGATCCTCGCTACCTGAGTTTCGGTACTTGTAATTTCACCGTACTTGGATTTGGCCGAGATCAGTTCAGACTCGAGCCGGTCGGCCTCGGCTCGGTTCTTGACCAGTTGGCTGTCCGATGGAACGACCCAGAAAAAATAAGCAACCAGCGCCATCAATACCGTCAGCATCCCCGCTGCGACAGCACCGATCTCGGTTGGCCCCCACATGCCGGCATAGACCTTTCGCGGGCGGTTTGGCGGGATCGGATCCGGCGTCGGCTCGATGACCACTATCGTTTCCGTGCCTTCGATTGCATCAGAAAATTCGATTTGTTGTTGATCCAGTTCAGCCATTATTGGGTGTTGCCTCCCTGGTAATTCTGTGCGACGTCCGTTACCGGAGCGGCGGTGGAATATCCATAGCCCGGCGTGTAAATTAGCCGAAAAGTATATTCGGTAAATGTAACCCGCTCATTTTTTTGAAGGTCCTGACCGCGTAGTTCGGCTAGAAAAAGCCCCGAGTTGTTCATCTTCTCGATCATTACCATTACGGCCGGATAATCGCGGCTAATGACACCGAGCTCGAGTTCGGCCTTGAGGCGGTCGCCGTCCTGGTAGATGTTTTCGACCGCGATGCGTGATGCGCTGACACTGCCGGGAAGGACGGATTCAAGATCGGCAAAGAGACGCGACCAGCCGAATGTTTTATTAGCAACCAGCTTGTGTGAGGCTGACAAAAGGGCTTTTTGATCCGGCGTCAGAAGCTGCTGAACCTTTTCGCCCTCGCCCTTCAACTTTTGGATCTCGGACTGACGTTCCGCAATTGCCTTGGCCAGCAGATCGTTCTTGTCCCCGTTTTCCTTGAGCCGCGCTATACAATATACGCCGCCGAAGGCGCTCATAACGAGCAACAGCCCCGCGAGGAGGTATGGCAGCACCCGATTTCTAAAGGGGTGGGTCGAAAGATTTAATTTAGTGATCACCTATGATTTACCGCTTAAAAATCAATCCAGACGTTCAAAAAAACGCAAACAGAATTCTAGCATGAAAGAATTCCAATGTCTTTCACGTTCTCGTGCGGTGTATTGTTGCAATATTTACTCGCGTCGGGGCGGCAGGTGGCGATCGAATTCTTCCTGAGTCATGTCGCGATAGGCGGCAACACGGTTGCGGCCCCCACGTTTGGCTCGGTAGAGGGCGGAATCGGCCATTTCGACAAGCTCGATCGGGTCCGAGGAATCTTCCGGAAACGACGACACACCGATGCTGACAGTAATATGGTGGGTCTCTTTTGCTTGGCCTTGGCGAAGTACGCTGAAATCGTAGCTTTCGATGCCCGTGCGGATACGTTCCGCGGCGATCAAACCCTGTGGCAAGTCCGCATCCAGCAAAAAGGCCGCAAACTCGTCCCCGCCAAACCGCGCCGCGGCATCGCCGGTCCGCAAACTGGTCATTATTGAGAATCCGATCTCTTCGATGGTTTTGCTCCCGGTCAAATGACCGTAACTGTCGTTTACGCTCTTAAAATTATCGCCATCCATCATGATGACGCAAAACGGTCGTTTTTCCGCAGTTGCACGAGCGGCTTCGCGGCGCAGCTCCGAGAAGAACGAGCGGCTTGACAATAAACCCGTCAAATCGTCATGCGAAATCAGCCGATGTATCTGACGCTGGTATTCGCGGTCTATCTCGTCAAGCAGATCAAATCTGAGGATGGTTTCACCTATCGTGATCTTATCGCCGTTCTCGAGTTTTTCGCGGCGTATTCGGCGGCCATTGAGATATGTACCGTTTCTCGAATCGAGATCTGTCAATATGTATTCCGTCGCTCTCTGCATTTCACCGGGAACTGTCGTGACCTTTGCATGCTGACGCGAAGTTTGCGTGTCATTTACACGCACATCCGCCTCGAGCGCGCGTCCGAGGATTACATCCTGACGTTCAAGCGGAATCGGGACCGCGATCAGCTCGCCGCTCAAAAAAACGAGCGCCGGCCTCAAATCGCGTCTAATTATCTCGGAATCGTTCATACAGACTGGTTGGAGGGAAGGAGCAACTACCATGATAACCTATTCGTTACAATAATTTCCAGCTTTTTCTTTCCGATCCGCTTCTTCTAGATCAGTCAAAACTCGATAGAAAGTCCTATAGCGGTTTCAGATTGGCTGTAGGGTGAGCATCCTGCTCGCCCGGCACCGGTGAGCAGGATGCTCACCCGATAGGCGGCAAGTTAAGGCTGTAAACAGATGAAAACAAGGTGTTTAAAGTCCCTGAAAGGGGACAGATGTAATAGCGTCGGGAGAATCCCGACGAGCCATTTATGAGATCGGCACCGTCCCTGTAAGGGACGAATGTCAGTCATTTCGGCCATTTGTCCCTTACAGGAACCGAAATTCTGTAATGGTCGCCAGTCGTCGGGTTTCACCCGACGCTATTATATGTGTCCCTCTCAGGGACAGGAAACCATATGGAATGAATGACTTAAAGCCTTAACTTGGCGCCTATGATGCTCACCCTCCAGTCGATGCCGCCGATGATTCGCCAGTTGCATTCGGCGATCATGACGATCTCGTTGATTGCTGGTCCGATGGGATAGTTCTGAGCGATTTCGAGGATGCCCGGCATCGGACATCTCAAATGCGGAATGCTGAATGCGGCCGCTCGCGGAGGACGTTAGTTTGGGCAGTTTGGTCGAACGGTTATGGCTGGGTTGACCTTCGACCAAAGTCGGGTTTTCGTTCGACCAATCTACCTGTTTCTGGCCTTGTCGGGGTGAAAACATTCGACCAAAGTGGCCTTTTTTGCCAACAAATGCTCGAAAATATGCCGTTTTTGCAAAAGTGTGGCACGTGCCACATTTAAACGCGCCGGCATTTTAAAAAACACAAAAATTCCACCCCAAATTTTTGCGTTCGAGGGTTGGGATGGCAGCCTTGCGGCACACTCGTGGGTTGTCAGTTTTGACGCTTGGCGAACCTTTTAATTTCGGCCGGGGTCGGGATGACGGTTAGGTTGATGTCGGTGCTTTCGCGTCCGGCGAAGGATTGGACGGCGATGGATTTTGAGCCGGACGTGGTTTTTTCGGGCAGGGTTTTTTCGTCGAGTAGGAAAACATGTTCGCCCGGCGGCAGGTCACCGATGGTGAAGTTGCCGTCGTTGTCGGTCAGCGTGTCGCGACCACTGGCCGTTACCACGCGGATGTCGGCGAGCGGCGTTTCACCCTGGTCAAAAACGCCATTTTCATTCTTATCGAGAAATACGCGGCCCGTAACACGACCGGTTCGGACCAGACGAAAATCGAAAATCGAATTTTTCCCAGCCTCGAGATTTAGTTCGCGAGCACCGCCATCCACCAGCGTCAGATCGGCACGGACCGACAGCAGATCAACGTAAACCTTGTGCTCGCCGGATGAAATTGCCTCAAAAGCCCACAGACCATTGACGTCGGTCTCAACATAGCGATTGCCATCGACGCGCACCTTGATGCCGGACTGTGGTTTATCCACACCGCCGGTGTATTTCCCGTCACCGTTGATGTCCTGATAGACGCGGCCCGATGCGCTGCTAAAATCATTGACATCGGATTGATGCGAATTCAAATAGGCACCCGCATCGCACCTGCGAAACAAGGTACCGCGAAGGCGTACAAGCAGCGTCGGACCGGCATTCGTCTGTAGATAACTAACCTGCAACGACGATGCCCGCGGCAGATTTAATGAGGCTGAGAACCTTTGATATGTATCAAGTTTAGCGTTTTGCGAATACGTGTACCCGAGACCGGCGGATAGATTGAGTCGATGTTTAAACAATCCGTCGGTCCGCCATTCGGCAAGCCCATTGAATGCTTTGTTTCGCGAGAACCCCTGATTGACCTCGAGCGTGTTTCTCTCGTTGATAAGGAAATTTGCGCCAAGCTGCGTGGTCACGGACGCCGGGCCAATATTCTTGACTCGTGTCGCGTTTGCAAAAACACGAAAGCGTTGAAAGCTCTTCGAAAAATTGATGAGTGTAAACTCCCCCTTTCGATAATTCCGCGAGCTGCTCTGGGTATGCGATACATAAAATTGCGGCTTCGCTCCGCCCGGCGACAACACGATGGAAGTTGACATAAAACTTTCGGCCCGGCCCGTGTCGTTCGGGCGGCGTGTGGTGCTGGCGTTTACCGAGGTGGTCAGCCATTTTACGGGCGACCACGAAACACCACCGGCCTTGAGGTTGACGGGCTCGCGAACGCCGGTCTGTGGCGCGAGGAAATTAGAATCGATATGAGCGAAGCGGCCCTGGAACGAAAGATTGCTCGTGGCCTGATACGAAGCGGCCAGATCGATCGCCATTCCAATGCCCCTTGCAACGCGGTTGTCGGTAGAGAACCCGTTAAATGTACCGAGCCCGAAATCGGCCTGCAACTGCGTTCGTTGTCCGCCAAAGTTCAGACTGGTCGAGACGACACTTCCTTGTCGCGACGACCCGGCAAATCGCAGTGCGCCAGCCGAGATTGACAGCGGGCGAAGGATGCCCGAATCGAAAGGTTTAGTTGTGGCGGAAACGCCGAAAACATTGGTATCAAAAAGGTTTCGGTTTCGAGTCAGTGGAGCGAAATCCGCCGCACCGTCACGACCGACAGTGCCGGAATTGCTGCGACCCGCAAAAGCCGCAATCGTGAAATTGCCAACCGGAATACTCACAAGACCGCCGCGAATATTTGAGGTCAAAAGCTGCAACGCCGCGCCAGTACCGAAGTCGCCAGCCACAAAATGCTGGCCGTTCGGTCGTTCGAGACTGAAGTTGAAATTTTTCGGCGACATCTGTCCAAGCGAATTGCCGCTGGAATTTGAAACCAGCGAAAAACGGCCGTCGGCCAGCCGACCGATAGCACTCAGGGTGAGACCTTGAGAATTCGTCGACGAATATCGATTCAAGTTGTACTCATATTCCACGAAATACAGTTCACCGATGCCCTGCTTTTTCTTCTGCTGGGTTACGACACCTACAATACCGCGGGTTACGATCACGGCGTTTTTTTGGCGATCAAACCTTAACGAAGCATCAAACAGTGCTGAAACTATCTCTGATGGAAGCATAGCTTCCTCGACGAAAGGCGAAAGAATGATTAGGCCCGGATTCGATATCGACAGCACAACCACATTATTCTCTTTAACCTGTCCAAGCCGAGAATCGTACGAGGAACTGCTACCCGCGTTCCGGTTTACGGTAATAGTCTTGCCCGAGGGATCGACTTGTACCGAATCACCCAACGCCCTTGCCAACCCGGCCACGGGAATCAACAGATGCCCGTCGCGGGTCTGCGCCGAGCTGTTAGGGCCGGTCAACGTGCGGCCATTGACGATGATCGATGAAAAGCCGACCTGCGTCGACTTTTTACCTGGCCGTGCGGTATCGCCACGGCGCGGGGAAATGTCGTCCGGACTAGCCACTGTCAGCCCAACGGCGAACAACAGCCATGCTGTCGAGACTAAAAAGAAAGTGGATTTCATTTTGGGAAACGTTTTCACAGGTGGTTAAGGCTTTTTGGGAGTTGTTCCGGACGAGGCAACCTGCGGGGCGGGTACGTTCAGCTCGGTAACACCTTCAGTTGGGGGTCGGCCGTCCTGGAAATCAATGCGATACTTGACCGTGTATTTACCGGCGGCCAGGCTCTTTTCAATAAAGAACGGGCGGGCGGCCGTGGCATTGGCGAGCACCGGCAGCGTTTCGGCTTCGCCGACTTCTGCGACGGGTTTGCCGTCAGCGTCGGCGACGGTTATTGAGGCCGTTGGACGAATCACGCTGTTGCCTTCATTTGTGAGAACCGGCGTGACTGAAATGCCGCCATCGCGTGATTCCGCTACTAAATTTTCGAAGTTTCCTTTCCGGGTCAGAGCCCCGACCTTGATATAAAACACGGACGCCAGGCGGTATCGAACGACCACTTGGCGGGTGTTCTGAACAACCTTGATCGTGTCCGGGCGCTGTTCAACAATAAGCGCCGAGAGATGGTCGCCCGGAGTCGCATTTAGCGGAACGGAAATAGTAACGCGGATCTGATGCTGAAGTCCGGGGGCAACCACCGCCTCGCCCGGCGTGTAGAGCAGCCACGAACTTGCCGAATCAGGGCGCGAATTCGCCGGAAAATACTCAACGCGGCCATCGCTTGTCAGCGTCCAGTCATTGAGGGACGCCATAATGCGTACCGGCTTTGACTGCTCACCGGCCAGCTTATAGTCGAGATTTACGACGACCGTGGTTTCGGTGCCAGGCTTCATTTCGAGCTCGAAACGTGCCGGTCCGAGAGCCATACTGCCCGCCTGCGCCAAAGTGGCAACGCTCATTAAAACGAGAATAAAAAACGATAAAATTATCTGCTTCATTGGTATTTTTTTGCCACTAACACACAAGTACCGGGCCTGCGCCGATTGTGAATGTAACCGTCGTGCTGGTTGTTCCGGCAGCATAAAACTGTGGCGTCATGGCGAATATTACGGTGATGATCCAGCCGTTATCGGTGCGGCGTCCGGGCACGAATGAAAGATTTGGGCCGCTCAATATGACGGTCGAACCCGTAATCGTGTTTAACGAGGAAACATAAGTCGTTCGACCGGCTGCATTTAGCGTTATGCCAACCGTGGGATTGGCGGTAATCGCCGGATTAAACGTATCTGCGGTCGAACATGTGCGGGAATTTGCTCCCATTCGAGTAAATGTGCGAGCCAGGCCAAAACCAACATCCGAACGTTGAACTCCTTGCGGATTTACGCTCGTTCCGCCGGTCACACTTGCCGATATCTGATACGGAGCTATGCTGCGAATACCGATTGGCACGTTCGCCCGGATAATGCCGTTGGTATTTGCCGGGGAAAGTTCTCCCCAGTTTATTGTCACGGTGAGGTTGGTAAGCGTACTCGAGCTGCCGGTTATAGAACCGCCGACCGAACCAGTGAGCGTAGGCAGACCGCCGCTTGAGATGTCGAAGGTCTGGGCAAACACGTTGCCCAGACCTGCGAGCGAAAACGCCGCAAATAGAATCGAAATACGAAGTTTACGCATTTTTACTCACTTACGGAGCGGTGATGGTAAAGGTCGATACGGCGGAAACGGTGCCGACCTCATAAAACTGAGGCTTGACCGAAAAGATAGCCGGAACCGTCAGACCAAAGGCATTGCTTCGCGGGACCGCATTCATAATGAACGGGCCGTTGAGGGCGGTTGTCGAGGTAGCAAATGCACCCAGATTTGTGCGTCCCGCGACGTACTCAAAACGTCCGGTGGTCGCATTGAGCGAACCGTTTGCGGCAAGCGTCGGGTCACCTAATGTCGAATTCGTGTCCGTACCGGCGGCTACGCCAACGCCCGTGCGGGTAACCGTGCCCAGGCCAAAGCCGATATCAGCGGCGCCGATCTTGTTCGTCGTCGTTCCGCTGCTGGTGACCGCCGCGCTCATCGAGAGCACATAGGCCGCGTTGCTGCGGAGCTTAAGAGGAACATTTGCCGTAACAAAGCTGTTCGTGTTTGCCGGGCCGAGTTCGCCGAGATTGATTACTACGGCCAGCGGGCTGTTGAGGGTGCCGTCGGTTGTGACGCCTCCGGATGAATTACCGGTGAGCGTTACCGCGCCGCCGGAGTTAATCTCGACATATTTCGAGACGGTGCCGCTCATCGTAACCGTACCGGTCGTCGTCTGAGCGTTTGCCGCGACAACTAAGATCGCGGTAATAAAAGCCGCTTTAACGGCCATTGTCATCATTTTAAACATTGTTTTTAACATGCTCCCAAATAGGTGATCATTTAACTTGTACACGGAAATATACCCAGAAATCTGGCAAAGCCCAGAAAACCGTTTAATCCGGTCTTTCGCTTTTTTACCCTTGAAAACAGGAATACGCGAACGACCGATATACTCAGCGCCCTGACAAAATGTATTTGGGGATATTTTTTCCGTGGAGGATTCGATGTTAAACTGCAACACCGAACAACAACTATAAAACGAAATACCTTATTGTGTCAAGCAAATTTAAAAGAAAATAAACAATGTTAATCATCCAGAATATTAGACATTGTTGGGACGTAAAACAAAGAGGAAAGCACTGGCTATCGTTCATTGTCTCGGATTACAACTTTTTAGCCGGGCGGTGATATAATTTTGTTCAATATTTACAGACTTTTGAAAGGCAAAATATGAAGTTACCGGGTGGATTGGATATCGAATCGATGATGCAGCAGGCCCAGGCCATGCAGGAGCAAATGGGCCGGCAGATGAAGGAAATGGTCGTCGATGCCGCTGCCGGCGGCGGTGCTGTTTCGGTCAAGATGCGAGGTGATTTTGAAGTAATAAGCCTCACGATCTCGCCCGATCTGGTCAAGGATGGCGATGTCGAAATGCTCCAGGACCTGACCGTCGCGGCCCTCAACGAAGCGCGTCGCAAGGTCGAGGAATCGCTAAAAGGAAAACTCGGAGGAATGCTACCGCCGGGACTTATTTAGTGAAAAGTGAAAAACTAAAGTGAAAAACTGCCTCATCACTTTTAACTTTTAACTTTTAACTTTTAACTTTTCACATGCTCGATTATTCCGAACCGGTCGCTAAACTGATCGACGAATTCAAACGCCTGCCCGGCATCGGCCATAAGTCAGCTCAGCGGCTGGCTTTTTACATATTGCGTCGTCCGCTGGCCGAGGTCGAACATTTTGCCGATTCGCTGCGCGAGGTGAAGGAAAAGATCGTTTTTTGCGGCAATTGCAACAACCTCACCGACGTAAATCCCTGTCTCTATTGTGCCAATCCAAAGCGCGACCGCTCGATCATCTGCATTGTCGAGGAGCCGTACAATCTGGTTGCGGTCGAAAAGACGCGGTCGTTCAAAGGGTTGTATCACGTCCTCCATGGTACGCTCTCGCCAATGCGTGGGATCGGGCCCGACGAACTGATGCTCGCAAATTTGCTCCCTCGCCTACGGCCCGAAAATAACGATGGGATTGAAATAAAAGAGATTATCGTCGCAACCAACCCCACGACCGAGGGCGAAGCCACAGCAAATTACATCGCCCGTCTGCTAAAACCGCTCGGTGTTTTGGTGACCCGGATCGCCATGGGAATGCCCGTCGGCTCTGATCTGGAATTTGTTGACGAGGTAACGATGGATCGAGCCCTGGCAAATCGGCATGCGATCTAAGGGACAGTGGCAGTTGGCAGTTTCAGGCGGCAGTTGCGAATCCTATCTTGGTATGAATTTTTCCGGATGAAGAATCATGCCTCCCAACATTCTTCCGACCTCTTGATATTCTGCCAATAAGCTTTCTGCTGTTTCATCAGATAAATATAGACTGTCGCGCGCGAACTGTATCCATACCTGTGTCTCCGAACCTTCACCGTCGGAATCGGAAAGTCTGTTGATGAACGCCTTGGGATACTGGCGCTTCCTGTAGCCTTCGGCGATATTGACGGCTACGCTTCGAGAGGAACGACGAATTTGATCGGTCAATGAATAACGTTCTTCGGGAGGAAAATTTTTTGACAGCTGAAAAATCTCCATTGCCAAACGATAGGCCATTTGAAAAACGTTCAGATTTTCGTGTCCATGCATTTCTATTGGCGTGAATTCCTGCGCACTGTAACTGCCGACTGCCACTGCCCCGACTGCCACTGCCTCAAAACCTAACCGTCTGTTCCACGGCGTCAGTTGCGCTTGGTGAGCCGCGCCATTCTTCTTCTGAGTCGTAAAAATTGACGTCAAAACTTAGCAGCGATTTTGCGGGGATGCCATCGAATTCGTCGGGAGCGTCGTCAAATTTTGCGATTGTGCCGATGCCGATGATCTCGCTGCCAACCTCTTTTACAAGGTCGATCGTTTCCTGTATCGCCTTGCCCGAACGATTAATGTCGTCCACGATGATTGCCGGATAAACCTCGTAATCGGCCATATACTGGCGAAATTGCCGCTTGCCGTCTTCCATCTCGGCCCAGTAAATCTGATCCGCTCCGAGAGCTTCGCGGACACCGAAGGCGACCATGATACCGCCCGGACTGGGCGAAATGACCGATACCCGGGGCAGGCTCTTGGCGATCGATTTTTCCATCCGAAACAGGCGGCTCAACCCAACCGACAAGATGCGCGCGTTGTCGTAGTAGCGAAACGCAAGCGGCATCTGGAAATAATGCGACGCATGCTTGCCGTTAGGGTAAACGAAATGCCCTTTCCGATAGGCTTCGGTTTTCGTTAGTATATTCATCACCGACTCGGGCGGCGGGATTAAATCGACCATATTATTTCTCCTAATTAAACTTTTGAAATTATACAATGGCGATTGCAATTTGCGAAGAGCCGAGAATCCAGAAGCTTCTCGCTTGTCAGCGTCCTTCCGAGGCTCCTGACCCATGTCGGGCCTATTCATCTTTTCGAATCCGAACCTTTCGTCAAGCCGGGAGAACCGGCTTTGCAGGCGAGGGCGCCTGCGTTCCCGGCAGAGCCTTTTGCACCAAAAATTGCTGATCGAGGCTCATCTCCTTTGGAACATCGTCGACCGCGAACCAGCCGAGTTCGATGATCTCGGGGCTTTTTACGCTCGCCTCGCCGACTGCTTTGGCGAGAAAGATGATCTCGATATGCCGTTTCAGCGTGCGAGCACGATAGATCGTCACGTCACGCAGTTCGAGACCTGTTTCCTCACGAATCTCCCGACGAAACGCCGCCTCGGGCTGCTCGCCAAGATTCAAGAACCCGCCCGGAACGCCCCAACCCGACACGGGCCGCAGATGGTGATTCAACAGCAAGACCTCACCGCGCTCATTCGTGATCACGCCAGCCGCCGAAACAGTAAACTGCACCTGCACACTCCGCGTGACCAGCGTCCTCAGGCTCCGCGGCATCATTTTCCAAATTTCTCCGGCGATTTTATAAAGCATTCCGTCGTGGAAAGTTTACGCGAAATAAAGAAAAGGGAACAGCCAAAGCCGTTCCCTTTTTACAGATTTAACGAATCAAAAATCCGCTATTGCAGCGAGACGTCATCGACTCTAAAGGTTGATGTTATTGAGCTGTCCATGGTTGAGCGGAATTGGACGCGGACGGTTTGGCCTTTGTAGGCGGCGGCGCTGAGGGTCCGCAGAGTATAGTTTCCCGAGGTCGTCTTGTTGAGATTGCTGTATGTTGCAAGGGTCGCGAGCAGCGTTCCCGACGTGTTGCGAATCTCGACAAAGAGCTTGTCATATTGAGTCGTCGTGGTCGTTTCGCTCGACGTCACGTTTAGCCAGAAGGTGAGCGTTCCCGTTGCGGTCGTCGGGATCGATACCGTTTGATATGACTGGCCGCTGACGCTGTTGTTGACGCCGAAATAAATGTATCCCGTGCCACCGTGCGGATAGTTGCCGGTGTTTGTATAAAACGCTCCCGTCCCTGAGGAGACCCACGGCGAGACGCTGCCTTCAAATCCGCCATTGACGAACAGATTCGAACCCGGTGTTGGGGTCGGCGAAGGCGTCGGAGTCGCAGTCGGTGTAGCCGTGGGTGTTGGGCTCGGTGTCGGTGTTGTGCTCGGGCACGTGCCGACGCCGACTGCGCACCAGCCGGTGGCGACGCCCGTGTACTGCGCACTCGACGAACCAAATAGATCCGTTGCGGCGTTTAAGGTAGCGGTCCTGGCACCGGCAAAATTTGTACTCGCGGTCATGTAAACCGAGAGGGCACGGTAAAATACGCGCGCCGTATCGGTTGTTCCGATACCAGTAACGTTGACGCCGCTGACACGATTTGTGCCGCCGTTCGCCATCAGGTAATACGCATGATTCGAGATGCTCGAGTTCGTATGAACGCCGCATTGGTCGTTCGCGCTTGACGGTGTGCATGTTCCCGGATAGAGCCGCAGGGTGTAGTGATCGGGATCGCCGGCCGCGTTCGGATTGTCCATGCGTCTAAGCGCGTCTCCGGGCGTTCCCGGCGTGTAAGCGTCTTCACCGATCAGCCAAGTCGCGCCGCTGACAGATCCGTCCGCATACGCTTCGACCATCGCTCCGAAAATGTCGGCGAATGATTCATTAAGAGCGCCGGACTCGCGGGCGTAGGTCATGTTCGCCGTCCGCTCGATCACGCCGTGGGTCATTTCGTGACCGCAGATGTCGATCGTCGTCAATGGCGTAAATGTCGTGCCGTTGCCATCGCCGTAGGTCATCATATTTTGATACCAAAAGGCGTTGTTGTAACTCGAGCCAAAATGGACGCGTGATGCGACGATGCTGACGCCATTGGCAATAGCTGTCGTCGTTCCGGGGCCGAAGTTGCCGTCGATGCCGTTGCGGCCATGAACGCTCTGATAGTAATCAAATGTCTTCGCTGCACCGTAATGAGCATCGACACCGGCACGGGCATTTGTGGCCGTCCAGTTGTCGTCGGCGTCGGTATAGCGTGATTGCGTACCGCCGGTACCGGTCGTAGTGCTGCCGGTGTTGTTCATGTTGAATGTGCCCATTCGACGAGTCGTGTCTTCCATGTAGAAGCTCGCTCCGGACTGGCTCGTGCTGATCGCGACCGTTCCGCTATATAGCGACGAACCGGTGCCCGTTTGAAGATTGTCGTAACGGTCGACGATCTCGCCCGTGTGTGCGTCAATAAATACGACAGGTGCGGACGTGTCCTTAGAACCGTCGATGCGTGGCGTTTCAACCCGATAAGTTAGATGATCACGGTCGTTACCGCGAAAAATATACATCTGAATTATGGCCGGATCGGTCTGCACGGCTGTGCCCTTGTATGAACGCGAAGCGATGCGGGCGGCCTGTTTATCGGCGAGATTGGGTTCGGTGTTTACCGCGATGCTTTCTTTCAGGTCGTCCGTAATTCCGGAAAGCGAGCTGTCCGCGTTGAGATGAACAATTGCCTCGCCTTCCCAGACGGGAATGCCGTTTACCTTTTGCTGAACGCGAGTATGGGCCATTCGCAGATCATCGATCTCGACACGTTTGACCTCATAGTCATCGACGCTGCCAATCGCCCGGTTTGCCGCCCGGTCGCGAAGGACGCCAAGACTGATCTGCTTTGCCATTTCGAGTTCGTCCTGCGAACCCGTCGAAAAGACCGTCCGGTTTGCCTCAGCTCGATTTGATACGATGCCAAATGCGATCAGACCGGCCGCAACCAACGCCAATATGCCGAATATTTTTTTCACCTGATTTTTCTCCTCTGAATTTCTAATTTGTTCGCGTTCGTAAGCTTGTGTGGTGAACGCAGAACTCGGAGGGGGAAGTTTCTGAGAACACCATCAAAAAGTTGTAAGTCTGTTTGCCGTTGGAAGGGCAAACTCTTGCCAAAAGGGGTTTACGCCGCAGATTCTATCACCAGTTTCGTTGCATACAAAACAAAAACAGTCCTTATTTTGCAGAAAATCGCGTATTTTTTCGTTTCTTTTGAAGTTAACCGAATAACCCTGTCAGAAGGGTGAAGTAGCGTATACGACTGGACCGCAGGCGCCCTCGCCTGCAACGCCGGTTCCTCCGGCGTGACGAACGTCGTTATTTTCAACTTGCATGATCACCGCGTTGGTCAGCGTCCCAAAGGCGGAACGCTTGCAGGCGAGGGCGCCTGCGTTCCCAGCTGAGCGATTCTGACGTAGAATCGACGAATGTCGATAACGTTTGAATTAGGCTGCATCTATTCCTGGGACAATGTCAGCGAAATTCATAAGGTTCGCAACGGAATATACCACCGAAACGGCCGGCTGATCTCCCTTCTGACTGATTTTGGCCGGATCAATCCATGTTACCCCGATTTTCATGGCGACACGACAGATGTGATCCACTACACCGGTTCAGGGCGACGCGGAGATCAGAAACTCGATGCATTTAATCGGGCTCTGCTCGACGCGGTCGGGACGGAGTTGAGCGTGCCGTTGTTTAACAAGCTCGAACCGGGAAGGTGGCAATTTCTCGGCTTCTGGCGAGTTGCTTCCGGTGTTTACATTTTTGATGAGAATCAGAGTAGAATGGTGTGGAAATTCAAATTGGTAAGGTTATGAATAAGCAGTTTTTGAGATCGAACTGCGGCGGGATGTTTATTTGCATCGCGGTTCTTGTCGCGTTGAATTTAGCATGCATGGGCATGAAAAAGCCATGGCGTGATTACAGTCAAAAGCCGTTCTCGTCGGCCGAATGGCTCGCTGGAGACAAGATCGAGCGAGCTCGCATGCAGAGCGACATGTTTCGCAATCCGAAGGTCGAGGTTGGTTCGCGTGACTCGGCACTTAAAACCCTGGGCGAACCCGACCTAAAGCGCAACATCGAGCGAAGCGAGGTTTGGTTTTACCGCGTTGATCAGGGAATCGTCGATGCGATGGACCTAATTCCGGTTTCGTTCGACGAGAAAGGCCGTGGTCAGGTCGGCTATGCGCATGGAGGCACGATGTCGATCATGGCCAAAGAGGAAGATTTGAAATAGCTGCTGTATCTTATTTGTCGGAGGAAAATATATGAGATTGATTGCTGTTGGTATATTGCTGTTGTCGTTGTACGCGTTTTCGGCTGCTCAGAACACGAATGTGTGGTCGCCCGAAATGCATATTAAGACGAAGGCGCTGGGGTCGCCGCATATCTCGCCCGACGCTAAATGGATTGTTTACACGGTCAACAATGAAGTCGTGGCCGCCGACAAGAGCGAGTACGTCAATCAGATATGGCTCGCCTCGATCGATGGCAAAGAGAATATGCAATTGACCTTTGCCGATAAATCATCGACAAATCCGAAATGGTCGCCAGACGGCAAATGGCTGGCCTTTACATCGACTCGGGGCAATAACAAGAGCAATCTTTACCTTCTGCGCGCCCAAGGTGGCGAGGCTGAGATGATCACTGACGTTAAAAGCGGAGTGGGTGATTTTGAATGGTCGCCGGATGGCAAATGGTTTGCGTTTTCGATGACCGATGCCAAATCTGACGACGAGGACAAAAATGATAAGGGCCGCAACGATTATCGTTGGATCGACGAAAACATAAAGATGTCGCGTCTATATGTGATGCCCGTGTGGAAGGACGCAAGCGGCAAACGCGAACAGCGAAAGCTGACCGGCGAAAACCGCAGCGTCAGCGGATTTGACTGGTCACCGGACGGTTCGCGAATCGTCTTCAGCCATGTAAAATCGCCCGTTGCCAACGATTGGCCGAGCTCCGATGTAGCCATCGTAGATGTTGCGATGGCGAAAGTAACGCCCTTGGCCTCGACTGGCGCCGCCGAAGACTCGCCTTTGTATTCGCCCGATGGCAAATGGATCGCTGTTAGCGTGAGCGATCTTCCGGTCCGGTGGGCGCAAAGCAATCGGATTGCCGTTTTTCCATCGTCCGGCGGTGCGCCGAAAATGATGCCGCTTTCGCACGACGGGCAACCGAACATCCTCGCCTGGAACGCCGACAGCCGCGGCATTTTGTTTACCGAGGCAAGAGGAACGGGGACGGCCCTGTACGGAGCAAATGTTGAGGCGGGGACGCTCGCGTTGATGGATCATCAGGACGCCGTTATTACGGCGCCGTTCTCAGGAAACGATGGATGGTATGCATTCGTCAAACAAACGGGCGATTCGCCACCCGAGGTTTTTGCGGGCCGGACCGGCCAAACTGCTCTGACGCAGGTTTCGAAAGCAAACGCCGACGCCGCAAAATCGCCCGTCGGCAAAACCGAGCTTATTAAGTGGAAGAGCAAAGACGGTCGCGAGATCGAGGGCCTTTTGACCTATCCCAATAACTACACAGCCGGAACGAAGGTGCCGATGATCCTCAACATCCACGGCGGTCCGGCGGGTGTTTTTAACCAGAGCTACATCGGCGGTCGAGGCGTCTATCCGATCGCCACATTTGCAGCGAAAGGCTACGCGATTCTGCGGCCAAATCCGCGTGGGAGCAGCGGCTACGGCACCGAATTTCGCCGGGCTAATTTCAAAGATTGGGGCGGTATGGACTATGAAGACGTCATGACTGGCGTCGATCACGTCGTCGCGATGGGCGTCGCCGATGCAAATCGTCTCGGTGTCATGGGCTGGAGCTACGGTGGCTATATGACTTCGACGATTGTCACAAAAACAAAACGCTTCAAAGCCGCGTCAGCCGGTGCTCCGGTAACGAATCTAATGAGCATGAACGGTGTGACCGACATTCAGGCGTTTATCCCCGATTACTTCGGCGGGCAATCATGGGACGTGCCAGAGATGTACGCCAAGCACTCGGCGATGTTCAACATCAAAGGCGTCACAACTCCGACCATGATCCAACACGGCGAATCCGACGTCCGCGTCCCCATCTCGCAAGGCTACGAATTCTACAACGCCCTAAAACAACAGGGAGTTCCAACGCGAATGATCGTCCTCCCCCGCCAACCGCACGGCCCAAACGAGCCCAAAATGCAACTCGCGGCTATGCAGAGTAATTTGGAGTGGTTTGAGAAATATTTGAAATAGAGTGGCATGGGGGTGGTAGCCTGTGGTGCCCCTTCCCAGCTTCATTATTGAAGATTCATCCGTTTTATCAGATCAATAAAGCGAGGTTCGCTTCGAAGACTGTTCAATTTAGAGTCAACTTTCATGAAAGTCATTTTCGGGTCGCGCTGTTCGAATCCGCGCTCCAGCCACTTAAGTGCCTCGTCTTTCTCGCCAAGCCCGGTGTAGATGAGAGCAAAATGATAGGGCGGGACGAAACGCTCGCCTGATAATTTGAGCAGTTCATCGAGAGCCGGACGCACTTTCTCGCGTTTCCCCATTTGTGCCAAGGCATAACATTCAAACGCGACGGAAGCGGTTTGCGATGGGGCGAGTTTCCGCACCAAGCGAGCTTCTGAGACAGCTTCCGCATACATTCCTTTTTCTATATAAATGGCCGACGTAAATAGATGAGGCATCCAAAAATTTGGCTCGAGTTCGGAAGTTTTACGCAGCCTTTCTAATGCCTCGTCGAGGCGGCCGGCGTAAGCGAGAGATTGTCCTTCGAGTGCTCCCCCAAACGGAAAAAGCGGATCGAGCTGTCTGGCGAGTTTGATCTCCGCG
The DNA here is from genome assembly GCA_963738935.1 of uncultured Acidobacteriota bacterium. Taxonomy (GTDB): domain Bacteria; phylum Acidobacteriota; class Blastocatellia; order Pyrinomonadales; family Pyrinomonadaceae; genus OLB17. Next base: position 3,293,331 of record CAVTYF010000001.1, on the reverse strand, counting down.
AGCGCTTCCGTGTGACGCCCTAGATTGGACAGTAAGTGCGAGTAAAATAGGTGGGCACTCGCGCTGTTCGGATCAAGCTCCAGGGCTCTTTTAAACTGATTTTCAGCCTCCTTCCAATCCCAATCTCCCCAGAAGACCGTTGCCGCGAGTGCAGTGTGACCTTCTGACAATGTGTCGTCAAGTTCTACAGCTTTCAGCGCGGCCGCTTTTGCTTTCGGCAGGGAGTCGGTTGGCAACATTTCGCTGCCGAGAGCGAGCGAGCGGTGTGCATCGGCGAGTCCGGCGTACGCGAGAGCATATTCGCGGTCGATCGCGATCGCCTGCTCGAAATATGCGATCCCCTTCTGTACCTCTTGCGGAGTTAATTTGAATACGTGAAAACGCCCCCTAGAATATAACTGATACGCCTCGATATTCTCAGTATGATGTTTAGCAAGACGAGCCTTTTCATTTTGGCCCAATTGCAAAGCCAGCGCCGCCGCAACCCGATTCGCGATCGCGTCGTGCACGGTGAAAATACTTGCGAATTTTTCGTCGAAAGTCCCGCTCCAGAGCAGCGTTCCGTCGGCGACCTTGATCAGGCGAGCATTGACACGAATATCGTCGCCCCAACGCTGAATGCTGCCGTCGAGCACCGCTTCGACATCGAGGGATCTTCCCGCGGCCGCAGCGTCTTGCTCCAGATTGCCAAATTTACGAACCGAGCTCAGCGGACGGACGACTATTTCCCGATTATCGCCGAGCCGCGAGATCAAAGTGTCCGCCATCCCTATCTCAAGTACTTCATCACGGTTTTCCGCGACCAGCGGCTTAAAAGGCAAAATGGCGATGCTTTTGATCGGGTTCGCGCTACTCTGCTTTGTGCGTTCGCTCCATAGATAAAAACCTAGGGCGCCGAGGGCGATAAGAAATACGGCAAAGAGCGGCAAATCGGAAATGATTGGATTTCTGAACCGCCGGCTTCAGGTTCGATCCGAATTCCTTTTCCAGATCTGAGATCTCCGATCTTTCTCTTTCTGGTGCAGTCTCCTCGTAGGAAAGTTCGTCAGTCGCCGCCAGATCATCAGGCGACCACGCACGGACTGCTGGTACAAACCGAAATCCGTGTCCCGGAATGGTCGCTATGAAGCGGCCTTCACCCGGTTTTTCGCCTAAGATCCGCCTCAAGATCGAGATATTTTGGCTGAGATTGTTTTCCTCGACGATCGCATCCGGCCAAATCTCCCGCATCAATTCGTCTTTACCGATCACTTTTCCGCTATGCCGAAGCAAATAAAGTAGTGTGTCAAAAACTTTGGGCGTGACCGCTAGCGGCTCGCCATTCCCCTTTGTTAGCAGGCGCTTACCGGCGTCAAGCCGAAAGCCCTCGAACTCGAAAATTTGTAAATTAGGTTCGTTCACCCGCATTTTCAGGAAATTCAGAGAATTTTCAGAGCAATTCTAAAGATTTTCAGAACCCTATTTTGTGATTATGGCACTCATCAGCAAGGAACAAAACGTTTCGAGTTGAAATTTGATGGATACAAAGAGGAAAAAAATGAAAAACAAATTCATGCAAACTGCAACGGGGACATTTATAGCGTTGATGATGCTTCTTGGAGCGTCGCAGATCATCGTAACCGGACAGCAAGACGAAACTGCCGAGAAACCGGCGCACGCATCACAGAGTATTGAGGGTGTGTGGCAAACCACGGTTACGGTTCGCAATTGCGCAACAGGAGCACCGATGGCAACGTTCCGCGGACTCTCTTCTTTTCACGAGGGCGGCACAATGAGCGAAACGGCAGCCTCCTCGAACCCGTCTCTCCGCAGCCCCGCACACGGAGTCTGGGAAAAGCAGAGCCGCGGAACATACACCGCTTCATTCATGTTTCTACGCTTTAACCCGGATGGCACTTTTGCGGGTACACAAAAGACTACGGTAACCAATGTACTCACTGGCCGCGGAAACACCTACGATTCGACCGCATCGATCCAGGTTCTCGACCCTAACAACAACGTGCTCTTTACAGGCTGCGCGACTGCAATTGGCACCCGCTTTGAATAGGTCCAAAAATCGGCACTTCATCGTGGTAATCATTGCGCGTTCGCCTTCAAGGGCATTGATTGCTTGCATCGGCAAGCAATCTTTTTTTAATCCTGAATAAAAGGTCTAGTCTTTGTTCCCCAAGGCTACCGCTCGCCTATACGCTGCGTAAACTGCCTTTGACAGTACCGTGCGCAAACTGCCTTTTTCCATTTGGTAGATCGCCTCGGCTGAGGTGCCGCCGGGGGAGGTGACCATGTTTCTTAGTTCCGCCGGATGTTTGTGTGATTCGATGGCGAATTTTACTGAGCCGAGCATGGTTTCCTGGACTAGCTCTTTGGCCATATCTCTCGAAAATCCGAGGTGGACGCCGGCGTCGGTGAGGGCTTCCATGACCATGAAAATGTAGGTCGGGCCGGTGGCGGAGAGCGAGGTGGCCATGTCAATCATGTTTTCGGTCTCAACAAACAGCTCTTTGCCGAGAGCCGACAGCATTTCGCGAACGTGGCCGCGTTCGGTCGCGGCGACGGCTTCGGTGCAGGTCCAGGCGGTGATTCCGGCGCCTATCTGGGATGGTGTATTTGGCATAGCACGGACGATCTTGGCGGTGCCGAGTTCGTCGGCAAGATGAGAGATCGTGGCTCCCGCGACGATCGAGAGGACGAGCTGGTCGAGATGCAGAATGCCGGTTAGGTCGTTCAAAACACTCGCGAGCCGCTGCGGTTTAACGCAGATCAGAACAGCCGAATTCTCGCGTCCAATAACTGTTTTCGCCGCTTCGGCATTGCTCTCGAAAACCGCGATTCCGTGCTTTTCAGCCAACTCTTTCCGACGGCTTTCACGCGGATGACTCGCCGCGATGTTCTTCGGATCGACGAGGTCTTTTCGCAAGAGCCCCCCGATCATCGATTCACCCATCACACCACAGCCGATAAATGCCAAATGCAAGTTTCTCAGATCGTTTGCCATAAATATTACCGTTAAATATTCCTCGCCATCGCGGGTAGCCCGGGTCAGTTTGAGTTACGATTTCCGAAAAGGCGCGCTACCACGAAGTCCACGAAAACCAAGAGGGTCACTAGGGCACCGGCCACCACCATTGCCAATTTTCCGAATATGAGCCCTAAAGCGATAACCACAATACCGCCAAGTGCCGCAATCGGCGCACGTTTCTGCAGACTGTCATGAATGAACTCCAATTCGTAAATTATATTTCGCATATTGGGTCTTTGCGTGAACTGCTCTTTGATGTAGACCTACCTATTACATACTCTGTGCCTTTGCGTAAAATAATGAGGGCGTTTTATGAGTTTTACGCAAAGTAGCTTAGAACGCAAAGGCAGCAGAAATGATCGAGATCTGCAAAGCCGAGACCAAAGACAAACCAGCGATCTGGCAAATAATAAAAGAAGCTGGCGGTCTGCCGCACGACGGCGTGTAGAAAATGCGGTCAATTTCCCGTACAATCTGAGGCTTATGACCATCGACGAACAAATAGAATTCCTCAAAAAAGGCACGGTGGATGTTATTCGTGAGGAAGACTTGCGGAAGAAGCTCGAACGCAGCCAGAAAACTGGGAAGCCCCTGCGCGTGAAGCTTGGCCTTGATCCGACGGCGCCGGATATTCATGTGGGGCATACGGTTGTCATCCGTAAGTTGAAGGCGTTTCAGGATCTCGGGCATACCGTCATCTTTTTGATCGGCGATTTTACGGGGATGATCGGCGATCCTTCGGGGAAAAATGTGACTCGGCCGCCGCTCTCGCGTGAGGAGATAAATGTCAATGCGGAGACGTATAAACTGCAGATGTTTAAGCTGCTTGATCCGGAGAAAACGGAGTTGCGGTTTAACGGCGAGTGGATCGATAAATTTACCGCCGCCGATTTTGTGAAGCTGTGTGCGAAGACCACGGTCAAGCAAATCCTCGAACGCGACGATTTTACCAAGCGGATGAACGACGAAAAACCCATCTCGCTTCATGAACTGCTTTATCCGCTCGTCCAGGGCTACGATTCGGTTGCGCTCAATGCCGATGTCGAGCTTGGCGGCACCGATCAAAAATTCAACCTGCTGATGGGCCGCAATTTACAGCGTGAATACGGTCAGGAGCCACAGGTCATCATCACCACCCCGCTGCTCGAAGGCCTCGACGGCGTCAACAAGATGTCGAAATCGCTCGGCAATTACATCGGCATCGACGAGGCGGCGGGCGAAATGTTTGGCAAGGTCATGTCGATTACCGACGATCTGATGTGGCGATATTACGAGCTGCTGACCGATCTCTCGCCATCGGAAATTTCAAATCTACAATCTGAAATTTCCGATGGCAAGAATCCCCGTGACGTTAAGGTTAATTTAGCGAAATTGATAATCGCCGATTTCCATTCTAAGCAAGCGGCCGACGCGGCTGAGGATGAATTCGTCAAACGGTTCGTTCAAAAGGAAGTGCCGGATGAAATCGAAGAAAAAAGAGTCGCCGCTGGAACCTACGCCTTAGCTGCGTTGATCGCCGACACTGGCCTCGCCGCGTCAAAAGGCGAAGCCCGCCGCCTCATCGAACAAGGCGGCGTCAAGGTAAATGGCGAAAAAGCGTTGGCAGCGAATGCTGAGATCGCAATCGGCGCCAACGGCGTTTTGCTACAGGTCGGCAAGAGAAAATTCTTAAAAATAATCGCGTAGCGGACTGGAGAGGCAAGCATCCCTGCTTGCCAGCGGTCGAAGGCCGCTTATGCGGCGAGATTCAATTCAAGCTGTGGACAATAAACGACCTAACACGACCGAAGCCGCGGTGTGGCAAGCAGGCTGCTTGCCGCTCCAGTCGGAAATCCATTGTGTTCTCCGCCGCGAATCGATATACTCAGAATTCCATACATGAGAGAAACTGCCACAAAGCGGGTGAAGCTGTCGGAGCGGATAAGTGCCTATGTCGCATCTGATGCACCTATCAGAAAGCTTGCCGGGAATTGGTCAAAAGCGGCGAAAGTCGCTATGGACGAGGCCAATAGTCTGTCGCTCGAACATGTTGAAATTACGCTCAAACGCCTTCCTCCAAAGCTCGATGGGTTCAAAATTGTCCATCTTTCCGACATACATCACAGCCCGTTTACCGGTCCCGAACAGATCCGGCGTGTCGTTAAAGTCGCAAATCGACTCAGGCCGGATATTATTCTGCTGACCGGCGACTATGTTTCACACGAACGCGAATATATCCCGCCGGTTGCGGCCATGCTGGGCAAACTCAAGGCAAAATACGGCATCTACGCCTGTCTCGGCAATCACGACCACTGGACCGACGCGGATCTCGTAACGCATCTTTTTAGGGGCGAGAATATAAATGTGTTGATAAACGAGGGTTTGCGGATCGAGACCCGGCGAGGTTCGTTCTGGCTCGCCGGCGTCGATGATTATATGGTTGGCAAAACAGACGTGCCGGCGGCATTAAAAGGCTCGTTTCCCGATGAAATGAAGCTGTTGCTCGCCCACAATCCGATAATCTTTCGCGAAGCCGCCCGTTACGGCATCGACCTCACGCTCAGCGGTCACACGCATGGTGGGCAGATCAAATTTCGCGATGACGAAAAACGCCTACTGCGTCCCCGTAAATTGCGGGCCGGTCTCTACGAACGCCGCAAATCACAGATTTACGTCACGCGCGGAATCGGAACCGTCGTCGTCCCGATGCGCTATCAATGTCCGCCCGAAATATCTCTGCTGGAGCTGAGAACAGCAGAATGAGCGATCAAACCGTCTCAACCAAAGTCCTAACAGTCGCAAACGTCCTGACCTTCATGCGGATCGGGTTGATTCCGGTTTTCGCGATTCTTTTGGTTTACAATCGAGAGGGTTGGGCTCTCGTTGTTTTCACGATCGCCGGTGTCTCGGACGGCATTGACGGCTTTATCGCCCGCCGGATGAAGCAGGAATCGGAATTAGGGACGATCATCGACCCGATCGCCGATAAACTGCTGATGACGACCGCCTTTGTCATGCTGACGCTGCCGAATGTTATCGGCACGGGCCGACCGCATCTGCCCGTTCCGTTTTGGGTGACGGCTACGGTCATCGGCCGCGACATAGCTATCGTCGCCATCGCCGGCACGATAAATGTAATGACTGGTTTTCGCGGCTTCAAACCTTCCTGGCTCGGCAAGGCAAGCACATTTGTCCAGGTTCTTGCCGTAATGCTGATTCTCTTTGCCGCCGTCTTCCCAGCCAATAACGGCCTTTTTCTACCGACAACTTACGTCATCGTCTCTGCCTTCGCCGTCTTCTCCGGCATCCACTACATCTTCCACGTCGCTAGATTGATGCGCGAGGACGACGAACGCAGCAAACACGAACAGCCGGATGAATCGTGATCCGCTATTGGTCGAGCGAATTTTCCCGCAATTCGAGCTTGCGTGCCAGATCCTGACCTTCGGCGGAACGTTTGCCCATCGAGCGTAGCGATTTGATAACGGTTCGGTATCCCTCCAAACGGAAATGAGCCTCGTCCAACTTCATATTCACGGGCCCGCCAAGGCTAAATCCCCCAAACACACGGATCGGGGCAAGGAAGTCAGCGGACTCCAGATTCTCGTCAGCCAGCATTGTAAGAAGCCTCTTGATAGCGATATCTCGGCCCTCCAGGTGGGTCGAAATGATGCGAGAACCGCCTAGGTTGTCTGAACCCCATGAGCCGCCGTCGGAGAACCTGACATAGTCAACCGAGACCAAAACTCTCTTGACCGCATTTTGGCCATTCGTCGGTATTCCGAAGCCCTGTAATATCGGTCTGCCCCGTACAAGCTGCCGTTCGGGACGCATATTGATCGACAATTTTTGCTGTCCGTCATAATCCAGATGCAGGACGTAGCCAGTAATGGCGCGATCCGAATTCGTCGAAATCTCGATCGGCGTACCCACGAGGCGTTCGGGCACGGCAAAGCGGAGTGGCGAATCGGGCTGCTCTGCAAATTCAAAGATCGTCTGAAGGGGCGGTGAATTGACAACTAACGTTTGACCGCTGATCGCCGCCGCAACAGCACACAGAAGGATCGTAATTCCCGCAACTCTACAACCGGTCTTCATAAAACCTTACCTACCCAAACCGTTATTCTCGTGCGAGAGTACCATGGTATCGAACCGAAACGCGAGCGTTAACGAGGGTGTCATCGGGTCTTTCCCTCCCTCCCTCGCTCCGCGGCCGACCTTGACGGCGCCCGCTAGTTCGAGCATCATGACGCCGTTGTTGTCGAGATCGGGGTTTTGAAACAGCATTGTCCGGTCGAATCTCAGTCGAAGATGAGAGCAAAACGCCGCTGCCGAGATCCTTTTGTAATTGCCCGATTTGCCGTGACGCTTGATCGCAAAGGCGTTGTGCTCGCGCGGATCGGTCGGGCGCAAACCTATTGTCCGCTGATTTTCATCGTCATGTTGGTTACCTCGGTTACTTCGTCTAGGTTTAGCGGACGGCCGAGCAGGGCGAATTCACGGTAGCTGAGCCATTTTTTGATGACCTGATAACCGCCGATGTAGTAGGTCCAGACCGGTTCGGGGACGTTTCGCCAGTAGGCGTCGTTGTTCAGATAGATGTCGAGCGTCATATCTTGCTCCCCTCCTGCCTGAGAGGCCGTGTCAAAACTCGGAAATTCCGCGAAATTTCCAAAAATGGGGGATCAAATATCATTCGCCGACCTCGAAAAACGTCTTAGAAGCGATTTATGCGCCAAGTTTTTCGGAAAATAGTTTTTCAGCCGAGTTTTGACACAGCCTCCTGAGGAGGGGTGGCACCCGCTTCGGGTGACGGGGTGGTGGGGCCGACCTCGCGCGGGTCAGAACCGGGAGCGATAGCGACTGGGTTCCTTGCGGTGAATATTGAGCCGGCCATCGCCTCCATCTCGCGATCCGAATATTCCCGCCTCTCCACCTTTCCTTTCCCCGGCATCGTCACTCCGTCCTTGCCGCCGTGGCCCCAACCGGCGGTGACCTTAAAATCGTCGTCCTGAAACATCTTGCCCTCAGTATGTGCGGCGACGCCAACCGTGCGAAGCTCCGGCCTTATGGAACCTGCGGTCACACCCGCAACCGCAACCGGCTTTTCCGTATCGAGCAATACCGCAACCCGCCGCCCAAGTTCCGCCGATGCGAGCAGGTTGTCGCGATTTGCGGGTAATGGAATTCGCGGGAAATCCTGGCGAACGCCGTCGGCGTTTTCGGTGAGGTATTCGGGTGAATACCCGGTTGCTAGGCGTGATACCAAATGAGTGAAGCCGTTTCTCTGTCGTCGTCGATATCGGTGAACCCAAGACTTTGCAAATATATTCTAGCCGCTTCGGAAAGGTCAGCACTTACTTGATCATCGATATCGGTGTAGAGACTCTGTTGACTCGTTTTCGCTTGTTTCGGATAACCTCGGAAGAACGGGATTGCTCGGGCGTGTCCTGAAATTACATCTCTTTCAAATACGCTCTTTGTAAAGTAGATTGGAAATCCTTCAGATTTCTTAACCCCATGAGTTCGAGTAACCAAAAATGAATTCCCTTCCCACGCTTGAGAAGTAAGTGCGGTGCTAGGTTCTGACCATAAAGGACGTTGTGCATCCGCATAACGGAACCGATTGTCGAAAGGCTTAAAATAGAACTTTTTAATCTGTTCTTCCGAGAAATCCATCTTTGCCAAAATTCTCGCCCGGTCATCCATTCCATTGTATCGGGAGTACTTGCCCATCAGTTCGGGCGAAATGGCGAACATTGCGTCGTTTGAAACAGTTGGGTCGAAGAAGGATCTTAGACGATTCTCCAAAATCTCTTTATCAAACGAAATAAGAGAAAGGCCTCGGGTCTCCATATGTCCGTATGGCCAGATACTACATTCCGTTCTTAAGCTCTTGATGAATGAGCGTTCATTCAGTTATAATTTTCGGTACAAAGAGAATTGCTGCCGACAAGAGTTTTGAGGAGACTATGAACATCACAAAAGCCGCTGTTTTAGGGGCGGGAACAATGGGTGCGGGCATTGCTGCACACCTGTCGAATGCGGGTATCCCGACGCTTCTTTTGGACATCGCTCCACGGGAATTGATGCCGGATGAGGAGAAAAAGGGCTTGACGCTGGAATCGCCGCAAGTGCGAAATCGTATCGTCGATGAGCTGTTTGCGGCAGCGAAAAAGCTTAAGCCCGCTCCGTTCATGCTGGGCGATAATGCCAAGCTGATCACGACTGGGAATTTTACTGATGATCTCGCGAAGATCAAGGATTGCGATCTCGTGATCGAGGCGGTTGTTGAGAATCTTGAAATCAAACACAAGCTTTTTGCTGATGTTGACCGCTATCGCAAACCCGGAGCCGTGATCGCTTCGAACACAAGCGGCATCCCGATCGACGCGATCGCTGAGCCGTTTTCGGATGATTTCAAACAGCATTTTGTCGGCGTTCATTTCTTCAACCCGCCGCGTTATATGAAGCTCGTCGAGGTCATTCCGGGTACGAAAACGAGCGGTGAGATTGCGTGCGGAATCACTGGTTTTCTAGATCGAAGGCTCGGAAAAGGCGTCGTTCCAGCGAAAGATAGGCCAAATTTCATTGCGAACCGAATCGGCGTTTTCGGCATGATGGCGACGATACACGAGATGATCTCGGGCGGCTGGACGCCGACCGAGATCGATCAGATGACGGGCAAAGCGATCGGCCACGCATCGTCGGCAACGTTTCGCACGAGCGATCTTGTCGGGCTCGACGTGACGGCTCACGTTACAACCAATCTTTATCCTGCGGTTCCTGAAGACGAAGACCGGGAGGTTTTTCAGATCCCGGAAGTTATCACTTCCTTGCTCGACAAAAAGCTGCTCGGCGACAAGACAGGCGGCGGTTTCTTTAAGAAATCCAAGGATGCCGAGGGCAAACGCGTCATTCTCGAACTCGATCTCGCCACCTTCGAATACAAGCCGCAGGTCAAGAAAAAATTTCCGTCGCTCGACGCCGCAAAGGGCATCGAGGATCGGGCAAACCGGGTGAAAAGTCTGGTCTGGGGCGACGACCGCGTCGGCGATTTCCTCTGGAAAACAACCTCTCGCGTTTCGCGTTACGCCGCGAACCGCATTCCGGAGATCGCGGATACGATCGTCGATATCGACAATGCAATCAAGTGGGGCTTTGGCTGGGAGATCGGTGTTTTCGAGGCTTGGGATGCGATTGGCGTTGCGGAGTCAGTCGAGCGGATGCGCACAGAAGGTCAGGCTGTTCCGGCGAATGTCGAGGCGATGCTCGCCTCGGGTGCGACCTCGTTCTACAAGAACGAAGGCGGGAATCATTCGTTCTACGACCTCGTCGCGGCCGAATATAAACCGATGCCCGAACGTCCGGGTGTGATGATCCTCAAGGACATCAAGGAACGCACCGGCGTTATCAAATCGAATCCCGGAGCTTCGCTAATCGACATCGGTGATGGTGTCGCTTGTCTCGAATTCCACTCGAAGATGAATTCCATCGGCGGCGATACGGTCGCGATGATGAATTTTGCTCTGGACGAGGTTGAGCGTAATTACACGGGCCTCGTCGTTGGCAATCAGGGCGGGAATTTCTCGGCGGGTGCCAATATCATGATGCTTCTGCTCGCCGCGCAAGAAGAGGAATGGGACGACATCAATATCATGATCCGCGGTTTGCAGAATGCGGTGATGCGGCTGAGATATTCGCCAAAACCGGTCGTCACGGCCCCGTACGGCCTAACGCTCGGCGGCGGCTGCGAGATCTCGATGCACGGCGACCGCGTTCAGGCAGCAGCGGAAACTTATATTGGTTTGGTCGAAGTCGGCGTCGGATTGATCCCGGCCGGCGGCGGTACGAAGGAAATGACGATGCGTGCTATGAACGCGGCGGCAAAGGCCCCGGATGCAGATCCGCTCGCGTTCCTCAAGAAAACCTTCGAACTGATCGGTATGGGTAAGGTCGCGACCTCGGCTCAGGAAGCGAAAGATTGGGGACTGATTCGCGACGTGGATGCGATCTCGATGAACGGTGACCGTCTGATCGCGGATGCAAAGCAGGAGGTTCTGAATCTGGCGGCTTCGGGCTATGTTCAGCCGGTTGAGAAGACCGATATTCTCGCCCTCGGTGAATCGGCCCAGGCGGCCATGAAACTCGCTTTGCACATGATGAAGCAGGGCGGTTTCGTCTCGGATCACGACGTTTTGATCGGCCACAAACTCGCAAAAGTTATGAGCGGCGGCGATCTGAATCACCGCTCCTTTGTATCCGAGCGGTACCTGCTCGACCTCGAACGCGAAGCTTTCCTCTCGCTGTGCGGCGAGCGGAAATCGCAGGAGCGCATCGCGGGAATGCTAAAAACCGGCAAGCCGTTGCGGAATTAGTGTTATCGCCGAGGGAAAAGCTTTGCTTTTCCCTCGGCGACAGGCACGCAAAACGTGTGACTGAGACAACGGAATTTCCAAAATGAGAACGTTGATACAGACTGGCGGAGTGCTTTGGGTGATTTGTTTTATCTTCCATATCTTCTTTTGGCGATTGTTTGATTGGAAGGGTGATTTGGACTCGGTAAAGAAAGTAAACAAAGGAATTATCCAGGTTTTGAATCTGTGTCTAATGCTTTGTTTTTTGATATTTGCATATATTTCGCTTGTACAGACTGACGAACTTTTGAGTTCGTCACTTGGCAAGAGTTTGATCGCGGGCATGGCATTATTCGGCTTTTTTCGGGTTGTCGAGCAGTTTATTTTCTTTGATCTGCGGCTTTTTCGCTCGAGGATCGTGTTGTTTGGAGCGTTGCTTATCGGAATTGTCTATACAATTCCGCTATTTGGATTGAGATGAAAAGGTGCAGTTGGGCAACAAATGAATTGAATATCCGGTACCACGACACCGAATGGGGTGTCCCGGTGCATGATGACCGAACGTTTTTTGAATTCTTAATACTCGAAGGATCTCAGGCGGGTTTGTCGTGGGACACGGTTTTGAAGAAGCGTGATGCCTATCGGGCGGCGTTTGATAATTTTGATGCTGCGAAGGTCGCTCGTTATTCAGACGCGAAATGCGCGAAATTGATGTTGAATGAGGGTATCATTCGCAATCGCCTAAAGATCGCTTCGGCGGTGAGGAATGCAAAGGCTTTTCTCGCGGTGCAGAAGGAAATTGGCTCGTTTGACAAATACATCTGGTCGCTTGTGAGCGGAAAACCGGTCGACGGCAAACGCAAGGCTCACGGCGATGTTCCGGCAAGAACCGACATCTCGGATGCTATATCGAAAGATCTCAAAAAACGCGGGTTTAACTTCGTCGGCTCGACCATCATGTACGCATTCATGCAGGCGACGGGGCTGGTGAATGACCATCTTGTTACGTGTTTTAGGTACAAACAGGTGTGATTCATGAGCATGAGTGACCAAGAGATAATCGAGAGAGTTCAAAAGAACGTCGAAACACCGACGATTTCCACCGACACCGGACTCGTTGCCGCGCGGCATATCGGCGACATAGCCGAGGCCGAAAACGTCTCTTGGGCGATCGCGGGCGGGATCGCGATGTACCTCTATGGCAGCCCGCGGCTGACCAAGGATTTCGATATCATCGCCTCCGGAGCCATTTCCTTGAAGGAAGACGCACCGCTCACATTTGGCGGCAGCAATTACACAGTCGAGATCGGAAACTACAAGGTTGCCGTCGATTGGATCGTCCGCAGCGATGGTTACACGAAATACTACAAACGAGCCCTCATCGAGGCTGTCAGCCTTCCAAACGGTTTCCAACTGATCTCGCCGGAATGGCTTCTTGTATTGAAAATGTTTGCCGGACGGCAGAAAGACTACGACGATGTTGTTTATCTGTTGAAAGAAAAGGGCTTGGTCGATCGCCCAAAGGTGAAACAGAACATTGTTTCGGTCGGCGGCGAAGATGCATGGCTCGCCACGATGGCAAACTCCAAGCGTTTGAGCAATTTGGCGGACGGCAGGACCGATGAGCCGGGGAAGTATTTTGTTGAGGATTAACCTCATTGTGAAGGGTCTACTCGCCGAGCGGAAAAGCTATGCTTTTCCGTCAGGGTTCATAGAAACTTTCGCGGCTCCGCCGCTGCTTTTAAAAGTAAACACGGAGTAGCAAACACGGCGGCGTAGCCGCAGAAAAAACGACCGCGTACGGAAAAGCACAGCTTTTCCGCTCGGCGAGAGGAAAATAAATATGAAAGAAGCAGTAATCGTATCAGCCGTGCGTACGGCTGTTGGCAAGGCTCCGAAGGGGACTTTGAGGAACACGCGGCCGGATGATCTCGGGGCGGCGGCTATTAGGGAGGCGGTTTCGCGTTCCGGCGTGGACGCTTCGTTGATAGATGACGTGATTATGGGCTGTGCGTTTCCTGAGGCAGAGCAAGGGATGAACGTAGCCCGAACGGCGGCGATCGCGGCTGGTTTGCCAGTAGAGACTTCGGCGATGACCGTTAATCGCTATTGCTCGTCGGGTTTGCAGACCATAGCTCTGGCGGCGGAACGCATTATGACGGGCGGTGCTGATGCGATCGTTGCGGGCGGGCTCGAGACGATGTCGATGATCCCGATGGGCGGTAATGTCGTGCGGCCAAATCCGCATATTGTTGATACTTATCCAGATTACTATCTGAACATGGGCCTCACGGCTGAGAATCTCGCCCGCAAATACGAGATCACCCGCGAACAGGCTGACGAATTCTCATACAATTCGCACCGCAAAGCCCTCGCCGCCATTGCAGAAGGCCGATTCGCCGACGAGATCGTGCCGATGACCATCTTCGTTGACGAGCTGGACGAAAAAGGCCGCGTTCGCCGCAAAGAGGTCGTATTCGCCCAGGACGAAGGCCCGCGTGCGGATACTTCGGTCGAAGGCTTGGCGAAACTGCGAGCTGTGTTTCATGTTAACGGAACCGTCACCGCCGGAAACTCTTCTCAAATGTCCGACGGAGCCGCAGCTGCGGTCGTGATGTCTGCCGACAAAGCCGCCGAACTCGGCATCAAGCCGCTCGCGAGGTTCATCTCGTTCGCCACCGCCGGCTGCCTGCCCGAAGAAATGGGCATCGGCCCCGTCTACGCGATCCCCAAGGCATTGAAAATGGCCGGCCTCACACTCGATCAGATCGACATCATCGAGCTAAACGAAGCCTTCGCCGCCCAAGGCCTTTCGGTAATGAAAGTCCTCGAAATGAACCCCGCAAAGGTCAACGTCAACGGTGGTGCGGTCGCTCTCGGCCATCCGCTCGGCTGCACGGGAGCAAAGCTCACGGCAACCGTCCTCCAGGAACTAAAACGCACCGGCGGCCGCTACGGCATGGTTACCATGTGCGTCGGCGGCGGCATGGGCGCGGCTGGGATTTTTGAGCGGCTGGACTAAGTTAGTCTAAGATGCGTAGGACGAATAAAACTGGAGGGATAGTTTATGGATGTCTCTGTTGATCCTTTTCCGAATGACATTGCCGTTCCTGCGCTTAAAACGCGGTATGCCGATGCTTACTTTGTCGCCAGGGCCGTCGTAGTGCTTGGAAGTACGATTAAGACCGTCGGTATTATCTTGGGGGTTCTCATTTTTGTAGGCGTTCTTGCGACGGCTGCTTTGGCAAGATGTTTAGGTTGACGCCAGTGCAGGAATTTACGCCGCATCAGTTTTCCGTGCTCGGCTGGGAAGTCGAAGATATTTCCTCGACTATTGCTGGCCTTGCGGATCGCGGTGTTGTTTTTGAACGATACGAATTTCCGTGAATGGGGCAGGACGCAAAGGGCGTATGGGCGGCTCCGGACGGCACGAAGGTCGCGTGGTTCAAGGATCCGGATGGGAATCTGTTGTCAGTTTCGCAGCACGCAAAGTAATTTAGACGAGTAATAAATTGCAGAGGTGCAAAAGATCTAAGGCTCTAATGATCGTTTCATTCAAACATAAGGGCCTTCGTCAGCTTTTCGAGACAGGGAAATCAAAGCTCATTCCTGCCGATTTTTCTGCTAAACTTATCAGGCAGATGGATGCAATTCACCAGGCAGATTCGCCGTTGCAGCTTAATTTTCCGGGTTACGACCTGCACGAATTGAAGGGCTCGGCAGAAAATGTCTGGGCGATGAAAGTAAACAAGAACTGGCGATTGACCTTCAGGTTTGTTTCAGGCGATGCTGTTGAACTTAATCTGGAAGATTATCACTAGCGAGGATTTATGAAGATAGAGATAAAGCGAAGACCTACGCACCCAGGAGCTATACTTCGTGAAGATACGCTGCCCGAGATTGAGATGTCCCAGGCCGAGTTCGCGAGAGTTCTGGGCGTTTCCAGCAGTACGATAGGAGAATTGCTAAAGGAACGATCCCGCCTCACGGCGGACCTGGCTCAGCGGATCGGCTTGGCCCTTGGAATGTCACCGGAGATATGGCTCCGATTACAGCAGGCCGTTGATCTTTATGATCTCAGGTTAAAAAATCGGTCGGCATACCAACGAATAGAAAAGGTTGCCGCTTAATACCACCAATAGGATTATTTGAGATTTGTGAGGCTCTACGGTGACCATCGCACATTGACTGAATGAGCATTCATTCAGTAGAATGTTCTGAGTAAATTCAGAGGAGCAATTAACACAATGGAAGCACAAATGCAGAAAGAATATATCAGAGGCGGTTCGTTTCTTATTGAGCAGCGTATACCGGCTGAGGTTTTTACGCCTGAGGACATGTCGGACGAGCAGCGGATGATCGGGGATACTACGCGGGAATTTATCGACAACGAAGTCCTGCCGCAGATCGATGCGATGGAGAAACACGCATGGGAGATCGCCCGCGAGTTGATCGCGAAGGCGGGCGAACTCGGCCTGCTCGGTGCGACGATTCCTGAGGAATACGGCGGGCTTGAGCTTGATCAGACGACCGGCGTGGTCGTGGCCGAGAGCATGGGCCGCGGGTCGGGGTTTGGCGTTACATTTGGTGCGCAGACGTCGATCGGCTTGCTTCCGATTCTCTATTTTGGCTCTGAGGAGCTGAAACATAAATGGATACCGAAGATTATTTCCGGCGAAAAGGTTACGGCTTATTGCCTTTCCGAAGCCGGTTCTGGCTCCGACGCTCTCGGTGCTAAATGTTCCGCACGCCTGAGCGAGGACGGCACCGAATGGATCCTCAACGGTGAAAAGATGTGGATCACGAACGGCAGTTTTGCCGACGTTTACATCATTTTTGCCAAGGTCGACGGCGAGAAGAAAAAGTTCTCAGCCTTTGTCGTCGAACGCAGCGAAAACTGCCGCCCGGGCTCAGAGGAGCACAAAATGGGCATTAAATCTTCGTCCACGACACCGATCATTCTGTCGGATGCACGCATTCCGGTCGGCAACATCATCGGCGAGGTCGGTGATGGTGCAAAGATCGCGTTTAACATCCTCAACGTCGGCCGCTTCAAACTCGGAGCTTCGGTGATCGGTGGATGTAAGCTCGCGATCCATGATTCCGTCCGCTATGCGAATGAAAGGCAGCAGTTCAATACGCCGATCTCGACCTTTGGCGCGATGAAATTTAAACTGGCCGAGATGGCCACCCGCACGTGGGTCGGCGAATCGATGACGTACCGCACGGTCGGCATGATCGACGCCCTGATCGGCACGGGAGCGGACAACGAGACGAAGCTAAAATCGATCGAGGAATACGCGGTCGAAAGCTCGATAAATAAGGTCTTTTGCTCCGAGGTGCTGGATTATGTTGTCGACGAAATGGTCCAGATCTACGGCGGAGCCGGTTACACGGCTGATTACCCTGCCGAGCGCGCTTACCGCGATGCCCGCATCAACCGCATTTTCGAAGGTACAAATGAGATCAATCGTCTGCTCATCCCGGGCATGCTCTTAAAGCGTGCGATGAAAGGCGAGATCGGTTTGATCCCGGCGGCAAAAGCCCTGATGGACGAAATCCTGAATCCGCAGATGTCATTCGACGAGGACGATTCGCCGCTCGCGATGGAGCTGAAACTTGCCCAAAACGCCAAGAAAGCAGCCCTGATGGTGGTTGGAACGGCGGCTCAGAAATACATGATGGAGATCGACAAACAGCAGGAACTCCTGATGTACGCCGCCGACATCATCATCGAAGCCTACGCCATGGAAACCGCCGTCCTGCGCGCCCAAAAGCTGCAAGGCTCTTCGAACGCCGACCGCTACGCCGACATGGCCCAGGTTTACTGCAACGACGCCATTGGGCGCGTCGAAGCCAAAGCCAAAAACGCCATCGCTGCCATGACCGAAGGCGACGAAATGCGTACGCTGCTCGTTGCCCTCAAGCGATTTACAAAGAACAATTCGCCAGTAAACACGGTCGCGGCCCGGCAGAGAATTGCTGAGACGTTGATCCAGGCGAATACTTATACGTTCTAGTTTTCAAATTATCTGAGATAAATTGAACAAGTAGTGAATGCAGTTTTTATAAGTCGGTTTGGCCGCGATTTTGACCTGTCGATCCACGAGGTCGCCGATCCGTTACCTCCGCGGGATACGCAGGTGCGGGTTCGGGTTCGCGCGGCGGGTTTAAATCGGGCTGATATATTGCAGGCTCGAGGGCTTTATCCGCCTCCGCCGGGTTATTCGCCAAATATTCCAGGACTTGAGTTCGCGGGCGAGATCGAGTCGATCGGCGGGGCAGTGAGCGACTGGCAGATTGGCGACCGGGTCTTTGGTATCGCGGCGGGCGAAGCACAGGCAGAATATTTGATCACGCACACCGATCAGATAGCACCGATTCCGGATAACCTGAGCTTTACCGAGGCTGCTGCCGTACCCGAGGCTTTTATCACGGCCCACGATGCCCTTGTAACACAAGGCCATATCGCCCCTGGTGATATGGTCCTGATTCACGCCGTAGGTTCCGGGGTCGGTCTTGCTGGGTTGCAGATTGCAAAGGTCGCAGGCTGTTTTGTGATTGGAACTTCGCGTACGGCCGACAAGATTGAGCGGTGCAGGGTTTTGGGGTTGGATGCGGGCGTCACCGTCAGTGATCCGCCTTCGTTCGCAGCCGATATTGACAACCTGACCGATGGAAAGGGCGTGAACGCTATTCTCGACCTCGTCGGAGCGGCATACTTCGAACAAAATCTCGCAAGCCTGGCACCGAAGGGCCGTTTGATCCTCGTCGGTCTGACATCCGGCGCGAGGGCCGATTTTGACCTCTCAATCGCCCTCAAAAAGCGGGCTACGATCATCGGAACCGTACTTAGGAGCCGAACCGCCGAAGAAAAAGCACTGGCCGTCAAAAATTTTGTTCACGAAGTTTTACCGTTGCTCGAATCCGGGTCAATCCGGGCTAATCTTGATACCGTTTTTCCGGCGTCTGAGGTTATATACGCTTACAAATATCTCGAATCTAATAAGAGTTTTGGCAAGGTTGTGCTTGAGTTCTAGAGGCGAGAGGCGGCTTCGTCGGTGATTATGCAGAGCCCGAGGATGTCGCATGCGTCCAGTTCCAACAACAAATCAGACGCCTGCTTGTAGGTTAAACCACCGGCCTGCCATTGGCTAAATGAAACGACCGACCACATCGGGCTTTCCAACTCGCTCGCGATGGCGCTCGGTAACACGTCGTCAAAGATCGGCTCGCTAATCGAGCGCATCTCGAAGACGTTATTTCGTACTATGGTCTCCGGCTTCCTGCTTAGGTGCAGGCTGCCCGACCTCATTTCCTGAATTTTCATACAACTAAAAGACGCGCCAGTGAATTTAACACATGGTGCGAACCGATGTAAACATATTTTTTGTGGGATTTAGCATACGTTTACGATCAATTGGTAAATGAAATTGATAAAATGTAAATTTGAAATATGCTCTATAGAGAATCGATTTTTATTACCGGGTTCCCCGGTTTTATTGCCGGGCGTTTGCTCGCGCGCATCGTCAAGCCCGAAACGCAGTATTTTCTGCTTGTTCAGCCGCCATTTATTCAAATGGCGATGGAGCAGATCGAGGAGATTGCCGAGCTGAACCAGATCGCCCTCGACAGTTTTGTGATCGTCGAGGGTGATATTGCGTTACCGAACCTGGGGATTTCAAATGATGATCTCGGGACAATTCAGTATGAGACGACGGACGTTTTTCACCTTGCTGCGGCATACGATCTTGGCGTATCGAAAGATGCTGCATTCAAGGTAAATCTCGAGGGCACGCGGCACGTCAACGATCTGGTCTGCTCGATCAAGAACCTTAGCCGCTACAACTATGTCTCGACTTGCTATGTTGCCGGCAAACGCACAGGCACGATCCTCGAGACCGATCTCGAACATAGGGCCGGATTCCGGAACTTTTACGAGGAAACAAAGTATCTCGCCGAGATCGAGGTCGACCGACTTAAAAGCCACGTGCCGGTTACGATATATCGGCCCTCGGTGGTCGTGGGCGACTCGAGATCGGGTGAGACGGCAAAGTACGACGGTATCTACTATCTGATCAATTATTTACGCAAAGCCGCGTCGATCCTTCGTCTGCTCAATATCGGAAACCCGTCCGTTCGGCTCAATATGGTGCCGGTCGATTTTGTCGTCGAGAGCATCGCCGAACTTTCGCTCGACAAAAACGCAGTCGGCCGGACGATCGCCCTCGCCGACCCGAATCCGATGGCGACAAACGAAATATTTGATGTGATCGCAAAAGACCTATGCGGTCGCCGCTCGGAGTTTCAATTGCCGCAGCGTTTTGCCGAATGGTTCCTTAATACCGGGTTATCACCAGCGATCACCGGTCTTCCCCATCATGCGGTTCCCTATTTTTTTATCGCCCAGACCTACGACACCAGCCTCGCCAACGAGCTACTAACGCCGCACGATATCACATGTCCCGGATTTGGAAAATACGTCGGCAGTCTGATCGATTTTGTCGAAGAAAACCCAAGGTTGTAGCGGGCAGAAACGCGAGTAGCGGATCCATACAAAGATTTCGCCCTCCGACGCATCAAACCTGATAATGCGGCTGTTGTTTTCCTTCAAACTATTCGGACTTTTCGTCTTTGCCATCGTCGTCTGCTCGCTGCCTATTGCCGGGCAAAGCGGTCGCGTACAGCCCACACCAACGCCGACGCCGGCCGACGACATCGTCAAAGTCGTTACCGAAGAGATCAAGCTAAACGTGCTTGCCTTTGACGAAAACGGCGATTTTTTTCGCGATGTTACGGCCAAAGACCTCGTAATTACTGAGAATAACATCATTCACGTCCCCGAAAGCGTCCGCCGGATTCCCGCCAATGTGCTGATCGTGATGGATACAGGCGGCGAACTTCGGAGCGTTAAATCGCTCGACACTACCCGCAAGGTTGCCTACGGCGTAGTTAACTCGCTGCGGAGCGGTGACGCCGTTTCGGTCCTGCAATACAGCGATAAGGCCGAGATCGTCGCGGAATGGTCTGAGAATAAGGCGGAGGTCGTAGGCGCCATCAAACGCACAAAATTTGGGCGGCGCTCGGTTTTCGTCGATGCTCTAAAACTCGCCACGAACTATCTGACGAAATCCACCGTCGACAATAAACATTTGATCCTGATCACTGACGGCACGGACAGTTTTGGCCGAGGAAGCGAGAAATTTGACGCTTTTCAAAAACTGCTTTCGACCGATATCACCGTCCATGTTCTCAGTTACACATCGATGGAAGCCGCCGACATCGAACCGCGGACAAAAGGCATTTCAAATTCCCCTCCACCCAAAGCCATGCCGGACGAAATAGCCGCGACCTTGCCAAATGGCGTCAAGGACAAAGGCGTTAGGATCGGGCCGACCATTAATCTCGACCGTACCCTGATCAACAAAATGAAGGCCCGCCGCGCCGATCTCAAAACCAGCGAAGAGCAGCTCGAAAAGCTTGCCGAGGACACCAATGGTGAATTTATTCTGCCCGCCGGCATCGACGAAATGAAGGAAAAAGCGGCCCTCGTTGCCCGTATGATCGATTCGTCATACGTCGTCACCTATATGCCGAAATTTCCGGTGGTCGGAACTCGCGGCCTCGCCGAACGCGTCATCGACGTCACTTCGAAACGTCCTGGGTTAGTTGTTCAGGCCAGACGTCGGCTGGTGATCGAGCGGTCAAAATGACTTTTGTGGGGTGACAATTTGTGTATTTTTTCCTGTTCCGGTTTCACCCCAAAAATTGCACCAATTTTCGTGCATTTTGTAAATGTGGCACGTGCCACATTTAAAGTCCTGCTTGATGCAGATGGTCGTAACCATGTGTATTCATTGACGTTTTCTGACAGAGTTTTGTGGCTCTCTGTCGTGGAATTTGGGCCGAATGGTAACCGTAAAGTGGCTGATTGGTAGAGGTATTTGGGCGACTGGTCAAAGGTGTTCTTAGCCGTTTTCAACCCGACAAAACTAGCCGTCCTTTCCCGTCGAATTCCGGAAGACAAAATCCCGATTTAGTTCGTTCGAAGGACAAGAAAATGCAAAATCTGTAACCGGCCCGGGCGAAGCCGCGTCATTGGTTTCGACGGGTACAAAAAACTCGAGTCTTAGATGAGCAGTTACCAAACGGCATTGCAGAAAGAGAACTTTATCCACCGCGCTGACGACATGAGCGTGGAGACGCGCGTGTGCGTCGAGCGGACGGATAATCAGCTCGTCGATCTCGTCCTGGCCGGTGACGGCTATGCGTTTGAGGAGATTTTTGACCGGCACAAACGGCTCGTCGCGATCATCGCGAACCGCTATTTTCGCCGCCCCGAAGAGATCGAGGAGATCGTCCAGATCGCTTTTGCCAAGGCCTTTACCGAGCTCGATTCGTTTCGCGGCAAATACGACCGCTCGCTTTCGAGCTGGCTGGTCAGGATAACGACGAACGCCAGTTTTGACCTGCTGCGAAGCCAAAAACGCAAACCCGAACGACTTGCCTGCGAACTTTCCGATTCCGAAACCGATGCACTGCTCCGTTTGACGGCCGACGATTCGAATTCTGCCGAAAAAGAACTTCTCGACCGCGACCTCGCCGACAAGCTGCTGGCCATGATGCCCGTGGAAGACCGCCTTCTGCTGCAGATGCTCTATTCTGACGAGATGACGACAGCTGATATAGCCGAGTTTTTTGGTTTGACGAGAGCTAATGTGAAGATTCGAGCCTGGCGGGCACGTTTGGCGGCGCGAAAGGTGCTAAAGAGATTTTTGTAACCGCATGCCCATTCAGACCGTCGTTTTTATTGGGAGATGAATAATCGAAACGTAAACAACAAGACGCTCGACCGGCTTACCAGACAACTGTTTGAGCGGCCTTCGCGAGCGACCGATGAGATTGAGAATATTGTCTCAAACGCCGAGCTGTTCACGCTCGTAAAGCAGCGAATAGTTGCCAGGCCGGTTACGAAACCGACCTCGCGATTTCCATTGCAACTCGGCGCGTTTGCGGCGATTGCCGCAACTGTTGCGATTGTCGTTGGAGCAATTTCTCTGTACAAACCCGAAGAATATCAGTTGACACCGGTGCAGGTAGTAAGTAATGAAGTTCCGGATGCCGTTCCGGAAGTCGCACGGCCCGTTTTTCCTCCTCAGGAAATAAAGTCAGGTAAACTTTCGGCGGGCCGTGCGGCAAAAACGCAGATTCGCAGCGAGCGTGTGGTTAACGCACGTCGCTCTACGCCGCCGCGGCTTCCCCGGGTGCAGATGGACGCCGATGGCGATTTTATCCCGATCGCATACACCGGCGACCCGACCGAATCGGCAGCGGGCGGCCACATTGTCAGGGTTGATATGAAGCGCTCGTCGCTGTTTGCACTCGGTATTCCGGTCGCCCTCGAAAACGATGAAGAAACCATAAAAGCCGATCTGCTCGTCGGCAGAGACGGAGTTACGCGGGCGGTGCGGCTGGTGAATTAGAGCGGTTACGGATTGACTGGAGGGTGAGCATCCTGCTCGCCCGGCACCGGCGAGCAGGATGCTCACCCTCCAGTCGATGCCGCCGCTGGTTTGCCGGTTGGGGTTATTCCATACACTGATACCGTAACCGCTCTAGATCTACCATTTATCCTTCGGGATGGTGGAGAGCCATGTTTTTCAAGAACTCTAACTTGTGAATTTATGAATTTTTAGAACTGCCACACAATCAGGAGACGAAATGAAATTAGTAATTGGAACTCTATTATTTGCGGCATCGGCCGCCATCATCGTCGGGCAGCAAGCCCCACAGCAACCATCTCAGGCCGCCAAGGCCAACGACGGGGCAAAGGTCATCTCTCGTTATGTTACCAAGACCGAATCGCCATTCTCAGCCGACGAGGTAAACGAGAGCGTTCAGACGCTGGCCGACGGCAATCGTATTGTCCGAAGATCGACGGGCAAGATTTACCGCAACAGCGCGGGCCGCGTCCGACGCGAGTCGTTGGGCGGCACGGGCGGTATGCTCGGAACGACCTACGCCTATGGTCACGGCGTGTCAATCGCCAGTCCGGCTCTTGGGCGGACATATCTTCTCAATTCCCCGTTAAAAACCGCGACCCTTCTCACTACGCCGGATCAGCGGATCGCGAGTACGGCCGCGAAAAAAATAACGGACGAGGCACAGGCAAAGCTGCTGGCCGAACTGACGACTAATCTAAAAATAAGCGAAGAAGAAAAGGCCAAGCTCGTCGAAAGGCTCAAGAGCGAATTCAAAAATGTCCAGGCCCATACAATCGCGGGCCAGAGCGGTAGCGTCAATTTGCTGCCTGGGTCCGGAATAAGCGGAGCCTATGCGACGACGATCACAGGCTCGGTTCCAACCGTCGGTTTTGCGTATTCGCTGGGCGGTCCGAACGGCAAATACGACATCAAAAACGAAGATCTCGGCCCGCGAGATTTCGACGGTGTCCAGGCCACCGGAACACGCCGCGTAACGACCATCCCTGCCGACGCAATCGGCAACGAACGCCCGATCGAGATCGTCTACGAACAATGGTATTCAAAGGACCTCGGCATGGTCGTATATTCAAAAAATAGCGATCCCCGCTTTGGCGACCAAACCTACAAACTCACAAACATCGTCCGCACCGAACCCGATCCGACGCTCTTTAGCGTCCCAACCGAATATAAAAAAGTAACGGAAAACGGCACGATCTATCGCATCACCGCCGTCCCGCAAATCCCAAAACCCGCCCCCGCCATCCGCCCGGTGAGGTAACTTATACCCCGGTTAAAGCGAACCCGTGATTTATCGAGCGATCCGATGCAGGGGCCCGCGTGTAAAAGGCTATGTCAAAACACCACCTAGAGCGGTTTCGGTATCAGTGTATCGAGTAACCCCAACTGGCAAACCAGCGGCGGCATCGACTGGAGGGTGAGCATCCTGCACACCAGTGCAGGGCGAGCAGGATGCTCGCCCTCCAGTCAATCCGTAACCGCTCTAGGTTGAGAACGCGCAGGAACTTTGGATGCCGCCATATTGCCGAAACGAATCAAAAGAGGTCAGCGACGCGCCTACATCATCTCTTCGCCCAAGCTGCGAAGGCCTTGTTTTTCGGCTCGCTCATTGTCGAGTTCGGTTAGGACGTCGAGGAGGAAATTTGTGTTGCTCGAGACGGCGATAACGATCGGGAATTCTTTTTCTGAAATCGAGAACTCAAACGTCCCGGAGCTTATCTCGATAATCTCTCGAAAGGCCATGTGGCCGTTGTTGCCGTTACATTCGGCATCGACGATCTTGCCTTCGTTAAACGAGACGCTGCCGAGATGCATGTCGGATTTGATCAATAGCAAGCCCGTCATCTTAGCACTCTCAATCACCTGAACGGCGTCAAAAATGGTGACATATGCAAGGCTGCCGGCGAATGTCACGTCAGTCCTAACCTGCTGCGGCGAACGGTCGCGGTCAATCGCAAAATCCGGGCGACGCGCCCGCCGGATCGCCTCGAGGCCCGGCGCGACCGAGATACGTGGATCGAGCAATTTCGCTTCCTGCAAACGGTCATAGGCGAGATCAAAATCCTCGCGGGCGATATAGAGGCTAACCAGGGCGAGACACTGCTTGGCCGCCTCATTCAAATTCTTTTGCCGCACACAGATGTCCCGCATCTTCTCGCGCAGCCCGATCGAACGCGGCGAACGCTCAAGCGAGTCGCGAAGCAGCGAAAAGGCCTTCTCGGGCGAACTGTATTTGATAAAAAGATCGGCATCGAGCAAAACAGACTCGATCGTGGTCTCAGTAACAGGCAATTGCGGTTCAGCGATGGCAAGGCTCATATGCGAAGGGCGAACAAAAATGTTCAACAGTCTAAGTTACCACAATAGGGCTTTCCCAGTCACCATTTTTTTCCTTGAACGACCGATTGCCGCTTAGAAATCAAACCTCATTCCAAGACGTATGTCTCTCTGACGATAGGTGCGGGTCGGTACGAGAAAGCTATTCTGCGCGGCGGCCGTCACTCCGAAATTGATAAACGCCGAGCCGTAGCTAAATACTGCGGCATTTAGGATATTTCCAAACTCGATCACGGGCCTGAGCCTGAAACGTTCATTGAACTTAAATTCGCGCGTCACGCTCAGATCGAATGTGTAAAAGCTGGGACCGATTCCCGCATTCCTCGGTAGATTCCCTCCTCTCGCTCCTATCGGCTGTAGGGAAAACTGAGAGAGCAATGCCGTCGGAATCGGCGAACCAGGTTCACGCCATCGGATATCTTGTAGATTTCCGCTGAAGTTTAGGCGGTCAGTACTCAGATCGTCAAGGTTCCTATCGGTCCCGCCCGCACCGAGATTGAATGGAGCTGAGGTTCCGAAACGGAACAACGGAGAAAATTTCAGCCTGCCCAACCATCTCGGTGCATCAAATGTGCCGGAGAGAGCAAATCGATGGCGTCTATCCTGCAAGTTGCACGCCCACTCCCGAGAGAAATCACCGTTGATCTCGGCATTTGCCGTGTTGTTTAGGCCGTCATCCATTGTTCTTGAAAGTGTATATGCCATGCGGAATAACGCACCAAAGCCCCCACCGAGCTTACGATACCGACTTCGGAGTTCAAGAATTAACCCCTGATAAAAGGCGTTGCCGAGCGATCCGATCCGCGATGCTTCATCAGAGAGAGTCGGGTCGGGACGGAACCGTCCGATTGCCGCAGTGGCAATTCCGATAGGCGCACCGGTAGCGTTAAAATTGTTACCGACGCTGGCCGCGGCCGGGGCAGCCGTCGAAGTGTTGGGCGAGTTAAGATTGACCACGCACGTATTCGTCGTAGCAAAATCGCACGGCCCGACGCCGCCAGCGTCGGTTGTTGAACCGAGAGTAAAGCTGTATGTTCTGGTCGTGCCATTCTGATTCGCAATCGCAAAGGTATTCGCCTGTAGCCACGCTGTCCAGTCGGAAAAGCCAGATGGAACTACCGGTGCATTCGCATTCTTATCGCGCCAAAGATGGACGGTCTTATTCCACGTGTAGTTTGCCTCAAATACCCACCCCTTAAACAATTCGCGTTCAAATCCGACGTTGAACTGGTAGCTTTCGGGGATCTTGAGATCGGCATCGACCGACCGGATCGGTGTACCGCCAGCCGAAACATTACCAATAGTGAATCCAGTATTTTGTGTGCACGGAGCAGGGGGCGCTATCACAGTCGCACACGCAGCGGTAACCAGAGACCTAAGCTCTTCGACACTGGTATAAGTATTGGGGAAGTTGTTTGACAGAGCGGCCAGGATCGCAACCCGTCGAGGATCCGTCGCTCCGGTACCGATTGTCGCCGTACTAAAGTTAACAAGAGATCCCGACGTATTTTGAATAGACTCGCCGACCGTGCGGAGCAGAACGCGGTTATAGAAAATTCCTGCTCCGAAACGAATAACGCCCCGGCCCGATTTGAACGGATCCCACGAAACGCCGACTCTGGGCCCGAAGTTATTGTTATCGTCGACCGCAGTTTCTTTCTCGTACCTGAGGCCCGCGCTCACCGTTACGTTCGATCCAACCGTAAACTGATCGTTAAAGAAGAAACCCGCATACTTATTTCGCGTGTCCTGGGCTGTACCAAAGTTCTGTAGATAGCGGCTTAGTTGGCTTTGAGTGAAGGCAAACGCACTGGGGAAGCTAAATGTGCCAGTGGCATCGCCGAGGCCCGTAACCTTGGAGATAACACTTTGAAAATCAAAGCCGGTCTTAAAAGTGTGGTTTCCCTTAATATACGTGAATGAGTCCTGAACCTGCCATCTGGTTTCGTTGCGTGTGTCGGGAAAATTACTTCCCGAACTAACCGTGGAGTTGCCCAAAACCAGGCTTTCGACACCTACTAGCGGATCGCGGACACTAATGATGAGGACCGGATCGAACGGGTCAGGGGCCTGGAAGCTTGGTTTGTAGATCGACCATTGCGCCCGTATCTGATTGACAGCTCTGGAGCCGAAGACGTGATTGTCGGTAAAGTTATAGGCTTCCGTATTGATATTCCTGGCCTGAAAAGCGTTCTCGAGCCTGTTAACGGTCGCTCCGGATGTGCGTTTGTTGTTCTTTCGCCCAAATTGAAGGCCAAATGTAAAGTCATTGTTTTTAAACAGCTTTGTGTCAATTCTCGCCGTCAGCACGTTACTCAGATTGGGCGTGGCGTATAACCTGTTGTACGCCCCAACGGTCGCGACACCGGCCGGGCAAGGCGGAGGAGCGGAACCCGCCGCATCGCAAACCAGTGTTGCTCCCGTGGGAGCCGGCAATGGATATCGTGGATTCTGGGTTACCGGAACATATGCGTCGATCAGGGTCGTATCGGCGAGTTTGTCGTGCTCATAGGCGACAGAGAAGAAAGTACGGTCATGGCCGTCAAAAATGCCGAAAGGGAGTACAACTGGGCCGCTCAAGGTAAAGCCAGGATTGATCTGCTGCAATGCCGGGCGGCGAATGTTGCGGCTATTGTTGTACCACGAGTTGGCATTCAGGCTCTCATCACGGAAAAACATAAAGGCACGTCCGCGAAACTGGTTGCCACCGGCTCGCGTCCTGATGTTTACACGTCCACCCGCAGCACGACCGTACTCGGCTGAAAACTGGTTGGCGATGACCTGAACCTCGGCGATCGCTTCGATCGAAGGCTGAAACCGGTCACGCGATGAGCGGTCGTCATTATTGTCTAGACCGTCGATTGTAATGTTGTTTGAATATGCGGTGCCGCCTGAGATCGAGAAATTGCCCTGCTCAAGCGGTGCTCCTGAAGGGTTCTGAAGTCGATCCTCGGCGAGTCCGGATGTTGACAATTGTTCCTCAGAAGTTCCGCCAAGCGTTAGGACCAGATCGAGAGCATTTCGAGAATTATTGGGTATTTCCTCGATCTCTCGACCGGTGATAGTTCCGCCGACGATGGTTCTTGTCGTATCGACAAGTGGTCCGTCGTCCTCGGTCACGGTAACGGTCTGCTCAGCCGTGACGCCCGCAGGGACTAGTTTGAAATCTTTTTGAACGTTCTGGGCCGAGACGGTGGCGATTTCCGGCGTTTCCTGAGCACCAAACCCGCTGGCTGTTACCTTGATCTTGTAGGTTCCAGGCTTTAGCTTGACCAGCAGGTATCGCCCGTCGCCATCAGTGACGACATTTCGAGATTCGCGGGTCTCGGTCATCATGGCAATCACGGTCGCACCGACGACAGCAAGACCATTGGCGTCAACTACTTTTCCGGTGATTGTGACATCGTCAAGATCCTGTCCAAAGGCGAATGCGGCTGCGATAACTACGACAAGCGTGAGGGCAAAACTGCGGTTAAAAATTCTTCCAAACATCGATTACTCCTGACAAATTTGAATCTGTGATTTCTAAAAATCGTATCCCAAATTTGTTGGTAACGCAATGGTGAGCCATTCGTATGTAAGGCGAATGGTAAGACCTTTTGGCGAATAATTATAGCGGTTCAAAGAGGGGCTAGTCTTCGACCGATGTTTCGCTGCGGACACGGGTGATGCGAAAACGGGAAACTGGAATAAGAGCTTCGGTTGAGGTAAATGCTTCGCTCTGGCGTGAGAATTCGTTAGCGTGGGTCTTAAGGTATTCAAAAAACTGCTCGAATTCACGCTGCATCTGATCCATCTTTGCACGCATGTTTAGAATGATCTCGACACCAGCTAAATTGACGCCAAGTTCGCGGGTCAGCGAGAGGATGATTTCGAGGCGTTCGAGATCTGAGTCTTCATAGAGCCGAGTGTTCCCAACCGATCGCGAAGGCAGCAACAACCCCTCGCGCTCATAGAGCCTGAGCGTCTGCGGATGGATGTCGTAAAGTTCCGCCACCGCACTGATCGTGTAGGTTTTAATTCGCTTCTTCATCGTCTCATGGAGTTGCGAAGTTTCGATGTTGGGAAGTTACGAAGTTTCGCGTCCTGTCCAATTCTATCTTCTATCATTCTCGCGAAGGTAGCGGGCCAAACCAAGTGTCATTCGGGAGACCCTTCGGCCAGCAAGTTATGGAGTTTTTCAAAATCCGTCTGTTCGATGTAGTTAAGGCCCTTTGCAACATAAAGATGGCTTTGTACTTCATGGGCAAGAACCGCGAGCAATATTCAAAAAATTTGCGAACTCGGTATTGCTTTTTCGTCCATGCCCTTCAGCGATATTCGCGGTGATCGATACTGCCGCTCTTCGAATCTGGTCACGAAGTCCAAAATCTTTCGAGAATTTTCCAGACTCGGTAATCTGATAAACCTGCATCGTCACCGAATAGGCTTTCTTCCAAGCTTCGATTTCTTCAAAACCATCGAACTTCCCCAACTTCGTAACCTCGCGACCTACTCCAATCCCATTACCCGTCTAGGATTTTCCGGGTTGAGCTTTTCAAACTGCCGCAAAACCTCCTTTGTTTCTTCCGAGATGACGCGCGGCAAGGTGATCTTGACTTCAACGAACTGGTCGCCGCGAAGGGTCGGATTTCGCAGACTAGGAAAACCACGCTCGCGGAGACGAAATTTTTGCCCCGACTCGGTTCCCGATGGAATTTTCAATTGTGCTTTCCCTTCGACCGTCGGAACCTCGATTTTGGTTCCCAATGCGGCCTCGGAAACAGTGATCGGAACCGTGATATAAACGTTGTCGCCCTTGCGGGTCAGGAATGTATGCTTGCCGACATTGGTCAAAATAAACAGATCGCCCGGCTCGGCCCCGAGCCGTCCGCCATGGCCCTTCTTCGGGACACGAACGCGAGACCCTGTATCGACACCGGCCGGTATTTTGATTTTGACCTGTTCAGATTTCGGCGTCACGCCCTTGCCGTTGCAGAGGGAGCATGGCTCGCGACGGCGTCCAGTGCCTTCGCAATCGGAACAGCCTTGCGAGAATTGCAGCCGTCCGCCGGTCTTCATTACCTGGCCGCTGCCTTTGCAAGTGGGACACGTAACGACCGGCCCGCCCGTGTCGCCCGCACCCTGGCAACGCGAACATTGCTCGCTGCGGTTGACCGTAATATTTGTGGTGAGGCCCGTGAACGACTCTTCAAAACTCAATGCCAGCGGTATTTCAATATCGCGGCCCACGCTTTGGCAAGGCTCGCGGAGGTTCCGGTTGAGTAGCCCGAGCCGAGCCGCCGCCGCCAAAAAGATCGGAGAAAATATCGCGAAAACTCGATCCGCCTCCGCCGCCCGTCTGGCCGCTGGAAAAATCAAACCCCGAGAAATCAAATCCGCCCGCCGGCCCCGCGCCGCCGGCCGCACCGGCTCCAAACGGCGAATCAGCATCCAGATTGTCGGCATAATAACCAAACCGGTCAAAAACCTTACGCTTTTTGTCATCGGACAAAACGTCGTAAGCCTCTTGCACCTCTTTAAACTTGTCCTCAGACACCTTGTCCCCCGGATTCACATCCGGATGATGCTTGCGCGCCAAACGGCGGTACGACTTTTTGATCTCGTCCGCTTTCGCATCCTTCTTGACGCCGAGTGTGTTGTAATAATCTTTTTTTGCCACCTAATTATCGAATCCAAACGCGAATTTCAACGCGTCGAATACTTCGACCATCTTTTCGTTATCTATGTGCGTGAGATAGGTCTCGATTTTCTGTTTTGAGACGGTTTGAATTTGATCTAAGTTGAGAAGACAGGCGTTAAGCATTCCGTCACTCTCGTCCAACCATACCGTCGCGGGATTATCACGAAGGGTAGACGTTATTGGAACTACCGTTAGACGATTAAGTAGCGGAATCGCAACATCGCGAAAGAGTATTAAACCGGGTCGTTTGTTATCTGGTTCCTTAAACTTAATCCAGTAAATATCGCCCCGCCTCATTCGTCACCCCAATCCTGAATTTCTTCCCACTCCATTTGCTCATCAATTTCTTCTTGCGTAAGGGGAAAGCGCCGGTAACTCTCGCGGAATTCTCGGTCCTTCTCTTCCCTTGTTTGCTTACGAAGTCCATTTCGTAAAATTTCGTTTATCAGCTCGTAACGCGACCTCTTCGAATGGGCCGCAAGCTCATCAATCTCGGGGAGAAGTGCCTCATCAACCTCAACCTGTACACTCATAATTTTAGATGGATAAAAATGAGCGGCTACTCAATTCGCCGCTCATCTTATAACACAGACGTTAGTCTTTCTTCTCTTCCTCAACGTCGACGTATTCGGCATCGATAACATTGTCATCGCTCGCCGCCGCACCGCCATCGCCGTCGGCTCCAGCCGTGGCTGAGGATGCCTGTTCGTCGGTGCCGCCGTCACCTTCCGGTGCCGCCGTCTGGCTGTAGAGGGCCTCGGCCAGCTTGTGCGAGGCGGTCTGGAGACGTTCGAAAGCGTTGTTCATCGCATCGACTTCTTCACCGGCGAGCGCCGTTTTTGATTCAGTGATGGCCGCTTCCAGTTCGCCATTCGCGGTTGCGTCGAGCTTGTCCTTGTTCTCGGAGTAAGTTTTCTCGACGCTGTAAACCAAACCATCCAAACGATTTCGGGCCTCGATGGAGGCTTTCTTTTTCTCGTCCTCTCCGGCGTGAGCTTCGGCGTCTTTCATCATTTTGTCGATCTCTTCTTTTGAGAGACCTGACGACGACGTGATGGTGATCTTCTGCTCACGGCCCGTGCCAACGTCTTTTGCCGAGACATTTACGATGCCGTTAGCATCGATATCAAATGTCACCTCGACCTGCGGAACGCCACGCGGTGCCGGTGGAATGCCGACGAGGTGGAATTTGCCAAGGGTTTTGTTGTCCGCCGCCATCGGCCGTTCGCCTTGAAGCACATGGACCTCGACCGAAGTCTGATTGTCCGAAGCCGTCGAAAAGATCTCCGATTTCCGCGTCGGAATGGTTGTATTCTTCTGGATCATCGGCGTTGCGACAGCCCCGAAAGTCTCGATTCCCAGCGTCAGAGGCGTGACGTCGAGGAGCAGAATATCCGTCTTCTCGCCGCCCAAAACACCGGCCTGAACCGCCGCTCCGAGAGCCACAACTTCGTCCGGGTTGACCGACTTATTAGGCTCTTTGCCAAAAAATCCCTTGACCATTTCCTGAACCTTTGGAATACGCGTCGAACCGCCGACCAACACGATTTCCTCGATGTCTTTCGGCGTCAAACCAGCGTCCTTAATAGCCTGTTCGACCGGCGGCATAAGGCGTTTGAGGACCGGCTCGACGAGCTGTTCAAATTTCGAACGCGTTAGTTTCATTACCAAATGCTTCGGCCCGCTCGCATCGGCCGTGATGAACGGCAGGTTGATCTCCGTTTCCATCGCGCTCGAAAGCTCGACCTTTGCCTTTTCACCAGCTTCTTTCAGCCTCTGAAGGGCCATTTTGTCGTTGTGCAGATCGATTCCCTGATCTTTCTTGAACTCGTCAATGATCCAGCTCACAAGGATCTCATCCACGTCGTCACCGCCCAAATGCGTGTCCCCGTTGGTCGATTTTACCTCGACAACGCCTTCGCCAACCTCGAGAACCGAGATGTCGAAAGTACCGCCGCCGAAGTCAAAAACCGCAATGATCTCGTCCTTTTTCTTGTCCAAACCGTACGCCAAAGCAGCAGCCGTCGGCTCGTTGACGATACGCAAAACCTCGAGGCCCGCGACCTTGCCGGCGTCTTTTGTCGCCTGTCGCTGGGCATCGTTAAAGTATGCGGGCACCGTAATTACAGCCTTCTCAACCTTCGCTCCCAAATAATCCTCGGCCGATTGCTTCAATTTCTGCAGCACCATCGCCGCGATCTCCGGCGGGCTGTACTGCTTGCCGTCAACATTGACGCTGACATCGCCGTTTCCTGATTTTTCCACCTTATACGGAACCTGCTTGATCTCTGACGTAACTTCGTCGTACTTGCGGCCCATAAACCGCTTGATCGAGTAAAGCGTATTCTCAGGATTTGTCACCGCCTGACGCTTTGCGACCTGCCCGACCAGGCGATTGCCGTCCTTTGTAAATGCCACAACCGAGGGAGTTGTGCGACCGCCCTCACTGTTTGTGATGACCACCGGCTCACCGCCCTCCATCACCGCAACGACCGAATTGGTCGTTCCCAAATCGATACCTATGATTTTGCTCATATATTTATTCTCCAAGAAATTATAATTGCTAAGCTCTCGCCAATACCTTTGACCTTTGACTTTTGCCCTGGCCAAGACTTGAGCATGGATCGATGATAATAGTTGAGTGTGTTGTTGTCAAGTTTAAATACGACCGGTTGGTGACTGCCAATCATCGATACGAAACAACCAAGAGGGTAACCGTCGGAAACCCAGTTTTTGCCTATCTTGTCGAGGTTTTTTGCCGTTTGGAAACGAGGTTTTCGCCTCGTAGGTCGAATGTTTTCCCTAGTTTGGTAAAGCGTTTTTGCTCTATTGGTCGAGTTATTTTTTTAACTCTCTCCACCCTGACACCAATTCCAAAGAAGTTCGAACGACCTCGTTGCCGGGCAATTGCCCGAACGCGGAGCGATCGAGATCAAGGGAACGTCTGACGATAAATGACGAGACGGAGTTCATCAGAATTTCGGGATGGCCGAGGGCGTCGATGGAGATGTGGGCGCCGCCGTCGGTGATGTCGAGGATGGCTTCGACCGGGTTGCCGTAGCGAGAATCGATGACAATCTCAGCTCCGATTTCTTTTGCAAATGCGAGTTTATCTTCCGCGATGTCGATAGCGATCACTCTCGCGCCAAATGCCGCCGCGATCATGATCGCCGACAGACCGACACCGCCGCAGCCGTGGACGGCGACCCATTGTTCGCATTTTACTTTTCCCTGATCGACGACCGCCCGATAGGACGTTGCGAAGAGGCATCCGAGCGATGCCGCCGTGACAAAATCGATCTCGTCCGGCCAACGGACAAGTGTAACGCGGTCTCCCAATCTGAAATTTGCGACCTGAGAACCCAAAGCCACGACCTCACCGGCTAGTTCATGCCCGGGAACGACCGGCAGTTTGATATCTGGATCATTTCCCATCCAGCCATGCCAGTCGCTTGCGGCAAATACCGCACGCCATGACCCTCAAAACCAGCTCGGCTTTTTATTCGTATTCTCAAACCCAAACGCAACCGCCGCTTTGAGAACGTCGGTGTTTATATCTTTTAGAGTCTTGAACCTGATGCAATACCCGGTCACAGTCGCTTTGCCGAGGCTGCTGGCGTATGTGTCGGCCAGGTATTTCTTGTCTTCGATACCGAGGATATAGACGGAGATCCCGGTTTTGTTTGGGCTCAGGCCGATCTGATAGAACTCGCTGATCGTCCCATCGGCGTATTTATGAGGGCGAGACCCGTAGCCGATATCCGGATTAGAAACGACCTTACCTTCGGCGTTCCTGCCGTCGAGAAACCACAATTTACATCCCGGACATACTCCCAAAATGAGGTCATGCAACTGCTGCATCTCACTGCGTTTTGGTTCCGGGTGACTCGCAATATAGGTTTCGATTTGTTCTTGTACGTTCATATCGGATTCACCACAGAGTCACAGAGGACACAGAGAGATGTCTAAAGCGGTTTTATTATATTATCGAACGAGGCATCCCAACTGATATCTGCCTCCGTGAACTCTGTGCCTCTGTGGTGAGATTTCTTTTATTGTTTCGGTGTCTTTGCATCGAGAAAGTCGTTTATCATCGGGACGATCGTTGTCATCTGATTCATCAGTGTAACGTGTGTAGTGCCCGGCAAAATGGCTAATCTTGATTCGGAACGGGGCTGCATGTCGCCGTGGACATTACCGCCGCCTTTGAGACGGTACATTTCGGCGATGTGATCGAACCGTACGCCGTCGGCGTCGCCGTGGATGAAGAAGAACGGAGCTTTGGTCGCCTTGAACTTGTCGGCTCCAAAGTCGTACGGTTTCGAAGCCATCGCAACGACGTGTTTGATAAACTCCGGAAACTTGTCAGGCGTCGGGCTAAGCCTCTTGTACTCAGCTTCCATGGGCGTGCCTTTGAACACTTCCGCCGTGAGATTGGGAAGTGCCTCGCGACCTTCTTTGACCCAGCCGTCGAGACGGAACGGGGCCGAAATGCTGACGACCTTTCGCACTTTCTCAGGATGACGGATCGCGCACTGCATCGCGACACCGGCGCCCAGGCTGTAACCGATGATGTCTGCCTTTGGAATTTTTAGATGATCCAGTAACGCGGAAACGTCGTCGGCGAGGTTTTCAGCAGTCATATCGCGATCGATGTCAGCCGTCCGTCCGTGGCCCTGCAATTCAACGGCGATCACTTTCCGCGTTTTGGCGAGTTCGTTGATCCAATCGTTCCAATCACCCGAGATCGCCATAAACGCCCCATGCAGCAACACCACAGGCTCGCCGCTTCCGTGGATCTCGTAATACATTTTTAGTCCGTTAACCGGCGCGTAGCCCGTAACCGGTTTTTGCTGTCCTAAAACAACGCCGGAAAAGATCATCATAAGCAGCGTCACTACAAAAGCCGTTGTCTTCATGTTTGGTCTCCAAGTCAAAACTGATATTGTCGAGCTCGCTCTTTGGCCGCGTAGCGGTCTAATGACTTTAGCCGTGGACGTTTGTCCACGGAAATCGAAAGAGAGGTTGTTGTCGCGTCAGCGACAATTGAATGGTCGCCACGTTTAATTCAATCGTCGCTACGCGACGGGATCGGTTTCACATCTGACCGTGGACAAACGTCCACGGCTAAATTCAACCCGTCGCGATGCGACGAAAACGACGGAACGTCAATCGAACAAATACCGTTCATCGTAATCAATACCGCTCAATTTCAACATTGAAATATATTCGTCTTCGAACGTCTGCGTAGCATGATGTTCACGTTGATTCTTGATGTACTCAACGACTCGCGGCACGTTTTGTTTGCTCACACTGAATACTCCGTAACCGTCCTGCCACTCAAACGAACGCATGTCACTGAAGGTCTCATGTATCCACCTAGACGATTCACCTTTCAACCACTGGACTATTTGGCTGGGGGCGAACTTCGGTTTCGCCAATATCAATACGTGAATGTGATTCTCGATGCCGCCCACTTGAACGGCAATGATCTCGTGTTTTCTCGCGATGCCGCCAATGTATGCCCAGACGCGTTCCTCGATCTCCGGGCTGATGAGATCTTTCCGACCCTTTGTCGAGAAGACGATGTGATAGAAGAGATTCGAATATGTGTTCGCCATATCTATTCAATCGTCGCTACGCGACGGAAATTTATTATCATCGGCCCCCATGGACACACGTCCACGGCTAAATTCGACTGCCGCTACGCGGCGATTGACAACTTCCGTTAGCAGCTCTTCCAGGTAATTCAATGTCATAGTAAATCCTTCTTTAAAGCCCATTTCAATCATCTTCTCTAAGCGTTCCAATGACTCGTTATAGATAGAGATACTGACCCGTTGTCGTGCCGTCTTGCTCGCTGAAACTCAGGTCCCAATCCGAGCCGGGGAGCTGTAGGTTTTCGTTTTCATCGGCAAACGCATTAAAGAACTTGAAATTGGTTTTTGGTGTAATGGATTTGTATTTCTGAACTGCCCAACGCTCTGCACCCTCGGGGCTGACCATTGCGTAAAATCTCTTGCCGCCGACGGTAAAATCCATGACCTTTGTCCGTGATGCGAAAGGTTTCGGCGCCCACCATTGGTCGAGCAGTTCCGCGTTTGTATATGCGTCCCAGACCAACGACAGCCCGGCATCAAACTCTTTGGTTATCGTGACCGTCTTCGTCTCTTTATTAACTATAAAATCCATATTCGTTCCTCACTTCTTTCTCTTTCTTTGCGTTCTTCGCGGCTTTGCGTTAGAAAAGCGGTTTCACGCGAAGACGCAAAGAATGCAAAGGAACCGCAAAGAAAGCCAGCGAACTTGGGCGTTACGCCCTTACTTACGTGCGGGCTTCTGCATTTTTCATCACCTCAAGCACTTCGTCAAGCTGCCCGAACCTCGACTCCCAGACCTTGCGGTATTGCTCTAACCATTCGTCGATCTCTTTCATCTTGGCTATTTCGAGCTGGTAGTAGATCTCCCGACCTTTGTGTTCTTGCGTGATGAGTTCACACTCCGCCAAAATCCGCAGATGTTTAGAAACCGCCTGCCGGCTAGTGTCGAAATGCTCGGCAATAGCATTCGGCGTCATCGCCTGCAATGCGATCAAAGCAATGATCGCCCGCCTCGTCGGGTCAGCTATGGCCTGGAAAATATCTCGTTTCATATCTACAAACAAGAGTATGCAACCAAACGGTTGCGGGTGTCAAGTGCAACCGAACGGTCTCGTGAATTTGAATTGTCGGGAATGGATTTTGGAAGGGAATGGTTCGGCGCGGAATGCAGCTATGCAATTTCCAGCTAACGCTCTTGGCTTGCAGTTAGCCGAATTATCCCATTTATTTCCAAAAATGATGTCAAGGAAGTGAACCTAAATGCGTCGTACTCAGTAAGGTGTAATAGAAGAATTGAAATGGAATTGCTTGAGAAGTTTACACATGGCGATCTCGATGCTTTTGAAATCCTATTCCGGCAGTTCCAGAATGAAGTATACGGCTGGATCATTCGAATAGTTCGAGATCCGAGAGTTGCAGAAGACATCACAATGGAAACATTTTGGCGTCTTTATCGTTCTCATGCCCGATTCGATCCGACGCGAAGTTTTGGTGCCTGGGCGCGGCGGATAGCAACAAATCTTTCTCTTGACCACTTGAAACAACTTCGACCGGAAGTTGAGTTTCAGGAAGATTGGCACGAAGAAACGCGACCCGACCCTGCTATTCAAGAAGATACGCGGGAACGAATTCAACGGGCGTTCAGCCAACTGCCGCCGAAACTCCGTGTGGCGGCGACTTTAGCTTTAGTAGAAGAAAGACCTTACGAAGACATCGCTGAGTCGCTCAGTATTCCGATAGGAACGGTCAAGTCGCGCATCTTTCGAGCCACACGTCTCTTGCGGGAAAACTTAAAACGATTAGGTATAGAACGATGAATCATTTGGATGATAAACAATTTAGCAAATTTGTAAGAGACGCTATTGCTCCCGTGAGTAAGCATGAATTACAGCAAGACTTGTGGCCACAGATGCGTCGAAAGTTAAATGATCCGGGTATTCGGGTGAGGTGGTTTGATTTTGTCCTAGTCGCCATCGTCTTGGTTCTTTGTGCGTTTGTCCCGGAGGCGATTACGGGATTGCTATTCAACCTCTAACGCGAGAGATTTATATGAAAACGTATCCTTATCTTCGAGCATACATGGCAGGAATTACGATCCCGACGATTCTGCTTATTTTGTTCGTTACCGTTTTTACATTTGCTCATCAGACAGACAATGAACCTATCCCGATTGAGCGATTGATAGTTTTTCCTATGGCGATCGTGCCAAATCTATGGGGCATCTGGAATATTGCATACGTCCGATTGAGCAAAACTCGTTACATGTCCATTGGTTTACACGGGGCGCTTCTCGCATTTGTGCAAGCATTGACTGCATTTGGAATTACAAAACTGGTGGGCGCTGAAATTCCATCGTTTGTGGCGAGTGCTTTCCCTTTCGGCTTTCCCGTTTTGATAATTGTTTTCTACCTTGTTTGGAAGCATCTGGTTGCCTTTTTTAACGCTGTTTTAGGGATTGATTAATAGGAGTTATTTCAATGAAAGAACAAGCAAAAGACCTCACGCCGCTTTATGGCCGCTTATTGGGCGGGTTGGTGAAACCATTTCCTAATTTCGATTTCTCTTTCATAAAGCCTGTTCGTCGGAAAGCAGTCGAGTGGCTGAATCTAAAACAGGGCGATAGTGTTCTTGATGTGGGTTGTGGGCCAGGTGGAAGCCTTCCGTTTCTTGTCGATGCGGTCGGGCCGTCGGGTAAAGTGGTCGGTGTAGAGATTAGCCCTGAACATAGCGAACTCGCAAGGAGGCGTATTGCAAAAAACCAATGGGGAAATGTCGAGGTGATCGTGGCAGCCGCTCAGGATGTAAGGTTGACAGGCACATTCGATGGTCTGGTAATGTTCGCGGCGTCTGATGTTTATGCCTCGGAAGAGGCATTGGAGAATATCTTACCGCACTTAAAGGCGGGCTCCCGTGTCGTCGCGTTCGGAGCGAAGGTTTCGAGTACTCGCTCAGGAAAATTTCTTAATCCGATCCTTAAGATGCTTCATAATCTCTCATTTACGACTACGCCAAGGCCGAACGATGAACCGTGGCAAATTATGGCGACGTATGTTGAAGGGATTGAGGTTAAAGAATATTTCTTTGGTTTGATGTTTCTTGTATGTGGCACTTTCGTCATAAAAAAGGGGTAAGCTCATTCATCGCTACTCGTTCTGACAACGCCGCCCTTACTTACGTGCAGGCTACTGACAGGAACGCAAGAACCGGGGCTTCACTCTAAGTGAAACCGAACGACAAGCTGCTATCTTTCCGTATTTCACCACTCTTGAATTATGATGCCAGCTTGTTCATCCCTTAATGCGAATTCTTTAGCACCCCATGGGCGAAGGGTGATTTGCTTGAGGTTTGGGTGGAGAAATTCGCGCGTGAGATATGGAAACCTTGTCGTAAACCTCTTCGATATTTTTAGTCACTAACCTGAACTCAGGATAGTGCTCTTTGCAAAAACTCTCTATAATGGAGAGTATGAAAAGATACGACGAAGAATTCAAGAAAGAAGTTATCCGGAAGTTTATGGCAGGGGAGTCGGTGGCGGCGTTCTCGCGGGAGACCGGGGTTTACGGAGGGCGTGATTCATCAAGTGGAAGAACGCGATGGTGGTGAGGGATGATGGCGAAGTCGGACAAAGAGAAGTTAGCGATGCGGAAGCGGATCATGGAGTTCGAGATGGAGAACGAGATTTTAAAAAAAGCCGCGACTCATCTTCGGGAGGGACGGGTAAGGCGGTATGAGTTTATAGCGGAGGAAAAGGCGTGGTTATCCGATGAGGTTGCTGCTTCGGTGCATGAAAGTGAGCCGGACGGCGTATTATGCGTGGGCGGTACGAAGCAAACGAGGAGCCGGAGCGAGCTAGTCGGCGGTGAGGGTTGCGGTGAAGGAGAAGTTTTATTTTCACAAGAAGCGATACGGCTCGAGGCGGGTGTCGGGCGAGTTGAAGGACGAAGGGGTCAATGCGGGACGGTTTCTGGCTCAGTCGGGTAATGCGGGAAGAAGGGTTGGTGGCGAAAGGCCCCGCAGAGGTTCAAGCCGCGAACGACTGATTCGAGACACGACAAAATGCCGAGCCCGAATTTGCTGAAAGAGGCTGTGATAACACTGACACTTAAAGTCGGTGAAGTGATGGTCGGAGATATCACGTATTTGCCGCTGGCGAACGGGCGGTTTCTGTTATCTGGCGATGTTTCAGGACCGTGCGTGACAAAGCGGATCGCCGGCTGGAGCGTCGGGATCAAGGATGACGGCCGACGCTTGTTATCGAGGCTCTTCGGCAATGGCCCTCAGGAGAGGCTTCGTAAAACGGACCGCGATCATCCATACCGACCGCGGGAGCCAGTACGCATCGACGGAATACCGGCAGTCTGATCGCAAAGATGCCGCCTGCGGCAGTCGATGTCGGGCAAGAGGCAACTGCTACGACAACGCCCAGGCCGAGAGCTTCTTCTCGAGACTCAAGACCGAGACTCGACACGCAGATTTTCGTCTCGGTCGAGCGAAGCAAGATGCGGACAGCATTCGATTACATCGATTGCTACTAGCCAATTCTGCATTTTGAAAAAGATTTATCCGCAGGCCATACCGGCTGACCCCAACGTTCCTATGCCTTCCAGAAAACTGGCATCTTTCAGGTCTTGCAAAACCAGGACATTTTGGAAGAGTTCTGTTGGGAGATTTTCTCGCAGTATTATCATCCAAAAATTTCCTTGACATGGGAGGAAATTCGGATGATAATTTTCCTGTTCACAAAAATAATTACGAGTGCGCGGTTTACTGGGATAACTTTCATTTCCTGTAGGCCTTTCTTTCTCAAAATGAAATACATTACAGGAGAAACAAACATGGTAAAGAAAATATTGCTGATCCTCTCGCTCACGCTTTTCTCGACGGTTGGAATGATCGCTCAGGGAAATTCCGATACGGCTCCGGCGGCGACGCCCGCTCCTGCGAAAAAGCCGGTCGCCTTTCGCTCGACCAAGGATCAGGTCAAAGAAGCTCAGAACATGCTGAAGGCGAAAAAGCTCTACAGTGGCGAAGCTACCGGCACCAGCAGCCCCGAATGGAAAACCGCCCTCAAAGCCTGGCAGGGCGACAACGGTCTGACCAAGAGCGGTTCGCTCAATCGGGCGACGCTCGAGAAAATGGGGATCGAACTAACGGATAAGCAAAAAGAAATCCCGGCGGATCCAAAACATCTCGCAAAGAGCGAGAAGAAACCGGCGAAATCGACGACTAAATCAGGGAGCCTCGATCTAAAACTCGAGAAGGTCGTCGAAATTGAACCGGGAACTAGCGTGATCAAACCGAACACTGCCAAGAAGCCAGCCCCATTTCGTGCAAATGTTGACCAGATCAAGGCAGCACAGAAAATGCTTAAAGACGGTAAGATGTACTCCGGCGAAGAGACCGGCAAGCTCGACGACGTTACACGCGACGGCCTCGGCAAATATCAAGATGCTAACGGCGTAAAGGTTACCAAGACGCTAAATGCCGTGACGCTCGAGAAAATGGGCATCGCTCTCACCGACAAACAAAAAGAACGGGTCGCTGCCCAAGCTGCGTACGACGCAGCGAAAGCGCCGAAGAATTAAGAGTTTTTTAACCGCAGATGGACGCAGATTATGAGATCTATTTTTTATGATCCCCGTCCATCCGCGTTTATCTGCGGCAAAACTGCTTTATCATCAAAATATGAAAAATTTTGCTCTCGCAGCGTTGATATTGCTTCTCTCTTCTTTATCTCTCGTTGCCCAGTCGAACAAAGACGCCGTCGCCATTCGCAAAGTGATGGACGAGCAAACCGCCGCATGGAACCGTGGCGATCTCGATGCGTTTATGTTCGGCTATTGGAAATCGGATAAGCTCAAATTCGTCTCCGGCGACCGGATTACGCTTGGCTGGCAGCAAACGCTCGACAATTACAGGAAAACCTATAGTACGAAAGCACTGATGGGTAAGCTGACGTTTTCCGAACTCGACATCACAGTCCTCTCAAAAGACTCGGCCTTTGTCGTCGGCAGTTGGTTGCTTACCCGCGAGAAAGACAACCCGAAAGGCAAATTCACACTCCTTTTCCGCAAATTCAAAGAAGGCTGGCGGATCGTGGCGGATCATTCGTCGTAGCCGGTGAGAATTTGTTAGGCTGGATACAAATGAATTTCAAGCAGTTTTATCTCGGATGTCTATCGCACGCGTCTTACTACCTTGGCTCTGACGGTGAGGCGGCGGTTATTGATCCGCAACGGGATGTCGAGCAGTATTTAGACGAGGCTCTGGCGAACGGCCAGAAGATAAAATACGTTATCGAAACCCACTCGCACGCTGATTTTGTTAGCGGCCATGTCGAGCTGGCCGCAAAGACCGGGGCTGAGATTGTTTACGGTCGGCGGGCTGAGACTAAGTTCCCGACACTGAAGGTTAATGACAGCGATACGTTGAATGTTGGTTCGATCAGGTTAACGTTTCGCGAAACGCCCGGCCACACGCCTGAGAGTATCTGCGTGATTGCGGAAGAGGTTGGATCGCAGGCATCCTGCCTGCGAGACACCGGCAGGCAGGATGCCTGCGGTCCGGCTAAGATTTTTACCGGCGACACGCTTTTTATTGGCGATGTCGGTCGTCCCGATTTGATCGGTTCGGCCGGTTTTTCGGCCGAGCAGATGGCCGGGATGCTTTACGATTCGCTTCACGATAAGATTTTGCCGCTGCCTGACGACACAGAAGTTTATCCGGCCCACGGAGCAGGCAGCTTGTGCGGCAAATCGCTATCAAAAGAAACCTGGTCAACCCTCGGGAATCAGCGAAAATTCAACTACGCGTTGCAGCCGATGACCAAAGAAGAATTTGTGAAGATCGTCGCAGCCGACCAGCCTGAGGTTCCTGCATATTTTCCAAAGAGTGCGGCTAAGAATCTCGAAGGTGCAGCACCGCTGGCCGAGCTTGCCAAACCTCGTGAATTGTCGTCCGGAGAGATCCGCAATTTTGACGGGATCGTGATCGATGTTCGCCAGAACGTCGAATATGGTGAACGCCATATTCCCAATTCGATCAACATTGGCCTCGGCGGCCAGTTTGCTTCATGGGCGGGAACTCTGGTGCCGATCGGAACAGCCATCGCGATCGTTGCGAATAACGAGACTCAGGT
Organism: uncultured Acidobacteriota bacterium; assembly: GCA_963738935.1. GTDB lineage: Bacteria > Acidobacteriota > Blastocatellia > Pyrinomonadales > Pyrinomonadaceae > OLB17. The sequence continues at coordinate 3,249,717 of CAVTYF010000001.1, read as the reverse complement.
CGAAGAAGCATGTACACGGCTCGCTCGTGTCGGACACGAAACGGTTTCGGGTTCGATTGTCATCCACGCTTACACCGGCGAAACGAAAAGCGTCGATCAGGTCAGCGTTCAGGAAGTGAGCGAACTCACTCAGACTGAGAAATTCCTTCAATTTGTCGATGTCCGCCGCCCGGCAGAACACGCCGCAGGTCACGCGATCCGGACGATCAATATTTCGCTAGATAAACTAGCGAGCGATTTCGAAAAGCTCGACCCGACGGCTCCGACATACGTGATCTGTCAGGGCGGCTATCGTTCTAGTCTTGGAACGAGCATTCTCGAGAATGCAGGATTCAAGACGATATACAACGTAACCGGCGGAACCGCAGCATGGGTCGAGGCCGGGCTCGAAACAAGTGTGTCGGCAACCGCTTGTGCAAACTCTGGCAAGTTTACAAATGTTTGAACTCATCGTTTTGATCGGCATTGTCGGGCTGTATCTTTTGTTACAACTCGTAATCCTGCCGAAGCTCGGCTATAACACCTGAATGCGCGGCGCCTGCAACGTCGAGTTCGACGTTAAAAACGAGCGAGCTATTTCAGATGACGGGGAGCGTGGAAATGGATAAGAAGCAGCACTGGGAAAATGTGTATGCGACCAATGGTCATGATCAAGTCAGTTGGTATCGTGAGCATTTGAACAATTCGTTGAATATGATCCTTGACACCCGAGTTCGGAAGCATGCATCAATCATTGATGCGGGTGGCGGCTGTTCGACTTTGGTTGACGACCTGCTCGATATGCTATTGCCGAAAAATCCTTGGTAGAGAAAAGGAGAAGACAATGAAATTCTTAGTCGTTCTTTCGATCGCATTGGTCTTTTTCGTTGGATGTCAGAGTGGTTCAACGAAAAGCGCGGATTCCGGCGTTCCAAGCGTCGCGGCGGAGATCAAGGACGTGTCGCCGAGCGAGGCTCAGAAGGCTGTATCTGAAGCCTATTCGCAGTTCATCGATGTTCGCACGCCGGAGGAATATGCCGGTGGCCATGCGGTCCGCGCCCAGAGCATGCCACTCGATGTACTGACATCAAATTTTGACAAACTTAATCGCGATGAGCCGGTCTATATTATTTGCCAAACCGGCAACCGCTCGAAAAAAGCGGCGACAATACTGAAGGAAGCTGGTTTCAAATCCGTCTTTAACATTACCGGCGGCACCTCTGCGTGGGCTTCCGCCGGCCTGCCGATGGAGACGAGGCCGCCGCACAATGTGCCGCCCGCGAATAGCTCGAAAGGAGGAAAACTATAGTTCCTTCTGGGCCAATTTGCTCCATTGTCCGTTGTTGCGTCGTCTGAAATCGGGCGACGATTTTGCCGAAGCAACGGCCTCGGCAAAGACCTCAGCGGCCCGTTCAGTATCGCCTTGGACCTTTAGGGTCCGGCCCAGATAATACAACCCCTCGATATCAGCCGAACGACGCTCGACAAATTTCTCTAGAGCATCGCGGGCCTCGGTCAGCATATTTGCAGCGAGATATGTCGCTCCAACCTCACGCCAAATTTCACTGAGCGAATGTTTATCGTTTTGCCCGAGAACGATCGCAAAATGATCGAGCGCCGATTGCAGATCACCCTTCGCACGGGCAAGCTTTCCGAGTTCGTAGTTAGCATCGATCTCGCCCGCATCGATCTCGATCGCCTGAGTAAAGTGTTCGATCGCTTTCGCCTCTTGTCGCCTTTGAAGATAGATCAGGCCGAGCTGGACATGGGCATCGGCGTCCTTTGGGTTCACCGTCGAATTATGCAGAAAGCGCTTTAGATTTTGCTTTTGTCTGAAAGCGTTGCCAAATCCGCGAACTTCGCCGCCGAGGAAGCCACCAAAATACATGACGGCAAAAAACAGTAGGAATGGCGAGAACAGCCACGGCGACACAAGCGTAAAAACATACATGCCCAAACACATTGACAGCCAGGCAACGCCCACAACTATAAACGCCACGCCATAATTTGCGCCAAAAACCGTCCGGAGCGCGAAAATCATTAACACGCCAAACAGCAGGCCGCTTGCCGCCCACAATGCAAGATAAACAATCGGGTTGATCGCCTGAACGTAGAGCACAATTCCCGCCACCGCAAACGGCAAATGCGCGGCCGCCCACGCGTTTAGTGTGCAAACCGCGAGCGTTCCGTAGTCACGTCGAACTGCCAGGCCGAAACTGCCGATCCCGCCAAATAAGCTCATTAACAGAATCGCAGTCGGCGCATAAAAGACCGAGAGTACGAGCAGCGGTTGATAAAATTTGCTCGCTTCGAATGAAAAGAAATTAAAGAATCGGTCGCCAAGGAGCGGTACTCGCTGACGGTTGTTCATGGCCTCGTTATACTCGGCCATGCTCCGTTTGTAGTCGGCCTCGGCCCTTGTCGGGTCTTCATCTCCGCTATAATTTGGCTGAAAAAACTCTCCGACCGAGGGGACATGATATGCGATTTCCAATTTTGCGTTTATGGTGGCAAAAAATCCGATGGCAACCACCAGCACCGCACCCGCGGCAAACAGCCAACTGCCCTTGTCCATGAGGTCGCTCATGGCCGACGCAGGATTGAGGTAGAGTTTGAAAATGAGTTTAAGGTTATCCATGCCCTGCGGGGAAACGAGCGGGAGAATCGGCAACTTCGCCGCCATTCAATCGTAAGGGCTGAAAAGAACGTCTGTCAATAATCTTTTTATCTTGTGGTAAAATTAGTCTATGAGTTTGACCGAAGTATTGGAACAAGTTGAAAGACTGAGTCCGGCGGAAAAAGAACAGGTGCGGACGACTCTCGACGCTGAGTCCGGCGAGAAGTCTGATTCAACCAGAACAGAAAGACAAGAGCAGGTGTTAACGGCGATGCTCCAGAAGGGACTGATTAGAAATATACCCAACCGCGCGAATCTCCGTAGAAAGTCCCGCCCGATGCCAATAACTGGAAAACCGCTCTCCGAAACTAATATTGAGGATCGCCGTTTATGCCAAGTTACTTCTTTGACACGAGCAACTGGCTAAGCACTACTCGAATGAAATCGGCACATGCGGCTTCAAAATGTTTGCTCCTTTGATGTTTGAACCTATTTAGTGTTGTGTTAAAACTTTTATATATGAGTGTAACTGAAATACTTCATGCAGTTGAAAAGCTATCTTTTTCAGATCGAGCAAAAATTGCCAAAGCTTTGAGTCTTTCGGGCTCAAAGCAGGCGGATGACTCCGCCAAGCAGCGGGCGAGATTTCATCAACAGTTAATTGACGAGGGTTTTTTAAGAGCCATTCCCGATAAAACCCTGCCTGCCCGAGAATTTAATCGAATAAAGATCAAGGGCAAACCGCTTTCTGAAACGATCATTGAGGAACGCCGTTAATGAAATCACTGTTTCTCGATACAAGCGCGCTTGCAAAACGCTATATTGACGAAATTGGTTCGGAATGGGTCTCGGATTTATTTGTTTTGGACGAAAAAATAGCGATCTATATCGCTGATATAACAACAGTTGAACTAACGTCCGCAATAATCCGCCGATCTAAAGGCGGGTCGATCTCGTTAAGGGAGGCGAAGCTTGCTCTTACCGAGTTTGACCGTCACCTGTTGCGTGATTACCACGTGCTGGAACTGGATTCGAATCTGCTCGGTGATGCCCGCCAATTAGTATTGGAGTATGGATTAAGAGGTTATGATGCGATTCAATTAGCTGTGGCAGAAAGACTAAACCGAAGTCAGGTAGAAAGGAACTGGTCGTCAGTGACCTTTGTATCAGCAGACAACCAATTGGTTTTATCGGCAAAGTCCGAAGGACTATTGACCGAAAATCCCAACAATTATCCCTAATTTAATGCCAATTATGAAAAGAGAAAATACACGCATAGAAACCGACTCGATGGGCGAGATCGCGGTTGAGGGCGATAAGTATTGGGGCAGCGCAGACTGAGCGGTCGCTGAAGCATTTTGACATCGGGTTTGATGTGATGCCGCGTGAGGTGATTCGGGCGCTTGGCATATTGAAGAAGGCGGCAGCTATCGTTAATAACGATCTCGGGAAATTGCCCGACGACAAACTCGCACTCATCATCCAGGCGGCGGACGAGGTAATCGCGGGAAAGCTCGATGAGCACTTCCCCTTGCGCGTATGGCAAACCGGGTCGGGAACGCAGACCAATATGAACGCCAACGAGGTAATCTCAAACCGGGCGATCGAGATCGCGGGCGGCGAGATGGGATCGAAGACGCCCGTTCATCCCAACGACGACGTTAATAAGTCGCAGTCATCGAACGACACATTTCCGACCGCTATGTACATCGCGGCTGCCGAAAGATTGACAGCTCTTATTCCCGAGGTGCAGAAAGTCAGTGACGCAATCAAGGCCAAGGCGAATGAGTTTGAAGGCGTGGTCAAGATCGGCCGTACGCATTTGCAGGATGCGACGCCAGTGACGGTTTCGCAGGAATTTAACGGCTGGGCCAATCTCGTAGATCGCGATGTTGAGCGGATGAAGATGGTTTTACCTGGCCTGATGGATCTAGCCATTGGCGGAACTGCGGTCGGAACTGGCCTGAATTCACATCCGGAATTTGCGGAACGGGCTGCTGCAAAGATCGCCGAGCTAACTGGGCTGCCATTCAAATCGCATCCCGACAAATTTGCGGCTTTGTCGGCTCACGACGAAGTCGTTTTCGCGTCGGGAGCATTGAAAACTCTCGCCGCTAGCCTGATGAAGATCGCGAACGACGTTCGCTGGCTCGCATCAGGCCCGCGTTGCGGACTGGGCGAAATTTCGCTGCCGGAGAATGAGCCGGGCTCGTCGATCATGCCCGGAAAGGTCAACCCGACGCAGTCCGAGGCGATGACGATGGTTTCCGTTCAAGTCTTTGCCAACGATGCGGCCATCGGTTTTGCGGGTTCGCAGGGGAATTTTGAACTCAATGTTTTCAAGCCCGTGATGATTCACAACTTCTTGCACTCCGTCCGGCTAATCCACGACGCTTGTCACGGTTTTGTCGATTACTGCATCAAAGGCATCGAGCTAAATCGCAATCAAATTGATCATTACCTGCGAAATTCGCTCATGCTCGTCACTGCGTTAAATCAGCATATCGGCTATGACAATGCTGCCAAGATCGCCAAACACGCTCATAAAAAAGGGATTTCGTTAAAGGAATCGGCGGTTGAGCTTGATCTCTTATCGGCGGAAAAATTTGACGAGCTTGTCATCGCCGAAGATATGACGCATCCGTAGACGTTGATTCTGCCTCAATACGTTTAAGTTAAACCCAGACGGACTCATCGAGAGCATTCCCAATCATACGGTCCCGGCACGCTTATCTGTATTCTGAAACGCCCGATCGAGCCACAGATTAGTCAGTTTCTCCTGAATACTATTAGCCCTCAACCGCTCGTTGAGGTTCTTGAAATCAACAAAATCCAGGTGCTGGTCCTGGTTGAAGCATGAGAAGACGAAGAATTCTTCGCCGGTGTGCGGGTTGACGTGGCGTTGGAGGCACTGGGCGCAGACTTCTTTCATCATGCATTGCATCGGGCTGTTGATGGAGCCGATGGCGGTGTGGTTTTCGTTCAGGTATGGCTTGAGCGTGGTGTGACGGGCTTCGCGGACGCCGTTCATCATGCGGTCTGAGCCGATGGCGATGATGCGGTCAACTTGTTGCAGATCAACGGTTTGTGAGCCTAAGCGGCCTTCGGAATAGGCGATCATCGCCTGGACGATATTGCCGCGGAAATGCGAATCCTGCGGTCGCTGCGGGACGATCTCGTTCCCAAAATCCGTCGCCCAGACGACCTGATCGGTGGCATTTTCAATCTCCTCACGCTTGAACATATCGCCGCCGTCCTTGTAACCGGCGAAGTAAATGACCTTGTTATGCTTCTCGCGCAGCGCCTTCGCGATCGAGAACAAAACGGCATTTCCCAAACCACCGCCCGCGAGCAAAACCGTCTCGTTCTCGGTGATCTCGGTCGGCGTTCCGGTCGGGCCCATGACGAGAACTTCCTCGCCTTCTTTTAAAAGCTGGCAGAGCCGTGACGAAGTTCCCATTTCGAGAACGATCATCGACAGGAGGCCCTTCTCCTCATCGACCCAAGCTCCGGTCAGGGCTAAACCTTCCATCATCAGGCGTTTACCGTCTACCATCGGGGCTGAGGTTTCGAAATTTTGCAGGCGGTAGAACTGGCCGGGCTCGAATTTTCTGGCCTGTAGCGGAGCTTTGACGATGACATCGACGATGGTCGGCGTCAGGCGGTCGACCTTGACGACGTAGGCTCGCAGCTCTTCGTCGAGTTTGGCTTCGAGTTTGTCGAATATCGCGTCGCGGTCCCATTGCGGGAGAGAACCACCCCGTCCGCCCAAAGCGGCGTCCACCCCTCCTTCGCAAGGAGGGGAGTTTTCGGAAGCGATCTCGTCCGCAAAGATCTCGACGACCTTCTCATAGCCGTGCTTGGCCGAGGCCATTGCTTTGACGACGTTTCCGGCGTACGTCGGGTGGTTGTCGCCGTAGTAGCTGATGAATTTGCCTTCGTGCTCGTAGCTCGTGAAAAATCCGGCTTCACCCTTCGGCGTTTCGACGACGTGCAGTTTGCCATCATCGTTTCTCTCGACCTTGAAGGGCTGGAAAAACTGCCGCCATTCGTCCATTTTAAAGGTTCCCGGCTTTTCCTTCTCGTAGATGACATTTGGTGAGGTTCCCGCAGCGACACAAACCGTGTGGGCCGGGAACTCATGCATTTCGCCCGTTTTCTCAAATTTTCCGGTCTCTGCGATGTATTCGAGGCGTTCGAAAATGATCGCCTTAACAGCGTTGTATTCGTCCGGAACGGCCTCGGTCGGGTTCATGCATTCGACAAAATCGATACCTTCTTCGAGAGCTTTCTGGACTTCTTCGTGATTGAGCCGGTATGCTGGGCTGTCCTGAAGCCGCTTGCGATAGATAAGCGAAACGCCGCCCCAGCCGCGAACCAATGGGACAAAGTTTGGTTGTTCACCCGCCGCTGCCGCACGTGCGCGTTCGGCGCGAATCTCTTTCCCGTGTTCGAGAAATTCCTGCAGCACGCGGATCTCTTCCTCGTTAAAATGCTCGACGACCTTTTCTTCGCCAAAATCGGCGACAACCTGCTCGTACTTCCCAAGCATCTTCTCGACCTGAACCGGATAATACGCAAACAGCTCGGTCGCTGTATCGACGCCCGTCAAGCCGCCGCCGATGACAACGGCAGGCAGGCGAACTTGCAGATTCGACAGCGTATCTTTCTTAAATGCACCAGTTAGCTGCAACGCCATCAGGAAATCGCTCGCCTGTCGAATGCCGCGGATGAGGTTATTCTTCATCGGCACGATCGTCGGGCGTCCGGCACCAGTCGCGATCGCGATGTGGTCAAAACCAAAATCCCACGCGTCCTCAATCGTCAGCGTACCGCCAAACCTGATGCCGCCGTATGGCCGGAAACGCATGCGCCTTGTCAACATCAACTGGATCATCGTCAGAAAATTTTTGTCCCAGCGAACGGTGATGCCGTATTCGGATACGCCCCCAAAGCCGGAGAGGATTCGCTCGTCGAGCTGTTCGATGATTTCGGAAATCTCTCTAATCGGTTTCGGACACGTTTTTGTCCTTCCGGATAACTGATAGCTGCTAGCTGAGAACTGATAGCCTCATTCTTATCCGCAGCTAACTGGCCGCCCGCTGACGCAGGCGGTTCTGACCTGTCCATTCCGACGGTAGCGGTTCGATCTTTAGACCGTCAATACCGATGACGCCAAAGCCTTCGTTCAACAGATAGTGTGCGAGCGTGTAGCCTGCGGGCCCGAGGCCAACGACCATATATGTTTTTGCCGTTGTAGGGCAACGAGTATGGACGTTTAGCGTTGAGCGGATTCCAACGCGTGAGCAAGCTGTAGATCTCAAAGCCGTATGGCAGATTCAGCACGTCGGTCAAGACCGGGTCTCGGCGAGCGGTATATTGACGGGTTCCTGCTTTTGGAAAATACAGCCCTTCATGCAGTCGTTGCAGATGCGGTGGCCGGTGCCGGCGCACATCGGGTTGTCGATGGCGATCGAGCGCGAGCGAACCGATCGAGTCGCCCTGCTTTTTGAGCATGTGCATCTCAGAGATTTTTTCGTCGAGCGGGCAGCCCTCGGTCTTGATGCCGAGCGGATTGCGTTTCGTCGAGCCGTCGGGATCATGAAGACCGGTCGAACACGAGTCTTTTTCGCGTTCATGGCAGATCAGACAATAGTCGATCTCATACAGCGCGTCGCGCATCGTGCCGCGGTCATCGGTGAGCTTGAATCCGTCGCGTTTGCGCAAGATGTCCTCGCAGCCGCGCATGATGTTCATTGGAACGCCAGCATCTTGCTGGCCGGTGCCGTTCCGCCAAGATGGCGGCGTTCCACGAATGAGGTGAACCAGATTCTGATAATCGAGCGGATGCGGAACTTTAAAGCTGTACCATTTTCGCGATTTGCTCGCAAAAGCGGCGGCTGACCAAGCCTCGACGAGCTGGAGAGCGGCTTTGACGGTGAGCAGATCGCCGGCTGCGTCCGTTTCGATGATATTCTGAGAAAACAGCTTGCCGAATGCGACATCTTTAAGTTTCTCGTACGCGGCATTGACCCTTGCGACAGTTGCGAGAACGCCTTCGTCGATTGGGTGGGCATCGCCGCCATCGCTCGCAAACCTGGTAAACGCCTCTTCGGCGTCGAGCAGACGACAGGTCATCTCCGCAACCGAGAGCTCTTCGTCGCGGACGAGCGTTTCGTCGAACGCCGCTGAACGCAGTTCGCTCAGGGCGATCCAGAGTTGGGCTTCGTTCAGTTCGGCGAGTTGTTCTGGCTTGTATTTCTTGGCGGCGCGGCGTTGGACAAAGAATTTGTATTTCCAGACCGGATTCTGGACGAGGATGTTTTTTTCAAGCTCTGAGCGTTCGCGGTCTATCTTGAACAGACGGGCAATGAAATCCGACAGGAATGGAGCGGAATCTGTCAGGATTTTTGATTCAATCTTTCGTTCGTAGCCCTGACCGCGGGCGGCGATATATTTCCTGAGTGCGGAGTGCAGGACTTCGTCCTGACGGCCCACCTCGGCATAAAATGTGTCGGCCAAGTCCTTGAGCCGAGCCGCGTCGAACAGGTCCGCAAAACTAAAACCCTCGATCCCCAGCTTAAAATTGTGTTCGCCGTTTAGAGCAAATTCTGTCATACAAAAGCCTATTTGCCCGCTTTTCAGCGGTAAAAGCAAATGATAATCATAACATCCGGTCAACGGTGGCAACAATGCGGGCCGCTTTGCCGTTTCCCAACGACCCCGCGATGCGGTCTTAATGAAAAAATGGCTGAAATATGGTATAAAACAGGATTGCGCAGGATTTTTGGAGTAGTAGTATGGAAAACGATCAGCGATTAACGCCTTTGCCGGGCATGAAAACGATTCAGCCGAATACGCATATCGATTATGTGCCGAGTGGCGGATATCCGCCTACTTATGAGGATACGCCTGATACGCGGCGTTCGCTGCGGCAGTATTTTCAGGTAGTTTACAAGCGCCTGCCGATTATTCTGGCGATCACGATCCTCGCGACCGCAGCGGCGGCTATTTATTCGTATCGCCTGCAATCTCAATACTCGACCTCGACAAACATCATCATCGAGCCGCGTAAAGCCCCGCAGGCCCAGAAAGAGGGTGTCACTATCAACATGGGTGACGATGAGAAATACTACCGCACACAGCTCGAATTGCTGCGAGGTCCAGATCTCAAGAAACGCGTGATCGTTTCGCTCGGCCTTCATCGCGATCCTAGTCTTTTTGCCGAGCAAAACCGGGGCCTTATGGCTGGGTTGAGATCGCTCTTTTCCGGAGAAAAGAAACCTACGGAAACGCCAAATGCTCTACCGGTATTTTCCGAAACCTCGACCGATAGCGAGAGCAAAGTAAAGCTAGACCTTACGCCTGAGGAAGATTCGCGTGCCGGGTCCTATGCCGCGATGTTTAATGTGCAGGCCGTACCGCTAAACAATACAAATATCGTAATCGTCAGCGTCGACAGCACAAATCAGACAGTTGCCCCGAAGGTCGCCGACAAGATCGCCCAGCTATTTATTGCGGAAAATGAGGAGCGCGAAACTCGTGTAAACAAACAGGCCTATGACGAGCTTGGCGTATCGATAGCCGGACTCAGCGAGACGATCAATCGTCAGCAGGACGAATACATTGCTGAGATGAGAACGAGCGTCCTGGGCATGGGCGACGAAAGCGGCAAGCTGAACAGTTCTAATCTCGAAGGCCTGCTCGGTTCATGGGCGAGGCCCAGGTCGAGGCGGGCAAGGCCGAGGCAGACTATAATGCCGCAGTTAAAGGCGGTAACGTACTTCAGTCGATGCCGAATGACCAGTACATCATAAATCTAACGGCCGAAAATGCGAAGCGTAAAGCGGCTCACGAAAAGCGGGTTGAGGAACTCGAAACAAAGATCTACGAAGCGGAAGAGAAGCGTAAAGTACTGCTTGCTACCAAAACGGAGGCTCACCGCGATGTCATTGCCAACAAGGCGAGCATCGATGAGTTGAAAGAGCAGAGAAAAAACCTGGCAGAAGAGGTCGGGGTAAAGATCAAGCAAGAAAATACGAAGCTCGAAAACCAAGCTAAGGATGGTGCACTCTCGAGCCTCAGGTCGAGGCTGGATGCGGCGAGGCAGAGAGAAGGCCGACAGCGTACGGCATTTGAGGCCGCTGCGTCCCGAGCCAATATCGACGGTGTCGCTCAAACCAGATTGACGACATTGATGCGCGAACTCGACTCAAACCGAAAGCTGCGCGACGACTACACAATTCGTCAAAAAGAGCAGGAACTGGCTCTCTCGACTGAGCGTCCGAACAACATCAAGCAGCAGGCCCCAGCCGGCCCGGCGGGGCTTACCGGCCCGGCCCGCGGACGGAATATTCTGGTCGCACTTTTGCTTTCGTTTGCGGCGGGTATTGGCCTGGCTTTCCTGCTTGATTTCCTAGACGATTCGGTTCGCACCTCCGACGATATCAGCCGTCATCTCGGACTGCCGACGCTGGCATTGATCCCGCATTCATTGAATACGGACAAGCGTAAACTGCTTGCTGGCAAGGGAGGTGCCGGCGGGGCCGGGCCATCGACGGCGCTCGTGACGATGGACGAAAAAACATCGCCGATCGCCGAGGCTTATCGTCATCTGCGTACGTCGCTGCTATTTTCGAGTGCGGGCAGACCGCCGCAAACTATTCTAATAACGTCATCGCAGCCGTCGGAAGGCAAGACGACGACCGCGATCAACACGGCGATCACGCTCGCCCAGGGTGATGCCGACGTTGTCATTATCGACTGCGACCTGCGGCGTCCGCGTTTGCACAGCCATTTTGGGCTTGAAAACACGCGCGGGCTGACCAATTACCTCTCCGGCGACAAACAGACCGAAGGCCTGATCCGCACCTATCCCGATCTGCCAAAGCTCAAGATCATCACCAGCGGCCCGATCCCGCCAAATCCGGCCGAGCTGCTCAGTTCAAACGAAATGCGAAATTTGCTGACATTCCTGTCGGGCAAATTCAAGCATGTGATCATCGATTCGCCGCCGGCGATCTCGTTTACCGACGCCTCGATCCTCTCAACTCTGGTGGACGGCGTTGTACTCGTCGCGATGGCCAATAAGAGCTCGCTCCATCTGATGAAGCAGTTCAAGCAGCGTGTGACCGCCATCGGCGCCCGCATCTACGGCGTCGTCCTCAATGGCGTCAAGGCCAACTCAAGCGAATACTATTATTACGGCTCGGGATATTACAATTACTACGCGAAGCCCGCCGAAGACGATTCAACACCGTATTTGGATGATGTTGAAAATCAAAAATAGATGTAGGACTGGAGCGGCAAGCATCCTGCTTGCCACGCCGAGGCCTCGTTGGCGTTAGGCGTCAAGATAATCCATGCGAGTCGAATTAGGCCGAGACGCGCGGCACCGTATTAGGCTAGCGATCTTCGCAAAAACGTGACGAGCAGGTACATTTCCTTCGCCAGCTCGACGAGATGTTTCGGAAATTCCGGCGATACTAAGAAATTATCATCATGCAATTCCGTGAACGCCATAAACTCTTTTAGTTTGAGGTATTCGACGGCTTTGTGTTCAGCGTCGAATCCTCTCGGAGCCGATTTGAGCCGGTCGCCGCGCATTTCACCGAACGCGTCGCGGAAGCTCTTTTTTTCAATGATCCGTAGGAATTCGTCGGTATTGTTGGCGATCGCGGTTCTGAGTTTCAGCAGTTCGGGACCGTCGGGAATGTGTTTGCCACCCGCGACAAAGCTCGCCCCGGGCTGGACGTGGAAATAGTAACCCGGCTGCATCGATTTGCGGCCGCCAGGGCTGATGTACGCGCCGAGATTGATCTTGTACGGGCTCTTGTCCTTTGAGAATCGCACGTCGCGATAGATGCGGAAAACGCATGATTTCGGGTCGATCCCGGATACGGCGTCGTCAAATTTGCCTATTTCGCCGATCAGATAACCGGCAAACGCAGTAACATTATTCTGAGCCGAGTCAAATGACTTTTTGTTCGCCTGAAACCATTCGCGGTTGTTGTTTCCGTTTAGTTCTGTTAGAAAATTGAGGGTTTCTTTCGCAAGCATAATGCGGTATTTTAGCACGTAAATATGTTTATGATTTCCATGATTGACGATAGAGTCTCTAGAAATATTTTCCGGACGATTGGCCATCTTGCCCTGGTTGCGGCCCTGCTAAGCGGATGTGTCTCGGTTATTCAGGCTCAGGCAAATGATGTCGAGTACCGATCGTATTTGGCCCACATAGCTGCGGCGTCGAATGCGCTTCGGGTTAACGATACCGGCGAGGCGAAACGTTGGATTGAGGCGGCCCCGGTCAAATACCGCGGCTGGGAATGGTTTTATCTTAACGCCGAGGTTAATCAACACTCGGTCTCACGCACACTTCACACCGCACCGGTCACGGCTATCGCGGTCAGCCCCGACGGCAGGCGCGTTGCCAGTTCGTCTTCGGACCGGACCGTTAAGGTTACCGACGCCGCAACCGGTGCCGAAACCTTCAATTTCGTCGACCAAAAGCTGTCGCCCCAATCCGTTGCGTTTAGTCCCGACGGAAAAAAACTCGCGGCGGCATTTTCAAGGCATACGGTCATTGTCTGGGATATTGCGACAAAGGCCGAAGTGCGACGGTTACAGGGCCAGGGAAAGGGAATCACTGCTGTCGCTTTCAGCCCAGACGGATCGATGATCGCCTCTTGTTCATGGAACGTATCGCAGCCCCGAGGCGTATGGGGCATAGTTGAGATATGGAACGCGGAAACCGGCGAACCGTTGAAACAGCTCGAGTATGGTGAAAAACCGCTCGTCGCCATCGCCTTCAGCCCGGATGGAAAACATCTCGCCGTGGCATCGTGGGAGGTCGATAAGATCGCGGCCGTCTGGGATACCGCAGTGTGGGATAAACCCCGCATCATGCAAACGGAGGGCGACGATGTATATAAGGCCGGCCAAGCCCTCGCCTTTAGTCCAAATAGCAAGTGGCTTGCAGCGGGCGGAAAGGACAACGCGGTTCGTATCTGGGACGTGACAACCGGCCGGATGGCAAAAAAACTTGGCGGAGCCGGGAAAGGTCACACCAAATGGATCAACGGCGTCGTCTTCACACCGGACGGAAATAATGTAATTTCAGCCTCGACCGATCAAAGCCTCAAGGTTTGGGAGGTTGCGTCGGCCAAGGACATTTTGACATATCACGGCCACACAAAAAGCGTCAATGCGGTTGCGATCAGCCCGGATGGGACAAAATTGTTCACTGCGTCAGGCGACGGGACAATCAAAACCTGGGAATTCTCTGCCGCCGGTGCCAAAAGAAACAACTGGAAACACGATGGGAGCGCGTACGGGTTTGCGGTTAGTCCTGATGGCAGAACGGCGGCAACGGCTGCCTGGCTGGGCAAGTTGCGTCTTTGGGATATGGTCACAGGCAATGAGATCGCCGTGTGGCAGGCCCATCGTCAATCGGCCAACGCAGTCGCCTTTAGCCCGGATGGAAAAAGGCTGGCGAGTGTCGGTAACGACAATCTGATCAAGCTCTGGGACGTAGCGTCAATGGCGGAGCTGCGAACCATCGAAGAGGCCCGCGGCAATCAGCTCATCTCAGTCGGTTTTAGCCCTGACGGGAAGAATATTCTTGCTACCTCATCGAGCGACAATGCAAAGATCTGGGACTCGGAGACCGGTAAACTCGTCCGTAACCTGGATCATAAAAATGGGACGACCTATATCACTTCGACTAGCGACGGTAGAACGATAGCGACCGGTGGCACCGATGGCTCATTGATGCTCTGGGATTCTGGCACCGGGAGATCAACTGGGATGATTAGTGTTGGGCCGGGCCGGATTCTTTCTATCGCCTTTGGCCCGGACGGGAAACTTATTGCCGCCGCTTCGGGAAGAACGGTTAAAATATATGAAACGCGGTCGCGGAAAGAGCTTTTTGCGGTGAGTCATGACGAAGGAGTGTATGGCGTTTCCTTCAGTCCTGACGGCAAAAGGCTGGCGTCGGCGGCATCCGATCAGACAGTGAAACTTTGGGATACCAGAACCGGCGAGGCCGTCTTAACGATCGCATTTGAAGAATCAATATACGGCGTATTTTTTAGCCCTGATGGAACGCGTCTAGCGGTGCTGCCGATAGGAAATGAGGTACGCATTTTTGATTCAACGCTCCGAGCCCGCTAGGTTTAACCCTCGTTCACTTTCAAGTGTCGAGCGCTGTCGCATCTACCGATGATGTTTTAACCCATTGAATTGAAGGTATTGCGGGCAATGATCTAGGGCGGTTGTTTCCGCAGATTAGGAAGGTACACTAGGCCATTCTATCTTCACCATCGGACGGTGTATCCGGGCCTTGGCTCAAGATCTTTAAGAATTTCTCCCGACTTCCGCGTTGGGCTCGCTTCTTTAGATACTCAAATCCTGATATGGAAGCTTTCTCGGCAACAGCAGAAGTTACAAACTGGTTTACCGACACACCTTCGCCGTGGGCCAGTTTTCGAACGTGATCGAGCAAGGTTTTTGGGAGGGCCACGCTGTCCGATTCCGAGAAAGCCAGTATCCGTGTCCGGCCATTTACCTTGATCGGAGCTTCCCAGGCAGCATCGTCGTCGGCCTGAGCGATTACTCGCTCATCGATCTCGTTTTGCGAAAGTATTTCGTCGCTCATATGTCCCAACCAGTAATTATCCTAACTATTTTACCAGGTTTCAACTGGAAAATGATCTTCAATTTGCGCCCGCCAAATGTCTCGCCGCGAAGCTGAAATCGATCTTTGTCCGATTTGTTTCTCCGAACGTCAAACCCGGAATAAAAGCATTCAACCGCCTCGTTGAATGTAATGCCGTGAGAGCGTAGTTTATCGTTGTCGAAATCGTATTCAAAATCTGTCGGCTCAAACCTTGACCAATCCATAATCAGCTAAAAAATTATTTCGCAACAAATTGCTCAATCTGCTTTACGAAGATGACTTCGTAACTCATTTTCTGCGCTTTGAATTGCTTCATCATAAATCCGCTCAAAAATTTTCAAGTCTTGTTCGGAAAATCTTACGGTATCTTCAACCATAAAATATTTCTTTTGAACCTTAGCCATTTCTAACTTGGCTTCATAGTAAATTGTCCAACTTTTAAATACTTGTGGCTCGATCGAATTAATCTCTTCAGTTAATCTACTAGCTGCTTCAAGATTACTTTCAAATAATGAGATTGCACGAAGTTGTTCCAAGCTATATTTTTGTTCGCCTAATCTATAGGCCTGCTCTTTAGCTTGCTTCTCAAAATTTTGCATTTTCAAAAATTCGTCTTTTAGCATAATTCCTTTAATAGTAACTTCATTTGATAATTTACAACTAATATTTTTTAGTTACCCTCATTCACCTTTAGCACCGCCAAGAACGCTTCCTGCGGGATTTCCACTCGGCCTACTTTTTTCATGCGTTTTTTGCCTTCTTTTTGTTTTTCGAGCAGTTTGCGTTTGCGCGAGATGTCGCCGCCGTAGCATTTGGCGATGACGTTTTTGCCCATGGCCTTGACGGTTTCGCGGGCGATGACCTTGTTGCCGATGGCGGCCTGGATGGCGACCTCGAACATTTGTCGCGGAATCAGTTCCTTCATTTTTGCCGTGAGAATACGGCCTTTGGCGGTCGCGGTGTCGCTATGCAGGATCAACGACAGGGCATCGACCGGTTCCCCGGAGACGAGTACGTCGAGTTTGACCAGTTTGCTTACTTGATAACCGGACAGATGATAATCGAGCGAGGCGTAGCCTTTTGAGACGCTCTTTAGGCGATCATAAAAATCGAGGACGATCTCATTTAGCGGTAGTTCATAGACGAGCATTACGCGGTTTGTGGTCACGTATTCAAATTTCATCTGCACACCGCGTTTTTCGTCGAGCAGCGGCAATATGCCGCCTAAAAAATCGTCATTTGTAAGGATCGTCGCCTCGATAAACGGCTCCTCGATTTTTACAATGCGACCCGTATCGGGCATTTTTGACGGACTGTCAATCTCGGCAACCACGCCATCGGTTGTCGTCACGCGGTAACGCACGCCGGGTGCGGTGGTGATCAGTTCGAGGTTGAATTCCCGTTCGAGCCGCTCCTGGACGATCTCCATGTGGAGCAGACCGAGAAAGCCGCATCGAAAGCCAAAGCCGAGCGCCGTCGAACTTTCTGGCTCGAAGAAGAACGACGCGTCATTGAGCCGAAGTTTCTCCATCGCGTCGCGAAGGTCCTCATACTGCGCCGAATCTATCGGGTACAGCCCCGCAAAGACCATCGGTTTTACTTCCTGAAAACCCGGCAGGGCCTCAGTCACAGGGCGCGCAGCATCAGTGATCGTGTCGCCGATCTGAACGTCGGCGACGGTTTTGATCGAGGCCGTCAAAAAGCCGACTTCGCCGGGACCGAGCTCGCCAATGGGCGTTGGGCGCGGGCGGTTGACGCCGATGGTTTCGGTCAGATACTCGCGACCGGTGTTAAAAAATTTGATCTTCGTGCCTTTTTTTAAGGTGCCGTCGATCACGCGAAACAGCACGATCACGCCGCGATAGCTGTCGTACCAACTGTCAAAGATCAGCGCCTTTAGCGGCGCGTTTCGGTCGCCCTTTGGCGGCGGAACTTTTGCGACAATAGCTTCGAGGACTGCCTCAATGCCGATACCGGTTTTTGCCGAGGTCAGAACCGCCTCGCTCGCGTCGAGACCGATGATGTTTTCGATCTGTTCCTTGATGCGGTCAGGTTCGGCTGACGGGAGATCGATCTTGTTCAAAACGGGGATAAGCTCGAGGTCGTTTTCGATTGCCAGATATGTATTGGCGAGCGTCTGCGCCTCGACGCCCTGAGACGCATCGACGATCAGCAGAGCGCCCTCACACGCAGAGAGCGACCGCGAAACCTCATACGAAAAATCGACGTGTCCCGGCGTGTCGATCAGGTTTAAGACGTAATCCTTGCCGTCCTTTGCCTTGTAATCGAGCCGCACGGCGTGGGCCTTGATCGTAATTCCGCGTTCGCGCTCGAGGTCCATATCGTCCAAAAGCTGCGCTTCCATGTCGCGCTCAGCCACCGCACCGGTCAATTGCAGCAACCGGTCAGCAAGCGTCGATTTGCCGTGATCGATATGGGCGATGATTGAAAAATTGCGTATTTGGTCGATATTCATGGACAAATCCCGAATCTTTAACCATACCAAAAGCCGTCAGAATACGCACATTCGCCGCACATGTGTGCGGTTCAGGTTGGGCTAAAATAGCTATCCGGCGGTTTTTGAATCTGTTTTTATTTTTTCAACGAATTTAAGGGTTGATTCTTTAGGGCAAACAGCAATATAATAATGCAAATCAGATATTGATACTTGATTGCGATCTCGCCCTAGCCGCGAGACAAAGAGTTGGCGTCACCAATCAACAAGATTGGCCGGTTCGGCGTTCCGAGAAATCAGATTCAGACAGGAGGACAGTTATGTTTATTTATCGCACACGCAGGTGTACAGCTTTGGTAGTGATGTTGGCCGTTGGCTTTCTTAACATGTTCATTCCGTTCGAGCAGGTAAAGGCTGCAGATCATGCGGAATCAACGTCGGTAATAGACGATGCGTACGCCGATCTTGGCGACACATTTGCGTTTCTTAGTCCGACCGACAACACGAAGGTCGTTTTGGTTTTAACAGTTGCGGGCTTTATTGTTCCCTCAGAACAGCTCAACTTTAGTTATTTCCCTGAGGATATACTTTACCGAATCGAGATCGAGAACACCGGAGATGCCGTTGCGGATCAGCGCATTGATGTGACATTCTCTCCGCAGACATCGCGGACTGTCCCGCAAACGGCAACAATTACTTTGCCCAGTTCGCCCGGCTTCCCGCGTACCAGGCGGTTTACAGCTCCGACCACGTTACCGACCCTAAATCCGACGCCTCCGCCGTTCGTGGTCACGACCAATGCGGCAAGTGGCGTCAGATTTTATGCGGGTCTGACGGACGATCCATTCTATTTTGATATTGTTGGGTTTGGCCGATTTGTGGGTTCTGTTTTGGGCGGAACTCCGGATGCGACACGTCTAAACCGGGCGCGAGACAGTTTTGCCGGTTATAACGTGCATATGATTGCCCTTGAGGTGCCAGCGGATATGCTTCGCGGCTCCGCCGGAAATGTCATTGGCGTCAACGGCATAACGATGAGACAGCGCAACGTTACCCGAATGAATGACGGCAGCAAGGTAAGGTCGGGTGATTTTGTGCAAGTTGACCGAACGGCGGTGCCAGCCATAAATACGGCCCTGATCCCGTTCCCCCGAAAGAATGAATACAATGCCGCCACTCCGGTAGATGATGCAGCCGGGGTCTTTGCGGGCTCGATCGTTGCAACACTTACTGCTCTCGGCACAAATGCGTCAAACATTGGCATACTGGCTAGTGTCGGTGTACCCGATATCTTGCGTCTTAATCTTTCGACGCCAAATACCAGTGTCGGTTTTGGTGAAAGAATTACGACGCCAGGCTACACCGGTTTTCCAAACGGTCGACGCCCGGGCGACGACACCATTGACACGCTGCTTTACTTAATCACGAATCAGGCCATCCTGATGGGTGATAATGTGAACAGCAACGAGGTGGCCATACCGAACTCGTTCCCGTTCCTGCCGCCCCCAAATCAACCGCTTGAGAATCCGGCGGTAGATAATACGCGGAACTAAGCAGCGATCATTCCAATCCTGATTCCCGTCCGCTGGCGACAACGCTAGGCGCGGCGGGGATCAGGATTCTTTTTTCGACCAGGCGATGAATATGCTGAGACTAACCTATTTTGGGATAGTATTATTTGCCGCGATGATCTCAGGCGCCTGCGGAAATGCCCAGACGGCGTCAAATGCGGAACCACCGTCCGTAAACAGGGTCGGCGCTATTCCGCCAATCCCTTCCGAGAACAAGACGATCCGCTTTCTCGAAGAGCGGATAAAGCGAGACCCGGACGACTTTATCGCGAACAACAAACTCGCCTCCGAGTATCTTCAACAACTGCGCGAAACCGGCGATGTTAACTATCTACAGCTTGCCGATCGTGCCGCCAAAGCGTCGCTTGCGACATTGCCGGCGGAGCGAAATAAAGGCGGGCTTGCCGCTCTGATACAGGTTCAATTCTCGTCGCATGATTTTGTACAGGTACGCGACAACGCAAAACGCCTGATCGCGCTCGAACCCAACAAGGGTTATCCGTTTCAATTTTTAGGCGATGCGTTGCTTGAGCTCGGCCAATATGAGGAGGCGGAAATTGCCTTCCGGGAAATGGAAGAACTCGGGGGCATTAGGTCGATGACCAACGTGGCGATCGAGCAGCGACTTGCGCGGCTTGCTCTGCTGCGTGGTGATAACAAAGAGGCCGCTCGCCGTTTTGCCCTCTCGCTAAAAATCGCATCCGCGATGATCGAGCCGCCGAAAGAAACCGTTGCGTGGTGCAAATGGCAATTGGGCGAAACGGCGTTTTCGACGGGCGATTACAAATCGGCCGAAAAATACTTTCGTGAATCATTGGCGACATATCCCGATTATTTTCGCTCACTTGCGGCGCTGGGCCGCGTCCGGGCGGCGCAAGGCGATTTAACCGATGCGATCGAACACTACGAAAAGGCCGTCCGCATTTTGCCTGACCCTAATTTTGTGGCAACGCTTGGCGATCTGTATAAACTCTCTGGCCGGACGCAGGATGCGGACGCTCAATATGCACTCGTCGAAAAGATCGGACATTTATCGGCGGCGAGCGGTGCGTTGTACAACCGCCAACTCGCGCTTTTTTACGCCGATCACGACCTAAAGGGCGAAGAAGCGTATGCAAATGCCGCCAGAGAATACGAGGTTCGGCGTGACATCTATGGTGCCGACGCCGTTGCCTGGACGGCTCTCAAGGCGGGCAAAATCCCGGAGGCCCAAACCGCTATAAAGGAAGCCCTGAAGCTCGGAACGAAAGACGCAAAACTCTTCTATCATGCCGGTATGATCGCAAATGCACTCGGAAACCGGGCCGAAGCCAAACGCTTTCTGGAGCTTTCGTTAAAGACAAATCCGGGTTTTGATCCGCTTCAGTCCGCCAATGCTCGAGGTGTTTTGGAGACGCTGAAGTAGAAGATGAAAAAGGATGTGCTGCTATTAGGGATACTCGTAACGGTTGCGTTTGCAGCAAATCTGACGGCGCACCCGCTCGGTAATTTTAGCGTCAACCAATATTCCCGCCTCGAAGTCGGCAAAACGCAAATAACTCTGCACGAAGTCGTTGATATGGCGGAAATTCCGACGTTTCAGGAATCAGCCGTAATCGACGCCAACCGCGACGGGGATCTCTCGCAGGATGAACTGACCGCATACGCCACAAATCTTGGGCCGCAATACGCGGCGAATCTGCGCCTAACGGCGGGGGGCGAAAATCTTCCCGTTAGAGTGCTGTCAACGAGTGCAAGCCTCGCCGCCGGCGACGGTGATTTGAAAACGCTGAGAATCACTTGGACTATGGTGTCCGATTTACCTGCTGCGGATCGGAACCGGATTATTTTTCAAAATGACAATTATGCCGGTCGGTCAGGCTGGAATGAAATCGTTGTAAACCGCACAGATCGCGTTAGCGTTTTTGACAGCACAGCCTACGGAAACACCGTCACCGACGAGCTTAGAAAATTCCCTGAAGAATCACTGACCGCCCCGCTTGCCGAGCGAAAGGCCGAGTTCTCATTTGCCGCAGGGTCGATGCCTCCGGATGCGAGACCCCTGCAGAATCGTGATGGGGCAATTTCGGTTCCGGTTCAAAAGGACCGGCTTGCCGAGCTGATCAACGTACCCGAAATCACTCCGATGATCGCACTCTTCGGCCTGCTGGTCGCGTTTGGTTTGGGGGCGATGCACGCCATGTCGCCCGGCCACGGCAAAGCCGTCGTCGGAGCATACCTCGTCGGATCGAGGGGGACGTCGAAACATGCGCTTTTTCTCGGTTTGACGGTCACCATCACGCACACGCTCGGCGTTTTTGCGATCGGGCTGATTACTCTTTTTGCTTCGAATTATATACTCCCCGAGCGGCTGATGCCGTTTTTGGGATTTGTATCGGGTCTGCTTGTCTTTTTTATCGGCATTTCATTGTTCAAAACCAGGCTTTTTTCATTTCTTGGATGGGGCAAAAATGCGGACCACCACCATAAACACGACCACGATCATCACGACCACGATCATCACGGCGAACATACGCACGACGGCATTACGCATTCTCATGGCGGTTCGACTCACAGTCATGCCGTGCCGGATGCGATTACGTGGCGTGGTCTGCTCGCCCTCGGTATATCGGGCGGTTTGATTCCGTGTCCGTCGGCTGCTGGTTCTGATGCTGTCGGCGATCTCGCTCGGCCGCGTCGGATACGGACTGGTTTTGACCATCGCGTTTAGCTTCGGGTTAGCCGCGACGTTGACGGTGGTTGGGCTAATCTTCCTGAACGTCCGAAATCTGTTCGCTAAAACGAGCCTTTCGACCAGCCGGGCCTTTCAGATAATTCCCGTTTTTAGCTCTTTTGTCGTTGCGATTGTCGGAGCGGTGATATGCTATAACTCGATCGGATAGGAACAGAGATGCTGTTAGTCTTATTTTCAACTACGTCAACACTGGCCCTGCTCGGTTTTGGATTCCTCATCGGTCTAAAACACGCCATCGAGGCGGATCATATCGCGGCGGTCACAACGATGGTTTCCGAGCGAAAAAGTATGTGGAGTTCGGCCCTCGTGGGTGGAATGTGGGGTTTGGGCCACACTGTCTCGCTGCTCGTGGCCGGTATTCTCGTTCTTGTCCTAAATTTTCAGATTAGTGAATCATCGGAAAGATGGCTCGAATTTGCCGTTGGGGTTATGCTCACCCTGCTCGGGCTAAACGTCCTGCGAAAATTAATGCAGGGCGGAAAGCTGCATTTTCATACCCACGAACACGGTCCCAAAGCCCACGTACATCTCCATATTCACGAGGACAGCGAGAGCGAACACGCTCTGACTCACCGGCCGTTATTAAAGAGTCCGCGGGCCCTGATCATCGGTATGGTTCACGGCCTCGCGGGAAGCGCGGCGCTCATGCTGGCCATTATTCCGACGATTGATTCGACCGCGTTAGGGATGCTCTATATCGTGGTTTTTGGCGTGGGTTCGATCGGCGGAATGATGTTGATGAGTCTTCTGGTCGGGCTGCCGTTTCATCTGACGGCGACAAGATTTAATGTTTTTTATCGCGTTTTGCAGACCGGAGCCGGTATAGCAAGTGTCATCCTTGGTCTGTGGATCATGTACGAAAAGGGTTTTTCGGATCAGATATGAATGCGGAAGGTAAGGGCGAGTTTGGCAGGAAAAATTTTACGGATATTCAGTCTTATGCTAAATTTGAGGCCTCTATTCAATAATCAGCGCTTGCGTTCATGGATAAAGTCCGCTGAGTGGGGTTTTGAATTTAATTGATTCGAGTTCCAGATCTTCGCCCGGTTCAAAAGTGATCCATGACCACAGACCGTCATCGCGGCGGCGATAGAGTTCCGCAAATTCGGTTTCCTGATCGATCATCAGATATTCCTGAAGTGATTCGATCTCTTGGTAAGCGAACATTTTCTCGCGCCGATCCGTACCTGCAGTGCTCGGAGAGAGGATCTCGACGACGATAGTGGGCTTTGTGATGACGTATTCGCTTTCCGTATCTTCGCCGCAAACGACAACAAGATCGGGGTAATAAAAGCGATTGAGTTTTTTTACCTGGACCTTTACGTCTGTAAAAAAGGTTTCGCAATCCGAACCTGTTAGCTTGTTCTCTATTGCTCTGAGTAGTCTCCTGTTTATCCGATTATGATTCTTGCTTACACCCGCCATCGCGAAAACTTCGCCATCGACATACTCATGACGTATTTCGCTAATCTTTTCACCTTCGAGATAATCTTCGACCGAAATTTTGAGTTTTAATTTTGGTACGCCCATACATCGAAAAGATAACAGATTATTTACTGCAATAAAAGACCTTTGCCGCAGACGTGAGGGCAGAAATGCTGGGTGTTAACGAGCGTGTCACGTTGGGAAGTTGACACGCTCGATGCACCGCACTTCTGCCCCTTTTTCTCGGAACACGGGACACTCGCGTTTCTGCCTGGTGACACGCTCGTTTTACACTCCGCGTTTTCTGCCCGCGTTTACTCTAATCCCACAAAATCCACATTAGCCGTATTCTCGGTGAACGACCTGACCTGCGGAGCAAACCGATAACGCTTCGATCCGACGGTCAGTGTAAAAGTCTGGCCAGTCGGAACGTTGGTGAAACTGTACAGACCGAACGAACTGGTCGTGGCGATACGTCTGACGTTGTTTGCGTCAATAAGGCTGACGACAGCGTTTCGTAAATTCTGGCCCGTCGGCGTTGTAACTCGTCCGCTAACAGTGACGAATGCGACCGTCGGAGGCGTGATTGTGACGGTTCCAACCTGATAAACCGTCGGCAACAGTACCCCGAAAGCGCTTGAAACACTAAGCGGCGTTGGCGTTGTCACAAAAGTAATCGGCGTGGCACCAAGAGGGGCAGCCGGAGCGAGCGTGAGCGTTACCAAAATGACCTGACGATTCGGCGGCGACACAATAAAAGGATTGATACCATCAACCAATATGCCCAGTCGGCCGGATGCGGCGTCATTTGCGTTAACCGACAGATTGGCATTTGCGGGTGCCGCAGATCCCAGCGTTACGACCGGGTTGCTAAAGATCGCCGGATCAAAATTGAGCGTAAAACTGGCCGCTACCTCATCGCCCTGCGAATCCAGGTCGATCGAAACCGGCACCTGAGTTCCGGCCTGGGCCATGGTCGAGATAACGGTGATCGTACGTCCGCCCAATCCGGGAGTGTTGCCAGCGGCTGCCACACTTGCATTTGTTTTTCCCGTGGTCAAAAACACGGCGGCTATGACAATCAGCGCCGCAAAAACAACGAGCGCAAGCCTGTTTAAATTAGAAAGTCTTTCAAATAGTTTCATGATAATTTTCTCTTATTCCTACTGGTGGTGGTCGCCAAACGTGATGGTGTAAATGATAGTTTCGGGGCCAATTGTTTTAGACGATTAGTTTCGAGTTGATAAACCAGAGGCAAACAAAAAAAGCCGGGTAAATCAGATCGGGGCGAGCCGTTAACATTATGTAATTCGTACCGCCTTTTGTCAACGATTTCCAGGTATTCGCGGACGGTCAATTCTCTTTTGCGATCAAACGTTCACCCTGATTGTCGGCGAGTGGTTTCGGGACGACAAATCTACTTTCGCCGGATTCATCCTCGTCGGGTTCGAGCGCGGCAGTCAGGGCCTCGCTGATCCATGCCGCCGGGATGATCTCCAGATCCTTGAGTACATCTTCCGGTATTTCTTCGGTGTCGGCTTCATTACGGGATGGAAGTACGATGCGGCGAATGCCGGCACGATGAGCGGCCAGGATTTTTTCCTTCACGCCGCCGACCGGGAAAACCAAGCCGGACAACGTGATCTCACCAGTCATCGATGTGTCGAAACGGACTTTCCTGCCTGTGTAGAGTGACGCCATCGCCGTCGCCATTGTCACGCCCGCGCTCGGGCCGTCTTTCGGGATCGAACCCGCCGGGACGTGGATGTGAATGCCGTTTTCCTTGATCAAGTTCGGATCAATGCCAAATTCGGCAGCATGTGACCACAGATAGCTGCGGGCGGCCTGGGCCGATTCCTTCATCACGTCGCCGAGTTGTCCGGTCAGTGTTAACCCGCTGCCGCCAGGCAAAAGCGTGGCTTCGATAAAAAGTACCTCGCCGCCCATCTCCGTCCAGGCCATTCCTGTGGCGACACCCGGCGGAAGCTTCTTTCTGGCTTCTTCGGGATAAACACGCGGCGGCCCCAGGTATCCCTTGATCTCCTCGGCGGATATTGTGACTTTTTCGTCAAGGCCCTGAGCGACTTTAAGAGCGACCTTGCGTGTGAGATTGCCCACCGTTCGCTCAAGCTGACGGACACCGGCCTCGCGTGTGTATCTTGAGGTTAAAAGGTTTAGCGCATCGTCAGTAATGACGAGTTGTTCGTCCGACAAGCCGTTTTCCTTGATTTGACGCGGAACGAGATACTGCTTTGCGATATTCAGCTTCTCGCGGTCGCTGTAACCGGCGAGCTGGATGATCTCCATGCGGTCACGGAGCGGCATTGGGATCGGTTGTAGCTGATTTGCGGTTGCGATAAAGAAAACCTTCGACAGGTCGAACGGCAGATCGAGGTAATTGTCGCGAAACGTATTGTTCTGTGCCGGGTCTAATATTTCGAGCAAAGCCGAAGCCGGATCGCCGCGAAAATCGTTGCCGAGCTTATCGATCTCGTCGAGCATCATTACCGGATTGTTTACCGCGACTCGCCGCAAAGACTGCAAAATACGACCCGGCATTGCGCCGATATAGGTGCGCCGATGTCCCCGCAGCTCGGCTTCGTCACGCATCCCGCCGAGGCTTAATCTATCGAATTCACGGCCCAATGCCCGTGCGATCGAGCGACCAAGCGACGTTTTACCCACGCCCGGAGGGCCGACGAAGAGGATGATCGGACTCTTGGAATCAGGTCGAAGTTTTACAACCGCGAGCGACTCGAGAATACGTTCCTTGATGTCGTCGAGGCCGTAATGGTCTTCGTCGAGAACCTTGCGGGCCTCGTTGAGGTCGAGTTTTTCCTCGCTCGACGTACGCCAGGGCAACTCAAGAATGTATTCGAGATAGGTGCGAATGACATGATAATCTGGAGCCGCCTGCGGCAGCTGCTCCATGCGTTTTAGCTCACGTGTCGCTTCTTTGCGAACATCATCGGGCAGATCGGCTTTATCCAGGCGTGCGCGCAGCTGACCGGCCTCGGCTTGTTCTCCGGAATCTTCGTCTCCAAGCTCCTTCTGAATCGCCTTCATCTGCTGGCGAAGGACGTAATCGCGTTGCGATTTGTCCATCTCGTGCTGAGCCTCGTTAGCGATCTTTGAGCGGATCTGCATGATCTCGACCTCGCGGGCGAGGGCCGCGTGGGTGAGCGTCAACAGGCCGTCAACCGTACCTGATTCAAGCATTTTTTGCTCGGTTTCGGTCCCAAGATCAAGTACCGAGGCGAGGAAATAGGCGAGCTGGACTGGATTTTCCTGTGTCGTAACGGCCATCCGCACTTCGGGGGGAATCTGTGGCAACAGAGCAAGCGCTTCCTGGATCATACCCTGAATATTGCGTTTGAGGGCCTCGATCTCTTCCTCATCGACGCGGCGAAGCTCAGGCAATATTTGGATCTTCGCTTTCAGAAACGGCTGTTCGCCCGTCCACTCAGCGATCTCAAAACGATCCATTCCCTGCACGATAAGCTGCATGATGCCTTCATTGCGCATCATGCGCTTGATGTTGACAATCGTGCCTATCTGATAGAGATCAGGCGGTTTAGCGTCATCGCCCGTGACATTTTCGGTTTTTGTTGTGATACAACCAATCAACTTTTCCTCGGTCGCCAAAGCCGACTCAACCGCACGCGTCGAACGCTCACGACCGACCGCGAGAGGGACGATCGTCTCAGGGAAAAGGGTCGTGTTTTGCAACGGAAGTACGGCAATCTCGAGCGACTGCAGCACGATCGCGTCAGCTATTTCAGGTTGATTTTGCCCGGTTTCTTCAGCCATGTGTTATCGCTCCGCCTTTAATTTCTCGATTTCGGCCCGCAGAATTTCCACTTCGGCCTCTACCTTAAGCCGTTTCTCTTCGGATTCGCTCAGCGTAAGAAGGAATTCATTAGTGCGCGGGTCGAGAAGGCGAAAATCGTTTTCCGTCCGGACAATGTCAAGGCCCAATCGCGGTGAACGGATTCGGTTCTGTTCAATATTTGCCGCTAATAGCCGTTTGCCCTCACGCCGAAAAGCAAGCATCGGCGACGGGAGATATTCGAAACCGGGATCTAGGATGTAATATTCCTCAACCCCGATGTCGGCGTATACTTCCAGCTTGTCGCTGACATCATTTTTCCATGTTCGCTCCGAGGCGACTTCAATTATTATCTGAGGCGCAACGTTTTCTTTCCACACCTGAAAGCTCGACCGGTCGTGATTAGGAACGCCAAATGCGACAAGGATATCAGGGGCTAGCCATTTATCCGGGTTTCCTTCTTCGAAGTACAAATTCATATTCGCGGAGAGAAAAACGTCCGTCCGCTCCTTCATAAACAACTTCAAAACGTTAAGCAGATTTGCTATAAGGGTAATGTGTATCGATGTCTCACCCATATCGTCCTCTCTTTGTTCCGGGTAAGCCACCCGCAATTCTTCAGCGGTGGCGGGATAGTATGTATCCGTTCCGGGTACGTTCGTCCAGTGTTCTCGCTGAATCTCAGGCATATTCTTATTTACCTCCCTTACGCAGTTGGATGATCAGCAAGCCGTTTTCGAAGACATGTTCGATCTTTGCTCCGTCGATCGTCGCCGGAAAGCGGAGTGTTTTTTCAAAATTGCTGTAGGTGATCTCCATCTGCTGATACGCGATGCCGGCGGCGCAGGAGCGGTCTTTGCGGCAGCCGGCGATATAGAGAACGTTGCCTTGAATGTCGATCTCGATCTCCTCGGCCGAAACGCCGGCCAGCTCGACCTTGACGACCCAACCGTCCGGCGTCTGATAAACGTCAGCCGCCGGATACCAAAGCTGTCCGCTGCGGACATCCTTCGCCGACCCGACGAACTGAAAATGACGATTGATCGATTTTGCCATTTGTTAATGAGCGAGTAAACAACCTTTTGATATTGATAAACTCATCGTGTCTTTACTTCAAATTCGTTATCTTGACGCATAAAGCAAACGTCAAACAGTGAAAAGAAATTTGTTTGCCCGAGAATGACGGGAACATTCTCTGCTTTTGTCCAGGCGAATGCCAACTTCACAGGCTCAAAGTCGGCGATTTGCGCCATTACAATTAAACCTCTTGATTCGTAGTTCCCTAAATTCCCGCCAAGCCGAGACATTCTAAGTTGATTTTCCCAGACGCCGCCAAGTTCTACGCCGGCTTGATATGGCAAAACATTTACCGTTGCTCCCGTATCGGCTAAACCTAAAACGTCGATCGTTGCAGTTCCTCTTGAGAGTTTAAGCGGAAAAAACGGCAAAGCATCATCGGGGAGACAGCCGGTGTTATCAAGACGTAGGGAAATCGCTTTGATTTAAACATTCACGCCCTCATTTTCTTTGAGAAGTTGTCTCAGTTGCTCCGCCGCCTCAAACGATTCATATGGCGAGTAAATTTCGTGAGTTTTTCCTTCCTCGAAAAATACGTCTTCTTCTCTCGCGACTTCGTTTGCCAAAAATTGAATCGCACGGATATTGTCTTTGTGATCTAAATTTCGCAGTGTGGGTAAAACTTCTGAATATGTCATATTTCCTCCCGGTCAGTTTTTGCTCCAAAAAGCTGCGCCGCTCGATATTTCTTCGAGCGTTTCGGCGATCTCGCGCTCGTCTTCCATCTCGAGCGCGACGTCGGCTATTGCAATAATGCCGGCGAGTGAGCCGTCGGGGTTTACAACCGGAATTCGCCGCACCTGCTTGTCGCCCATCAGACGAATCGCCTCGAAAGCAAAATCGTCAGGCGCGACGGTAAACAATTCTGTCGTCATCGCTTCCGAGATTGGCGTTTCGGCAGATTTGCCTTCTGAGACTAAGCGCACGACGATGTCGCGATCTGTGACGATGCCGATCAGCTTGCCTTCATCAACAACCGGAACCGCGCCCATATCGCCGTCGCGCATCATCGTCGCGACATCGCTCACGCTCGCGTCGGGCGATGCGTAACGAACATTTTTCGTCATTATCTCGCGACACTTCATGCGTGAAATCGCGCCTTTCTCAGCTTCGGTCATACATCCATTTTGTTCGAGACTCTTAAATAATGCAAGGAAAACAAGTGTTGAAAACTGAGGGACCAAACGGTTCACCGTGTTGAAAATAAATCAGTAATAGGCATATAATCAGCCAATCGACATAAAAGTTTCTGCGCCGCGGCTTCGCCTTGCGATTCCGACACGCGCGTTTTTTGGAGGACATTCTTATGATTAAACGAAGTTATTTAGGTATTTCACTTTTGTTTTTGGTGGTTTCGGCCCTCAGCGCGACGGCCGCGACCCAGGTTGGGCCGATCGACACGACCGGCGAAATCAACGGCGCACCGTACCGAATCGTTGTTCCGGCGGTTTGGAACGGCACGCTGCTGGTTTACGGTCACGGCTACCGTGACAAGGCCGATCATCCCGGCGAGGTCGATAACCGCACCGCCGACATCGCTCCGGGCGGAAATGCAGCGCAGCAGCAGGCTTTTGCCAACCTGCTTTTAGCGCAGGGCTTCGCGCTTGCCGGTTCGGCTTACAAAGACAACGGCTGGGCGGTCGAAGAAGGCGTGCAGGATTTGAAAAACGTCGTCACGCATTTTCGCGGCACGGTCGGACAGCCCGACCGGACGATTCTCTGGGCGTTCTCGATGGGCACGGTCATCGCTTTCAAGAGCATGGAACGGTTCGGCGGCATCTATGACGGCGCGTTGTGCGGCTGCGCGGTCGGCGCCGGTGCGACGAGCTCGTGGGATGGCGCGGGCGATCTCGCGCTCGCGTATGACACGGTCTTTGGAATGCCGGCAACGTGGGGAACCTTTGGTGACGTCCGCGATGACCTGGATTTTGAAAGCGAGGTTCAGCTGAAATTGGTGACAGAAGTCAGTAACCCGGTCAATTTTCCGAAGTTTGAGTTTGTTCGTCTCGTCACGGGAACACCCGGACGGGGAATCATGCCGCCTCCGCCGAACGCCTTCTATCCGGGCTGGGTGTTTACGGACATGTTTTTCTCCATGGAGGCGCGTTCCGAACTAGAACGCCGTGCCGGCGGGCCGATCGTTCAAAATCTCGATCGCAATTATAACCTCACTGCTGCCGAACGAGGTTATCTGATGGCGCTCGGCGTGCCGTCAACCGTAATGGATCTTTGGTTGATGCAGATGAATGGCAATCGCATCGTCTCGCCGCCGCCGTTTTCGCGGAATTACGTCGAACACAACGCCAATTACAACGGAAAAATCAAAAATCCGGTGCTGACCATGCACACTTTGATCGATCCGCTTGTTACGGTCACGCAGGAAAACAGGTACGCCCGGATCGTGGGCGATGCCGGACGCAGCCGATGGCTGTACCAGTCGTACACGGCGGGTAACGGTCATTGTGCGTTTGACGGTCCGCAGATCATTACGGCGGTAAATTCGATCAATAGTTGGGTGACGACCGGTACGAAACCGACCCAGGCTAGCTTCCCGGCGGCACTTGGCTTTTTGCAGAATTACACGCCACCGGCGATGAACCAGCCCTGAGAATGCAGCACAATAGCCACAAAACGCACAAAATTCACAAAAAAAATTAAGTCTCTCTTTTTTGTGTCTTTTGTGCTTTTTGTGGCTATTTCTTTTCTGTCAATGAGATCATCCGATCAAGAGCGATGTGAGCGAAGTGTTTTGTTTCGTCATCGACGACGATCTCGTTTACGACATTGTCATCGAGCAGGTTTTCCATGGCCCACGCGAGGTTTTGCGGGGCGATGCGGTACATCGTGGCGCACATGCAGAGGTCCGGGGCGAGCAGGCGGATTTCTTTGTCGGGGAAGCGTGTTTGCAAGCGGTTGACCAGATTTACCTCGGTGCCGATCGCCCATTTCGAGCCTGGGGGTGAGTTTTCGACGGTTTTGATGATGAAAGAGGTCGAGCCGTCGAGGTCGCATTTTTCGACAACTTCACGCGGGCATTCGGGATGAACGAGCACCTTCATTCCGGGGTGTTCGGCGCGTATCTTATCGACGTGCCAATCCTTAAATCGCCCGTGGACCGAGCAGTGGCCGCGCCAGAGGATGAGTTTGGCCTGATGAAGCTGCTCTTCGGTATTGCCGCCAAGCTCCTCGTGCGGGTTCCACAGCACCATCTTATCGAGCGGAATGCCGAATTTCGCGCCTGTATTTCTCCCCAGATGCTGATCCGGGAAAAAGAACATCTTGTCGTATTCCTTGAGGTAAATATCAAAGAGCGGAATGGCGTTTGACGAGGTGCAGACGACGCCTTCGTTTCGCCCGCAGAAGGCTTTGATCTGGGCGGTCGAATTCATATAGGTGATCGGCGCGACCTTGTTTTTAAGCACACCGATCTCCCGAAGTTGCTCCCAGGCATCCTCGACCTGATCGATCGACGCCATGTCGGCCATCGAACAGCCAGCTCCGAGATCGGGCAGGATGACGCGTTGAAAATCTTTCCCGACGATATCCGCCGACTCGGCCATGAAATGAACGCCGCAAAAAACGATATATTCCGCCTCAGTCTGCGAAGCCATCACCGAAAGCTGATAGCTGTCACCGGTCAGATCGGCATGGCGGATCACATCGTCGCGCTGGTAATGATGACCGAGAATGACGACGCGGGGACCGAGCTCCTGGCGGGCTGCGGCGATACGCTCGTGCATCTCGGCATCGGGCATTACAAGATAATCTTCGAGGGTGCGCTGTTGTTCGAGGACGGCTGTCATATGGAATGATTGCGCTTTGCAACGGGATTTCGCAAGGCGGGAAGTCCTGTCGTAAATTACGGGCGTTTGAAAGTGGGTTTTACCCCCTTAGTCGGGCGTTTCACCGATGACTGGTCAAAGGTGTTTGCGGGTTTGGTAAAGTACTTTTTTTGGCAAAATGCGGCTCTTTCTGCTCCCGCCGCCACGCTCACTTCGTTGAGGTCCGCCAGTTCGTCCTAGACGGCCGTTTCAACGGTTTCGCCCCGCTCGTGCCGCTTATTGGAACCACACGGCATTTTTTTCCTTGACAATTGTGAATTTATGTGCTATCCTTGCAACATACACTGATAGATAGCACAGGAAAACCTGACCTGCGCGAGGAATATATGACAACAAGATGGGAAAGGTTTACAGCCGGACCGCCCGAGCCAAAGGCGGAGCGGCTGTATGTTTCGCTAAACTCCAGCGGCCTTATACTAATAAACCGCAAAATGATAGAGGAATTTGGTGTTCCGGATGCGGTCGTACTGTTCTTTGACAGCAAGAATCATATTATCGGCCTGAGCCCCGCGCACCGGGAGTTGAAAGATGCTTTTCCGGTCAGAAGAAAGGACGGCTATTGGTTTGTCCAGATCGCAGTGTTCTGCAAACACCACGGTATCAGGATCGAAAAAACCGAGCAGTTTGTTTCACCCGAGATCGATAACGAAGGCATGTTGCGGCTCGATCTCACGAATACCGTCTCAGCCGCCCAGCGAAATCCGCGCCGCAGCAAACTAAAGCGGTAGCATCAGAGAGAGTAGTTGCCGCCGGAGCAGTAAGATTTTTTTGCCACGAATTACACGAATAGCACGAATCAAGAGGGCTTCTCCTAATTCGTGCTGTTCGTGGCTAATTTCTTCCTAAACTTGTTATCAGGCCACGCCCACGATCTTTTCGATGAGCAGGACAACGCTGTATGACAGTCCCGCGATGAGGGCGGCCGCAGGAATGGTCAGGACCCACGCCCAGACGATACGCCCGGCAACTCCCCATTTGACAGCGGAGAAACGCTTTGCCGAACCTACGCCGACGATGGAGCCGGTGATGGTGTGGGTGGTTGAGACTGGGATTCCGGCGGCGGTTGCGCCAAACAGGGTCAATGCACCCGCCGTTTCGGCGCAAAATCCGCCGACCGGTTGGAGTTTGACGATCTTGGTTCCCATCGTTTTGACAATGCGCCAGCCGCCGGAAAGTGTTCCGAGACCGATGGCCGCGTGGGCGGCGAGAACGACCCAGAGCGGTATTTCCGGCAGTTTGCCTTCCCCGGTCATCTGAAGATAGCCGCCCGAGACGAGAACGATAGTGATAATGCCCATCGTTTTCTGGGCGTCGTTTCCGCCGTGGCCGAGCGAATAGGCACCGGCGGAAAATAGCTGTCCGACGCGGAAAACGCGGTCCACTTTATTTACCGAAACGCGGTGAAATATCCAGTAAACGAGGATCATCAGTAGAAAGCCGATGGTCATGCCGATCAGCGGCGAGAGAACGATAAATGTTAAGGTTTTGATCCAACCCGCGGCTTTTAGCACGACCAGCGGACTAACGAAACCTGCCTGATAGGTAAAGGCGGTCATGGCGGCACCCGCGTAGCCGCCAACCAGCGCGTGCGAACTCGACGTCGGTAGGCCCAGATACCATGTAATCAGGTTCCAGATCGTCGCCCCGAGTACACCGGCGAGCAACACGAACAATTGGTCGCCGCGGTCGATCTTGGCAATATCGACCATATCGCCGCCGATGGTTTTCGCGACCGCCGTGCCGAATACGAGAAACGCGATGAAATTGAAGAAAGCCGCCCATGCGACCGCGACTCCGGGAGACAAAACGCGTGTCGCGACAACCGTCGCAATCGAATTTGCCGCGTCGTGAAAGCCATTAACGTAGTCAAACACCAACGCCACGGCGATGATCAATATGACTAATCCAAGTGAAACTGTCTGTGCGTCCATAAAAGAGTCGAGAGTCGTGAGTCGAGAGTCGTGAGTCGAAGAACTGCTTCTCTCGACTCTCGACTCAAGACCCTCGACTATCTAGTTGTGTTTCAGAACGATGCTTTCGATGATATTGCCGACGCTCTCGCAGCGGTCGGTGCCGTTTTCGAGGATCTCGTAGAGTTCTTTCCACTTAATTATCTTGACCGCGTCCGAGGTCTTAAAGAGCGCCGCCATTGCTCGGAAATACACTTCGTCGGCGTCGTTCTCGAGCCGCTGGATGTCGAGCAGGTTTTGTTCCATACCTTTCGCAGTTTTGAGGTGAGAAACAGCTCCGTGTATCTCGGCCGCCTGTTTTTGCAGCACGATGGCGAGCTCTACGGCAAACGGGTCTGACTCGTGAATGTTATACATGACGACAGCCCGGGCCGCAGCGTCGATGTAATCACAAACATCGTCAAGAGCAACGGAAAGCGTGTATATGTCTTCGCGGTCGAACGGCGTGATGAACGACTTGTTGAGTTTTGTGGTGACATTGTGAGTGATCTCGTCGCATTCGTGCTCGACACTTTTGATCTTTTTTGACAACGCATCAAAATTCTCATCCGACCCCTGCAAAAGTTCGACAAGAAGCGCAGCCGCCTCTTGTATCTTCGCGGTCATCTCAGAAAAAAGGGAAAAATACTGGTCTTCCTTTGGTAAAAAGCTAAAAGCCATTGTTTGGGTTCTCCGATACTAAATTTTGATTGTGAAACTAAATATATTAAAACGCCGGAGTTATGTCCATTGCGTTTACGTGTGCGAACCGTGTTTGATAAAAACCGCCTCGGTCAGGTAAACATTTAGCTCGCAAATGTCCTTTACGTAATCTCCTATTCGCTCGATGTGTTTTGCGACAAAGAGCAGGCGGGCGGCTCCATTGGCCGCCGCTGAATTAGTGATCATATTCTGAATGAGGCCGTCAAAAACGCTGCCATAGCATTTATCCAGCGTCAGATCACGGGCGATGATCTCGCGTGAGGCCATCGCATCCTCAGCCGTAAATGCGTTGAGGGCCTCGCTGAGCATGGCGGCGGCTATCTCGGCCATTCTCGAAAACTCGATATAGTTGTCGATCTGCGGCTCGTTATTAAGAATGATCGCCGCTTCGGCAATGCTCGATGCATGATCGGCGATGCGCTCGAGAATTGGCGTAATCTTCGCCACGGATACGACGAGTCGCAGATCGTGTTCGGTCGGTCGCTGCGAACCGAGAATATCGACGCATAAACGGTCGATCTCGAGCTCCATCTGATCGATCTGTTCGTCATCGCGGCAGACGCCGTGGGCGAGTTCCGTATTTCGCTCGGTCAGCGAACGAACGGCGCGGTCAACCGCCTCCTCCGTCTTGCCGCCGAGAAGCAGTACACGATCACGGAGCAGATCGAGCTGCGACGTTTTTTCACGTTGATCCATCCTATCGAAAGGGAGATTATACGTAAACTTTTATCCAGACACCGGAAATTGAATCACGTCTGTAACATTTTGTTAACATCCAGCCGCCTTTGCTGTCGCTTTTTTTGCGGCGAACGCCGCTAGGAGCGCCAGTCATCCTAAACATTGTATTGGCCCGACGTTGTTTTAAAGAGCGTCGGGCATTAAAATCTTGGAAACAAGATAAAGCGGAGGACTTATGAATATCAATTTTATCGGAAGACGAGTTTCCACAGCCGCGCTCATCGCGACGATGTGGATCGTACCCGTCGCGGCAATTGCGCAGCAGACCCAGATTGTCGCGCCTAAGAATAAATACAAGGTGCAGGACGACGTAAAACTCGGCAGTGAGGCATCAGCCCAGGTCGAGAAACAGTTCCCGATCATAAACGATGCCGATGCCAACGCCTATCTCGAACGCATAGGTGAGCGGTTGGTGAATTCGATCCCGCGCCAGTTTAACGAACCGGCGTTTAATTATCGATTTAAGTGGGTTAACGCGAGTGATATCAACGCGTTTGCCTTGCCGGGCGTTCCCATGTATGTAAACCGCGGCCTTTTGGAGGCAGCTAAAAACGAAGGTGAATTGGCCGGCGTAATGGCACACGAGATTAGTCACGGAGCTCTTCGCCACGCGACGGCGCAGGCAACAAAACAGGGAAGTGCAAAAAATACGCTTGGAACCATCGGCCTGATTCTAGGCGGTGCGATCCTCGGCGGACAGGCCGGAGCCCAGATCGGGGCCGGTCTCGCTTCCGTTTGGGCTACAAAATACAGCCGCGAGTACGAGTCGCAATCAGATATGCTCGGCGCTCGCATAATGGCGGACGCCGGGTATGATCCGCGTGACCTGGCAAATATGTTTCGCACAATCGAACAGCAGGGCGGCGGCGGCGGTCCGGAATGGATGAGCAGTCATCCGAATCCGGGCAACAGGTTCAATGCGATTAACCGCGAGGCCGAATACCTGCGCGTATCGTCAAACCCGATCAAGATCACTCGTGATTTCGAACGCATCCAGGCTCGTTTTCGGGCGATGCCGAAAGCACGGACGATGGCCGAGATAACAAAAAAGCCGGAAAATACTCAGGGTACTGAGAATCCGACGGCCACTGGACGATATTCACCAAATGTTCAGTATCCGGCTAGTACCGTTCGTACGTATTCGGGACTGAGTTGGGCCCGGGTTTCAGTTCCGTCGAACTGGCGTGAATTTGGCGGTCAGGACGGCGCCCAGTTTGCCCCTGAGGGAGCGTATGGCGAACAGGGAATTACCCATGGTCTGATGATCGGATTGTATCGGGGCCAGGGAACGAACCATCGGCAGGACGCTGAGGCGTATATAAATGAGACGCTACAGGCGAATACCTACCTGCGTCAGCAAAACCGCCTGACGAGCCGTTATCTTGCCGGACGACAGGGATTTACGACTCAGCTTGCCGGCACATCACCCGTTACGGGAAAAATTGAGGTCGTCACCGTTTACACGGCCCGCATGCGCGACGGGCAGTTATTCTATGCGGTAACAGTCGTCCCGCGTGACGAAGCTAACGGCTATAACAGGCCGTTTGTAAATGTGCTGAGTTCAATCAGGCTGAGCGACTAAATTACAGCGTTTTAACGTATCTGGCGATCGAGGCGATCTGCGCGGCTGAGAGTTTACGCTTGAACCCGGGCATATCGCCTTTTCCGCTTGAAATGATTCGCCCGATTTTTGCCAGGCTGTCGCCCTTGACATCGGCGGTGGTTAGATCGTCAGCCTCGGTTTCGCGGCCGCGGGGTGTCTGCGATTTGCCGTTTGCTCCGTGGCACTCGGCGCAATGCTGGCGATAGAGGGAGCGCGACGATTCGACGGTCACGCCATTTTCGGGCAGGCTATTGGCGTTTGTTCCGCCGCTCGCGGCGAGCGAAACCGCGAATACTAAAAAAACAAAAACAAAAACAATCTTTAAGGGGTTTTTCATCTCTAACATCTCCAAAAAATTTACGCTGTGGTCGAGTTTAAAGGCACGACGGTCGCGTTGTAAAGCGTTCGTCAAACCCCACGCGAAGGTGACACAATGAACCAAAACGAAAAAGCTAAACTGTTTGCATCGCTCCACATCGAGGGAAATCCAGTCGTGCTCGTAAACATTTGGGATGCGGGAACGGCATGGGCGGTTGCCGACGCGGGAGCAAGGGCGATCGCGACAGGCAGTTGGTCGGTTGCGGCGGCGAATGGTTATGCGGATGGTCAGCAGGTGCCGCTCGATATTGTCATCGCCAATCTGGAACGAATCGCGGTGGCCGTCGATAGGCCGGTCACGCTCGATTTCGAGGGCGGTTATGCAACCGATTCCGCCGGATTGCGCGGCAATATCGCCCGGGTTATCAATGCCGGTGCGGTTGGCATCAATTTCGAAGATCAAATCGTCGGGGGCGTGGGCATCTACCCGATCGATGAACAGGCCGCCAGAATTCAGGACATTCGCTCAACCGCAGATGACGCCGACATGCCGTTTTTTATTAACGCCCGAACGGATCTTTTTCTAAAAAACAAAGCAAGTGTGCATCATGAACACATCGATGAGGCCATCGAACGCGCCCGAGCGTATTCATCAGCCGGGGCGAGCGGTTTTTTTGCACCGGGGTTGAAAGAGGCGGAGCTTATCCGGCATCTCTGCGCCGCCTCGCCGCTGCCAGTCAATATTATGGTGATGGCCGACACGCCATCAAACGATGATATGGCCGCGCTCGGCGTCGCCCGCATCAGTTACGGCCCGGGGCCGTATCGAAAAACGATGGAAAACTTGACAGCAGCGGCGCGGCAGGCGTTTGGTGCTTGAAATCGCCACCGAAAAACGCCGTGGAAACACGCGGAATTACAAACGAAGAGGCTGAAGGGAATTTTTCCTATTTCAATATCGGGTTTTGATGAACTCGGATAGTATAATGGGGCTATGAAACAACAGGTCGTTTCCTCATCAAAAGAAATAATGGGCGGGACGCCAGTTTTTACTGGTACTCGGGTTCCGATCCAGACGCTGATTGATTACCTGACCGCAGGTGACAATATAGACGATTTTCTCGAAGGTTTTCCGACGGTCAGCCGTTTTCAGGTGACTGAATTTTTGCAGCAGGCCGAGACCGAAATGGAGAAGCTGGCCGCGTGAAAATTTTGCTTGATGAGTGTATTGACCGTCGATTCGCCGCCAAATTATTGGGCCATGAAATCAAAACGGTTCCATAAGCGGGCTGGGCTGGTGTCAAGAATTGCCAGCTAATGCGACTGGCTGAGAGCGAATTTGACGTGTTTATTACAGTTGATCGGAACCTGTCTTATCAACAAAATCTGCCTCGATTTGATATTGCTTTGATTGTCCTGGAAGCGGTCTCCAACCGGATTGATGACCTGGCGCCGTTTGCCGATCTTGTACTCGAAACACTCGAAACCGCGGAAAAGGGGAAAGTTGCTTTTCTCGCTCTGTAATACCGCAATCCAAATGACAAAGCCGATCTTCGACCTCAAGACGCTACTCCGTTCGCTCAACCCGCATCTCCACGACGGCGTCTATGTCTATTCGTCAGTACCTTTCGACACCGACATAACCGCGATACCCGTGATTGGCACATTTCGCGAGGATGAAGAGCTGACGATCATTCTTGCCGAATCCGACGCCGTAAAAGCGACCCTTCCGATCCTATTCCGCGCCGCCTGGATCACGCTAACGGCAAACTCCGCCCTCGACGCCATCGGCCTCACCGCCGCGTTCACAACCGCACTTGCGGACGCTGGGATAAGCTCCAACGTCGTCGCCGGAACTCATCACGATCATATTTTTGTTCAATTTGAGCGCGCGGCAGATGCGATGACGGTGTTGCGTAATCTATCCGATGAGGCGCGCCGACTTGATTAACTATCCGCAAGCTGAGCGATCATCCAGCCGATAAACCCAAGATCCGACACCGTCCGACGCTCCATGCCGGTTTTGGTGAAGCGGGTTTCGGTGAGGTAGGTTGCGACGGCCTGAGTGTCGCCGTGGCCTTCGCGAGCGAGGAGATTGAGTATTGCGAGTGTCGTGGTTGTGTCCCGCCCAGCCGTGGCAATCGGTGCTTTGCTAACAGCAAGTTGGCGTAGATGTTCGGATCGAACGTCGCTCAGTTCACCAAGTCGCATGCCATTTATCTTCGAAAGATCTTCTTGGGACGCGATTTTGATCATATCGCCATCAAAGGCGACTTGAATATCAAGGTCGCTGCTAGTCCAAATATTGAGGCCATCTTCGACAGGTGGTCTCAGCGGTTTGAGGTCTGCCGATAGTGCCTTTATCGCAAGATTTGAATCACCTCGTGCCGCGATTACGACGGTGTCTTCGGCCTGAGCATCAATCTTTGCGGTTACGATATTATGGCTCTTCTGGTACTTGGTGGAGCCAAATGAACTCAAAAATAGCTCAGGGTCGCGAATTCCGTACGGCTCAAAGAGCAGACTGCCGAACTCCGACACAATCTTAGCCTCGACACTACTCAACCGACTTTGGGCTACCAGGAGAATACTTCGCCAAGCCATCTGCGGATTCTTGAGATTATATTGGGTTGCAACCGCAGTATCCTTCGGAAGTTGGGCAATTATCGTGTTATTGACATATTTGGCAGGTTCGGTATCGTCCCCGGCGACGATCGTTTCATTTAATACATTCGCA
Organism: uncultured Acidobacteriota bacterium; assembly: GCA_963738935.1. GTDB lineage: Bacteria > Acidobacteriota > Blastocatellia > Pyrinomonadales > Pyrinomonadaceae > OLB17. The sequence goes on along the minus strand of CAVTYF010000001.1, from coordinate 3,209,441 downwards.
ACCTCTGTCGGCATCTTCACCGACCATTTGTCTTCGATACCTTCGCTCGTCTGGGACGTGCTCCAACTGACATCCGTTACGGTTCCGCGGATGAGTTGGGGGAGGATTCCGGCTACGGCGCTTTGGATTTCTTCTTCGTCGCTGGCCTGGGACGCGAAGTGGAGGCTGGCGAGGGCGGCGATCTGGGCGACGCCGTCGGTCGAGACGTAGCCGCTGGCGAGATTTCCTGGAACGTGCGGCGAGAGCTTGCCGGTCTTAGCGATGCTGTCGGCCTGACCGCTGCGAACCGACAGGGCTTTGTCGATCGCGGACTCGTCGTTGCCGAAATAGATTACGGCGTCGATGACGAGAGCAAAAGCCTTCCGTCCATCCTGGGACGTCCAGGTGAAATACTTGCCGCCGTGTTTGTCCGACTTTTCGAGTTTGGGTTCGCTGTCGTAGATCTCGGTGACAAAACTGCCGAGTTTCTTCTCCGCGAAAGCGACCGCCTGATAGTTCCACGCGTGTGTGTCGGCGACAGCGACAAAACGCGGCTGCACTTTTCCGACCGCTTGCTCGTCGGTCACAGCGACCTCGGACGTTTCAAACCCGGTAACCGCCACCGCCAGCTGGACGCCTTTGAGTGTAGAAAAGTCCGGCTTCGTCGTGGTGGCTTCCGCAAATGCTTTGCTGTCAACGATTGGCTGTAGAGCGGCGGCGAGGTCGTTTGTTTCGAGATAAACGAGCGATTCAGCGGGAACGAGAGTGCAGAGATCGGATGGTTTTGAGACGCACGAACTAAGAAAAATTAGCCACAGATGAACACAGATAACCACGGATAAACACAAGATATTTTTTACTAGACTCGTGCCGACTCGCATTTTCTTAAATCCGTGTTTATCTGTGTTCATCTGTGGCCAATTCCCATGCTAAAATCCAGATCAATATGGAAAAAATATTTGCTGATAACATTTTACAGGGTAAGGTCGCGTTTGTAACTGGCGGCGGGACGGGGATCACGGGCGGCGTGGCGCGGGCGTTTGCGGAGCATGGGGCAAAGCTGGCGATCACGAGCCGCAACCCGGATAATCTCGCGGCGATGAAGGCCGAGGTCGAAGGCTTTGGAGGCGAGTGTTTTACCGTCGCTGCGGATGTTCGCGATTATGACGCGGTCGAGAATGCGATCGCCAAGACCGTCGAGCATTACGGTAAGATCGATATCGTCGTCAACGGTGCAGCCGGGAATTTCCTGTGTGCCGCCGACCAGCTTTCGTCAAACGGTTTTGGGACGGTGGTCGATATCGACACCAAGGGCACATTCAACGTCTGCCGGGCCGCCTTCGAAGAGCTGAAAAAGTCGAAAGGCCAGATCCTGAATATCTCGGCAACGCTCCATTATCTCGCGACGCCAATGCAGATACACGTCTCAGCCGCCAAGGCCGGCGTTGACGCGATCACGCGAAACCTCTCGGTCGAATGGGGCCGCCACGGCATCCGCGTCAACGGCATCGCGCCCGGCCCAATCGAGGACACCGAAGGCATGAAACGCCTGCTGATGCCAGAGCTAAAAGAGAAATTAACCAGAAAAATTCCGCTCGGCCGATTTGGCCGCATCGCCGACATCGAAAATTCGGCATTGTTCCTCGCATCAGACGCGGCGAGTTACATCAATGGAGTAACTTTGGTTGTTGACGGCGGCAGTTGGCTGCTGGGAACGAGTTTGATGTAGGTCTTTGCGTTCGCCAGACCGCACCGCCGATAGAAAAATAAACGTGAGGCGTCATTGATAGAACTCATAAAGCTCGACAACACGATAAAGCTCGACATAAAGTACGCGACAACCGACAACTTTGTTGGCAAAGCCGTCTATCCCGAGGCCCGCGCATTCTTACAGCTTCCCGCCGCCGAAGGCGTCATTCGTGTCCACAAATGGCTGAATAAACAGGGACTCGGTATTGTCATTTACGATGGTTATCGGCCGTGGTCGATCACAAAATTGTTCTGGGAATCGGTGAGCGAAGATCAGAAAATGTTCGTCGCCGATCCGGCCGATGGGTCAAAGCACAATCGCGGCTGCGCCGTCGATCTCGGCATTTTCGATCTAGAGACCGGCAGGGCGATCCCGATGCCGTCCGCCTACGATGAGTTTACCGAACGAGCCTCACCCGATTATGCGGGCGGAACTGACGAAGAGAGAATTAACCGCGACAAACTCCGCCAACTGATGGAGGCAAACGGTTTTACCGTCAACCCAAACGAATGGTGGCATTTCGACCTCGCCGGCTGGGAGCAATATGCGATATACGACATTGCATTTTCTGAAGTCGGAAAGAAAAAGAAAGATTAGCCGCAAAAAGACGCAGAAAACGCAGATCGGAGATAAAGACAATCTGCGTCATTTGCGTTAATCTGCGGCAATCTGTGGCAAAAATTAGTCTGTTTTTGGAGCCGCTGCCGGTGTTGCTGGAGCAGCCGGACGGGGTGCCGGAGCTTCGACCTCAATGCGGATCGCGATCTGGTCGGCAATTACCGGCGTGTTCGTACCGGGAATGTTGCCGCCATAGTTGACGCCGAAATCGCGGCGGTTGATCCACGTCTCCGCCGTAAAGCCCATTCTTGCACCGCTTCGCTCACCAGCGGGCAAAAAGCCTGCGATGTTGAACGGGAACGAGATCGTTTTGGTCACGCCTTTCATCGTAAAATCGCCCGTCACCATCCAGCCCTTGCCCTTTTTCTCGACCTTGCTGCTCTTAAAGGTAACATCCGGGAATTTTGCCACCTCAAAGAAGTCCGCCGATCGTAAATGGTTATCCCGGCCGCCCACGCCCGTGTCAACACTCGTGGCTTTGGCGGTGAATTCGACAGTCGATTTGTCCACGTCCTTGGCATCGTAGCTAATGGTACCCGTGAAATCGCGGAAAAAGCCGGGTATATCGATCAAGCCGTTGTGCCTGACCTTAAATCCAATCGCCGAATGCGCCTTATCAAAACCGTAAGTCCCGCTCACGCCGACCGGGGCGGCGGCGGCAAAACGGTCGGCAAATGTCATATTGACCGCCCGTGTGCCGGTCTGCGAAAGTGCGGCAAGCATTATCATCGCAATGCCCGTAATTAGAAATGTTCGTTTCATTATGTGATCTCTCCTGTAAAATATGACGCCGTCTCAGATCTTATTTGATCGCGAGCGTCATCGAAAATCGCGCTGTTCGCGGCGATTTGACCTGTTTCTTTCGGACGAAAAATAAATAGTCGCCCGTCTCGGGAATCGTAAAGGAATATGTGCGAGAACTATCAAAATCGCCTTCGGAAAAATGTTCCTCGCTAAACACTTTGAAGTCAAAAAAAATCACCGTGGAGTTTTTGATAAAAACAGTCTGCCCCTTGCGGGCACCAAAGACAAACTCCATCTCCTGACCGTTCGACAAGGTACCGCTCAGTGTCGCACTCGATGCACCGGCCGCAAACTGTATCCGTTTCGGCTCGGCCTTGCCGCCATTTTGGGCATTTGCCGCGACGACAGCGAATAAGAATAGCACCGATATGAAGAAATATTTCATAGACTGGTCCCGCCTGCGCAAAAGGATATCCTTTCTGATAATATTACACATAAATACCAAACTTTTGAAAGGAGTTTTGCATACGATGTACAAACCTGAACAAGACGAATACGGCGAATACTATGGCAAGTATATTTCGCTCGTCCACGAAGGCGATATTCGCGAAGCATTTGCCCGCCAGAGCGCCGAACTTCGAGCCGCCCATGCCGGCATCCCGGAGACAAGGGGCGATTTTGCCTACGCCGAAGGTAAATGGACAATAAAAGAGGTTCTTAGCCACCTTATTGATGGTGAACGCATCTTCGCCTATCGAATGCTACGCATCGCGCGCGGCGACGAAACCCCGATCGAGGGCTTTGAGCAGGACGGTTATATCGAAAATTCAAACGCCAATAATCGCACATTCGCGGATTTGCTGGACGAATTTGAGCTAAGCCGAAAGGCAAACGTCCTTTTCCTCAATAACCTCGACGAAGCCGCCCTAAAACGCATGGGAACCGCAAGCGACGTGCCAGTCTCTGTCCGAGCGCTCGCCAACATCGCCATCGGCCACGTGCGGCATCATTTGGGTATTTTAGAGGAGCGGTATTTGGTATAATTTAATCTATGAAGCCAGATGTTAGCGATATAGTTGCAATCATGCGTGGATTTCGCGACGGACATGAAACGCTTGAACCGCTTCGGATCGAACGTATTCGGAATAGCGACATTCTGATCGATGGGCCTATACTTCAGGGAGCATTCGAGTCTGCAAAATTTCTCGGTTCGAAAAAACCCACTTCCGGATTAGTTAAACTTAGAGAGCTTCTTTCCAAGATGCACAAATGACAACGCTTTTCGAAGAAGCCGAGGCGGTACAAGATCTGCTTTTAAAAGAAGGGCTCGATTTCTTTTTTGTCGGCGGCATTCCGTTGCAGATCTGGGGACAGCCGCGCCTTACAACTGACATTGACATGACCGTTTTCACAGAGTTAGTCGATGAAGACGAGCGTATCAACTGGTTCATGTCCAGATTTGATCCCTTGGTCGGTACGCCCGAGTCCACACTTCAATTTGCCCGTCGCAAGAGAGTTTTGCTGCTGCAAACCAAAACAAAAACCGAGTTAGATGTCATGCTTGGCGGTCTTGCGGACATAAACGAGGAGCTTAAACGTTCAAGCTATCAACAATTCACGACTGCGATTTCCCTCAGAATATGTTCAGCTGACACACTCGTCGCCCTCAAAACGGTGGCCGGCAGGATGCAAGATTTTGCCGATATCGAGTCCGTTCTAACTAAGCAAGACGAGATCGATTGGGTTTACGTTGATGCCTATTTGGACCAGGTATCGGAGTACGAGGATATCTCGGAGAAACGGGAATACCTCAACAAGATTCGCAAATCTCTAGGAAAGTGACGTATGACGCCATCATTATCGGCGGCGGTGCGGCTGGGTTGTTTTGTGCGATCACGGCCGGAAAGCGTGGGCGTCGGGTACTCGTTCTCGAGCATAACGCCGAGGTCGGCCGCAAGATCGTCATATCGGGCGGCGGGCGTTGTAATTTTACAAACACGGATGTGCGCCCGGAGAATTTCATCTCGCAAAATCCGCATTTCTGCAAATCCGCGCTCGCGGTCTACACGCCGCAGGATTTTGTCGACCTCGTCAAAAAGTACAAGATACCGTTTTACGAGAAAAAGCTCGGTCAGCTCTTTTGCCGCGAAAGCTCTCGATCTATTGTCGAAATGCTGATCGCGGAGTGTCGCCGAGCACGTGTCGAGATACGCACCGGCTGTACAGTTTTGGAAGTCAAAAAGGAAGCTGGATTTTGCGTCGAGACAAATCAGGGCACCTTCAATGCCCGAAACCTCGTCACAGCCTGCGGCGGGCTCTCGTTTCCAAAGATCGGTGCGACCGATTTTGGGTATCGCGTGGCCCGCCAGTTCGGGCTCAGGATCGTCGAAACGCGGCCATCGCTCGTAGGTCTTGTTCTCGATGGCAAAAATTACAAACATCTGGCGGGTGTATCGATCGACAGCCACGTGACGACCGGAAAGCAGTCGTTTCGCGAGAACGTCTTGTTTACGCATCGCGGTCTTTCAGGGCCCGCGATAATTCAGATCTCAAACTATTGGCGGCGGGGCGAGCCGATTACCATTGACCTCTTGCCCGAAACCGAAGTCGCCGAGACGCTCGCGGCAAACCGGCACGGTCGCCGCACCGTCGCCAACTTCCTCGGCGAGTTTGTTCCGCAGCGTTTCGCCGACGCCTTTATTCCAGCCAATAAACCGTTAAGCGAATTGTCCAAACGCGAGATCGATGAGATCGGCCGCGAGTTCAATTCATGGCAGGCGAAATTTGCCGGAACCGAGGGTTACGACCGAGCCGAGGTTACGCTGGGCGGAGTCTCAACCGCCGAATTATCCTCGCAAACGATGGAATCGAAAAAAATTCCCGGACTCTATTTTATTGGTGAGGTCGTCGATGTGACGGGCTGGCTTGGCGGCTATAATTTTCAATGGGCGTGGGCGTCAGGGTTTGCCGCCGGAAATTCGATTTAAAATAAGGCGGGGGCAACGTCTCCCACACCGTTACCCCCTATTTTCGCGGCGCACACAGGGCGTGTACGGCCCGCGAAACTGTAAAAATTTGATCTATCTCGTCATAATAAACTGATAGACGATATATTTTGCAAATAACGATCTGAACTACTATACTTAATCATTGTAGAATGATCATATAAGAATTTTACACGTTCATCGAACTATGTCAAGAGCAAAATCACAAACAAAAGAAAGTCTCGCTTTTATTGCGAGATTTGCCGAAGCTTGTGGTTCGTCAAAACCCGCGGAAGTTAAACGTCTGTTGAACATTTCGTACCAAACGGCTAAGAATTATCTTAACGGACGTCTGCCTCATCCGGAAGTTCTTATTACAATCGCTCAGCGCACGTCATACTCAATCGACTGGCTATTGACCGGCCGTGGAAAAAAAATTGTCGATGACTCCCAATTTTTTGATACACCTCTACCTACTGGCCAAATGGAAGCATTTGTCAGGAGAATTTGTGTGGAAGTAATCAACGAGAAAATTGGGAAACAGGCAGTTTACCAAAGAACCGTTAAATTACAGTCCAGCGAGTTAATGTCGGAAAAGGTCGTGGACGAATCCAACGCCCTCACCGGGAGACAACCTTAACGGCCGCTAGGGACCGGGTCGACCGCTCCTAGAAGCCAAGAAAATAATACTCGGCCAATTCGCGGCATGATGTCAGCCGGCGTTACCGTTTCGTCCTTCGATTCGCCGATTACGCCGTCGTCGTCACCCTGTATTTCCGGTCGACCACTGCAGTTTTCCGTGCATGGAGGTGGTGGTGGCGGGCAGTTTTCACCGTTGCATCCACCGCTTCCCATTTGACCATCGGCCAGCATTGTCGAAGCGAAAAGAGTGATCGCGAGCGTAACTTTAAGTATTGTGTTCATTTTTTTCTCCTAAGCTGTAATTTGTCTTGATACTGACTGCGTATCGGGTCTATACTATCAGACAAATTACGTATATTTACGATGTCCACTCTCAGGCCGCAAACAACCCAAACCCAGATACCTCTCGCTGCGAGGCTTTTTAGACTTGAGCGAAGCGGTCGATACGCCGAAGCCCTCGATGAACTCGCGGATATTTGGCCCGATCTTTCGTCCTCACCTTATCTGGTGGATGTCGAACCTGATGTTTCGGCGGAGTTGCTTCTACGGTGCGGAAGCCTTATCGGCTTTCACGGTCATTGTGAACAGGAGGCGGGATCGCAGGAAAAGTCGCGTGACCTGCTGATGGATGCACGCGGAAGATTTCTTGACCGCAGCGATATTGAAAAGGCGGCCGAATGCGAAAACTATCTGGCGCTTTCGTATTGGAGAACGGGCGAACACAACGAAGCTCTAATCTGGATCAAAGAGTCGTTTTCGAGAAAGCTGCCGCGGGCGAATAACATCCGCCTCTTTTCCATCATCATCCGGTGCCTGATAAATATCCCGGCCAAAAAAAACCTACAGAACCTAAACGTACTGAAAGCCGTTGAGACCGAGTTTCTCGCGTGCGGCGACGACTGTTTGACCGGCGACTTTTTCAACCATTGCGGTATCGCGCTCGACAATCTGGGCCGCAAGACCGAAGCTCTGGAACATTTTGAGTTCGCAAAATATTATCATCAGCGCTCCAAGCACCGCGTTTATTTGGCAACGGTCGAGAATAATCTGGCGTGGCTCTACAAGGAATCCGGACAATTCCGGAAGGCCCATGACGCGATAGACAATGCTATTCGGCTGTTTAAGGCGGTCAGGGATAAAACTCGCGAGGGATTTTCGCTCGACACTAAGGCGTCGTTATATTTTGCGGAAAAGAAATACGCTGAGGCTTTAAAAACGGTAAACAAGGCCGCGTCGATTCTAAAGCGAAGCGAAAATTCGACCTACCTGATCGAGACCCTTGTGACAAAAGCCAAGGTTCTGCTTCACCTGGACAATTTTTCCGATGCCGTCGTCAACCTGATCGACGCGGTCAACATGGCCCGCATTCAGACGGGTGAGGATGCCGCCCGACGGGTAATTAAAGAATTTGAAGAGTCACTCAAGTCGAGGAATTCCGTTGCGGCAAAAAACACGGAATCATCCGTCGAAAAGGGCAGCCTCGAGATGATCCTGCCCGCGTCTATCGGTAACTACGCTGACTATCGCGGCGTATGGATCAACAATGACGAGCTCGAGGAGATCGGGCTTGTCAAAGGCTCACTCGCGGTCGTTGCCGAGACGCCAGTCAAGCGCGGCGATCTCGCGGCCGTCTCGGAGATCGAATCGGGCGCCGTTCGGTGCGGTTTTTACGATGCGGATTTTGGTATTGTCTGCATCGAGAGTGTTGACGGCGAGCCCGAGGTCTTTGACGAATCAGAAGTCCGCATTCTGGGTAAGATCGTCGGCGTTTGCCCCGAAAGTACAGTTCGCAAAGGCGGAAAGTTAACCGTCGAGGCTCTCAACGTCTAACGAAAATCCGATATCTCCATCCCGTATTTTTCCTTCACATATTCTTCCGCAGCCTGGTTAACGTTCTTTAAGTTTTCGAGACGACGTTCCGATTTCTTTATCTGAACGATCGTGCGAGCCGCCATCTGTGCGACCATATCGCGACCTGCGGCCATCTCGGCGACCATCTTTTCTCGCAGCTTAAATAACTCTGATGCCTCGGCAGTTTCTTTTTCTTGCTTTAGCACGACAAGCCTAACCTTTATCTGAAATATCTGGCGAATCGCCCGAACGAGCTCGTCGCCGACGGTATCGCCCTTGACGAGATCGGGACTGTTTCGGAATTCCTCGACGAGCCGGTTGAGCTTGTCCTGATCGCCCGACGAATACGCCTGATTAAGCTGGGCCATCAGCCCGTGCCGCTTTTCTTTTTCGACAGCGTCGAGTGCAAGGTCGGGATGGATCGTTCGAGCGAGATTGTGATACGCCTTTTTGGCGGCGAGCGTGGGTTCCCATTTATTTTCTGCGGCCTCGGCGGCCTCGAGAGCTCGGGCTGCTGATTCTTCGGCCCGCCGCCTCAGTTCCTCGGCCTTTTTCTTTATTTCCTCGTCGTCGGGAACAAGTTTATATTCTTCCTCAGCAATCTTTGCCTCGATCTCATCAAGCTCGGCATAGAGACGGCCGACCTGCATCGTGTAATTTGCCTCAAATTTTTCGAGGTCGGTGCGAAGATCGGTCATCTCCTCTTCACGATCGGCGAGGCGGTCCTTGAGGCGTTCGAGAACGGCCCGCTTTTTATTGAGTTCAATTTCTTCGGGCGCTAGTGGAGTCATAGAAAGCTGAAACTTACCGCAGAGTCCTGGAGCCGCAGGGAATTCAAACAGGATGAACAGGATTTACAGGATTTTTAGCAAGAACCCGAAGCTGATCCAAACTATCATGTCCATCCTGTAAAATTCTTTTCTCCGCCTCCGCTGTGATGTTAAGAATAGAGATTCATCGACCGCGTTAAAAGGTCAATCGGGTCGTCGATGTTTAGGGCCTCGCGGACAAAAAACGGTTCGCCCGCTTCGGTGCCGATCAGTGAACCGAAATAACGCGAGCGGTTTTCGAGTTCATCGAGGAAATGCATCGACGTGAGTCGCGTTTCAGGTTCGGTCGACGCGGGGTCGTAAAACTGCGATCGATAGGCTCTGATCGCGACCATTTTTTCCTCGAGAAAGTCCGAAATATCAACGACAAATGACGGCTCGGTGCGGCGTGAAAACACATTGTGTGCGATTATCGGCACGGCGATCTTTTCGCCTCCCGTTTCCTCATCGTACCTTTTCATACTCGACAAGCGGGCGGATTCCCGGACAAGGTGGGCTATGTGATCGTGATCGGGATGAGGGTCGCCGATCTGGTGCGTCAGAATAACTTTCGGTTTCAGACGCCGCAAAACCCTGACCATCGCAGTTCGCTCGACATCCGTAACAAACACATGCCCGTCTTCGAGGCCCAGATTCTCGCGGAGATCAAGCTTTAATATCTCCGCTGCATTCTCAGCCTCGACCGCTCGTCCCTCCGGCGTTCCCCGCGTCCCCATTTCACCGCGCGTCACATCCAGAGCGCCGGTGCGATAGCCGAGAGCTTTCATCTTCAGCAGCGTCCCGCCGACCGTCAGTTCGACGTCGTCGGGATGCGGCAAATATTGCGAGTATGTCCACTTGGCTCATAACCTTAATTTAACACAAGTCGTGCGCGAACAGGATGGACAGGATAAACAGGATTTTTTCTATTCCTATCCTGCCGATCCTTGTGCATCCTGTTAGAAAATCTCTGATAATATCAGAGCATGAAACTTACCGTTCTCGGTTCCGGCACGTCAATCCCTAACCCAAGACGCAGCAGTTCCGGTTACTGGCTGGAAACAACGCGCGGGACGGTAGTGCTCGACTTTTCCGCCTCGGTACCGCTCAGAATGGCGCAGGAAGGGCTGGACTGGGCAAATCTCGATGCGATCTGGATCTCGCATTTTCACCTCGACCACTGCGCCGGCATCGCTCCTTTTCTGGCCGGGACAAAGCACGAGGCGGCGATCAAAACCCGCAAAAAAAAGCTGCGGATATTCGGTCCTGCGGGCATTCGAGAGCTTATTGCCAGTTTCGATGCCCACAATTACAGGTTGCTCGAACAGCCGTTTCCGGTCGAGATCATCGAGATCGAGCATCTCGAAAAATTCGACATACTTCCAGGCGTCGAGGCCGTCGCCTGCAAAACGCCACACACCGATGAGAGCCACGCGATCCATCTTCGCGATTGCGACGGTAAAACGCTAGTCTATTCGGCGGACACAGGCTTTGACGAGCTTATCGCAACCTTTGCAAACGGCGTCGATCTTTTCATTCTCGAATGCACCTTCGTCCATGACAAGCCAAAACTAAAACACCTCGAACTTGCCGAGGCGATCTATCTCGTCCGCAAATCGAAATGTAAACAAGCAATGCTCACGCATTTTTATCCGGAATGGGACAGCGTGGATTTTTCATCTGAGGTCATGAAAGTCGATTCGTCGAGTACCGCCATCCAGGCATATGACGGGTTAGGGCTGGAAATATGAAGTATGTTTCGAAATAGCTGATAGCTGCAAACTAATAGCTGATATCAGCTTCGAGCTATCAGTTATCAGCTATTTCGAACGGCTACTTCACGTTCCGTTTCGCCATTGCCATCAGTTCTTCGGGCATCCATTTGCCTAGATTCTTTTCTTCGGCTCCCTCGATGCCGCGGTTGCGGTTGCGCCATTCTTTGGCGGGGTCGTCTTCGCGACCGGATTGTTTCGGATAATTTTCGACCTGTTCGAGGCTGATAATGATGCCGTGGGCGATGTCCTGCCAGTCTTCGTTCTGGATGCCGCGAAGCACAACCGGCAGACCGGCAGTCCAGTCTTCTTCGGGTGCGATGTTGTCGTATTCGGGGATCGTCAAAAACGCAGTATCGGGAAACGGCCGCCCGCTGTATTCGCTGACGATCTGGGCGGTAACATCTTTAAACGAAGCCGTCGGATTCGCCTGACGCATCTCCAACGCCCGCCGGAAAATATCTGAAACTGTAGTTTGCGTGCTCATGATTTGCTAGCCACAGGTTATCACAAATGACGAAGCGGGTAGAAACGCGAGTGTCACGACAATGTCGTTTATCGCCGCAAATGGAGATACGTTTTTCATTCCTTGCTGAGTGCCTGATGTGACACTCGCGTTTCTGCCCGATCGGCCGGATCACACCCCAATCCCCTTCCAACTTTTTACTTGTCTTGCGGCATCTGAAAAGATAGTCTTTCCGAAGAGGATTTGTTAAATGAAATTGGTTTTTGCATTTTTGATCATACTGCTGACGTTCGTTTTCACCTTCGGGCAGAACGAGCAGGCCCCGATGGTCGAGAAAGAGATCAGTTACAGGGACTGGACTTACAAGAATCCAAAGACCGGCGAGGATATTAATCTGCGCGAGTTTACAAAGGGTAAAAAGCTCGTGATAGTGGTTTACTATGCTCCGTGGTGCGGTAACTGGCGGTTCGACGCTCCGATGCTTGAGAGATTTTACCAGAATTACAAGGACAAAGGTCTGGCGATAATCGGTATCGGAGAATATGACCCCGTCGATTCGATGACGAACAATCTTGAAACTCTGGCGGTTACCTTCCCGACCGTTTATGAATCGGAATCTCGAGCTGCCAAGCAAACCACGCTTCACTACGAATACCGCCAATCGACGGGTGATACCCGCAACTGGGGTTCGCCTTGGTATATATTTTTGACCCCGGCCGTTATTGAGAAAAAAGGCGATGTGTTGACGAAAAAGACGTTTGTCATAAACGGCGAGCTGATCAAAAACGAAGGCGAAACCTTCATTCGCAAATCCCTCGGCCTGCCGCCGCTCGACCCAAAAGCCGCGACGGCGGACAAAGGAAAAATTGAAGTCTGCGATCCGGACACGAAGGTTGTTCAATTGAAAAAACCGTGATCGATCAGGCCGCCGACTGGAGCGGCGAGCATCCTTGCTTGCCACGCCGAGGCTTCCTCGGTGTTATTCTTTCCCATATCTTGCGACTTGAATTAACTTGCAGACCTAAGCGGTTTTCAACCGCTGGCAAGCAGGGATGCTTGCCGCTTCAGTCCGTGTTCGCTTCGCCGCATAAAATCGTTCGCTTACAAAGGCATCAGCGCCAGAACATCGGTAAGCTTTTTTGCGACATCGCGTAACGGCTCCCTAGCAGCCACAAATTTACCGGCAATCGCGAGATCTTCGGCCTGCTCCGAGAGATTAGTTATGCCCTGAATGGTTGGTAAGTATTTCTGGAGCGCGGGTTTTGTGCGAAATTCTGATTCTAAAGTTCCCAGGCCCACTCTGATATTGCGTATCGCCTCGACGATTTCGGCTTTTTTGGCTTTTATCTTGGCGGCGGTCGCGGGTTTTAGATTGCCGGCCTTGGCGTCCGCATCGGCGATTTCTAAGCCCTGGGCGATCGTTCCGAGTTTGGTCACAAAATCGTTGACGTTCGAGAGCTGATTATCGACCTTCTCGCGGGCGGCCCTCACATCGAGCGGCGGCACGATTTTGGTCGTCACCGTTGGCTTTTTCGGTGTCGGCTTTTTCGCCGGTCTCTTCTGGGCCACGACTGAACCCGTCAAGATAACAAAAGCCATCAAACCTATTATCGCAAACCTTAAATCTGTCATTTTCATACCTTTGGTGTTAAATTCCGCTGAAAAATCTTATCATACTAGATAATGCATCAGCGTTGTTTAGAAGTTCGCAGGCTCGGGCGCGTTGGCTATGCAAATGCCGTCGATCTGCAAAAAGAGCTTGAGACCGAGGTTATAGCCGAGCGAAATAGCGATTATTTACTGTTGCTCGAGCATCCGCACACGTTTACCATGGGCCGCCGCTCAAAGAATACCGGCGTTCTGGCGACGGCGGAAATGTTGAAAAAGCTCGGCGTCGATGTTTTTGAGACGAATCGCGGCGGGCGGGTCACATATCACGGCATCGGCCAGCTCATCGGTTACCCGATATTGAGCCTCTCGCCGAATCGCGAGGACGTTCACAGATACGTCCGCGATATCGAGGAAGTATTGATACGAACGATGTCGAATTTTGGGATCGAGTCGTTTCGCATCGAAGGTTTGACGGGCGTTCACACCGCCGAGGGTAAGGTCGCGGCGATCGGCGTTCATATCAAACGCTGGGTCACGACACACGGTTTCGCCCTAAATGTGAACACCGATCTCAGCTATTACAACTGGATTATCGCCTGTGAAGGCGAACCTGTCGCGTCGATGGATAAGCTCCTCGGTCGCGACATCGAAATGGCCGAGGTCGAGGATAGGATCGAAGAGAATTTTAGGGGAGTTTTTGATTACGGATCTCGTGTGATAGGTGACCGGCTAATGGCACACCGAAACGCTCGTGGCGCCGCCGGATTTGTAGGGAGTTTAGATGAAATATTTTAGTTTTTTTGCACTTTTTCTTATTACGGCAATGATTTCCGCTTGTGGCGGTGGTGCTTCGAACACGACAGCTCCTCCAAATGCCAACGCCGCAGTGCCGCCCGGCCCGCAGGCACTCGTCGTTGTCGAGCGCCCGCAGAGGCTGATTGACATGAGCAAAACACGCGACGATCAGGACAAGGCCGCACCGACTTTGAAGATTATCGAACCAAAGGCAAACGCGACTGTCACCAGTTCGACGGTTAAGGTCAAGCTCGCCCTCGCTGGCGATCTCAAGGGCTATAAGCCTATGATGAACGAGGAAACGCATACCGGAAATCACGTCCATGTCATTCTCGATAATCAGCCGTACGAGGCGTATTACAATCTCGATCAGGAATTTGAATTACAGAATGTTTCGGATGGCGACCATACCCTGCGTGTATTTCCGTCCAGGCCTTGGCACGAATCGTATAAAAATGACGGAGCCTTTCAGATGGTGAAATTCACGGTCAAAGATGGCGGCGCCGAAACGGAAAAACCGGCGACCACGAACACCGGTGAGCAAATGTCGAATGCGAATACGAGCAAACCGACGCCGGAAGCAAAAGCAATGAGGGAAAGCACGGCTGGCGATGTTGACCCAAAGAAACCGCTTCTAACATTCAGTCGACCAAAGGGCGAATATAAGGGTATCGATGTTGCCGAAGTGATGGTCGATTTTTGGCTTTTGAACGGGAAACTCGTCGGTGACGGCGGCGACTATCGGGTGCGTTGGACGGTCGATGATGCGGCGCCGCAGTTTATCGACAAATGGGCGCCCCTCTGGCTCTCGCGTTGGACCGGCGGCAAACATACGGTCAAACTCGAACTCACCGACAAAGACGGCAACCCCGTCGATAACGGCGGCTATAATACGACGACCCGCGAGATAGTCATAACGTACTGATGGGTCAGTAGCCCGCACGTAAGTAGGGGCTTGGTTGACAATCTAGCCCTTACTTACGTGCGGGCTACGGACACGAGGATTTTACATGCGACGAGACACAACATCATGGTTTAGCGGGAATTTGGGCATGGATATGCCGCTGGTTGCCTATGGGCACGCGGGTTACCCTTTGCTCATGTTTCCGACGGCGGCGGCGGACTATCTGGAATACGAGCGATTTTATCTGATCGATGCGATCAAGGATTTTATCGAGGCCGGATTGATTCGCGCCTATTCGATCAATTCGGTCAATAAATACAGCCTCTTAAATCGCGAATCGCACCCCGGCTGGAAGGTCGAGATGCTCACCCGCTATGACAACTACATCATGCAGGAAGTCCTGCCGCTGATCCGCAACGAATGCGGCGAGGACGCGTTTCCGCTGACTACCGGCGCCAGCTTAGGCGCCCTGCTTGCGGCAAATACATATTTCAAACACTCCGACAATTTTCGCGGCACCATCGCGATGAGCGGCAGCTATGATATTTACAATTATCTCGAGCAGTATTACGACGATAACGTCTATTTCAACAATCCGGCGATGTATCTAAAAAATCTAAACGACGACTATCACCTGCCGCGTCTCAGAAACGCCGATTCGATCGTCATCGTCACCGGTCAGGGTTCATTCGAAGCCCCCGACCGCAGCCGCGAATTCTCAGCCCTGCTCCACTCAAAAGCCATCCCCCACCGCCTCGACGTCTGGGGCCACGACGTAAACCACGACTGGGTCTGGTGGCGAAAAATGCTGCCGTATTATTTGGGTGAGTTTTTGCGATAATTTTCAAAAAAAAGGAGCGGCGGAGAGGCAGGTACACCGAGACGTTCGTTTAGGGTATTAACCTTAGTCGGCGACGCCATCAGTCGGAGTGGGAAAACTCCAATATGTCGCTCAGCGCCGACACGGTCGAAGCCAACCAGGAACTCGGCTTCGCCATCCACGCCCGCAACTACCAACAGTGTGCCGAAATCCTCTTCGACCTCGGCCTCTGCAAGGTTCGCGTGATGTCCAACAATCCGGATAAAATTGCGGCTCTTACCAACGCAGGACTTCAAGTTGTAGAACGGATAGCTATCGAGATCCACCCGGGTGAAGATGCCGCCGATTACCTTAATACAAAACGCGAAAAACTCGGGCACTGCTGGATATTCGACGATAGCATCTTTCCGTGGGCTGAAACCACCGCTAAATTCACCCGCCGCGACACGGTTATTTCAAAAATTGGGGGTGAATTTTTTTGTATTTTAAATTGTCGCGGGTTTTTTATCATTGAAAGGTGTTTTTAAATGTGGCACGTGCCACATTTTGTCCGTCTGAGGTTGCCGCGGGCCTGTATTTATGGGGGTTGGTTATGCGGGATGGCTCGAATTAACAAAGACAATTCCAGCCCCTTAGTCGCTCCAAAAACGGCCCCAGTCGCCCGAATTCAGCCCGATTGGTAGAGGTATTTGCCTGATTGGTCAAAAGTGTTTCCAGCCGAAAGACCGTTACCAAGAAATCAAGATTATGATTTTCGAGTACCCCATCTGCGGCAGCGGGCGGGCAAGCCCGTCGCTTAACTACAAAACCCAAAAGTTAAGAAGCGGGCTTGCCCGCTGCCACCATCAAACGAAAAAAGGCTGCCCTTTCGGACAGCCTTGAATTGTCTTGCGACTAAGTAAGTTCGTTAGAACTGAAGTTTGAAACCAAACCGAACATTACGAGGACCCTGGAATCCAGTGTCGAAGTTGAATGTTGGGCTCTTAATGCCGTTGGCGTTGATGTAAGCATTTGCAGCGGTGGCAAAAGCCTGACGCTGGTAAAGGCTCTGCTGTTGGATGTCCGACAGACCGGCCGGCATTCCGAGGTTGGTAGCCGTCAAACCTGTCGCTGAGAGAGTTTCACTACGAGTAATGACGTTCTCTTCATCAAACAGGTTGAGGATATCAACGATGGTGGTCAGCGTGAACCGGTTGTCAGCACCAAAGCGGTACTTGTGGCGAACACCAAAATCGGTCTGCGTAAACGTTTCTGTCCGACCGAGGTCGCCGCGACCGTTGAGGATCTGACCACCAACACCGAACACGGTGTAACGGGTCGTTACCGGCGTACCGCTCTGAGCGGTCGTAAACGCTGACAGCTCAACCGAATTGGTGGTCGAGAACGGAATCTCGTATGCACCAAACAGTTTGAACACGTGCGGACGATCCGTTGGCAAGCGTCCGTTGTCCGGCTGGCCGAGACCGTTGAAACCGATAAACGGAAGATCGAAGTTACGATTGACGTTTGGCGATGTGCGTCCGTTTTCGTCCGAACTGGCGAGACCCGCATAGTTACCAAACAGACGGCTCCATGTGTAGCTCGTGCTGAAGTAGTAATTCTTCGAGAATCGCTTGTCGAGACCAACCTGAACAGCATCGTAGTCACGAACGGCTTCCAACGAAGCGAAACCAGCCGCATCACCGATCTGTTTTGCAAGGCCACGGCCCGGGTTACCAATAACATACGCTTCGCCGCCGGGAACCGGGATACCGATGTCTTCGACAGCAACATCGACGGTCTTGCGGGTGTAACGTGCATTAAGCAGGTAATCGGTGCCGACGGCACGTTCGAAACCGAATGTGTATTCGCTCTGGCGGAATGCCTTGATGTCAGGATCGACCTCACCGAATTCCGGCTGACCAGGAAGGTTTGACGGAATACGGAAATCGAGCTGGCAGCGAGTCAGGTAACCAGCACCGGGGGCGATTGGGCACCGACCACCGATCGGGTCTGGAAACGCCGAGTTGAGAATCGTTCCCCTGGTAAACACGGTCTGAGCCGTCTGGCCGGGGAAGATCTCGAAGTAGTCGTTTCGGAAGAAGTTACCGCCGAACGAACCACGCGGCAGTTCATACTTGAAACGGTCAAAGAACCGTCCGAAGCTACCGAAAATCTTTGTTTTGCCATCGCCGAAGAGGTCAAGCGCAAAACCAAGGCGTGGAGCCAGCTTGTCAGCGAAATCAAACGTGATGCCATCACCAAGATCGTTAAAGCTTGGCGATTTCTCACGCTCGGTACGGAGACCAAGGTTGAGTGTCAAACGGCTGAACGGCTGCCACGAATCCTGGATGTAAAATGCCAGGTTGTCGCTGCCGGCCGAGCCAAATGCACCAAAACGCTGGATATTACCGGCACCGATAATTCCCGGGCTCCGCGGTACATCTGTATGACCCGTTAGGGCCGCAATGTCCCACGATGGGCCGAATCGGAAAACAACGACATCCTCACGGGTACTGTTGATCGAGTTGCTGATGCCGTTGAACTGAACACCGCCCTTGAACTGGTGGCGTCCGCCAAAGTTACCGACCAGGTACGAAGCGTCAGCATCAAACGTGCGACGACGCGAGACATCGAAAAGCGTCTGCGTGATACCACCGAAATTCTGCGTTCCGCACGTCTGGAAGCCAGCGGGCGCAACCACTCCGGGATCGCAGGAATTGGTCAAGTAGCGTGTAACCGAGCCGCCCGCAATGTTTGGAATACCATAGTTGCCAAGCTTTTCATTAAGGAAGCTGTAACCCGCACGAGTCGTGAGGACGAAATTACTGGTCGGCGTCCACGCGATCGAACCTGTAGTGTTGTTCGATGTCTGACGACCACCCTGGAAGTTTAAAAGATCCGGGCCTGTTACGGTGCCACGACCTGGCCAGATGAGCGACGGGATCGAGCCAAACGGGCTGGTTCCCGGCGGGTTGCCAAGCACTGAGATTGGGTTCCAAAGGTAGGTTCCTGTGAAACGGAACGACTGCCACGGCTGAAGGTCGAGGCGTCCAAACGCATATTCGTTCTTCACCTTTTGCGTGTACGGAGTCGAACTCACAAACGTGCGGGTCGCCGGGTTGCGCGAGATAGCCGTCGTGCCATACAGATTTACTACACGGTCAGTGTTGAGGATCTGAGGAGCATAGCTCCCGTAGAACCACGCCTTGTCCTTAACGATCGGACCACCGAGGCTTATGTACGGAAAGAAACTGGTACCACCGTCCTTGTCAACAGGAATATATTCCGGAAGAACGACGTTTGCCGATCCTGCCACGCCCGTGTTGTAGGTGGTCGTGTTGAGAAACGGACGCGGACTGCCCTGGAATTTCTGAACGCGGAAATCCATTCCCGCTTCACCGCGAAATTCGTTACCGCCACCGCGGGTCACGACGTTGATAACACCGCCGGTCGCGCCGCCGTATTCAGCTTCAAACCCCGAGGATTTGACCTGAACTTCCTGGACGAACTGGAACGGAATGTTGTTGTTTGTGTTCAGCGTACCGGTACGGAAGTTACTGACTTCCTGACCGTCGATGATAAATGTGTTTTCCGAACCCGACGCACCGTCGATCTGGAAACCACCGCTCAGCGGTTCAGCACGAACTGCTGGCGAGATATTGAGAATACTGGTGAAGTTGGTGCCCTTTGGCAGCAATTCAACCGTACGCTGTGAAATGCTGGTCTGAATCTTGTTGCCAGTCGGATCGATCGCAAGCGCATCGGCACTAACATCGACCGAGACGGTCGCTCCGCCCGCCGCAAGCTTTACGCTTACCGGTGTCGATTTACCGAGGCTGACCTGGACATTGTTTGTCGTTGCGGCAAATCCCGAAGCAGCAGCCGTCGAAACGGTGTAACCGCCCGGCGGGATCTGCTGAATACGGAAAAAACCATTACTATCACTGGTTGTCGTCCGCTTAAAACCGACGCCGGTCTGACTGGTAACCGTCACTTCCACACCCGGAACAACCGCTCCGTTAGGGTCAGTGAGTGTACCTTCGATCGAGCCGGTCGTCTCCTGTGCAATAGCCGCAAAGCTAAAGCACATAATCAGAGCAGACATTGCCACTAGTGATCTAAGTATATTCTTCATACTAATTAACTCCTGTTATTAATTACTAAACCTTGTTCCAAAAACTGATAATCAGCCTTGGAATTTGTTGTGATTTGCACGAGGTTCCCAAAACTAGGCCGGAACGCCGATAAAATCAATCAGAATGACAATAGGCAATTTTCGAACCACTAAATCTAATGGCCCCTTATTGGCGACGTAAGTGTTTTATTTGCTTGCAGATACGATTGATATTCGCGGACGAATACTGCCTAGGATGAGGCGCTGCGAAGGGCAGGTATACAAATTTTCATATTAAATACGAGGCTTCGTATTTTTACGGGAGCTGCGGTACAACGAGGATCTTGCCGGAGAAAGAAATCCGGTGTTACTATTTTTCTGAAAAGATACAATAGCCTGGATTTTCCAGTTTAAGATTTCTTTCTGAGCGTACTAACCATTCCCTTGATCTCGCTGACATTGTGAGCATCGGGTTTAAACTTGAGAAACAGTTCCAGTTCGTCGGCCGCCTTTGCAAATTTTTGCTGGTCTTTGTAAACGCGGGCAAGCTGCCAGTGAACCTCGGCCGATACACCATCAGCAAGTTCGTTTGCTTTTAACATCGAGGTTAGGGCGTCGGATAGTTTGTTGGAGCTGTGCAGCGCAATCCCGAGCCATAGATGGCCGTTCGCGGAGGCTTTATTGAGCACAACCGATTTTCGAAAACTCTCGACCGCGCGATCCTTTAACCCAAGCCGAAATTCAGCCAGGCCCCGGTAAAACGTACTGTTAAAACTTCGTGGATTTACTATCACGGCCTTTGATAGGAGTGCAAAAGCTGCTTCATAATGGCCTCGCATGACATATTCGTTCCCTAATTTGTCCAGCGCGAGAAAGTAATCAGGAAATGCCTCAATTGATTTTTTTATTTTATCGAGACCGGCCGCATCGCTCTTGACGGCGAGGTCTTGTAACCCTGCCTCGTACAATGCCTTCGCTGCGTCAGGCACAGCTTGAGCAAATACGACGCTAGGCGCCGCGGTAGCCGCGCCGTGCGGTTTCTTTACTTTAAGATTAAAATCGACCTGTTCGCTGGCAATGCCGCGACCCTGGACAACCGAAAGCGGAATGAGCGAGACTGATCGTGTTTGCTCCTCGTAATCAGTT
Source organism: uncultured Acidobacteriota bacterium (assembly GCA_963738935.1). Classification (GTDB taxonomy): domain Bacteria; phylum Acidobacteriota; class Blastocatellia; order Pyrinomonadales; family Pyrinomonadaceae; genus OLB17. The sequence continues at coordinate 3,188,454 of CAVTYF010000001.1, read as the reverse complement.
CCCGCATTCACAATTCGAACATTATAATTTCCCGCCGGAAGGCCCTGGAAATGGTACTGTCCCGACCCTTGAACCCGGGTCCGCGAAACAAGCACGTAATAATCGTTTAGCAACTCGACATAGACCTGGGAAGCAGGGCGTCGATTTTCGTCAAAAACGAAGCCGGTAATACTATTTCGATCCTGAGAATATGCCACGGAATTGGTGGCGGCGAGCAATAGAAAAGAAAGGCATAAAAGACGTAGATTTTTCCTCATTGAAACCTCCTTAAAGGAAAATAAAGCGATAGCTTAGTTAGGTGGTAAACATTTGGCATCATTATACTCGTATTTGTCAACAGTATCCATAAAGTTTTTGGGTTTTTAGGACCAGTTCGGGGTAAGGACAGGGAGATTTGGGATTGGCAGAACGCATTTACCGTGATTCGGTACACAATATTATTCGCGTAAACACGGATTCCCTCGAAGGGCGGTTGGTTGTTTCTTTGATTGACACGCCGGAGTTTCAGCGGCTTCGTAGGATACGGCAGTTGGGGCTGGCTTATTTTGCGTATCAGTCGGCTGAGCATTCGCGGTTTACGCATTCGCTTGGGGCGTTTCATCTGGCGGCGCGGATGGTGGCGAAGCTGCGGTTGGGGTATGAGATTTCGGACGAGGATCAGACCGCCGTGCGGGTTGCCGCTTTGCTGCATGACATTGGTCACGGGCCGTTTTCGCATGTGATCGAGTCGATACTTGGTTTTCACCACGAGGAATTTACCATCGAGGCAGTTCTGAGCCGCGAGACTGAGGTCGGACAGCTGCTTCGGGACTATTCGTCGGGCCTGGCGGATGATGTGGCGGCGATCATTCGTGGTGATTTTCGTGAGCGGGCGCTCGCCCAGCTTGTGTCGTCGCAGCTCGATGTTGACCGCATGGACTACTTGCTCCGCGACTCGCTGATGACGGGCGCGAAATATGGTATTTACGATCTCGAATGGATCATCAAGTCGATCGAGATAAACGAGGCGGACGATCACCTATATGTGTCGGCACCCGGTATCTACGCGGTCGAGGACTATCTGCAGGCGCGATACTATATGTATCGGCAGGTATATTTTCACCGGACGTTGCGCTCGGCCGAGGCGATATTGAGAGTCTTGCTGAATCGCGCCTTTTTTCTCGCGAGTGATCAAAATCTCGTCTGGCAAACCGGCGCCACGCCGATGGATCGGGTACTCGCCCGCCAAAAACTAACCCTTGCCGAGCATCTCGAACTCGACGACACCGACGTCATGTTCAGCATCAAACGCTGGCAGCATTCTGACGATCGCGTGCTGTCCGATCTCGCAAAACGGTTCCTCGATCGTCGGCTTTTTAAGGCCTTTGATCTCGACATGGCCGAGGACGAACGGCCGGAATTTGTGGCAAAATCACGCCAGATCGTTGCAGATGCGGGCTTTGACACCGAATATTATTTTGTCGAGGACCAGGCGGGCAATGCCGCCGTATTCGTTCTATTCAAAAGATACCGGGGAGGCAAAAAATCTGATCTATGTCGAAGACGGCTTTTCGCGGCCCGTCATTCGCGAAATTTCGTCCGTCAGCCCGGCGGTTCGCGGGCTGCAGGAAGGCTATCGCATCCACCGCATATGCTTCCCGGCCGAACTGAAAGAAAAAATTGGCAAACTTTATCATCAAACAGGCAAGTAAATGGGCAAAAGTAAAAAGTAAAAGTCAGAAGAAAAAAGTGGTAACAGCAGAAAAACAAAAATCGGGACCGTTCTTTACTTTTTACTTTTTACTTTTTACTTTTTACTTTTCAGCTCCCGTGGCCGCTCAGACGATTGCGTTTTTGACTCCGGATAAGACCGCGGCGAGCGAGGCTTTCGCTGACAAGCTGGTAGATTTCATCGATACTAGACTAAAGGTACTTGACCGTACGCTGGCTGAGGCGGCGTATCGATCCGTTTCGCCCGCGACGCCGTTCAATCTCACGGTCGAAGAATCGAAACGGATCGGCACCGTAATTGGCTGTGACTATTTTGTTCTGGTTAGGGCGACAACGCAGCGCAGAAGCGCTTTTCAGCCGCTCTGACTATTTCGAATCGTACGCGCCCGTCTATCTCGTCAGCTCGCGCACCGGGCGGCTTATTTTTTGGCACCTCTACCGATTTGAGGCGTCGAAGGCGAACGTAGCTACGAAATTGCTCGACGATTCGCTCGATCTCGTCGCTGGCGAGATCGAACGACGAGTCAAGCCGTCCTTTCAAAATGAAATCGGCGGACTCGCGATGCCATCGATGGAAGAAGTTCCGGAGGAAGGCTCAATGCCCGCCAAAGATTTTCGCGCTCCGGTTCCGTATCGGCGAATCAAGCCTGAATACACGCCCGAGGCCGCGCTTTATGACATAAAAGCGACTGTCGATTTGATGGTCTATCTCGACGAGACTGGAAAGATCGTGCAAACAGATGTCGTTCGCTGGGCTGGATTTGGTCTCGATGCGTCAGTCGAAAAAAACGTGCGTTCAATGAACTGGCGCCCCGCATCGCGCAACGGCAAATCGCTCGCGATGAAGTTTTTGTTAAGATACAATTTTAGAAAGGTCGAAAAAGAATAGGAATTTCAACGCAAAGACGCGAAGGTGCAAAGATGCAAAGACGAAGAGACCAAATATTGATTGGATCGGAACTTTTCTAATTTCTTACCTTTGCGGCTTCGCGTCTTTGCGTTAAAACTCTTTCTCTAATATTTTGACTTGACTAAGCCAAGGCGATGAAAACCATCAGGGCAGCATTTAGACTCTTTCTTTTCACCGCATCGACACTCGGGCTGCACTGGTTCTGGTTTGTCTCGCGCTTCTTTGTGCCGAATAAGGTTTATTGGCGACAGGTCATTTTCGGTGCGTGGACAAAGAGCTTTGTTCGGATCACAAATATGAAGATCGAGGTCGTCGGGACACCGCCGCGTCCGCCTTTTTTTCTCGTCACAAATCACCTCAGCTACACCGACATCGCGGCCCTCCGGGTCGTTGTCAAAGGGGTTTTTGTCGCAAAGAGCGATATCCAGAGCTGGCCCGTCGCAGGGCGCATCTGCCGCGATATGGGCACGATCTTTATCGACCGTGCAAACCGCCGCGACATTCCGCGGGCCGGCGACGAGATAATCAAACGCCTCGACGCGGGCGAAGGCGTGGTGGTTTTCCCCGAGGGGACAAGCACCAAGGGCGAAACGGTGCTGCCCTTTAACTCCTCATTTCTCGAATTCGCCGCCCGGGTCCAGATAGCCGTCTCATACGCCGCGATCACCTACCGCACCCCGCCCGGCGAGCTGAGCGCCCACCTCGCCGCCTGCTGGTGGCAAGACATCACATTCTTCGCCCACCTCTGGCGGCTGCTAAAGGTAAAGGAATATACTGCGGTCATCACTTTTGGCGAAGGGCAGGTTACGAATGCCGACCGCAAGGCACTCGCCGCCGAACTGCGGGCGCGGGTCGCTGAGAAGTTTGTTCCGGTTTTGTAGGAGTGAAAAACGGAAAATGGAGAATGGAAAATTGACCCATCCACCTCCTAATTTCCATTTTCCACTATCCATTTTCCATTAATTTCGGGGGTGAATTTTTTTGTATTTTAACGTGTCGCGGTTTTTTTATCATAAAATGGTGTTTTTAACTGTGGCACGTGCCACATTTTGTCCGTCCGAGGTTGCTGCGGGCCAGTATTTATGAGGTTTGGCTATGCGGGCTGTTTGAAATTAACAAAGAGAATTCGACCCCTTTTGTCGTTGAAAGAACGTCTCCAGCCGACCGAATTCAGGCCGATTGGTAGAGGTTTTTGCCTAATTGGTCAAAAGTGTTTGTATCGGAAAGAGCGTTACCAGTAAACTGCGTTCCCCGATGGGGGGCTTTTTGTCCGAAAACTCCCCTCCTTACAAAGGAGGGGTGGCAGCGGCTTCCGCTGACGGGGTGGTTCTTGGGTAAGGTTGGGACCGCCGTCGCGGTGTCACTGGCGTTGTAAGTAAGTAGTTGTTCCGTTACCAGCGGCCTCTTTTCTGATCTTTAATTCATCTTTTCTGAGCTTTAATTCGTGAAATCATTACTCCAGACCGACGAAATCGAAAACAGTCAAAACACCGCCGAACTGAAATACGCGTGGCGCGAAACGGTAGCGCTTCGACCGGACGGTCATCATATAGGTCCCGCCCGATCCGACTTGGGAAAAGCTATAGTAACCGAGAGAGTTGGTCGTCGCGATACGGAAGTTGCCGTACCCGTCAGTCCCGTCATAAATGACAACAGTCGCGTTCGCGATCCCTCGGCCATCCGGCGTTAGGACGCGGCCGGAAATCGGGATACCGTTTGCCGTGCCAATCGAAACGGATCCCTGCTCATAAGTTGCCGGCAGTAAGACTCCGGTCGCACTTAAAACGCTTTGCGGTGTCGGAACGCTACCGAAAGTTATAACATGACCTCCGATAGAAGCGCTCGCCGGAACAGTGAACGTAATGTTGACAATATTGCGAATACCAGCGGCATAGGTATTGGTCGAATTGACGAGGATGCCAAGTTGGCCCTGTGTCGCGTTGTTGGTGTTGATCTCGAGAGTCGAGCCTGCAGGTACACCGTTGCCGAGAGTCACAAACGGATTCGTGAAAACGAAAGGATTGAAATTAAGGCTAAAACTAGTCGATGCCTCATTGCCCTGCGAATCGAGTAAGATGCTTGTCCTGAGTTGTCGCTCGAACCCTCCGCCGGGGAGCGATGCGGACGTAGCTCGGATTGAGGCCACCACGCCCACCACGACGTACCCTGGGGCGTATGTGGTCGGAAATAACTCCCCTGTCAAGCTTGAAACTCTCTGCGGTGTCGGAACGCCGCCGAACGTGACCTCATAGATCCCGGTCTGAGCACTCGCGGGAACAGTAAACGTCACTGTGATCACAATACGGATACCTGCGGCAAGGGTGTTTGTCGAATGAACGAGAACGCCGAGTTGGCCCTGTGCGACGCTATCTGTGTTGGTTTCGAGAATGGATCCCGTCGGCACTCCGCCGCCTAGAGCAACAACTGGATTCGTCAAAACCTGAGGATCGAAATTAAGGCTGAAACTAATCGATGCCTCATTACCCGACGAGGCGAGTTGAATCGGCACCGTAACCTGCGACTGAACGCCAGCCGGAGCTGAAACCCTTGAGGCGCGGATGACGCGGCCCTGCGGATTTGTCGACTCGGCCATCAGGCCGGAAGCCGCCATACAAATCACGGCCCCAAGCATTAAAAAAGTCCTACGATAGGAAGAAAAAAACGGTACTGCCGATTTATTCATTGTCTTCATAGGCTCTCCTAAAATAAATTTTGCCGATACCGTCAATTATTGAGCAGAGAATCGGATGAGTCAATAACTTTTCCTATGCCAAAACAACTATTTTTGGTGAAAATCAATTTTTTAACAGGATATACAGGATGGACATGATTTTATTTCCGCAGCAAAGTTGAGTCAATCAAAAATCCTGTCCATCCTGTTTGAAAACCTCCGGGTTCTCTGTATCTCTGCGGCGAAATCCTTTAAGCCGAACACTCTAGAGCGGTCGTTTCGACTGGAGGGTGAGCATCCTGCTCGCCGGTGCGGGGCGAGCAGGATGCTCACCCTCCAGTCATTCCGAAACCGTTTTAGTGCTTAATCCGGGTTTATTTTACGCCAGCTTCGTGCCGCCCGCTTACGCGGGCGGTTCTGACCTGTTGCCCGGGTGCTGGCCTTCTGCGGCCGCCATAGTTTTCAGACATCCTCCAAACAAAAAAAGAGGACGCCTTTTCAGACATCCTCTTTTCCTAAACTAGTTTACGGCGTCGCTACTGTTGTCCGACGAAGTCAAAATCGGTTAGGGTATCGACGACCTGGATGACGCGTGGGGCGAAGCGATACTGTTTCGAAACGACGCTGATCGTGTAGGCCTGTCCGGCTTCGACATCGTGGAAGCTATAGACGCCAAACGAACTGGTTCTGGCGGTTCGCCGGGCACCGGCCGCGTCGGTTATGAAGACGGCTGCATTTCTGATTCCGCGGCCATCTGGGGTGAGCACACGACCCGAAATATCGACACCGGCAGCGGTCGATCCGACCTGGACGCTGCCCGCTACATAGGTTGTCGGCAGCAATGCTCCCATATTATTCGAAACGCTCTGCGGCGTGGGCGAACTGCTGAACGTTACCGGATACAGTCCAAGCGGTGCATTTGTCGGAACCGTAAACGTCACCGTCGCCATCTGGCGCGTTCCGGCGGTGTACGTGTTTACCGTATCAACCAGTATCCCGATCCGGCCCTGGGCCAATTCATTGGTGTTGGTCCCCAAATTGGTATTCGCAGGTACGCCATTGCCGATGGCAACAGTTGCGTTGGTCAAAACGGCCTGATTAAAATTGATCGTGTAACTTGCCGATGTCTCGTTGCCGATGGCGTCCAACTGGATCGAAAGGACCGCCTGCTGCCCGGGCAATACGGCAACATTGGTTAGGCGGATATTGCGGTTTGCCTGGGCATAGCCCGACACTGCCAACAAGACCACCGTCCCAAGCACTAAAAATGTCATGCGACTAAACGCGAAAAACGATACTGCGGATTTACTCATTATATTCTCTAAGCTCCTCAAAATAGAAATTGTGCCAACATAGCTGAGGACGAGAGGTTCAACCAATACGATCTTCAAAACTACGCCGGGGCAGTGATTGCAGATTTAAAATCTCAAGTTGACTGAAAAATTCAGCAAGATGAAATCAAATTGTATTCCAAATAGATAGCAGTGTCAATGTTTTCATTACCTATTAAAACTAAGGGTAATGTCCTAAACTCGTGGTGTCTTACTTTTGTGCCGCAGAGTTACGCGAAGGAGCAAAGATCCGCAAAGAGTCGGAAATACTCAGCGAGACTTCGCGTCCCACTTTGCGAACCTTTGCGTCACCGGGATTTGGTGCAGCAGAGTTACGCGAAGAGGCTTGGAGCAGATAGTCGTTTTATTCTCAAACACCACAGGTTTAGGAGACTACAAAACCAAGGGCAACCGCCATCAGTCACCCCCGTTTCAGGACACTCCAAAATCTACAGTACACCGATGAAGTTAATGTTGGACAAGTTGCGCGGAACATTAACCGCGTACGGATGAAAGCCAAACGTTTTCGGAGCCGCTCCAAACACATCGGCGAAAGCATTCGCCGGGCCGGTTGGGCCGCAGACTGGTTTGGGCGGCAGATCGCCGAGGTTGTAGCGGCGGATGACCGTCACGTCGCCGGCTTCGATCTGGCCGTTGCCGCAGCCGTTGTTCATGTCGAGATTGACGTCGGCCCGCTGGTATTGGCTGCCGACGGTCGGTCCCGGAATGTTGCCGAGTACCATCTGACGAATGATCGTCACATCGTTTGCAAGCACCACATTGTCACCCGCCGGGCCGCCGGCGGCATCGACTATATCGCCCTCGATTCCAGGGCTGACGAGGCCGTCGTCATTGACGATGGTGCCGAGGCCGCTGCCGTCAATGACCGTGCCGTTGGTCACGTTTGTGATGTTGACGGTAAAGGTTTCGTTCGGCTCGACGGTCGTGTCGCCGCCCACCAAAACGACGACCGTTTTTGTCGTTTCGTTCGGTGCAAAGTTCACGGTACTCGTCGGCAGGGCCGTGTAATCGCCCGGCGCGGTCGCCGTGCCGTTCGAGGTGCTATAGGTCACAACCGAGCTAAACGATGTCGGGTTGCCGGATCTCGTGATCGTAAATGTGAACGGCGTCGTGCCAGAATTGCCTTCGTTGCCGCTCAGATCATTGATCGCAAATCCAGGTTCGATGTCGTCGTTAACGATCGTTCCCACGCCGTTTCTCTCGAGAATGCCGGCGTTCACAGGGTTTGACAGACGGACGACGAAAACCTCATTTGGTTCGAAGGTGGTATCGCCATTTACGGTGACATTGATCCGTTGAAGTGTCGGTGAGTTCGAATCAAACGTGATCGTAGCCGAAGTGGCAGCGTAGTCGTTATCCGCGACCGTCGCGGTACCATCGACCGTCGTGTATTGAACACTCGCGGCTCCCATCGTCGGAAGCATCGAAATCGTCACGTCAAAGGCAAACACCGTCGTTCCCGCATTGGTCTCGTTACGCGTCACGTTATTAACCGAAATCTGCGGTCCCGACGGCGTTGGCGTCGGTGTCGGCGTCGGCGTCGGTGTCGGTGTCGGCGTCGGCGTCGGTGTCGGTGTCGGTGTCGGCGTCGGTGTCGGTGTCGGTGTCGGTGTCGGTGTCGGTGTCGGTGTCGGTGTCGGTGTCGGTGTCGGTGTCGGTGTCGGCGTCGGTGTCGGTGTCGGCGTCGGTGTCGGTGTCGGTGTCGGTGTCGGTGTCGGTGTCGGTGTCGGCGTCGGCGTTGGTGTCGGTGTCGGCGTCGGTGTCGGTGTCGGTGTCGGCGTTGGAGTCGGTGTCGGTGTCGGTGTCGGCGTTGGAGTCGGTGTCGGTGTCGGCGTTGGCGTTGGAGTCGGCACGACGGCTCCCTGAACTTCGAATGCACCAATATCAGATCCGTTTCCGTCAGGAGCGTTTGTAATCATCGGGTCGTCCACGGGCCGGGTAAAGCTTCGCTGATCGGTCGTTGTACCCGAAGCTCCCTTATCGATCGCCGGGCTTCCGGTTAACAGCAGACGCGTCTGCGTCGGCCCGCCGTTATTCGCCAGCGTCGCTAACAATGGATCGATCGGCGTCATGGACGTGCCAACAATGTCGTTGTTCCCGGCCGAGAATCCGAATGAGCTGCCCGGATTTCCAATCAAATTATACCCTTGCGAGTTAAACACTCCCGCGACATCAGCGCCACCGATATTGCCCGCAATCAGGGTCGTTCTCACGTTCGAATTCGCTCCCTCTGGCGAATTCGGCGATTCCTCACGCTGAAGGTTGGCTGCAAATACACCCGAAGCCGTTCCGGCCTCGTTGTCCGTAATCGTTGAGTTGGTCAAGGAAAACGTGGCGAAGGTCTGTATATAAATGCCGCCACCCTGCGAATTACCGTCCGGTTGTTCGGTACGTTTACCAAAAAACGTCGAATTGCCCGAGACGGTCGAATTGATCATAGTCAGCGAGCTGCCAAAGCCCAGACCGCGATTCTCGGGGCGGTCAACATTGGCGTCTATGTAAATGGCGCCGCCGGCGCCGCCGTTTGTTTGGTTGTTATTCAGCGTTGAGCGGGTGATGTTGAGTGTCCCACTGCTGTAGATAGCTCCGCCAGAAGCCCCGCCGGTCAAATTATCTGCCAGCACCGAATCGATAACATTTAAGGTTGCACCCGAGTCAACAACTATTGCTCCGCCACTACTGAAGCCATCAGGCTCCAATTCACCGATTTCGGTAGCTGGAAGATCCGGCCTAAAGCTGAATGTATTACAATTCTCAACCCTCGATGTGGTAATCGTCAGCGTTGAGAATACTCCGGTGAAAATACATCCTCCACCAGAGCTATTGGAGCCATTTACGATCGTCAACGAAGTCAGGCTTACGATAACTGTACTCTCAGGTGTTTCGCCTCTGTTTGGAAAACCGATAAAGAAAATGCGGTCATTGAAATCGCCCCCGACCGTGACGGCATTAGCACCGCCCGTGATTGTAAGATTCTTGTCAATAACGATCTGCCCGCTTGTCAAAATGATGATGAAATTTCCGCTAAACGTGATCGTGCTGCCGAAACAAGCGTCAATCACCGCCTGACGCAAACTGCCCGCCCCATTGTCATTCGCATTCATCACCACCGGATCTGTCACACAACCCATCGGCGTCGGCGTCGGCGTTGGAGTTGGAGTCGGCGTTGGGGTCGGTGTTGGAGTTGGAGTAGGTGTCGGCTGGGCGTCGTCATTAAGTATTGTACCCAAACCACTGCCGTCAGCGATCTGGCACGGCGTCGCCCCTGAACCGGTGAGTATGACGTTAAATGTTTCGTCTGGTTCAAAAGCGGCATCCGGTGATATGTTAATAACAACAGCTCCCGCTGTGCTTCCCACCGGGAGCGTTCCAGTGACCGGGACGACGGTAGTGAAATCTGAGTCGTCCGTCGTCACATGGCTGATGGTCGCCGTAAAACCGCATGCAGTCGTGGTCGGACTCGGCGAGACGCTGATACCAAAGATCGAGGTCGTCGACCCGGCCCCCGTGCCTTCAAAAGTCGTATTATCCCCTATCGAAAGTGTCGGTATAATAGGGGATGGGGATGGTGTCGGCGTCGGGGTTGGTACAACAGAACCTTGTGGTGTTATTGAAAAATCATCGACCGAAAGTCCGTCATCGGAACTCGTGGCGTCCAAATCATTCCATCGGATAAAAAAGGAACCACCGTTCGGGATACTCAGTGCCGAGATTGTTGCTGAAATGGCTGTTCGATTAGCCGCTGCATTTCCATCTTTAGCCCCGACCGTTCCGGTTTCTGGCGTCACAAAATCTAACGAGTCAACATCAGTGTAGGTGCCGATCGAAAGGTCCGTAGCATCCGTACTGACTTGAAAGTCTATACGATCTGTTCGAGCCGTCGTTCCAAGGCGCCACTCTTCGCCGTTATAGGTGATATCCAGAGACGTTATCGTGCTGCCCGTATTATTAACCAATCTTGCCCCAAAAACAGGGATTAGAGTCCCGCTTCGGAGTCCGCCGAACGCCCGTTCAGTTGACGCCGCCGCACCGTAGCTATATGTGTCACCTGTGTTGCTTGCTCCAGTGTCAGCGCCGTATTGTTCATTGTCACGCGCCCCTCCGCCTGTTTCTGTAAGATACCAACCCGTCGGAAGTGCAGTATTTGTCGTGCCAGAGTTAGCAAGCGTGTTAAAATTCTCGGTTACCGCGGTTCCCAATGCATTAAGAGAAACACTTCCGGTGCCAGTGTCGAAAGGTCGAAGCGGGTTATCAGTCCCTAAGGACAGCTTCTCACCCATTCGAACTCCGAAAAGCTCAACAACGGATTCCAAAACCGAATACCCCGCCGCTCTCGTGCCGGCGGCGGTGAAGGCAAGGGCCGCTGTTGAAATAAGTGCAAAAATTGCAAGACTGCTGACGATACGACGGGATGACGACGTTTTTTTTGACATGCTGGAGACTCCTTGACGGACGAAATATCGGTTTAGAAACCCAAGGCAAATTCGCGGACGCTGGAGGAAACATCGGAACCTGAGCTAATAAAAATGGAATAATTGCTTCCCTGTTTAGACAAAATTATATGCGCATTTTTCCTGTTAACACAAAGAAAAAAAACGGAATTAACATTAACGCTAGCAGGCCACCCCATCAGGCTTTGCCCATTCACCGAGCGGAAAAGCTTCGGAGTCTGTCTCAAACCTCACGGTTGGCCGTTTTAGTCCGGTCGCAGACGCTCTTTTGCAGGAGGGGCGGCACAGCCGCGAAAATCCGGAAGCGACTCTCGGAAAAGCATAGCTTTTCCGCACATCGACGGGCATGGCCCGAAGAAACGGAATAAACAATTGTTATAATAAACTGACCCGACAAACGGGTCTAACGAATCGAAATTCGCCCTGGCATTGATCAATCACGGAGATCCTCTAATGTCGGCGCACGACTTTGCGCAAAGTACGTCATTATGAGCAAAATTGAGCATTTTCCGCACAATAGCATTCTATTTTCCATCGTTTTGATCTAGTCTGTTCACGGTCGGACGAGATGTAAGCGGCGAAATAAATCTCATTAAACGGCTTCGCCCGAAATCGTCCGATCATTATAAATTATACGACGAACAGAGTATATTACTATGACATTCAACGAAAAAGACAAGCTGAAGGCATTGGCGATCGTGCATGTATTTGAAACCTCTAAACCGTTTGGCGATTACGCCGCGTGCGTGGTGCTAAATGATGGCGCGGGCGTTTCGTACGGCATCAATCAATTTACGCACCGCTCGGGTTCGCTGGCGGCGGTCGTGCGGGAATACCTCCGGAGCGGCGGTCAGGTCGGCAGGGAAATCCTAACGGCGGCCCTGCCGGTACTAGCGAAAAAATCAGTTGCGGCAATCGAAAAGCTCGCGGCGAATGCGACGTTCAAAAGAGCCTTGAAGGCGGCGGCCGCGACCAGCGAGATGCGCTCCGCTCAGCAAAAGGTCTGCTTTGAAAAGTATCTCAGTCCGGCGATTCAGATATGTGCTCGGATGGGTTTTGTGCAGCCGCTTTCGCTGGCTGTCGTTTACGATTCGGTGACGCACGGCTCGTGGGAATGGATATCAGCCCGCGTCACCGGCACCGTCAGGACCACGACTCGACGCACTGACGAACTCGCGTTTGAAAAAAGCTGGATCACCGAATACGTCCGCGCACGCCACCGCTGGCTCACCGAAATCAGACGGCTCAAGGTCACAAACTACCGCACAAAATTTTTCCTCGATCAGATCGCGATCGGAAATTGGGAACTCCGGCTGCCCATAACCGTCCATGGTCTGCGAATGACGACTGTCGAACCGCCGGTCGGGCTGGCCATTCGCGATCTGGACGTAAATGAGAGTGGCGCGGAAGAAACCGGTTTTCCAGCAATGGCTGAATCGCAGGCGGGAGCCGGTCTGGCTCTGACCAATGAGATCGCGACCATCCCAGAGAATACGGAACAACACGCGGCCGCGAGCGACACGCAGGCCGGTGACGCGGCAATTTCCGTCACATCGATCATCGAGAAGACGGGCGAAACTGCTTCGGCCGCAGCCGCCAAATTTGACCGGGTTGACGGCGTTGTGACGGCTGTAAGTTCGCGAAAAGACGCAGCCAAATCGCTCTGGACGACCATCGTCGGCACATTTTGGCAAGCGGCGTGGGGCGTGATCGGCTTTTTTGCCGGTCTGCCGCGAATCGTTTGGATCGTCGTCGCGATCGTCGCCGCCGCACTCACTCTGCTTTATCTATATCGCCAAATCGCGCTCGGACGAATCAGAGAAATCAAAACAACTGACAACTGACAACCGACCACCGACCACTGACAACTGCCCTATGAACGACACAAAAAACATTTTACTTGCCTGGATTAGCTCGCTCTCGTCGATTTTTGCGGCGCTTGAGAATGGGACGTGGATTACCGTAGTTTCCGCGATCGTGCTTCCGGTCGTGTTTTTCACGCTGGGAAAAACGGCGGATGTGCTGCTTCAGATCTATTTCAAGCGACGCGAGGAGAAAAAGCGATGAACGCGGCAGACAAAAATCTATTTCGCGGTCGGATTTGCCGGGGCGATATTCTTGTCGCTGCTGGTCGGTTCAATAGTCAGCAGTTACAAGATCGGCAACCTCGAACGGGCAGCCGACGACGCACAAGCTGCGGCAAAACTATCCGAGCAAACCGCCGAAAAGCGAGAGGCCGAGGCCGCCGCGTACAAACAGAAGATCGAATATCTCGAAACGAAATTAACCGAGATCAAGCAACTAGCGAGAAAACAAGATGAACAACTGGAAAAGCATAGTAATCACAGTCGCGATGCTCGCGCTCGATGTCGACCACGTGCGTCGCACACGCGGAATCAACACAACCGCCGCCGAACTCTGCCAAAAGCTCGCCGAGCTCGGACACGCGTGTAAATGAGAAAGTCGAGAGTCGGGAGTCGAGAGTCAAAAGGCTCGACGACAGCAATAAGAAATCGACTCTCGACTCCCGACTCTCGACTCTTGACTCAGTAGCTGCCTGCATGGCGACCGCCGTCGAATTGGAAAAAGCGAGAACTCTTGTCGCCGCGCTCGAAACGGAAAACCGCTCGTTAACCGAACGCCTAACAACTGAAAAAGCCGCGACCGCGATCCTGACCGAGCTAAACGAAACGCGTCGCAGCGAGTCCGCCGCTCTAAAAAATACGATCTCCGCCAAAAACGAAACGATCGCCGCCAAAGATGCTGTGATCGCGTCGCAGGACAAGCTCGTCGAAGCATTAAAAAAGAAAAAGACGTCACCCTGGCGACGCATCGGCGACATCCTGATCGGTGCCGCCGCGATCACGATCTTTAAATAACGTTCAGCAGTGCGCCTTGCCCGAATCGGCGAGTTAGCCCGCCGTCTGGACGTTGAATTTATCTTTTATCCGATAGTTAAGCATCGGGCTTGCCCGATCATAGTCAAACTGGAGAAATCTCATGAACAAAGACATAGAACAAGCAATCAGCTCGCTGCGAGCAAACGCCGGCAGGTACGAAAAACCTGAGCGCTATTACAACGGCGATCACGACCTGGCGTTTGCCACCGAGAAATTTGAAAACACATTTGGGACGCTGTTTCGCGAGTTTGCCCTAAACCTGTGTCCGGTAATCTGCGATGCCGTGCGGGATAAGCTGCGTGTGACCGGATTTTCTGTCGAGGACGGCGGAGCCGGGCGACGTAATGTCGAGGACTTGCGTTCGGACGCGTTTCGCATCTGGCAGGCCAATAAAATGGCGACGCGCTCCGGCGAAATTCATAAAGAAGCGCTTAAATGCGGAGATGCATATATGTTTGCCTGGCCTGACGAACGCGGGGCTGCGACGCTGTATCCAAACAAGGCGTCCTGCATAACCGTAGTCCATGACTCGGAACGTCCGGGAAACATCAGGTGGGCCGCAAAGCTTTGGACAAATGCGGATAGACATATACGTCTTAACATATTCTATCCCGACCGGACTGAGCGTTTTATTTCGCGGACGAAATCTGAGGTGCTTCCCGATCCATCCGACATGGTGCCCTTCGCGGACGGCTCGTCCGCGGTCTCGAATTCGATTATTCCAAATCCATACGGCGTCGTCCCGGTCTTTCATTTTACGAACAATGCCGATCTCGGTCAGAGTGGCCGATCCGAACTCGACCCGGCGATGCCGGTGCAGGACGGCCTCAACAAATCGGTTCTCGACATGCTCGTCGCGATGGAGTTCTCAGCCTTTCGTCAGCGGTGGGCCGCCGGGATTGAGGTCGAGTACGATGCCGAGGGCAAGACCGTTGCGCCGTTTGTCAGCGGTGTCGAACATCTCTGGATTTCGGGAAATCAGAATGCATCATTTGGCGATTTCGAGGCCGCCCAGCTTGAGCAGTTTCTGAAGGTAAAGGACAGCTTTCGCATCGACATGGCATCGGTCACCGGAACGCCATTGCATTACTTCCTGCAAAACAACGCAGGGCTGCCAAGCGGCGAAGCTCTGAAAAAGTCAGAGACGCGCTTTATCGCCAAGATCCGCGACCGCCAGGAAAACTTTGGCCAGGTCTGGGCTGATGTGATGGCCTTTGCCCTGCGGATCGAGGGCAAGACGGGCGCCCGGCTGATCACCGAATGGGAAGACCCGTCGCCGCTCTCCGAACGCGAATTCCTCGAAAACATTCTGCTCAAACGACAGATCGGATTGCCAGTCGAACAGGCTCTGATCGAGGCGGGTTATGGCTCGGCGGATGTGATGGCGATGTCAAAGGGAGAACCACCTGCGTTAGCGGGTGGTTAGTCGCTCGGCGGAATAGTCGCTTCGGGTTACGTTGATGGTGCCGCGCCTCTGACCACCCGCTCACGCAGGCGGTTCTCCCTTGAAATACGCGGCGACCGTTTTGCTGAACCCGAGCTTGAGAATGAACGTGCCCAAAGCGATGGCGAATCCGATCGATACCATTCGGACATAGATATCAAACCCAGGACTTTGCGAGGAGACGGGAAAAAGGATTACTTCGGTGGTCATGCGTAACACCACGCCGAAAACAACAAGCAAAGGCACGAGTCCGAAATAGAGTCCGCAAAAACGACGTTTGATCATGTCACCAATAGCGAGAACTGGAACGATGCAAAATAACATCGCTCCGCCGGCGAGGTAAAGGATCGGAACATCACTCGTCGAGTTGGATCGCCATCTTGCAAGTTCGTCTGTGATTGCCATTAAACCGGCAAGGGCTATAAACCCTAGAAACAGACAAAAAACAATAACGCTTGCCGGAA
Organism: uncultured Acidobacteriota bacterium; assembly: GCA_963738935.1. Taxonomy (GTDB): domain Bacteria; phylum Acidobacteriota; class Blastocatellia; order Pyrinomonadales; family Pyrinomonadaceae; genus OLB17. Next base: position 3,172,552 of record CAVTYF010000001.1, on the reverse strand, counting down.
CTCCGATACATTTCATGCGTCATTACACGCGACATGATCTGAAAAGGTTCCCACAAATTTAATGAGTATGAAAACAAAAACACAACAACAGATGCCGCCGGAATTGTCTGGCGGCGAGCAATCAAAAATGTCTACCGTTGACGCTGCCGACGTGTCGAATGGCGGCAGTGTGAAGGCCCCGGTCACTATCGTTCCCGGTACTGACACTGAGACGGACCCGGCCATTTCACAACTCAGACAAGAGAACGAACAGCTAAAAGCGACGATCCGAAACGGCGCGGCTCACCGGCAGATAACGGGCGAGTTGGGACGCATCGGAGCAAGGTCGCCGGAGCTGTTGTTTGATGCTATCAAAGCGGACCTGCAATTTACGGACGACGGATCGGTCGCAAATGCGGCGGCGATCGTCGAGCGTTTGCGACGCACTTTTCCCGAGCAGTTCGGGGCCGATCAACGGCCCGCGTCAATCGATGCGGGAGCTGGTTTGGCATCGGTTCCGCGTCTCAGCAAGGAATCGCTGGCGAAGATGAAACCAGCCGAGATCGCAAAGCTTGATTGGGAGGACGTCAAACGAACGCTGGCTCAGTGAACAACTAAAAGTGAAAAGTTAAAAGTATCAGAGAAAAACTTTTCACTATTCACTATTAACTTTTAACTACCAAAAGGAGAATTATGGCTTTAGATTTTATACCAACAGTGTGGGCGGCGAGATTGCTTGTCGCTCTTGAGAAATCTCTCGTATATGGACAGACGAATGTGTGTAACCGCGATTACGAGGGCGAGATCCGCGCGAGCGGAAATACGGTCAAGATTGCCTCGATCGGCGACGTGACGGTCGATGATTATACCAAGGACACGGACATCGGTGACCCCGAAACGCTGACCGACGCCGAGCAGTCCCTGCTGATTGACCAGGCAAAGTACTTTAACTTCTACGTTGACAGTGTCGACCGGGCGCAGCAGAACGTGAATGTACTCGACGAGGCGATGCGTCGCGCTTCGTGGTCGCTCCGCGATTACGCCGACACCTTTCTTGCAGGTTTGATGGATGCGGCCGTTCCCGGCGGCAACAAGATAGGTTCGACCGTGACGCCAAAGGTTCCGACCAAAGACGACGCATACGAATACCTCGTCGATCTTGGCGTCTTGCTCGATGAGGCAAATGCCCCGATCGACCGCAGATTCGTGGTCGTTCCGGCCTGGTTTCACGGGCTTTTGTTAAAGGACGAGCGGTTTGTCAAGGCTGGGACTCGCAGCTCCGACACGGCGCTTCGCAATGGCGAGGTCGGCGAGGCTGCTGGATTTTCGATCCTCAAATCCAACAACGTGCCAAACACAACCGGCACAAAATACAAGATCATCGCCGGTCATTCGATCGCAACGTCGTATGTCGAACAGATCATTGACGTCCAGACCTACAAACCCGAAAAACGCTTTGGCGACGCGGTCAAGGGCCTGCACGTTTACGGTGCGAAAGTAGTTCGCCCCACGTGTCTCGCTATGCTCATTGCTGACAAAGCGTAGTAAAAACGAACCGGCCAACAACCCATGACTAAGAATGGAACACAGATGAACACAGATCAAACGGATAAACGCGGATAAGAAGCAAAAATTTCTTTTCTACCTGAGTCCATCCTCATCATCTGTTTCATCTGTGTTCCATTTCTTCTTTCAAAAAATATGACGTATCTAGAAAAACTAAAACAAATGACCGCGTGGGATGCGGAGCCGCTGCTTACCGAAGGCGACCTGGACGAATTACTCGTCGGTGCGTCGCTCGAGGATGCAAACGGCCTCGCCCCGCTTCACGAAGAATGGACGCCAACCTATGACCTGAATTCCGCCGCCGCCCAAGGCTGGCTCATCAAAGCCGCCCGCGCCGCCGCCACGGTCGAAGTCGACCCGCCCGGCTCAGGCATCGTCACGTCAAAGGTCTTCGACAACTGCCGCGCAATGGCGAGGATCTATGCGGCAAAGCGCAAAACCACTGTCTCGGTGCGATAATTGGAGCGCGGGCATCCTGCCCGCGTGTTACCGACTTTAGAGCCCGGCTGCTGCACCAGATTCGACCGGCGTGAATTTCATCTCGCCGTTTTCTGCCGTCACGCGAACGTTACTCCCACTCGCGATCTCGCCCTTCAGCAAGCTGACAGCCAGCGGATTCTGCACGAGATTCTGGATCGCACGCCGCAGCGGTCGAGCACCGTAAACCGGATCGTATCCCTGCTCGATAATCAATTCACGAGCGGTGTCATCGAGTTCAATCGTGATGCCGCGTTCGGCGAGATTCTTACGCAGTTTTTCCAATTGCACGTCGATGATCGTAGCGATCTGGTCGCGGCCAAGCTGGCCGAAAACGACGATGTCGTCGATACGATTTAGAAACTCCGGCTTGAAATGATCGCGGAGAACCTGCAGCACGTCCGATCTGATATCGCGGTCGGCCAGCGGATTTTCGGTTGCAGCCTGTATTGCGCGCGAACCGAGATTCGACGTCATGATCAAAACCGTGTTCTTAAAATCGACGACGCGGCCCTTGCTGTCGGTCAGACGGCCGTCGTCTAAAATCTGCAATAAAACATTAAAGACATCCGGATGAGCCTTTTCGATCTCGTCGAAAAGAATCACCGAATAAGGACGCCGCCGAACTGCCTCGGTCAACTGACCGCCTTCGTCATAGCCGACATAGCCGGGAGGCGCTCCGATCATGCGGGCGACAGCGTGTTTTTCCATGTACTCAGACATGTCGAGCCGGACCATCGCACGTTCGTCGTCAAACATGAATTCGGCCAGCGCTCGTGCCGTCTCGGTCTTACCGACACCCGTCGGCCCGAGAAAAATGAACGACCCGACCGGACGATTTGGGTCCTGCAAACCGGCGCGGGCACGGCGAACGGCGTTGGCGACGGCTTCGAGGGCTTCGTCCTGGCCGATGACTCGGTTGCGAAGGCCCGTCTCCATATTGACGAGCTTTTGCATCTCGCCCTCGAGCATCTTCGTGACGGGAATACCAGTCCATTTCGCGACGATTTCGGCAACATCTTCCTCGTCAACTTCTTCTTTCAGGAAAACGCCGTCTTTTTGTAGCTCGCCGAGCCGGGCCCGCTCAGTTTCGAGCAGCTTTTCAAGCTCAGGAATTCGCCCGTATTGAATCTCGGCGGCCTTGGTCAAATCGCCCGCTTGCCGCGCCTGTTCGAGTTCGAGCTTGGCTTGCTCGAGCTGTTCCTTAGCCGAGCGCATCTTTTCGATCTCGTCTTTTTCCGACTGCCACTGGGCCTTCATTGCCGAAGATTTTTCGTTGAGATCGGCGATGCGTTTTTCGATATCTTCGAGCCTTGATTTGCTCTTTTCGTCAGTTTCGCGTGTCAACGCCTGACGCTCGATCTCGAGCTGGAGAATTTCGCGCTCCAAAACGTCGATCTCCTGCGGCAGCGAATCGATCTCGATGCGAATCCGCGAAGCCGCTTCGTCAATCAGGTCAATGGCCTTGTCCGGTAGAAAACGGTCGGTGATGTAGCGGTTAGAAAGCGTTGCCGCTGCAACAATAGCCGCATCTTTAATACGAACACCGTGATGAACCTCGTACCTCTCTTTCAAACCGCGCAGGATCGCGATCGTGTCTTCGACATTCGGCTCGCCAACGTAAACCTGCTGGAATCGGCGTTCGAGGGCCTTGTCTTTTTCAATATATTTTTGGTATTCCGCCAGGGTAGTCGCACCAACGCTGCGAAGAGTTCCCCGAGCGAGTGCCGGCTTGAGCATATTAGAAGCGTCGATCGCGCCTTCGCTCGCACCGGCGCCGACGAGCGTGTGAAGCTCATCGATGAACAGAATGATCTGTCCCTCGGCCTTTTCGATCTCGTTGAGAACAGCTTTCAAACGATCTTCAAACTCGCCGCGATATTTCGCACCGGCGAGCATTGCTCCGAGATCGAGGGAGACAAGCCGTTTGTTCTTAAGCGTTTCCGGCACGTCGCCGGAAACGATTCGCTGGGCCAAACCTTCGACAATCGCGGTTTTACCAACGCCGGGTTCGCCGATTAGGACCGGATTGTTTTTTGTTCGACGCGAAAGGATTTGTATCGCCCGACGGATCTCGTCGTCGCGGCCTATCACCGGATCGAGCTTGCCTTTACGGGCACGTTCGGTCAGGTCCTGCGCGTATTTGTCGAGGGCCTGAAAGTTTTCCTCGGCATTCTGGTCAGTGATCCGCGAACCTCCGCGCATGTCGGTGATGACCTTTTCGAGATCCTCTCTGTTAATGCCGTTCGAGCGCAAAATACGGCCCGCGTCGCCCTCTTTTTCGTCGGCGATCGACATCAACAGATGCTCGGTCGAGAGGTATTCGTCCTGCATCTTCTCCGCTTCTTTTTGTGCGTTCTGAAAAAGCGTATTGGTCCGCGAACTAAAATATTGCTGTCCGCCAGTAACCTTTGGAAATTTTGCTATCGCAGCCTCGACCTCAGCCGCGACGGTCGGCCCGTTAGCGCCGATCTTGCCCAAAATCGGTTTGACCACGCCCTCTTTCTGTTCAAGCATCACCGCCAGAATATGCTCGGGCTCAACCTGTTGATTCTGGCCCTTTTCGGCCAGCGTTATGGCTTCCTGCACGGCCTCTTGGCCGCGAATGGTAAATCTGTCAAATTTCATGCCTTAAACACCTCGTGCTTAGTCTGGGACTATAATATAAGTTGAGTGTCCTATTGTCAAGTTCCGGTTGATTTCTTGCCAAAGTTGACAGCCGAGGTTTCTCGATTTTTTCGGGTGACACTATCTACCTTTTCGGTTATATTATGCAGACAACTTAATGTATAACGGAATCATGAATACTGTTGAAGCAATCTACGAAAACGGAGTATTTCGACCGTTCGGCAAGATAGATTTAAACGACGGCGAGAGGGTAGAAATATCTATTCGAACCGATGTCGATCGAGATCCGGCGGAAAGAATACATGAACTGGCTGTCGATACGGGAATCACCGATCTGGCTGAAAATATCGACCATTATTTATACGGTTTGCCCAAACAGACTCAGCGATGAACAAATTCTTTGTCGATACGTCAGGCTGGGTAGCCATGTTGGTGAACTCGGATTATCATCATCAGAACGCAGTAAAAATAAACCTTGATCTCCTATCTACGGGTTTCGACATTGTTACTCATGAGGGGATATTGCTTGAAGTGGGGAATGCTCTATCGGGTGTTAAAACGCGAGGTGCGGTTATGGGTCTGCTCGAATCCATCTCTGCCTCGGCGCGAATTGAGCTGATACCGCTTACGCCGGCCTTGACAGGCATTTTCGTCAGGCTGGGTTTATTAAGCTACTTTAACCTACGAACACGTGAAAATTTTTCGTGAAATACTTTGGCCGTTAGCTGCGGTTGTTGCGGCGTTTATCGTCGGCGGGATCATTGTCCTGCTGATCGGCGACAATCCGTTTCAGACCTTTTACCAGCTCATCGGCAATTCGTTTGGTTCGCTCAATGATATCGGTTACACGCTATTTATCGCGACGCCGTTGATATTTACGGGTCTCGCGGTCGCCGTGGCGTTTCGTTGCGGCCTGCTCAATATCGGTGCCGAGGGCCAGCTTTACGTCGCCGCATTTGCGACGGCGTGGGTTGGGATCAAATTCGGCGGTGCGATGGTCAATATCTTTGGCAAAGAAGAGAATTGGTCATGGTTTAGTTTGCCGGCGATTTTGCTCGTGTTGATGTGCGTAATTACGGCGGTCGTGGCGGGCGGAATTTGGGGAGCGATACCGGGAATTCTAAAAGCCAGATTTGGTTCGCATGAGGTAATCAACACGATCATGCTGAACTTTATCGGCATCGCGCTCGTCAGCTATTTCACCCAATATTACTTCAAAATCCCGGGCGATCCGATCCTGCAAACTGCCGAGATCGGCAAGAACGCTCACATTCCGCGGCATCAGCCAGTACATTCCAGGAATGCCTGATTTTGTGCCCCTTAGCGTAGCGTTTTTGCTCGCGATATTGATGTGCGTACTCGTTTATGTTTTTCTCTGGAAAACAAAATGGGGCTACGAACTGCGGGCCGTCGGCGAGAATCCAACCGCGGCGGAATACGGTGGAATTTCGCCCAAAAAACAGATCATCATCGCCATGACGATCTCCGGCGGACTGGCCGGAATGGTCGCGATCGGCGAGGTTTTAGGTTACAGATATCGATATTACGACGGATTTTCGGACGGCTGGGGCTTCCTTGGCATCGCGGTTGCTTTGCTGGGCCGAAATCATCCTTTAGGCATTTTCATCGCCGCGATCTTTTTCGCCGTACTGAAACGCGGCGAGATATTCGTAGATATCGAGACCAAATATGTTTCGAAAGATCTGGTCGAGGTCCTTCAAGCGATTATCATCATTTTTGTCGCTTCGCTGCAGCGGTTCACCAAGAAATAGAAAATGAGTGATTTCGGAAAGGCACTATTCAGCGGAAGCAAATTCTTGTTTTGGGCAATCGTTCCACTCGTCTCTTTGTTCGGGCTTTTGCTATTGAATTCGCTTATTAACTTCCTGATTACGGCTCAGTGGCACGGAGCTTTGTTGGTTGCTATTCTGGAGGGTGCTTTTGTCCTGCTGGGAGTAAGTCTTTGGAATCCAAAAAGATTCTGGGTCGCTTCGAGGGTATTAACGGCAATAGTCTTTTTGGTCACGCTGACATTCTTTCTGAGCCAAGTGCTGTTCGGTGAAAAAAGTCTTAAAAGCTTAACAATGTGGGAAATTATAAGTGGCGAGCCGCCTGCGGACATTCTTAGGGGATTCATTTTTGTTGGAGTGCCGTGCCTTTTGTATACAGGTTGGGGGCTTTGGGAATTCAAAGAAATTAAGGATATGTACTTAAGGAAGCAAATTAATAAATAAATGAATGAGATTCTGACGCCAACATTTATACTCATTTTGCTTTTCTCTTCGATACGCCTTGCGACGCCATTGATCTTTGCGGCGCTCGGTGGGATGTTTTCGGAGCGCGCCGGTGTGATCAACATTGCTCTCGAAGGGCTGATGCTCGCCGGAGCTTTTTACGGCTGCTGTCGCGACCTACGAACTTCAGAATCCCTACATTGGCTTTCTGTGCGGCGTTGCGGTTGGCGGAATTGTTGCGTTGATATTTGCCGTCGCCGTTATTAAATTTGAGGCCGATCAGGTTGTGACTGGTTTTGCAGTAAGCCTTCTAATGCTCGGGCTGCCGGCGGTTATTAGTTCGCGTATTTATGACTCGGCGGGATCGACACAGCAGATTGCTAAGGAATTTTTGCTGCCGGAGTATTACAACCGCATTTCGATTGCTTCCCTTCTGGCATTTGCTCTCGTTCCGGTATGTTGGTACGTCTTGTACAAGACGCCTTTCGGTCTCCGAATAAGAGCCGCAGGGGAAAACCCAGAAGCCGCCGATGCTGCTGGTGTAAATGTCATTCGTTTGCGCTACATCGCGGTCGTGCTTTCAGGCTTTCTGGCGGCCGCGGGCGGTGCCTACCTGTCGATCGGGCAATCATCGTTATTTACCCGCGGAATGACGGCCGGTCGCGGCTATATCGCCCTTGCCGCGCTGATCCTCGCCAAATGGAAGCCGATCCCGGTGCTTATTGCCTGTCTTTTCTTCGGGTTTACCGAGGCCCTCGCGATCCAGATGCAGGGCGTCATCAAGATGCCGTCGGGCGAAGATGTGCCGGTCCAGTTTATCCAAATGATCCCCTATGTGCTGACGATCATCGTTCTGGCCGGCTTCATAGGTCTATCACGAGCTCCGAAAGCACTCGGAATTCCATACCGTAAGGAAAACTAAATAATCGATTGCTTGATATTGAAGTATGGCACTAAATTCTCTGCCGATCGGTATTTTCGACAGCGGCGTCGGCGGGCTGACCGTCTATCGCGCACTGCACAATCGTTTGCCAAATGAGCATTTTATTTATCTCGGCGACACGGCCCGTGTGCCGTATGGAACGAAATCGCTGGCGACGGTCGAGCGTTATGCGATCGAGAATTCAGTATTTTTGGCCTCGCGCGGAATCAAGATGCTTGTCGTCGCCTGCAATACGGCGTCGGCGCTCGCGTTACCTAAAATCCGTGAACGGATCGGAATCGACGTTGTCGGCGTGATCGGCCCGGGAGGCCGAAAGGCTGTAGCAGTGGTCAGTGGTCAGTTGTCAGTGGTCAGATCGGAACCTTCTTCACTGCCCACTGCCCACTGTCCACTGCCCACTGTTAAGATCGGCGTGATCGCGACGGAGGCAACTGTCGCAAGCAATGCATATTTCGAGGCGATTCGTCGTGCCTCGCCCACGGCCAACGTCATGCAAACAAGCTGCCCGCTTTTCGTCCCGCTGGCCGAAGAAGGCTGGACTGGCGAGACGGAGACGTTTTCGATCGCCGCGAAATATCTAAAGCGGATGATAGAGTTTCAGCCGGACGCTCTCGTACTTGGCTGCACACACTATCCCATCCTCAGAGACGTGATTCAGCAAACTGTCGGAGAGCATGTTAAACTAGTCGATTCAGGTGAAGCGACGGCGGAAGAGGTTGAGCGGCTCTTGATCGAAAAAGGCCTTGCGAACCCGAACAAGGTTTCGGGCTCGCGAACTCTGTGCGACGACCTCGACCATTTTTACGTCACCGACGCCGCCGACCGCTTCGGACGCGTCGCCGAAAGATTTTTAGGCACGAAGCCTTCGAAACTCGAAGCAATCGAGTTGTATGGAAGTGACGAAGTAAGGCGGAAACACGACCGGTAGGGAGTGTGTAAGAGCCACGACTAAAAGCAACGCGATCTGGTAGAAGATCGTGTAAGCGTCAAACTTGAAATATTCGCGAGTTCGAACACACTCCCTACCGGTCGTGTTCCGCCCTTTTTATGAACTACTCAAGACCCGACAACAGAACCCACGACCAGATCCGCAACACAAAGATCACGCCGAACATCTCGCCGTATGCCGAAGGCTCGGCTTTGATCGAGGTCGGCGGGACGAAGGTGATCTGCACAGCTTCGGTCGAGGACCGTGTGCCGATGTTCATGAGAAACAAAGGCCTCGGCTGGGTCACTGCGGAATACGCGATGCTGCCGCGGGCGACCAATACGCGTACTCAACGTGAAACAAGAAACGGGCCGTCCGGCCGAACGCAGGAAATTCAACGCCTGATCGGCCGCAGCTTGCGGGCGATCGTCGATACAAAGCTGCTCGGCGAACGTCAGATCTACGTCGATTGCGATGTCATCCAGGCCGACGGCGGCACGCGGTGCGCTTCGATCACCGGCGCTTACGTTGCGCTCGCCCTCGCGTGCCGGAAACTCGTCAAAACCGGCGTAATTAAAACAAATCCGATTATCAGCGAAGTCGCCGCCGTCAGCGTCGGCATCATCGAAGCCACCGCGATCCTCGACCTCGCGTACACCGAAGACTCAAACGCCGACGTCGACATGAACGTCGTCTGCACCGGAACCGGCAAGTTCATCGAACTCCAGGGTACCGCCGAACGCGAACCATTCTCGCGCGAACAAATGGACGCAATGCTCGTGCTCGCCGATACGGGAATCAATAGATTGTTTGAAATTCAACGGAATGCCTTGGCTGGATAAATATGGGTTTGGATCTTGTTGAACTCGTGATGAGAGTCGAGGAGGAGTTTGAGGTCAAGATCTCTGACGAATCCGCCGCAGCGATGACAACCCCTCGACACGTTATAGACTATTTGATGCAGCAGCCAGTGGTTTCGGAGCAGTGGTCTCGGGATTACGTTGCGATTACATTCTGGCTAATGATCGAAGATGAACTTGGCATTGATCGGAATCAATTCAACGAAGATTCTCGCTTTATTGAAGATATGGGGGCCGACTGACGTATGGAAATACTCGACAGTACCCCAACGGTTTCGCCGGACAAATATCTCGAATTTGAAAGAGCATCGAATACTCGCCATGAGTATGTGGATGGCCAAGTCTACCTCAAGCCAGACATTTGCTTCGCTCACAGCCAAATTTGCGTCAATGCCATAGCGGAAATAAGTCGTGCTTTGAAGGGTTCACATTTCGAAGTTCTTTCTCCAAATATGAAGGTCAGAACTAAAACGAAAGAGGTGTTCGCATATCCAGACCTTTCAGTTGTTTGCGGCGAGCCGATGTTTCACGATGCTAACCAGGACGTACTCCTAAACCCCAAAGTCATCATTGAAGTTCTTTCGCCCTCGACTCAAAGGTACGACCAGACTAAAAAATTCTTTCGCTATCGCAAGGAGATTCTGTCACTTACGGATTACATTCTTATCTATCAGGATGTCGCATTTGCTGAGCATCACGCGAAAAACGACGAAGGCAAGTGGGAACACAATGGATTCGACGGTCTTGGTGACACATTTCGCATACCGTCCATTAACTGCGAGATTCCTATGACTGAGATATACGACCGAGTCGATTTCGCAACCGCCAACAGCTTTCCCAAAGCTTGAATTCTATTTTCTTCTCAGGATTACGCCCGGCGTCAGGCCGGATATTTTCCCATCGTTCCATACGTTGATTCCCCTCACGAAAACGCTTTTGATTCCCGTCGAAAACGTCTGCGGCTCGCCAAAGGTTGCGCGGTCAATTACGGAATTCGCATCAAACAGAACAATATCGGCCATCATTCCTTTTTTGATCAATCCACGATCTTTTAGGCCGAGCCGTGCCGCAGGCATCGCGGACATTTTGCGGACGGCTTCTTCTACGCTAAACCATTTGTTTTCGCGGACGAATTTGCCGAGGACGCGGGTGAAGGTTCCGGTTCCACGCGGATGGCGGCTGCCGATGCCGCCATCGCTTGAGACCATGACCCACGGGCGCGTGTAAAAGGCTTTGACGTCGTCCTCGTTCATCGAATTGCACACCACGCCGGCACCACCGTTCTTGACGATCTCGATGTAGAGATCGACGGGCGAAATATTCTTCGATGCCGCGATCTCGGCCATGGTTTTCATTTCGTACGCACGGTTTGCGGTGTGGCTTGTGATAAGAACTTTATCGGCACCGCCGACGTTTGCGAGGCCGGTCTCGATCTCGGAGCGGTCTTCGTGTTTGCGGCTCGGCACGAGAACGGTGATTGTCGAAGCCCACGCCGTGTACGGATACGCATCGGCGGTCACGTCTTGTCCGGCTTTCTTTGCGGCCTCGATCAACGCAATCGCCTCGGCGGATTTGCCCCAGACGTTGCGATTGCCCATTTTTATGTGCGAGATCTGGACGGGAAGTTTTGCATCGCGGCCTATCCTGATCGCCTCTTCCATCGCGGCCCCAAAAGCTTCTTCCTCGTCGCGGATATGGCTCATGTAGATGCCTTTATAGCGGGCGGCGACTTTTGCAAGCTCAATCAGCTCTTCCGTCGTCGCCATAAAGCCAACATCGTACTCGAGGCCTGATGAGAGACCAAACGCACCTTCGTTCATAGCCTGTTCGACAAGCTTTGCCATCGCGGCGATTTCATCGGGCGTGGCGGCGCGTTTGGTATCGGTTTTGAGAATTTCCTCGCGAACCGTCGCGTGGCCAATAAACGCACCGACATTCACGGCAATCTTTCCGTCAAGCTTTGCAAAATAATCCGCGATCGGCCACGGGCTGCCGCCATCGGGCCCGACCAGGATGGTCGTGATCCCCTGCGAAACCTGATTCGCCGCCGTGCCTTCACGCAGCAAGCCGGATTCGGAATGATTGTGAATATCGATAAATCCCGGAGCAAGCACAAGGCCAGTTGCGTCGATCACCTCGTCATCTTTCGACGGTTTGATCCTGCCGATCTTCGCGATCTTGCCGCCCGCAATCCTGACATCGCCGCGGAAAGCAGATTTTCCCGTACCATCGATTATCGTCGCGTTTTTGAATACAATCGGTCGGCTCTGCGGATACGACACACACGCTAACAAAACGACGCTGACAAGTGTTTGCAATAGGATTAAAATTGATTTCACGATGCTTTGATGATAGATAAAACGGGGATGATTTTCCACCTTAGTGCGAACTGCTTCGGCGTTATGACGAGTTGTAGTAAAATCGGTATGGAGGAATCTCTGATGCTTAGCACAAATACTTTCTTTACATGATAGAAATATGAAAGTCGAAACAACAATAACCATCGAAGCCGGATTGCTGGCACAGGCCGACAGCGCGGCAAAAGGGTTTCGGAATCGGTCGGAAGTTTTCGAGAAGGCTCTACAGACCTATTTGCCAACGCTGAACCAGAAACCGCAAAAACGAAAATTGACCCGTGAGGAAGAAATCGCGGTCCTCAATCGAATCGGAGTTGAGCAACGCGAAGAAATCTTGGAAAATTTGGAGATACAAGCTGATCTGTGAAACGCGGCGGAATCTATAGAATCAAAAGACCGACGAAACAGGACCCGAAAAGATTTCGCGCTTATGTTATCGTCAGCCGACAAGCATTGATTGAGACGGACTATGAAACTGTAATTTGTGCTCCAATTTACACAAACCGAAACGGGTTGCCCACAGAGATTTACGTTGGAATTGACGAAGGCTTGAAACACGTGAGTTGTATTCGTTGTGATGAACTCATCAGCATAAATAAATCGAAATTGACTGATTTTATCGGTTCTCTCTCACCGCGCCAGACTCAAGAATTGAATCACGCCCTGAAAGTCGCTCTCGAAATTGAATGATCGAAACACTTTGCACTCTAGAATTAGAAACATTCGGAATTGACCGAGCTCCTTTGTGACCTATGGAACGTATGACCGAAAAACTATTTAACGGAAAATCCGCCATCGTTACCGGCGGGACGCGCGGTATCGGCAAGGCGATTGTGCTTGAACTCGGAAAACGCGGAGCGAATGTCGCGTTTAATTATTCCAAGAGCGCCGATGAGGCCGAGAAGCTAAAGGCTGAGGTTGAGGCCTTGGGTGTTAAAGTTCACGTCGCTCAGTGCGATGTCGCAAGTACCGAGGCGGCAACGGACTTTGTCGGGCAGGTTAAGGAAGCGTTTGGAACAGTCGATTATTTGGTAAATAATGCTGGTATTACGCGCGACCAGCTTATCCTGCGTATGAAAGAAGAAGATTGGGATGCGGTGATCGATACCAATCTCAAAGGCGCATGGAATTTTTCAAAGGCGGCGGTTCGGCCGATGATGCGAAATGAAAATGGTGGATCAATCCTGAATATTTCTTCGATCTCGGGCGTTGTTGGAATGTTGGGTCAGTCAAATTACTCAGCCTCAAAAGCCGGGATGATCGGTCTGACAAAATCGCTCGCTAAAGAGATCGCGAGCCGCAAGATCACGGTCAACGCCCTCGCTCTGGGCCTCATCGAAACAGATATGGCCAGCGAGATGAACGACGAATATCGCGAAAAAATAATTGCCTCGATTCCCCTTGGTCGACTCGGCAGCGTTCAGGAAGTCGCCGAGATCGTCTGCTTCCTTCTGTCACCGTCGGCGGCCTACATTACAGGTCATGTCCTTCAAGCCGATGGCGGCTTGGCAATGTAAATGTCGCTGAAATTCCAAACTGAAGAAGATCAACTCGCTGACGCCAGTTCGGCGCAATATGTTGCTGTTCGGCCACCGCAGCCGGTCTTTACGATCATTTTAATCGCTGCTATCGGCGTCGTATTTACCGGCCAAATAATCTCAGGACTGTCGCCCTCGATCGAGGCGGCGGGCTTTGACAAACCGGCGTTTCTCCGAGCGCACGAGTATTGGCGGATCTTGACCGGGGCCACCCTTCACGGCGGGCCGCTACACGTCATCATGAACTGCTATGCGTTTTACAGTTTTGGAAAGATAGTCGAAATGCTCTCTAATCGAGCACATCTCGCGATAGTTTTTCTTTTGGCTGCGATAGGCGGCGGGTTTTTGAGCCTGATCTTTGCACCTGACGGTCTGTCGGTTGGAGCATCGGGCGGAATAGTCGGCGTTGTCGGTTATCTGACGGTTTACGCATTTCGCCGGCGTCAATTCGTCTCGCCGGAATTTCGCAAAAGCCTTTTAACTAACATCGGTTTCATCCTGATCTTTGGCCTGGTGCTCTACCAGCAAATCGATAATTTCGGCCACATCGGCGGGCTGGTTGTCGGCGCGCTCTACGGCCTGCTGCAGATTCCGTCCGACGAATACACCGACCCGCGTGTTGCCGGAAAATTTGCGGAGACCGCAGGTCTCGCCGCTCTCGGAATTTATATAGCAACCTGCGTTTTTAGTGTTTTGATTATTCTCCGTCTCGTTTGATCTATGGCCCGCGTACGCGTTCATCAGCACGTCAACCCACTCTCGCCCTATTACAAGCAAGAGCCGACACCAATCGACCTGCGACAGGTTTTTGCGGATCCCGCACGGCCGCTGCTACTCGACATCGGCTGTGCGCGCGGGCGATTTCTCTTGCGGATGGCGACCGAACAGCCCCATTGGAACCATCTCGGCGTCGAGATTCGCGCGCCTCTTGTCGATGAGGCGAATCGTTTGGCCGGCGAAGCTGGTCTCACAAATCTACGTTATTCATTTTGCAACGCCATGCTCTGGCTCGGACGCCTCCTGGCGAATATCCCGAATGGACGCCTGCAAATGGTGACGATCCAGTTTCCCGATCCGTGGTTCAAGAACAGGCACGCCAAGCGAAGAATGGTCAATGCAGAGCTTGTTGATGCCGTCGCTAACAAGTTGGCGGTCGGCGGAAAGGTATTTCTTCAGACGGACATCGAATTTCTGGCCGAGGAAATGTTCGATTTGTTTACGGCAACCCCCGAATTAACCGAAACCGCGATCAACAAAAATCCCTTTCCGGTGAAGACGGAAAGGGAAAAAGCGGTTGAGGATAAAGATCTGCCTGTTTACAGAGCGATGTTTACAAAAAAATAATCATCAGTTAAGCGGCGGGCTTGCCCGCCAAATGGCCGCGCGAGTTCGGCGGGCGAGAACCGCCTCTGAACTGCCGCGATTTCTTCACCAGCTTATATCAACCTCATAATTGTCCGCGCCGCCGCTCGGGTCGAATATTTGGATGATCGCGACGTAACCGTTATAGTCTGACGGCTGTTGGAGTACGGTTACCGTGCCGCGACCCTTTCGTTTGTTGACATTTACCGATCCGGGCCGGGTTGCGAGGTAGCCGTTGATCGAAAAATCGACATTCGAAAGACCAGTCTGCGTGATGTCCTGGGTCTGGACATCCGAGCCGGTAATCGTGATCTGGGCGGTTTGATCGACCCGGCCACGCCATCTGACATTGCCCGCGGTGTACGCCTCTTCGACAGGGCCGGTTGAGGTCCACGAGATATCGACGCGATAGTTGCCCGATCCGCTTTTCGAATCGCGTATCTGTATCGCCGCGGTGAAATTATTTTCCCGCGACGGCTGCTGAACGACCGTGACATCGCCGCGACCGTCCGAACGCCGCGCCGTGACGATTGCGGGCCGTCTCGGCAAGACGCCGTTCAGATTTTGATTTGTCGTCTGGATTCCGTTGCCGCTGACGTTCTCAGTGTAGATCCTGTTGCCGCGAATCATGATATTTCCACGATCATCAACCCGACCGCTCCACGATGCCGAGCCATTTGCCGTGCCCGGGCCACCGGGATACTGCGGGTAGGTTGGCGGATAAGTCGGCGGATATCCAGTGCCGCCGCCAGTGATAGCTACGTCGTATGTTCTTGGACGGTCGGCATATCCATCGGAATATCCCTGCTGGAAATAAAGTCCGATGCTCTGGTCGTAACCGCTTCCAGAACGCTCGCCGGTTCGCGATTGATTGTAACCGCGACGGTCATTTTGTCCGATAGTATAGCCCGAGTTGTAGGCGTTACGCTGCGAGTTTGTCCACCGTACCGATGGGCGAACCGATTCATAGCCGGCCCGATAACCGTCACGAAAAATGTCTTCGTATTTTCGCTCGTATTTGTCTCTGTAGCGTTTGTAATCGCTGTTGCGATTGTCGCGGGCGTCATTTGCGCCGTCCTGATAGCCCTCGTTGTAATAGCTGCATTTGATCGGCGACTGTGTGTTCGGATCGCACTGTGCAGCAACCGAGATCGAACCGAACGCGATCACGCTAATAAATGAAAAAATTAAAAAGAATTTACTCATGCCGAGCCTCCTAAACTTGTTTGTTCCAAAAATAATAATCGCGGGTTTCTCGCCCGCGGCCATTGAGATGTGAAAGATATAATTTACGATGTCCTAATCTTTCTAAACGGTCAATCCCAACGCTTTTCCTTCTTAAATCTTTTGACGACCATTTCTCGCCGTAATTTTGGTAGATGGTCGAGAAACAGCTTTCCGTCGCAGTGGTCAGTCTCGTGCAGAAACGCCCGGGCCGCGTAGCCCTCGGCATCCTGTTCGAACCATTCGCCATGCTCGTCCTGTGCCCGCAGGCGGGCCTTTAGCGCCCGAACGACCACTGCCGGAACCTTTCCAACCGACAGACAGCCTTCCTGACCTGACTGTTCGCCGTCGGTCGCGATAATTTCCGGGTTCGCGGCGATTAGTTTAACGCCCTCGCAATCCATGACGAACAGCCGCAGATTCAACCCGATCTGCGGTGCGGCGAGACCAACACCCTCGGCGGCGTACATCGTCTCAAACATATCGGCGGACAGATCCGACAAATCCTTATCAAAAACCGTCACAGGCGTGCCAACTTCGGCCAAAACTTTTTCCGGATATTCCGTTATCTTTCTGACGGGCATATAAACAGTGGGCAGTGGGCAGTTTGTGAGTTTGCAATCGACCCTTGCCACTGCTTCTGCCGCTGCTTACTGAACTACCTCGGTATTACACCGGTACGCGAGCTTCGCTGAAAACCGCGACTGGCATTGAAGCCTCTTTCTTCGCGGCCGAGACATTCCCAGCAAACGATGCTGGCCTCATTCGTCGGCGATATGAACGTATTGTAATATTTGACCTCTCGGTCACAATCTGTGCAGCGGGCAAGTCGTTTCTGCGCGCTTTTTTGAGATGTTGGATCGGTCATTATAATATTTTCCGGAAGTTCCTACATAGTGTAAGTTGACTTCGGAATATTTTCCACTTGCCGGATCACCGCCGCCGTAACAATCTAACTTTTGACGGCGGAAAAAACTCCGTCGAACGTTCGACAACAAAATATTTTTCGACGACATTTTCCAATATCTCGCAGTTAAATGAAAGGGTTCCATGAGTGCACCAGCCATCATGTACGAGCCAGAATTGCTGCGGATCGCCTGTCTGCGAATTGAGCACATTTAAGATTTGAGCTTCGTCTTTGAGCACATTATTTCTCGGATTCCAGACCTCGGTTCCGTTTTCCTGCGGTATCGGAACGAGCTTGTTTGTGCCTTGATAATAAAAACGCAGCGGCAAGACAGCGTCGGCGTGAAAGACCAGCACCGGCTGGTTCGGCTGCTCATTCTGCATCACATACGCTGCCATCCGCTCAAAATCGCCGGGTTTTGCGAGCGGTTTGTAATATCCGTAAAGATAGAGACTGTTGAATCCGATTACCACGGCCAGCCAGCCGTAAACAACCAGCTTTGAGCGAAACAAGGTCAGCGCGGACAGGGGAATTATGACCATTGGCAAGATCAGCCCCGAGAGATGCCGTTGCTGGATCAACTGATCGCCGACCGCCGCGTAAGCAGCGAGGAAACAGGCCACCATCACGACCGAAATAGCGCCAATCGCTATGTCTTCCGCCTTTCGCTCGCGGAGAATTTTTGCGAAAAAGAGCAGGGCAAGAAACGCCATCACGACGCGGGCCAGCCAGCGCCTAAGAGTTTCATGCTCGATCCAATTGATTGAAACAACCAGCGGGACAATACGCTGGTAGAGGCCGTTAACGAGGCTTGTTATCGGAAGTGCGGCGTCGATCTGATCCGTTACGGCGCCCATTTGGCCGCTCACCACGATAAAGAGCATCGGAACAAAGACGACACCCGCGATTGCCATATTTATCAGGTAATAGCCGAGGGCACGCCAACGCCCCAACATCAGCAGTGCAAAGGCGGCGGCAAAAAGCTGAAAGCCGATATAATATTGGGTATAAAGCGAGACGATCGCGACAATTGTGTATAGAACACGTGCTCGTTTTTTTGGCTCTTCGCTGAGATATCCGTCATAAAACAAGACGAGCAGCAAGCCCGAAAGCAGCGTCATCATCATGTAAAGCCGTATGTCGAGCGAATTCCACACGACCTGCTGATGCACAACAACAATGGCCGCCGTGATATACGGATTCACTTCCTTGAGGTAGCGCCGCGACACTTCCGCCGCGACCCAGACGGTCAGCGGAAAACACAAAACGGAGAAAAAACGGGCGAAAAAGATCGACGGATCGATCATTCGCCAAAAGCTCGATTATGAGAAAGTACAACGGCGCCTGCTGCCCGAACCCAAGCGCCTGCTTGACCGCATAAACCGGCCCATCGAGCGTCGTTTGAAGCGTAAACGCCTCGTCAAAGCGAATATTCAGCAGGTAGGCGAGAGGCGTGGCAAGGGCAAGGCTGAGCAGCATCAAAACCCAAAGCTGCCATGAACGGATAATTGGAGCTCGGGCATCCTGCCCGCGTGAATCCGTCGACTCGGTGGCTGGCAGTCTGAGTTCCTCTGTCTGAACAGACTTGGATTTCTGCATGGGGTTCAATTAGAGCAGGAACGCCGGGTTTTTGTCACCCGATATTACGCTATAACTGTAGCGCGTTTTGCGGCGGCACCGGCCGCCCGTCGAGCGAGGTCGGCGTGAGATCGCATATTGACCAGATCGAATTTACCGCTCATCACATCCAACGCGTCTCCCAGGAGATTGATCTTTTTCTCTGCCGACTGATTCATCCCGGGAAAAACTTGAGCGGCATCGACATCCTCACCGCCGAGAAAATCGAGCGGGTGTAGTAAAAACGACGGTTGAACGCCCATGAGCGAACAAGCCGTAACCGCCGAACGCCAATACAATTTTGCCGCCGCCGGGGAAAACGAAGAGAGATAATGCAAATAGCTCGCGTGGATCGGCGTTTTGACAATCGGAAAAGTCGTGACCGGAATCTCGACCAGCGTTCGTCCGGCTGCGTCGATGAGGTGCGGTTTTAAAGTTTGAAACCCATCAGAGAATTTGCCAAAGAGTTTCTTCAGCTTTTCACGCTCCTCGTCGCTCATTCCCGGCGATTTGAAAAAATAGTATGCCCGCGCAAGCGGTGCTATGTATGTCGGCAGCGTCGAGCAATCATACTCGTAACCGCGCGTACCCAAAACGTCAATCACAGAAGGCGAAAGACTAAATCCTGGACCGCGAAAACCGACCGTGCGAACGCCCGTTACGTTTTCAATCGCGTTTTCGGTCTTTTCAAATTCCTCAACGATCTCGTCGTGCGAATACAGCTGCAGCCACGGTTCATGATTAAAGCTGTGATTGGCAATCTCGTGACCGGCCGCCGCAATTGATGCGATCGCCTCCCGATTTTTCTCAAGTGCGGCATCCTGACCGACGACAAAGAATGTAATCGTTAGCTCACGCTCTTTCAGAAACGACAGGATTCGCGGTACAACAACATCGAGATATGACGGAAAATCCTCCCAACCGGCATCGCCGTGGGTTTTCATATACGACCACTGATTGTCGAGATCGAGCGAAATGCTCGCGACTGGTTTCATAAGACAAATTTCAACAGGATGCACAGGATAATACAGGACATTTTTCTTCGATCCTGAGCATCCTGTTAATCCTGTTTGAATTCCTGCTCGAAAAATTTTTCTGCAAGCTGAACGGTTTCGTTTATATTCAGCGTACCGTTGACGATGTGCGACGAGTTGACGATGTAGACGCCATCGACGGATGATTTCATGTCGGCCAGATTTTCATGGTATCTCACGACTGGAACCGGAAACACTTGGCGAACACGCGATATCTTAAAGGCCTCGACATCTTCGCGTTTGAACTGCGGATACATTTTTTCGAGGCCGCTGAGGAAGATTTCCTCGACCTCATCGTCCGTTTTATCAAACAGAGGGTCATCGGGTGCGATATAACGCGGCAGATAGACCAGTGCGTTGCCGTCAAATTCTCGTTTATCGACGATCGCTGACATCTCAATAATACCGGTAAACGGCGTGTCGTCGGTAATGTTTGTCACGTAGTAGTTCGACAGCGAATTCTTTAGCATGACCGACGCACACACGATGCCCTGATATCGAATATCTTTCAGCATCTGCCGTTCGACACGGTTGAGCTGCGGCAGCATTTTTTCGGCCCGGTTGGACGGACACGTCAGGATAACCTTGTCGAAGTATGTGTCGGTCCGATCATCAGGAAAATCGACCACGGTGCCGCCATTCAGAGACGGCTCGGAAAGAAATGCTCCTGAAAATCCCGGTGCGACCGACGCTCCGGCCTGAAATGCCGCGTACTTTGTCTTTTGCCGCACGACATTTGGCTTGACGTCTTTATGCCGTCTCGTCTCGGCGTTCGTGACGCGAATTTTGCCGCTCTCCAAACGCTCGATCGCCTCGACACGGGAATTTAGACGAATCTCGACGCCCTTTTCCAGCAAAACCTTGCTGAATCGCTCAAGCACTCGTCCATAGCCGCCGCGAACGTAGCCAAACATCTCGCGTTTCATGCCCGACCGGCGGGCCGAATACATTCGCTGGATCGTCGCCCATATAAACGAGGCCGCCGTTTCCTTGTATGCTTCGCCGAGTTTTGCCTTGAGCAGCGGCTTCCACATTTTTTCAAACGTCTTGCGGCCTGAAAGTTTTGTCAGCCATGCTTCGACCGTAATTTTTTCGAGGCGTTTCCAGTCTTTTACACGCGAGGCGTAAAAGATCGTCGCGCCGAGACGCAGTTTGCTAATGATGCCGAGGGCCGGAAATGTCAGAAACTCCTTTGTGTCCGACATCGAGAGCAGTTCGCCATCGGTATAGAAACCCGTTTTCGTCTCGACCCAGCGGAGTTCATCGCCGAGACCGACTTCCTCGATGATGTTTCGTGTATACCTGTCAGACGCGAGAATGACGTGGTAATGACGGTCCCAGATAATGTCGTTTATTTCCCACACCGATGCCAGCCCGCCGATCTCGCTCGCGGATTCAAATAGCGTCACGTTGTTTCCCTCATCCGCGAGCCGCATGGCAAGCGTCATCCCGAGAAAGCCTGAGCCAACAATGGCGATGTTTTGTTTCATGCTGAAATCAACGCGAGCCGTTAAAGAGCGTTCTTATCCATCAAATTCGTGCAGTGGCTGACGCATCTTATGACGCTATTCAGGCAGGTCTTTTGGTGCAGTGGTCAGCCCTGCTGGTGTTAAAGAAGTTTGAATTGGTGTGGATTTCCCGAAGAAGCGCAACTTTGTTAGCCGTGACATTAGTTTGACGGTTCCGCCGATAGTTTTCAGCGTTTTCATCTTTGACACGCCAAAGAGCCTGACGGCCAAAACGGTGGGATACTCAACGATCTTGCCGCCTTTTAGATCGAGCAGACCGAGCATTTCAGGAACGCCGTGAAAGCCTGTTTCCTGAGGTTCGATATCGATCATCGCACTGCGGCGAAGTACGCGAAAACATGCCGTGTACGAAGCGATCTTTGTTCGCAAAATGCGGCGATAAAGCACGGAGGCACCCTTGGAAAGCAGCAAACGCCAGCCCGGCACATTCTGCACGGCGCCGTCCTTATGATACGGCGAAGCCTGAACCAGATCGACGCCTTCGGTGAGCATCGGGATCATGTTTACGAGTTCGTGCGGGTCAAATGTACAGTCACAATCGATCGAGCAGACGATCTCCGTTCTTGCGGCGCGAATGCCTGTCATGATTCCGCCGGCAACGCCCTTGTTGATGTCGTGTTTTACAACCTGAACGTCGCCGCGCCCGGCAAACAGGGAATCGATAACACCGAGCGTGTTGTCCTGGCTTCGGTCGTCAACAAACAAAAGATTCGATGTATAACCGATACCGTTTAGCTCGTTCTCGACGGAGGCAAGAGTTTTCGCGAGATAGGGGAGTGATTCCTGTTCGTTATAACAAGGAATGACGATCGTGACTGGTGTAAGCAGCTCGCGATTTATGGGCGTGAGGTTGACTACTGGTGCGGCTGCGTCGGAAATAGTGCTCGCGACAAGTTCCGGTTTGAGACCGAGATGATCGGCGATGCCGGTACATTTATACAGAGCTAGATTCTCGTGCAGGATCCATTCCATTTTATCGAGCTTTCGATAATGGCGGATGCGGTTAAACCTCGATGCCGCCGATATGCGCGGCTGTTCAGGGTCGAGCTCCCAGACGTGAAAATAGAAGAGGAACGGATCGTTCGGGTGACGTGTGTGCCAATTTTTTACCGCCCGTCGCATGAACGTGTACGGTAGCTGGCGAAAATAATTGCCGCCCGATATCGGCAGCAGACCGATGCCCAGATCGGTTGTTGTATACGGAAACTCCCAGATCATTTTATCGCCGACCGGGATTTGATTGGCCACGCGTTTTGCCATGCCCGATTTTGGCGTCGGTACAAACGAAGCATCGTAGGCAAAGCCTTCCTCAGCCAGCGTTTTTAGAATCCATTCATCCTGATCGTATGACAGCTTTTCGGCCGCGCGATACCCAACAACCTTTTGACCGCAGGCCTTTTCGATCGCCTCGTTTGATCGCCGAAGGTCCTCGCGAAATTCATCCGGCGTCAGGTTTTTTGCACTTCGATGGTAAAAACCGCGGCTGGCGACCTCGTGACCACGCGAGACAATCTCGCGCACCAGGTCAGGATTGAGATCGGCGATCCAGCCGAGGACGAAAAATGTGGCCTTGGTATCGTATCGATCGAGCAGGTCGAGCGTTTTTAGGGTGTTCTGTTCGTAACGTGGTTCGAAATTCTCCCAGTTTCGCTGTTGGATGAGCGTTTCAAACGCACCGACGTGAAAATAGTCCTCAACCAGGATCGTGAGAAGATTTTTTTTGTTGGTATCGGAACTCATAAAACGAAAACTAACAGAGTTTGCCCTGGAGGGCCTTGTTGCGGATGGCCCTGGAAGCCAGTTTTTCCTCGATAATCTTGACGATCCGCGATGCCGCCCGACCGTCACCAAAGGGGTTTGCAACCTCTTTTACCGACTTTATCCACGTCTCAACGGCGTAATTTTGTTCCAGAAGTTTTTTTAACGCTCCGGGACTGTTGCCCACGAGTTTTGATACACCCGCCCTGATTGCCTCAGGGCGTTCGGTATTTTCGCGAATGACCAAAAGCGGCTTACCCAGACTCGGAGCTTCTTCCTGAACGCCGCCCGAATCCGAAACGATCAGCCAGGCGGCTTTCATGATAGCTAAAAAGTCTGAATAGTTCAGTGGTTCCAAAAGGTGGATGCGGTCGTGACCGCCGAGAATTTCTTTCGCCACCGACTTTACGTTCGGATTTGGATGGACTGGAAAAAAAAGACAAACGTCTTGGTGCTTATCGACAAAATCCGCCAGAACTTTCAAATTGGCCGTCATCGCGGATCCAAAACTCTCTCGTCGGTGTGTCGTCAGCAGGAGTCTCTTTTGGCCCTCGGTTTTCTTTATCAATTGCGAGATCGCCGAGCTGGGCTTGAGATTTTTGAGCATGTACTTGAGCGAATCGACCACCGGATTGCCGGTGACAAAGACCTTTTCGCTCGCTACATTTTCTGCAAGTAAATTGCGGCGATTTTTCTCAGTCGCGGCGAAATGAAATGACGCGATCTGCGACACGACCCGCCGGTTCATTTCCTCGGGAAAGGGACTCATCAGATTGCCCGACCTGAGGCCCGCCTCGACGTGGCCGACTGGTATCCGGCGATTAAAACCGGCCAGAGCACCAGCCAGTGCCGTCGTCGTATCTCCTTGTACCAGAATAAGATCCGGCTCTTCGGAATCCAGAATCTTGTCGAGCTTTGCCATCACCCGCGAACACACTTCATTCGGTGATTGATTGCGCCGCATGACGCTGAGATCAAAATCCACATCCACCTTTAAGGTTTCCAGAAAGGGGATCAGAATCTGCTTGTGCTGGCTTGATGAGACGACGATCGTTTGGAAAAATCTCTTTCGTAATTCATGTATTACGGGAGCGAGTTTTATGGCTTCCGGTCTCGTCCCAAAGAGGACGAGGACCTTCATCCGCCAATCAACTACACCGCCGCGCGGTTTTCTGCCTGTGCTAGGTCCCACGTTGTCGAACATATACATTTTTAGTCGAAAGCAAGGGGGAAATCCCGTGCTAATATACATTTAAACATTCTCGCGTTCCTTTTTCAATGATTTTTTTATGAGGTTGCTTTCTGTCATCGGATTGATCGTACTAATTACCTCCTGTCTCAGCGGTCAACAGAGTGCGGCAACGCCCGCCCCGATTCGCGAAGAAGTAGTTGTTTCGGCAACAAAGATCGAGATCGCTATCGCCGACACGCCTGCAAGCGTGACGACATTTTCGCGGTCACGGATCGCGGCGACGGCCGCGCCGACACTCGACGACACGCTCAGACAGTCGGTTGGATTTTCTATTTTTCGACGCTCAACCAGCCGAAATGCAAACCCGACAACACAAGGGGTGAGCCTGCGGGGCGTCGGTGCAAGCGGTGCGAGCCGGTCGGGAGTTTTCTTCGATGGCGTTCCGCTTAACGATCCATTTGGCGGCTGGGTGCAATGGAATCGGGTCTCGCCAGTGGCCATCGAGAATGTTGAGATTCTGCGCGGCGGTGCGTCTGGTTTGTATGGAGATGCGAGCCTCAGCGGGGCGATAAATGTGACGCCGCGGCGTGCTGAAGATAAATTCACGCTCGCCATTGATATCTTCGGCGGAACGCAAAACACAGTTTCCGGGTCAGCGTTCGTCGGATCGAAAATAAAGGACTGGCTCGTTGATCTCACCGCCGCGAGCTTTCAGACAAAAGGCTATCGCCCGGTCGATGAACCGGTTCGGGGGCCGGTTGACGTGTTTGCCGGTGTGCGTAGCTCTAATCTCTCGACGCGCGTCGCCCGTTCGTTTGCGGGCAAAGGATCTATATTTATTCGGCCATCGTATTTTGGCGAAGTTCGCACAAATGGCACCGGCTTGCAGACAAACCGGACACATATTCGGCAGATGGTCGCGGGCGGCGATGTGCGGTTACAGCCGGCGAACTTTAGTTTAATATGGCGGGCGTTTGGCGGTACGCAGGTTTTTGACCAGATATTCTCAGTCGTAAACACAACGCGAACCTTTGAGACTCTCAATCGCGTCCAGCGCGTACCCGTCCGGACGGCCGGTTTTTCGGCGGCAGGCATCGGCGGCGCATCGGGAACACACATTCCTTGCCGGATTTGAGCTGCGGAGTGTCGCGGGGCGAGCGACGAGATTGCATTTGCGAGTAGCGCGGCCACGTCGATGGCCGGCTCGGGCGGTCGACAATTGACAACCGGCGTTTTTGTTCAGGATTTTGCCAGGATTGGCGGCAAAGCGGTTGTTGCAGCCAGTCTTCGATACGACCTATGGGAAAACTATCGGGCATTCACGACGACTCGAACAATCGCGACGAACGCGGTCGCGACCACATCATTCCCGGATCGCACCGATGGCGCGTTCAGCCCGCGATTGTCATTTCTCGTTCACCTGTCGGATAAAATTTCGCTATACGCAGGTGCGTCACGCAGCTTTCGCTCGCCGACGCTTAACGAGCTTTACCGCGCCTTTCGGGTCGGCAATGTCGTTACGACCGCCAACGAAAATCTCAGGGCCGAGCGGGCCGACAATATTGAGGGCGGCATAAGATTCGGCATTCGCTCGTTCTCAGTGAGAGGAAATGGTTTCTGGATGCGAGTCGATCAGCCGGTCGCGAACGTCACGCTCGCGACAATGCCGACGCTCATCACGCGGCAGCGTCAAAATGCGGGGGCGACCCGCTCGGCAGGGGCCGAGATCGAGGCGGAACTGAAATTTAACCGGATCGACCTTTCCATCGGCTATCTATTCGCCGACTCGACGGTCGTAAATTTCCCTTCAAATCCGTCCCTCGTCGGCCTCGCAATTCCGCAGGTCGCCCGGCATCAACTCACATTTCAGATAAGCTATGCGCACTCGAAATGGAATTTCGCACTACAAGCCAGAGCGTCGAGCGAGCAATTTGACGATGACCTAAATACCTTCCGGCTCGAACCCTATGGCCAGATCGACCTGTTCGCGTCGAGAAAGATCGACGAGAAATTGCGAATCTATGCGGCGGTTGAGAATGTATTTAATTCGCGGTATTCGGTCGGGAAAACACCGATCAGGACGGTCAGTTCGCCGACGGGTCTACGTGTTGGAATTCGATTCGGGAATTAGTCTACATCCTTCTTTACCTCAATCTTTATCGCTGCTTCGACTCGTATTTAAGAACTTTATTCATCCATTTTTTTGGAGTTTATTCTAATTTTCGGCACCCTTCGGACACACCGGGCTTCGATTTAGTTAACTTTTTGGTAATTTTTCGTCGGAACGGAAATTGCGTCAATTTATGTTCGAAGCTCAATTCAAACAGTTCTACCAATACGAAAAAAAATGGAGGAGAGTAAAATGGTTAAGTATCTTACGCTATTCTTAGCTTTAGTGATCCTGGCGATTTCCACTACTGGCGTTTCGGCTCAGTCGGTAAGCGGTTCGATATCCGGAACGGTCGCCGACGAGCGCGGTGCCGTCATTTCAGGGGCATCAGTTACGGCCCGAAATGTGCAAACAGGCTTTGCTCGGACTGCAAATGCGGATGGAGAAGGACGTTTTAAGTTTGCAAACGTGCCTGTAGGAAATTATGAGATAACGGTCGAAGCGGCGAACTTTGCAAAGCTTGTGCAAAGCGGGATAACGCTCGTCCTCAATCAGGATGCGGTTGTCGATTTGACGCTAAAACCGGGTTCGGTGAGCGAGGTCGTTAACGTTACCGAGAACGCATCGGTGTTGAATACAACAACGGCTGAGGTTTCTACTCGATTTGACTCGAAGCGCTTATCGGAGTTGCCCATCGCTCCGAACCGTAACGTCTTCAACGTTTTGCTCTCAACCCCGGGCGTCAGCCAGTTGAGTTCGGGACAAACAGGTTTTGCGAACGGACTTAGCTTTTCGTCGAATGGCGGACGTCTCCGCTCGAACAACTTTATGCTCGACGGTCAGGACATCAACGACCCGAGCGTCTCAGGCGGTCAGGTTGCCCTCAACAATCCCGATGCGATCGGCGAAGTCCGCATCATCACAAACCAGTTCCTGGCCGAATACGGCCGCAACTCCGGTTCCGTCGTTAACTTTATCGGCAAATCAGGAACAAACGATTTTCACGGTACGGGTTTTGTGTTTTACAACGGTGAGGAGCTAAACGCCTGTAGCAATACGGACAGAATCGCGGGCTTCTGTAATCCAGCCTCAGCGATTGATAATCGAAGAATCGCACCGTTTAGAAAAGAATTTCAGTACGGATTCACTGTCGGCGGCCCATTCCTTAAGTTTGGTGAAGGCGTTCCCGCTCTCGCCCGAGACAAGACTTTTTTCTTCTGGGACTACCAGAAATGGACCGATCGCCAGTTGGCTTCCGGTTCGGCGATCAACGGAGCTCCGACGGCAGCGGGACGTGCAATTCTACAGAGCATTGCGGCAGGCCGGCCTCAGGTACAGGCGCTGCTCACCTATCTTCCGGCAGGGGCGGCAAACGGGACATCGACAACTTTCACTCTAAATGGCGTTACACAAACGGTTCCACTGGGAACGTTTTCGGGTACATCGGCTCTAACGTTCGATTCCACCCAAACGTCATATAGAATGGATCACCGCTTTAGCGACCGCAATCTCCTCTACGGACGTTATAGATATGACAGGAACGTAACCGCGGGCGGCGGACAGGTGAGCCCGGCTGGTTTGACGACCGTTGTTCCGACTCGCTCGCAAGCGGCGACTCTGGTTCTAAATTCGGTCCTCA
Organism: uncultured Acidobacteriota bacterium; assembly: GCA_963738935.1. Classification (GTDB taxonomy): domain Bacteria; phylum Acidobacteriota; class Blastocatellia; order Pyrinomonadales; family Pyrinomonadaceae; genus OLB17. The sequence goes on along the minus strand of CAVTYF010000001.1, from coordinate 3,144,670 downwards.
CGAGCCGCCTCTCGAACGAGGCCCGTGTTTCGTGGTCGCGATTCGGCTCGACGACTAGCGCGGCAGATCCTTCATCGCTGGTTATCCCGTCGATTGAAATTTCTCCGCTGGGACTGACGGGATTTAACGCCGCGGCGACTCGCACTGGAATTGGCTTGGCCGTCAATCTGCCGCAGTTTCGCTTCAACGACACATATCAGATCCAGGATTCGATGGTTTACGTGACTGGAGATCACTCGTTTAAGTTTGGAGTGGATCTTCGTCGCACGGATGCAAGGGTGTTTTTCCTTCCTCTCACCCGTGGCCGACTTTCATACACCGGTACCACCCTTGACAATTTTGTGAATGACACGGCGGCCGAGGCCGGTTTCAACTCTCCGCTTCGCGGTGGCGACATCATCAACTTCTATCGCTGGAAGGAATACTACGTCTATGGTCAGGACGAATGGAGAATTAAAAACAATTTCACTCTGACCTTCGGCCTGCGCTATGAATATCCGGGCGATTCCTTTAGCTACCTGAAGGAGAATAACACGCGGGTTCTCGCGGCAAACGGTAACAATCCGGGATTTACATACGACCCGCAGCCGCAGGCTGATAAGAACAACTTTATGCCGAGGATTGGATTTAACTGGAATCCGCGATTCGGCACTGACGGGCTTGTCGGTTTTCTGACCGGCGGTGATAAGCTCGTTCTCCGTGGCGGTTATTCGCGTACTTATGACGCGAATTACATCAACCTGAACCTAAACGTAGCCAGCAGCTTTCCGTTTGTGGTAGCGACTGCCCTTGCCGGTGCGCAGCTCACCGGTGCTTTCGTGACGCTGCAGGCCGCCGTCGCAAATCCGAATCCCGTTGTCGCGGCCCCGCTGCTACAGACGCGTACCGTAGTCGGTGCGGACTTTCGCGCACCGTCAACCGATCAGTTTTCGTTTGAAGTTCAGCGTGAGCTGACGACGAATACGATTTTCAAGGCGGGCTACATTCACACTCGCGGACGAGGACTGTTTCAGACGGTCGACGGTAATCCGCGAACGATGTGTCCAACACAGCTTTTAGCGGTACCCGTGGCGTGTCCTCGCGTCGATCCCACGCGAGGCGTGATTCGCTTGCGTGCGAATATGGCGGAGTCGGACTACAACGCTTTGCAGCTCAGTCTCGACAAGCGGCTGAGTCGTAACTTTAGTGCGAACCTTAACTATACATTCAGCAAGTTTATCGACACCGCGTCGGAGACCTTTAACCCGTCGAATGCCGAGGTTGCGGTTTCCCAGGATTCTTTCAACCTAGCGGCGGACCGTAGCCTATCAAGCTTTGACAGGCCGCATCGAATATCGGGAAGCGTTGTTTACGAGCTCCCGTTTTTCCGCGAACAGCAAGGTTTTGTTGGACGTGTCTTGGGCGGATTTCAAGTGAACTCGTTCTTCACTCTCCAGAGCGGCGCACCGTTTACGGTGCTGAACGGCAGTGACCCTGCGTTCGCATTGCAAGGTATCTCGGGCTTGGTTGGCGATGCGATCCGCCCGAATTTGGTGGGCAGCCCCAATTTCAGCGGCATGACGCCGCGTGAGATCCGCGCCGCTTGCGGTACAGCGATTATTAACCAACCAACCAATCCACAGAACGGCAATCGATGCCCGAACTTCTTCTCGCTTGTTGTCCCCGGTCAAAGGGTCGGTAATTCGGGAAGGAATATACTTCGGGCAGCTAAACTTTTCCTCGTCGATTTCGGCATAATCAAGAACACGCGTATTTCGGAGAAAGTACGATTCCAAGTTCGTGCCGATATGTTCAACGTCCTCAATCGCAGGAATTACGGTGTTCCGATCAACGCTAGACTCAACTCACCAGACTTCCTTCTGGATGGAGCCGTCGCCGCGGGCAATCGCCGAATCATCCTCGGTGCTCGGCTGGTTTTCTAGATCGTTCGCTTTGGGAACAGTAAAAGAGGCCGTCTGAAAAAGGCGGCCTCTTTTGCGCTTTGGCTGCCTGCGGAACGCCAATTCGCACCCTAAGTTCGCCAGCGAACCTCAGGATCGGCGTACGGTGGCGATGATTTTGTTGACGTAATAGATGATCGTGATACAGGCCGCGAAATTTAGAATCCACGATCCGGCCACCAAAACGGGAACAAGGAAGCTGCCGCGTCCGGCAAGGAAAAACAGTGGTATCTCGGCCAGCAGGCCGAACGGGAATCCGGGATAAACAAGTATCTGGGAATCGTAATCGCCGGCCATAAAAAACCAGATCAGCGAGAGCACGGGAAAGAAAAGATAGAGGAGCGCCGCGTTAACAATAAGTCTTCGCGAAACCTTTGCCAAAAAGACCAGGAATATTCCTCGCATGATCAACACCCAGGAAAGAAGGGCGAGTGCCAGCACGATGCCGATTAATTCCACCGGCGGTGAATGAAGAGAAATGATCTCATAGGCGTTATTCGGCCTTTCCCAATTTCTTCTCGATAAATGCTCCGACACCGACAACACCAAATAAATTAACCACAGAGCCTATCCCGCCGACCAAATAGTATTGAAACAGGCTTTCATGATCCATAAAGAAAATAACCGGGAACCAGCCAAAAACGCTGAAAGGAAATGAAAACCACCCGATATGGATCGGCTCGCACGATATCAGTAAAAACATAACTGCAGGAGCTAATTTTAGTCCAAGTTTCCATCGCGGCGAAAAATCTTTCCAAAACCTGACAAGATAAATGGCGCCGCGAAAGATAAAGTAATGAGACACGAAAAAGAGCGCGATAATAATCAGCACAAGGACAAAGTCCTTGATCGGGTCGCCTGTTCCAAATAAGTTGTGAAGAAAAAATGCCGGCATGCGGGCGGCAGTGATGAACCTGTCTGCCTCATACGACTATACCGTATTAAACCTGGAGGTTGGAAGAAGTATTTTCCGGCGGCCCGTTCAGAACCGGCTCGATTTACTCGGGCGGTCCGGTGCACCCGGCGCCCATTAGGGCGGGTTGCTTGGTGCTGATGATCGGATAATTTTCGGCCTCTTTGTTTTTGTCGAGCCAGTCGAGATATTCCTCGGGGACAGACATGTCTGAGAAGATCGCTTCGACCGGGCATTCGGGCAGACAGGCGTCGCAGTCGATGCATGCATCGGGATTGATGAGCAGACGGTCAGGCGTTTCGTGAAACGCCTCGACCGGGCAGACGGCGGCGCAGTCGGTATATTTACATTCGATGCAGGGGGTTGTGACGATGTAGGTCATAATTTAGTTTATAGAGTTCATAGAGTTTTGGGAGTTTGGTGAGTTTATGATTTAGCACTCAATAAACTCTACGAACTCTATAAACTCAAAAAACTCACCGCAAATCCAACTTAAAACCGTAATATCCAGAGCCGAAGTTGTCAAATAGGGTGAGACAAGTGATAAAATGCCCTCAAATAGCGGTGAATCGCTGAATCTCTAATTTAAGGAAATCACATGAAAAACATCAAAGCAGAACGCGATCTGTCTCTGGATTTTTTGCGCGTTACCGAGGCCGCTGCCATTGAATCGGCCAAGACGATGGGCCAGGGCGATCGTAAATATTCGGATCACGTCGCCGTCGAAGCCATGCGCGAGGTCATGGACACGGTGCCGATGCGGGGCCGCATCGTCATCGGCGAGGGCGAACGCGACGAGGCGCCGATGCTCTATATCGGCGAGGAAGTCGGCGGCGGCATCTTTTCTGACGAGGCACGGACCGAGTTTCCCGAGGTTGACATTGCCGTTGATCCTCTCGAAGGCACAAATTTGTGTGCCCTCGGCGCCAATAACGCGATTGCCGTGCTCGCTGCTGCTGAACGCGGCGGTTTGCTCTATGCGCCGGACATTTACATGGACAAGATCGTCGTCGGCCCGTCGTGTCGCGGGGCCGTCGATATCGAAGCGCCAGTCACTGACAATCTGAAAAATATCGCCCGCCGGCTCGGGCGAGATGTCGAAGATCTAACCGTCATGTGTCTCGACCGTAGCCGTCACAAAGCCCTCGTTGACGAGGTACGGGCCGCCGGAGCGCGAATTCGCCTTATTTCAGACGGCGATCTCTCGGCGGGTATCTCGGCGGCGGTCGCCGGGACAAATATTCACGCCTTGATGGGCATCGGCGGCGCGCCCGAGGGCGTAATTACCGCTGCGGCGATGAAATGTTTGAACGGCGAGATCCAGGCCAAACTCGTCTGGGATCCGTCGCGGCTCGGCGTTGACAAATCTAAGGTTCCCGAGGAAGCGGTGGTCATGAAACGCCTCAACGAAATGGGCATCACCGACCCGAATAAGATCTACGACACCAACGATCTCGCACCCGGCAAAAAGATCATCTTCGCCGCCACCGGCGTGACCGACGGTGCGCTGCTCCGCGGCGTGAGATTTTTCGGGGCCGGTAAACGTACTCATTCGGTTGTTATGACCTCGGATTCCAAGAATATCCGCTTCGTCGACACCGTCCACGTCGAAGGCGGCCCGGATGCGGTGATTCGATTTTAAGAAGATTGCCACAAAAGGCACAAAAAACGCAAAAAAAAGACAATAACCAATTTTGTGCTTTTTGTGCCTTTTGTGGCCAATCAATTTTTATGACGGATTCGAAACCATACGTTCTTGATCTCTCTGAAGTTGGCGCTGGTGATGTGGCCATTGTCGGCGGCAAGTCCGCCAGTCTCGGCGAGCTGTTTCGCGAGCTAACCACGCAGGGTGTTCGGGCGGTCGACGGATATTCGACGACCAGCCATTCGTATCACACTTTGCTCGACACCGACGGACTGCGCGGGCGTTTGAAAAAATTGCTGAAAGGCCTCGATGTCAACGATCTAGACGAACTTGCCCGCGTGGGTAGCGAGGCCCGGCGGCTGATGCTCGAAACTCCATTTCCGAAAGAGGTCGAGGCGGCCATCTTTAAGGCGCACGCCGAGCTTGGAAAGCGGATCGGTAAAAATATATTCGAGGTTGCGGTGCGTTCGTCGGCGACGGCGGAGGATCTGCCGGACGCCTCGTTTGCCGGTCAGCAGGACACGATCCTTAATGTTCGCGGTGAAGAGCGGCTGATCGAGGCTTGTCACGAATGTTACGCCTCGCTCTGGACCGACCGGGCGATTTCGTACCGCACGGCAAAGGGTTTTGACCATTTCGACGTTGCCCTCTCGATCGGAATTCAGCCGATGGTCAGGTCGGATATCGCGTGTTCGGGCGTGATGTTTACGCTCGATACCGAGAGTGGATTTCGCGACGTGGTCGTCATCAACGGAGCCTGGGGCCTCGGCGAAGCGGTCGTCCAGGGCATGGCGACGCCGGACGAATGGATCGTTTTCAAACCCACACTCAAGCTCGGATTTCGCCCGATTGTGACGCGAAAGCTCGGTGTCAAAGAGGTAAAAATGGTCTTTGCGGACGACGGTACGGGAACGCAGGTTCGCGATGTGGTCGAGACTCAGCGAAATCGCCTGTGCCTCGCCGGTTTTGAGGTACTGCAGCTTGCCGAGTGGGCGTGTAAAATCGAGGACCACTATTCCGGCCTTGCCGGCAGGCCGCAGCCGATGGATATCGAGTGGGCCAAGGACGGCATCACGGGCGAATTGTTTATCCTGCAGGCCCGGCCTGAGACGATACACGCCCAAAACACGACCAACTACATCGAAAAATACAAGCTCGTAGGCGGTCACGGAGCACCGCTCGTCTCGGGCGTCGCGGTTGGCGAAAAAATCGGCCACGGCACGGCCCATGTCATGCTCGATTCGGCCCGGCTGACGAGCTTTAAGGAAGGCGAAATACTCGTCACATCCATGACCGACCCGGCGTGGGAACCGATCATGAAACGGGCCTCGGCGATTGTCACAGATCGCGGCGGGCGAACCTGTCACAGCGCTATTATCAGCCGCGAACTCGGCATTCCGTGTATCGTCGGCACTGGCGACGCGACCGAAAAGGTAAAAAACGCGGCGCCGGTGACCGTCAGCTGCGCCGAGGGCGAACGCGGTAATATCTACTACGGCAAGATTGATTTTAAGGTCGAAAAGCAGAAGATCACGGATAAGGAACGCCCGCGAACACAGGTCATGATGAATGTCGGCGACCCCGATCATGCTTTTGCCGTCTCGCGTCTGCCAAATGACGGCGTCGGTCTCGCCAGGCTCGAATTTATTATCAATAATCATATCGGCATCCATCCGATGGCCCTCGTCAATTATCCGAATCTCAAGAACCGGGCGGACATCGAAACGATTTCGAAACGCATCCTCGAAGAAGACCCAAAGGAGTTTTTTGTCCGCAGCCTCGCCGAGGGAGTGGGACGTATTGCTGCCGCGTTTTATCCAAAACCAGTGATCGTCCGCATGTCGGATTTCAAATCGAATGAATACGCGATGCTGATCGGCGGCAAGGAATTTGAGCCGGTCGAGGAAAATCCGATGATCGGTTTTCGCGGTGCGTCCAGGTATTACGACGACCGTTACAAGGCCGGATTTAAGCTCGAATGCCTCGCCCTGCGTCGTGCCCGCGAAGACATGGGCCTCATCAACATCAAGCCAATGATCCCGTTTTGCCGCACCGTCGCCGAGGGTGAAAAGGTCATCGCGCTAATGGCTGAACACGGACTGGTGCAGGGCGAGAACGAACTCGAAATCTATGCCATGTGCGAGCTGCCTGCGAATGTCGTTTTTGCGGACGAGTTTCTCGAAATCTTTGACGGATATTCGATCGGATCGAACGACCTGACTCAGCTCGCTCTCGGTCTCGACCGCGACTCAGAGATGGTCGCTCACCTGTTTGACGAGCGAAACGGTGCTGTCGAAAAAATGGTCGCGATGGCCATCGACGCGGCCATCCGCTGCGGCAAAAAGATTGGCATCTGCGGCCAGGCACCATCGGATTATCCGGAATTTGCCGAGTTTTTGGTAAAGCGCGGGATCAACTCGATCTCGCTGAACCCGGACACCGTAATCCAAACGACGCGGCACATCCTGGCGACCGAAAAGGCCCTTTAAAAAACAGCTAATAGCTGACAGCTATTAGCTACAAGCTACCGTGACCGAATCAGCTGAAAACTACATCCGGCAAAATATCGCCGCTTTGATGCGGAGACAGGCGGTTCGCGTATGGTTGATCGGCTCGGCGGCGGTTCTGGTTTGGGCCGCGTTGATCCTGATCGCGCCGATTGCAAAGGCCAAAGGTTTTGTCGGCGTTGCGTCGCCGCTTTATCATTTTTTCAACTTTATCTGCCATCAAATCCCTGAGCGTTCGTTTCACATCGCGGGCGAGCAGTTTGGCGTTTGCTCACGGTGCTTTGGAGTCTATTTTGGCCTGTTCCTCGGCTTCGCGATCTATCCGCTCTGGCGACGCATCGACGAAGTCGAACCGCTCCCGCGCTTTTGGCTCTTTCTGTCGCTGATTCCGATCGGCGTCGATTGGTCGCTGACGGTCTTTGGGATCTGGGAAAATACTCAGCTTACCCGTGTCGCGACCGGCCTGATTCTCGGAGTTGCGTGTGCGACATATATCGTCCCGGCTCTGGTTGAGATCACCCGCAATATCGCCTATCGAGAAAAGAAATTTCAACGCAAAGACGCAGAGACGCAAGGCCGCTAAGGTTTTCCTTCGCGTCCTTGCAACTTTGCGACTTTGCGTTAAATTCCGAACGAAGCAATCGAACTTTTGTTGACTTGGATTCGTAGAAAGAGCAAGATTGAAAACGGGGTAATTTGTATGGCGTTTAACAAAGAATCTGCCGCCGAACGTGCAAAAAGCGACCTTGCCAAACGTTTAAAGATTGGCGTGAATGATGTCGATGAAAAAAGCATTTCCGATAAGGAATTTCCGGATATGTCGCTCGGTGCTCCGGCGGCGGGTGAGATGTCGGCCCAGATGATCGCGTATGGTTGGATCATCAAACTCGCCGCGAAGGGCAAAACGTATGAATACCGGGCGGACAAATATCAGATCCGTCTGCACAACTTTAACGGCGAAAATCACGTCGTAGTATAAACAACTGGAGCGCGGGCACGCAAGCCCGCCCGTAGGAGCAGTATCATGAATCGCAATAATATCTGGATACACGTTGGCATAGCCGTAGTTTTGATCACGCTCGCAGCCGTTCTCGGACAGATTGAGCGGTGGAAATCAGCCCTCCGCGGGCCTGAGCGGCAGACGACCATTTCAACCAAAGAGACGGTGCTGGCGAAAACTAAGTCTGATGGCGTTCCCGAAGTCCTGGTGCGTTTCAAGGCCGGCATCAGTTTGGATAGAATCCGGTCAATTGCGTCGGCCAACAACGATCAACTTTCGGATGAAATTGAAGCCGTCAAAGGACTTACGGTCATTGACGATCTCGACAACGCGGATCCCGCCGAGGTTGTTCGCCAATACGCCGGTATGTCTGACGCGGTCGAATACGCAGAGGTTAACAACCTGATCAAACTCAGCGATCCAACCCAGGACGCGTCAACAAAAGATACTTTTCTGCGACCGCTTGCCGCCGATGCTCCGAACGATCCGCTTTTTGGCGATCAATGGGCGCTCAATAATACCGGACAGGATGGCGGTAAAAAGCGTGCCGATCTGGATGCTCTGAACGCATGGGCCAACACCAAGGGCAGCGAGGAGGTCGTCGTCGCCGTGCTCGACACGGGCGTTGATTACAAACACGCCGACCTGCTCTCGAACATGTGGACGCGTCCAGATAATCTCGCGGCCTATACGGACGACGAACTTGGAACTTTCAACGACATTAACGGTTTTGACGGCACCGAAAAGATCGGTGATCCGATGGATGACAACGGCCACGGAACGCACTGCGCCGGGATAATTGGAGCGGAAGGCGACAATGCGATCGGCGTTTCAGGCATAAATCAAAAAGTGCAGATCATGCCGCTGAAGTTTTTGGGACGCGGCGGTTCGGGCTCGACCAATGACGCTATCGAGGCGATCAATTATGCGATCCAGCGTAAGAAAGACGGCGTCAATATTCGCATTATCTCGGCAAGCTGGGGATCGACCGCACGTTCGCAGGCTTTGGAAGACGTTATCAAGGCAGCAGGCGATGCGGGAATTCTGTTTATCGCCGCCGCCGGTAACGACGGCTCGAATAACGACAGCCGTCCGCATTATCCATCAAACTACGACCTGCCAAACGTCGTCAGCGTTGCCGCTCTCGACCGCAACGACACGCTCGCGAGCTTTTCAAATTTTGGCGTCAAAACGGTCCATATCGCCGCCCCCGGCAAAGAGATCGTCTCGACGTGGCTCGGCGACAATTACCGTGAAGCCTCGGGCACATCGATGGCAACGCCGTATGTCTCAGGCGTCGCTGCCCTCATCATCGCCAGCGACCCGACGATCTCGATGGCAAATCTCCGCAAACGGCTGTTAAGTTCAGCGGACAATCTGGATTCCCTAATGGGCAAGGTAGCCACCGGCGGCCGCGTCTGTGCGGCGAATGCTCTCGGCAATGTCGTTAAATCTCACTCTCATAAATGATCTCGCCATTTGTCAACAAATCGCGATTGTATTAGCTCGATTGCATTTGCTAGTCACCGATGCGATGTTCCATTCGCAATTCGCGAATCGCGAATGCGACTAAAGGGCGGCTGACGTAATGGAATAGCCAATAAACCAGTTGGTCGATTTTAGGAATCGCCATATCCCGTCTTCCTCTTCAAATATAAAGGAACACAAGGTTTTCATCCTTTGGCACACTCTTTGCCATTAGTCATTTCGAGCAATGTCGAAAACCATTGCCTATGTTTTACGATAAGGGAGAAAAACGATGAAAAGTATTAAGAACTGGTTGGCGTTAGGAGCATTTTCACTCTTGGTTTTGGGCATACCGGCGGTTGCTTCGGCACAGTGGAACGGCGGTCAGAATGATCCTTATGGACGTAACAATGATCCCTATGGCCGCAACAACGATCCGTATGGCAACAATGGCAATTACGGCAATTCGAGCAATATCATCCGCAGCCTGAAGAGCAAGACGCGCGATTTCCAGCGGCAGCTCGACCGCGATCTCGACCGCAGCCGCTACAACGGCTCACGTCGCGAAGATCAGATCAACGAGGTTGCAAAACGTTTCCGCGATGCGGTCTACGATCTGGATAATAACGATTACAACAGCAATAATCGCGGTCGATACGATAACCGCAACGATCAGGAAATGCGACGCGTTTTTGACCTCGCCAGTCAGATCGAGCGTTCGATCGGCCGGGCCGATGTCAGCTATAACACTCGCAATCTCTGGTCATCGATCCGCAATGATCTACAGGTGATCAGCCGCGGTTACAACACCTATAACAACGGTCGCGGTAACACCGGCGGTTGGGGAAATGGCAACGGCAATGGCAACGGTCGCGGCAACACTAACCGCAACGGTCTGCCGAGTTGGTGGCCCTTCTAAAACCACTTGATTTCACGATCATTCGTAGGGCCGTCTGAAAAGGCGGCCTCTTTTTTTATCTAATTTTTCGCTAGTGTCCTGTCTTTAAAGTTCCTTGACAAAATCGGGCGACGCGGCCTGGCATTCTGCAAACGTATTTTAGTGCTAGCGGCTAGGTACTGGCGGCTAGCTCCTAGTATAAGTATTTTCTAATCCAGAAATGATACTGAAATTGGATTAAGGCGCAGACTTGACGAGAGGCTTTGAGTTTTGTTCATGGATCGTGTCAAAAAGTTTTATTTTAGCGTTGTTCAAGCATTTTGCTGATTCATTATCGCTCAGTTGGGATGCGAAATCATCCAGCAGACTGAAAGAGATTGAGGGTTTGAGAAATCTCGATGCATCCGGTAAGGATTTGAGTTTGTCATAGGGTGTCATCATGGCGTCGTATGGATAGCGTTTGGATTGTTTGCCGCGATGGTCGGTGACGATTTCGGGAAAGAAGCATGGCCGGTGAAAGTTCACGTACGGGTTCAGGTGGTCGATGAGAAATCGGTTTATCAGAGGTGCGTACCGCTGAGGGATATGGGAATAACCGAGATGCTTGCGAACTATCGATCCGTTCTTGGACTCGGCGAGGGCGTTATCGTTTGAGTGACGGGGTCGTGATTTCGTCAATTCGATCAGCAGCTTATTGAGCAGTGCGGCCACGCTGCGGTTGATATACTCGGATCCGTTATCGGAATGAAACCCGAGGATGACGAACGGAAACTGTTCGAGCAGCAGCTCGAGCACCGGAATCAGGTAGTTTTCGGAGATCTTTTCCACCGCACAGACGATCTCGAACTGGGTCACTTCGTCGACCGCATTGATGTAGTAAACCCCTTTGTTTCCATCAAGATCGCCCTGATGCACCGTATCCACGCGGATATAGCCGGGACGACCGTCGGGGTGCGGTCGCCGCCGCTCGCCGATCGCGACCGCTGTCGGTCGTGTTTTTGTAAAGTGAATGCGAATCCGCCGATAAGGCCCCGATTGTCTCAGGTTGTACAGATGAGCCACCGATATCGCGGCCAGGCGCTCGTAGGCCGTTTGACCGAATAAGCTGTACGCCCGTTCGCAGACTTTCTTCGTGGCGGGACCCGAAAGCGTGCCGTGCAGCTCGTCCGTCTCGGCCAGCAGACGAATGTCCCCATCCGTGTACTTCCTTATAAACCCTCTTTTCTTTGCCTTGCGACGCCGAACATGCCCGGTTCTCAAAGTACTGCCGCACGAATCGCTTCACCTGCACGCGTGAGTACCCGCTCACTTTTTCCAGAAACTTCAGCAGCAGACCTTTTTCCAGTTTGCTCCGCTCCAGATAGCGGAAACGCTTTAAGGTTTCCTCCACCCACTCATACCGGTTCCGCTTCGTCTCTATCAAAAATTCTACATCCGCCGTTCCATCCAGAAACCGGCGAACCTGCTCTATCGTCCTTATTCGATTATCATTCATGACGGTCCTCATCTTCCCATCATGAACATCTTCCAAGCCTATTTCAGTATCATTTTACGTTAGAATCACCTTCACCTTTCAGTATCATTCTGCATTGGACAAGACTGTATATTGCCTTTCTGCGTGTCGCAGTTTAAAGTTAACGAACATTTGGGACACCACACTAGATGTTGTTTTCTTTATCCGGTTTTCGGCCCACCCATAAAAAAAGGAGGCCGTCTTTTCCGACAGCCTCTCAATTCAAAGCAAATAGTGCCCATCACGCGACCTTCATCACGTTTTCCGCCTGCGGACCCTTTGGTCCGTCGGTTACCTCGAACTCGACCTCCTGGCCCTGGATGAGCGTTTTGTAGCCGTCACCGCCGATGGCGCTGTAGTGGACGAAAATATCCTGTTCGCCGGGCTGCTCGATAAATCCGTACCCTTTTGCGTTATTAAACCATTTGACTTTGCCGATAGCTTTTGACATCACGTTGTAAATCCTCCTAAAACTTCTTAAATCTTCTCAAATTTTCCGTCCACCTTTATCGGGATCTCGACGAAAAGAAAACCGCTTAACATGCCCCTTCCCTTCTCAAGTTAGAAATCGGGTGCGGTAAAAAGTTCTATTTCGCACGTTCATTTACAAATAAATCGGAATCTTAAACGGCAAGATTCTCAGTTGTTTTTGCGTTTTAGTTGTGTTGATAGACGAATAGAAAATTACCCAAATCTCAATCATCTGTCAAGGGTTTCAGGTCATTTTCCGCCAAATTTCATGAAAATTGACATAAATATGCCGATAACGCAAGATAAAACTGATCTTTACCTTCTAAAACGTTCGATAAAAAATGTCATCTGAATACGGCAAAAACGCCCTGCTCTCGTACAACGAATATCTAAAAGTTCCGTCTCTGCTCGAACAGCAGCAGACCCTGTCAGACCCGACGAGCCACGACGAACTGCTCTTTATTATCATCCACCAAACGTATGAGCTGTGGTTCAAACAAATCCTGCACGAGATCGACGCGACGATAAAATGGCTCGGCGAGGGACGGCCATTTCGGGTCAACCATTCGTTAAAAGCGGTCACGGCGATCGAAAAGATCATGGTCTCGCAGATCCATATTCTGGAATCGATGGCCCAAATCGGCTTTCTCGAATTTCGCGATAAACTTAATCCGGCGAGTGGTTTTCAGTCGATGCAGTTTCGCGAGCTGGAATTTGTCTCGGGGCAAAAGGATGAGAAGATTCTCGAATTCTTTAAGTTTGACGATTTTGCTTATGGTCGCCTGAAAGAGCGTTTCGAAAAACCGAGCCTTGGTGACGCCTTTTGGGCCTTGCTCGGGCGCGAGGGATTTGCAGTTGCGACCCACGAGGAACGCGTGGAGGCGATCGTCGAGATTCTCACTCATCCCGAAAAACACGCAAACCTCTTTAACATGCAGGACCTGCTCATTGACCACGACGAAAACATCTCGCTCTGGCGATACCACCACGTCCTAATGGTCGAGCGGATGCTCGGCATGAAACGCGGCACCGGCGGCTCAGACGGCGTCGGCTATCTTATGACGACCCTGACAAAGAAATTTTTTCCGGAGATATGGGAGGCCAGAACGCATTTGAAGGCCTCTTGATAACTGGAATAATTGCTCATTTTCAGCTATTTTATTGAACATGGCAGTCGCAACGGTTAATAAATATATAACGGTCAATAAAGACGGCGTTCCCATAATCAAAGGCACTACCACAAAGGTGGTCGAAGTCGTTATGGAGGTCAGAGCGTATGGATGGAGCGCCGAGGAGATTCACTATCAGCATCCTTATCTCTCAATGGCGCAAATCCATTCGGCGTTAGCCTGCTATTGGGAAGACCCAGATTATTTCGAGATCGACATAGATCGCCGCACACGATATGTTGAGGAAATTCGCCAGCAAACAAAAGCAAATTCTATTAGACCGCTGCTCAAGAAAAAAGGCGTTATCTGATGCCGATCGGAATCTATTTTGATGTTCACGTTCCATACGCGATTTCACTCGGTCTTAGAAGTCGCGATGTTAAAGTGCTGACAGCTCAGGAAGATGGGACTCGGCGGTTTCGAGACCCGATCCTCCTGGATCGTGCGACCGAGTTGGGATTCGCACTCTGTACTTTCGACGACGATTTGCTCAAAGAAGCTCACCGGCGAGATTTAAGAGGTGACCACTTTAGCGGCATCATATTTTCGCAATCTCGTCGTCCAGCCTTCGGTCGCTGCATCACGGATATAGAAATCATTGCAAAATCGTTGGATCCGAAGGATCTTAACAACATGATCGAGTACATACCTTTTTGAAATGAAACATTACTGTTTTGCCGCGTTTACGATGCTTTTCAGCCTTTTCGGCGGCACGTCTGCGCAATCCGTCCGCGTGACCATTCTCCACGTCAACGACGTCTACCAATTCGCTCCGGTCGAGGGCGGTAAGCGGGGTGGACTGGCTCGCCTGTTGACGCTTAAAAAAGAAGCAATAGCCGAGAATCCGAATACGATCTTCACGCTCGGCGGCGATACGCTGTCGCCATCGGTCGAGACCCGAACTTATCGCGGGGCGCAGATGATCGATGCGTGGAATGCTGTTGGGCTCGATCTTGCGGTGCTGGGAAATCATGAGTTTGATATAAAAACTGCCGAATTGCTCGACCGGATGAGAGAGTCCAAATTCAAATGGCTCGGGGCGAATGTCATTGATACAAAGACAAAGAAAATATTCGCCGATATGCCGCCGTATATCGTTCGCGAATTTGACGGTATCAAGATCGGCTTTCTCGGCCTTCTCCTTCCCGAAACAAAGCAAACATCGTCGATGGACGATTCGCTAACTGTCACAGACTATTGCACGACGGCCAAACGGCTCGTCAGAGAAATGCGTTTAAAAGCAAAAGTGCACGCAGTAGTCGGACTGACGCATCTGTTCATGGCCCAGGACAAACAGCTTGCTAAATGTGCCGATTTCGATCTGATTCTCGGCGGTCATGAGCACACCCTGCTGCAATCGTCGTCAAACGGAACGCCGATCTTCAAGATGACGGCCGATGCCCGTGAGTTGGGCAAATTTAACCTGAATTTCGATTCCAAAACCAAACGTCTCGAAAGTTTTGATTGGGAGATCATTCCAGTTACGGACAAGATCGCTGATGCGCCGGAATTTGCCCCTGTTTTCGAAAAGTATAAAGGTTTGCTTGATCAGCTTGCCATTAGGGTCGGATCGACCACAGTGAAACTCGACGCTCTTTCGCTATCGTCCCGCACGATGGAGACTAATATCGGCAATTTTATCGCCGACTCGTACCGCAATGCCGGGAAAGCAGACATCGGGTTTGTCAACGGCGGCTCGATCCGGGCCGATCTGGTTTACGAACCCGGCATTCTGACAAAACGCGATGTGCTCTCGATCCTGCCGTTCAACAACCCGATCGTAAAGGTTGAGATGACCGGAAAAACTCTGAAACAGATCCTCGAACACGGCGTCGCTCGCAGCGGTCCCGGCGAAGACAGCGAACCAGGCCGCTTTCCACAGGTTTCCGGCATCAAGTTCATATACGACTCCAGAAAGCCCGCAGGCAGCCGCGTCGTTACAGTAACCGTCGCCGGACAGCCGCTCGACGAAGCCAAAACCTACACTCTCGCGACATCCGATTTCCTTGTATCGCGTGGCGGCGACGGCTATACAATGTTCAAAGACGGTAAGGTTGTATCGGCTGCGGCAAATGCCCCAAAAGATTCCGACGCCTTCGAAGCCGCGATCAAGAATTCGCCAAACGCCACGATCTCGCCGGAAGTCGAAGGTCGGATCATGAGAGTCAATTAGATTTCTGCGAGTCAGTATCACCTGCGGTAGCGGGTGGGGTTCTTGATCGTGACACTGAAGCCCCACCCGCTACCGCAGGTGGTACTGACCCATTCGCTCTAATTACTCTCGTTCCCCAACCTATCCACGCTTTTCACGATCACTTTCTCGATCTGCCGGGCGGCCGATAGAACGATCGACCTTTCGCTTGCGGGCAGGATCGAGGTGTTCCAGCCATTTTTGTCTTTGGCGTAAACCACGAACCAGAAAGCCTTGCGGCTGCCCTTTTCCGACCAGATGACGTTGACGTGAGTTGTGTTGCGTTTGACCGTGACCTTTGGCGACGCGGGGCGTTTGGTGGTGATCCACGGGAATGGTGGTGTGATCGCGTCGCTTTTGTAGATTGTGTCCCTGAGTTTGTTTTGAATGCCGCCCATGTCGTTTCGGATGGATTTTTGGCTGAAATAGATCGCTCCGCGTGTGTGTTCGTCCTGCCTTGTGACGCCGATCTGCGATGCAATTTCTCCAGCATTGAAGGTTGGCGTCGAACCAATCCGGTAAGCAGCAACGCCGGGCCAGATGTGGCGCTTTTTCACGTTTTGTGATTTCCACCAATCGAGCAGCACAGGAAAACTAACGCCTTTTCTTGCCGTTTCCCAGTAGAGCTGCGGAGCGAGATAATCGACCGTTCCGTCTTGCAGCCATTTGCGGGCGTCGGCGTAAAGCTCGGCGTAGGCGTTAAAACCGGCGATGTCTTTTTCGGGCATCGGCTGCCAGATGCCGAACGGCGAGATGCCGTAGACGATCTCGGGTTTGACACGTTTGATCTCGCGACCAACTTCTTCGATAAGACCGTTGACCTGAAATCGTCTCCAATCGCCGCGATCAAGCGCACGTCGTTTTTTAAGGGCCGTTTTGTTTATAGTGGCGATATTCTCTAGGTACCTGTTCCAATTAACCTCATCCGGAAAATCGATCTTCTTCCCTCCGGCGTCTACCTCTGCATACGGGTAAAAATAATCGTCAAAATGCACTCCGTCGATGTCGTAGCGGCGCACGACATCGGCAATCACTTTTACCGAGTGTTCGCGTGCCGCCGGATCGGTCGGGTCGAGCCACATATATCTGCCATATTGTCGGACCATTGAGGGTTTCGTTTTGGAGACGTGATCGTCCGACATCGTCTTTGCCGACGGATGATACGCCCGATAGGGGTTGAACCAGGCGTGGACCAAAATACCGCGTTTATGAGCTTCGGCCACCAAAAATTCCAACGGATCGAAAGCCTGGCCGCGTCCCATCTCACCCGTCAAAAACTCCGACCACGGCTCAATCTTCGACGCGTAAACCGCGTCCGTCATCGGCCGCACCTGAAAAACCACGGCATTCAACCGCAGCTTTTTAGCGAGATCGAGAATCGCAACGATCTCAGTCTTTTGCGCGTCGATAGACAGGTTTTTCCTGGTCGGAAAGTCGATGTTATCGACCGTCGCAACCCAAACAGCGCGGAATTCGCGCTCAACCGGCGGCTGAGTTAAAACCACCGAGGAAAAAGCGCGATCAAGAATATGCGAATCGTCAATATCATCATATGTTGCTTTGACTACCCACTAACCACTTGTCACTAACCACTGTAGAAAAACATGTTTTTCAGTGGTTAGTGACAAGTGGTTAGTTGCCCCGATCTAAACAAAAATTTCGAAGACCTCATTCGAGAAAAGTTTTCCTTTTCGAGTAAGCCTAAGTCGCCCTTCCGAGACATCGATCAGCTTGTTTTGCTCAAGGCTCGCGAGCGATGTGTCGTACTTTTTTACCAAGTCGATGCCGAATCTGTATTGGTATTCGGCGAGATCGATACCATCATCAAGCCGCAGTCTAAGAAAGGCAAACTCCGACGCCTGATCGATCGTATCGCGGATCACTTCGGACGCACCACGGGTTTCGATCATATTCACATATTTTGCGGTGTCGCGTTCATTCGCATATCTCTGTTTTCCATCGAACGAATGGGCCGAAACGCCAAAGGCAAAAACCGGATCGAGCGTCCAGTATTTTGAGTTATGCCGCGACTGGAAACCGGGTCGTGAGAAATTTGAGATCTCATATTGCTCGTATCCGGCATCGGCGAGACGGTCGAGCATTAGTTCGTACATCGCGGCGGCGAGTTCGGGGTCAGGATCGGGCTGTCGCCCCGCGCGGACCTGTTCGGCGAGCGGCGTGCCTTGGTGGATCTCGAGCAGGTAGAGCGAGAGATGCTCTGGGTTCATTTGGATGGCTTCGTCGAGATTGCGTTCCCACGCATCGAACGTCTGGCCAGGCAGACCGGCGATAAGGTCAAAGCTGACGTTATCGAATCCAGCTTCGCGGAGCATCCTAAAAGTCTCTCTCGCATCGTTCGCATCGTGCCCACGGGCGAGCAGTTTGAGCGATCGATCGTCAAACGTCTGAACGCCATAGCTCGCACGATTTACGCCGGCCAGGCGGAATTCTCTGAGCGTTTCGGGCGTGACCGTTGCCGGATTCATCTCCATCGTGATCTCGGCGGCGGGATCGATATCGAAGTTTGAATTGACGGTGGTGAGGATGCGTTCGAGCTGTTCGGGGCTGAGTAGCGAAGGTGTACCGCCGCCGAAATAGATCGTGTCAAAGGCAGAACCGCCTGCGTAAGCAGGTGGCGGGGACGCCGCGGGTGAAGTAAGTTGATCGTAGTGAGCGTGCCACCCGCTACTGCGGGCGGTTCTGCCTTCGATTTCGCGGCACAGCGCTGCGACATACCGCTCGACCGAATCATTGCTTCGCCACACATCCGTTGCAAAATCGCAGTACGAACAACGCGATTTGCAGAATGGTATGTGAAGATAGATTCCGGCGGCCATTGTATTCATTCTAGGCTTGTCACGGGCAGAAACGCGAGTGTGAACGAGCGTGTCGCCACTATCGAGGACACGTTCATTAACACCCAGCGTTTCTGCCCACGGCAATTTATGCAGCAAATTTCTTACTATGCATCGGTTTTTGGATTCGTGATCGTGATCGCCCTGTGGTTCGTTTTCGGCGGTGTTTTTCTGCATCGCAGCATGGGTGAGGCGACGACCGACAGTAAAAAAGCGCCCGGGTCGTGGGCCGGTCTTGCTCTACAGGGCGTTGGGTTTGCCGTTGTGTGGGCCGCGCCGCGCCCGCCGGTCTTTTCATCGTTGATTGACGGACACCTTCTTCTGAATTTGATTTTGCAGATATTCGCTGTGATTGTCGCCGCCGCCTCGGTTTGGCTCGCAATTTCTGCCCTCCGCGAACTCGGCAGGCAATGGAGCCTCGAGGCGCGGCTCGTCGAGGGTCATAAGCTGGTAAAGACGGGCGTCTATCAGATCGTCCGACACCCAATCTATACCGCAATGCTCGGCATGTTAGTAGCGATGGGCATCGTCTACAGCCACTGGCTCGCCCTTGTCGCAGGAATATTCGTGTTTTTGATCGGAACCAAAATACGAACCGTTTTTGAAGAAAGGCTGCTCAGCGAGGCATTTGGCGAGGAGTTTTCAGAGTGGAAGGCACGAGTGCCAGGCCTGATTCCGTTTTTGAAGATTTAGCCCGTACGGTGGAAGCCTTAGTTTCCTAATTGCTTTTTGAGCGAATCGCTCCATTCCTTTTCTAGTTTTGCGACGGAAGTCGTAATCTGTCTACCGCCATCAACCGAAATAATCACGTCATCACCGCCAACCTTTCCAATTTCCGTAAATGCGCATTCGGCTACAATGGCTGTCACCTTTTCAGCATTATCTGCGGCATAACTAATGACGATCCGCGATGGCGTTTCACCGAAGAGCAGCGACTCGTTTGAGAGGCCGTTGCTCGAAAGTTCGATCTTGGCACCGAGGGCCGAGCGTCCGAGCGATGAGAAGCAGCTTTCGGCAATCGTAACCGCTAGGCCGCCATCCGAGCAGTCGTGGGCGGATGACAGGAGCATTTCGTCGGCGAGTTTTAGCAGTGTGTCTTGAACCAGTTTTTCTGCTTCCAAATCGATCTGCGGCATATCGCCATTTGCGATCAGTTCGTCGGTTGTGTGGCAGAGGATTGTTTGGGAATATTCGCTTGCGGCCAAGTCGTCGTTGGTGACGCCGAGGACGGCGATGATGTCGCCGGAGGTTTTGAAGCCCTGGGTGATGATCTTTCGCGTGTCCTCTATCAGGCCGACCATGCCAATAGTTGGTGTCGGCAAGATGCCACGGCCCTCGGTTTCGTTGTAGAACGATACGTTGCCCGAAACAACCGGCGTTTCAAACACATTACACGCCTCGGTCATGCCATCGATGACCTCTGAGAAACTCCACATAACCTCGGGCCGCTCAGGCGAGGCAAAATTCAGGCAATTCGTCACCGCGATTGGTTTTGCACCAACACAGACAACATTTCGCGCGGCCTCGGCAACGGCAAGTTTTGCTCCGTTTCGAGGATCAATAGCAGTAAATTTACCGTTTCCGTCGAGGCACATCGCGATAGCTCGGCGAGTTTCTTTGACTCGAATAACGGCCGCGTCAGCGCCCGGAGTGATCACCGTATTGGTGCGAACCATCGTGTCGTACTGCTCATAGACCCAGCGTTTTGAGCAGATGTTTGGCGACGCGAGCAGACGACTCAAGGCGTCGTCGCAGTCGAGAGTCGGGAGTCGAGAGTCGAGAGGAGCCGAAGTCTTACTCTCGACTCTCGACTCTCGACTCTCGACTGATTTCATTGGCCGATTGTATTTTGGCGCCTCATCCGTCAACGCCATTACCGGCAGATCGGCCTTTAATTCGCCGTTGTGAAATATCTTTAACCGGTCACCTTCGACGACTTTGCCGATGACGACGGCGTCGAGGTCCCATTTGTTGAAAATCTCGACGACCTCGCTCTCGTGACCCTTGCGGGCAACGATCAGCATTCGTTCCTGCGATTCTGAGAGCAGCATTTCGTAGGCGGTCATGCCGGTTTCACGCTGCGGAACGAGGGTCAGGTCAATCTCGAGCCCGTTGCCCGCACGAGCAGCCATCTCGACGGATGAACTCGTCAGACCAGCGGCCCCCATATCCTGAATGCCCTCGATCGCTCCGCTGCGCATCGCTTCGAGACAGGCTTCGAGCAGGAGCTTTTCTAAGAATGGATCGCCGACCTGAACGGTCGGGCGTTTTTCCAATGCTTCGTCATCAAACTCCGCCGACGCCATCGTCGCACCGTGAATGCCATCGCGACCTGTTTTTGCCCCGGCATAAAGCACAGGATTGCCGATCCCCTCGGCCTTGCCAAAAAATATCTGGTCTTTTTTTACGATACCGAGGGCAAACGCATTGACGAGCGGATTGAGGCTATAAGATTCGTCAAAAACAACCTCGCCGCCAACGGTCGGCACGCCAAAACAGTTGCCGTAATGGCCGATGCCGGCGACGCAACCTTTGAGGATCGAGCGGTTGCGGCTGATGATCTTGGTCTCCGCATCCGAAAAAACCACCCCGTCAGCCGAGGCGGCTGCCACCCCTCCTTTGTAAGGAGGGGAGCTAAGAGGGCCGAATCGTAAGGAATTCATCGCCGCGATCGGCCTCGCTCCCATCGTGAAAACATCGCGCAGGATGCCGCCGACGCCGGTCGCGGCTCCTTGAAATGGTTCGATAAAACTGGGGTGATTGTGAGACTCGACCTTGAAAGCAACGCACCAGTCGTCGCCGATATCGACGACGCCGGCATTCTCGCCGGGCGGCACGATCACGCGTGGGCCTGTGACGGGCAGGCGTTTGAGATGAACCCGTGACGATTTATACGAGCAGTGCTCCGACCACATTACGCTAAAGACGCCGAGCTCCGTGATGTTCGGCTCGCGGCCCATTAAAAGCTTGATCTTTTCGTATTCGTCAGGCTTGAGGCCGTGCTGCTGGACAATCTCTGCGGTGATATTGGTCATCGTCTATATAAAGCGAAAATAGTCACTCGAAATAAACAAATGAGTGTATGCGTTTCGGACATTATTATCAAATCCGAATGCCCTTTAAAGCTGGGAGCGCAGGCGCCCTCGCCTGCAACGCGGGTTCCTCCGGCGTGATGCGCTTTAGTATTTTTCGAGTTGAGAGAGAAGCTCGTTCGTCAGCGTCCTAAGAAGGACGCTTGCAGGCGAGGGCGCCTGCGTTCCCGGGCCGTCACGGCAACGCCGGTTGGCCAAATGCGGCCCACTCTTCCCTCGCCGGACCGTAAATTCCCGGCACACGCAGACCGGCCTGTCGCATCAGCACCGTCATCTGACCTCGGTGGTGAACCTGATGGGCGATCAGGTAAAACAGCGTCATGCCGCGTGACCACGTTTCGCCGTACATATCGTCTTCGAGCAGCAAAGTCTCGTTGTTCCAATGTTTGGCAACCTCGTCACCTACCGATTTGCCGCCGATACCATAAATTCGGGCAATTTCGGACGCCGTTGTCGGACATTCGCTGTCGGGGGCTGGAGCGTCGATCGTGAGACCGACGAGGGCAAGCATCTCGTTCAGCGTCATGGCCAAATGCCAGCCGAGATAGCCAAGGGTCCGTCCCTCTTCATTTACTTTTTGACCGAACGACTCGTCGGTCAGATTGAGCAATACCTTGCCCGTCATCTCGGCCTCATAGGCCCACGCGGTTTGAAAATCTTCGATAGTTCGAAACATAAATTCTTCCCTCGATCTTTGATCTTTGACTTTCGACCGTCGATCTTTGACTTTTGAATTAGGTCTTGGAATTTTCAAAGCTCAAAGATCCAAAATCCAAGATCATCCTCCACACAATCAAAATTTGACTACTTTTTATATATCACGCCGTTTTTCATGACAAAAACCGTCGATTCCATTTTGCGAATATCGGTGAGCGGATCACCCGGAACGGCAACGATGTCGGCCCATTTGCCGACCTCGATT
Organism: uncultured Acidobacteriota bacterium; assembly: GCA_963738935.1. Lineage (GTDB taxonomy): Bacteria > Acidobacteriota > Blastocatellia > Pyrinomonadales > Pyrinomonadaceae > OLB17. The sequence continues at coordinate 3,122,087 of CAVTYF010000001.1, read as the reverse complement.
GAGCCGATCTTCTTTTCCCAGCCGAGCAGCGTTGCGGCGCTCATTGTGCCAGCGACAATTGATTCCATCGGTGTCAGGCCGCCCCATTCGACCATGAGCGTAAACTCGTGACCATTTGATCCGTGAGGAATCACGGCGGAATCGGTCCCGAGGGCGATCTTGACGTTGTTTCTTTTGGCGACACGGATGCCGTTTCGCATCGCGGCGGCGGCGGCCAGAGCCTTTTCGGCAATCAAGCCCCGGAGTACGCCGCTTTTTGCCAGTTTCTCGACCTGTTCACCCGCCATGAGCGTCGGGACGAGATATGTGCCTTTCTCGGCCATCAGCCTCGCTCCTTCGTCGTCCATGAAGGAGCCGTGTTCGATAGATGCGACCCCGGCGCGCGCCGCTATCTTGATTCCCTCTGTGCCGTGAGCATGGGCGGCCACTTTTCGCTCGAGCTTATGGGCCTCATCGACCATCGCTTTCATCTCTTCGTAGGAGTATTGCGTTGCGCCGACCGCGTCGCCTTCGCTCAGGACGCCGCCGGTCGCGCAGGTCTTGATGACATCCGCGCCGTATTTGACCTGATAACGGACGGATGCTCGTATCTCGTCCGGGCTGTTCGCAATGCCCCGCTCGACGCCCTTATCCATCAGCCCCGGCTTGAAGCCATTTTCGTCGCAATGCCCGCCGGTAATACCAAGCGAATGTCCGGCGGCCTGCATCCGCGGTCCCGGCACCCAGCCTTCGTTTATTGCCTTGCGAAGAGCCATGTCGTCAAAATTCCCGGCTCCAACATTACGAATCGTCGTAAACCCGGCGAGCAGAATGTTGTTGGCATTTCGCGTACCGAGAATGGCCGCAAACGAATCAAAGTCCTTGACCGCCGCAGCCTGACCGTTAGGGTCGCCCAGAATACGACCGATGACGTGGGTGTGAGCATCGACAAATCCGGGCATCAGGGTAACGTCACCAAGGTTTATCGTAGTGGTTGACTTGGGGTCGGCTGCCGGTACCTTTACCTGGCCTTCGGTTCCAACGGCGGTGATGATGTTATCAACAATTACGATGACCGCATTCTGAATTGCCGGTCTGCCGGTACCGTCGATTAGGCGGGCGGCTCGAATAACCGTCAAACCTTTGCCAATCGGGGCGTCGGGCGTGATCGAGGCGTTTTGAGCCGCGACCGAAATTATCGAGAGAATGATCGCGGCGAAAGCGAAAAATCCCGCCTGCAAATGTCTGTTCATTTGACGAATCTCCATAAATACGGCTATTGCTGTGGTGTTTTGGGAGCGGACAGGAGTTTGTCAATCTCCGCGCTCACGGCCTCTATCGTTATCTTTCCGTTTCTCATATAGGCTGTTCCGCCGGTTTCCTTAATTAGAATTGTCAGCGGCAGATTGCCGGCCCAATCCGGCGTGACCATGGTGATCGCCGCGTCTTCGTCGGGTGTTTTGAGAAGATATGCGGGCATCCATGCCTTATTTGCACGGAGAAATTTTGGCACGGCGCGCCTGATTTCGATCAGGTCGTCGAGCGAAACGGTGATGAAATCGATCCTGTCCCTATACGCGGCGTCAATCTTTACAAGATCGGGAAATTCATCGCGGCACGGGTCGCACCATGTCGCCCAGAAATTTATAAGCAGCGGTTTTCCCTTTGGTTTGATTGCGGCCCTGAGGCCCTCGATATCGATCTGGGTCACTTTTGGCTGGGCGACCGCCGCCAATTTTTTCGAGCCGGATTTTGGTTTTTTAACCTGTGCATGATCAATCGTGACAAATAGGAACGCAAAAACGGCGGCAGAGCGCCGTCTTTGCCGCGAAACCATGTAGTTTTGACATAAACTGTGTTACTTAGCGTCGGCTTTTTTTATCGAGCAGCCAAATGCGTTCTTTCTGGTGTTAACAACCTTTTGACCCGCGAGCGTTTGGTCAAACGCGGCGCGCAGATAGGTATCCGTAATCGCCTTGCCTGAACGGTCGTTGTCGATCGCACCGTGATAGAGAAGCACGTTTTTAGCATCGACGTAATATGCCTCCGGAGTGACGGTCGCTCCGAGCTTGTCGGCGAGTTTATTGCTTTTGTCGATAAGCATCGGGAATTTGAAATTCTGATCGCCGTCGCTCTTCACCCATTCAAACGACTCGGTCGCATTCGAATTGATGCCGATAAAGACGATCCCTTTTGCCCGGTAATCTGCCGCAACGGCATTTATGCGCTCGATATAGCCCTTTACGACCGGGCACTGCGCGGAAAGAAACATAACGACCGCGCCATTTTTGCCTTTGAGGCTGTTTAGGCTGTGGGTCTGCCCATCGGTACCAGGCAGCGAGAAATCTTCCATCGCCCCGCCAACGGCGATACCCTGCGCATTCGAGACCAGCGTGAGCGCGAATATCAAGGTGAATAGAAATAGTGTTCTTTTCATAGTTTAAGTGTCCTCCGGTTCAAAATAGATAAAGTTTTCTAACTATACCAATGTGTGCCCCACCGGTACAAGTTTTTACGTTTATTAAAATAGTGACATCCGTTTTTATCGTTTGCTGTTTAAAAATTGGGGGGTGAATTTTTTTGTAATTTAGACTATTGCGGTTTTTCGATCATGGAATGGTGTTTTTAAATGTGGCACGTGCCACATTTTAGCTCCTCGAGATCGTTACGGGCCAGTAATTATGGGGCTCTGTCACGCGAGGTGTCTGTAATTAACAAAGAGAATTTGAGCGCATTGGTCGCCCTGGAAACGGCTCCAGTCGCCCGAATTCAGCCCGATTGGTAGAGGTTTTTGCCCGATTGGTCAAAAGTGTTTCCATCGGAAAGATCGTTACCAGTAAATCAAGATTATGATTTTCGAGTGCCACCTACACAATACGGTCAAAAGTTAAGACGCGGGCTTGCCCGGGCAAGCCCGCCGCTTAACTGTAGGGCCAAATTTCGCCTTCATGTATTTTTAATGCGGCGAAATCAATTTCCGGCTATAATATTCGAACTCAGTATAATAATTACGTGTTAGAACCCGGTGAAATACTCTCGCATTATAAGATCGTTTCCGCGATCGGAGCGGGCGGCATGGGCGAGGTGTATATGGCCGAGGATACAAAACTTGGCCGTCAGGTCGCGCTCAAGGTTTTGCTCAGTTCGGTTTCTGAGGACAAGGACCGCGTCGGGCGCTTCATCCAGGAGGCAAAGGCGGCGTCAGCCCTAAACCACCCAAATATTCTGACGGTTTTCGAGATCGGCACTGTCGAGGGTGTCCGCTATATCTCGACTGAACTGATCAAGGGCGATACGCTCCGCGAACGGATCAGAAAAGAAGCCCTCAACCTAGGTGACGCGCTTGATATTATCCTTCAGATTACCGCTGCTCTCGGCGCCGCACATGAGGCCGGCATCATTCACCGCGATATAAAGCCCGAAAATATCATGATCCGCAGTGACGGCCTGGTAAAAGTCCTCGATTTTGGCCTCGCAAAATTGGCACCCGACGTCGGAGCAGGCGTCGAGACAACACTGCCGCAGCTCAATACCAAGCCGGGAATGCTCGTCGGCACCGTCGCATACATGTCGCCGGAACAGGCTCGGGGCCGAAAGATTGATACGCGGAGCGATATTTTCAGTCTCGGCATCGTGCTGTTTGAGATATTCGCGGGCAAACGCCCGTTTCAGGGAGAGGGACACCTCGATCTGATCAGCTCAATCTTAAAGGACGATCCACCGTCGCTGCGTCAGGTCGCGCCCGATATGCCGCGACAGCTAGAGCGAATCGTCGATAAAACGCTCCGCAAAGATCGCGAAAACCGTTACCAGAGCGTCCGGGATCTACACCTCGATGTCGAAGACCTGCGTGAAGAGATGAAATTCGAGGCGAAACTTCACAAAAGTGTTCATCCGACCGTCAGTGCGGCGATTCACGATACCAATCAAAGTAATCAGATCACGGTTCAAAGCAATCTGCGCTCTGTATTTACGACCGGAATCTCGAAAACCAGGCGGTTTACGCTCCTCCATGCACTCATTTTTCTGGTAATTACCGCCGGCGTCGTTGGTGCCGTCTGGTATTTGCGACCCGCCACTGGCTCAAACACGCTCGCCGGCACATACAAGACCGTCGAGGTCGCAAGTTGGAACAGCGCTCCGGGCGAATTATCGGCATCGGCAAGTTTTTCGCCGGACGGCAAGTTGATCGCCTTGGCCTCGACAAAATCCGGCACCAAGGGAATATGGGTAACGCAGACGACATCGACCGAGGCGATTCAGATCACAAACGACAGCTTTTCAAATACAGATCCGCTATGGTCGCCGAAGGGCGATGAGATCGCCTACGTCTCGCGGCGTCCAAATGCGGACGGCAGCTCGACGACGGCCATCTGGCGCGTCTCGGCTCTCGGCGGAACTCCGCGAACCGTCGCGACCTTCAATGACAGCGACTCGCTTCGCCGTTGGACTCAGTCTGGGAAAATTTACTACCAGTCAAAGGGCGAATTGCACGCCATCGACATCGCGAGCGGAGCGACGCAGCAGGTAACGGCGCTTGGTGAGAATAAAGCGATCTGGGCGAATATCTCGCCGGACGAAAAGATGATTGCCTACGCGGTTAAAGGGAATGATGGTTGGAAGATTTTTACCAGCGACCTCGCGATGACCGCTTCGACTGAGGTCGCGACAGGCCGCGGCACGATCGACAACTATATCGCCTGGGTTCCCGAGAAAAAACGATTCCTTTTTGGTTCGACGATCGATGGTGTCCCACAGATTTTTGTCACCACCGCCGGTTCTGGGCGAAATGATTTGATCGCTACACCGGAAACTGACAGCAACGTGGTCGACGCCGCTCCTGACGGACGCTCGATCATTCTTAGCTCCGGTAAAGAAGAATCAAATATATGGCGAGTCAACCTCGTCGATGGCATCGAAACGCCCGTCGCCCGTGACTTAAACGCCAAGCTCTGGCCCGCCGTGTCGCCCGATGGTGAACGTATCGTGTTTCAATCGATAAAAAACCTGTCTGCGGGCAATAAGATTCACGACGGGAATATAGCTGTCAAAGCCGCAAAACAAACCAGCGATAACGACCGGCCCACGATCCTCGCGGAACACGGATATTTGCCTGCCTGGTCGCCGGACGGCTCGGCCATCGCTTTTTTCAAAAAGACCGATAAGCTTAGTGAACTATATTTGGTCAGCTCGAACGGCGGTGGAGAACGGCGTTTGGCGGGCGGCGGTATTCCTGGAATCGCATATTCGGCATCTCCGTACAACCATATGCATACACGCGCTTTCTCGTGGTCACCTGATGGGTCGAGCATCGCGTATCTCTCGGAGAAGGACCGGATCGCCAACCTATGGACGGTATCGGTTCGCGACGGAACCGAAAGACAGGTCACATCAAACGCGGACGACGGACTGCAATTTCACAGTCCGATCTGGTCAAGTGACGGCGGGCGCCTAGCATTTGGTTTTCAGCGACGATCCAGGGACGAAAACGGAAAGACCGGGCGGGCGCTGCTAATTGTCGATGTTGTCAGCGGTTCGACGACCGAGGTTCTCAAGACAGATCGACTTATCCGGTTGATCGGCTGGTCACCTGATGAATCGGGACTCATCTTCGTCGAAGCCAGCAAGGATTTTAGCGGATTGCCGCCTGAGACTAGTTTCAATATTGTCTCAGTCGCCGGACAAGCGGAAACCACTATCGCGCGCTTGCAAAATGTTTACTTTTACAATATTTTTCTCTCATACGATAGAAAGAATATAGCCTACGCGGCGCGGGACCAGAATATGGACAACCTGTGGGTCGTCCCGACCACCGGTGGCGTTCCGCGCAAACGCACAAATAATAACGATACGGGACAATATTTTTCCAGGCTCGCCTGGCTGCCCGATGGCAGCGCCATCGTATTTGGTAAGCAAACGCGGTTCAGTTTGCTTTCAATTATTAGTGATATCAACTGAAAGGAAAAGCTATGACAATGAAATCGACACAGACGATCATCGTTACCATCACCCTGCTGATCTTTCTTGGATTGATGGCCGGGTGTGGTTCGCCAACTCAAACCAACTCAAATTCCCCAACGCCCAAGATTACGTCCACGCCCACACCTGTGCCGGTTGCTTGTGATGACAAACAAGTAACCATTGATGTCGGAAAGGCATTCAAGGCGGAATCTGACATATGGGCGGAAAATCAGACTATTAACTACTTCTCAAAAGGCTGCATAGTTCACCTCCAAGGCGGGGTCACCTCGTTGACTCTGTATCAAAAGGTGATCGGCGTCGCCAGCAAGGTAAACGGGATCGAAGGTTTGGATATATCTAAGTTCCAACCAACTAAACCCATGCAACCGCAACCCGGCTGCGCCTGTCCGGCGGATATGAAACCATGCGGCGATTTCTGCATACCTATTAACGATCAGTGCAGCATCGAGGGCGCGCCGTGTAGCGGCCTGGCCAAAACACCAGTGCCAACGGCGAGCAAAACGCCCTAGCTTCCGTACCTTCGAGCAGCCTGTCCGCAGGCTGCTCGGCTCGTTCAACTTTGCAAAATTTTAGGAACAAAATGAAAATAGTATCGAATAGCACCCCTCTTTTTACACTCGCTGCGCTTGTCCTTTTTATGGCCTTAGCGGCAGGGACGGCTGCGGCTCAGGACTGTTCGGCGACCACGGACGCGCAGATTGTCACGACGATCTTAAGCGAAATCAAATCGGACAGTTTACTCGCGCCGCAGATATCGCACATCTCTGTCGGTTCGGTGAATCGGTTTGTAAAATTGCAGGGCTGGACGGACAACAAAAAAAGCCACGATCGACTGATCGCGATCGTTTCGGCGGTCAAATGCGTTAAGGCAATTAACGTCAATCGGTTTGAGGAAGCTCCGCCGCCCGCTGATAGTCCATTGCGGCGGCAGTCCGGCGGATGTGCCGCCGGAACGAAGCCTTGCGGCGACGTATGCATTCCGGAAGGCGACACATGCAACGAGCCGGGATAGAGGCACGCCACCTGTGTCCGTAGCCGCAAGTAAGTAAGGGTCACGTGGAGAATTCACCTAGGTTAGGAGCTTTGATAAGCCGACCGGCCTGATTGGCGTTGGGTTCGTCCGGGTCAATTGGCCCTTACTCACGTGCGGGCTACGGACACATTCTTGCCTCTCGCCGTCTTTCCGCATAAACTGGTTATGCTCACATAATCGGCAAGTTAATTCATGAAATCATACAGCGACATCCTCGGTCTCATTGGCAATACGCCCTTGGTGCGGATCAACAACATTACCAGGCAGCACAAGATAAAGGCTCAGGTCTTCGCAAAAATGGAGAGCCTCAATCCGGGCTATTCGGTCAAGGATCGCATCGGCATATCGATGATCGACTGGGCCGAGCGCGAGGGTGTGCTCAAAAAAGGCGGTACGATCATCGAGGCGACATCGGGAAATACCGGCATTGGACTCGCGCTCGTGGCGGCGGTTCGCGGGTACAAATGTATCTTCGTCTTGACCGAAAAAGCCTCGACCGAAAAGGTACGATATCTAAAGGGTCTGGGTGCCGACATCGTCGTCTGTCCGGCCGCCGCCAAGCCTGGTACGCCCGATCACTATGTCGCGACGGCCAAACGCATTTCCGAAGAAACACCGGGTTCCTTCTATCCCGATCAATACAATCATCCCGAAAATCCGGCGGCGCATTACCGCACGACCGGGCCTGAGATTTGGAACGATACGGACGGCAAGATCACCCATTTTGTCGCGAGCATCGGCACCGGCGGCACGATCAGCGGGACGAGCCGTTATCTGAAGGAGATGAACCCGAATATCAAGGTCATCGGCGCCGATCCGTACGGCTCGATCTTTAAAACCTACAAAGAGTCGGGTTTTATCCCCGAAGCGACGCCATATCTGGTCGAGGGCATCGGCCAAAATCTGCCGGTCGGCAACGCCGATCTGCATATCATCGATGAGATTATCAATATTACGGACCGCGATTCGTTTGACCTCGCACGTCAACTAGGTCGCCGCGAAGGCATCTTTTGTGGCGGCTCGACGGGTACGATCTTTGCCGCGGCGTTGAAAGTCGCGAAGGATCTCGATGAGAACGGCATTGTCGTTTTTATCGTCTGCGATACGGGCGAGCATTACCTGTCGAAATTCCACTCGGACGAGTGGATGAAGGAAAAGCTTTTGCTCGAACCGCAGCGGATCACGGCTGCCCTGATCGCCGAGACAAAAAATTCGGGTTCCCCGACCGAGGTAATCTCAGTTTCCCCTGATGAGACCGTCGGCGCCGCGCTCGAAAAAATGAACGTAAACGGCGTAACCCAAATTCCGGTTATCGAAGACAACCGATCCGTCGGCAGCGTTCGCGAGAGCGGTCTGCTCACAAAGCTGCTGGCAAACCGTGACTTAATGGAGGCAAAGGTCAGCGAAGTAATGGACAAGAGCTTCCCCGTCCTCGACGCTGACGCAAGCCTGGTCGAGATCAAATCAAAATTGCAAAAGCATCCGGCCGTTTTAATAGAGGATTTCAAGCGAATTACTGCTATAATAACTCGCTCGGATGTTTTAGATATTCAGAGGTAAGGGTTTATTCTTGAAACAGGGATGAGCGACGAACCGCAATCAACAAACGGCGAATGGACGATGCCCGAACCGATCTTCCGATCCTCAGAGGGCCATACGCCAAAACCCGTGAGCAACCACGTCCTTCAGGACGAGGTCGATACTGCCGCGCCCGATTTTGACCTGGCAGACACGGACGAATTTGATGCGGAAACGATTTCCGCTGACGATATCGATACCGAATCTCCCGAAATAAAAAAGGAACCGATTTCCGCCGACCATATCGACACCGAATCTCCCAAAATAAAAGAAGAAAATGTAGTATCCGAAACAGTCGAGTCCGCAAAGCCGTCGAATACGGTCCGCGTCGCTCCCCCAAAACCCGTGAAGGCAGCCGGCGGCTGTGCCAGGAATGTCATGGCGATGTTCAGCATCGCGGCTCTTCTGGTGATAACGATTTTGATTGTCGCAATCTATTATCTCTTCTACTACACACCCCAAAATACGACGTTTTAGAGAGGTGGATCGTGGCCCCGAGGCTACACCAGAATCTTTTCCAAGGCAGAAACTCATGAGCATACCCGACCATTACCAGCCGATAATGCCGTATGTGGTTGTTGAAAAGGCGGATGATTTTATCGCTTTTATTACGACCGTTTTTAATGCCGAGGAAAAACTGCGGGTCAATATGGACGATGGTTCGCTGATGCATGGCGAATATTCTATTTTTGGCGGGACTCATGCTAGGCGAAGCGGGCGGGGTGTGGACTCCGTTTCCGTGTGCCATGTTCCTGGTCGTCAAGGATGTCGACGGGCTGTATGAAAAGGGTCTCGCCAGCGGTGCCATTGGGAATCAGGAACCCGATGAACGCGGGTATGGCCGTGCAGCCGGCTTTGTAGATAAATGGGGCAATCAGTGGTGGCTGAACGACCCGGACATGCGAAAAGATTAGGTCAATTCAGGTTGCGATAACGGCAATTGGCCCACACAATCTTCGCTGATCTTCAGCCGGCGGATTACCCTACACAAAATTGCCCACATAGAACCGATTTGCTATCGTAGTTAGTTACCCGTCTATTAAATAATCGTTATAAAAAGGACTTTAAGGAATGGCGACTGGAACTAAAAAAGCGAATACAAAAGCGGCGTTGCGGAATGGAAAGGCCGTTTTGGCTGAGCGCGCACGGACGACTGAGGCTGACGGATTTATTGAGGGCAAAAAGATTCAAAAGACCGCAAAAGCATTGACCGTAAAGCCGGGGAAGACCGTATCGGTAAAAAGCCAAAATCATCAGGGCCTGGATGCCGAAACGATGCTCGGGCTTTACCGCACGATGTACATGTCGCGGCGGGTCGATGATAAGGAAATCCAGCTTAAGGGACAGAACAAGATTTTTTTCCAGATCTCGGGCGCGGGGCATGAGGGAATACTAGCGGCTGCGGCGCTTTGTTTGAAGCCGGCGTACGATTGGTTTTTTCCTTATTATCGAGACCGGGCGCTCATGCTGGGTTTGGGTATGACAGCGCAGGAGATGCTTTGGTCGTCCGTTGGGGCCGAACCGGACCCGAATTCGCACGGGCGGCAGATGCCTTCGCATTGGGGATGCACGCGGCTGAATGTTCCTTCGCAATCGTCATGTACCGGTTCGCAGGCCCTGCACGCGGTCGGTGCGGCTGAGGCGAGTTACCGCGCCGGGCTTGTCGATGGCCTGAGGGAAAAGATCAACGGATTTCAGGCCGACGAGGTTGTTTACATGTCGGTTGGCGACGGCACGACCAGCGAGGGCGAATGGTGGGAATCGCTCAACACCGCCTGCAATCTAAAACTGCCGGTCATTTTCCTGGTCGAGGACAACGGCTATGCGATTTCGACTCCGGTTGAGGTAGGCGTCGCGGGCGGCGATATTTCGAAGCTCGTCTCAGGCTTCCCTAATCTTTTTATTCAAAAATGCGACGGCACCGATGTACTCGAAAGCTACGCGACCTTTAAAAAAGCGGTCGAATATTGCCGACAGCGAAAAGGCCCGGCCTTCGTTCATGCAAAGGTTGTCCGCCCGTATTCGCATTCACTTTCGGACGACGAAAAACTCTACCGCATCCCCGAGGAACTCGAGGCTGACGCGGCAACCGACCCGATTAAGAAGTTTGCAGAATTTTTGATGACCGATAGAGTTGCAACTTCAGAACAGCTCGAAGCATTGAGAAAAGAGGTCGATGCTGAGGTTAGTAGGGCTTCGGACATCGCGGTCGACACGCCGCAGCCCGCGGCTGAAACCGCTCTGAGGAATGTGTTCTCGCCGGACGTCGATCCGACGGACAGGCAGCTTTTTGACACTGAGGACGGAGCCGAGTTGAGCGGAAATGCAGGTACGATGGTTGATCTCATCAACCGTTGCATGCACGAGGAAATGGAGCGTGATTCGCGAATCGTTGTGTTTGGCGAGGACGTCGCCGATTGCTCACGCGAAGAGTATCTCGGCGAACTAAAAGGCAAAGGCGGTGTTTTCAAGGTCACAGCAAATCTACAGCGCAGCTTTGGCTCGGCCCGCGTTTTCAATTCCCCGCTGGCCGAGGCTAATATTGTCGGCCGCGGTATCGGAATGGCTTTGCGAAATCTGAAACCGGTGGTCGAGATACAGTTTTTCGATTACATCTTCCCCGCGATGCACCAGATCCGTAACGAGCTGGCGACGATGCGCTGGCGCAGCGATGGCGACTCGAAAGCACCGATGGTGATGCGCGTTCCGGTCGGCGGCTACTTGAAAGGCGGTGCGGTTTATCACTCGCAATCCGGCACGACGCTCTTTGCACACACGCCCGGATTGATGATTGTTTACCCATCGACCGCGCTTGATGCCAACGGCCTTTTACGGACGGCAATCCGCTGTGACGATCCGGTGATGTTCCTCGAACACAAACATCTCTACCGTCAGGTCTACAACAAATCGCAGTATCCGTCGAAGGATTTCCTGATCCCGTTCGGCAAGGCCAAAAAAGTCCGCGAGGGATCCGACGTGACGATCGTCACCTACGGAGCCCTGGTCGAACGCTCAAACCAGGCCTGCAAACGCCTCGACCAACAGGGAATAACTGTCGACCTCATCGACCTACGCACTCTCGTCCCATACGATTGGGAGGCCGTCGCCGAATCCGTTAAGAAAACAAGCCGCGTGATTGTCGCTCACGAAGATCCGATCTCATACGGCTACGGTGCCGAGATCGCCGCGCGTATCTCCGACGAACTCTTCGAATACCTCGACGCCCCCGTCCGCCGTGTCGGCGCCACCGACACCTTCGTCGGTTACGCCCCGCAACTCGAAGATTTCATCCTGCCGCAGAGCGAAGATGTCGAGAAAGCTGTTCAGGAATTGATGAGGTATTAGGTTATGGGAAGCAACTTTTTGTTGCTGGCATTCGTATCTAATCGTGGACATCAATATTGTAAAATGATTGATCGCTCAGTTTCACAGTTGTCTCTTTTCACATTCGGACTCGCGGTTTTTATCGCGGGCGTTTTTACACTTTCGATTTGCGCTCAGCAGGAGACTTCTCCGACTGTAGTCCGGCCTGGAGCTCCTGGCCAGCCGACTAAAATACTGCCGGTGACGACCCGAGCAACCCTTCCGCCGCGTTCCTTGAAAGACGTTGAGTTTATGCAGGGGATGATCATGCATCATGCCCAGGCCGTTGAGATGACGGATATGATCGGGGAGCGTACACAGAACGAAAACGTTCGTTCGCTGGGATCCCGGATCAGCCATTCGCAGATTGAGGAGATGAAGTTTATGCGCCGGTGGCTGGAGGCCAGGGGCGAGCCGGTCGAGATGAAAATGGCTGCGAAGCCGGGATCAAGTTCCCATGACCATAGTAGTGGCGGGCATTCGTCCGCTAACAAAGAGAGTGAAATGTTGATGCCGGGCATGCTTAGCAAACTGCAGTTGAGCGAGCTGAAAAAGGCACGTGGTGCGGAGTTCGACAAGTTGTTTCTGGCCGGGATGATCCAGCACCATGACGGTGCGCTGATAATGGTTAAGGATCTTTTCGATACTTCCGGAGCGGGTCAGGACGCCGAGCTATTTAATTTCGCCACGGATGTCGATACGGGTCAGCGCGCCGAGATTCGCTTAATGCGAAACATGTTGGTTAAAATGAACGTAAAAGAGAAATTATGAACCGAATTCAAACCGTTGTTTATCGTTTTTTGGTCGTCACTAGTTTTGCTGTGCTGCTCAGCATAGGAACGACGGCCCAAACCGCTACTCCGACGCCCGCACCGCAGCCGGCCGCCGAAAATCCGTTTGGCCTCCAGATGGCTCCGCCGTTGCCGCCAGGTATGACGGGTTCGAACAAAAATGACCCCCGATCAAAACTCTCACCCGGATTGTTCGATGCCGGTGAAGCGTCGATGGGCATAAAGCATCTGTTACTGGTAAAAAAGCCCGCAGCGTTTGATCTCGGTACCGACCCGAATGACCCGAGGGTCGACAAAGCTCTCGGCGCGATGGGCGTTCCTAAGGGCGCTCCGATCCCGGTGGCGATGAGAATGCCCCTCGCCGGTTTGGCGTTAGCCAATTCGGATCTCGCCTTTCAGGGCAATTATCTGTTTCTCGGGAATTTTTACGGCATCAATATTTACGACGTTTCGGATCCGGCGAAGACCAAGCTCGTGACATCGCTGCTGTGTCCTGGTGGCCAGGGCGATGTAACTGTTCACAAAAACCTTCTCTTTATGTCGGTTGAGGCGGCAAACGGCCGGCTCGATTGTGGCGAACAGGGATTCGCACCGCAGACCCAACCCGGGGCTTCCGCCGCCGAGAAAGACAGATTTCGCGGCATCAGGATCTTCGACATTTCCGACATTCGCGCTCCAAAACAGGTGGCGGCGGTCCAGACCTGTCGCGGTTCGCACACCCATACCCTCGTAACCGATCCGAAAGACACGGCAAACGTATACCTTTACAACTCTGGCGCCTCATATGTGCGGCCAGACGCGGAACTCGCGGGATGCTCGAACGCACCGGCGGATAAAGACCCGAATACGTCGCTTTTTAGCATAGACATTATTAAGGTTCCCCTTGCTTCGCCGCAGGACGCGAAGATCGTCGCCAGCCCCAGGCTTTTCGCTGAGGCTAACAAGATCAACGCCCTCAACGATGGCGGTTCGCACGATAACAAGGGCCGGGTCGAGGATTCGAACCACTGCCATGACATAACGGCATATCCTGAACTCGGCCTTGCTGCAGGAGCCTGTTCGGGCAACGGTATTTTGCTCGATATCAAAGATCCGTCAAATCCGAAACGCGTCGATGCAGTAAATGACCCAAACTATGCATACTGGCACTCGGCGTCTTTCTCCAACGACGGCAAAAAGGTTGTGTTCACCGACGAATGGGGCGGCGGAATGGGTGCCAGGTGCCGCGAGAACGACCCGACAAAATGGGGTGCAAACGCCATCTTTAACCTTTCCGGCAATAAGCTGACCTTTGCCAACTATTACAAGCTGCCGGCGGCGCAAACCGAGAGTGAGAACTGCGTCGCTCACAACGGTTCGCTTATTCCGGTTCCCGGCCGGGACCTCAAGATTCAGGCTTGGTATCAGGGCGGTATCTCCATCATGGACTTTACTGATCCAGCAAACCCGATCGAGATCGGCTACTTCGACCGCGGCCCGGTCGACGCCAAAATGCTGTTGCTTGCCGGTTCGTGGTCGGCCTATTGGTACAATGGCCGAATCTATTCGTCCGAGATCGCCCGCGGCCTCGACATCTTTGAGCTGACCCCGACGAAATACCTCACGCAAAACGAGATCGATGCTGCAAAATCGGTTAAGGTAAACGCGTTGAATGTTCAAACGCAGGAGAAAACGAAGTGGTCCCAGCAACTCATTGTTGCAAAAGCGTACGTTGATCAGCTTGAGCGCTCAGGTGCTCCCGCAGACGGCGTGGCTCGCATACGTAAGGCCATAGCAAGTGCCGAAAAGTCCGGTCTGGCCGCGGCAGATCGCACAAAACTAAAAGAAATCGCCGCCGAGGCCGAAAAAGGAGCCGCTGACCCCGCAAGAAGCTCCGCCGACACAGCCCGCCTGCGGGCTCTGGCCGAGATCCTCAAACAGCCTGCACTCTGATATCTTCAGGTGCCAACTCAGCTACCGCGGGGCGCCGCCGACACCTTCGTCGGCTACGCCCCGTAGTTCGAAGATTTCATCCTGCCGCAGCTGTAAGATAATCGAGTCGGCAGTGCGAGAACTGATGAAATACCAATATGCCGTATGTCTCGTTCTTCTTCGGAATCGTGATTCGCATGTTCTACAGGGAACATAATCCGCCCCACTTTCACGCTGAGTACCAAGGACAGGAAGCTTCGTTTGATTTCGATGGTAATATTATTGTGGGTACGATGAAGTCGCGTACGGCACGCAGGCTGATCCGCGAATGGGCCGAGCTTCATCGCGACGAGCTCATGCAAAATTGGGAGCGAGCTGCGACTAAACAGAATATTGAAAAGATAGATCCATTGGAGTAATTATGAAAAATGGGTACAAAAACGGGTACCTTCCTCGTGTGACTGAGGCGGATTATCTCGGAGATTACAGAATAAAAGTTACCTTCAACAATGGCGAGCAGCGGATTGCCGATTGTGAGAAATGGGTTGGCGGCGGCGTCTTTGAGCTTTTGAGAGACAAGGATTTTTTTAAGAAGTTCTTCGTTGACGGGTGGACGATCTCATGGCCAAACGGCGCCGACATTGCCCCTGAAACGCTTTACGAAGAAGGCGAACCGGTTGGCTGATATCGCTGCCGCCGCCGATACGGCCACGCCCCCGTAGCTCGAAGATTTTCATCCTGCCGCAGAGCGATGATGTGGAGAACGCGGTGCAGGAGTTGATGAAGTATTAAACTTGTGCGTAAACCACGGTTGACATTTTGATAGTGTCAACCGTAGTATACATATGGTCGAAGTTATTAAAAGTGATACTTTCGATCGATGGTTGAGGAAGTTGCGAGATCCTCAGGCGAAAGCGCGAATCGAGATGCGTATTCGAAGGCTCAATTTGGGAAACGCTGGTGATGTTCAGCCGATAGGCGAAGGATTGAGTGAAATGAGGATCGACTATGGTCCCGGTTATCGCGTGTATTACATGCAACAAAGCAGCGTCTTGGTCTTGTTGCTTTGTGGCGGAGATAAACGCACCCAGCAGAAGGACATAGCGAAAGCCCGGAAGATCGCCGACGAGTGGAATGACTGATATATGGCTGAGAAATTTAGTCGATACGATACGGCCGAGTACCTCGAAACTGAAGAAGACATCCGGCATTACCTGGACGCCTGTCAGGAGGACGGAGACCCGGCGCTCATAGCAGCGGCGCTAGGTGACATCGCCCGTGCGCGAAATATGACCGAGTTGGCCAGATCGGCTGGAATGACGAGGGCCGGATTGTATAAGGCATTGTCTCCGGAAGGCAATCCGAGTTTTGCCACAGTATCAAGGGTGGCCAGGGCTTTGGGGCTTAAAGTCAAGATCGAGTTGGCCTCCTGAATGAATTGTAGTTTTCGGGTCGACGCCCCCGCCACCTTCGTCGGCGCGGGAGCTGGAAGTACTAATAATCCTGTTTTAACTTGAGCTTATAGAACCCGTGCGAATTTGCGACCTCAATATCCTAGACATCCGACAGGGGAAGAACTGGAAGGTTTTGTCGGCAGACGAATTCGATTGGGAGAATGATCCGCTGGAAAACCTTTCATTAACTGAGGCCCCGGATTTTCAGCCGGAAAATCTCGTCGTGTACTCGGCTATTTTCGTATCCGATGTCGGTGAGGTCACTCCGCTCGTAATTATCAAAGAAGTGCAGGGTCTTGATTACTGGGGCGATTCTTGCGAGTTTGTAGGCGGTCGATGGCGACAAGCCGGTCTTGTAGCAAATCCGAATGCACCTCTCGGGACTGGATATGTCGCCGATCCTCTCGAACAAGATGATTCGTTTATTTCCGACGATGATTATCGCGCCTGGCATCGCGAAGGTTTTCGGAAATACGCGCCCGGCCTCAAGATTTACGAATGAGGTTATTTGTCGCATAATTACGGTATGAACTTTGTCCTATCTCTGGTTGCTCTATTCCTTCCCACCTTCGTATTTTCTCAAAACCCCGTCCGCGAATATCGACAGGCGAACGAGCAGCGTGTGCTAACCGAATTCGTCCAGCTCCTAACAATCCCCAACGTCGCCTCCGACACGCCGAATATTCGGAAAAACGCAGGTTATCTAGTTGCCGAGATGCGAAAGCGCGGGTTGAAGCCGCAGTTGCTTGAGGCGGCGGATAAAACCGTGCCGCCGGTTGTTTATGGCGAATTTATTACGCCGGGCGCGGCGAAGACGGTTATATTTTATGCTCATTATGATGGGCAGCCGACGGATGCAGGGGATTGGACGGGGAGCAAGCCTTGGGAGCCGGTTTTGCGGAGCCGCTTCGCTGGAGAAGGGCGGGAAGATCATTCCTTTTCCGCGTGCGGGTGAGAAGATCGATCCGGAGTGGCGGATTTATGCTCGTTCGGCTTCGGACGACAAGGCCGGTGTTTTTGCGATACTGACGGCTTTTGACGCTTTGATCGCAAAAGGCCTAAAGCCGACGGTCAATATCAAATTCTTTTTCGAGGGCGAGGAAGAGGCCGGTTCGCCGAATCTGAAAGAGATCCTCGAAAAGCACAAGGATTTGCTCAAGGCCGATGCGTTTATCGTCTGCGACGGGCCGGTGCATCAGTCGGGGCGGAAGCAGGTTGTGTTTGGTGTGCGGGGCGATGTGAATGTCGACCTGACCGTTTACGGGGCAAAACGGCCGCTACACAGTGGGCATTACGGTAACTGGTCGCCAAATCCGGCGATGCTGCTCGCAAAACTGCTCGGCTCGATGAAGGACGACCACGGCAATATCATCGTCAAAGGCTGGGCCGACGATGTCGAACCGCTAGGTCCCACGGAACTAAAAGCCATCGCCGATGCTCCGAGCTACGACGAACAGCTAAAACGTGAGCTCGGCATCACCTACACCGAAGGAGGCGGCAAAAGCCTTCTGACGCGCATCAACCAGCCTTCGCTAAACATCAACGGCATCAAAAGCGGCGATGTCGGCGAGAAAGCACGCAATGTCATCCCGACAACCGCAACGACCGTGCTCGACCTGCGGCTAGTAAAAGGCAACGATCACATCCGCCAGGTTGCAAAACTAAAGAAACAAATCGAATCGCAGGGCTACTACGTCATCGACCGCGACCCGACCGACGAAGAGCGGCAAAAACATCCACTGATCGCCAAATTCACGTCCCGCTCCGGCGGCTACAACGCCCAGCGAACCCGCATGGACCTGCCCATCTCTCTCGCCGTCGTAAAAGCGGTCCAAACGACCTCATCCCAACCGATTGTTCAAATGCCATCCTTAGGCGGCAGCCTCCCGCTTTCGATCATCAGCGAAACGCTCGGCCAGCCGACGATAACCGTGCCCATAGCCAACCACGACAACAACCAACACGCCGAGAATGAAAACATTCGAATCCAGAACCTTTGGGACGGGATCGAGACGTTTGCGGCTTTGATGACGGTGGATTTTAGATAAGCGACTGGAGCGGCGAGCATCCTTGCTTGCCACGCCGCGGCTTCTGCGGTGTTACGCTGCGGACTATCAGTCGAGTTGCTCCATACCGACGCGCATAAGCGGTTTTCAACCGCTGGCAAGCAGGGATGCTCGCCGCTCCAGTCAAAGTTCCGCGAGCTTGTAGACCCCCGTCGCGAGCCGTTCGGCGTATTTTTCATCGACCAGCTGATGATTTGCTCGCCCGGATTCCCAGCGATAGAAGCCGAACTTTCGTGAGAGATCGCCGAGCTGGGTTAGGCAGTTTAGTCTCAAGAATGCTTTTGCCAGCTCGCGGACGGCTTCGTCGCGGGACATTTTGATGGCGAGTTCGTCGGGGAAGCGGGCTTCGGCGAGGGTCCAGATGTATGTGAATTTTGGGACGTAGAGAACCTCTTGCGGGACGACCTTCATGTGCTTTTGGAGTTCGTCGATGGCTTTGGTCAGGTCAGATTTATTTACAAATCCGCACTCGGCACGCAGATCGGCGGTTGCCATTTCCCATTCTTTGCGCAGAACTTTGAGTACCTTTTGGGCGTTAACGGACAATTCGGCGCGCTCGTTCCGTTTTGAGACCCCCCAAATTGCGTTAAAAACGGCGATCATTCGCGGTGCGAGGAACCAGGAATTTCCTTTTACGAGTTTTCCATAATACACGTTGCCGCGTGCGATGACTTCGTCCTTCAGGACCCATGCACGGCTGGCCTCGAAATCTTTTTGCACATTCGGCGGCATGTGCGCATCGCGGCGACCGCAGACGGCGATATATACCGACGGCATCTCTTTGCGGACGTCGGTCAGACCGAGGCAAAACCCTAGTTCCTCGACCATCGCCTCGACCTCCTCGGCCGTATCGACCTTAAGCCTTTCTTCGCGGCGCCATTTACGGTCGCGGTATAGTTCTATTTCTTCAGGCAGCTCGCGCATAGGAAATTGGCCACGGATTCAACGGATGAACACGGATAAGAAAGGATAGACAAAAATGAAGGGACGAGCAATCTTTACTGATTACAAGTCCCTCGTGTATGCGACTGGAGTGGCATCCCTGCTTGCCACGCTGCGGCTTCCGCAATGTTATGGCGTTAAGATATATTTAACTTGACTCAAAACCTCGCCGCATAAGCGGTCTGCGACCGCTGGCAAGCACGGATGCTTGCGCTCCAGTCGGGATGCTTGCGCTCCGGTCAACGATCTCGTTGCAAAGGCGACGACGAGACCACAGTAATCGTCGAGCCCTGCTGCAATTGAATATCGCCCTTGCCCTGAACGGCGACCGTTCCGGCGCCGCCGCCGGCTCCGATGACGGCACCGATGACGGCACCTTTTCCACCGCCGACGATCGCGCCGATGACGGCTCCGATTCCGGCACCGACTCCGCCGCGTTTGGCGGTTTGTTTGGTCTGGCTTTCGCCCTTGATCGTCCCTTCGTTATCGACAGTTGTCCGTTTACCGTTGATTGCCTGCACCGATTGCAGATTGCCCGCAAAATCGTATGTCTGGCCATTCCTGAGCGTGATCTTTTCAAAATTAAGAACGAGTTTTGGCTCACCATTTACAGCGCCGGAACGCTGTATTCCGCTCACGTAACCCTCGATCGTTGCGCCGCGAAACTCGTCCGGTGACTGCACCGTCATTCGAAAACGGTCGTTATTTTGTGAGACTTTTGTATTGATTTCGCTATCCAGGATTCCCGTGATGCTGACGCCGTTTGGCACCGTGTAATTGCCGGGACGCGACGTAATCGTTGACGGAGCACCGGTGCGACCGCCGCTATTGCCTGAACCTACGCCTGTACCGCCGTTCGAAACGCCGCCAGAATTATCATTGTCCGAATAACCGCCGTTCGGATCGGCGGTGTCCGTAGAACCGCCCTTGATGCCAAGCTGAGCGACCGAATCCGTTTTGTTATAGAGGCTCTCGGCAAAGACGGTTTGGCTGAGGTAATCCGTCGTGATCCGGCGATTAACTTTCAAAACCCGACCGCCGTTTTCCGCCGTAAACGTGATCGTGTAATCGGTCTCGCCGCCGAGGCTTGAGACAACGAGTTTGTCGCCGCTCAGGGTGGCCCTTAATCTAATCGTCTTGCCCGCAGGCGACTGTTCGGTCTTTTCGCGGCCGTCCGCGACAAATGTCACCGGCGGGGCGTTTGTCGTTGCCAGCGTGACCTGTGTGCCCCGAATGTCGAGGGCGATCTGCTGCGGGGCGACGAGCTTTTCCTTCAGATCTTCGAGCTGATCGGTACCGAGCTTGGTATCGGCAACGATGTCATCAACACTCTCGCTGCGGGTCGCGTCGAGGTCGTATGTACCTGAGAGACCAACACTTAGAGTTTTGGGCTGGACTGGAATTGGTCTGTAATCGTCGTTCTGGCTACCGCCATATCGATTGTTCCAGTTTGTGGTGACGCCGTAGTTCGCACCTAGGCGGTCGATCTGTTTCCTGACGCCAGACCAGTCGTCCTCGACCCGCTGATTCTGCGAATTTGCCCGTAAAAAATCATCTACCCGACGAGCGGCGGCAACGATTGCACTGACGTCGTCGCGATTTTCACGCCTGCGGTCATAGTAATCCTGAAACTGCTGAACGCTGCTGCGCAGCTCTCGAATATCATCGCTAACCTCTGAAATCTGGCCGTTATTTGCCGACGTGCTCTGCATCTGGTATCGGAGATTTGTCTCAAAATCTTCCACCTTAGAGTTAAGACTGCGAACCGCGTCGCGTATGTCGCGATCATTACGTTTTTGTGCAGATGCCACCTCGCTCAGCCCGACCAGCATCAAGACGACCACTACCGAAAGCGACAAAGTACTCTTCAAATTTTTCATGATTAACCTCGCAAAAAAACCGTCAGGATGGGCGGCAAACCAGCCCTCGCTGATATGAAGCATTTTTCATGCCATGGGTTGTTCGCCGTGACGCGGGCGGCTCTGGGAGTTGTGTTAGAATTACCTCGATCGAGGAAAGAGGTTTATGGGTGAAAACACGTACAAGGCAACGGTCGTCTACGCCGGCGACGATTACTTTATCGGAACGCCGCCGAGCGGACATGCTCAAGTAATGGATTCTAAAGGAGATAGACGTGGCGGGCCAACGCCGCTTGAGATGCTCCTGGTGAGCGTTGCGGCGTGTACGGCCTTTGACGTGAAGTCCATTTTGGCGAAGAAAAGACAGGATGTTACGGACTATAAAGTCGAGATCGAGGGCACACGTGCCGTGGATCATCCGCGGAAGTTCATCGCCTTTCACATCCACCATATCGTGCACGGGCGCAACGTTTCCGAAAAGGCCGTGGCGGATGCGATCAAACTGTCTGACACGACATATTGCTCGGTCGCGGCGACGGTCCGGCCAACGGCTGAGATCACGACTAGCTTTGAAATCATCAAAGCCGACTAACCACTTGTCACTAACCACTGAATAATATCGATTTCTTTGGTGGTGAGTGGTTAGTGACAAGTGGTTAGTCCAAGAACGAGTTATGAAACTATCTGTAATTATCCTGTGCGTTGTGACTTTGTGCATCCCTGTATCGAGCCAGCGGCTTGTTTCGCCACGCATCGGGCCATACGTTGTCCCCGACGATGTGCTGATAAAAATCGTCAAGGCCGAAGACTCTCGTGATGCGGCGGCTGTTATCGCGATGTTGACTGACGTCAATTCGGCCATGCGGTATCGTGCGGCTCTCGCCGCGGCGCGAATCGGAGATGACGCGGCGGTTCCAGGTTTGGCGGTATTGCTCTCAGACGAAGTGATAGACGTAAGGGCGATGGCGGCTTTCGCTCTTGGTGAGGTCGAATCGTCAAGAGCTATTGACGCCATCCTCAAGATTCTCAGTAGCTCGACTGAGTCTGATGTTGTTCGAGCCCGTGGGGTCGAGGCGGCGGGCAAGATCTCTGCGGCGAACGCCGCAGATTCGAGGGCTAAATCTCTTGGCGAAGCTATCATCAGTATGCTGGACAAGGAAAACTTGCGCGGTGCCAAACAGAGCGGCGATGTCATTCGTCTCGCAATAACGGCAGCCTTGCGGGCCCGGCCGGCCGGTGCAGATGTCGTCGTGGCAAAATTTCTAACCAATGCCGACGCACGCATTCGCGCCGATGCGGCTAACACATTGTCGCGGCTCAGGGCGAAAAACGCCAATGCCGCTCTGCGCTCGATGTTGCAGACTGAAATGGATGTAAATGCCCGGGCAAACGCCGCGAGGGCCCTTGGTGCAGCCGAGGATCAGGATGCAATTGATCTGCTGCTCAATGCCGCGACGGGCGACAGAGATTCACGGGTTCGTGTATCGGCGATCCGCTCGGTGGCGGCGTTAAAGGATGTAAAGGCGCTCAACAAGCTCCTGGAACACGGTAACCGGCTTGTTGCTCAGGCGAAAAAATCGCGCTCCGCAAATCCAGCACAGAAGAGCGAACTGCTCGAGATAGCTGCGGCCGTCGGTCGACTCACGCCAAATTCTTATAACAGCGAGGCGGTTGATTTTCTACAGAGCGTCCGCGAGCTAGACCGTTTTCGGTCAGGCGAAACGGAGATCGCGCTCGGCAACGATCGCTCCGACGGGTTATGTTGCTGAGTTCAATATTGGCAGCAGCGGTTACGCTGATTGGCGTGTTGCGGACGCCTATGCCGACGGCCTTGGGGCAATTGCCGCATCGAATGACGTAAAACTAAAAGTCAAAGCTGCCGAGGCAGTCACGAGATTTATCGCCGGCATGGCCCAGGGTGTTAAACCTCGATACCAGAGCGAGATGCTCAAGGCAATGCCTGGTCTGCAGCGTACAAACGCCGCATTCAAGCCGGACAATCTCAATGAGACTCTTCGCGAATTGCTGACCAATGAGGATGTAAATGTCCGGGCAACCGCCGCCGGACTCATTGCTGCTCAGCCTCAATCGGGGGAAAACCTCGAAGCCCTAAAAAACGCTTTCAGCCTGGCCTCTAATTCGCGACAAAATGTCGGACGACGCGCAGCTCGGCGTATTAGCGGCTCTCTACAGATTGAATAAGAAGGAATCGGTCAGCACATTGCTAACAGCTCTCGACGTGCCAAATTATCTGGTGCGAAAGCGCGCGTTTCTGATGCTGGCGGACCCCGAACTGCAGAGAGAGTTTCCTGGTATCGCGAAGTCATTGGAGAATGCGAAAGGTAAGAGAAATCATCTTGTCCAGCCGAACGAACCGACGGATGGAACGCGGCTCGGACAGGTTTTGAATACCGACGCCGACTATCGCCGGGCCTTGTCGCGAAGCAACGGGTCGGCGAGGGCGGTCTTTCAGACGGCCAAGGGTAAGTTTTCGATATCGCTGTACGGCGGCGATGCGCCGCTGACGGTGGATAATTTTATCAGGCTCGCCCGCTCAGGCTACTTTAACGGCGCCGAGGTTCACCGCGTCGTCGCCAATTTTGTCATGCAGGACGGCGACCCGACTGGAACCGGCTCAGGCGGCCCTGGCTGGTCGATCCGCTGCGAGATAAATATGACCGAATTCGAACGCGGCTCGGTCGGCATGGCCCTCTCCGGCAAGGACACCGGCGGCTCACAGTGGTTCGTCACTCACTCGCCCCAACCACACCTCGACGGCGGTTACACCGTTTTTGGACGGGTGAACGAAAGGGATATGAAAGTCGTAGATAGTATTGTGCGTGGGGATAGAATTCTGAACGTTAGAATTGTCGGAAAGTAGCCACAGAGAACTCAGAGCCGAAAGAAAATGCTTGTTGCGTGTTGTGCAACACGCTATAATAACAGCAGATGATTACGTCGTTTCGTCATAAAGGACTTCAGAAGTTCTTTGAAACTGGTAGCCGAGCCGGTATTCAGCCGCACCACGCGAAACGATTGAGAATGCAGTTGGCCGCCTTAAATACGTCTCAGAGCATCGAAGATATGGAGATTCCGGGTTTTCGCCTACACCCATTGAAGGGACGTGATAAAGGACGATGGTCGATATGGGTCAATGGTAACTGGCGGCTCACTTTTGAGTTTGTAGACGGGCATATTTACGTGCTCGATTATGAGGACTATCACTGATGGCTATGTACAACCCGCCGCATCCCGGCGAATTTATCAACGACGTGTATCTCGAGCCCAATCATATTACCGGCAGAGAGCTGGCATCTGCGCTCGGCGTCTCTCCGTCGACGCTGCACCGTGTGTTGAACGGAACGAGCGGCGTCAGCCCAACGATGGCACTTCGCCTATCGAAAGCTCTCGGCCGGTCGGCGGAAAGCTGGTTGGCGATGCAGTCGAATTACGATCTTTGGCACGCTCGGCGAACGGTGAAGCTTGCGAAAGTTGGACGTCTGAAGCTTGTTGCCACCTGGGTGAAATGAACGAACTTGAAAGACAGCATAAACAAGTTGAGATCGAGAAAGGCCTCGATGACCTGTCGTTTTACCTCGACGGGCTTTTCCGTGTTCCGGGCGTTGGTTGGCGGTTTGGGCTTGATTCGCTGATCGGGCTGATACCGAATGTTGGCGATACGCTTACGTCGTTTGCGTCGTTTTATATCCTCATTGCCGGCGTCCGTTACGGCGTGCCAAAGATCACACTGCTGCGGATGGCGTTTAACATTGGCCTGGACTATGTCGTCGGAATGGTGCCGTTTATCGGCGATGCATTCGATTTTGTGTGGAAGGCAAACAAGCAGAACATGGAACTCATCCGCACCCGCGCCGCCGGTCACGGCAAAGGCACTACGAGCGATTATATCTTCGTGTTAGGGCTGATCGGGTTGTTGATTTTGATACTGATTGGGTCGATTCTTGCAAGCCTATACGTCATCGGCTGGCTCTTCTGGGCGATCTCAACAAGCGCAATTTAGAGCGGTTACGGAAGTGCATGTACGGGTCAGTACCACCTGCGGTAGCGGGTGGGGCCTCGGCCGCTGCGATCAAAACACTTACGATTTCAATCAAAAAAACCGCCTGGCCGCAAGTGAAAGAAATCCCAGGAGCGACAGAAAAATTAGAAATACGATGATCGCCGTCATCAGCGGCACCGCCAATCGATGGGCCATGTTAAAAGTTCCGCCAAAGTAACGTCGTTTTGGAACGATCAACCGTGGGTCGTCCTTGCAAAAATAGCAGCCCAACCACCCGTCGCCCCAGTTCCGCTCGTCCGCCCAAAGTTTTTTTAGTTCGTCGGGTTGCATCGTATCTATTTCTTGTTCGGTTTCCTGGGCCGGAATATGTCGAGGTCTGAGGCGTATTCGGGCCACTCAGCCGTACGTGGCCAGAGATATATCTTAGTAACAGACGAATCACTTTCAGCGTAAGCAAATTTCACTCTATTAAGCGAAATTCGACCTAATGCTGCCAACCGTTTAAGAATTCTTGCATTTGTGGCCTCGATCATGGCCCGAGTGATTGAAGAGGGATATCTGAAGTAAAAAATGGCGACGGTGTCCGGCTGGGCCGTCATTTGAAAAGCAACTTTTGCCAGCCTTGCCCGCTCGTCTCGAGGCTTCAATGGGCCGTATTCATCCAAAGACATCGGCAAGGCGGAAATTACGACACCTGCGGTTTCCGAAGCCGAGTCAGGGCATCCAGCGGGCAAGCCCTTAACGGTTAGGGTTGCCGTCATATTGGAACCATCTAGGGCGTAGCGGACTAAAATAGAATCGGTTCCTTGACCTTTTTCGATCACAGAACTTGTTCCTCGGCTCGAAACCGTCCAAACCAAAGTCATCTTTTCCGGATCGAAGGGTTTGACCTCCGCGGTGAAAGTCATAGATTCGCCTGGCAAGGTTATTCCCGCAGGACCCAGCACATAAATCGACGGACAATCCCCGACAGGCGGCGGCTGGGCCGATGCCATCGCTGGCAACAGCAAAACCGAGAATAGAACTATAAATCTAAGATTATCCATATTCACGGAATCGGGTTAGCGGCTCCTGGCGGAACGAGCCAGACGATAACCTTGTCATTGTTGGGGCCTGCCGAAATGACGACAAAAAGCCGCGCGTAAGGATTTCCCGTTGCGGCGGCGATGATCTCGTCGAAACGTCGAACCTGCACCTTTGACAGGCTTCCTGTCATCTCATCGATCTTCTGAGCAATCGGAGCGAGGCAAATAACGAAAGTTTCAGACTGCTCTGGTTCGTATACGGCCTTTTGGCAGCCCCCACTTTGTGTGCAAACGCCTACGGACGATTATAGACCTGTGTCCGCTGCTGAACAAGAGACCGACGCAGCCGTATTATTTCAAGTACCTGATCACTCTCAGGCTGTCGCCGCCAAATGGCCGGAAATTCGTCACGTATTAGCAATTCAAGCATCAACTCCGCGTCGCGGAGTGCCACCGAGAAACCGTCTTCACAACGTCAAATCGAGCGGCATAGCCGCCGTTGGTTTATAGTTTTGACACGGCCTCTTACGTGCGGGCTTTCGCATTCGCCGGTCGGCAACACATATTTAAGACAGTACCGCCGACCCTCGAAGGTTGACTTCGAACGCCCAATCCAACAAAATATGGTGTTCCTCACATATCCAAGCACTATAGAATGTTTAAGCTTCAACGTCTCGAAATTTCAGGTTTTAAGTCTTTTGCGGATTACACCGAGATTGTCTTTACCGGCAGCGGCATCACGGCGGTTGTCGGCCCAAATGGCTGCGGTAAATCGAATGTGTCCGACGCGATGGCGTGGGTACTGGGCGAACAGCGGGCAAAATCGCTTCGCGGCGGCGAGATGAAGGACGTCGTTTTTGCCGGAACCAAGACGCGTAAACCGGGCGGAATGGCCGAGGTCGTGCTGCATCTGGTTCGTGACGAATCGGTCTTTGACGGCGACGAACACGAGCTTTCTGATATTGATGAGGCTCTCTCAGGCATCGACGAGGCTGCGGTCGATATGGATGAGATCGAAGGCATCGAGGAAGTTGAGAGTCTGGAGTCTGGAGTCGGGAGTCGGGAGAATGACCCGGGCTACGCCGATGTTCAAGCGGATGTTGAAGTTGAAACCGTCGAAGGCGTTAAGGCCATGGCTGTTGGCTCGACGCAGATTCTCGAAACCAGGATCAGAACAAAACGGCATTGGCGACCGCGTTCGTTTGCCCTCGATTTTGCTCCGGGCGAGGCGGTTTCGGTCACGCGGCGTTTGTATCTGTCGGGCGAGAGCGAATACCAGCTAAACGGCAAAACCTGCCGCTTGCGCGACATTACCGATCTATTTGCGGGAACAGGTTTGTCGGGCGCCCATTACGCGATTATCGAACAGGGCCGTATCGGCCAGATTTTGTCGGCGAAACCGGCTGACCGACGAAACCTGATCGAGGAAGCCGCCGGAATCTCGAAATTTCGTGCCCGCCAGCGGGCGGCCGAGTCGCGGCTCGATAGTGCGAAATCTAATCTTGAGCCGGATCTCTGACATCATCTCCGAGATCGAAACGCAGGTCAATTCGCTTCGCCGGCAGGCGGCAAAGACGCGGCGGTTCAAGATTTTGCAGGAGGAGTTTCGCTCGCTCTTGCGTCAGTTATATGCGGCCGAGGGGCGTTATCTCACTGATCTTTCGTGCGAGCTAAATGCCCAGCTTGGCCGCTCAGAGGAGATCGAAATCGAGCTGCAGGCCCAGGTCAAAGGGCAGGAAGAGGCTTCGCGTGAGGCGACGCAAAAGGCCCGTGACGCCGAAGAAAGTCTGGCCGAGCTTCGTAAAATTCACGCCAACAACATCCTCGAACGCGACCGCGCCGAGCGTGAACACATATATAAATCGGACCAGATCGTCGGTCTAAATAACCGGTGCGATGTCCTTAGGGCGGAGATTGGGGTCAGCAAACAGCGGTTGACAGCCCTCGGAGCCGAGCTCGACAAACTTAGAAAAGATGAGCAGCACGAGACCGCCGAACACGCGAAAGCCGAGGCTGATCTCCGTTCATCCGAGGACGAGTACCGTCGAGAGGCTTCGTCGCTCGCAACCATCGAGGCGTCGATCGAGCGGCTTCGCAGCGAACTGATGCAGCATACCGGCGCCGCTGAACGGTTTGACGAGATCGGGCGCCAGCTCGATAACAATCTCGAACGCCTGGCGATGCGTGCCGACGGACTCGAGAAAGAGGGTTTGCGGGCCGACGAGACTTTTGTTTCAAATCAGAAACACGCCGATGAATTGACCGCGGATCTGGCAGCCGAGGAAGTAAAGCTCGCGGAGCTTAACATTGAAAAAGAAGCTTTGTTTGCCGCGACGACCGATGCGAGAAACATTTTGCGAAACTCCGAGGGCGACTTGAAAGCCCTGAATGACGAGCATTCGGCAAAACGGCACCGGCTGGCTACCCTGCGTGAACTCGAAGAAAAGAAGGCAGTTTACGCGCCGCAGGTGCAAAAGCTTTTTGCCGAAGAAACGAACATCGGCGTCAAACTTGCTGGTGTTCTGGCCGATCGCCTAAATGTCGCGCCGGAAGCTGAGACGGCGGTGGAAATGCTATTTGGCAATTTTCTCGAGGCCGTTGTCGTCGAATCGATTGCTGAGGCGAAGCTCGTTTCGGATTGGCTGAAACAAAACGACATCGGTCGTACGGCGATGATTATTTTGCCGGCAAAACAAGATCGCCGGTCCGAGGCGGTTCGAAACGGCACGATGGCCGGAATTTTGGGCGTCGCGGGTGAACTCGCCGATGTTCTGCACCAGATATTTCCACGGGAAATGTCGGCGCGACTGGTGACCGACCTTGATCAGAAAGTGGGTCACGGCGAAATGCTCGTCAATTACGAGGGCGATCTTTTGCTGAGCGGCCGGATGTTCGTCGGCGGGAAACAAAAAACGACGGGGAAGAATTCGTCGCTGCTCGCGTTCAAACGTGAATTAAACCAGCTCGACAAAGAGTGTACACGGCTCGAATCCGCGATCGAAAAGGCGACCGCTCAAGTCGAGTCCGCGAGGGCGAGCCTGGTCGAGAACGAGAGCGAGACCGTCGATCTGCAATCGCTCATTATCAAGGTCGATCGCGGAATTCACGGGCTTCAGATACAGGCACACGCGGCCCGCGAGGAGATCGCAAGGGCCGAGCGACATCGAAAGATCGTCTCCGACGAGGCTGGACAGATACGCTCTGAGATTGAGGAACTGGAACAGCGGCGCTCCGACGCGATCTCGAACAAACAACACGCCGAGGCCGCAAAAACCGAGACCGTTGCCTCGCTCGAACACATCGGCATCGACCTGGCCGTGGCCCGTGAGAAGTCGGAAGCGGCGATGGCGATTCTGAATGACAAACGGATGATCGCCGCGACATCCGACGAACGCCGCCGCTCGGCCGTGTCGGCCCTGCGCCGAGTCGAGAATGAATGCAAAGAGATCGAGTCGCGCCTCGCGGTCCAGAATCTGGAATTTGCCGAGGCTGAGGCGAAGATCAAGGTCCTGCACTCGTCGATCACCGAGATAACCGACCGCATCGCGTCCGCCGGTGACGAGATCGAGAAGGAAAATATGGACCTCGCGTCAGCGGTCACCGCTCTCGCGTCGGAGCGCGAATTATCCGATTCGATGAGCGAGGGCCTCGCGGAACTAAATCGCCGCTCCGCCGAGGCGCGTAACGAAAAGGCCGAAATCGAAATCCGCCAGGCCGAGGCGGTGACGCGGCTTGGAAATACGAGTGAGAATTGCCAGCAAGAGCTGAATGTATCGCTCGCGGAATTGGTCGATAAAACCGAAACAGACAAAACTTTTGTTCTCGAAACGGCCCGCTCTGAGGCCGATGATCTGCGGCAAAAACTCGATAATTTTGGAGCGATCAACATGCTCGCTCTCGAAGAACTTGGCGAAACGGAAGAGCGGCATCTATTCCTTACGTCGCAGCGAACCGATATTATCGACAGCATCGCGGCGACAGAGGAAGCCCTGCGTGAGATAAAAGAGCGGTCACGCGAGCGGTTCAGATCGGCGTTTGAGGCGATCAACGAGCACTTTAGGCAGTTTTTTATTGAGCTTTTTGGCGGCGGTCGCGGCGAAATGACGCTGCTCGAATCGGATGACATTCTCGAAGCCGGAATCGAGGTTGTCGCCCAACCGCCCGGCAAGCGTCTGCAAAATATCATGCTTCTGTCGGGCGGCGAAAAGGCAATGACCGCGATTGCGCTGGTACTCGCGATTTTCAAATATCGCCCATCGCCATTCTGCCTGCTGGATGAGGTCGATGCTCCGCTGGACGATGCCAACGTCGGACGATTTGCCGCAAAGATCGCGGAAATGTCCGAAAAGACACAGTTTATCGTCATCACCCACAACAAACGCACAATGGAATCCGCTCGAGCTCTGTATGGAGTGACGATGCAGGAAGCGGGCGTTTCGAAGATTGTTTCGGTTAAATTTGAATGATTTTCCGTCGCTAGCCTGCCAACCGCGCCGACAGGACCTGCATCTCAAACTCTTGCAGCTTTCGGTTTTGAACATGTTTCGAAAGACTTACATCCGATGAGAATGTCCGCGTATATCTTTGTTTGTGTTGCTCTGGCGACGTTTTTAGCGTCGATCGGAGCCGCGAGCCGAAAAAGCCGAAAGTCACGGCTGTCACTCCGAAAACGACCGCGTCACCCGAACCGACACCCCCCAAAATCGCGACCCCGGGAAAACGAAATGAACGTCCGGGAGCCGAAACTCCGGAAAAGAATTCGACGGATGATAGCGGAAACGGATCGACTGGGGGCGCCGCTGCGGGAACTCATGTATATGAATTTACCCGCCCCGGGTTTACCTACGGTCGCATTTTGATCGAGCACGACGAAGCCGGGAAGGGGAAGATATCATTTCTAAAAGACGGCTACGATGAAATGTTGACCGACCCTATTCAATTGTCTCAGGCGACCGTGGGCAAGATTGGCGAGGCATTGGCCGAGTTAAAATTTTTGGACTCAACCGAGGACTACCAATACTCTCGCGATTATACTCATTTGGGCAACATGTCGTTTACGCTGAAACGCGATAGCCAGTCGCGAACGACCAAATTTAACTGGACTGAGAATAAAGCCGCAAAGGCTTTGATGGACGAGTATCGCCGAATCAGTAACGAATATACCTGGCGGTTTGAAATTTTGCTGGCCCGCCAGAACATGCCGCTTCAAACTCCGGGCCTGATGGATGCGATCGAAGGATATATCAGGCGTGACGAGATCTCAGACCCCGCGAGCCTGGTCCCATTTCTGACCGAACTGTCAAACGACGAACGCCTTCCCCTGATGGCCCGCAACCGCGCTGCTAAACTCGTTGCACAAATCGGAATAAAAAAGAAAAATTAGCCACGAATTGCACGAATAACACGAATGAAATCAGGCTGAATTCGTGTTAGTTGTGTAATACGTGGCTTAAAACTCCGCAGGATCTGCCCGCCGAAGCCCCACCCGCTACCGCAGGTGGTACTGACCCGTACTTTACAATCCGTAGTCGCTCTAATTTCCTAGCGGCAGGCCATCGGATGGTGTTCTAACCACAGTACTGAGTCCCGCAGTCGGTGGGCTTCCACCAGCTTTGTAGTAGATCGCGCCGGCCTCGTTCGAATAGTACGAGGTTGAGCCGGTCTGCATAGCACCAGTTGGTGTACTCGGAGAACTAAAAACGTTCCAGATCGGTGGCGTGGTACTGAGCGATCCATTGTCCCGATCAATCGAAAAGGTGTAGCCCGATTTTACGCATGGATCGGCGGCACACCCGAGCAGCGCTGTCGACGATGCCGCTCGTGCCGAGTTCACCGAGGTTGTCGGCGTAAAAACCGTTGCCTTCGGTCGAGCGGTAAGTTGCCTGCGGACCGACGATTACCCGAATCGAACTAACGGCGCTTGCCTCATTCGCCGATCGGCGTGAGGCGATAAGATTAGGAATCGCAATGGCGGCGATGATTCCAATGACGACGACGACGATCAAGAGTTCGATCAGCGAGAACCCTTTCTCAAAATCCCTGATAAATTTACGCATACGTGTCTCCTCATTTGATGAGAGAACCAAGATTTTGATGAGAGAACCCTGGCTTAAGGTAAATCAAATGCTATGCCAGTCGATGGGTGAATAGAATCAGCAACTTACAAGTAAAGTAACCGTCGGAAACGGAGGGAATGACAAAATTTGGCACGTCGGCAATGACGCTATACGACACACGATATGTGTTCGGGAAGCGATGCAAATGGGTTTAGAATTGACTATTTTATCGTGATCGACCCATCGTCGGCGATCTTCGGAGCGTTGGCCCCAAAATCGGCGGTTGAAAGGGATCGGACGAGGCGTGTTGACGCGCCTGTACTCTCAAGCATCGGAATACCGCGGCCTTCGAGTTTGGCGCTGTTGATCTTGCCGCTCATGAATTTGCCTTCGGCATCGAGCTTTGCTTCCAGAACCATCGTCATTGCAGTTTCGCCCGCAAGCTGGAACCAACCATAGGTGGCAAAATTACCGAGCGAATAGGCGATCAGGCGGTCCTTGTAAATCTCCATCCCGCGCATCACGTGCGGGCCGTGGCCGAGAACAATATCGGCCCCGGCGTCGATAACCGCGTGCGCAAATGCGGGCAGGTTGCCGCGATTTTCGCCTAAGAAAATCTCCGACCGGTTTGGTACGTGCTGTTGATTGGTTCCCTCAGCACCTCCATGAAAAGAAACCACGATGATGTCCGCCTTTTTCCCCGCCTCGATCACCAGACGGCGGGCCCCGTCGAGGTCGCTGACGTTCGGCATACCGTTATTGTGGCCAAAGGCGATAAAGGCGATGCGTTTGCCGCGCGAATTGAGATAGGCGATCGTCGCAGCAGGCTGGAGGCTGCCAGCGTACTTGATGCCTTGTTCATCGAGAACTTTCTGCGTACTGACGCGGCCCGGTTCGCCAAAATCACTGGCGTGATTATTCGCGACGCTCATCACGTCAAAGCCTGCTGCTTTGAAATATTTGCCATACCGCGTCGGCGTGCGAAAAGCGAAACAGCGCGTCGATCTCGGCGAGCATTTCGTCGAAACGCCGCCGTCTGTAATCGGCCCTTCGAGGTTGCCAAACGCAATATCGGCAGCGGAGAGTATAGGCGTCACATCCTTAAACAAATCCGCCCCGTCATTCGGCGGCATCCGCGATTCGTTTGGAAATGTCGACGCCATCATGATGTCACCGACCGCCGCTATCGTGATCGGCTCAGTATTCTTCGGCGTTGCCTCAGGCTGCGGCTTTTCTCCATTCAATGGCTCCTCACTGCCAACCATCTTCGGCTGGCAAGCCAACAGGACAAATATCGAGAAAACGCACGCAACAGAGATGGATGTGAGCCGGATGTGTTTCATTACAGAGATTTTCGCATCAAATCGCTTTAATTAGTAGCCGCGAAAATGCACAAAGGCCGCAAAAAAATAAGATGATCTCATTTTTGCGGCCTCTGTGCGTTTTTGCGGCAATCTCAGTCTTTACGTTGCTGCTAACGTGCTCGTTGGATTGGTCGATAACGATCCGTCAACAAGCTGTGCTTGTTCCAGATTGTGGATCGCGTACGAACCGGTCGCGGGTGATGCCGAGGCGGCACGGCCGAGGTATGCGAGTGATGCATTTGCCGGTAAAATATTTCGCAGACGCGGCTCGACAAACGTCCAGCCACCCATGTTTTGCGGCTCTTCTTGTGTCCAAACGATTTCCGTCGCATTTGGATAGGACGCAAAGACCTCGGTAAGCGTTGCCGCCGGGAACGGATAAAATTGTTCGAGCCGGACGACGGCTACATCAGTGGCAGCGGCAGTTGCGGTGGCACCTTCGCGGGCCGTATCCAGGTCATAGAAAACCTTGCCACTGCAAACGACGACCCGCTTAACTTTAGACCAATCTTCGATGCGGGCATCGTCGATCACCGGCTGGAAGCCGCCGGTTTCGAGTTCCGCCATTGTTGAACTGGCTGCGGGTAAACGCAAAAGGCTCTTCGGCGTCATGACGATCAGCGGACGAACCATTTCCTGTTTGGCCTGGCGGCGGAGCAGGTGAAAATACTGGGCCGGCGACGTCGGGTAGCAGACCTGCATGTTGTTCTCGGCGCAGAGCTGTAAATAGCGTTCAAGACGTGCCGACGAATGCTCGGGACCCTGGCCTTCGTAACCGTGGGGCAGCAGCATCACGAGACGGCACCGTTGTTGCCATTTGTCTTCGGCAGCCGAGATGTACTGATCGATCATGATCTGAGCGCCGTTTGAGAAATCGCCAAACTGGGCTTCCCACGCAACCAGATGATCCTGCGAGATGACCGAATAGCCGTATTCAAATCCGAGCACGCCGTACTCCGACAGCGAACTGTCAAAGATGTATGCCCGGGCGAATGGATTCGATTCGTGTCGCAGTTCGTTGAGCGGCGCCCAGCGGTCGCCGGTCATCGTGTCGTACATCGACGCGTGACGCTGAGAGAACGTGCCGCGACCCGAATCCTGGCCGCTAAATCGTACCGGATAGCCTTCCAAAACGAGCGAACCGATCGCCATCGCTTCGCCAAAACCCCAGTCCATCGGAGCTTCGCTGGTTCCCATTTTGGCACGCTTGGCGAGCTGGCCGACCATCTTCGGATTGATGTTAAAATCCTCGGGCACGAGCGATATCTTGTCCGAAACCAGCTTCAGCGTTTCGGCTGAGGCACCAGTTTCGAGAAAGCCCGAGCCGTCCTCATCAACCGATGGAGCGGCAAGCACGGCCCTTGCCGGTTTCTTCGCCGCGATGTCTTTTGCTCTCGTGAGAATGCCCTCGTATTTTTCAACGACTTTATCGGTCATCGCCGTCAGGTCGGCGTCGGTAATGACGCCTTCGCGGATCAACTGCTGGGCGTAGAGATGGCGTGTGCCAGGGTGAGCTTTGACGCGGGCGTACATGACGGGCTGTGTGTAGCTCGGTTCGTCGCCTTCGTTATGGCCGAGGCGGCGGAAACCGACGAGGTCGAGGACGACATCCTTGTCGAACTCGCGGCGGTAATCGAGAGCGATCTGGATCACGCGGAACGCCGCCTCGGGATCATCACCGTTGATATGAAGTATCGGCGTCTGCGTGATGTGAGCAGCATCCGTCGAATAGATCGAACTGCGACTGAGCCCGGGCGAGGTTGTGAATCCGATCTGATTGTTGATCACAAGATGGAGGGTGCCGCCTGTGCGATAGCCGGGAAGACCGGCAAATTGCAGCGTTTCCATCACCACACCTTGTCCCGCAAACGCGGCATCGCCATGCAAAAGCAGCGGCATGATGTGTTTGTATGTTTCCTGACGCTCTTTTCCCTCGCCGTCGCGGAGGTAATCCTGACGGGCACGAACCATGCCTTCGACGACCGGATTTACGGTTTCGAGATGGCTCGGGTTGCAGGAAAGCTGAATGGTCAATTCGCGTCCGGCTTTGGTCTGTTTTTTTCCAATGGCTCCCTGATGGTACTTAACATCGCCCTCGTCAGCAGGGAAATTGGGGTGCGATGTGCCTTCGAAAACAGTGAAGATACGCTCTGCCATCTCGCCAGTTTCCGGGTCGCCGATGATGTTCGATAGCACGTTGAGGCGGCCACGATGGGCCATTCCCATAAAGATCTCATCCACCCCGCGAGCCGAGCTCCCTCGACAAGCTGGTCGAGCATCGGGATAACGGTCTCGCAGCCCTCGAGCGAAAAGCGTTTCTGGCCGAGATATTTCTTGTGCAAAAATTGCTCAAACTGCTCGGCTTCGATCAGCTTTTGCAGTAGTTCTTTCTTGATCTCGACCGTGAGCGGCTGTGTGTCGACAAACTGTTCACGCACTTTCTGACGGATCCAATCCTTCTGCTCTTTGCTCTGGATATGGCGGTATTCGATACCGACCTTGCCGCAGTATGCTTTGCGAAGGATCTCCAGAATTCGCCGTAAGCTGGCGGTTTTCTCGCCGTGAAGGCCGCCGGTGATGAAGTCGCGATCGAGATCCCAGATGGTCAGGCCGAAATTCTCGAGGTCGAGTTCCGATGCGTGCTGCGAGGTCATTTTGAGCGGATCGATGTCCGCCAAAAGATGGCCGCGCGTGCGGTAAGCGTTGATCATCTGTAGGACGTTCGCCTGTTTTTCGACTTGCTCACTGTTGTTGCCAAAGAGATTAGGATTAAAGTCCTCAGCCCAACGAAGCGGCGGAAAATTTATCTCGAGATCGGCAAAGATCGAATCGTAAAAATCATGCCCGCCTTTCAGGAATTCGTGAATCCTCGCCAGGAACATCCCGCTCTCGGCGCCCTGGATCACGCGATGGTCGTAGGTACTCGTGATCGTCACGATGCGGCTGATGCCGATCTGCGACAGGGCTGCATTGGTCATCGCCTGATATTCTGCCGGATATTCAATGGCACCGGTCGCGATAATCGCGCTCTGGCCGGACATGAGTCGCGGATTCGATGCGACAGTTCCAATCGTTCCCGGATTGGTTAGCGAAATGGTCGTTCCCTGAAAATCGGCGATCTCGAGTTTGCCGTCACGCGCCTTTTTGACCTGCTCGTTATATCCGGCAAAAAACTCGGCGAAATTCATCTGATTCGCACCCTTGATGTTGGGAACGAGCAGATTTCGCGAACCGTCTTTCTTTTCTATGTCGATGGCGATGCCGAGATTGACGTTTTCGTGTTCGAGCCGCGACGGCGCACCGTTTACAACGCCGTAGCCGAAATTTAGATGCGGATAGGCCTTAACGGCCTGAACGATCGCCCACGCAATGATGTGTGTGAACGAAACTTTGCCACGGCCTGACGCGGCAAGGTTTTCGTTGATTATGCGGCGGTTTTCCTCGAGAACCTTGACCGGAATGTTCCGAAAGCTCGTCGCCGTCGGGACGGTCAGGCTCTGCTCCATGTTCTCGACGATCTTTTTTCCGACGCCGGTAATGGGTTTCGGAGCCGTATCAGCGGTTAACTGAACGGCGACAGGCTGTTTTGCAGGTGCCGGCGTTGCGGCAGTTTGCGGTGCCGGAGCCGCGGCTTGGCCGTTGGTTGACGGTGTGCCGCCGGCAAGCAGCTCGCTGAAATACGTCTGCCACGATTCGTCAACGAGTTTCGGATCGGTTTTATAACGTTCAAGCAGCCCTTCGACGTACGCCGCGTTCGAACCAAATGCTTCGCTGATAAACTCGGATAAACTTGTTTTATTTTCGCTCACTTTATTTCAATTAGCCTCGACTAAACTTAATATTTTAACGCAATCTAGTAAAAAAACGTAGCGATACGCGTCGGCAACTTTTTGAACGATAACAATGATTGTTATTGATAACAAAGAATGCTATTCTCGGATTTTTGAAGGAGTTTATTATGAATGTTTCACTAACCCCCGAGCTGGAAAGGATCGTGAGTCTCAAAGTAGAAAGCGGACAGTATAATTCCGCCAGCGAAGTTATGCGGGAAGGTCTTCGGCTCTTGCAGCAACGCGATGAAGTGTATGAGAGAAAATTAGCGTGGCTCAAAGGGGAAATTCAAAAAGGCATGGATGACCTTGAAGCCGGGCGTTATCGAGATGGTGCGGAAGTCATGAGTGAAATTAGGGAACGCCTTCTCAAAATGAGGGATCAGAATGGGTAAGTACATGATTACCGATTCAGCGAAGGAAGATATCGAGGAAATTCTGGTTTATATTGCGGGAGACAATTTGGCCGCCGCACTTGCCCTGGACAGTCGTCTGACCAAACTTTTTGAAATGTTGGCAGATTATAACGAAGCCGGACGAGAGCGCAGTGAACTGGAAAACGGCCTGCGGAGTTTTCCCCACGATAGCTACAGTATTTTCTATCGGCGCTGGGCAGGTGATGTGACGATTGTTCGTGTGGTTCACGGTGCGCGAGATTTGGACGAAATATTTAGCTAGTCGTCTGTCGCTTATCGCAACGGGTTCTTGACCCTCAGATCAAGCTTTACAGGTACGACACGCTTAAAGCTGAATCCCATTTTCTTGAATTTCCCAAATACAAAAGCGGTTCCGGTAACGGCGAGTTCGTCTTTGCTGCCCGCGAGTTCGTTGTAGGCGGCACGGGGCAGGCTTGAGACTTTTAGGGTGATGCGGGCAGGTTTTGGGAGAACCGTGGATTCGCCTTTTTTGAACGAAAAAATGTGTTTGTAATCTTCAACCTCTACCTTGAAGCCGTTGACGAAAACGTCCTTAAATGTCACAAAATCGACGGTGCCGCTTTGTTTGCCCACGGTTACAGAGGCTCCGACCTCGATGGTCGCTCCGGACAGACTGATGTCAGTGAGTGTGGGATCGGATAATTTTATGTGTGCGTAGCTATCTTTTGAACCGGAAAGGAGATCGGCGGTGGTGATCGAGATTTTGGAATCGTAAACTTTATAGCCGTTGATCTTATCCGGCCAGTCCTGCGAGATCGCTGCTGACGCGCAAATAATGAGAGTTGCGAAAACAGCCGCATTTACGTATCTACCGCGATGACGCTTGAGACTTTTTTGCTTTTGCATTAGATGGTTGATCGGTTTGGCGGTCTTGTTTGATAGCGTCGAGAACGCCGTTGACGAATTGAGTTGCTTCGTAGGAGGAAAACCTGCGTGCAATTTCAAGCGCCTCGTTGATCGCGACCGTATCTGGGGTTTCCTGATACATGAACTCGTACACGGCGAGCCGCAGGACGTTGCGGTCAACGATGGCCATGCGCTCGATGCGCCAGTGTTCGGCACGTGTTTTTATCACGTTATCGATGGCCTCGAGATTTTCCAGCGTTCCACAAACGAGGCCGTTGGCGAACTCGCGGGTTTGATCATCGATGGCGGTATCGCCCAGCTCGTTCCAGTAATTACTTGTCAAGCTCGGGCAATCCCGATCGACGAGATCCGATGCAAACAGCATCTGCAAAGCACACTCGCGTGCCTTGTGACGTGTGCCCGAACTCTTCTCTGCTTTATCAAAAGACATTCAAAATACTCTCTTTTCGTACTTCCCAGCGAGCTTTGGCGGTTTCCCTGATCTGGCTAAGGGAGTTTGCAGTTTCGATCGCCGAAATAGCCGCTTCAAAACCTTTATTATCGGCACCTTCGCCGGTTCGCTCGATGACCTGTTCGACATTGTCCGCCGTTATCACGCCGAACATTACGGCAACGCCTGTTTGCATAGATGCCTGCATCAATCCGGCGGCTGCCTGGCCCGCGACGTACTCAAAATGCGGTGTGTCGCCTCTGATCACGACGCCAAGCGCGATCACGGCGTCATATTCGCCGCTCTTTGCGGCCCTGAGCGATGCGACCGGGAGTTCAAAAGCACCGGGAACTTGAAAAACGTCGATGTCCTCGCGTTTGGCTCCGGCACCGAGCATTGCTTCGAGGGCGCCGCTCAAGAGTTTGGACGTGAATTCAACATGCCAACGAGCCACGACAATAGCAAAGCTGAGGCCCGCTGTCGAAATATCGCTTCGTTTTAATTCAGTTTTCAAAAACTTTCACCATCCTTCGCCTAACACAAGTATAGAGAAGGCATCGCAAAATTGACAAGCGGTTAACTGATTTTCGAACCAAAACAGCTGTTTAGAGGCGGGCTTGCCCGCCGGTTCCAAGGCGTTTAGCGGGCCCGCCCCTTAACCTGATATTTGTAAATCGTACTTCGCGTGAGGATTGTAGCTGCGGAGAAGGAATCTGACCCAGTTTGAAAAAAAACGGCGGACGCGTTCATGCATCCGCCGTCAAAACCAGAGACCGGAAGAAGAGCCTCTGCAAGAGGACAGGACTTAACTGGCGCCGCCGCTCCACATTTCAAAGCTGCCCCAGATCGAATCAACATCGATTCGTTTGCCGAGAACTTCCGCTCTAATCGACCACTGCGGTCGGTTTGCGGTTCTTGTAATAGAGCGTAATCCTTGAGATCTTGCGCAGGTTAAAATTATCCCATTCGATGTAGTTGCCGTCCTTGTCCTCGATGCGCAGGTCCCAAAGCGTTGCTTTTTCCTTTCTGGAAAAAACGATGTCGAGTTCATCGTTAGCAACCAGCGTGTCCTGACCGAGAATATCGTCGCCCCAGTCGTCCGAGTTGTGCGGCGTGACATACAGAGCGTAGATCTCAAACCCGGTCTTGTTGACCACCGTGAAATCTTGCTCCGCCTGGGCCGAAACCTCGACGGTCGTTAGTCCCGGAAGGTAACAAATACCAACGGTCAGCAATGTAATAAGTGCGATTCTGATGATGCGGTTCATTTTTTCTTTTCTCCTATTGTTTTGATGGAATCGTCCGGAAATCGGGGCGTTCTGATTATCTAAACGAATTCCGCGCTAAAAAAGGGGCATACGGGCAATTTATTTTTCTATTTGCCGCTATTGTTCTATAATCATTGGGTACCTTTATCCGTCCGAAATAATGCAAAATACTGGTTCTCGCGAGATATCACTCCTGCTCACCGACTGGAGCAAGGGCGATGTGGTCGCTCTGGAACAGTTGATGCCGCTTGTTTATGACGAGCTGCGGCGCATGGCAAAAGGCTGAACCGCCTCGGGCCTTTCGACCCAACTTCCCACCCGCCTCCTCATTCAAGCCCGACAAAATCCACATTTGTCATATTGCTGTTGATCGTCGTTGACAGGGGCGCGAAGCGATACCGTTTTGAGATGACGCCGATCACATACATTTCGCCCGGCGCGATGTTTGCAAATGAGTAAACCCCAAACGAACTAGTCGTCGCCGTCTGCCTGACATTCTGCGAATTGGTCAGCGAGACAACAGCATTCCTCAACCCAAGCCCACCCGGCGTCGTCACCCGGCCTGACACGGAAACAGTCACGGGTGGCGTTGGCGACGGCGAGGGGGTTGGCGTTGGAGTAATCGTTGGTGTCGGCGTTGGAGTTGGAGTGGCAACCGGAGCGGGCTGCTCGTGAATATAAGCTGCTCCAATGGGGGCTGCCGCACTTCCCTGATCGCGAGCGGCTGAGAAAATAAATCTATTTCCATCTAAAGAAATGCTAGCTCCAAGAAAATTATTGAAGTTAGGACTGGTCTTCTGTATCCGCGGCTGGGACAACGCCCAAGTTTGCCCTGTACGCGAATAAACGTAGACCGAGCCAAGCCGGGCACCGATCGCCGAAGCTCCGGTTACAAGAGTATCTCCCTGGATAGCGGCCGACGTACCGAAATTATCGTCTTGCAGACCATCCGCTGCAGTTATCCTTTGCTGCTGCGTCCAGGTGGCATCGTTTCTGAAGAACACATACACGCTTCCAGCTGCAGTATTAGGGCCAACGTTAAGAAAGGAATTTCCCACTGCCAGAGTGTCCTGATCAATAGCGATACTGGAACCGAAATTACATAAATCGAAATCGGAAGGTTCGCAAACCGAGAGCATCGTTTGTTGGGACCACGACGTTCCTGAACGAACAAAGATATATACGACGGGTCTACGCGGTGCTGGAACGATTATTCTTGAAACCACGACCGCCGTATCGCCGTTTATCGCGATCCCGGCGCCAAAGCGATCGGATGCCGCCGCATCGCTAGCCAATAACTTCGCCTGCTCGTGCCAGAAACCCGCCTGCCTAACAAAAATGTAAGCCGAGCCCTGATCAGTGTTTGTTCCCACGTCGTCGCTCCGTGCGCTCGCGATAATTGCCTCACCGCTGATCCCGACGTCGGTTCCTAAACTGTCTCCCGAAGCCCCGTCGCTCGCCGTCAGACGCTGTTGCTCCGTCCAGATCGTGCCATTCCTCACAAAGACATAGAGAGCACCCTGTCCCGAGTTTCCACCGATCGTCGCAGACTGTGCTCCGATAACGACGGTGCTTCCGCTGATCGCAACCGGCCGCGGGGCGACCGTGACGACCATTCCGTCGCTCGGGACCAATAAGGCCTGCTGCGCCCACGTCGATCCCGTCCGCACGTAAACATGAAACCCCGCGACAGACGAAACTACCGCCGTATCGCCGCTGATCGCAACCTTGCCATTCGCAAATGAATCACTAGCAATGCCAGTTGCCAGACGCACTTCTTCATCGAAACTCGCCGGGGTTTCGATCCGAGATGTCGACTCGGCCTCAACTAGGGATCGACAAATTCCCGTGAACAATACAGTAAAGAACAATAGGGCAATCAAATGGAACTTTTTCATTCTATTCACTTATCTATTTCGTGAGCCAGTCGTAAAAGTGTCAAGGCCGTTGTCGAGTTTTCGTTAGATCATTGGA
Source organism: uncultured Acidobacteriota bacterium (assembly GCA_963738935.1). Classification (GTDB taxonomy): domain Bacteria; phylum Acidobacteriota; class Blastocatellia; order Pyrinomonadales; family Pyrinomonadaceae; genus OLB17. The sequence continues at coordinate 3,079,857 of CAVTYF010000001.1, read as the reverse complement.
CGGTAAATCTTGCAAACGAAACGACGCCTGACGCGCCAGCGGTGCTTGACGACATGACGACCTTGCTGCAGGCACACGCCGGATCCGTCTGCATCGCCCAGGCGTTTACCAGATCCGTCCCATTGACATCCTCACTCACCATTCCACCGTTTCCAAACGTGGAGTCGAGCGTTCCGTCGTAGTTGTACCGGACCAGGCCATAGTTGCTGTTCAAATTACCGGTAAGGACAACCTTTCCATCAGACTGGATCAGAACCCCGCGCCCGGATCCGGAGGCTCCGACGAACATGACCTTTCCCGTACCGCCAAACGATGTGTCCGCCAGGCCATTCGAAGTAAACCTCGCTGCCGCAAAATAATACTGAGCGAATCCGGGCGCGTACACCTGGCCCGCCGCCACGATATTGCCGAACGGGTCAACCGCCAGCTTACCTAAGGATGTGGTAGCCGTATTAAAATCGGCCGTTGCAATTCCCCCGTTGCCAAACGCGGTATCGCCCACGCCGGCGGACGTGTATCTCTTTACGGCCAGCATCGTTTTTGTATTGTTTCCCTTACCGGTTGTGAGGTTACCGCCCACTATGATGCCGCCGTTTCCATCGATCACAATATCTTGAAGGTAGCCTGCGTTCACTAGGCCGCCGCTGCCAAAGCCGGTATCAAGAGATCCGTTTACATTAGTCCTGACCAGAGCGCCGTTGTCGCAGAGCGTCAAAATCTTTCCGTCGCTCTGGATTTCCATTTCTGTCGCGGCCGCCGCGTTAATAACAGCGCTTCCACCCGATCCAAACGAAGTATCAGCCGTGCCATCAGGCATAAATCGGCCCAACCGCAGACCAGCAACAACTTTTCTTCCTGAGATTAGATGTCCGGCTCCCGCCACGACGATCCGCTGCTGCCCGCCGATCTCCTGCAGCCTCATGGCTTTCCCGCTGCCGTTGTAGGTAGTCGATCCTGACGTAAACGTCCATGTAATAGTGACGACGCCGCCTGAGCCAAATGTCGGATCGAGCGTTCCGTCAGAATTAAGCCTGATGAGTTTGTTCCCACTGAACAGCTCTACGATCTTTCCATCTGTCTGAACCACCATATCGAGTGGAACGCCCGTTGTGGTGGAAAACTGATAGGTCACCTTTCCACCAGTGCCGAAAGTGGGATCAAGACAGCCCGGAAGAAACGGACAGGTCTGGGCATGCGCGGTTATTGAAAGCAATGCTACGAAGACAATGGCCGTGAGTAGGGAAGCAAGCGTCTTAATCATTATTTTTGTCTCCTTGAGCGATTTGTAATATTTAAAGAGTCCTTTGAGAAACCAACTTTTCATTCTTCCGAACGGGGTATTTGCAAAGTTATTAGGTTCGTAGCCGGCATGCACACTGCCAGAAATCAAAACGCCAAATACAAATACTGCAAATATCAGTGAAAATTTGTTCATGATTGTCTCCTTTCTTCTTGAATGAGTGCAAAAACTGTCGGCTTTTTCAGGGGGCGCCGCACTCGTTTCAAGCGACCTCTCCCTAAATACTGTTGTTCTACTTATCTAAACGAGATTGAGTATCAAAAACGTGCATGGCGAAAATTATTTTTTTATTTGCCGCTCTTGTTCTATAATCATCGGGTACCTTTATCCGTCCGAAATAATGCAAAATACAGGTTCTCGCGAGATATCACTCCTGCTTGCTGACTGGAGCAAGGGCGATGTGGTCGCTCTGGAACAGGTGATGCCGCTTGTCTATGACGAGCTGCGGCGCATGGCAAAAGGCTATATGCGTCAGCAGCCGGCAGGCCACACGATTCAAACCACTGAACTGATCCATGAGGCTTATCTAAAGCTCGCGAAGACAGACAAGGAGGCGCAAATCTGGCAGAACCGGGCACATTTCTTTGGCGTTGCCGCGACTGCGATGCGGCACATTCTGGTTGACCATGCGCGTTCGAAACGGACCCAGAAACGCGGCGGCTGGCAGGAACGAATAACGCTGACCGATGCAACGGCGGTTTCGACTGGTCATTCTGCCGAGATAGTGGCTCTGGATGAAGCGTTAACTACCCTCGCCGGGCTTGATCAGCGCAAAAGCAGGGTTGTCGAGTTAAAGTATTTTGGCGGCGTCACAAATGAAGAGGCCGCCGAGGTCCTAAATATCTCAGTTGATACGGTGAAACGTGACTGGCGATTTGCCCGGACGTGGCTTTTGCGTGAATTGGCAGGTACGGCGTAATAGATTGAAAGGTTAAAATCTGAATGGATTCCAAGCGTCTAAGACAGATCGAAGACATTTATCATGAAGCCTGCGGTATCGCCGAAGAGGGACGTGAATCCTATCTCGCTGAGGCGTGCGGCGGCGACGATGGCCTGCGCCGCGAGGTCGAGTCGCTGCTGCGATTTGATGAAACTCCATCCGGTTTTATCGACAATACTCCGGGATCGCTCGCGGCCGACATGTTCGCCGGCCGAAAAGAAAAGTTGAGCTTTGCCAACAAAACGATCGGCCATTACAAGGTCATTCGATTGATCGGAGCCGGTGGAATGGGAGAGGTGTATCTGGCGGAGGACACAAAACTCGGCCGCAAGGTTGCGCTCAAGATCCTGCCCAGTGAGTTTGCCGAAGACACCACCCGGATGAGCCGCTTTGTCCGCGAGGCAAAATCCGCATCGGCGCTCAATCATCCGAACATCATCACCATTTACGAGATCAATGAAATTGGCGGCACACACTTTATCGCCACTGAATTCATCGACGGCAAAACGCTAAACGATTACACAAAGGACAATACGCTAAATCTCGGTGCCATGGTCGATATTGCGGTCCAGATCGCCTCGGCCCTTGACGAGGCCCATCTCGCCGGCCTCGTTCATCGCGACGTAAAGCCTGAGAACGTGATGATCCGCAAAAACGGGATCGTAAAAGTCCTTGATTTTGGCCTAGCGAAAGCATCGGCGTTAACACAGCATTCGGGCGAGTTGTCTGTTGACGCGACAGAGGTTCAGTTCCAAACACAACCGGGTTTGATCATCGGCACGCCACACTACATGTCGCCCGAACAAGCCCGCGGCAAGCAGCTTGATCATCAGACCGATATATTTAGCTTCGGTGCGGTGCTGTACGAGATGTTTTCGAGACGCCAGCCATTTAGAGGCGAAACGGTCAGCGATATCATCGCCGCGCTTTTGACAAAAAATCCGCCGCGACTAAAAAATCTACCGCCGGAAATCGAGGGCATTGTCTTTAAGGCCATGAAAAAGGCAAAGTCAGATCGTTATCAAAGCGCGAAAGATCTGTTGGATGATCTAAAAAAAGTACAAAAGCTACTTAACCTTGACGACGACATTGGGGCCCGAATCGGTGTTTCGTCCGATCATACCGCGACACAAATTTTTGACAATCGAACGACCGGCGAAGAATCCTCACTTCATATCCCGGCGCCGATTTCATCGCCCAATAATCTCTCCAGCGAACTCTCGCCTATCATCGGACGCAAGGACGAATTGGCCGCGATCAAAGAGATGATCAGACAGAGCGCGACGAGACTTTTGACGCTAACAGGCGTAGGAGGAACGGGCAAGACAACGCTTGCCCGGGCCCTCGCACAGGAATCTTTGACTGAGTTTTCAGATGGCGTTTTTTTTGTCGAGCTAGGCGCGATCGCCGATCACGAATTAGTTGAACAAGTGATCGCACAAACCCTCGGGGTAAAGGAAACAAGCGAGAGATCGTTAATCGATTGTCTTAAGGAGTTTTTGCACGAGCGAAAAATATTGCTGGTGCTGGACAATTTCGAGCAGATTACGAAAGCATCCGCCAAGATCAGTGAATTATTGACTGCGTCGCCAAATCTGAAGATCGTGGTCACCAGCCGCGTTAAGCTCAATCTCCGGTTTGAATATGAGTACACACTCGGGCCGCTCCAAATTCCAGCCGACGATAAATTATCCGCGAAAGAACTAAGCGAATATTCAGCGATTGCGTTGTTTGTTCAACGAGCAAAGGCCGTAAAGGCCGATTTCGTTTTGAACGACGGAAATTGTGAGTCGGTTGCTGCGGTTTGCCGTCGTCTCGACGGTTTGCCGCTCGCGATAGAGCTGGCTGCGGTGCAGGTAAAGATGCTTGCGCCAAAAGCAATCCAAAAGCGTCTGGAAACAGATCTACATATCCTGGCAAGCGGAGCCAGCGATCTGCCTGAGCGGCAGCGAACCATGCTCGGAGCGATCGCGTGGAGTTACGATTTGCTCGAAGAGGATGAGAAGCAATTGTTTGACCGGGTCTATGTTTTTCGCGGCGGTTTTACGCTCGATAGCGCAGAAATGGTTTGCAATGCCGATGGCGTCCTAGACGTTTTCAATTGCGTATCCGCGCTCGTTGATAAGAGTTTGCTCGTTCAAAGGGAACAATTCGACGGCGAACCGCGTTTGAAAATGCTCCAGGTCGTTCGTGAGTTTGCCCGTGAGAAGCTGACTCAAAGGAACGAGGAAAATGAGATTAGGCGTCGCCACGCCGAGTACTTCGCCGATCTTGCGCAGAAGGCCGAAATTGGTTTTCGCGGCGAAAAATCATCCGAGTGGCTGGAAACGATAGAGATTGAGCACGACAATTACCGGGCCGCTCTCGAATGGACACTTTTGCACGAGTCCGAGACCGCGCTCCGAATTACCGGCGCATTGCCGGAGTTTTGGTTTAGACGCGGCCATCTTGCCGAAGGAAATAAGTGGGCGCGGCGAGCAATTGATGCGGGCGGCGATTCGGCCGATCCGAAGATACGGGCAAGGGCCTTGATCGGAATCGGCGGTTTGACGTGGAGACAGGGCGATCTCATTGAGGCGGAGAAATTTTATTTGGGTGCGGTCAAACTGAGCCGTGAGATTCCCGACGGGGTTCTGATCGCGACATCGCTTTCGGGTTTAGGTACAGTCAATATGCTACAGGGCCATAATGCTGAGGCCCAGTCATTCTTAGAAGAAAGTTTCAAAATTTCGAATGAGGTAAATGACAAATACCTCGCGGCTCGGCTGGCAAATGTTCTCGGCGAATTATTTCGGTCAAAAGAGGATTACCCGACCGCCAAAAGCTATTACGAAAAAGCTCTGACGATCTCGCGTCAGGAATCTTTCAAACACGTGATCCAGCTTGCCTGCGTTAATCTGAGCGCGGTTGCATGTTCGATGGAAGACTACAAAACCAGCCGCGAATATGCGCTCGAGAGCATAAAACTGGCCAAGGAATCGGGCGACACCGTAGGTATTGGTTTTGCGATGGAGAGGTTTATGGCTCTCGCCGTGATCGAGGGCGAACCGGAAAAGGCGGCCCGGATTTACGGCGGTCTCGAAAACATCTATGAATCAGCCGGATTTATGGTCGAAGCGGTAGATCAAGCCTTTCTGGACAGTTATCTCGATCAGGTTCGCGCCGCGATCGGTAATGAGAATTTCCTGCTTGCAAAAACGGAAGGCCGGGCGATGAGCGTTGAAAGTGCGGTCATGCTCGCCGTCGAAAGCACATCGTCCGAAATCGGTAGGATGCGGCGAGCTACCGATGAAGCTGGTTCGGGCTTCGGGGGCCACTCGACCGGCGATGCACCGAAAGCGGCGACAACGATCCTTTCAACCGATGAACGTCCAGTCTCGACCGGCCCGTCCGGCCGTTTCTCGTCGTATTTACAGGGCAAGGCTTTTGTTTTTGTGGTTTCTATGTTTGTTGTTTTGGCGACGGGTGGATTTTTTGCTTACCGGTATTTTACGGCGGATACCCAGATCAGATCGATCGCCGTGATGCCTTTTATCAACGAAAGCGGCAATCCCGAGGTTGAATATCTTTCGGACGGAATGACCGAAACGCTTATTAATAGCCTTTCAAAGGTTCCAAACCTGAGCGTCAAAGCCCGTTCATCCGTTTTCCGGTACAAAGGCAAGGAACTTGATCCTCAAAAGATTGCTTCGGAACTGAATGTGGAAGCGATTCTAACGGGCAGAGTCGCTCAACGCGGCGACCAATTGACGCTCAACCTTGAATTGATCGATGCACGGACGGAGACCGTGCTTTGGGGCGACCGGTATGAACGAAAATCGTCGGGTATCGTGTCGCTTCAAAGCGAGATCGCACGTGACGTCTCAAGCAAACTCAAAGCGAAGCTGTCAGGCCCGGACGAGGTAAAGATCGCAAAAAGCTATACGGCCAATCCCGAAGCCTATCAGCTTTACTTACAGGGCCTTTACCACTGGAACAAACGCACGCCCGAAGACCTGAGACGGAGCATAGACGCTCTTTCAACAGGCAACGGAAAAAGATCCGGCATACGCCCAGGCCTATGCCTGGCTGGCGCTGGCATACAGCGTTCTGAATGCCAATACCGCTTTGACACGTCAGGAACTCGCCGAGACTTGGCTGAAAGAGCGTGCCGCGTTGCGGCGGGCGGCAGGAGTTGGACGACTCGCTGGCAGAAGCGCATGTCGTGTTGGCCGGGGTTAAAAAAGATATCGAATGGGATTTTGCAGCCGCTGAGACTGAGTATAAGCGGGCGATTGAACTAAATCCGAGCTTTGCAACGGCGCGTCAATGGTATTCGGAATTTTTATCGACCATGGGCCGTTGGGACGAGGCATGGACGGAGGTAAACCGCGCCCATGAAACCGACCCGTTTTCGCGGGCCATTAGCGCCAATATCGGACTCCGGCTTTTCGAGGCACGCCGTTTTGACCAGGCGATCGCGCAATACAAGAGGGTTATAGAATCTGACCCAAATTATCCCGTCGTTCACTCGTTACTCGGCCGGGCTTATGATGCCAAGGGCATGTATCCCGAGGCTATCGCCGAGAATCGCACGGCGGTTATTCTTATGGAAAAAGAATCTGCGGAAAGTGCCGACCAGAAGGCCGCAGCTTTTATCGAAGCCCTCGGGACGGGCGGCGTGAACGGCTACTGGAGAAAACACCTTGAAATCTGTCTGAGCGAATACGATCAGGGTTATGAGTCGGCATTTGCCGTTGCCATCATCTATGCCCGGCTCGGCGATGGCGACAACACCTTTACGTGGCTGGAAAAGTCCTTTGCGGCCCACGAACAACGACTAAACTATATGAAGGCTGAACCTGCACTTGATGGAGTTAGTTCCGACCCTCGTTTCGCTGACATGTTAAAGCGTGTGGGTCTGCCGGAATAGAATTTTATGAAACGGCGCCGCGCGGGCCGCGCAGGCGGGATTATTACGACGTCACGCTGCTTTACAGTTTTTTTGAACTATAAATAGAATGCCCTTTCTTGCCTTCCGTTTACGTTTAGTCGTGTAAGAGATGAAACTAGAAAACGGCACAATTATTAGCCAATACAAGATTCATTCCGCTATCGGCAAAGGCGGGGTGGGCGAGGTGTTTCTGGCGCAGGACACAAAGCTGGAACGCAAAGTTGCGATCAAGTTTCTGAATCAGGAATTTAGCAAGGATGCGGATAAGCTGAATCGTTTTATCCAGGAAGCCAAGGCCGCGTCGGCGCTCAATCACCCTAACATCCTGACCGTTTACGAGATAGGCGAGACCGACGACGCGAACTATATCGTGACGGAACTGATCGAAGGCAAAACCCTGCGCGAGCATTTGTCGCATAGGGAATCGCTTCAGCTAAATCAGATCCTTAAGATCGGCGTGCAGGTCGCCGAGGCGCTTTCGGCGGCACACCAGGCCGGAATTATTCACCGCGATATCAAGCCGGAAAACATAATGATCCGCAAGGACGGTTATGCCAAGGTGCTGGATTTTGGTCTGGCCAAATTGTCAGAACCTCATAGCTCCACTCCTGCCCGAGGAGGGGTGGCATCCGCTTCGGATGACGGGGTGGTGGGAGGCGGCAGGTCAGAGGACGCAACTCGCGTCCAAATCAACACCACCCCCGGCATGGTCATGGGAACGGTCTCGTATATGTCGCCGGAGCAGGCACGAGGCAATCCGACAGACGCCCGAACCGACATCTGGAGTCTCGGCGTCGTTTTGTATGAAATGCTGGCCGGCAAAGTTCCATTCGCAGGCGAAACGGTCAATCACACGATAGTAGCGATTCTAGAAAAAGAGCCGCTGCTTTTAGAACACGTACCGGATGAATTACAGCGTATAGTACGCAAATCGCTGACCAAAGATGTCGAGATGCGTTACCAGTCCGCCCGCGACCTGCTCATCGACCTCAAGAATCTACGGCGTGAACTCGATATCCAGGGCGAGCTCGAACGCTCGGTCATTCCAAACCGCGAGACGGCAAATACAGCGATAGAAAATGCAACCCAGATGCTCAGCGGCGGCGGCGAATCGACAGCCAGCGGACAATTCGCCGCAACGCAAAATATCACTACATCTTCGTCTAGCCTCGAATACGCTGTCACTCAGGCAAAGAGTCACAAGCTTGTTACGGCGGTCGCGGCGGTACTGTTTGTTGCCGTCTTCTCGGCCGTCGGCTATTTCGGCTTCTTGTCGAAAAGCAGCAGTTCGAAGCAGATCGAATCCATCGCCGTGATGCCGTTTGAGAATAGGAATTCGGATGCCGATACGGATTATTTGTCTGACGGGTTGGCGGAATCGTTGATTTTTCGGCTGACGCAGATTCCCGATTTGCGGGTTAGCCCGACAAGTTCGGTAATGCGTTACAAGGGGAAGGAGACTGATATTGCCAAGATTGCCTCCGAACTTGGCGTAGATGCCGTGATGACCGGGCGGATGACGAAGCGGGGCGACAATCTGAACATCACGGTCGAGTTGGTGGATGCCCGCACCAACAAGTCGCTGTGGGGCGAGCAGTATGAACGGAAACTTTCGGAACTATTGACCACCCAACGCGAGATGGTCACCGAAATCGTGAGCAAACTGCAATTAAAACTGTCGGGCGAAAGCGAGCAAAAGCTGGCGAAGAAATACACCGACAACAACGAAGCCTACCAGCTTTATCTGCAAGGTCGTTTTCATTTGAACAAGCTGCAAATACCTGAGTTTGAAAAGGCGATCGTGTTTTTCAAACAAGCCATTGAAAAAGACCCGAACTACGCCCTTGCTTATACCGGATTAGCCGATACTTATCATTTGTATCCGACCTTTGGCGATTTCAGACCGAAAGATTATAGACCCCAAGCCAAACAAGCCGCACTCAAGGCTCTCGAACTTGATCCGAACTTGGCGGAAGCCCACACATCACTAGCAAAAGTCATTTATGAATATGAATATGACTTTGCAGATGCCGAAAAGTCATTCAAACGGGCGATCGAACTTGATCCGAATTACGGGACGGCTCATCAATGGTATGCGGAGCTTTTGTCCGCCAGTAGCAGAAATGATGAGGCAATTAGAGAAATAACCAAAGCCGTTGAAGTCGACCCGTTTTCGGTTGCTATCAATTTCTGGCTAGCGGCTATTCTGCAACGTGCCGGACGAACTGACGAAGTATTATTGCAAATGAAGAAGTTCAATGAGCTATTTTCCAATGAACGAAATCTTCATGAATTGAATGGTAGTATTTATGCCGCTCTAGGCAAATATGATCAGGCTGTTGAAGAATACCTGCTCTATGCGAAGGCAAATAAAGATTTCAAACTCGAAAATATTACGAAATTGAAAGAAGCCTACGAAAAAGGCGGTTGGGATGGCTACGGGCGGATGCGTCAAGAAATACGCCTCGAAGAACTGAATGCCAAACAGGCAAAAGACCCCAACGGATATGTTAAAGCCATGAATTTTGCCGATGCATATGCTTGGGGCAAAGACAAGGATAAGACCGTCGAATATCTGAACAAAGCGTATGAAGAGCGTGACAAGTTGACCGACCTAAAGGTCGCGAAAAGATGGGACTTCGTGCGAGACGACCCGCGATTTAAGGAATTGGCCAGACGAGTCGGGATCCCGGAATAAAGATGCAGATTTAAAGGGGTTGAATTCGACTCCTTTCCGTTCCAGACGGAAAATTATTTATGGCTAAGAATAAAACCATACTTGTAAAAGGAACAGAAATTACGATTTCAAATCGTGATGAAAAAGATTTCATCTCGCTTACTGATATTGCAAAATATCGAAACACTGTTGAGCCATTTTCTGTAATTAACAACTGGATGCGAAGCAGGAGCACCATTGATTTTATTGGGCTTTGGGAAACCTTGAATAATTCAGGTTTTAAACCTATCGAATTCGAGAGGTTTAGAAATGAAGCGGGCAATAATTACTACCGCAAAGCACTCGACTACAACAGCTAAACAAAATTGCAATAACGCAAATGACATCTCTGATCAAAAATTCAAACATCAAGAAATTGAAATAACAGGTATGTCGCAGCACATTATCGAAACCGAAGAGTCCCTGATTATCGAAACACCTGAGCGGGTGCAGCTCGAGTTTGCTCTGGCGTCGATCGGTAACCGGTTTCTGGCAGTCGCGATCGATCATTTTGTACAGTATTTTTCGATAATTCTGATCGCCTGGTTTGCTCTTAGCGTGGCCGGGTTTAGTTCGTCGGATGTTGCCGATGCTCCGGAAAAATTGCTGACCGAGATGCCAAAGTGGACGATCGCGATCCTGATCGTTGTCCTTTTTTTGATTTTTGCGGGGTATTTTATTGTTTTCGAATGGCTATGGAATGGTCAGACGCCAGGAAAAAGGCTGATGAAGCTTCGCGTGATTCGTGATGACGGTCGCCCGCTGACGCTGTGGGAGGCGATTGCCCGCAATCTGCTGCGGATATGCGATGCGGTCCCCGGATTCATCCTGCCGATCTATTCGGTCGGGCTGATTGTGATTTTCCTGAGCGGGCGTGACCAGCGTGTCGGCGATATTTTTGCCGGAACGGTCGTCATCCGCGAACGCCTGGACGAGGCCCCGAGCTTTGCCGAAACCTTCTCAAATCGAGTTACCGATGTGGCATTTAGCCGCGTGCAAAAGAGCATCGGCGTAAAGGCGAATATCAGTATGCTCAGCGAGCGGGAGGTTGAGGTTGTCGAAAGTTTTCTGCGTCGCCGTTGGGATCTCACCGAACGCCAACGTCTCTGGATGGCGTGGCGCATCGCCCTGCCGCTAATGTATAAGCTCAAGCCCGGGTATAGCGGGGAAGATTTTACCTACGAAGGCTTTCTCGAGGAAATCCTCCACAGCTTTCACGCCAAACAGCGGTTTTTGAATTAACCTATTTTCCTTCCCAGTCATATGGGAACATTCTGCCCGCGACGGCGGGTGGCAGTTGTCCCCCCAGCAACTCTACGGCACGCGATAACACCGGATCGCGCTGCGCCGCCAAGTCTTCAGGCGTTGGAATTATCGTCTCATCCGGGATCACGCCGACGTGCTCGACACTCTTCCCATCGGACATTATCACGTCGGCGTTCGTAATACTCGCTCCGTAAAAAACACTTGTATAGCCGCTGCCTGTTTCTCCCTCAAAAGACCGCGACTGCATCACGGCCCCGGCCGAGACATCACCCAGAACGACGCCGCGCTTCTCCAGTTGAACAAGCCTCGCCAGAATCTCGGATGCCGAACCTGATTCGCTGTCGATCAAGATGACGATCTTTCCGCCGAAAACACTTTTCCCACGAGTTTTGGCCAGGATCGGATCCATCTTTTTTCGGCCCTTGAGGTCGGCAATTTTAATGTCCTTGTCAAAAAGAAAGCCGGATAAACGTTCGAGCGTTTTTACATAACCGCCGCCATTTCCGCGAAGATCAAGGATCAAGGCCGCGGAGCTGCCGACCCGGTCGTTCATTAACGAATCCACCTGTTCGGGCTCGAAAACGAACGACGGCATCCGCCATATAGTGACGCCACCGGCTTTTTGAAAACCGTGCCGGTCATTGCGATTCGAATTGAAATCGCTGGCAATGGTAAAGAAATTCTCCGCGTTGATCGCTATCGGCGATTCCTTGATCTTGGCCGCGATATTCAGTTCCCGAGGCGCGCCCGCTCCCGGTGAAAGGGCCGTTACCTTCAGCCCCTGGCGTTTACTAAGGACGTTGTAATAGTAGAGCATCTTCCACATCTCTTTGCGGCTCGGACGAAAGCCCTCGACCGACAGCAGTTGATCGCCCGGTTTGAGCCCCTTTGCATCGGCATCGCTTTTGGGCTGGACGGACGTAACGATGCATTTGTCGCCGATCATTTTCATTCGCCAGCCATATTCGACCCGGATATTGGTCGAGGGCGGGAGAAAGAAAAGATGCGAATCGTTAAAATCCATCAAAGCCTGAGCGATAACCCCCATCGCCTGACCCGTCGAGACAGCGGCATCTAATTTTTCATCGGCTGTCTTAAACCGTGCATCGATATCGATGCCCCGAAACGTCTCGTCATAATAATCTTTCTTGACGGCGTCTTTGATGTTCTTTAGCATGTTTTTCATGCGATCCCGCTCGATGCGATCCATCTTGCCCTGTGCAGGTACGGGTGTAACTGTGGAACAAACAAATAAGAGTGAGAATGCTAGAATGTACGCGATCTTGGTGAATCTGACTGTCATAAAATCTCCAGTGGTAGTTAGCGGCCAAGGGCTGTGAGTGATGCCTTCGTAAACGAATAAGGTTCGATGCTAAAATGTCGAATACGGGTTGGAAAAAACTTAGCGCATTGATCCCTTAGATTATTTGTAACATCTGGTCGCATAATTAACAATGAAAAGTATTTTAGTAACTGGAGGTGCTGGATTTATTGGCTCGCATCTCGTCGATAGACTGCTCGGGGAGGGCAATTGGCGGGTTACCGTCATTGACGATTTTAATGATTTTTACCCACCTGAGATAAAGCGGGCTAATGTAGCTGGGCATCTGAGGCACGACAATTATCGTCTCGTCGAGGCTGATATCCGCGATGATCTGGGCCTTGCGGCGATATTTGCGGAGACAAAATTTGATGTGATCGTTCACCTCGCGGCCCGCGCAGGTGTCAGGCCGTCACTTTCCGAGCCGAAACTCTATGCCGAGACCAATATCAACGGCACGCTCAACCTGCTCGAACTCGCTCGCGAACACGGCGTAAAACAATTTGTTTTCGGATCGTCGTCAAGCGTCTATGGGATCAATGAAAAGGTGCCGTTTGCCGAGAGCGACCGCATTCATCAACCGATCTCGCCCTATGCAGCGACCAAAGCGGCGGGCGAACTGATCTGTCACACGTACTCGCATCTCTACGATATCCGCACCGTTTGTCTGCGGTTTTTTACCGTTTACGGAGCGCGGCAGAGGCCTGATCTGGCAATTCATAAATTCTCGCGCCTCATTTCGGAAGGCAGGACAATCCAGGTTTTTGGCGATGGGTCGTCGCGTCGCGATTACACGTATGTCGATGACATCATCCAGGGCGTTCGCGCCGCGATCGACTATGACAAATCACTCCACGAGGTGTTCAACCTCGGTGAATCGCAAACAGTGACCCTGAGCGAATTGATCGAACTGATCCAGCGCAGCCTCGACATGCGGGCCGACATCGACCGCCAGCCGATGCAGCCGGGCGACGTTCCCGCAACGTTTGCCGACATCACGAAATCGCGCGAACTGCTCGGCTATAACCCGACCACGAAAATCCAGGATGGTATTCCGAAATTTGTCGAGTGGTTTCGAGGCTTGTAGTTTTGCGGAAATAAGAAGCCGGTCATTTTGCATATATCGGAATGATCGTGGAAAATTGTGGTAATAGATATTTAGTTTCAAGCGAGGTTTAATACACATGTTGAAGGAAGGCGATAAGGCTCCGGATTTTTCTGCAAAAGACCAAAATGGCAACGCGGTCAGCCTGTCCGATTTTACGGGCAAGCGGGTCGTGCTCTGGTTCTATCCAAAAGACGACACACCTGGCTGAACGAAAGAAGCATGTTCGCTCCGTGATGCGAGTGACAAATTTGATAAGAAGGACATTGAGGTGATCGGCGTTTCGACCGATGGCGAAAGGTCGCATCAGAAATTCATCTCAAAATACAATCTGCCGATGACGCTGATTGCCGACACCGAGAAAGACGTTGTCGAAAAGTACGGCGTCTGGGTCGAAAAAAGCATGTACGGCAAAAAGTACATGGGCATCGACCGGAAGACCTTTTTGATCAACGATGGGAAAATCGTGAAAATCTTTAACAAGGTCGATGTCGCCAATCACGCCGACGAAGTCCTCGATGCGTTCGGAGAGAAATAGTATGAGGAAAATGAAAGTAATCGCCCTGGCCCTGGTTTCCGTTGGGCTGTTCATTGCCTGTCAAAAACCGCTCGTTCTCGAGTATGTAAAATACGACAACGACCTTGCGGTTCCGCGCATCTCAGCTGAAGAGGCTAAGAAGGACTACGACGCGGGAAATGCCGTGTTTGTTGACAGTCGTGGTCAGGCGGCCTTTGACGTCGAGCACCTGCCCGAAGCAATCGTGATAGCATACGGTGCTCCGGAAACGGAGTTTGACAAGCTGCCCAAAGGCAAAAAGATTATCATCTACTGTTCCTGAGGGGGCGAACACACGAGTGCCAGTTTGGCACTCCAAATGAACCAGAAACAGATTCCCGGAACATACGCACTAGTCGGCGGCCCGAACGCATGGAAAGCAGCGGGCTACCCGCTCGCCGGTTCTAACAGCAATACGGCAAAATAGAGGAAAGATATGAAAATACTGATTTCAATATTCATACTGATAACATCGGCCCTCGTCGCATTGGGCCAGAGCGGCGATGTGAAGAAATTAGGGAGCGACGCGGAAGTTCCTCGTATCACCGTCGAGGAAGCCAAAAAGGGCTTTGATAACGGCAGCGTCGTTTTCGTCGATGCCCGTGCGGCGGATATCTACGCCGCCGAACATATCAAGGGAGCCGTCAGCATCAAGGGTGCAGGCGAGGACCGCTTCGACTCACTGCCAAAGGGCAAGAAAATAATCGTTTACTGTTCCTGACCGGCCGAAAATTCGAGTGCCAGGCTGGCATTCCAAATGAACCAAAAAGGAATAGTAAACGTTTATGCCCTAAAAGGCGGTTTTCAGGATTGGAAAGCTGCCGGTCATCCAACCGAAGCGAGCAAATAGCGGTGGTTTCGACTGGTGGGTGAGCATCCTGCTCACCGGTGAGTGGCGAGCAGGATGCTCGCCCTCCAGTCAATCCATAACCGCTCAAGGTGGAACGGCTTAACCCTAGAGAACTCCACGCTTAAATCTCTCTTTGCATCAACAGATCAGTCTGCGGATCGGAGCCAAGCTGAAAAGTATGCTTCCCGACCTCTAGAAATCCATTCTTTTCATAGAACCGTGTGGCGCGCGGGTTGTATTCCCATACGCCGAGCCACATTACGTCATGGTCGTTTGCTTTGGCGAATTCAAAACACGCGTCCATCAGATTTTGCCCAACGCCTTTTCCGATATGTTCTTGATGCGAATACAAACGCGCCAGCTCGATTGGCCGTGTCGCCGTGATTCCCGGCTCGATATTCCCTTTGACTAGTTTTGCATATCCGGCTGGTTTGCCGTCGATCTCGGCGATTAGGAAGATATTCCTTTCATCTGCAAGCTCGGCTGCAATCTGGTGGATACTAAACGCTTGCCGCATGTAGTGGGCGAGATCATCCGGCGCATTCTTTGGATGGTGGGCAAACGCATCCCAAAACGTCGTGTACGACAGATCGGTCAGCAGCTTGGCGTCGTCGGGCGTGGATTGGCGGATCGAGATCATAGCTAATAGGTTTTTACGCCGTATGCCGCAAACTCTTTGTCGGTTGTAACAATAGGCAAAAACTCAACCTTTGACTGAGCGATGATCATTCGGTCGAATGGGTCACGATGATGCAAGGGCAGAGTTGCTAGCTGAAGGACATGGCCGGGCGCAATATTGAGTGTTTCTATTGATTGCGAAGCGAGTTGCTGCAGGATATCCGAAAGAGAAACTGTCACCCGAAGTTTGCCAATACTAGTCTTGAGTGCGATTTCCCAGAGAGATGCGATGCTCACAAAAACTGTATTGTCGGGGTTAATGATAAGGTCGCGCTTTGGGCGTGAGAGATTCGGGTTACCCTCAAGATACCATATCAGGACGTGCGTATCGACCAGAATACGCATTACATATACTCCTTAAAATCTTCAAGCGGAGCGTCAAAATCATCCGCGATATACTCAACCAGGCCCTTCATGCTGCCAAAACGACGTTTTGGTTTTTGCTTGGTCTTTTGTGTTTCAATCTCGATCAGTTTAAGGCTTTCGAGATCGTCTAACAGCCGTTTTATCTTTGGTTCGAGTATTTTAACGCTGAGCGTTTCCATGACGAAAATTCTAGCACAAAATCAGGCATCAGACGCGGTGAAGAAAATTATCGCACACAAAGACCTTTCGCAATCGTAAACGTCCCGGGGATTCAACAATAGAAAAGGCCTTTAGATTTTCCATCCGAGACAGAAACACCGGTTTCTTCGATGCGGGAATATTATAGAGCCATTCCGGTATAGTGATATCCATTTCGTCGCATAGCGTCTCAATGACGCCGGCCAGCACGGCGTCCTTATCAGCTTCACCCAAAGAAAACGGTTCGGCGATGGCGACCGGATCTTTGTGATATCTAAAATCATCTACAAAGTCGAAGAGCGCGATCTTCCACCACCGTGGGTCGTCCAGCATTCTTTGTTTTGTTTCGACGGCGGTTATCATTTGGTGAAATACTCGTCAAGCCACTCGATGGTTCTCGGCTTCACCTCTTTTCGAGGATAGTAGTCGGCTACGACCTTTAATACATCATCTTTGGTTTTTATTTTCAAATGCTCGATCAGAAACTCGGTGTCGTTCTCATCCTCAGTGTCAGTGCGAAGCGCAATTACTTTCATCGCCAGCAAATAATCGGGTTCAGGCACTGTGACGCGTAGATTCGAGAGTTCAAAGAGTAGCTCGCGGTCGTGTTTTACCACGAACATTTTAACTGCGTGATTTAACCAATCTAAATTAAGCCCATGCCGGTCGGCGATTCTGTGGGCGGCGTTTCTTATCGCACGAACCGGCTCGAAGACTGCATCGATATCCTTGGTCGCTACTCGTGCATTAAAAGCCAACACCATCACCGCGCCGCCATAAAGCGAGACCTCGCCCTTAATGTCAATCAGGCGAAGCTCGTCGTTTAGCTCGGTCAGGTATTGTGTGATCTTTTCGGCGGTCATTAGATAAAGTTTAACCCGAATTCAGCGATAGGCCGCGAAAGTTCGCTAATTATTTTGAACGGATTTCTTTATTCGCGATAATTCGCGTTTATTCGCGGGCAAAAATTCTTAATGCTTTTTCTGGGCTTATCCGCGCTTTTGGTAAAGGGTTTTTCGAGGCAAAGACCTTCGACCAAACTGGCAAAAACCTTCGACCAAACGGGCTGAATTCGGTCGGCTGGGGCCGTTTTCCTTCGACCAAAGCGGTGGAATTGTCGTTGCTAATTTCAAGCAGCTCGCGTAACCAAACCCCGATAGATACTGGCCCGCAGCGACCTCAGACGGACAAAGTGTGGCACGTGCCACATTTAAAAACACCATTCCATGACGGAAAAGCCCGCGACAATTAAAAATACAAAAAAATTCACCCCAAATTTTTGAAGTAAAACCACTCCTCGGGCGTGCCTACAACAGGCCCCGTTCTTTTACCCTTAGGTATGACTCTAACAGCTTTGGGACGAGCGTCTGGGCGGTGACGTCGAGGGCGAGGCCGCCGACGGTCTCGACCAGACGCAGGGCAGATTCGCGCCCATGGATTATTTCTTCGGCGGCGGACTGGGCGAAGACGTCCTTAATATCCACGGGTGAGTGACTGACGGCCGCATTCAGGTCGCGGTCACCGATGGTCGTGATGAGCGGCAGGTGGCGTGGACGCAATAATTTCAACGAATTTATCAATTCCTTGGAGCTGTCTTTGTCTACAAGGTCGGTAAGAATTACCACGAAAGCGCGCTTTTTTGTGTTTGATGCGATGAACTGAAAGGCCCGGGCATACGATGGTTCGATCAGTTCGGGTTCGAGATCGTGAAGGGCCTCGAGGACGGCGTCGATGTGTTCGAAGCCGCGCTTCGGCGGCAGATATTTGCGAACGCGCCGACCGAAAACGACCAGTCCACAGTTATCGCCGGCTCGCGACGCCGCTGACATTAGTGCGAGCGATGCGTGCAGAGCTGTGTCAAATTTGGTCTCATCTCCGATTCGTCCCGTCATTAAACGGCCACCGTCGAGGGCGATGACCACCGTCTGGTCGCGTTCGATCTGATACTGACGAGTGGTGATTTTATTGCGGCGTGCGGTTGCAGTCCACGAGATATGACGAAGTTCGTCGCCGCGAACATAGTCTCGCATCGATTCAAACTCGCGCCCTTCGCCTCGCCTTACAGCCCGCCGCTGGATTGCCAGAAACGAACGGGCACCGAGGGCCTTGAGCTCCATCTCACGTGCTCGCCGCATGTTTGGATAAACCTTGACCGTCTGCGGAGTCTCCAAGCGATGTCTGCACCCAGATTAACCCTAGCGGCGAAAGTTGTCGGACAGCGATCGACCCAAAATCGAAACGCCCACGCCTCGGCGGTGTAAGGTGGTAAAAAAACTCTGCTGTACCGTTCGCTTCTACAGTAAATTCTGCTTCCCGAGATTGGTTAAGGGTCATCTCTGACGGATATTCGTCTTTAATCCGCAGGTGCATTCGTCTCGGCGCGGCATTGTCGATCAGAATGCTGATTTTGGTCCGATCGCCAATCGCGAACCTTTTTTCAAACTCCCGCGACATAGTGAAGCCATCCGGCAGTTTTCTGCCGATGAAATAATCCACGATTGCCGCCGCGATGAGGACTATGTCAAAAGCCAGGACCACGTATCGCAGCTCAGGGACACTCCACGACAGCGACAACGGGATAACCGCTATCGCCAGGAGAATGTAGAATCGTCGTGAAAATACAAATGACATTGAGGGCACGATTATATCATTTGCTCGGATATGGTGAACGCGCTCGGATGAAGGTGAACGTCAAAATTATTTATTCGGGTAAAAGCAACTATTAAGAACTTTTCCGGTTCAAATAGGTAGTTCCAGAGGAGAAAACAACGTGAAAGTTTTATACACGATTCTGATCTGCCTGCTCTTTACCTTTAGCCCATACGCCCAAAGCGATCCACCCGCGACGCCTGCTATCGAAGAGGTTTATCTCGCCAGGGATGATGGCGAGGGTAAAGCCGGCGAACAGGTCACCGAGTTTCGCACGACGGATGTGCCGATATATTGCGTTGTACTTCTGGATTCGCAGTTGAAAGCGGTCGTCAAGATGAATTTCGTCGCGGTCAGCGTCGCGGGCGTTAAACCCGAAACAAAAATTGTGACCGCCAGCTACACCACGCGCGAAGGCCAAAATCGCGTCAATTTCACCGGCCGCCCCGACGGAAAATGGGCCCCCGGAAAATATCGTGTCGATCTTTTTCTCGACGGCAAGATCGCAAAGAATGTGGAGTTTGAGATAAAAGGTACGGGCTCCGTAAACGGTATTACCTCAGCCGCCAAGTATCTGGAAACGCCCGCCGGAGCCGCCGAAACCAAAACACGGTAAACGTCCGGCAAAACCACAGCCATAAAAAATGCCCGAAGCTGTTAAAAGCTTCGGGCATCATATTTTAGGCAGTTACCAAACCCTTACCAACGGCTCTCGCGTCGGCCGCCACCACCACCGCCATAACCGCCGCCGCCCCGATCTTCGCGCGGTTTTGCCTCGTTGACCTTGATCTGGCGTCCGGCAAATTCCTGACCGTCGAGTTCCGAAATGGCCTTTTCGCCGTCGGCCTGCGACGACATTTCGACAAATCCAAAGCCGCGCGATCGACCGGTTTCGCGGTCTTCGACAACACTCGCCGAGTCGACCGTGCCAACACCGGCAAAGAGTTCCTCAAGATCGTGGCTCGAAGTTTGGAACGAAAGATTACCTACATACAGTTTCATTGACATAAAAATATTTACCTTTTCCCCTAAATCTGCGGGAATGTCCAATGAAGTATCGAAGACATGGATATGTACTTAGTAGAAAACGGTAACGCCGCTAAGAAACCCGCGTGTTCGCAAAAGCTCGAGAGAGCTACTTCAAAACCTAAAAAACAACCAACCCTCTTGCCTTACGCCATCGAACTTTTTGTTTAGTCGGGGCGCATCACCGTTGATGCGCGAGAGCAGGATTAACGTAGTTATGATGCACGGTTTCGGCGTTGCACGCAACTGGAAACAGACGTTTGCCCCAATTATTGCAACAATAGGCTCGGAATCCGCCGGGGTTTCTTTCGTCCTGGTATTGAATCTAATATTGAAAAGTCGGCGAAAAGGGTATTGAATCACAGTAAAAATTATATTGAAATAACTTTCATTTAGGCGTAATATCAGCTCGTCATCAAACGCGAAAAAGTAATTGCGGATCGATGGCCATTTATCGTTGATAAATGGCCTGATGTTGTCCACGCACCGCAATTCATGCTCTATGACCGCTCGATCAAAAACCGGAGGCTATAAAAAATGAGATTGTTTATCTGTACTTTAATGGTTGCTGCTTTTGCCATGACGGCTCTCGCCCAGGCTGGCGGCTCGACGTCTGAGATAAAAGGTAAAGTCACGGATCCGAACGGTGCGGTCGTCAGCGGTGCAACCGTTACCGCGACCGATGCCGACAAGGGCGTTACCCGCACAACAACGACCGACGCGGACGGTAATTATCTGTTTTTGAATCTCGTACCCGGAACATATAACGTACGCGTTCAGGCAACTGGCTTTGGTACACAGGTAAAAAATTCTCTTTCTGTTACGGTCGGCCAGACGGCCGATTTTGATTTTGTGCTTAAGGTCGGCGACGCCACGGCGGTGGTCGAGGTGACGAGCGATCCGCTCGCCATCGAGACAGATCGATCACAGCAATCGACCACGATAAATGAGCGATATATTCGCGATCTGCCGATCGACCGTCGCGATTATCTGACATTTACGCTGCTTACGCCGGGTGTAGTCGATTCAAACGCTTTGGCCGATAATTCGGATTTTCGTGTCGCTCAGACGCCGCAGAGCGGAATCTCGTTTTACGGCAACAACGGTCGCGGCAACAGCATCACGGTTGACGGTGCCGAGGCCAACGATCAGGGCGGCGGCGTTCGCTCAACGCTCAGTCAGGAAGCGGTGCAGGAATTTCAGATCAACCGCAGCAATTACAACGCCGAGCTCGGCGGGGCGAGCGGCGGCGTTGTCAACATCGTTTCCAAAACCGGTACAAATACCGTTCACGGCAGTGCCTTTGGATATTTTCGCCATCAGTCGCTCGACGCGTCCGACCCGTTTGCCGTCGTGCTTACCGGCACGACGCTTTCGCGCGTCAAGCCGGATGCCAACCGTCAGCAATACGGATTTACGGTCGGCGGCCCGATTAAAAAAGAAAAAGTGTTTTTCTATGGCGGTTATGAGGGCCTCAGACGCCGTGAATCGTCGGTCGTTTCGGTTTTGACCGATCTGCGGATTTTCCAACCGACTGCGGCTCAGCAGGCGATCATAACCGGTCTTGCTACGCAGTCCAATCAGACGCCGATCACATGCTTTCCAGGCCAGGCCGCGATCACGCCCGCGCAATGTGCCACCGCTCTCACCACGACACTGACGTCGAAGACGAGCACGCAGGATCTGTTTCGTAATAACAGCGGTGTCTTTCCGTTTGACAGTAATTCAAACGCCGCGTCGGCACGTCTCGACCTTATCCCGAGCGACCGAAACACGTTTTTCCTCAGGTATAGCTATACAAAACGCGATGACAGCAATCAGGCGATTCGAGCTCTCGTCGGGTTTTCGCGGGCCAATAATACCGACAATCTCGATCACAACCTGGTTGGAAACTGGACGCACATCTTTAGCCAGAACATGATAAACGAGATTCGTGTGCAGGCAAATTATAACAAGCTGAACGTCGTCTCGACCGACCTGAACGGGCCGGAGCTAAACATTCCCGGCTTTGGTTTCTTTAACCGCGATATTTTTCTTCCGGCTTTTAATACCGATCGCCGATACGAATACGCTGATAATCTCTCAGTCGTTAGCGGCTCACATCGCATGAAATTTGGCGGCAGCGTACTGATGCGCCACGGTTCGTTTGACGACCAGACGTTTTTTAGCGGGCGTTTTGGTTTTGGCGCCTTGCCGGGAGCCTTGATTGGCGCCCTCATCAGCCCGCAGTTGGCCTCGACTGGGATAAACGGCATCCAGGCGTTTGACCTCCAATTGCCGCAGTCGTATCAGCAAGGTTTTGGCAACGGCATCGTCAAGGGCCGAATTCCCTACTACGCGGTTTACGGCCAGGACACCTGGAACGCGACATCGAGGCTGACTTTGAACTACGGCCTTCGCTACGAAATCGATGTTCGTAAAAAGCCGCTTCGCACAACGTATGGCAATTTTGGCCCGCGCGTCGGCCTCGCGTGGGATCCGTATGGTGATAAGAAAACGGTTATTCGCGCCGGATATGGTATCTTTTATGCCCAAATCCCGTTTGTAATTGACTATGTCGTTAACTCGCTGAATGAAATTAACGGTTATCGGGCGATTCCGCAGGTTTTGACGACGTTGAGCGCCACCAACCCGCTCGCTCTCAATGGGCCGATCAATATCTATCGCACACTGCGGACACAGGGCGTGATCGGCGTTCCAAACACGATCCGCACCATCCGGCCGTCCGACCTGACACAGTTTGGTATTAGCGTTTCACAGACGGGTGCGCGGGCTCCGCTTGCCGTTATTTTCCGCGCTGACCCGACATATACCAGCCCGCGGGCCCAGCAGGCGAGCCTCGCCATCGAACAGGAATTGACTCCGGGATTTACCTTTGCCGTCAGCTATACGTGGGCGTTGACACAGCATATTACAAGGGCGCGAGATACCAACTTGCTCAACCGGCCCATTGGTTCACGCGGGATCCGCGAATGGGGAGCAAATGCCCCGGATTGTGCCGGAGCCGGAATCGTCAACTGCTTCCGCAACCCAACATTATTTCAGGAGATCATCTACGAATCCGCCGCGTCGGCAAATTATCACGGCATCGTGGCCGAATTTAACAAGCAGTTTGGCCGAAACATTGTGATCTCGGGCAACTATACTTACAGCGAGGCGAGCGATCAGGTTACGGATTACAACAGCGATTTCCGGGCCAACGACCAGGTGGATCAGAAATCGGAATATGC
This sequence comes from uncultured Acidobacteriota bacterium, assembly GCA_963738935.1. Lineage (GTDB taxonomy): Bacteria > Acidobacteriota > Blastocatellia > Pyrinomonadales > Pyrinomonadaceae > OLB17. The sequence continues at coordinate 3,056,723 of CAVTYF010000001.1, read as the reverse complement.
CCTGTCAGCATTTGACCAGCGGCACAAGTTTGTCATCTATGGCGTATTGCAAAGTTCGTCGAGCAATGCTTTTCTGCGGGATTGGACGCTAACGCCGATCTTTCGGGCCAACAGCGGCCGACCGTTTAATCTGCTCGCCGGAGCCGATATCAACGGTGACCGCAGCACCAATGGCGACCGTCCGCTGTTTCTGGTAAACGGCGTTCCCTCCGGGTCAGTCTCAAGAAATGTTGGAACGGGGCCAAGCTTCTCGACCTTTGACATGAGGGCGACGAGAAAAATCAGGTTTACTGAGAGCGTCAGTCTCGACCTTACCGCCGAGGCCTTTAATTTGCTGAATAGGCTCAATTTTGCCTCGGTAAATAATACGGTTGGTACGACATTTGACAGAAACGAGGGCATCAAAGGTCGCAGCGATGTCGGCCCAAGCGCACCGCTCGGATTTACGTCGGCGTTTGATCCAAGACGCATTCAGCTTGGCGTGAAATTGAAGTTTTAGGCATGGCCCCGGCTTTTGGCCATTCATGTGGAACGAGGGGAGAGGCGGCCACCGTCCCATCTCCGACCCATGCGGCGAATTTTTACAACCGTCCCGATTCCGGCTTTTCCTTTCGGGATGGAGTCACTGGTTTTTCAACCGGCTTCGGCGCACTCTTAGCCGGTGGCGGTTCGCTGCGCGGCGTCTGTTTTGGCTGCGGCTCGATTCGTGGACGTTCGGTTTGTTTTGGCGGATCGTAACGTGGCGTCTCGCGGGGCGGCGGCGTGTAACGAGGTTTCTCGTCCCGGTCAGGCTTATAGACCATGGGTTCTCGTATCGGAGCTGGACGATCTTTGTCTGATCCGGGGTTCGTCTCGGTCTTTATCGGAGCAACCTCGCGGCGGACCGGTGGACGATCAACCGCTCCTGTTTTCCGAGGTTCGGGCGTGAACACCATGGGTTCACGTGTTGGAGCTGCGTTATCGACCGGTCTCTGCGGTGCCCGCCCTCCGGAAATCCGCGTCGTCCTCAGCTCGTCATCCATAGCTGTGTCCGTTTTGCGCGGTGCTGCTCCAACACGAGTTTGTGAGACAATTGGATCGATTCTTGGCCGTTCGACCGTAATCCCCTGGCCACCGTTGCGCTTGTAGTCGGGCAGATTTGTCTGGTCATCCGTAATATCTTTTAAAAGCACGGTGCGGGCAATCACCGGCGGTGCCGGTCTATTCCGCCCGCCGCGCGAGCCAAAATCTTTCCGATCCGCCGAAACGACTCCCGTTGGCGGTACTTCCTCGATGCCCGGGCGCTTTGTCGGGCCTATCGGCTGGGGTATCGGTACCGGTCCGCCACCGAAGGCAATTCCCCTAGGGTTCCGAGGGCCATTCCCGGCGACACGCGGCGTCTGATGATTCCGATTAAAGTTGGGACACCGGCGATAATACGGTACGGGATACCAGTAGATGTTGGTGTTTATCACATTTATCACAACGAGCGCGGGCCACCACCAGCTGCGGGCGGAGCGATAATACCCGTAAGGCGACCAGACCCAGTAGCCGTTATACGAGAACCAACGGCCATGATGATATGTGGCCCAACCCCAGGGCTCGTCGTTAACCCAAATCCAGCCGTAAGGCTGCATCCAGCGCCAATGACCGTATCGATACGGCGACCAATCGGAGTATTGCGAAATGGCATGGCGGCCGGGCCGCCACACGTGGCCATAATTCGGCGTATTGACCCAGTCGCCAAAGTCGTTAAGGTCATCCGCGCCGTAAATATCGTCGTCGTAGTATTTGTCAAAATGCGCGTCGTTGAGGCGTCTCGCGACGACTTCCTCGCGATCCGCGGCCCAAATGCTGAAATCATCATCGTATCGCGATGCTTCGCCCGTTTCCCATTCACCTGCGTTTGGGCCATCGATATAGATGCGTACGCCCCGATCATTCTTGAGCGTAAATCCGGCATTCTCGGAGTAAATTCGGGCCTCGCCGCCGTTTGAAACGCTGGAGCGCACCTCGGACGCACCTTCACGGCCCGCGTCGATGCGATAGCGACCGGACCGCTGAACTGCAAGTGTCGTCTTTGGCGCGTCAATCTCAAAGAACGACCGCTCTTTGTCGAACGAGGTAATCCTCAAGCTCAGACTGCCGAGCGATAAGCTGACGGCAATGCCCTCGTCCTTTAGTTTGGCGATTTTCAGATACGAGCGTTCGGCCAGACGGAGGTGTTGGTTTTTCCCAAACTGAATTTCGATCCGCGAGCCCGCGTCCGTGCTGATCTCATCGCCCTCGACAAGCGGTAGATTGAGCGTTAGCTTTTCCCATTCGTCCGAGCCACTGCGGCGCAGCCGAGCCTCGCCATCGATAAAGCTGACACGGGCGACACGATCCGTCACGGCAGGTTCGTCATCGTCTTCTGCTGCCGCATCAAACGCCAAAGGAAGATTCACCGATCGTGCCGGAACGGAGGCCGAAATCGAGACCGAGAGACACAATACCCCCAAGACAACCGCCAAAAGATCTTTTGCTAACGTATTCATGACGCTGCACTCCTAAATGATTTTCATTCTATTGGAAGAGTATTTGAATTTGTTATTTGCAATATCCGTTCCGAACCAGGCGATGCCGGAATATCTCTAAATTCTTGAGAAAATGGGACTTTGATTGTGAGGCACCACAACCAAATCGTGTAATTGGATCGTACCCGCAATACGAAATCGTGCAAAGCGTTCGAAACTTAGTGGTTACGATCCACAGAAGATTTCTAATTCAAGCACCGTTCAACTAATCAGTTCACTAGCCAGCTAAAGCCGGAACTCCCAACGCTTGCCTAATCTTGAGTGGCTGAATCTGGATCAGGCCTTCGGGTGCGTCGGCGAGCCATGTGCTGGGGCAAACGCCGCACGTAGTACATTTTTCAACAGCAGGACACGGCAGGCTCGAGAGCGATTCTTGGGCCTTTTCGTGTTCGGTTTTTAGAAATTCGAACGACAGGCCGGAATCGACGATCGACCACGGCAAATATTCGTCATACGATCGCTCGCGTGAGGTGTGAAATGCGGAATCAACGCCGGTTTCTCTCAGCGTGCGATTGAGATCGCCGTGACGGGCGGCGGCATCTATTACCCTTGAAATATTACGGTCGCCGGACGAGTAAAGGGCCTGTTCGTGAGCGATGCGGGCCGACATAAAGCGGACCTCGACATTCGGAATTTTACTTAAGCCTTTTGAGACATACTTAATACGCCGTTTCAGCTCGCGTTCCGGCAGAATCGCATCCCACTGGAGCGGCGTATTTGGTTTTGGGACGAAGCCGTTGAGCGATGGGATGATCTTGCCGGCACGTCCAAATTTCTTTCCCGCCTCGAGCATCCGGTCTTTAATCCTTTCAACCAGCACAAACATCTCATCGAGGTCCTCGTCAGTCTCGGTCGGCAAACCGACCATCATATAGAGCTTGACGGTCAGCATTCCCCGGTCGAAAACGGCCCCGCAGATATCGACGATCTCGTCATTGGTCAGATTTTTGTTGATGACGCGGCGCAGGCGATCCGAGCCAGTTTCAGGTGCGACGGCGATCTGCTGGTCGCGTGATTCGACAAGAGCGTCGAGCAGTTCATCCGAGATCTGATCGAGGCGAAGGCTCGACACCGAAATGCGATAATCCATCGCCCGCAGTTCTCTGAGAATCGTGGAAATTTCCGGATGATCGCAAACGGCGGTCGAGACGAGGCCGATCTTGTTCGTTTTGTGACGCCATTCACGTCGCCTTCTCGAGAATATCTTTCGCCGGAACGACGCGCGGCGGATAGTAGTTGTAACCGGCCCAGCAAAATCGGCAGCCCTGCGAACATCCGCGAGAAATCTCGACCAACAAGCGGTCGCCCATCTCGGCCCCCGGCGACCAGATCGCGGTCGAGGGGCAGAATGTTTCCTGACTCAAAAGAAATTCGGCAAGCTCGGTTTCGCCCCGTTTTAGGGCACGGCGGAGTGTTCCTTCCTTCGGGTTTACCGATGCGACAGCTCTGCCGACACGTTTAGGGACGCCTTCTTCGTTTGGAATATAATCGAAAACAGTGCCGTCTTCGTTATAGATGACATCGTAAAAGGAAGGGACGTAAAACCCACGGCCGATCCTTGCCAGCGACAGGAGTATCTCCGTTTTACTCGCAGGCTGGAAGCCCGCGGTCCCGGTGATCGCGTCGATCAACTGAAACGCAAGAATTTCGCCCTCGCCAACCGCAATTAGATCAGTAAAGTCAGCAATCGGCTCCGGATTAAGAAACGACGCGGCACCGCCCATGATGACGAGCGGATGTGCCTCGTCGCGATCCTCAGCCCAGACCGGAATATCGGCAAGCTGGAGCATTTTCGCCATGTTCAGATAGTCGGTCTCGAACGAGATCGAGAACGCAACGACGTCAAAACCCTTAACCCGCGACTGAGTTTCCAGCGACATCAGCGGCGTACCTGTCTTTTCATACGCGGCCATTTCGGCTTTATCGGGCAGGAATACACGCTCACAAACGATATCCGGGATCGAATTAAACAACTCGTACATCGTATGCAGCCCGAGATTGGCCATCCCGATCGAGTGCGTATTCGGATAACAAAGCGCAATCCGAAGCCCGGCCCGCCGCTGCGACACGACATAGCCTTCCTCAGCGGCGAGTTTCTTTTTGTAGCTTTCGATTATCCGTTTGCTCATAATTAGAGGGCGAGCATCCTGCTCGCCCATATGCCAATCAAATAGTCTATCACGATTTTCACTAAGGGCTGTTACACTACCGTCAACAAAGCTCGGAGACCAACCTGAAAGTCGAGAAAATTCAGCGCGCGATAGCTGGTCTCGGATCGCGGCCATCCGCTCGATGCGGCAAAAATTTGGGGTGGAATTTTTGTGGTTTTTAAAATGCTGGCGCTTTTAAATGTGGCACGTGCCACACTTTTGCAAAAACGGCCTATTTTCGAGTGTTTGTCGGCTAAAAAGGCCGCTTTGGTCGAAGGAATTTGACCTCGACAAGTCCAAAAACTGCTCCATTGGTCGAAGGTAAACCCGAGTTTGGTCGAAGGTCAAACCAGGTAAAAACATTCGACCAATCTGCCCAACAGAGAACGGAGAATGGAGAATACATTTGTCAGGTTAGCTGTCCCGAGTACCTCAGAAATACCGCAAACCGGCGTGGCCGCACAGGAGCAAACCGTCACCTATTCAAGTCCGATAAAATCAACCTCTGACAGGTTATCGTTTACTTGTATTGATCGCCTAGCGAAGCGATATCGTCTTGACGAAACGCCGATCACATACGTCTCTCCTACCTGAACACTGTCAAAGTTGTATCGGCCAAATGAGCCGGTGGTCGCCCGACGGGAAACGCCCGCTTGATTTGTAATTGTCACCGCAGCGTTTCTAAGGCCTAGCCCACCTGGTGTAGAAACGCGTCCCGAAACTGAGAAGTCCGTCAACGGCCCCCGGCAAAATCAAAAGCTCCCAAGGAGCGGTATGTTCTTGATTTACAATGAGTTAATGTCGCTCCGATGGAGCTAACTACCTGTTTCTTTACCATTTCTATAAACATTTAGCTCCTACGGAGCCGGTCAGAATCAAGTTCACAGTCTTTTCAGACATCCTCACCGGTACACCAAATCGGTCCGTCCCTGCAGACATCCTCGACCTTGGAGGTCGCTTTCTGCGCTGGTTTTAGAGATCGTTTCTTCCAACAGGCGTACCGCTTCTATCAGGATTGCCTGACCTTCCTCCGAGCCGGTCTCGATCGTTTCCTGCGAATCGGCATCGCTTACCGAAATGTCTACCTTGCCGGTGTCAGCCCTGGGGTCGCCGGAAACGAACATTACGCGGCGGTGGAAAGCCGTAATCTCGATTCGCCTGTATTTCGTCATAACCGTCTCCTTGGTTTGTCAGTACCGCGAACAGCAGCGACCGGGGTTCTAATAAATCGCAGCACAATGTTTCCATCAGGATTTTGTGCCGCGATCAGGCGAATCACTCGTCATTTATTCGGGGCAGCTCAGGCTCGGGTTGCCGTCGGCGAAGATTCCGTTCAGATTGTGCGCCCACGGCCAAACGGTCAAAATGTACAGCCAGCGGCCCGCGAATGTCGGACGCGCCTGTTGTCCGAACAGCGAGAACGGACCCGAAACTTCCTGGAGGTAAGGCGGTATGACCGGATTCGCCCACAGGAAAATGCCTGGCCGGTAACCCGGAGTGTCCGCCGGCCGAGTGTCCCTGAAAAATGTGCGGTTTGTATATGCAACGCCAACGAGCCGCACGTTGCCGTTACCAATTGGGAAGTAGTTTAGGAACTCCGGTTCGTCCGGGTTTACTTCTGCGGAAAGAAACCGCGGAACATTTATGTAAGATATGCCGACTGCAAAACCGTCATCGCCGTTGTGGCACAGGCCGGTAAGCGGCGTGAAACCATCTTCGATGGCGTTGTTTAAGTCATGGTATCTGGCTGTTGCAGCCCGGACCTGGGCAAGCTGTTGATTGAGTTCGGATGGGCCCTGAGCGAGAGCGATGGTTTGGATTCCAAGCGTCAACAATCCTAAAAAAAGAATCGAAACGAACGGGGTTTTCAATTTGTTTTGTAATGCGTACATTTTCTTTCTACTCCTTTAATTTCTGATTGATACAAATTTCTATCGAGGCTTTTCACCTTGTGGCAGGCAAAGGAGGCAAGTAACGAAAAAACCTTGAAATATTAGGGAAAAAGTAACGAAATTTGGCGAATGCCGAAATCAATCCGGGTAGTGGACGGTTTGTCGCCAACGGCGACGGACATTAAGAGGCTGTGTCAAAACTCTTTCTCTTGGGCTTTGCCCGTCGATGTGCGGCGAAGTTCCACTTCGCCGTATCGGCCCTATTGTTTTGCGGCTGTGCCGCCGCTCGACGCCGATTTGGGTGAACACGCCGTAAATACTGACCCAAATCGGCGGCATAGCCGCGAAGAATGTTTGCGATAGCTGACGGAAAAGCGGAGCTTTTCCGCACATCGAACGGCATAGCCGAAGACACGAAGGTCACAAAAGAATCCAAACTCACTCCCGGACAACTAACGAAACTTTGCCCCTGGCATTTCGTGTTATAATTTCCGGTAGTCACAACAATCAGGTGAGATTGTCTTTTTGTTTATCAAGCGGGTTTTTGAGGCTTCGGTATGCAGAAGCTGGCACACGAAATCTACTCCTTCGACGAGTTCAAACTCGATCTGACACGCGGCGCGTTGTTTCGAGGTCTTGACGAACTAAAACTCCGCCCGAAATCCTTCGAGGTTCTAAAATATCTAACCGAAAATCAGGGCCGTCTTATCAGCAAAGACGAGCTGATCGAAGCCGTCTGGCATGAGACAGCAGTAACTGATGATTCACTGGTCCAATGCCTCAAAGACATCCGCCACGCGCTCGGCGACGACACGCAGCAGATCATAAAAACCGTCCCGCGCCGGGGTTATATTTTTGAAAGCGAGGTCAGCGAGAATGGCGCGTTTGTATTCGCCGAAGAAACTGCGGGCGTTCATCTTGTTATCGAGGAAACCCATGAAACCAACGCTCACGCCGGGGAAACCAGTGGGCAGCGGAAGTTGGCAGTCGGCCCCAGATCGCTCATCGGCGCTGTCAAGCGACATAAGTTAGCAACGGCCTTTGCTTTGTCGACGGTTGTCCTCGTGGGGGCGCGATCGCTTATGGGCTTTTCGTGTTTCTTCGTCTGCCGCCTGCACCCGCATTCAGGTCGGTAAGCATCAGCCGGCTTACGACACCGATGGCAAGGCGCAAACCGTCGCGATCTCGCCTGACGGCAATTACGTTGCTTATGTGATTTCGGACAGCGGCGAGGACAGTATTTGGATCAGGCAGGTCGCGGACGTCAATCCTAAACAGATAATGCCGCCGGATAAAGGCGGATACGGAGGGTTGGTTTTCTCACCTGACAGTAGTTTTGTGTATTACCGGCAGGAAGCTGTGCTGTATAAAACGCCCGTCCTCGGGGGCTCAGCGAGAAAGGTGCTGCAGGATGTTAACAGTGCGGTAACATTTTCACCGGACGGAAAGCGCCTTGCATTTATTCGCAATGGAGAAAAAAAAGGGGAGCAGAGGTTGATCCTGGCTAACGCCGACGGCTCGGGCGATGAGCAAATGTTGGCCGTGCGACATTCACCCGAATTCTTTGCGCTCCCAATGTTTGCAACAGGTCCGGCATGGTCACCCGACGGCAAGGTTATCGCATGTCCAGCGGTCGATAATGGCGGATTCGGGCAGGCTTACGCGCTCGAAGTGCGAGTCGCGGACGGATCGCAGAAACCCATCACCACCAAGAGGTGGAACGCAGTCGTCCAGGTCGCCTGGCTCGCCGACGGCAGCGGCCTGCTTATGAATGCGAAGGACAATGGCTCGGATGCAACCCGCCAGATCTGGCACGTCTCGTACCCTATGGGTGTACCGCAAAGAATCTACAACGACGATAATGAATACGACAGGATGAGCTTTGCTGCAAGTCCGGGACTTCTCGTCGGGATTCAGCGCGAAGTCGACTCGAAAATTTGGGTGATCGATGTCAAGGACGGCCCAAATAGCGCAAGGCCCGTGACTGTGGGAACCGGGCGTCAAGACGCTTTCTGGGGAATCGACACTTCGCCGGACGGCAAGATCGTGTTCGACTCAAGGGCTGGCGGAAATCGCGATCTTTGGATCATGGACGCAGATGGCACCAGTCAACGTCAGATCACCTTTGATGGGCTAATGGAAGCTTTCGTGAAGGTCTCACCTGATGGCCGGCAAATTCTATTTCACCTCGGCGGGAAAGGTTTATGGACGATGGATTTCGACGGTGGCAACCGCAGACAATTGACCGATGACGGAATGTTTCCGACGTATTCGGCTGACGGAACCTGGGTATATTACACATCTCCCCGCGAAAAATCGTCGCTATGGAAGGTGCCGTCGGCTGGCGGTGATCCGACTCGGGTTCTCGACGGGCCTGCCGTTCATCCCGCCGTATCGCCGGATGGGAAATTGCTGGCCTATAACGATTCAACGCCAAGAACTGAACCCACGATCAAGGTCATGCCGATCGATGGCGGCGAACCGTTGCATACCCTTTCTACAGGGGGACCGAGTTCCGCGAAATGGACGCCTGACGGCAAGGCCCTTAGCCGCCGCGTGACTAACGACAAGGTCGAACAAATCGTGAACCAGCCGCTCGATGGCGGCCCGCCTCAGGTCGTGTTCACATCGAAGTCGCAGTCGGAGAGTATACGAGATTTTGCCTGGTCGCGCGATGGTAAGCGTCTGTACGTTGTATCGGGTCCCGAACGTAAGAGCGTCGTGTTGTTCACCCTCGAAAGGTAACATCTGACACTGTTTTGAGAAATTAAAGTGAGAGCTTATTTTTTCTTCTCCAGCTTTGGATCGACTTTCGGCGTCGAGTAGAACGGGCGGTGCTGTACCGTGAACGCCTTTTCGTCATAGACGCCGTCGCCGTCTATGTCGACTTTGACCTCGAGCTTGTATTTTTTGCCGGGTTCGCGGGCCGTTTCGCCGAGGTCATAGGCGAGCGAGTATTGGCTGCGGAGCAGGGCGTTGATCGACTGGAGATAGCCGGGAATCTCGCCTTCGAAGGTCATCGGGAAGTGCATACCGCCGGATTCCTTTGCGAAGGTGTTCATTGTGTTTTGCGCTTGTAGAAAAGTGAGACGGCCTGGCACGCCGGTGAGGCTGTCGGTTGGTCCCAGATATTGTTCGTATTTCTTGTAGAACAGATTGCCGGTGCTGATGATATAGATCGGGACGCCGGCTTCCTGAATGATGCGCCGGACCTGATCGTAGTTGATCTTGCTAAACGTATCGATGCCTGATGCGACGAGGATGATCGCCCGGCGTTTCGATTTTACCTCGATCATACCGCCGTAAACCGATTTTTCCTTTTGATTATCTTCGAGCACAACCGAATCGCCGACGCCGCCGACGAGGGCAAATTTCAGAGCGTCAAACAGGTTGTTCTCGCGAAAGGCCGGGCGATTTCTAAACAGCAGATTTATCGTATCATTGAGTCGCTTCGGGTCGTTTGTAAAATCGGTGATCGGCGTCGGCCGCATGTCAAAGGCGATGACCGAGGCATAATCGCCCGGCGGTTTGATAAATCTTGATAGGAAATAGGCGACGGGTTTGATGACCTCGTTCGCGCCCGGTTCAAATTGCCCGCCCGCCGCCGAGCCAAAGAGCTCTGACCATTTGCTGTATTCGACGACCAGCGAGACGGTTATCGGCGATTCAGGCGTCGCAAAGATCGCCAGATCTTGCTTGATTCCGTTCTCAAACACGGCAAAATTTTCTTTCTTTAACCCGCTGATGATCTGGCCGGTTTTTTTGTTCAGAACGACGGCATCGACGCTGACGATCTTGGCCTCGACCTTTTCGACGGTGTCGTCGATGATCGCATTTTTCTCTTCCTCGAGACGCTTTTTCTCTTCCTCGGCTTTTTTGCGCTCTTCCTCGGTCATCGGCGTGGGCCGCTGATTTTTCTTGCCAGTCTCGGTCGGCGGTGTGCCTTTTTGGGGTTTAGATTGTGCAAATACCGGCGAGAGGCCCGTGATCAATATCGACATGCCCACAAGTATCGAGACTGCGAAGCGCGAATTTCGGAAGAAATGCATATTCATAATTTTTTTGCCTACGATGTTAGATACCGATTGTGTGCTTTTAGTTGGATGAAATCAAGAGATTGATTTTTGGGAAGTGTCCGTAGCCCGCACGTCAGTAAGGGCCGGTTGGCCTCTGATGATCGAACCTGCAATCAAGGCGGTCGTTCAATCAAAGCTCACCGAGTGAACTGCTAACGTGGCCCTTACTTACGTGCGGGCTACTGACACGGATCACATGCGCCTTGTGCTCAAAAATCCTTGTAAATGTAAGAAACTGTGGTATATTCGTGGCGTACCTCCAGAAAATGTTGTATGCATAAGCCGTGAGCAAGGGCGTATCGGTCAATTCAAATCATCGCGTAGCGATGCTGCGAATTTAGCCGTGGGTTTCAACCCACGGAAAAGAGAAAAAACGCCCTCGTCGCGTCAGCGACGAACGAAAGTCGGCAAGGAATTCGACCGTCGCTAACGCGACGGCAAATCATAAACCGGCTGGCCGTGGGTTGAAACCCACGGCTAAATTCGATCACCGCTACGCGGTGAAGAGGCGATCCAAGAGTCCAGGGAGTATCCGAAAAATGTCAAAGAAGCGATCAACCGAACGAATGAGGGAATTTGTGATGAGTAATTTGCGAGTTGTTTTGTGTGTGCTGCTTGTTTGCAGCGTGGCCGTGGGGTTGACTGTTTGGCGCTCTGAGATCGTTTCGGCGGTAGATTTGGTTGTTCCTTCGGCGCAGCCGGTTCCGGTTGCGACTCCGCCTGAGGAAGAAGCTCCGGCGGATGACCAAACTGACGTGATTCACTTGGACGTAAACGCTCCTAACGCTCTTGCCAGCGGCACGTTGACCGCGAGCGATCCGACGTTTAATCGCCCCAATGCTGGCTGCGGTGCATTGTCCGGTAACATGACTCGTTATGATGCGATCACGTTTACGGTTACTACAGGAAGCAGTAAGACGCTTAGTTTTGAGACGGCGGATGGCGGTTCTATTACTCCAAACGGCACGGACGGTGCCGGGCCTGACACGTTCATGGTGTTGTACAACGGAGTGTTTAATCCGGCCGCGCCGCTCACGAATTGCTCGGTTACCAATGACGACATCAACGCCGGTGCCAATCGCCGTTCGAGAATAATCAGCATTCTGGCCCCGGGCACATACACGGCGGTCGTCACATCCTTTAACGTTACACCGACTACGACAACAGGCGACGCTGCGTTGCCGTGGACGTATTCGTTGGCGATCAACGGCGGAGTTACGCTCGTTGTGACAAAGACTGTAGACACGAACGACGGACTTTGCGATGCCGACTGCAGTTTGCGCGAAGCCATCGCAACTGCATCATCGGGCGATACGATCACATTTTCTTCGCTGTTCAATTCGGCTCAGACGATTCCGCTCAGCCTTGGTCAGATCGCGATCAGCAAGAATCTGACGATTACCGGACCGGGAGCGAATTTGTTGACGATATCCGGGGCGTCAAACGCAGCAAATAGGCTGTTTGATGTGTCGGGGACGAGTGTATTCAATTTGAGTGGCGTGACGCTTAGCGGTGTAAATGCTCCCGGCTTGAATGGGGGAGCCTTACAAATCGGCGGCACCAGTACGACGACCATCAACGGTGTAACGATGAGCGGGAATACTGCACTTCGTGGCGGAGCGATGTTTATTTCTGCCGGAACGGTTAACGTAACAAACTCGACCATCTCCGGCAATACGGCCGTTACTAACGGCGGCGGTGTTGTCAACCAATTTATCTTGAACCTTACAAATTCAACAGTTAGCGGTAATGTGTCAAATGGCACGGGAACCGAGCAGCGTGGCGCCGGGCTCCAAAATCTGGCCACAATGAACGTCGTAAACACGACCGTCACAAACAATACGTCAAATGCTTCGGATGGCGGCGGCGGGATTTTTAGCTGTGCGTGTTCCTTAAGCCTTAAAAACACGATCGTCGCGAACAACCTCGCTCCAAACTCCACGGTAAAGGACGTTGCCGGTCCATTTACTTCCCAAGGATACAACCTGATAGGCAACTCGACCGGTGCGACGATCAGCGGAACGACGACCGGAAATCAGCTCGACATCGATCCGAAGCTCGGATCGCTGACAAACAGTGGCGGGACGACGTCGACTCATGCACTGCTCGGCGGCAGCCCGGCGCTTGATAAGGGACTAAATACCGCGGGGATCACAACCGATCAGCGCGGCGGTGCATTTGCCCGGCCGGTCGATCTTTTTATCGGAAACGCGACGGGCGGCGATGGGACGGACATCGGGGCTTTCGAGTCGGCTGCGATCCCGGCCTGCGGTGTCGCGGCGACGGCCATTAATTTTGGCCAGACGCTGAATGGTACGCTCGGGCCCGGAGATTGCCATTTTACGATCGTTCCGCCGGCATCGGCTGGAAATTCGGGATCGCTTTACGACGCATACACATTTAGCGGAACTGCCGGCCAGCAGATCGCGATCGCTATGACCTCGACTCTGCCAGTTGGTTCCGGCGGGTTTGATACAGTTTTACGACTTTATCAGGGAAGTTTTCCGGGCGGCACATTTGTTATCGAAAACGACGATATCGACGGGGGCAACAATAGGAACTCTCGCATCCCTGTTATCGGCTCCTTTACTCTGCCCGCGACCGGAACATACACGATCATCGCCAATGGGTTCGGGCCGGGCGATGCTGGAAACTACACGCTAAACCTGACCCTCGCCGACACGTCCGCTCCGACTGCGGTCGGAACGGCACCGAATGTTACTACCGCCGGGGGATCGTCGCATACGGCATCTGTAACATACACCGACAACGTTGCGATCAATGCCGCTACCATCGGCACGCCGGATATCAGTATCACCGGGCCAGGTGGCTTAAGCGGAGTTGTCACGGGCGCAAGCTTCTTGCCTTCCGGAAGCGGAGGCACGGGAACATATTCGTTTGTCCCGCCGGGCGGAAGTTGGGACCTTAGTGACAACGGCACCTACAACATCGTCATGCAGGCCAACCAGGTCGCCGATACGTCGGGCAACTTCGTCGCAACGGGACCGCCGATCGGGACGTTTACCGTAAACATCCCGGCGGGTCCGCAGACGTTTGTCGTTACGACTCTTAACAACGACGGCCCGGGCAGCCTGCGTCAGGCGATCCTCGACGCCAACGCCAACAGCCCCGCCGCCGACACGATCAATTTCCAGGCGGGGTTGACGGGCACGATCACGCTGGCAACGGGCGAACTCGCGATCACCGACAGCGTGACGATCAATGGACTGGGGGCCAATGTGATCACGGTTTCGGGTACAGCGCCCAGCCGGGTGTTTAATATCGCGAACGGCATCACAGTAGGGATTAGCGGAATGACGATAACCGGCGGGAATGTCGGTGGTGGCGGGCAAGGGGGCGGCATCAGCAACCTCGGCATTTTGACGGTTTCCAATTGCCAAGTCACCGGCAATACTGCGAGTTTCGCGGGCGGTATTCGCAACGGCGCCGCTGGTCAGCTTACACTCTTGAACAGTACGGTCTCAAATAATACCGCCAACCCCACCAACAGCAACGGTACGGGCGGTGGAATTGAAAACAGTGGCGGCAATTTGACTGTCACCAATTCGACCATCAGCGGGAATACCGTGAATGGCGGCGACATCAACGGCGGCGGCATCTTCAGCAACGGCCCGGCCACCACCACCGTCACCAACAGCACCATCACCAACAACTCAGCGGGCGGAGCAGCAAGCTCCGGCGGTATTTACAGAGCGCTTGGCACCATCACCATCACCAGCAGTATCATCGCGGGGAACGTGGACAACGGTACTAAGCCGGATGTGGTCGCACCTGGCGGCGGCATCACTTCGAATGGCTTTAACCTCATCGGCAATCGCGGGACGGTCGTGTTTGGCGGCACCGGCGATCAATCCGGGACAAATCCACCGCTCAATCCTCAGCTCGCCACTCTCACCAATAACGGCGGCCCGACGCAGACTCATGCTTTGCTCGCTGGCAGCCCCGCAATCGATAAAGGGAGTAACGCAAGTTCAGGTGTGACGACGGATCAGCGTGGACTGACGCGTCCGCGTGATCTGGTCGCAGTACCAAACGGAGCAAGCCCGGACGGCAGTGATATTGGAGCTTACGAGGAACAAAACGAACCCGCACCGTCCGCGATCGTTGTGGATGGAACTAATGGCGACGACACACTAGTTATCAATGCCACAGGACCGAACACCGGCAGCTATTCGCTTAATGGCGCTCCAGCGGTACCTCTTACAGGAGTACTCTCGTTTACTTTCAATGGCCTGAGCGGGAATGACACCCTCACGATCAATAATCAGGCGGGAGGTTTGTTCGCTCCGTCGGGCGGTATCGACTATAACGGCGGTGGCCAGCCGGGCGACAATATGAATCTGCTCGGCGGCGGCGGACCGGGCTTTAGTGAGACATACTTTGTCGGTACGACCACGCCTCCGATCGGCGGCGGGGCGGGCAATAACGGCAGCGGGTTGGTTCGCTTCACCGGGCCAAATCCCGTGAATATTAGGTTCACAGGACTTGCTCCGATCGTTGATACTGTGGCGGTTAGTACTTTCACCGTGAACGCGACCGACGCAGCGAACACGATCTCGGTTACTAATGCATCCGTGTCGCCGCGTTTGCGGGTCGCGGTCGATGCCTTTGAACCGATCGATTTCGATAACAAGACGGCGGTCACTATCAACGGCGGTGACGGGGCGTTTGGCGGTGATCTTATAGACACCATTACCGTCAATTACACGAATACGCCGGGGGTGTTGTCTAGCTTAACCGTTAATGGTAACGAGGGGAGCGACGTGATAACTGCGCTTGCGAGATCCGGGTCGTATAGCTTGTCTCTCAATGGCGAAGACGGAAACGATCAGATCAATGCCGCGGCGACGGTCGCGGGACCTGGTTCGATCGTGATAAATGGCAACGACGGCGACGACGCACTGGTTGGTGGTGGAGGCAATGATACCTTCGACGGTGGCGCCGGAAACGACACATTCATAGGGAATGGCGGTGCTGACAATATCGGAGCAGGTGCCGGAACTTCTCTCGATGACCGGATATTGATGCCCGGCACAGCGGCTGGTGACACGATGTCGCTGGCGGTTGACGGTTCGGGATTTCTGCTCGCGACCATAAATGGCGTCACGACGACGTATCGAAATTTTGTCGGCGGTTCGATGGCTACGTCCGGCATCGAAGCGGTTGACATCACGGGTGGAGCGGCTGACGACACGATAAATGTCACACCGCAATCTAACATTGCAATCAACATCGATGGCGGCAGCCCTGTGTTGCCGACACAGCCGGGTGACACACTGACCGTAAATCTAGCCGGAGTAACAGGACAATCGTTCACGCCAAGTTCTCCGGGAGCAGGTGTTGTGACATTTACTAATCGTTCGCCTATAAGCTACACCAGCATAGAAACCTCACCTTTCGCTGTGCCCACGACATTGACGGTGACGACTCTTAACGATTCGGGCCCTGGCAGTCTACGTCAGGCGATCCTGACCGCCAACGCCAACAGCCCCGCCGCCGACACGATCAATTTCCAGGCGGGATTGACGGGAACTATCACGCTGACGAGCGGTGAAATGATCGTCACCGACAGCGTGACCATCAACGGGCCGGGGGCGAGCGTGATTTCCGTTTCGGGCGGCAACGCCAGTCGTATCTTCCAGTTCAACACCGGCACTATTAGCCTTACTGGTTTAACGCTGACTGGGGGAAATGGTGTTGGGGGGAATAGCGGTTTTGGCGGAGCCATTCTCAGCTTTGCCAATTTGACTATGTCGAATTGCACGGTGACCGGCAGCTCCGCTACTACCGGTGGCGGAATTTCAAATGCGGGGACGCTGATGCTTGTCGGCAGCCTAGTTTCCAATAACACGGCGACAGGAAGCAGCGGCGGAATTTTCAGCCAAAGTTCTCTGACCGTGACCGATTCAACAATCATCGGCAACACTGCCTCTAATGGCGGCGGCGTCCTCACAAACAATGGAGGAACTTTCAATATGACCCGCAGCACCGTCAGCGGCAACACTGCTACGTTTCAGGGCGGCGGGTTGAATCTGCAGAGTACGAGCGGGTCGGTAACCAGCTCCACTATCAGCGGAAACACGGCTAACAGCGCGACCTTGCCCGGAGCTGTCTTTGTGGTTGCGTTTTCGGGAACGCGAACCGTGCAGTTCGTAAACACCACAATCGCTAACAACCTGACCGGAACGCCGAATACGGTCGGAGGACTTATGGTGTTTGGACAAGGGGCAGGTTCTTCCGCGACAGCCCCACTCCGCAACTCGATCATCGCGAATAACGGGTCAATTAATCTCCTCGCGGGAACGGGCGGCGGCGGCGGAATCGGAACGATAACTTCGCAGGGCTTCAATCTGACCAGCGACAACGGAGGAGGCTTCCTAACCGGAACCAGCGACCAAATAAACACCAACCCGCTGCTTGGCCCACTAGCAAACAACGGCGGCCCGACGCAGACTCATGCTCTGCTCACCGGCAGCCCGGCGATCGATAAGGGGAGTAATGTGGGATCGGGCGTGACCACCGATCAGCGTAACCTACAGCGTCCGCGGAATCTGGTTGGGTACGTGGATGCGATCGGCGGTGACGCATCCGACATCGGAGCTTACGAAGAACAGGCCGAGCCGACAGAGCAGACGCTCGTCGTTACAAATCTCAATGATTCCGGAACGGGAAGTCTTCGGCAGGCTATCCTGAATTCCAACGCGACTGTTGACGCCGTCGATACGATCAATTTCCAGCCGGGATTGACCGGAACGATCACACTGACCAGTGGACAGCTTTTGATAACCGGCAGCGTTGCTATCAACGGTCCCGGAGCGGGTGTGATCTCGGTTTCGGGCAACAACGCGAGCCGAGTGATCCAGTGTACTAGCAGTTCAACTGCAATTATGACAATTAGCGGACTGACCATCACCGGTGGCCGCAATTTGCCGGGTAGCGGTGGCGGTGGCGGTATTCGCAGCGGCTCGGCGCTGACGATAAGTAATTCGGTGATTTCCGGGAACAGTTTGGCCTTTGGCGCAGGCGGCGGGATATTTAGCAGTGGTCCGCTTACGATCATCAATTCAACGATCTCGGGCAATTCGGCGGTGGACGACGGCGGCGGTATCCTTTTTGATAACGACACGGCAAATCTAACAATCTCCAACTCGACGATAAGCGGAAATACGGCGACCTCACCCAACAGTCAGGGCGGCGGTATTTGGGTACAAGCCGCGGCGGCGAATATTACAAATTCGACGATCACAAACAATTCAATTGCCGGTGCTGTAAGTGCGAGCGGGCTTTACCGAAATGGCGGCTCAGTGACTCTTCGCAATACGATAGTCGCCGGGAATCAATCTAATTCGACCAAGCCCGACGTTGTCGCGAATGGCGGAACTGGCATTACATCGGGCGGCTTTAACTTGATCGGCAATCCAGGTTCGCTCGCGATCTTTAGTCAAACGGGCGACCAGTTTGGCACTGCCGGATCGCCACTCAATCCACTGCTCGGCCCACTCGCAAACAACGGCGGCCCGACGCAGACTCATGCTCTGCTCGCGGGCAGTCCGGCGATTGATAAGGGAAGTAATTCGGGAAGTCCGCTGCCAACGACCGATCAGCGCGGCCAGCAGCGTCCGCGTGATCTAATCGCGATAGGAAACGCAAACGGCGGCGACGGTTCGGACATCGGTGCGTACGAAGAACAGAACGAACCATCCGCTACACCTACTCCAACACCAACACCGACACCGACGCCGAGTCCCACGCCGTCTCCGTCGAATGTTGTCGTGATAAATAATAACGACAGCGGCCCAGGCAGTTTGCGACAGGCGATCGCTGATGTCGCCTCGGGCGGGACGATTACGTTTTCGTCTCTGTTCAACGAACCGGAAGGCGTGCAGACGATCACGCTGACCAGCGGTGAATTGTTCATCAGTAAGAACGTCACGATCACTGGCACGGGTGCGAATGCAATGACGATCTCCGGGAACAACCAATCGCGGGTCTTCCAGATCGGCGGCGGATTTACCGTTATGCTTAGCGCAATGACGATCAGCGGCGGAAATGTCGGCGGTGACGGCGGCGGCATCTTCAATGGCGGCACCTTGACGGTGACGAACTCAGTCATCTCAAATAACACATCGCAGTTCAGCGGCGGCGGGATCGGCACCGCGAACGGAGCGGCCGTGACCATTTCGAACTCCACTATCTCCGGCAACACCGCTTTGTGCCTTAGCTGTGTAGGCGGCGGAATCGACGGCCGAGGCTCTTTGACCGTGTCGAATTCGACGGTCTCCGGCAATACCGCTCCTCAAGGCGGCGGAATCAGGTCGATCGGCACCGCGACCGTTACAAACTGCACCATCACAAACAACACAGTGACGCAGGCAAACGGGGGAAGTGGTGTGACCGCGGGAGGGCTCTCTGTTACGCTTACGCTTCGCAACAGCATCGTCGCCGGCAACCAGGACTCGGCAAATCAGCCCGACGTGAGTAACAGCGTAATCTCAAACGGGTTCAACCTGATCGGCAATCGAGGCACGGTGACTTTCAACGGTACGAGCGATCAGTCGGGCACCGGCGCGGCGCCGCTCAATCCGCTCCTCGGGCCGCTGCAAAACAACGGCGGCACGACGCCGACGCATTCGCTGCAATCGGGAAGCCCGGCGATCGATGGCGGGAATAGTTCCGGTTCGTTCAACGATCAACGCGGGCCCGGCTTCCTGCGTGTCGTTGATCTGCTTGTTCCAAATGCTTCCGGCGGTGACGGGGCTGACATCGGAGCCTTCGAACTACAATCCGAACCGCCGCCGGCGACGGTGACGATCAGCGGAAGAGTCCTGCGGCCTTCGGGAGCGGCGCTGGGCAATACACGCGTCTTTCTAACCGACCAACAAGGCGTGAGGGTGATCGCGACATCGAGCAATTTTGGAAATTATTCCTTCACCGGCGTTGCCACCGGCCAGTCGTACTTCCTGACGGTCTCGTCAAAACGCTTCCGCTTCGCCCCTCAGCCTCTGACCCCGACCGGAAACGTCACCGGTCTCGATTTGATTGGGTTGGAGTAGTTTTAAATTTCAGGTCAGGAAGGGTTGCTCTGCACCCGCTCTTTTGGGTTGTGAGTGAAAGAGCGGGGGCCAAGCCGCCCTTCCTGACTTGTAAATGTAATTTTGTTGGATTTTTCTGCTTGAGATGGAATTTGTGGTCAGGTTGAATTGAAAGAAGACAGATTAAAAAGATTTCAGGTCAGGAAGGGTTGCTCTGCACCCGCTCTTTTGGGTTGTGAATGAAAGAGCGGGGACAATGCAAGACTTTTTACCCCTTTTCGCTAAGTTTCCCGTTTACCAGAGTGTCAAGCCTTTTTTTACAATTGCGGACGTGCCGAAAAATCGCACCAGACGAGTCCGTCTAAATCATGAGGAGTCAGATAATCAATGAAAAATAGAGTAATCTTCGGAGTGTTTTTAATAGCTGTCCTGGCAATGACGCTTGTTCTTTGCCTGCCCTCTCTTCGCAGTGCGTTTGGAACCGATACCGGCAAAACAGCGGACACACAGGTTGAGTTTTCAGACCCGCGTCCGGAATTGGATGCAGCACAACCCGTAGAAATAGTGACCGAACAGGCCGTGGCTCCGGCGGTTCCAGTCGAGCTGATACCTGATGTCACGCAGTCGCAACCTTATTATCCCAGAATATTCCAGACAAATAGATCGCCCGAAAAACGAACGGCCCCGATTGAGATCGCCAGTATCCCAAAAGCTCATGGTGACAGGAAACCGGTTTTACGCGAATCCGATAATCCCGAGGGACGCGCCAGTTGGTTTATGGAGCAGCGCATGTATCCGTTTAAGGAGCTTCCCGAAGATGCCCGGCGGCGAGCATGGCAAGAGGTCCTCGACCGAGGAGAAGGTCTCGGACCTGAAGGCGCCGGAACGACATGGACTTCGATAGGCCCGGCGCCGACTGCCGGCGCCGGTCCCGGCGGCGCTGTTTCCGGTCGGATCAACGCCATCGCGGTCTCGCTGACGAATACTCAGCTGATACTCGTCGCCGGCGGAACGGGCGGCATCTGGCGCTCGACAAACGGAGGAACGACGTTTGTTCCCGTCACAGATTCTTTGGTCGATATGGCGGTCGGCACAATTGCCTTTGCGGCGAGCGATCCGAATATCGTATATGCCGGTCTCGGCGACAATGACAACGGTTATTGGGGATCGGGCGTTTTGAGATCGAATGATGCGGGAGCGACGTGGACGCGGGTCAACAACAACATTCTTTTCCCGGCGCGGGCCCAGGCGACACGAATACGAGTCGACCCTACGAATCCAAACAGAGTCTATATCGCTCTGAACAGGTTTCTGAATCAAACGACCGGCGCATTCGGACTCGGAGGTATCCTTGTGTCAACGGACGGCGGCGTGAACTGGACTGTAACGCTCACTGGGCTGGCCACCGATCTCGCGATCCATCCGACGAATCCGCAGATCCTTTACGCGGCTTTGCAGTTCGGAGCCAATGCGGCCGCTCCGCGCGGACTCTTCAAATCGACCAACGGCGGAACTAACTGGACCAGCATACTTGCCTCGCCTTATACCGGCGGGACATCTGCGACCAGGGACTTTCGCATCGCTGTCACGCCCGCTGCACCCGACCGGGTTTATGCATATTTTGGGACCGACGGGCCGCCGAAAGAATTGCGGATTGAGGTCAGCAACGATGCCGGGGACACGTTTAGCGATCGCGGCGTGATCTCAAATAATATTCTCGATCCGGGCCAGTTTGGCTACAACACGTATCTGGAGGCCAGCCCAACCAACGCCAACACGATTTATGTCGGGGCCCGAGACACTTTTCGAAGTACCGATGGCGGCGTGACGTTCACAAATCTTATCAATTCACATGCGCCGCCCTATGATCCGGGGGATTTTACCGAACAATTACAGAAGATTCATACCGATCAGCAGGCGTTCGCGTTTGAACCAGGATCATCGACCACATTCTACGCGGCCAATGACGGCGGCATCTTTAAGACAACGAACAGCGGAACCACGTTTACTTCCCTAAACCAAACTCTCTCGCTGGTTCAGTTTATCGGCATCAGCCTTCACCCGACCGACCCGACGCGAAGTTACGGCGGAGCGCAGGACAATGGCTCGCAGCGACGCGTGGCGGCAGGTCTCGGCTGGACGGAATTCGTCGGTGGCGATGGCGGGAAGTCTGTCATCAACCCGCTAAATCCGACAATGGTGTTCCCGAGCTTTACCAATGGCGCAATAGCCCGGGTCACGAATAACGGCACCGGCCCCAGCGCGTCGATCGCGGATAGCTCGGTTTTTGGCGAGATGGGGGATAACGCCCGAATCGGGTTTTACCCGCCGATCGTCAGCAACGGCGTTGATCCGAGGATCTACTCAGGATCGTGGCGCTTGTTTATTTGTACCAATTGCGACGATCTAAACAGAGTTCTCGATACCGGGAATCCTCCGACCTGGACCGCGCCGGGAGGCATGTTCGATCAAACCCGGGGCGGCAGCGACGTGTTGAGTGCGATCACCATAGCCCGCAGTAATCTGAATATAATTTACACCGGATCGACGGAGGGCCGTGCCATGATCAGCACCAATGGCGGCGCAAATTGGACCGATATCTCAACCGGACTGCCGGACCGTTCGATACGGACTATCGCGGTCAGCCCGACCGATCCGACGCTGGTTTATCTCACTGTGTCGGGTTACGGAACAGGTCACGTTTTTCGGTCGACCAACTCCGGGGCAAACTGGACGGATATAAGCAATAACCTGCCCAATATCCCAACCAGCGCGTTTATGATCGATCGTCTAACCCCGACGACACTTTACGCCGGTACCGACATCGGTGTTTTTCGCTCGACCGATAACGGTGCGAGCTGGGCTGTTTTCAACAACGGCCTGCCTCCGGTTCCGGTCATGGAATTCGCGTCTCAGGCCAACGGTCTGATTCAGATTGCGACTTACGGCCGAGGTGCATACGAGTTGCCTATAGGCGGCGCGCCAACCCCAACGCCGACGCCGACGCCAACACCGACACCTGGAGTGACGCCGACGCCGACGCCAACACCGGTTGCAACCCCAACCCCAACGCCGACGCCGGTTCCAACCCCGACGCCAACGGGCGGCACGACGGTCAGTTTTACCGGGCCTGCCGTTTCGATTACAGACAATCTGCCGGCGGGCGTTAACATACCCGTGGTGGTCGGTACAGCATGTACGATCACGGATCTCAACTTCCGGTTTGACGGCACGGCCAGCGCAAATCCCGCTTCAACGACCGTCGGAGTCAACCATTCATGGGTCGGCGATCTGAGGTTTAGATTGACCTCGCCGGGCGGAACGAACGTGATTTTCTTTGACCGGCCGGGTGTTCCCGCAGACCAGTCCGGATGTGACAGTAATAATCTGGCGGCAATCGTAATTGACGATGACGGCGGTTTCCCACCTGTCGAGAATCAGTGCGGCGCGGGTACCGATGCGGCATTCCCATCGGGTTCTTTCTCGCCGAACAACCCTTTGTCTGCGTTTGACGGCCAAAATGCGACCGGCACATGGACGCTGAACGTCAGTGACAGCGCCGACGGCGACACCGGATCGGTCCGTGCATTCTCGCTGGTGTTCGCTTGCGCCGGCGCCGACACCGACGCCAACGCCGACCCCAGTATCAACGCCGACACCGATGCCGACACCGACGCCAGTATCGACGCCGACGCCGACGCCGACGCCAAGTTGCACTCCAAACGCGAATATTGTCAGTGACGGCGGATTTGAGGCGAATACTGATAACGGCACTAACCCGAATTGGACATCGACGTCAACCGCGTTCGGCACGTCCCTCTGCACTGTGGTCGGTTGTACGGGTACTGCGCCCAGAACCGGAAATGGCTGGGTATGGTTTGACGGAGCTAATTCCGGGGCCGCGGCCGAGACTGGAACGGCGCGGCAAACAATTACCATCCAACCCGGTCGTTCGGCAACTTTGTCTTACTACCTGCGGGCCACGAGGGTTACGGCTCCGTCGAGCACGGTTCTCACCGTTACCGTCGACGGAACCGTTGTTCAAACAATAAATGAACCAGCGGTTGCGGAGGCGGCGTACACATTGAGGACGATCGATCTGTCGGCATTTGCTAACGGCGCGCCGCGAGTGCTGAGCTTCAATTACAGCCGTCCGGCCGGAACCTCAGGCAGCGACGATTTTCTGATCGACGACGTGACGCTCTCTACCGCCTGCGTTGCCGTGACCGCTACCGTGACCGGAAGAGTGACGACGCCCGCCGGCCTCGGTCTGCGAAGCGCGACGGTAACGCTGATCGATCCGCAGGGAATCAGACGCACAGCCACGACGAGTTCATTCGGCGTTTACAATTTTGGAAACGTCGTAACGGGTCAATCCTACACGATCAGCGTTTCCTCGAAACGCTACCGGTTTGCCCCGCTCATCATGACAATAAACGGTAATCTTAACAACGTCGATTTTGTGGGTTTGGAATGAGACTGCCTTCGCGACTAAAAAAAATCCCGGACCTCAACGGTTCGGGATTTTTCTTAAACCTTTTGTACTCGCGTATGCCTATTTGCCGCCATCGGTTATGATCTCGATCTTTACATTGAGCGAACCTGAGTTATCTTCGAGATGGCCCTCGTTGATACCGAGGAAAAGCGCTCCATCGCGAGTCGCGACGAATTCGCGTTCGGCGCCGACGTAAATGAAATCATTGTTGTCGTCGCCAATGACGGCGATCAGGGCGCCGGTCGCGACATTTTTTAATAGCTTCTGGTTGTCATCGAGCGAGGGAAGCCCAGACGACGTCGATGTGTTACCGCGGCCGAGATTGACCTTGCCATCGCCGGTGATGCGTATCCGCTGACCTTTGCGAACGACCCAGCCCGAGTTCGTCCAGCCGTTAGATGTACTGTCGGCGAGGACCTTGACCTTCCACTCGATCGGCCTCATCGGTTCCGCGACCCGCGCCGGATTTGAGGTCTGGCGGATAATGTCATCGTCATTCGTTATGACCTTTGCCGGAATGACGGTTGGCGGCTGAGACACCGGTTCTTTATACGTGGCATTTCGATTAGACATATCCGAGGTCTGCGGCGTGTCGAACTGGATCGATTCCACCTCGCCGGCGGTGAACGTAAGCTGTTTCTTTCGTGCTCCCTCACCCATCGCGACGACGAATTTGCCACCGCCAAAGCTGACGATTTTTCCTTTAATAATGCTCCCGTCCTTCAATCGGACGGTGTCGGCAAATGCGAACATCGAAACCGTCAGGATCAACACGAATGCGGCGAAACTGCGAGTAAATCTGGAACTAAACGACATATTTTCCTCCGAAAAACGATGCGACTTTACTAAATAACTTAGAAAAAGTGAACTAAGCACGACCCGACCTGTCAGCCGGATGATTGATGAAATCTAAATTGGCAGAGTTGCTAAAATTTGTGAGCGCCACAAATTCTATTGGTGATGATACACAACTTTCCTAATGTTGTAAATGAATTTTTATCACGTAGGTTGTTGAAAGCAGAGAGCTTGGTCTGGCGGGACATAACAACCTGATATAGCATATGTAAAAGGACAGCCCTAAAGCCATCCTTTTCTTCACAAACTGGAGCCCGTGATAAGACTCGAACTTACGACCTGATGATTACAAATTCGATCCAGCCACTTCTCACTATTTGTCACTCAGTGTTAACTGGTTGTATCCATTACTGTTATCGCTTTTTTTGTTTCATGTGTGTCATCCCGTAACTGCACAGACTCCCTACATTTTTCACTACATTGCGCTTCATCGTTTCTGAACTCGAAGGTCTCCACGAACAGTTCGCCATTTTGCCTCTACTATGCAATGTCGACCTCGTCCGCGTGGCTTGAGGTCGAAAGCACTTCGGAAGCCCTTCTTCTTTCCGTTTGGATTCTCCCGCGAAAGGGCTGGTGGCTAAGGGCCAGTAAGCCAGGGATCTAATGAACTTTTAGATACGGGTAAAACTCTTTTGCAGTCATCAACTTACGACCTCTCATCAGACAAATCACTGGCTTAAACCCAGATTCCGCGTTAGGTCGTTTGTTCATTTCGCGGAATCCGCTAAACCCCTTATATGCATAAGGATGTGGCGTATTTCATTCGATATATCTCTAGTGCTCCGCATTAGAACTTTTTCAAGGAAAATACTGTGGAACTTATTCTAAATAAATATGTTGAACAAGTGTTTAACTTGCGATTCAAATGTTATATACCTCTATTGCTGAATCCGGGTTAAATCTGTGCCGTCCGGTACATTAACGCTCCAGTTCCTTCTAGAATCATCCCAATACTCAATAAATAGGCTGGCTGATAGCCAACGGAATAGAACCTGCCGAGGCCGGTTCTAAATTATGACGGGACGCAAAATCTCCGTTTTTATTCTGCTGCCGCATAGTGCCGCCTCGAATTGCATTGCGGTGGATCGGCGGCCAATGATTTTCAAGGCTCGAGCCCCGGCTCGTAGGTCATTATGAATTCAAGGAACTTTGACGCCGAGGCTGTCGTGGACGAACTGCGTTACCTTTCCGGCCTGATCTTTTTCCGCTGTTTTTCTACCTAGTTGATCGTAAGTCGTTTCGGTGAACGTCGAGTCCGCAAAGTTGGTTCGCGCTTTGCGGTTGACGGAATCGTAGACAAAGGCGGTCGTATTGTTACGTGCATCGGTCATTGACGACTGATTGCCGTTCGGGTCGAAGGCGAATGACGTGATTTGGTTGAGGGCATTCTTGACCGAGGTTCTGCGACCCGCGTCGTCGTAGAAGTTTGTTGTTGCGTTGCCGCGAGCGTCAATTGACGACGTGACCTGTCCCGCCGCGTCGTAGTTCGTCGTGGTGAAGGTTGCGTCCGCGTACGTCGTCTTTTTCAGGCGTCCAAGGGCGTCGTATTCAAATGAGGTGACTCTTCCTGCACGGTCTTTTGAGGTCAGACGTCGGCCTTCGTCGTCGTAGGTTGATTCCTCGAATTTGCTGTCCGGGTGGGTTGTTTTTATGAGACGGCCGAGCGTGTCGTAAGTTGACTCGGTACGGCGGCCGGCTTGATCGATGGTTGCCGATTGCTGACCGAGGGCGTTGTATTCGGTTCTTTGATAGGTGCCGTCGGCGAGGATTGTTTTGGTCAGGCGGTTGAGATTGTCGAATTCGAAATTCGTGGTAATTGTCTCAAGCTGCCCCTGGGCGTTTGTGCGGTTAACGGTCTGCGAGCTTCGGTTTCCGTTGGCGTCATAGCCGAACGTCGTTTCGTTGTTCTGGGCATCGGTTTCCTTTTGCAGATAGCCGTTAAAATATTCGTAAGAGGTCGTGTGGTTCCGAGCGTCTCTCGTGAGCAGCGGCTGGCCGTCGTTGATGTTGTAAACGGTTGTTGCGACATTGCCCAGCGGGTCGGTCGTCGTGAGCATGCCGGACGGATCTGACATATTGCTTGCTGGCACCATTCGTTGTCCGTAAAACTAACTCGTTCGCTGGCCCTGGTCTCCAGGTGTTTTTCTAAGTCTGCCTTGCAGAAAGCCTCGACAAATTGACGTTAAGAGCTTCGAGATGTTTCATTGTTCTCTCGGGTTCGTTTTCCAGCTTTCTTGTTTTAGTGAAATCAAACCACTCCAAAGCAAATTTTTCTGACTTTTCAAAGTTGCCAATCTCATAATACAAAATACTGAGATAGTAGTTGTAAACTGGCGGATGACGAATGGCTTTCGATTCAATAGGATTTTGACGAAATACAATTTTGTGAGCTATTGACGATATTAGGCCTCCTTTTGCAGGCCTGTTTGCAACTCCCAGAGTTAGACCTCTCTCAAAATAAGCGATTAAATTCTGCGTACTCGAAAAGTTAGCGAACCAATTGAACCCATCCTTCAAAATACGCGCTACGGCCTTTTCTTCTTCGCTGGGGAAATCCCACCAAATTGCCAATCCGTCTTCTCTCGAACTGACCCCTGTTTCAGACAGAAAAACAGACAAAGCAAGCCCATCAGTTTGCTCAGAGACAAATCTATCATTAATTGAGATGCCTAGCTCGATTGCTTTCTTGTTTTGATGGCTTCTGGCTCCCCTCTCCACTATAAACAGGGATGTATGTCCACAATCCTTCTTGAGGACGAGTAAATTTTCATTTACTTTAACAAATCCTTGGTCTAGCAGACTTTTTTCAAGTTTTCGTTTCACAGTTTCTCTTTGCAACGAATTCTCCTGCATTACGGGAAAAGGTAGCTAAATGAAGGCTCTAGACCAGGCGCTACTTCTCTAACCCACGTCGTAATCCGGTTGGTTTATCAATAAAAACCAGTCATTTACAAATTCGCTCCAACTCTGTTCGCGCCGTTCCTCTGATAATCATATCGCTACTATTCTGGGCCAGTTTTATCGCGTCGATAGCCTCAGCATTTCCTAGCTTGGATAGTGCATAGATAATTTTACGATTCAATTGACGGTCGTCATCACCGGGTTCGAAGTACTCCAGTGAACGAGTAAGGGCGGGAATTGAATATTCGTCATTAATTATATCTAAGGCATCGACAACGTTCTCAGCGATTCCTTGCTCCTTATGGTTGTCAAGTATTTCGCAAAGAATCGGTGTAAATTTGGTATTGGGCAAATAGTGAATAACGGCAATGAGCCTAAACACAACGCCCCAATTCTTCTGCAAGAATTGCTCCTCAAGGGCCGCTAACAAATCATCCGAAATATCCCCCAAGGCCAATAGCTCTTGAGTCGCCTGCTGGAAACGCTCATAGGAGATTTGTGGTTCTCCACTTATTTC
Source organism: uncultured Acidobacteriota bacterium (assembly GCA_963738935.1). GTDB lineage: Bacteria > Acidobacteriota > Blastocatellia > Pyrinomonadales > Pyrinomonadaceae > OLB17. The sequence goes on along the minus strand of CAVTYF010000001.1, from coordinate 3,028,229 downwards.
CTCGTACAACTGCTTAAATTTACCTCTCATAAATTTGTTCCAAAATGAGACTTAATTCGATTGTTAAATATATGTACAGTTCCTGTTCGAAGTCCGTAGTTGATTGCTCCGCCTGTTTCACCCTTAATGTGGACGACATTCGGATACTGTCTTGGATAGGACGCGATATTTCGTAAGCCCGCAAGTGTAGGGTCAAGATTTTCAGCACCGTTACTTACAGCACCGTTCAAAGCCAAGGCATTCTTGGTTCCGGATTCCATGACATAAACAACCAGCTTTTGATACAGGTGCGGATAGCGGGCAGCAAGTTGAATCACGTATTCCGGGGATTGACTTACAAAATTCTCGGTTTGCCGTATAGCTATCTCGCCGTTTGACCCTAAACCTGAATATTCTTCGTTCGACATTGCTCTGTAGAATATTTCATTTTCTCCCTCGTTTTCGGAATCACTTAATCGTGTTGCAATAGCTACTCCGAAGGCTGCAGAACCAAAAAAGGCCAACAGGGAACTTACTACCGTAGCTGTTGATGTAGTAGCCGTCGTCGTGGTCACTGCGGTGGTTCCTATTTCAGCCAAGGCAGCATCAACAAGAGCAGGCTGGGACGCCCGTAAAACAGATTGATATTGAACGGCTGAGTACGAGCTAATGTTACCCCTCAAAGAAGCGGCCTGAGCTTCGGATGCGAGGTATGCATTCCCAGAAGGGTCTATTCTCCCGACGGGATTGCTTCCAGCATAAAGATACTTATGAAGGCTGGCGGGGTCGGAGCCACCTTCGTAGCTGTCCATTGAAGTAAATCTACCCGTTGAGCCATTGAGGTATCTCGCTCGGTTATAGTAGAAGCTCAGATCCGCGTCGAACTGCTCACCGGCGTAGAGATAGTTATTGTCGGTCGTTCCTGTTCGCTCAATGTTTGTCCCAAAAGCGTCGTAGGAATAAGTATCAGTGACGGAACCGCCTGAACTACTCAAACCGCGCACAGAGCCGTGGCCATCGTATTGGTAGAAACTCACGCCCAAACCTTGTTTTTGCGAAATCAGATCAAGCCCGTAAGTGTAAGCCTTGACAACATTCCCGCCTTGAATTTCTTCGACAACTTGGGCGTAGCCGGTCAGGTTGTTGGTATCGACAAGATATTTCGTAGTTACGCCGCCGACGGTTTTTGAGACTCGATTGCCGTCGCCGTCGTAGACGATTGTCACGCCATCGCTTGTGGAAGTCAGGTGATTTTCAAAATCGTAGTTATACGATTTTCCATTCGAGACTTTTGTGCTTCCGTTGTTGTCGAAAGTGTCAGAAATGAGCCTGTCATTGGCATCGTAAGTCGAGGTTTGATTCGGAACTAAATTGACGCTTGAATTTCTTTGCAACCGATTTCCAACGGCGTCGAATTGGTAGCTGATCGCGCCATTGTTAGCAGAATTCGCAATTGTTTCAGAAGTCAGGCGATACAAATCGTCATACACGTAGTTGACTGTTCGGCCCGTATTTTCAATGACTTGTGTGCGATTACCAGCCGCGCCGAGCGTGTAGGCGTAACTGGCCAAACTGCCCCCCGTGTTAGCGATTGTCATCGCGGTCAGACGATTAAGATTGTTGTAGCCATAGCTTGTCGTAACCGTGTTCGGATACGAGTACGACTGTAAATTACCGACCGCATCATAAGTGTAAGTCGTGTTTTGGCTTCCTGTTAGACGATTGTCTTTGACACTCGAAAGACGGCTAAGTTGATCGTAATCGTAATCAACCGAAACGCCGTTTGTGTTGTTGGAGCGGAGGGTTTTGATGCTTCCGCTTTCGTCGTATGTGTAGGAAAGCGTTCCCTGCGGCGTCTGCTTCGACACCAGACGGTTGCGGATGTCGTAGCTGTAATTCGTGACGCCGGATGCGTCGGTCATTGTGGCCCTTTGGCCCGAGTCGTTGTAGGTAAAACTGACGGTCGGTTGATTTAGTGAAGCGTCGGGCGTTTTGCTCAGAAGCCGCCGCATCGTGTCGTAGCCGAAGGTTGTCGTTTTGCCGTTGAAATCCGTTTTTGATTGCAGATTGCCGTCCGTTGCGTACGAATATGTTTCGATCTGTCCGAGCGGCAGGGTGCGTTTTGTGCGGCGGCCTAGTTTGTCGTATTCGTATCTGGTTTCGCGGTTTAGGGCGTCGATCTGTTTCGTCTGCTGCCCGATTTCGTTGTAGGTGTAACGCGTTTCCTGATTTAGGGCGTCGATCACTTTTGTGAGCCGTCCGACGCTGTCGTAGACGAACTGCGTTACCTTTCCGGCCTGGTCTTTTTCCGCTGTTTTTCTGCCGAGACTGTCATATGTCGTTTCGGTGAAGGTCGCGTCGGCGAAGTTGGTTCGCGTCTTGCGATTGACGGAATCGTAAACAAAGGCAGTCGTGTTGTTACGGGCGTCGGTCATTGATGACTGGTTGCCGTTGCCATCTTCGGGAAAATCTCTTGCCTGCGGAGGAAGCGAGGTCGCGAGAAGACAAAACGACATCCATAGGGCAATAAGTCTTAGCATGAAAATCCCGAGGCCCCACAGAATAAACCAAGGTGTATTTGGGGGTTAGCCATTTGATTCAAGATTAGCTCGCCGCGTTATGCGGGAAGACCCAATTTCGACCTCGTGTACTCCGTCCAGTCGTCCAACTGCTTTATGGCGGCGCCCTCGTCTGAAAGAACTAACTCTCTAAATTTTGTAACCTCGTCAAGAAGTCCGGCGTACCATCTTATATCTGGCTGTCTTCTTTGCATCTCCTGAAGCGTCGCACGGCATCTATCAAGCCAGCTTAGAGCCTCGGGAAAGCGCCCGCAAATGGCGAGGGAGTAAGCTAATGTTTGCTGAAAATAAGGGTCATCTGGATTCGAGTGATACTTACCGAGGTTTTTCGTGAATTTGTCCGGCCCTGACAAGTCCTCCAGAAGTCTGAACGCACGTTCCTGTTCCATGCTTTCGAGCAACCGTTTGGCTAATGTCTCTTCTTGTCCCCGTTCGTAATCCCATCTACCAGCAAGCCGCTTTCCTAAACTCAACGTCCATCTGTCAGTTGGAACATAAAGAGGCAGCACAAAGATGTGTGGATAGAATGCTTCGGACGAGAATCCAGAGCTGTCAAATATCATTCCTCTAAAAACCCTATCAACGGGCACTTGGAAAAGGGCATTCGGTTTACTCTGATAAGCATAACCAGATAAACATGACAAGAGCGCCTCGGCGACCTTTTTACATGATTGTTTTTTCATTTTTACTTACTGGCCAGGCTTTATTTCTATAACTGGAACCGAATTCCCGCCTGGCAAGTGCTGTTGAATTTCGGCAATTCTCGCCGGACTTAGCACGGCGCTCCCCGTTTTTAAGTCATAAACGACTCAACGCATAGCTATCGTTTTTTCAAACACGTCAGCTCGATTTTCAGTCAGACGATTCTACAACAAAACATCATCAATTTTCCTTAGCTTCATCATGTAGGAGTGAAGCTCCCGTGCCCCTATTCGCTTTCCCGGGTGGTATTTTCAGTTATTTGTCCTGTAGTTATTTTTTCTCGCTGTCACCAATAACACAATTAAGAACGCGAATTCAAAAACGAACACACAAATCAAAGTCAATAGAAATAACGTCCCGCTCCAATTCTGCGAAGGAAAGAATGGGCTTATTGACAGACTGCAATCCTTGCAAACAACAAATGAGCTAGACCATTTTCCGTAGTAAAGGCAGAAAGGAAAAATTATTGATAACAGTAGATAATTGCCGACAAAAGAAACAGAATTCCTAGCAAAAATAAAACAATTTTTAAGAATCAAAAATATGACAATCCAAAACTGAAATTTTAGACCTTCGATCCTCAAAAAAATTCTTTCTTGGCCGGTAAGCCCTACTAATGGGGCAAAGGAAATGGCGTTTGGATTCGGTTCAACGAAATCATTCGGTATTGCGTCTTGAATCGCCGGCAACGCCAAGTAAAACATGGCGAAAGCAACGACTAACCAAAGCACATTAATCCCTAGATAGGATTTTCTGACTTCCACCTCTTTCAGAAATAGACCCGTAAGTACTCTAATTGTTGACACCATATTTTATCTGTAATTACTCGCGAATGCTCTAGCCGACTCAATTTCGGAGTCCGAAAGACTGTGCTGAAAGAAAACTGGATTCGTTGTTCCAAGAATCGCACTCATCAGACCAGGCCCAAGAGTGTGGTCGAGGTTAAAGCTATGTCCCCACTCGTGGGCAACAACCCCTCCGGCGGGGTTGTTAGCCCACCAATTTACAACCCTTCTCGAAGTCAACGCGGCAGTTGAAACATAGGTTCGATACGGAGGAGGGGCCGGATTGGCCGGGTCCCCTCTGGGAACCGCTCCTTCGACAGAGGCTAAGTTCTGAAAGAGTGAGCCTAGAAAGAAAGTTATATGCTTAGAGTTAACTCCTTGTTCTGCTAGCTTGGCACTAATCAATCTTTCATCATAACCTGAATCATTCAGAACAGTAGGCAAGCTGATACGTACTATTGGTTTCGTATTGATTTCTATATTAGCTAGTTTTTTCCAAACCTGAGCTGCAAACTCTAATGAAGAAGCAACAATTCCGTCATCCCATCCACTACCCTCTACGATAACTGGTTGATCGTCGATTTGGATGACTGGTTCCCTCGGTGTTTGTAAGGCTCCTCGAAAAAGAGATGTCGAAGTCGGAATCGCAATAGCTGCTATTATCCCAATGATTGCAACGCCAGCAAGGATTCCACCTACGGAGACGTTGCCGCTCGGATCCGTTCGGTTAATCGGATCAGCGTTAGCGTATAGATATTTATGTAGGCTCCCTGGATCATTTGAATTTCCTTCATAGTTATCCAGTGAGACGAAGCGTCCGGTTGCAAGGTTCAGATAACGTGCACGATTGTAGGAGAAATTCAAATCTGCGTCGAACTGCTCTCCTGCGTATAAATAGCCATTGTTTGTCGTTCCTGTTTGGCTAATGAGGTTTCCGAAGGCATCGAAATCATAGGTGTCCGTAACACTTCCAGAGCCGTCGCTGAGAGTTCTCACCGACCCGTGACCGTCGTAGCCATAAAACGAGACACCTCCGCTGGTGATTCTTTGACAGATAAGGTCGTGACCGTAGGTATAAGCCTTGACAACACTGCCGCCTTGAACTTCCTCAACAACCTGTGCGTAGCCGGTCAAGTTATTCGTATCAACGAGGTATCGCGTTGTTACTCCGCCGACCGCTTTCGAGACACGGTTGCCGTCACCGTCATAGGTGATTGTGATTCCGTCCGATGTCGAGGTTAGCTTGTTCTCGAAATCGTAATTGTAGGTTTTGCCATTGGAGACTTTCGTATTTCCGTTGGCATCGAAAGTGTCCGAACCGATTCGGTCGTTTGCATCAAAAGTTGAGGTTTGATTCGGAACCAAATTAACGTTGGAGTTCCTCTGTAAACTATTGCCAACGGCGTCGAACTGATAGCTGATAGCGCCGTTATTGGCGGAATTCGCAATCGTTTCCGATGTCAACCTGTACAGGTCATCGTAAACATAATTGACCGTGCGACCCGAAAGTTCCGTAACCTGTGTTCGGTTGCCGGCGGCTCCTAATAGGTAGGTATATCTCGCAAGATTTCCACCCGCGTTGGAAAGCGTCATCGTCGTAAGACGGTCCAGGCTGTTGTAGACGTAGCTCGTCGTTACCTGATTAGATATTCGACTTTAACTCTCGCCAAGCCGATGAAGTTCGGCTCGCGCGGCTTCACGAATTATTTCGTCTTCACTGCCGAGGGCCTGTTTTATCAAGTCAATTGCGTCCTGCGTTCCAATCCTTGAAAGTGTATCAATGATCTTTCGGTTTAAGTGACGGTCATCATCGCCAGGCTCGTAATAATCCAATGAACGTACAAGGGCGGAGACCGAAGATTCATCTCCAATCTCAAAAAGTGCGTCAACAACATTTTCAGCTATGCCCTGTTCCTTATGGTTATCAAGTATTTCACATAAGATTGGCGTGAACTCCTTGTTCGGTATGTAATGGATGATACCGATTAGCCTAAATAGCGCTCCCCAATTTTTTCTGTCAAACTGCTCAGTAATCGCCTCCAACAAATCACTCGAAATGTTCCCGAGTGCCCTAATTTCGAACATCACTTGATGAAGGCGCTCGTATGAAATTTGGGTCTGACCAGTTATCTCGTCGTACAGCTCCTTAAATCTATCATTCATAAATTTGTCGCAATGTGGGATATAATTCTACTGTTGAACAGATCGACAGTTCCCCGTCTTAATCCATAGTTTAGCACGTTACCGGTTTCGCCTTTTAGATGCACAACATCGCTGTACTGGCGAGGAAAGGATGAAATGTTTGGCAGACCTGCCAGGCTTGGATCTATCTCTTGAGCTCCATTGCTAACTGCTCCCCTAGAGACTAAGGCGCTTCGTGTACCTTGGTCCATAACATAAACAACTAGTTTCTGATATCGGTTAGGCCATCGTACGGCAAGCTGTATTACATATTCGGGAGATTGGCTCACGAAATTCTCTGTCTGACCAATCGTTATTTCACCATTCGGTCCTAAGCCTGCAAACTCGGCATCAGACATCGCCCTATAGAAAATCTCATGTTCCTCGTTTCGTTCGCCATTTTGGGTAGCAGTTGCAATCGCAAGTCCGAATGCGGCCGATCCAAAAAAAGTAAGAAGTGAACTGACCGCAGTTCCAGCCGATGCTGAAGCCCCTGTCGCAGTCCCAGCTACCACAGCCGTTTCAGCCGCGAACTCCGCGAGGCCGGCTTGACTGACCGTTGCCAAGGGAGCGTAGGAATATGTAGAGCCTAGGCCCACAAAATCAGCTACGACCGTTTGTTCAACTATCGAATTGAAGCCGCTCGGATCTTTCCGATTGGCAGGGTTACTCGCCGCGTACAAATATTTGTGAAGGCTTCCCGGATCGCCTGAGCTTCCTTCATAACTGTCCTGCGAAATAAATCTTCCCGTCTCAACATTCAAATATCTCGCCCGGTTGTAGTAAAAACCAAGATCGGAGTCGAACTGTTCACCGGCATAGAGGTAGTTGTTGTCGGTTGTTCCGGTTCTTTCGATTATTGTTCCAAAAGCGTCGTAGGAATAAGTATCAGTGACGGAACCGCCTGAATTACCCAAACCGCGCACAGAGCCGTGGCCATCGTAATTGTAAAAACTAACTCCGATTGCTTGTTTTTGTGAAACCAAACCCAAGCCATAAGTGTATTGTTTGGTGACATTTCCATTTTGCAACTCTTCGACGACCTGGGCATAGCCTGTCAAATTATTTGTATCGACGAGGTATTTTGTTGTGACTCCACCGACAGTTTTCGAGACCCTATTTCCATCGCCGTCGTAAATGATGGCGATGCCATCGCTTGTGGAAGTCAGGTGATTTTCAAAATCGTAGTTATACGATTTTCCATTCGAGACTTTTGTGCTTCCGTTGTTGTCGAAAGTGTCAGAAATGAGCCTGTCATTGGCATCGTAAGTCGAGGTTTGATTCGGAACTAAATTGACGCTTGAATTTCTTTGCAACCGATTTCCAACGGCGTCGAATTGGTAGCTGATCGCGCCATTGTTAGCAGAATTCGCAATTGTTTCAGAAGTCAGGCGATACAAATCGTCATACACGTAGTTGACTGTTCGGCCCGTATTTTCAATGACTTGTGTGCGATTACCAGCCGCGCCGAGCGTGTAGGCGTAACTGGCCAAACTGCCCCCCGTGTTAGCGATTGTCATCGCGGTCAGACGATTAAGATTGTTGTAGCCATAGCTTGTCGTAACCGTGTTCGGATACGAGTACGACTGTAAATTACCGACCGCATCATAAGTGTAAGTCGTGTTTTGGCTTCCTGTTAGACGATTGTCTTTGACACTCGAAAGACGGCTAAGTTGATCGTAATCGTAATCAACCGAAACGCCGTTCGTGTTGTTGGAGCGGAGGGTTTTGATGCTTCCGCTTTCGTCGTATGTGTAGGAAAGCGTTCCCTGCGGCGTCTGCTTCGACACCAGACGGTTGCGGATGTCATAGCTGTAGTTCGTCACGCCGGAAGCGTCGGTCATTGTCGCCCGCTGGCCCAGATCATTGTAGGTGAAACCGACGGTCGGTTGGCTTAGCGACGCGTCTGGCGTTTTGCTCAGAAGCCGCCGCATCGAGTCGTAGCCGAAGGTTGTTGTTTTGCCGTTGAAGTCTGTTTTTGACTGCAGATTGCCGTCCGTTGCGTACGAATATGTTTCGATCTGTCCGAGCGGCAGGATGCGTTTGGTGCGACGGCCTAGTTTGTCGTATTCGTATTTTGTTTCGCGATTGAGGGCATCTTTTTGTGAAATCTGCTGGCCAAGCTCGTTGTAGCCGTAGACTGTTTCCTGATTCAGAGCATCCTTAACCTTCGTCAATCTGCCGAGTGAATCGTAGATGAACTGCGTTACTTTTCCGGCCTGGTCTTTTTCTGCGGTCTTTCTGCCGAGTTGGTCGTACGTCGTTTCGGTGAACGTTGCATCGGCGAAGTTGGTTCGCGTTCTGCGGTTCACGGAATCGTAAACGAAAGCGGTCGTATTGTTCCGGGCATCGGTCATCGACGACTGATTGCCGTTCGGGTCGAAGGCGAATGACGTGATTTGGTTGAGGGCATTCTTGACCGAGGTTCTGCGACCCGCGTCGTCGTAGAAGTTTGTTGTTGCGTTGCCGCGAGCGTCAATTGACGACGTGACCTGTCCCGCCGCGTCGTAGTTCGTCGTGGTGAAGGTTGCGTCCGCGTACGTCGTCTTTTTCAGGCGTCCGAGGGCGTCGTATTCGAATGAGGTGACTCTTCCCGCACGGTCTTTTGAGGTCAAGCGGCGGCCCTCGTCGTCGTAGGTTGATTCCTCGAACTTGGCGTCTGAGTGGGTTGTCTTTATCAAACGTCCAAGTGTGTCGTAATCGAATTCGGTACGGCGTCCGGCTTGGTCGATGGTTGCCGACTGCTGACCGAGGGCGTTGTATTCGGTTCTTTGATAGGTGCCGTCCGCGAGGGTTGTTTTGGTCAGGCGGTTTAGATTGTCGAACTCAAAGCCCGTCGTAATCGTCTCAAGCTGCCCTAACGCGTTTGTGCGCTTGACCGTCTGCGAGCTTCGATTGCCGTTTGCATCGTATCCGAAGGTGGTTTCATTATTCTGAGCGTCGGTTTCCTTTTGCAGATAGCCGTTGAAATACTCGTAAGAGGTCGTGTGGTTCAGAGCGTCTCTCGTGAACAGAGGCTGGCCGTCGTTTGCGTTGTAAACGGTGGTGGTGACGTTCCCAAGCGGGTCGGTCGTCGTCAGCAAATTGCCCGCCGTGTCGTAGGTGTTCGTCGTCGTGTTATTTCGAGCATCCTTGACGGTCAGAACTCTGCCTTGCGTGTTGTATGTGAACTCAGTGCGGTTGCCGAGGGCGTCGGTGACCGAAGTCCGGTTATCCTGAGCGTCGTATGTGTAAGTGGTCGTCTTGCCGAGTGCGTTTGTCTCGGTCAGGACGTTGTCGTTTGCGTCATAGGCAAATGCGGTTTCGTGGCCCAACGCATCGCGTTTCTTCAAAACATTGCCGCGAGGGTCGTATTCGAAACGGGTCTCATTGTTCAAACGGTCGCGGACAATCTCAACCCTCGCCGCCAGATTGTGAGTATAGACAATCTCCTCGCCGTTGGCGTCGGTGTGTTTGATCAGCCGCCCCGACGCGTCGTACTCATTGCGAATCGGCGTCCGGCCAAGCGGATCAACGATCGATTTCAGATGATGCGGAATCGTCGGCTCATAGGTGAACGTCGTCGTGTTGTTTTCACGGTCTTTGTACGAAATAAGATCGCCGTTAGGGGAAAGCAGATGTTGAATTTTGCTAGCGTTACACGTGGCCTGATTCAGACAGGCGTAGCCCTGAACGCTTGTTATTATGGCAAGGAGTACGAGGCAAGCCAGGAGTTTATTGAAGCTCGATGTCATATTCGCGCGGCAAGTCTATAAACCCAATATCACCTGTATGTCTGCCATTTTCAAAAACCCATTGCATTAAACTTGATATTGCGAATAAAGGTCATTTTTTTCCAGGCATCGTCTACTTTGCTTTCCAAAAGTCTAATAAACCCACGAAAATCGAGACAATGAAACCCAACACGATGAGCGAGCCACCGAGGATTGCAATAATACTAGACCTAATTGGTGGAACTGAGCCAATGATTTGGACACCAAGTACTTCTGATAGCCAATACCACAAAAAATAGATCACAATTAGCACGATTCCACAATGCATGGTAAAGCGATAAAAATAGGAGGTCCCTTCTTTTTTCTGATTTCGCCCTTGACTATGCTCACAGACATAAACAAAGAGAGGATGAAACAAATTGCTATAAAGGCAAATGCCGCTATCTCAAGAAACAGGCTTTGGCCAGTCAGAAAGAAAGCAAATACGCCACCAACTAGCAATCCAACGGCCAGGCACTTTAGTAAGAAAGAAATATTTTTCAACATAAAGTTCGGTTCTAATTTGCATTAGCTGCTCTGCAGTGCCGAAATAATCGAGTCTGAGCTTGACCTAATATTTTCTGAAGTGTTCAGCATTCCCGCTTCTACAGCACTAAAAAGCGCTCCACCAGCTTCTCTAATTTCGTCTATAACGGAGTCTGCTGGTTGATATTCTCCAGAGTAAGAGAACAAGGTCGTGAACGAATTGCTTCTTAGACCTACCGTTGCATAAGTTGGACCCGAGGACGAAAGTCCGGCACTAAATGCAAGGTCAGAATTTCTACTATTTAGATTTCTCTTCGCCAGTTGAGTCATCGCCCCCCAAGCTTTATTCTCGCTAAACAGAGCGCCTCCAAGCAGTCGGGCTATTGAGGAAGGTATTGTCGCCGTTACGGCCGATCCAGACATTTCAGACGGATCATTCATACCGACAATCACCCCGCCGGAAATACTCAAACCCAAACCTCTGTGTCTCTGAAAAACTGAAAGCGGTGCCCTTCCGAATTCTCCGGTTAGCGCATAGAACCAGCTTCCCGTGCTGTTTTGACGAATGAGATCTAGCCCAGCCCCACCACCATAGCCACCACTATTATAGTTTGCTCTTAAACTAATTATTTGGCCATCGATTCGAAAGTCGTGTATGGAAGCGGAGGCGAAGGCGGCATCGAACTGCTCCCCTGCGTAGAGATACAAGTTTGATGTGTTACCTGCTTGTGCAATCAGATCTCCGAAAGCATCGTAAGTATAAGTGTCTGTGATGCTTCCACTTGAGCTACTCAATCCTCGAACCGAACCGTGTCCGTCGTAGTTGTAGAAACTCGTTCCTGAGGTTTGCCGTTGGCAGATCAAGTCATGCCCGTAGGTGTATTGCTTTGTAACTTGGCCCGAAACAATTTCCTCAGCAACTTGTGCGTATCCAGTCAGATTATTCGTATCGACAAGATATTTTGTAGCGATACCGCCTACGGTTTTCGATACACGGTTGCCATCGCCGTCGTAAACCACCGTTACGCCGTCAGATGTTGAAGTCAGACGGTTTTCAAAGTCATAGTTATAAGTCTTGCCATTGCTTACTTTGGTGTTGCCGTTGGCGTCGAAAGTGTCGGAATTTATTCGGTCGTTGGCATCAAAGGTTGAGGTTTGATTCGGAACCAAATTAATGTTGGAGTTCCTCTGTAAACGATTGCCAACAGCGTCGAATTGATAACTGATTGCGCCGTTATTGGCGGAATTCGCAATCGTTTCCGATGTCAACCTGTACAGGTCATCGTAAACGTAATTGACCGTGCGGCCCGAAAGTTCGGTAACCTGTGTTCGATTGCCTGCGGCTCCGAGCACGTATGAATACCTCGCAAGATTTCCGCCCGCGTTGGCAAGGGTCATCGTTGTGAGGCGGTTTAGATTGTTGTAGACGTAGGTGGTCGTAACGGCGTTCGGATAGGAATACGATTGTAGATTTCCAACTGCGTCATAGGCGTAATTCGTCGTTTGGTTTCCGACTAGCCGATTGTCTTTGGCGGACGAGAGCCGGGTTCAGTTGGTCATAATCGTAATCAACCGAAACGCCGTTCGTGTTGTTGGAGCGGAGGGTTTTGATACTGCCGCTTTCGTCGTATGTGTAGGAAAGCGTTCCTTGCGGGGTTTGTTTGTTCGATAGCCTGTTTCGAATGTCGTAGGTGTAATTCGTCACGCCGGAGGCGTCGGTCATGGTTGCTCTCTGGCCCAGGTCATTGTAGGTGAAACCAACGGTCGGTTGGTTTAGCGACGCGTCGGGGGTTTTGCTCATGAGCCGTCGCATGCTGTCGTAGCCGAAGGTCGTCGTCATGCCGTTGAAATCGGTTTTTGACTGCAGATTGCCGTCGGTCGCATACGAGTACGTTTCGACCTGTCCGAGCGGCAGGATGCGTTTTGTGCGGCGGCCTAGTTTGTCGAATTCGTATTTGGTTTCGCGGTTCAGAGCGTCGATCTGTTTCGTCTGCTGACCCACCTCGTTGTAGGTGTACCGCGTTTCCTGGTTTAGGGCGTCGATCACCTTTGTGAGACGGCCGAGGCTGTCGTAAACGAATTGCGTAATCTTTCCGGCCTGATCTTTTTCCGCTGTCTTTCGTCCGAGACTGTCGTATGTCGTTTCGGTGAAGGTTGAATCAATAAAATTTGTCCGCGTCCTGCGGTTGACGGAATCATAGACAAACGCAGTAGTATTGCTCCGTGCATCGGTCATGGACGACTGGTTGCCGTTCGGATCATAAACGAATGACGTGATTTGGTTCAGAGCGTTTTTGACCGAGGTTCGGCGGCCCGCGTCGTCGTCTATGTTTCTTGCTGGGATGGATACCGAAGTCGCGAGAAGGCAAAACAAAGTCCAAATGGCAAAGATTTTCGGCATGAGAATCTCCATACAATACAGAAGCACTCCCGCACGAGACTTCAGACCTTAGCGACTCTTCGGTTCCTTTTTTAGTCTTGTCGTGAAGAACTTCAACGTTTAACTGTCCAAACGGGAAGCTAGATTCCAGTGTCTGACGCCCTTGCCTTGCCAACTCGCTCTCCGGTTCAAGGCCCCTTGCCTGATTCCTGATGCTCTTCACCAAGCTCTACTGGCCATTCGCACTTTTTTCCTCATCACCAAAATAATAGGGCCCGAGCGGGATCGTGAATCCGTCCGTTGCTCGATGTAAAAAGCGCACGGTTTTCTGTAATTCTTGAGTCTCAGGATCTGCCAAAATACCAATCTGCTCACCATTGTCATCCTCAATCGAGACCCACGATAGACTGTTGAATTCTAAACTCTCATTTTTCGGCGAAATTCCAGGCACATACCACACTCTCCCCTTTTGCCAACCGCACAGAAAAACAACCAAGTTTTAAATTCAACCTGGTCGCCGATGAGTACCTCGGTTTGTGTCTTATAATAGTAAATGGGCATCAGTTCAGATTGTTTTAATGTAAATATTCGAAGAAAGAATTTGTCCCTCAAATCATTCCTCACCTTCAAGCATAAAAACCGTTGTGTGTGCCGTTCCATAGACAATCAACGAATAATAAGCAGTCGCTAGAAGTTGGGTGCTAAGCTCGCTTCGGCCCAGGGCATGATTCAAGGACCGAGGGATCGGAAGTAAGTTCCACAAACCGTTTCCGATTCGCCTCAATCCCTCATTGGCTACTAAATCGCCATAAATCTGATTTGGCGTGCCGACACGAGACCATGATTGCTGAATGAAAACGTGGTGCATTTCCCACTCCACATTGGGAAATACTCGCTTTAGTACGCGTCCCAAAGCGGTTGAACTAACACTTGGATAAGTTCTGTTCGTATTGACAAAGAAACGGCTCATGTTAACCAACATCTTACTGGTCGCACTTCTCCCCCGAAGAGTTATGGCACCCATACGGCCTATAATTTGGAACAGCGGCAACAGAGTAGGCTTAGCCAAGGACAACGCCAATCTACTGAATACGCCTCCGACCGGAGCGGTCAGGGCTCCAATGGCGAAGTCCTGTCCGAAATCTTCCCAAAATTCCGCCGAAGTCATACTGGTGCCTTCAAGAATATTGAAGGTTGCCCCGACCATCGCGTTAATGATGCCACCCACGACCATTGTAATTAAGGTATCTTGCACAGAGAAGTTTCCACTTGGATCAAAATAATTAACCGCATCAGCGTTGGCGTACAGATATTTGTGCAATGTGATTGGCTCAAATAGAGTTCCTTCATAGCTATCCATTGAAACGAAACGTCCCGTTTCGACATTCAGATACCTAGCTCGGTTATAGTAGAAGCTCAGATCCGCATCGAACTGCTCGCCAGCGTAGAGATAGTTATTGTCGGTTGTTCCGGTTCTGCCGATTACAGTCCCGAATGCGTCGTAAGTGTAGGCGTCGGTAACAGAACCAGCCGAACCAATGAGATGTCGGACTGATCCGTGTCCGTCATAGCCGTAGAAAGACACAGTTCCACCGACAATTCTCTGTGAAATCAAATCGTGACCGTAGGTGTAGGCCTTGATAACACTTCCAGTCTGTATTTCCTCGACAACCTGCGCATAGCCCGTCAAATTATTCGTATCAACGAGGTATCTCGTTGTTACGCCGCCGACAGTTTTTGAGACGCGGTTGCCGTCGCCGTCATAGGTGATTGTGATTCCGTCCGATGTCGAGGTTAGCTTGTTCTCGAAATCGTAATTGTAGGTCTTGCCGTTTGAAACTTTCGTGTTTCCGTTGGCATCGAATGTGTCCGTACCGATTCGGTCGTTTGCGTCAAAGGTCGAAGTTTGATTCGGAACTTGGTTGACCGAGGAATTCCGGTTCAGGCGATTTCCGACGGGATCATACTGATAGCCAATCGAACCATTATTGGCCGAATTCGCGATTGTTTCGTTGGTCAGACGATACAGATCGTCGTAAACATAATTGACCGTTCGACCTCCTAGCTCGACGACCTGGGTTCGGTTTCCTGCGGCTCCGAGGGTGTAATTGTACGAGGCAAGATTCGTCTGGCCGTTTGCGACGGTCATTGCCGTTAGACGGTTGAGCGAGTTGTAGCCGTAACTGGTCGTTACCTGATTCGGATACGAATAGCTTTGCAGATTTCCTGCTGGGTCGTAGGTGTAGTTGGTTGTCTGGTTGCCTGCCAGGCGATTATCTTTGGCTGACGAAAGCCGATTTAGTTGATCGTATCCGTAGTCAACCGAGACGCCGTTTGTGTTCGACGAACGCAGAGTTTCGATATTTCCGGCATTGTCAAAAGTGTAGTTTAACGCGCCGAATGGAGTTTGTTTGCTCGACAGTCGATTCCGAATGTCGTAGCTGTAGTTAGTTACACCTGATGCGTCGGTCATGGTCGCCCTTTGGCCTAGATCGTTATAGGTGAAACTAATTGTCGGTTGACTGAGTGAAGCGTCGGGCGTTTTGCTCAAAAGCCGACGCATCGCGTCATAGCCGAAGGTTGTCGTTTTGCCGTTGAAATCCGTTTTTGATTGCAGATTGCCGTCCGTTGCGTACGAATATGTTTCAACCTGACCGAGCGGTAGGATGCGTTTTGTGCGGCGGCCTAGTTTGTCGTATTCGTATTTGGTTTCGCGGTTGAGGGCGTCTTTTTGGGAAACTTGCTGACCAAGTTCGTTGTAGCTATAAATCGTTTCCTGATTCAGGGCGTCTTTCACTTTTGTCAATCTGCCGAGTGAATCATAGACAAATTGCGTTACTTTTCCGGCTTGGTCCCTTTCGGCCGTTTTTCTGCCTAGCTGGTCGTAGGTCGTTTCGGTGAAGGTCGAGTCGGCGAAGTTTGTCCGCGTCCGGCGGTTGACGGAATCATATACGAACGCCGTCGTATTACTTCGGGCATCGGTCATCAACGACTGGTTGCCATTCGGGTCGTAGACGAATGACGTGATCTGGTTCAGAGCGTTCTTGACCGATGTTCTGCGGCCCGCGTCATCGTAAAAATTGGTTGTCGCATTGCCGCGAGCGTCGACTGTCGACGTGACCTGTCCGGCTGCGTCGTAGTTCGTAGTGGTGAAAGTCGCGTCCGCGTAGGTCGTTTTCTTGAGTCGTCCGAGAGCATCGTATTCGAATGAGGTGACTCTTCCTGCACGATCTTTCGATGTCAGACGGCGGCCTTCGTCGTCGTAGGTGGATTCCTCAAACTTGGCGTCCGGGTGGGTTGTTTTTATCAAGCGACCGAGCGTGTCGTAATCAAATTCGGTGCGGCGTCCGGCCTGGTCGATGGTTGCCGATTGCTGGCCGAGAGCGTTGTATTCGGTTCGCGTAAAGGTTCCGTCGGCAAGGGTGGTTTTGGTCAGACGGTTTAGACTGTCGAACTCGAAACTCGTCGTTATCGTCTCAAGCTGCCCTAACGCGTTTGTGCGTTTGACAGTCTGCAAACTTCGGTTTCCGTTGGCGTCATAGCCGAACGTCGTTTCGTTGTTCTGGGCATCGGTTTCCTTTTGCAGATAGCCGTTTAAATACTCGTAAGAGGTCGGGTTGTTGAGCGCGTCTCTCGTGAGCAGCGGCTGGCCGTCGTTTGCGTTGTAAACGGTGGTTGTGACATTGCCAAGCGGGTCGGTCGTCGTCAGCAAATTACCCGCCGTGTCGTAGGTATTTGTCGTCGTGCTGTTCCGGGCATCCTTGACGGTCAGAACGCGTCCCTGCGTGTTGTATGTGAACTCGGTGCGGTTGCCGAGTGCGTCGGTGACCGAAGTCCGGTTATCCTGAGCGTCGTATGTGTAAGTGGTCGTCTTGCCGAGTGCGTTGGTCTCGGTCAGGACGTTGTCGTTTGCGTCATAGGCAAATGCGGTCTCGTGGCCCAGAGCATCGCGTTTCTTCAAAACATTGCCGCGAGCGTCGTATTCGAAACGGGTTTCATTGCTCAAACGATCGCGGACAATTTCGACCCTCGCCGCCAGATTGTGGGTATAGACAATCTCCTCGCCGTTGGCGTCGGTGTGTTTGACCAGCCGCCCCGACGCGTCGTACTCATTGCGAATCGGCGTCCGGCCAAGCGGGTCGATGATCGATTTGAGGTGATGTGCAATCGTCGGCTCATAACTGAACGTGGTCGTGTTGTTCTCGCGGTCTTTGTAAGAAATAAGATCGCCGTTTGTATCGTACGTATAGACGTTTGAAACGCCTTCCGGGTCGGTGACCGAGACGATGCGGCCCGAAGTATCTCGCGTGAACACAATGCTCTTACCCGAGGAATGCGTGATTCCGCTCGCCGAGACAGTGAGAGTGTTGTTGTTCGTGTCTTTGACCGATTGCAGACCGCTGCCCTGATTGATGACAAACTCGGTTCCGTCTTTTGCGGTGTACTTGAACTGCGTCCGGTCAAAGATGCCGCTGCCGTCATAAGCAACCAAATCAACCGGCCCCGGAACGCTGCCCGCGACAAGAATAGTGTTATCGCCATTAACGGTAAGCGTGCCCCGCGTTCCTGCCTGTGGTGTAAATATGACGCGAGTCTCGGTAATCGGCCCCGCCTGCTGACATTGCAGTTCCGGGCGTGCCTCAAATTTCTCCACCTCACCATCCGGCATCGTCACCGTCACAATATGCGACCGAAGCGGTTCGACACAATAGGTCGGGATCGTCGTGCTGCTTCGGGTTTGGAACCATTTCAGACCGAGCACATTATTCTTCTCAACCCGAACATTCTTGATTCCAAGCGTCCAGCCATAGCCGAAATCGCCCTTGCGTTTGTCTCGGCTGTCGTATGTGCGAACAACCTGAATCGGAATCCCGGCAACCGGTACATTCATGTCGTCAAACGACACGGTGAAATTTCCTACCTTCAGGCCGTTTTCAACCGAGACGCTGATTATGTCTGTCGAAGTCTGACCGTATTGATCGGCTGCGGTCAGTCGAACATCGTACAGGCCGTTAAGTACCAGAGTCGTGTCAATCGTTCCCAGGTTGCCAGATGTGGCTCCAGTACCACTCGCAAATGTTGTCCAGGTTCGGTTTGCCGGGATGTCTGTATCAGTCAGAGAATACGCAAGGCCCCAATTGCCGCTTGAGACCGTACCCGAAATCTCGGTTGGTTCGGTGATACTAATGCCGTCCGTCGGCGTGAGAATCTCCACCGTCGGAGCCGCTTGGTTTTCTATGACCGTGACGGTGACATCGTCACTCGATGAAAGGAGCGAGTCCGAAGCCGTCAAACGTACAACATAGCTTCCCGTCTGACTGAAGGTGGCGTAGGTTCCGGTTTCCGCAGGATTCGAGAAAGAAACTGAGCCCGGCCCGGAAACTTTCGACCACGTATAGGTGTACACGGCTCCGACGGGCAGGCCGTCATCAGATAAGGTCAGAGCCTCAAGAATCGCCGTCTGCGACAGAGGTATTGTCAGATCATTTCCCGCGTTTACAACCGGCGGCTGATTAGTCCCGCCGCCATTTTGTGGACTTACCGTCACAACCATTTCATTCCAAACAATGTATTGGCCATCGGACGCCGTCAGCCGTAGAACATAGCCGCCCGCAGAACTAAATGAAGCGGTTGTCGTCGGCGAATTCGGATTTGCAAACATCACATTGCCCGCGCCGCTTGTCTTCGTCCAATTTACGGTCAACGCATTGTTTGGCAAGCCGTCATCAGTTACGGCGCCGCTCAAATTGACGGAATTGACCGGAAGTTGAATCGCTCGATTATTTCCGGCATCGACGGTCGGAGGTTGATTAACTGGTGAGGGGTTCGCGGTAATGGTCACGTCGTCGGTTGCTTCTAGTTCGCCGTCTTCAGTTGTGAGACGCAATATGTAAGTTCCACCCAAGCTAAAGGTGACCGTCGGATTCAAGACCTGCGGGTTAGAGAACGAGACTATTCCGACTCCCGAAACTTTTGTCCAGCGGAACCGCGGATTTCCGCCGACGTCAGTTCCAGTACCATTTAATTGCGCGGTAGCCGGGAGCGTAATTGTCTGGTCCGCACCGGCGCTCGTCGTCGGCGCTTGATTAGGCGCACCGACGGTAACTGTCATTTCGTCGGATGCCGAAGCCGAACCATCGGTCGCCGTCAGTCGCAGAACATAGCTCGCCGGTGTATCGAATCTCGCCGATGAATCGAGCGCGTTGGCATTCCCAAAAACAACATTGCCGCTGCCCGATATTTTAGTCCACGTTGTTGTTAACGCACTTCCGGACGGCAAACCATCGTCGGTCGCCGTACCACTAAGTTTTATCGCCGCTCCGCCGCCGACCGCCTTCAAGCTCATGCCGTCGAAATAGACATCGGTCGTAGGACCAGTGTTGAGCGTTGTGAGCAGACGAATCCGAATAAAGCCCGTACCTACTGGCGGAACCCGAGTATCGTCCGTCAGATGCCAGCCATTTGTGTCGGCTATAACGCCCGAATCGAGCGACCCAATCGTGTTCTGGTTAGCTGCATCTCGGTATTCAAAGATGACCCGTCCTGAATCAACATTCTGCTCGGGCGCAGAACGCACATAGGCTTTCCATTCAAAACTCTGCGTACCGGCGTTGATTCCTTCGGAGAAAGCACGAACGTCTACGTCCTGGCGCAGTTCGCCTTGAGCCGCATTGCCCGGCGAAAAAACATGATCGCCGAACCGAGCAGGCGGCGTATTGCCTGTCTCTCCCTGCACGCGCGTCCAACTTGTGCCCAAAACCTCAGTCCAGTCCGGAAGTTCACCGCTTACCAAAGCCGCTTCAGCACTTGGGTTCTTTAATAAATTGGCTCCCAACGTCGCAGTTCTATCCGCCCCCGCATTAGCGGTCGGCGGCTGGTTTGGCGGGGCCGGATTAACCGAAACGGTGACGTCATCGGTTGTGGTGAATTGTCCATCTGTTGCCGACAGACGCAGGACATAAGTGCCGTCCGTCGTAAATGCGGCCGTCGTTGCGGCGGAATTTGGGTTATCAAAGGTTACGTTTCCAGCGCCTGAAACTTTGCTCCAGGAGATCGTCAACGTGTTAGTCGGATAACCGTCATCCGTTACCGTACCGGTCAAACTTGCAAGGCCCGGCAAGGTTATCGTCAGATCGTTGCCAGCCGAGACCTGTGGAGCGCTGTTCGGAGGGGACCAGATGAACGTCGAGCTTGCGGTGACGCTATCGAAGCTCGCGGTTATCAAATCAGAACCGATGTTCGCTCCCGTGTAGCAGAATTGGTATTGCCCGGAAACATTTGTGCTACCTGAACCAGTCCGGGTATTTGCTCCCGTAACATTGAATGAAACAGTGCGTCCGCCGAGCGGATTATTGCTCTCGTCCTTGAGCGTCGCGGTCGCGCACGCCTGCGAATTTATGCCAAAAGCAGATGTTTCCGGACTCAAGGTGAGATTGGTACTCCTCACCACCGGTATCAAACTCATGCCGCCCGGATAACCGTAGCCCTCGTCAGTCGCATAACCGTATGACAAAACCCCGAATGGAGCAGGAGCATCGAGGTTATGTGTTCCTATGGCGATCGGTATCCGCGCACTTGAAAAGCCGCTGTTTCCGATCGCGACAAATTGATTCGTGCTCAATGCGGAGCCGTTCAGAGTTACCTGGCCTACAATCGACGTCGGAACGGCGAGGTTTATGAAGTTGTTAAAGCGATTTGGGGTTGAGATCGTATAGTGATTCAAATACTGGGAATACGGAGGCACAATTGCCATAAAAGGATCGCCGCCAAAGGTCGCAGTATCGAAGCCACTGCTGGTGGCGAATTGCCCGACCATAACCGGCTCGGTTGCGATTGCCTCGGTTGAGTTCACAATCAGCTTCTCGAAAAACTGACCTTTGTTTATGGTTGCGGCCCTCAGTCCGTTCAGGTACAGAACCGTGTTGTCATACGCGGCAACGAAACGAAAGAAATCGCCTTTCGTGCGGGTGGCCGACGGCACTAGAACATAGCGCTTGCCCCACGTATTGACCGGCGGCATTTGCTCGACGAGGTGGTCTGCACAACAAACGGTAGGTGCCGGAAGCGTAACCGCACGATGCCCGCCGAATACGGCAATCGGCTTATTCGCCGTTATCGAACTGCCGGTCACATCCTTCTCATTTCCGACATCCGTGTTGCTTAGAAGATATGTTTGCCCCTGGTTCATCGTGATCTGATAGGGAATGCCTTGTTGGCGATTCCCTGTTGTCACGGACGGCGTGATATTGACTGTCGTATTATTTTCCGTCGCAACGACTCCAAACTGACTGCTTGGGGCAAAAGAACTCTGGTTGCCATAAGCTAGGGCGTAGTATTCCCTGCCGAGCGTATTCACAGGAAATGCCACGAAGGCATCCGAGGTAAAGATGCGGTAATTCAACCCATATACGACCACGGGAGCCTGCGAGGTTACTCGAATACCCAAATTTTGAACTTGGTCGGAATTCTGTAGCTGACACAATCGCGGAATCGCTACCTGAGTGGTGGTTAGTGCCGTCACTTGAAATGCCTGATTCACTCCGCAGGCGGCAGTTACGGTGCCTGATGTGTTGGCTTCGGAAGTGATTAGCAGCGTCAGCGTCTCACCGCCGTCGGACAAGTTGGACGGAAAAGCCACCCAAAAATCGGTTCCACCGTTACTCGGCGTCCCCGAGGGCGGATTGCTCCTGACCGGCGGTGGCGAATATATATTGCTGGAACTCTGGTAAAGATTGTCTTCGGCAAAATAGGAAATGATATTACCGATTTGCGCGTCCGCGCGTAAGGTCAGAGTGGTTTGAAATACTCCGTTACTTCCGGTAGTAAGGCTCGAGGAAACGCCGTTCAGATTTATCTGGATGGGCTTTCCAGCGAGGGTCAGATTGCCGTACGTATCAAACAGCGTTCCGGTAATCGTCAACTGATCACCATTACGCGTGGGCTGACTAAAAACGATGGAAGTAGGGCGTTTTATAGCACTGTAGGTCGCCGAATCCGAACCCGAACCTCCATCCTTATCGGTAATAGTGAGGACGGCGTTGTACGAGCCGGGCAGAGCGTAGGAATGAACACCTTGAGCGCTCGCCACAGTGCAATTAGTGCAAGTTGAGTTGGTGCCGTCTCCAAAATTCCAAACGCCGCTAAGGGTCGCCCGGTCAGCGGGGCCGGGGTCGCCCAAGCTGATAATTGTATTCGTCCAATTCTCGCCCCAATAGACGGTTTTCCCGTCGCTTACATTAACGCTCGGAGGCAGGTTCTGAACAGCGACATTTTTTGTTGTGCGATAGTTCAGCACATAATCTGCGCCAAATCGAATCGTCGCCGGATAGCTTCCGTTATCGGGATACATAATGGCGAGAAAACCTTGGGTCGGAAGCTGGTTATTCGTTCCTCTGGCAAAAATTTCAGCAACCCCGCCTGCATTATTTAATCTGGACGACGATCTGTCGACAAAGTTTACGGAATTGAAGAAAAAGTCGGACTCGGTCGGGTGTTCTGGCGAATACGAAAAGTCCGCTTTGAGAGTTGGGAGAGCGTGGTAAGGTCTTACGGTCGTGGTTGTCGCACCGCCGCTGTCCGTGACGGTCAGAGAGACATTGTAAACTCCTTCTTGGGCATAGGTATGTACAGGGCTCCGACCGCTGCTGGTAAAACCGTCGCCGAAATCCCAATGATAAGAAACGATGGTTCCGTCAGGATCGGTTGACCGATCAAAGAACCTCGCGTCGGTGGCCCCCGTGTTTTTTGCGAATACAAAAAGCGTGTTTAGCGCTACATGCTGTCCCCCGTAATTATTGCTAATAAGTAGCCTTACATATCGCGCCGGTGCAGTTGGAAAATAAAAATGCTGAAGGAGATCAACTGATTGAAGTGTTCCTGAAAAAACGGTGGAAAAAGACGTATTGGAATCGTCGGTGGTCGAAACTTGTATGTCAAAGTCCTTTGGCGACGTACCAGTGTGTGAGGGCATAAAGCCAGGACGCAGTGCGACATGATTGATGTCGAACTGAGCCCCGTCGTAAAGCCTTAGGGTTAGGTTCTGATTTGTGTTCTGACCACTGACACTATACCACTGGCTGTAGTTCGGACCCTGGTCTAAATCCAAAACGCGGGCGGCGGGCACTGTCATATCTCCCTGACTCGAAATTCCGGTCAATGTTGCCCCATCTTTCGCGAGAGACAAAACTTCCAACTCATACACGGATAGCCAGGAAGAGGCCGAATGCCCATTCACCCAATAAAATTGAACATATTTCGCGTCAGCGGGCTGCGCAAATCGAATTTCCTGCATCGCGGGCGAAGTTGACAGCGTTCCGGTATGAATAGTCGTAAAGGCGGCATCGTCGGCGGTTGTATTTGATATTCGTATTTGATAATCACGAGGCCCAAAATTCCCGAACGATGAATTACTTCCTCCGATTCTTACTCCATATATTTTCTGCGATACGGTTCCGTCAAGTCTGACCTTTACCCACTGATTTGTGAGTGCCCCGGGAGAGCAGTACCAACCTGACTGTGGATTATTATCAAATGCCTCTTCAACCCGCGAATTCTCGTAATCACTTGAGAAACTATGGATTCCGGCTGCATCGACGGCGATCGCCTCAATTCCCATATTTGCGATATAGGCGGTACTACCGTCGCGGTTGGATTTTGGCACGTACTTAATATACCGTGCCGGCACCGGACCGCCGGGGAAAATGTAATCCTGAGTTTCAGAGGTCGTCTTAACTCCATCAAGTACCTTGGTAAACGCTGCATCGTCGTCTACAGTGTTCGAAATCCAAATCTCAAAATCCTTTACCCAATAATTGATACCAGCGTTGTAGTTGCCGCCCAATCGAATTCCCTTGAGCGAATGAGACCCATCGCCTCCCAATTTGATGACAACAAACTCGTTCACCTTGGAAGTAGTTAGCCAGGTTCCACTGTCCGTAATCAATCCAACCGGATGGCCACCGGGTCCACTTACTTGGAAACTACTGAATCTGGAAATTGCGGCTCCATTTCTTAGGAAGGAGGGTGAGGTGCGCTTAGCGGCGTTAAGCGTTCCGGGCAGCGAGACTATACTGTCTGCCATTCCGGCCCCAATCACCTGAAACGTAGAGACGGCTATCGGAGAAGGGCTCCCATGAGTGTTTACCGTGATAAGTTTCACAAACCTGGCGTGAACGGCACCAGTCGGAAGGAAGACTTCTTGAAGTTGAGTGTTGGCTTGAAAAGTTCCGGTTAATACGGTAGAGAACGAGGCGTCATCACTTGCCGTGGTCGATACTTGAACAATAAAATCCTTGACCATGTATGAAGTTGGGAAATTCGCCTGTTGAAATCTAAAACTCTGAATTAGCTGTTCGCCACCCGTCAATTCAAACGTGGCGAATTGATTAGGTTGGGTATTCGCTGTTACCCACGTAGAAAACGTTGATTCATCAAGCAACTTTGAGGGGGAGTTGTCGGGAGATGCGCTCGAAAATGAAACTACATTCATTCCCATCGGTCCGCCAGCAGATGGAACAGAAAAATCCGCGACTGGTGCTTGATTAGCCGCAGAAACTACGACCGACATATCATCAAAAACGGTATATTGCCCGTCGGTTACCGATAAGCGCAAAATATAATTGCCCGCTTGACTGAAACTTGCGTCCGTTTGCTGATTGGTCGGTGTTGAAAAAGTCACATTGCCCGTGCCGCTGAATTTGCTCCATTGAGCCGACAAAGCACTACCCACCGGATAACCGTCATCGCCTACCGTCCCGGACAGTGCAACGGTATTTGGCAGTTGAATTGTCCGGTCTGCACCGGCATTAACGGTCGGGGCCTGATTTTCAGGATAAACCGTTACTGTTAACTCGTCGCTCGCCGATAGTGAACCATCCGTAGCGGTTAGGCGGAGAACGTAGATCCCGCTGCCGCTAAAACTTGCGGAAGTTTGTAGTGAACTAGGATTCGCGAAAACGACTGCTCCATTGCCGCTTACTTTACTCCAGCCGACCAAAATTGTGCTTCCAATAGGATAGCCGTCATCACTTGTGTGCCCGGCTAGACTGGCCGTATTTGGCAGTTCAATCGTCTGGTCGCTTCCCGCGTTTGCGGTTGGCGGTTGATTGACAACCCTTCTAACTACAATTTGCCCACTTGCCTGATTGCCAGCACGGTCAACGGCAACGGCGGTGAAAGTGTTATCGCCAACATTCAAGGCGACAGAAGATAGACTCCAATTACCATTCGCCAAATCTAGAACCGCATCTGTGCCATTTACTTTTACCGAGGCAAGTCCCGACGCATCGCTGCCCGAGTCGGCCGCGTTTCCGCTGATAGCTATTGTTTCTGCGAGCGTAACTGCGTTGTTCGATGGCGAGACAACGGAAATGGCTGGACTTGTTAAGTCGCGGATCACCGTTACCTGACTGGTCGATTCGTTTCCCGCGACATCAATTGCTTTGGCCGTGAAAATATTTGTGCCGATAGCGAGTGGGGCGGCTGCCAATGACCAGGTTTTCGTGGTTGCATTGTATGAGACCTGCACATCATTAACCAAAACCTGTGATATGCCGCTGGCGTTCGCTCCGATATCTTCGGCAGTTCCACTTAGTCCGATGGTCGCGGCGGTCATAGCGGTATTGTCTACCGGGGAAGAGATGACTATTTGCGGCGGAACATTATCGGAGGTTCCGCAATTTTCGCCACTGACTTTGATACTCAAATATGATCCTGGCGAGCTCGCAAGTCTGATCTCCAGAGTATTTTGGGCCGCCAATACGACTGGTTTCTCCAAAATATACACATTTTGGTTGAATTCGCTCTGAAGAAAAACCTCTGCGCCGTTTAATTTAATAACCGCACTCGAAATCCGGTTAGTGCCATTGCTTTCTCCGTTGAGGATCGTGAGCGTGTACACGCCGTCTGCGCAGTTTGCCGGCATCGAAAATGTTTCGACGTAGTTGTTCGGAGCTCCGTTCGTTCGGTTAAATCTCTTAGGGCCAAACGCCGTAATCGACTCGGTAATTGCGGGTTCCGAAGCGGAACTAAAATCTCTTCCAAAAAGCCAGGAAAAAGTCCGATTGACGTAATCCGGGGCAGGATCAGTTGCCTTGTCATTATTGTTGGTTGCAGCCTTGGCTGTGTGTTGGACTTTGGAGCGAAGTTCTTTATCGGGCGATGCGGCAATCACGAAATTGGACTGAAGAGCGACCAGCAAAATAAGCAGATAAGCAGTCGACTTTCGCAGAGTCCCGCACAAATCAAATTTGGCTAGAATCGACGATTTGAATTTCCGTATGGCTGTTCGCATTTTGCGGCCGTGGTTGAAAATCAGAATTGAGTAAGGTGGGTTATCGCTAGACTGCTTCGGTTTCATAGTATGAATTCTCTCGATCGTTTGGTTCGGACATCTTGGTGACGATCCGTGTTTTGCGCAAACATCGGCAAAACGGTAACGGTACCCTAATCCCGGTTACTTTCGAAAATTCATTCACACTGGGTAAGTATTTTCGCGGGAGATTAGGAAATATATGATTTTATCGCTTTCCAGCCAAGAAGGTCCGGCCCAAGCTTTCTATTAGCTAAAACCGTAAAAACTTTACCTCCACCAACCGGACGCCTCTACGACTCTTCTTGCAAGCCAAATTTAGCTAAAGATAATTCGAGCAGAATCGATTTGTCAAGCGCTAAATTTACGTGAGAAGTTGTATAAAGTCCCTACAATTTTCACTACGGTGGCGAAAAGTAGCAAACAGCGAAGAGTACCGAAAATGCCCACAAATGCTTGGCTTTAGCTTTAAGATGTGACCATCCGACCTGATGATATCTTGGAACACTTGGCGACGTCGCCTATTTTGGGAACCGCCGTAAGTCCTTGTGTTAATTATACTTATCCTTGATCGGGAGAATTTGTTTGGATCAAATGACCTGATGATTTACAGGAACGTGGTTCGGGTTTATGTCGCTGTAAATGTTGTATTTTAGGGACTTATGGAGCCGGTGATAAGACTCGAACTTACGACCTGATGATTACAAATTCGATATGGCCACTTGTCACTACTTGTCACGCAGTGTTAACTGTTTGTATTCATTACAGTTATTTCTTTTTCCATTTCATTTGTATCACTCCGTAACTGCATAGACTCCCTACATTTTTCACTACATGTGGGATTTACCGTTACCGCCGAGTCCGATCTTCTGTTCGCGATGGAATGGAACAGCATAGTCCTAGAAACCAGTAAAATTCAATTTGCCAGGCCTTTAGCGTAACTAACTTAGACGCAATCGCTTCTTTTTTTTTCTGTTGCAAAATTCCACAAACACAGCTATATTTCATCTGGGGATTACTCAGAAAACAAAGTTTATGGGCGAAAAAGCGCGTCTAGAAATGCCTTCGATGAAGGATTTCGCGGCATCGTTGAATTCGGAATTCCGGGTTGCTCGGTCGAGCGGTGACGCAATGTCGATGCGGCTCGTTAAACTCGATGAATCCGGTTCGAATGACGTACAGGAAACATTTTCTTTACAGTTCTTAGCCAACGGGAACGCGGAGCCTAAGCAAGGTTTGTATTCTCTAACCCACGATTTACTCGGCGAATTGGATATTTTCCTTGTTCCAGTCGCCAGGGATGAAAATGGGCTGTATTTTGAGGCCGTGTTCAACCGCTTTATCGAACCAGCGTAAAGGTGAAGGTAGGTGACTAACATGAAAATCACTCGTCGAAAATTTCTTAGTGCGATTCCCGTTGTAGCGGGAACAGTTTTGCGCCTGAATGTCAGGGCGTCGGATCTGGACGACGGGTTGCCGCCGTTGCCAAATGATGTTCTCGTAAATCTGGGTTGGGATTCATTTTATCCATTTATTACTACAGACTTTACCTTTGGAACCGGTCGAAGCGCGGTTTCGTTAAAGCTGATTTCGATGGAAAATACGGCCCCCGCGAATTTGCGACCTAAAGCGGGGCAGGAGTGCTTTACGCTTAAATTTCAAGGGCCGTTCAATAGGCCGCTGACCCAGAACACATACCGGGTTAACCACTTTAATCTGGGCGATTTCGGGCTCTTCATCACGAATGGTGGTCGCCGTCGCCGAGAGCAGTACTATATCGCGGTGATTAATCGAATCACCGGCTAACTGAGAGGTAAATGTATGGCTGAACCCTTTTTATCTGAGATCCGAATGATGAGCTTTGAATTTGCACCGCGTGGCTGGGCGTTGTGCAATGGGCAGCTTTTGCCGATCAATCAGAATCAGGCACTGTTTTCTCTGCTTGGTACGACATTCGGCGGCGATGGGCGGGTCAATTTTGCTCTGCCGGATCTTCGTAGCCGCGTTCCGATCCACGTAGGCGGCGGGCACACGCTCGGCGAGCGCGGCGGCGAGCAGGCACATACGCTTTCGATTGCGGAACTGCCGACGCACACCCATGTGGTCAACGGGTCGACAAATAATGGCTCTACGAATACACCTACCGGCAATGTGTTCGGGGCGGCGAACAACGTCTATCACTCACCGAGTGCTCTGACCGCGATAAATACGGGCACCGTAACGAATGTCGGCGGAAGCCAGGCTCACTTGAACATGCAGCCGTTCCTGACCCTGTCGTTCTGCATTGCTCTGCAGGGAATCTTTCCGTCGCCGAATTAAGGAGAAGTTATGGCACAACCGTATGTTGGTGAGATCAGGATTTTTGCTGGTAACTTTGCGCCGGCGGGCTGGATGTTTTGCGAGGGCCAGTTGCTTCCGATATCTGAGAACGAAACTCTATTTAATTTGATCGGGACGACCTATGGCGGGGACGGACAGTCAACCTTTGCGATGCCTGATCTTCGCGGGCGTGTACCGATTCATCAGGGAAACGGATTTATTTTGGCTGAAACGGGCGGGGCGGAAGAGATCACGTTGACTGTGAATCAGTTGCCCGCACACGGCCATCCGTTTCTGGCTTCGGGCGATCTTGGCAACACGCCAAATGTTGGCAATAGTATGCCGGCACGCACGGCGGGGGCGGTTTCTCTTTACATTGCTGACAATCCGACGGTGAATATGTCGCCGCAGGCGATCGCCCCGACCGGCGGGAGCCAACCTCATACGAATTTTCAGCCGTACCTGTGCGTCAACTTTATTATTTCGCTTTTTGGAATATTTCCGTCGCCGACGCGGCCTGCGTCGGTAAAGTAGGCTATTTAGGCTAGGAGTAATTATCATGGCAGACCCGTTTGTAGCAGAGATCAGAATCTTTCCATTTAATTTCGCGCCGAGAGGTTGGGCATTTTGCGACGGGCAGTTGCTGCCGCTCTCGCAGAATACGGCGTTATTTTCGCTTCTTGGGACGACCTACGGCGGCAATGGCAAGTCGAACTTCGCATTGCCCGATCTTCAGGGCCGGGCACCGATGCATCCGGGACAAGGTCCCGGGCTTTCGCTGCACGACTTGGGTGAAACGGGCGGAAGCGAGACGGTAACGCTATTGGAATCTGAGATACCGTCGCACAGTCATGCCTTGCGTGGTTCGATCGATGATGGCGATCTACAGATTCCTCAGCCGGGTGTTACGTTGGCCAAATCTTCCGGGCTGAACGCCTACACACCGCCCGCGGCGCTGACGCCGATGGCAGACGAATCACTGCCGCCCTCAGGCGGAGATCAGCCGCACAACAATATGCAGCCATATCTCACCTTTTATTTCTGCATCGCGTTGCAGGGCGTGTTTCCGCCGAGAACCTGAGAAACAGACCACCGATAAACACAGATCGACGGGGAGTTATTTCAAAAATTAGGGGTGAATTTTTTTGTATTTTAAATTGTCGCGGGTTTTTCGGTGATAGAATGGTGTTTTAAGTGTGGCACGTGCCACACTTTATTCGTCGGAGGTCGCTGCGGGCTAGTATTTATGGGGTTGGTTACGCGGGCTGCTCATAATTTACAAAGAAGATTCCAGCCGCCTGGTCGTGGGAAACGCGGCCCCCGTTGACCGAATTCAGCCCGATTGGTAGAGGTTTTTGGCAGATTGGTCAAAAGTGTTTCCGGCGGGAAAACCGTTACCAGTAATCACAATTATGATTTTCGAGTACCACCTTCGGCAGCAGGCGGGCAAGCCCGTCTGGTCATTTCGCGAGAAAAAAGTTACTCTTGTTGATAGTTCAAAATTATTCATATACATATCCGGTCACCGTAATAGGAGAATCGTATGTCGTTATTTCCGGCTCGCAAGCGCATCGTCGTCGCATTTGCTTTTGTTTTTTGTACGGTTGTATTTGCCATCGGTTTTGGAGAACGGTTAAAGGCCGAGGTCGAAAGCTCGGTCTTTTTGCGCCTGCGATTACGGCGACGAAGGTCGATACGATCTTTAACGACGTCGATGGCGACGGGCGTGCCGATCCGGGCGACACGATCCTCTATACGGTGACGATAAACAACACAGCCGCGCCTGGCGCGGGCAACGACGCGACGGGTGTGAACTTTCAGGACATGATCGACGCCAACACGACGCTCGTCGGCGGTTCGGTCGTGGCGTCGCCGATCGCGGCAGCCGACGCGTTTTCGGCGAGCGGGAATATTCCGATCGCGCCGACCGGCCCGACGGGGAGCGTGCTCAACAATGACGTCAATCCGATCACGGGCGGCAACGGCGGGTTGACGGTGACGCAGGTGCAGGGGAGCGGGGCCAACGTCGGCGTTGCGACCAATACGACGGCGACGGGCATCGGCAGTGTAACGGGTTCGGTCACGCTGCTTGCGGACGGCACGTTTACTTACGAGCCGCCGCCCGGATTCATCGGCAACGACACGTTCACCTACGGCACAGGATCTCCGGCCTCGACGGCGACGGTTACGATAACCATCAGCGGGATGGCGTGGTTTGTAAATAACACGGCCGCCGGTTCGCTCAATCGCGGGACATTTTCAAATCCGTTCACAACGATTGCGGCGTTCAATACCGTTAACACGGGCGGGGCGCCAAATCCGCAGTCCGGTCAACATATCGTGCTTCGCGGCACAACATACAACGAAGCCAGCGGCTTCAACCTACAGCCGACGCAGACTCTGACGGGCGGCGCGGTGGCTTTTAATACCGTGTTTACTGCAAGCGCGAACAGCACGGCGGCGTATCAGACGTTTGCCGGAAGCACGCCGGGCGCGGCGACCATAAACGCGACCACGCTCAACGGCGTACTTCTTTCAACCGGAAACGCACTTCGCGGATTTAACCTCGGCAACACGCCGGCGAGTTATGGGATTTTCGGCGGGGCGGTCGGCAGCCTTACGGTTGCGACCGTCAACAAGACCGGCACCGGCGGAGCGATCAACATCAACTCAAGCGGCGCGTTTGGGGCGAACGTCAATTTCGGTACGCTCGAATCCACCAGCGCGATCGGCGCCAACATCAATCTGGTCAATGTCACCGGAACGCTCGGCGTGGCATCGGGCGGGACAGGTTTGAGCGGCTCGACCTCCGGCGGTTCGGCGGTCTTAATCGCGGGCGGCTCAGTCAACCTGAACTACCCGGGAAATCTCTCCGTCGCGACGAGCGGCGCGGGCGGTATCGTAACCGTCGCCTCGGTCACCCCGCATACCGGAACGCTGACCTTCGGCGGCACCATCACCGCCGCCGGCACGGTCAACGGACCGAGCTTCAACGAGGCGGACGGCATTTACAATTTTAGCGGCACAACAAACCTCTCGGGCGTCAATGGCGTTCGCATCTTAGTCGACTCGGACGGCACCTTCACCTTCGGCGGCGGCACCAACACGTCTAATAATCCGTTTGTCCTAACGGGCGGATCGGCGAGCGTGACCTATAACGGCAATATCTCAGGCAGCGGACCAATCCTCATCGATGGCGGTCACACCGGCGGCAGCGTGTTCTTCCTGACCGGCACGATCAGCCTGACGGGCGGAACGGGACTGCAGTTTAACAACGCGGACGGATCGTACAACTTTAACGGCACGACGACGCTCAACGGCGGTGATGCGGGCATCGACATTTTTGGCGGCTCGGCGGGTACGTTCCTGTTTAACGGAAACACGTCGATCAACAATCCGTCCGGGATCGCCTATCGCGAGGACACCAGCACCGCCGGCGTCAGCTATTTTGGCACGATCAACAAGACGAATAATGCCAATAACGCCGTCGATATCAATGCCAAGACCGGCGGCACGACGGCCTTTTCCGGGCAGATCACTGCTTCGACTACGACGGCGAACGCCATTGACCTGACCAACACGGGCGGCACAGTCTCGTTCACCGGCGGTCTCAACCTGACGACGACCAGCGGTGTTGGTTTTAACGCCACCGGAGCAGGCGCGACGGTTAACGCAACACAAAACAACACGAGTATCGTCAACACGATCACTTCTACGACCGGCACAGCCCTCAATGTCGCGAATACGACCATCGGAGCGAGCAGTCTTACGTTCCGCAGCATCTCGTCGAATGGCGGCGCTAACAACGGCATCGTGCTGAACAACACGGGAGCCAGCGGTGGGTTAACCGTCACCGGCACGGGCACCGCGGGATCGGGTGGAACGATTCAAAACAAACCCATCGGCATCAGCCTTACCACGGCCCGAAACATTTCACTCAGCCGGATGCAGCTTAACGGCTTTACCGACTTCGCCATTCGGGGTGCTTCAGTGGTCAACTTTACGTTCTCCAACTCGGTGATTAACGGAACCAACGGCGATGTGGTGAACGAAGGCAGCGTGAATTTCACAGAACTGACCGGCGCCGCCAGCTTCACCGACTCCAATATCAGCGGCGGCGTGGAGGATAACGTCAGAGTTGTCAACAACAGCGGGACCCTGAATCGCATCACCTTCTCGAATGTGACCATCGGCGCGAATTCTACCTTGTTGGGGAATGACGGCATCTTTGTCGAAGCAAACGCCACGGCCGTCGTCAATGTCACCGTGCAAAATTCGTTCTTCACCAGCGCGCGAGGCGATCTGCTACAGGTTGCCCGGCAAAGCGGTGCGGGCGGCAGCATGGATGCTGTCATTACCGGCAATGCGTTTTCCGACAATCACCCGAACATCGTGTCCGGCGGGGGCGGCGTGAACATCAGCGGCATCGGCGGTGCGTTCACATACAATGTTAACAACAACACTTTCCGCGATTCCACCGGTGCCGCCTTCGCCGTCTCATGCGGCAACCTCAATGCGACGTGCTCGGGTCGGATCGAGAACAACCAAATCGGGGTGATCGCAGTCGCCAATTCCGGGTCAACCAGCGCCTCGGGGATCGCCGTCGTCCAGTCCGGGGGCGGGACGGCCACGGTGCTCATCAACAATAACCAGATCCGGCAACACAACAACCACGGCATCCTGGTGCAAGCGGGCCAGGATCTGGGCAACCCCGGGATCTACAACGCGACGGTGACCAACAATACGGTTTCCAACCCCGGCAATATCAACACGAACTTCAACGGCATTCACCTGAACATGGGAACCGTAGGCACGGACGACATTGCCGCGTGTGTGGACATTCGGACCAACTCGATCGTCACTGCCGGTACGGGTGTCACGCCACCGAACAATGCCGATTTCCGGTTACGGCAACGCCAGCTCACCACGGTGCGCCTGCCTGGGTACGCTGGCGCGAACAATGACGATGCGGCGGTCGTCACCTTCGTTTCAAACAATCAAACGACGGTTAACTCCGGGGCGGCGTCGAATAACGTAGCTGGCGGTGGCGGCGGCTTTGTCGGCGGTGCGGCCTGCTCGCAGCCGCCTCCTGCCGCAAATCCAGCCGATGACGATTTGGCGTCGAATATTATCGACGGATTTGATGAAAAGGCATCTTTAGTTAGGGTCGCATATCAGCCACTGCTCGAGACTTTCAAGTGGAGAGCTAATAGCGGATTGTCGGCAATATCAGAACCCGCCGCCAGCGGTCCCAATGTAGGCGCCGCTCTTGAAGGGACGGGATCCATCACCGACGAATCCAGTACGGGCGAGACGAGCTTCGTGGCATTAACGCGAGAAATCGTCGGCAAATTGGTTTCGACGATCATGCCGACGGCGTACGCACAGGAACCGGATGTCATTCCGGGAGCCAAACCTCCGCTGAAAAAGGATGACCCGAACGCGCCGCTCGCCGGCGAGACAATCTGTGTCAATGGCGACGGCGATACGTCGCTTCCGTGCGGAGCTCCGGGCTTTACTTTGCCAGCAGGTGGCAGCGTGACGATCACATTCCGCGCGACCGCAAATGCTTATGTTCCCGGAACGACCGCGTACACGTCCGTTAACAATCAGGGAACCGTTTCGGGCACCAATTTCGCGGCGGTCGTGACCGATGACCCAAGTGTCGGCGGTGCGACGGATGTTACCAACACGCCAATCGACCACACCACGGTGGCGGTGACATCGAGCGTGAATCCGTCGGTCGAGCTCCAGAATGTTACCTTTACGGCGACGATGACCGGCGTTCCGGTCCGTGCAAGCGATCCTCCGGGAACGGTACAATTCAAGGCCGACGGCACGAACATCGGAGCCGCGGTTCCGGTGGTTGTCGGCACAGCAGGCGACAACGTCAGCACGGCGCAGGCGAGCATCAGTACATTGACCCTGAGCCCGCCGCCGCACGTCATCACCGCCGAATACAGCGGCGGAGGCGCGGGTGCGCTCGCTTACAATCCGAATACCGGTACGCTCGCTGGCGGTCAGGTCGTAAACGCCAGCGCCGATCTCTCCGTCACAAAGACGGACAGCCCCGATCCGGTGATCGCTGGCGGCAATATTACCTACACGATCACTGTCGCTAATGCCGGCCCATCAGCCGCGCAGATGGTGACCTTGTCGGATGCGACTCCTGCGAACACGACATTTGTGTCGGTTACGACGCCGGCGGGCTGGACACGCACCGATGCGGTTCCGCCAGGCGGTACGGGGACGATCGCGTTCTCGAAACCAACCGTCGCAAACGGCGAAAACGCGGTGTTTATTTTGGTCCTGAATGTGAGTCAGACAACGGCAAACGCCGCTGTGATTACAAATAATGCTGTCGCAGCGAGTGCAACGAGCGATCCTGTACCCGTCGCCAATAATACCGGCACGGCGATGACCACCGTCTCGAACGTGGCCAACCTGTCAATCACCAAAACCGATTCACCCGATCCGGTTGTTTCGGGCAACAACATCACGTACACGATCGACGTCGCCAACGGCGGCACCAATGCGGCGGTCATGGCTCTTGTCAGCGACGCTACACCTACAAACACTACGCTAGTTTCGGCCTCGGTTATTTCGGGCGCGGGCTGGTCGCGCACCGATGCGGTGCCGGCGGGCGGCACGGGAACGATCACGTTTGCCAATGCCTTGTTTGCAAATGGCGGAGCTGCGCAGTTCCAGATCGTCGTCAACGTCAATCCGGGAACGCCGGCCGCGACTGTTATTAACAACACCGCAACGATCAGCAGCTCAACATCGGATCCTGTCGCGGGCAACAATACTGCCATGACCGGCACTACGGTAATCGTCTGCACGACGCTGCCGCCAGCGACGCTGGCTAGTATGCGGGCGTGGTACACGGGCGACGGTACGCTTCGGGATATTGCTGCGGGATACGACGCAACGGGAGTCCCGGCGGTCAGCTACGCGGCGGGCAAGGTTGGACAGGCGTTTGACCTTAACGGTACGACCCAGAACGTCGAGCGGGTCGATACGACAGGGATGGACACGAATGGTGGCGCATTCTCGTTTGACGCGTGGATCAGGCGTGAGGGCAACTTGAACGGCACTAGCCACGAGGCTCTTGTCGTGAAGTCGACTACGCCGGTGAGCGGTCTCGACTCGTTCAGCTCTTTCGTTTTCAACAACTTAACTCCGGGCAACCCTGCCGACGATAATTTCTATATCGTGATCAATGGTGGAAGCACCTTCAACACGGCGAATGGCACGGTGCCACCGCTAAATACTTGGTTCCACTATGCCCAAACGTACGACGGCACGAACATCCGGGTGTTTGTCAACGGAGCCCAGATCGGCATATTTGCCTTTGCAGGAAGGGCCGCATCGACAGGTCAATTTTACATCGGCGGCCGTGGCTTGATCCCAACCGGCGTCCAGCATCCGTTTAATGGGCAGATCGATGAGGTCGAGGTGTTCAACAGTGTCTTGTCGCCGGCAGATATCAATTCGATCTTTTCAGCCGATTCGGGCGGCAAGTGTAAGCCTTCGGATCTGCGTGTTGCGAAGGCTCACATGGGCAACTTTACTCAGGGAATGGTGCACAACTACACGGTAACGCCGTCGAATGACGGCCCAGAGCCGACATCGGGTACGACGACCATGACCGACATGCTTCCCGCCGGACTCGTTCCGGGAGCGGCGATGGGCGGCGGCTGGACGTGCATGACGGCAGCCCAGACGGTGACGTGTACTAGCACGGCAGCGATTACCTCAGGCAATAGCTTCCCGGCGATCACGATTCCAGTGACCGTCGCGCAAAACTCAGGCCTTTCGGTGACAAATACCGCTATGGTTTCAGGCGGGGGCGAGTTGGATACTTCTGATAACACAGCAAGCGATCCGACCACGATTGTCGGCGTCGCCCAAATTCCGTCAGCTACAAATGCAACAACTAACGAAGATCTACAGACTATGAGCGGCCTCGTCATCAGCCGAAATGCGACTGATGGCACTGAGGTTACGCACTTCAAGATCACTGGCATCACAAATGGAAGCTTGTTCCAGAATGACGGCACGACGCCCATCACGAACGGCGCATTCATCACGTTCGCACAAGGAAATGCAGGGCTCAAGTTCACTCCTGCGCCAAACCTGTTCAGTCCGGCAACGACGTTTAGTTTCGACGTCGCGGCGTCGATCAGCGCCGTTGACGGCGGCATCGGCGGCGGCACAGCTACCGCTACGATCACAGTGAATCCGGTCGCCGACACGGCGTCGGTAACAAACGCAGCGAGCGTCCACGGTGCTCAAACGACATCGGGCCTGGTCATCAGCCGCAATCCGGTTGACGGAGTCGAAGTAACCCATTTCAAGATTACGAACATCCTTGACGGAACACTATTCCTCAACAACGGAACAACACCGGTAGCGAACAATTCGTTCATCACCTTTGCGCAAGGGAATGCGGGACTCAAGTTTACCCCAAATCTGAATTTCATCGGTACGGCGCATTTCACGATCCAGGCCTCGCTGAGCAATGCGGACGCCGGGCTCGGCGGCGGTTTGGTTGTCGCCGACATCGTCGTTGCCAAGGCAGACACGACCACCGCAATTACGTCTTCGGTAAATCCTTCTGCATTCGGCGAAAGCGTGACCTTTACCGCGACGGTTTCGGCGGTGGCACCGGGTGCCGGAACGCCGGGCGGAACGCTGCAGTTCCTCGATGGCGCAACGCCTATCACGGGATGTACCAGCGTGACAATGACGATCGGACAGGGCCAATGTATGACGTCCGCCCTTTCGGTTGGTAGTCACACAATAACCGCAGTTTACAGCGGCGATGCTAACTTCAACACGAGTACCGGATCGCTCACCGGCAATCCGCAGGTCGTTAATCAGGCAATGACGTCGATAACCGGGGTGACAGACGTACCCGATCCGACTGCCATCGATCAGGTCTATACCGTCAGCTTTACGCTAAACGTGACGACCGGAGCCGGCACTCCAACCGGAACGGTCACTGTTTCCGACGGCACGGGCGATAGCTGTATCGCGACGCTGCCGGCGACGAGCTGTCAATTAAACAGCCTGACGCAGGGCATCAAGACGCTGACCTACGCATACAGCGGCGATCCAAACTTTGCGGGCAGCACAAACAACGCAACGACTCACACTGTTAACTGCACGCCGAACCCGGTCGTCCAGAATGCTAACAACGCAGGCCCGGGCAGCTTGAGAAAGGCCGTAGCGGATGCATGTTCGGCCGTTGGGCAGAATACGATCACATTCGCCCCGGGACCGGCAACCGTCGAAGGCGGCGAACGCCCCGACGTACCGGATATCACCAGCCCGATCACTCTTACGACTGGCGATATCGTCATTGCAAAGAGCCTCAATATTCAAGGGCCGGGTGCGAACCTGCTGACTGTTTCAGGTAACAACGCGAGTCGAATATTTAGTCTCGCCGGGGCTAATACTGTGAACATTAGTGGCCTGACACTTAGCCAAGGCAATGGAGATGGAGCGGTAAACCCAGGTGGATTTGGCGGAGCGATCATTTCTAACGGGGCGATTCTTGACCTAACTTCAATGATAATCACCAATAATGTTGCCGCAGGATTTGGTGGCGGCCTTCTGGTTAATGGCGGTACCACCCAGATCAGCTCCAGCGTTCTTAGTAACAACATTTCGCTGGTCGGAGGTGCAATAAATAAACAGCCATCTGGAACACTTACGATTCGCGATAGTTCCGTTATTAGTAATAGGGCAGATTCGACTGCCACGGCTGGGGGCATTCACGCGGTCGGTGTTGTTAACGTAATTAACTCCACGTTTAGCGGTAACTCGGTCACTACGTCTAATGCCCTGAATGCCGGTGCAATATGGGCGGCTGGCACTATATTGATCTCAAATAGCACTATCACTAACAATTCCGTCGGCGGTTCGCTTGGGGTGGGTGGAGTTCGTCTCAATGGTGGAACAGTAACGGTAAGGAGTTCGATAGTTGCGGCCAACCAGAACAATACTAACGTACCTGACATCGTCGGAACTTTCACCTCTGAAGGTTTCAATCTAATTGGAAACGTCGGTTCTGCGACGGGATTCGTGCCCACGGATCAGGTCGGGGGCGGTATGAATCCAGTTCTTAATCCTCTGCTGGCACCGCTCGCGAACAATGGCGGGCCGACGCAGACGCATGCCTTGTGTATCGCGAATGGTGTTCCGGATGCTTCGTGTACAGGACTGAGTCCGGCAATCGATAAGGGCTTCTGTTTTGTATGCGGGGCGCCTCCCAACTACGACCAGCGTGGGCCGGGACCGGACTTTATTCGGCCGTTTGATCTGCCGGATGGAACGTTCCCGGATGCGATCGGCGGCGATGGCAGTGATATCGGTGCGTATGAGCTAAATAATACGCCGCCGATGATTACACCTTTGGCGACGGCCCGTCAGGCGGGATCGCCGGGTGCTAATTCTCAGATAGCAACGGCGAGTGATATAGAGACGCCTTTGAATGGCTTGACGCTTGCCGTAAACGGCGGAGCGACGGCTACGGTGAATGGCGTTACGGTTACGCTGACGGATTCGAACGCCGGTGCGGGCGGGATCAATCCGACCGGTGCGGGAGCTGTATTGGCAGATGTGGTCGCGTCTTGTACGGCGACTACGTCGACGTTTACCTTGCGGGTTACGGACGGCGGCGGCCTGTTTACGGATGCGGTTTTGACCGTGACGGTTACGGCGAATACGCCGCCGGTGGTTGGGTACAATAATCCTCCGGCTGTCGTGTTTGGGCAGTCGGGAATAGCCGTGAATCCGGCGGCACCGCCGGCGGATAACGGCTCGATTACGGGATATTCGATCCTGAGCGTCGTGCCGCCGCTTGTCGTGCCGCCGACAGTCAACCCGTCGGGCGTTGTCTCGATTAACAACGCCGGTCCGGTTGGAAACCACGTGATAACGGTCCGCTCGACCGACAACTGCGGAGCGGTGACGGATTCGCCGTTTACGCTTACGGTCAACAAAGCGGACACGTTGACGACGGTGCAGACGGCGGTGAATCCGCCGGTTTATGGGCAGACGATGGTGATAACGGCGACGTTGACGGCCGTTTTGCCGGGGGCTGGGGTGCCGCAGGGGCTCGTGAACTTTACTGATGGCGGAATCGGGATTCCGACGTGTCAGGGTGTAATGGTGACTCCGGCGGGGACGGCTTCGTGTACGGTTAATAACCTTGGGGCGGGTGTGAATAAGGTGATCGGGGCCGCGTATCTTGGGAATGCGAGCTACAACCCGAGCATGGGCACGACTTTGCAGACGATCAATCCGGCACCGCTTGTGGTGACGGCGTCGTCGCATACGGTGACGTATGGCGATGCGGCACCGGCGATTACACGGACGATCACGGGCTTTGTGCTGATGGAGACGGAGGCGGTGCTGACAGCACAGCCGACGTGCTCAACGACTTACACAGCCGGGTCGAACGTTTCCGGCTCACCATATCCGACAACCTGCACAGGCGGAGCGGCGGCCAATTACAGCTTTACGTATGTGGGCGGCACGGTGCTTGTGAACAAGAAAGCTCTGACGGTAACGGCTGATGACAAAACGAGAGCCTACGGAGCGGCGAACCCGACTTTGACGGCGATGTTTGCGGGCTTTGTCTTAGGACAGAACTTCGCCACAAGCGGCATCACCGGTTCAGCCGGTCTGAGTACCACGGCAACCGCAACGAGCCCGGTCGGTACGTACCCGATTACTGTTACATTAGGCACACTTGCGTCGGGCAATTACTCGTTTGCCAGCTTTACAAACGGAACACTGACGGTGACGGCGGTGCAGTTGACGGTCACGGCTGAGAATAAGACACGAGTGTTCGGAGCACCAAACCCAGCGCTGACATTTACCATAACCGGCTTTGTCAACGGCGAAGGACTCGGAGTCCTCACGGGCAGCCCGACACTCTCGACGACGGCAATAGCAACGAGCAGTCCGGGAACGTATCCGATCACAATTACACAAGGGACGCTGGCAAATCCAAACTACACATTTACATTCACACCGGGAACACTGACGGTGACGCAGGCCGCAACGACAACGACGATCACAAACGCCGCCGCACTGGGAACTCCGACCCAGATCGGCCAGGCATACGCGGTCAACTGGACGACCAGCCCGGTCGCCCCGGGAGCGGGAACACTGACCGGAAACGTGACCGTCATGGACGGCACGGGAGCCCAGTGTTCAGCGGCAGTGGCAGTCGGCACATGTATGCTGACTTCGACGACAGTTGGGATAAAGACCATTACGGCCAACTACCCTGGAGACACAAACTTTACGGGCAGTGCGTCACAGACCGTCAACCACACGGTTGTCATAGGCGTGACGGGCAATGTCAAACAGTTTGTCCCGTTTGGAGTAAACACAAACCTCGCGGGCGTGACGATCACCTTAACCGGTTCAGCCACGGGTGAAGTGACAACAGATGCCAATGGCAACTACTCGTTCGGCTTAATGACGAGCGGTGGAAGCTATGTCATCACCCCGACGGGATTAGGCAAGACCTACGAGCCGATCACACGAACCTACACAAACGTGACAACAAACATCACGGGAGCGGACTTCGTGGCCTACAACGCCCCGGGACCAGGCGGCAATCCGAGGGAAGTAAAAGTAATAAACGCGGTGACGACTCCAGGGCAACCGGTAACGGTACCGGTCGAGATCACGAGCCAGGGCAATGAGACGAGACTGGCCTTCAGCCTCAACTACGATGTCGCCCTGCTCGGCGTCCCGACCGCAGTCTGCGGCACAGGAGCAGCGGGCTGCACCATCACAGTCAACAACTCACTCGCGGGCAGAGTGGGAATCACGATCGTCCCAGCGGGAGCGGCAGCACTAACAGCCGGAACGAGACAGATCGCAAGGGTCACATTCCCGACGTTCCCGACCGGAGCATTAAGTACACCGGTCTCATTTGGCGATAACCCGACACTAAGAGACGTGAGACGTGCGGACAACAACCCGCTCCCGGCACTCTACACGGGCGGCTTTGTCGCCTTTAACCAAACGATGCTCGGCTTCGAAGGCGATGTGGCTGACGCCGCAGGCACAAACGCGGGCGGCGACGGCGTGCTCGCCAACGACGTGACGATCGAACGCCTGTTGGTGCTCGGTCTGATGACGGCTGTGACAACCCCGAACCAGTACCAGAGGGCCGATGCTGCACCGAGGACAACGCTCGGTGACGGCTGTCCGATAAACGCGGGCGACGTGACACAGGTGGCCAGATACAATCTGGGTCTCGACCCGCCGACGACAACCGGCGGCCCGACAAGCCCGATCCCGGGCGGCTGTGCCCCGCCGACCAGAGGCGAAGCCCCTGACGAAGCGACACGCATCATAAGGGCGCTCAACACACAGGCAGCGGCCGGACAGACGGTGGTTGTCCCGATCCAGCTCGACGCACAGGGCGATGAAACGAGTGCGAGCTACACGGTGAACTTTAACCCGAATGTGCTGACATTTGTCAGAGCGGAGATCGGCACGGGAGTCCCGACCGGGGCCGATATCGGCACCAACACAACCCAGACGGCCGAGGGCAAGGTAGGCATTCTCGTTTCGACCGCCAACACCTACGCGAAGGGCAAACGAAACGTCCTGAACCTGACGTTCAAGGTCGCCGCCGGGGCCGAAACCGGAGCGTATCCGTTGACGTTCAACGACACACCGACCCCGAATGGAGTCGCAAATGAGCACGGTGAAATGCTGACCACCCGATTTGAGACCGGCAGCGTCATCATCGCCCCCACCGCCGCAGGTGTCACCATCAGCGGACGCGTGACAACAACAACCGGCCAGGGCCTGAGAAACGCGACCGTCACAATAACGGACGCAAACGGCAACCGCCGAACCACAACCACCGGCAGCTTCGGCATCTACACCTTCACCAATCTCGAACCGGGCGAAACCTACGTCATCGCCATCCAGGCAAGACGCTACCGCTTCGCATCAAGAGAAGTAAACGTCACCGCCACCCTCACGGACGTAAACTTCGTCGGATTGGAGTGAATGGAGAGTGGAGAGTGGGCCAGTTCCGGGGCGGGCAGTATGCTCGCCCTCAAATGGTGTGGTGTACTAGCATAGGTGTCTATAAGCAAGATCAGCGATTTAGTAACCTCTCGGCCAGCGACGCCGGTGGATGAGGAGTTTCTGCTAGAGGTTTACTCTTTGACGCGAATGGATGAGATAGGTGCGTTTGGGTGGGACGCGGCCCAGGTT
The DNA here is from genome assembly GCA_963738935.1 of uncultured Acidobacteriota bacterium. Taxonomy (GTDB): domain Bacteria; phylum Acidobacteriota; class Blastocatellia; order Pyrinomonadales; family Pyrinomonadaceae; genus OLB17. The sequence goes on along the minus strand of CAVTYF010000001.1, from coordinate 2,985,489 downwards.
GACGCGTTCCTTCGGACACAATTTGCCGCTCGGCAACAGGTTTACAGAACCCGGTACCCGATAGCCGATAGCCGGATAGTTTTGTACCAGAACACGCCTGCTGGGCGATTTCTGATAAACCGACTGGAATCCGCTATCTCGATCATCGATATAGCCGTCGTCCCCGCGTATCGGCGGCGTGGCATCGCGAGTTTTTTGATTGCGGAGCTAAAAACGGAGGCCGCCGACTCCGACCGAAGTATAGAGTTAAAAGTCGATAGGGTGAATCTCAAAGCCCGGCGCCTATACGAAAATATGGGATTTACCGTTACCACCGAGTCCGATCTACTGCTTGCCATGGAATGGAACACAAATCTTCCGATCAAGAATAGAGTGCAAAGAGTCCCTACATTTTTCACTACCGTGGCAAGATTATCGGATTGATTAAGAACGCCCTGCGTCCGGTAAATATTTGCAAATACGAAAGTTACGAGTCTCCCGGCCTGATGATTATTAGGAATTGACAAGGCCACGAATCGAACCAATCCGTTATCGTAAACACTTGTATCAGTTATATTTACGGTGAAGCCGATGATGAACCGAGCTGATGACTGGGTGTTAACAGCTTCTACGCGGAATCCCTGTAAATTATTGACATAGCAGAACTTATGGAGCCGGTGATAGGACTTGAACCTACGACCTGATGATTACAAAAGCTCAAAGGCTCTTTTTCTCAGTTTTGAACAGTTCCTTTGCCGTTTATTTTATCAGCCATTTTGTTAATAACCGTTCGTAAGAGATTGCTTGCGTTTGGCACACTTGGCACACCGACGGCGCACCCGTTAAATACAGATCGTGATTTCTCGCAATCCAAAGAATATGAAGTATTCGCCCGGCCCGAAATCCGACCAAGGGCATCTTGCCAAAAAATCGAAAGGCTAAAAATGTCACATCCTCAGTCGCGAAAGGCGGAATTTTCCCTTTGATCGAACTACGATGAATTTTTTCGCAACCCGATCCGTGCTTGTTTGCAAACTTCAAGTCTATCCAATCGCTCTGGCTCGACTTATGAAGCGTATCAGCGAAGGCCGCTTTTTCGTCCTTATCGCAACTCTGAAGGCTATAATAATCGGAATCTAGGTATTGCGGTGTAATGGACAAAATAGTTGGTAATTTTTAGATGTTTTGTTCAAGTGGACAAAATAGTTGGTGTTTATTTTCTGGGTTTATTTAAGTTTCAAAATATCTGCTACAGTTTGTTATATCAAGCAAAACGGAAGTAGGCTCTGCTGGAGAGCAACCTGCCAGGGATAGCTTGACGGCTGACAAAAATGTCAGATCAGAGGGCTGTTTTTTAGCGGCCCTTTGATATTTTTTGAAGCCGTTATGCCTTAAAAAACTCATCGATAAATTTCTTTTTTCTAGCCGTTGATAATCCATTGTGGTTTCTCAATTTGTTCTTCAAATCGGCAAAATGCCCGTCAATTGCATTGGTGGTATTTGGGATTTTCAGCTCCAAATAATCGTACCAGGTAAAGAGCCAGGGCAGATTTGTTTTGAGGCTTCGATAGGCACTTCTCAGCCTTTTATGGACGTATCTGTTTTTGCCGAGCGGATCTATTTTTCGTTCGTTTAAAAAGTCCTTCCATTTTTCGTGCCACGCCTCCAATCCGCCCGCAAAACTCTCCTTATCTGTTTGTGTCAGAAGCAGTGTATGTTCCCATAACTCAATACTGGCCTGCATTTTAGGGTTCTTGGTCAAATACCTTCTGACAATGGCCACCTGATGAAACTGGCACATTTGAACAGGCAGGTCACTGCCAAATAATTGAAATAAACCCTTCCGGCCATCACAAATAATCGCCTGTATTTCGATGCCTCTGCGTCCTATTTCTTCGATTCCCGAAAGGTATAATTTATTGGTTTCCTGATCCACATATCGCTTGAATAATATCTGCCCCGTAAGGCTGTCCTTAAAAACCATTACCCCAAATGCTCTTCCAAAATATGTCGTATCCATCAACACATTTACAACGCTTGGAAATGTGTTTTCTGTTTCGACTTTTACCGCATCGATTTTTCTCTGGATCGTTTTTGCGGAACAATTATATTTCACCGCGAGCTGAGAATATGTCTGCTTGCCGATCGTATATTCTTGCCATATTTTTTGCGGATCGAGCCGTCTCGTCCCCGAAAAAACTTTCCCGCAAACAGCACATTTATACCGCTGAACACCCTCCTGAATACCGTATTTCGATACGATTTTACTCGCACAATAAAAGCACTTTTTTTATTCATAACCTTTCATCGCCATAACCCTATTCCCATCATAGCTTTAAAAGGTTTTTACCAACTATTTTGTCCATTACCCCGGTATTGCAAACAAAAAAGCGGACGTTGCCGATCTTGATTGATCGGAGCGTCCGGTTTCTTTATTCGCTTCCCACCCTTCGGTTTTGGCGGTTTAATGTGCTTTGGCAAGTTAGTTCACCTGTTTTGAAAAATACTCCTGCATTAACTTAATACTAATTTCCTTGTTATCTTTTGCGGTCTTCCAAGGTGGCTCGTTATGTGTCATTTCTACCAAGGCGGACGCGGAAAACTGTCCGTACACGTCAAAGACTTCGTCGAGCAATCCGCGTGTTTCTTCGTCATACTTATCTCGATTAAAATCAACCGGTGGCGGAACCGGGCCGTTGCCATATTTCTTGTATTCGTAATAAACCTCTTCAACAACTGGGCCTAATGCCCACCTCATTATTTTTTCGGGAAATATCTGTCCACGAAAGATTGCCAAGGCAAAACCCTGAGCGTAATAAAGCAATTTTTGAATTTTAAGATTTGATAGTGAATCGCCGCTGTCTCGGATCTACAATGCAAATAAAGTATTCCGCGACATCTTTAGCAGTTAGCACGGGCATTCTCCATTTCGGGGTATTTTGTTGCCATTCAGGTTTCATAGATGATGCGCCACGTTGCATCCATGAAACATACTAACTAAATATCATACCATAATTCAAGACCAACTTCCTCTTTCCTTCATCTCTGGTGACGGTGATTTCCATTTACAACGCAAAACAATTTATCATTAGAGCGATTTTGAAAACGCTTCAGAATATATGCTCGATAAGAAATCGCTGTCTGAACGCGACATTTGCACAAAGTTTATTACACTGGCGATTGTTAAGGCCGGGTGGAATTCGACTACGCAATTTCTTGAAGAGGTTTCGTTTACGGACGGCAAGATCTATGTTCGCGGGAAGTTGCATTCTCGCGGACAGGCGAAACGGGCCGATTACATTCTTTACTACAAGCCGAATATTCCTATCGCGATTGTTGAAGCGAAGGACAACAAGCACACTATCGGAGCGGGTTTGCAGCAAGCTTTAGAATATTCGCAGATTCTCGACATTCCGTTTGTTTTTAGCAGTAACGGCGACGGGTTTAAGTTTCACGATAAGACGGCGAAAGATGGAAATATCGAAATCGATCTCGATAACGATAGCTTTCCTTCGCCGGAAGCTCTTTGGGAAAAGTACAAAGCTTATAAAGGCATTGTCACACCGGAAGAAGAGAAGATCGTAGAGCAAGGCTACTACGAAGACGGTTCGGGCCGGAAGCCGCGCTATTATCAGCAAGTCGCAATCAATCGGACAATTGAAGCTATCGCCAAAGGCCAAAACAGGATTCTGCTCGTAATGGCGACCGGAACCGGCAAAACCTACACGGCATTTCAAATCATTTACCGGCTTTGGAAGGCAAAGGCAAAGAAACGCATTTTGTTTCTTGCGGATAGAACCGCCTTGATCGACCAAACCAGACGCGGCGATTTTAAGCACTTTAAGGACTCAATGACCGTCGTTCAAAAACGACAGGTTAACAAGGCTTATGAAGTGTATCTAGCTCTTTATCAAGGGTTAACAGGCTCGGAAGATGCGAGTAACATCTATAAGCAGTTCTCTCGTGATTTCTTCGATCTTATCGTTGTTGACGAATGTCATCGCGGAAGCTCGCGAGATGATTCGGCTTGGCGTGAAATCCTTGAGTATTTCAGCAAGGCAACCCAAATCGGCTTGACGGCAACTCCAAAAGAAACCGATGTTACGAGCAATAGTGAATATTTCGGTGATCCGATCTACACCTATTCGCTCAAACAGGGCATCGATGACGGGTTTCTCGCGCCTTATCGGGTTATCAGGATAACGCTCGATATTGATGCGGAAGGCTGGCGACCGCCGAAAGGATTTAAGGATAAAGACGGAAAGCCGGTAGAAGATCGAATATATAATCGCAGCGATTTCGATAAGAATATCGTTGTTGAAGAAAGGCGGAATATCGTAGGCGCGAAAATTACGGAGTTCCTGAAAGGAACGGGCCGGTTTGATAAATCAATCGCGTTTTGCTGTGACATCGAACACGCGGAAGGAATGCGGCAAAGTCTGGCGAATGAGAATGCTGATTTGGTTTCTCAGAATCACAAGTATGTTATGCGCATCACCGGCGATAACGATATTGGAAAACGTGAGATCGATAATTTCATCAACCCGGAAGAGCCTTTTCCGGTCATTGCTACAACGTCCGAGTTGATGACAACGGGCATTGATGCTCAGACGGTAAAGCTTATTGTGCTGGATACTAACATCCAGTCAATGACGAAATTCAAGCAAATCATCGGGCGCGGAACCCGCATCAATGAGGCTTACAATAAGCATTACTTCACGATCATCGATTTCCGAAATGCAACCGACCTTTTCGCTGATACTGAGTTTGACGGCGATCCGATTCGAATCAAAGAAATTAAGGGAGATGAAACCGATCTAAGTACGATTATCGACGAAGAAGAGAACGACGAAACGCCGATCGTTGACGACGAAACGGGTGATGAAGTCAAAATCGAAAGGCCGGAAATTCGAAATCCTGATTCAATCGCCAACTTCGTTCCGCGTGAAAAGGTGTTCGTTAACGGTGTAGATGTTTCGGTTTTGGTTTCGCGGGAACTTTCATTTGATAAGGTCGGCAAGCTGATTACTCGCAAACTTACGGATTACACAAAAGAGATAGTAACCGAACAGTTTTCGACGCTGAATGATTTTCTCAATAAATGGAATGACTCGGACAAAAAGGAAACTTGAATTCAAGCAGTAAGTGCAACTCTTGTTAATTGCTCCAGTTCTTTGAAATAGACCTCATTGGGTGATTTATAGCCGAGCGATTTGCGAGGGCGGTTGTTAAGGTTGTCCTCGACTTGTTTTACGTGTTCATCGGTAATTGTATCGAACTTCATATGTTTGGGAAAGAATTGGCGGATGAGGCCGTTAGTATTTTCGTTGAGGCCGCGTTCCCAGGATGAATATGGGTGACAGAAGTAGAAATCGGCGTTCAGGTTTTTAGCGATTTTCTCGTGTTCGGAGAATTCGCGGCCGTTGTCGGCGGTCAGGGTATGGACGATTAAGTCTTTTACTTCGCCCACGATAGCCTGACCGACGAGAGCACCTGTTTTTTGATTGACCTTTTTCATTCTGAGCAGTTTCGATTTTCGATCAACGATCGTGACAATCGCCTGTTTGTGGCCCTTGCCAATTATGGTGTCGAGTTCAAGATCGCCGATGCGTTTCTTTTCGGCGACGATGAGCGGCCTCTGGTCGATGCTTATCTGGTTTTTCCAGACGCCGCGTTTCGAGTACGAGCCGTAGCGTTTACGGCGTTTCTTGCGGCATCGCAAGTATGTGTGCAGGTCACCGCCACGTTGCTTGTCTCGATAAATATGCTGATATATCCATTCGTGGCTAACCGGATATTGACCCGCCAAGCGGCGAAGACCGGAAACCTGATCGGGACTCGAGTACTTTTTGATTTCGGCCTCGATTTCCGTCCAAACACTCGCCGGAATACGCGGTCCGGCTTTCTCTGTACGCCGCTCAAGTGCTTGTCTATCAGCATATTGCGGGCGATAACCGCGTTTTGACCAATTGCGCTTGAGCTCGCGCGTAACGGTTGATTTATGCACCCCGATGATCCCGCCAATCTCGGTTCTCAAATGCCCGGCTTTCAAAAGTGCATAAATTTGGTATCTTTGTTCAAGGGTAAGCTGCTTGTACTTCATGATAACTCTTCGATGTCACCATCAAAGAGCGAAGATGCTATCGCAGCTTGCCCTTTCCGGCGACTCTAAGAGTTGCACTTACTACTTGAATTCAAGAAACGATAATCAAGGAATTGGAAGAGAGAGGCGTTCCGGTTGATGATTTGATAAATTCGGTTGATAAAAAGCTCGATCTGTTCGATCTAATTTGCCACGTCGCTTTTGACCAGCCGCCTTTGACGCGGAAGGAACGTGCAAACAATGTGAGAAAGCGGAATTACTTCACCAAACACGGCGAACAGGCCCGGCAAGTCTTGGAAGCATTGCTGGATAAGTACGCAGACGAAGGCATCGAAAATATTGAGAGCTTGGATGTTTTGAATGTAATTCCGTTTACCGATTTCGGCTCGCGACTTCAAATCGTTAAAGGCATATTCGGCGGAAAGGATAAGTATTTGGAAGCCGTGAAAGAGCTTGAAAATGAACTTTATAGGGTTGCTTAGGACTGTTTCATCAAAACAACGACGTAAGGCGTTTTCTCGATTTTCCGCGTTTCTTCTCTTGATTTGTGATACGATAGTTGCTTAGATCGTTTCACAGATGGCGCAAGACAGTCGCACCTGTGGGATATATCCCGCACCTCGGACACTAAATTTTGCATCTTAACGAACGATGAATGCCAATAAGGTAAACCAGTTGATTCCTTACGTCATTAAGGAAGTTCAACGCCGTGACGGCAAGGCAACCAAAACCAAGATTCTTAAAATTCTCTATTTATTTGACGTATCGTACTACCGCAAACATCGAGAAACATTTACTGGGTTCGATTGGGTATTCTTACATTTTGGGCCTTGGACTTCAGAATATGACGCGATCTTGGACGAACTTGCCACGGACAATATTATCAATCGAGCGGAGTCAAACGATTACAATGCCGAGTTTCTTTCTGTGACCGATAAGATAGAGCATTCCGACGAGTTTCTTGAAGGATCGGCCGCATACCTAGCACTTAGTTCAGTTTTAGCAAATTGGGCTCACTTACCACTCGATCCATTGCTGAATTATGTTTATTTCCATACAGAACCAATGCTGAATGGTGTAAGGTATGAGCCGCTTGATTTTTCAACAATTTCGCACGAAGCTCCCGCTAGATACAAGCGACCCAAGTCGAATACTCCGCTGAAAAGGCTGAATGAATTGAAGTTGCAAGCGGCGACCGTCTTTGCCGCTATGAGAACTGAACGAGAGGCATCGCGAACCGTTCCCGTAGAATACGGCGAGGTGTGGATTCGCGGAATGGAAGCGTTGGACAAATTAGATTAGTGACGCCGATTAACGAAATTGTCGATGAGTACTTCGAGTCCGTTCCGCTCGCCGAAAAAGGCGAGCGAGCGTTCGGAACTGTGTTTTGGGCGAAAGCCTATTACCCGCACCAGCTATTGGAAATATGGCGACCTAGCGATGCGAACACCGGGATAGCTACATTCGCCAAGCATTTTGAGATTGTAAATCCAAACGACTGCGACGGTTTTAAAAGCGTCGTATTAGCTTCACCGAAATTGGAGCTTGAAGAAGAATTTGTTGTCATCAAAGCAAAACCGCGCCCGGTGGTGGTCCTCATTCCTAAAGTAGATATTCCCGTGGCCAAGATTCCCGCAGGAATGACAATTGCTCGTCCGTTCGCATTAGTAGCGCAAATATTTAGCATACAAGAAAAATACTCCGGCGAATCCAAACTTCCCGCCGATTTCTTATCTGACATTCAGCACCTAAAGTATCCTCAGCTAATGTTTTTGCCTAAAGGCGGTCCACTTCAGACAGACAGTTTGTTACGTCTTGATGAATGCCAGTCAAATTTTTCCCAAAGTTTAGAGCCAACAGGTTTTCGGTTTTCAAGTGACATTAAGGAACTCCTAAGGGCACAATTCAGAATCCATTCTGGCAACATCGATCAGGACAAGCACTACCAAACATTGAGCGATATGTGTCAGGGGAACTAGTCTCCGCAACGCACTGTATGGCAAATATACAAGGAATCTTAAAATCGATCCGCGACATCATGTGGCAGGATAACGGGTTGAATGGCGATGCTCAGAGGATCGAGCAGCTTGGCTGGATGCTGTTCTTTAAGATTTTCTCGGACAAAGATCAAGAACTCGAACTCATAGACGACAACTACAAATCGCCGATCCCGGTGGAGCTGCATTGGGAAAATTGGGCCGGTGATGACGAAGGGATGACTGGTGAAGACCTTCAGGTTTTTGTTGACCGGACGCTCTTTCCGACCTTGAGGAATATTCCGGTTGTCGGTAACAAACGGGCTTTGATATTGCGTGAGGTCTTCGAGGGCAATAACAACTATATGAAGAGCGGAATCAATATCCGCAAGGTTCTCAATAAGCTAAACGAACTCGACTTCAATATTGCCAAAGATCGACACGCATTCGGCGAACTTTACGAAACGATCCTCAAAGATTTGCAGAGTGCGGGGAAGAGCGGCGAATTTTACACACCGCGAGCGATCACGCAGTTTTTGACGGAGATGATAAATCCGCAAATCGGCGAAAAGGTGCTCGATCTCGCGGCTGGAACCGGCGGATTTTTGACCGCAACGATCGAGCATCTTCGCAAAGAGAATACGAACATCGAAACGCTCAAGGCTATTCAGGATAATGTCATCGGCTGGGAATATAAACCGCTTCCGTTTTTGCTTGCTACGACCAATTTGATCTTGCACGATGTGGAAGTTCCGAATATCACCTTCCGCGATGCGTTAGACCAGCCTTTGAGCAATTACACGGAACGCGACCGCGTGAATGTCATCCTTGCAAATCCGCCGTTCGGCGGGATCGTCGCCAACAACAACGAAACGAACTTCCCGCAAAACTACCGGACAAAGGAAAGTGCGGATCTATTTTTGATCTTGATGATTCATCTTTTGAAAATGGGCGGACGGGCCGGGATCGTTTTGCCGGACGGAAGCTTGACCGGCGAAGGCGTAAAGCAGCGTGTTCGCGAGCGGCTGCTCACGGAATGCAATCTGCATACGATCATACGGCTTCCTAACAGCGTTTTTCAGCCTTACGCGACGGTTGCTACTAATCTGCTATTTTTCGACAAAGGAACGCCGACGCGCGAGATATGGTATTACGAGCACCGATTGCCCGAAGGCCAAAAGAGTTACAGCAAAACAAAATCGATCCGGCCCGAAGAGTTTCAGCCAATCAAAGACTGGTGGAATAACCGCACGGAATCGGAAATCGCTTGGAAGGTTCACATTGAAACTATAAAGGCCCGGAATTACGATCTGGACATTAAGAACCCGCACAAAACGGAAGACTTGCACGAATATGCGAGCCAGGAAATTATCGGTTTGCTTGAACAGAGTCTTGCCAGAAGCCACGATCTATTGAGAAAATTGAATGCTGAAACGGTTAGATGATAAGATTGTGAAGTTATGAATACGACTATCGATCAGATTAAACCTGAAACAATTGCGTTAATTGAATCTCAGGCCGCGAACCTTGGACTTTCGATAGACGAATATTTGCGTCGATTATTGCCGACGGGCGAACAGGAATTGGCGTTGAAGGGCGATGCGGTGGACGATGAATTTGAAGCCGATATGGCCGCTTTCGCCGACGGAACGGAGAATTTGTCCGCATCTAACGGAACTTATTCCCGTGAAGAAATTTATGCTGAAGAAACCGTTGAAGAACTGGAAGTCAAACGGCAAAAATCAATCGCGTGGATAAGATCGCACCGCGAAGAATTTGGCGGAAAGTATGTTGCACTTGACGGCGATAAGGTCATCGGAATCGGTGACAGATACGGCGACGCTCTCAAACTCGCACAACAAGCCGGATACAAAAAAGCGTTTATCGGTAATGTTTTGCCGGTTGGTTATGAAGGTTATATGGGAGGCTGGGATTGATCTACTCTCTCGATTTTTCGCATTCAGTACAATACGATGCCGGTCTGCCGGGAATTTCGCTGGACGTCGAAATCAGCGTTGTCGGCGAGGTTGCAAAACTTTCCGGTAAAATCGATACCGGTTCGACCGATTGCGTTTTCGCTCGCAAACACGGCGAACAAATCGGATTAAATATCGAAGACGGCGAACTTGTCAGGATCGGCACGGCAACGGGTGTTCTTACGACACATCGGCATTTCGTCACACTTTCCTTTCTCGAATACAATTACAATGCGGGAATCTGCTTTGCGGCTAATGAAACTTTTAACCGCAATGTGCTGGGCAGAAATTGGTTTCTCAATCAAGTCCTACTCGGCTTAAACGATTACGAAGGCAAACTTTATTTGAGCAGTCTTGCTGAAACTTGGAATTGAATGATTTCTCTGAAATTTATTCCATTATCCTTCATCACCTCCAACGAGGAAATAATAAGGCAAATCAAGAATACGGTTGTCTTTTCGCATCTATTTGAAAGCTGCAAGGAAACGACTTTCAACCATTACATTGAAACCACGCAATACGGCTTTACTGCATCGGCTTTAGAGAGCGGTTCGCATAGAATGTTGCGAATCACCGACATACACCATAGCAAAGTTAATTGGGAAAGCGTTCCGTTCTGCGATTGCCCGGACGACGAAAAATATCTCTTGAAAGATAACGATATTCTTGTTGCTCGAACGGGCGGAACGACGGGAAAGAGTTTCTTTGTCGAAGATCCGCCGTCGAATGCCGTCTTCGCAAGCTACTTGATTCGAATCCGCCTCAAAGAAGGCGTAAACATTGATCTCATAAATGCCTTTCTAAATTCTTACTGTTTTTGGAGTCAGATTGTCGAAATGAAGGCCGGTTCGGCACAACCTAATGTGAATGCGGAGAAGTTGAAGACTCTCGTAATGCCTGATTGCGATTCAGAAACGCAGGCAAAGACCGTTCGTTTAATCAAAGAACAAGATAGCTCAGATTCGATTCAAGAGAGGATAAATGAGGTTGAAACGCTATTCTGGAATAACAACGAAATCTCGACCGAACTCGATCACCAGTTAGCTTTAGTCAAAGAACTTCGGCAAGCGTATTTGCGGGAAGCGATGCAAGGCAAGCTCGTTCCGCAAGATCCAACCGACGAACCGGCGGAAATTCTACTCGAAAAGATAAAGGCCGAAAAAGAAAAACTCGTAGCCGAAAAGCGTATCAAACGAGATAAACCTTTACCGCCGATCAATCCCGAAGAATTTCCCTTTGAAATTCCTTCAAATTGGATTTGGTGTAGATATGCCGACGTTGCTCTTATAAAATCAAATCTCGTTTCACCGTTCGATTATCCAAATCATCCGCACGTCGCACCGGATAACATCGAAAAGAACACGGGCCGATTGCTTCCGTATAAAACAGTCTTGGAAGATGAAGTTAAAAGTGCCAACCACTATTTCTATCCAAAACAGTTGATTTACTCGAAAGTTCGTCCAAAACTGAACAAGGTTGTATTGGTTGAATTTGAAGGTTTGTGTAGTGCGGATATGTATCCGATTCAACCTTTAATTGATTCAAGATTTTTACAGGCGGGAATGCTTTCAGAATATTTTTTAGCCGAAGTTGATAGATTTGATAACCGCGTAAAGATGCCCAAGATCAATCAGAATCAGCTCTCGCAAATTCCGGTCCCGGTTCCGCCATTAGCCGAACAAGAAAGAATTGTCGCCAAGCTGGAAAGGCTGATGAGGTTTTGCGACGAACTGGAAGCAAACATAAAACAAGGCATCGTGAGCGCCGACCGCCTACTCCAAACCGCACTCAAAGAAGCATTAGAGCCGAAATAGATTATTCATCAGCGGTAAAGGAATCAACGCCGAAAGTTTAGTTTAATTGTTTTCTGATTTTGTTTTGCTCACGTCTTACCAGCTTTTGTTGAATCAAATCTTCGCCTTTGTGATTAAGCCATAATTCAACCGAGCCGTCGGGAGATATTCTCGCGATAAATGGTCGTTTTTGAGACCGAATAAAATTAGAAATTCGCTTTAATGCTTTGGAAAAGGCTTCGATTTGCTGGCCGCTGGTAATTGACGCGCTGGTAAAGAAAAATGCGGCAACGCCGGCTGCCAAAATAGCTTGTTTTTCGAGGGCGTTTTTCTTAATATTTCTGTCGCTGCTGACAATTATCAACTGTTTTTCGCCGCAGTGAGAAATCCATTCGACATCTATCGTTGTTTCGGTGAAATGGTCGTCGTGTCTTTCGATATTTAATCCAAGACTTTTGAGACCTTCAACCAATTCATATTTTCCCGATGACCTATCTACAAAGAAAATCTCGTTTTCAAGCAGCTTTGCGGGTGATGCCTTCGTAACTGAGGGCCTCTTGGATTTGCGTTTCCTCGATGTCATAATCTTTCGCCAACGCTTTCATATTTTCACCTGCTCGAAAGCGTCCTGCGATTACATTGGTCGGAACGCCTGTTCCGGCAAGCGTTGGACGACCAAACGAAACCAACGGGTCAATAACGATATTTCTAGGTTGAATTTCCAAATCGAGCGGACTATGTTTGGAATCCTTCATTTTGAACTTAATTTCGTTTGAGAATGGATAAAGGCGGAACGGAAAAGAATCTAGATCTCTTTCGATACGGTGTAAATACTGTTCAACCGCTTGTTGAATAACGCGTTGACCGTAAAGCGAGGCGCAAATCAAATCGCCGGATTCTTTGATAAAAATATCGAATTTGTCCGTCCAAAAATCCCGCTTAGCCAAAGGATTCTTACTTGGAAATTCTTTCTCAAGGTAATTCAAAGCCGACCTTACTTTGTAGAATTGAACGTTATGGATTCTGCGTATTCCAGACAAAACGTGAACTTCAATCAAATTATAAAAAGAAAGTAATGGCTTACTTGAGTCAGGCAAATTTATTACAGGCGACCACCATTTTTCAGTTCCGTCATCTAGTCTATAACTTCTGCCGTGAACCCAAGAACTTAGTGTTCTTAGGTTTATTTTTAAGTAACGTGAAGTTTCCGCAAGGCCGTAAAGCGGAATTTCGCGGGGGTCGCCACCATAAAATTGTTTGATTTTTTCGTTGTTCATTTTAATCTCCATTTTAGAAAGCTCTTTCTAAAGCGCCATTGCTTCTATCGTTTTGAAAATCAAACAAATTAAGTAGAAGATTACTCAAACGAAGTATAAGTCAAAAAGATTATTATCTAAAGTTAGGCGAGGTCTGGAAGTATTTTAGTTGTTTTATCAACTTTACGATTTAATCGAGGAAGAAAATAACTATTGAGAAGAGATTTGCGATTATGAAAGGGCAAGAATATACGGACGCGGAAATCGACGAGCTGGATAGCTTTTTACAGTTCGAATTTAATCACGATATTTATGAACAATTATCGGGCGACGACTGGGAAGATTTCAAGGGATTATTCGAGCCTTTGGAGTTCTTCAAGCTTCTGTATTCGCAAATTGAATTTATCGAAGAAAACAAGGCCCGGCCATTATTTGTAACTCGCAATCTGAAGAAGCTCACATTGACGGACAAACAGCTTTGGTATTTTCTTTTCAAACTCCAGCGATACTTCGACGACGATACCGACAGCGATGAACCGCTGAAGATCTGCTGTAATGAGATTCTGAAAATCCAAGATAAGCTGGAAGTTTTTGAAGATCCCGAAGAAGAAGCTGAACCCAATCCATACGATTTCGGAAAAATATTAGAGCACTTGGAGAGTCTAACGACATTCCAAGAAAAAATATCATTCTTGATCGAGAAACGGGTTGTTTATCAGCAAAATCGCAATCTTAATTTCGAATGGGGAGGTCCGACTTTTGCCGAAAAATGCAATCTCGAAATTGAAAAGCTAGAGAAATTAGCACGCCTAACGCCGAAGCCGAAAGGCGAGCCGCCGGAACCGGGAAAGCACAGAGACGCACGGCTAGAGCGGGTGGTTTTGACCTTGAACTATTTGCTTGACGGTGCGGGCGTTAGCGAAACTTGTCAGAAATCAAAGCGAATTAACTTTATTGATTTTGTGTCGCCATACAGCCGGAACACCATCAAACCGCAGCTCGATAAACTTCACGAAAAGGCAAGTGAGAATCCGTTCGAGTATAAAGAGGATATGAAGATGATTCGCGGATATTTTGAAGCGTTAGGACTAAATGAAATCGTTAAACAAATTGATCGTGACCTTGAGTTTGAAACCTAAGTTGCAACCTTCCAAGGAACCTTCCAAGTTTAATTTCGGGGTTAGATTGTCGTTGTACCGAAGAGTTTGTCTCTTTAGTACAGCGACATTTTTATTTTGGAGTAGATGATTTATGACAACTCGACTATTGAAAGCGGACAAGGTTGCAGAGATCTTAGACGTTTCTACGCAGCGGATCTATGAACTCACAAGGGAGAACCGAATCCCGTTTATAAAACTTGGGGATCGTCAGTATCGGTATAGCGAAGCGGCTCTTCAAGCTTGGCTCGAAGACGGCGGATCGAGCGGACATTCGAACAGCGAAGCAAATCAAAACTAAATGCTCGACACACTTCAAATCAAGAAGTGTTATACGCGAGCGTTGAGGGATGAAGAGCTTAATAGAATCGGAGCTATTGCGATCTCGTCACGGCGAAATCGAATCTTCGCTTTGAACCCGGTCAAGGATTCTCCGCTTCCGCGAATAACATTCATTTTCACGCCGGACGAAATTATGCACGTTTCGGCGGAATGCTCGATACCGAAATTGCTCTTTGGCTTTAACTCACGGCTTCCTAGCGAAGACGAGACTCTCTTAGGGCTTCAAATGATCTCAGAATATACGACCGCCATAACAGGGCTTGATTTTGACGCGATGAATGCGACGGTTAGTCTTGCACACTTTGCAAACGACATTCAGCTCGGAGAGCCGGGCGTTTACGCGGCAATCGATAGCACTTCAAGAATCAAAATGAAGGGCTTACTGAAGCACGTCGTTGACGATACGACGCTCTATTTTAGTCGCAAATCGAAAGAGGTCCGCATCTATCCGAAACTCCAAGAAGTGTTCGCAAAGGGAAAGGTGAGGCCGGAAGCAATTGAGGCGGCACGCGGAAACCTTCGATTTGAATATTGCCTTCTAAACAAATACGGCATCGATTCGCACGTTAGACAGCTTGGCTTAGAAAACTCGAAAGCTACTCGCTTCTTGACCCAGGCCGCTTCCGACGCGACATTTGTGAGACTCTTTGGCGAAATCGATTTTCCTAATCTGGTTACAAACGAAAGATCTAATATCGAATTACTTGAAGAGCGATTCACCGTCGCAAAAGCGATGCGGCTAACCGGGTTTCTCGAACTGGTTTTTAGACACGGCGAAAACTGTTACAAGGATTCGACTCTTCGATTGAAGAAGGCGACCTACTACCGAAACGTCCTCGATTGCCGAAAGGCTGGAGTGTGGAAAGCGAACCGGCTTCCCTGAGTAACAATGCACGAAGCAATAGCAGAAAATGAGACTTTTTCGATAACGCCAGACAACTAACGCTTATATGGCTAAGGAAAGATGCAAAGAGAAGAAACCGGACGGAACGCGATGTAGAGCCTATGCGAGCGAAAGCGGCTTCTGCTTTATGCACGATGCCGCAAAGGGCCGCGAGAGGGCTTTAGCACGGCGAAACGGCGGCCTATCGACAAAGAAGCCGCATAACGCCGATGCATCGCTAATACCGGCGGACGTGCGATCAATAGACGGCGTTTTCGCGATCCTAAATTACGCTCTGCAAGAATCGATTGTTTTAGATAACTCGATAGCTCGCGGACGGCTTCTCGTTTCTATCGCTCACGGCTTTATCGAAGCCCTAAAGGTTGGTGAACTGGAGAAGCGGCTGGAAGCCCTGGAAATGGCTCTGAGGGTGAAGGGATGAACATAAAAGCTCTACGGAAGGACTACCAAAATCTTTCGGTGAAACAGCGGCTTGCAATACTCGACAATGCTATTGCTCGCGGCGATGACAGCGAAGCTCAGGCAATTGCGAACGCGAGTCCGCGAAAGACGTTTACCCAAACAGATTATGGCGAACTATACGAGGAAATTAACAGAATTAGATTTTGCAATTTGATCGTTCGTCTTGGTTACATAATGACCTTCGATTTCGGCACTCACTTTGAACTTGAAAACTTGAATAATAAATCAAGTTTGCAACGAGAGACGGCGATATTGAATCACCTAAGATTGACGGCCTTCCTCTACGTTCGAGCAACCGACGCGTGGAAAGCCGTGAATGAGGAGCTTGGCTTGCGCAATGACTGGGACGCCGAAATCGGACAATTTCTATTTTCCATTAAGCTGCTACAAGCAAAGGACGCAATGATGCGGGAATTTGCTTTCAGCGAGGATGAAGCGAGGGCATATCTGTTCAAGCAAACGGGAAAGGCGGAAATCAAGACCTTAGAAGACGAGATCGAGGGATACCGCGAGCATCTTAGCAATTATCGCGACTAAACAACCTTCTTCGGCCTTCCGGCCTTTCCGTAAGTCTTGATATTTGCGAGATCCGATTGGATAACGTAATCGCGGCCGACGCGGGTAGCATCGATCTTTCCTTCCTGAATTAGCTGACGAACCCGGATCGGCGAAATGCCAAGTTTTTCAGCCGCTTCTTTTGTGCTTAGTAGCTTCATAAGGAATAGGATAACGGAATAATAAATCTATCGCAAACGATATGTTTAGGCTTGCTATAATATAGCGTACGGCAAAGCTTAGAGAGAAGGATCTAGGAATCTTTGTGGAACCGGCGGCAATGCCATTGAGCGAGTTTCTTGATCGATGGTTAGAGGAAATCGCAAAGCCTAGAGTTCGCCAAAGCACCTATTCCAGTTATGAAATGATGCTAAGGCTTTATATAACGCCCAAACTCGGAATGAAACGGCTTTGCGATATTCAGGCACACGAAATACAAAAGACCTACGCCGATATGACCAAAAGCGGGCGTTCGTCGCGAACCGTTCGATATGCCCACAACGTCCTATCTTCTGCGTTCAAACAAGCGATCAAATGGCAGATGCTCATTAGGAATCCGTGCGATGTCTGCGAGCTTCCTAGACACGATAAGACCGAAATGAAATATTTCACGCCGGAAGAGGTTTCAAAATTCTTGCAAACGGCACAATCGGACAAGCACTATCTCGTTTTTCTTACAGCCCTGGAAACGGGTATGAGGCCCGAAGAGTATTTAGCGATCCAATGGAGGGACATTGATCTTGAAACCGGTGTTTTGTCGGTTAGACGGGCTTTAGTGTGGAATAGAAAAGGCGGCGGCTTCCGGTTTGAAGAGCCGAAAACAAGCAAGAGCTGTCGAAGCATACCGCTATCACCTTCGATCGTCTCGATCCTAAAGGCTTACCGGCGAACTCAGCTCGAACAGAAAATGAAACTTGGCTCGGACTATGCGAACCTTGATCTTGTTTTCGCAACGGAGCTAGGAACGCCGATTTCTTCGGTAAACCTTCGCAACCGACACTTCAAGCCGATAATGACAAAGGCCGGACTTTCTGAGATTCGCTTATATGACCTTCGGCATACAACCGCAACCCTGCTTCTATCTGCTGGAGAGAATCCAAAGGTTGTTTCGGAGAGACTTGGACACGCTTCAATCGTTTTAACGCTCGATACTTATTCGCACGTTCTTCCAACGATGCAAAAAGAGGCGACGAACAAGATCGAAAAATTGATGTTTGGAACCTAGTTTTTCGAGGTTGGCGCACCATAGGCACACCAAAAGAAAAAGGCGAGCATTTCGGCTCGCCTTTCGTATTTGTAAACTACTGTGTTTATTGAAGATAAATGGAGCCGGTGATAGGACTTGAACCTACGACCTGATGATTACAAATCAACTGCTCTACCAACTGAGCTACACCGGCGTGATTGGGTCAGATTTGGCGATTGACCGCAAACGAAAATACTAACAAAAAGGCATTCATTGACGCAAATCGACGGTTGGTTTAATGATGTAAAAACTTGTTGACCATTGAGATCAAAATCCTTATAATAATGAAGGCCCAATGGGTATCACCGTCTAGAGCCGTGCATTGACGAAGCCTTCCGATTCTCACGGCGAAATCATCCGAAACGTAAAAGGAGAAAATCGTGAATTTTCAAAAATCAATCTTAGCCCGCCTATTTTTACTGAGTTTAGTGTTTATTGCCATGTCTTTTGCGACGTTTGCCCAGGGCGGAACGGAGCCGCCGGTCATTCAGGTAACGCTAAGCGAGAAGCCAAAACCGACGCAGGCCGTTGCCGGTCGCAACAATCTTTATTGTGCCGGCTACATTCAGACCAACGCCATCAGCACGGCAAACAAGATCATCGGCGGTCAGGACGAAGCGGACAAGTTTTTTTACACCCAGAACGATTTTATGTACATCAACATGGGTAATGACAAAGGCGTCAACGTCGGTGATGTTTTTGCCGTCGTTCGTCCGCGAGGGGCGCTTAAAAGCAAGTGGTCGAAAAAAGATCTTGGATTTTACGTTCAGGAATTGGGTGCCGTTGAAGTTGTAAACGTCAAAAGCGATGTATCGGTCGTGCGGGTCAAAACCTCGTGCGACAATATGCTGCTGGGCGATCTGGTCGAGCTCGTACCGGTCAGGACGAGTCCGTCTGTTGTCGAAAACCGGAGTACGTTTAATAGATTTGGCGATCCGTCGGGCAAGGCCACGGGCCGCGTACTGATGGGCCGCGACAACCAGGAAATGATCACTCGCGACCAGATTGCCTATGTCGATCTGGGTGCCGATGACAATGTCAAGGTCGGCGACCGTTTGACGGTGTTTCGCCCACTCGCAAAGGGAAATCTCTACCTTGACCCAGACCGCGAATCGGTCAGTTCGCGCGATTATGGTTTTGAGAGCGACGTTTACAAGGGCGGCAAATTCTCAAATCAGTCGGCCCGCAAGAGCGGCGAAAAAGCTAACGGTCAGGAAGTCAGAACCCGCGACGTCCGCAATGAGCGTCCGGCAAATCTCCGCAAAGTCGTCGGCGAGGCAGTCGTTTTAAATGTAAAAGAGAGAACGGCAACCATAGTCATAACCCGAACCGCCCAGGAAATTCATACCGGCGATTGGGTTGAGATTCAGTAAAAACTTCGAGGTCTAAAAATTAGCCGCAGATTTACGCGGATGACGCAGATTAGGAATTTCTTGATCTCGCGTCATCTGCGTTTTTCGACTGGAGCGGCAAGCATCCTGCTTGCCAGCGGTTGAAAATCGCTGGTGTGAGGAGAGGTTTAGGGCAACTTGAGTGATGTTGCGTGCCATACACTGCGGAAGCCGCAGCGTGGCAAGCAAGGATGCTTGCCGCTCCAGTCGGGGATGCTTGCGGCTCCAGTCAGCGCGACGAGCGCTCTTTTACAAAATAGGCAAAATAACCATACATCGACCAAACGGCGGTGATGACGGCAACCCAGAGGGCTGAGCGGCCGACCAGGTAGCCGAAGACCTTCCAGTCGTTTGAAGTGATAGTAAATTGTGTGAGATTTGCGAACGCGGTCTGGACTTCGGGGACCTCCCAGAATGCGGCTGGGTAATCGAGACCGAAGTTTGAGACGGGCGGCGTTCCGTTGGCGGCGGCGACCAGCAGGGCGACGACGGCGACGCACTGTGCCCACATTTTCATTTTTCCCATGCCCTGGGCTTGAATTACGATGCCCTCGCTGGCGGCGACTGATCGGAGGCCCGTGATGATGAATTCACGGCCGAGAATGACAACAACGGCCCACGACGGAGCGAGATGTTTTTCGACAAGCACGATCAAGGCGGCTGAGATGAGGAGTTTGTCGGCTATGGGATCGAGGAATTTGCCGAGCGTCGAGACCTGTTTGCGGCGACGGGCGAGTTGGCCGTCGACGATGTCGGAAAGGGCGGCGACGACAAACAGGATGATCGCCAGAGCGTAACCGCTCATCCCAAACCACCACTGCGCGATCGGTGTCAGCAGCACCACCACGAGCAGCGGAACAACGACGATGCGGCCGAGAGTGATGTAATTTGGCAGGTTCACTTGAGTCTCAAGTGTATGGTTAATGAGGCGAAAGTTCAAGAAACTGGAGCGCGAGCATCCTGCCCGCCCAAATAATAACGCAAGCGGGCAGGATGCCCGCGCTCCAGTTAAAAAAAAGACGGGCCGAAGCCCGCCTTTCTTAGTTCGTTCCCCCTTGATGAGACCGGTTAAGGTAAGAACCCGAGCTGTGAAAACGTTCCGGGGAAGAAAGCAAGGTTCGGGAAGACCGCCGAAAGCGTCGCCGAATCCTGAGGCAGACCGAACCATCTGGCAAGCACGGCGGCGTATTGATCGACCGCTGTAGTCGGGATCCATCGCCCGCGGCCGGTCGCTCCGGTATCGGCATCGTCAAGGGCCAGGGGGTTGTTACCCATAAGCAAATTCGGAAAGTAATCTCCCGTGCCGTCCGGACGCTTGCTGCCGTAGACGTTTCCGCCGGCGACAGCACCGCCCATGACCATCATGTGGCTGCCCCAGCCGTGATCGGTGCCGACGTTGGTACCCGTACCGGCGGGATTGAGCGTACGTCCGAATTCCGACATCGTAAACAGCGTGACGTCGTTCGAAACGCCCTGGGTAATCATCTCATCATAAAATGACCGCATCGCCTGGCCCACTTGGCTATATAGGTTGTTGTGTCCGGCGAGTTCGCCGGTGTGCGTATCGAAGCCGCCGATCTGGACATAGAAGATCTGGCGGTTAATGTTCAGATCGTTTCGTTCTTTGATCAGGCGCGCGACCTGACGTAGTTGGCGCCCGATGCCGGTGTTAGGGAAGGTCACCGTAACGTCCTGCGTTACCTGTAGGGCCGCGTTCGCATTCATAGCAAGGTCCGTGACGTGGCTCGCGGCGTCTATGTAGTTCATGCTCAGATCCTGCTGACGAAGAGCGTCGAAAGCGTTTCGCCGGGCTAGATTCGCTCCCGTAGGAGTCGTTCCGAAGCCCGCCGGATTCAAAACAGAATTTAGTGCAGTGTTCGAATCCGCGATCGCAAGCGGCAGTGTCGTCTGGCCGGCGGTGAAAAGCTGCGCACCCGCGATGGATGTGATCATCGGTACGAGGCCGTTTGGATTCTGAACCGCGGTCAACCTATCGGACACACGCCCGCCCCAGCCCGTGAAGGAGGGCGTATTTGAAACGCTGGTTTGAAACTGCGTTTTCTGGTCGGAGTGCGAGCCGATCTGGTATGGTTTCGGCGTAGCGTTGTACGTTGCCCCCTTCGATAGTGGACGAACAAGTGTGCCGACGTTGGAAACGATCGCGAGCTTGCCCTGGCCATAAAGCTCGTAGACGCCATTATTGATGCCGCCCCCTACCGGGCCGAGGGCCGGATGCATGGCGTAGGTTAGGTTGTTAAGCCTCGGGACATTAAACTGCGTGTTTTGCAGCTGCGCCTGACTAAAGCCGAGGCCAAAAGTCAGAGGATCACCCTGCACACCGCGTGCAGCGGTGTAAGCCGCGTAGTTACTGACAACTGGATCATTATGGACGGGAATGAACATATTGGCCGAGTCATTCCCGCCGTCAAAATAGAGCATCACGAGGGCTTTGTAGTTTGCTCCGCCGTCGCCTCGATTGTCGTCGATCGCCTTTTGGGCGTACGCCGAGATAGTTCCGAAGTGATGCATCTGTGTGGCCATCGCCGCCATGCCTAATGCACTACAGCTTGACTTTTTCAAAAATTCTCTTCTTGATTCATTCATAGTTTTCACCTCTGGACTTGATATTGCGACGAAGTCGCGACTAGGTAGATCGCCTGACGAACACGGCTTTCGTGCGTCAGTGCGGTTGTACCGGTGTATGACGGCAGAGCGTTAATAATAGTGGTTCGCATGGTCGACGGCATATTTCCGCCGAACATTCGGCGGTTCAATTCATCGACCATCTGCCCGCCGGTCGCGTCAGCCGTGGACAGGGCGACGAGATCGGCGAAATCGAACGATGCCCCGGCCGGACAATCGGTGCCGTTCACAGGAAACGGAACCGCGTACGCCGCCGTCGGCGTTGTTGTCGGCGCGGTGGTCGCAACGAAGGTCATTCTGTTTATGAAGGTGGACCTCGCGATTGCAGTTCCGGTCGTCATGATCGCGAATTCCGGCCCGACAAGAGTCGTTCCCGGAACACCGTAACCCGGCGGGTAGAAATTGAAAACCGTCGGAGCCATGAACGGCGTTTGGGCCATGTTGGTAAACTCGGGACGTCCGCACACACGCGTTCCGGCAAAGTTTCCGTCCGTCTGACCCGAACCGCTGGCGGCACGGATGTTAAACGTACGGGCAAAATTGGTAAATAACTGAACGGGTTCGCGAAGCTTTCCGAAGTTCGGATCACTCTTGAAATCGCCCCGAGCTTCGGGATCGAGCAAGACCGCTCGGATCACAGCCTTCATATCGCCGCGAACGCTCAGGCCATTGTTATTAAACGCCGCCGCGACACGCGAAACATAAGCTGGCGACGGATCGCTCGTGACCATGTGCTCAATGAGGATTTTGCCTATGAACGGGCCGACGTTCGGATGGTTGAACAAGTTGTCGATCGCTCGATCCAGCGAGTTATCGGCGTAAGTCCGAACGGCAGCAAGAGCTTGAGCACTTGTAAAACCAGCCTGAAGCGTACAATTGGCCGAACCGGTAGCCGGACACGTTATTCCGCATCCACCCGTGCCGGTTGCCGGACAGGCCGCGATATTTTGGGTTGTCGAGGAACCTGGATAGCTAAACAGCGTCTTTGCCCCGATGTCATGGCGGTTCGAGACAGCATTTGTCAGGTCAACATTTACGACCATTGGATCGATGTAGTTCACCGACGATGCCACCATTTGATTCGTGTTCCCCACGGTCGGGCAGTTTGCTCCCAGGAGGTTGCAAGTTCGCCAACCCGTAAAGACCCGTGTAAGAGCATTGATCTCATCCTGCGAATATGTCGGTATCGGATTATTCTGGGCGTCCCTTTGAAGTGTCCCGTCCTGGTTCAGCATGAAAAGGCCAATCGAAAAAAGCTGGGCAACCTCTCGGGCATAATTCTCGTTGGGCGCCGTTCGAGTGCTCTGATTCATGTCGAGGTAATCACCCATAGTCGGATGGAGCGTCATCTCTTTCATCAGATCGCGATAGTTGCCAAAAGCGTGTCTTGAAAGAACCTTATTCCATTCGACCATGTGACGGCCTTGCTGTATGGTGTTTCCAGAAGTCACCCAAACCTGTCCCAGTGCCCACGTCACGCGATGCTTAAGCTGAGCGTCGCCATAAAATGCTTCTTTAAAGAACCATGTCTGCGGCTTATACTGGGAATATGTGTCCCGATTGCAGGTGAGCGGCACATCAATCGGATTTCCGTTTAATCCGTCATTGACTCCGTCGCAGCTTGTAGTCGCATTTGTCGGCTGAAGAAGCTCGCTTGGAAACGGATTTGCGGCTGACGGATACGGCATCGCAAACTGCTGATTGATCCAGGCTCTGATTCCGTTTCTTCGCAACGTGTTATCCAGAGCCAGATTAGGCCCGAATGTGGCTTGTTGGGCGAAGCGGTGGCTGTCGCCTTTCCAGCGAAAGCCGATGGCGTTGATCTCGACCGGGCGGCCGCCGCTTTGTTCGATCTTCGTGCCAAACGGCGTCGGACGGGCCGACGGATCTTCTTTGATGTCGCCGCCGATCTTGCCGAGACCGAGTTTGACCCGGTTGCTGGCTAGTCCGCGCCAGGTTAGATAAATAATAATATCGCCATCTGCTGCCGGTGGTTCCCAGAATCCGATTTCGTCCTTGAGAGCGACGGTTATGCGGTAAACTCCGTCGGCGCCAGAAAAGGGCTCAATGGACAGTACAGGAAACCGGAACTGATGCCCTGCCTTGTCGAGAGCATAAACGCGAAAGGCGTTTGCTCCCTCGTCCTCCATCAGATCGAGGTTTGTAACAAACAGCTCAACCTTTTCCTCAGGTAGAAATGCCTGACTTTTAATTTTGACTAGGTCACTGCTTCCGCGAATCTTGCCCGGCGTCTGAGCGAGTGCCCGTGTCGAATCAGCTTCGCTAAGTAAGACCGGCGTCGGTGAATTTGGGTCACCATCCTGGGCCGCTATCGCCAACGCGGCGACCGAGACCAGTGCCAGTAAAGTCAAAATTCGCAAAAATGTTCGCGATATTCCGCTATTCATACATTCCTCCTGTAAACTTGTAGAACTAAAAAACTAAACTTAAGTGCCGTTAGGGAGTTTACCTCGGTACCGGGGGAAATTGCACCGGTTAAAAAATGTTGTACAAACTAAATTTACAACAAAACTGCAATTTTGACAAGCATAAAATTCTACATCGAAAATTAAGGTGCGAAATGTATGCTGCAATACTTAGACGTAAAATATACTGCGTTAGCCGAACAAATGTAAAGAAACGTAAGCGGGAACGACACGCGGTTAGAGGTAAGTATGGGAAATACTGTGTTTATCGACATTCCAAAAGGTTATAGTTTTAGGGCAACAGTTTACAGTCACGGCTGGTGCGAGCTGGCACCGTTTCGGCTCGACATGGAAAACTGGCGCTTGAGCTATGTTTTTCGCGATGACAAGAATAGTACGATTTCGGCTGTCATTTTTGAGGAAGATGGGAAAATTCGTATTGATATCAATACGATAGACTTTGATGAGGAACGGGTCTGCCGCGACGTTCGTCATCTGCTTCGGCTTGACGACGATCTCGATGGGTTTTACCGTTCGATCGCTGGCCAAAAACGCCTGAATTGGGTCAGCGAACGCCGAGCGGGACGTCTGCTGCCGCTCGCCTACCGTTTTTGAGGATCTCGTAAAGACGATCTGCACGACAAATTGCTCGTGGGCCTTGACAAAGGCAATGGTTAGCAATTTGGTGGAGAGGCTAGGGGCAGAACCGCCTGCGTCAGCAGGTGGTACGAGCGGCGGTACCTTGGTTGTGGCTAGTAGCCACGAACTCACGGTCGAGTCCATGCCACCTGCTAACGCAGGCGGTTCTGCCTTCCCAACCCCCGCCGCCATGGCGGCCATGTCCGAGGATTTCTACCGCACGGAGATACGCGCCGGCTACCGCTCGCCTTATTTTGTCGAACTCGCCGAGGCTGTCGCCGTGGGCAAAATCGATCCCGAGACGTGGCTCACGTCCGATCTGCCAACCGCCGAACTTAAGAACGAAATGAAACGGGTGAAGGGCGTCGGCGATTACGCGGCTGAGAATTTGTTAAAGCTCGTTGGTCGTTACGACGGCCTTGCCCTCGACTCATGGCTGCGGTCGCAGTTTTACAAAAACCATAACAAAGACAAAAAATGCACCGACAAAAAGATCGAAAAACACTACAATAAATTCGGCGAGTGGCGCGGCCTAGTGATCTGGTGCGATATGACCGAAAAATGGATAACGACAAACGTCGTCGATTCCGAAAAGTAACCTATGGACATCAATGATCTAAAAAACGTGGGCGGAACGTCGGGCGGGTTGATCGAATTCGGGATCGGATTCATCATGACGATCGCGGGCGGCTACATGCTCGTCAGCCGCGTGATCGTGACCAGCGGCTTTTGGAACTGGGGCGGAACGGGCACGTTTGGCTTGTCGCTCGTGCCGCTGATCTTTGGAATTGCTTTCGTTTTCTTTAACGGAAAATCGATCATCGGCTGGATACTCATTGCGATAAGCATTATCGTCATCGCCTCAGGCGTTTTGATGAATCTGCAAATCTATTTCCAACCGACGAGCCTGTTTAACACGATAATTATGTTGGTTTTGTTCGCAGGCGGAATTGGTTTGATTGCTAGGGCAGTTGTGAAGCACGCGGATTAGGAATTGTGGTTGGAGAACTTGTGAATTTACAAGATGAAATAGAGAAATTATTCGAGAAATCCGAATTTTCTTTCGGTGACCGCGAGATCTACGAAACATTCAAAACCGCCCTGCGTCGAGGCGAGATCCGTTCGGCGGAGAAAGGTGCGGACGGGGTTTGGCGGGCGAATTCCTGGGTGAAGCAGGGAATTTTGCTCGGGTTTCGGATGGGCAGGATGGTCGAGATGTCAAAGCCGACGGAGACTTTGCAGTTTTTTGATAAAGACACCTTTCCGCTGCGGCCGATGACTTTGGAAGACGGCGTGAGGATCGTGATGGGCGGCTCGGCGATTCGTGATGGTTCGTACGTGGCTCCGAGCGTTGTCGTGGTGCCGCCGGCGTATATAAATGTTGGCGCGTACGTTGATGAAGGGACGATGGTCGATTCGCACGCGCTTGTCGGCTCGTGCGCACAGATCGGGAAGCGTGTTCACCTTTCCGCCGCCGCCCAAATCGGCGGCGTGCTTGAACCGGTGAACGCGACGCCTGTAATTATTGAGGACGATGTGTTGGTCGGAGGAAATACTGGTGTTTACGAAGGCACGATCGTCCGCGAAAAATGTGTGCTGGCCAGCGGCGTTATTTTGACGCGTTCCACTCCTGTTTTTGACCTTCCAAACAATCGAATCATCAAATCCGAAAACGGCGGTTCGCTCGAAATTCCCGCTGGGGCGGTTGTCGTTCAGGGCTCGCGAGCTGTCACAAACGACTTCGGCAAAGAAAACGGGCTCTCGATCTACTGTCCGATCATCGTCAAATACCGCGACGAAAAAACGGACGCATCGACGAAACTTGAAGATTATTTGCGGTAGATTTTTGTATAATCAAAAGGTATGGAAACAACAGTCTCACAAATGTCCGTCGGCGAGTTACGACAGTTGATCTCGGAGGTCGTGGCTGATGTAGTAGACGACCGTTTGGCTCGATACTCCGATCCTGACGCTGGTCTTGAATTCCGCGAAGATTTTGTGGAGTTGATGAAACGTCAGGATGAGCGAATCCGGAATGGTGAAAAAGGTGTGCCAATGGAGCAGGTTATGAAGGAGTTGGGATTGTAGGCGTGTTTGGCTACGTGTTGGGTTCTCGAATTCAATGAGCTATAAAATTGAGTTCCTCGAAGAAGCGCGGCGTTCATTTGCGAAGCTCGACCGCGAAATCGCTCGTCGAATCCATCGCAAGCTTTTATGGCTTGCGGAAAATGCCGCAACCATCGAACACATCGGGTTGCGTGACAGCCTAGCTGGCAAGATGAAGCTTCGCGAAGGCGCTTATCGAGTCGTTTATGAGGTATTTCATGAAGAAGCACTTATTAAGGTCAGATTCATTGGGCATCGTCGTAGCATTTACGATTAATAAGTAACGGTAGATTCCCGACTGTTTTATGCCGCCGATCGAGGTGATAATCAATGCCGCTGGCGGCAGTTTTGTTGAGGACGACACGGAGCATAAGCTTCGCGATGCGTTCGCGGCGAACAAGTTGGACGTAAATATCCGTCTCGCGAAAACGGGCGAACAGATCGGCGAATTTGCCGAGGCGGCGGCGAAAAGCGATGCGGATATTGTGGTTGCAGGCGGGGGTGACGGGACGATCAGCTCTGTCGCCGCGATCGTCGCGAAAACCGACAAAACCTTTGGCGTGCTTCCTCTCGGTACGTTCAACAACTTCTCGAAGGACCTACAGATTCCTCAGGATATCAACGAAGCCGTTCGCATTATTGCGAGTGGCAGCATTGCCAATATCGATCTTGCCGAACTCAACGGCCGTATTTTTATTAACAATTCCAGCATCGGGCTCTATCCTAGAATAGTTAAGGATCGCCTGAAGCAGCAACAGCGGCTCGGGTACGGCAAATGGCGGGCGGCATTTTGGGCGACGCTTCGCATGTTTCGACTCTCTCCGTTTCTTAAAGTCGGAATCGTTGTCGATGGCAAGTTTTTCCTGCGAAAAACTCCGTTCGTTTTCGTCGGTAACAATGAGTATGAGATGGAGCTTTACAATATCGGCCGTCGTCCATCTCTCGATCAGGGCAAGCTGAGCGTCTATTTTTTGCACCGCGGCGGACGGCTCGGCGTTGTATTATTGTTGTTGCGGACACTGACGGGCAACGTCAAACAGTGGCGCGAATTTGAGACTGTTTTATCAGAGACGGTTTCCATTCAGACCAGGCGAAAACGAATGCACGTGGCGTTTGATGGCGAAGTATATACGGTTTCAACACCGCTTCAGTACAAGATTTTGCCTAAGGCTCTACGGGTGAAGGTGCCGAAGCCGATTCGGGAGGAACATGCGTAAGGTCGTTCACATTTCAGACGTCCATTTTGGAACCGCCGACGCCGCGATGGTGGAACTTGTTGTGGCGAGGATAAACGAAATATCACCTGACGTTCTGGTTGTTTCCGGCGATCTTACGCAGCGGGCTAAGAGCGAGGAATTTAAACAGGCGAGGGGCTTTCTCGACCGTTTACCAAAACCGCAAATCGTGGTTCCCGGTAATCATGATGTACCGCTTTTTAATGTAGTCGATCGGTTTCTGCGAAAGTTCGAAAAGTACGAAAAATACATCACGAGCGATCTAACGCCGACTTTTATTGACGACGAGATAGCTATCGTCGGGGTAAACACGGCTCGTTCGTTAATGATAAAGGGCGGACGGATCAGTAATGAGCAGATCGAGTATATTCAGGCCCAATTTTGCGGCCTGAATGACAAGATGCTAAAAATTGTCGTCACGCATCATCCATTTGACCTGCCGGAAGGCCACACGGCAGACGATGTCGTCGGGCATGCGGAAAAAGCGATGCCGTTGATTGCCGATTGCGGCGGTGACGTGTTTCTCGCCGGGCATCTACACGTCAGCAATATCGAAACGACGGCCAAAAGATACACGCTCGATAACGGTCGCGTTGCCCTGATAATTCAGGCCGGGACCGCAACGTCGGTACGCGTCCGCGGTGAACCCCATTCGTTTAATACGATCGAATTTGAACATCCGTGGCTGCGGATCGAAAGGCTGGAATGCCGGGATGTGGCAAAAGGGTTTTTGCCGGCGGAACACAAAATTTACCGGCAGACCGCGGAAGGCTGGGAGCGGATTAGCCGCGAGACGATGAATTTATGAACGATCAGCATAATGACGGATGGCTCGACCGTCGCGCAAATCAGGCGATGATAGACAACGGTTTTAAACCGGAGTTTTCAGACGCGGTTTTCGAACAGCTTCGGCAGATCGAGAATCAAAAAGAACCCGATGCGGCTTCGGAAATTCAGGATCTGAGGAATCTGCCGTGGTCGTCTATTGACAACCGAACTTCCCGTGATCTCGATCAGGTTGAGTGGGCGGAGCGGCTTGAAAACGGAGATCTTAGAGTTTTGGTAGGTATCGCGGACGTGGACATCCGGGTTCCGAAAGGTTCGCCAATAGATCAACATGCGCGGCAAAATACTGTAACCGTTTACACGCAAAGCGAGATATTTCCGATGCTTCCCGAGCAGCTTTCGACCGATCGGACCTCGCTGAATCAGGGCGAAGATCGGCTCGCGGTCGTTGCTGATATGACGGTCACGGAGAATGGCGATGTCCCGGTTAGCAATTTCTTTCGGGCTCTGATTCACAACCACGCAAAATTCTCGTATGACGAAATCGGCGAATGGCTCGACGGCGACGGCGAGATGCCTGAGGAACTTCAGCGGTCGCCAGACCTAAAAGCGCAAATCGAATTGCAGCAGGAGTCGGCAAAACGCCTCGCTGCATACCGCGAGAAGAAGGGTGCGCTGGAGTTCGAATCTATCGAATCCTCGGCGGTTGTCGAGGATGGCGAGATCAAGGGTTTGGTTTCCGTCCGCTCAAATTCGGCCAAAAAGCTGATCGAAAATTTCATGGTCGCCGCCAATGTCGAGATGGCCGAGTTTCTAGAGGCCAACGGCCGCTCATCGCTTCGCCGCGTGGTCAAGGAACCGCAGCGTTGGGATGGAATTCGCCGTATCGCAGACGAATTCGGAGACGATTTGCCGGAAATGCCGGATCAACCTGCGTTGGCCACCTTTCTCGATAAACGCCGGGCCGCCGATCCCGAACATTTTCCCGACCTCTCGCTTTCGATCGTAAAACTTATCGGCAGCGGCCAATACGTAGTCGAGCGTCCGGGCGAGGACGCGGGCGGGCATTTTGGGCTGGCGGTTCGCGATTATGCACATTCGACCGCTCCGAATCGGCGATTTACGGACATCGTCGTCCAGCGGTTGGTAAAAGCCGTAATTTCGAACCAGCCGTCGCCATATTCTGACGACGAACTCGGAGAAATCGCCGCACACTGCAACGAACAGGAAAAAGCGGCCCGTAAAGTCGAACGCAAGATGCGAAAGATAGTTGCCGCGACCGTCATGCAAAAGCACATCGGCGAACATTTCGACGCAATCGTCACCGGTATTACCGAACATGGCACATTTGCCCGCATACTTCGCCCGCCCGTTGACGGTCGCATCGAACAAGGCGAGCGAGGGCTGAATGTCGGTGAAAAAGTCAACGTGCGTCTCATCTCAGCCGATCCCCGAAGCGGATTTATCGACTTTGCGGTTCGCAATGGATAAGATATAAGAAATGGCTCAAAACGAAATCGAACAAGACAAAAAACACGGACTAGTCGAAAGCATCTCTGGCCTCGGCCAGAAAGTGATCGGCGAAATAGAGAAACTAGCCGGTATAGTAAACGCCGACCCGCTTGCTCAAGAAGAAGGCGAATATAACATCGAAGTCGGCGAGATCCGCAAAGAGATCGAGGAAACCCTTGAAAACAAAGGCGAAGAACATCCGGCGGGAGGAAGCTGGTAATGGAAAACACAGTTTCACAGATGTCAGTTGGCGAACTTCGCGAGCTTATTTCAGAAGTTGTCGAGGAAAAGCTTGCAAAGTATGCTGACCCCGATTACGGTCTGGAATTTAGAGAAGAATTTGTCGAGAGAATGCGACAACAGTCCAAGGATTATCGCGAGGGTAAACTCCAAACGGTTAGTCTTGACGAGTTGCTTGCGGATTTGGGTATAGATAAATCGGAGATCGAGGCCGAAGAAAATGTACCAGCTCAAGTTTTCTGATCCGGCAAAACGCTCGTTGCGGGTTCTGGACAAATCAGTTTCTGTCCGTATCCTGCGAAAACTGAACTGGCTCGCCGAGAATGCAGAATCGACTAAACCCGAAGGACTTCGAGGAGATATGTCCGGATTTTCGAAGCTTCCGGGAAGGCGATTATCGGGTGCTGTATGAATTAATTCATGACGATAATGTAGTGCTCATCCACTCGATCGGCCACCGCAGCGAGATTTACAAAGATTAATGACTCCAAAAGAGAAAATTGCATTCACGTTACCCGCCCGAATGCGCGGGCTACAGCCGACGCTGATCCGTCAATTTTTTGAGCGGGCTTTGCCGGATAGTATTAATTTCGGACTGGGTGAGCCTGATCTGCCGACGCCGCAGTTTTTGCGGGATGAGGCGGCGAGGATCGCTCGGGACGAGCAGAATGGATATACTTCGCACCCCGGAATTCCGGCCCTGCGTGACAAAATCGCCGAGAAATATCCGCATCTCGATCTGCCGCGGACCGGCGTTGTAGTCACCTGCGGCTCGCAGGAAGCGATGACCGACGCCTTTATGTGTGTCGTCGATCAGGGCGACGAGGTTTTGCTGCCGAATCCAAGTTTTCCGGCCTACGACGCCTGCACGCGGATCGCGCAAGGGACGCCTGTCTATTATTCGATGCCTGCGGATAAAGATTTTGCCTTCGACATTGAACATTTCAAATCTCAAATTTCAGATAAAACAAAACTTGCTGTCGTGATTTCTCCGTCAAATCCGACCGGCAAGATCCTCACGCCTGAAAATCTAAAAGACATCGCTGCGGCACTCGACGGCACCGGAATCTGGCCGATCTCGGACGAAATATACAGCGATCTCTACTTTGGCGAACGCCCGCATTCGGCCAGTGAATATTACGACAAAACGATCATCGTCTCAGGCCTCTCGAAATCCTTAAGCATGACCGGCTGGCGTCTCGGCTGGGCCGCAAGCCGTGACCCGCAGATCATGGAAGCCATTCAGGTGCTCCACGGATTTACCACCGTTTGCACCTCGACGATCACGCAAAAAGCGGCACTGCTGGGTTGGAGCGAAGAAGCGGAAGCGGCAAAGCAATACTCAAGAGATATCTACAAAAAACGGGGGCGTTTTCTGGTTGATCTCTTCAAACAGGAACTAAACCTCAACGCAGCCAGCCCTGAAGGTGCCTTCTACACCATGCTCGACGTCCGCGAGATCGGCGACGACCTCGAAGTCGCTGAAAAATGCCTGCAAAATCGCGTCGTCACCGTCCCCGGCGTCGCATTCGGCTCGGAAGCCAAAGGGTTCTTGCGGATTTCCTTCTGCAACACCGAAGAAAAAATGACCGAAGGCGTCAAAAGAATCCGCGAAGCCCTGGGAAGGTGATAAGAGGAACCACGAAATAACACAAACAACACCCGACGTCCGAAGTCAGAAATTTGACCGCGAATAACGCAAATACACGCGAATCGAAGATTGAAAAATCTCGTCGCATTTTGCGTCGAAAGCACCTTTGACCAGTGAAGCAAAAACCTTTTACCAGTCAAGGTGTTTTCCTTCGCCAATCAGGCCTTTTTGCCGCGACAAAGACAGTAAAATACAGGGCCTTGTCAAAAACCCCAGGCGTCTTCGTTTTTTTCAAAAATTCGGGGTAATGGACAAAATAGTTGGTAAAAACCTTTTAAAGCTATGATGGGAATAGGGTTATGGCGATGAAAGGTTATGAATAAAAAAAGTGCTTTTATTGTGCGAGTAAAATCGTATCGAAATACGGTATTCAGGAGGGTGTTCAGCGGTATAAATGTGCTGTTTGCGGGAAAGTTTTTTCGGGGACGAGACGGCTCGATCCGCAAAAAATATGGCAAGAATATACGATCGGCAAGCAGACATATTCTCAGCTCGCGGTGAAATATAATTGTTCCGCAAAAACGATCCAGAGAAAAATCGATGCGGTAAAAGTCGAAACAGAAAACACATTTCCAAGCGTTGTAAATGTGTTGATGGATACGACATATTTTGGAAGAGCATTTGGGGTAATGGTTTTTAAGGACAGCCTTACGGGGCAGATATTATTCAAGCGATATGTGGATCAGGAAACCAATAAATTATACCTTTCGGGAATCGAAGAAATAGGACGCAGAGGCATCGAAATACAGGCGATTATTTGTGATGGCCGGAAGGGTTTATTTCAATTATTTGGCAGTGACCTGCCTGTTCAAATGTGCCAGTTTCATCAGGTGGCCATTGTCAGAAGGTATTTGACCAAGAACCCTAAAATGCAGGCCAGTATTGAGTTATGGGAACATACACTGCTTCTGACACAAACAGATAAGGAGAGTTTTGCGGGCGGATTGGAGGCGTGGCACGAAAAATGGAAGGACTTTTTAAACGAACGAAAAATAGATCCGCTCGGCAAAAACAGATACGTCCATAAAAGGCTGAGAAGTGCCTATCGAAGCCTCAAAACAAATCTGCCCTGGCTCTTTACCTGGTACGATTATTTGGAGCTGAAAATCCCAAATACCACCAATGCAATTGACGGGCATTTTGCCGATTTGAAGAACAAATTGAGAAACCACAATGGATTATCAACGGCTAGAAAAAAGAAATTTATCGATGAGTTTTTTAAGGCATAACGGCTTCAAAAAATATCAAAGGGCCGCTAAAAAACAGCCCTCTGATCTGACATTTTTGTCAGCCGTCAAGCTATCCCTGGCAGGTTGCTCTCCAGCAGAGCCTACTTCCGTTTTGCTTGATATAACAAACTGTAGCAGATATTTTGAAACTTAAATAAACCCAGAAAATAAACACCAACTATTTTGTCCACTTGAACAAAACATCTAAAAATTACCAACTATTTTGTCCATTACACCAAAAATTCACATTTCGGCGCGAGGTGAATCGCGGAAAAAAGTGGGGGAGACTGTATCGATTAACTGGACCGCTACGGGTTAGAGATTTGCATTGAGATACTGTTTGTAGAGTCGTTTTTGGTCTTCGGTGGGTTGGGTAACAGGGGCGAAGTCGTAATCTTTCCGGCCATCGCTGCCGAGGGTAAAGGCTACGTCGCGGAGCTTGTCAAATCTGAAGATCGTGAGCTTGATCTTGTCATTCGATTTTCGCTCGCTGAGATAGCTTTGGATAAACGTCAGGTTTGCCCGATAGCCGTCGATGGCGACGATCTGGTCGCCGGTGTTTAGGCCCTGATCGTAGGCTGCGGTGCCAGCCGGAATCGTGCGAATAGTCAGCACGCCGTTGACCTCGGCAACGTCAGCCCCGACCAGCGGGAGCGAGCGAATCGACCCGTCGCCGCCAGCGTATGATCGGCCCGATTGGCTGTCTTTGGCGTTTAATTGCAGCCCGATGCCTTTGACGATTTCGTTGTAATCGATCTCGGCTGTACCGCGAACGTATTTCGCAAAAAAATCGTCGAGACTTTTTCCCGCCATCGTCTCCGCTGTTTTCTGAAAGTCCTGCGGCGTGAAATTACGGCCTTTCTTGAAGTATTCCGTATGGAGATAACGCATCACATCGTCGAGAGATTTTGTACCGCCTGACGCAGTGCGGATCGTGATATCGAGCATCATATTTACGATCTCGCCTTTGTCGTAATATGAGATCTGGTTATTAATGGCGTTTTCGTCAGGCCGATAATATTTTATCCAGGCGTCGAAACTCGCTGATTCGAGGCTTGTTTCAAATCGGCCCGGGCGAGTTTGCAATTGCGAAATACCGGTGGCTCGGGCAGCCAAAAATTCCTTCTCGGTGATCAAACCGGCGCGAAGCATCAACAGATTAGAATAGTATTCCGTACCACCCTCGGCGACCCACAGCAGCTTTGTGTAATTTTCGTTCTCATAGTCGAACGGCCCCAGTGCGTCCGGCCTGATCCGTTTCACATTCCAGGCATGAAAATACTCATGGGCTACCAGACCGAGAAAGTTTTTGTAACGGGAATCCGGTTTGAAGCCGAACCGGTTGGTTTGGAGCGCGGTCGAATTAAGATGCTCCAAGCCGCCGCCGCCGCGGGTGTTGACGATAAACGTGTAGTCTTCGTCGTAACCGAATTCACCAAATACCTTGTAGCTTTCCTCAACTATCTTTGCCGTATCGGCGGCGAGTTTTTTCAGGTCGTAGTTTCCCTCGCCCGTGACGATAAACCGATGCGCCTTGCCCTGTACGTCAAACTTATATTCCTTAAAATCACTGACCTCAAATGGTGAATCGTAAAGAATATCGTAGTTTTTGGCGGTAAACGTATTCGGCTGTCCGGCGACGGCGGGCAGGCCTGTCGCGACCCGCCAGTTAGCGTACGGATTTACCTTAACCGTCGACGGTATCGCGAGGTGGCCCTTAACAAAAAACAGGGCGGCCGTAGTGTTCCAGAAAGCGTGTTCGTCGTTTACCTCGTTGGTACGAACGGTCAGTTCGTTTGAGTAAACATAGTACTTTGCAACGATCTCTTTTGTTCCTTTAGTGTCGATCTGCCAGGTGTTTTTGCTGGATTTTGTCCACGGGAGAGCATTGCCGCTCGCGTCAGTAGCCGAAAAATTCTGCACATGTCGAGAATACTCGCGGATCAGATAGCTGCCCGGCGTCCACACAGGCAACTTTAGCTCTGTTTTCTCTGGCATCTGTACCCATTTTACTGACATCTCGACCTCGAGCAGGTGCGTCCACGGTTTTGACATAGAAATCGTGTAGCTCACTTCTGGCGGCACGGCTTTAACCTCGCGCGTCGGCGCTGGCTTTCGCACCGGTTTCTTTTGAGCAGGTGTTTCCTGATTCATAGATAAAATGACGGCGAGGATCAGCAGTATTATAGCTTTTGATGTGAATTTTTGTGACATTACTTTTGGAAACTCCACCGAGGTGTTATTGTTACTTTTTTTGTTATTTTACTATATCAAAGTGATTTGAGCAGTCGCGTGGGCGACCTTTTAGCTACTAATGAACCAGGAAAAACCCACTGATAACAATTCCGAACCCGTTAACGAAAAATTTTTCACGGCCCCGCTGATCATAATCTTTGTCACGATCTTTATCGATCTGGTCGGTTTTGGCATCGTCATCCCAATGTTGACGTTCTACGCTGAGGAGTTTAATGCGACACCGATGGATGTCGGGCTTTTAGTCTCGTCGTTCTCGCTGATGCAATTTGTTTTTTCGCCTATCTGGGGACATTTGTCCGATCGTTTTGGTCGCCGTCCGATACTTTTCCTGACGATACTCGGCACAAGTATCGGCTACCTGATCCTCGGGTTTGCCGGAAGTTTGTGGATGATCTACGCCGGACGGATTCTGGCCGGGATAATGGGCGGCAATCTTGCGACCGCTCAAGCCTATATTGCGGATGTGACAACCCGCGAGAATCGGGCCCGCGGCATGGGACTTTTCGGTATGGCGTTTGGCCTTGGGTTTATTCTCGGGCCTGCACTCGCAGGCGTTTTGAGCAAATTTGGGATGAACGTCCCGTTTCTTTTTGCGGCGGCGCTGAAGCCTGATAAATGCCGCTCTGCTGTATTTTATTCTTCCCGAGTCCAGAAAACCCGGCGACCATCCACGACTCGCCGCCGCGAAGGGACGCATCTCGCTGCTGTTTGATTCGCTAAAAGATCCGCGGTTTGCGACGATTACAATCGATTTTTTCCTCATTGTGACCGCGTTCTCGATGATGACGACATCGTTTGCCTACTATACGCTTGTCAACTTTGGCTATGACGCTGCGGAGACTGGTTATTTGCTCGGGTTTGTCGGTCTTGTGGCGGCGGTGATGCAGGGCGGCGTGTTTGGCATCATGGCCAAACGATTTGGCGAGGCAAAGCTGGTCATCCTCGGCTGTGTCATGCTCGTCGTCAGTCTTTTGGCGGTTCCGTTTGTAGGGACCGATTTCGGCGGGCTGACATTATTGTTGATCGGAGTCGCATTTTTTGCGATTGGTAATTCGATGGCTTCCCCCGCTCTGACCAGTCTCGCCTCGAAAGCGGCCACCGACGCAGAGCAGGGACAAGCGCTCGGCATCCTGCAATCTTCGGCGAGCCTGGCCCGCGTAATCGGACCGCTGTTATGTGGATTTTTGCTGAATAATACGGTGCAGCAGGTGGATGACAGCACACTTTTACGGACATTCTGGACGGCGGCGGGAATAATGTTTGTCGCCCTGCTCACGTCAGTCTATTTTGCCCGGACAGCAAAAACCCAAGTGGCGATTGGTTAACTGACGGCCAGACGGCGGCCACGTTCGCGGGCGGTCGGAAAAACAAGTCTAAAAGTCGTCCCAGAGCCGTGGACGCTGTGGGCCTCGATCGATCCGTTGTGTTCCTGGATGATTCCATAAGAAACAGCGAGGCCGAGACCAGTGCCGTTGCCGACGCCTTTGGTCGTAAAGAATGGGTCAAATACCTTTTTCAGATTCTCAGGCGGTATTCCCTCGCCATCATCGATCACCTCGACAATTACGCCATCCTCATCTTCCGAATAGGACGTGCGGAGCTTGATCGTCCCGCTCTGAATCATCGCGTCCCGAGCATTTAAGATCAGATTTGTAAATACCTGCTGCAGCTTACCGCCGCTCGCGTAAATTGGCGGCAGATCGTCGGCATAGTCCTTTTCAATATCAACGCCCGATTTCCTGAGCTGCGGTTCGAGCAACTGGAGCGTGTCGTTGAGAAGTTTGTTGATCGCGATCTCGGCAAATTCCTCGGCACTGCCAGTACGCGAGAAATTGAGCAGATTGCCGACGATGTTGGTCGCCCGATCGGTCTGACGCTGCATTTTTTGGAGCAGAGCGTGTTTTGGATCGGTCTCAGGGATCATTCCCAGCAGCATCTGTGTATAACTCGAAACACCCGTGAGCGGTGTATTTACCTCGTGTGCAACCCCAGCAGCCAATAACCCGATGCTCGACAGTTTCTCACTTTGCTGTAGCGTTTCCTCGAGTTTTACACGTGACGAGACGTTTTCGAGGACGATGATCGCACCGGTTTGCTGTTTCGAGACCGAGCGGAGCGGAGCGACAGCCACATTCAGGATCAGCGATTTACCGCCCTTGTCGTGCGTATGCAGTTTGTAGGCGTTGCGAATCTCGGTCAGGTGCCAACGCGATTTACCGAGGATATTTTCCAGATTACGGGCAAAGCCTTCGTCAAAAATATCTTCGACGAGGCGACCGACCGCCTGTTCGCGATCGAGGCCCATCATCTGCTCGAACGGCGAGTTACAGCGAATAATACGGCCATCTTCATCGACCGCCAGCAAACCAACGTTGACCGATTCGACAATCGACTCATTAAATTCTTTTAGAAGGGCGAGTTCCTCGGTGTGCTGTTTCTGCTGGCCGTAAAGTCGACTGTTCTCGATTGCGACGGCGATATAGCCCGAAACGGTTTTAAGAATTTCGAGATCCTCGGACGAAAGGAGCGAGCCGTCAGTAGCCCGTCCAAGGCCGATAACGGCAACCATTTGGCCGCCGGCAACGCACGGGACAAAATAGTGCAGTTCCTGTCGAACGACAGACTTGGCATGACCGTTTCCGTTGGCATTTCCGTTACCATTTGAACCGGAAAAAGTTATATCTATCTCCTGAAGATCAAATTCATCAGCCCGAACAACGCCTTTTGCCGCCGATTTTTGCCGGATCATCGTCCGGAAATCAGCCGGAATATGGTATTGCTCGCTCATTCCGACCGTTTTTGCCAACCGGTAATGTTCGACGGCCTTTTCATCTTCGATAAATATCGCGATCTTTTGAACGTCCAATACCTGACGCAGCCTCTCGGCCAGGCCATCGAGCAATGGGTCGAGTGCCGTCGTCGCGGACAGCGTTTTGCCAAAATCCAGCAAGCCCTGCCGCAGATCGTAGCGTTCGCCATAGAAAAAGCGGTCAGCCCGTTCCTGGAGAAATTTTTTCAGTGGTTCACTGAGCAGAACTATCGCTCCCATAGCAACAATCGCGATCAGCGCCCGCAATGTGATCTCGGTCGTCGAGAGATTATTCCCGACGGCAAGGAAAACGAGGCCGAGAGCAACCGCGCCGATCATCATCGCGATCGCGACCGTCATCATTGCATAGACCAGGGCACGGCGAAGAACGACATCGACATCCATCAACCGATATCTAACGACCGAATGGCCAAAACTCAACGGGATCAAAGCCAACGGTAATGTGGTTATCGCCGTACTGAAATTGTCGTCAGGAATCTGGACCCCAAACCGCTCGGTCAACTGCATTAAAACAACCGGCACGATGGCGGTTATCGTCCCCCACATCGCCCATTTCAAACGCTGCCGCACGACCGGCTGATGGCTCTTAAAGAACCGCCATACGAGCAATCCTGCTCCGGCTGAGATGCCCGCAACAAAGTGGTAAAAATTTGCCCGGTAGAGAACGCCAAAAAGGTTAAAGCTGTCGGAAAGTTTCGCAAGCGAGGCCGCAACGCCCGATTCGGGCCAAAACTGCGGAATCAGAGACAAAAAGACCAGGACAATCGAAAAAACGCTGCTGGAACATAAAGAATGTACGTCTTCCACCGCTCCTCAGAAAAGACGTCGCTTCTGACCGGATAACGAATACAGAAATGCAGAAAAAGCGGGGCGAAAAAGGCGAGAGCGATATTATCCAGCAGGTCAATCGCGAGATCAAAATCGCGCCCGATGCCGATCGACCGGTAGGTGTGAAATACAAACGCGGCGAGACAAACCATCGCAAAATGCAGGACAAACGGTGAACTGCTTCCCTGTTTGAAGAGCACGAATAGACCGACGCCGAGCCAGACAATACCGACAATCGAGAGAAAAATTATCGACGGCGTCCATCGTTCGACCGGGTCGATATTTCTCAGGTCGGCGACGTAGTTTTTATCAGCTGAGGCATAAAACGGTTTTTGAAATGAGTAAGTCAGGCTGCCGCCGACACCGGCAGCGTCGAGAAACATCGCAACGTCCGCGACGGAGGTTACTTCTTCCAGATTCTCGCTGTCGAGGCCGATCCCGATCAGCTTTGCCCCGGCCGGAATCCCGGCGCGCGAACCGGCCAGACCCTGGTGTAACTTTTTCGGCGTAGATGCCTTCGCTGCGGAGGCTCCAGAGCACGCCGTCGGTGGGCGGCATGTTTTGAAAAGCACGCTGAGACAAGCTTAACGCCCCGGCTGTCACAAACAGCACGGACGCCAGAAGCCATATCAGGCTCCAACTTGTAAGCATCTTTTCCTTCATACTAATCGGGCATAATGCGCCAACTGTTTTTCAACGCAAAATGCGTTCCAATACACAAAAATCCGTACCAGCCCTTGCGAGGCGTGATTTGCTCGACAAATCGCTACATTTCGTCCGAGGGGCATAATTAGTCCCGACCGACATACAGCATTTTGCTGGATAATCCGAGAATTTGGACAAAATAAAATCCGCATCAAAATCGGCAGCACAGAGAGACAAATCGTGTCCGTGCGAAAACCGTCTCTCTGCGGCTATTTTTAGAATCTTACTTGGATACCGCCACGCAGCATTCGTCGCTGGGCGTTTAATATCAGGCTGCCTTCGTCACCAATAATTCGTGACTGAAAATCAAAGATATTCCGTGCATCAACTACGGCATTGGCTCGGAATGGAAGCCCAAGATTCGGGAGCGAATGCGTTACATAGACGCTCAGGCCCGGGTCGTAAATAGCGAGACGGCCCTTAAACGGGTCGATAGCAAAAACCGTGGCTTGCGGCGAAAGTCGATAGATCGTTCTGACGCTCGTACCAGTCCTGAGATCGGCGGTAACCTGAGCAAAAAACGTCTGGAAAAAATCGTTTTCAAAAACACCGTTTGGATCTGTAATCGCGGAAGATGAAAGCCGTTTGCCGTGTCCAAACGAATACCCGGCCGACGCGGTAAAAATGTCATTAACACGCCGTGTGTAAACGACGCGGACGCCATGCGATTTCCCTTGTTGATTAGCAACAAAATCGCTAAAGCCCTCGCCACCGAGAGTATCAAATG
This sequence comes from uncultured Acidobacteriota bacterium, assembly GCA_963738935.1. Classification (GTDB taxonomy): domain Bacteria; phylum Acidobacteriota; class Blastocatellia; order Pyrinomonadales; family Pyrinomonadaceae; genus OLB17. The sequence continues at coordinate 2,944,536 of CAVTYF010000001.1, read as the reverse complement.
CAAAACTGTTGAACCCGACGCCGCGACTAAGCGTAGTGTCGAGAAACACGTTAGCCTCAATACTCGAACGATTATCAATCATACGTTCGATGCCCAACTCCAGTCGGCGGCTCTTATTCATCCGCGGCTTACCATTAAACTGAACAAGGTCCTCAACTACGATTGGTTCAGCAAAAGCGATACTCTGACCCTCGAGATCTATCGCATTCGCCCACGACCTTTCGTCAGTTTGTGTCGTAAACGCACTCCGCAAGCGCGTACGCGGATTCACGTCAAACTGCAATCCAAGACGGGGTGATAATGACGAATCTTCACCGGCACCAAAAAAGCGTGAATAATCGACGCCGAAAACGAGAATAATTCCCTCGCGAATTTTCCATTCGTCGAGAGCCTGGAAAGAAACTTGCCCGAGCGGCTTCATACCGCCGTCGAGTGACAAACTTCCGAGCCGGGCGACCGACGAATTGAAACGTAATTGATGGCCGTCAATCGCCGTAAACTTTACCCCAGTTTCGATTCGCTGCGGCGATCTCTTGCCCGTTCCGGTCTGGCCCGCGACAATAACGTCCGTATTTTCACCAATCGGAATGAGGGTCGCAAAATTCAGCCCTGCGTTGTTGCCGTTATCGGCCCCGGCAAAATATGTCTCGACGACCGTCTGACCCTTGCGGTCCGCCGATTGATCGTCCGGTTCGGCCGCGGTCACAGAATCCGTACCATCTGTAATTGGCGTATTGCCCTCGCGGTTCTGATAGATCGCCCGCTGCATCTGTGCGGCGCGAATGCGCCATTTTGAGCTGTTTTTGTCGAGCCGTTTTTCAGGAAGAGTGTTGCCGGCTCCGGCCCGTTCCAGCTTAAAACCGTAACTCACCTCTGCCGACCGACCGACATCGACGCCAAATAGATACGATGGATTAAACCCTTGCGCAACCGCAAGTACGGTATAGGTACCGGGAACAATCCTTGCCAGGAACCTGCCGTCGCGGGCCGAAACCACTTGTTTTAGAAGCTTTGTTGTGCCGGAATGAAAGATCGCAACCGACGCCTCGGCGATCGGGCTGCCGCCATTGTCGCGGACAATTCCTCTTATAATGCCGAGCCCGCCGTTATTTTCAGGTGCGACGGTAATCTCGGTGGCTGACGCAGAAATAGATACGAGGCCGATGGCCATCAGCATCATCAACGTCGTCCGCAGCAGTTGTCTTGTCCTCGTTGTAAAACCCATCAGAAACGACAATTTTCAGTAACCTTCGTATTTTGTTCGCAAAAATCAAGCCTGTCAAGGCGCGCGTAGGGTCGGTTCGTAAAGTTAGGATGCGATAAACTTGACAAAGTTTGCTCGTCGGCTAGAATTGAGTTCTGCCTAGAGGGCAGAAACGGAGACGTGGCTGAGCGGCTGAAAGCGGCGGTTTGCTAAATCGTTGTACCTCAAAAGGGTACCACAGGTTCGAATCCTGTCGTCTCCGCCATTAAAATTAGTGGCCGGTTATCAGTGGTCGGTGGTCAGAGTTACCTCTGAGACCGACCTTTGATAATCGGCTTTTATTTTTTCTGATCACTGGCCACTGATCACCGATTCACAATGCGGCGAACGATCATTATTTATGGTGTTGCGATGGCGGCTCTCATCGGGCTGCTAAAGTTCGTCGAATATAAGTTCGTTATCCGTGATATCCCGCTTGAGTTTTACATTGGCTCGGTCGCGGTGATGTTTACGTCACTAGGTATCTGGGCCGGACTACGGCTGACCCGGCCAAAGGTGATAGAGATCTCTGGCCCGTTCGAGATGAACGAGGCAAACCTCAGAAACACCGGCATTAGCAAACGCGAATACCAGGTGCTCGAACTACTTTCGAGCGGCATGTCGAATCAGGAAATCGCCGACAAACTTTTCGTCTCGACCAGCACAGTCAAAACCCACGTCTCCAACGTCCTCGCCAAACTCGACGCCAGCCGCCGCACCGAGGCGATAGCCCACGCAAAGAAAATGCGTATAATTCCCTAGACCCGGTTCAAATAGCTGTTTTTGTGAATTGCCGTTGGTTTCCAGCCAACGGATAGAAGCTTGTTTTGGATTATCGGCTTTAGCCGAACGTGCTTGCGAATGCCAGAGGCCAGCACTTTCGGCTGAATATTAAAAAAAATGCGAAATTCATACTTTTGGCCGATGCGCCTCGGTCAAAAAGCGTGTACGTTTCTCACATGTAGGGGAGGAGACTATGACAAAAATTGTTCTGATATTCGGCCTTATCTCCGGTGCGATCGCCGGCGTACTGATGTGGATCTTGATGGGTGCGGTGAATACCGATGCCATCAACTTCGACAATGGCATGATCTGGGGCTACGCGACGATGATAATCGCGCTGTCGCTGGTCTTCTTTGGGATCAAGTCCTACCGCGACAACCACGGCGGCCATATCTCATTTCTAAAAGGCCTACAGGTCGGCATCCTGATCAGCCTAATCTCCGCCTTCTGCTACGCCGCGAGCTGGGAGATATATTATCCCAAGGTCGGCGACGAATTCATGCAAAAGTACACGACCTATTATCTCGACAAGATGAAAACCGACGGTGCGTCCGACGCCGAAATCGAAGCGGCTCGCGTCGAGGGCAAGCAGTTTATGGAGCTGTACAAGAATTTCTTTGTACGCTTTAGCTTTTCGTTGATAGAGATCCTGCCCGTCGGCGTTATTGTAACGCTCGTCAGCTCGGCACTGCTGCGAAAACGGGAATTGCTGCCCGCTACTACTTGAATACCGGACGGCGACGAACGTACCCGTATCACGAACAAAGAATCAAAAGGAGAATCAGAGTGAATATTGTAAGAAACATATTGGCCGTAATATTGGGCCTAGTAGTTGGGAATGTCGTAAACATGGCCGTCATCGCTGCTGGCCACGCAATAATGCTACCACCGGCGGGATTTGATGGTAACAGCATGGAAGGCGTCGCTTCCACGATACATTTGCTAAAGCCGATAGACTTTATCGTGCCTTTTCTCGCCCATGCACTGGGGCCGTTTGTCGGAGTATTGGTGGCGATGTTCATCGCGGCCAGCGGACGAAAAACCATCGCGATCATCCTAGCGTGTCTCTTTCTCGCAGGCGGAATCGCTGCCAACGTTATGATCCCGGCTCCGATGTGGTATCGCGTCGTTGACGTATTATTTGCGTACGTTCCAATGACATTTCTCGGTTGGAAACTCAGTGGAAAGAACTGAGTTTTTGCGTTATTTACGATATTGCGTGAAAATTAGAATTTATGACTACACGTGTTCGTTTTGCTCCGTCTCCCACCGGATATCTTCATATCGGCTCGGCTCGCACCGCGCTTTTTAATTATCTTTACGCCCGGCATACGGGAGGCAAGTTCCTGCTCAGGATCGAGGACACCGACCTTGCACGCTCGACCGAGGAATCGACGCGATCGATCCTCGACGGCCTTGCGTGGCTCGAACTCGCGCACGATGAAGACATCGTTTTCCAGTCCGACAACGCTGACAAGCATCGCGAAACCGCGCGCAAACTGCTCGCCGAAGGTAAGGCATACCGTGATTTCACGCCCAAAGCCGAGCCGAACGACGCCAACGTCAAAGACACGATCAAAGACCGTGCACGCGCAAATCAAGGTGAAAAGAACATGCGCGACAATCCGTATCGCGACCTTTCGAGTGAGGAAAGCGATGCGAGAGCAACGGCGGGTGAGCCTTTTGCAATACGTTTGAAGGTGCCCGAAGTCAGAACCGGGAGCGATAGCGACTGGGCTTCGGCCTCGGGAAAGACGAGTTTCGAAGATCAGGTTTACGGTCTACAGGAACGCAATCATTCGGAGACGGAGGATCTAGTTCTGCTACGCTCCGACGGCCATCCGCTCTACAATCTCGCCGTTGTCTGCGACGACATCGAGATGGAGATCACGCACGTCATTCGTGGTCAGGATCATTTGACCAACGCACACAAGCAGATCCTCATATACGAAGCCCTCGGCATCACGCCGCCGACATTTGCCCATCTGCCGCTCATCATGGCTCCGAACAAGGGCAAGCTGTCGAAGCGCAAACACGGCGAGGTCGTCTCGATGACAACGTATCGCGATGCGGGTTTCCTGGCCGCCGCGTTTCGCAATTTCCTCGCTCTTCTTGGCTGGTCGGCGAGCGAAGAGCAGGAGATATATTCGCTCGAAGAACTCGTCCAAAAATTCTCGCTCGAAGGCATCCATCGCTCAAACGCCGTCTTCAATTTCACCGAGGGTGACCCACGCAAATGGACGGACGACAAAGCCCAATGGATGAACGCCGAATACATCCGCACGATGCCGATAAATGAGTTATTGCCATTCGTTAAGACCGAGCTAAAGGCCGCAAAACTCTGGCGCGAAGAATACGAAGACGACTCTTCCGGCTCCCCTCCTTACAAAGGAGGGGTGGCAGCGGCTTCCGCTGACGCTGTGGTTCTTTCACCGCCAGAACAAGGTTCACGTGATTGGTTCGTCCAAACCATCAACCTTATCCGTCAGCGATTCTTCACGCTGAAGGATTTTTCCAAGCAAGGCCGTGCATATTTCAGCGAAGATTACGATTTCGATACGGCGGCAATCGAAAAGAACCTTTCGAAATTCCCCGACCTCAGAACATGGCTCCCCGAACTCGCCGACCGCTTCGAAGGCGAATTCGCAGAAGAAAGGAGCGGCAGCTCGCACGAGGCGGAAACACGACCAGTAGGGAGTGTGTGCTCCGATACTTCGAAGGCTCGCCCTTTCACCGAAGAAAACATCGAATCAGTTGTCAAAGCGTTCACCGAAGAAAAAGGCACCAAACTCGGCGTAATAATGAACGGCGCCCGCACCCTCCTCACCGGCGTTGCCGTCGGGCCGTCGATGCTGGCGGTGTTTGAGACACTTGGCCTTGAACGCTCGATCATTAGGCTGAAAAGCCAAGTCGCATGGAACTAAAGCTAAACAAAGACACTAGGAAATATAACGATGCACAAACGCCGTCCGATCGCGAGATCTGCAACACGCTCGCTGAAACGATCAGCTGCGGGTTGCGAAAAGCGGAGAACAAGATCTGGCACCGACATCCGGCTTGGTTTTTGGACGGCAATCCGATCGTCGGTTACAGCAAGTTAAAAGCGGGCATTCGGCTGATGTTCTGGAGCGGTGCGAGCTTTGACGAAGAGCAGCTAAAACCAGGCACTGGTAAATTCAAAGATGCCTCCGTCACATATACTTCGGCCGATCAGATCGACTTAAAAGACCTCAACCGCTGGCTCAACAAGGCAGAAGAAATTCAGTGGGATTATAAGAACGTCGTAAAACGCAAAGGCGTTTTAAAACGATTGGCCCGCTAGCTGCCTGAGTCGCTACTTTGTTCCTTTGGCATGTCGCTGTAACTGTCGAGTTGAAACTTCCATTGCCCGTTCTTCATCTTTAGCGCAATTACGACGAATTTCCCTCTCGATGTTTGAGTCGTGCCTGTTTTGCTTTTGCTTGTCAGCAAATAGACGCCGACATCGTAGCCGAGACCTGACGACACCCGGCGCTCGACGATGTAAAACGAAATTTCAAGCGTGGCGCCGTTCTCTCTGATCGAATTAAAGAAGCCGTTGAAATTGCCGAAGATCACGTTACGTCCGCGCTGAATTCCGCTTTCCGGCGTCAGGTAGAGCGCGTCATCGGTGTAAAGATCGGTGACCATTTTTGCGTCGAGCTTGTCATACGCCTCGCTGAACTTTGGGTATATCGCATCTATACCGGCGTGCGATTTTACATCTTTTTCCAGTGTCAGTTTTGAATTAGGTTTTTGCTGCGCGGCGACCGACAAAGCTAGTGTGAATATCAGGGCTGTCAAAAATGTGAACCTCTTCATAATGATGCTTGCAACCTCTAACTAAATTTCGATTATTCTCCTTTTCACCGGCGATGACAATACAATTGTCGTTGTCGTAATACCATACGGCACAAGGCGGTCGATCACTTCCTGCAGGTGCTCGACCGACGCGACCGCGACCTTCATTATGAACGAATCTCCGCCGGTTCCGCGGTGGCATTCGAGGACCTCGTTTGATTCCTGAGCGACCTCGATAATGTGGCTGTAATCGACCCCGGTGATGCTCATGCGGACGAAGGCGGTGATTGGCAGGCCGACCTTTGCCGTGTCGATGTCCGCCCCATAGCCGGTGATGATTGCGGCATCTTCGAGTTTGCGAACGCGCTCGATTACCGCCGGTGTCGTTAGCCCAACGCGTCGCCCGAGTTCGGCGTAGCTCGTCCGGGCGTCTTCCTGTAGTTCTTTTAGTATCTTTCTGTCGATTTCGTCGATCATAACTGGAGCGCGAGCATCTTGCTCGCCGGCATTGCAGGCGAGGGATCCTGCGTTCCCGGCTTAGGCGTTCTCACCTAGATTCCATTGTTCTAAAGCCAATCCGTCAAACAAACTAATTATCTAAAGCAAATCTATCATAATTCCTTAAGAACACCATTCAATGGATTTGTAATATCCATTAAAATATCTAATTCGAAGATAGCTCGAAACATCTTTCCGATGATCGAACGTATGACAGGAGCTACAAATGCTGACCGAAACAATACCCCCCCTCCCCGAGCCCGATGTTGAGATCGCAAATTTCCGCGTCTCGGACGAGGACCTTCCTGCGTTTCGCGATATGAAGTTCGAGAATATCAACGAACTCCACCTCGACCATCCCGGCGCCAACGACAAAGAATACCGAACGCGGCGCGACTATATCGCCGATTGTGCAAAACGTTTCCGCGAAACGGGTGAGATTACCGATGTTCATTACAACGCCCGCGAACAGCGTGTGTGGCGATACGTCGCCGAGGAATTAGAGGAGCTCCAACAAAGATACGCTTCGCCATTTTATCTGCGTGCGAAAAAAGATCTTGGCATCACAACGGATCGAATTCCGCAGCTCAGCGAGATGAATCGTCGTTTGAAAGAACTGACCGGCTTTCGCCTCGCCCCGATCGAGGGCTTGGTCGAGACACGCGGATTCTTATCATGGTTGTCATACCGCGTGATGCTTTGCACACAGTACATTCGTCACCATTCGCATCCTGCGTACACGCCCGAGCCGGACATCGTTCACGAAGCGATCGGCCACATCCCGATGTTCACGAACCCAAATTTTGCCGACTATTCACAGTTCATCGGCCACGGAGCGAGGATCGCGACCGACAAACAGCTCGAAGAACTCGGCCGCCTCTACTGGTTCACCGTCGAATTTGGCATGGTCGAACACGAAGGCGACATCAAAGCCTACGGCGCCGGCCTGCTCTCGTCATTCGGCGAACTAGAACACGCCTTCAGCGACCAAGTCGAACGCCGCCCGTTCAACCTCGAACAGGTCCTCAATCACGAATACACCTACAGCGGCATGCAGCCGGTCCTGTACGTGATCCCGTCGTATGCGGAACTGAAAGAGGTGACGCGAAAGTATATTGAAAGTTTTGGAAAATAGTTGTCTTATTGGACAACCTTCGATAGAATAATATGAGCGAGAATGTAAGAGAAGTCATTCTGTTCAAGCGGTATTTTGATGAGTTTTTTGACAAGCAGCCGCAGAAAGTTCAGGAGAAGCTCTACTGGTCGATTAAGCTTCTCCGAACCGTCGAAGATATTCCGCGAAATCATTTGAAGTCGTTACCGGGCACTGACGGCTTACTGGAAATGCGGACGCAGTTTAGTGGCAATATCTATCGCGTATTCTGCTTTTTCGACGAAGGGAAAATAGTCGTTCTTATGAATGGCTTTCAGAAGAAGACTGAAAAGACGCCGCAGAACGAGATCGACCGCGCGTTACGAATCAGAGAGGAATATTATGCTGAAAAAGGATGACATTAGAACAATTGACGAGTTTGCGGATGAAAAATTCGGCAAGGTCGGTACGCCCGGACGAGACGCAGTCGAACAAGGATTCGAAGAGTTCAAGTTGGGCATTATGATTCAGGAAGCCCGTAAGAAAAAAGGCCTTACGCAACAGCAACTGGCCGAAAAAGTTGGCACGAATAAGGCTTATATATCTCGCGTCGAGAATGATATCAAAGATGTACGATTATCGACCTTGCGGAATATCGTGGAGAACGGCCTTGGTGGTGAGTTGGAACTGGCTATTAAGCTTTAAGCTGGTTGGAGAAATCTAAGCGATGTTAGATCGGAGCGATGCACTATTTCTCGCGATTTGGTTCGGCCTGTCATTGGCATCATTGGCTGGCGTTTACTTTTGCGTTCGTTTCTTCAATTGGCTGCCGCCGAGCAGTAGTTTCGTAAACGCTTGGAAGCTTTGGTTAGTATGGCTTTTATCCAGTTATTTTGTTTTTCCTGCGGGTATTCTATTAGCAAGTAAGCTAGGGCTTCTTTCATACCTTTCGGGTTTTGCCGGCATTGCTTTTTTTATTTTCGGCTCGTTCCTCTCGGGTACCGTTGGGGTCTCCGTCGCGATCGCGAAACTGAGTAGTCGTCCAAGGCGACTGATCGGCCTAGCCAACAATCAGGCACCGCAACCGCCAAGTGTCATATGGAGTAGCCGTATCTCTCAGGCCGTTGTCACCAACCTATTCGCTTGGGGCCTCGCTATCCCTGGAGTTCTTGTGGCCGGTGCTACATTCAACCTTTACGAGCATTTTTTTCCGAAAGCAGGGCCTTTCGCGATTTACGATATTTTTTAACCATGATCACAGAAACACAAACAGCAATTGAAACAAATACAGCGGTCAAGAATCCGCTTGGGCTTAAGAAGATACACCACGTCGAATTCTACGTCGGGAATGCTAAGCAGGCGGAGTTTTATTATCGTAAGGCGTTTGGGTTTTCACGGGCCGGGTATATGGGGCTGGAGACGGGGAACCGTGAGGTGACGAGTTATTTGCTCAAGCAGTCGAACATCAATTTTATATTGTCGACACCGATGTCGCCGGAGCATCCCGGGTCGGAGCATATCAAGCAGCACGGCGATGGCGTTCATGATATCGCGTTTTTGGTTGAGGATGCTGATCATGCTTTTCACGAGGCAGTCAAACGTGGAGCGACGCCGGTCGAGGAGCCGCATGATCATTCGGACGAGAACGGAACGGTTCGTCATGCCTCGATCGCCACGTATGGCGATACGATCCACTCGTTTTTGTCATACCAAAAAGGCGGAAACCCGAACGGTAGTGAGGGTGTTCAGGGTAATGGTTCCGCAAACGGTAAGGGTCACGAAGCACCCTCGCCGCCCGCTCACGTAGGCGGTTCTGACAAGAATGCGGAGGCCTGCGCGTTAGCAAGGGCGGATCGTGCGAGCTCCCCACCTGTATATAGCGGCGTTTTCCTACCCGGTTTTGTCGCGCAGTGTGTTGAGGGCGATCCAACGGGCATCATGCTGGTCGACCACATCGTCGGCAATGTCGAACTGGGAAAAATGAACTTTTGGTGCGATTTTTACCGCGATGTGATGGGGTTTTTCCGTTACATAACGTTTGACGACAAGGATATCTCGACCGAATACTCGGCCCTGATGTCGATCGTTATGTCCGACGGCGGCCACAACATTAAATTTCCGATCAACGAACCCGCCGAGAGCAAAAAAGGTAAATCGCAGATTCAGGAATACATTGAGTTTTATCGCGGAGCGGGAACGCAGCATATTGCTCTGTTGTGCCGCGACATCCGCTCGACGGTCGCCAAGCTAAAAGAAAACGGGATCGAATTCCTGACCGTTCCGGGTTCTTATTACGATGAACTCCCAAGCCGCGTCGGCGACATCGACGAAGACATCGCCGATCTCAAAAACTTAGGCATCCTCGTCGACCGCGACGAAGAAGGCTATCTGCTCCAGATCTTCACCAAGCCGGTCGAAGACCGCCCGACAGTTTTCTACGAAATCCTCCAGCGAAAAGGCTGCAAGGGGTTTGGTAAAGGAAACTTTAAGGCGTTGTTCGTGTCGATCGAGGAAGAACAGCGTCGACGTGGAAATCTGTAAGAAACTTTAGCCACGAATTACACGAATAGCACGAATTTTGACTTTTTATTCGTGACATTCGTGTAATTCGTGGCAAAATCCTCTTAATGAAACTGGAATACCAAACAGGTTTCGGAAACGAATTTGCGACCGAGGCGGTTGTGGGTGCGTTGCCGGTCGGGCGGAATTCGCCGCAGAAAGCTCCGCTTGGGCTTTATGCTGAGCAGTTTTCCGGAACTGCGTTTACCGCGCCCCGTGCCGCCAATAAGCGGACTTGGACGTATCGCATCAGGCCGAGCGTTTTGCATAAGCCTTTCACGCCTTACCTAGCCCTCACTAACGTGCGGGCCACTGACACAGGATCACTTTTAAGATCGTCACGGTTCGACGAGGTTGTTACGACGCCGAACCAGCTTCGTTGGGATCCGATTCCGATTCCGACAGCACCGACCGATTTTATTGATGGCATTACGACCATTGCCGGGAATGGCGATCTTTTTGCACAGACGGGAATGGCGATCCACATCTATGCCTGCAACAAGGGCATGGGCGAGAGGTATTTTTACAATGCCGACGGTGAGATGCTGATCGTGCCGGAAATGGGACGGCTCGGGATATTGACCGAACTCGGGTTGCTTCAAGTGGGTCCGGGATCGGTGGCGGTAATTCCGAGAGGTCTTAAATTCAAGGTCGAGCCTGCATACACCACCCCGTCAGCCGAAGCGGCTGCCACCCCTCCTAAGACAGGAGGGGAGCAAATCGCCCGCGGCTATGTCTGCGAGAATTATGGACAGCAGTTTCGCTTACCTGATCTAGGGCCGATAGGGGCAAACGGACTCGCCAACTCGCGTGATTTTGAAACGCCGGTTGCATGGTATGAGGACCGCGAAGGCGACTTTGAACTCGTCGCAAAATTCGGCGGTAGTCTCTGGTCGTGCACTATCGATCACTCACCACTCGATGTCGTCGCATGGCATGGCAACTATGCTCCGTACCGTTACGATCTAAAGAAATTTAACACCATCGGCTCTATCTCGTTCGACCATCCCGATCCGTCGATATTTACGGTTCTAAGTAGCCCGTCCGGTGAACCGGGCGTTGCAAATTGCGATTTCGTTATCTTCCCCGACCGCTGGCTTGTTGCCGAGAACACCTTCCGACCGCCTTGGTACCACCGCAACTACATGTCCGAATACATGGGCCTGATCTACGGTGCCTACGACGCCAAAGAAACCGGCTTCGTCCCTGGCGGCGGTTCGCTCCACAACCAAATGTCCGCCCACGGTCCGGATCTAGATGCGTATGAGAAAGCGTCGAACGCCCAACTCGCTCCGCAAAAGCTCGAAGGGACATTGGCGTTCATGTTCGAATCACGCTACATCATTCGCCCGACCAAATTTGCTATGGAATGCTCTGAATTGCAGAACGATTATTACGAAGTGTGGCAGAGACTGAAGAAAAATTTCTCTTGAGAAACGTTAGCATATTTGCTAACATGACTTATGGCGTTTGAGGTTGAGTACTTCAACGAGCGAGTGTTGGCTGAGATAAATTCGTGGTCTGGCGACATACTTGCTGATTTTGGGCGGCTGGTTGAACTTCTGACTGAGCACGGTCCGCTGCTTCGATTGCCGCATTCACGCTCAATGGGCGACGGATTGTTTGAATTACGGCCTCGTGGCAGCTCAGGCATCGGACGTGCGTTCTATTGTTTTCTGTTTGGAAAGCGAATTGTAATAGTTCATGCCTTTATCAAGAAAACTCAACAAACGCCCGACAGAGAACTTAGATTAGCCCGAAAGCGGGTCAGGAAGGTACGAAATGGATGATCTCGAATACAAGCCGGTAAAGCACGACCACAAAGCATTCCTCGCCGAGGCATACGGTAAGCCAGGTTTCAAGGAAGCGTACGAAGCCCTCGAACTCGAATATCAGATCGCCAGCCAGATGCTTCGAGCTCGTTCGCGAGCGAAACTTACCCAGGAAGCAGTTGCCGAGCGAATGGGAACCACGAAAAGCGCTGTTTCCCGACTTGAGTCCGCAGGCAAACACGCTCCATCTCTCTCAACTTTGAAGCGATATGCCGAGGCCGTCGGCTGTGATCTGAGCGTGAAATTAGTTCCGCAGAAATAGATTTGACCTATATTCAATCTAAACGAAATGGTATGTCAAAGGCATGGCGGACTCCCTTCGAGTCTGAGAAATTCCCAAGCATCTGGGTTAGCTCTCCAGGAGGAGCTCTTGAGAGGACCTTGGTCAACGTTGGTTGGCCTGCTCAATGGCAAATCACTTTTGAGCATATCGTCGGGCTGAAAGTGTGCGATGAAACATATGACGACAATAAGCGCTTTTGGGTCGAACGTGATGTCAACGATCTCTGCTGTTATACCTGGGAAAAATCTCCATGGTTAAACGACTTCAGCTCGGACTATGTGGCGGCGATGGAGGATGGCAAGGTTGTACACTATGTACTTCTCGGCGGAGACTATACGTCGAGCTACTTGCGTGGGGAAAAGTGAGTATTGATTCCGTACCTAAGCCAACAGAATGAATCATCCTTCATTTGAAATAAAGTTCATCGCAACACCTGAAAAAGGTGAGGTCTCCGCAATTCTAATGCGGCCTGAAAATCCTACGCATCTCCTCGTTCTAGGCCATGGGGCGAGTTCGAACATGAGGACGCCGATGCTCGCAACCATTGCTGAGAATCTGGCGGAGCGTGGGATTGCTACGTTTCGGTATAACTTTCCTTATTCTGAGAAGGGCGGCGGGCGTAATTCGCAGGCGACTTGTGTTGAGACGATAAGATCAGCGGTCAAGGCGGCGAGCGAAGCGTGTCCCGACTTGCCGATCCTGGCGGGCGGGCATTCGTTTAGTGGGCGGATGACTTCGACGGCCCAGAGCGAATCGCCGATCGAGGGTGTAAAAGGGATCGTTTTCTTTTCGTTCCCGCTGCATCCGGCGGGCGAGCCCGCCTCGAAACGGGCTGACCATTTACTTGACGTTAAGGTCCAGATGCTTTTTTTGAGCGGGACGCGCGATGCATTGGCTGAGCTTGATCTGCTGAAACCAGTTGTTAAAAACCTCGGCGAAAACGCCACTCTTCACTTGGTCGATACGGCAGATCACAGCTACAAGATTCTCAAAAAATCACGCGCATCTGATGAAACTGTCTTTGCCGAGATGGCCCGCGTGACGAAGGCGTGGGCGAGAGCTTTTTAACTTACGTTGAGTTTCTAATTCCTTCAGTGGATAGTGACTAGTGATAAAGTGAATAGTGAAACTATGCCACTTGAAACTATCCACTGGAGTTTTTGTTGTATGTGCAGAAATATCAAAACACTGTTTAATTTCGAGCCGCCAGCGACGACTGATGAGGTAAATGCGTCAGCGTTGCAGTTTGTGCGAAAGCTTTCGGGTTTTAACAAACCGTCACAGGCGAATGAGCAGGCTTTCAACCTTGCGTTTGATCGCATTGCGATTGCAGCACAAGAGATGCTAAATTCTATGGTCACGAACGCACCCCGGCGAGACCGCGGGATTGAAGCCGAGAGAGCCCGTGAGCGATCTCGTATCCGTTTTGGTTCCGGCTAGCTGCCGAAGGCGATGATTCAATGAAGCGTTGTGCCACCTGCAATAAGACCTACACGGATGACCTGATGTTCTGTCTATCAGACGGAACTCCGCTCATCGGCTTGCGGGATGATTTTGAGCAGCCGACAGCCATACGACCTTCGCCGGTTGGCGGTTCCAGCTCCGTATTCAAGTATCTAGCCGCTGCTTTGGCTTCGCTTCTGGTACTTGTTGTGATCGCCGCCGCCGCTCTGGCATGGATACTATGGTCGCGAAACGGATCGACGGCTAACGCGCCCGCAAACACCTCGGTAGTCACAGCTCCCAACACGGGTTCCGACAATCCCAACGCAAACCGAACACAACTGAAAGAGCAGGAAGAGGAACTCGAACGTGAGCGTCGCCGGCTCGCTGATGAGCGAAAGAAATTAGACGACGACAAACGTCTTCAGACGGAACCGCAGCGATTTACCGATCCGAGAACGGCGCGCATATCCTTCCGTCGAGGAGCTGTCGGTGAAACGGTGTCGGGTAAAGTCAGTCGTTCGCGCAGTTATGTTCTGCGCACCCTGGCGGGACAGTATCTTTCTGCGAGTGTTCGATCTGACGGTGCTTGCGTTGTTTTTGACAGCGGCTCAACGACGACGGAGTTTACAACCGGCCGAGGTGACACGTACCTGACGCTTCAGAACAACTGCGACAACCCGACCAGTTTTACCATTAGCTTGAGCGTAAGATAAATTTCCGATGTCTATCAATATCGACAGCATTACGCCGCTCGTGCAGGTTTTTAACATGCGGTTTGCGCTCGGCTTTTACCGCGATATTCTCGGTTTTGAAGTCGTCAGCAATTCAGGTAACGGTGATGACTCAAGCTGGGTTTGGCTGCGCCTGAATGGCTGCGATCTGATGCTCAACGACCAGTACGAACCGGGTCACGAGCTGCTATCGCCGCCGCCGGAACGCACAAGATGGCACAGCGATATGTGCCTTTATTTCGGGTGCCGCGACCTCGACGCGATTTATGAATATCTGTTATCAAAGGGCATCGCCATCGAACCGCCGTTTGTCACCTCGTACGGAATGAAGCAACTCTACGTGAGCGACCCTGACAATTACCACCTTTGTTTTCAATGGAGCGCAGACGCTGATGGCTGACCTGTGGCAAAAGCTGATCTATCACCTCGACAAGGGCAACTTTACGGCTCTCGAAGCAGACCTCGGCGGGCCGGATGGCTTTGACCGGCAAATTGTCGCGTGGCATGCGGAGGGGAAGTTTGACGACGAGCCCGAGGCTTTGGCCGAGGCTCTGTCGTGTGCGTGCATGCTCGGGCGGACTGAGACGGCGCGTTACTTGCTTGATGCCGGTGTCGATCCGTACGCGGGAATGAAAACCTGGCTCGCCGGGCCTCATTATGCCGCGAGCAGCGGACGGCTCGACGTGATCAAGATGTTGATCGAGAAGAATATACCGCTTGAGATCGAGAACAAATACGGCGGAACCGTCCTTGGCCAGGCTCTCTGGTCCGCCGTCAACGAACATTCCGACACCCACGCTGAGATCATCGAGTGCCTGATCCTCGCCGGAGCCAAGGTCGATCCGGGAACGCTTGATTGGTGGCACGAGCAGGCGGTTCCGAGGATAACATGGAACATGCCAGAATTCGACATTAGGCTCTCTGGGGCAAAACTACTCGTGTCCGCTGCCCGCGCCAGCGGCAGCAAACTTGCTCTTGCAAATGCTCTGAAAGAATTGGGCAATATCGAACGCCGCCCGCCGTGGCTATGGAATGATGCCAATTGGACTTATGCCGAGGCCGCCGAACTTTACCGCGAACTCGAAATGCCGCTCGAAGCCGCGTGGGTGCTGAGGCACATTGGTATCAACCATGAATACGCCGAACGTCTCACTGATGCGGAAAAATATTATGACGAGTCGCTCGAGCTTTTCCGTCAGCACGCCGACGAGAACGACACCAATTACGCAAACACAGTGCGATATCCTGCGGTCATCAAGGATCGAGTCGGCAAGCGGGATGAATCGACGACGCTATGGGAAGAAGCTGTAAGTCGTTACGACCGGATAAACCAGACTCTCGGCGTAGCTGAGGGAGCGGCGTGGTTGGCCATTTTTGCGATCGAGAAAAATGATCTGGCTATCGCCCGCGAATGGTTCGCACAGGCCGAGCAAGCCGCCGCCGTTGCGAGAGATGAAGATACCGATAAATGGATCGCCGAGGTAAGGACAAGGCTAGCAAGAAGCGGATTTTGAATCAGTGTACGGTTTGTTCGGCACGTCTGTTAACAAACTCCTGGTTCATATCCGGGGGTGGAATGTTTGTGTTTTTTCAAATGCTTTCGCTTTTAAATGTGGCACGTGCCACACTTTTACAAAAATGGCCTATTTTTCTATATTTGTCGACAAATAAGCCGCTTTCGTCGTAGAGATTTTCAGAAAGGGCAAAAAACGGTCCACTGGTGAAGGTAAATCCGCTACTGGTCGAGGGTCAATCGGGCCAAAAGACCTTTACCAGTCCACCACGCCATCGGAGCTGCCCCGCGAACTCTACTTCAGACTTACGCAGGCGGTCTATGTGCAACTCGTAACCGATCTAGGCTCGTGAGGAAGCTGTGAACTTCGCGTATATTCTGTTCGAATCACGATCAGCAGGGGATATTAATGCCAATGTTTATCAAGTTATTGTTTTTGTTTTTGGCTGCGGCCATGTTTGCTGTTTCGGCGCTGCCGCTTCGCGCAGAACCGCCCCGCTATACTGGCCCGTAAGGCTTGGAACGCCAGGGACTCAGTCGGCATGGGAAAGAAGCACAAAATCGTGTTCATTACGATCCATCATACGGCCACCATACAAAAACCAACCGTGCCGATCGCAACAAAAATGCGTAACCTCCAGTCATTCTCACAACGCGAAGACAAACTCGACACCGGCAAGCTAAAACCCGCGTGGTTCGACATTCCGTATCATTTTTACATTGCCGCCGACGGCCAGATAGCAGAAGGCCGCGGGCTGAAATACGTCGGCGACACGAACACCGAATACGACCCGACCAGCCACGCATTGGTAGTACTCGAAGGCAGCTTTGACAACGAACAACCTACGATCGCTCAGATTGCTTCTGTCAAGCAAATCGTCGCGTGGCTCGCCCGCAAATACAAAATCCCGTCCGCAAACATCAAGGGTCACAGCGACTACGCAACGACAGGTTGTCCCGGCGAGAATCTGAAAAAGCTCCTGCCTGAATTGCGTCAGACAGTTCGCTAAAGTTCAGCCTGAGCGGATCGCGCGATTCACAAAATACCTGGCTTTAAAGCTTACTTGAAACTCAGAAAAACAGGAGGTAATGCTCGCCCATCGCGGGCAAACTTTTTATTCCATCTCGCTTTCGTCTATATCAAAATTAGCATAAACCTTTTGCACGTCATCATTGTCGTCGATGGCGTCGTAGAGTTTCATCATGGTCTTGGCGTCGGCGCCCGTGAGGGCGATGTGGTTTTGGGGGATCATTGAGATTTCGGCGGCTTGCGGCTCTACGCCGGCGGATTTTAGAGCGTCGGTTACTGCTTCGAAGGTATCCGGAGCGGTGTAGATCTCAAAAACATCGCCCTCTTCCTGCATGTCATCGGCACCGGCCTCGATGGCGATTTCGAAAAGTTCGTCTTCCGTCTTCGCCGCTTTATCGACGACGATATAGCCCTTTTTATCAAACATCCATGCGACCGACCCGGCCTCGCCTAGATTACCGCCGTTTTTTGAAAACAAATGCCGCAACTCGGCGACCGTCCGGTTGCGGTTGTCGGTCATCGTCTCGACGAGGATCGCCACGCCGTTCGGACCGTAGCCTTCGTAGGTGATCTCATCGTAGGATTCGCCCTCGAGCTGGCCGGTGCCGCGTTTTATCGCGCGGTCGATGGTGTCATTGGGCATGTTTAGCCCCTTAGCATCGCTGACTGCCTTTCGCAGACGGGCGTTCGAATCGACGTCACCGCTGCCGCCGGTGCGGGCGGCGACCGTGATTTCCTTGATCAGCTTGGTAAACATCTTACCGCGCTTGGCGTCCGTCGCGCCTTTTTTATGCTTGATTGTGGCCCACTTTGAGTGTCCTGACATAATTAATCGTTATATTAGTTTTATTCCCTCGATAAAATCGAAGTGTTTCTTGTTGAATGAGTACAGAGGCAACGCCAAAACTAGCGTGGTCGAAGCAATAAGAGCGTCTCCAAGCCGTAAACCATTTAGATGAGAAAACTTGCGGTTGAGATAATCAGCTTTGAACGAAACCTCAGGTGAAAACGGTATGAACTCAAACCGATCGATAAACTCTATAGACGCCGGCTGCTGCCGTTTGTTATCTCCTTGTAAAAACTCTAACCTCGCTACGGTCTCGATTCCCGCATTATTTCTATCCAGCATGGCTCTAAGGTTGGTGTCACCTCTCCAAGCCCTGATCAGTACATCCGTGTCGAGCAAAAAATCTATCGATCCCATCCCTTTCGCAGTTTCTCGGCGATCGCCAACACTTCCAACATTTCTGCGTCCGGCTCAGCCCGCAACTTGTCAGCGAAGGCGGACAGTTCAGAAAAATCCTTTTTCTTCTTCGAAATCGTGCGCTTTTTTGCGACCGAATTTTTCTTAAGGTCGCGTAGTATTTTCTCCGCGGCCTCTCGATCGGTGATCTCAAAACTTCCGTTCGTGTTCTGCGGAATTTTAATAGTGATAGCGCCCATCTTCAGGAAAATAATATCATAAATCCGCGTTAGCTCCACTGAACCTCCCTGATCTGCCGCTCGTCGCGGAGGATGTTGTGGATCAGATCGCAGAGCCTCGCGCGTGATGGCGAGTCCTTTGAGCCAAAGAATTTCCACGCACGCGGCTTGTCGATGGTGATCGTCCAACCGGCATAGTCGTCGCCGATTGTAAGGTCATCGATCCCAAAACCGAGGACAAAGGATTCGCCGTTCGCCGTGACCGATTCCGACCAGCCGTCGGCACTTTTGACCGGTGTACTAAAGACGAACTCGCTCCCTTTTGATTTCACGATCATCCATTTTGCGAGGTCTTCGCCAAAATGGCGGTCGTTTGTGACCAGCGGGACCGAGGCCTGTGTATCGAACAAGCCCGACATAAACGATATTTGATTCTTCATTTTATTAATTCCTCAAACCTTGATATTGACAGGTTTTGGATCTTTATTCTCTTATTTTTCGAAGTTTCGCCGCTGAGAATCACAATATCGCTTTTTGAAACCCCAAGTCGCTTTGCAAACAAGCGAATGATCTCGGCATTTGCAGCGCCGTCAACCGGCGGCGAGCAGATGCGGACCTTCAATGATCCATCGTGTTCGCCGACGATCTCGCTCTTTGACGCTCGTGGAACGACGCGAACCGCGAAGCTGATCGAACTGTCTTTTTCGACTGTGGTTATCGCCATTAAAAAACGTTCCACCCGCTCACGCAGGCGGTTCTGCCATTATCCGCCACGCACAAATACATTCAGCACGATCGTCTGCAAAAAGCTGACCAGCAAAAGTACGATCATCGCCGAGATATCAAACATCCCGATCGGCGGTATCAAACGCTGAACAGGAAGCATTATCGGGTTTGTGACTTTAATGACGAACGCAAAAAATGTCTTTTGCGTAAACACAAACCACGACGCGAGGAAACGGATGAAAATAAAAAGTACGAGAATACTGAGCAATCCGTAAAGAATAAATCCAATGATCACCTTCGGTTTGCCAGCCGTAACGCCCGCCGTCAGGCCGTCAATCACAAAAAAAGTATTGCCGACTATCTGCGTAAAAAAGTATGTAATGACCAACCCGATAAATATCGTCAGCAGCGGAGCGAGTCGAGTGTCGATGCGGTACATCGCAAAAAATCGGGCCGCCGGATAGACCCACCGTTCCGTCAGCTTCCGCACCTTAAACCCAAACCTACCGACCTTGCCGAACGGATTCGGATCGCTGTAATTAAATATCAGCCGCAGCAGCAAGGAGCCCAGAAATACGCCAAAAAGGCACCAGACGATGAGGCTAAAGATTGGATAAACAGTAGATGAAAGCATATTTTATGAACGCCAGTCAGGCGGGCCGTTCGGCGGAATTTCGTAACCTTGCAGCCTTTCTTCTTGCTCGATCCAACTGGAAGCCGGCGGCGGTGCAAGCTGGCCAACACTCGGCTGAGGCTCCTTCCATATCTGTAGATACCAATAGACCGGGTGTGCGACCATGCCGCCGAGAAAGAACAGGACAATCCAGACGATCCGCATGTTGCTGTCAAGTTTCGTGTTCTTGACCGCGTGAACGATGTAAAAAACCGTTAATGCGAGTGTTAGGAAGATCGTTATCATGTGGATAAGAAATAGAACAACGAAACCGCCGCCAAAGAGTGGGTTCAATTCGCCCTCTCCGCCAGCGCCTCCGGTCGGCATCGCAACCATTACAAAAATGAACGCCACGAAGAGGAAAATATAAACAACGGGCCAACCCGAAGCGATACCGAGTAGTATTTTCTGCGTTTTGCTAAGGTTCATAATTACCTTTCCCCAAATATGGCCGTCCCGACCCGAACTACCGTCGCTCCTTCCTCGATTGCGACCTCAAAATCATTACTCATCCCCATCGAAAAGCTCGCCGCTTCCGTTTGCAAATACGTCTTGGGATGCCAGTTCATCACGGATCGCTCGCAATCTCTGAAAAAAGGGCCGAGTCGATTCGGCATCATCAAAGAAGGGCGGCAATATCATGAGACCATTGAAGTGCAGACACTTGCACGTTTTCAAATAATCGATCAATGCCGAGAGACCGCTCTCCGGAATGCCCGATTTTGTCATTTCACCGGCGAGATCGACCTGGACGAAGACCGAAAGCCGTTCACGTCCTTCCTCAAAACAAATACGCTCCAATCTCTCTGCAAGTTCGAGCGAATCGACGGATTGGATAACGTCAAAAAGCTGCACCGCCTTTCGTGCCTTGTTGGATTGTAAGTGCCCTATTAGATGCCATTCGACGCCTTCGCGACTAATCGCGACGATCTTCGATTCGCCTTCCTGTACCTTGTTTTCGCCAAAAATCGTCGCTCCGGCCCTTATTGCCTCGCGCAGCGTCGCAGGCGGATGGGTCTTGCTAACCGCGACCAGTTTCACGGCCACTGCATCGCGGCCCGAACGTTTTGCGGCGGTCGCTATCCGCGCCCGGATGTTGTTCAGGTTGTCCGCGACATGGCTATGCACCTATTCAATATAGCAAACTCACAGGCGGAAAAGAGTTCCAGGTTCAAAGTTCAAGGTTCAAGGTTTCGCACCCGTCATTAAATCGGAACCTTGAACCTTGAACCTTGAACTTTGAACTTTGAACCTGGAACCTGGAACAAATAATAAATTGACCATTCCTGATCGGGGAGCGTCTAACGTTGCGGTTGGTGATTTTTATGCACGGGGTTAAAGCAATTATGGACAGACGATATTTTTTGAAAACGAGCGGTATTAGCCTGGCAAGTTTTGGCTTTATGGCGGCCGCGCCTGAGTTTTTGCATCAATTTGCAAATGCGGCAACGATTCGCGACGGCTACGGCAAAAAAAAGGTTTTGGTCACGATTTTTCAACGCGGGGCCGTTGACGGTCTAAACATGGTCGTACCCTACGGTGAGAGCGAGTATTATAATCTTCGCCGCACGATAGCGATCAAGAAACCGAATGAAAACGGCGGTGCCCTCGACCTGGACGGATTTTTTGGCCTGCATCCGTCGATGAAACAGCTCGAGCCGTTTTGGCGGGAAAAGAAACTGGCCGTCATTCACTCGGCCGGTTCGCCCGACAATACCCGCTCACATTTTGACGCGCAGGACTATATGGAATCGGGAACGCCCGGTTACAAGGGCACAAAGGATGGCTGGCTCAATCGCGTTCTGCAATCGACGACTAAGAAGGACGAGTCGCCATTCCGTGCCGTTGCGATGACGCAATCATTGCCGCGTGCCTTGTATGGCCGATCGCCATCGGTCGCGATGACAAATCTGGCCGATTTTTCGATCAAGGCCGGCATCTATTCAAATAATATGAAAGGCGGTTTTGAGGGTCTTTATCAGCAAAACTCAAAGGACACGCTCGGCGAGACGGGCAAAGAGACATTCGAAGCAGTAGATTACCTGAAAAAGGCAAATCCGGCCCAGTATAAACCCGAGAACGGCGCCGTCTATCCGGCCACGGCGCTCGGAAGCTCGCTTGCTCAAATCGCTCAGATGATCAAGGCCGGAATTGGACTCGAGGTCGCCTTTGCCGACATGGGCGGCTGGGACACGCACTCTAATCAATCATTGGGCAATAACTCTTCGCAGGGGCAGCTTGCTAATTTGCTCCGCGACTTCTCCGCCGCGATCGCCGCTTTCTCGACCGATCTCGGCAAGAGAATGGACGATGTCGTGGTGCTGACAATGAGCGAATTCGGCCGCACTGCCCGCGAGAACGGCACACGCGGAACTGACCACGGCCATGGAAATTCGATGTTCGTCATCGGCAACACCGTAAAAGGCGGCAAAGTATATGGCGACTGGAAGGGCCTCAAACCCGACCAATTAAACGAAGGCCGCGACCTCGACGTCACGACCGACTTTCGCGACGTTTTTGCCGAGGCCGCCTACAAACACATGGGCGCAAAAGATCTGGCGAAGATATTTCCACATTATTCTGCGACGAAGGAGAAGTTTAGGGGATATTTAGGTTAATTTCACCGCAGGGATGCAAGAAACAAAAGGCGAAAAACCATCTGCGAAAGCGGATGGTTTTGGCTTTACCACCGCCTGATTATTTCATCTCCACAGCATTTTCATCCCGGCGACCATCGCCAAAAAACAAAATAACCACAAGACTATGGGGCCGGAAGCTTCCGCGGAATTTGAAGCCCAAAGCCTCAAACTCGATCAGACCGGTCACGGCTTTCAGCAACAGGACAATACAGGCTGCCGAGATGGCTGAGAGCGGGATGCCGACCGTCGCGGCAAACTGATCCTGAAGGATCCTAGTAAACCAATTCCCCGGCGAGGCCGGCCCAAACGCGGATTGGTATATCAGGAATCCGAAGAAAAATGCCGCGAAGGTCGAAGTGCCGAGGATCACTAGCCAACTCGCAAACTTCCTGATCCGCATTTCAGTCCGATTTTCTGCCTCGATCTCGCTTGGCAGCTCAGGCTCTATTTGCTTCTCGGGATTTGTCATATTTTGACGCTCTGCAAATATCGATTCGATCCGTCATTGTTGTTACAGATATTGTAACGCATTTAGTCCGCGTTACTCCATATCTCTCAATCGCAACCGCAACGCCTGTAGCTTGATAAACCCTTCCGCGTCGTGCTGATCGTATGCTCCGGCGTCGTCTTCGAAGGTGACAACTCGTTCTCGATAGAGAGAATTCGGTGATTTTCGGCCGGTGATGGTGACGTTGCCTTTGTACAGCTTCAATCTCACGTCGCCGTTGACGGTTTCCTGGGTTTGGTTGACCATCGATTTTAGGATCTCGAATTCGGGGGCGAACCAGAAGCCGTAGTAGATGGATTCGGCGAACTTGGTGCCGAAAGAGTCTCGCAGGCGGCCGACCTCGCGGTCCATGGTGATGGATTCTAGGGCTCGGTGAGCGGCTTGCAGGATCGTGACGCCCGGTGTCTCGTACACGCCGCGTGATTTCATGCCGACGAAGCGGTTCTCGACCAGATCGACGCGGCCGATGCCGTGTTCGCCGCCGAGGTAGTTGAGCTTGGTCAGCAGATCGACAGCACCGTATTTTTCACCATCGATCGCGACCGGCTCGCCTTTTTCGAAAGAGATCGTCAGCTCTTGAGCGGTGTTCGAGGCGTTTTCGGGCGACTTGGTGAGCAGGAAGATATTTTCGGGCGGAGCGGCCCACGGGTCTTCGAGAATGCCTCCTTCGTAGGAGATGTGCATCAGATTGCGGTCCATCGAATACGGTTTATCGGCGGTCGCGGTGACGGGAATGCCGTGTTTTGCACAATACGCGATCAGATCGGCACGGCCCTTGAATTCCCAATGCCGCCACGGAGCCACGACCTTGATGTCGGGCTGTAGCGAGTAATACGTCAGCTCAAAACGCACCTGATCGTTACCCTTGCCGGTCGCTCCGTGAGCCACCGCATCGGCGCCTTCCATTTGCGCGATCTCGATCTGGCGTTTGGCGATAACGGGCCGGGCAAGCGAGGTGCCGAGCAGATAAACGCCCTCGTACAAAGCATTTGCCTTGACGGCCATCCAGACGAAGTCTCTGACAAATTCTTCGCGAAGATCCTCGACGTAGAGCTTCGAGGCTCCGGTGGCGAGGGCTTTTTCTTCGAGGCCGGTCAGTTCTTCGCCCTGGCCGACATCGGCGCAGTAGCAGACGACTTCGCAGTCGTAGGTTTCCTTTAGCCACAAAAGCATGGCCGATGTATCGAGCCCTCCGGAATAGGCGAGGACCACTTTGTTTATCTTCTTGTTCATTCTTTATGTAGAGGCCAATACCCCGGTCGCTATTGCTCCCGGTACTGACAAATCCACGAACCCAGCCCCTGCCGCTCCCGGTTCTGACAAATCCAAGCTACAATTATAGCCGCACGGAGATATAAATGACCAAATCAGGCCAACTTTGGGGCGGACGTTTTACCGGGAAGCCGGACGAGACGTTTGCTGAGTTTAACGATTCGTTTCGGTTTGATCGACGGCTGTTTGCTGCGGATGTGCGCGCGAGTATTGCTCATGCAAATGGATTGGCCGGTGCAGGTATTATTGTCGGCTGGAGAAGCAGCGGCGATCAGCGGCGGTTTGATGGAATTGACTGGACGATTTGAGGATGACGAAAGGTTTTTCGACGATTCGGATGCGGAAGACGTGCATTCGTTTATCGAGGGGAAACTGATCGCGATGATCGGCGACACCGGTCGCAAAGCTTCATACCGGACGCAGCCGTAACGATCAGGTGGCAACCGCATTTCGGTTGTGGCTGCGGGACGAGATCGATGAGATATCGGGATTTCTTTCGGCAGTACAATCATCGCTCATTTCCCTTGGCGAACGACACCGCGAGGCGGTTTTGCCCGGATACACGCATTTGCAGCGGGCCCAGCCGGTGATGTGGGCACATTGGTGTTTGGCCTATTTCGAAATGCTAAAACGTGACCGTGAACGCCTGGCCGACGCTGCGAAAACGGGTCAACATTTTACCTCTCGGATCAGCGGCTCTTGCCGGAACGAGTTTTCCGATCGACCGCGAGTCTGTCGCGGCGGAACTCGGTTTTGAAGGTATTACTGCGAACAGCCTTGACGCCGTTTCCGACCGTGATTTTGCGGTCGAGTTTGCCGGTGCGTGCTCGCTGATCATGGTCCATCTCTCGCGTTTGGCCGAGGATCTGATCATTTATTGCTCGCAGGAGTTTGGTTTTGTGACGTTGAGCGATTCGGTATCGAGCGGTTCGAGCCTGATGCCGCAAAAGAAGAACCCCGATGCTCTTGAGCTATTACGCGGCAAAGCCGGCCGCGTTTTCGGCCATCAGATGAGTTTACTTGCAACTATTAAAGGCCTGCCGCTCGCGTATAACAAGGATATGCAAGAGGACAAGGAGGCAATTTTCGACACGGTCGATACCGTCGGCGTTTCGCTGCGAGCCGCAGCGATAGTTCTCGACAACATCACTGTTAACGAAGACCGAACGCGCGACGCGGCGACAAAAGGCTATTTAAATGCGACCGAGCTTGCAGATTATCTCGTCAAAAAAGGCGTCCCATTTCGCACCGCTCATGAAACGGTCGGCAATGCAGTGCTCTATGCGATCAGCGAGGGCATGGAACTTCACGAACTCAGGCTCGGTCAATTACGCGGATTTTCGCCCGAGATCGGCGAGGACGTAGCAGATGTCCTCACCCTAGAAGCAACGCTTGCAGCCAAAGAGGTTGCGGGCGGGACCTCGCCGGTAAGGGTCACCGAAGCTCTAAAAAGTGCGAAAGAATATCTCGAAAAATAGATGGAAAAAACGGGTCTAATTACAGATGTTGGTGAGAACGAGCTGATGCAATTCCTCGGCGTTAAGATCGTCGAGGCATCGGGCGACCGGGTCGTGCTGACGATGGAGGTAACGCCAAAGGTTACTCAATACGTCGGCATCCTGCACGGTGGAGTTTCGCTTTATTTGTGTGAAACCGCAGGTTCGATCGGTGCTGTGACCGGAGCCGATCTGACCAAAGTTACGCCGGTCGGGATCGAGATAAATGCCAATCACCTGCGTGCCGTCAGCCGCGGAATGGTCACGGTCGTTGCCAAGCCGCTCTATCCTGGCCGCACACTCAACGTTTGGAACATCGAGATCACCGACGACCGGGGCAAGCTCGTCTGCACCTCGCGTTTCACGGTGCTGATGCAAAAACGAGCGGCGTACCTACCGAACGAATAGCCACAAAAGGCACAAAATACACAAAAAAATGCCAAGAGAGGCAGGCGGTTCAGCACTATTCCTAAATTTTGTGCTTTTTGTGCCTTTTGTGGCTATGCTTAACTTATGCACGGTTTTGTCCGAAATTTGATAACGGAATGGCGGCGGCTGGCGATGCCGTTTGGGGATGAGACGATCATCGCGGCTGTTTCGGGTGGTGCGGATTCGATCAGTTTGCTGCTGGCGATGCACGATCTTAGAGAACGGGAAAAGCTTGGGCATCGACTGATCGCCGCCCATTTCAATCACTGTCTGCGCGGAGCTGAAAGTGATGCCGACGAGGAGTTTGTGAGATCGCTGACATCGAGATTGAAGATCGAGCTAGTCGTCGGTCATGGTGATATGCCGGCGGCGAAAGGAAATCTCGAACAAAATGCCCGCGACGTGAGATATAAATTCCTGGGCAAGACCGCAACACATCTCCGGGCATTTGCCGTCCTGACCGGACACACGATCAACGATCAGGCAGAAACTTTCCTGATGAACCTGATCCGCGGCAGCGGGCCGGATGGTTTGTCGGGGATGCGCGTCGTTCGAGCGTTAGAAGAGAGATCGTTAGAAGAGGAAAAGGGGAAAAGGGGCGAAGAGAAGAATAGGGGAAAAGGAGAAGAGCCGCGAGATGCCGGGCCTCCTCCTCTCCTCTTCTCCTCTTCTCCCCTTCTTATCCGTCCGCTACTGACGTGGGCCAAACGCCTCGACACCGAAGGTTTTTGCCGCGATCTTTGTGTCGACTATCGATACGATACGATGAACGAAGATACGGCATTTAAACGTGTCCGCATCCGAAAGATTCTTTTGCCGCTGCTTGAAGATTTTAATCCGAATATTACCGAGACCCTTGCGAATACGGCAAATCTGATGCAGCAAATGGCAAAATCTCACGCGGCAGGAAACCATTTCGGCGCCAGCGACGAATTGGTTATCGCTGATCTGAAGTTGCTCTCGGAAGCCGATCTTCAGGCAGCGATCCGTGGGTGGCTGAAGCATCATCGTGGAACTACACGGCGATTGGCACTGAAACATATAGAGGCCGTTGCTCGTTTGATATTGAGCACAAAGAGCGGACGAACCGTCGAAATACCGGGCGGCCAAGTCGTTAAATCGGGTGGCCGGTTGTTTTATAAGGAAAATAGGGTTGAAAAAAAGGGTTCGGACATCTAAAATCGAAGGTTGGCGTTTGAGACCGTATCGCGTGGCATTTGGCACAACGCGATTACGTCTCTCTTCATCCAAACACCATTGTGAGGCTCGATTAAGAGCTAAACCGGAGGCTATAAATTGAGTTCTAAGGCAAAACAGGTTCTATTGTGGTTGATGATTATTTCGAGTGCGCTCGTTTTCGTCTGGTATTTGCAGACAAAACAGACGACACCGCCGAAGGAATTGTCCTTTGATGCGGCGATGACGCAGATCAGGAACAAGGACATAAAAGAGATAACCGTCAAGCAGGACATGCTCGAGATGATCAGCAAAACTGATAATCAAAAGCTGTCCGCGCGGCTCGATCTTAGCGACGCGACGCGGGCGCAGATTTACGCGGCGGCCGAACAGACAGAAACAAAAATCACTCTCGAACCGCCCTCAAGCGGTCTCGGATGGCAGATTTTGGTCACGCTTTTACCGTTCATCCTGCTCATGGGCTTTTTGGCCTTCACGCTGCGGCAGATGCAGGCCGGTGGGAACAAAGCACTTAGCTTTGGTAAATCAAAGGCAAAACTGCTGAATAATCAGCAAAAACGCGTTACATTTAAGGACGTTGCCGGTGTCGATGAAGCCAAGGAAGAGCTTCAGGAGATTATCGAATTTCTAAAAGACCCGCAAAAGTTCCAGAAGCTCGGTGGCAAAATTCCGAAAGGAGTTTTGATGGTGGGACCTCCGGGAACCGGTAAGACTTTGCTTGCTAAGGCTGTTGCCGGTGAAGCAAATGTGCCGTTCTTCTCGATCTCAGGATCTGATTTTGTAGAGATGTTTGTCGGCGTCGGTGCTTCGCGTGTTCGCGACCTGTTTGAACAGGGCAAGAAAAACGCTCCGTGCATAATCTTTATCGATGAGATCGACGCCGTCGGCCGTCATCGCGGTGCCGGTTTAGGCGGCGGACATGATGAACGTGAACAGACACTCAACCAGCTTCTCGTCGAAATGGACGGTTTTGAATCGAATGACGGCGTTATCCTCGTCGCGTCGACAAACAGGCCTGACGTTCTCGATCCGGCGCTTCTTCGTCCGGGCCGTTTTGACCGCCGCGTTGTCGTTGGCCGTCCGGACGTTCGCGGACGCGAGGGAATTCTAAAGGTTCACACTCGAAAAATCCCGCTCGACGAGGCCGTCGATGTCAACGTTATCGCTCGCGGAACGCCCGGTTTCACCGGTGCCGATCTCGCAAACATCGTTAACGAAGCGGCTCTGAATGCGGCCCGTTACAACAAAAAGGTCGTGACGATGAACGACTTTGAGATCGCCAAGGACAAGGTAATGATGGGTGCCGAGCGTAAGAGCATGGTCATCTCCGATGATGAAAAACGCATCACCGCCTATCACGAAGCCGGTCATACGCTGGTGGGTCTCAAAATGCCGCACGTCGATCCCGTGCATAAAGTGACCATCATTCCCCGCGGAATGGCCTTGGGCCTGACGATGTATCTGCCGGAAAAAGATCGTCTTAGTGCGACGAAAGAGTATTTGCTCGGAAACATCGCGATGTCGATGGGCGGGCGTATCGCCGAGGATGTTTTTATCGGCAGTATCACGACCGGTGCATCGAACGATATCGAGAAAGCGACCGAGATCGCTCGTGCTATGGTCTGCGAATACGGTATGAGCAGCCTCGGACCGCTGGCCTACGGTAAGAAGGAAGAGCAGATATTCCTCGGCCGCGAGATATCGCAGCATCGCGATTACTCAGAGGACACGGCGATAAAGATCGATCAGGAAGTCCAAAAGATCATAAACGAACAGTACGCTCTGGCGGAGACGATCATCAAGGACAACCGCGACGCAATGATCCGTCTGGCCGAAGCCCTGCTCGAATTTGAGACTCTCGATAGCGTTCAGATCCGCCGGGTCGTGGCCGGACTGCCGCTCGAAACCGAAAGTTCGCCGACAATAGACGATGACGGTTCACCCGAGACGGAAGAGACATCGACCATCCCATTCAAAAAGCCGATCCTGCCGCCGATCACTGGAAATAATCCGGCGACCGCGTAAAATTCTGTTTATTGATTCCGTCGATAGGTCCTATAGGTCACAATAAGACCTATAGGACCTATTTCTGTATGCACTGGAAAACTGTCCACCGAACGCTATCGCTCGAACGCCCGCTCGTGATGGGCATTTTGAACGTTACGCCGGACAGTTTCTCGGATGGCGGCGTGTTTGCTGCGGTCGATGACGCCTTGCGACACACTGAGCAGATGATCGCTGACGGAGCCGACATCATCGATATCGGCGGCGAATCGACAAGGCCGGGAAGTGTGAAAATCGACGCGGAAGAAGAACTTAGGCGTTCCCTGCCGGTTGTTTCCGAGATCGCCAAACGGTTTGATATTCCTATTTCCATCGACACGACAAAATCGGAGGTTGCGAAAGCCCTGATCGACAATGGTGCCGAGATAATCAATGATATTTCAGGCCTGCGCTGGGACGCTCGGCTGGCCGAGGTCGCGGCCGGCAGCGGTGCCGGCCTCATATTGATGCATTCGCTCGGCACGTTCGAAACGCTGCATTCGCAGCCGCCGGTCGACGACATTCTGTCTGAGGTGACGACGGATTTTGAGCGGTCTATTGCTCTCGCCGCTTCGCACGGAATTGCGAATGAACAGATCGTTCTCGACATCGGCATCGGATTTGGCAAGACGCCGGAACAGAATTTAGAGTTGATCGCGAAACTTGATAGGATTGTACTGCGTTTTAAGGCTTACCCGATACTTGTCGGGGCGTCTCGGAAGTCATTCTTAGGAAAGATTCTCGGAGGTATTGGCCCTGATGCCCGGCTCAGCGGCTCGCTCGCCGCCGCCGCCATCGCGGGTTGGAATGGAGCAAGTGTAATTCGTGTCCACGATGTAAAAGAGACCGTCGAATCGCTGAAAGTTGTTTCAGAACTAAAAAGACGAACGGCTATCCCCATTATTTAAGTGTCGATTTTGAAAATGGGCCAGTAAATAATTGGAAACGAAAATCGAGGTTTTTAGACCCTTATTAGAATGAAGTATTTAAAGATTATTGCCGTTATGGCCTCGGTAGTACTGGTGGCTGGGTTCACCGAGTGCTACAAGGCTGTGACTAATTCCGGACTGCCGAAAAATATCAAGGTCGTCGCCGTTCCGGCGTTTCAGTTCGAGGCTAAGGGGCTGCGATACAAGGTCGAATCGCGATTTACCGATGCCGTCAGCCGCGAGATCATCCGACGCGGCAGCGGTTTGAAGGTGCAGGGGACGCGAACCGGTGCCGACGCAGTACTCGAGGGTACGATACGCGATTTTAGTTTTTCGGGCGTACTGCTCGATAGCAGTGGCCGAGCGCGGGTTTACGAGGTAACCATCGTCACGGCCGTCACGATTCGCGACCTCAGAGAAAACAAGATTCTGTACGATAACCAGAATTTCACCTTCCGCGACTCGTTTGAGTTTACGTCGGACCCACGCTCGTTCTTTAATGAGGAAGACCCGGCGGTCGAACGCATGGCCCGCGCCTTCGCCGAAGCCGCCGTTTCTGCCTTTGTTAACGGCATGGGCGTAAAGGAAGAGAAATGAATTAGCCACAAAGAGCACAAAAGGAAACAAACAAATCAGAAAATATGACGGATGTTGAGGTAAACAGGCTTGCTGACGTAATTCGCGAGACAAGTTTTGAGATTCACAAGTTTCATAGGCACGGCCATCTTGAAAAAGTTTATGAAAATGCACTTGCCCATCGTCTTCGTAAAGTTGGTTTACATGTCGAACAGCAATTTCCGATAACCGTTTTTGATGAGGATGGAACTGTATTAGGCGATTACTTCGCCGACCTTTTAGTTTGAACGATGCTTGATAGTCGAAATAAAGGCGTCTAGTGGAATTGCCGACGAACACATAGCTCAGTTGCTCGGGTATTTACGCTCGTCCCGATTCGAACACGGATTGCTTATTAATTTTGGTGCTCCAAGATTTCAGATAAGGAAACTCAAACTCCAAGTATTGGGTTGATTTTCTTTGTTTTTGTTCTGTTTAGCACGGATTGGTAATCAATTTTAGTACTCCACGATCGCCCAAGCCCTGGATTGATTTTCTTTTGTGTTTTTTGTGCCTTTTGTGGCTAGATTTCTTATGGTTTTTGCGCGTGAAGATTTGCGGAATCAGTTAAAGCGGCGCGAGATTGCGCCGGTTTATGTTTTGTTTGGGCCGGAGACGTACCTGCGCGAACTCGCGGTAAAAACTCTTACCGATCTGGCTTTTGCACCGGGCGATTTTCGTGATTTTAATGAGACGGTTTTTAGCCTCGATGGCGAGGACAATTTGCAAAGGGCTCTCGCGGCGGCTGAGCAGTTGCCGATGATGGCGTCCCGGCGTGTCGTGCGCGTCGATAATGTTCGCATTTCGGCGACGGGTTTTCGCGACACGATCACCGAGAGCGACGAAGCAACCCTGTCGGCCTACTTCGCAAACCCATCACCGACCTCGATCCTTATCTTTGTCGCTGACGAGCTAAACGGCGTCAGGAAAATGGGCAAATTCTTACGCGAAAAGAGTACCGCAGTCGATTTCGCTCGGCTCGATGACAAACAGTTTGCCGACTGGGCACGAAAATCCGTCGTTGACGCAGGAGCGGAAATTGACGATCTTACGTTGAGACTGCTGGTGTCACGCGTTGGCTCGGATGTCAGGCGCCTGATCTAACGAGATCAATAAGCTTGCGACGGCCACGCTACCGGAAACCCGGATTTCGACGGCGATGATCGACGCGCTCGTTCCCGATTCTCGTGAAATCAGCAACTTTGATCTCACCGATCATCTTGTCGCAGGGCGCAAATCTCAGGCTTTAACGGCTCTCAAAAAGATATTGGACGACGGTGCCGAACCGCTCGCTCTGTTAGGCCTGATCTCTTACAATTTTCGGCGACTTCTGATCGCAAAAGATATGATGAGCCGCTCAGCGCCGCGGCCCGAGATCGCGTCGGCTGCAAAGCTATTTGGACGCGGCCAAGATGAATTCCTCGCGGCCGCCCGCCGGGCAGATCAACGGAAATTAGTCCTCGCCATCGAACGGATAGCGAAAACCGATCTCGCGATTAAGACTTCCATTGGGGGTGGCGGTCCCACGGGAGCGAGAATTCAGATAGAGATTCTCGTCTGCGATATCGCAAGTCAGCAGTAACGATCGAGACCCGGTTCCGACTATATTGGCATCAGACCCGACGCTTTGTTGAAATAATTGTAGAGGTCGTTGTAATCGCCCAATCGCGCGATTTAGTATCAGCGGCAGTTGAGCAAGATCTTTCGCATTTACAATCAAATTCAAATTTCGCAGGAAAGCATCGTGGGCATTCATTGTGGTCCCACTGTCCTCCAGCGATATAAGGAACAGTCGACGTCGCTCAGACGAATACATAGCGTTGGCTTTTTGTTGGATGACGGCCGCCCCGCCCATATCGGCGGCGAAGTCGGGCGAGAATACGAGTATCTCGGTTTTGCCTTCGCGAAGTCGCTCGTTGGCCTGAGCAGGCGTCTGAGCAACATAAACCCTGTAGCCGGATTTCGCGAGCAGTTTGGCGGTCTCGTCGGCTCTCTGACCAAGGCAGAGCAATATCCGTCGGGGCTTTTCGGTCAACCCTTCGTCTTCGACCGCGCTCTTATCGGATTGCAGGGCTCCCATTAGCGATCTCAGGGCGTTGTTGATCTGGAAGTCATTCTCCTTCGCCGCAAAATCCTGCGCACCTTCAAGGGCGGCGGCGGCTGGTTGATTCGCCTCAAGCTGATCAACGGTCGAGAGGCCTTTGCCGGACGCATCCTTTTGAACGCGAAGCAGATTTTGGCATCGCGGGCAGCGTACAGAAAAATTCCCACTCGGAATCTTCGATTCGTCTAACTGTAAAGAAACAGAGCAATTATCGCAGCGTATTATCATAGTGGTCAGTGGGCAGTGGGCGGTGGGCAGTGGGCAGCAAAAAGCCAGGTTCCCTGACCACTGACCACTGACCACTGACCACCGCTATTCGATCATATTCAAAACAGAGTCCGGATTCTCGGTCGGTGGCGGTGGCATCAACGGAGCGGGTACCGGCCGGTCGGGTTGTTGTTTATTGACATAATCCTCGGTCGAGGACAGGCCCTTGAGCTGGAGCAGAAGATTATTCTGGTTGGTGGCAAATGAAAGTCCGTCTTCCATCGAAACCTGTTTGGTTTCGATCAAGCGTCGTATTACCGAATCAAAATCCTGCATTCCGTCGATCTCGCCGTCACGGATGGCGTCGAGTAGCGACTTGCCCTCGGTTTCACCTTTTTCAATATATTCGCGGGTACGCGGATTTGATTTGAGAATCTCGACCGCTGCGATACGTCCGCGACCATCGGCCGTGGGAATCAGACGCTGAGAGACGATATACCGGAATGTCTGGGCGAGACGTGTGCGGATAATCCGCTCTTCGTTCTTTGGATAAAGACCGACGATACGGTCGATCGTCTTCGAAGCGTCAATCGTGTGAAGAGTCGATAAAACCAAATGGCCCGTTTCAGCAGCTTCGAGGGCGATTTCGGCGGTTTCGAGATCACGCATCTCACCGACAAGGATGACCTTTGGAGCCTGTCGCAAAGCGGCACGCAGGGCCGAGGCAAAATCCTTGGTATCGGCACCCACCTCGCGTTGGTTGATAGTCGATTTTTTGTGATTGTGCAAAAACTCGATCGGATCCTCAATTGTGACGATATGGTATGCCTTGATCTCGTTAATGCGGTCGATGATCGCCGCGAGTGTCGAGCTTTTTCCAGATCCGGTCGGCCCGGTCAGCAGCACGACACCATTTCTGATCTCAGCAATTTCAGCAAGCTGCGGGGGCAATCGGAGGGCCTCAAAGCTCGGAATTTCGTGTGGAATCACACGCATTACAATCGAGTACGAATTCCGCTGCTGGAAAATATTTACACGAAATCGGCATTTACCCGGCAGGGCATAGCTCAGATCGGCTGTGCGGTGCTTGACGAGCTGGGCGGCTGCGTCAGGATTATCGCGAACGAGTGAAATCGCGATCATCTCGGTTTGAAAGGCCGAGAGCCGTCCGAGGCCGATGGGGGTCGCTGGATAGAGTACGCCGTTGATTTCGACCTGTGGTTTTTGTCCGCAGGAAAAGTTAAGATCGCTGACGTTCTCCGAAACGAGCAGCATTTGTTCGATTATGGGTGCTATATCAAGCAAACTCATGGTTAGGATTTACTCCGAAAGGGTTGGTCAGCAAACGGGGATGTTGTGGGTGTACCGCGACGGTCACAAGCTACGAGGCATCGACCGACACAGATATTATGGAACATCGGAACCATGAAATGCAAGTTAATTTTAAATGTTACACAACATTGTTTGCATTTATCCGGCCAGAGACTTGAAATGGCTCATCTCATCCATCATATTTGCCGCATCCGCAACTAACGCACTAATAACCGCCGCGGAATCGGCCCCGGCATCCAGTACGGCAGTCAGGTTATCGCGGTTGATGCCGCCGATGGCGGCGAACGGAAATTCACCAATAGCGTTCCGAATTCGTTTAATACCGTCAATTCCAACAACTTCATCGGGCGTTTCTTTGGTTGAAGTAGGAAAGATCGGCCCGATGGCAACGTAGTCGACTGGTAAACTAATGGCCGCCATCGCCTGCTCGATCGAATGTGTCGAAAACCCAATGATCGCGTTCGGCCCAAGTAATTTTCGCGCCTCGGCTGGCGGCAGATCGTCCTGGCCGAGATGGACTCCGTCCGCATTTAAGGCAAGAGCAATATCGACACGATCGTTGATGATGATCTTCACACCGCGGCCGCGCGCAAATTGCAAAGCCCTCTCAGCCTCACGAAAAAAATCGCGCGGCGCGGCCCACTTTTCGCGAAGCTGAATAAGAACTGCCCCGCCGGCAGCCAGTCGTTTGACCTGGTCAAGATGGGATAGACCCGACATGCGGGTGTCGGTGATGGGGTAGATTCTGGGTAAGTCCAACATAAGTCCAAGGTCCAAGGTCCAAAGACCTAAGTCCAAAGTCCAAAGACCAAAGTCCAACGACCCTGGACTTTCGACGTCGATCCTAGAGCGATTTCAGCATTAAAAAACTATCCTCGCCATCGCTGTAATATTTGTTTATCCGCTGAACGATTGTATAGCCCGAACGTTTATAAAGTTCCTGGGCAGAGACGTTTCCGACCCGCACCTCGAGCATGACGGTGCCGACATCTCGCTGCACGAGAGCTTTTTCGAGGTGTGCGAGAAGTCGATCAGCTATCCCGCGACGTCGATGTTCGGGGGCGACACCGATCGTTGTTATGTGCGCGGCGCCCCGTTCCTTGACCATCACAAACGCAAATCCGACGATCTCTCCGCCGGGCGTGACCATTTGGTAACTCAGTGTTTGCGGCTCATTGAGCAAATAATCGAATGTGTACTTTGTATAGTTATCACCGTTGCGAAAGCAGCGAAGGTTGAGTTTCAAAACCTGTGAAAGATGATCGAGCGTCAAAGGACGGATCGAATACGTCATCGGCGGAGCTGGGACAATTATCTCAGACTCCGCAAAAAAAGGCAGCACAAAGAAGTTTCGAATTGTCTCAAGAAAAGCCATTTTTTTGAGTCGTGAGTCGAGAGTCGAGAGTCGTGAGTTGGAGTC
This sequence comes from uncultured Acidobacteriota bacterium, assembly GCA_963738935.1. Lineage (GTDB taxonomy): Bacteria > Acidobacteriota > Blastocatellia > Pyrinomonadales > Pyrinomonadaceae > OLB17. Next base: position 2,908,694 of record CAVTYF010000001.1, on the reverse strand, counting down.
GGGAACAGACCACCGACTCACGACTCACGACTCACGACTTTCAATAAGCATGCAATCGCCGTAGCTATAAAACCTATATTTCTCGGCAACGGCATGACGGTATGCATCCATTATAAGTTGGTGGCCGCCAAAAGTTGAAGTCAGGACGAGCAGCGAGCTTTGCGGCAGATGAAAATTGGTCAGGAGTGCGCTGGCGGCCTTAAATTCATAACCGGGCGTTATCGTCAGATCGGCCGAGTGCGAGCCGGAAACAAATCGGTCAAATTTAGCGACAGTGGTCTCGAGGGCGCGCGTCGTCGTGGTACCAACCGCGACGATTCTTCGCCCGGTATAGCGCGCGTTATTCAGAATGTCGGCAGGTTCTTCACCTATAGCGTACCACTCGGGCGAAACACGATGCTGCGACAGGTCGCGGGCCCTAACTGGCTCAAAGGTGCCATAACCGACGTGAAGCGTAATCTCGACCACGGTTACGCCAATTTCCCTAATTTCGTCCAAAATTTCCGGCGTAAAATGCAGCCCGGCGGTCGGTGCAGCGATAGCACCGCGACTGCTGCAAAAACTGTCTGATAGCGCTCGCGGTCAGCGTCAATGGCTGATGTTTCACGCTTAATATAGGGCGGCAACGGGGTTTTGCCAATCTCGTCGAGGATCGTATCAAAATCACCAACCGTCTCGAATTTCACATTCACCTTGCCGTCGTTCGTTTTCTCGACCACATGGCCCGTCAAACGGTCGCCAAAGTGAATGAGCTTTCCGGGTTGCAGACGTTTCGCGGGCCGGGCGAGCGTTTCCCACAACCCTTCGTCCGTCTCGCGGACCAAAAAGATCTCAAGTTTTGCACCGGTCTCACTTTGTCCAAAGAGCCGAGCCGGGAACACCTTTGTATTGTTTAGTACAAGCACATCGCCGCCGCGAAGAAATTGCGGGAGGTCTGAGAAATGCTGGTCGGCAAATTTCCCGGCCGCGCGGTCCACCCGGAGCATACGCGAGGCCTGACGTTCGGCCAGCGGTTCTTGCGCGATCAGATCATCCGGCAGTTCAAAATCAAATTCCGAAATCAGCATAACCACCGTACAAAATAAAACGGCACACTCCAAAAAGTGTGCCGTTTTTCTTACTCCGGATCATCCTGTTAAACCGAACGATCCGTCTAAACTAAAACCACCTTTGTTTGATTATATTTCATATTATCACCCCCAGTGTCGATTATTATGCCACAAAGGTTTTGGATAAAGCCAGCAATTTTTTCGAAAAAAAAGAAAGAGATGGTACCGAGGGTCGGAGTCGAACCGACATGGGCGTTAAGCCCGCTAGATTTTGAGTCTAGTGCGTATACCAATTTCGCCACCCCGGCTCGGAAGAACATCTTATCTTTTCGGGGTTACGCCGTCAAATCTTTAGAGGAAACCCGTTCAACGTGTAATTGAACGTGGGATCGATCCGTATGCCAACTTTTAATTGTGAATTATCCTTACCTAGAACATGCTCCTAATGATGCCACAATCCGTGCGAGAGAAACGCGTAAACGAAAAGAGCAATAAGCGTGGGAAACCCAATTATCGTGGTTGCAGCGATAACTCCGACAGCTTTTTTGAAACCGATTTTGTCGATCATTTCGCGGTTTTTTCGTCCTCTCAGACCTGCGAGCCACGTGAATAGCAACATTAACCACACAACTTGCCAAAATATTGGCGAGAGATATGCCGACTGATACGCATAACCGTGAAGTCCCGCGATCACCACGACTGAGATTCCTGATTCAACAAGGTCGTAAAATTTAACGGCGTCAGTTCGAAAATATAGATAGATTCGTCCGAGAGCAGTAAAGACGACGAGAGCCGCAATTATCCAAAAGTAAATAATCCAAAACTGCATATATTCCCCTAATTTAGGTCGGATTCATGGCTTGTTGTTCGCATCAGTCTATAAAATTATATCTGATTCATTCCCAAACTCAGCAAACGCGGGGTTGGCTGGGGTAAAATCGTTTAAGTGTCTAACGAACTCGAGTTTTGGCAATTTATCGCCTCGCATTTGAAAAATGATGAGCGAGTGATGCTGCTTGTCGTCGCTGCGAGCAGCGGTTCGAGTCCTGGTCGCGCCGGTTACAAGATGGCGGTCGCGGCGGGCGGTGAACTCTGTGGCAGCATCGGCGGCGGGGTAATGGAGGTAAATCTCGTTGAGCAAAGTCGAGCCCGCCTGTCAGAACCGGGAGCCGTAGCGACCGGGTTCCAACCGGCACAACTGATCGAGCAGGAGCATCGAAAGAACGCCGAACACTCTTCCGGCATGATCTGTTCCGGGCGTCAAACAGTAATCCTACAACAAGTTGGCGCTAGTGAATTGCAGGCCGTAGAGATGGTCGTCGCCGACTTGATCGCCGGCAACGCGCCTTGGCTCGTGATCTCCGAAATCGAATTCAAGGCTGCGCCCGATGAGACCGAACCGCAAAACTGCACGCTGCCCAATTTCGAAAGGCTTGACCACATCTTCACCTACGCAGACAAATTGGGGCCGAAAAATCTTCTTTACATCATCGGCGGCGGCCATTGTGCGCTTGCGTTGAGCGAGCTGATGTCGAAAATGGACTTCCGCATTTCGATCTTCGACGACCGGTCCGAGCTGAATACGATCGAAAAAAATGAGTTCGCCGATGAACTCACGATTATTGACGACTATGACCGGATCGGCGGCTATATTCCCAATGGCGACAATATTTACGTCGTTGTAATGACGCTTGGGTACAGGTCGGATGCGGTTGTTATACGACAGCTAGTCGATCACAACCTAAAGTATTTCGGCGTCCTCGGCAGCAAGGCGAAAATGGCGACGCTGATGAAAGAACTGCGATCCGAAGGGATCGATGAACACTGCCTCAGCCGAATCCGCACGCCCGTTGGTCTGCCGATAAATAGCCGCACGCCCGAGGAGATCGCCGTCTCCATCGCCGCTGAGATCATCTCAATAAAAAACAAGTTTGCGTGACTCGAGAGCGCGGCAACCCCGCTTGCCAAGCGTTCGAGAGGCATATTGTGCCTGGGATCGAATATTCTAAATATGTTGCCGGAGGAACGGCGGTGGCAAGCAAGATGCTTGCGCGCCAGGCACGCAGGCGGTTCTGATTTTGTGCTACAATCTCGTTTCGCCGGTCGGGCGAATCCGCGAAATATGGACAGCAAGAACGTCTCTAAACCAACTAAACGCAGCTATTTACGAAGCCTCGTCGGTCGTGAATATTACACGCTGCGGCGCCAGTTGAAGTGGCTTACAAATTCCCGCACATTTGCCCGTCAGCAGCCTAAGATCAAAGTAGAACATTCGATATTTCAGCACAAAACGATGATGCTCAGGCCGCTTCGTGATGTCGAGATGTACCTGCAGCATAACAAGATCACAAATCTCCGGCTTGCGATTTCACCTTTGAACGGCATCGCGATCAAGCCGGGCGAGACGTTTTCGATTTGGCAAAATGTGGGTCGCCCGACGACAAGGCGCGGGTTTTTGGAAGGATTGGTATTGCACAACGGCCGCATTGAAAAGGGAATCGGCGGCGGTTTGTGCCAACTTGGCAATCTGCTCTACTGGATCGCCCTGCATTCACCGCTCACCGTGACCGAGCGGTACCGGCATGGGTTTGACGTTTTTCCGGATATCAACCGCAAGATCCCGTTCGCCTGCGGAGCAACTCTAGCGTACAACTATATCGACCTCCAATTGCGGAACGACACGACCGACACTTTTCAGATCAATCTGTGGATCGATGACGAATATCTGAATGGCGAACTTCTCTCAAGCCGTCCGCTCGAAAACGAGTATGAAATTTTTGAGACCGACCACCTCATCAAAATGCAGCCGTGGGGCGGCTACACCCGGCACAACCGCATCTGGCAACGGCGCACCAGCCTGATCGACGGCCTGACGAGCGAAAATCTCGTTACCGAAAATCACGCGATCATGATGTACAGCCCGCTGCTAACGGCCTAATAACGAAATCATGAAAAAGCGAGAAGGCCTGAAAAGGTCAAGAGGCTCTCTTAGTAAACGAAAATTTGAACACGGATTTAACGGATCGAGCGGATTCACACGGATTATAATAAAGAATTTCTGTGTAAATCCGCTAAATCCGCCTAATCCGTGTTCAAAAAAACCGACGCGCATGCGAACGTCTGACTTTTCAAACATCCTCGATTTTGCATTTTACAGAACGTTGCCGAGCAGCATGCTCACGAGGTCAACCGCCCCGCCGTCGAGGCCGCTGCGACCATCGGCGTCACGCAGACCGTCCTGATAACCGAGTTCATAGCCCTCGCTCAGATACCGGCGATTTTCGGCGCGGCACGAATACGGATTGTAATCGACATTGTCGAAAGAAACGTCCGAATAGACGTTCGGATCGTACGGATCATAGTAGTTTTGATCGTCGCGATAGCCGAGCGATCTGGCATAGCGACCTGCCTCAATACCGTCGTTATAACCGACCGCGAGCAGTTCGGTAAATATCCGCGAAACGATTCCGCCAAAATCCGAACCGCCAAAGCCGAGGTTGTTTACAACGTCATCCGAATAATACGGATTATCCGCATAAGCGGTCGAATACTGATAGCGGTCGTCAACGTACGGCGAATAATCCTGTCCGCCATAATAGGACGGTTGGTAAACCTGCCGATAACCGCTCTGAGGCGCGTATGACTGATACGTGTCATATCCACCGTCTTGGTTAAAAACGCTGCCAATCACCGACCTTAGCAATCCGTCGCGCCAGTCTTCCCAACGATTTGTCGAGTAGCTGTAATAAACGCTCCGGTAAATCGGGTCATAATTGGAATACCGGTCGCGGCTGTAATAGCGGTCGTTGTCGTAAAACCGTTCATTGTCGTAGTGCCGGTCGCCCCACGCCTTTCGCGGATTTTTCTCGGCCTTGCGGCGCGCGATTGCGCTCGTGAACCTCGTTGCTGCGATACGCTCCGTAATTATTGGGCCACGAACGCGACCGCTCATACTGCTGTGGAAAGCCCCGATATTGGTCATTTCTGTCACGTCGGCTGCCGCGGTTCGTGTCGTTCGAACGCCGGTCATCATTCCAGAGCGACCGATCGATCCTTACCTGACGGTCAACTTCACGCCCGTCCTTTCGGTCGTTTCCACGACCTGGCTTGTCATCACGTTTACCGCGTGGCTGATCAGCAACCGGTGGGCCGATAAACTCAATGTTCTTCTTCCGCTGCCGCGTTTCAGGCTGTCTGGGTTCCCAGATGACTCGGTCCTGGGACTTCCGCTCTTGCCCTCTGCCGCGTCGATCGAAGTCCGGTCGGCCCTGTATTTGTGGATTTCCGCGTTCGATCTGAGCGCCCCGGCCGCGTTCGATCTGGTTGCCGCGACCACCTTGGTTTCCATTCCCGCCCTGATTGGCCGGATTTTGTCCGCCTCTGCCCTTGTCGCCACCATGACCCTTTCCTTTTCCCTGGCCAAATGTAAGACCAGTCGATATAAGTATGACCGCTGCGAGCGTCAATGTGAGACGAAAATTGAACATTATATTAGTTTTCATAACTTCTCCCCCTTTTTTGCCAATGCCATATATAAACGCAAGCACCGTTCCAATGCCTGTTTAGGGATAAAAGCGTGTTTAACGGTGACGCTCGGGGCCGATTTCGGTTACAAATAACCCAAATCGGCCATAAAACAGTCATAAGCGGGAACAACTCCACCGCACCGGTGTCTAAATACCCGAACGCATGGCACCGGCGTATCAGGAGGATTTGAAATGTTTGATAAATTGATCGAAAGCGAACCGGAGGGAGCGGATTTTAAGAATCGCCGCCGTTATTTCATGGTGTCATCCGTTGTCGTCGGCGTTTTGTTTACGACGGCGGTTGTAATTAGCATTTTTGCGGCCGACTATGGTCTCGGCAGCAGTAGTTTTGAGCTGGTCGAGATACTGGCACCACACGAAGCGGCCCCGCCCGAGCCCGAAATTCGCGAGCGAACACCCGCCGCACCGTCTGCAGCATCACCCAGCCAAGTCCCGACTCGACAGGTTAATATGGCTCGGGTTGATGAGCCAACCATCGCTCCAACCACGGTTTCGACCGCACCCAACGCCCAGATGGCGAGACCTTTGACGGGGCCATTCAACATTGGCCCGCTGAATGCGAATACCGGTGACCCCAACGGCAGCGGTCGGGAAACTGGAACCGGCGGTCCGACGAGACTCCGGGCTCGTGGAATCTGTCGCGGCCAGCGAGAAACCAAAAGTGCCAGATGAGCCGCCGCCACCTGCCACGATGGCAAAAACGCCGGACAAAAATCCGCCGACCCAGTCGCTTGGCGTAATAAACGGAAAGGCCTCGTATCTGCCAAAGCCCGTCTATTCACCGGCAGCGATTGCGGTTCATGCTGGTGGCAAGGTTGATGTTCAGGTGATGATCGATGAGGCGGGACGCGTCGTGTCGGCCAAGGCGGTCAGCGGTCACATTCTGCTTCGCCCGGCAGCCGAACAGGCCGCCCGAAATGCAAAATTTACCCCGACGTATCTTTCAAAAGTCCCGGTAAAGGTCACCGGCGTGATCGTGTATAACTTTATGAGGTAACTGGAGCGCGGACATTGGCGCCCGCGCGTCGATGACGCGTTACACTGGCGGGCAGGCTGCACACGCTCCCAGCAGCTCGATCAGGCCGTTCGTATCGACATCGTACACGGGAACCGCGAACTTGGCCTTTAATTCGTCATATCTCATTCCGTCAAGAAAGATCGGCTCGTCCGATTTGATCGTGACGGTCGGAATCACAACAAAATCTCCCACGATTTTGTCCCTGACCGCCAAAAAATCCTGCCCCGTCAGCAGCCCCGCCACCGAAACGTCCCCGCCAAAATAGGTGTTCGGCACCGCCAGCACATGCAGCCGCGAGCCGGTCAGGGCATTGTATCTGTCGATTTGCTCACGCAGAATGGGGGCGAACATCTCACCGGTCAACAGGGTGCCGTAGGCAGTTGGCAGTTGGCGGTTGGCGGTCGGCAGTGCAGGTTCCACTATCGATTTCGGTCTAATCGCGGCTTCATGAGTTCTAACATTTCTTAAACTCTGCGTCTCTGCGTCTCTGCGGTGAAAAGCTCTTTCAAACGCATTCACAAACGAGCGCACCATCCCGACGCCGTCCTCAATCTGTGGATAGTTGCCGTAATGCCGCCGCGACGGTATTTCGGCACCGGCTTTGATATATATTTCATCGCCCAGAAACGCAAACGTCACGCCGTGCGTTTTGCGAAATTCTTTTTGGAGTTTTTCGACTTCCTTGATGGTTCGTTGACAGAATTCGGGCGTGACGCGGGTCAAACGTTCGTCCGTGTTATAACGGGTCAACGCAACTGGAACGACCGCCGTCGAAACGACCTTTGGATAATGGGCCGCGAGATCGCGCAGGGTTTTTTCGAGAATCGCACCGTCATTGATCTCAGGACATAAGACAACCTGAGCGTGAAGCTCAATATCGGCCGCCAGCAAACGCTCTAATTTATCCGAAATATCCGCCCGCGATTCGTCAACCCCGAGTAAGTAAGCGCGGGTTTTCAAATCGGTCGCGTGTACTGACACATACTGCGGCGAGAGACGCTGCTCGATGATGCGTTTCATTTCGTCCTCGGTTATCGAGGAAAGCGTTGTGTAATTGCCGTAGAGAAATGAGAGACGAATGTCCTCGTCACGGACAAATAACGACGGCCTGGCATCCTCAGGATTGCCTTTGCAAAAGCAAAAGATGCATTCATTTGCACACTGTCGGGGGACGATCTGCTCAAACATCAGGCCGAAATCTTCTGACTCGTCACGGTCAAACTCAATATCTATCGTCTCACCGTCCGGCTTTTTGACCTGAAAAGTCAACTCAGTCTCGCCCGCTGTCTGAAAACGAAAATCGAGATAATCACGCACGGGCCGTCCGTTGACCCGCACGATCCGGTCATTAGGTTCAAGCTCAAGCTCCTCACCCAGACTCTCCGCCGTGACCTCAGTAATGATCACGCCCGGACGGCGAAGCTGAGTAACGGCTGGTGTAACGGCAAATTCGTACATAGCGAACTACTTAGTGTATGTTCTGGCCCTTGACGTTGGCAAGGAAAGCATTAGCCACGAATTACACGAATGTCACGAATCAGATTTCTCCCTTCGTGCTATTCGTGTAATTCGTGGCCAAAAATTCTTTTCGGACTTAGCTGGCCGAGGCGGCTTTAAGATCAATCAGCGAGTCGAGCGGGCTGTATTCACGATCCTGCGACGCGGCGACCGCTTCGTAGGTCAGCTTGCCGGCGTAGGTATTTACGCCTTCGGCGAGACCTTCGTCGTCCCTGATCGCCTGTTCGAAACCCTTGTTCGCGAGATCAAGAGCGTACGGCAAGGTCGCGTTTGTCAGGGCAAAGGTCGATGTTCTCGGCACGGCGCCAGGCATGTTTGCAACGCAATAATGGAGAACGCCCTCTTCGTAGTAGGTTGGGTTCGAGTGCGTCGTGGCGTGTGTCGTCTCAAAGCATCCGCCCTGATCGACGGCAACATCGACGAGTACCGCTCCTTGCGGGATCAGGTGAAGCATGTCTCGAGTGACGAGTTTCGGGGCCGCCGCACCGACTACCAAAACCGCACCGATAACGAGATCGGCATGTGAAATTGCCTCTTCGATCTGATAACGCGACGAAGCAAGCGTCTGGACCTTTGACAGAAAAATATCATCGAGCTGCCGCAAGCGGTCGAGATCGCGGTCGATGATTGTGACCTTTGCTCCCATACCGATGGCCATTTTGGCCGCCTCGGTACCGACAATACCGCCGCCGATGATGACCACATTTGCCGCCGGAACTCCCGGAACGCCGCCGAGCAAAATGCCGCGGCCGCCGTTCATTTTTTCGAGATATGTCGCACCGACCTGCACTGACATGCGACCGGCGACCTCTGACATCGGAATAAGCAGCGGCAAACGCCGTCCGCTCGTGATTGTCTCGTAGGCAACCCCCGTGACCTTGTCGCTCGAGCATTTGCTTGGTCAGTTCGAATTCGGGAGCGAGATGCAGATATGTAAAAAGCACCTGATTTTCACGCATCCGCGGATATTCCGGTGCAACAGGCTCCTTGACCTTGACGATCATATCGCCCGTCGCCCAGACCTCGTCCGCCGTGCCAAGCAATTTGCCCCCGGCTTTCGACATACTGCTCATCCGTAAATCCCGATCCTTCGCCCGCCGTCTTCTGCACAAAAACCGTCATGCCCCGCGTGCGTCAGTGCCTGCACACCTGCCGGCGTCAAACCGACGCGGTATTCGTTGTCCTTAATCTCTTTCGGTAATCCGATCTTCATCTAAATAACTCCTAAAAGTTTTATTGATATAACAAATTCTTTTAACCGTAAATTATAACGGCTGTTTGTGAATATCGAAAATTGCATTAGTCAGAATTGTACGACTGGAGGGGGAGCATCTTGCTCCCCCAAAATCCAAAAATCCTAAAAGCGCGACCATCCGGGAAAGCGATGGGCGAGCAGGATGCTCACCCTCCAGTCGCAACAGCCGCCATCACGGCCCTGATTTCGCTGTAGGAATATTCTTCACCGAGATACTCTTTGATCGGCGACAACGCGGCAGAGTCAGCGAAACTTTTCGATAGCTTCGCGGATCGGCTCGACCTTTTCGAGCGACACGAACTGGTCGAGCCGCACCTCGCCGGTCGCGACAAATCGGGTGAGATGATTCTCGATGGTGCTGAAACCAAGGCCGCGTTCCAGAGCTATCTGGGCGATCGATTTGCCGTCGCGAAACATATCCAACGAGATGTGATAGGTATCTTTCCCGTGCACGTCCCGCTTTGTCCGCTGACGTCGCTCGCGTTTTTGTGATTTCAAGTCGATACGGGAAGCGAGGTTGTTTCGCGTGCAGTAATTGCGGATTTCGTTGAGAAAATCGGCACCGTATTTGTCAAATTTGAGATCGCCGACGCCTGATATCTTACGCATCTCCCAATCGTTCTGGGGTAGATACGTCGCCATCTCGACCAGCGTCGCGTCTGAAAAAACAACGTACGGCGGTACGTTTTCGCCTCGTGCGAGAATCGGCACGAACTTGCCGTAGATCATTGAATAGCTCAGGAATATGACGGATAAGAAATCTCGACTGCCAGCCGTTTCGTTTTCTCTTCTTTAACGCGTGGCCTTGATCAGTTCGACCGGCGTTCTGCCGGCCAGCACGTCCATGCTCGTCTCGGTCAGGACGATAACCGGATACTGCCCGTCGGTCTGAGCGAGAAAGCCCTGGGCGATCAGGTCTTTGAAATAATCAAACCAATTGTCCTTCGAAATGTCGGCGCCGACGCCGTATGTTTTTAGATTCTTATGCTCGTCGCGAATTTTTTCGGACTGTGAGCCGCGAAGAAAATCGACCAAATAGCTGAGGCCGAAACGCTGATTCGTTCGATAAACGGCGCTCAGTGCCTTTTGAGCGATGACGGTTCCGTCAAAATGCTCGACGGCGGTTGTGCAGTTGTCGCAATTGCCGCAATCCTGATTCGATTCTTCCGAAAAATAGTTTAATAAAAACCGCCGCCGGCACGTTCGCAGATCGCCAAATTTGCCCATTACGATCTAGCTTTTTCAGCATTATCTCGCTCTGCTCGCGATTGCCCTCGACCTCGGCGAAACCCTTTAGCTTTGATAACATCGCCCCAGCTAAAAAATAGCAAAGCATCGCTCGCTAAACCGTCGCGGCCGGCACGTCCGGTTTCCTGATAATAGCTCTCGACATTCTTTGGCAAATCCATGTGGACGACAAAACGGACGTTCGATTTGTCGATGCCCATGCCAAAGGCGATGGTCGCGACGATAATTTTTGTCTCATCTTTTAGAAACGATTCCTGATGCTTGTCGCGCGTCTTTTTGTCCAGCCCGGCGTGATAGGAAAGTGCACTAAAGCCTTCGTCACGCAGATCCGCGGCGAGCGAATCGACCGAACTGCGGCTGAGGCAATAAATAATGCCGCTGTCATCCTTTCGTTTTTCAAGATAATCGAGAAGTTGATCGTAGGATTTCCGCTTCGGCTCGACCGCGTAGAAAATATTCGGTCGGTTAAAGCTGGATACAAAAATCTCGGCGTGCTTGAATATTGAGCCGTTCGAAGATATCTTGTCGAACCAGTTTGTCGGCAGTTGCGGTCAGGGCGATGACCGGGATTTGCGGAAACTCGCGTTTCAGCGTCGCAAGCCGTAAATATTCCGGCCGGAAATCGTGGCCCCAACTCGAAATACAATGAGCCTCGTCAATCGCAAAGAGCGAAATATTGATCTCGCGAAGAAAATCCAAAAACTGATCGCCGCTCTGCAAAAGGCGTTCGGGAGCGACGTAGAGCATCTTCAACTGCCCGCTCCGAACGGCCCGAAAAACCTCAACCTGTTCCGACGCCGTCTGCGTCGAGTTCAAAAATGCACGCCTCGACACCATTCGCTCGCAAAGCATCGACCTGATCTTTCATCAACGCGATCAACGGCGAAATAACCACCGTCAAACCGTCCAGCATCAACGCCGGGTATCTGATAACAAAGCGACTTCCCACCACCCGTCGGCATCAGCACGACGCAGTCTTTGCACGCCAAAACCGCCTCGATCGCCGGTTCCTGATTCATGCGGAACTCGTCGTAGCCGAAGCGGTGTTTGAGAATTTCTCTTGCTTTCTCGATGGTCATAACTGCCGGATTCACAAGAACTCGACGAGACGTTTCGAACCGTCTTGCTCCGCGATCAATCTGGCTGAAATCCCCTTCGGATTTACCTGATCAGGAGCCAGCCGCGTTTAATCACCGAGGCTGCATTAGCGACTGCGGACCACGGGAGTTTCTCTATTTCAAATCCAAGTACTTGATATGGACCAGCCGATGGCCAAGAATATCGACACCGGCCTGCGAGGCCTCCAGTGCAATGTAGCCCATCAGAGGCTCGTAGCTCCCGTCATCGCGTGGCTGCATATCCACGAAAAGAACTTCTCCATAAATGGCACGAAATCCCTCGATCTGGATGGTCACAGGTCCGCCCATTTCACCGCTAATCGTTGACTGGTCGGCTGTCTCAAGCTCGACGGGATCAAGTGTCTTAAGTTGACCTAATCTGTCTTTCCATGCCGAGGGTAAGGTGAGGTGCGAGGTTCCGGTGTCGACAAGGGCACTGAACTTAAATCCTTCCTGTCCGTTGACAGAGTTTTCTATCTTGGCTTGGCAGACAATTCTTCCCATGGTTTCATTTTACCTCAAATCTCCACCTCATCAATCTGCGCCTTTTGCAATTTGCCTGAGTAGTCGATGTACAGCGATTTCCACTCGCTAAAGATATCGAGCACTTGTGTGCCAGCTTCGCGGTGGCCGTTGCCGGTGCCTTTTGTGCCGCCGAACGGCAGGTGTACCTCGGCTCCGATGGTGGCCGAATTTACATAGCAAATTCCGGTGTAGAGTTCCTGCATCGCGTAGAAAGCGTGATTGACATCCTGCGTGTAGATCGCGACTTGAGAGACCGTAGTGCGACGCCGTTTACGATGTCGATAGCTTCATCGAGAGTCGAGAACGGCACGACGCTCGTGACCGGGCCGAAAATCTCTTCCTGCTCGACACGCATTCCGGGTTTTACGTCGGTAAAGACCGTCGGCTCGATAAAATAGCCGTTTTTGTACGCGCCTTTTGCCAGCCGGTTGCCGCCGCAGGCGAGTGTTGCTTTGTCGATGATTTTTGCCGATGTGAATGTACCCCAGTATCTTCTGCATCGCGTCGCTCGTTGATGACCGGGCCGACCTCGGTCTTTGCATCAAGGCCATTGCCGACGCGGAGCTTTTTGACCTTTTCGACGAGCTTTTCGCAGAATTTTTTGTAGATCTTTTTGTGAACGATCAATCGCGACGACGCCGTGCAGCGCTGCCCGCTCGTTCCGAATGCTCCCCACAGCGAGCCTTCGACAGCGTTATCGACGTCAGCGTCGTCCATCACGATGATGGCGTTTTTACCGCCCATTTCGAGGCTGACGATCTTGTTGTCGCTGGGCACATCGTTCGGCGATGATACGGCCCGTCGTGGTCGATCCGGTGAATGAAATTAGCCGAACATCATGGTGATCGACTAGAGCAGCTCCAGGTTCCGAGAAACCGTTGACCAAGTTTACGACGCCCTTGGGAATACCGGCTTCTTCACACGCTTTGACGAGATTCAGTGACGAAAGTGGCACGTCCTCGCCCGATTTCAAAACTACAGTATTCCCGCATACAAGCGCCGGGATCAGCTTCCATGACGGGATCGCCATCGGGAAATTAAACGGCGTGATCAGCCCGCAAATTCCAACCGGCTGGCGAACGCACATCGCAAATTTATTCGGCATCTCGGCCGGCGTCGTAAAGCCGTGCAAACGACGGCCTTCGCCAGCCGTGTAATACGTGCAATCGATCGCTTCCTGCACATCGCCGCCCGCTTCTTTTAGCAACCTTGCCCATCTCGCGGGTCATCTGCTGCGTAAATGCGTCCTTGTTTTTACGCAAAATCTCGCCCAGCGTAAACAATATCTCAGCCCGCTTTGGCGCCGGTGTCCGCCGCCAGCGCGTCGCCGCATTCTTCGCGGCATCAACGGCCGCATTAACATCGTCGGTATTCGACGCCGGAAATCGGCCGACGATATCTGTTGTATCCGCCGGATTTACATTGTCAAACCACTCGCCCGACGAACTCTTGACCCATTCGCCGCTGATGTAGTTGTTGTATTTTTTTGTTTGTGTTTTCGACATACGTCTAGTTTAAAGTCCAAAGCCCAAAGTCCAAAGTCCAACCAGCCAGATTTTCTCCGAAAACGGCGGACAAAGGACGTTGGACTTTGGACTTCTGAGCTTTGGACTCACCGACAGTTCTACTTCACCGTAAACTGCACGATCTTCAACTGCGCTGACGGACGGTTGGATAGCACGTGGAGCACCACAGCGTCGCCGATGTTTAGCTTCGCGACGATGTCGTTAAAGGCCTTCAGATCGGTCGCGGTGGTGCGATTGATGCGCTGGATGAGGTCGCCTTCGCCGAGGGCCTCGCCGCCGAGCGAATCTTTGACGTCGGCGATAAAGCTTGCGGGATTGATGTCTTTTACAACCAAGCCTTTTTGCGTGCCGAGCTTATATTTTTCGATCAATATCGGCGACAGTTCGCTCAGCGTGAGGCCAAACGGTTTTGGATCGGCCTTAACGCCATCGACTGGCAAAACACGTCGATCGTTTTCCTCGTCGTCGCGTGCCACTCGTCGCGGTGGACGTTCGCGAAGCTTGATTGACGCCGTCTTGGCATCGAGCTTATCGCCATTTTCCCGCAAAAAATTAATGGTTACGCTCTGATCGGGCGGTGTCGAGGCGATCTTTCCGATCAGGTCCTGGGCCGAGGCGACAGTTTGACCGTTAAAATCTGTGACAATATCGCCGGTCTTCAAACCCGCTATTCCCGCCGGGCTGCCGGCGTCGCGAACATCAGTGATGATGGCTCCACGAGCATCCTTCATGCCATAAACCTTTGCAAATTCGGCCTTTACCGAATCGAGATTGGCCCCGAGATATCCGCGGAGAACCTTACCGTTTTTGACTATCTGGGCAAGAACATTTTCGGTCACGCTCGATGGCAGGGCAAAGCCGATGCCGTTGTAATCGCCGGTCGAGGTGGCGATCTGTGAATTGACGCCGATCACCTCGCCTTCGGTATTAACGAGCGGGCCGCCTGAATTTCCACGATTGATCGCCGCGTCGGTCTGGATAAATCTCTGAAATGCCGACGCAAACGGCGTTTCTCGCTGTTTTTGCGAAATTATTCCGGCCGTCACCGTCTTTGTCAGACCAAACGGCGAACCGATCGCGAGTACCCAATCGCCGACCTCGGCCTTGTCCGAATCGCCAAATTTTACAAACGGCAGATCGCGCCGGGCGTCAATCTTTAAAACGGCGAGATCGGTTTGATCGTCCGTCCCGACGATGCGGGCAATAAATTCTTCGCCCGAATCGAGCTTGACCGTGATCCGCGATGCGTCCTCAACGACATGGGCGTTTGTCACGATGTAACCGCTCTTTTCAACCATAAAACCACTGCCGACAGCATGAACCGGCTTCTGCTGCATCTGTCGCCGGAGAAAATCCATCACCTCGTTTCCCTCTGCTCCACCGCCCGGCGGCACCGTTACGCGTGAAGCCGTTTGCGGAGTCTTGCTCTTGGTATCAATGCTCACAACGGCCGGCTCGACCTTTTTGGCAATCTCAGCAAACGATTTTGCAAGCTTGTCCGGCTGGGCCGCAACATGGCCAGCGGCCAGACCAATTATTGATAAAGTGAGCGTGAGAATGGCCCGCGTCGGGTACGGTGTTTTGGATCGGATTTTCAACATAATGCTTCTCCTACAAACCTCTCAGAACATCTCGAAGTCAATTTTAGATTATAGCAAAATCTAGAGCCATACCTCAGCAATTTTCGTTATCGCACGGCCTGCTGGATGATTGAAATAAACGGCGAGGCTTGCATCTGAATCAGGGTCGCAGGATTACCTTTAATACACCTTTCACGGTCGCACGCCGCATCGCCGCAACACCATCGGCAAGCGGCATCTCGTCCTCGATCAAATCCTCGACATTTACCGCGCCACGCTCAAGCAGTTCTATCGCGGGAGCAAAACGCCCGCAGCGGGAACCGACGATCGTGATTTCGTCCACCACAACACGCGATGCCGCCCACGTCGGTGTGCCGTGAAATGTCGATTTAAGCACGATTTTTCCTCTTGGCTTGACCAGATCGATGGCCGTTGCAAAGCCCGATTCCGAACCGCTCGCCTCGACGACGATGTCAAACCGGCCCGACATCGCAGGGCGTAGTTCACCGACCAGAATCATCTCAGCACCCGCATTTCTCGGCGATTGCGAGTTTTGACGGGTGCTTACCGATCACCGTAACATACTGAGATTTCAGCGCGAGGCTCATCGCACACAACAAACCGAGTTTGCCGTCGCCGATAACCGCGACTTTTGTGTCCGGCCCGATTTCGACCTGCTCAGTTATCCCATACGCAGCCGCCAGGGGTTCGGCAAAAACGGCTTGGCTCGTCGGTCACGCTGTCGGGGACTTCGATCAAATTTCGCGATGGCAATTGCAGAAATTCAGCATGTGCACCGTCGCGACCGACGATGCCGAGGACCGTTCGCTGGCGGCAATGCCGCGAGTCGCCCGCAACGCAAAGTTCGCATCCGCCGCAGCCCGCGTTTATCTCGCCCGTCACACGTTTCCCGATCGAGATGTACGGCATCATCTGCCTTTTCGACAATGCCGACAAATTCGTGTCCGATCGTTCCCTCAAATCCGGCGTATCCGCGAACGATCTCGAGATCCGTATTGCAAATGCCCGATCTGAGAACGCACACCAGAGCCTCGCCATCATCCGCCGGCTTTGCGACGTCCGCAACCGAGAGCTTTCCATGGGCAAATCGTAGCGCTTTCATCACACTCGATTATCCAAACCTCGCGGCATAAAGACCAGCCGCGAACTGGGAGTGCGGGCATCCTGCCCGCCAGTGCCCGGCGGGAACGCAGGCATCCTTGCCTGCGAGTCGGTCTCTTTTTTCACACACCCAGGCGAGGACGCCTGCGTTCCGGTTGCAAATCGGCTTTCCGTTACGCTACTCTGAGCATCGGGTCGATTTATGCTAAGAATTTTTGCTTTAACGCTAATCCTAACGATCCTGGGCCTTGGCTTCGCATGCAGCAACCAGACCGGCGGCGGGGCGACGCCGACCGAGGCTTACAAAAATTTGTATGCGGCCGTTAAGAGTAAGGATACCGAGGCAATCAAACGAAATCTGACCAAGAAGACGCTCGAATTCGGGGCGATGGCGGCCGGTCGCAGCGGCACGACCATCGAACGAGTGTACGAGAACGGCTTTACCGAATCGACCTTTGCACCGACGCTGCCGACGATTCGCGATGAGCGGATCAATGGAAACATGGGCGCCATCGAGGTCTGGAGTGCTCAAAAAAGTACGTGGGAAGACCTGCCGTTCATCCTCGAAGATGGCGTTTGGAAATTGGCCGTCGGCGAACTTTTCTCCGGCGCCTTCAAATCGCCCGGCAAGGCCCGCGATGAGATCCAAAGAGAAGCCGCAAACGCCATGGCACCACCGGCGCCCGCGCCTGCCGCAAACGCCAATGCCAACCGCCCGAAACCCATAGTCAGGGACATACCCGCTGGCATTCCGACAAACAAAAAATGAGTACTTCCGACACGACATCCGATGTCGTTGCAACCTATCGCAAACACGGCTGGGTTTTGCGGCGTCTTTTGCTAACAAAATCGTCAATCCAAAAACTCGCGGCGGTCGAAGCGGACATCATTGTACACGAATCGGATATAGACATTGCGTGGTTCTCGCGTCCGCCAGAATCGGGTGGCGTCGCCTGGGAAATTCGCTATCTCGGCGACCCGCCTTACGCGCTTGTGGAGAATCTGGACGAATCTAGCTCTGAATTTGAAACAAAACTGAAAGACATCGAGGCGTCACTCAGGAAATCTGTCACCGCGAAGAAACCCGCTTGACAACCATCCAACCGGATTGCAAACTTAAACTATTGAAATGACGATCAACGAAATCGGTGGAAGGGTTGCGAGCGTTTGGGAAGGTTTGCGGCCAATCACGAAAAAAATGTTAGTCGGTGCCCTGCAGTCAATTGCCTCGGGTACGTCGACCACAAAGGCTCCTAAATTCTCCTACGACGCTCACGCCGACTGGGAAGTCAGTCGTCTGCTTACTGCCCTCGACGAGCAATCACGTACAAACGAGATCCGTACCGACAAGGCTAAATTGACTGAGGTAAAGCACCTCGCGGAAACGTGCGTACGCGTTCTGGAGGCTCAATCGGCATCGGCAGAGGTTTTTATCCAGCTCGCGACAAGGGCGATAAAGGACCACGATTACAACCGTCTGGACAGCCTGGGCGACCATCTCGCCCACCGCTACTCATCGAGCGAAATTGCCGAGATCGTTCGTCAGACCGATCTGCCCCAGATACGGGCTATCGCATACGAAACGCTCGCGATGATGCCCGTTCAGATGTTGGTTCCGCTGCTTGATGACCCGCTATATTCGGGAATAGCGGCCGCAACGCTTGAACAAAAGGCGTACGAATTTGATTCTGAAGAGGCGAGAGACGTTCTCGATCAATTTGAGGACGAGCTCGAAATGCCCGGTCAGTAGAAATTATTTACCAGCGCGTTTCCGTTGCCAATCTTTTCCAAAACCCCATCGAAAGGGCGTCGGCAGAAAACCAACGCCACCGACACGAACGCCGATCCACATCATTTTACTGATAAAACCATGTCCCTTGGATTTGACGCACTGATAAAGCTCATGATCGGCGGCCCGACGTTCTTTTTTTGTGCCGCCAAAGAAGTATTTCTCGTCATGCGCGACGCAGCAGTCACCGTAATTCCCGTCGGGAAACATGCTGCAGCGATCACTCACGTAATCAGCGGGAAGTACGCGGCTGTCGCCTAACTGACCAACGGTCGGCAAAGCGACCGACAGTATTAAAGCCAATGAAAGCAATAGCTTGCCGTAATACATATGCTATTTATCCAGCCGTTATCGTACCTTCTACACGCTCTTTCAAACGGTTTGCATACATCGGGAACCGCACCGTGATTTCCGCAACACCCAGCTTTACTTTCGCCTTTACCTCTTCCGATTCCGGTTCGTGGATAATCGACGCGATCATCGCGCCGATCTGCTTCATCTCGACCTCTTTCATCCCGCGAGTCGTCAACGCCGGCGTTCCAATGCGAATTCCCGAGGCAACGAACGGTTTTTGCGTGTCGAATGGAATCGTATTCTTGTTGACCGTGATATGAACTTCCTCGAGGGCTTTTTCAGCCGCTTTGCCGGTGATGCCTTTGCCGTCCATAAAGACATCGACGAGCAGCAGATGATTGTCGGTTCCGCCTGAAACGATCCGCAATCCAGCGGTTGCGAGCGTGTCGGCGAGCACCTTTGCATTGTCGATGATCTGCTGCTGATAGGCCTTGAAATCACTTTGTAAAGCCTCGCCGAACGCGACGGCTTTCGCCGCGATAATGTGAACCAGCGGCCCGCCCTGAACGCCGGGAAACACGCTTCGGTTTAAATCGGCCGCAAATTCCTCTCTGCACATCGACCATCCCGCCACGCGGCCCGCGCAAGAGTCTTATGCGTCGTCGTCGTCACAAATTCGCAATGCGGAACCGGCGAAGGATGCAAGCCCGTAGCCACAAGCCCCGCGATATGCGCGATGTCGGCCATGACCTTGGCACCGACGCCGCGGGCGATCTCGCCGATCCGTGCAAAATCGATCGTTCGCGGATATGCCGACGCACCGCAGATGAGCAGTTTCGGCTTGTGTTCTTCGGCTATTTGTTGCAGTTCGTCATAATCGATCTGCTCGGTGTCTTTATTGACGCCGTAATCGGCGACCTTGTAATTGATACCCGAAAAATTCAGCGGATGCCCGTGCGTCAAATGCCCGCCGTGCGACAAATTCATCCCCAATATCTGATCACCATGATCGAGCGCGGTCATCAAAACGGCCATATTCGCCTGCGCTCCGCTGTGCGGCTGAACATTAGCATGTTCCGCCCCGAAAAGCTGCTTTGCCCGGTCGATCGCCAGATTCTCGACCACATCGGCAAACTCGCACCCGCCGTAATACCGCTTCGCCGGATACCCCTCGGCATACTTATTAGTAAACGCCGTCCCCATCGCCTGCAAAACCGCCTCGGAAACAAAATTCTCCGAAGCGATGAGTTCAAGCCCATCCGTCTGCCGACGAACTTCATCATCGATCGCCCTGCTGACAATCGGGTCAGCTTGTTCTGTGTTTGCTGTGAAAAAGCGATTCATTCAAAGTTCCTCAAATATCTGCGTGATCTCAACTTTTAATACTCTTAGGTTATTTTGCGTAATGCTCCATACTATGTCGTCAGAAATTACGTCATAGCCGTGGATCAACGCGTTTCTAAAGTTGATCATCTTTCTCCCATCGGTCACTCTCTGGAAAGGTCGCCAAACTCAACCTCCAATCTGCGCATTGCCTCTCCAATTATCTCGTACTGACGCTCAACCGCCAGCCGCAACATAGCGTTCGATTGATAATCCGAAAACGATAAATTCTCAGTGAAATCGCTGATCCCGTTGATCGCCGCCAGAAGATCAAAGCAAATTTTCCTTGCATCACGCGGCATATACAAGTTGCTTGCTTTGATCGACGTCAACGCGAAAATATGGATTGCGGATGGCTTTTGACACCACCAAATCTACTTGTCTTCCAAATAACAATTCGAGATCGGCTTTAAGATCAAAGTAACGGTCGAAATAATTTCCTCCGTCCTCTACGAAATCGATCAAACAATCAATATCACTGGAGGTACTGAAGTCGCCCGAAACGGCAGAGCCAAATAGTTCTAGCCGCTCAATGCCATATTTACCGCAAAGCTCCGCAATCTCATTTTTATAGGGGCTAACATCAAACATAATCACGATTATTGCACAAACGCAACAATACTTGCCTATAATGATAATGCGAATAGATAGACAATGGAAATCCTCGAAAAAGTCACACAATTAAGAGCGGAACTCGACGCCCTCCGACCGCTCCATGCTGAGGTCGAGGCCAAGATCTGGCAAAAGTTTCGATTGGATTGGAATTATCATTCGAACAAACTTGAGGGAAATACCTACTCGTTTGGCGAAACAAAGATGCTTCTCCTGAAAGGCCTCACTGCCGGAGGCAAACCGATCCGTGACCACGAAGAAATTACTGGCCACGATTCGGCGATCAATTTCATTCTTGATTCGATAAAAAATGATGAACCGATGTCTGAAGTATTTATCAGGCATCTGCACAAATTGATTTTGGTCCGTCCGTTTCACGCCGACGCGAAAACCGCCGAGGGCAAAGCTACGAAAAGGCTCATTAAAGTCGGCGAATACAAAACCGAGCCAAATCACGTCGAAACACAAACCGGCGAGATTTTTTATTTCGCTGAACCTATCGAAACGCCAGCGAAGATGCAGGAGTTGGTTCAATGGTTTCGAGATAAGGCAGATTCGGTTGAAAAAAATCCGATCTTACTGGCTGCGGAATTCCACTACCGATTTGTGCGAATCCATCCGTTTGATGATGGCAACGGTCGTCTAGCGTGTCTGCTGATGAATTTTGTTTTGATGAAATACGGCTACCCACCCGTAATCATCAAGAATGAGGATAAAGATAATTATATTGCTGTTTTGGAGCAGGCTGATTTCGCGATCCTTGAGCCGTTTGTAAAGTACATAGCTGAAAATTTGCTACTCTCACTCGACCTAATGCTTAAAGCTGCACAAGGACAAGAGATCGGAGATGATGATGATTTAGATAAAGAGTTAAAGATGCTCGAAGTTAAATTATTGAGCGGCCCTTCTATTGACTCCGCTAAAAGTACGGAATCTTTACTTCGAATTTTTCACTCAACGATTTCCCCGCTAATTCTTGAATTTGTTCAGGTGTGTACGAAGTTCAACCGTTTCTATTCGGAATCTGACTTCCGCATCTATGTAACTGAAATGAAAAGAACATCACCACTCATTCTTGGTGGCGACGAGGCTTTCAGCCGACTTGAAAAATATTTTCAAGATCATCTTTCACGAATAAGTCTCTGGTGGTCGCACGAGGGGTTGAATAAAAGTGATGTTTTTGATCATGTTTCCTCGCTAGAGATTGATTTCGGAGAAGCGAGCTATTTCATTCTTCAGGATGAGGGCAAAACGGTGTTTCAAAAATCATACTCGGAAGATATGTCACCGAAAGAAATCAAGGAGCTTGTGAGAACCATAGCATTACAACACAAGACCTTTATAGATGATAAAATTGAAGAATCTAAAAGACTACGTCCCAAAAGTTAGAGTTGAAAGCAGGTTGGCAAAATGAGCCTCGTTAAGGATTGTCACCCCCAAACTCTCCGCCTTGGTCAATTTCGAGCCTGCCTCGCTGCCGGCGACGACGTAATCGGTTTTCTTGCTGACGGATGACGAGACGCGGCCGCCGCGGTCTTCGATAAGGCGGGCGGCTTCGTCGCGGGTATAGTTTTCTAGTTTGCCAGTGAGGACGAAGGTTTTGCCGATGAAGCGTCCGTCGAGTTTTGCGGTCGAGGCGGCATCGGTTTCGGTTTTGACTCCGGCGGCTTTTAGTCGGGCGATAACGTCGATGTTTGCGGGTGAGCGAAACCATTCATAAACGCTCTCGGCGACGGCGAGGCCGATCTCGTGGATGTCGTCGAGTTCCTGAACGCTCGCCTCGGCAAGGCAGTCGATACTGCGGAAATGCTTTGCGAGTATCTTGGCATACCGCTCGCCGACGTGGCGGATGTCGATGCCGTAGAGCAGACGTTGTAGGCCTCGATCACGACTAGCGGTCGATCTGGTCGATCAGATTCGTGCCCGATTTTTCGGCCATGCGTTCGAGCGACGCGATCTGTTCGACGGTTAATGAGTAGAGATCCGCAACGTCTTTGATCGAGCCATTGTCAACGAGCGTCTCGACCAGAACTTCGCCTAGGCCCTCGATGTCCATTGCCTTTCGAGACGAAAAATAGAGAATACGAGCTTTCAGCTTGGCTGGACAAATATCGTTCGTACATCGACGCACCGCCTCGCCTTCGGGCCGGATCGCTTCCGAGCCACACACCGGGCACGTTCGCGGGAACTCAAATTCCGTTTCACTTCCGTCACGTTTCGACGCAACGACCGAAAGCACCTGCGGGATGATCTCGCCGCTTTTTTCGATCATCACGTAGTCGCCGATCTTGAGATCAAGGCGTTTGATCTCGTCTTCGTTGTGGAGCGAGGCCCGGGCGACGGTCGTACCAGCGAGCAAGGTTGGTTCGAGATGCGCGACCGGTGTAAGAGCACCTGTGCGGCCGACCTGAATGCCAATCCCAAGCAAACGCGTCGTCGCCTGCCGTGCCGGATATTTATACGCGATCGCCCAACGCGGAGCCTTTGTCGTGGTGCCAAATTCGTCTTGCAAAGCCGTCGAATTGACCTTTACGACCACGCCGTCGATCTCGTAATCGAGCGAGTCGCGGACCGTTTCCATCTCGGCGATAAACTCAGACAGCTCTTCAAAACTAGAGCAAACACGCCGATGCGGATTTACATTAAAGCCATTCGTCGCGCACCAGTCAAAAACCTCCGCGTGCGTCGCGAACATCTTCGAACTTCCCGTAAACGCATCATACGGAAACATATCCAGCCGCCGCGAAGCCACAATTGCCGAGTCCAGCATCCGCAGCGTTCCCGATGCCGAGTTTCGCGGCGTTCGCAAACGTCTTCTCGCCCTGCATCTCAAGCTCTGCGTTGATCCGAGCAAACTGCGACCGCGACAAAAACACCTCGCCGCGGACCTCGGCATGGGCCGGAGCATCAACCTTCAGCTTCAAAGGGATTGATCTGATCGTCTTAACATTCTGCGTGACCTCATCACCCTGCGACCCGTCGCCCCGAGTCGCACCGGTCACCAAAATGCCATTCTCGTAATGCAACGAAACGCTCAGGCCATCGATCTTCAGCTCCGCAACATAGTCCAGCTTCCGCCCTTCAGCCAGCTTCTCGCAACGCTGGGTAAATGCCTTTAACTCATTGAGATCATACGAGTTATCAAGCGACATCAACGCCACCGTATGCGTAAACGGCCGCAACGAAGTCGCTTTGCCGCCAACTCTCTGCGTCGGGCTGTCCGGGGTAATAAATTCGGGATTGTCGGTTTCGAGGGCTTTGAGCTTTTCGAGGAGTTGGTCAAATTCGAAGTCCGAGATCTCCGGCTCGGCTTTCTGATAATAAAGTTCGTTGTGCCGATCGATTTCGACACGCAGGCGGGCAATTTCTTCCGAGCTTCCGGTGTTAGTCATTCCGACCCTCTTCAGCAAACTCCTCAGCCCGATGCTCCAATTCCGCATCCGAGCAATCAATTAGTTCAATGACCGCCAGAGAGCAGAGATCACTAAAAGTCATGTCCATCTTTTCCGCATGGCTCACTGCTCGGAAGTACAGCGAATCCGCAATGTCTATTTCGAAGGTTTTCATACATACATTTTAGCTCATAAACTCCGCGATCAACCGATGAAAATGATGCGTCCCCGTCTCGCGCTTCGGCGAATATCGACCGTGCGAATAGAATCGCGAGCGGATTCCTCGCTGTACGCTTTCGACGACCGCTTCGTCTTCCATCTCGACGCCGTGCAGATCGGCTCCGGCACTCGAATCGATGAGCGTCTCGTCGCGGACGTAGTTTAGAAATTCGACGATGGTCTTTGACGCCGAGACCGGGCGAACGACGTTGACCGAGATTCCCCACGGGTAAAAATTGAACATCAGATTGGGGAAAATAAACAAATACTGGGCGGCGACATCCAGGTCAGAACCCGGGGCGGCAGCGAGTTGGCCTTTACCGGCCACGCCAGTCGACCGTCCGGTCTGCAGCACAGAATACCTAAACGTCTCCGTTGTATAGCTGCCATAGTCGACGATGGCATTCAACGACTGGTGAACATACGGAATGTGAAATCCCTCAAGATAATTCTCGCAATACAAGGCCCAATGAGCATCGATCTCGTACTCGCGTGTCGACGCCAGTTTGAGTCCGTCCGTCCTCACGTCACCGATCGCGGCAAATGCATCATCGGTAAACGCTTCAAAAGACACGGCGGGTTCAATCGATGCAAAACCAAATCCGAGCCATTCGGCAAACGGGAGCTTTCGTAAATTGTCGGATTCAGCCGGAAAATCCTCAACGCCCTCAAATTCCGGCATCGACAAAAACTTACCATTTAGCGAGAACCGCCGCCCGTGATAGGCGCACCTGATCAGATTTACCTGACAGGGCTCATTGACGAGTATCTTGCCGCGATGTGTGCAGACGTTCGACAGGCAGCGAACCGAGTCCTCCGATTTTGAGAGCAGCAAAGGCTCGCCAAGCATTTCGGGCAACATCGTTATCGGCTTCAACCCGTAAATCTCATCCAATGCCCCGAGAAACTGCCACGAATGCACGAATATCTTTTCTTTCGACAATTCAAAATATGCCGGATCGGTGTAGAAATCCGAGGCGAGCGTTCGCGCTTTTCTGATGTCTGTCTGGATGCTGAATCGGGTCATACGAATTCAGAGAATGATGCTAATTGAAAGTGGATAGTCCTAGCCTTTGGTCAATAGATACGCCGGATGCTCGCCGTGGCGTTCAAAGCCGCGACCGACCAAACCATCGGCGAACGCGGCCTGAAACTCACTGCGAATGCGGATCTGCTCGGCGAGAGCAGCGGTCCGATCGCTTGCGACTAGTCCAAGCCAATCGTTCATGATCACTATCTTTACCGACGTTTCAGATCTCTCGACAAACTTCCCACCGGTCGCCAAAACTCGAACTTTTTCGCTCTCCAGATGCCATTCCGCAAACAGGCGGTCGCTCGCGAGGCCGATCTTTTCGCCGGGTGCAGTCGAGTAATCGACGCCATAAAAATTCACCTCGTATTCGCTCACGATCGCACCGAGTTTTTCGAGATTGAAGTAGGCGTTTCGCGACTTTACCGGTTCGAATGTCCATTTTATGTATCTCACGCCCTCGTCGAGTGCGCGCGTCCGCTGGGCCCATTTGAGTTTTGCTCCGATCCCATGGCTCTGATACTCGGCCCGGACGCCAGTCATGTGCGAATAAAACGCGTGTTCGCCGCGTACAACGGCCGGCACGCTGAGTACGAAACCGGCCAGCTTGTCACCGTCATACGCCCCGAGTGTAAAGCCGCCCGCGTTTTTTGTCACGATAAAATGCCTGACCGGCGACAGCTCAACTTCAGGCAGGGCGAAAACGTCGCGCTGCAATTGAACACACTCGGCAAGCTGTTCGAGTGTGGAACACTCGCGGATTTCGATCTCGTTTTCCATTAGTCTTTCGGCGGCAATTTTTCTCTAAAATCGTATCAGAAGTAAGGCTGAAACGCGAAAAATCAGATCGGGCAGAAACGCTGAGTGTAAACGAACGTGTCACGTTGTGGGTTGACACGCTCACTAACGCCCCGCGTTTCTGCCCGACTCGAAAATGTCTTACGTTTCTCGGCGCAATTTGTTATTATTAGCTTGGCCCGACCAAGCCGCTCCCGACATTTCATACCACGATAATGACACCGCAATCCGACCTCGAAATAAAAGGTAGTTTGTCCGACCATCCGTTCGCCGAGTTGCTGGCTGAGATATCACATGCGGCGATCAACGGTTCGCTGCGCGTGTCTTACAGCGATAAGAAGAGCGTAATTTACTTCAAGGGCGGAAAAGTCGTTTTTGCCGTTTCCAATTCCCGCTCGACCAGACTGTTCGACATCCTGCTTAGACGCGGTAAATTAACCAGGGATGATCTCGTTCAGATTCCGAATTTCTCAAATGATTTTGAACTTTCTGCCGTTCTACAGGAGAAGAACATTCTTTCAAAGGCCGAGGCCGATCATCATTTTTCCGAGCAGGTCGAAGGGATAATTCTCGACACATTGACGTGGAATGCAGGTGAATGGACATTTAGCCCTCTGTCACGGATACGTGACGAACTGTCCTTCGAGATAAACTGCATCGGACACCTAACAAATTACAGCCGATGTATCTCGAACGATGCCGTCGTTGCCAGATACCGTACGCTTGATGAATTATTCAAGCGTTCCGGTGAATCGGAACTTGGCCGAGACCTAACGATGGAAGAAGGATTTATCGTCTCGCGTGCAGATGACAGTCCTCAGACGGCTTCCAGTTTTGTGACCCTATCGGCAATGCCGCAGCCGATGGTGCTTCATTCCCTGTACACGCTCTGGCTGAGCGGTTTGCTGGTCCGTGAAAACTGGAACGCCGCGTTTCCCAAGGCCCTGATCGCCGCGATAAAATCGGCAAAACTCGAACTAAAGACCGAGGCCAAAGACCGCGAAACGCCGGTTGCCGCACCGCCCGTCACGGTCGAAGAGTCGCCAGTGGAGCCGATTGCGGAAGATGTGCCAAAAGACGCGGTGATTTCGCTAAACGATTACCTCGAACGCGTTGAGAACGCCCAAACCCATTACGACATTCTTGGTGTGGAACTGAAAGCAGAGGCCGACGAGCTAAAACGAGCATATTTTATGCTTGCAAAGAATTTTCACCCCGACCGCTATCATTCTGAGGGCGGTCCGACGCTCAAGCGGATCCAAAACGCCTTTACCGAACTGGCACAGGCCCACGAAACGTTGAAAAATCCGGAATCGCGTGAGGTTTACGATTACCGGATGCGAAAGGAACTGGCCGAACGTGAAGAAAGGCAGGCTGCGGGTAAGACCGAGGATATCCTTGACGTGCAACTAGACCAGGCGGCGGAACAATTTGACCGTGGCTTTAGCCTATTGATGGATGACGATCCGGCGAACGCCGTCCCGTTCCTCGCCCGGGCAGCCCACTTTGCACCAAAAAATGCTCGCTATCGCGCCTATTACGGTCGGGCGCTCGCCTATGACGAAAAACATCGCCACAAGGCCGAGGGCGAAATACAGGCGGCCCTAAAAATCGATCCGAATAACGAGACATTTCGTATTATACTTGCCGAGTTCTTTATCCAGTTCAATCTGCTAAAGAGGGCCGAGGGCGAATTAAACCGGCTGCTCGCAATATTTCCAAATAATCGCGAGGCACAAGAGCTGTTGCGGAGTTTGAAGGCAGGTTAGGGTTTGGCTTTAGACTTTGGGCCTTGGACTTTAGACTTTAGGCTTTGAACTTTGAACCTTGAACTCTTAAACTAAATCTCGTGGAAAGCATTCTCGCTAACGGTAACCAAAACGACGAAAACCTTATTCGATTGTCGGCCCGCATCGATGGTTTTGAGGGGTATCATAGCCCGCATGGCCAGCGTATCGCGGCGATTGCTGACGTGATGGCGACAAATTTTAATCTCGCGTCACGCGACCGGTTTTTTCTACAGCAGGCCGCCCTGATTCACGATATCGGTGAAATGTCGATGGATCGCGAATATATTCGCTCTCCGCGTCTGTTGACCGACGCCGAACGCTTTGACCTTCAGCGTCATCCGGTCATCGGGGAACAGGATGCGGCCAAGCTTGGCCTTCCGCGTGGCACTCAATTGATAGTTCGATGGCATCATGAATGGTGGAACGGCTCGGGCTATCCGGACGGCCTGGATTCAGAACAAATACCGCTCGCCGCTCGCATTCTGCGTGTTGCGGACACCTACGCTGCGATCACTGCCGCACGTCCGTACCGCGGAGCAAGAAGCGCGGAAGAAGCCAAAAAGTACCTCGTCGATTGGGCCGGAATCGAATTTGACCCAACGGTCGTGAAAGCATTTCTAGCCGCTGCCGAAAAAGCTCAGTCGAAACCGCAGCCCGTGCTTCAAGCCCAGACGGCGTAACCATTTTATGCACGGTCAAACAAAAATATCGCCAAAGAGCTGGCTCGCATTCGATCTGAACGTGTTGCGCCGGCTCACCTTTACATCGGTCGCACTGCCCTTTACCGAACAATCGACCCTTGGAGCCTATCTCAAACGCTGGAATGTCCGCGTGAACGCCAACGATCCGCTTCGATCTGCCTTCACTCGCTCGTACGCTAACATTGTAAATAGCGACGAAAAGCTGACGATCGAGGAAATTGACATTGTCCTGGAAGATGCCTACGTGCCCGGATATCGACTGCATAATCAGGCACTTACGGGCTGGTTTCATGAAACGGACGCGTGGTGGTTCGACAATGTGAGACGAAATATCGACCAACTGGAAACGCCCATGGCCCGGGCGATTGCCTCGTGTATTGCTTTGGCCACGGGTGACTGTGTTCTGTCGTTCAACAACGATACGCGCGAGCTTCGGCAGCCGCTTTCGAACATCTTTCGCCGCCTCTGGTCGATCCAGCCCGCACCTTTTAACAACGGCGAAAACAACACATGTCAGAATAATAACCCCGATGATTTTATCGCCGAAACGCCGTCCGACCTGATGTTTTTGCGTCTGCCCGCCGCGCATGCTCAAAGCGAAAGGACACATCTCGGACGTGCGGCCTGGCGTGAGGAATGGCTTCGGGGAGGCAACGATTTCTGGGCCGATCTCGAATCAAAACTTCACGGCAAACTCGGTGCCGCGACCGAGACAAAATCGCAGTATCTACACCTGCTCGAAGAAACGCTCCGCCGCGTCTTCACACATACGGAGCTGGGCCATTGCCCACGTCGAGGACGGCTTTATTCAAACCCATGATATCGCCGAAACAGTCTCAAAAATCCGCCGCGTCGATACGGTTTATACAAAGGATTTTTCCGAGCTTACCGGTACAAAAGCAGTCATAATCACTGCCTAACCCATTGCCACTCCTGTCAGAATCAGTGTGCCACTGTCCCGCTGTCTACCCAGGAGAGTGAAGCATTTGAGGCGAAATCGGTTTGACCATTTGCCAGGATTTTGAGCTATGCTCTGCCTGCCATAGATCATAATTCTTCTGCAAATTTAACCAAAGATCAGGCGTGCTGTTGAATGCACGTGACAAACGTAAGGCCATATCCGGTGTAACAGAGCCTCGTTCATTAATGACCTTAGACAATGTCTTTCTCGATACACCCAGATTAGACGCCATATCCTGTATTGTGATGGATAGCGGCGCCAAATAATCTTCCTGAATGATTCTGCCAGGATGCACCTGTTGCCTTCTCATTTTCCTCATAACTTCACCTCCTAGTGATAATCGTCGTAACCTACCGAGTAGGCATCTCCCCCGGTGCCTATGCCGCGAGGGTCCGATGTACTTTCGTGTGTGGGTTAGGGCGTGTTCTATGCGGCGAGGCGCTGGATGACGCGGTTGATTTCGATATTAGGTTTTGGAAGCCGAACTCGATTTCGTTTTGCTGATTCGAGCCACAGATCTTCGACGATTTCAAGTTCGCGCAGCGTCTCGTCGAGCGTTTCGCCTTGAGCGAGACAACCTTTCAGGGCAGGAATCTCGGCTACGTATCCGCCTTCGGGCGAAGGATAGGTTACAAATGGATATTTAAGATTTGCCATGGCTTTCTTCGATGATCTCGATCAGTCGTTTTACATAAACCAGCTTAACACGATTATTATGAACCGGAACGACAAAAATAATGTCTCCCTTTCTGAATACGTGATGACTGCCCGTAACGCGGTCGATATAAAATGATTCGGATTCCAATAACTTTCGAACCTGGTCGAATGTTACGTTGTTTGGGCTACGCTTTATTTTTTCGAGCAGCTTGTCACGTTGTGTCACGCACAGAAGGTTATCATTTTAGCTGCTCA
Organism: uncultured Acidobacteriota bacterium; assembly: GCA_963738935.1. Taxonomy (GTDB): domain Bacteria; phylum Acidobacteriota; class Blastocatellia; order Pyrinomonadales; family Pyrinomonadaceae; genus OLB17. The sequence goes on along the minus strand of CAVTYF010000001.1, from coordinate 2,878,307 downwards.
TTCCCGAATCGATCCGCCAATCAGTCGCCGGACATGATTCGCTACAGAACAGCGTCAAACGGACGGCTTGGCCCGTAGATGGCGTTCCTTCACGCACGACGACGTGACGACCTCTCTCTTATAAACCACACCACACCGGCGAGGGCGGATAGGATTCCTGAGATTAGGGTCAGCGTATGCGGTGTGATCAAAAACATCATTTCGCTCGCCACATAGCTTGAGAGGCCGAACATCGTCAGCTCCGCACCGCGATCGAGGGTTGAGATGCGGCCGCGGATGTAATCGGGCAAGCTGCGTTGGAACATCGTCTCCTGCACGGCGTATTCGACGCCGACGATAGCTCGCGAGACAAAAGTAATCAGAGCAAAAAGCCATAACGTCGGCATAAATGCTGCGAGCGAAAACAGAATGCCGTGGATTACCAGCGTCCATCCTATGAAGCCATGATTTCGGTTTATGCGATCGAGATAGATCGACGTTCGACGGGCAATCAGCATACCGAGCGTTAGTCCCAATCCGGTCGCGGTCCAGAGCATCGCCACCGCCACATCCGGATTCCAGCCCTCGGTTCCGGCAAAGTAAACACCGCCGATCCGCTCAAAAATCACATTGATCGACCCGCCGCCCGTCGCCCAGATAACGTTCATGATCAGGATCGTCAGGGCAAAATGATTTTTGACCGTGTAGCTCAGGCCTTCTCGTAATTCGGTCATGAACGAAGCCCGCTCCTGGCTCCCCTCCTTACGAAGGAGGGGTGGCGGCGTTTCGCCGACGGGGTGGTTCTCTATGTTCGCACCCACGCCGCGTCGATCCGGAGCAATCGAGAGAACCACCCCGTCACCCGAAGCGGGTGCCACCCCTCCTTCGTAAGGAGGGGAGCCGTTTTTTCGACGCCGCCCAAACGTTTTCATCCTCGCCCCAGTTTCCTCATCCCGCGTTGCTTCTTCGGGAATCAGCCAAACCGTGTACGCTGAGATCGCAAACGACGCCGCGTTGATAATAAATGCCGCCTTATATCCAAAAGCCGCCGCCGCCCAGCCGCCAAGAGCAGAACCGATCGCCATCAGCAAAAACCGAGTTGAAAATAGAAGGGCCGTGCCCGCGAGCAATCCCTCTTTTCCGGTCAGATTCGGCGCCGCAGCATTTTTTGCCCCGTCAAAAAATGCTCCGAAAAAGTGAAGCATTACGGTCGCCAGGTAAGCGATCCACAGATCGCCCGGATCATTTACAAGCAGAAACGAAAGGGCTATCGCAACGCGAAACACGTCCGTCCAGATCATCACCTGACGCCGCGAAAAGCGATCGACAAACGTCCCCGCGATTGGCGATATAAGTGCAAACGGCAGCAGCCTTGCGACAAAAAACAACCCCGCCGCCGTCGGCGAAGCATCCGAAACCAGCCGCACCAAACCCAGCCCGGCAATAAAATTGAACCAGTTACCAAGTTCCGAAATAAATTGCCCGGCAAGCAGATTGCGAAAGTTCCGGTTCCCGCGAATTAGCTCACCGTAGGTCAGAGAGTGCATTTAGATAGGATGGGATTTCGCACCGCAAAGCGCAAGCCAAAGCCAGGGCGGTGACGGATTGAATGACCGGAGGAAGTGTCTTAAAAGAATTAGGCTTTCGTTTGTAGAACAAAATAGAACACGGATTACACGGATTGAACGGATTTACACAGATTGATTGGTCATATCCGCGAAAATCCGCCCGATCCGTGAAATCCGTGTTCTATTTTCAGCCGGGCTATCGGCGAGCTCCAGCTTTTCAGACATCCTCCGTTACGGGCGAGCAGGATGCTCACCCTCCAGTCGAGACCCTAGAAGCGAATGCTGACGCCCGTTTGGATTAGCCTCGGACTAGATGGAAGGATTCCTCGCGAACGATCCACAATAAACGTTCGGTCAAAGAGATTTTTTCCGGTCACGAAAAATGTCGATTTCAAACGCTCGATCGTGTAGTTGATCGTGGCGTTCCAATAGGTTTGCGACTGGATCGCCCCGCGCTGACCGTTTGCTGTCGGGTTGACGGTATTTAGATCATCACCGAACTGCCAGCCAACATACCCATTCTCGACAAACGCATTCAGTCCGCTGGGGTGCGAATAACCAAGGCTTGCTGTAAGCAGATTTTCCGGCGCATACGGCAGACGGTTGCCGGTAACCAATGTCGCTGGTGAAACAGAACTAAACCGGACGGAGCGAAACTCAGCAATCGGCAGCCAGGTGTACGCCGCCCTCAGATAGAAATTATGTTTCGAGCGAAAGATGGCGCCCGCATCTACCTGACCACTCAACTCAAAACCCTGCTGTCGTGTTCGCCCGCCGTTTGTCAGCGTCGATCCGACACCGCCCGCCAGACTCGCGGGTACGATCTGATTCTCGTAATCCATGCGGAAAAAAGCTCCTTCAAATCTGACCCCGCGAAAGGGGGCGGTTCGAGCGCCAAGTTCATAATTCCAGCTAAGTTCCGGTTCGAGATCAATCACGGAGCCCGTATTTGAAATGACGTCTTCGTTACGCGGCGGCGAAAATCCGCGATGAACGCCCGCAAAAATTGTCGTCAAACCAAGTCCCGAATACGCAAAACCAATTCCCGGAATTACTGCTAACGACCTCGTTTTGCCAAACGCGACCGGATTCGAGAGCAGGTTTGTCCGGTTAATCTTTATTCGTTCAAATCTAATGCCCGGCGTGATCGCGAGATCGCCAAAAACAAACCTGTTTTGGACAAATCCCGAATAGGCAAAAGTCGCGCGGTGATTATTCTCGCTGATGACTCCGGTTCGGCTCGTCGGGAGATCGCCATTCTGCTGAATACGGTCCTGATCTTCCCAGTGCAGACGAAATCCGGTCTGAAACTCCCCGCGAAATGCCGTGAAGAGCCTCAGAGAAATTAGAGACCCTGGCGTTATCGAGCAATTCCGGGCCGATTCGTTCGATTGAACCGGGAACTTCATCAAGGCTCTCTCTCGATCCGATTAGATAGTTCGATGCCACAGATACCTCTGCTGCGACGGGTTCGGGCGAGAGGACAAATCTCAGGGGTTCCTCCGATCCATACTGGATTTCCTTTGCAGATTCCGCAAAAGACTTTGCCTTCACCACGATCCGATACACCGTCGCGGTAATGGCTGGAAATTCGAAGCTGCCGGTTTTGTCCGTTAGTGTACGCAGTCCACTGGCCGGCGATCGCGTCGTTAACCAAACCGTCGCTCCCTCAACCGGATCACCGTTAACATCGACCACGCGGCCAAAGACTGACCGGCCCGATTGACCACATATGGTCCCCGAAATACCAACAACCATGAATCCCAAAAAACAAAATTTTGCTGCTCTGCTTCGGGCGGAGTGGATAAATTGCATGTTTACTCCTCAATATATCAACAGTTAATGAAAATGAGTTTCATTTGCAAGAAGAATAACGTGTCAACCTGAAATGTGTCAAATAACGGTAAGAGGAAAAAAACGAGGTCTGTCGACTACGACCTGAAAGAGGACTTTGTAAAAAGCCGGCACGCAAGATGGGCCGGGACGAAATGTGAAATGCACCATGCCGCAACTGTGTTGGGAATTGAGACCATTTTCCACCCCTTGTCATTTAGGATTCTCCGGCAAAAACGTGCTACATTTTTGTTTATGCCAGAACCAACCGTCAAGAAAGTAAAACCGGATATCCGCGCTATCACGCGGCTCGTGCCGCCGAGCGGAAACCTTGTTCAGGGCCAGAGTGAATTGCCGATCGATCCGCAGCTTGCCGCCGAAGCCGCCGCAATTATCGCCGCCAGCCAAAACCACTACGGCGGCAGCGAAGGCGTCGAGCCGCTTAGGAAAGCGGTCGCGGCAAAGATCGCGAAATACAACAATATCGACGTCGATGTCGACGCACGGCCGTACGAGTTGATGATAACCAACGGCGGAACCGGAGCGTTGATAGGCATCGCCCAGTCGATGCTGCGCGGTAACGCAGCTCTCGTTTTTGAGCCGTATTATCCGTATCACCGCCGAATCCTCGAAGACTTTGGAGCGAAAACGGAAACGTTCGAGCTGAATCCGGCAGACTTGAGCTTCGAAAAAGACGCTCTGCTCGCTCGATGTAAAGAGCTAAAAGACCGCAAAGAATTTCCGCTCACGATGATCATCGTCTGCTCGCCTGCAAATCCGAGCGGCAAAGTGATGTCGCAGACCGAACTCGAAGCCATCGCCGATGTCGCCAAGGAACTCGACCTGCTGGTTGTCTCGGATGAGGTTTATGAGCACTACGTCACCGGCGAAAACCCGCACACGCCGATCGCCTCGCTGCCGGGAATGTGGGAGCGTACGATCACGGTCAACTCGTTCTCAAAATCCTGGAACATCTCCGGCTGGCGTCTCGGCTACGCATACGGCAACGGCGATCTGATCGCAAAGATTAACAACGCCGCAAACGTCATCTACGTTTGCCCGGCAACCCCGCTACAGTCAGCGCTGTCTAATGTTTTGATGGTGGACGACGGCTATTATCCGCGTTTGCGTGACTGCTTTGACGCAAAACGACGAATGTTTTCAGAAGGAATCTCAAATTTGGGATTTCAAATTTATGATTCGGGCTCGGCATTCTATCTCTGGGCAAGAATACCGGAGCAATACAACGACGCCATCGCCTTCAACGAAATGCTCATGCGTGACGCCGGCGTAGGCATGACCCCAGGCTCCGCCTTCGCCGACAGCGACGATTGGGATGCGTTTGTGCGGATCTGCATCGCCCGCGAAGACAGCGTTTTGGAAGGGGCGATGGAGAAACTGCATCGCGTTTTGCGGTAGATTTCGATGTTAGAATCTTAGTCGAGGTGGTTTTATGATGCAGACAGCGGAAACCGTTTTAGAAACGTTTAGAACTCTGCCGCCGGATGAGAAAGATAAGTTCTTCGAACTTGCCGCCGCGGAACGAGCGGCGACAAAAGTGGGCGCGAATGGCGATAACTCGAAGAACGCCTCTGATATGGCGCGAATGCGGTTGTCGATGAATTGGATTCGTGATCATCGCAAAGAAAAAAAGTATGACGGTAAGTGGGTGTGTCTCGACGGAGAAGAACTTGTTGCATGCGGCGATGACGGTGTTGCGGTAATAAACGAAGCGAGAGCAAAGGGCGTCGAGGTTCCCTTTATTGAAAGAATGAAATCGGAAGAACTACCGTTCGGCGGCTGGTAATCTATGCCCGAGAATATAGAATTTGACGTTTCCTACAACTATGATCTTTCGAAAGGGGGCATCGAGATTCCCATAAAGCTGATTTGTGGCGATTTCAGCGAGGCATTTCCGGCAAAAGTCGATACCGGGTCGACTTATTGTATTTTCCGGCGGATCCACGGAGAAGGGCTGGGGCTGGTAGTCGAAGACGGTTTGAAAATCGAAATCGGAACCGCTACAGGTTCATTTGTAGTTTACGGACACGACATGACGCTGGTAGTTCTGGAAGTTAACATCCCAGCCACTGTCTATTTCGCCGAATCTCCATTATTCGACCGAAACGTACTCGGCCGTGTCGGATTCTTGAATAGAATTAAGCTCGGTTTGATCGAACCTGAAGGAAAACTTTTGCTCAGCGAGTACAGACAATAGGACTCTTGAAGCTATGAAATTCCACGTAATGTTGACTACTTTCCTGTTACTGCTTTTGTCGTTTTGCTCTTTTGCCCAATCGAAGCCGAACATGATGGCAAATGTGCCGCAGGAGGAAGCGTCTTTTTCGGAAGACGATTTGCGGGATTACTATCTCGTTTATCAGAACAAAGCAGTAAAACATGTACGTGCCGCTGCCGATCGCTACAGCAGGAAACCGGGCAAAGGCGATGACGAAACTCTACTATTGACGAAGGTTGACAAAGCTTATCTCGCGGGCCGTTTCAATGTTCTCAGCCAAAATCCTGACCTGTTTGGGAACACGCACATTCTCCTAATTTCGGTTGATAAGCCGGACAAGGTTTTCAAGGCGATTGTGTACACGGGCGGCGATCTTCGACTCGACTATTTTCAAGCAGACTCAAACTTTAATGACGAGGATATGCGGATAATAAGAATTCGCTATCGAAAATTCTTAGTAGATACCAAACACTCGCTCTAAATTGACTCAGAGATTAATTCCAAATGAAAAAATTCAAAGCATTTTTAGCAGTCGTACTTATCGCATGCGCCGCCATTTCGACCATTGCCGACGACGGCATGTGGACTTTTGACAATCCACCCTTGAAGCAGTGGAAGGAGAAGTACAATTTTGAGCCTTCGAAAGAGTGGATGGACAAGCTGCGGTTGGCTTCGGTCAAGTTTCCGGGGGCTTCGGGCGTTTTTGTTTCGCCGAATGGGCTGATCGCGACGAATCATCATGTGGCGTCGGGGTTTATCGAGCGGCTTTCGAGCAAGGAACGCGACCTTTTGAAGAACGGCTATTATGCGAAAACGCAGGCTGATGAGCTTAAGGTGCCGGATGGCAATGTGCAGATCCTTGAGTCGTACGACAATGTCACCGAGCGAGTTCATAATGCTGCAAACAGCGGCGCGACCGATGCTGAGAAAGCGACGAAACGATCGGCTGAGATCGCGGCGATCGAGAAAGATTGTCCTGCGGGGCTGCGGTGCGAGGTTGTTTCGCTTTACAGCGGCGGCGAGTATTGGAATTACCGGTTCAAGCGTTACAACGACGTGCGGCTCGTGATGGCTCCTGAGGAGCAGATCGCGTTTTTTGGCGGCGATTACGATAACTTTGTTTATCCGCGGCACAATCTTGACGTTACATTCGTGCGCGTTTACGAAAACAAGAAACCGGCCGCGACGCCGAACTTTTTGAAATGGTCGGCGACCGGTGCTCCTGAAGGAGAATTTATCATCGCTTCCGGCTATCCGGGCTCGACCGCTCGTTTGCTGACAATCGCTCAGCTTGCTTATCAGCGAGATGTCGGCAATCCGCTGCAGGAGAAAGTTTGGAAGACGCGCCGCAAGGCTGCTCGAAGATTATTCGAAACGCGGTGCCGAGCAGCTTCGGCAGGCAAATCAAGGAATGCGTTCGCTCGCGAATTCGCTCAAACGGCTCGAAGGCCAGCAGAACGGGCTGCTCAATCCGCGTAATTTTGCCAAGAAAGAGGCCGAGGAAAAAGACCTTCGCGATAAGCTCGCGGCGAAGCCGGACCTCGATAAACTCTACGCACCGGCTTGGGCGGCCATCGCAAAAGCGAATGCCGAATTGCCCGCGAAAGCTAATCAACTCGCGTTTTCGAGCCTCGGTTCGTCACGCCTCGCGACCATCGCCCAGCAGATCGTGACCTACCACATCGAGACCGCAAAGCCCGATGCTCAGCGTTACGCAGAATACCGCGAAGCTCGCATCGAAGCGTTCAAATCGGCACTGCTTTCGCCCGCCCCGATCTATCCGGAAATGGACGAAGCCGCGCTCACGCATTGGATGACCGAAGCCCGCAAAACGCTCGGCGCGAGCGATCCATTTGTCAAAGCCGCTCTCGGCAATGCCGAACCAGCCGAGGTCGTCGGCCGTGCGATCCGCGAAACGAAACTTACTGATCCGGCCGCTCGCAAGGCGATGCTAGACGGTGGTGCCGCTGCAATTGTAGCTTCGACCGATCCGATGATCACACTCGCCCGCCGCGCCGAGACCGATCATTCGCGAACTTCGTGCCTGGAATGAGAAAAACATCCTCGCTGTCGAAACCGCGAACGGCACAAAGATCGCCCAGGCCCGCTTCGCCGTCTACGGCAAAAACATGCCGCCCGACGCCAACGGCCACCTGCGTCTCTGCTACGGCGTGGTCAAGGGCTACGAAGAAGACACGACGCTCGTCCCGTACAAAACGACCTGGTTCGGCCTTTACGACCGAGCGCTCGAGCTTCAACGAAAAAGACCCGTTTCACCTGCCGGAAAGCATCAAAAACGCGCCGAACAAAGATCGACCTCTCGACGCCCCTTCAACTTCGTCTACACCGCCGACACCATCGGCGGCAACTCCGGCTCACCCGTCGTTAACCGCAAAGGCGAAGTCGTCGGCCTAAACTTCGACTCAAACAACCAAAAACTCTCAAACCGCTACTGGTACATCGAAGAAAACGAAGGCTCCCGCGCCGTCGGCGTCCACTCAGCAGGAATCATCGAGGCTTTGCGGAAGGTTTATGATGCGGATGGCTTGATGAAAGAGTTATTGGGTTCGTAGCATTATTAATGCCTTGCGTCGAATCATTCTACCGCCTGCCGAGTGGATACAAGATTCGGCCCGAAAATTGACTTTTGGGGTTGAAATTACTTAGACTTGCAATTAGTTCGGCAAGAAATATCCTTCAATCAGAATACCGCTTTTTTTCGGCATTTACGGATTCTATGACTCCAGGTAATGGCAATATCGATTTCGCTGGGCGGGGCAGAAAGAGACCGCAACGGAATTTGTCAATAGGAAGACTTTTCTTAGACAGCCAAAACCCCCGCTTGCCTGAGGATGCTCATGGGAAAAGAGAAGAAGAGCTGATCCGCATTCTGTATAATCAGTTTTATATTGATGAACTGGCTGAGTCGATGTCGCGCAACGGGTATTTTGATGAGGAGCCTCTTGTTGCTGTTCCAATCGACACACCAGAGGATTTACAGAACTACGATTCTGAAGTGGCGAGTGAGCGAGAGCGGTTCGAGCAATTTATCGACTCCGAAGATACGAATTTCACGGTTGTTGAGGGGAATCGTCGGCTAGCGACCGTTAAGCTGCTGTTAAATCCTGAAATTCAGGAAAAAGTAAAAGTGTCTCGCTCTTTTCCAGAACTGAGTGAGGCCATTGCTAATGATGTAAAGATTCTTCCAGTAATTGTTTACTCCAATCGCGAAAGTGTAATTCCATACCTAGGCGTTCGCCATATTGTTGGAATTGAAAAATGGGATCCGTTTGCGAAGGCCCGTTATATCGCAAAAAATATTGAGAAAACGACTGAAAACGGGGTGCCTGTCGCCGAAGCAATCAAAGGGATTCAAGCACAAATTGGTGATTCACAACAAGGCGTCCTTAAAAGCTACACATCGTTTAGGCTTTTGAAACAGGCTCAAGAAAGTTTTGATTACGATATTCGGCTCGCGACGGCGAACAAATTTTCATTGTTAACGTTGGCTATTGGACAACTCCCGTTGCGTGAATATTTAGGCCTCCCGCCGCTTTCTAAAATTGATAATTTCGAATCCCCAGTTACGGCTGACAAAGTAGGCAATCTAGAGGATCTTCTGACATGGCTTTTCGGCGATGGACGTAAACTTCCAGTAATAAAAGAGTCTCGCGACATCACTAAATATTTGAAAGAAGTCGTTAGGAACGAAGCAGCTGTGTCGCATCTGAAGAATTCCTATAATTTGTTAGAGGCATTCGATAGAACTGATGGGGAAGAAAAAATGGTTTTGAAGTACATTGTTACTGCTAATCGTAACCTTGAAACAGTCTTGGGAATGGCCCATCGTCATAGGACCGAAGATGTAATTGATCAGGCCGAAAAATGTTCTGAAACTGCTGGCAGACTTTTGGAGACAGTTACAGCGAATGATTGAGCTTACCGACCCACAATCGCCTGATGGAGTTTCGGATTGGATTGAGTTACAAGCGTCTGTGACTCAAGAAAATATCCAACGCGGAAGAGTATCCGCCGCAATAAGGGGGGCACTCGGAACAGAGCCATCGGATGATTTTATTGCGGAAGTATGGCTAGAGATAGCTGCGCGAGATGCAAACTATAACCCGTCACTTTTCACTTTCGATGAATTTGGTGTCGCTCCATTGGCATCGTCCGAATTTAAGAAAGACGTCTATCAACTCTGTCTAATTCTCTCTCTTTACGGGGCTTTCGACCAGACCGGAACCGTTCAGGATTTATTTGAACGGGTTACCAATGAAGCATTGCGAGTTTCATTGCGTGCAGACTCAATGGTTTTTGGATATAGGGGGCGAGGAATTGGCGAGGGAGTCAGGGGCCTGGCAACTGTTGTTAACGAAAAATTTGTAGAGGAACCCGCAAGGCGATTCAAAGATCGAGGTCTTGATGTCGTGTCATGGATTCCGTTCTCCGACACTCGTACCGGGAAAATCGTAGTTCTAACGCAATGTGCCGCAGGACATAACTGGAAGGGAAAGGTTGCCGTTCCCATCAGGGCTTGGGAGCAATATATTCATTGGGCCGTTCGACCCACGATGGCCTTCTCTGTTCCTTGTATTATTTCGGATCGTGAATGGCACGATCAGTCGAGCGACAAAGGTATGCTAATTGATCGCGTGCGTCTAATGAATTCAATGCCCGAGAGGCCACATGATGGAGTTCTCGAAGATGAAGTGAATACTTGGGTGGGCAATTGGTTGGGGGAAAATAATACTGATGAATGACGAACAGATTACATTTGCAGATTTGTTTTCCGGTCTGGGCGGATTCCACCTCGCGGCAGCCGAGCTAGGGGCTAAGTGTGTTTTTGCGTCAGAGATAAATGCAGAATTGCGGGATTTGTACGCTGAAAATTTTGATATCCGTCCTGTAGGGGATATTCGGCTAATCAACTGTGACGATGTTCCCAAACATGAACTGCTCTGTGCGGGCTTCCCGTGCTCTCCATTTTCTAAGGCTGGAAGCCAACTGGGTTTAGAGGATACGGCACAGGGACAACTCTTTTACAACATCATTGAGATTCTAAAGGTTCACAAACCTGAGTTTTTTATATTAGAGAACATTGCCCACTTCGTGAATCATGCTGACGGTGCTACTTATCGGAAGTTGGAGAGTGAGCTAAGCGGCCTCGAATATGATGTGCGGAAAGGCCAACTCTCACCTCATCAGTTTGGTGTTCCGCAGATTCGAAACCGAATGTATCTGGTTGGGCGCCTTAAAGAGCGAGGGAATCTAGATGATTTTGAGTTTCCAGAGCCGATTTTTTCACCTTCCTTGTCAGTCAAATCAATCCTTGACTCCAATCCGCCTGAGGCTCGAAAACTGAGCGATCAGGTTGTTGCCTGTCTCAATGTTTGGCAGGAGTTTTTGGATAGGTTTCCGATAGACGAGCAGATGCCAGGGAGCCCAATTTGGGCGATGGAGTTTGGGGCGACTTACCCCTACGATGCAGGGTCTCTCCACGATTTGAAACTGGAATCACTTAACAAATATAAGGGTTCGTTTGGTAGAACTCTGGTCGGGGCTAGTCACGAAGAAATCTTGAGTTTGGTGCCAAGCCACGCACGTCGAAAAGATGAAAAATTTCCTGAATGGAAACAAAGTTTTATTCGGAGAAATAGAGAATTCTATTTCAAACACAAATCTTGGCTCGAAGCCTGGCTTCCGAAGATCCAAGGTTTTCCGTCAAGCTATCAGAAACTTGAATGGCACTGCGGGGATGAAATTAGAAATATCTGGAACTACGTCATTCGTTTTAGAGCGTCGGGGGTCAGAGTAAAGCGGCCCACGACATCCCCATCGTTGGTAGCGATGACTCCCGTACAGGTGCCAATCATCGGATGGGAGAAACGATATATGACCATCAAAGAATGTGCCCGACTACAATCAATGGATAAGCTGGTCCACCTGCCTTCAGATGGTAGCCGGGCGACACGAGCGCTTGGGAATGCGGTAAACGTTCGGGTAGTAAATCTGATAATGGAGAATTTACTCGCAACGAGAGTCGTTTCGGAGAACCAAACCATATCCGCGTCTGCTTAACTCCTAATTTTTGGACTCTGTATCAAAACAAATTTCGCCGAGAATCACCCTTCGGTTCTTCCAAGCAAACCCATAATCTTCACCGAGCCAATTTTCAAGTGCGATGTTACGCTGTTCCAATTCCAGCGTATTTAATTTAGGCGACGAATCTCTCCATTCCGGACACGCATATTTCTTAACAGAACGACGCACGGAGCGGATGAGAGTTGGGCGATATGACGATGGATTCAAAGCCTCGTTCATGTGGTCGGTGATGAAGGGTTTTAGGATGGTTTCCGTTGGGTTTTCGTCGGTGATTTGCCAGCGGCCGTTTGATAGCTCGACCAATGAGGGGCGTGTGGTTTCGGCGATTTGGAGCGATTTTGTCATGCCCTGGTAGAATTTCAGGCCGACGTAATTTGCGAAGAGGTCGGCGTTTGAATAGACGCCGGAACTCCAGAGGCCGTAGTAGGTTCGTTCGGTTTTTTGGCCCCATTTTATGGCTTTTTGTGCGGCATCTTCGGCGGCGGAGCCTTTCTTGATCGCTTCGTTATAGATCTTGTAATACTGGTGGCCTTGTTGAACCAGGTGTTCGAGTTTGTCGATGCCGAACTCGTGGCCGTAGAGGCGGACGGTCGGACTGAGCGTCGCGTAGTTAAGCGGGTTTAGGGCGTAGATCGACTCTTTGTACGGGGCTTTGTAGCGTGCGGGCTGTGAGCGGAACTCGTGTGAATTCATCCATTTACCAAATTTGGTGGTCATCAGATTTCCGCCAGCGACAAGTTTGTAAAACGCCTCAGCCACCGATTCTTCGGAGCGTAGCTGGTCGAGTTTTGCCCGTTCTTTCTCGGGCGAATCGCACCCTTTTGACTTCGCAGCGAGACAGGCTTCGCTCTTAGCGATCTCCTTGTTTACTGAATCGATGGCGGTTTCCAGGCTCTCGATGAGATGTTCAGATACCTCTTCGCCAAGGTCAGCGAGCGGAACTTTTGGCAGGTTGAACTGGTCGGTCTCAAACGCCAGGCTGTTGCTATTGAGCAGCAGGACACCGCAAAGAAGAGTAGAAATTACGGTCAAAAACCTCATACATTATTCTTGGCAAAAAAATGGTAACTCAAACTTCACCGATTGCCACGTCTGCTTTAAACTAAGATGTTTCGAACAAGCCAAAAGTGGTATCGGGCTTGATCTGAGTTTTGGAGGAAAGACTATGAGAAAGATCGCGTTTATCGGTGCCATTGTCGGGCTCAGTTTTGTCGGAGCCGGTTTGAATGTTTTCGCACAGGGCAAGCTTTCTCCTGAAGTTAAGAAGATCGACGCCTACGCAAAAACAGTCGATGCGGTCCGTAAAAAGCTGAAAAAACCGAGTCTGATCTTTGCCGACACGGCCGATGTCAACACCGATACGGAAAAATGGCAGAAATTCGCATCGGAAAAGGCACTTGAGAAGTTTCGCGATAAGCACGAGGTTTACACGATCGCCTACAACTGGAAGAGCGGGGGCAAGATCGTCGGGTCAAATTTTACGCTGTCGAGCCCGTCGGGTGACTGGGCGAAATACAATTTCCACTACTTCCGGGCGGACGGCACACTGGCGTTGGTTGAATCAGATTACCGGACGTTTATGGGCGATTTCATGGTCGTCCGCCGCCGGTATTTTGACGCGGCAGGCAAGCAGATCCACCACACAACAAAGATCCTCGATCTCAAAACCAAACGTCCCAAAAAAGCACCAGACGGCATCATGGGCGACGATCCGGACGAAGTGGATTACTATTTGACGACGGCAAAACTGCCGTTTGCTAATTTGTTGTAATGTGGGTCAACGATTTTGGTATTATTGCAATATGAATTTCTCCGATAGGTTTTCGTTATCTCTTCACCGTCGCGTTGCAGAGAAATTGCGCCATAATCCGGTCAAGGTCTTAACTGTCGCAAATGAAAATCTAGAAAGGTGGCTGGCGAAGGAAAGCTTTGCTTTCGGGCCGGAGCTCCGCGCATTACTGGAATGGAAGAGAATCATCGAAAGTTCAGCCCCGCGTGAGATCGAATCAATTATCGTTGCGGAGACGGATGAGGGGCAAAGATTGAGGTCTTCGTCACCCTTCGCGGGTATTCTCACAAAAAAGGAACAGAGGGTTTCATGGAACGAATGTGCTGAGATCGGACTTGATTAAACTCATAGATGACTTTCGGAAAAGCGTCTGGTGATGACCTGCCGGTAATTGTAGGTTCGCAGTCATTTGCCTGAGATCGCCAGAAAGTCGGTCGAGTGCGATTTCATGTTAAGCATTCTAATTTCTTCAAACGCCCGCAGATTGACCTGACATTGGGCATTCAAAGTCCATTCAAAGAGTAAAGGCGAACACACTTCTAATGCACTATCACCTAATAGGAATTTGCGGCACCGCGATGGCTTCGTTAGCCGGGATGTTGCTTTCACGGGGACACAAGGTAACCGGGTCGGACCAGAACGTCTATCCGCCGATGTCGACGCAGCTTGAGGCTTTGGGTATTGAGATATTGTCGGGTTATAAGGCCGAGAATGCGGATCTGCCGCGTGACGTGACGATCGTTGGGAACACGATCATGCGGGGCAATCCTGAGCTTGAGGAAGTGCTGAATCGCAAGTTTCTTTATCGCTCGCAGGCTGAAACGGTTCGCGACGAATTTATTCGCGGACGGCGTTCGGTGGTTGTCGCCGGTACGCATGGAAAGACCACCACGACGAGCATCGCAGCGTGGATATGCGAGGTCGGCGGGCTTGATCCGACGTTTTCGGTTGGCGGTGTTGTGCAGAATTTTGGGCAGAGCTTTCGCGTGACCGACAGCGATTATTTTGTTATCGAGGGCGACGAATACGACACGGCGTTTTTTGATAAGAAGCCAAAGTTCATGTCATATCTCCCTGAGATCGCGATCATAAACAACATCGAATTTGACCACGCCGACATTTACAAAGACATCGACGCCATCAAATGGCAATTCTCCCGGCTGATGAATCTCGTCCCCGGCAACGGCCGTCTGATCTGCGGTATCGATTCGCCCGTCGTCGGCGAGGTTCTCGAACAGATGAAAGGGAAGCTGCACACGACGGTCGAGACCTTCGGTCTTAGTAACGAAGCAAAATGGCAGGCCCGAAACATCGAATTTTCGGCGACTGGAACGCGGTTTGAGGTGTACAAGGAGGCCGACATCAAAGACCAAAAACCAAAGACCGAAGACCGCCCTTGGGCTGAATTCACAACTAACATGATCGGCGAATTCAACGTCCGCAACTGCCTCGCCGTCATCATCGCGGCCGATGCGTGGGGAATCTCGCAGGAGAAAATGCAGGGGGCGTTCGACACATTCAAATCGGTAAAACGCCGGATGGAAGTCCGCGGAGTCGAGCGAGGCGTCACGGTCATCGACGATTTTGCTCATCATCCAACCGCTGTCGATGAAACGCTCAAAGCCTTGAGACAAAGATACAAAAACAATCGCCTCATCGCCGTCTTCGAACCGCGTTCGCGCTCATCACGGCTGTCCATTTTCGAAGAAAAATACAAAGCCGCCTTCGCACACGCCGACCAGGTCATCATCGCCGGCGTCTTCAACCCAGAAGACGCCAAAACCTACGGCGACGTCCTCGACGTCCCGCACCTTGTCGCCGACATCGCCGCCACCGGCAAACCCGCCGTCACCCTCGCCAACGCCGACGCCATAGTCGCCCACCTAGCCCCCCAAATGCTCGAAGGCGACGTAATCGCAATCATGTCAAACGGCGGTTTCGGCGGGATACATGAGAAATTGCTTACAACCCTTCGCACCTAATTCAGAGCGAAAAAAAGCGGCCCGAAGGCCGCAGAGAGCAGAGAGAGTCTTGGCGTTTCCTATTCGAGGCCGACAAGATCGCCAAACACCAGATTGGTTGCCGGCTGAATCGTTCTTGGAGCAAACCGATATCGTCGTGACGATACCGAGATCGTGTAGATCGCGTCCTGAGTCACATTATCGAACTCAAAAAGACCAAATGAACCTGTTGTGGCGATCCTGCGAACGCCCTGTGAATCAACAAGAGCTACGATCGTATTTCTTAGCGGAAGGCTGTTGGGCGTGACCACTCGGCCCGAGACCTTCAATCCAGCATCATCGATACTGTAGCGGACGATCCCGACTTCGGTGCGGGCGAAACCCAGGGTCGGTGTTCCGGGCGGATACGGATATCCGATGCTTCCGGTAGCGACCAGTTTGCGGTGGGACTGCCATGCGAGCGAAACAATGGCGGACTTCGCATCTTGATCGCCCATCGGCGTTATCAACAGGCCATTTGTGCCGAAACTCGAATCAATAACGCCGTTCGAGTCGAATCGCATCATCGCAAATCCGCCATTTCGGTCGCCCGCGGTTATGATTTTGCCGTTCGGTTGGATCACAAGCGCGGCCCCGATACCGCGTGCTTCGGGATCGGGCTCTGAGATCGTGACGATTCCGTCGGTTCCGAATTGTTGATCGAGTGTGCCGTTGGGGTTGAGGCGAACAATGAAAGAAGAGTAGAGCCCGAACTCGGCAGAGATGCCGTTGATCACAATTTTTCCGTCGGGCTGGATAATCATGCCGCCCGGATGAGTGTAGGAAAGGGCCGTACCTGGCAGCGATACGATACCGCCGGTTCCAAAACTATCGTCGAGACTGCCGGATGACGAAAGCCTCACAACATTTGTGCCGGTGGCTCCGCTGCCGATCATTACGATCTTTCCATCCGGTTGAATCGTCGCATCCCCCAAAAACTCGGCCCCGTAATGGTTACTCCAGAATTCGCTGTCGGCCCAAACTGCTACACGCGAATTCGCGAGCGACCTATCGCCAAACGAATCGTCCAACAATTCGGCATTGCTCGAATAGCGAATGGCGGCAAGACTGCTGGCCGCGAAATTTGGCGAGCCGGTGTAAGTGACAACTACTATCTTGCCGTCCTGCTGAACCAACAGTCGCCGACCCGGCGTATCGTCCAAACTCGAGGTTGTACTTGAAAAAATTCGATTCCCGAGCGTGTCGTAGGTGCGAAAATCCGTGACAGTGCTGCTAAGAATACCGGACACAGCTCCGGTCACGAGAAGGTTGCCGTTCGAGAGTATTACCATATCCACATAACTCTCGTAGCCGCCACCCGCAATGTCAACGATCCCGTCACCCGCGAAGCTCGTATCGAGGATTCCGTTAGCGGAGTGCCGACTTAGGAATGAACCAACTCCCGGCCAAACAATGTTGAGGCCTCCGAACGTGACTATTTTCCCATCCGGCTGAACACGAACCCGCACCGGAATCAAGCCTGACACCGGCGTGAAGATCACCCGTCCCCCAGTCCCAAAAGACGGGTCCAACTCGCCGGATGCAGCCGGAACGGCGGTCGGTATCAAGACAAAAAATGCAATAGCCGTGATGAGCGTTGTGATTATTTTCGTTTTTGAGTATTTGATTGAGTATGTGTTTTTCATTTCCGCCTCCTTAGGTTTTTCCCTTTGTTTTGGCCGCCGGTCGCTGTATGATAATTTTGATTAATTTCTCGACATTCCATCCGAAACCAGTCGGTGCCGGGCGACAGTTAAGCACTACTTTTGTGATGATTTTAGTCCCGAGAGGTATTGAATGTCTTTGAAAAATTATCCTAGTTTTCTCCTTAATTTCTCGCAGGGCGAAATGGACGATAAGAACGGATGCATATACACCTTCAAGACGTTTCGGCTAAATCTTGCCGAACGGGAGTTGTGGAATGGCGACACGAAATTGTCGCTAACACCAAAAGCGTTCGATGTGCTTGCTATACTCGTCGAACGTGCCGGACACCTTGTTGAAAAAGACGACCTAATGCGACTTGCCTGGCCGGATGCGTTTGTGGAAGAGGCAAATCTGGCCCGCATCGTTCACATGCTGCGCCGAACCTTGGGCGAAAACGGCGGCGATAAATTTATCGAAACTGTGGCGAGAAAAGGTTATCGGTTTGTCGTTCCGGTCACGATTCACGGGCAGCCTGAACAGAAAATTCTTATAGACAACCAGAACTTAGACGGTGAGGCTGACTTGCAGATTCCGGCAATGTCCGTTGCAGAGCTTATCAATAAGCCAAAAAGGCGTCGCAGGTATATTCTTTTGACCGCCGGATTTCTGGGTGCAGTCGTTCTTGTTTTTTTGTTGTTCAATTTTCAGTCCGGCGGTCCGAAAAATTTCGCGAGGCGTTTTACGACGAATGAAGAGGCAAGTCGCCTATATCTTTTAGGGGCCGCGCTGGCGAACAAAAGTGGACGAAAGAACGCTGACAAAGCAGTTGAGTATTTCACACAGGCCATCGAGCTTGATGCCAACTATGCTCCCGCTTATGCAGGGATAGCGAGCGCTCACACGTCGATGGCAATAACTGCGGGAGGCGATACGCATGAACAGTACATTAAGGCAAAGACCGCGATAGAAAAGGCACTGGCACTTGACAACGATCTGGCCGAGGCCCACTCAGCCTTGGGTGACTTGAAGTGGAGCTGTGAATGGGATTTCACCGGCGCGGAAACCGCTCACAAACGAGCGGCTTGAGCTGGATCCAACCATCGCTCAGGCACATCGGAAATATGCTGTGTATCTGCTTTCGATGGGCCGGTTCGGAGAATCCATAGCAGCGATCAAAACCGCGGTGGACATGGAACCCGCGTTGCCGGCAAATCATCGCGCTTTTGCGCAAATACTGCTCTACGCAAGACGTAATGACGAGGCGATCGTTCGTGCAAAACAAACCCTTGAAATGGATTCCGACTTTGTCGTAGGCCACAATTTTCTGATCGGCGCATACCGTGCAAAAGGCGAATACGCTCAGGCATTTGAGTGGTTTCTGGGCCTCGAGAAAGCGAATGGTGGCAAACCTGAAGAGATCCAGGCATGGCAGGCGATCTATGACCAATCCGGCTGGCGCGGTATCAACGAGCGCCAGTTTGCCGAGGCGCAGGAAGCGGAGAAAAAGGGCGAGCCAAATTATATGTACCTCGCAAACCTCGCGACCGAACTAGGTCTGCACGATCAGGCATTTGCCTATCTGGAAAAAACATACGCCAAACGCCAATGGGCAATGGTCATGCTCAACGTAAATCCAAGATACGATCCACTGCGCTCAGACCCGCGTTTCGATGATCTGCTCAAACGGGTTGGGCTAAAATGAACCCCAAGCTCGCGGCGAATTTCATGATAGCCTCCTGTAAATTCTTTTGTGTTGGACGGCGGGTCGGTCTTTCGCAGAGCCAGCCCGCCGTTTTCCTTAATCGACAGATTTACGGGTACAAAAAGCGGGCGTTCGTGACCCAGGTGTAACCGGGTCCGGGGTCGCCATCGTGCAAGAGGCCATCACCGTGATAGACAAGTTCGATAATAAATCGCGAATCCAGCAGGCACTGGCCGACATGGCCGAAAATTGAAAGGTCTTGCTCGGGCGTTATCCGCCCTATCTGTCCTACACCGCTAGCATCTGCCGTAAAACCATTCTCGTAGGGCCCGTTTCGGCCAATTCCGCCGACACCGATCGGCGGGCCGGGAACGGAATCCAACAAGACGATCCAAATTGAATAAACGCCATTCGGCCTCAATCCGGCAAAGTTGAACACCGTGTGTGTTCCACGCCTGATGCATTTGACGGCCGATCTTCCCGTGACCGCCGTGTATTGGGCGAGAGTCATTTGGCTGCCGTCCGGGTTTAAGACGGTCTCGCAAAATTGCGGGTTCGGCTGGCCGCGAAATGTTCGATTAAACAAGCTCGTGATAGCAGGCGTATTGGGCATAATCACTCCTACGCCGCCATTTGTTGTGCTGCACGTTCCGCCGCGAATGTCCTCATAGAAAGGCACCAGATCACGATCGCGTGTCGGCGCCTGCGCGGCTGCGGTGGCCACCGCCATCAGAGCGATGCAAATTGTTAAAAACGTCTTCTTGTTCATATTTACTCCTTAAGTAATCGCGTCGGCTAAAGCTGGCCGGCCGTATTTTTTGTTGGAATCAGCTTTTGCCGCTGACTGCTTCCCATTTTTTTGTTTCATCTGGACGCCGGCTGATGTATGATGTTTGGGAACCTTTTGGAAATTCACCTCGCGACCATAGGCAACCGGCGATAATTGTTTCTTCGTAAACAAATTACTCGCTGGAGGCGAGAAATGTCTTTGAAAAAAGTTCCAAATTTTCTTGTAAATTTATTCGAGGCTGGTATGAACAGCAGCGAGACGCCCTCGTATCGATTCAATTCCTTTCTGCTCGATGTTGCTGAGCGGCAGCTATTTCTGGGCGACAAAAGCGTTCCACTGACACCAAAAGCTTTTGATGTTCTGGTATATCTGGTCGAGCACGGTGGACATCTCGTCCTAAAAGACGAATTGATGCAGGCAATCTGGCCGGATTCGTTCGTCGATGAGGTAAACGTTCCGCGGACGATTCACACCATTCGCGCAGTCCTCGGAGAAGATGAAAACGGCAGCAAATTCATCGAAACCGTCCCGACAAAAGGCTATCGGTTTATCGCTAAAGTCGATATAGTGTCAGAACCGGGAGCGGTAGCGACTGGGTTCTTACAACCGGTCGCAAAAAACCCTGTCGCTATCGCTCCCGGTTCTGACTTTCTTCACGATGAAACCGCCTATCCAACTACTACCAAGCCAAAACACAAGACGCGGATAGTCCTTTTCACCGTCGGTTTCGCGTGTGCAATCGCTTTGATTTTCCTTTTGTCTTTTAATTTTCAATCTGCACCGTCCGTAAAATCGAACGATGTAAAATCAATTCCCCTAAAGCAATACACGACAAATGACGAAGCCTATCGCCTGTATTTGCTGGGATCGGCTTTGGCGGACAAACAAAACCCAAAGGACGCTGAAAAAGCGCTCGAAGCCTTTGATCAGGCCATAACACTCGACCCGAATTACGCTCCCGTATATGCACGCATGGCAAATGTTCATAGTGAGGTTGCGTTTATGGGCGGCCGCGGGAACGCGACCGAGGAATATCTCAAGGCGAGAAGAGCGATAGAAAAAGCCCTTGCAATAGACGACAACCTTGCAGAAGCGCATTCATATTTAGGCGAGATAAAGACCAATTTTGAGTGGGATTTTGTCGGAGCTGAGCGCGAACATAAACGAGCAATCGAGCTAAATCCGAATTCTGCGGCCGCCCGCCGGATGTATGCACTGCTGCTCGGTTTCCTTGGCAGATCGGACGAATCGATTGCGGAAATCAAAACCGCCATCGACCTCGAACCGGCTTCGGTATTAAATCATAAAATCTACCTACAGAGTGCGTTTTACGCCCGCCGTTACGATGAATCCATTGCCCAGGGAAAAAGAACCCACGAAATGGATCCTGGATTTTTTGGGGTTTACGACACGATCATCGGGTCATATATTATGAGGGGTGAGGACGACCAGGCGTTTGAATGGTTTCAACGTCAACAGGAGCATAAGGAAGTTAATCCGGACGAGATCGAGTCGTGGAAAACCATTTATGTGCAATCTGGTTGGCGGGGCATTTTCGAACGACAGCTTGAGCAGGAAAAGGAGGCTGAAAAAAACGGCAATGGAAAACCCATTCTGCTCGCGCGCCTTTCCACCAAAACCGGTAACTTCGACGAGGCCTTCGTTTATCTGGAAAAAGCTTTTGACAAACGTATGCAGGGAATGATCTCACTCAAGGTCAGTCCGAACTACGATCCACTGCGTTCGGACCCGCGATTCGACGCACTCCTAAAACGCGTTGGACTGAAATGACCGCGTTTTATCAATTCGTCGATTTCGCGCGTTGGCGGCGAGTAGCCGCGCTTATCATACCACAAAGTCTATTGGTGTAAGATTATTGAGCGTCGCGAGATTATGAAAGATGAACTGGCAATTACCGCCTTTCAGGAGCATCAGCTTCGCCGCCTTTACGATGAAGGCGCGGAAAAGTGGTACTTCTCCGTCATAGACGTTGTCGGGGCCCTGACCGATAGCGCCAACCCGCGTGATTACTGGTTCAAGATGAAGATTCGCGTCAAGATGGACGATGAATTTGAGTTGTCGACAATTTGTCGACAACTGAAACTGATGTCGTCTGATGGCAAAAAATATGCGACCGACTGTGCCGACGTGCAGGGTCTGCTCAGAATAATTCAATCTATTCCCTCGCCAAAAGCTGAGCCGTTCAAGCAGTGGCTTGCAAAGGTAGGCTACGAGAGGCTGCAGGATATGAGCGATCCGGCTCGTTCGCTCGACCGGGCACGGGAATACTGGCAGCAGCATGGCCGTAGCGAAAAGTGGATTCAGCAACGGATGACCGGCCAGGAGACCCGCAATAAGCTGACCGATTATTGGAAAGATCACGACGTAAAGGGCGACGAATACGCGATCCTAACAAACATCATTCATCAGGAATGGAGTGAAGTTAGCGTGAAGCAGCACAAGCAGTTGAAGAGGCTGAAGACACAGAATCTTCGCGACCACATGAGCGAAGCAGAACTCCTGTTTACCGCTCTGGCTGAACTTACTACACGCCAAATAGCGGAACGTGACGGAGCCGAAGGTTTACCGGAAAATGCCGATTCCGGACGGAAGGGCGGACGTGTGGCAAAACGGGCGAGGGCCGATTTTGAGCTTGAGACAGGTAATAAGGTCGTATCCGGTGACAACTTTCTGCCTCCGAAAATGGAAAAGAAAAAACTAAAGAAAGGCTAGATTTTTCCCTTATAAAACCGAACCGGATTTCGTCCGCATTACGGACCCCCAATGCACATTCTCATCATAAAACTTGGCAGTATCGGTGATATTATTCACACGCTGCCTTCGCTGGCGGTTATTCGGCGGGGTTTGCCGGACGCGGAGATATCTTGGGTGGTTGAGGAGCGGTCGGCGGAGATTTTGCGCGGGTGTCGGATGATCGATAATTTGATCGAGGTCGATACTAAGAGTTTGCGGGGCGGGAAGATCATTGAGGAGATATTGCTGGATGCGAGTCGGCAGGTGAAGGAGCTGCGGCGGTTTAAGTTTGATATTTCGATTGATTTTCAGGGGCTTTTGAAATCGGCGATGATCGGTAAGGTTTCAGGGGCGAAGAGAAGGTTTGGGTTTTCACGCGAGGGTTTGCGCGAACCGGCGAGCCGTTTGCTGTTGACCGATCAGATCGCCGTTCCGGCGGGGATTCACGTTATTAGAAAGAACCTGGCCTTGGCGGGCGGGACGCTCGACATTGACGTTCCGGACAGTGATTTCGAGTTTCCGATAACCACATTTCCCGAACATGTTGCAGAAGCCGAGGCGATAATTCAAAGTGTTCAGACCAGCAGATTCGCGGTTCTAAATCCGGCCGGGGGTTGGGTTACAAAACTTTGGCATGCGGAGAAATTTGGCGCTTTGGCCGACCGTATTTGGGAAGAGCATGGGATTGCGTCGGTTATCGTGACCGGGCCGAAGGAGACAGAATTAGCTGAGAAAGCAGCTGCGAACAGCCGTTCCGACAAACTGACGCTTGCCGAGCCGAGCCTGAAAGGCTTTTACGAACTGGCAAAGTGTGCGACTGTTTACGTTGGCGGCGATACGGGGCCGACCCATATTGCGGTGGCGGCGGGAACGCCGATTGTCGGTATTTTCGGCCCGACGGAATGGTGGCGAAACGGCAGCCCGCGTGCCGAAGACATCTGTGTTGAGAGAAACGATATCGACTGCCGTGTCGAATGCCATCGTCGGACGTGTTCGAAATGGATATGTATGGATATCACCGTCGAAACTGTGGCTGCAGCGGTGGGAAGGCGGCTTGGTGTCGTTTCGAAATAACTGATAAGTGATAGCTAATAGCTGAAAACCAATTGATCAAATTCGACAAACGCATTGTTCAACGCATCCGGGTTCCGCTCGGGTTTTTGTTTGCGATCCTTTTTTTGATTTTTGCCCGGCCGACGCTGACGACTATCGCGATTGGTTTGGTCGTTGCTTTGGGCGGCGTACTGATACGGGCATGGGCGTCGGGGCATATTAGAAAGGCAAAAGCGCTGGCGGTCAGCGGGCCGTATGCTTATACGCGAAATCCGCTCTATCTTGGCAGCATAATTCTTGGGATCGGATTTACCGTGGCGTCGGGTGTCTGGTGGCTGGCGATTTTGTTTTGCATCTTGTTCCTCGGCATCTATTTGCCGGTTATGCGTGTCGAAATAGGTGATATGCAGCGAATCTTCGGTGCCGAATTTAAGGAATACGAGCGCAATGTTCCGCTCTTTTTTCCGCGTCCGACGGCGTGGAAAAAGTCGGGCGAGAAATTCGATTTTGGGCTATACTTGCAATATCGTGAATATCGGGCGGCGATTGGTGCGGCTATCGTAGTCTCAGTTTTAGCCGTCAAGGCGTATTTTCTCACTTAAGTTATGAAGTTTTTGTTTTTTAGATCGATGCTGTTGGTCGTGACGTTTGTCGCGGCCTCGGTCGTTGGTTTTGCTCAGGGGCCGGCGATTACGCAGCCGTCGCCGGGCAGCAAGTTCGACGGCGAAAAGCTGACGTTCGAGGGCAAGATCAGCCGGCTAAAACTGAGCCTGGCGATTGCCGATCTGACGTTTAGCAGCGCGATCACGCCAAAGGGCGACCAGATTTCGATCAGATCGGTCGCCGAGTCGAAGGGCACGATGCTCAAGCTATTTCGATATAGCTTTCTGCAAGATTACGAATCGGTACTGGATCTATCGAATTTTCGCATTGAAAAGACGGTTAAGCACGATGTTCAAAAACAGCGTGTTCGCGACAGCGAGGCGGTTTTCGATTATCAGATGAAACGCGTCAGCTTCGTCGAGACCGACCCAAAGGATCGGAATCGCCCTCCGCGTCGCATCGCATCCGAAATCACTGACCCCATGAATGATATGATCTCGGCGATCTATGCGATACGTCTACGCGACCTGGCCGTCGGGAATCGTTTCGAAATTTGGGTCAGCGACTCGGGCCTGGTTTACAAGGTGCCGGTTGTCGTGACCAAGCGTGAGCAGTTGGGAACTGCGGTCGGCAAATTTTGGTGCCTGCGGGTCGAGCCCGCGATCTTTGGCCCTGGCCGTTTGATCGAGCAAAAAGGCAAAATGATGCTGTGGCTGACCGAGGACAAACTTCACACACCCGTGAAAGCACAAGTCGATACCCAATACGGCAAGGTCGAGATCAAACTCAAGGCACTGACAAAACCTTCGTAAGAATTGGAACCACTAAAACACACGAATTAAACTCTAAAAGAAGATTTTAGTGTAAATTCGTGTGCTTTCGTGGTTCCATTCTTACGCCAGCAGACGGCTCCGGCTTGTAAGTTTTCCTAAAAGACCGCATACTTTAGCATCGCGGTATTTTTGGTTATGGCAACGAAAACTGTTAAAGAGAAAACACCTGTAAAAGAGCGTGCGGTTAAGGCACTGGTTGACACAGATCCGTTTGAGTCTGTTGTCGAGGTAACGGCTGTTAGGAAAACCGCTTCGCGCAAGGTGGCGACGACGGTGGCCGATGCACCCGCTACTAGAAAGCCGGTCGGAAAGCCGGTAAAAATGGTCGAATCCGATCCATTTGCCGAGGTAGTTACCGTCGCTTCGCCAGTGAAAAAGCGTGCGGCTAAAACGACCGCGCGTGCGGCTAAAGTTTCGACAAAAAAGGCGAACCTCGACATCACCGCCGAGCTTGCGACCGAGGAGCCGAAGGTCGAGCTTTCGCCGACATTCAAGGCTCTCGCCGACGTCAAATTGCCGGAACTTTCGCGTGAAAATCGTGCCCGCCTACAGATGCAGACGCCGACGCGGCTCTATTTTTACTGGTCTGTAAAGGAAAACCCATGGTCGATGTTGACCAATGTTTTTGGCAGCGATCTGGGGAATTACACGCTTGTGATCAAGCTGATCGACCAGACTTACGGCTATGAAACCACAGAGCGTTGCGAGGCTGAAGGGAATTGGTGGTTCGATGTCGAGCCTGACCACAAGTATCAGGCCGAGATCGGTTTTTTTGCTCCGGGCCGACCATATTTTCGCGTGCTACATTCGAATATGGTGGAGACGCCGCGACGATCGCCGAGTCCGCATACGGCGACCGACGCCGACTGGCGGGTTAGTGCGAACAAATTTGCCGAGGTTCTCGATGTCGCTGGATTCTCGCGTGACGCCTTTGACGTCGCATTGGCGGGCGACGACGTCGCCATCGCCCAAAACGCGTCGCATCAGGCATTTACGAGCTTTATCGGAAGCGGTGATGTCCATATTGATGGCATCTCGTCCGACGAGATTCGCTATGCCCTGATCGCCCTGGCCTCTGGGATGGCGCTCCAGGAACTTCGGGGCAAGGTCAGCCCGACGCTGTTCGCGATACTTCAGGCTAACGCTGAAAAGGTAACCGCGGGGCGGGCAATGTCATCGCTCACAGAGCATTTTGACATCGACGAAACGGAATTTACCGAGGAGGAATTTGGCCCGGCTGTTTACGGCGCCAGCCTCGTGAATTTCCCGAAAACCTTGAAAACGCGTACGGTCTCGACAAGAGGCGCCAGAGAATCAGCACCGAGATACAATCCGGTGAGTTCGCACAGTTTGAGATAGTGGACAGTGTGCAGTGGACAGTGGACAGTGGTCGGATAAGAAATTTCCGACACTGCCCACTGTCCACCGCCCACTGACACCTGATGCCTATGCCAACCGGATACTTTAGCTTGATCCTTCACGCTCACCTTCCGTTTGTCCGGCATCCGGAATATCCCGAATTTCTTGAGGAAGACTGGCTTTACGAAGCCATAACCGAGGTCTATCTTCCGCTCATTTTCATTTTTCAATCGCTCCACGAGCAGGGAATCAAGCCCCGGCTCGCGATGAACGTCTCGCCGCCGCTTTGCGAGATGCTCGCCGATCCGCTTTTGCAGGAACGCTACACGCGGCATCTCGAAAATCTCCTGGAACTTGCCAAAAAAGAACTGCGCCGCACCAAAACCGAGTCGCAGAATTTTTATGACGTGGCAAAAATGTACGTCGAAAATTTGTCGGCGTCACTCGATCTCTGGAACATCCGTTATCAGCGAAATCTGATTAACGCCTTTCGCGAGCTGCAAGACGAAGGCGTGATAGAGATAATTACGTGCTGCGCGACGCACGGCTTTATGCCGCTGATATCGACGCAGGAATCTCGACGGGCACAGGTTCAGATCGCAGTCGCTAATTACAAAAAACACTTTCATCGCCAACCTCGCGGCATGTGGTTGGCCGAATGCGCGTATGAGCCGGGAATCGAGGCACTGCTCAAGGACAACGGCATTGAATATTTTATAAGCGACACGCATGCAATACTTTACGGCGATCCGCGACCGCGTTACGGAGTTCATGCCCCGGTTGTTTGCCCGAATGGAACGGCTGTCTTTGCCCGCGATGTGGACACGAGCCAGCAAGTCTGGTCGGCTGAGATAGGCTATCCGGGCAATGACCTTTATCGCGAATTTTACCGTGACATCGGCTTTGACGCTCCGATCGAATATCTAGCGCCACACCTTCACGAAGACGGCAGCCGCCGTCATCTTGGCCTGAAGTATCACCGCATCACCGGACGCGACGTGCCCCAGAATCTGAAGGAACCCTACATTCCGGCGATGGCCCGTGACAAGGCTAGTGAGAATGCGATGCACTTCATCGGCGAACGCATCAAGCAGGCCCACAAGCTGCGAGAGACGTTCGAAGGGCATCCGCCGCTGGTCGTAAGTCCATACGACGCAGAGCTTTACGGCCACTGGTGGTACGAGGGGCCGCAGTTTATCGATTTTTTCTTCAGAAAGATTCATTTCGATCAGAACGAGATCGAATGCATCACCCCCGGCGACTTTCTCGATTCCGGACTTCCAATCCAGGTCCAACAGCCAACCGCCTCAAGCTGGGGCGAGGCGGGGTATTACAAAGTCTGGATCAACGAGGACAACTCATGGATGTACCCGTATCAGCACGATGCCGAACGGAGGATGTCCGCCTTGGCGGACAAAGTTCAAGGTTTAAGGTTTAAGGTGCAAGGTTCGGGATCGGGATCGGGAACTTCTTCTGACTTTGAACATGGAACTTTGAACTTTGAACTCGCGGTTCGCATAGCGAACCAAGCCGCCCGCGAACTCCTCCTCGCCCAATCCAGCGACTGGGCATTCCAGATCTATCAGGGCACAACCGTCGAATATTCGTCACGCCGTTTCCAATCCCACATCCACCGCTTCGACCTGCTCTGCAAAATGCTCGACACGGGCGAGGTTGATCACGACCTGCTAAACGAGATCGAAAGCCGGGACAATATCTTTGCCGAGATCGATTATCGGGTTTACTGTAGTTAGCGAACCGAAAATTGAACGTAAAATACCTATCCTAGAAACTAGCCAATCAAGTAACGTGCGGCCAATTTGTGCGTGAGCTTTTACGTCCTCGACTTTTGTGCCGCAGAGTTGCGCGAAGGAGCAAAGATCCGCAAAGAGGCGGAAATACTCAGCGAAACTTCGCGTCCCACTTTGCGAACCTTTGCGTCACCGGATTTGGTGCAGCAGAGTTACGCGAAGAGGCTTGGAGGAGATAGTCCTTCTATTCTCAAACACGACATCTTTAGTCCAATATCCGTCCACCTGCATTACTGATCGCATTTGCCTAAAACCCACCATTAAAGTTATTCTTAATGTTTACGTTTTCGGAGGAAATTAATGGTAGAGAAGGGTGTAGAGATTGCTCCTGTCGAGGGGAAACTTGGTATTTTGCTGGTCGGCCTGGGGGCCGTTAGCACGACGCTTGTTGCTGGTGTCGAGGCGGTTAAACGGGGTATTTCCGAGCCGGTCGGCAGCCTGACGCAGATGGGCACGATCAGGCTTGGCAAGAGAACCGATAACCGGTCGCCGCTGATCAAAGATTTTGTGCCGCTCGCCTCCTTAGACGATATCGTTTTTGGTGCTTGGGATATTTTTCATGACAGCGCGTACGACGCGGCGATGAACGCCGGCGTACTCGACAAGGACCTCATAAATCAACTCTCCGAGCCGCTGTCGTCGCTGAAGCCGATGTCAGCCGTTTTTGAGCAGAATTACGTCAAACGCATCACCGGCGAAAACGTCAAGACCGGCAAGAACAAGATGGATCTTGCCGAGCAGTTGATCGCCGACATCGCCAAGTTCAAATCGGATAATAATTGCAGTCGCCTGGTCATGGTCTGGTGTGCCTCGACTGAGATCTACATCGAGGAACGCCCGATCCACGAGTCGCTCGAAGCTCTTGAAAAGGCGATGTACGACAACGATCCGTTCATCGCTCCGTCAATGATCTACGCTTACGCTGCCCTGAAATCGGGTGTGCCGTTTGCCAACGGTGCTCCGAATCTGACGGTTGACGTTCCGGCATTTGTCGAACTCGCCGATCAGACCAAAATGCCTATTTGCGGTAAAGATTTCAAGACCGGACAGACGCTGATGAAGACCATCCTCGCTCCGGGCCTAAAATCCAGAATGCTCGGCCTCGATGGCTGGTATTCGACAAATATTCTGGGGAACCGCGACGGGGAAGTTCTCGACGATCCGGAAAATTTCAAATCGAAAGAGGTTTCGAAGCTTTCCGTACTCGAACACATCTTCCAGCCCGAGGTTTACCCTGACCTTTACGGAGATTTCAGTCACGTCGTCAAGATCAACTACTATCCGCCCCGCGGCGATAACAAAGAAGGCTGGGACAACATCGACATCTTTGGCTGGCTCGGCTACAAGATGCAGATCAAGGTCAACTTCCTCTGCCGCGACTCGATCCTCGCCGCACCTCTCGCTCTCGACCTCGCTCTCTTCATGGACCTCGCCCAGCGATCGGGCATGAAAGGCGTCCAGGAATGGCTGTCATTCTACTTCAAAGCCCCCCAAACCGCCCCAGGCCTCTACCCCGAACACGACATTTTCATCCAACTAATGAAACTAAAAAACACCCTCCGCCACCTCCGCGGCGAAGATCTGATAACGCACCTGGGTCTCGAGTATTACGATTAGCGGGCTGGCAACGCTGACGGCGTTTTCGCAGAGGCCGTAGAGGTATTGACTTAATCCGCACACATAACAGCATTCGTACGCCGGTTTTTGTAACGGATTTTGTTTTGTGATAAAACGCTCACGTGGCAATATATCGGTATACGGCTTATTTTGAAAACGAAGTTCTGCGAAAACGGCCGTATTTGAGAAAAGAATGGTGCGAGTTTGTCGTTGAAAATGCGATCCGTGAAGAAATTCAAGGTGATAGCCGGATCAGGTTCTGGGCGAGGGTTTCGGAATTCGAGAATCGTATTCTACGAGTTGTCACCTTATCGAATCGAACGACAATTCACAATGCTTTTCCCGACAGTAACTTTAAGCAATAATGAAGATAAATTATTACCCGGAAACGGACTCTCTATACATTGATCTTTCAGCCAGAACCAGCGTAGACAGCCGCGAAGTGTCCGATGGCGTAGTGTTGGACTACGACGCGGCCGGCAACCTTGTCGGCATCGATATCGACGAAGCAAGCAGAAAGCTTGATATCGGCGAAGTTGTCTTAGCCAGGCTGCCGGCCCACGCAACGCCCGTCTTGGCATAGAATGGTGGGGCCGTCTGGGGCCTATGACTTGTTACCACCCCTAATGCGGCGAAGAATTCGTCGAGGCGAATCGCTTCTGAATCTGGAAATGAGGCGCACGGCGAATATTAATCCACACGGTATTCGAGGCCATTTACTAACAGTGCGGTATGCTGTCCTTTATTCCTAAATTTCGATTCCTGGGCTATGCCCCAGTGCTGTGCGGAATGGCTCGGCCTTTCCGGGCAGATGTTTGATATATTTTCGCGGCTATGCCGCCGTTCTCAGCGGAGGCAGAGCCTCGGAAAAGGGGTGATTCGTCCCCGGAAAGGCGCAGCCATTCCGCACAGCACGGCGGCATAGCCGAAGATGTTCGGCGTTCAAAACTTTTTGTGTGAATATTAATCCACACAGTATTCGAGGCCATTTATGAACAAAAATCCTCTCGAATCTTTTCTGAAACTCAAAACGACATTGCCGTTGACAACTGTTCTGCCATGGGAATCTAAGAGCGGGTGCAGAGCAGCCCTTCCCGACCTGCAATTTAACTCATCCTGAACTCTCCTGAATTGACTTGGCCAAATATTCAAGCTGATTTTTCAGATTCGATTAAACCAGGATGACAGGTCAGGAAGGGTTGCTCTGCACCCGCTTACTCCAGCCTCCGACGCCGCTCATGAATATGAACACCTTCGCATTTATTCGGAAATTCAAGACCACATTGCCACTGATAAGCATTCTTCTGTGGGAATCTAAGAGCGGGTGCAGAGCCGCCCTTCCCGACCTGCAATTTAATTCAGCTTGAACTCTCCTGAATTGACTTGGCCAAAGATTCAAGCTGATTTTTCAGATTCGATTAAACCAGGATGACAGGTCAGGAAGGGTTGCTCTGCACCCGCTTACCCCAGCATCTGACGCCGCTCATGAATATGAACACTTTCGCATCTATCCAAAAACTCAAATCCGCATTGCCGCTGATAACCGCTCTGCTGTGTCTGACAACGCTAACGGCGTTTTCGCAGAAGCCCGATCTTTATGTTCAGACGGGTCACTCCGGAAGAATAGGTTCAATTGCCTTTAGTCCTGATGGACAAACGCTAGCAAGCGCTGGCATGGACAGTTCGATTAGATTGTGGAGTACAGTTTCCGGGCGGGAAATGAATACATTACGAGGGCATGGCCGCCATTTGTATTCAGTGGCATTCAGCCCCGACGGTAAAACGCTCGTTAGTTCTAGCGCGGACTTTACAATAAAGCTATGGGATGTTGCGACAGGTAGGGAATTGACCACTCTCACGGGGCATGCAGCCAACGTCACCTCCGCTTCATTTACTCCCAGCGGAAAGACCGTGATTTCACAAGATTCTGGAGGAACAACTAAGTTTTGGGATGTTATTTCCGGTCGAGAATTAAAGACTATGGAGCGTGAGTCGGAAAAAGGGGGACTTTACGCAATTAGTCCCGACGGAAAGACATTGGCGGAAAACAGTCGTGATCTAGTTCGCTCGACTGAGTTGTTGTCTGACGGAACTATGATTGGCGGTCTGTCGAAATATGATTACAGTGTAAAATTGACCGAGACTATTTCCGGTAAGAAATTGAGGACCCTATCCGATAATTCAGATCGCCCTGTGAAATCAATCGTTTTTAGTCCTGATAGCGAGATGCTCGCGGTCGTCGTCGACTCATCGATCAAAATTTGGAACGCAAATGCGGGAAAGAAGGTTAGGACTATCAATGCCGATGGGCCTGCCGATTCTGCCGTTTTCAGTGCGGATGGCTCCCGGTTAGCTGCCAGCTTCAGTATCATTACCCGTTGCGGTACGACGGGAGCACCTCCATGTGCCAATCCAAGTCCTGCTGGATCAGGCTTCAATCGCCAATACGGAATGCGGTTCTGGGATATCCGGTCGGGTCGGGAAATTGGCAGCATCGGAACAAATCGGCCCGCTCGCCGCCTTATGTTCAGCCCAGACGGGAGAACTTTGGCCGTCGGATTTGATAATAATAGTCTTCGATTCTTGGAAGTCGTTTCGGGTAAGGAATTGTGGGGGATAAAGGGGAGTGACGGGTTTTGTAATTCGTTCGCGTGGAGTCGAGATAGCAAGATTTTTGGTTGCGGCGGCCTTTCGGACAGTAATATCCGTTTATGGGATGGTGTTTTCGGGCGCCAACTCACTCAAATGCGTGAACAGTCCAATCCCGTTAGTTCAATTGCCGTTAGTCCAGGCGGGCAGGTTTTGGCAAGCGGAGGATGGGATTCAACGGTTCGATTATGGAATTTGGACTCCGACCAGCAGCTACGTTTTCTAAAAGGTCATCGAGATAAGGTCTCTTCTGTAGCCTTTAGTAAGGATGCCCGAATGCTAGCCAGCGGAAGCTGGGACAGAACAATAAAGCTCTGGGATGTGAGTTCCGGCAACGAAACGAAAACGCTGAAAGGGCATTCTGACCTCGTCAGAACAGTTACTATTAGCCCAGATAGCCGATTTTTGGCTAGCGGCGCGTCCGACAAGTTGGTCAAGGTGTGGGACATGCAAACAGGCTTGGAATTAAGGACGCTCAAAGGACATTCGTCCTCCGTCTCAAGCGTGGCCTTTAGTCCTGACGGACGACTTCTTGCTAGTGGCAGCGCGGACAAGTCGATCAAGTTGTGGGACGCGGACACTGGGAAAGAACTGAAAACCGTGATCGCTCATACCGGAGGAGGATATAGCAATGCTAGCATCCTGTTTGGCGGCGTCTACACGGTTGCGTTTAGCCCCGACGGTAAAACTTTGGCCAGCGGTGGTGCCTGCGGCCTAGCCAGGGAGGCAAATGCAGTAGAGTGTGACGACGCAATCAAGTTTTGGGATGTAGCCACGATGACGGAGAAAAAGACCCCAAATAGACTTTCATCGAGCGACGTTCTTTCTATCGCATATAGCACGGATGGAAAAATGTTAATTAGCGGAGATTCCTTCGGCTCAAGCCGACTGTGGGATTTGCTGTCTGGAAAAGAAATTGGACTATGGAAAGACCCTTCTACTGTGGCGACATCCGTCACATTCAGCCCCGATGGAAGAACTATAGCAACTGCTGGTCTTGGTAGCAGGGTCAGACTAATGGATGTTGCCAGCCGTAATGAGCTTGTTAGCCTGATCTCCCTTGCTGCTGATGAGTGGATCGTTGTAGATCCGAATGGACTTTTTGACGGCTCGCCTTCGGCATGGGACAAGATTATTTGGAGGTTCTCTTCAGGCCTTTACGATTTTGTTCCGATCGAAGCTTTCTTCAACGATTTCTATTATCCGGGTCTGCTAGCCGACGTTTTCGGTCGTAAGAACCCAAGAGCCCCGTCGGATATTTCCAATAAAGACCGTCGACAACCGATGCTGAAATTGACCCTGACGGATATCCAGTCGGAGACCGCTCTCGCGAATCGCAATTTGAAGGTCAAAATCGACATCTCTCAAGCTCCGGCGGGTGCGCGAGATGTACGTCTGTTTCGGAATGGATCCTTGTTAAAGGTTTGGCGCGGGGATGTTTTGAAAGGTCAATCAAGTGCCACCCTTGATGCAACTATCACCATAGTTGGCGGGGCCAACAACTTGACGGCGTACGCTTTCAATAACGATAACGTGAAAAGCAATGACGCGACGCTAGTCGCAATCGGAACCGGTAGCGTCGTACGTAAGGGTACGGCTTATGTTCTTGCGGTTGGGGTGAATGAGTATTCGAATGAGCAATACAATTTGGCCTATGCGGTTGCGGATGCGAAAGATTTTTCGGTTGAGTTTAGGCGAGAACAAGAGAAGCTTGGCAATTATGCGCGGGTTGAGGTTATTGGGTTAAATGACAAGGATGCAACCAAAGGCAATATTCTCAATCCGCTAGCGGATCTATCAGCAAAGGTACAACCTGAAGACAGTGTGACGATATTCTTCGCCGGACACGGTACAGCTCAGCAAAATCGGTTTTATCTGATTCCGCACGACCTCGGTTACAAAGGTAGCCGTACCAATCTTGATAATGCCGGTCTACAAACGATCCTTTCGCACAGCATTTCTGATGTTGAGTTGGAAGCGGCGGTCGAGGGCATCGATGCCGGACAGATGCTGCTTGTGATCGACGCTTGTAACTCAGGGCAGGCACTTGAGGCTGACGAAAAACGTCGCGGGCCGATGAACAGCAAAGGCCTTGCTCAACTCGCTTACGAAAAAGGCATGTATATCCTAACGGCGGCTCAGAGCTATCAGGCCGCGAAAGAGACTGCGAAACTCGGACACGGCTATCTTACGTACGCGCTGGTAGAGGAAGGACTGAAAACGCCGGCCGCCGACCGAGAACCCAAAGACGGACAAGTTCTGTTGCGTGAATGGCTTAATTTCGCAACCGAACGAGTCCCGCAAATGCAGCAGGAAGATCTTGCGAAGAGACAGTTGACTCAGTTGACTCAAGAAAAGGGAAAAACGGGCAATCCAGGCGAGAAAGACAACATTCAGCGACCGAGAGTCTTCTACCGTCGCGAGACCGAGCCTCACCCGTTCGTAGTTGCAAGACCGTAGCGGGCCTAACGACCAAGTCCCCGAACTGACAAAAATTCACAAAGGAAAACTCCAGTATCCGAATAGCTCAACACGCGGGCAGGATTTTCCGATTGGGGTGAAGTAGTAAGGTTCTTCGGCTATGCCGCTCGATGTGCGGAAAAGCTCCGGGCCTTTGAGACGGTTTGCGGAGCTTCGCCGCACATCGATGGGCGAAGCCCAAAGTCGGTAGTGGACTAAAGGTGTGGTGTTCGGTGCACAAGCCCGCGCGTAAGCAAGGGCGATTCCTCCAACGTACGCGTTTCGCCCTTGCTTACGCGCGGGCTTGTGCAATCTTGAATACACCACGAGATTAGTCCACTACCCCCAAAGTCAGTCGTTCTACCGGTTGAGACTGGATCGACGAAAATTTGATAAACTGGACTTTGGTGAATAATATGCAAACGAGTATCCAGAACATTTATCAGCATAGCATCCGTCCGTTGCCGGACGCGGAACAGCTAAAACTCGCGTCGTTGATTCTTGAGAAAGTTATCCAACAGGGAAACGGCGGAAGTACTAAAAGTACGGGCAGCGTCCGCGACCTTTTTGGATCCGTGAGCCTGGGTTATGCAACCGGTGCCGATAACGAAAGCATTGACGCCGACCTTGCAAAATCGTACCTTGATACGCACGAGGACGGGGATTGATGTTGATTGATACCTCCGGCTGGCTGTGCGTACTTCATAAGGATGAGCCTGAACATGAAAAAACGGTCAGGCTCTACAATGACGCACCGGTGCTTGTCACGCACAGTTACATTCTAGCGGAATTTGTGCCCCTCGCACAGGTTCGTAAGTTCCCCAGACAAAGCAATCTCACTTTCACTCAGCGTATTTTGGACGATACTGACGTCAAATTGATATGGGTGGACGAGGGTCTCCACCGTCAGGCTGTCCAGCTTCTGCTTGAAAGGGACGCCAAGACTTACTCACTTTGTGATGCAGTCAGCTTCATCGTAATGAGCAAACTCGGCATCGCCGAAGTTTTGACTACAGATAAACATTTTGAGCAGGAAGGCTTTGTCCGATTATTAGACCAGTGAAATGGGCATTGTACCATCCAGCACATCACGGAATCGCGGCAAATCGCAATATCCAAACAGCTTCTCCCGCGGGCAGGATTTTCCGATTGGGATCAAATAGAGGATGCCCTCTGGAGTGAAGACGCAAGCGCATTTGTCGCTTTTAGCGCCGGAGCATCGTGGCTCAAACGCTGACATCGCTTTTCTACAACTTTGTTTTTTCGACCAAACGGTTTGATAGAGGGTTTTTCGCTAGAGCGACTTTTGACCAATCAGCCAGATAACCCTACCAATCCGGCCGAAACCCTGCGCTCGGGGCCCATTTAACCACGACCTGGGTTGGCGACATACCGCCGCCAAAGAGCGCGTGCGTTTTTCAACCTAAACGTAGTAAACACAGGACTTCTGCAAATCGTGTTGCTCAAAGTGTGGCACGTGCCACATTTAAAAGACCATCAAAACGGCCAAAACTGGCGCGAAGTTAAATTTTCGAAAAAAATCACCCCGTGAAATTGTAATTTGGAGCCTAGCTTTACGGAATATTGTATCCAAAACGACACGGTTTGGCCCGTGAAAGGGCCGAGGTCGATACGATCGGCGGTGGACTAATCTTGTGGTGTTGGATATTTTTTTTCTTCAGTGGATAGTGGTTAGTGACAAGTTAATAGTGAAAAACTATCCACTAGCCACTTGCCACTACCCACTGAATAAAAATGAAATGAGCCGCAATCTAAAGTAAGCTAATCAAAACCCAAAAAGGTCGCGAAGACGAGCGGCACCACAGGATTAGTCCAGTAGCGATACGTTCAATCATTGTTTCGTTCCACAAAAAAGTTTTGTTTTTATGGCAATTTATGTTGCGCTTCAGTAGCGCGATGTGCTAGTTATAGAATACGAGCGGGCCTTCATACTCGCTTCGACCTCTGGGCGATACCCTTCCAAGACAATTAAGTCCAGCCAACGTATAATCTTTTGAAATCATCATTAGTGACGGCAAACCTGTCGTCACAGGTGTCGGCAAGTTTGTATCGAGAACGACGTTCTAGAGCATGAGGGCCGCTGGCGGCCCGCACGAGGAAAAGATGAAACAGGAATCGGCTAAGAAAAAAGAAACATCGGAAACGGGAATTCTCCTCGACCCCGAACGTAAAAGCCCGCGGGCGGCTGAGTTTGAAGACCGGCTCTCGGCGCGCATCGTCGGGCAGGAACGCGCTGTCCGGCGGATGAGCGGTCTATTTCAGATATATCTGGCTGGAATGAACAATCCGGCCCGCCCGATCGGGACGATGCTTTTTCTCGGGCCGACCGGTTCGGGTAAAACGCGTGTGGTTGAGGCAGCTTCCGAGGTGCTTTTTAACGATGCGTATTCCGTTGTAAAGATCGACTGTGCTGAGTTTCAGCATTCGCACGAGATCGCCAAATTGATCGGTTCGCCTCCGGGATACCTCGGTCATCGCGAAACCGCACCGATGCTGACGCAGGAAAATCTCGATAAGGCCCACACTGACGATACTAAGCTGACGTTTGTGTTATTTGACGAGATCGAAAAGGCGTCTGATTCGCTGTGGCAGCTTTTGCTCGGCATTTTGGACAAAGCCACGCTAACGCTTGGCGACAATCGACGGGTCGATTTTTCTCGGACGGTCGTTATCATGACCTCAAACCTCGGCGCCCGCGAGATGTCCGACATGATCTCGGGCGGCATCGGATTTACGCCGACAAAAACCGACCAGACCAAAGACGACAACGAGATCGACACCAAGATCTATCGCACCGCGCTCGAGGCGGCAAAACGTAAATTCTCGCCGGAATTCATGAACCGCATCGACAAGGTTGTCGTTTTCCGCAGCCTGAAGGAACACCACCTGCGGCTAATCCTCAATATTGAGTTGAGATCGGTGCAGGATCGCATTACCGAATCCGCCGGGACAAAATTTGTCTTTGAATGTACTGACGAAGCAAAGGAATTCCTCTTGAGCGAGGGCATTGACCTCAAATACGGTGCCCGCCATCTGAAACGCTCGGTCGAGCGGTTCCTGGTATATCCGCTCTCAAATCTGGTCGCCACCGAACAGGTCGAAACCGGTGATTTTGTCATCGTCGATTTTGATGCCGACAAAGATCTGCTGACATTCATGAAACAGTCCGGCAAGATGATCATCGCCGATTCGCCCCACGACGAACTCGATGGCGACGAACCCCTAATGAACGCCGACGCCGTCGGCCTGCAACTACCCCAATCCCAAACCGTCGCCGGCATGAGCAAATCAAAAGGCGAAAACAGCGACGCCTAGAGGTCATCTAATTCCAACTCCTTTGCAAGGTCTCCCAATCGGGCGGCCTTTTTTTCTAGGGAAAATGGGGGGTCAGATGACGTTCGCCTTGAAACCGCTTCGGTGGTACGGAACTTATTTCTCGCGTTCGAAGGCTGGGTTAGGTCGCGGTGAGGACAATGTACACGAAATAAAAAAAGCGAGCCCGTCGTGGCTCGCTTTTTTATTGATACTGCTTTAAAAACCTACTTCTTCACAATCTTCGTCAGATCCACTGGTTCTGCGGGGAGAAAGTGTCTTGGGTTAATTGATTTGTCGTTTAGACGGAGTTCGTAGTGGAGGTGCGGGCCGGTGGAGCGGCCGGTGGAGCCGACCTGACCGATTAGTTGGCCGCGGGTTATGGGGTCACCGACTGAGGTTTCGATCTTGGACATGTGGCCGTAACGCGAGGTCAGGCCGTTGCCGTGGTCGATCTCAACCATATTGCCATAGCCGCCGGTGAAGCCGGCTTTGATAACCGTACCGTTGGCCGGAGCGATGACCAGATCGCCGCGTTCGCCGTCTATGTCCATCCCGGGATGAAACTCATATGTGCGGCCGCCAAACGGATTGCGGCGAAAGCCGAATTCGTTATTGATCTTGCCGAGATGCGCCCACATGGTCGGCAAAAACACCGGATTTGCGGTTGCCCGGATCGCCCGAAGCTGATTCTCAAGCTCGTTATCTTCACCGTCAACCTCCGCTCCGTCATCCGGTCCGCCACTGTTAACTGCTAGCTCGGTTGGCGGCTGGGGCCTGGAATAATCCGTTGTCTCGGCTGGTTTTGTGGGCCGCGGGGCAAGCTGCGTGAGGACTGTCTTGGTGGATGCGACTGATTCGGCGAGGGCTGCGTTTTTGACGAGACCGCTCATGCCGATCGACAGGGCGAAAACGCCCATTGTAAGTAAAATACCAACAGTGCCGAAATGCACATAGCTCTTTCTGAAAGCTATCCGCCTAATATAAATTTTCGATTTTGATGTCCGTGCATAAAAGAAAAGTATACGCCTTGTCGTTTTTCAGCATTATGCTTTTGTAGCTCCTTTCAATGATTTCGCACCGGAAATCCAACATCCTCGGTACGCGGAATCACGCAAGAATAGCCGCAAGCGACTAACGCGAAACCTTAGACAAGAGATTACCTTATCAGGACAAACCCTTGCTGTCGTGGGAGTAAACTCACTTATAATTTTCCTAATTAAAAACCAGATAAGGAAACTCTATATGACCATAAGACGAGGCGAAAAAGGCAAGCCGTCATGACTTGCCTACATTGCGAGCTTTACGATAACGTCCAACAAATAAATTATGAATCTACCCTGGCGGCTGTTCTGCCAGCCACGAAAGATCATAAACCCGACGCTCGCAAAGACTGCGACAAATGCGAGTACGATCAGATCTTTAATAGCAACAGAAATAAACCCGACAAAGCCGACCAGCGGCTTTGAGCAACACGATAACGAACGCGAGGATCACTACAATACTTCCTCCGATAGACGCTGCTTTTAGCATAATATAAAACTCCTTGAAAACATTAGATGTCTCTCCAGCTTCCGCTTCGTGAGCGATCAGCAAAATCGTTGGGGACGCGATAGTCAGCCTCATTATAGCGCGGATTTGTCAAAGCAAAGCTCGTCGACGCGGTCGATTGGTCCCATTTGCTCGTATCGGTCTTTGGCTTGAAGATATATCCACGTAAGCACGTATATGCCGAGACCGATCAGCATCACCGGCAATAGGCCGCGAATCAAGCCCCGAACGGGGAATAAATTTTGAAGCAAAAACGCGACGCCGAGGACACTCAGCACGATGCCCCACAGTTTTGGATTGCCCGAAAAGCGTTTGACGAGAATGTCGTCAGCGACATCCGGCGTCAGGCCGGAGCGGATCATCTGGGCAGTTCGCCACGCATCGAGTGCGGCGAAAACACCACATTCCCATAAAACCAAATACGAACAGCGCCGTCCCGGTGATCAAGGCCATCTGAAACAGGCCGATAAATACTCCGAAATAAACTAGAGCCTTGATCGTCTGTCCATTATAGGCGGCACCGAGACCCGGGCAAATCATCGACAGAATCGTCGCGACAACGGGCGAAGTTCGTTTTTTTACAAACGGAACATGATTTGTCTGGGTTTGTTGCTGACGAAGAAGATCGACTCCCAAAACGATACAGTCCTGGCAATACGGAAAGCCCTTGATCCGGTGGTCACACGCCGGACAAAGTGCCTTGCCGCACCCGTTGCAGCTAACGACGGCCGCATTTTGACTGTGATAGGCACAATTCATTATTTCTTTTCCTCGCTATTGCCGACAAAGGTCGTGCCGGTGACCGGATCTTGATTCGGGGCCTGATCGATTGCGACCGGTTTGCCGTTCCAGGCATCCGCACCTTGCTGATACGTCTGTTTCGCCAGCTCGACGCTCTCCTGATAAACCCCCGTTAGCGAGCCGTCAGCCGAGACCGTCTGGCTAAACATAAAGAACGCAAAGAGCATCATCATCGCGACCGGAGCAAGCTGCGGAACGCCGATCGGGAAACTGAGCCGCGTATCCAATCGCCAACCTGCAGATGTCCACGATGCCTTTAATTTCTTTGGTATTGCGGTGCCGATCGTCGATTGCAAAATACGGTCGTGCAGTCCAGCCGGCACCGCGAGTTCGTCCATCTTATAGGTATAGCAAGCAGCGATCGAGCGGACGACCATGCCGGGCAGATCTTCGCAACCGGTGCAAAGAGCGGCGTGGCGTTCCCAGCGGTGGAACGACAGCGGCAGGCAAAAATCCGTCGAGATAATCGGTCAGGTGATCTTCGAAATCGTCGCAAGTCATCGCCGTTTCCGGCATTGTCATCGACAGCACGCGGGCTTCGAGCCGCGTCATCGGCATCGCTCGGTGCGGATATCTTGCGGCAAACTTCGAGCGAATCTTTTACGTCATTGAGCAGGGAATGACACAGCGGACAAGCCAAGCGCGTGGGCCGCGACCGACTTGTGAGCACGGCCCTCAAGCGTTTTGTCCAAATAATCGGTCAACAGTTCTTCGAACGTCGAACAATTAATTATGTTTTCCTGCTCCTTTATCATGATAAAAATTCTTTAACCGCAGAGACGCAGAGAAAAACAAATATGAAAAATTAAATTTCGACACCTCGACCACAGTTAAAATCTCCAACTCTTCTCTGCGTCTCTGCGGTGTATTTCTTCTGCCGTTAATCCCCCTTTAGATCGTCACTACTCTCATCCTTCTCAATATCTTCGCCAGTTCGATTCTTCCGCGATTGATTCGCGATTTTACGGTTCCCTCGGGAATTTTCAGCACATCGACGATCTCCTGATAGGTCAGTTCCTCGATGTCACGCAGGATCACGCATGTTCTGAGATCCTCGGGCAATTTGTCAATTCCTTCCTGCACCTGGCCCGCGAGCTTCTTTGCGTTCCATCTCCTTATGGGCCGAGGTTCCGGCGGCACGGAGGTGATATTGATGGTCGTCCACCGCGTCGGCCATCGTGTTCTGCGGGTTACGCTGCCGATGGCGGTAATCGTCGATTATCAAATTGCGGGCGAGCCGCATCAGCCAATTCGCCAGATCGCCCTGTTTGGCATCGTACTGTTCGAGCGAGCGATAGACCCGGATGAAAACGTCCTGAGTCAGGTCTTCGGCCGCGTCAACGCTCGATGTGAAGCGATAGGCAAGATTGAATATCCGTCGCGAAAACGAAGAGACAATATCCTCCCACGCCGCGCCGTCCCCAGCCCGGGCACGCCTGACGAGTTCCGCACCATCAATTTCGGTCACAGCCTTTAATGCTTCCAACGCGTTTCTCCGCAAAAACATTCTACGCCCCAGGCCATCAAAAACTACAAACCACGCGGGCTTCGCCTTTGTCAGAATGGTTACGAAGGGCAAAAAGTAAAAGTTCCAAGAAAAAGTCAGAGCCAGTAGCGGTAGCGGACCCGATTATTCGACCATATAGTAGTCGCGTGGGGGCGGCGTCAAGGAATACAGGCGCTACCGCTCCCGGTTCTGACTTATCGTGACAAACTGATTCCGCGGGGCACAGCAAACATTCACCAATTCGGCGCGGTCAGCCCGCATTTCCTCGTCTGATTCTAGCGTTTTTAGCAGCGAACGAAACATTTCGGCGGTTTGGTTATCCTTTGGCGGATTGAGGCTGTAATGCATCCACTTGCCCTCGCGGCGGGCTGTCACGAGGCCGGCGCGTTTTAGATAGGCGAGGTGACGCGAAATTTTCGGGTTGTTTGTGCCGAGCGTTTCCGCAAAAAAACACACGCAAACCTCGCCGTCGCGCATCAAATTTAGCAGTCTAAGGCGTGTCCGATCAGCGAGGGCGGCGAAAAACTCGTCTAGTTTGAACTTCCCCGCAATTCTCATAACAAAATTATAACATATTACAATTACGGCTTGACATAATTATTGATCGGGACTATTCTTGGAATACAATTATGGAAAAGCATAATTGTAATCCTTGGAGTTCCAACGGCGGATGGCCAACTAAGGTTGGAACTCCGAACATATTAAAGGAGAAATTATCATGACAGCAATCAATACATTAAAAGCGCATTTGGCGATAAACGTCAGCGATGTTGGAAGCAGCATTGAATTTTATAAAAAGATGCTCGGCATCGAACCGAGCAAGGTGCGCAAAGGCTATGCAAAGTTTGACGTGCAGAATCCGCCGCTTAATCTGACGCTGAATCAGAACGCGTTTCAGGGCCGCGGAGCTTTGTCGCATTTGGGAATTCAGGTAGCCGGAACCGCAGATGTCATCGCGGTCCGCGATCAGTGGAAAGAGCGCGGGTTGATCCCGCGGGAAGAGATGCAGACCGTTTGCTGCTATGCTCTTCAGGACAAAGCCTGGGTCAGCGATCCGGATGGCAACGAATGGGAAGTTTTCACCGTTATCGAAGACAACCTTGGGGAAGAAGCGAAGAAGAGCGATGGCTCGACCTGCTGCACACCGAGCTTTGTAGGTATCGGCGGCAAGGAGCATGAAGTTCAAACAGCTTGCTGCTAGGTGGAGGCGGATCGGAGATAACCATGAAAATTCAAAAATTGATCCAGAATAGAAGCTGTCACGTTCGCAGCGATTGTCGGCGTGAGGCTGATAAGCGATTTTTCCGCTCGATGTTTGAGCGGGAATGGGAAGTTTTTGTGATCAGGCAAGATCCGGCGACGGGTCGGTTTACGGGCGAAACCGTTTGTTGTGATCGACCGTCGCCGGGCTATGGGGCGAAGTCGGCGTCAGTAAGTTGTTAGCTAAAAGTATGCAGATTTCTATGGGACGCCGTTTGGCGGCGGAATTCCTGGGTACGTTAATGCTGCTGGCGACAGTGGTTGGATCGGGCATCATGGCCGAGCGGCTGGCTGGCGGAAACATGGCCGTCGCCTTGCTTGCAAATACGATAGCCACCGGGGCGATTTTGTTTGTGCTGATAGTGTCGTTGGGCGGCGTGTCCGGCGCCCATTTTAACCCGGTCGTGACGTTGAACGAGATACTCAATGGGCATTTCTCGATTCGCGACGGCGCCGGTTATTTAGCGTCCCAGTTTGCAGGGGCATTTGTCGGTGTGGTCGCTGCAAACGCGATGTTCGAACTGCCGCTGATTTTCACATCACAAAAGGTGCGAACGGGACCTGCACAATGGCTGAGTGAATTTGTCGCAACCTTTGGCCTAATATTTGTTATTGCCGCAACGGTTCGAATTAAGTCAAAGCTTGCGGTACCGATGGCTGTTGCGGCTTATATATCTGCTGCATATTGGTTTACCCCGTCGACCTCATTTGCAAATCCAGCGGTAACGCTCGCGCGAAGTGCGAGCGATACGTTTGCGGGAATCAGGCCGGTTGATGTCCCGGCCTTTGTGGTCGCTCAGGTTTTTGGTGCCGTTGTCGCAATGTACTTGTCGCGTTGGCTTTTCGCCGGGTCAGAGCCGTCTGAGTGAGCGGGGACAACAATTGGTAGCTCGGCATCCTGCCCGCCGGCAGTTTAAAGCTGGTCACCGATTTGTGCGATAACATTAATTCGTGTGATCGAGGCAGAAACGCGAGTGTAAACGAGAGCGTTCCAAGCCCTGTTTAACACTCTAGTTTACACTCGCGTGGCCGATTATTTTTTATTCGCGACCGGCGCATTTGCCGGCGAGGCGGGTACACTATCCGTCTTTTTGTCGGTGACTGGGCTCTGATTGGTCATTTTCCATTCGCCGTTTTCCTTCAAAAATACAATCTTGATGCCGTTTGGGTAGCTGTCCGAAGTTATTTCCGCGACCGCTTTATCGCCCGTGATCAC
The DNA here is from genome assembly GCA_963738935.1 of uncultured Acidobacteriota bacterium. Lineage (GTDB taxonomy): Bacteria > Acidobacteriota > Blastocatellia > Pyrinomonadales > Pyrinomonadaceae > OLB17. Next base: position 2,833,848 of record CAVTYF010000001.1, on the reverse strand, counting down.
CTCATTGCGAATCTCGCATATCTTGCCCGATATTTGGTCGTCATGGTATGCGACGAGCGACTTAACCTTCTGTTCTTTCATCTCGCTTTCGAAGAACTTAATAGTATCTTGCGAATAAACCTTTCGGAGAGCGGCCTCGTCCTTCTTCACGCGCGCATCACAGTACGCCTTGTAGACCGGCGTGAGCGTTGGAGCATTGTTGGTAGTCTCTTCCTTCGCCGGCTTGTTGGTCTCGAGTGGGTTGGTCGAGTTTGTATTTGCCGTTGTGTTGGTATTAGCCGTCCCACCGCAGGCGAAAGACATGAGGGAAATCAGAAAAATTGTTAAAAAAGTAAAAGCTTTTGCTCTCATATAAATCAAGTCGTCTCCTAAGATTTAGAATTCCTGAGTATAATAAATTTATACAAGATGAACAAAACCGCTCAAACTGAATTGCACCGGCTTTTCCTAATCGAAGGGCTACCCGAACCGCTGACACCGGCGAGCAGTCATTTGCAAATTTTCGACAACTATATCGAAAATACGAGAATTCGGCTGCGTCAAATACGAGATCCATATTCGAAAGCGTGGGCGCGTATTTTGCAGCAGCGTTTCCCGGCGCACGAAGGCGACGGCTCCGAGACGAAACTCGCCGAGATTTACCTGAACGACGCGGAATATGCAGCGTTTGAGAGATTTGAAGGCCGCGAGATCAGGAAAAATCGGTACTTTCACGAATTTGACCGCGTGATCTTTACCTTCGACATATATCTCGGCCGCCTATGGGGCCTCAATACCGCCCGGGTCGATTTCGAAAACCGGGAACAGATGACCGAGTTTATCCCGCCACCGTTTGCACCGTTTGAGGTGACAAATAATGAGTTCTTTGCGGGAGTAAATATGGTCGAAAAACTCTTTTCCGATGTGCAGACGGAAGTCGGACATCTAGACGCCGCAGTGTAGATTTTACAATGGTTCGTCTCGGTCGCGCAAAAAAGGCAGGTGGCCTGTGCCACCCGCCGTTCTCTTCTCAGTAACCGCTTTTTCTCAAGTCAATTTATCCCAAATTCAGCATTAGGCGTTTTTGAGGTTTAGGCCTGATGCGGAAGCCCGCGCGTAAGAGGCCGTGTCAAAACTCGGAAATTCCGCGAAATTTCCAAAAATGGGGGATCAAATATCATTCGCCGACCTCGAAAAACGTCTTAGAAGCGATTTATGCGCCAAGTTTTTCGGAAAATAGTTTTTCAGCCGAGTTTTGACACAGCCTCGTAAGCAAGGGCGTAACACGAAACTTGAATGATACGCCCTTGCTCACGCGCGGGCTTCTGCACCACATTGGTGATTTTTTTTCCAATGCTGAATCCGGGTTTATCGAGCAGAATTACTGCCGTCTCGCGGGTTGCTGGACCGCTCTTTCGAACGAATCCCAGATCTGCAAGTAAATCTTTGTTTCACGGGGTATCAGTTCGCGCCAGTTTTCGCCGCCGCGGTTTATGTAGCCGGGAAGCTTAGCCGGGTTTGAGTTATAGCCGGCCGCCATCAAGTGTTCCTGTGTCGCGATGCCCGTTAGCAAGGCGTTGGAAACGGCAGGGCTGGCGGCGAGGTCGTTCCAGGTCATCTGCATATATAGCAGCATGGCCTGTGTGGCGTTGACATGGTTTCTCATTCCTTCAACAAAATCAGGCATCAGTCCGGCGTTTGGAAAGCGGCTGCGAACCATTCGGTAGGTCGGTGCGATCATTTGCACCATTCCACCCGCACCGGCGGAACTCACCGAGTACCGATAGGTTTGACCTTCATTCAGCGCATAGAGAGTGAAAATATCGTTATAGATATTAGGATGAAACTCGGTGCGAAATCGCAGATGGTCGACATGTTCGACGGTCGAAAGCCGCTCCGCAATGTCCGCGATTTTTGGTTGAATGAAATATCCCTTGTTCTTCAACTGATCGCGGGCGATCTCGACGACATTATATACGTAAAAACGTCCGGCGCTGACAACCTCGGGGGTTACGAGTCCCGGATGCGTCGAGGCGTAATACGCCATCTCTTGGAAAACACCGCGCGTTTCGCGGGGATATTGGACGATCAGTGGCAGATGGGCTTCTCCATTCATGCCCGTTATGACGAGCGGCGTGTTGACGCCATTGCCCCGAATCGTGCGGCTGACCACCTGTTTACCGCTGGCCGATATTAGGGGGGTCGGATAGTCGGGCATCAGGAACTGATCCTTCGTCATCACAACCGAATCGATCCGCTTTTCCCTTGTGTCGAAGAATGCTACACGTATAATGCTCGTAAAAATAACCGATTCCGTGGACGCGGTAGTCAACGGTCGCGTCTGGAGATATCGTTTTGCCTCGGCCATTCGCGATTTGATCTGTGAGAAACTAAGGCTCTTATAGGTTAAATTGCTGGCTTGATTGGGTTGTGTCTGACCTACGACGATCGCTGCGGGCGTCCTAACAGGCTGAACTGCGGGCATCGTATTCGTAACGACAACACGCGTCGACGTTGGCAGCGGCAGAGGCTGAATCGAACTCGACTGTGAAAAGCCCGAAACTACGGAGACGGCTAAAACAACGGTGCCGAATAAAACGCTTTTTCTCATATATTTTGTCTGAGAGAGCTACCTGGAATGTCCGATTTCGAATGGACGATCAGTTACGCAGGTATAGATTCTCGCAAATGGGAAGTGGTTGTCAATGGTTTTTAAAACTTTTATTGCATGCACAAAGAATGCTTATGGATCGTTTCGGTTTGTTTCGTGTTCGTCAGTGAGGTATAACTATGCTTTTGCCGCCACTTCTGGCAAGTTTTCTCTATGAAACAACTCTTTGGAACAGACGGAATTCGTGGTCTCGCCGGGCAATCTCCACTGGATGAAAAGACGGTTCGAATCATCGGAGCGTCATTGGCTCGACATTTTCGAGAGAGGCTCGGACGCCTTCCTAAATTCGTCTCGGGCCGCGATACGCGCGAATCTGGAAGTTGGATCGAAGCAGCGTTTCGATCCGGTGCAGCGGCCGAAAACGCTGTCTGCTCGTCGGCGGGCGTGATAACCACGCCGGGTGTTGCATTTCTTACCAAAACCTTTGCGTTCGACGCCGGCATTGTAATCAGCGCGTCGCACAATCCATACGAGGACAACGGCGTCAAAATATTTTTGCCAACCGGCAGCAAGATCGACGAGGCGACCGAGAGGCTGATCGAGCAGGATATTCACGACCGCAGATCACCTGCAACCATCGTCGTTCCGGACAACGACCACGATGCCGAGGCTAAGTTTCGTCTCGCCTATACGACCTATTTGAACGAAGCCGCGAGCCACATCAAGCTCAATCATTACAAGATCGTTATCGACTGTGCCAACGGTGCGGCATCGGATTTTGCACCGCGAGTATTCAATAAATTCGGCGGCGGCGTGATCGTGATGAACGACGAACCCGATGGCCGCAATATCAACGCAAACTGCGGGTCACTGCATCTTGAGGTTTTGCAGCAGCGGGTTTTGGACGAAATGGCTGACATCGGCATTGCGTTTGATGGCGACGCCGACCGCGCGTTATTTGTGGACGAAACAGGTAAAATCGTCGATGGAGACGCAACGCTGTGGATCATGGCCCAGTATCTAAAAGACCACGGACGGCTTGCCAATTCGACTGTTGTCGCAACCGTGATGAGCAATATCGGTCTCGAACTTGCGCTAAAATCACAAGACATCACTCTTTTACGAACGAGTGTCGGCGACAAGTATGTACTCGAAAAACTTCTCGAAACGGGTTCAGAGGTCGGCGGCGAACAGTCCGGACACATCATATTCCCCGAGACGAGCCTGGTTGGAGACGGTATGATGACAGCCTTGACTTTGTTAAGGTCGATCAGCGAACGTGGGCTATCGCTCTCACAGGCGACCGAGGGGTTTACGGCTTATCCGCAAGTACTGATTAACGTAAAAGTCGGTGAGAAGCCACCGTTCGCTGACGTGCCAGCGATTGCGGACGCAGCCCGTTCGGTCGAAAGCGAGCTGAAAAATGAGGGAAGGCTTTTGCTTCGCTATTCCGGAACAGAAAATCTCGCCCGCGTGATGATCGAGGGCAAAGATCAGGCCTCGATCGAAGCGCAGGCCAAACGGCTGGCCGGCGTAATTGCCGCAAACCTGGTCTAACATGCTGACAGCACTATATCGTTGGAAGGTACACGAGGGTTTAGGGCAGCAATTTATTGATGCCTGGTCCGAGATCACGCTATTTTACCGAGAAAATCACGGATCCTTGGGATCGCGGCTTCACCGCGGGAGCGACGGATTATTTTACGGTTATGCCCGTTGGCCGTCTGCCGAAGCCCGTTCGAAGGCCTTCGAAATGGGCGTTGAGCACCCAGCCCGGCCATCGTTGGTCGAGGCGATCGAAGAGTCATTTCCAGAGGTCTTGCTCACCGTCACCGCAGATTATCTGTTATACGAATCGCCGAAGAAATGAACAACCACAGCATAAAAATCGAGTGTGGGCGGCGCAGAATCGTCGTACACGATCTCGATCGGACACGATCTACTTGGCCGCACCGGTGCGTGGGCACGCAAATGCCTCGGCAAACCTGTCTCAAAAATCGTTATTGTCTCGAATCCGACCGTGTTTAAGTTGTATGGAGCGAAGGTAGAAGATAGTTTGCGCGGCGCCGGATTCAACGTGCTTACCTCGCTGATGAAGGACGGAGAGCAGCATAAGAATCTTCGGTCCGCCGAGGAGATCCTCAAATTTATGAGTGAGAATTCGATTGCCCGCACCGATGCGGTTGTCGCCTTAGGCGGCGGGGTGGTCGGCGATCTGGCGGGATTTGTGTCAGCGATCTATCTGCGTGGAATCGCGTTTTTACAAATTCCAACGACTCTACTTTCGATGATTGATTCGTCGGTCGGCGGAAAAACCGGTGTGAACTCGCCGTTCGGCAAGAATCTTATCGGTGCTTTTCATCAACCGTCCGGTGTACTTATTGATCCGGGCGTACTCAGGACTCTGCCGTCTCGCGACCTGACCGCGGGATTGTGCGAGATGGTAAAACACGGAGCCATCGATGGGCAACCCCTTTTGAATCAAATAAATGATAATCTCCTGAGATTTCCCGTCGAGACGTTCGGTCAAAATCACAACATTTCAGATTTCAAATCTGAAATTTCAAATTTGATCGCGGCGAACGTCGCATTTAAGGCCAAGATCGTCGCCGGTGACGAGCGGGAATCTTCAAAACGGATCGACGGCAAGTCTCGGAAAATACTCAACTTCGGCCACACGCTCGCCCACGCTCTGGAAAAGGTAACTAATTATCGGTATTTCAAGCATGGCGAGGCTGTTGGATACGGAATTTTGTTCGCCGCTGCGCTGTCGAAATCTCTTGCTTTGTGTGATGAAAAAGATGTAAAATTGTTGTACGATGTTGTGCAACGCGTCGGCCCCTTGCCGAAGCTTGCCAATATCGATGGAGACCAAGTTTTTGAGGCTTTCAGATTCGACAAGAAACATCTGTCCGGTTCGCTGCAAATGATCCTGCTCGCGGGGCTAGGTAAACCGGTGATTGTGACCGAAAAAGACATCCCTCGCACTACGCTGCAAAAAGTCCTCAAAAAACTTCTGAAAAAATGGGCCTGAAATTTGGCCGGTTCTTTTTGAGGAGTTTAGTCAAATGAACAAAATCAAAGATCGTGAATCCGAGCGCGGAAGTGCCGGAACAAAATTCGCCATTACCATGGTGGTAATTCTGCTTGTCGCTAACGCCGGTTACAACTACGTACCGGTCGCGTATGAGGCCGAAACCGTTAAAAGCGAAATGTCAACGGCCGTTCTACAGGGTCTGGCGACACCGGGGAAACTCAGTCCGGTGGACAATGTTAAGGCGAGAATACAGCGAGCGTTTACTGTTAACCACGTTCCGGAGAACGCACTGTTGGAAGTGAAAATGGCCGGCAGCGCCGTCACCGCTCGTGTTGCCTACACCAAGGAAATTGGGCTGTTGCCGTTTGGTATCTACAATTACGTTTATGTTTTTGACCATACGGCGACGCCGAGCGGATTTTTGCTCGAGCAGTCAAAGCCGGCTAACACTAAATAGCTAGTTTGGAGTTCCACCTTCAGATGGCCTCCTCGTGGGGGTTTAGTGCGTCAATTAGTCAGAAAGTAACCTAAATCGAACGGCTCTAAAACGCTGTAGGCGTGGCATGTTTGCAGAATCCGTTATGAAATATTAAACCAAGCTCCATAGGAGCGGCACAGGTCGATGCCGCTCCTATGGAGCTTTCCTGATTACTGGAATGCTCATCTACAAACATGCCGCTCCTCCGGAACTAAAGTTGCCATACGGGTGGGGACCGCCTGCGTAAGCCTAAAGCAGAGTGCGCGGGGCAGGTTGATGGCGTAGGTCGATTGGTAAAGGTTTTTTGGCCGGATTGACCTTCCACCAGTTGCGGATTTACCTTTGACCAGTCGAGCCTTTTTTTGCTTCTTTTGAGTGAAAACACTTCGACCAAAGTGGCCTTTTTAGTCGACAAATGCCCGAAAATAGCCGGTTTGTGTAAAAATGTGGCACGTGCCACATTTAAAATAGCGGAAATATCTTTTTGACAAAAAAACCACCCCCGATTCTGAACCGGACCGCCGAACAAACCGTACACTGATTCAAAATCAGCTCTAAGTTTGCGTGAGCTAACGCCTGGGGATAAACTGAGAAGTTATGAAACAGGCTATTTTTATTTCGCTAATCGTTCTGGCCCTTGGCATCTCCGCTTTCGGTCAAAAAGCCGCGGCTGGTAAACCGGATCCGGCAAAGGGCGTCCGCGACGCGTTTGATCGCCTCGTCGATGGCATCAAGCAAGTTGATGTCGATAAGGTGATGTCAACCTACGAAAAAAGTGACCGTTTGCTGATCTTTAACAACAACGGCACCGTCACATTGGGTTGGGATACCGTAAAAAGCAATATCACCTCTTCCTATGCAAAGGTATCGAATGTAACCCTCGACATCACTGGCCTTCGCGTCGAAATGCTTGGCAAAACCGCTGCGTATGTGAGCTGCAAATGGAAGCAAACACAGGAAAATAGCGGCACGGTCGAAAACTCCGCCGGCCGCATGACCCTCGCGTTTAGACTGATCGGCAAAGATTGGAAGATCGTCCACCGTCACACATCACCCGACCGCCCCGATGCCACGCGACCCGTTTTTCCGTCGGAGAGGATCAATTAGCGAATCGGGCAGAAACGAAAAAAGGGCCGCCACAACGGACAGCCCTTGAAACAAAGAATCAAGTAAAATTAGACAGTCGCTCCCGGATACCCATTTCCAAGCCGGTCCGCGTTGCCTTCGGCCAGGGCATTTACGATCTCGTAATGAAAGTAGTCGAATTTTGCGGCAACCGGCGGCTGGACGCGTTTGTCGTACATTTCGCGTGAGCGGTCGATGGCTTCGCGGAGGCGTTCGTACAGATCGCGCGCTTCGCGGCCTTCGGTGACCTTTTTCTCGTTATAGAGTTTGATCTCAGACACGAGCAGCCGGGCGAATCGGCGGGCGTCGTTATGAATTCGGCGCTCTTCCTCAGGCACCTCGATCGGAAGATCGACGTTACGGTCGCTCAAACGCGGTTTCGGGGCCGCAATAACCGGAAGCTTCCATCACCGGTTCGGCGACGTGGTGAGCAAAACCTCCACCGCCAAGAACTGCCGCTGGTTCGAACTGTTCCGTTGGTTGATCAAACGGTGAGCTGACAGAGGGAACCTCGTCAAACGACGTTTCATTTTCGAAAATTAACTCTCCATCTTTCGACTCGTCGTCCTCAACCTTTTCCGCGACAGGCTCAAACGTCTCGGGCTCCGCCTCATACGTTTCAACCGCCGGTGCGAAAGTCTCGACCGGCGGCTCAAATGTCTCCGCCGGCGTGGCGAAAGTCTCGGGCATCGGGTCAAACGTTTCGGCTTGCGGCTCAACCGTCTCGACCGGTAGGCCAAACGCGTCGTCCTGCCTTGCTCGCATGATTTCGTCGCCTGGATACGGTTCCTCAGCGAAGGGACTATTGTCAAACGCGGTCTCAACGGCCGCAGGCGTCTCAACTTCCTGTAAAGCGTCAAAACTCTCGGCAATCGGGGTTTCTGCATCGAAAGGGTTAGCCGACGCGACTTCCTGCGGAAATCCGCCCTCGAACGAGACGCTGTCGCTGAAAGCAAAATCTGACACCGGTGCCGGTTCTTCGGTGGGAATCGTCGGGATCGCAAAGGCCGGCAGATCAAATCCAGTTTCCGCGACCGGTTCCGCCGTTGGCTCGGCAAACTCGCTAAACGGTTCCGCATCTGTTTCAAACTTCTCACTCTGAGCCTCTTCGGCAGGTGAGGCAGCCGGTTCCGGCGTTGGTTCGGCAAACTCGCTAACTGGTTCCTGTTCTGCTTCGAAACTCTCACTTTGCGGCTCTTCGGCCTGCGGTTCTTCGGCGGGCAGAGCAACCGGTTCGTCCCGTCGCCCGGCAACATCTTCAAAATCAGCGGCACCGACCGTACGGTTCTCAGCCTTGGCCGTTTGCATTGACGCAAGCATCTCGACGGTGAGGCCAGCTACACGAACAATTGTTTCTAGTGCTTCGCGGTTGACGCGAGCATCCTCATCCGGCTCGGCGCCGTAATCGGCGTACATGACAGCCACACCGCGTCCGCGAGCAACGAGCGGCACGGCACACATTCGATCAGGCTCACCAAACTGAAGCGGATTGAGAAAGGCAGCGTTACCCGGGTGATTTCGCTCCGCATTGTCCGCCGTTGATTTATCCGCAACGGCCGCGCCTAATACCGAGTCGGCCGCTATCGGGAAATGAATATCGCGTACGGCATTCTCGGCCGCATCGTCAGCGCCAAAAACTTTCCAACCAAGGAAGTGTTCGGCCTTTACGATAAAAAACGCACCCCGCGGAGCAAAGTTTGCCGCGTGATGTACGAGAGATTTTAGAATGGCGCTCTGCGTGTCTTTTGAGCTGATGTCCTCAACTGCATCGCGGATCGCGTCGTATTTTGGCTCGATGACCGGAGCGGCAAGCGGGACAGCAGCCATCGGCGACTGGCCCAGATTTTCCGCCTCGACCATTGCATCGGCGGCTATTCGGGCCCCTTCATCACGAGCGAGGCGCAAATGTTCGCCGACCGATCCCATAAACGGGGCATCGAACGTTCGGTCTGAGTCGAAACGCGCGGCAAAGCCCTGAAAGGCTTCGTCTATCTGAGACTTCTGTTTTTCAAACTCGGCCTCGATCTTGCTCTGAAATTCGGCCGTATCCTGCTTCATCTCTGCCAGGACGGCCTTGAGATAACTCTCAAATTCAGTTTTGAGACTCTGTTCGAGTTCTTCGCTATTCACGTTCGTTTCTCCTCCATCAATCAAAAAAAATGCAATTTGGTTAGGTATGTAGTGTCGGTGGATATGGGTAGACGATCTCACCCAAGTGCGGTATGCGGCGTTTTACATAAACCACCGTCCTCACGATTATGTACAATCCCGGACAAAAATGTCAAGAAATTCTTCAAAATCAACTAAATAAAGTTTGTTGAACGTCGAGAACCAATTGGAGCACGGGCATCCTGCCCGCAAGTGTCAGTGCCATTCGGGCGGGCAGGATGCCCGCGCTCCAGTTACACGGCCAAGACCGTGATATCAGGATCAATCTCTTCGCGGATCATGTTTTCGATGGCCATGAGGGTTCCGGTAAGTGAGCTTGGGCAACTCCCACAGGCGCCTTCGTAGCGGATCTTGAGCGTCGTTTCGTCGAGTTCGATAACTTCGAGCCAGCCGCCGTCACCAGCAAGATATGGACGGATGCGGCCGTCCAGCAGGTCGTTGATCGCCGCAAGCTTGGGATCGTCGCTCGCCGCCGCCGCGATCGAACCGCCCACCACTGCCGCCGCCGCTTTTTTCGCGGTGCCGTTCCCGTTCGTTGAAGCAACCGCCTCAGCCGCCCGGATCGGCACTGCCAGATCGGGCAATATCTCGTCCCAGTCAATGTCGTCCGTCTTCTCGACCGTGATCATCTTGTCCATGTAAAACACAGACACGACCTCGCCAACCTCAAAAATCGACCTTGCCAGAGCATTCTCCGCCGCGTCCACCGCCGTTTTAAACGAGTGCGAAGTCCCATGCGAAACGGGTTCCTTCAAAATAAACTTCACCGCATTCGGGTTCGGCGTTTCCTGTATATCAGCGATCTTTGGCATTCGTTCTCACATCGGCAAAAATGAATCATTACATTTTTGTCAACATTATGATACCCCATCGGCTATGCCATCGCAAACGATTCCAGCCTGAATATCTCTGGTTCTAATCCTAGTACCTGTCGACATTCATATTATCCTGGATACGCGTTATGGCACCAAATTGTCCAAATTTCTTTCTTTTCGTGCAACCAACAGCTTTAACGACGCATGGAAGTCAGTTATCATATTCGTCTATATCCTCGGTTAAAGTACCGGTCTCAGAAGTTCAGAAAATTTAAGGTGTGTGAAATATGAAAGTACATAGATTTTTCGCTTTTTTGTGTGTAGCGATCCTGATTTCGGCCTCTGCCGCTACGACTTTTGCTCAGGCCAGTGTTCAGAAAGTGACCTCGGTTGAGGGAATTACGGAATATCAATTGTCTAACGGCCTCAAGGTGTTGCTTTTTCCCGACCAGACCAAGCAGACGATGGTCGTTAACATTACTTATCTTGTAGGCTCCCGGCATGAAAATTATGGTGAAACCGGGATGGCCCATTTGCTCGAACACCTCGTTTTCAAGGGGACGCCGAGGCATCCGAATATTCCCGCCGAGCTTACCTCGCATGGCACCAGCCCAAATGGCACGACGTGGTATGACCGCACCAATTATTTCGAAACATTCGCGGCGACTGACGACAATCTTAACTGGGCTCTAGATCTGGAAGCTGACCGGATGATCAATTCGTACATTGCCAAAAAAGATCTGGACAGCGAATTTTCGGTTGTCCGCAATGAAATGGAAAGCGGCGAAACACAGCCTTTTCGGGTGCTCTTGCAGCGGATCGGCGGCGTCGCCTATGAATGGCACAATTATGGCAAGACCACGATAGGGGCGCGTTCCGATGTGGAAAACGTTCCAATCGACCGGCTACAGGCGTTTTACAAGAGATACTATCAACCCGACAATGCGGTTTTGGTGGTTGCAGGCAAGATCGATGAGAAAAAAACGCTCGATCTCATTCAAAAATATTTTGGGCCGATCCCAAAGCCGGAACGCACACTGCAAAAAATCTACACGCTTGAGCCGACTCAGGATGGAGCAAGGTCAGTAACCGTAAACCGTGTCGGTGATATACAGGTTGCAATGGCGGCATATCATACGCCGTCGGCGTCGCATCCCGAATATCCGGCGATTCAGATGATGAACGGCATATTGACCAATGCTCCGTCGGGCCGGCTTTATAAGACCCTGGTTGAAAGCAAAAAAGCGGTTCAAGTCGGTGCTATCAGCATTCCGTATAAAGATCCGGGACTTAACACATATTTTGCAGTGACCGGAAAGGATAAATCGCTCGAAGATGTCCGCTCTGGGATGGTCGAAACTATCGAAGGTTTTGCAAAGGAGCCGCCAACCAGTGAAGAAGTTGAGCGTGCCAAGGCTGAATCGGCGAAAGGATTCGACCTTTTGATAAATGACCCTCAAAGCGTAGGGTTATCGTTGAGCGACTGGATCGCACGCGGCGATTGGCGTTTGATGTTTCTGAACCGAGACCGCGTAGCAAAAGTCACACCGGCCGACGTCCAAAAGGCGGCCCGGACATATCTTAAGGATTCGAATCGAACAGTCGGCCTTTTTATCCCGACCGACAAACCCGATCGCGCCGAGATCCCGAAACTGAGCGACGATGAGATCGCGGGTCTGGTAAAAGACTATAAAGGCAACACCGCACTTGCGGCGGGTGAGGCATTTGACCCAAGCCCGGCAAATATCGAATCGCGTACAAAACGCAGTGCGATCGGTGGACTGAAAACCGCGTATCTGGTGAAGGAAAATCGTGGAGACTCGGTAGTTGTAAATATGAATCTGCGTTTTGGCGATGCCAAAAGCCTTATGGGCAGGTCGGAGGCCGGTAGTTTTGCGGGGCAAATGCTTATGCGCGGCACCACGAAACATACGCGCCAGCAGATCAAAGACGAATTTGACCGTCTGAAGGCAAATGCGTTTGTTTTCGGGGGAGCAACCAGTGCAGGGGCATCGATCACAACGACGCGGCAAAATCTACCCGAAGTTTTGAAACTCGTGGCCGAGGTACTACGCGAACCCACGTTTCCGCAATCCGAGTTTGACCTGCTCAAACAGGACAGCCTGACGGGCCTTGAGAGCCAGCGGACTGAGCCGCAATCAGTCGCGATCACCGCGATGAGCCAGCATTTTAATAAATATCCGAAAGGCGACGTCCGATATTCTGGCAGCCTTGACGAAGATATTGCCGACACAAAGGCCGTCACGTTAGATGATGTGAAGGCGTTTCATAAGGAATTCTACGGGGCCTCGATGGGAGAAATCGCGATCGTTGGCGATTTTGACGAAAAGGAGATCACTCCGCTGCTGACCCAGCTTTTCGGAAGTTGGAAAAATCCAAAAGCTTATCAGAGAGTTCCGAACGATTACTTCGATATTCCGGCGGTAAACAAATCATTCGAAACCCCGGACAAGGCAAACGCGATCTTTTTTGCCCGCTTGAATGTAAATATGAAGAATGACAATGCCGATTATCCGGCGTTGACGTTAGGTAACTTTATCCTCGGCGGCGGATTTTTGAACTCGCGCCTGGCTACGCGTATCAGGCAGAAAGAAGGTTTGAGTTACGGGGTCGGATCGGGTTTTGGTGCCGGCGCACTTGATCCGTCAGGGTCATTCTCTGCGAATGCAATCTATGCGCCGGAGAACGCCGATAAGCTCGAAGCAGCTTTTAAGGACGAGATTAACAAAGCCATTACGGAGGGATTTACCCCTGATGAGGTCGCACAGGCAAAAGCAGGCTGGCTGCTGTCGCGGCAAAGGAACCGTGCGGCGGATTCAGGAATCGCCGGAACCCTGTCGAACTATCTATTTATCGGCCGCACGTTTGCCTGGGATGATGAACTGGACAAAAAGGTGCAGGCCCTTACCGGGGAGCAGATCAACGCGTCGATGAAGAAATACATTACCCCCGATAAGATCTCGATCTTCAAAGCGGGTGATTTCGCGAAAGCGAAAGCAAAGGGCGCCGCGCCAAAACCACAATAAGTGCGGCTCGTGGTCCAGCCTACTCAAACTGCTTTCTAAACTCTTCAAAGGTATCTTTGAGCGTCTCGATCTCTGTCCGCAGGCTGGCTATTTCTTCTCCCAGCTTTTCGACCTTTTCAGCATCGGCTCCGCCTGCGCGCGTTTGCCGTGTGGCGTGGGCGACGGCGAGAGCTTCGATGTCGATCTGGCCGGAGAGGAGATGGGCGAAGCGGGCTTCTTTTTGGCCGGGTTGGACCGGGAGTTTTGCGACCAGCGGATCGTCACGGCGGATTAGGGCGTCAAGGGTTTCCTGGATCTCTCCGAGGCCAGAAAAACTATAGAGCCTTTCGGTGCGGGTTCGCAGTTCGCCGAGCGTTTGCGGGCCGCGGAGCAGCATTACGTCCATCACGGCCGTTTCTGATGGCTCAAGTTCATAGACGGTCGGCAGCATGTGTTTGTATTTAGGCACCCGGCTCGTGCTGCCGTAGAAAACATAGACCAGATTGCGGTCACGCAGCGTTTCGAGGCATTGGGTAACGGTGGTTTCGTCGTAGGAAACCATTGGGTCACGGTTGCTCTTCTGATTACAGGCGTTGACCAGAGCATTTAGCGTTAGCGGGTAGTATTCGGGGGTGGTGAGCTGCTTTTCGACGAGGGATCCGAGGACGCGGGCTTCAATTTCGTTGAGTATTTCAGGCATTTTGGACTTAACTTCCTAACGTGTTTTCTCGTTTATACCTAGTAATTTACAATTAAACACGTGAATATTCTAGTCGCACGAACGGTAGATGAGATGCAAACGGCGTTTGAGCGGCTGTCGAAGGCCTCCGTGCTCGGCTGCGACACGGAAACCTCCGGCCTCGGCGCCCGAACGGGACGCCTCTTTTCCGTGCAATTTTCCGACGGCGAATTCAACGTCTTGGTCCCCGTTAGCGAAGGCATCGATCTTGGTTTATTTGCTGGAATACTTACCGATCCCGCGATCGTGAAGATTTTTCACAACGCCAGGTTTGATCTCGATTTCCTTCGTGAAAACGGCTATTCGGTCGCGAATGTCTATGACACGATGATCGCCGAAAAGGTCCTGACACGTGGGGCAAATCAATCGGCTTCGCTGGCGGAAACGCTGTATCGCTACTTCGCCGTCGATCTCGACAAATCGCAGCGGGGAAAATTTAATCGTAAATGGGACGGGGTTTGGACGGATGAGCTTGTCGATTATGCGCTGTCGGACGTGATTCATCTGCCGCGACTGATGCGTGAGCAGTCCGAGTGGATGGAGCGCCTTGAACTGAGAGAGAGTTACGAGAAACAGATCAAGACAATTGACCTGGGCCGGCAGCCAAATTCTGCTTAGTGTGCTGCTGATGATGCTCAGCGTGATAGATCGTGAAGTAGAACATCTCGCGGAGCGTCAGTTTTCCAAGCAAAGGGTGCGGCAGTACAAGGACATCCAGTTTACCCTCGTTATACTTTTCAATGCCGGAGCAGAGTTTCGCAACGAGTCCTGTCAGCTTTGTGACAAACTCATCCTTCCGGTCAAAAGGTATGCCATCTGGCCGAAACGGAGCCGGAGCGGAGCCGCCCGCAGCAAGCTCCGCCTGATAACGGGCAACGAGTGCGTCGTACCCGACCGATGCTCGATCCGACTTCCCAAACATCGCTTTTAGGGCAAATTCTGGAGCGGCCAGCCCTTTGTTTAGCGGCTCGATCGACCGGCACAGATGATCGACCTGCTGCCCTGCGCTCCATTTCTCACCATTTAGCGAAAACACGAAATCGTCCTCGGACAGCCCAGCCACAAAGTTAGAAAATGCCCTGTATTTGTTGTTCAATGCGGCGATTAACGCTGATTTATCCATCTCTTCGTTCTCCTCATAATTTACCATCGATGATACGCCGGATGGCCTTCTTTAACGGCGACAAATGTTCCGCGACAGGTTGCGCAGACTTTTTCATTGGCGATCAGCTCAGCTTCGACCGTCGCTCTATCTTCTTTCGATTCAATTACTTTCGCCCGCAAACGGATCGGCGAATCGACGGGCGTCGGTCGCAGCAGGCGCACGTGAAAATCCGCCGTCACAGTGCAGTCTGGCGAGTCTTTGCCATCGCGTTTCATCAGAAAATACGTGGCCGCCCAGTTCGAGTGGCAATCGAGCAAAGCTCCAATGATTCCGCCGTTTAGCATTCCCGGAAAAGCCTGATGATGCGGTTCGGCGTGCCACTCGGCAACGACCTCATCACCAACCGGAAAACTCGCGATATGCAAGCCCTTTTCATTCGCCGGCCCGCAACCGAAGCAGATGCTGTTGGGTGAAAACATTTGTTGCAATGATCTGTCCATACTCATCGAAGTTTACATATAGAAATTTATATGTAAAGTTAAACAAGTTTCTTTACATATAGCTCACGGAGCAGAGAATTAAATGCTTACAATTCTGGCGATTGCTTTTCTGGCATGGCTCGTATTCGGCTATTTTGGGTACGGCCGCTGGGTCGCTCGGCAGTTTAAGTTAGATGACAACCGAGAGACACCAGCAAATAGATTAAATGACGGCGAAGATTTTGTGCCTACGCAGCCGTTCTATCTTTTTGGACAGCATTTTTCGGCCATTGCGGCGGCTGGGCCGATCGCGGGGCCGATCATCGCAGGCGTTACATTTGGCTGGCTGCCGTGTTTGATCTGGATCGCCCTCGGTGTGGTACTGATCGGGGCGGTACATGATTTTAGTGCCCTCGCGTCGTCGGTAAGGCATGGCGCTCAGTCAATCGCCGAGATCACGAAAGAGAAACTCGGTGTCGGAGCCGGCCGCGCAATGATGGGCTTTATCTGGATCGCGCTGATTTACGTAATCGTAGCTTTTACAGACATAACGGCGGGTACATTCGTTTCGGGCGATGATGCACTGGTCGGCGAAACCCGTTTCAGTCCGGGCGGTGCCGTCGCAATTGCGAGCGTAATGTATCTCGGCCTGTCGATCATACTCGGCCTGGTCGAACGCTATATCAAACCGCCGCTTTGGCTCGCGACTATTATTTTCGTTCCCGCTACTTTTGCTCTTTCCTATCTTGGTACACAGTTTTCCTACGTGTTGGACTACGGTCATTTCACGTGGTCGGTGATCATCCTGATCTATTGCATCCTGGCCTCGCTGGTTCCCGTTTGGGCGTTGCTGCAACCGCGAGGCTATCTTGGCGGCTTTGTACTTTATGCCGCGATCGCCGTGGGAGTGATCGGCGTGTTCTTTGGTGGCTACGCGATCCAACAACCGGCGTTCAAATCGTTTGATGTCGGCGGTATGACCGGAATGCTGTTTCCGTTTCTCTTTGTGACCATTGCCTGCGGGGCATGCTCGGGATTTCACGGCCTCGTCTGTTCCGGTACTACGTCGAAACAGATCGACAAAGAATCGCACGTCCGGCCCGTCGGTTACGGAGCTATGCTGGCTGAGGGATTTGTGGCCTTTATCGCGCTCGTGACGGTGATGATCGCGGCCAACGACATGCTCGTCGGCCCCGATGGCAAAGCGCTCTCGGCCGGAAAAATTTATGGTAACGGCATCGGCAATTTTCTGACGCTCGTGATCGGAAAGGAATATCTGCAATTCGCGATCACGTTCGGGGCGATGGCATTTTCGACCTTTGTTTTTGATACGCTCGATGTCTGTATGCGGCTCGGTCGTTACATAGTTCAAGAAGTTCTGGGCATACCCGGAAAGGTTGGTGCCGTGCTTGGAACTTTGATCACGGTCGCTCCGCCGTTTGTTCTCATCTTCTTTGCCAAATCGGGTTCGTACCTCGATTTTTGGACTCTGTTCGGAGCATCGAATCAGATGCTGGCCGCTCTGACGCTGCTCTCGATCACGGTCTGGCTCTATCAGGCGCGAAAACGAATTGCGTTCACACTGCTGCCGATGATCTTTGTACTCGCAATCACTTTCTGGGCCCTTTCGCTGATGGTCTATGGTAATCTCACCGCATCTACCGGTTTCGATACTAAGCTCATCAACGGCATCGCCTCGCTCGCCTTGATCCTGCTCGCGCTCTATCTAGCTGTGATGGCCCTAATTAAACTCAAGCGAGACAAGCATGATATGGTCGAGGCCAAGGCAATTTGACGCAAGGAATCCCGAAGCAAAATGTAAGTGAACTAATCACGTCTGAGCGGTACCTGTTCAAGGGTTCGTGTCGTGTGGTCGGTCACGCTGGATACCGGTGTTCGGTATTCTTCAAGTTGTGCAGTCGTTCGCTGATTCAGCAATGCCCTTTCGTCTGGTTCCGGAACGGAATAGCCCGAGGCTTTTAGGCGAGCGTCAATTAACTTTGGAACCTGTCTGACAAGAGAAAAACAGATGCCAAAAACTGCGGCGATATACGCGATCGCGATCACTACGACCGGCTCGGTTCTGACGCCGCTGCCGAGCAGAACGGCGACGAGACCGACCAGAATTCCCATTCCAAACATCACGACCAGAAAAAGCGTCGTCAAGATATTGTCGAGCATCTTGCCAGGCGTGCCGTCCTTGTCCTCTACGTCGGCGGTCAGCCTGATACCGCAGGAATTACAGTACTTCAGGCCGCCCGGTAAGGAATTTCCACATTTTTGACAGTACATTTTTGAATTATTTATTGGCCAATGACGGGCTTATCTTATCTTCGAGCCAGTTCGTCAGATAGTCGATAGACTCGATGTGTATCGGCTTCCCTTTCCAGGCTTTGAAGGCAAAAATACAGAGCATGACGGTCGTCACAATCTGAAAAGCAAAGTTCCCGATCTCAGCGACATCCGTAATGTTGCCGATCATGCTGAGGATAGTGGTAACGATAAGTATCGCGACGTGGGCCGCGAGGCCCTGAGCGGCGTGAAATCGAACCTTCGCCTCGCTTTTCGGAACCAAAAACAGGATCAAGAGCCCCGCGATCATTCCGATGAACCACGGAATGTAGGGGAGGGCCGTCATTACGTTTTCGGGCAAACCGATCTTTTCGACCTTACGCGAAAGCGACTGATGGACGTTAGCAAATCCGACCGTCTGATACGGGTTGCCATACGGCGCCGAAAAGCCAGCCATCCGCGAATTCTCCAAAATGCGTGTCTGCTCCTCGTCGCTCATCGGCGGCGCAAATTGCCGCGTCTCACCGCCGTTATTATGAAGTGCCTCTGTACCAATCGGTTCGGCCGCATCCGTTGCTTTCTCCGGAAAGTCCGGGTCCAGCGGATTTGTATCGTACTTTGTTGCCATCTCTGAAATAATTTTACGAGCGTTTATCGGATTTAGTTCGCATATATTACCACTTTACTGAAGCACGGCTTATCCCAGCTTTATAAGAGCCCCTATCTCGGTCTGCGAGGGCTAGGGAAATCTGACACTCAAAGACCTGCGAGCGACCCCATTCGTCTGGGCCGCGCGGTTTACGAGAACTTAGTGACCAGGTGCTCGTTTGAAATTATAATAATCACAAATTTGGCCGAAATCGATGTTCGCAGACGTGTAACTGGTATTTACGATCGGGTTTACGAAGGACCTTCGGCTAGAAAACGCTAGACTTTGGCCGCTCATCTGCATTACAATTCCGGCATCGACATTCGCGGCAGTGCGTTAGGATCAGGTTAAACTTTATGAAAAAACAAGTTTCAAATACCGTCGTTAACAGTTCGCTGGCTTTGGCATTGATCGTTTTTCTGACTTTGGGGTGCGGATTGGCGGAGCCGCCTGAGGTCGGCGGCGAACACTAAACCTGAAGAGCGTAACACGCCCGTAGCCAAACCCGTAAAGACCGAAAATGCCGGAAAAATGTTCGAGAACACTTCGGATATTCAGGATTTTATTGCTCAGTTAACCAAAGCCGTTGGTTCGGATAATCCAAACATACTCAAACTAACGGTTTATGAATCTTATGCGTCGGCCGAAGTTCAGGACCCTTCAAAGCCGGAAAATATTGACGGATACAGCTACCGAGAGGGTAAGCTGTCGCCGCCCAGCCCGGTCAAGATTATCGGGAGCGGAAAGATCAGCGACAATATCTTCCCGTTAAAGGATGTAAATCTCGATGGCCTGCCGGAATTAACAAAAGAGGTTTTGGAAAAGCTAAAAGATGTCGAGGGTGGCAAGTTGATCGGCTATGTGATCAATCGTGGACTGCCTTTCTCAAAAGATATCCGGATCATTCCGCTAACAAACGGCACGCGGAAGACGGTAAGTTCTCAAGCCGATAAGAATGCTAAATTGAAGAAATTTGAGATTAGATAAGCAAAATGGTTCCTAGCGTTTCAATTTCGGTACGATATCGTTTGCTTTCAATGAATTACCGGTTGCTCTTTCGAGTTCGGCGATCGCTTTGTTAAGGTCGGTTCGAGCCCGTAGCTCGTTGCTTCGGGCGACCGTCAGGGCGGTTTCGGCGCTCCAGGACCTTGTAAACGTCCGATTGGCCGGCATCGAGCTTTCTTTGCTCAGATTCGTACTGCTTTGTCGAATTTTCCCGCGCCACTGCGGCCGAGCGTAACCGCGCTTCACCTGTTCGAATGGCTTGTAGGGCGTTGCGCACTTCGACCTGAATTGACTGCTCTAGCTGTTCACGCTGCGTTTCGAGCCGCTCGGCCTCGACGAGCGTCCGCCCCAATTGTGCCTCGGCCGTTTTATCGCCAAAAAGCGGAAGATTAAAATTTATGCCAAATCGCAGCACCGGATAGCGGTTGGCAATGAGGCCGCCAAAAGGGTTGCCTGTCAAAAGTGCGAGATTCGCCTGCTGCTGGGCGCACGCGGGTGACGTCGGATCGATCGAACAGGGAGTGGGGAATGCCGGGCTAAAATTTGGGTTCTGGCTGCCGCCGATACCTGCCGTGCTGTAGCTTGCAACAAAATCGATCTGCGGCTTTTTCTGTTCGCGGTATAGTTTTTGATCGAGGGTATTTATTTCCCTTTGAGCCTTAACGATCTCGATCTCGGACCGGTTACTGAGTGCAAGGTCCATTGCATCGTTCAAAGTAATTCGCGGGGTGTCGATCTCGACGGGCTCCACCGGAGTGATTGCCTCGCCCCAGATCGCCTCGTTTCGGTTCGGTGAAATTAAATTTTTGAGAATATTCTCGGACGTGTTGACGATGTTCAGAGCGTCGTAAACAGTCTGTTCGAAGTTTGCGACCTGCGTTTCAGCAGCGACGATATCGATCGGGGCGAGTTGGCCTTCGTCCATCAGACGTCGATTATGCTCAAGCTGCGATTTGGCGTCTCGAACCGCGTCGCGCTGAACCTGAAGATTTCTGAGTGCATAGGTCAAATCCCAATAAGCCCGCTCAACCCCTGCGACTATCTCAACCGAACGCTGCCTGAATTGCGTGTCCGTAAGCGATATATTGCGCTTTGCAATTTCAATCGTGCGACGAGTTTGGTCGAATTTACGTCCGCGAAAGAGCGGCTGCGTCACCGAAAAACTGAGGCTGGTATTTAGCTGTGGGCTCAGGATCGAGATGGGATTGTCCGTGGTTACTCGCGAATTGTTGAACGAACCCGTAAAAACAGTTCCACGTGTTGAGGCGAAAACCTGAAGCGATGCATTGCCGACGAGATTGCCAACGGTGGTCTTTTGATTATTGCTAAAGATGCTGACATTTGGCGTGGTCGAACGGTCGTAAAACGCCTGTCCCGCGAGGCGCGGTTGATAAAAACCACGAGCGGCGGCGAGGTCAAACTCGGCGATCGATGCCGATTTCCGCGAAACCTCTATATCCCGATTGTTCTCCATCGCCAGCTCAAATGCTTCCTTTAGCGTCAGCGAACGCTGCATTGTCATATCGACGCCAACGCGACCGAGATCAGGAAAACCACGGTCGTCGGAGCGATAATTCGGTGCAATGACGGGAACACCTTTAAGATTTTCCGGGGCAGTTGCTTGCTGGTCGTTAAGGACGGGCGCGGGCGTCGGGTTCTGCGCCCTCAAATCCGTCCCGGCAAGCACACCGACCAGAAAAATTAAAATGTAAAAATGCCGATACATATAAAATACGCCGCTATTACTTGCCAGCAATAGAACTTGTTGCGGTTGCAAAACGCCGCTTAACGCCCCCAAAAAGCCACGTGGCAAAGCGGTTGACATGCTTAAACAACTGCATTTCCGCGAGATCGTCGAATATCGAATAGAAGACCGGTACCGCGAGCAGCGTCAGCAGTAGGCACATCGTCTGTCCGCCAACGACCAGAACGCCGATCGATCGATTGGTACCCGAACCCGCACCGGAAGACACAACTAGCGGCAGCATACCGGCGACCAGAGCGATGGTCGTCATCAGGATCGGTCGCAACCTGTCTCGATTCGCCTGAATGATGGCGTCATAACGTGACATTCCCTGCGAACGGAGATGATTTGTGTGGTCGATCTGGAGAATCGCATTTTTCTTTACAACGCCAAATAGCAGCAGCAAACCTAATCCCGAAAATATATTGACCGTTTGTCCCAGTATCAAGAGGCTGAAAATACCAAATGGAATGGATAGAGGCAGAGTCAGCAAGATCGTTATCGGATGAATAAAGGACTCGAACTGCGCAGCCAACACGATATACATGAAGATAAACGACAAGGCAAAAGCGAGAAGGAAGTAAAACCCGGCCTTGCCCATTTCCTTTGATTGGCCGACATAACCGGTTCGGTATGTCGCCGGAAGATTGAGTTCCTTGACATAACTGTCGATGGCGGCCGTAATGCTCGTTGCCGAACCGCCGGGCCGAGTGTTTGCCAGCAATGTGACCTGCCGCTGGCGGTTTGTCCTGTCAACCGAACTCGGACCTGTTCCGGTTGACGAGGTAACTACGCGGTCGAGCGTGACCCAGCCGAGCTTGGCGGACGGAACGATCACGCGTTTAAACCCTCGACGCTCGTTCGATAGGGGTTAATAGCCCGCACACGAACCTCGAATTGGTCTGTTCCCGAGCTGAATGTTGTCGCTTCCTGCCCCGCGACCAGCGTGTTCAGAGCCTGTGAAACATCGCCGACGCGGACGCCCAGATCAGCAGCCGTATCGCGGTCGACCGTCAGCCGGACTTCCGGTTTGCCGCTTATGAGGGTCGAGTCAACATCAACGGCGTCGGGAATCGTCTGCATCTTTGCGATTATTTTGGCCGAGTATTCTTCGAGATTTTTTAGGTCCGGCCCGGCGATCAGAAACTGAACATTTGCGTTGCGAAAACCGCCGCCGGAAAAAGCCTGAACCTGCTGAACTCCCGTTCGCAGCTCCGGCGGGAATTTCGCCGTAATCATGTCGCGTGTATCCGCCATGAGCTGCTCCTGCGATTTTGCCCGGTCGTGAATGTTGCTCAGCTTTACATAGATTGTTCCTGAGTTGACAACCTGCTGTTGGCCGCCGCCGACGGTCGCCAGCGTGTCGGTCACGCCTGGAAACGTCCTGATCTCGGCGGCGATTCGCTCAAACATCAGCGAAGACGCCGACAAACTCGACCCTTCGGGCACTCGTACTGAGACCTCAAACTGTGATTGATCGTCCACTGGAAGAAAGTTCTTTCCGACAAACATGAACAGCGGGACGATGCTGACAAAAACGAGTACGCAAAGTGTTACAATCACCCAACGATGCGACATTGAGAAGCGGAGCATCGTCGCGTAGATACCATCAAGAAATCGAAACCAACCGGTATATTTTGAGTCTGAAGTCTTGAGTCGGGGGTCTTCAGTCCGGTTCTCGATCATTCCGTCGCCTTTGATCTTTTCCAGATCGGTTTCGGGTTTTCTTCGATGCGGCTTGATCAACCGGGCCGCGAGCATCGGCGTCAGCGTAAATGACACGATCAGCGAAACCAGCACCGCGAATGACGCCGTAAGACCAAATGAGGACATAAATCGCCCGACGATGCCCTGCATAAATCCGATCGGCACAAACACCGCCATCAGCGAGAGAGTGGTCGCCAGTACAGCCAGACCGATCTCGCGCGTACCCTCGATCGCCGCCTGGAAAGGGTTCATTCCCTTTTCCTCGACAAAGCGGTAGATGTTCTCGAGTACAACGATGGCGTCATCAATAACGATCCCGACCATCAGCGTGAGGCTGAGCATCGTGATTGAATTCAACGTGTAGCCCATCGCATACATGAGCGCGAATGTCGAGATAATCGATGTCGGAATGGCCAGGGCGGCGATAAAAGTCGCCCGGAAATTCCAGAGAAACAGAAATACAACAATTGCCGCCAGCATTGAGCCGACGATCAAATGCTCCTCGATGGCCGCGAGTGAATTCTCGATAAAAACCGAGTTGTCTCCGATGATTCGTACCTGATAGCTCTTTGGGAGGGCCGGAATGATTTCGTTGAGCTTTTCCTTTACCGCCCGCGCCGTGGCGACTGTGTTTTGGCCCGACTGTTTCGCGACAATTAGCGTGACGGCCGGCTGGCCGTTTAACCTTGCTTCGCTGCGGAGCTCCTCGGCCCCGTCCTCTACATAGCCGAGATCCTTGACTTTTACCTGATAGGCCCCGCGGGTGGCGACGACGACATCACTAAAATTTTCGACCTTCTGGATCTTTCCGACCGTGCGAACGCTAGTCTCGGTCTGGCCCTCGTCGATGCGACCGCTCGGAAACTCCATGTTCTGGATTCTAAGCGATCCCGAAACCTCGGCCGGCGTGACGTTATATGAGCGCATCTTGTCCGGATCGACCCAGACATTTATCTGACGTTCCTGGCCGCCGATGATCGTGATCTGGCCGACGCCGTTGACAGATTCGATCGGTTCCTTGATCCTCTTTCTTGCGAGCTCGGTAATCTCGCGTATCGACGTCGGTGCCGAGACCGTGATGCGAAGGACTGGCGCGGCGTCGGTATCCAGCTTCTGAACCGTCGGCTGCTGGGAAGTCTCGGGCAAACTGGGGATCACGGTTTGGACCCGGTTCTCGACCTCCTGAGCGGCGATATTTACATCTTTTTCGAGAACAAACTGAACAAAAACTTGCGAAATACCTTCGATGGAAGATGAACGAAGCTCATCGATACCGCTGATTGTATTGACGGCTTCTTCTACCTTATCGGTAATTTCAGTTTCGATTTCCTGCGGCGATGCGCCCGGATTGACAACCGTAATCGTTATCGTCGGAAAGTCGATCTTCGGAAACAGATCAACGCCCAAACTCAGAAACGAAAACGCGCCAACCACCACCAGCGACACGATCAACATGGTCGCGAACACAGGACGCTTTACACAAACTTCAGCAAGCCATTGCATATCTTTTCCCAGCGACGTTACAGTTCAGCGGCGGGCTTGCCCGCCTCTCACACCCAACCACGGCGGGCAAGCCCGCCGCTTAACTACGGAAACGGGTTTAGTTCACGCTTCTTACAAAAACCCCGTCAAACAGTTCGTTTAGATTCGTTGTCGCGATAACTTCGCCTTCCGCTAGGCCCTGTTTTACCTGTATCAGGTCATTTTCCAGCAAACCCGTCTGCACAAGCCGCTCCCGTACCGCGCCGTCTTTTACGACATAAATTTTGTTGAGATCACCTTCGGTTTTGATCGCCGCAGCCGGGATCATGACAGCGTTTTCGGGTTTCGATTGCGTAATTCGAACCGTCGCAAACTGGCCCGGTTTTAGCAATCCCTCGCCATTTGGCACCTCGGCTTCGACGGTGAGCGTACGGGCTGTCGTATTCACATTTGGCAGGATGCGAACGACCGTTCCGGCAAAATTTCGCTCAGGGTACGCGCTCGTTTGCATCGAAATGCCCTGTCCCATCGCGATTTTACCGATCGACGCCTCGGGAACGTCGATCTTTAGCCGGAGTGAAGACGTTCGGACGATGGTCGCAACCTTTGTATTTGGCGCGTTTGGCGTCAGGAATTCACCGAGGTCGGCAACGCGTTCCGAGACATAGCCGCTGATCGGAGCCAGAATGACGGTATCGGACACCGATTTTCTCGCCTGACTGACCTGGGTCTCAGCGGTTGCGACGGGACTCTTTGCGGCAGCAACCTGTGCCTCAGCCGAATTGATCGCCTTTACCGCGACCGCCGCGTTTGAACGCGCTTCATCAAGCTGGCCGAGCAGAGCATCCCGCTGGGCCTGGCGCTGATCGAGGATCGATTTGGAAACATCTCCAGTGTCAAACAGACGCTGGGCGGCGAACGAGTTCCTTTTCAGCCAGTTCCAGATTTGCTTTAGTCGATTTTACCTGGGAAAAGGTCTCGATATTAAAAACCTCGCCGTCCTTCACGTTTAGACGGATCTGGGCCTGTCGCAGCGCAGCGATGGCCGTGCCAACAGCCTTTTTCTGCTGCTCAACCTGTGCCTGTGCCTGTTCGAGACGAATTCGGGCATCGCGGTCGTCCATGCGGACAAGTACGCTGCCCTTAGTAACGTAGCTGCCGACGTCGAAATTGACCTCGACAACCTTACCGCCGACAACTGGTGCGACATCCGTCTGTGCATCGCTCGCCAGATTACCGGTCGCTTCGAAATACGTCGGTATCTGCTGTATTACGGCCTGTGTTGTCTTCACGTCGATCGTCGTCGGCTGAGCAGTCGTCGCGTTCGCGTTGGTATTGCCCGCACTCGAACCGCATCCGGCGAGCAGCGTCGAGAGAGCGATAGCCAAACTTGAAAATATAAATGTCCTACTTCTCTTCATCGATGAATAACCTTCTTCGGCTCTTAGGCACGAATACCTCTTAGCAGGATTTCGGCAAAATTCCGTGCCGCATCTTCGTTTGTTATGTCGAGGATATTGCGTTTTTTGTCCCAAAGAATATTGTTCAGCGAATGGTGGATCATCATCCCCAGAAATGCTCTGACCGCCACCTTTGGCTCCAATTCGCGAAAGGCGCCTTCGCGTTGTCGCTCTTCTATGTAACCGCCGATAAATCCATAGATACGCGCGATGAACTCGCCAAAGAACCGCTCTGCCAACTCATGCTCTTCGAGAGCGCTGTAAAAAAGCAGACGCATAAAGCCGACATCCGCATGATGCTTGTTGAGGGCGTCGAGAGCGAGGTTATAAAACACGGCGAAATCGTCCTTTTGCTTGATGGCCTCGATCAGCTTCTCGTTCTCATCCCACGGAAATCGCTGAACGCCCTCCTGACAGCCCTTGTTATGCAGAATGGCCCCGTAGAGCTCTTCTTTACTGGCAAAATGGCGAAAGACCATCGCCTCGGAAACTCCCGAGGCTTTGGCGATCTCTTTTGTCGTAGTACCTTTGAAACCGCGTTTCGAAAACAGATCGACCGCCGTCTGTAGTATCTGCTCACGTCGAGCGTCACCCGTCATCCGGCCAGTATGGTCACATTTGAAAAAATCATGGATCACTAAACAGTCCTCAAAGTAAGTGCTTACTTACTTTTGATAGACTCGCATTTTTGGACATTTGTTGTCAACCATAAATCTGAGGCATTTGAAATAAAGTTTTGGGTCTCCGCGAACATTATTTCTGTCAATTTTGTTATAACTAATCACCGAACAGACCCTGTGACGGCGCGTTATGTATACTGCGTATTTGCGCTTTCCCTCGTCCTCATAGTTGTTTCAATTCGGAGTAAGGAAAGGACATATGAAAATCCCAACTTATGACCGAAAAAACTCTACCGACACTCCAATATCCGTTCGACGTATTTGGCGATGACATCGACCTCGAGATTGACGTCGTCGTTTGGATTTAGGGTTGAGAGGTTAGTCATTTGCCAGGTTTTCGGGATGACGGCGATGTCGAAATGGCCTTCTGCGAGTGCGGCGATCGTTAGAGATATGCCTTCGACGGTGATGGAGCCTTTGGGGA
The DNA here is from genome assembly GCA_963738935.1 of uncultured Acidobacteriota bacterium. Lineage (GTDB taxonomy): Bacteria > Acidobacteriota > Blastocatellia > Pyrinomonadales > Pyrinomonadaceae > OLB17. Next base: position 2,806,842 of record CAVTYF010000001.1, on the reverse strand, counting down.
CAAGGTAGCGGGCGAGGTCGGGTGGGAAGCCGATTTTTACAGTCCAGAAATCGCCTTGGGGTTCGGCGGCGATGAATTTGCCGCGTCCATCGACGTGGCCCTGGACGATGTGGCCGCCGAGGCGCGTGTTGGGCGTGACGGCGCGTTCGAGGTTGACTCGGGAACCGGCGGCGAGGCGGCCGAAGGTTGTGCGGTCTAGGGTTTCGGGCGACATGTCGGCGGCGAACGAGGCTGGAGACGTGTCGAGAGCGGTGAGGCAGACGCCGCTGACGGCTATCGAATCGCCATTTGCCAAGTCGGTGGTTACGAGATTCGCCGCGACGACGATTCTCACGCCGCCGGCTTGTTCTAACAGACTTTCGATCGTGCCAAGTTCTTCTATCAAGCCGGTAAACATCGGTTAGTTTTCCTTATTCAACTGCAAAACCGGTAGCTCTGCGGGGACGGTCAACGAAAGTTTTCTGACATCGATCGAGATCGGTTCGCCGTCTTCGACCTCGTTATAAAGGTTGACGAATTTATAACCGACGCGGACCTCGTGCGGTTTATACGACGACCGCGTGTGGACGGTCGCGGCGAAGGTTTCGTCGGTGGCTTTTATCAGTACGAGCAATTCCGCATCGCTCCGTTCGACATCTTCGAGCGTGACACCGTAGAGCGGCGAGTCTTCCGTTATCGGGTGAACGATCGTCCAGGCGAGCGGGAGAAATGCGACGGTGTCGCGTTCGAGTTCGAGGGCGTCAAATTTTCTGACCAACTTGCCGTTTTCCTCGACAAAACGTGCGAATAGCAAGCTCGCCCGGACATCGACGAGATGATTATTACGTCCGTTGACGAGGCGCACCATCAGCCCCGTGATACCGCGGTAAGGTGCGACCACGGCTGTCTCGCTAAAACGAATCTTCGCCGTCGGACGTGCAAATCTCGCAAAGACGAGCCCCGTTATCAGGGCGTTGGCGAGCAAGCTATAATACGATTCGATCGTTACGAGCAGATTTGGAATGATCCCCGACGGATGGATAGTTCCGTAGCCGATCGTGGCAAAGGTCTGGACGCTGAAGAAAAATCCGCGAACAAAGAGATTCTCGGTCGGAGTCGACGATACATCGACGAGACTCTCTGAACCAAGAACCGCATAGAGCGCGCCGAAAACGATGTTGCTGATAAAATAGAGCAGCAGAATCAGGAGGAGAAATGTCCGCCATTTCATTGCTAGCAGCGTGTGGTATAAATTGAGCGATGACAGCGTGGGTAAGCCGGTTCGCCGAACGTTAAAGGTGCCGTCATGGTTCAGCAGCCGGTGGTTGCTGCCGGTGACGACGGAACCAAAGCCGAGATCGCGTTTTTCGTTCTCGGTGAGTTCGGTCGCGTCGATCGGATTGTCGAGGGTGTTTTCAGCCACGGTAAGCATTGATTATAGCGGCGGAGATTTGGAATTGTAAAAACTGACTGGTTTTACACAGGGTTTAATGCTGAAATATTGGGTGCCAGGCAGAGACGCGAGTGTTAACGAGCATGTCGCGTCCGATAGGGTGACACGCTCGTTTACACTCGTGTTTCTGCCCGGACTCGAGGACAATTCTTAATGGCTAAAACAAAAGAATCGGAAAATCAGCCGCCAACACTTCGTCTTGACGCGCACGGAAAAGCTGAGGTTGGCTCACTTGCGGACGTTCTCGAATGGTTTTTAAACTTCGACGAGCGGACGGCGAGGATCCGTCATGCGCATATCGAAGAACTTTTTCAATGGAAGCAGCAGGATGACAAGGTAAATGGCGCCGCAATCTATCCGTTTGAGAATGCCGAGGCGAGACTCGCGGTCGGCGCCGTTCAGGCACTCGCAGAAAACGATACGGAAGAAAAGCTGCAAATGTGGATAGCGAGCCTGCTCGAAGGCATCCAGGAATCGCACAAGACAAAAACCGAGATCGCGGAATCGTACAACCTCGATGCCGATCTTGACTCGTCCGCTATTCAGAAATCTCAAAAGTTAACCACAAATGCCGAAAAACGAATCTATCTGACAAGCTGCTGGTTCGAAGCTCTGTGCACCGCCGAAGTCCGGTTTTTGGGCTGGGTCTATCAGGAATTGTATGGTCGCCCGTTCGCATAATCGGGCAGAAACGCGAGTGTAAACGAGCGTGTCACCTTGGAATCGGGACACTCGCGTTTCTGCCCGGGTTACTTAAACGCCTGACATTGCCGCATATCGCCTGACTGCATTCCCTTGGCAAACCATTGCATTCGCTGCTGGGCTGAGCCGTGGGTAAAGGAATCGGGGATGACGTAGCCCTGCGTTCGTTTTTGGATCATGTCGTCGCCGACGGCGGCGGCGGCGCGGACGGCCTCTTCGGCGTCGCCGGTTTCGATGCGGCCCTGTTTTGAGGCAAAATTGGCCCAAATACCGGCGTAGCAATCAGCCTGTAGCTCGAGGGCGACCGACAGTCGATTGTTCTCGCCGGCACGCTGCACCTGATCCATGACGCCGGTCAGGTTTTGGATGTGGTGGCCGAATTCGTGGGCGATGACATATGCTTGAGCAAAATCGCCGGGTGCCTTAAATTCGCGGCGAAGCTCGTCAAAAAATGCGAAATCGAGATAGAGTTTATAGTCGCCCGGACAATAAAACGGCCCCGTCGCCGCGCTGGCATAGCCGCAGGCCGATGAAACCTGTCCGGTAAACAGAACAAGCTGTGGATCGCGATACCGCACGCGCCCTTGCGATGGCAATATCTGGCGCCATGCGTCCTCGAGATTTCCCATGATCGCGCCGACGAATTGGCGATTTTCATCCTGAGGAGCGGCTTTATTCGCGGTCGTACCCGGCGCCGGAACAGCATTTTGCGGTGGGCCCGTTTGCAGCAATTGGCTCGGATCGCCGCCGCATAGATAGATCGCCAACGCCAGAATGACGACGCCCAGACCGCCTCCCCCGATCGCGACGCCGCGTCCGCCCATACTGCGGCGGTCCTCTACATTGTCACTCTGTCTCTGATCTCTCCATCGCATAAAAAATGCCCTCTCGATATTCGATAAGTAAAAAGTGACCTGATTTTAACATTTTTAGCGTGGGCGGCGAAGCAAAGAGATTCCGTTGTTAATAGCAACTGCAGATGTCCGGTTTTGTTCGCACTTCAATGTCCGGTACCCGGCAGGCCGACAATTTGAATTTTTTGGTGGTGGATTTTTTTGAAATTTAAACTTGTTACCGATTGTTGCAGCATTAACCCGACAAAAAGTGTGGCACGTGCCACATTTTGTGAGACACAATGGCCCCGCAGCCCCATAAATATTGACTTCTCAAAAAAAATATGACGATATTTCTGTCGCGAATAACAAGGGTTTTGGTCAATGATAAATGGTGCTAGGTCGTATGATATTGAGCCGATTGGTAAAGGTTTTTGGCTAATTGGTCAAGGGTGTCTTTTGGAAAAGGCATCTACCAGTTCTGATGGACAAGCTGCAAAGCCGGGAACGCCGGCGCCATCGCCGGTTCCCCCGGCGTGATGACTGGAGAGCAAGCATCCCTGCTTGCCAACGCCGGTTCCTCCGGCGTGACGGACTGGAGCGTAAGCATCCTGCTTGCCAACGCCGGTTCCTCCGGCGTGACGGACTGGAGCGCAAGCATCCTGCTTGCCAACGCCGGTTCCTCCGGCGCCACGGACTGGAGCGGCAAGCATCCTGCTTGCCAACGCCGGTTCCTCCGGCGTGACGCCCTCCGATCAACAAGTCGAGTCGGCGATCGAGATATCCACTTTGCACAGAAACAAAATCGCGTTAGTATGTTAACAAGTTTCCTTGCACAGTTTAGAAGCAGCGCCCGCAGGGATCAAAGTTCCGCTGCACACGGTGAAAATCGCGTTGCACAGCAGTCAGAACCGCCTGCGTAAGCGGGCGGCCAGTCTGCACAGGCAGAAAACTTTATTGCACGGCCGCAAAACTGCTCCGCACGGAATGATAAGAAGATGGAACCACTAAACAACACGAACGCACACGAACCAGAAGAAATGGCTGCTTCTATTTCGTGCCATTTCGTGTCATTTCGTGGTTGCTCTAACGTGGCCGACGCCTTCGAAGGCAGCTTCGCCACCACCGCGACAGCCACCGCCGAACACGTCGCCGCCACCGCCGAAACCGCCGAATCCATCCGCCAAGGCATGATCGCCGTGAGAATTTTAGACGGCATAGTTAAAAACAAATACGCGGGAGACGTAGGGCAAACTAGCTGCCTGGGTAAGCGCCAGCCACGTCGAAAAAGCCCCGAAGAAATCAACGCCGCCAACGCCATAAACAACACGAAATTCAAAACGTTTTTTTGCCGCCCAACGCGATCCGCCCTTGTGTTTTTAACCTTTTTGGATTATTCTTGTCGCATTTTTGTTCCAAAAAAACAAATCACTTTTTCTATTGATCAGGACTATGAGCGTATTTACATCTATAGGGAATGTTTTTAAATGGGTAAATCAGAAGGACTTGATGTTCTCTCATGTCATTCGAGGTTTTTTGTATGGTTTAACATCAATAGGCGCAATTGGTGCAGGGTACATAATAAAGGGAAGCTATGACCCAAAGGACCTGCTTGTCTTAGTAGTTCCTGTCTTGGCGTCTATATTCTTTTTTATGTGCTACTCTGCACATTTTCCAATTCCCGACCAACCGTTTGAGGACGATAACGACCAAGCGGAGACCGCTACTCTATGGCGGCTCTTTAGGGCGAATGTATTCGGTTATGCATTATTCTTTATTCCAACCTCGGCGTTTGTATTACATTTGGCCAATGATTACGGTATTTCGTTAATTTCGTTACCAATACTTTCGGTTTTTTTACAGGCATCTCTATATTTTGGATACGGTATTTATTTATGGATTCAAGCAAGAAGAAAGGTGACGGTTGAACTTCGTCATCAGATCGTTTGGCCAGTTATTCTGGCTATAGGACTAAGCTTGTATAATGGACTAATCTATTCGACAAAAGACGCCTCTTGGCACATCTTAATTCCAGTATTTGTCCTTCTCGGCGTGTTTGTTTTGACAACCTTTTTAACAATTAAATTCAGGCAGTCGATATGGCAATTCCGGCAAAAACCCTTCCTAATTTTCACTCTCAGTGTTTTCTTCGTGTCTACTAGTCTTGCATTGTATTTTCGAGGAATTGAAATAAGTGAATATGTCCTGACAATGTTGTTTTGCATTATTGTGTCGGCATACTTAGCGGTTTTTGAGGCTTGGAAAATTACCGCAGATCTGTGCAAACCAAATCGGCAAGCGACAAGGATTCAGACCAGTCAGCGAGCGAGTTTTTCGAGGGCAACATTGTGGGTAGCCATGGTGTCAGTTTGGGCGTTGCCATTCTTTTTTGTGTTCACTGACTACGGTTTAGTTTTTCTAATTCCATTTGGCCTCCATGCCTCTGTCACGTTGCTTCTTTGGTATTACTTTGGCGATCGACCGACAATGCAAAATGGCTCGTGGCGTTTGCATAAGTTTTGGGCAGGTGTGACGTTTTTGGTAATACTTGCCGCCGGATCTATTTGGAAAAACCCACCGGATGATGGACTATTAACTGGCTCTGCCTTTGGTGTGGTGTTAGGTCTAATGATTCTTGGCTTTGCATCGATTATAACGATTCTGCTTTTTGACATGCGTGCTAAGAACGGAGTTTTCGCCGATGTATTTGCGGATTGGGTTAATTTTCCACGCTTTCTCTGCTTTTTGTGTGGTGCGGGAGCCTTTGTTATAATAATAATTACGGATCGTTACACCATGGGTTCATCAGTTCGCGCGAAAGGTCAGTATGCATTTACGTTTTACGCACTTACTATGTTGATTTGCTTTATTGTTGAAGGAATCCAGCAAGTAAAATCTATGCGTCCGGGCACGCCAGTGGCACATTTCATTTACGGTTTTTTAGTGTTAATTAGGGCAGTCACCTCGTTAATTATTGGCCTAGTCGTCTTTCTACCTTCGATTTACTCAGGTCAAACTATTCCTAACGCTTTATTGCGTTCGCTCCCTTTTGTACTTTCTGCGGCAGGCGGATTTGCGTTAAATGATTATTTTGACGTCGAAAAGGACTCGATAACAAAACCTTATCGAACACTGCCAAGTGGCACTTTTTCGCATAGATTTGTGTTTAGATTTGCGTGTTTATCGATTGCGGCAGCGGCACTTTTCGCTATCTTCGCCGCTCGTGATGTCAGTGAATTTACTCTTTATTTCCTTTGCATTTCCGGAGTAGCGACCTATAACTTTTTTGTAAAATATTTGAGCCTGTCGAAGACTCTGCTGACATCGTTGGTATCGTCAATACCGGTGCTTTTCACAACTTATTCGCTAGGATACCCTTCGGTATATCTATTACTTCCGGTTGCTACTTGTTTTTTTATTCTTGGTCGGGAATGGCTAATGGACATACGTGATATGCAGGGTGATTCTTTAGGAGGAACCACAACGATTCCCATGATTTTAGGAGTAACGAATACAGCGATTTTGGGGGTATGCTTTCAGTTTTTCGCCGCTTCGCTTCTTATTCCAATTGCTATAGCTGTGGGATCTACTTTGTCAATAATAGTGGTCGCGTCTATTTTTGCCATATTGATTGTTTCAGCTCCGTTTTGGACATTTCGCTCCGGAATTTACCAACGATCAGTCGTTCAATTTCTATGGTTACCTATGTTCTTAGGGATTCTGCTTTTCGTCTGCTGATTCAGACAATTTAGATTTCGGAGCGGACAGAGATTAGAAGCAGAAAATATCGAGGAATAAAAAGTCATCAAAAGAACGGCGACTTTCCAACTACTTCTTTTCTTCCCATACGAAACAATTAAGTTTGCAGTTGGAACACTTTCCCTTTTTTGGTTCTACCGTTAATTGAGCGTCGAGTCCGCAGATTCCGCATTTTTTTTCTTCCACAACTATCGATGGAATCTCATACTCGAAACGCCACCACGATTCTTCTAAAATCTCACGGCCCATCGCGTTCGATATCTCCATAACTAAGTCTCTTGCAGTTTGCTGCGTAATGGTTTCTGCTTCCCGTAGGGATTTAATCTTGTCAATTACCTTCCTAATATTTGAATAAAAAACAATCTCTCGTGATCTCTTACCTAATTTAACTCCAATAAAAATAGGGGCAAAAAGAAATAATCCTCCTACAACTGATTCGACGATTACGTTATCGCGGAAAGACCTTGCGTCGGATTTGCCAATACCCCATCCTTCATCGAAATCCAAGACAAGGTAAAGGGTTCCCAACAAGAAACCGAAACTCAAGCAAAAGAAGATCTTAGCCCAGTGGAGTGTAATTTTATCCGCTACGTAGGAAACTGGTTTGTGTCTCATGGTAAATCGTTCAGAATAAAATTGGTTCGAAAATTTAATCTTCTTACTAAGCAACTTTCTATTTAAAAAGAATCTAAATCAAAAAGATAGCAAGAATGTCCTTGTGTATCCATCGAGGATTGATACTTGATCCCGTGCAACCGCACTTCGCTCAACGCAGAACTGGACGTCATTAATTCAAAATGCACAATTCAAAGTGCAAAATTCAAAGTGCAAAATTTAAGGACCCGGTCGTGGTTCCCGGCACCCGCGTCAAGGAGAACCACCCCGTCACCGAAGCAGCGACACCCCTCCTGGAAACAGGAGGGGAGCCAAGATGCCACTCCTCCTCGCGTTATGATGCGGCTGGCCCGCGAGGCCGGCGGCGACGTTTATATCTGTGCAGATCGACGAGGCTTAGCGTTGCTGCCGGAAAGGCGCTTCTTTTTCGCCAGTTTCTTTTGGATCTTCAGGGCGTGTTCGTAGATCTTATGAAAATCTCCGTCGCATTCTTTTTCGATTTCTAGTCGAGCGTCGCGAACTTCTTTTACTATCGGGTCTTCCCACATAAATTAAACCTCCAATAACTCTTCCGGCGTGCAGACTATCGGTGTATGGATGGCGAGATCGGCATTGATTTTCTCCACCATCTTTTGCACGCGACCGCTTGCTATGTGTTTGCAATTCCACGAGAGCAGATAGTCCATTTTGTGCCACGCCGCGACCGCCAAATGAAAGGCGTCGATCTTTGCTTTTTCCGGAATCTGCAATGCTGCGAAGTACTTCTGTGCTAAATCTTCGATTTCTTCGTTTACGGCAAGAACGGTGAAACCGCGAACTTCATCAAGGCGTTTCTTTGCGTATGTTTTGTCGCCCCGTGAGGCTTCGTCGATAAGAAACGCCGAAACATAACATTTAACCTTCGGTCGCACATCCGTCCACCATTCGGAGAGCTTCTCTGATGTCGTCCAGCTTATACGCCTCTTCTACACTTAGATACGGCGACCATTCGTCATCCGTCTCGCTAAGCTCGACCTGGACCTCAGCGGCATACTCGCCCTCATGGATCAGTTTTGTACGGACTACTTTTTTCATCACTTCCTCCTAAGAAAATCATTTTCCCACAAATCGGGGGTGGGGCGATAGGCGGTTACAAGTACAGCCGTTTCTGTTTTACCTTTTGGTATGCCCCAGACGGCGTGTATATGCCGCCCGTCGTCAACTGTTTCCCGAACCAAAACGCACACACCTTTTGGATAATTTGGATAATCTTCGACAAGAATCGCGCGTGTACGACGCCCTCAACGGCCTCGCGGGCGAGAATTCCATCCGCCGCGAGTTCGTCATAGCCGTGTTCGGAAATACGGACTGACCCCTGACGAACCAACTCTCGAATCTGGTCAAGTGTGCTGCTCATGATTTATCGCAAATTCAATTTTAACAAATACACGCCGTTCGTTCTCCTTACGTTTGATTATTTCACCTCACCTTTTTCGCGTCGTGAGCCTCGACCCTATCTCGTATTGCCGCTTCGAGAACGTCGGTGTTTATATCTTTTAGAGTTTTGAACCTGATGCAATACCCGGTCACGGTCGCAAATACGGAAAAATTTATTCGGGTGACAGATGTTTGCTGAGACGAGAAAGTAGGAGGTTATGACGTTCTGCGGATATAGAACCGATCGTTCCTTTAACGTCCTTTTTTGAGACTATACCCAAAAATCCAAGCCTGATTATCGAAGTTTGTGTTAGTCCGCTTGAAGTGAAATCTGTGTGGGTTGGATCAATGGTTTCGTCAAAGTCTTCGACTTTATGTCGTAATTGTGTGCTGACGCCGCAAACAAGCAAATCATCAAACGGCGGCATAGAGCGAAGGTAAACCGTCGGTCTTGTTTTCCACATTCCGTCGGCTTGCGGAAGATCGACAAGAAGCACGTTACCTTCTTTCATAATCGGGATTGATCTCTTTCAGGGCGGCTAAAGCGTAATCAGGTTCGCCATCGCCGTATGCGCGTTCAAGATTTGCAGCAGAGAACCGCAGCCATTCTTGCCGCTCGTCGGCATCATCAAAGTCAATGATGGTCACTATCGCACGACTTTTTCTCTCTAAATGAATAGGTTCTAGCAAAACTACGCTGCCGTTGACATCAACTTCGGCTTCGATCTGAGTAAGCATAAATTTCACCTCTTGTTGAAGTATATCACCAATAGAAATACGCTGAAAATCACTTTAGTCCGCTGCGTTCGTAGTTGCGTCTCATTTTTAATTCGTATTCTCAAACCCAAACGCAACCGCCGCTTCGAGAACATCGGTGTTTATATCTTTTAGAGTTTTGAATCGTATGCAATACCCGGTCACGACGCCGAGGCTACTGGCGTAGGTTTCGGCTAGGTATTTCTTGTCTTCGCGTGCCGTGGATATAGATGGTATACGCCAACGCCTTTCAGGGATAACCGATTAAATTCTATGCAAAACCTTGACAGATGTGGATTTAGAGGATTATTATTCAAGGACGTTTTAAGTTTTAGGTTCTCTCCCCTGGCGCGTTTCCGATTTTTAAAGGAGGAAATAATGATCAAGCTTGACATTGTCAATCTCGTGGCTGAACGAACGGGCGTCCCAAAGCAGAAGGCAGAACAGGTAGTTGATTCGCTGTTTGACGCGATGAAGAATGCACTGGCACAGGGCAAACGGATCGAGTTGCGTGGCTTTGGTGTTTTCGTCGTCAAGGCACGAAAGCGCGGCGTGGGCCGAAATCCGCGCACCGGCAAGGAAGTTCCGATTCCGGCCGGCAAAACCATCAGATTCAAACCCGGCAAGGAGCTTTCGGCAAGGCCGGTCGAATAGTCACACCAATTTTAGTATCATTTGGTTAGGTTTCCGATCGTAGACACGCGGGGGCGGTGCGAAAAAGCGTCGCCCGGTTCGTGGCCTACGATCTTTTTGTTAACCAAGATGACCGAACCAGATAATATCGAGCGCGAGTATTTTTCCGAACGGCCATCCATGCGGCCGACGGCGCGGACGTGGATCAAACACATTCTGCTTCTTGCGGTAACGTTCTGCACCGTAACAATCGCGGGTTCGCTGTTCCCGTTCGGGCCATATCAGACGCTGCCTGACGCTGATCCGCAAAACGTACAGGAATTTTTGCAGCTTCTGTTTTCACTGCCGGCAAAATATGTCACTCTGATCGGCGACGCGGTGCGGGCATTATTTTTCGAGCCCGGCCATCTGTCTTACGCGATCAGCTTCTCGCTGTCCTTGCTGTTCATCCTAATTTCTCACGAAATGGGGCATTACATTGCGTGCCGCATCTATCGGGTTGACGCGACACTGCCGTTTTTTATACCGACGCCGCCGATGATCGGCCCCGCCGGTACGTTCGGCGCATTTATTAAAATTCTTTCGCCGATGCCGTCGCGACGAGCGGTTTTCGACATCGGTGTTGCCGGACCGATTGCCGGATTTATCGCGCTCCTGCCTGTCGCGATGATCGGGATCGCGACGATGGAAGCGGCACTTCCTGAGCAGCTTGCCAACCCGAGCGGTCTTTTGTTTTCAGATCCGCTGCTGATGAGATTGCTGGGAGCGGCGTTCGGTCACGATCCGTCGGTCAGCGTTGGCAATGCGTTCTATTTCGCTGCATGGGTCGGCCTTCTGGTTACGGCGCTCAATCTTATCCCCTCAGGGCAACTCGACGGCGGTCATGCAATATATGCGGTTTTTGGCGAAAAGGTTCACTATTGGACGGGACGGGTCGCCTTCCCGACGATGGCGGCGCTATCGGTGTTCGGGTTGTATTTTTACGGAAGTCCGAGCGGGTTTTTAATCGCGATAATCCTCGGCATAATGATGCGGATAAAGCATCCTCGGCCACTCGACCAAACGCCGCTCGACGCAAGACGGAAGATAATCGCGTTCCTGACCCTGATAATTTTTATTCTGTGCTTTGTTCCGTTTCCGATTCAGATAAACTAGAGTTTGGCCGCAAAAAGGCGCAAGGGACGCAAAACATGAGACCATCCGATTTTGGGTCTTTTGCTTTTTTTGCGGCTATTGAACTGCGGACGGCAGTAGGCCCTTGATCTCTTTTACCATTTTCTCCACATCTTCCTGCCCGTCGAGGGCGATCATGAAGAAATCGTAACTGGTCTTAAAACAGACCATGCCGTTGCCGAAGAACCATACGCCCTCGAGCAGCGGGTTGCCGCCGATGATGTTGCCGAGCGGGAAACCGGTGACGGCGGCGGGGTTGAGGATATTACTCATCATCACGGCACCTGAGGCGAATGAGAATGCACCGAGTAGCGGAGCACCGATGCGTTTGGCGATGTCGCGTTCAAACTCGACGCGTTCGGCGTCGGCGTCGCTGAGCTGGCCCTTGGCGATCATGTCTTCGCGGCGTTTGAGGTAGCCGTCGAATTCCTGAGCGACTTTTTTGACTGAGTAAGTTGGAATTGCCGAATTCAAAAGCCAATGCGAGCTGATACCGGTAAAAACGACGCCGAGTCCCGCGCCGATCGCCATCGAAACCCCGGTCGTCGCGGCCCGCAAAGGGTCAGCCTGAACCCAATCGGACGCTTTCTTAGCAGATTTGAGCGCCGAATCGAGCGTTGACGATAAACCGGCGCCAAATCCGACAACCTTCGAAACGCGTTTTGCGTTGGTTCCGACCGAATCTACTGCGTCGTCAAACAAATCACCAGCTTTAGCCGCCGCATCAACGACTACGCCGCCGGCCTTTGTACCGGCATCGGCGGCCACATCGCGTAGCGGTTCACTTACATTCCAGGCCGTCTTGGCCGTTCCGCTGGCCGTGCTGACGACATCCTCGGCAACCTGCACGGCACGTTTGCCGACATCAGTTTTCTCGGCCTCGATTTTTAGACGCTCGGCCCCGGTTCGCGCCGTCTCTACCACGACGCGGGCACCGCCCTCGATCTTGTCCTTTAACCCAAGCTGAGCATCAATCTCGTCAAACTTCTCAGTCGCCTTTTTTTGCCAACGTTCAAATTTTTCTTTGTAATCGCTCATAACATTAATCTTTGATGCAAAATTCCAAAATAAATACGTTCACAAAAACACGTTTGTTCGCTCAAAATATAAGCCATGGTCGGCGCTCTGAACTCACTTTTGGTATCCTAACCTTTTCTTATGCCTATCGTGAAGTGTCCGCATTGCGGGCGGGAAACAGAATTTACCGGTAACGAGTTTCGACCCTTTTGCTCGGAGCGCTGTAAGCTGCTCGATTTCGGCGCCTGGACGGATGAGGAATTTGCGATTCCAACCGAGGAATCGACTTTGACGGAAGAAGACATCGACGCAATAGAAAGGGCATCGGAGGCTGGATCGAAATGACTATTTTATTAGACCTTGCACCGCTAGGTGGCGGCATCGGCATCTTTGCGGCGGTAGCTTTCTTTTTGATCTTCCTGGCATTTGCGTTCATCGCATTTAAAATGCTCAAAAAGACGCTGAAGATGGCGTTTCGAATGGCGATTGTGGCCGTCATACTGGCCGTCGCTATCGCGGGGAGCATTGCGTTGTGGGCCTTCAGCGGCGGCGGAAGCGCTGAAAGACCGCGCCCAACACAATCGCGATGATCGGGGGCGTGTCAGTAGCCCGCACGTAAGTAAGGGCTCCGTCGGCACCAAGCGGTCGTTAAAAGGAACAAGGATCGTAATGGTCAACGAGAGCCCTTACTTACGTGCGGGCTACTGACACCCTCTTAATATGGCTGAACCGGCGAGCGAAATAAGACACGGCCGCTGGCGGCGATATCGCAAACTGCCGCCAAACGTACTCGCACTCAGCTTTGTCAGCCTGCTCAACGACACATCGAGCGAAATAATCTATCCATTGCTGCCCGCCTTCCTCGCTCTGAGCCTTGGCGCATCCCCGTTTGCAATCGGGCTGATCGAGGGTTTTGCCGAATCGATCGCGAGCCTCTTAAAACTTGTCTCAGGCTATTTGAGCGATCGCTGGGGCCAGCGAAAATTGCCGGTTTTTCTCGGATACTCACTGGCCGCGATAATGCGGCCCGTTCTCGCTTTTGTCACGACATGGCCGCAGGTTTTGGTTGTCCGAATGACCGACCGCGTCGGCAAAGGCATTCGCGGCGCCCCGCGCGACGCGCTTATCGCCGAAAGCGTACCAAAAAATCAACGCGGCTTCGCCTTCGGGTTTAACCGCGCCGCCGATCATCTCGGTGCCGTTTTTGGCCCGGTTGCGGGATTTCTACTGCTCCTGGTCTTTGCCGCTGATACGAGCAATCCGACGATTCGTGAATATCAGCAAGTGTTCCTGTTTGCATCCGTTCCGGTTGTGATCGGCTTGCTCGTGATCGCATTTGTGGTTCGCGAGGAACCAAAATCGGCTGATCCTGCGGCCGCACCGCCGAGTTTCTCTTTAAAAGGATTTGACGGTAATTTCAAACGCTTTCTCGTCGTCATTGCGGTTTTCACACTGTCGAATTCAACCGACGCATTTCTACTGCTTCGTGCAGCCGAATCCGGCATTTCACCCGTAATTTTGCCGCTCCTGTGGATGACGCTTCATTTTAGCAAGGTGGTCAGTTCGTTGATCGGCGGCGATCTTTCGGATAAATTTGGCCGGAAGACGCTGATTATCGCCGGCTGGATCATCTACGCGTTTGTTTACGTCGGTTTTGCCTTTGTCAGCTCGGCGTGGCAATGCTGGCTTCTCTTTATTATATACGGCACCTATTTCGGTCTGACCGAAGGCGTCGAAAAAGCCTTTGTCGCCGACATGGTCCCCGAAAAAAAACGCGGCACCGCCTACGGCCTCTACAACCTCGCCTTTGGCATCACCGTTTTCCCGGCCTCGCTGCTGTTTGGTCTGATTTGGAATCAATTCGGAGCCACCACCGCCTTCCTCGCCAGCGGCTGCGTCTCCCTGCTCGCGATCCTGCTTTTGACCACAGTTAAATCCGACGACGCGACCGTTTTGCCAGATTGATAGGGTAAGCCAACCGCCTTGCGGGTATGGAACGACAATCGGAATGACTAATTCTCGAATCCAATCTACAATAAACGGAGAAAATAGTTGTGAGATAAAGGAATAAATGAACGGAAAAAAGGAATAGGTTCTTCTGGAGAACTCTATTCCCGATTCCCGACATTTAAAGGAGCTAGCTGCATTGTCAACAGATTTACCATGACTAAAACAACGATCTCATATGTGTTTATCTTTTCCCTTTTATTCGGCATGTCTGCGGACATTTCTGCGGAATCAATAGCTATTTTCAGACCCTATGAGACTTCGGTGTCTTTTCCGGCGTCGAGCGGGATGCTTGATGCGACATTCGGCGTGGATGGGATCGTTACGACTGCTCCAGGGGGTGGTAATGATGTTGCCCAGGCTGTCGCGATTCAGGCGGATGGAAAGATTGTTGTGGCCGGATATGCTTTTAATGGGACGCACAACGATTTTACGGTTGTTCGGTACAATCCAAACGGCGGTCTCGATAACACTTTTGGCCCAAACGCGAATGGAATAGTCATGACCTCGGTCGGTCCGCAGGATGACGAGGCATTTGGCGTCACGATTCAGCCCGACCGAAAGATTATCGTCGTCGGACAGGCCTCGAACGGGATCAATACTGATATCGCCGCCGTCAGATATAACGATAACGGCACGCTTGACACTACATTTGACGGCGATGGCCGGATGATGGCCGACGTTGCCGGGGCGAATGATATCGCACGGTCGGTCGCGGTTCAACCCGATGGCCGGATCGTTATTGCCGGAAATGCTCTTAACGGCGCAAATTTCGATGTATCGTTGATTCGCGTAAATCAGGACGGCGCTCTCGATACAACATTCGATGGCAATTCGGGTATTGGGAACGGAGCTATTTCGACGCCGGTCGGGCCCAGCAACGATTTGGGATATGCGGTGGTTGTGCAACCGGACAGTAAGATTATCGTCGCCGGTTACTATAGCGGCCCGGCAAGCACGGATACCGTGCTGATTCGCTATAATGTCGACGGAGTTTTGGATACGACCTTTAGTAATGATGGCATCGCGACGCATGCTTTTAGCCCGGTCGATGTCGATGAAGCACTGGCCGTGAAGTTACAGCCGGATGGACAGATCGTTATTGCCGGATGTATCCGCGGCAATGGGCGCGTAAATGATTATTTGATTGCCCGGCTCAATTCCGACGGCAGTGCCGACCCGAATTTTGGAACTGGTGGTTTTACGATCGTGCCTTTTAGTGCGGTTCCTGATATTGCGATGGCTGTCGCGATCCAGACGGATGGAAAGATAGTTGCGGCGGGATTTGCAAGCAACGGTTCGAATAACGATTTCGGCGTTACCCGCGTCAATTCGGACGGGACTTTGGATACGACTTTTGACGCCGATGGCCGGCAGCAGACGATGGTCGGGCCGGGATTTGATTCGGCGAATGCGATTGCGATACAGGCGGATGGAAAGATAGTTGTTGCCGGACGGACAGTTATTGGACCAACGGCCGATTTTGGCGTGACGCGTTACGGCTATGGCACGAATGTCGCCGGAAACGATGGATTTTTTGACCTGAACCCAACCACAACGATTCGTTTCTATAACGCCTATCAGGCCGGGCTGTCGGCTGCGATGGCGGT
Source organism: uncultured Acidobacteriota bacterium (assembly GCA_963738935.1). Lineage (GTDB taxonomy): Bacteria > Acidobacteriota > Blastocatellia > Pyrinomonadales > Pyrinomonadaceae > OLB17. The sequence goes on along the minus strand of CAVTYF010000001.1, from coordinate 2,790,889 downwards.
GAATCCAGATGTTGTGCCACCCGTCTCTGGCTGGTCGTTTGTCGGTACCCCGAGAATGGTACAAACCACGGCGCAGTTTTCGGGGAATATCTGGGTTGGCATTGAACTAGGTCAAGATTTTGACCTTTCTCGTTTCGATGCCGTCCGGGTCTGGCAGTATGAGAATGGGGCGTGGACGGACAAAACGGCGAGCGTCCCGTTACGTGATATTGCTACCAGGACTGTGTACGCCGAAGTTTCCTCGCTTGGAATTTTTGCGGCGGCGGCGCCAGTCGCCGCTACCGCGAGCGTTTCCGGACGCGTAACAACGCCAAGTGGACAAGGATTAAGGAATGTTGTCGTTACATTGGTCGATTCAAACAACGTCAGACGAATCGCGACCACGAGTCTCATTTGGAAACTATAGTTTCGCAAATGTTGCAACACTCCAGACCTACACACTGGTCGGCACCTCAAAACGCTATCGTTTCGCGCCTCAAATAGTGACGGTGACGGACAATCTATCGAATGTAGATTTTATCGGACTTGAATAAATTTAATTGTGCCACTGCGTTGGCGACACCTCAATATATAGTGGTTTTCTCTTGCGAGCGAATTTGTTAATTTCCACCCGCTACTGAATAAGTATAAAAAGATTGACGTTTGCAAAAGTTTGAGGGTATAATTTGGGTACTTTTGTGTCCTGCTTTAAAGGCTTTTGAAAATTTCGAAGTCGAGACCGAAGTCTCGTCTTCCATGGTGAGAGCTTTACGAGAGATTTCCGCTGTGGGGCCGGAAAGTAGTATGTTTACCGAACTGTGATTTCGGAAATGACCGTCATGGCATTTCTGAAGTCTATTAGTATTATTGGCTAGTATTATTGCCGCATCGGGCATTTATTATTTCAGGGGAGTTTCGAGAGAATCATGAGAAAAATCAACGGGTCGATTATTGCTTTGAATCGCAAAGCATTCTTAGTACTCAGCGTGATGCTGAGTCTCGCCGTATTTGGCATTGTAACGTGGCGTATCAACGCCCAAAGAGCTGCGAAAAGTGATACGCCGGACGTCGTAAAGCCGATTCGCACTCCTCCGCGTCTTTCCCCCGCCCAAATGGCGCTTTATCAGGAAGATCAGGAAAAAGAAGCGCGTTACGCCGCAACCTACGGGGTTGAAGCGGCGAGATTCGAGCAGGAAGCCCCGAGCGCCGTACAGGCAAATCCGGTCATTTTTGCTTATGATACCCAGGCTGACTCTATCATCAGCTTTAATGCGAACACTCCGGGAACGCTGCTAACCGATGTTCCCGTGACCGGAATTGACTCGACCGCCGTTAACTTTGAATTTATTGTGAGTCTGGACTATCGGCCGGCAACCGGTGTGCTGTTTGGCACGGTCACCCGGGGGTTTCCGGATTCTGAGCGGGTTGTGACGATCAATACAACGACAGGCGCGGTCACGAATGTCAGCGCAAATACGTTTCCTAGATTGATCGACACGTTTTTTGGATTAGATTTTAACCCAACCGTTGATCGCATTCGTCAGGTCGGCAATACCGGTGGTAGCCGGCGGCTTAATCCGGTTGATGGTACGCTTGCCGCAACGGACACAAGTCTCGCGTACGTTGCGGGAGACCCTGGCGCTGGAACGACCCCAAGCATTGCTCACGTAGCCTATACAAATAATACGCCAGGCGTTACGACGACTACGCTTTTCGGAATCGATACGACCCGCAACACGCTCGTCCGGATTGGTGGTGTCGGCGGCGCGCCCTCGCCAAATCTGGGAGCGGTAACGACAATCGGTCCGCTTGGCGTCAATCCGACATTGAACGGTGGTTTCGACATCCAACAGGGAACTGACCTTGCATACGCGATTTTGCTGGTCGACAGCATCTCGAATGTTTACAGTATTAATCTGACAACCGGTGCGGCGACGCTGCTGGGACCGATTGGTGCCGGAGACGGCAGTCAGGTTATCGATGGCATGTCAATGCCTTTTAGTGCAACCGGTGGATCTGCCAATCTCGGAATCACCAAGACCGACGGAGTGGCTTCAATAAGCCCCAGCGGCATGAGTACCTATACGATCGTTGCATCGAATGCCGGCCCGGATCCGGTTGTTGGAGCCGCAGTTGCTGACACTTTACCGGCTGGCATCGCAAGTGCAACCTGGACATGTGTTGGAGCGGCTGGTGGAACTTGCTCGGCCCCGAGTGGTACGGGCAATATCGCCGCGACCGCAAATCTGCCATCGGGCGGTTCGGTTACCTTCTCCCTTATCGCCACTGTTGCAGCGGGTGCGACCGGCACAATTGCAAATACGGCGACCGTAACAGCCCCGGCGGGTGTGACAGATCCGACGCCGGCCAATAACTCGGCGACCGATACTAACACCGTCGCAGGCGTCGTCGTCCCGACCCCGACCCCAACACCGACCCCGACCCCAACACCGACGCCAACGCCGTCACCCACGAGAACGCCAACGCCTACTCCGACGCCAGTAGTGACACCAAGTCCGACGCCTTCGCCGAGTCCGACGCCGACGACATTTCTGGCGTTTAGCTCACCGACGTATCGCGATGACGAGTCGCAATCGGTTAGCGTCATGGTTGTTCGAACGGGCGTGACGACGGGCACGACGACAGCGACGGTTGCACCTGTATTTGGCGGCGGAAAAGCCGTCGGTGGAGCGGCCTGCACGTCCGGCGTCGATTACGTGAACACTCCACAGGTGGTGACATTTGCACCTGGAGTTTTGACGCAGACTGTTCAGATACAGCTCTGCGGCGATTCATCAGCCGATCCGAATGAGACGTTTAACCTAAACCTGGTAAATGCCACAGCCGGTACGGGCGTTCTCGGCAATGCGGTCGTGACGATCAACGACACGGCCAACCAGTTCAAGAATACGGCGCCGATCTCGATCATTGGCGGTTCGACGGCGGGACTTTATCCGTCGCCGATCACAGTGACCGGAGCGACGACGAATGTGTTCCGAATCCGCGTGACCTTGTATGACTACTACCATGAGGTGCCGGACAATCTGGATGTGCTGCTTGTCGGCCCGAACGGTGCAAGATACGTCATCCACGGCGATGTCGGCGGCCCGACGGCGATCACCGAGGCGGGAGCGGTAACGCTGACGTATGCCGATTACCCGAACGCTGTTCTGCCGGATAACGGCCCGCTAGTGACCGGAATCTTCAAACCGACGACGTGCGAAACGCCGGTCTCGACATTTGCGGCCCCGGCCCCGGCTGGACCGTATGTCGAACCAGGCTGCGTCGTGGCACGACCAAATGCTCAGACCCTGTTTGGAGCCTTTGGCGGCTCGAACGGCAACGGAGTGTGGAACCTCTACGTCCGCGACGACAACGGCGTAGCGAGACCGCTGGCACCGGAAGTGGTCCGCGGCCAGATCAACGGCGGCTGGGGCATCGAACTACTGGCCTCAACCGCAGCCGGAGTCGAAGTCTCAGGCCGAGTCCTCACCCCCGACGGCCGCGGCTTGCGGAACGCCACCGTCACGATGCTCGATTCGAATGGAGCAACGAGAATAGCGACGACCAGCTCGTTTGGCTACTATCGATTTGAGGATGTCGAGGTTGGATCGACACTTATAATGAGTGTGAAATCAATTCGCTATCGATATAACCCACGAGTCGTTCAGGTCTTTGACACTGTATCCGACGCAGATTTTGTTGCCCAGGAATAAAAGACTGCGTAATCAACCTAAAAGAGGCTGTCTGCAAAGGCAGTCTCTTTTTTTGCCTGAATTTCTAAGCCGCGACGACCTCAAGGTTTCTCTTGACAGACAAGGCATTTCTTTTATACTCACATTATGCTTTCAACAAAGTTCAGACTTCGCGGTAATAAGCGCCTCTCCGACGTTGTACTTGATTCGCTTGGGGATCTTGAGCGAAAAGTTATGATCGAGGTCCGCCGGCTCGGCGAGGCCAATGTGACAAGTGTTAATACGGCAATCGGCGGTGCGTATGCATACACGACAATCATGACGACGCTCGATCGCCTCTTCAAAAAGGGGCTACTCTCCCGCCGAAAAGACGGACGGGCGTTTTTTTATACGGCTAAATATTCGCTTGCCGAGATGGATCGCGGCATGGCTGAGGTCATTATTGGAAGGTTGTTCGAAACCGGTACGGGCGGAATCGAACCGGTGCTGGCCTGCATCGTCGATTCGGTCAGCGAACGCGATCTACTGCTGCTTGACGAACTGGAGCGGCTGGTCAAAGAAAAGCGATTGGAGATCGGTCGGGAGGGCTAGGCGTGTACTTTCTACTTGGGATTTCTCTTACACTCGCGTTTCTACTGATTGTCAATATGACGGCGGCGGGCGTTGCCGCTTGCATCTGGCGCCTGATTTCGGGCCGAATAGAGGCCTGGTCGGCGGATGCATGTGCCCGCATAATTTTTGCTCTTAGGGTGGGACCTGTCGCCGCCGCCCTCGTATTTGTTTTTGCTTTTGTCGTACCCGCCTATCTTTTGCACGAGCCCGATAATTCAGGGGAAGTTGTCAGCGGCAAGCTGGCCGTGATAGCAGGTTTGTCTTCGGTCGCCGCGCTTTTCGCGTTGTATCGCGTGTTTCAGACCTGGAGGGTCACGCGGCAACTAGCAGAGCGCTGGCAGGATAATGCTGTGCCGATTGCGCTGGAAGGCATTCACGTTCCGGTATTTCGCATTGTTCATCCGTTTCCCGTGTTGGCCGTGGTTGGCGTTATTCGCCCGCGTTTGTTTATCGCCGAGCAGGTTTTGGGGACCTTGAATTCTCAAGAGCTTCGGGCGGCGGTAGCCCATGAGCGTGGACATTTGAGATCGCATGACAATCTCAAACGAACTATTTTGCAGGTTTGCCGTGATCTTGTCCTCCTCCCGTTGGGGACAAATCTTGACGGTGCGTGGACTAAGCAGGTCGAATCGGCGGCCGATGAGTATGCCGCAAATACGGGCCGGTCGAGGGCCCTCGATCTCGCTTCGGCCCTCGTCAGGCTGGCCAGAATTGCTCCGCTACAATCTGCGTTCGCCGGATCCCGCCTTTTTGATGCCAATTGTGCCGACGTGACAGAACGGGTTAGACGCCTCATACAGTTTGCTGAGAACAATGCTCTGACAACCCGGCGGTCGCAGACCAAGGTTCCTGGTTTTTGGTTTTGGCCGACTTCGATGGCCGGACTGATCATGATTCTCTTCGCCGAGCAGCGCATACTGCTGACCACCCATGAGGCGATAGAGCATTTTGTTTGGATAATTCAGTAGGCGGATTGGAAATATAGCAACGAGGCGGAACGGCGACACATCTCAAAATGCGGGTCTTGCAAATATGAAAGTCGTTGCCTATTATATGTTGATTTGTTCGGTTGGCATCGCCTCAGTTCTGCTGGTGTCGGCTAGTTTTGGACGAGAAAATATTATGGCCCATCCAATATCACCTACGCCGACACCGACGCCGGCGAAGCCGCACGACCCGGAATCGCACCCCAAAAATGATAACGGTCCAATCTCGATCCAAGCCTCGGCCGCCGGAGTTTCCATTCCGGTTCGTGACATGGTACCTGTCAAGGCGACAACATCGGGACCGCCAAGAGAGATAAACCCGCAGAACACTATACCGATAAAGCGGCAAAAATCCGCGCAAAAAGCAGATATCCTTTCAGCTCCGCTCGCGAAAAAACAACCGAGAAAACGCATCGTGCGTACCCGCAAAGACTAATATAACGGCCTAAACCGTGATAATCCAATATCGCCGCATCCAGTTGTGTGCGAGTTTTGCGCGGGGTTCGTGCACCGGTTTGTATTCAGCACCACTCGGTTGACTTTTACTTCCCACTCGACTAGTTTTAGAAAATTGACTCGACCGACAATTTGTATCTTGACTGCTGGGGCGTTTTCGCCCCAGCGTGTTTCTGGGTTCGGGATATTTAGTTGATCTAGATGTCGAATTGGGCAATGCCTAAGATGCCGCTACGGAACTTGCATACACGGCAAATCTTTACAAAATAACGTTTTACAAATCCTGCAAAAAAGTTGAAAAGGAGATCGGTTAATGAGGAAACAATTGTCCGGCGGAGGATTTCGCATCCTGCTGTCTTTATTCGTCTTGTGTCTTGCGATAGGTTTATTTCTAAAAGGTTCGGAGCGGGCATCATCGCAAAACGCCGAAAAAAATGACGGTGGAAAGGGGGATGTGATATCCAGCCAGGCCGTGAGCTTTGGCATTTCGCGCTCAGTTCGCGATCTTCCCGAGGTCGCCGATCCGAATTGGGAGATTGACGAGATTCGTTCTGCTAAGGCGACGGAAAAAAGGGCCCGGCAGGAAGAGAAGATCATGAATCCCTTCAACGCCAAAACGATTAAAAATATCGTACCGGGAGCCGGGGCTGCGGCGAGCAATTATCCGTTTAGAGATGAGGCATTGCCCGACGTTCCGGCTGCCCCGAGCATGGTACCGGCGCCGGGCGTCAGCTTTGACGGCTTGAGCAGTCAGGACAATCGGACGGTTTTTGGCACCACTTTTGCGCCGCCCGATACGGTTGGTGACGTCGGTCCAAACCACTATGTCCAGATGACCAACACGCTGGTGCGCATCTATAACAAAGCCGGTACGCCGCTGGTCGCGCCGTTTTTGCTCAGCAGTCTGACCAATGTCGCCGGCGGCCCGTGCGTTAATTCGGACGATGGTGACCCGATCGTTAATTACGACCCGCTTGCCAACCGTTGGGTCCTTTCACAGTTTTGCACCGGGCCAGTTCCGGGGCATCAGGTCTTTGCCGTTTCGACAACGCCGGACCCGACTGGTTCGTATTATGTTTACGACTTTGTCCACCCGACGGGCTCATTTTTCGATTATCCGAAAGTGGGTGTTTGGCCCGACGCTTATTATATGTCGGTCAACCAGTTCAACCAGGCTGGTACGCAGTTTCTCGGTGCCGGTGCTTTTGCATACGATCGCGTAAAGATGCTCCAGGGCGATCCGACCGCTTCATTTATTTACTTTGACCAATTCGTCTCATGCCCATCTTGCGGCGGTCAATTACCGACCGATATTGATGGAACTGTTCCTCCGCCAGCCGGGATGGGAAATCTCTTTATGGAGATTAATTCCGACGAATTTGGCGATCCGGCCGATGGGCTTCGAATTTTTGAGTTTAAGCCAAACTTTTTGGCGCCAGCATCCTCGACGTACACGCAGGTTAACGCGGGCCTTGTGCTTGCCGCCTTTGACGCCCGCCAGCCGGCGGGACGTGGCGATATTGAACAACCCGGTACGGCGACCGGGCTTGATGCCATCGCGGATCGCCTCATGCACCGCATAGGCTACCGCAACCTTGGTACGGCGGCGAGTCCGACAAATTCATGGGTGGTTAATTTTACGGTCAACGTTGGCGGGGTTACGCCGACAAACGCGGCTACATATCAATCGGGCATCCGCTGGGCCGAGCTGAGACGCGCCGGGGCCGCGGGAGCCTTTAGCGTGGCAAACCAAGGCACCCAATCGACCAGCCCCGGAACACCCGCGGGCGGAACAAATTCATGGATGGGCAGCATCGCCCAGGACAAGGACGGCAATATTGTGCTCGGTTACAGCACATCAGGATCGGCGGTTGCGACCGATTTCCCGAGCCTTAAATATGCCGGTCGGCTGGCGACGGATGCGGCCAATACGTTTCAGGCCCAGACCGACGGATTTCTGGGAACTGGATTTCAGGCTGGCGCGGGCAGCCGCTGGGGCGATTACAGCGCGATGAATGTCGATCCGACGGACGAATGTTCATTCTGGTACACACAGGAATACAGAGCGGCGGCGGGAAATGCCGACGCATTTGCCTGGAGCACCCGTGTCCTTGGAAACATCAAATTCCCGACCTGTACGGCCCCGTCGCGCGGCACCGTGGGCGGCACGATCACGAGCTGTGCCACCGGATTGCCGCTGACAAATGCCGTTGTAACTCTCGCGGGCGGCTTTCTGGCGACGACAAACGCCAGCGGCCAGTACACGATCATCAACGTACCGCCTGGCACCTATACCGCCGCGGCTACCAAAACCGGTGGTTTTAACGTCGCGAATAATAATAGCGTCGTCGTCACAGGGGCCGCCGCCACAACGGTCAACCTATGTCTGACCGGCGTGCCGGTGCTCGCCCCTGGGGCGGTTACGATAGTCTCCGAAAGCTGCTTGCCAGCCAATGGGGCTGTCGATCCTGGTGAAACCGTTACAGTCTCGCTTGGCGTCGTCAATACCGGCGGTGCCAACACCGTCAGCAACGTCGGCACGCTTGCCGCTACCGGTGGTGTACTCACGCCGAGCGCGGCGCAAAACTATGGCGTCATCACCGCAGGCGGTGCGGCGGTTGCGAGAAATTTCACCTTTACCGCCAGCCCATCCGTGACATGCGGTACAAATATCACGGCGACCGTTGCTCATCAGGACGGCGCGACCAGTCTGGGCAACGTGGTTTACTCGATCCCGACCGGAGGCGTCACAACGTCATTTACGCAAAACTTTGACGCCGTGACCGCACCAGCTCTACCGGCGGGCTGGGTAGCGACCAATGTTACGGGTGCGGCGCCTCTTTGGGTCACTGCCACGGGTGCTAACGACACGGCCCCTAATGTTGCCTTTGTTAACGATCCGGCGACAGTTTCCGATAAGGTTCTGGAAACGCCGACGATCACGACGACGGCTGGTTCGCAAGTCTCGTTCCGGCACGCGTGGGGGCTCGAAAGCGAATTTGACGGCGGTGTGCTTGAGATTTCGATCAACGGCGGAGCCTATGCCGACATCATCACGGCGGGCGGATCATTCGCGGCGGGCGGATACAATCTTTTGATCAGGCCCGGTAGCGCGATCGCCGGACGTCAGGCATGGACCGGGACGCAGGCGACCTTTATAAACACGAGGGTCAACCTTCCGTCTTCGGCGGCGGGTGTACCGTTTAAACTCAGGTTCCGGATGGCATCCGACACGAGTGTTTCCGGAACCGGCTGGCGTGTTGACAGCGTAGCTGTTAGCCGCCTGTCGTGCTGTGTTGCAACTACACCGACACCGACCCCAACGCCGACGCCAACACCGGTCGCGACACCGACCCCAACTCCAACCCCGAGTCCGACGCCGACGACATTTCTGGCGTTTAGCTCACCGACGTATCGCGATGACGAGTCGCAGTCGGTTAGCGTCACGGTTGTTCGAACGGGCGTGACGACTGGCACGACGACAGCGACGGTTGCACCTGTATTTGGCGGCGGAAAAGCCGTCGGTGGAGCGGCCTGCACGTCCGGTGTCGATTACGTGAACACTCCACAGGTGGTGACATTTGCCCCTGGAGTTTTGACGCAGACTGTTCAGATACAGCTTTGCGGCGATTCATCAGCCGATCCGAATGAGACGTTTAACCTAAACCTGGTAAATGCCACAGCCGGTACGGGCATTCTGGGAAATGCGATCGTAACGATCAACGACACGGCCAACCAGTTCAAGAATACGGCGCCGATCTCGATCATTGGCGGTTCGACGGCGGGACTCTATCCGTCGCCGATCACAGTGACCGGAGCGACGACGAATGTGTTCCGAATCCGCGTGACCTTGTATGACTACTACCATGAGGTGCCGGACAATCTGGATGTGCTGCTTGTCGGCCCGAACGGTGCAAGATACGTCATCCACGGCGATGTCGGCGGCCCGACGGCGATCACCGAGGCGGGAGCGGTAACGCTGTCGTATGCCGATTACCCGAACGCTGTTCTGCCGGATAACGGCCCGCTAGTGACCGGAATCTTCAAACCGACGACGTGCGAAACGCCGGTCTCGACATTTGCGGCCCCGGCCCCGGCTGGACCGTATGTCGAACCAGGCTGCGTCGTGGCACGGCCAAATGCTCAGACCCTGTTTGGAGCCTTTGGCGGCTCAAACGGCAACGGAGTGTGGAACCTCTACGTCCGCGACGACAACGGCGTAGCGAGACCGCTGGCACCGGAAGTGGTCCGCGGCCAGATCAACGGCGGCTGGGGCATCGAACTACTGGCCTCAACCGCAGCCGGAGTCGAAGTCTCAGGCCGAGTCCTCACCCCAGACGGCCGCGGCTTGCGGAACGCCACCGTCATCATCACCGACAGTGAAGGCAATCGAAGAACGGCGGTTACAAGCTCGTTTGGCTACTTCCGATTCACAGATGTTGAGGTTGGTGCGTCATACGTGGTCAACGTATCGTCCAGGCGCTACCGCTTTACATCGCGAATTGTCCAGGTTCAAGATACCTTGACCGACATTGATTTTGTCGGTCAGGAGTAATCCTGATTGATTGACTGACCCACTTTTCGGCGGCCCTCGGGCCGCCTTTTTAATTGACTTGCCTCGTCGAAATTCACCTCGAGCGGTTTAGGATTGACTGGAGGGTGAGCATCATAGGCGCCAACTTAAGGCTGTAAACCATCGTTCTAAAGGACTTCCTGTCTCTGAAAGGGACACATGTAATAGCGTCGGGTGAAACCCGACGACTGGCGACCATAACAAAATTTCTGTTCCTGTAGGGGACAAACGGCCGAAATGACTGACATTCGTCCCCTACAGGGACGGTGGCGATCTCTTGACTAGGCTCGTCGGGATTCTCCCGACGCTATTACATCTGTCCCTTTCAGGGACTTTAAACACCCTGTTTTCATCTGTTTACACCCTTAAGTTGGCGCCTATGAGGGTGAGCATCCTGCTCGCCCCGCACCGGTGAGCAGGATGCTCACCCTCCAGTCGAGACCGCCGATGGTTCGCCAGTTGTGGTTATTCCATACACTGATACCGTAACCGCTCTAGCGACGTGGGCAACCAAATCTGTCCCGGTGGACTCTATTCATATAAGCTTGAAGTATGCTATCTGGTTGATTTGCTGAGGGTTCTGAGCGACCGTCTGAGTACGGTCGAGTGTCTTGCATCGGCCCCTTACGACAATTTTTTCTGGAGGAATAGATTAATGTATAGCGGCAACTACACAAGGGCAAAGTTTCGTTGGATCAATGGCGTTCTCATCGCGGCTGTCGTTCTCGTGTCGGTTCTGAAGACAATCGCTCAGGATGTTGTGCCCGAGGCCCAACCGGAAAAACAGCCCGAAACGGTCGGCGCCAAACCGGCTACAGTCACCCCGGCGGAAACGCGGAAACCGATGAAGGTTGTCTTTGACGAGACATCGCCGGGGATCGTGATCGTCGAATCGAACGGCGAAAAACTGCGAATTGACACAGTGAACAAAACCGTGAAATCCGTTGACGCTGCGGACGGCGGGATACTCAAACCCGATGCGACAGGAACGGATAAACAGCCCGACACAACAACCGCGGCCGCGCCCGACGACAAAAAGGACCCGACTCGATACGACTTCGATAAGGGCCGGGAGCCGTTCGATTATCGTCTTGTTAACATTCCGACTGCGAAGCACGTTCCAAAGGGCACGTGGAATCTGGTTTTCACACATCGTTTTTCCCAGCAACTTCGTCCCCTGAGTGAAAGCGCTCGCGGCCTTTTTGGCCTTGATAGTTTTGGTATCGCCGCATTTGGAATGACCTATGGAATTACCGACAAGCTTTATGCGACCGCCTACCGCTCACCGCTATGTCGCAGAGGTGTGTGCCGCACGATCGAGATCGGCCTCGGCTATAATTGGATAGCCCAGGACACAAAATCGCCGATCGCCGTAACCACCTACGCGAGTATCGAGGGCAACGACAACTTTACCGAGGAATACACCTATAATTTGCAGGCCATGATTTCGGGTCGCGTCGGCAAACGGTTGTTCCTGTTTTTTTCACCGGCCATCCATTTGAATTCGAATGGGCAGCGGCGATTTAATCCGCGACCGAACGATTACTTCCCGCCGGCCCTCATCGCCAACGACTTCAAGCTTCCCGCACATGGCGCTTCATTTGGATTCGGGGCGAGCGTCATGATCACGCCAAACGTGATGGCGATGTTCGATTTTACGCCTCGAACAGGCTTCAAAATGGGTCAAATACGAACAGTGCTCGGGCCAAATTTCGCGATTACCGGATTCCGGAACGAATCTCACCCGACCATCGGGTTTGGCATACAGCGAAACGTTCACAACCACTCGTTCGCGCTGACGTTCTCGAACACTCAGGCGACCACGACAAGCCGGTACAATTCGAGCAGCCTGGTGCTGTCGCCCAAGAAGCTGATAATAGGATTTAACCTTTCAAGGAGATTCTAATTGTTCGCTGTGGCGAAACCCAGAATAATCCAATTTATTGCATGGATAATCAGGAATTCTCGATAAAACGATAAGTTCGGATAAATCTGGTAAGGTTCGTCATCAGCGGCGAAGGCTCCAACCCACTGCAAATTGATGACTTATTCGCCGATGCCTTTTTAGACGCGTTTCTGGCACAGGCCTTCGCGCTACCAAAGCCGTAAAGTCTTTGTTAACAAACGCGAGAGTCGGCAATGCTGGCTAGAAGTGCCATTTTCTGATTTTTTGCGTGGCGAGTCTCTTCGAAGATTGCTATGAGAACAGCCAAGCTAATCCTGGTATCTGTCTTTTTGGTTTTCGGCTTGGTCGCGTTAACCGTTGATAATCCCCTGATTAAGAAGGTTAGCTCACTTTCGGACGGCCCGCCCCCGGGGAAGACCGGGGCTCCGGGCGAATCGTCCTGTATCGAATGTCATGAGTCGTTGGCCGGTCCGGGTAGTTTTCAGATCATTGCGCCCCAAAGTTATCTTCCGGGACAAACATACCAGATAGAGGTTCGCCATCTTTCAATGGATCAGACGCGAATACGCTGGGGTTTTGAGCTAACAGCCCTTGCTGGCACCTCGGCTGCCGGCACATTTCAAAACCTCTCTGGATTGACTCGGACGATCACGGAATCTGGCCGTTTTTACATAGAACACACGGGCCAGGGGACTTTTTTTAATCAGTCTGGCGGCGCCATGTGGACATTCAATTGGATTGCGCCGGCCACGAATGTCGGGCCGGTGAGATTTTATGCGGCGGGGAATCAGGCGAACGGAGATTTTACAACTCTTGGAGATAATATCCTGCTAACATCTGTCGAGACCGTCGCCGAAGGCCCTTCACCGACACCCACGCCGACTCCAACTCCGACACCCAGCCCCAGCCCCACACCGAGTCCTGTCACGACGCCGACGCCGACCATTACGCCAACGCCGACGCCTACACCAACGACATTCACGGTAACCGGACGCGTACTGACACCCGATGGACGCGGCGTACGCAGCGCCGTGGTTATAATGACCGACTCAGCCGGGGTTCGCCGGACGGCGACCACGAGTTCCTTTGGCGTATATTCGTTTACCGGAATAACTCCGGGCGAGATGATGACATTTAGCGTCGTCTCCCGGCGTTACCGTTTTGCTCCCCGAGTTGTAACCGTCAGCAGTAATATGAACGACTTCGACTTTTTGGGTCAGGAGTAAAACTCCCTTGACCTCACTCTTGTCCGCTACTGTTTCACCCTAATAAACGGCCTCAAAGACCTGTTCTACCCGGGCTATCTCGGCGATCCGGCCTTGGTCAGGAAAATGTCCAAAATTTGTCCAAAATAAGCCAAGACTTTTTCGAGTTGTTTGCAAGAAAATGTCACTAACCTTTTCGTCGTGCAGCTATTTTGGGTAGTGCTGAACCACGGGAGTGATTTTTTAAATTCAAGGAGATAAAAACAGATGAGAGACGGTTTCAGATTAAACAGAACTATTCACCGCGTTATAGTAATTTCGCTTGCCCTCGGGCTGCTTCTAACGGTCGACAACCTCTCACGGCTGGGCGAGGCCAAGGGCATATCGCCATCTTCCTTACCACTTTGTAAGGCTGATTGTCCGGATGCCATGTTTTTACCGGATGAGATCGGTCAGACGCGACCACGTGCTAACCTCAACCACATACCGCTGAGTTTTGAAGTCAATCGTGGGCAAACGGCAAATAGCGTACAGTTTCTATCACGGGGTTCGGGATATACACTCTTTCTCAACCAGAACAGGGCCGTATTTCCGCTGCAAAAGCGAACAATGGCGCCGGTTACGAGATCCAACCCGGACGTCTTGACACTGGAGTTACTCGGTTCGAATTCGGCTGCCCAGGGCGAAGCTCTGAATCAGCAACCGGGTAAACACAACTATTTTATCGGCAATGACCCGGCGAAATGGCGAGTCGATGTCCCTACCTTCGAAAAGGTGAATTTTCGCGAGGTGTACAACGGTGTGGATCTCGTCTACTACGGCAACCAGCGAGAGCTTGAGTATGACTTCATCGTTACCGCAAACGCCGACCCCGCGCAGATCCGCTGGGGTGTCAGCTCGAAATCGAAGGTTCGAATTGACAGCGACGGCCAACTGATTGTGCAAACCAACGGCAGCGAAGTCATGATGAAAAAGCCGGTTGCGTATCAGACGATAAATGGCGAACGCCGGGGCGTGGCAGCGGACTATGTTCTTTCCCATCGCAGCAAAACCACACACGTCGGCTTTTCGCTCGGCGAATATGATCGCTCAACGACGCTGGTTATCGATCCGGTGGTCGTCTTTTCAAGTTCCCTGCTGGACGGCAGCGGGACCGATAGTGCTAACTCCATTACGGTCGATGCCAGCGGTAATACATACGTTACCGGCCACACCGCATCGGCCAACTTCCCGACCGTCAATCCGATCCAGGCAGCCCTGAGCGGCGGCCAGGATGCGTTCGTAAGCAAATTTAACGCGGCCGGCACGGCCCTCGTTTACTCGACATTTCTGGGCGGCAACACTGGTTTTGAGAATGGCTGGGATATCGCTGCCGACGCGGCGGGAAATATGTTCATAACCGGACAAACCATCGCCCCTGATTTCCCGACGACGGCTAGCGCTCTACAGCCTACGCGGTTGACCGGCAACAGTCAGGACACTGCCTTCGTCACCAGATTAAGCCCGACTGGTACCTTGTTTTATTCCACCTACCTCAGTGGTACGCAGAGTTCTCAAGGGTTCGGTATCGGGACCGATGGTGCCGGAAACGCCTATGTGACCGGCAGAGCGTCATCGCTCGGCTTCCCGCTCACGGCTAGTGCGTTCTCG
This sequence comes from uncultured Acidobacteriota bacterium, assembly GCA_963738935.1. Lineage (GTDB taxonomy): Bacteria > Acidobacteriota > Blastocatellia > Pyrinomonadales > Pyrinomonadaceae > OLB17. The sequence goes on along the minus strand of CAVTYF010000001.1, from coordinate 2,775,827 downwards.
TCCACATCCGCGACTACCGGATTTTTGACCAAACTTAATACCAACGCGTCCGGGGCGGCGTCGCTTGTCTATTCCAGCTACCTCGGCCCAACCGGTTTTGCCGAAGGACGTTCGATCGCTGTCGAGGCAAACGGTAACGTTTATATCACCGGGAATGCGGGGTCAACTTCGACAAATTTCACCTCCACCGGAGCTTTTCAGACGACGTACGGTGGCGGATCGCAGGACGCTTTTATCGCCAAGTTCAACACCAACCTGTCAGGTGCGGCGTCGCGAGTATATTCAACCTACGTCGGCGGTAGTAATCAGGATTTCGGCGGAAATGCTACGTCAAGGGGAAGCAAGGCGATTGCGGTCGATAGGGCTGGAAATGCCTACATCACGGGACAGACCAACTCGACTAACTTTCCCACCGCTAACGCCTTCCAATCTACATTTGGCGGAACGACGGACGCGTTTCTTACGAAGCTGAATGCGTCCGGCACAGCTCTCGTTTACTCGACGTATTTAGGTGGCGGCGGAACTCTGGGTGAACAAGGCAGGTCGGTCGCGGTAAACGTGGTCGGCAACGCCTATGTGACCGGCATCGCTGATGCGAACTTTCCGCTCCTCGCTCCGCTTTCCACCGCCGACGGAACAACCGGGGGAGCGTTTCTTACAAAGTTTTCACCGGCCGGAAACACGCTTGTCTATTCGACTCGCTTCGGACAGGCGGGCGATCAGGGCTTAGCCGTTGCCCTGGACGGCGCGGGCAACGCGTTTGTTTCCACCATTCGGGCGAGTGCGACCTTTATTACCGAGATAGCTGACCCGACGATAATTGGCCGCGTGATCGACGAGGACGGAAGTCCGATTTTCGGAGCGATCGTCAACCTGACCGGTGCACCGGGGGGAACTGTTGTGACCGATAACGATGGCTTTTTCAGTTTCGGGCTCTTAACCGTCACGAATAATTATAGCGTCGCGGTCAGCGTTCCAAACTATATCTTTCTCGCCCAGACATCAAATAATCTTGCGAAGAACGTGAGACTAGATTTCAGCCCGGTCGTCTTTACCGTTAGTGGCCAGGTCACTAGCTGCGCCGCGGCATTGGGCGGAGCCACGATCGCGCTGACCGACGGAAAATCGCTGACCCGGACCACCGACGGAAGCGGAAATTATTCGTTCGCGAGTTTACCCGCCGGACGTAATTACACGATAACTCCGTCGCTCGCGGGTTTCATTTTTTCGCCGGTCGCCGTGAGTATTACAAATCTCAGTGCAAATCAGACCGTAAGCTTCACCGCCCGCCCGCCGATGGCGAGCGTCGCGGGCAGAGTGACGACACCGTCGGGGCAGAATCTACGATCTGCCACCGTCACGCTTATCGATCCGCAGGGAGTTCGTACCACAACAACAACGAGTTCCTTCGGATTGTATTCGTTCACCGGGGTGCCTACAGGTCAATCATATACATTAACGGTCGGGTCAAAACGATATCGGTTCGCGCCCCAGATTTTACCGCTGGAGTGCAACCTCGCGAATGTGGACCTGGTCGGACTTGAGTAGCGGCGTGAATGCAGGAAAACGCCTAATTTAGGCCGTCTGAGACCAAGTTACAGGCGGCCGTATCGACTGGAGGGTGAGCATCCTGCTCACCGGTGCAGGGCGAGCAGGATGCTCGCCCTCCAGTCAATCCGTCTATACGATCACCGTTTAGTCAAAACGCTATCGTTTTGCACCGCGATCATGCAGATCGCCTCCGCTGTGATGAATCTGGATTTTTGCAGGCCTCGAATGATATATTTTGGTAATCAGAAGTATTTTGGAACGGCGGTAATGGTGAGTTTTTCATAGTGATGGAATGAAATATGTCAGTTGCTCATTATTTAATGAAAAGTATTGGTGAGGTACAAAAAGGCCGGGGTCGCAAATTTGCGCTCCGGTTGCTCATCGTAGGCCTGGCTGTTTTGCTTGCACTTTTTGGCCTTTCGAGTTTGCTCTCTCATACATCGGCGCAGGTCGGCGGCGGGGAACTGCTTTTCACCAGCGATCGCGACGGTAACTCCGAGATTTACAAGATGAATGTCGACGGTACCAATCAGCAAAGATTGACCAACTCCCCCGAACACGAGCCGGGCGGCGGCTGGTCTCCAAACGGTCAAAAAATCGTTTACCTCAAGGAAATTAATGAAACGACGTCACAAATCTGGGTTATGAATGGCGACGGCAGCGGCCAAGTGATGATTTCGCAGGCGACCGGGTTGAATTTTCCGTATGAGTGGTCACCCGATGGCCAGAGAATTCTCTTTACAAAGGGAACAACCGATTCAAATCAAAGAATTTGGGTAATGAATGCCGACGGATCAAATATGGTCCAACTGACCAATTCGGCCATGACCGACGAATCTCCAAGCTTTTCACCCGACGGAGCCAAGATCGTTTTCTCCCGCTGCGACGTAGAGTTATTTTTATGTGATGTCTTCACAATGAATAGCAACGGAACAAATCAGACCAATCTGACGCCAAATAGTCCAAATCAGGATAATTTTCCAAACTGGACCCCTGACGGCACCAGAATTGTTTTTAACGCTCAAAATTCGGTGGCTGACTCAAACGTATTTATAATGAACGCGGACGGCAGCAACCGCCTGGCGCTCACAACCTCTGTTCTTCCGCAGATTTTTCTGACGATTGGCCGATTTCCCGTCTCGCCGACCGGGAAAGTTGCCTTGGCATCCTTCGGTGAGTCGAATACGCTTGAAATCTATTCAGTCGGGATCAACGGCGGAGCCGTGACCCGTCTTACAAATAATTTGGGTGATGACCTTTATAACATCTGGTCGCCTGATGGTTCAAAGTTAGGTTTTGAGAGTGACCGCGATGCGGTTAACGAAGAAATTTATACGATGAACTCGGACGGTACCGGCGTCACGCGTTTAACCTTTAATCCAGCAGACGACGTTCTGACCGACTGGTATCGTCCAACCGGTGGGCCGACGCTTGGGAATTATCCGGCGACGTCGGTGAACCTGAGCGGGAATGCGACGATTACGCCCGATGCGGTTCCGACGGGGGCGACCAGTATTACTGTTTCTGCCCCGGCGGGCTTCAACGGACGCTTTGTGGCAAACGCGACTACCGGTGTGATTCGCCTGACAAATGCCCAGCCGGCAAAACTTCCGCCGGGCGCCTATCCGATTACGGTCAGGGCATTTGGGCCGGGCGGAATGGCGACGCGGACATTTAATTTGACCGTGACGACGACCGGCTGTGGCGGGACATCGGGCTTTACATCGCCGGCCGTGCCTCAGGTGACCGTTGGCACTACCCCTTTGTCGGTTGCGGTTGGCGATTTTAACGGCGACGGCATTCAGGATTTTGCAACAACTAACTTTAATTCAAACACCGTCTCGATCCGATTGGGAAATGGCAGCGGCGGCTTTACCTCCCCGGCCGTGCCTCAGGTGACCGTTGGCCTTAATCCTATTTCGCTTGCGGTTGGCGATTTTAACGGCGACGGCATCCAGGATTTTGCCGCAGCTAACGTTAGTTCGAACAATGTCTCGATCCGACTTGGAAATGGCAGCGGCGGCTTTACATCACCGGCCGTGCCTGAGGTGACGGTTGGTACTCAAACTCGATCGGTCGCGGTTGGCGATTTTAACGGCGACGGCATCCAGGATTTTGCCGCGGCAAACCTTAGTTCAAATAACGTCTCGATACGGTTGGGAAATGGCAGCGGCGGCTTTGTATCACCGGCCGTGCCTGAGGTGACGGTTGTTTCTAGCCCTGAATCGGTCGCCGTTGGCGATTTTAACGGTGACGGCATCCAGGATCTTGCAACAGCTAACCCTAATTCCAACAATGCCTCGATCCGACTTGGAAATGGCAGTGGCGGGTTTACATCACCGGCTGTGCCGGAAGTGACGTTCGGCACTTTCCCTACGTCGGTCGCCGTTGGCGATTTTAACGGCGACGGCATCCAGGATTTTGCCGCAGCTAACCAGATTTCGAACAATGTCTCGATCCGGTTGGGAAATGGCAGCGGCGGCTTTACATCACCAGCCGTGCCTCAGGTGATGGTTGGCACTTTACCTTCGTCGGTCGCTGTTGGCGATTTTAACGGCGACGGCATCCTGGATTTTGTTGCCGCAAACCGTAGTGCGGACAACGTCTCGATCCGATTGGGAAATGGCAGCGGCGGCTTTACATCACCGGCCTTGCCTCAGGTGACGGTTGGCAATGGCCCTCGCTCGGTCGCTGTTGGCGATTTTAACGGCGACGGCATCCAGGATTTTGCCGCAGCTAACCAGACTTCAAACAACGTCTCGATCCGCCTCGGAACGTGCAGCGGGCCTACATGCGCTCCTACAGCGATAAGTTACGGAGATAGTTTCAATGGTATATTTACCGGCAATTCTTGTGTGCTTGGCAGCGATAAAACCGACCTCTACACCTTCACCGGAACTGCGAATCAGCAGGTGGCGATTACGATGGAGACTTCGCAGTTTTTTTCCAGGATTGAATTGCTCAATCCGGCTGGGACGTTGATTGCGACGGCTGGTGGGGTTAATGGGGTGAATAATTCGCGGCTGCCAACGAGTGGTTTCTTTACGCTTCCGGCGGCGGGGACGTATACGATACGGGCGATTGCGGCTTTTGGTGGGGCTGGAAGTTACAATATTTCGCTTTTTGAGGCGCCGGTGGTGACTTGTACTTATTCGCTTTCGCCGACGGTGACGACGGCGCGACCGTTTGGTGCGGTCTACTTTTTTGATGTGTTGACGCAGCCGGGGTGTCCGCCGGGTTCGCAGCCGGCTTCGTCGGGGATGATTTATAATAATCTCACGTATAACGGCGGGCGGGTTTCGTTTAATGTTTCGACGAACGAATTTCCTGCGGCCCGAACGGACACGATCACGGTTGCGGGTCAGACGCATACGATCAATCAGTTTGGTTTGGCGGCTCCGACGAATGATGGTTTTGCGGCGGCTCAGGTTATCACCGGGCTGAATAGCCTGCCGAATGCTCCGGTTGTGGGTAATAACACGACCGCGACGGCGGAGAACGGCGAACCAACACATGCGGGCAGCCCGGCGACAAGTTCCGTCTGGTACAGATACACACCGGCGGCTAACGCGAGTGGTTTGTACAGTTTCTCTACCTCGGGTTCGAGTTTCGATACGGTAATGGCGATCTATGCCTGTCCGCCCGAGGGTGCGTGTACGTTTGCCAACATGACGCCGGTCGGCTCGAACGACGACACGACATTCTTTGATATCACCAGTAAAGTAAACTTCCGTGCCGATGGCGGGACGACCTACATGATCGCCGTCGACGGTAAGAATGGAGCGAGCGGAACGGTCATTCTCTCATGGCGGCAGTACGAAAGGCTCTTCCGGCTTTATCTGCAAACATACAACGGCACACAGTCGCCGCTGGTGCCAAACAGCGTCACGGCCAGCAACGGCACGAACACGGTCACGCCGCTCATTGTCTCGTTGGGCGTCTATGAGTTTAATCTACCGGCTGACGGGACGACGTATATTGTCACGATTACCGGGCCGACGGGGATTATCTGGGACCCGAATAACTTTCCGCTCGACACTTCGTTCAGGTACCGCGACGAACTGATGCGGGGTGACGGGACGGCTGGGGGGCAGAACAGTGTTTCGAATGCTCAGAATCAGACGCCGCGATTTATTTACGGCTATATCCGAAATATCACGGCCACGGAATTGACTGGTCTCGGCGTGATCATCGGCTCTTCGCGGGGGCCAAATCCGAGGGAAGAAACGCCGTGTTCGCCGCTTGCATCGCAGGTGATTGCGGCGGTTCCGTATGCGACATATCAATGCCTGTCACAGCCAAACACGCTCCACGACATCGTGCCAAACATGGCGGGGAAGATCTTTACCGTCTCGGTCTTGTCATTTGATGTTCCCGTAACTACAACCTATAACGGGACACCGGGCAGCTCGTTTATCGCGACAAACACACCGACATTCAATATCAACGGCACAGCAGTCGGCGGCGGAGCGGGCACCGAAGTCGCCCTTGTCTACACCCCAACCGGCAACCCACAGGCGATCACGCTCAGGACAATGACACCCGCGAGCGGTGCATTCGCATTCCCAAACCTCGCCCCAAACACGTATCAACTTCGAGCGACCAAAACCGGAGCCGTCTTTACGCAACCCGCACCGGTCAATCTGCAGTCAAACCAGACAATCGACATCCCGCTCGAATCGGCCTGCTCATTTACTCCGGGCCAATCACCAAACATCCCGGTCGCGGGCGGCCTGAGCCAGATTACGGTCAACACAAGTCAAACCACCTGCGAATGGCTGGCCGCGAGCGATGTGCCGTGGATAACAATAAATTCGGGAGCAATCGTCGGCAACGGCCCGGTACACTTCACCGCGCAAGCTAACGCAGGCGGCGGACGCATCGGCTCGATCAGAATACAGGGCCGACCAGACCCGATCCTCATCCAACAGGCGACAACAAACCCAACCTTCGGCACCCTCGCCGGTCGCGTCCTAACCCCCGACGGCCGCGCCTTGCGCAACGCCGTTGTCACCTTAATCGACGCCGCGGGCACACGCCAAACCGCAACAACCAGCTCGTTCGGCGTCTACAACTTCGACGGCATCATCCAACTCGGCCAAATCTACACCGCCACAGTAAGCTCAAAACGCTACCGCTTCGCCCCGCGAACACTTGCGTTTACCGGGAACCTGAGCGGAGTTGAATTTGTGGGGCTGGAGTGAAAATCATCATTAAAGCAACTCTCAAAAGCGGTCTCCGGGCCGCTTTTTTTGTGAGAAAACGTGTGTGCCTATCGTTTGTAGCACTACGGCCACTATTTTTCGCAAAAAATCCAATAATCTCCTTCATATCATTAGAAAAATGCTGATAAATAAGTGTATGCTATTAGGTTAGACATTCTGGGTGGCGGTGTCCGTTTATTTAGGCGCAAATCAAGAAAAATCTGCCGAAAATCACTCCGTTAAACACAATTTCTGAGCAACAATTTAGCCAGGGTATTTTTATTCAAGATGGTATTTAAGTCTTTATTTAGTTTATTTTCGAGCGATCTTGCGATCGATCTTGGAACGGCGAATACGCTCGTCTATGCAAAGGGCCGTGGAATCGTCGTTTCTGAACCTTCAATTGTCGCTATCAACAAGGTCACCAATCAGGTCGAGGCCGTCGGGCGCGATGCGAAAGAGATGCTTGGCCGCACGCCCGGCAACATTGTTGCGATTCGCCCCATGAAGGATGGCGTGATCGCGAACTTCGAAGTCACGGAAAAGATGCTCCAGCATTTTATTCGTAAAGCTCACAACGGCAAATCATGGGTGCGTCCGCGTGTCGTCATCGGCATTCCGTCCGAGATCACACAAGTCGAGCGCCGTGCGGTCGAAGATTCGGCGTATCGAGCCAAAGCCAGCGAAGTCTATCTCGTCGAAGAAGCCATGGCCGCTGCGATCGGAGCCGGTCTGCCAATTACCGAGCCGCATGGCAACATGGTCGTCGATATCGGCGGCGGCACAACGGACATTGCCGTGATCTCACTTTCCGGTATCGTTTATTCGCGTGCGGTTCGCGTTGCGGGAAACGAGATGGACGAGGCAATCACTCAGTACATCAAGCGTAAATACAACCTGCTGATCGGTGAACGCACCGCCGAGGCGATCAAGATCGCTCTCGGCAGCGCCTTCCCGCTCGAAGAACCTCTCTCGATGGACGTCCGCGGACGTAATCTGATCGAGGGCATTCCCAAGACCATCACGATGACCGACGAAGAGATCCGCGAAGCCCTTGCGGACTCGATCTCGACGATCATCAACGCCGTTCGCGTTGCTCTCGAACGCACACCGCCCGAGCTGTCCGCAGACATCGTCGAGCGCGGCATCGTCCTCACTGGCGGCGGTGCACTTCTCAAGAATCTCGATAAACGTCTGATGATTGAAACCGGTCTCCCGGTCGTCATCGCTGACGACCCACTGTCGTCGGTCGTTCTCGGTACGGGCAAAATGCTATCCGATTTCGAACTCCTCAAGCGCGTTAAATGGGATAATTCATTAATGACAGGAAGTTAAGTGGCGAGTCGAGAGTCGAGAGTGGAGAGTCAGGAAACCTAATTCTGACTCACGACTCACGACTCACCACTCACGACTCAAAAAGATGGTTGAGCGTAGTCAAAAGGAAGTTTGGCGGTTGACCCCGTGGTTGATGGTCGCGCTTCTTTTGGTGAATTTTATCCTGATGGCGTTCGATGCCCGCGATAAATCGACCGGGCAGCGGGTTGTCCGCGCCTGGACACAGACGGTAGCGGATTTTGTCCAGTCGCCGGTTACTACCGTCACGTCCTCGATTGCCAATTATTTTTACTCGATCTCGAATCTGCGGACCGCCCAGGACGAGAACGGAGAACTCAAGAAACAGGTTCAGCAACAGGCGGTCGAAATCAAGCAGAAGGAAGAGCTTGCGGCGGAGAATGCTCGTTTACGAGCCTTGCTCAATCTTAAGGAGCAAAGTAAATATGACGTTTTGATCGCGCGAATTATTGGCCGCGATCCCTCGGTATGGTTTGATTCGTCAATAGTAAATCGCGGCAGTCTGGACGGGGTCACGCTTTATATGCCTGTGATTACGGATGGTGGTCTGGTTGGCCGGGTAACCGCAGTTAGTCCATTGACCTCGCAGGTGGACCTTATCACCCGTTCGACTTCCGGCGTCGGGGCCGTAGTTGGCCAGATAGGTGAATCCGAATATTCTCGGCGTGGTCAATGGAACGAGCAAAAAGGATGTTCTGGAAATGAATTATGTTTCCGGAAACACCGATGTGAAGGTTGGGCAGATTGTATTTACTACCGGACAGGATGAGATTTTTCCGCCCGGTCTAAAGATTGGCGAGATCGTGAATGTTGTCAGCGGTTCGGCTACAACCCCGCATGTTATCGAGATCCGCCCCGCTGCGGGCATTGATTCAATGCAGGAAGTCGGCATCCTGCTGTACAAACCGGGCGAAAAACCAGAATTTGACCAGAAACTGCCGAATGCGGTTAGACCGAAATAGTCGAGAGTGGAGAGTCGATGAGTTGAGAGTTTTAACTCTTACTCTCGACTCTCGACTCTCGACTCTCGACTCTCGACTCTTTTATGGAAGGCGTAAGACTCACAATTGCACTGATTATCGCGGTCGTCCTGCAATGGACGCTGCGCAATGTGTTTGAGCCGCTCGCGTATATTGATTTTCCGCTCATCATCATTGTCTTTGCGGCGCTTCAACGAAACTCGATCAGGGCGATTATTTTTGCGACGCTTTCGGGAGTTGCCATCGATGCCTTGAGCGGCGGTTTGCTCGGGGCCAGCGGATTCTCTAAAACGCTTGTAGCATATATGGTTTTTGAGATGGCTCGGCGGGTCTATCTGGACAACCTTCTGCTCCGGATTCCCGTCATAGCTGGAGCGTGTTTAGTCAATGATTTGCTGTATTTTGGAGTACACCGTTTGTTTGGTCAGGCGCCGCCGGGTGACGTTTTGGTTACCGTAGCGTATCGGGTGATCGGTACGACGATTGCGGGTACTCTGGTTTATCTACTTTTGCAGAGTATGTCGGGCTCGAAAGTTCGCCGGCGAAAAGGCGACGTCTTCAAGCCCAGGCGTCAAACCCGACGCCGTAACCCCATTAGGCTTAATAAATAGACTCGAGGATTTGATGTTATGAAAATCGGCGATCAGGTGCAGAATCTCGGTATCAGGGTTGTGACGATACAGGCGGTCGCATTTGTTTTGCTCGGGCTTTTGGGGGTGCGGCTGTACTACCTGCAGATCGTCCGCGGCGACTATTTTAGTGAACGGGCTGAGAGCCAGCGGGTCAGATTTATCCCGATTCCGGCTCCGCGGGCGCGATTCTGGATCGAAATGGCAAACTCCTCGTCGATTCGCGCCCGACATATAACGTGGTTCTTTCGAACGAGCCTCTCAAGAAGGTAAATACAGCCGAACGCGTTGATGAGTATTCGCGAGGACTCAATCTCGAACGTCAGTTCGTCGTCGAACGCCTGAACTTGATCAAGACGCAAAATGAGTTTGAAACGATGGTGCTAAAGGAAAACGTCGATATGCGTGACATCTCGTGGGTAGAGTCTCACGCTCTCGAGTTTCCCGAGCTTCGCGTCGAGCTACAGCCTCAGCGTTACTATCCGCTCGGAACCGTGCTCGCACATGTCCTCGGCTATGTTGGCGAGATCAGCCCAAGTCAGTTAAAAGAACCCGAATTTCAGGAAAAGGGTTTTCGTCCGGGCGACATTGTCGGCAAGGGCGGCCTCGAGCAGTATTACGACGAATATCTGCGCGGACGACCGGGATACAGAAAAGTACTCGTCGATAGCAAAGGGCGGGTTCAGAGCGAACTCGATGTAGTAAAGCCTCAGGCTGGCCAGGATATGGTCACGACGATCGACCTCGATGTCCAGTTGCGTGCCGAGAAACAGCTTGCCGATTCCGTAACAAAGCGCGGCACTATCTCGGCGATGGACCCGAACACTGGCGAGATGCTCGCGATGGCGTCCGCTCCCTCATTCGATCCGAATATTTTCGTACGCGGCAGTTCAACGCCTGAGGGCAGGAGTGCGATAGCGGCATATTGGCAAGACCCAAAGCGGCCGCTCTACAATCGCGCGATTCAGGGCCGCTATCCGCCCGGTTCGACATGGAAAATACCTGAATCGCTGGCCGGCCTGCAGCAGGGAGCGATAACGGTCGAAAAATCGAATCTGGTTTGCGGCGGCGGTATTAAGATCGGCAACAAGTTTACGCGATGCATGGGCAGCCACGGCTCACCTCCGCTGAGCTACGCGATTACTAAGTCCTGCGACGGTTATTACTATCGCCTCGCCTTAAAGATGGGCATTGAGGGCGTTATAAAGATGGTCGAGGATTTTGGATACGACAAACGCTCGGGCATCGATCTGCCAAACGAAAAAGTGCCGACGACACCCAAATCGATGATGGCATATGTCATCAAGAACGAGGAAAAATGGAGCGATATCAGAACGGTTTATTCAGGTATCGGCCAGGACACGGTGGTGGTTACGCCGATATCGATGCTTCGTGCGGTTGCCAGCATTGGGTCCCGCGGAAAGATGTATGTTCCGCATTTTCTAAAGCAGTTTAATGCGATCGCGGCAGTTGGAACTCCGGGCGAGAGCGATTATTTCGCTCCTCGGTCGGCTTTCGGATTCCAACGACCTGAACCGAAGCTACTCGAAGCGACGCCGGATCAATGGGATTTGGTCATCAAGGGGATGTGGGGCGTGGTCAACGGCGGTGGTACGGCTGGTTCGATCCGCATTCCTGATTTTGAGATCGCCGGTAAGACCGGAACGGCACAGGTCGCCGAGCTTGGAAAAGACGTGGGCGACAAAAAGGATCATGCATGGTTTGTCAGCTTTGCCCCGGCGTATAAACCTGAGATCGCGGTTATCGCGCTCATCGAAAACGTCGGTTTCGGCGGCAGCCATGCTGCACCGGCCGCAAAAGGCGTCTATGAATCGTATCGCGTAGCCAGGGGCCACGTGCCACCCGCCAACGATAAGGTAGCAACGAGGTAAAAGCCCGAAATGGTAGCGATCATTGAAAAACGCGATCTTAAGGATTTTGACTGGCTGACTACGCTGCTGGCGTTGTCGATCGCTGCTTTTGGAGTTTGGCAAATACACAATGCGGTGCCCGACCAGAGTACATGGTCTAAACAAATATTCGGGATCGGAATCGCCTTGATCGCTTTTTTTGTCGTTTCGTTTTCGGACTACCGACGATTGATCGATTCGGCACTGATTTTTTACATCATCGGTCTTGTTTTGCTTCTGCTTGTGTTGACGCCGCTCGGCGTACAGGTCAACGGTCAGAAAGCCTGGCTGAAATTGCCTGTCGTCGGACAGTTTCAGCCGTCGGAATTTGCGAAAATTCCTACGGTTTTGATGCTCGCCAAATATTTTGGCGCCCGTAAAGCGGGAAACTTGCGGCTCAAGGAAATGATGATCGGTGCCGCGATCTTTGCCGGGCCGGTCGTATTGATCATGCTCGAGCCTGACGCGGGCCAGACGATCACCTATTTGCCGATCCTGGCGGCGATGTTTTTCTTATCGGGAATTAAGATCAGGTATGTCGTTCTGTCGATTGTCGCCGTCGCAATCTTTGTCCCGACGGCGTGGTTCGTCGGCGTCAAGGCCGGTGTCATAAAGCGTTATCAGCAGGAACGAATTCTCGCGATTGTTGATCCCGACAGCGTCGACCCACGCGGCTATGGCTATCATACGATCCAGTCAACGATAACAGTCGGAAAAGGCGGTTTGTCCGGTATTAAGGGCGAAACCGAGACATCGCAAAGCGTTCTAAAATTTCTTCCGGAACCCCAAACCGATTTTATTTTTGCTGTAACTGCGGAAAATACTGGCTTTATCGGCTGTGTCTCGCTGCTGATGGCATACGCCTTGCTGTTATCGAGGATGATCGCGGGTGCCCGGGAAGCTTCCGACCGGGCGGGAATGCTTGTTATAATGTCGATTGTATGCGGCATGATTTTTCAGATATTTATGAACGTCGGCATGGCCCTCGGCGTATTACCCGTTATCGGCGTACCGCTCCCGCTGATGAGCGCCGGATTGTCGGCGATTTTATCGACTTTTGTCGCGATCGGGTTTGTGGTTAGCGTAAAGCTGAGACGGTTTGTAAACTAGCGCGAGACTTTTATATGCAAGCGACTTTAAATATTAAACCAAACGAGATCGATGAGAAACTCCTTCATGTAATAAAAGAGTTATTGTCGAAAAATATTGAGATTATCTTAAAAAGTTCAACCATCGAATTCCTCGAGTTTGATGCCGCAATGCCCTTAAATGATGTGATGGAAGAGTTTCAGAAAGCGGGTTACAGCAAGGAATTTTTGTGTGATTTGAAAGCGGGTTTTGAAACATCTGAAATTTATGCTCAATAGATTGGTTTTAAAACCAATTAAGAAATCAATTATTGACTATGCTAAATTGCATCGTCTGGAAGCGAAATTAGCCAAAGCCGTAGAGCTATTTGAACAGAACAACAATCACCCTTCCCTGAATGTCGAACTCTTGGAACCAAAACATCTTGGGGTTTACTCGTTTAGGGTCGACAGAAAATACCGTGCTTTGTTTGTTCAAAAGAAAAGAGAAATAGAGATTTTGGTGGTTACAAACCATTACAAGTAGTTATTGAGGTAAAGAAGATGGCGGTAGACAATAAGAAGTTCAAAAGCACCGAGACGGTTTCGAATGGATCGAAGAGGAGCTTTGTCTCAGGTTTTACATTTTTGCTGACGGCGCTGATCCTGGCATTATCGGCCGGAGCTTTGACGGGGGTTCTCGCGTCTTACTATCTCAATAACTCTCGCTATAGCGTCGAAGTTTCTGCCCTTGCCACGTATCGACCGCCGCAGGTCACGACCATTTATGCTGATGACGGCGAGACGATCCTTGCTGAATTTGCTATCGAAAAGCGAATTCCGCTCAAGATACAGGATGTGCCGGATAAGGTGACAGATGCCCTGCTCGCGATCGAAGACTATCGCTATCGCGATCACATCGGCATCGATCCTTACCGCATTGTCGGAGTAGTTTTTAAAAACCTGACCTCCGGCAAAACCGAGGGAGCCTCGACGATAACTCAGCAGCTCGCGAAAAACCTCTTCCTCTACAAAGACAAAACTTACACGCGTAAGGTAAATGAATGGGCCGTCGCGTTGCAGATCGAGCGGTTGTACACCAAGGATCAGATCCTTGAGATGTACATGAATTACGTTTTTCTCGGTGCTGGGGCCTATGGCTTTGAGGCCGGATCGAGGACATATTTTGGCAAATCGGTAAAGGATCTGACATTGGAAGAGGCGGCCTTACTCGCCGCCATTCCGAAATCGCCGGAGTATTCGCCAACGCGAAGCATGGAAAAGGCGAAGATGAGACGCGACATCGTGCTCGACCAGATGACAAAGTATTATCCAGAAAAATACTCACAATCGGACGTCGATGCCGCGAAATCAAAGCCGATCACGCTCGCCGGGACCGCTTATTACCAGTCGCAGCCGAAATCGACCGCCTGGGACTATCCGATCGAGGAGATTCGCAAATATCTTGAAGAAAAATACACGACCCGCGTTGCTCAGGGCGGGCTAAAGGTCTATTCAACCATCAACATCGAGGCGCAAAAGATAGCGACGCGAGCCATCCGTGAGCGTCTGCGCGGCTATGATCGAGGACGCGAATGGCGTTCGGACTACAAGAATCTGCTGGTGGACGATAACGACGTGCCCGTGACCGACGAAAAAGAAATCAACAAAACGCTCGACACGTTTAAGCATCCCGATTGGTACGGCGACGACTACAAGGAAGGCGAGTACCTAAAGGGTCTTGTGATGAAAGCCCACGCCGACGAGGTTGACGTCCGGTTTGGCAAATACAGGGCCGTAGTCAGGTCGGCCAACATGGGCCGCAGCGGCAAACGACCAAAAGATGAGCTAAAGCCCGGTTTTCTCGCTGAATTCCTAATCAAAAGCGTTGATAAGGAGAATCAAACGGTCGAGGTCGAGTTGTCGCAGGTGCCTGAGGTTCAGGCGTCGATCGTCTCGATCAATTCACACAGCGGCGAGATTGTTTGTATGGTCGGCGGGTATGATTTCCAGACCAGCAAATTCAATAACGCAACGCAGGGCTTGCGCCAAACCGGTTCCGCGTATAAACCCTTTGTTTATACCGCCGCGGTTGAGGACGGAATGACACCTGACATGACGGTCAGCGGTGCGCCGATCAGGCGCGGCGGCTGGTCACCGCATAATTACGACGGCAGTCTGAGCCACGGCAACGTGCCGATGAAGATCGCCCTTGCTAAATCGTATAACATCGCAGCGGTTCACCTACTTGAACAGGTTGGGATTCAAGCCGGCGGTCAGATGGTGCGAAGATTTGGTATTACAAACCCGATGGCACCGAGTTTGCCGTCAGCCCTCGGGGCCAGCGAAGCCTCGCTTCTGGAGATGACGGCGGCCTATTCGGCCTTCCCAAACAAAGGCATCCGAATGACGCCGCACCTTATTCGCAAGGTCTATAATCGCGACGGCAGCCTGCTCGAGGAATACGACGGGGCCAGCTCGAAAGTGACCAGCGAATACGTTGCACTGACGATGGTCCAGATGATGCGCGGTGTGACAGCCGGCGGCGGGACCGCATCAGGGGCCAACGCCAGCGGTCATCCCTTAGCCGGAAAAACAGGAACCGTGAACGACCACACCGATGTGTGGTTTATCGGCTACACGCCGACTTACGCGACCGGCATTTGGATGGGCAATCCACTTCGCAAGGAATCGCTCGGTTCGGGCATGACTGGCGGCCACGGAGCCTGCCTTATTTTAACGCGTTTATGGTTCCCTTTATGAAAGGGAAAAAGATCGAGTCGTTCCCAACGCCGCCGCCCATGCCGCCTGAGGTCAAACGCGAAATGGAGCTGAGGAAACGCGAAGAACTCGAAAAACTAGAGGAGGCCGACTCGGCCGGTCGCCGAACCGGAATCGTCTTTACGCCGGGTACCAGAATTGGTCGCGACGCTCCCCTATCGGGCGACCAGCCTACGGCACCCGATCTGCCATCGACAATAACCAAACCGGCCGATCCCGTACCCGACAAGCCAATAGTCGTACGACCGATCGTGCCAACATCAACCCCAAAACCCGACCCACCCCCCGAAAAACCCGCCGGCCCTAAGCCGAAGGGGAAGAAGGGCGACGGTTAGGAAGAAGGGAAGAAAAGGAGAAGGGGAGCGGTTGCTGAAAATGGTAGTCGTTGCCTCACGTAAAAATCTTGATAAACGCTTGTTTGGATTAACGCTTGAAATCCGTTCATAGTTTCAGTGACCGGCGAAGCCGAGGGCGGGCGATGCTGGCGAGCAACCCGCAGAGGAATAGCCAGTTGGGAACATCGATCTCGACA
Source organism: uncultured Acidobacteriota bacterium (assembly GCA_963738935.1). GTDB lineage: Bacteria > Acidobacteriota > Blastocatellia > Pyrinomonadales > Pyrinomonadaceae > OLB17. The sequence continues at coordinate 2,759,820 of CAVTYF010000001.1, read as the reverse complement.
AAGCCAGGCCGAGCGTCGTCCCAATCGGCGAATGTCCGGATCGGGATCTGATGCTTGAGCAATGTTCCCCGCTTTGTCCCGCTTCTCGCCTTTAGCTCGGCCTTCTTTCTCTCGCCCGCAAGCAGACGGTCGGCTGTCGCGGCACTCAGGCGCAGCAGCTTCTCACAAGTCTCCCGGCTGGCACCGCCTCCCTTTTTCGATCTAGCGGCGAATGTGCAGAAGATGTCCGAGCTTTTCTCGCTTTGTATTGAGGTAATCCGCCGATTCTTCGCCCGCAGCGATCTCGATAGCGATCCGTTCCACGACCTGTAGTCCGGCGCCTGTGAGAGCGGCAATTTTATCGGGATTGTTGGACATCACGCGGACCTTGCACAAGCCGAGGTCGAAGAGGATTTCGGCGCATTGTTGGTAGTTGCGGGCGTCGACGGCGAAGCCTAGTTCCTGGTTTGCCTCGACTGTGTCGGCGCCTTCGTCCTGGAGGGCGTAGGCGCGGATCTTATTGATGATGCCGATGCCGCGGCCTTCCTGCTGTTGATAAACGATAGCCCCGCGACCGGCGGTTTCGATCATCTCCATCGCCCGATGAAGCTGTGGGCCGCAATCGCATTTTACCGACCCAAAAACATCGCCTGTCAGGCATTGGGAATGTATTCGAACAAGCGTCGGGGTTTCGCCATCCATCTCGCCTTTATATAAAACGACAAATTCCTCATCGCTCGTGAGCGACCGGTAACCGGCAATCTGAAAATCGCCGATCTGCGTCGGGAAGCTTCGCCGTTGCGACCCTTTCTACCGATATGGTTTTTGTCTGCCAAGGGCAGTCGGTCGAACTTTCGGGCAAAATTGAGTTTTCTAACATCGGTATACCTATACAAGCAATTATACTCTCAATCTCCCGATAATTGAAAAACTGCGTTCAGGCAGCGGTGGTTAGTCTGAATTCATCCTGACATCGGGGAACGCAGTTTATCCTAGATTCCGTATTAAGAATGTTGCCTGCGAACCCGCGCGAATGCTCGCTAATTATTTTAACCCAAATTCAGCATTAGGCGTTTTTGAGGTTTAGGCCTGATGCGGAAGCCCGCGGGTAAGCAAGGGCGTAACACGGAACTTGAATGATACGCCCTTGCTCACGCGCGGGCTTCTGCACCACATTGGTGATTTTTTTCCTATGCTGAATCCGGGTTTAACGGGATTTCTTTATTCGCGATAATTCGCGTTTGTTCGCCGGTGAAAATTCTTAATGCTTAATCTGAGCTTATCCCGCGTTTTCTGGTAAAGGGTTTCCGATGCAAAGACCTTTGACCAAACTGGCAAAAACCTTCGACCAAACGGGCAAGATTCGGTCGGCTGGGGACATTTTTCAACGACAAAGGGGCTCAAATTGTCTTTGTCAATCATAAGCAGTTCGCGTAACGAAACCCCATAGATACTGGCCCGCAGCGACCTCAGACGGGCAAAGTGTGGCACGTGCCACATTTAAAACACGATTTCACGATCGAAAATCCGCGATAGTTTAAAACACAAAAAAATTCACCCCAAATTTTTGAAATAACCACTCCTCGACCTGCCTGCCGTCACGCGGCACAAGGAACGCACTCGTTGAAAACCGACTCTCATTCACGACGCAAATCCAGGCTCGATCATCGCCGAAGTGGCCGGCGGGTCGGCGGTTAAATGAAGTTTTTCGCCGGAGTATTGCAGTTGGTAGAGCCGCCAATAGAGACCGCGACCGGCGAGCAGTTCGTTGTGCGTTCCCATCTCGCGGAGTTCGCCGTGATGGAGCACAATTATGCGGTCGCACTTCTGAATCGTCGAGAGACGGTGGGCAACGACCAGCGACGTTCGACCATCCATGACGCGTTCGACGGCCTGCTGAATAAGCTGTTCCGTCTCGGTGTCGATCGAGCTGGTTGCTTCGTCAAGGATGAGTATCTTTGGGTTGAAAGCCAGGGCTCGGGCAAACGAGATCAACTGTTTCTGCCCGACCGACAGGCCGGCACCGCGTTCGCGAACCTCCGATTCGTAACCGCCGTCTATCTTTTGGACAAATTCGTCAGCGTGAACCTCGCGGGCGGCCCACTCGATACGCTCGCGATTGATCTCGTCGTTACCGAGCCTGATGTTATTCTCAATGGTCCCGCTAAAAAGAAATACGTCCTGCAAAACGACCGCGAAATTCGAACGTAGATCGTGCAGGTCCCATTCGCGAACGTCCACGCCATCGATCAGGACATTGCCCTTCTGCACGTCGTAAAACCGCATCAATAGATTGGTTATCGTCGTTTTGCCCGAACCTGTATGCCCGACTAGGGCCACGCTCTCAGCGAGATTGACCTTGAACGAAACACCTTTCAAAACCCAATCTTCGTCTTTGTAGGCAAACCAGACGTTCTGAAACTCGATCTCGCCGACTGCTTTACCCGCCTTCTTCGGGGCTTCTGGCGATACGATCCCAACCTCACGATCAAGGAGGATAAAGATGCGATGTGACGCTACGATCGCCGCCTGGAGAACATTGAATTTGTCCGACAGGTCGCGTATCGGCTGAAATAATTGTAGTGAATATTGAATAAAGGACGCCAGAATACCAACCGTTAATCCGGCCGCTACGGTCGAAAATCCGCCGAGGATCATATAGCCAAACGCGAAGATTACGACCGCGATGCCGACCGAACCGATAAAATCGACCAGCGGATAAAAGATCGCATAGTAATAGACCGTCTCGATATTCGCGTTGCGATAGTCGTCGTTGATGGCGTGAAAACGGCCTTTTGCCTTGCGTTCAGCATTGAAAAGCTGAACGGTCTGGGCTCCTGAAATGTATTCCTGAAGAAATGCATTCAGCTTTGCATTGCGGGTCCGCACCCGGTCAAAACCATTGCGGGCGTGTTTGCGAAACCAGTTGGTCGCCGTAAACAGGAGCGGAACGGTCACGAGCGAAATGAGCGCGAGCTTCCAATCGAGCCAGAACATGATCCCGATGATCGCAAAAATAATCACCAGATCGCCGAGCACATCGATCACGCCGGAAGTAAACAGTTCATTTAGCGCGTCAACATCGCCGGTCAAACGAGTCATCGTCCGGCCAACCGGATATTGATCGTAATAGGCGACCTCCTGGCGCTGGAGTTTTGTAAAGATCTCGGTTCGCAGGTCGAACATCACGCGCTGGCCGACGTGATTGAGCAAAACTTCCTGGGCATAAGAAAAGATAAAGCGGAACAGAAAAACACCAAAAAATGCGAGCGCAAACAGCCATACGCCGTCAACCCGCTTAGGCGTGATAAAATCGTCCACCGCTATCTTCGTAAAGTACGGCTGGGTCGCTGATCAGGATATTCGTCAGAAAAGTCAGAGCGAGAGCAAGTGCCGCGAGCCGCCAATACGGCCGAAGATACCCAAGCAGGCGCCGGGCAACGCGGAAGTCATAGGTCTTTCCGATTACATCTTCTTCGTGATATTTACGGACTTCTTCGGACACTAATTAATTGTGTGCTCAATCTACGGATTCCCGCATCAAAGCTCGAAATCCCGCCTGCTGGAAATGGCCGTCGTGAGTCAAGGCCGCTGTAATTTCTCGTTCTGTCATCACAACAAACGATATACAATCAACAAGGCCCCATTTCTTATCTTGAAATTTTTCGTAGAGTTCCAGGCCGCGGTCAAGTAGGTTGGAATCGATTTCAACGACCTCCGTCTTACTGGCTGTGCGAAGCACTTTTATAGCCTCGCAAGCTTCTTTCTTAAAATCTTTCGCAAGCGCATTGCCGATTTCAAGCAAAACCGCATCAGTAGTGACGAGATAATCTCGCACATAAACCGGTACAAGTTCCTGCGCTTTTAGAAAATAATTGTCTTTATCATTGATGAGAGCGATAACGAACGAGGTGTCGAGGAATGTCCTATTCATCTTTTCCATTCAGAGCAAATATGTTGGCATCGACTGAAAACGTCCCCGACCCCGAAATACGGATTTTACTCAGTCCATCCAGGGCGTTCGTTTGATATTCATCCTTTTCCAAGGTCCCGATACGGCTTAGTTTCAAAATCGGCATTTCGCTCTCCGTTATGATCACATCATCTCCATCAAGTGCCGACTGAAAAACTCGATCAACGCTGATTTTTGCTTGTTCAAGATCGATCGCCGTCATATTTAGTATCTCCTTTCAAGGTTCTCATCAGCTCTCTTTTCCCCGTTTAGATACATATCAATATTCCTTGAAAAGTCGCGCGGACCCTCGATCTTGATCTCACGGAGTCGCTGCATCAAACTCGGCCCCTTCGAACTTTTTTCAACCTTCTCCACAAAATCCAAAACGGTCGCCAGAGAATTATCCGGCAGAGTCTGAACTTTCAATAGGATTTCCTCTCTCATCGACATATCGTTTCCTCAGCCAAATATTATCATATTAGAACGGTACAATTCTTTGATATTTTGAATACGAACCATTAATCTTTAAGTCCGATGAACCGTTTCCTCACAGAACACAAAGACAACTGGCAGCGGCTCGAAGATCTGCTTTCGATGCTGAGCGGCACCGGGCTCGGAGTCTGTCGAAAATGGAGGTTCGCGAGTTTGGTGAGCTGTATCGGCGGGCGGCGAGCGATCTGGCGATTGCCCGTGCCGAGACGCGCGATCCTAAGCTGATAAATTATCTGAACAGCCTCGTCATTCGTGCTCACGGCAAGATATATCGCGCCGAGAGCCAGGGAGCAGGCTTAATCTGGAAGTTTTTCGCGGAGGATTTTCCGCAGACATTTCGCCGGAACTGGCGATACATGGCGGTTGCATTCGGCGTTTTTGCGGGGTTTGCCGTGTTCGGGTTTATCGCAACCTGGGTTGATACCGACTTTACGCATTTTGTGATGCTGTCGGGCATGACGTCCGAGATAACATCGGGCAATCAATGGTGGAAGAGTCTCAATGATGCAAACCAGATCGGTGCCACGCATATTCTCTCGAACAATATTCTGGTCACGTTTCGCGTTTTTGCGATGGGCGGCGTTTTTTGGTATCGGTGCGTTTTACGACCTTGCGTTTGAGGGAGCAAGGCTCGGTAGCATCTTTGCCGCGTGTTATAAGCTGAACCCGCCATTTGGCAATTCCCTCGCGAGCTTTGTGGTCGGCCACGGCGTGATCGAGCTTTCTTGTATTTTCTTTTGCGGTGGCGGCGGAATGATGATCGGTTACGCTATGATAAATCCCGGTGATCTTACGCGTGCGCAGGCCCTAAAAACGAAAGGCATGGAGGCCGCACGTATTGTGATCGGGTGTGCCTGTTTCCTCGTCGTTGCAGGCGTTATCGAGGGATTTCTATCGCCCTCCGATTTGCCCGCTATTATTAAGATCGCGACCGGCGTGGGCACCGGATTGGCAATGTATTCGTATCTATTCTTTGCCGGCCAGCGGAGCGAAGAGCATTAGGCTTAAGGGATTGTCGTCGAGCCATTCGACATTATCTTTCACAAGGATCCATCCAGTTTTTCCGCGTTTGTCCCGGATCTTGAGCCACCATTTCATGTCGAGAGTTTTTGCCAGCTTACCCCAGCAGCTTTTCGAATCGTCCTGGCATCTGGTTCCTGTCGTACCTCCCCAAGGGCTAAACCCCAGATCTTCGACAAACATTCGCCCCCGAAACCACACCCGAAACAGGCCTTCGCCAGCATATGTGTAGACGCGCATGACATCTCCTGCCCGGTACCCCAGATGTTTTCGCGAAACTCGAAAATGACCGCCTACCGTGTGCACCTGACTGTCAATCCCATTGATTCTTGTGCCGCGACTAATTACGAAGAGCATTGTCGACCTCGAATCAGGTTTACTAAAGGCGTCGATTCTGGCCGAGGCTTTCAGATCTGCTTTATAGAAACAACCCTCGCCGGGACAGACTTTATGGTCGATGAACACCTGCGGAGCGGTTCTCTGGGCAGCAATTTCACTCACGCTTGCCAGCAAAACCATCGCAAAAAGGTAAACCACACAATTCTTCAGCCGCATCATCTGCTCCTCATAACGCTATCTTTCTGGCTTTCTGTATCTCGACGCCGAAGGCCCTTTCAGCCGCAATTTTCATCTTTCCGGCGTCGCCGGACGTAAGGAATATATCCGGTTCATTGACCGCTCCAACCTTCCAACCCGAGAGCCGCTCAACCAACGAGATCGCAGGGTCAACAAAGACGACGCCTGGAAAAAATTCCTTCATCAACGGGAGTATAGCCGGATAATGAGTACATGCAAGCAAAATGTGAGAGCAGTTTCGCAAAGGTCTAAGAGTGCGTTTGGTCTCGTCATGGAGTGCCCGTGAAGACACGTCACCGCTCTCGATCAAGCCCGACAAAGGCTGGGCAATGCGTTGGTTAACGTCAATCCCCAGCTTCGCGAATGCCGACCGATACACTCCCGAGAGTACAGTTCGCCGTCCACCGATCAAACCAAGATGCTTTGGTTTTAACTTAGCAGTCATCGCCACGGCAGGCTCGATCACGCCTTCGATCCTGATGCCGCAATTATCAAGATAGGGAAGTGCGGTGCTCGCCGCGTTGCAGCCGATGAGAATATGTGTCACGCCGCGCTTCTTAAGGAATCGAATGACCTCGTTTAACCGGGCGACCAATTCCGCTCTCGTCATCTTGCCGTAAGGCGTTACCCCGGTATCGGAAAAATACACCACGGGCACATTGCCAAGACGTTCCTTGACGAGCTTATAAATACTAACGCCGCCGATGCCCCAATCAATAATACCGAGTCGGTTCATAAATCACGAATTCGCCCGCCAAACGCGCGAAAAGTGCGAAAAAAGATTATCCACATTCTACAATCTACATTCATAAAGACTATCCTGATTTTCGCGTCTTTCGCGTCTTTCGCGTCTTTCGCGGGCAAAATTTCTTACGGGTAGCTTAGTTTGACCTCAACTCCGCGCTCGACCGGGCCGCTGTCGAAGGCGACGATGCGTGAGTGCCAGGCCATGTTGAGGATCTCCATTTCCTGCCCCGGAAAGCGGCTTTCGAGATACCATTTCATTTCATGCTCGGATCGGATCGGGTTGTATTCGAGCATTTTTTTCCAGTCGGGATGCGACACGAGCTTTTGTAGAGCGGCGTCGAAACGAGCGTTCGCCTTTTGATTTCGAATCGTCCTGAGTTTGTCGGCCAGCAGACGAGGGTACTCACGAGCGACGACCGGAACCGTAACCATATCAATAATTAAAAACTTTCCACCGGGCCTCATTACTCTCTTGATCTCGGCCAAAAGGGGATCCCAATCGAGATAACGAAATGACATAAGCGAGGTTACAACGTCAAAAGAATCATCCGGAAAAGGCAGGACGGGACCTTTGATAATCTCAAATTTCAAATTTGAAATTTCACAGTTCTTTATTCCGGCCCGTTCAATAATACGGCCCGATTCGTCAACGCCGATGCCGCTCGCGATGCGATCATGAAGGGCATAAAGCAATGCTCCATTGCCGCACCCGATGTCGAGCATGTCGATCTTGCCATCGGGCAGATGTCGCTGAAGCCAACGCCACTCGTCCTTGCGGACACGAATATCGACAAAGGCAGCGTCATAAAGTTCGGCGACGTGGTCGTACGAAGTATCGCCGTCAGGCAGGAGCGGCTCGAAACGCTTCATGTTTTCGGAAGGCATAAATCCGAGGCGTTTTTGGGCCGAGGCAAGAAAGCCGTGCGATTTACGTCCTTTGCAGCCGATTGTGTAGAGTTTGCCGTCGGTGCTGTCGCCGGCCGAAACATATTTTTCTTTACTCCGGGAAAACGTCGTGTACCAAAAGAATCCGTAGGTCGGTACATTAAAAGTCCTGGCAAAAAACGGGGCAAACCATCGAGCCGAGCGGCAGCAGTAAAAATACGCTGTCGCATCCTCGGCAAATGGAATCTCCATCTGCTCCCACTCGTACGGCGAAAACTGCTCAGGATACGCAACCGTCCCATACATCGGGCCGTACATTCCCGAGTGTCCTACGAAGATGAATTCCCTAATTTGCTCACCCTTGTCGCGCAACTCGGCGATTGATCGCAGAACATCCAGTTTCGACTCGACCGCAGTCGCGACAACATCGACGCCCGGATTCTCGACACGTTTTTCCCCGGCGAGCGTCTCGGCAACGACCGGAAACTGATGCCCGCCGAGGCGGTATTTCGTTGTGTAAATAATCAGTATCGTCATGCAGCTCTATGTGCGACCGAGCCAGTAAAATTCTCTACGGCTTTGGTGCGCCAACGCGAGTATGCGAACCTCGGAATTTCTTATTGAGTAGAAAACCAGCGTAAGGAAATCGGCGGCAGGATCTTTCGACGATAATCTTTTACTACGATTGGGTTCAGAAACGGTTCGGCGTGGACCCGCAGTATCGTCTCGTCCTAAATATCAAGGAAATCAGCGGCAACTTCGGCAGACGCATTGTCGCGATAGTAGGCGACAATGGCCAGCAACTCGCCATCGACTTCTCGATGAACAGAAAGTCCGAGTTTCATTTGAGCAATTCGCGAGCGTGGCTCATGACTTCTTCGTGAGACATCCCGATTGACGGATCCTCATCCCATTCCTTCATCCTGCGATCCAGTTCCGGTTTCCAGGCCTCGTTAAACTCTTCGTCTGTAAGAAAGTCGCCGGGATGTTCGTCCAGGCTGCGGATCAAAATGGTTGCAAGATGACTGCGATCCGCGGGGCTTAGCCTGAGGGCCTGCGCCTCGAGCGTTGCAATGTCAATCGTGGTTTCAACGGTTTCCATAATTTTATTCATATACGAAATGCGGCCGGTTGTTGTCTTGTCTGCGACACTTTTACGGATGACTTGACAATAGACCTATTTCATAATCAGCTTGGCTATCGTCTGCAACTGCATATTTGACGTGCCTTCGTAGATCGCTCCGATCTTCGAGTCACGCCAGTATTTTTCTACCGGATAATCTTTCACGTAGCCATAGCCACCGTAGAGTTCGATGGCTTTGCTTGCGACGGCTTCGGCGCAGCGTGAGGAATAGAGTTTGGCCATAGCGGCTTCCTTTAGGAACGGCTTGCCAGCGTCCTTGAGCCGGGCGGCGTTGTAAACCAGCAGGCGAGTGGCCTCGATCTCGACGGCCATTTCGGCAAGTTGAAACTGGACAGCTTGGAAACCGCCGATCGCCTGCCCAAATTGCTCACGTTCCTGCGTGTATTTCAGCGCACATTCATACGCCCCCTGAGCGATGCCGAGCATCTGGGCCCCGATGCCGATGCGGCCTTCGTTAAGGGTCTCGATCGAGACCTTGTAGCCCTTGCCCACTTCGCCTAAGACATTCTCTTTAGGCACTTTACAGCCGTCGAGGATGAGTTCTGTCGTCGACGAGGCGCGGATGCCGAGTTTGTCCTCTTTCTTGCCAACGCTAAATCCCTCAAATCCCTTTTCGACAATAAAAGCCGTGATTCCCTTGTAACCCGCGTCTGGATCGACCGTCGCAAAGAGCACAAATATCTCGGCCTCGTTACCGTTCGTTATCCAGAGCTTTTGACCGGTCAGCTCGTAATGATCACTCTTTTCCGTTGTGCGGGTTTTCAGGGCAAAGGCGTCCGAGCCTGACGCTGCCTCGCTTAGCGCGTACGCGCCGACCTTGCCCTCGGCGAGCTGCGGCATGTATTTTTTCTTCTGCTCGTCGTTTGCCCAGCGCATAAAAGCGTTCGTGACGAGCGTATTGTGCACATCGACGAAGACCGAAACGCTGGCATCGACCCGCGCTAGCTCCTCGATCGCGAGAATTGCATTAAAGATCGTCGATCCCGCTCCGCCATATTCCTCCGGCGATTCGATCGCCATCAGGCCGAGTTCGAAGCATTGTTTGATCAGCTCCGGGTCGAGTTTTGAGGCGTGCTCCATGGCCTCGACACGTGGGCGGACCTCACCCTCCGCAAATTCGCGTACCGAGGAGCGGAACAACTCTTCCTCTTCGGACAAAACGGTCAATCCAACGTATGTAAATGCGGCGGCGGTGGCGGTGTTCATAAGGTTTGAGTGAAAAGTGAAAAGTTAAGAGTGAAAAGTTAAAAGAAACAAATTCGTGAAATCGTAATTTGGATTCCCAAGGCGTCTCCTACTTTTCACTTTTAACTTTTCGTTTTTAACTGCCAACTACTAAACTATTTTAATCATGCCGCAGGGCAAAGGCAAAGCACGTGAATTCCGCTATCGAAACCACTCAACCCGCGCAGAAACGCTTCACAAAATTAAAACTGGCAGCCGTCATTATGACGTTCGGCGGCATCGGAGTTTTTTCGTTTCTGGTCTATTCCGTCGGTATTCGAGAGATTTATGATGGCATTGTTCGATTTGGGTTTGCCGGCTTCGCGGTGATCCTTTCGATATATTTCGTTCGTATCTGCGTTCGTGCGTATGCGTGGAAACTGTCACTGAACGCTCCATATAGCCTCAGGATGCGAGATACGATTCCCGCGATGGTAATCGGCGAGGCGCTGAGCAGCACGCTGCCGCTCGGCATTCTCATCAGCGGCACGTCAAAGGCGGTTGCGGTTCGCAAACGGATACCGCTCGTCGCCGGTCTATCGTCCGTCGCGACAGAAAATCTCTTTTACAGTTTTATCACCGGTCTCTATCTTATCGTTGGAGCGACAGTAATGCTCCGCGTTTCTGCCGTGGACGCGGGCGTCGTGTGGACGATCAACGTGATGATCGTTACGCTGATTATCCTGATTTCGTTGGGAATCATGATGGTCATTCGCCAATGGCACATGGCCAGCGAGCTGTGCGAAATAATCTATCAAAAGGGTTTTCTCAATAAATTGCTAGAGAATGGCAGGCGGCAGGTCAGGCTTTTCGAAGATTTGATCTATGGATTTTACCGCAATCATCCCCATCGTTTTGTACCGATCTGCCTGCTCGAGGTCGTCTATCATACACTTGGTGTAACCGAGGTTTTCTACATTCTTAGCCGCCTCAACACCGAAACGTCGAGCCTGATGACCGCTTTTCTGCTCGAATCCGTCAGCCGCCTTGTCACGATTGTTTTTAAGCTGATCCCGTTCAACATAGGCGTCGACGAAGCCGGTGCTCAGTTTGTCGGCGACGCAATCTCACTCGCCGTCGGCGTCGGCGTAACCCTCGCGATCATCCGAAAGGGCCGAATTCTCTTCTGGACCGCCGCAGGTTGGTTACTGATCGCGAAACGCGGATTAACATTTCACGAAATTACCCGGCCAGGCAGGGAAACGTGAATTAGCCACAGATAATGCGGACCCCGGATTAAGAAACAGAATTTCTTATCCGTCTTATCGGTGCTATCGGTGGCTAATTCCCAGGCCGGGAACGCAGGCCGCCCTCGCCTGCAAGCGTACTTCTTAGGACGCTGACGAACGTGGTGAAGACTCGAAGTTGCGGATATGTAAACAACATCAGGCCGGAGGAACCGGCGCCCTCAGGCGAGGACACCTGATGTTATTAAGACGGTTTCCCCGGGCGTTGAATTATGATTCCCGGCTGCACCGATGAGGAGATACGCTAGTTTACAAACGCGTTTCTGCGCGATCTGAAAAGACTTGCTTGCAAATCATTTCGTCCGTTCCAAAACCATCCAGCCAAACGGACTCCGGCTCTCGGCGGAACCACGTCATTTGGCGCTTGGCGTAATGCCTCACGTCCTGCTTCGACTGCTCGATTGCCGATTCGAGCGAGCGTTCGCCGCGTAGATGTTCGCAAACCCGACGATAGGCGTGAGCACCAAGGGCGTTTCCATTGTCTTTTACGCCCATTGCGAGCAACTGTTTCACTTCATTTACGAGACCCGTGGCAAAATGTTGCTCGGTACGCGCGTTTATCTTCTCATAAAGCTCGGCCCGCGGCGGATTTAGGACAAATAAACGGATTCGATCGGCAAAATCAGGTGGTTCGGCCCGATTTGGCTGCTGCTGTGAGAGTTTTTCGCCTGTCTGAAAATAAACTTCCAGGGCGCGGATCACGCGGACGTAGTCACGCGGCGGCAGTTTTCCCGCGGCTTCTGGGTCGAGACGTCTCAGCATTTTATACAGATGCTCGGGGCCACGATTTTTATGGATGGAGCGAAACCGTTCGCGCAGGGCAGTGTCGGTCGCGGGACCATCGAAAAGCGGCTGCCGCAGTGTTCGCAGATAAAATCCGGTGCCGCCGACAAGTATCGGCACCCGACCTCGAACTTCGATCTCAACGATCTTTGCCGTCGCATCTCGTGCCCAGTCGCCGGCCGTGTAATCGACATTAGGATCGACATAACCGATCAGGTGATGCGGAACGCCACGCATTTCCTCCTCACTCGGCTTGGCGGTCGCGATCTGGATTTCCTTGTAGATCTGAACGGAATCGCAATTAATAACCTCACCCCCGACGCGCAGCGCCAGATGCGACGCCGAGCGCGGTCTTCCCCGACGCGGTCGGGCCCGCAATTGCATAGATGGGCTGCCTTTTAGAGGATTGAGGCACGGATGGCATTATAATAACATGTGGATTTCGACCTAGAGATGTCTGACGCCCGACGCCAAACGATAGAATATGGTCTACGACAATCCGACAACCCTATCCGGAGCAATATGCTTCGTGAGTGTGGCGGTCCATCTCATTTCCGAGTGGCGTAAATGGCAGATCGCCCGGTCGATCTCGAAACTGGTCGCGAGTACGTCCTTTGTGGCTTTAGCTGTCGTTAACGGGGCGAACGACTCATCGTACGGCCGATTTATCCTGCTTGCGCTTATTTTTAGCTGGCTGGGCGATGTGCTGCTGCTCTCCCTCCGGCAGTAAATTTCTCCTCGGCGGAATTGCCTCATTTTTCGTCGCGCACGCATTATTCGCTGCCGCTTTTGCGTCGCGGCGTCTCGACTGCGACATGGCTGATCGCGGCATTGATATTTCTGACGGCGGCTGGTTTGCTATTTCTTCGCTGGATGTGGGGATATCTTCAGTCGTTTTATAAAGTCGCCGTACCAGCATATTTGGCTGCGATTACGCTCATGACGGCACTTGCCATTGCGGCAAGCGCGGCTTCAAAGTCACCGCTGATCGCGATCGCGGCCATCACATTTGCCGCCTCGGATGTCTCGGTCGCCCGCGATCGATTTATTGCAAAGGATGTCGTCAATAAGGTTTGGGGGCTGCCGTTGTACTACGCGGCCCAGATAATGTTTGCGATTTCCGTGCTGTTGTTCAAGTGATTTAGTATTCTTGATTCAACAAAAATGCGAATTTTACAGTCTTGATTCCTACTTGTTCTAAAAATCTAAAGGAGTTTCTCTATGTTCGAAAAATACAAGCTCATTGAGCGAATCGCAGATGGCCGCACCGACCTGGTGTTCGATTATATTGCGGCTGGTAACGCCGCGACGACAACCGATAACGGCGGGACCCGGCTGATAAACTGGTGCTCCTATTACGGCGATGTGAGCGCCATTAAATTTCTGCTCGCGCATGATGAGGTTATCCAGTCGCTGGGCGACAATCTCGATCTCAACGGAGCCGCTTTTCACGGGCATTGGCGTCTCTGTCAGTTCCTTGTCGAGCGGGGGGCGGATGTTAATAAACCGCTCGCGGATACGGGTGAGTCACCACTGCACGCCGCGCTCTGCACAAACAATCGGCTGGCTCACGACCTCGTCATTAAGGTACTTCTCGGTAACGGCGCCGACCCCAATTGTGCTACTAATCCTCATGTCGAAACAGGCGGGTTTATGCGGGACTGTCGAACGAAAGGCGAAACGCCGCTGCATCGGGCGGCCGCGTTTGGCACGGAGGAAACCATTCAATTGCTGCTTGACGCGGGTGCTAAAATCGATGCTAAAGATGCGAACGGCGATTCCCCGCTTAGCTGGGCGAGCTGGTATGCGCGTCCGGATACTATCCTCAGAGTGCTCTGTTACGGAGACTTCCACGTTCGCACGGGTCGCCGCTCGATGGCAGAATCCTTACTGGGTGAGCCGCACGTTTAGCACTTGTTTGAGGTTGGGGCGGACGAGGCTGTGAATGCAGCCTATTGGCAATGCTGATAAAATGGTACTGGGGACGGGAATCGAACCCGTACGTCCCTAAGGACACAGGATTTTAAGTCGTCGGGGTGGGCACTTTCGGACGTCTTCAGACACAACCAGCCGGCTGTGGACAGATAAACGCTTCCAAATTCCCAGAAATTCCCCCCAAAATTCCCCCCGAGTTCACAACACTTTAACGACATGCTTGAGACTCGGGTAAGGGAATTGTTAGATCAATCCCGAGATAGCGCTTTATACGTCAGATCCTTGATCAGACAGGGGGAAACATCGACGGTTGAGTTTGAGTCATCGCTCCGTTGGGATTTCAAGGGGGAATGCTCCCAATAAGGAACTGGAAAAGAGTGTCATCAAGACAATCGCCGGCTTTGTGAATGCCGATAGAGAAAGTGATCTATTAATTGGACTTAGTGACGCAGGTGAAGTTTGCATGCGGAAAGGAGTGTATTTCTCTCCTAAAGATCCGGTTTTGTCAGGTAGACGGAGTTGAAGTTTGTCGTGTAAACGTGCGGCCATCAACAAAGCCGATCTTCGTCATGAGTTTAAGGTCGATGGTGGATCTACAAAAGGCTGAAAGGTAAGATCTTTCATCAAAGTGTTCCCGAAGCGAAGATCAATCACGAAGCTGAGTTATCTCTTCGGCGTTGATCAACCGGATCATATCCATCTTGTCGAAGATCTTCAGCCTCGCGTGGGAAGACAGAATTCCCTATACAGTGTATAAAGGCTTTTCTTGCGCCGCAGTCCAGGAGACAATTACTGAGAATCAAAAAGACCTTCCCGGGACGGAATTGGAGAAAGATACTCTTCTTTACAGATTAATCGTCCGAGCTGTCAATCTTCCGGAACGCCGAAGTCAGCTTGTCGCGATGACATTATCGATTTCGAACACGAACATGTTTTTGTGATTGGATCCAAGGGAAGACCGCCGCGTCTGGTCCCGCTCAAACGCTAGTGCGACAAAAGGTCCTAAAAGCGGTCATCGAGGACGAACAGACGTCTTTCCCGGTCAAGGACTCCCGTACCGAAGCCTCGGCCTTCTTGACGCAAAGCGAAAACTCATTATGATAATCCCCCCGAAGTGTCATAATAGCTTGTTCATCGCAATCACAATAAATGAAAGATGTGTAAAGTTGCAGGTTTAAGGCAATCTGCGAAAACGGTTCGGCACGTTTGGTGCTTACTCTATTGGAGCATCATAGTCTTATCTCTTTCGCTTCTAGTTCACGCTGAGCGGTTACCGGTTAGAGTGTTTACCTCGGCCGATGGCCTTGGCAGCAGTTTCGTTAATCACCTTATGCGTGATTCACGGGGATTTCTGTGGTTTGCGACGCGCGATGGGCTCTCGCGTTTTGACGGTTCCCGGTTCGTTACTTACCAGGTTGGATCAGAGGACGCAGCACCCGGAATAGAAAGTGTTTTTGAAACGAGCAAAGGCATCTATTTTATCGCAACAACCGGCGGATTATATCGCTACGATCCAAACTCTACGCCGCCTGTGCCGCAAACTGGAAACGCCAGGCCGATTCTCAACGCCCAACATATAGAAAAAGGGCGCGGTTCTTTTTACGAGGACCGCGACGGAAGACTTTGGTATTGGGGCGGCGGGAATCTCGATATTTTGGAAGATAATAACGGCACAGTTTCTTTTCAGAGGGTTGAGCTGAGATTACCGGAAAATTCGACGGCCGCTTTTGTAATCACTGGTGTGAGCGGCGCGCGGGACGGAAGCATTTGGATTGCTACATCGCGGGGTATCCTGCGCCGTTTGCCCGATAAACGCGATATTTTTTACAACATTGAAAAAACTAGAATGGAACTATTTACTTCCGTGCTGGAGGACGATTCGGGGCGGATGTGGGTGACAACCGCCTCAGCGATTTATGTTTTGATGCCCGATGAAATCCCCGCCGGTACCGAGGGCGGAGCTGACATGATGGTTCGGAAACTTGACGCTCTTGCAATCTCACAAAACGACAAGCCGCCGCGGATGCCCGAAAAATCGGGCGAGATTTTCAGATTCGCGTCGATCGAGGGGCTTGAGAACAGTCCGACAAAGCGTATATACAAATCCGGTGACGGTCATATTTGGATATCAACCGCGGCAGGCATCATCGAGTTTGACGGGAAAAAGTTTCATTCTTTCACCGCCGAGCAAGGGTTCACGGGCGGCAACGGGAAAATGGTTGAGGATTTGGATGGAAATCTTTGGCTTGGCGGAGACAAAAATCTGGTACGGCTCGACCGCGGCGGTCTGACTACTTTCGATACGGCGGATGGATTTAGAACTCCGGGCGTTTTGGCAATTGGTGAAAGCCGGGATGGAAAACTTTACACCGCCAGCATCGATTTTCACGTTAGTCAATTTGATGGAGAAAAGTTTCAAGGCGCTAGAGCCGCCGGTGCCGATAGATGCGCGCACCATGTGGCACTCAAACGCGGCCTTGCTCGACAGTCAAGATGAATGGTGGTTTCTCACCACCGAAGGACTTTACCGCTTTGCCTCGCCAAAGGACTTTGCCTCGCTCGACCGCCAAAAACCTATTTCAGGTTTTGGAGGCAACGAGAGTCAACCGGCCGGCCGAATCTATCGCGGTTTTGAGGATCGCCAGGCCAATGTTTGGATCAGCACACGGGCGAATACCGATGAATCTCAATTTCGCTTGGCAAAATTCAAGCGCGATGCTCAAATATTCCAAATATTCTCCAGTGCCGAAAATTATCCTCCGCGAAAATCAGCTTCCGCCTTTGCCGAAGATACGGCCGGAAATCTGTGGGTTGGCTTTTACGAGGGCGGATTGGTCCAATATTCCGGCGGACGTTTTACCGATATAATGGACGGTGTGCCCGAGGGGCTTGTGACGGCGTTACATTTTGATGGAAAAGGGCGTCTCTGGCTTTCGACGGCTTCGAATGGTGTCAGCCGCGTTGACGATGTTCATGCAAAACCTCTGCAATTTGTTACCTACAAAACCGAAAACGGCCTTTCGAGCAATAATGCCCGTTCAATCACCGAAGACAATTTTGGACAGATTTATGTCGGAACGGCGCGGGGTATTGATAGAATTTCGCCAGAAACGTCGCATATCAAACATTATTCGACCGCCGACGGCTTAGCCGGAGATTTTGTCAGTTCCGCTTTTCGTGCCCGCGACGGTGTTTTGTGGTTTGGCACGCCGAATGGACTATCACGGCTCGTGGCCGAGCAAGATAAGAAATCAACCGCACCGTCAATTTGGCTGAGCGGGCTTCGCGTTGCGGGTGAAAACAAAAGCGTTTCCGAACTCGGCGCAAGCGAAATTTCGAACCTCGAACTCCCTCCAGACCAAAACAACTTACAGATCGATTTCTTCGGTCTCGATTTCAGCCCGAACGAATCTCTGCGTTATCAATTCATGCTCGAAGGGGCCGACAAAAATTGGAGTTTGCCAACTGAACAACGGACGGTTAATTTTTCAAATCTTTCGTCGGGCGAATATCGCTTTTTGGTTCGTGCCGTTAATGCCGACGGCGTGCAAAGCGAAATACCAGCCGTTGTTTCCTTCAAGCTTCTGCCGCCGGTTTGGCGACGTTGGTGGTTTATTGCGGCGGCAATTTTACTTTTTGGTTCGGGCGTTTTCGCGCTTGATCGTTTTCGGGTCAAGAAGACCCGCGAAGTCAAAACCGCCCTCACGCACACACGGGAAAGCGAAACTCGCTATCGGACGTTGGCCGAAACCGCCTCGGACGCGATTATTACGATTGATGAAACAAGCAAAATTATCTACGTCAATGACGCGGTCGAGGCAATTTTCGGTTATTCGGCGGACGAATTGATTGGTAAAGAAATGACGATGCTGATGCCCGAACATCTTCGTCCGCGGCACGAAGCCGGACTCAATCGTTACCTTACGACGAAGAGCAAAAATATTAGCTGGACGGCGGTCGAATTACCCGGACAACACAAATCCGGTGCCGAGATTCCGCTTGAATTATCGTTCGGCGAATTTGAAAGAGATGGACAGAGATTTTTCACGGGAATTGCCCGCGATATTTCGGAGCGAAAACGGGCAGAGGCCGCCCTACAGCACGCCCGCGAGGAACGCCTTCGTGAATTGCAGCGCGTGCGGAAACGAATCGCGACCGATCTTCATGACGATGTCGGCTCCTCGCTGACCCAGATCGCGCTATTTAGCGAGGTCGCGCGGCAGCGACATACGGAAAACCGGGATTCGGCGGACGAACCGCTGGAATTTCTCGTTAATATCTCAAACGAACTGGTCGAGGCGATGAGCGACATTGTTTGGGCGATAAATCCAAACAAGGATCACCTTCAAGACCTCACCCAACGCATGCGACATTTTGCCAGCGAGATTCTAACTGCGGCCGAGATCGATCTTGAGTTCAGTGCACCCGATTCCGATTCCAATGTTCCGCTTGGGGCAAACCGGCGGCGTGAGATCTTTTTGATATTCAAGGAGGCGGTCAATAATATAGTCAAACACTCGGAATGCAAGAACGTCGGTATTGAGTTTTCGATCAACGAGAAAACGCTGTCGCTGGAGATCAGGGATGACGGCTGCGGCTTTGAACCGTCAGCCTCAGACGCTGAGAGCTATGATTGGAAAACGAGCAAAGGCGGCAACGGCCTGACGAGTATGAAACGGAGGGCGGAAGATCTGGGTGGAGCGATCAAGATCGAGTCGAAGCCGCAAAAGGGAACGATGCTTAACCTGACGGTTCCACTGGAAAGGAATATGGCAGGCGGCGATGAACGCATTACCCCTTTGGGTGGTGACGCGGGGCGGAAGAACGAATAGTCTAATGAAATGCGAACCGCTTCGCTAAAGAAATTCGATGATGGATTACACCACAACACAGACACCCGCCGTCGCGGAACTCGATAAACCGATCCGTACCGCGGTCGTCGAGGACCAGCAAAAAATTCGTGAGGGTCTGGCGTCGCTGCTGAATTTTACGCCGGGATTTATCTGCACGGGAATCTATAATTCGATGGAGGAAGCGATCGACCGCATCAAGATGAATCGCCCGGACGTGGTTTTGTCCGACATTGGTCTGCCCGGAATGAGCGGAATCGAAGGCATCAGAATTTTGAAAGAGCGATATCCGGACATGACGATCCTGATGCTAACGGTTTACGAGGACGACGAGCGGATATTCGACGCGATTTGCGCCGGTGCCTCCGGCTATTTGCTAAAACGTACGTCGCCGACAAAGCTGCTCGAATGTCTTAAGGAAGCCGTCGCGGGCGGTTCGCCGATGTCGCCCGAGGTTGCGTCCCGCGTTCTCAATCTGTTCCGGGAGATTCGACCGCCGGAAACCGTAGATTACGACCTGACGCCGCACGAAATCAGACTGCTCGGTCTGCTCGTCGAAGGGCATAACTACAACACCGCCTCCAAAGCGACAAAGACCAGCATAAACACCGTAAAATTTTATATAAAACGAATCTACGAAAAGCTCGAGGTCCACTCCAAATCCGAAGCGGTCGCCAAAGCCCTTCGCGAAGGCATCGTCAAATAGTCCGATCATCCGTCCCGCAACACCGAAAAATTTTCGTTGAGACTGCCGCGCCAAATAGTTCGACTTTCTCCCGGCTTCCGCCGCCGCTCCACGGCACCAGGATCGGCCGCACAGCCGCGACAATCAAAGCGCGACGCCCGCGACATTACCCGAACAGGTACAACTACATAGCCAAATCCCCGCCTTATATAAAGTCGCCGATCACGCAAATTCCCATCGAAGCCCGTTAAATAAAAGCTCTCACGCCAAAAACCATCTTAGTTTCAACTTACCCGAACAGGTGATTACAAGCCGTCCGAATATCTCTAAAGTTGTTCATGTCGGACATACACGGCCTTTGAAAATTAGATAAAACGCAAATTTCAAACCGCACCCAAAAATTAGGGATGCGGATAAATAGGAGAAAAACAATGAAGACTCAAACAACAAAAACTAAGGTATTGCGGTTGATGAATGCATTAGCCGCGTCTATATCCACGGCCACGGTAGCGGGCGCCCTAATATTGTTCGCATCGGGAACGGGAATCGGCCAGCCAGAAGAGGTCGGGCCGACCAAACCCGTAAAGGTCGTCAATACGGAAGCCGAACCTGTTCCGATCAAAGGCTCGGTCGCGGTGACTGGAAACGTCAACCTCGCACCCGGAACCAAAGTCGGGATCGAGGGAACCGCGAATGTCAATCTGGTCGACAAAACGGTCATCGTTGGAAACACCGCAGCCGCGCCCGTCCAGGTGAGGGACATAAACCGAAAGCTGACGATGCCGGTACACGGCGGCGTGAATCTACAGATCATCGTGGACGAGCCGCAAGATGAAACAGCGGTAATGTACACGGTTCCCGCCGGAAAGCGTCTGGTGATCGAGTTCATCTCGGTGGATGTGCTGATGGATGGCAGCTCGGCGGATCCGGATGTGCGGATCACGAGTACCTTGGGCGGGACCGCGTATAGCCATACTCTCGCCCTCACGCCGCAAAACGACGATTACAAGAACTTCGGCTTTTCCGGGATGACCAAGATTTACGCCGAGGCCGGGACAAACGTTACGGTTACCTTCCAGATTTACGAGCCCGCGACGGCAATTAACAGCGCGACCGTTCGGTTCTCGGGCTATCTCGAGGACTTATAACGCGGGACTCTTACCGCCGAATCACGCCGGAACCGTTTTTCGGCACCGGATTCCAAATAGCAATCAAAACCGCCGCCCAAATTTAGAAGCGGCAAATAAGGAGAAAAAATGAAACTACAAAACACAAAAACAATGAATATGAAAAATAACGCGATCAAATTATTCGCAATGGCCATTTTGCTGACGGCAACCGTCTTTACGGGCTCGGCTGCGGCACAGTCTCTCAATTTCACCAGAACAACGGGTATGTTCGGCATCACTCAAAACCAGACCGCGCGGCTCAACGTCGTACGTGACGATCCGTTCTTCATAGACGATCCGTTCTTGCGGGTGGAGCTGTCTATCGTCGATGGCGATGGCAATATCCTGGCCCAGAAGGTGCTCGACCTCGGAGCCGGCAAGGCGACGTACCTTGACTTGCGAGGCCGCGACATTATGAGCCGCAGCACAAATCGCGTACAGTTGCGGGCCATCGTAAAGTTCATCGGAACACCCGACACGCGGCTGGCGGAAAATGCCATCCCGACGCTTGAGGTCATCGACAATCAAACAGGCGAAACCCGGTTCCTACTTCCGGCAGTTCAAAAAGTCCAAGTTTTGGGGGTTGAATAACAAATGACTGGAGAGCAAGCAAGGCTTGCTCTCCAGTCAAATTGAAAAAGAAGGAGTAAATGTCATGAAAACCAATCTACGCTTTTTTACCACATTCAGTTTTTGCCTGCTGATCTTATCTTGCGTGATCTTCACAAACGCGCAATCCGCGTCGTTCACCTATCAAGGGAAATTGAACGACAACATAAGGTGGCTCCGCGGCCAAATGGTGACGGGACGGTGCTTTCGACTGATGTTACACAAATGCGGCGGTTTGCAGCCGGGCTTGATACGCCAAATCCGGCTTTCAATGAACAGCAGCGTGCCGACTGTGCTCCGCGAGCGAGGCTTCGTTCAAGGTCAAAAATGTTCATTTGAGGTCAAAGCCGGCCGTAGTTTGACTGGAAAATTCCCCCGAAATTCCCCCCGGGAGATGCTTTGTAAAAAAACAGTGGCCACCCTTTTTTAAGGCTGGCCCATAAGTAATTGTAAATAAATGAATTAGATTGGTACTGGGGACGGGAATCGAACCCGTACGTCCCTAAGGACACAGGATTTTAAGTCCACAGGTGGACACTTTTCGGACAGCTATAGACACGATCAGCCTATCATGGACATATAAACGCCTCGGTAATTCCCCCCGAATTTCCCCCCGAAATTGCTCGTCCGGTGACAACAGATTACTGATTAATAGACTCAGAGATTTCCCGAATTGCGGACTCGATTGAAAGGATCTCCTCGTCGGTAAGTTCCGGAAACTCCTTTTCTCGTTTGTTCTTCGACAGGGTGCCGCGATTCTGTAGGATAAACCGAATCAATAACGAAGCTCGTCGGTCCGGCACATCGACGATGTTCATCACTTCTGCAAGGGCATGATCGAATACTGCTAAGAAACCGAGTTCTTCCCGCAAGTCGCGTCGAATCGTCTCTGCAACGCAGCCGTACAAATATTCGGCGAATCTCGTCGCATCCCAATACCGATACAGATTCGATGTTGCGTTCTCGACAGTCATGTTGCCCTGAGTGTCCAGCGTAAATTCGATAAATGGAAGAATCGCTTTCGAATAGCTTTCTAAAACGCGATCATAGTCGACGCGTTCACGAAGCATGACAGCAGACACGGGAAAAATTAGCTTCGGCGGAGCGAACTCCGAGCGTGCCAACTCGTGATGGATCAAAAAACGATGTATTCGGCCATTGCCATCTTCGAAAGGATGGACAAATACAAATCCAAACGCCATCGCCGCCGCTGCCGCAATTGGATCAACCGAGGAGGTCTGAAGCCGGCGGGCACAGTCCATCCAACCTTCCATTAGATTCCCAACGTCCTCCGGTTTTGGGCAAACGAAGTGAACCTGCTCGGTGTAATCGCGCATAGTCTGGCCGACATAGTTCTGGATCGTGCTCCAATCCTTCGCTGCAAAGCGCGGATCGACTATCTGGTTCTGCAAATCGACGAAGTTCGCTTTATCGCCTATATCAAATTCTGCCGCGTACTTAAGAGCAGCCACGAAGCGTTCAGCCCTGGATTTTCCGGCCACCTCGCCCTCTATTGCGAAAGACGATTTTGTTTCCCTTGTGTACAAGAAGCCTTATTGCCCTGGCCAAGATCAGCGGGTCACTGCCTTCAACAATCTCTCTTGCTTCCTTGTCGAGTCCTTCCGCCATCGCACTTTTCAATCTGTCCGTGAGGCGAATCAGCGGACAGTAAGTGCGGTTGCCGAGTAGGTTATCGTTGATACGCTGACGCCTTATCTGCGTGCTGCTTGCAGTCAATTGCAGTTTTGGATTCAGCAAATCGACATATCCTGTCGGAGCTACATCCTGCAGGTCCAAAATCTCACCTGTAAGTAGTTCATATAAATACCATATTTTCCGAGCATAGATCCCGGTAGATTCGGTGCTAACCCAAGTTTTAATATCTTCCGCGGCGATTTGTGCAAAAGCGGCTTGTAGCACACCCAGGTCTATTGGCTCATACCGCATCGCAAATTTCAGGTTTTCATACAAGTTATTCGTGGCATAGGTTTTCGGGTACTGTTCGAAATTCGTCTCGTTCTCAATACGTGTTCTTCGCGCACCGGCCACCACGGAGGAGCGAACGGCAGGCACAGGGGTCCTCAATTTAAGCTCTTCGATAACGGCAACAAGCCCGATTGGTCGTGGCAAGGCCTTTGATGCTCCACTTTCAGCCATATATTTTTCTTATCGGAAAGGCAACATTCGGATAGACCTTTATTTTTCGTGGACTTTTCTTATCTCTCATCCAATTTCTTTATCTTTCATGTGAAAATCTTATCGAAGCGCGTCTTACGTGTGAAAATCTTATCACATGAAGATGCTCGTGTGAAACTCTTATCGCGGCAGTCTCGCTGTAGGAAAATCGTATCAGCTATCCAATAAGCCTGACAAAATAGAAAAACGGAGGATAAAAAGCATGTGGTGGAAAATAACATTCGTCAACACGAAATGTCACATTACACCGATAGCCACAAGAAACCTGTGGTTGATTAGGAATAATCTTTGTATCTGGCGGAATCCATTAGTGCCGAGCCTGATTCGGGGCGGAGGAAATGTATGGCCGCACATGCAACTCGTCCAATCGCTAGATTGGATCGTATCGATCATCAACCTGCCCGCCTTTCTCCGACGATTGAGGGCAAGTATGAAGTACGAATTGCGGAAAATCCGCCTGAAGTTGCGGCGGCTTTGAGACTCCGGCATCAGGTTTTCAAGGTCGAGATGGGATCGAATGCAAACAGAACGTCGGTCAATTCTCAGCTGGAGTTCGACGCCTATGATTTCAAATGCAAACATCTCGTCGTTATCGATCGAACGACAGGCAAAACGGTTGGGACCTACCGACTAAACACCCTTGATACTGCCCGGTCTATAAATGGCTTTTACTCGGCTAATGAATTCACAATAGAAGATCTGCCCGAGGAAATCTTGGAAAGTGGTATCGAGATCGGTCGCAGCATGCATCGCTCGCGAACACCGAAATACAAAAGTGCTATTCCTGCTTTGGAAAGCCTTACTTGCTTACTGTAGGCACGCGGAAAAGCGCTATTTCTTCGGCTGCTGTTCGGTCTTTACGGAGAACGAATCAGAAGGCGTGCGGATCTTCCATCAACTTAAACGCAACGGCCATTTTGACGAAAGGCTCGAGGTGGCTCCGAAGCGTGACCAAGTCCACATTGACGGCGATGTTCATGAAGGCGACGTGAAACTGCCAGCTTTGTTCGACATGTATCTGCGCCTGGGGGCTCGTGTTTGCGGGCCGCCACTAATAGACCGCGAGTTTGGTTCTATCAACTTTTTCGTCGTCCTTGATGTCGAAAACCTAAGCCAAAAATATAAGAGAATGTTTCTATAGCGTGCCACTTGCCGATATTGCCAGTGCAAGTCATGCCCAATTGTGTTCGCCGTTCTGGTACGAACTAGGTGATCGCCCGTAAACATTCGTAAGGCACTCAGGAAAAACTCATCTAATAACGATCGGTGAATTCTCGCCATCGCCGGCGAGCCGTTCCTCGAAAGTCCATGTGAATCTTGTGTCGAATTTAACGAGCGTAGAGCATCGCGTTCCGTAATAGGGCGTTCTAATGAATACCGCAGAAATAGCTTTCTCTGCCTCTAACGGGATTCCGGTCGATGGAAGATCGTCGTCTTCCGCCATTGTCTCGTCGGCAAGTATTTCGAAAAGTTGTTCATTGTTGGCGTTACCCGTATCCATAAGATTACCGAGTCGCTTTTTCCCTTTTTCCACTTTGGGCCAGGGCGTGTCCAGTAAATGATTACTCAACCCGTAAATTCCCTTGTTCAGTTCAATTATCTCGTCACTGCGATTTGAACAATACAATAGCTGTTCACGACGACTCGATATTTCGCCGACGATTAGGTTAAAGCCTGAATATGTTGTCCTGACCTGCATCACTTTTTCGAGGTAATCCCTGGGATCGTCGTTTGATCTGAGGTATTCAGCCACCAAGTGTCCACGCGAAACAATTCCCGTGGGCAGCATTAGGATCGCGATAATTCGTGACCGCAGCGATCCGGCCGCTCTTGTTTACGCCCAACCATGTTCCGCCGCCGACCAGATCACGCCCGGCATATATTTCCGGAAAATCATCCCAGAAAGCAGCGGCCAAGGATGGCCGAGCGTAGTATTCGTCGCGATTTGCGAGCAGGATTAACGGGTGGTCTGGATGTTGGCCAAATGCAATATATATGACGCACATAAGTGACGAAGGGTAGTTTAAAGTGAGGGAGCTGGCTTCTTGCCGATCCCGAATCCCAACCGCAAAAGATCGATCACGCCGGTTTGTCTCGCACCCAGCTTAGAGTTTTCTGCTCCGATTTCAAACGCCAGCCGCCATTGACGGAACAAAATTCGATACGCGTCGATTAGCGAATAGCGCGGATCGTAGATGTTGGTCGATTCACTGGTGACGCCGTTGAGCTCGACGATTTTCAGATTCTGGCCCAGCCGCAGATCGGCATGTGTCGGCACACGGATGTCAAAACGTCCGAAATTGAAACCAGTGAAGCCGCGGCATATCTCATCGATCTTCGATTCGAGCGCTGGGGTTTTAAGCCAGCCTCCATCCAGAAATACGGCTCCACGAGAATGGGTGCCGATGTCTATCAATTGAACTACCTCGTCGACAGCGGGAACTCGATCGATTCGATCCTTATTGTGTTCCATGTACTTCTGCGCCAATGCGACGGCTCGTGGATCTCCGAGAATCAGTTCTTCGGTCGTTGAAACGCCGTTGCCAATTAAGGCGGGAAATAGTTTGTCAGTAATTGAAAAGATCTGCCCACGCGGCTCGTGGGGACGTCGATAGTAGAAAATACTTACTTCTTCGCCTCCAGCGAATTCCTGGACGATCAGGTCACATTCGCTCGACGAGATAGTATTGGTCATTTCGTCAAGCGATCGTACAATGCGGACGCCCTTACCTCGTTCGCCGGCATCGGGTTTGACGACCAGTGGAAATGTGAGTTTATTTTCGTCCATGAACTTCCATGTTGCATCGAGACGTTCGCGAAGGGATGCCTTGCCTCGAATCAAGGCGTAAGCCAGGAGGTTCTCGTTCATACGGCCAGATTTCTTTAGAGCGTTATAGATGTCGTTCTTCGATTCGCCTTTAAAGCCCCCAGCTGGAAGCCCAGGATTTGCGGCAGCAAATGCTGTGAGGCTTCGAAACTTGAGGGCGAGCAATAAAACATAAACCACAACCGGTAAGTAAAAGATCTGGATCGGCCAGAATTCCCAAAATGTTATCCGTTTTATTCTGCCAACGAAATGGCGACGATATTTCCATGAAGTGAACTTGAATCCAAACCGAGCGACGATCAGCAAGAAAACAATCCCAACTAAGGCGTTCTGGGAGAAAATAGTGGTTTGGGCAAATGCTACGGAACCCACAAGTATTGGTGTCCAGATCGCCGACGCAAGAACAAACCAGAATGCAAATCGAACAAAATCCGTTCGAAGTGCGCCCGCGGCGAGGTAGGTTGGAAGGCGAAGTCCCGTAACGAAGCGGCTAAAGAAAACAGCCGATCCCGCATTGTTTTCGAGCCATTCAGAAGCACGTTGGACACTGCGCGGTGAAACGAACTTCCGAACAAAGCGATTGTCGAATACACGTGCTCCCGCAAAGCGTCCCGCTCCGAATAGCAAAAGGTCGCCCACAAAGATCCCGAAAAAACATGCGGCGAGGGCCGCGGCAAATCCAATGCGGCCGTTTGCCGCGGCGGTTCCCGCTAAAATGCAAGCAGCGTCCTCACTGACAAATGTTGCGAAAAAGAAGAACGCAAAAAGCCCGACGGCTGAGACCTCAGTTCCGCCGGGACCGAATTGAAAGATGTATTCAAGCATTAGTGTTGCTGAAGACGCTGCCCAAAATTGGTATTTCGAAGCGATGGATCAGAAGCGTTACAGCGCTGAGAACGAAGACCGTAACCGCAAGTATGAAAAGCAGCCCGCTGTCGTCCTTTACAACGATTCCGAGCATAGTCAAATGACTCATGATGGCGCCGGTGATTGTGCCGAGAGCGAGCAATGCTCCGAGCCACGCCGTGCCTGGTATAAGCAAGAGGATAACAGCGATGAGTTCGACGACACCGGAACCGATTCGGCCGTAAGCCTCAAGTTCCGGGCCCATAAGCGTCGAAAATATGTATTTCGATTCCTCTGCTCCCGTGAATTTGAAGAAAAGAGTTTGAAACAAAATGATCGCCACGATAATGCGGCAGACCCAGCTAACTATAATTATTTTTGAAGACATAGTTTCTCCTTAGGCGGCTTGTTTTTTCCAATACTGAAGCGTTGAAGGGGCGACGCCAAAATCCTTTTCAACATGAATTCCATAACCCAGAAGCTTTTCTGCGATCAGTGCGTGGTGGTGGACCATGTGGCTATGAACGAATTCAAGTTCACGTAGAACACTTGATGGGAACCAAAGACTGCTTTCGATCTCAGAACGTACCGATATACTGTTCAAAATTGATCGCGATTCAAGCTTTTCGATCATGGCTTTTAGAACTTCTATTTGTGCGATCGCTGCACTACGGTCGTTTTCAATGCGGAGATCGCGTTCACGCTTTCCGTAGTCGATCCGGCCGATCTTCACACCCCTCAGGAACGCATCTATGAAATCCAGATTGTGGCGAAACTGTGCACCCACGCTTCCGCTCCCGTTCGCCTGTCGACGATAACTCACGTCATCAACCAGAGCGATCATGTCTGCAGCCCGGTCGAGTTCGGATATCAGGCTTGTGAATGGTTCTGTTTTCGCCTGTTCCCCAGCATAGTTTGCGTCACTTTCTAACTTCATATGGTCGATTCAAATATTGCTGATCTCACACGGAAGATTCCGCGTGGACGCGCGAATATTCCCCAAAAAATTCCGGGAATAACGTGCCCGAATGCCGGGATTTATGACGTTGAAACTCGTCAGCGTTGAGTTCGGCGGGGTTACATCAAATATCGATAATCGGAGAGACCTTTTATATGTTGAAATTAAAATCACTACTCAGCGTCGCGGCCGTCGCGACCATCCTTTTCAGCACGAACGCTTTCGCGTTTGTTGGAATAAAGAAAAAGCAAGCGACCTTTAAGGTCCGCATTGAGAACATCGCAGCGTCTGAGCTTGAGTCGGCCGATGGCGCTAAATATCCATTTGCCGTATCGCCGGGCCTTTTTATCGTCAATCACAAAAAGCAGTACTTCTTTGACGAAGGCAAGAAAGCCTCCATGGCCCTTGAACTTCAGGCCGAAGACGGAAATCCGGAATCGCTTTTCAAGAAACTCTTGACCAAAGTGGGTGGGATCTATTCGGGGGTCTTTAATACCCCAGTCGGCGCTGAGAAACCCGGGCCGCTACTTCCCGGGGGATCGTACGAGTTTTCCTTTAGTGCCGAAGAAGGCATGAAATTGAACCTGATCGCGATGTTTGGCCAATCAAACGATCTGTTCTATGCGCCGAAATCGGCTGTCGATCTCTTTGACAAGGCCGGCAATCCCCTAAGTGGGGACATCACATCGAGTCTTTTACTCTGGGATGCGGGAACCGAGGTCAATCAAGCACCCGGTGTGGGTGACGAGCAAGCACCTCGCCAGAAGATGGCCAACACAGGCAAGGCCGAGAATGGTGTGGTCGGATTGGTTAAAGACGGGTTCAGTTACCCGGAAACGAAGAACGTTCTTCGCGTGACCATTGCCTCAGACGAGGCAAAGTAGGAAATCCGGAATTCGCGCGACATCGGCACAAAAACGATCCGGTTCGGTGATCCCCGAACGGATCCAGTTCAAAACAATTACTATGAAAAATTTATTAGGAATAACAGCGGTAACCTTTACCTGCTTACTTGCGGGAGCGATCTCGTCAAACGCTCAGACCTTGGACAAAAAGTCCATCACTTTGGAAGGAGCAAGAGCCGTGATAAGCGGTGCCAAGAAGTTCGCCAAGGCAAATAGTGCCCCAGGCGGTGTTATCGCGGTGGTTGACGACGGAGGCAACCTTGTCGCCCTCGAAAGACTTGATGGCACGTTCACCGCCGGCGCAAACATCTCGGTCGGCAAGGCCAGGACAGCGGTAATGTTCAAACGACCAACGAAGGTGTTCGAGGACATCATTAAAAACGGCCGAACTTCGATGGTCGCCTTGCCGGACTTTACGCCGCTCCAGGGCGGTGTGCCGATAACGGTTGACGGTCAGATAATCGGTGGGGTCGGCGTCTCTGGTGCCGCTTCGGCACAGCAGGACGAAGAACTCGCAATCGCTGGAGCCGCCATGCTCGGCGGCGAAAAGATAGCCCCGGTCACGTTTTTCGATAGCAAAAGCGTTGCGGATGCGTTCGCGAAAGGTGCGGTCCTAAGCGGCGGAACGAATGGTGAAAATTATATGGTTCACGCGTCGCGCCGCGAGAAAGCTGGTTTGGCCGAGGTTCACGACCTAGATACGGACATCATCTATGTTCTCGGCGGGACCGCAACCGTGGTGACAGGTGGGAAGTCAGTCGATCCGAAAACGATCGAGGCTGGTGAGCACCGCGGCACTTCGATAGAGGGTGGCGAAACACGAACCTTAAAGAAAGGAGATGTGTTGATCGTTCCAAAGGGAACCCCGCATTGGTTCAAGCAGGTTGACGGCACATTTTTGTATTACGTCGTCAAGGTTAGGTAATTTTCTCACCACAGAGACACAGAGGGCACTGAGATTTCTTTCCTCCGTGACCTCTGTGTCTCTGTGGTGAATTTCTTCTCGGAGTTGGAGTATGAATAAATTTATCAACGCAATCGTTTTCACATTACTTATTTCTGCCCATTTGCTTGCACAGGAAGTGCCGAACGGTAAACCCGAGGCAACTATCGATCTCGCGTCTGCTGAAGGCGTTCGACTTGTTGCGGGTCAATGGAAATACAGCGACACCAAGATCGTCGAGGCGAACTTCAATTCAGCCGGAGCGGATAACCAGCCGTCAGGCCCACAAGTGAAAACTTATGATTACACGCCTAAGGCAGGTGTATCTGAGTTCGATGATTCACAATGGGAAATAATTCCTGCCGTTGATCTCCAAAAGCGGCGCGGCAACGGCCGGCTTTCGTTCAATTGGTATCGGATCAATCTAACAATACCGGAATCGGTTAATGGTTTTTCGACCGCAGGATCAACGGTTGTGTTTCAGACGGCACTGGATGACTACGCAGAGATCTGGGTAAACGGGGAACTGGCCCGTTTCTTGGGCCAACAAGGCGGCAGCGTGGTCGCAGGCTGGAACGCCGCCAACCGCCTGGTAATTGGTCGGGACGTTAAACCAGGACAGAAGATACAATTGGCCGTTTTCGGTATCAACGGGCCGATCTCAAATCCGCCGACAAATTTCATATGGGTTCGCGAGGCGAAGCTTGATTTCTATAAAGGGGAAAGCGGACCAGTGGCAATCACGCCTAGCGAAGTGAACGTCGAAGTAATTCGTCACGATCAGGCGATCAACAAGATCGTCGGACCAAATCCGAAGATCTTCAAACTTGCCGAAGGTTTTCAGTTCACCGAAGGTCCCCTGTGGACGGCCGATGGATTGCTTTTCAGTGATCCAAACGCGAACACGATCTACAAATATTCGAAGGACGGAAAGCTGAGCGTATTTAAAACGCAGAGTGGTTATTCGGGTGCGGACATCGGTGAATATCGGCAGCCGGGCTCGAACGGGATCTCCCTCGATCCGCAGGGCAATATCGTATTCAACCAGCACGGAAATCGCCGGGTGGTGCGTCTTGAAAAGGACGGGACTGAGACGGTTATCGCCGATCGATTCGAGGGAAAGAGGTTCAACTCGCCGAATGATCTCGTGTATCGTTCGGACGGCACGCTCTTCTTTACGGATCCAAACTTCGGGCTGCCCAAATTTGGGGATGACAGGCGAAAGGAACTGCCGCATACCGGAGTTTACTCGCTCTATAAAGGAAAGCTCCAGTTGCTGACGACCGAGTTCACGGGCCCGAACGGAATAGCCCTTTCGCCCGATGAAAAATATCTCTACATCGGAAATTGGGACGACAACAAGAAGGTCGTATATCGGTATGAGTTGCAAGCTGACGGAACCGTAAAGAACGGCAAGCTCTTCTTTGATTTCACACCGATCAAAGGCGAAGACGCGATTGATGGTGTCAAAGTTGATGTTGAAGGGAACGTCTATGTTTCGGCTCCGGGCGGTTTGCACATCGTTTCGCCCGAAGGGAAGCACTTGGGAACCATTGTAGTTCCGCAACACGTCCACAATATGGCGTGGGGCGACGAAGATGGCAAAACTCTCTACCTATGTGCCCGGAACGGTCTTTATCGGATCAGACTAAACATTGCGGGTATTCGCCCAAGTCAGAACCACCTGCGATAGCGGGTGGTTGAATACAAATCGGTGAACGCGACCGGCATTAACCATCTTGTCGACCTAATAACGGCAAAATACAGCCAAATGCCGGCGAAGCACGCAATGCTCGTCGGCATTTCCGGCATTGACGCGAGCGGCAAGGGTTATGTGACCGCAAAACTGGCAGAGGAGTTGACCGGAAAGTTCAACATCGTTTCGGACAGGCTAGGACGAATACAACTCATCAGCTATACCCTTCAGATCGTGGCCAGGCATGAGCTGATCCGAAATCGTCAGAATCGAAAACAGGTTCCTTTTTAGATCCTCTGTTGAGATCTCGCCATCTCGAAGGGATGTCTGCAGCAAATGGAGAGCCATGTCAGCTAGGAGAATTCTTTGTTTTTCCGCCCATCCTGCATCGCCTCTCTTTACGGGATTCTCTTGATAGGACGCTTCGGTTAAGCGATGGGCCATCTGGCTCATAGAAAGTATTTCTTTTTTGGTCAGTTCATCCATCGGTATGCTCCCATAGTGATTCCCCAAAGTGATTGAAAACGCCTAACTTGAACTTCCCACCAAATCCCTGTTTCGGCTGCCTCCCTTATTTGTCGTCGTATTCATCGATTGTCATAGCAAATTCTTTCAACTTTTCGCTTTCATCGACCTCTGCATTCGTGTGTGCGTTGCCTAGATAGTTCATTCCCAAGTATTCAGCAGTCGCGGTAAATGGATGCCAAAAGTGTTCGCCTAAATTACCGCCGCTTGAACAACTTACCACCGCCATCCCTTTGCCGCGAAGTTTTCTGCCAAGGTCCTTTTCATTCTTAAGCAAATCGGTGATGCGGTCAAAAAAGACTTTCATAATGCCACTCATCGAATACCAATAAACAGGCGTTGCAAATATCAGGACATCATAATCGGCAATGATCTTCAGCATTAGCGGCAAATAATCATCGTCCATATTTTTGTGTTCGTAATCGTAGTAACTAATGTTGTAGTCGTTCAAATCGACCAAATCCCAGCCGGAAATACTGATTAATTCATCAACCACCTTTTTCGTGTCTCCATCTTTTCTCGAACTGCCGAGAATTATGAGTTTTTTCATATGCCCGCCTATGACTTGCGTTTCAATTCCTCAATTTCTTTTTCGAGCTTTTCAATATGTTCGGTCATCGGTGCCGTCATGGCACGTATCTCCTCGATAGTGTAGCGCGGCGTGATGTGCTGCTGGCAGTTCCAGTCAAATGCCTCGACGTGGAGGATCATCGCCCGCTCGATCTTGGCCCTGTAGCCGGGCATCGTCAGTTTCTCAATTATCTCGGGGGCGTCTTTTGCGTCTTTTATTTCAACGCGAGCCAGTATCTTGAGACGGGCTTGGTTTGCATAGTCCATTAAGAAGAGCGCCGC
Source organism: uncultured Acidobacteriota bacterium (assembly GCA_963738935.1). GTDB lineage: Bacteria > Acidobacteriota > Blastocatellia > Pyrinomonadales > Pyrinomonadaceae > OLB17. The sequence continues at coordinate 2,726,772 of CAVTYF010000001.1, read as the reverse complement.
TTTGTTGTTTACACCGAGGTTCCCGACGCTGATGTACTGAAGGTTCCCGCGAAAATCGGCGTAGCCTAGTGTCCTGTCATCCAGCACTTTTAAGAATCCCCGCGGTCCGCCGCGAAACTGAACATACGGCTGGCCGTCCTCATTTACAGTCGCCATGTAAAATCCGTCCCGAGCCTCGATAAAGTCACTCTCGGCGTCCGAGAGCCCGTAGAAATCCGGCTCGCCGCCCTCAAACCTAGCGTAATTTCGCCGCGTACCGTAATGTTCCTGCGCCGCCTTAACGCTCGGCGTAAATGTCAGATCGAAAAATTTGTGCGACATTGGTTTCCTCGTTTTTCGATGAAAAATGGTTCCGCTGCCTAGTGCGCTGAACCCTCCAACTAATCCATAACCCTACCGGATATTCTGCCTCTTAAGAAAGTCCATCGTTTTGCTCCCAATGGTCTCACTGTCCTCTTCGAGGGCAAAATGTCCTGTATTCAACAAATGAAACTCGATATTTTTCAAATCGCGTTTATAGGGCTCCGCACCTTCAGCCGGAAAAATGAAATCATTCTTACCCCAGACGATCAGTGTGGGTGGTTGATGCTGGCGAAAGTAGGCCTGCCATTTCGGATAAAGCGGCGGATTCGTACCGTAGTCTAGAAACAGCTTGAGCTGAATATCCTTGTTACCAGCACGGTCAAGCAAATATTGATCGACGGTCCAATTGTCCGGAGCTATTCCACCGGGATTTCTTGTGCCATGGGTGTATTGCCATTTAGTGATGTCATGCGTCAGAAATCCTAGCAGGACCTTTGCATTGTCGGCCGTTTGCTCTTTCCAGTAGGCCTTGAATGGATTCCAGAATTCCCGTAATCCTTCTACATAGGCGTTCCCGTTCTGAACGATCAGAGCCTGAACCTTTTCCGGGCTCCTTACCGCAAGGCGATAGCCGATCGGAGCACCGTAATCCTGAACATAAAGGCTGTATTTCTTGATCCCGACGCTGCCTACAAATTTCTCGATCACGTTTGTGAGGTTTTCAAACGTGTAGTCATACTCGGATATTTTGGGTGCCGAACTGTAGCCGTAGCCGGGATAATCCGGCGCGACAACATAGTAGTCTTTCGCAAGCCGAGGTATCAGATTGCGGAACATATGCGACGACGTGGGAAACCCGTGCAGCAACAGGATCGCAGGCTTGCTTGGGTCGCCTGCTTCGCGATAAAAAATATCAAGATTGTCGATCTTGACTGTCCGGTAACGGGTTGCCGCTCCTCTTTCGACCGCTGTCGCCTTCGTTTCGGATACTACTGACTGAGCACGTCCCGTTTGATGTGAAAAGGCAACTGCTAGTCCCGTTATTGCGAGCAAAATTGCGTAATATTTGATTGATTGTACGGTTTCTTTTTTCATTTCTATCTTTCCTTTCCATATACGCGGCACCTGACCGGGCAGGCACCGCTTCATTTCCTGTGTAGTCAGGGTCTTTTTTCCTATGCATTTGCCGAACGGCTTGCCAGCGGAAATTCGATCGCCGGAAAGTCAACGACTGTTCCAGCGGTCTCGTTAAAGTAGTTGGTAAAAATGTTCAACGCGACATTGGCAACGATCTCAGCGATCTCTTTCTCGCCGTAACCGGCTGCCTTGACTGTTTCAATGTCGGTCTCGGAAACTTTTCCGCGACTAACGACGAGAGCACTTGCAAACTTCAAAGCCGCATCTACCTTTGCGTCACTCGATGATGCCCGGCGGGCATCTGCGATCGCCGCTTCTTCTAGGCCCGACATCTTCCCGATCGCTGAATGTGCAGATGCACAATACTGGCAGCCGTTGATCTCGGCCGTCGTCAAAGCGATCTGTTCGCGAAGCTTGGCGTTCAATGTCGCGCCTAACGAACCGCTAAAGTTCAGGTAAGCCTCCAAAACCGCCGGCGAGCTCGCCATTGTCGTCATCATATTCGGTGCGAAGCCGATCTTTGCCTTGACTCCATCGAGTAGGTCCTTTGCTTTACCCGTCGCTTCGTCGTGGTTGATTGCTGTTATTCTTTGCATGATAATTTGATCTCCTAATTCGTAAATATTTTGGTAACCCTTTTTCGTTACGCCTATACCTATTGCATTCACTGTGCCACTTAGTCGCAAGTCTCTAACCCTCTGTTTTACAATAGGTTACGCACGCGTACGATGGTCGCAGTCTGCGCTGAGATCTCGTTATGCAGCGAATTCTCGTTGCAATTGCAGCGAAATATCGTTATTGTTTCTATCATGGCTAAGGACATCGCCTTTAAATCGATCAACGAGCTGATCGTTCGAAAGAGCCCGGTCCCGGAAACTTTGTCTGCTATCACATCGCAGATGATCAGCCACAGCGACATTGCGCTGGCCAGGATCTGGTTGATAGATAAAGGCGATATTTGCGAGACGTGTACGATGCGTCCCGAATGCCCCAGTCAAGAGCGTTGCCTGCACCTTACAGCGAGCGAAGGCAGAGATCTCAAAGGTGAAATTTCATGGGAAAGCTTGGACGGAAGATTCGCACGTTTTCCGATCGGTGTACGGAAGATTGGGCACGTAGCGGCTAGGGGCGAAGCTATCCACCTCGATGATCTATTGACAACACGAAGCTCCTGGATCGCCGATCCCGAATGGATCCAAGCCGAAAAGATCAACGGTGTTGCTGCCCACCCTCTTAAGTTTCAGGACGATATCCTCGGCGTCATTGCTATTTTTTCACGAAAGAACATCAGTCAGGATAGTTTCGATTGGCTCCGGTTGTTTGCCGAGCAGGCTTCGATCGCAATCGCCAACGCGAGGGCTTTTGAGGAGATCGATCAGCTTCGACAGGAGTTGAAAGACGAGAACGAGTATCTAAAAGAAGAGATCAACGAAGTAGTTCCTCACAAATTCCTTATCGGCAAGAGTCCGGCTTGGACCAAGATACTTCAGCAGATCGATCTTGTCGGCGGTTCGGACGTAACAGTTCTATTGACTGGCGAAAGCGGAACTGGCAAAGAGATGGTCGCTCGTGCTCTTCATGAAGCGAGTCCCCGTAACGACAAGCCTCTTGTCCGCGTAAACTGCGCCGCGATCTCCGCCGAGTTGTTTGAAAGTGAATTTTTCGGCCACGTTAAGGGGGCGTTTACGGGAGCATTCAAGGATCGCGTCGGGCGATTTCAGCTTGCCGACGGCGGTACGATATTCCTTGATGAAATGGGTGAGCTTCCGCTTGCGATGCAGGCAAAACTTCTCCGCGTTTTGCAGGAAAAGCAGTTTGAGCGGGTCGGCGAAGACCGCACAAGAACAGTCGACGTCCGCATAATAGCGGCCACAAACCGAGACCTTTGGGCCGAGGTCGAGGCCGGCAATTTTCGTCAGGACCTGTACTACCGCCTGAGCGTTTTCCCGATCCATCTGCCGCCGTTAAGGGATAGACGCGAGGATATCGAGCCGCTTGTCCGTCATTTTCTAAAAGAATCAGCCGCAAAGATGAACTGCGAACTTCTCAAGCTGACCGAAGACGACATCCGTACGCTGGAGGGCTATTGGTATCCTGGAAACGTCCGCGAACTGCAAAACATCGTCGAGCGGGCCATTATTCTTGCCCGATGCAGCCGATTGAACTTCACCATGCCTCAGGCGATCAACCATATGCTTGTGACCGAGACGGAAGGGTCGGCCGCCGCGGCCAGTTCGATCCTGACCTATCCGGAGCTTAAGAATCTGGAACGCGAGAATATTGTCCGAACGCTTAGGCAAACTAACTACAAAATATATGGCGAGGATGGAGCCGCTAAACTGCTTAGAACCAAGCCGACCACGCTCATCTCGCGGATAAAGTCCTTGGAAATTCCAATGAGACCTTAGCCCAATTGACGATTTTTCTCATTCGAAAAAAATAACGCCCGGAACATCGGATCCGGGCGTCATCAAGTCTCTTGAGAAGATAAGGAGGATGAAAAAGGTATGGATTATGCGGCTGCTGCGAGGGGCTGTGTGTTGATGCCGTATTCACGGGCGACTCCGGCAAGAGACTTCTTTAGCTGAGTGCGTGCTCGGTTGAGACGCGACATGACGGTCCCGATGGGTACGTCGAGGATCTGGGCGACTTCCTTATAGTCAAATTCGTGTACGTCGGCGAGCAGGACTACGCTGCGGTAATGGTCGGCAAGCTTGTCGAGGGCCGAGATGACTTCGCGGTCGGTCAGGTGTTCAGGGATTGCCGTTCTGGCTGCCGAAAGCTCAAAGACAAACTCGTCGGCCTCTTGAAAATACTTCGACTGAGTGTACTGCTTGCGACGGTGGTGATCGTATTTGTTAAAAAGGATCTTATAAAGCCAGGCACGGCAGTTGGTGCCAAGTTCATATTGGGCGAACGACTTCCATGCCTGCATGTAGGTTTCCTGCACAAGGTCGTCGGCTTCGACTTCGCTTCTTGTAAGCCGTTTCGCGGTACGATAAAGGTCGTCAATGTGCTGCATCGCTTCTGCTTCGAATACTTCCGGTGTTATCTCTTTCATCTCAAACGCTCCTAAAAATTTATTGAAAAATTGCTGCTCACAATCATTTGTCGTTCGAGAAGAAGAATCCTTACAATTTTTTTTGAATTTTTTTCGAGGCAACAAAAATGGGATGAAACGCGTTCGTTCCATCCCATTTGCTTGTGATCGATATTATGGCTACCGTGCCTTGCGGTGTAGTTCCTCACCGGAACGGGGAGTTCCTCATTAGAAACCGTCGGTGCCCGAAGGGTGAGAAACTGCACCGGATCTTTTGTAAACAAAAGATCAAGGGTCCAGTCGAGCGCGACGCGAAGTTTCTTTTCAAAACGCGGCAACTTCATCAGGTAGATAGTTCTCCACAACCACCAAGCTATAAAGCCGGAAAAGTTTATCCCCATGATCTGCGCAACACCTGTCCTGCGGCCGAGGGCGGCGAGTTGACCGATTGTTTCAAATACGAAAGGCTTCATTTTTCCGCCGCGAATTGACACCCGGATATTGTGTGCAAGCACCTTGCCCTGCCGGATCGCGTGCTGAGCAGTCGGAGGATATAAGCGGCCCGCCTTCGGATCAACGATCGCCGCACTATCGCCGACCGCCCAAACGCCTCCGTAACCAGTAACCTGCATATACTCGTTCGCACATATTTTGCCGCGATCCTTATCGCATGGAAGAGCTTCGAGCAGAGGATTTGGCGCGGTGCCGGCCGTCCAGATCAAGGTGTTTGTCACGATCTCGGTACCGTCGCTGAGTGTCACAAGACTGCCGTCAACTTCCGAGACTTTTGTGTTTAAGTGTATTTCCACACCCCGGGCCGCTAGTTTCTGTTGCGAGTATTTTCCGAGTTTTTCGCTAAGCTCCGGTAGGATCGTGTCACCCGCATGCACCAGAACAATACGCAACATGTCTTCCGTGAGGTTCGGATAGAATTTCAAAGCCTCTCGAAGGAAATCGTTTATCCCCGCGATCGTTTCAACACCCGCAAAACCACCGCCCGCCACAACATAGTTGATCAGTGGCTCGCGAATCCTGGGACAGCATTCGAAATCCGCCTCCTCTAGGTTGGAGATCATATGGTTTCTAAGGTAGATCGCATCGCCGAGCGACTTCATCGTCAGGGCGTTGTCCTCAAGCCCTTTATTACCGTAAAAGTTTGTTATAGACCCAAGTGAAAGCACAAGATGGTTATAATCCAGTTCGTGATGATGGTGTTCCTTGCCGTGTGAGACGTGAACGATCTTCGACTCAAGATCAATTCTTTCAACGCTTCCGTTGAATATTTTTACCCGCTTCAAGAGCTTCCTTACCGGACTTACGATGTGCGTGATGTCCAGATCGCTCGCGGCTACTTCGTGAAGCATCGGCGTAAAAAGGAAAAAGTTTTCGCGATTGATCAGAGTGATCTCGATGTCATCGTCGCGAGCAATTGTTTTATCCAGGTTTAGGGCTGTATAGAGGCCGCCGAAACCACTTCCGAGAATAATTACCTTAGTTTTAGTTTTCATGATCGCATTTTTATGCACGCCGTAGTGCTCAAACACAATTGCGATCCTGACGTGGATTATTCCGACGAAAATTTCTGGAATAAAACATCTGGCTGGGATGATAGATAAGATGAAAATGGCAGAATTGCGGCACGAGGAGAATGGATGATGACAAAATACGCGAACGGTCGATCGGGAATAAAGCCGGGAGCTTCAATAGACTGGATGATCAACGTGGAACCGTATGCCAGAACGTCAGAAAAGACTCTCACGGAAGTCCGCGACGATATGCGTTTGAGACGGGCGATGCAGCACGCGTTTCGCCGTGACGCGGCTCCGCAGCACCTTGTTGATTCTATCCGGAATATGATCAGGGAATGATATTATGCGTTCGGAAGCCGTAACCTTTACGATCTAAGATACGAATATGCAAACCGGCGAGGCGATAACAACGCAAGCCACAAGTACCCGACCGAATATCGATCCATCAAGATGGATAGACGATCACGGCGATACTCTTTTTCGGTTTGCGTTCGCACGGACCCGCGATGAAGCTACGGCTGAAGATCTTGTCCAAGAGACATTGCTGTCGGCAATCCAGTCGATTGAAAGATTTGGCGGTGAATCGACCGAACGAACCTGGTTGGTCGGCATTCTGAAGCACAAAATAATCGATCACTATCGTAAAAACAGCAAGCAGGTACAGTTGACCGAAGAAGACACCGATCTTTCGGACCTCGACGGCTTTTTTTCGCGCCCTGATAAATGGGATGGTCATTGGGTAATTGCTCTTCGGCCAGTCGATCCGGAACAGTCGCCGGATCAGGTAATGGAGCGGGGCGAGTTTTGGGAAGTAATGAACCGCTGCCTTTCGGCTCTGCCTGAAAAGGTCGCCAGCGTGTTCGCTTTGCGGGAAATTGACGGAATGTCCAGCGATGAGATCTGTGCGTCACTCAACCTGTCCGCAAATAATTTTTGGGTTATCATGCATAGGGCCCGTATGCAGCTCAGGCGCTGTATTGAAATAAAATGGTTCAAGCATCCGATCTAGTTTTGTAATGAAGGAAGCCAAGCTAAAACATACCAAGTTCAACGTCTTTATGTGGCGGAAATTGCCGCCGTGCAAAGAAATGGTGAAGATCATCACCGCGTCGATGGACAGCAAGCTGTCCTGGACCGAATGGCTGATGATGAAAATGCATCTTTTGGCGTGCGACCCGTGTGTGAATTTTTTGAAGCAGATAAAATTTATCCGGACCGCACTCAGTCATAGCGATGAACCTCTGGATGAGGCACAGCATATCTCGCTTAGCGATGCCGCACGCGAACGGATGAAGGACGCCCTGAATTCTGCCAATCCCGCCTCCTAGTCAGATGGAATAATTCCAACTCGAAAATGATTTAGCCATTGTGCAGTCGTTTACCGGCGCACCTTACGTATATGGCGACGTCACATTTCATTGAAACTCACGATCACCCGCATTCGCAGAATCAGTACGCTGTACTTCCTACGGCTGAAAGATTGGGTGCAGAGACGAATTACGCGGGCCGCGGCGTAACTATCGCTTTTCTCGACTCAGGCTTTTACCCACATCCGGATATTGCCGATCGCGTCATAGCGTTTCACCACATTCATGGTGAAGAAAATTCGCTTACAGAGATCGTTGAACCGCTTGGCCACCACTGGCATGGCACGCAAACTGTGGTTTCGTGTGCCGGGGACGGCCGGCTCTGCGATGGGATATATCGCGGTTTAGCTCACGAATCTCAACTTGTTCTAGTAAAGGTTTCAGATCGCGGACATATAGATGATTCTTCGATAGAGCAGGGCCTTCGCTGGGTGATCGAGAATCGCGCGCGATACGGCATCCGGATATTGAATATTTCGTTAGGCGGAGATTCCGACAATGGACTTGCAGAAAGCAGCATCAACCAACTTGTGGAGGAACTTGTCGACTCAGGTGTGGTCGTGACAGTTGCAGCAGGTAATTCCGATTCGGCACGTTCGATCCCGCCCGCAAGTTCTCCTTCATCGATCACGGTGGGCGGCTACACCGATCAAAACCAGTTCGATCAATCGGAATTCGGCCTCTATCACTCGAGTTTCGGACCAACAGCGGACGGCCATATCAAGCCCGAGATCATCGCTCCCGCGATGTATATCGCGGCGCCGATCTTGCCAAGCACAAACGACCACCGAATCGCTGAAACTCTTTCTATCCTGTTAACAACACCTGACTATTCCTTTCGCGAGCGACTCGAAAGATCGTTCGAAATCGCGGGGCTGAACCCGACAATCCTCGGACTCTCGAACGATGGCGCGAGAAGGCTGATAGAAGCTGAACTGATGGATCGAAAGATAGTTGCCACGCACTACCAGCACGTCGATGGAACTTCCTTTGCTGCCCCCATAACTGCTTCGGTCGCTGCTTTGAGGCTTCAGGCAAATCCCAGCCTGACACCTATTATGGTGAAGGATCTTTTGATCACGACGGCGCGCCGTTTGGGCGGGCATCCAACGATTCGGCAAGGATTTGGGATTCTCAATGCACGATCGGCTGTTGAACTAGCCTCGAAAGAAGAACACTCGTTTGACCGTCGCAAATACTTCCCGCCTCGGATCGAGCGAAACCGGATCCTCTTCTGCTTTCATGATGACGCGGCTCAAAAGGTCATGCTATGCGGTGATTTCAATGGCTGGCACCGCGAATCAATTCCGTTCGCGCGCAATGGCGATGGCCTTTGGCACGCGTCGATACCTTGCCATCCGGCTGGCTCCTATCGATATAAATTTCTGATCGATGGACTGCGGTGGAGCGAAGACCCGAGCCATGGCTTAAAAGAAGACGACGGCCACGGCGGATTTAATTCGATCCTCTCGATAGCTTGATCCTGGAATAAAACCCCATTGGTAAACGATTTCTTCAACAGGAAAGAGATGTTGGATGCACTAAAAAATCACTGGCCGGAGTACGCAATCGAAGCGTGGTGCCTCGGTACGTTCATGGTTTCGGCATGTGTTTTCGGCGTCGCCCTTTTTCATCCGGGTTCTCTGCTCGCCTCAATTGACATTGGGGTTCGCACTGTTTTTATGGGGTTCGCGATGGGCTTGACCGCCATAGCCATTATTTGTTCGCCGTGGGGAAAACGTTCAGGAGCCCATTTTAATCCGGCGGTCACGCTTACGTTCTTTCGACTTGGAAAGATCAACCGGGCAGACGCAGGTTTCTACGTTCTCTTTCAGACGATCGGCGGCATTGCCGGCGTGCTGCTCGCGTCCTTTTTCCTTGGAGAACTGCTTGCGGATAGTTCGGTGAACTTTGTCATCACTGTTCCAGGCGGTTACGGGGTTGGCGTGGCATTCGCGGCGGAGGTCATTATCTCGTTCTTAATGATGACAATGATCCTTTTTACCAGCAACTCGCTGCGGTTGTCACGTTATACACCGTATTTCGCAGGCACACTTGTGGCACTTTTCATCGCTGTCGAATCGCCGATCTCGGGAATGAGTATGAACCCCGCAAGAACGCTTGCTTCGGCTATCGTCGCCGGTAATTGGACAGCTACGTGGATCTACTTTCTTGCCGCCTCCCGTCGCTATGTTAACTGCCGCGGAATTTTTTGTACGCACACGGGGAATTAAGAACGTGCTATGCGCGAAGCTAAACCATTTTGGAAGGGTTCGCTGCATTTTTAACTGTAGTTTTGGAATGGAGAGTTAATCATATGACCAACGGACATTACGATGTAATCATTATCGGCACCGGTGCAGGTGGCGGGACACTGGCGCGAAAGCTGGCACCTTCGGGAAAGAGGATATTGATCCTTGAACGCGGTGACTTTGTAAAACGGGAGTCGGATAACTGGAACTCGCGTGCCGTCAACGTCGAGGGTAAATACAACACAAAGGAAGTTTGGTACGACCGCGACGGCAAAGCTCTTCATCCGCACACTAACTACAACGTCGGCGGCAATACAAAGTTCTACGGTTCCGCGCTTTTCCGGATGCGAAAAGAGGACTTCGGTGAGTTGAAGCACTATGACGGAATATCGCCAGCTTGGCCGATCACGTACGACGAGCTTGAGCCCTTTTACACACAGGCTGAGCAGCTTTATTTTGTGCACGGGAAACAGGGAGAGGATCCAACCGAGCCGTGGCGGAGTGCAGATTTTCCTTTCCCTGCGGTCAGCCACGAGCCGAGGATCGCGCATTTGGCCGAAGACTTTGCGGCAATGGGCGTTAAGCCCTTTCACGTACCGCTTGGGATTCAGCTGAAGGAAAATGACCGAACCAGTGCGTGCGTTCGCTGTGCAACCTGCGACGGATTTCCGTGTCTTCTTAATGCAAAGTCGGACGCTCACACGTGCGGCATCGAACCGGCATTAAGGTTTCCAAATGTTACGCTTTTAGTCAATTCACTCGTTACGAAGCTTGAGACAGACCCTTCCGGGAAGCGGATCTCGGCGGTCGTTGTCGAACGCGAGGGTGAGGTCGAAAGATACTCCTCAAACCTTGTCGTTGTTTCTGCGGGAGCCATCAATTCAGCGGCGTTGCTGCTGCGGTCGGCAAGTGACCAGCACCCTAATGGCCTCGCCAACAGCTCTGACCAGGTTGGCCGAAACTATATGGGCCACGTCAATTCCGTTTTGCTTGCCGTTTCTAAATGCCCGAATCCGACCGTTTTCCAGAAGACACTTGGTGTAAATGACTTCTATTTTGGGTCAGAGGACTTTCCATACCCGATGGGCCACATTTCGTTCGTCGGGAAACTCGATGGAGTGACGTTATCGGCCGGGGCCCCAGCGATCGCACCGGGATTTGCATTGGATCAAATGGCAAAGCATTCGCTCGATTTTTGGCTGACGACCGAGGATCTACCGCGGCCTGAGAACAGAGTGACGCTAAAAAAGGACGGCGACATTGTGCTCGACTACAAGCCGAACAACCTGGAATCGCACAAGCGTCTGCAAGGCAAGTTGAAGGAGCTGATGAACAATCAGCGAAAATGCGACATTCACGGCGGCGAATGCCACCAGGGCCTTTTCGCCCGCAACCTTTATTTAGCGGAGCAGATACCGCTTGCCGGTGTTGCACACCAGAACGGAACGCTTCGCTTCGGCGACGATCCTAGGACTTCCGTGCTTGATCGAAACTGCAAGGCTCACGACCTCGATAATCTTTATGTCGTTGATGGCAGTTTCTTTCCCTCAAGTTCGGCCGTAAATCCGGCGCTCACGATCATGGCGAATTCACTGAGGGTCGGGCGACACATTTTAGGGAGGCTGGGCTAATGAGAATCGCACGAGATCAACACCACGGGGCATTTCCGTTCGGCTGGGTGATATTGGGAATTTTGGTATTTCTTGCATTCATTTTGAATGCAAGCGGTCAGGTTGCAACACGGGTCGAAAGCGTCGGATTCACCGTTTCGGATATGGACAAGGCCCTGGATTTCTATACGAAGGTTTTGCCCTTTGAAAAGGTGTCGGATGTCGAAACCTTCGGAACAGAGTTCGAACATCTTTCCGGTGTTTTCGGTGCACGCGTTCGCATTGTTCGACTGAAGCTCGGAAACGAAGTGCTCGAACTGACGGAGTACTTCACACCTCAAGGTAGGGCGGAGAACCTGGAAAAATTTAGGCAGAGCCCCGAATCCTACGCACCTCAATATGGCGGGTATTGTTCTTACGCGGTCTCAAAGGGCTACACCGCCGACGCCGACCCGCAGGCATGGAAGATCGTCGGCGGGAAATTATTTTTGAACTACGACCAAGAAGTAAAAGAGATCTGGGAAAAGGAAGAGTCCGACAATATCAGGAAAGCTACGGGGAACTGGAAAGAGTTCAAGACAAAGCAACCGGAGCACAAGGGCTAGATTGTTTTGGACTGAACAAGGAAGTGGCGACGGTTCAAATCGGACCGTCGCCATTTTTTTGCCGGAATACATGCATACAGTTTCGGGATAAAGGAAACGAGGAAATTGAAACGATGAATGCAGAAGAAAAACGCCTTGCTGAGTCAAACGCAAGGACCAAACACTGGAAACGCTGGGGGCCGTATCTAAGCGAACGGGCATGGGGAACGGTACGCGAAGACTATTCCGCGGACGGTTCCGCTTGGGACTATTTTCCGCATGACCACGCACGATCGCGCTCTTACAGGTGGAACGAAGTTGCCCGGAGCTTGCGGCCTCTCGTTTATTCGCTGCCTGACGATGACCATTCTTCTCGGCTTTTTCCACGCATTGCTTTGATACATTTGTTCGCAAATTTCAATGCCAGTGTCCAGCAAAATCCAGTTCCGGTGTGCGTCGATAAGCCTTTGAACAGGGTGCGTAAACCTAGCTGCAACAATATATTCCATCGGTTTTCCTTCCAGGTAATCCAGAATATCCGACTGGAAAAAGCCGCTGTCCAGGCGAATCAAACTCACCGTTTTGTTCTTCAGTTTTGACAAAGTGTCGTCTAAAAAACTGAGGAAATTATTCGCCGAAGACGTGTCGCCGCTCCGCAGCCACATATTGGCGACCAGTTTTACATCCGCAATAAAAGCTATCAATGGATGATGCGATGGCCGCCCTTTTTTGACCGGATTGTATCCTTTTTTCGCCCCTTCCTGTGCTCCATAACGCGTCATTACCGACGAATCTACGTCCCTTGAATTCAAGCAGTAAGTGCAACTCTTGTTAATTGCTCCAGTTCTTTGAAATAGACCTCATTGGGTGATTTATAGCCGAGCGATTTGCGAGGGCGGTTGTTAAGGTTGTCCTCGACTTGTTTTACGTGTTCATCGGTAATTGTATCGAACTTCATATGTTTGGGAAAGAATTGGCGGATGAGGCCGTTAGTATTTTCGTTGAGGCCGCGTTCCCAGGATGAATATGGGTGACAGAAGTAGAAATCGGCGTTCAGGTTTTTAGCGATTTTCTCGTGTTCGGAGAATTCGCGGCCGTTGTCGGCGGTCAGGGTATGGACGATTAAGTCTTTTACTTCGCCCACGATAGCCTGACCGACGAGAGCACCTGTTTTTTGATTGACCTTTTTCATTCTGAGCAGTTTCGATTTTCGATCAACGATCGTGACAATCGCCTGTTTGTGGCCCTTGCCAATTATGGTGTCGAGTTCAAGATCGCCGATGCGTTTCTTTTCGGCGACGATGAGCGGCCTCTGGTCGATGCTTATCTGGTTTTTCCAGACGCCGCGTTTCGAGTACGAGCCGTAGCGTTTACGGCGTTTCTTGCGGCATCGCAAGTATGTGTGCAGGTCACCGCCACGTTGCTTGTCTCGATAAATATGCTGATATATCCATTCGTGGCTAACCGGATATTGACCCGCCAAGCGGCGAAGACCGGAAACCTGATCGGGACTCGAGTACTTTTTGATTTCGGCCTCGATTTCCGTCCAAACACTCGCCGGAATACGCGGTCCGGCTTTCTCTGTACGCCGCTCAAGTGCTTGTCTATCAGCATATTGCGGGCGATAACCGCGTTTTGACCAATTGCGCTTGAGCTCGCGCGTAACGGTTGATTTATGCACCCCGATGATCCCGCCAATCTCGGTTCTCAAATGCCCGGCTTTCAAAAGTGCATAAATTTGGTATCTTTGTTCAAGGGTAAGCTGCTTGTACTTCATGATAACTCTTCGATGTCACCATCAAAGAGCGAAGATGCTATCGCAGCTTGCCCTTTCCGGCGACTCTAAGAGTTGCACTTACTACTTGAATTCAAGTCCAATGTAAAGTTATCAAACTTGAAATTATCAAATATCCACGAATAAAAATATTCGCTCAGACGATAGTTTTTTGCCTGCGTAAATTTACTGAAAAATCGCTTGTATACGTCCTGTCCCGGTGTCTTTTCCCAGTCAAATATTTTCCCTATCGCCGCGTCGTGCCGCGTTACCTCCGTGTGCAAAAATCGATTTGCCCCGCACCAAATGCTCGTGATAAAACTTTCAATTATCGTAGACGTTTTATATCCCCGATTCGATCCCGGTTGCGGTAAATCAATATTCTTCTCAATCACCTCCCGAAATCCGATCTTCTCCAGCATTTGCTTCAAAAATACCATCCCGCCCCACGGCGTAATCTCTTTGTTCGTATAACTTATCTCAAATTCCATGCCACTATCCCTCTAACGCTACGCATTAGAAATTATAACCCTCTTTCTATCGCTTTTCTCTAATGCGGAATCTGGGTTAAAAAGAAGGGCCGCCCATAAAAAAGGGCGGCCGATAAGTTATTGAAAATAAATAGGTTAATTGGTACTGGGGACGGGAATCGAACCCGTACGTCCCTAAGGACACAGGATTTTAAGTCCTGGGCGTCTACCAATTCCGCCACCCCAGCACGTTTTTAGAGATTAGCACGGTGGAGAGTCGAGAGTCGAGAGTAGGGGTTCGAGAGTCGAGAGTCGAGAGGATAATCGCTGACCAAAGTCCAAAGTCCAAAGTCCAAAGAACCAAGACCAAAGACCAAAGATCAAAGGTCAAAGATCAAAAAAGGAAGATCAATCTTCAAGGATTTCGTGTATATTTTAGACAATGGATCAATTTGCTTGGATACCGTGGCTTATTTTGGGGATCGCTTTGATCGTGGCGGAGATCTTTACGCTTGGGTTTGTGCTGCTGTGGTTTGGCATCGGGGCCATCGCGGCGGCACTGGTCGGGCTTTTAGGCGGCGGGATATTTTTACAATTTCTCGCATTTGCGATTGTTTCTATCGGACTCACGGCAATGTCGCGGACCATTTTTTCAACCTATTTCTCGCACGATGACAAAAACGCGATGAAATCAGGCGTCGATGCTCTGCCGGGCAAAATCGGAACGGTTTCAGAGGCCAGTAAAGGAGCTCTGAATGAAGGTGCGGTCAAGGTTTTTGGATCGACGTGGACAGCCTACCCGATCGAGGGCGAGGCCGGGTTGATCAATGGCGAAAAAGTTGAGGTCGTCGAGGTCAGAGGTTCGTCGATCTACGTCAGGCGCGTCACTAATGAATTACCAGGATGGCGGCAAGAATAGACCATTATTTCTCATCATCAACATCGCGATTCATTATCTCGGTAGTGTCTTCATCGCCAATGTCCTGATCGGCTGTGTCGTGGATGCCGCCGAGGTCGATTAGTTCGAGTTTGACGCCTTCTTCGACCGGTTCTGAGAGGCTGTCACCGAAGAATTTTGCGATAACGACCGTGATGTTGTCCTCGCCTCCATTCTCATTGGCAAGCTTGACGAGTTCGACACAGGCGTTTTGAAGCCCGTCAAAATTATCCAGCACGATCTGCTGCATTTCGGCTGCACCGACCTTGTTTGACAACCCGTCGCTACAGAGCAGAAAGACGTCGTTCTTACATGGAGCGATCCGGGCTGAGACGGGATATATTTCATTCTGAGCGCCAAGTGCCTGGAGGATGACATTTTTGAGCGTGTGAGTTTCGGCCTCCTCGGCCGAGATTTGTTTGGCGTCGATGAGTTGTTGGACGAGCGATTGGTCTTTCGTAATCTGATATATCTTGCCGCCGCGAACCAGATATGCCCGGCTGTCGCCAACCTGAATAATGTCGGCCGCATCGGGCGTCACGCCGATACCCGTAAATGTGGCTCCCATTCCCTGAAACTGTGGATCGGTGCGGCCCTGTTGGTGGATCAGATAGTTGGCGAAAACCGTGGCGTTGTAGAGGCGGCCGATGAGATAGTGGTCCTGCTCCTCGGGCGTAAGCGTCTCGTCAAAATCTTCGTCTAGCAACTTTTCGCTGACGGTCTCGACCGCCATGGTGCTGGCGACCTCGCCGGCGAGTGCTCCGCCCATGCCGTCGGATACTGCCATCACTACTCCGTTGCCGTCGATATCAAACTTCTGGCTTTCGACGATAAATTCGCCGTCCTCCTGCGAACCCGTCCACGCTTTGGCGTCCGAGATATTTAGCAGTAGGTAATTGTCCTCGTTCCCTTTTCGGATGCGTCCGATATGCGAGGCGGCATGTGTCTCAACAGTGAACATAATTTCTAAGAGTTTAAGGTTTCTGGTTCAAAGTTCAAAGTTAGAAACAAAGTAACACGAAACATGAAAACCTTGAACTTTGAACTAACTCAGCGCTTGATCGATGTCTTCTAAAATGTCCTCGACATCCTCGATGCCGACCGAGATTCGGACCAGGCCATCCGTAATACCAAGTTTATCACGGGTTTCCTTTGGAACCGATGCATGGGTCATCGTTGCCGGATGCGAAATCAGGCTTTCGACCCCGCCGAGGCTTTCGCCCAGTGTGCAAAGCTTTACGCCCTCCAGAACTTTTCGTGCGTTATCGAGCGAGCCAGTTTCGAACGACACCATTCCGCCAAAGCCCGTCTGCTGGCGCTTTGCAAGCTCATGCTGCGGATGTGACGCTAGACCTGGATAGTAAACTTTTTGCACATTCGGATGCTCGGCTAGAAAATTTGCGACCACGCGGCCATTTTTATCATGGGCCTCCATCCGAACGGCGAGAGTCTTTGTACCTCGCAGCACTAGAAACGAATCAAACGGTGAAAGGATCGCGCCGATTCCGTTCTGAACAAACCCGATCCATTCGGCGTCCACGTCATCATTGAGAGCGACAAAGCCGCCGACGCTGTCCGAATGGCCATTCAGATATTTCGTGGTCGAGTGAACCACGATATCGACGCCCAGATCGATCGGCTTCTGAAAATAGGGCGACATAAACGTGTTGTCGCAGATGACCTTGGCACCGTGTGCGTGCGCGAGATCCGCGACGGCCGCAAGATCGGTGATCGTCATGATGGGATTTGTCGGGGTCTCGACAAAGACCATTTTCGTATTCGGTTTAAAGGCTTTTTCGAGATTAGCGATGTCGGACGTGTCGGCAAGATCAAATTCGATGCCGTAATTGACGAGTATGCGATTGAAAAGTCTAAATGTACCGCCGTATGTATTGTCACCGAGGATCACATGATCGCCCGATTTTACGAGCTTTAACGTAGTATCGATCGCTGCCATTCCGGAGGCGAAAGCGAAACCGAATTTTGCATTTTCGAGCGCCGAGATATTTTTTTCGAGAGCCGAGCGGGTCGGGTTTTGGGTGCGGGCGTACTCATAGCCCTTATGCTTGCCGAGGCCGTCCTGCGCGTAGGTCGATGTCTGATAAATCGGAACGCTGACCGCCCCCGTAGCGATGTCAGGTTCGTTGCCTGCGTGAATGGCGACGGTCGAAAAACCCATAATGATAAGACCTAGCTACGCGGCTCGTTCGAAAAACCGGCGTCAAACCCGAGATGCTCATGAATCGGTTGTTAAGCTAAAACGAAATGCTTAGTCAACGAACAATAATCGTATCTTTACGGTGTAAAAAATGCAACACCTGCCACGCGCGAAACCTCCGTCGCAAGCCGTGTTTAGAGGCGGGCTTGCCCGCATCTCGGGTAGGTCTTCGGCAGGCAAGCCCGCCGCTGAACATGTCTACTTTTCTAACTTTGGGCGCCGGTAAAACGTGACGAAGCGCCTGCTTTGTGTTCGTAGGCGGTAATCAGCTGTTCGTTCTGCATCGTCAATCCGATGTCGTCGAGACCATTTAAGAGGCAGTAACGGCGGAATTCGTCGATTTCAAATCGTTCGTTCAAGCCGCTATTGTCAGTGACAGTTTGGGCAGCGAGATCAACTTTGAGTTTATAGCCATCTATAGATGCTGCATTATGCGCAATCATTTCGACGATTTTTTCATGCAAACGAACCGGCAACAGGCCGTTTTTGAGGCTGTTGTTAAAGAAGATATCGCCAAAACTCGGTGCGATCACGGCACGAAAACCGAAATCCAACAGGCTCCAGGGAGCATGCTCACGCGACGAGCCGCAGCCAAAATTTGTCCCCGTGACGAGGATCGACGCTCCGGCGTATTTCGGGTCGTTAAGAACAAAATCCGTTTTCGGCGAGCCATCCGGCTTCAGTCTCCAGTCGTTGAACAAGAACGCACCGTACCCGGTCCGCTCGATGCGTGTGAGGAACTGTTTTGGAATGATCTGGTCGGTATCAATGTTTGACTGAAACAACGGAGCGACCGAGCCTTCGAATGTCGTGAATTTGTCCATGGGTTTATTTGCTCATTGAATCATTTTGTCATTTATTCATTTTTTGTATTTGGGCGAATTTCGGTTGGCTGTTTGGTGAGAAGCAGCAACGATCGCCAGTATTTCATTTGCTTCTTCGAGATGCGGCGTGAGCAATTTGGCTGAGACGATCTCCGTTTCGATCAAAAGTTCCAGCCAAAAGACGGTCTCATCTGCTTCCTCGACTACGATCCCGATCTTCGAAATGAACTCGGCTGTCGAACGTGCTCGACAAACGGCACGATAATTTGCACCAACCGATGTTCCAGACCTGAGAACCTGCTTACCAACTATCCTCGCCTCGTCAGACTTCGGCAATGAACGAAAAAGTTTAATGATTCTAATCGCAAACTGTTTAGTTCGGTTTTTCAGAACTTCCGGTTTAGTCACTCTTGTTTCCTCCGAAATATTTAGGATTTATCACCAAAATATAGAGCAAAAATGACCAAATGCTTCAATGAATCAATCCTTAAACTTCCAGTCCCGCACATCGACGAAATGTCCGGCGATGGCGGCGGCGGCGGCCATGATTGGCGAGACGAGATGGGTTCGCCCGCCGCGGCCCTGACGGCCTTCGAAATTGCGATTGCTGGTTGATGCGCAGCGTTCACCTTCTTTTAGAATATCGTCATTCATGCCGAGACACATCGAGCATCCGGCGTCACGCCATTCGAAACCGGCGTCCACAAATATCTTTGCCAGACCCTCGTCTTCAGCTTGTTTCTTAATCTGCATCGATCCCGGAACGACCATTGCGCTGACGCGGCCGCTGACGCTGTACCCCTTTGCGACCTTGGCGGCTTCGCGAAGGTCCTCAATACGCGAATTTGTACATGAGCCGATAAAGGCCCGGTCGATGGCGATCTGATCGATTCGTTGCGATGGCTCGACGCCCATGTATTGGTACATTCGCTCGAAGGATCTCGCTTCATTTTCATCACGGGCGGCGCTTCAGGTCGGGAACGCGGTCGGTAACCTTCACCGACATGTCGGGCGACGTGCCCCACGTGACAAAAGGCTCAAGCGAGGCGGCGTCGATATCGACGGTCTTGTCAAAATGAGAGCCTTCGTCGGTCGCGAATGTATGCCAGTCTTCGACGGCCTCACCCCAGTTTGTCGGAGCGAACGGTTTGCCCTTGATATACTCGAAAGTCGTCTCGTCCGGAACGATCAACCCCGCCTTGGCACCACCCTCGATGCTCATATTGCAGACGGTCATGCGGCCCTCCATTGACAGGTTTCGAATGGTCGAACCGGCGTATTCGATGACGTGCCCGGCACCGCCATTCGAACCGATCTCGTTGATGATGCCGAGAATAACGTCCTTTGCGGTCACGCCAAACGGCAGATCGCCCTCGACATTGATGCGGAAATTTTTTGAACGGTCCTGCTGCAAACACTGTGTCGCAAAAACATGCTCGACCTCACTCGTGCCGATCCCAAACGCAAGAGATCCAAAAGCTCCATGTGTCGAAGTATGCGAATCGCCGCAGACAATCGTCATCCCCGGTTGCGTCAAACCTTGCTCTGGGCCAAAAACGTGGATGATGCCCTGCTCGATGCGGTCGAGGTCGTAGAGTTTTACGCCGAATTCGCGGCAATTTTGGCGAAGGGTCGCGACCTGCTGAGCGGCGATGGGGTCGAGGAAAGGTAAATTTCGATTACGCGTCGGGATCGAGTGATCGATCGTGCCAAACGTGAGTTCCGGGCGCCGAAGTTTGCGTCCCGCGAGTCGCAGGCCTTCAAAAGCCTGAGGCGTTGTCACCTCGTGAATCAGATGTAGATCGATATACAGAAGCGAAGGTTTTCCCGCTTCGGCGTGAACCAAATGGCGATCCCAGATTTTGTCGTAGAGCGTTTTCATCAAATATCAGCGTCGTTTGTTTCTTTCACGGACCGACGTGTACAGCTAAAAGAAGAATTCAACAGGATAGACAGGATAGACAGGATATTTTTATTCATTTCATAGAAAATCCTGCTTATCCTGTTTGAAAATAGGCCAAGCGGTCAACCTACACCGCGTGATACGCGTTATTCACATTTGCAAATTCGACAGCACGGCTGGCGACCATGGCGCCCATTTCGGTTGTCGAATTTATGACTTTTCCGCCGACTCCGGCGATGTCGGCGGTGCGATGACCTTTTTCGAGAACCCAATGGATCGCTTTTTCGATCGCAGCTGCGGCTAGCTCATTTTCAGCAGTATAGCGGAAAAGCATCGCGGCGGACGCGATCGCTCCGAGCGGGTTGGCGATATTTTTGCCGGCAATTTCCGGGGCCGAGCCGTGAATCGGTTCGTAAAAATCGACTTTGCCGCCGATCGTCGCCGATGGCAGCATTCCGAGCGAGCCGGTCAAAACTGCCGCCTCATCAGACAAAATGTCGCCAAAAAGATTCTCGGTCAGGATAACGTCAAACCGCGTTGGGTCAGTCACCAGATGCATCGCACAGGCATCGACATACAGGTGGTCGAGCGCCACGTCCGGGTATTCCGCCGCGACCTTTGTCACCGTTTGCCGCCAGAGCCGCGAAGTTTCAAGAACGTTTGCCTTATCCACCGAGGTCAGCTTTTTGCGGCGTCCGCGAGCGGATTGGAACGCGACGTGGGCCACGCGTTCGACCTCGGCGACCGAGTAACGCATCGTGTTATATGCTTCGCTGTTGTCGTCGTTAAACCCTCGCGGCGTACCAAAATAAAGCCCGCCGAGCAATTCCCGCACGATCAGCATGTCAGTTCCCTCGAATATTTCGCGTCGAAGCGGCGACGAACCAATCAGGTCCGGAACCGCCGCCGCCGGGCGAAGATTGGCAAATCCGCCGAGCGCCTGACGCAATTTCAAAAGCCCAATCTCGGGCCGATGTTCGGGAAGTAGATGATCAAATTCGGGCGAGCCGACCGCGCCGAGCAGAACGGCATCGCTGCTCACGCACGCAGCTTCGGTTTCGGCGGGGAAAGGCGAGCCGGTCGCTTTGATCGCGGCACCGCCGATCAGGTGCTCTTCGGTCTCTATCGAGATCTCAAACGCGGCCGCAACCTCGGTCAGCACAGCCGCCGACTGACGACAAACCTCAGGCCCAATACCGTCACCCGGAAGGATCGTTATTTTCATAAAGGTAAAGCGTAAGCAATTTAACGCAAAGACGCTAAGAAGCAAAGACGCAAAGTTAGGAAAGAATGGAACTAACAAGACGACCAAAAAACTCTTTGCGTCTTTGCCCCTTCGCGTCTTTGCGTTGAAAAGCTCTTACGCAGCCAATGCCACCGGCACGTTAATGGGGGCGAGGGCCAGCAGGTCCTGGTCGTAAACATTTTTCTTGCGGTCGGCGAGAGCGACAAATCTCGGATATATTTCGGCGATCTGCTGGTCGTCCAGATCGAGACCGAGGGCCTCGTAACGCGATATCAGGGCGTGGCGGCCTGAGTGTTTGCCGAGCACGATGCTGTTTTTCGGCACACCAACCGACTCAGGCGTCATTATCTCGTAACAGAGCGGATTGCTCAAAACCCCGTGTTGATGAATGCCAGCTTCGTGTGCAAAAGCATTGCGTCCAACGATCGCCTTGTTCGGCTGCACACCAAACCTTACGATTGACGAGAGCAACTGGCTGGCTGGATAGAGCTGCGTCGTGTCGATGTTATTTGTGTACGGCATCTTGTCGGCTCGGACGGTCATCGCCATAATCAGCTCTTCGAGCGATGCGTTACCGGCACGTTCGCCGACGCCGTTTATTGTGCATTCGACCTGCGTCGCACCGGCTTCGATCGCGGCCAAACTGTTGGCGACCGCGAGCCCGAGATCGTTGTGGCAATGGACGCTGATCGTTACATTTTTGTCACCGACAACGCGTGTTTTAATAGCACTAATCAACGCGGCGTATTCAGTCGGCAGCGTGTAACCAACGGTGTCGGGTACGTTCAGGACGGTCGCACCGCTGGCAACTGCGGCGTCAAAAACCTGACAGAGAAAATCGATATCGCTTCGCGTCGCGTCCTCAGCCGAAAACTCGACCTCATCGACACATTCGCGCGCGGCGACGACGGCTTTTGACGCCATCTCTATCACTTCATCGCGCGTTTTCTTGAGCTTGTATTGAAGGTGAATGTCCGATGTCGCGACAAAGGTGTGAATGCGAGCACGTTTTGCAGTTTTAAGGGCTTTGGCGGCGCTATGAATATCAGACGTGACGGTGCGGCACAGCGCGGCAATCGTCGTGTTCCGGCATTCATCAGCGACCGCAACGACCGAGCGAAAATCTCCGTCCGATGCGAATGGGAAACCCGCCTCGATCACATCGACGCCGAGCTTTTCGAGCTGGCGGGCCATCGAGATTTTTTCCTCGAGATACATTGAGCAGCCGGGCGACTGTTCGCCATCACGCAGCGTCGTGTCAAAGATCGCAATTCTCTTATTAGTCATAGGTCATTCTCCGAAGGCAGGGCCGCAAACGCGGCAAAAAGCCCGCTATGCCTGATGTTATACAAGACGAATATGATAAGTCAATATTATCTTACTGATAATTGCATAATGTTCATTTATGATCCTATAATATCGCTGGCGGTGAAAATGCTCTAAATATGTCGTGCGGCTACAGGAATCAGTTGCCTAACGACGAATCCGCAATACAATCAATATTGTTATTTGCCGATAAACCCGGGTTACGCGTTAGAGTTACGACCAGATCTGGCATAAAGTGAAGATATTTCGTAAATAATTAGCTTGAATTCAAGTAGTAAGTGCAACTCTTAGAGTCGCCGGAAAGGGCAAGCTGCGATAGCATCTTCGCTCTTTGATGGTGACATCGAAGAGTTATCATGAAGTACAAGCAGCTTACCCTTGAACAAAGATACCAAATTTATGCACTTTTGAAAGCCGGGCATTTGAGAACCGAGATTGGCGGGATCATCGGGGTGCATAAATCAACCGTTACGCGCGAGCTCAAGCGCAATTGGTCAAAACGCGGTTATCGCCCGCAATATGCTGATAGACAAGCACTTGAGCGGCGTACAGAGAAAGCCGGACCGCGTATTCCGGCGAGTGTTTGGACGGAAATCGAGGCCGAAATCAAAAAGTACTCGAGTCCCGATCAGGTTTCCGGTCTTCGCCGCTTGGCGGGTCAATATCCGGTTAGCCACGAATGGATATATCAGCATATTTATCGAGACAAGCAACGTGGCGGTGACCTGCACACATACTTGCGATGCCGCAAGAAACGCCGTAAACGCTACGGCTCGTACTCGAAACGCGGCGTCTGGAAAAACCAGATAAGCATCGACCAGAGGCCGCTCATCGTCGCCGAAAAGAAACGCATCGGCGATCTTGAACTCGACACCATAATTGGCAAGGGCCACAAACAGGCGATTGTCACGATCGTTGATCGAAAATCGAAACTGCTCAGAATGAAAAAGGTCAATCAAAAAACAGGTGCTCTCGTCGGTCAGGCTATCGTGGGCGAAGTAAAAGACTTAATCGTCCATACCCTGACCGCCGACAACGGCCGCGAATTCTCCGAACACGAGAAAATCGCTAAAAACCTGAACGCCGATTTCTACTTCTGTCACCCATATTCATCCTGGGAACGCGGCCTCAACGAAAATACTAACGGCCTCATCCGCCAATTCTTTCCCAAACATATGAAGTTCGATACAATTACCGATGAACACGTAAAACAAGTCGAGGACAACCTTAACAACCGCCCTCGCAAATCGCTCGGCTATAAATCACCCAATGAGGTCTATTTCAAAGAACTGGAGCAATTAACAAGAGTTGCACTTACTGCTTGAATTCAAGTAGTAATTAATAATTGGTAATTACTAATTATTTGCCTATAAAATCTCTTTAACTAAAGCCGTTTTCCGGTAGATTTGCGAATCAATCAGTCCTAATGAGTAACTTGGGATAATGTGTGATTACAAGCGACAGCTATTCGATGGATATTAATCAGCTAGAAGTACTGGTCACGGTTGCACGCGAGAGAAGTTTCTCGCGGGCGGCGGATGTCCTAAATCGAACGCAGCCAGCGATCAGTCAGGCGATCAGGCGACTGGAGGGCGAGATCGGCGAAAAGCTGTTTGATCGCTCGTCAAAGGACGGAACACTGACCTTTGCCGGCGAAGTTTTGCTCGGTCATGCCAAGCAGATGCTCAATCTGCGTCAGCACGCCCAGCAGGCGATGACCGAGATGCGCGATTTGCAGCATGGCAAAGTCACGATCAGTGCCAACGAACACACGGTTTTTTATCTGCTGCCCGTGATCGAAGAGTTTCGCCGTCAGCATCCGTTGATAAAGATCGAGGTCCAGCGCGGTGTCGCCAGCCGTATTCCCAAACAGATAACGGCCCGCGAGGTTGAACTTGGCGTTATTTCATTCACGCCAAACGACGAAACGCTCCGCTCGATCAGCGTGATGAGCGATGAACTTGTCCTGGTTGTCTCACCAAAACACCATCTGGCGAAACTTAGCGAGGTTTCGATAAAAGACCTTGCAACCGAGACATTTATTGCCCACAACGCTCCGTCGCCATATCGCCAAAAGGTGATCGAGTCTTTTGAAAAGCACAAAACCAAGCTAAATATTTCGGTCGAACTGCCCTCGCTCGAGGCGATCAAACGGCTGGTCGCACGCGGCGTCGGTCTTGCTTTGGTTCCGCGAATTACGGCCCGCGCCGAGTTCAATGCCGGATTGCTGAAGGAACTTTCAGTAAAGGAAATGAAACTCGAGCGAAAACTAAACATAATATACCGCCGGAACTCCGAGCTTTCTCACGCGGCGAAGGCGTTTCTCAAAGTTGCAAAAGAAGTTGGTGCAAAGGCCTGAATTCGCTATGTAATAGGTGCCATTTGAGATAGAATGTGAACCGAGATTCTACTCGCAATTTGATCTGTTCAATCTGCAAAAATTATGGCTGAAATGGATATCGGTGAAGTTCGCAAACCATCGGAAAGGCGAAATTCCGACCGCAAAAAGCTGATTGTTGACGTGCGCTACGAGGGCGGTGACGGAACGGCTATCGCGAATACACGTGATATCGGGTCGGGCGGACTCTATATGACGACGACGGCTCCGCTGGATGTTGGTACGCCGATTGTCATGTCACTTAGTGTTGGTGAGCGGTCTATGGATATCAACGGCACCGTGGTTTATTCCGATCCGGGACACGGCGTGGGCGTCCGGTTTAGAGACCTGAGCGATGCTGACGAAGCAATTCTGAGCAGCGAATTGGATATGTCTTAGGGCGAAAAAAAGAGTTATGTTTGATCAATTTACGCTTGGCATAGAAGAAGAATTTCAGATCGTTGATCCAACGACGCGCGAACTGAAATCGCATGTTTCCGAGATTCTCGATGAAGGGAAATTACTGCTCGGCGAAAAGATCAAGCCTGAGATGATCCAATCGATGATCGAGGTTGGAACCGGCGTCTGCGCAAACATTCAAGAGGCGCGTGAGGATCTCTCGCGGCTGCGGTGCATAATCTCGGGCCTAGCGCAGAAAAAGGGAATGGCGATCGTCGCCGCTTCAACTCATCCATTCTCCAAATGGTCCGAGCAGGAAATTTATGAAGGCGACCGGTACAAGCTGCTGGTAGACGAACTACAGATGGTCGCCCGCAGCCTGCTGATATTCGGGCTTCACGTTCACGTCGGTATTCCTGATCTCGAGCAGCGGATTCAGGTCATGAATGCCGCCCGCTATTTCCTGCCGCACATATTGGCGCTGACAACCTCGTCGCCGTTCTGGCTCGGATTTAACACCGGTTTGAAATCATACCGCAGCGAAGTCTTTAAAAAATTCCCTCGTACCGAGATTCCCGACACATTCGAATCCTACCAGCAATATCAGGCTTATGTTGACCTGCTGGTTAAAATGAACTGTATCCAGAACGGCTCAAAGATATGGTGGGATGTGCGTCCGCATCATCTATTTCCGACGCTCGAATTTCGCATATGCGATATTCCGACGCGGGTTGACGACACGATCGCTATCGCGGCCTTATTCCAGGCAATCGTCGCAAAGTTAATGGTTCTGAATGACGGTAATCTCGGATTTCGCATCTATCACCGCCGTCTGATCCTCGAAAATAAGTGGCGTGCGATCCGTTACGGCCTCGATGGTATGATGCTCGACCTGGGCAAACAAAAAGAGGTGCCGGCGAGAGACCTGATCCGCGAGCTGCTCGAATTTGTTGACGATGTTGTTGGGCCGCTTGGTTCACGAGATGAGATCGATCATATCCACACCATCCTCGACCGCGGCACGTCAGCCGACGAACAGCTGCGCGTTTACGAAGAATCCGGCCACGACTTTAACGCTGTCGTGGATATGCTTATGAAAAATACGCTGGAGAATGTGCCGGAGAAATGTTTTGACTAAGCGGCAAGCTTGTTGACATGTGTTCGGTTTGAACGGACAATTGCTGTTGGTCTTTTGAAAATAAAAGCGTTGGAGCTGCCGGTTTGGTGAAAACCGTGCAATGTAGGGTAAGTCGGGTGAGATTCCCGCACGATCGCGTCGCTGTAAGGCACTTTTGGTGCTAAGTCAGAATTCCTGCCTCAAACGCATTTGCCGTTGGTAGATGTTTCGCGTCAAAACATCGCAGGCAGACGAGCTTTCAACTAAATTATTGGAACGCCTTGTTTTTCTGGTCGATGTATTTCGGTCGCAGAAGAGCAAGGTTTTTTGTTTTTGAGCCTCGGGCAGAAACGCTGGGTGTAAACGGGCGTGTCGCGTCCCGGTAACACGCTTCTTTACGACCTTTGCGGCTTTGCGGGGAAAAACCAAGTCTCCCGCAAAGGTCGCAAAGACCGCGAAGGAAGAATAACCTGAGTGAAGACGCCTATCGCTTAGTTCGGGTTGAATATTAAGAAGTGAAAAAGGACACAATCTTCGCCGTTATAGTTCTCACAGCCGCTTTGTTGTTATCGGGCTGCCGAGGCAATCGTTCCGAGATAAATCTCAGTAGCTCACCGGCGCCGGTACGGTCAATGCGGCAGGTCACCGATGACCTCGGTCGAACTGTCGTCGTACCCGTGAAGGTTACGAGGGTTGTTTCGCTCGCGCCCAATCTAACCGAGAACATTTTCGCCGTGGGTGCAGGCGACCGCCTCGTCGGCGTGACTACATTCTGCAATTACCCGGAAGAGGCGAAATCGATCGCCAAGATCGGAGACACGATGAACCCGAACATGGAATCAATCGTCGCCCTCAAGCCGGACGTTGTATTCGTCTCGACGGCGTCGCAGATCGAGGCGTTTACAAAAACTCTAGAACAGAACGGAATCGTCGTTTTTGTTTCCGACCCAAAGTCGCTGGACGACGTATATCAAAGTCTAATGCGGCTCGGAGATATTTTTGGGACAAAGAAACAGGCCGAAGAACTTATTACTACGCTCAGTGGCAGAGCCAACTTAGTTAGCCATCTTGTAAGTTTTGTCGAGCCACGAGCAGAACGAACAATACTCCCAAAGGTTTTTGTCCAAATATCGAAAGAGCCTCTCTTCACTATAGGGAAAGAGTCATTTCTGACATCAGTCATCAAAAAAGCGTACGGTGAATCGGTCACCGCAGGGGTCGAAACGGCTTATCCAAAATTAAGCAAAGAAACGGCTTTAGCATTGCAGCCGGAAGTCATTATTTTGTCGGCGAGTGACGACAACCGCGAGCCGAACGAAGTTTTTAAGAATTCACCGGCTGTAAGAAACGGACGTGTTTACAGAATCGACGCTGACATTCTTTCGCGACCGGGGCCGAGGTTGGTTGACGCACTTGAACAAATTGCACGTTATCTACATCCGGAATAACTGATAGCTGAAAACTGATAGCTGACAACTTTTTATTTATCAGCTATCAGTTATCAGCTATTCCGGAGAGTAGCTTTACAGACAAAGACCTTGAAACGAAACGGTAAAATCTTTGCTCTGCTTATCATGGCATTGTTCGCCTCGTTGATGATCGCGGCGATGCTTGGCGCTGAGCGCATTTCGGTCTTTGACATGAACGAGCAGCAGCGAAGCATTCTTTTTGACATTCGTGTGCCGCGAATTTTGCTCGGAGCTTGTGTCGGTGCGAGTCTTGCGGTTGCGGGTGCGGGGCTGCAATCTTTGCTGCGAAATCCATTGGCCGAGCCTTATTTGCTCGGCGTGTCGAACGGCGCGGCGTTGGGAACGATGTTGGCGTTCGTGTTTTTTCAGAGTCTTGAGATCACGCGACCGCTGCTCGCATTTGCCGGCGCTGGTCTTACGAGCGTGGTTGTTTATCAAATGGCCCGCAGCCGTGCCGGGATGAATGTCGAACGGCTTGTGTTATCGGGCGTGATTGTCACTACATTCCTGTCATCGGTCATTGTCATGCTGACGACGCTGCTCGACGCGGCTAAACTGCGGAGCTTTACTTTCTGGCTGCTTGGCGATTTGTCACAGGCGACGACGAATGGCGTTTATCTCAGTCTTGGGGCCGTCGTTATCGGCACGATCATCCTGACATCACAAGCCCGGGCATTAAATCTGATGATGATCGGCGAACGTGATGCCTTCGATTTTGGCGTCGAAGTCACACGCGTTCGAATGCTCGTTTTCGGGGCGGCTAGCCTCGTCGTCGGAGCGGCGGTAGCGGCGAGCGGTTCGGTTGGTTACGTCGGGCTGATCGTGCCGCATTTGGTCAGGTTGAGCGTCGGGAGTGATAACCGTCTGGTAGTGCCATTTTCGGCAATTGCGGGTGCGATATTTGTCGTTTTTGCCGACACAATCGCGAGAACCGCAATCGCCCCGCGGGAATTGCCTGTCGGAGCCGTTACAGCTCTGATCGGGGCACCGATGTTTATTTATCTGTTAAGAAAGGGATAGCCGCGAAAAGGCGCAAACGCGGAGGAATTCCATTTTGCGAATCTTGCGCCTTTTTGCGGCAATTATGCTTTATGTCACGAACATATCGGTGAGTTACGGTGAGCGTGAGGTTTTGCGTGATGTGTCGCTGACTTTGGGTGAAGGCAAGATCATTGCCCTCGTCGGGGCAAATGGTGCGGGCAAGACGACGATTATCAAAGCTCTCAACGCGGCGGTCGCCGTCACGAATGGTGAGATCAGATTGGAGGATCGCCCTTTGTTCACGTTGTCACGCCGAGAGATTGCTCGCAGTATTGCCGTCGTCGCGCAGGAGAATGAAACGCGGTTTCCGGTGACGGTCTTGGAGTTTGTTCTGGCCGGGAGATTTGTTCATGGGAATGTGTTTGGATGGGAAAGCGAGGCAGATACCGCGTTCGCAAAAAAAGCTTTGGCGGACTGCGATCTTAACGGATTTGAAGGCCGGTTGATGAATCATCTCTCAGGCGGCGAGCGGCAAAGAGTCGTTTTGGCGAGAGCACTGGCGACCGGAGCAAAGATTCTGCTGCTCGATGAGCCGACCGCGAATCTCGATCTCAAGCATCAGGCGACGATGTTTCGCCTTGTGAGAAATCGATGCGAGCAAGGCGGATCAGCTGTCGCGATAACGCACGATCTAAATCTCGCGGCGGAATTTGCCGATGCACTTATGATGTTAAAAGATGGGCGAATCGTTGCGAAAGGCGCTCCGGAAAAAGTTTTGACGGCTGAAAACGTAATCGACGTCTTCGGTGTTGAAGTAATGCTGGATGAAAATCCGCGAAGTGGAAACGTTCGTGTAACGAACGTTTATTAGATGAGATAAGCCACGAATCTACGAATAAGACATTGAACAGTTATCAATCATCATTGATCAATGTTCGATGCAAATTATGTGGGCAGAGGAGGAAGTAATGAAAATAACGAAAATTTTAATTCTTGTCTGCTTTTTTTCGGTGAGAGCACTTGCACAGGAAACGGCAATATTGATCGGAAATATTCAAGAAGAAAGATATCTGGCGCCGAAGAAAACAGAGAAAGTTGTAGTACGCGAAGCAACAGTAACTTTGACTTCGAGAAACGACGAAACCGTAATATTTACGACAACCGCTAACACCAACGGTAATTATCGCTTTGAAAATATTCCGGCCGGGGATTATATTTTGTTCGCTTCGCGAGCTGTCATCGCGGGCGAAAGTGGTGACCGCTCCGAAGCAAAAGTGAATATTAAGTTGAGGAAAGGAGAGCAGATAGTAAAGAATTTGATTATCGTGCTTTATTACTTTATAGCATGCGGAACGCGCGACTGTGGTCGAATTCGTGAGACCGTTACGGTTTCGGCTGATGCCAGACAATTGCTTGAGCAAGTTTCCAAGACCGTCAACGTTATCGACGCCCAGGAAATGCGTGACCGGGCGGATTTTTCGCTGGTTGAATCTTTGCGGACGATTCCCGGGTTTCGCGTACAGCAGTCAGGCGGATTTGGACGGGTCGCGACGATCAAGACTCGCGGGCTGCGTAATCAGGACACGGCGATACTGGTTGACGGCATAAGGTTTCGCGATACGTCGGCGATCACGGGTGATGCTTCTTCGTTTTTAAGTGATTTCACGTTGACGAGCGTCAGCAAGATCGAGGTGCTGCGCGGCTCAGGATCGTCGCTCTACGGAACAAACGCGATTGGCGGAACGATCGATTTTCAGACGCCGACCGCGAAGAGCGGAACGCATGGGCAAATTAGCGGCGCCATTGGCGGGCTTGGTCTCGGGCGTTTTCGGGGGAACATCTCGCATGGCGCTCAAAGCGGCAAGTTCGGCGTCAATGCAGGTTTTTCAAGAACGGCATATACCGAAGGGATTGACGGTCAGGATGATGCGGGCAACACAAATTTTCAGGCCCGCATTGACGCGAATCCTTTTTCAAAAACAAATATGTCTGGGCGTATATTTATCTCAGACGCGGATGTGCGGTTGAATAGCGGCCCCGGTACATTTGGAGCCCTTCCTACATCGAATGCGACCATTATATATGCACAGCCGAATATTACATTTACGCCGGATGCGAATGACCCTGACAGCTTTCAGAAATCACGATTTTTTAGCGGTCAGTTCGCGATTAATCAAGTCATTAACAGTAAACTCGTCGTCAGTGGTTACTATCAAGGCCTGAAAACGAAGCGGACCAATGACAATGGATCTCTCGGTGCCGGATTTCAGAGCGCCTCGACAAGCATTTTTGACGGCACGATACATACGGCAAATGCCCATGTAGATTGGACGCCAAATAATGTGAACCGATTTACCGCCGGATATGAATTTGAGAGTGAGAGGTTTGGCAACGATGGTCGAACGCCGTCGGGTTCGGGCAATTTCTTTACGCGGGCTGGGCAGAGGAGTGACGCGCTCTATGCTCAGCATCTTGTTGGTTTTTACGACGGAAGATTACAGCTTGCGGGCGGTGTTCGTTTCCAGCGATTTGGGCTCGACCGCCCGGCGTTTAGCCTGACGAATGCTCCATACGCCAATCTAAGCCTTAGCAATCCACCGACGGCCTTTACGGCGGACGGTTCCGCGTCATATTTTTTTAGAAAGGCGGGAACAAAGCTGCGGGTGCACGTCGGTAATGGTTTTCGCGTGCCTTCGCTTTATGAGCGGTTTGGCTCGTTCTTTTCGACTTTCGGCACGCCGGGTTTTATCGCGATCGGCGATGCGTTTTTAAAACCCGAAAAAACCATCGCATTTGATGCCGGTATCGAGCAGAATTTCGCGAAGGAACGTGTCCGGCTCTCCGCCACTTATTTTTACACACGGCTTAACGACATCATCGGATTTGGGAATGTGGTGCCGAATATCGGTTCGACAGCACGTCCGTTCGGCGGTTACGAAAACCAAAAAGGCGGCATTGCCCGTGGCGGTGAATTTAGTGTGAAAGCACGCCCGACGGAATCGACCGAACTATCTGCGTCATATACGTTTACCAACAGCGATCAGAGCACGTCGCAAGTGTCGGGCAGCCGAGTTAACCGGACGCTCGGCGTTCCCGATCACCAGTTCACCCTGGTCGCGACGCAGCGATTCGCAAGGTTTTGGATAAATTTCGACTATCTCGCGACATCCGTCTATCTCGCTCCGATATTTAGCAACAGCACGTTTTCGACTTACATTTATCGCTTCGATGGCAATCGAAAAGGCGATCTAACGGCAGGATATACTTTTGGGCTGAGAAAAGAGAAAACCTTAAGGCTCTATGGGACGATCGAGAATTTGTTTGACCGCGAGTACTATGAAAACGGATTCAGAACGTCGGGCGTGTCTGGCAGACTCGGACTGACTTTTGGCTTCTAAGCACATGCGGAAGCCCGCACGAGGTAAGAGATCTGACGCCCGCGCAAGTAGTGGTTGAACTACGCGCCTGTCGCCCGCGGTTTTTCTGAGCAATGATAATGACATTGTCTAATCGGCGTGAACGCCCTTACTCCTTGGGCTTCTGCCACTCGATTTCGCGGGTATATTCGTATTTTGTTTTCAGCATCGAATATCGTGATAGAATCATCGTGAGCGGAGGCGTCAGTTATGAGATTTAGTATCGCGGCTTTGATGTTTTTTATTTTGGCGACGGTTCTCCCAGCATCTGCGCAGCGGAAAGCCATCACCAACGCAGATCTTGATAAATACACACAGAAATTAGCACAAGCGGAACGCGAATATCGCGAGAATTATGTTCGGCTGGGCAAGCCTTCACCCGAAGAGTTGGAGCGGCGACGCGAGCAAAGCAGGGTCGAGATAACCAAGCTGGCGCAGCAGCTAAGGGCGGAAGAAATCGAACGCGAAAGGATGGACGTTCGACGCGAGGAAGCATATTTTCAGGGCGCTTCTCTTTTCTCTAACACCAGAAGCTTTGACCCACGATTCTGGTACGATTCCTACGGTTTTGGGTCTGGCGGTAACATAAACCGGGGCCGAAACTTCCGTTTTGAACAACCCTATTATGTGAGCGGCGGATCGATATGGCCTGTTGGCTCGCGAACGCCCTCGAGACCGATAATTGTCCGCCCGCGAATACCGGGGCGATAACACAGTTGATTATGAAAGAAGGTTGGGAAGCAATCATCGGCATGGAGATTCATGCCCAGTTGGCGACGGAATCAAAGATTTTTTGCTCATGCGCGGTCGAGACGGGCGGTGAGCCGAATTCGAATACGTGTCCGGTCTGTCTCGGTCTGCCAGGAGCTCTACCAGTTTTGAATGCGCGGGTTATTGACCTTGCGGCCCGTGCGGCGTTGGCCTTGGGCCTCGAGATACAGGAAACGTCGATTTTCGCTCGCAAGAATTACTTTTATCCAGACCTTCCAAAGGGTTATCAGATCTCGCAATATGACAAACCGTTTTCGGCAAACGGCGATCTTACGATCCTGACGGCGGACCGTGATGAGTCGGGCCATGCCCGCGAATGGAAGCCGATGACCATTCACATCCAGCGAATGCATCTCGAGGAGGATGCCGGTAAAAACGTCCATGAGGGGCTGCCTGAGACCGACAAATATTCCTACATCGACCTCAATCGGGCCGGGACGCCGCTTGGCGAGATTGTTACATCGCCTGATTTTCGTACGTCGTGGCAGGCCTATGATTATGTCAATCACGTTCGCCGGGCATTGCAGTGGGTCGGGGCGAGCGACGCGGACATGGAAAAAGGAAATCTGCGATGCGAGGCAAACGTCTCGGTACGAAAAATCGGCGAGACGGCCTATCGAAACAAAGTTGAGCTAAAAAATCTGAACTCGGTCCGGTTTATGCAAAAAGCGATCGAGTACGAGATCGAACGCCAGATCGAGGCTCACGAAAAAGGCAAAGCGGTCAATCAGGAATCGCGGTTGTGGGACGAGAAAAATAACTGCACGCGTTTTATGCGGAGCAAAGAGGACGCACATGATTACCGCTATTTTCCTGAACCTGATCTACAGCCGCTAAAAGTCTCGTCGAAATTTATCGAGAAGGTTAAGCGAGAGATGCCCGAGATGCCGGATAGGATGCGTGACCGGTTTATTGACGTTTATGGCCTGACCTTTGCTGACGCGTCGCAACTCGTTGCGGACATTGATCTTGCAGCATATTTTGAAACAACCGCACGGATTACGGCAAATCCCAAATTATCATCGAATTGGATACTCGGCGAACTTACCCGCGAGCTAAACAATTCGGGCAAGTCAATCAGCCAAAGTCTGATGACCGCCGAGGACCTCGCCGAACTGCTCAAAACCATCAGCAAAGGATCGATCAATAATAATCAGGGCAAGGAAGTGCTCGTCGAGATGTTCGCAAGCGGCGAATCGGCCCCGGAAGTTATCAAAGACAAGGGATTTGAACAGGTGTCGGACACCGGAGCAATCGAAAAGATCGTCGACGAAGTGATCGCCGCAAACCAGGCAAATGTCGATGCCTATCGGGCCGGGAACGAAAAGCTATTTGGATTTTTTGTCGGTCAGGTAATGAAAGCGTCGCAGGGAAAGGCGAACCCGCAGGTGGTTAATGAAATTTTGAAGCAAAAGTTAAAATGATAATCCGGCTGTCCAGCTTATAGACGCAGGCATTTATGACTGATTTGATCAAAGACAAAACTGCGGTTGTAACCGGCGGTTCGAAGGGAATCGGATTTGCGATCGCGAGAAGCCTGGTCGAGGCCGGCGGCAAGGTTTACATTTGTGCCCGCGATCACCGCGAGGTCGAGGCGGCGGTCGCGATGCTATCTGAGGTCGGTGAGGCGTACGGCAAGGTTTGCGATGTGCGTGATGAAGGACTGGTCAAACAGCTTCTCGAATCATGCGTTTCGCGGCTCGGCGGCGTCGATATTCTGGTTAACAACGCCGGGATGGGTGTTTTTGGCAAGACGGTCGAGGAAATGTCGGGCGACGAATTTCGGCAGACCGTAGAGACAAATCTATTTGGCGTCTTTTACGCTTGCCACCACGCCGTTCCGCTGATGAAGAAACGCGGCGGTGGTTATATCATCAACATCTCATCGCTCGCGGGTCAGAACGCGCATCCCAAAATGGCGGCTTACAACGCATCAAAATTCGGCCTCAACGGTTTTACCGAGGCCCTAATGCAGGAAGTCCGTCAGGACGATATCAAGGTCAGCTATATCTGCCCAGGTAGCGTCAATACCCACTTCGGCAATGACCCGCCGTCACCTGAAAAGGCGTGGCAGATACAACCGGAAGATATCGCCGCGGTCGTTATCGATCTCCTAAAAATGGACGCCCGAACCTTACCCAGCAAGGTCGAGGTGAGGCCGAGCAAACCGCCGATCCGCTAAATCGTCACCGTGTCTAGAGCGGCTACGGATTGTAGGTGCCGGGTCAGTACCAACTGCGCTTCGCGGGTTGCTGAGAGGTTTATTTCCGGTTTTGTGGTTCGTTGATGGGTGGTTATTTCAAAAACTAGTGGTGAATTTTTTTGTATTTTAAAGTGTTGCGGTTTTTCAGTCCTAAAATGATGTTTTTAAATGTGGCACGTGCCACATTTTGCACGTCTGAGGTCGCCGCGGGTCAGTGTTTATGGGGGTTGGTTACGCGAGCGGCTTGTAAAGAACAAAGAAAATTCCACCCCCTTGGTCGTGGGCTAAACGCCCCCAGTCGCCCGAATTCAGCCCGATTGGTAGAGGTTTTTGCCAGATTGGTCAAAGGTGTTTCCACCGGAAAGACCGTTAGCAGTAAATCAAGATTCTGATTTTCGAGAATGTCGATCAGGGCAAATAACTGGAACGCAGGAGCGTCGACCGGGAACGCTGGCCGCCCTCGCCTCGGGCGCCGGTTCCTCCGGCGTGACCGACTGGAGCGCAAGCATCCTTGCTTGCCAACGCCGGTTCCTCCGGCGTGATGGTGTTTGAGCCTCCGGAAGTTGAATGCCCACCACGCTCGTCAGCGTCCCGAAGCGGAACGCTTCCAGCCGAGGGCTCCTGCGTTCCCGGCAGACGCTCTTCAGATTTCTCCGCCACAAACGTCAGCCCGATGGCAGCGGCGATCTTTGTCCCCTTCACGGACGGCTCCCACCGCCATCGACCGGCGAGACGTGGGCCATCGCAGGCAGTGCTCTCTCAACTCTCCAAACTCCCCAAACTCCCCAAACTCTTCCATCCCGCTCCCCAAACTCTCTAAACTCTTTGAGTCAGCCTGAAGATATTTTGCAATATAAGACGTAGAAGACGACGGTGTTTGAGAACCGTCGAAGACGGTGCAATAGTTGTAGCCCCACGTGCAGGCCTTGCGGAACGTGGGGTGGAATCGACGCAATTGATCCAAGCGTGCGGAGCATGCGACATAACCTATGCCGCGTGTTCCACACGCTCGGAATCATTTGCTGCCATAACCCCACGTTCCGCTTCACGTGGGGCTACAAATATGCCGTCCGCTCCGCGGGCTACGTTTTGGTCGCTGAAGGTGACAAATATAATAGCCCAGGGTGAAACCCTGGGTGAATGTTATCAAATAAATTCCGTCCCTGAAGGGGACGAACATTCGCGTTTAGTGTTGCTCCCCTTCAGGGAGCCGACTAATTGTTTTACCATTCGTAGGGTTTCACCCTACGCTATTATATTCGTCCCCTTCAGGGACAAGTCCCGACGATCAACAGTGTCGTCCAGGATATTAAAAGTGAACATGGCCGCCTGGGATGACGGCAAGACCCGTTTTGAGATCGTCGAGCGAATAGAAAACGGTCAAGTTCGTATTTCATCCGCGATGATAGACAAAAATACTTCGTCAAAGCGATGAAACCAGACTCCCGGCGGCTCAAAGAATCGCAATATGGCCGGCCTGACACCGTTTTTATATTGCGGCACAGGGTTGTTTGGGCGACAATAACAAAAAAATGGAACCGACTTATTCAGACGGTTCCAAGCGGTAAGCAAGACGAAACTCTCAATTGAAAATTCACTTATTGTTATTGCGAGCGGCAGTTCCGGCGTCGTGACCAGATTTCCAATCGGCTGTGTTTCGATCGGTCTGTTCAACCTGCCTCGCCGCACCGGCGCTCCCTACGTCGATCATGATATCGACCGCTCTACCAAGTAAACCGCCATCATGCGGGTTGGAGCTCCTGGATTCGCCACGCGTCCCAGCCTCGAAACCCTCTTCTTTTGGACTCTTGTTGCTCATATGAATACCTCTAAGTGGCGTTTCGTCCACATTCACGACTTTAACCTTAGACAATCCTCAAGTACGTCCATCGTACTATCCGCCCGCTCCTTCCGTTTACACGTCGCTATGTTTTACAAAAGGACTCGATAGACTTAGGTTAATACGAGATGTGTAGTTCTGCAATCCATATTGACAGAAGTAAAACAGAAATGTTTTACTTTAGAAATAAAACTATGGATATCTTAGAGCGCCTGACGTTACTTCACCGTGTTGCATCGATGTATCATGTCGACAAACTAAAGAAATATGAGATTGCAGCCAAGATAAAACAATCCCCGACCCAAGTTGGTTTGCTTTTGAAGGAGGCCAAAGAAAAAGGAATTATTAAGATTGA
Organism: uncultured Acidobacteriota bacterium; assembly: GCA_963738935.1. Taxonomy (GTDB): domain Bacteria; phylum Acidobacteriota; class Blastocatellia; order Pyrinomonadales; family Pyrinomonadaceae; genus OLB17. Next base: position 2,689,324 of record CAVTYF010000001.1, on the reverse strand, counting down.
TGTTGTCTTGCCCAGGTTTAGTGCTCTGAGGCTTCATCTAATTGAACGTTTAGGTCTTCTGGACGCCGTTGTCGTCCCTACTGAAAAAGAAACGCACGAGGTGCTTTTGAATCTAAGCCTGTCTGCTGCTGAGTATTTCGAAGAGAATGTTCGCGAAGGCGCCCGTGTAGCAGTCGGAGGAGGTTATCTTATCTTCCGCATGGTTGAAAAGATACCATATCGGGACCGCGACATCGACATCTACCCGACAGCGCTCATTGGTCGCGGGCCATCGGTCGAACATGTGGATCCCACGTTCATGGTTTCGTTGCTCTGGGCTAAGAGCGGCCAGGAAGAAGGGCGTGGACACTATATGACCTTGACCCCTCCAAGTCCCGACGCAAGCGAGAACCAGATCCGAAAGCATTATAAACTGTTAAATGAGAATACTAGCGTGAAAGAGCTAATCGACGACATGAGAGCTGTAGATTTTGTCTTCGCGAGCGTGGGTGCACTTAAGCCGAGAAAGGCGTATATAAACGAAGCTAAAACCCTCTCTCGTAGCTTCTTTTTCCACGAGCTAGGTCTGGATCATGACAACCTTATCGAGACCGGCGTTATCGGTGATATGGCTTATTGCTTTTTTGATCGTAACGGTCAGGACATCAACGACTGGTCAATATTTCCGAGCATAGGCCTGGAAGGGTTCCGGGATCTGTCAGCGAACCCGGAGAAACGCGTAATTCTCGTCGTTGGAAGCTACAAAATGGACGCCCTCAAGGCTGCTATCGCAGGCAGGTTATGCAATGTTTTGATTACCGACTCCGCCGGAGCTGAGGAACTGCTGCGAATTAAGTAAGAGTATGAATTGCGGTTCTGAGGGACCGGCCCACCTGTTTCCTAGCTTTTTATCTAAGCCGCTACGCGGAAGGACCGTCCGTAGCGTCCGCTTGCGGCCACTCAACTTTGCCCTTAACTGGCGTTGCCTCAGTAAGCGTAATCGTCACGTTCCTATCCTCAACAATAAATTGCTGAAAGTCATCACCGAAAATTTCTTTGAAAGTTGCCAAAAATTCGTCGCTTCTTCGGAACTCTCTGAAAATTGGCCAGTCGGAATAGTCATTCTTTTTGATAAGTCCATCGGAACCAATCTGCAACATCACATCGGAGGCCTGTCTGAAATCGTCTTCGAGCACAGCTTTCACCAACTGGAAATCAAGACCCGTTGCGCTCCAGTCTTCAGCGCTCATGATCGCTCTAGCTTCATCCCTCTTTCCAGTCCATTTATACGCCTGAGCTAAATTGACTACGAGCCGTCTCCGCGACTGCTCGCTAGCATGCTTTTTAAGGACACTTGTTGCGAAATGAAGCAAGTCCGTCGCAAGGGAAAATTTTTCCTGTTGTAGCAACCTGAATGTGATGCCAATCATGCTCGTGTCGGCCGCCTCCAGATCCTGCGGGTGCTGTTGCCGCCAGAGCACATGCGCGAGTTTTACTCCCAGCTCATACACAACTTTATATGCCAATACAAAGTATTCTTCATCGACATTCAATTGGGTTCCGGCGCGAGTACCAACTGCCAAGTCAACATCGTGTTGTTTACAAACCTTAACGTACTGATTCGACACAACACCATTTGCATGGACAAACAGGTTACGACGCTCGGTCAACTCAATGAAAGGATGCCAGGCTGGCAGATTCTTTCTTAATGGCAGGCCAAACTTTTCTTCTAGCCAGGTGAATTGATCAGCGTGGCTTTTCCTAAGCACCGTTTCGACCTCTTTTTCAATGATGTGTTCTCTTGCTTGTTCGATTGAGCCAATCTCAACCAGCTCAGCGAAAGTGAGAGCCCGCTCAGACATGTTTAGCAGCTCCGGTCGAAGATAGAAGAGTGCGCGAAGTAGATCGCCAATAAATGCATCGAACTGGCTAACAAGTGCAACAAGCAACGTTCTAGGCACAACTAACAGTGCTTGCGCTGCTGCTTCAGCCTCTCTGTTTAAGAGGTCATACTGAAAAAAATGTTCATATTGAATCTGGAAACTTTGGCCGGATTTAGTTTCTTTTGGGTAGTGCTTGGCGAGAAACTCGTTCCTATGGTGGGCGGCCTTGTCGGCCGATATCTGAAGTATAGCGAAGGTAAGAGGAAAGGAAATACGAAGCCCGTCGATATGCTTGATGAATGAGTCTATAACCTTCGCGACGTTCGGCTCGGATCCATCGACCTTTTTGCGAGGCTGATCGGCACGTTGTATGGCTGCTGTGCTTAAAGTCATATAAATGTTGTGTCAGATTCCATAGAAGAAGGCTTCGACCGTTGCCGGACGAAGCCTCTCAAATTTACAACAACTAAACCGCAGTTGCCGTAAGGTGGATACCTGCGTCCGGAAATTTACATTCCCATTCCCCAGCCGCCGCCCATGCCGCCCATGCCGGCGTCGCCCTTGTCGTCCTGGACGTCGGCGATCATGGCTTCGGTGGTGAGCATCAGGCCTGCGATCGAGGCCGCGTTCGGCGGTTCATTTGGCCATTTAAGACGCGATTGCGATCAAACCGTGCCGGCACGGCGTCCGGTGGTCTTCCTTTGTTTAATGCGATATATCACTTCATCGTCTCTTATTTCCCGTACCCAGTTGTCTATCCACCGATAGCTGAGGGCTGGCGTGAGATTGGGATTCACACCTTTGACCAAGTCATATGCCTTTTCCACTTCCCATGAATTCACCAGTCTTTCGGCCTCGCCAAAGATGACAATACTTACCCAATTTTCATTATCGACGATTTCTTCTACTTGCAGACAGACCTTAGGATTAGAATCGATCATTTCCGCCTTCTGACCTTCTGTCGTGAAAAAGTAGATCATCTTGCTGTCGTATGCGAAATGAATGGGCAAAACATAAGGTTTATTATGCATTGCACAACCGAGGTGCCCATACCCGACGCGGCCAAGAACGGCTTCGATTTCGCCTGCCATCATTTCCTTTACTTCGATCATGTGAATCTCCTCGGATCAAACTATCTCGAAACTCCAGGTTGTTTTCTTGACAATAGTCCAATTCAAGTGTCGTTTGCAATCCCGGCATTACGAAAGCTAGAGGTACAAAAAAGCCCCGGCGATTGGCCGAGGCTTTTCTTCTGTTGCGTCGAGCCCTTACTTACGTTCGGGCTAATGACACGAAGGCTGGCAGCCTTCGGTCCGACTACATTCCCATGCCCATGCCGCCGCCAATGCCGCCCATGCCGTGGTCGCCGCCCTTGTCGCGCGTGGACGTCGCTCGCACCACCCCGTCCGCGAGACGCGACCACCCCTCCTCTGACAGGAGGAGAGCAAATGGCTTTGGTGGTTATCATGAGGGCGACGGTTATTTGGATAAGATCACGTTCTCGGTGACCGGTTCGAAGTCCCTCACAATTCGGTCGGCGTATTTCTTTTCCAATTCGCGATAGTGTTCGAGTATTTTCTTGGTATCGTGACCGAATTCGGCTGATATCTTATGTCTAACCTCGCGTATCCAGGCAATGCCGGGGTCTTCTTTTTCAGTCATGCTGCGACTCCTAAAATTTCTATCGGTGTAACGAGCATCGGCACGTACAGGCCAAGCATACCATTGATCTTGCGAATCTGTCCGAATTTATTGGCATTTGCGAGATGTTTGCAGTTCCATGTTAGCAGAAAATCGCATTTGAAATATGAGGCAAACGCGAGGTGCATGGCATCTCCGCGAGGATCACCCGGCATCATCTTGTTCGCGATATAGGTCTCAACTACCGCGAAGATCTCATCGGGTGTCGGCAGAAGCGGTATAGAGTTGGCCAACTCGATCGCATCCTTCTGGTTGGGAAACTTGCCACGTTCCAATTCTTCGATAACTGCGATACTCGTTACTAGCGTGTACTCGTCCTGCGCCATAGCCCAAAACTGCCGTGTCCAGTCGCGGCGGGCGATCATGTCAGGTTCTGTGCGGACTTCGTGGTAAAAGCTGATGACTGATGTTTCGACGTAGATGCGGGATTTCATGACGATGATTATACAACGAAAAAGCCCCGGCGATGAGCCGAGGCTTTTGTTTACTGATGGCTATTGCATCGCGGCGAGGAAAGAACCACCCCGTCGACGAAGCGTCGCCACCCCTCCTTTGTAAGGAGGGGAGCCGCGGCGGGCAAGCCCGCCGCTGAACGGGGTTACATTCCCATTCCCATACCGCCGGTCCGCTATGCCGTGGCGTTGTTTACAAGGGCGTCGAGTACGCGGGTGAGGTCGGTTTCTTTTAAGGGCTTTTCGATGTAATCGGCGGCGCCGAGGTCGATGGCCCGTTGGCGATGTTTTTTGGCGTCGAGCGACGTGACCATTACGACCGGGATCGGGCCAAATTTTTCGTCGGTCTTGACGTATTCCAGAAATCCCCAGCCGTCGATCTGCGGCATCTCGACATCCGAGAGGATGAGGTCAGGTTCCCAGTCGCCATTAAGCAGAAGCTCGAGTGCATCGGCGCCGTTGTTGGCTGTGATGACCCGCATACCTGCTGCCTCGACGAGCTTGGTGGATTGTCGCCTAATGATGCCACTATCATCGACGATCAGGACAAGCGGCGGTTGATCTTTTACTTTTTCGGCTGGCTCGACTGGTGCCGATTCCTGCTTAGGGCTGCCGAGCGGCAAGATTATAGTGAAAGTTGTACTCCGCTGCGGTTCAGACTTTACGAGAATGCTTCCACCGCGGCTTTCGATGGCTTCCTTGACGATGCTCATCCCGACACCGCGACCGGCATTCATATCGACCTTGTCTGCGGTCGTCAGTCCCTGATCAAAGATCAACTGCATTGCATCATTGTCATTCATCGAGTCGGCCTGATGCTCCGTTATGATCGCGCCGGCGATCGCTTTTTCCTTTAGTTTGGAAACGGAGATTCCGCCGCCGTCGTCGGTGACCGACATCACCAGTGCCTCGCTGTCGGCCTCGACATTTACCACGATCCTTCCGCGTTCCGGCTTGCCGATCAGACGTCGGGTTTCGGCAGATTCGATGCCGTGGACGACCGAATTTTTAAGTAGATGAAGGAGCGGTTCGATCAGGGCGTCAATGACCTGCGTGTCGACCTCGACCTCACCATTTTCGATTTCGAGTACGGCCTTTTTCCCTTCGTCGAGGCAGGTAACATGAATGTTGCGGCTGAGCCTCGTCTCGAGCGTCCCAAACTTGACCATGCGAATCTTTAGCAGGCCCGTCTGAATCTCATCGGTAAGGGTTTTCTGGGCCTCGAACAGGGCTTCTAGTTTGGACACGGTTTCGGTCGAGTCGTCGGGCCTGCCATTGAGTTCGGTGAATCTCTCTGCAAGTGCAGAATGATTTACGAGCAGGCTGCGAGAGAGCTTGATTAATTCATCGAGGCGGTCGAGCGAAACGCGGACGATCGGCGTTGTCGTAGATTTTACCGCATCGGTCTTTGCGGGAGCGGCGGCAGGTAGATCGCTTGCAGATGATTTATCACCGGCCACATTTTCCGTCGCGGATATCCATGTGAGCGCTTCGGTGTATTGGGTTTTTAGATCACTGTCATCGTTATCCAGATCCTTTGCCGCTGTTATTGCGGTCAGGCGTTTGGATGACGCGACCAGAAAGCCCATTACTTGCGGCAGGGCCGCACACCGCATCTCGACCATCTTGTCGAGCAGGTCTTCCATTCGATGGGCGACCGCGGATGCCTCTTTCAGACCGACGATACCGGCGGCCCCCTTAAATGTGTGGGCGTTTCGACGGACCTCCCACAGGGCATTTTGGTCTGACGGCGATGCTGAGAGAATACCGAGATTCTCCGCAATATTTGCCAGCAGGTCATCGGCTTCGGAACGGAATATGTCCAGCGTCTCCTCATCAATCTCAAACTCTTCGCCCGTCTGTTCCTGAACGTCTTGTTTCTGAGGCATTAGTTCATCAAACGAAGCATCGACAAATTCAGCAATATCGGAAAGAAAATCTTCCGATTGCATGGGTACGTCCCAGACCGCCGCTTCAATGCGCGCAACAATATCGAGTACAGCGTATGCCGCACCCGGCGAGACCTTTTTTGTCGCGTCGAGCCGATCGATCGAATCCTCACATTCGGTGCAGAGGGCCTCGATCGTCGTCATGCTATTTGCAACTGCGTCCGCCTTGAGGCGAGCGAGATTGCGACGCGTGACGGCGAGGTCCGAGCCATCGCCAGTCTGAGCGACTATGAGAAGGCTGCTTCGGACACGTGCGAGATCGTCCTCGGCAGCCATAATAAATGTTTGAAGTTTTTCGCGGTCCATTGGTGCCGCATAATGCGGGCGGTGGATTTAGGCAACCTCGACTTCGTCGGGAAGCAAGTAAGTTTCGAGAGCTTTCATCAGCGTTTCGGGGCCAAATGGTTTTGTGACATAGCCAGTCGTACCGGCCATGCGACCGCGTACCTTGTCAAAAAAGCCGTCCTTGCCTGAGATCATCACGACCGGCAGATTTTTGCCTTCGGGACTTGAGCGGATTTGTTTGCAAACTTCGTAACCATCCATTCGCGGCATGGTGATGTCGAGCAGGACGAGATCAGGCCATCCGTCTTCGAGCTTAGCGAGCGCATCGACACCGTCAACGGCACAGACAACGTGGTGGCCCGACTTTTCGAGTTTGCCGGAGATAAGCTTGCGAACCGTCGGGCTGTCATCAACGACGAGGATTTTCTTACCCTTTGGCATCGCGTCGTAGGTTTCGTGCTGCCGGCGCATCTCGTCGATGCGGATCGCAATCGTGTTTACGTGGCCGGCAAGTATTACATTATTCGGACTCAGCCTCGATGCTTCCTGGAGATATCTAAATGCGTTTTCATTATTGCCTAGATTAAATTGACCAATACCGAGAGCGGTCAGTTCGGCTTCAGAAAGATCGCGCAGGTTCCATTCGGCTTCCATTGCCGTCACAGCGTTCTGAACGACCTCTCGATTAGCATTGGTTCCCGAAAGCAGCTTCTCAATGTCCGCAAGCGTCAGCGTGGCGTTGCAAGAAGTACATTCGAATGCCTGTGGGTCGTTTTGCGCGGAGCAGAACGGGCAAACATTGCCGACGATAGCGGCGTTTTCGGTCGGCTGAAATTGTGGAGATTCAACAACCTCTTCGATCTCCGCGGCGGGTTCTACCTTCGGGTCAAACGGGGCAGATGGAGGCTCAGCGGCGAAAGGATCCTGGTTTAATGTTTCCTGAACAAACGGCGAGAAGCTATCGACCGTTTCACCACTCGGATCGGCCTGTGAAACGGGGCCGAACATCTCTTCGACCGAGCGTCCAAAATCGGACTCCGGCTTAAATTCATTGGTCGCCGTATCGGGATCGACAGCCGGCTTTTCAGCCTGTTCCGGCGTTTCAACTTCCTCGACGGCCTCGACGGCCATACTCTCGGGACTTGCTTCGACGACGGGATCTTCAACGTTTACCGTTTCTTCGGTCGTCCGGTAGGCAAACTCGACTGATTCGGTCAACTGCGGTTCATGCTGAGTTTCCTCAACAGTTTCGTCGGAAAAGGACTCGGTGACGGGTTCGGCCTGCTCCTCGACCAAGGTCTCGGTGGGCGTTGCTTCAACAAATTCGGGAGTCGCGACATCGGCTGCTGTCTGTACCGTTTCTTGTGCCGGTTCTTCTTTCGGTTCGGGGCTGGAACCAAAAGTAAGAGCGAGAAACGCAAGGCCCGAACGGGCTCCGGCGTTTTCCGGGTCTATTTCGAGAGCTTTCTCGAGGGCTTCGACTTTCTCGTCGAGGGAATCCGACAAGTGGGATTTGAGGAGCCACGCATCAACTGAATCGGGAACATCCTTGACGAAATCATTGAGAATTTCGATGGCTTTCTGCCGGTCTCCGGCGGCCGCTGCCGATTTTGCCTCGTCAAATGCTGCCTGCGATTTCGATTTCTTGATAGCCGCGACCGCATCCGAAGCCGCTGTATTTGCGGCATTTACCGCCAGCACGCGGTTGAGAAATTCCAGTTTTAGGTCTTCCGATTCGGCTATATCGGCCATTGTCATCAGCGCCGCTTCGCGAATCTCAGCCGAATCATCATTGACGAGATCGTCAAGAAGTTCGACAGCCTTTTCACGGTTTCCGGCGGCGGCGAGAGATTTTGCTACCGCGAGGGACGCCAGAGCTTGATCGTGTTTTACTCGGGCTATGGCATCCGACGCTTCGGTGTTTTCGGGATTAATGCTCAGGACGCGGGCGAAAAATTCGAGCTTTTGGTCGTCCGAGGTAGCAAGCGAAGCCTTCCAGAACCAGGCCGATTCGCATTCGCTGTCGTGGCCCAGAGCCTGATCGAGACACTGCTCGGCGAGATCGAACGAACCGTCGTTGCGAGCGGCGAGGGCCCGCTGGACAAAGGTCGTTGCGAGCAAAGAGTTTGTCGCGGAGCGCCACTCGACGGCTTTGTCATTGTCTGGATTTATATCCAGAACGCGATTTAGAAAGGCAAGGAGTTCCTCTGGATAATCGCTGATCGAGGCGAGCCACATCCATGCGTCCTCGCTGGCGGGATTGATCGCCGTAGCTTGCGAGAGCACCTTTCGGGCCAGGTCGCGGTCGCCGCTCTGCGCGGCAGCAACGCCTTTCTTTAACAGCGAATCAAAATCCCACGATGTCGATGGTGCGTTGCTGTGGGCAGCATCATTGTCAACGAGAGGAAAAACGGTGGCACTGGGTTCGAATTCTAATCTCATAATCAGTCGTGCGGGAATAAGTTGTACGTTTAGGTGAGTCCGAGAATGGGTCGCCAGAGAATGCGCCCAATTTTGCACAGGATTCAAATGCAATAGCAGTGCCACGCTTTTCAAGGTAAATTAGTTGTTGAGAAATCAAGGAAATGTGCCTAAAATAAAGACTGCGAATGAGTTAGCCTTCTCGTCGATTTGGCCGGATTTTTGCGTGGCTTTGCCAAAGTGACAAAAACTGGCATTTGTGCGTTGACAAAAAGTTGTAATTTCTTGAGTCGGAGTGCGGGCATCCTGCCCGCCCGTCGGTTAATATAAGGCTGCTTGTTGATCTTACTTCCGATGGTCGTTATTGATCCCATCTATGACGTAATAATTGTCGGCGGCGGCCCGGCCGGTCTTTCGGCCGCGCTGTGGTGCGCCGATCTTGGCCTAAAAGCGGTTGTGCTTGAGCGGGAACCGGAATTCGGCGGTCAACTACTGCATACATTCAACCGGATCGAAAACTATATTGGTATCGAAAGCACGACCGGTCTCGAACTTCGAGACCGTTTTCTTGGGCATGTTAAAAAAACAAGTGCCGCCTGCTTTGCCGAAGTTTCGATCGCTAACGTCGATTTGGTGGCGAAATCTGTCGATCTTGCCGATGGATCGCGACTGCAAGCAAAGGCGATCATCATCGCCACGGGCGTCCGCCGCAGACTGCTCGAGATTCCAGGCGAGACCGAATTAGCCGGACGCGGCATACTGGATTCCGGCGTCAAAAACCAGGCAGAGGTTCGCGGCAAAACGATTGCCATCGTGGGCGGCGGCGACGCGGCGCTCGAAAACGCCATAATATTGAGCGAAACCGCCCGCCAAATCCACCTCATTCACCGCCGCCGACAGTTTTCCGCTCGCCCCGCGTTTATAGCGAGCGCCTCCGAGAGACCGAATGTAGATTTTCGATTTAACGAGGTTCCCACATCGATCGTCGGCACAACAACGGTTAATGCCGTTAATTTGGTAAACGCAGAATCAAAGGTAGCCTCAAGTCTGACCGTCGATAGGGTCCTAATCCGCATCGGCGTCATGCCAAATACCGAACTCTTTGGCGATCAGCTATCTCTTGACGGAGATGGATACGTAAGAACAAACGCCCAATATGAAACCACCTGTCCGGGCATCTTCGCTGTGGGCGATGCAGCCAGCCCGCGCTCTCCGACCATTCTCAGTGCAGTCGGCCAAGCCTCGGCGGCGGCGAAATGCATCAGTGAGCGGATTACGAGATGAACGGAACCGTAAACCGATCTGCCAAAAGCTGGTGTTCGTCAACAAATTTAAAACGAGTTAGTTATTCGGTTATCCAATTATTTGGAAAACCATCCAATAAACTCTAGAAAAACGGTCGCGCCAAGACTTCTTTAATCAGTCCGGCGCCTAGTGAGGCTAAACATAGATCATTTTTAGAGCATCGCCCACGGTCAAACGAGCCATTTTTTGTTGGAAAACTCACTCTAGAGGTAGTGCAGTTCGATTTATTATCAAACGACGGTCGCGCCCGGCTGCAATCGACAATATCTGGCACGGTGTATGCCTTGAAATTGTACGATTAACCAAAAATATTTGAAAATAAGTTCAAGTTATTCTGTGGAAAGCGGCATTTTCGATCCGCACACGCGGGATCTCGAAATAAAAGTTTTCTTCGGTAACGGCAAATTTTTGTTTTTGTTTACTTTGGTCGAGTCCATGACTAACCAATAACTATGGAGGAATCTATGAGAACTAAGACTGGTTTATTTAGGTGGTTTTTTTCGGCGGCTTTTTGCCTCGGGATAGTCACTATCTTGTCCTTTAGCGTGGCGGCACAAACGTCGTCTATTCGCGGTACGATTCGCGATGCGCAGGGGGCAGTGGTGAAAGGAGCTTCTGTAAGTTTACAGAGCGAAACAAAAGGTTTTAATCGTTCAACGGTTACAAACGACAGTGGTAACTACTCATTCACTGCGATTCCGCCTGACGTTTATCGCGTAGAGGTTGTCGCAACCGGCTTCAAGAAATCAGTGTTGCCGGGTGTGCAGACAATGGTGGATGTGTCGAAAGACCTCGATGTCGGACTGGAAATTGGGGGAGTTTCGGAAACTGTTACGGTAACCAGTTCAAATGACGCAGTTCTCAACACCGCCGATGCATCAATTGGCAACACGTTTACAACTCAGCAGGTTATTCAACTGCCCTTATCGGCGAGAAATACGCCGGGTTTATTGTCCCTTCAGCCGGGCGTCACCGCCGATGGCACGGTAAATGGCGGTCGGTCTGATCAGGCAAACGTGACGCTCGACGGGGTCGACGTAAACGAACAGCAGGGCGGCCGGGCATTTTTTAGCGTACTACGTGTAACGCCAGAGGCCCTTCAGGAATTTCGCGTTCAGACGACAAATGCCGACGCTAGTTTTGGCCGTTCGTCCGGAGCTCAGATCTCGCTCGTGACAAAATCGGGAAGCAATCAGTGGCATGGATCCGGGTATCTCTACTACCGACCGGCGACCAAGTTCCAGGCAAATAATTTTTTCAACAACGCAAACGGTGTTGATCTGCCGTCTCGCAAGCGGCAAAATTACGGCGGCTCGATCCTCGGTCCAATTGTAAAGGACAAGCTCTTTTTTGCGGCCTTTTATGAGCAGTTTGATGAAGACACCGAAACATCCGTCGCGCGTGAGGTGCCGCTGCCGAGTCTTGGACAGGGAATCGTGAAATATCGCGCGAGCGCCGCCCCGCCCGCCGGAGTCTGCTCGCCCACGTTTTCCGCTGGTGTCGCTAGTCTAACGGTAGCCCAGATAAACGCTTGTTACACATTGGCCAACGGTGTGACGCCGGGCGTCAATTCGGCGGCACTTTCATTTTTGGCTGCTGCTGCCGGACGCTATGTGGCAAACGATACCACCGTCGGTGACGGCCTAAATACGTCGGGCTTCCGGTTTAATGCGGCAACACCAGTCCGCAACAAGGTGGCGACCACTCGACTCGATTGGAAGGCAACGGGCGCTCAGGATATTTTTGCCCGCTATCAATGGCAGCAGGACAAATCGAGTGGTGTCTCGCGGTTTCCGGATACGTTCGCTCCGATAAATTGGGTACATCCAACGGGATTAGCTCTCGGCCATTCGTGGACCCTCGGCAGTAATATGGTCAACCGATTCACTTATGGTCTGACTCGCGACTCATTCACATTGGGCGGCGATTCGAATCAAAATTTTCTTGCTTTCCGATTCATCTATCAGCCACTTTCGTTTGCACGGTCGCTGAGTCGGACGACGCCTGTTCACAACCTTGTTGATGATTTTACCTGGGTTAAAGGCAATCATACGATCTCGTTTGGTGGCAATATTCGCTTTGTCAAAAACGCTCGGACGTCCTTTGGCTCGTCATATGATAACGCTTCGACAAATCCTTCGTTTTACAACTGCTCGGGTGATGTAGTGGTCTTTGACGATGCAAATTGTTCAATGCCGATCTTTCCGAATGTTGCAGGTGGAGGCGTTACCGACCTTCGTGATGCTTTGACCGCCGTGATCGGACGTTTTTCGCAATATGGAGCGGCTTTACAATATGGTGCAAGCGGATCTCTACAGTCGCCGGGAACTGGCGTTTCTCGAGTATTCAAGACTGAGGAATATGAAGCATATGCCCAAGACAGTTGGCGGATGTTTAGTAATCTGACAGTCAATTATGGCGTCCGTTTTTCAACGTCTACGCCCGTTTACGAGGCGAATGGTTTGCAGGTAACGCCCACAACCAGCCTTAGTGACTTTTTTGATCGACGCGTGGCCGGTGCGGAAAGTGGAACGCCCTTCAACGGGCTGATCAGCGTGGATAAGGCGGGCAAGGTGAATAACCGTCCCGGCTACTACAAACAGGATTGGAACAACTTCGCGCCGTCTATCGCCGTCGCCTGGTCGCCGAATTTTAAGAACGGGTTTCTGAAAACCTTGTTTGGCGCCGAGAACAAAAGCACGATACGAGCTGGATTTCGTATGACGTATGATCGAATCGGCAGCGCGTTGGCCGTTGCGTTCGACCTCAACTCTACACTCGGATATAGCTCAGCGAGTAGTATTTCTGCCAATACGTACGATCTAAACATGTTCCAAGGGCCACTATTTACGGTTCTCGGACAGAACTATCGGACGTTGCCCGGCATAACTGCTACGCCAACGCTCAATTTTCCGCTTCAGACACCGGCAGACGAAGGCGAGAGGATCGAACAGTCGCTCGACGACAGACTCACCACCCCCTACAACTACAATTTTAACTTGTCGTACGGCCGTGAGATATGGAAGGGGGTGTCGTTTGAAGCATCTTATGTCGGCAGGATCGCAAAGAGCCTCTTGGTGATTCGCGATATGGCACATTTTAACAATCTGAAGGATCCCGCATCGGGTCAGGATTTTTACGGTGTCATGAATACGCTGCTCGATTTGCGTGCGGCAAATTCGCCGATCACGTCGATTCCGAACATCGCCTGGTTCAATCGATTTGTCCCGGGTTTGGCCGGAGTGTACAGCGTTTGTGGTGCCGATGTTACCTTGACTGCTACTCAGGCCGCGTATCGACGTGTCGCCCGCGCTAGCGTGGACAACACGGGAGCGTGTATCGGAGGCCGGAATACCAATGACTATACATTCGTTCAAACACTTTGGGACGATGGTTTGGGTTTTGGAAACAATATCTTTGTTCATCCGCAATATGCTACGTTTGCGGCATACTCGACGATTGGTGACTCCTGGTACAATGCGTTTCAGTTCAGTCTTCGCAAGCGATTTCAGCAGGGGCTTTCGTTTGATTTGAACTACACTTATTCACATTCGCTCGACACTGCGTCTGACAATGAGTCGTCGGGTGGAATTACCGGCGTCAATATCCAGAATCCACTTAATCTCGATGTTAACAAGGGAAGTTCGGATTTTGATGTCCGTCACCTCATCAACGCCAACTACATCTATGAGTTGCCGTTTGGCAAGGGTAAGGCATTCCTAAACAATTCCGGCAAGGTCGCCGACGCGATCTTTGGCGGATGGACCATGACGGGAATTGTCAGGTGGAATACCGGATTGCCGTCCGGAGAACCGTTTGACGATTCGCGATGGGCGACTAATTGGAATGTCCAGGCAAATGCCGTCAGGATTCGGTCACTCAACAGTTCGCCGACTAAAAATGGCACCGGCGGATCTCCAAATCTTTTCGGCGATCCGGTTGCGGCGTATCAATCCTTTAGAAACGCCCGTCCAGGGGAATTTGGCGACCGTAGTATTCTCCGCGATCCGGGCTTTTTCAGTTTAGACGCTGGTCTTTACAAATCGTTCACGATCAAAGAACGCAACAAGATCACATTTAGGCTTGAGGTATTCAATGTGGCGAATAATCAGTCGCTAACGGGAGTTTCGGGTTTTGGTATCGCTCTGGACCCAAGCTTGAAGCAACCGTCATCTAGTTTTGGGAAGTTAACGGCGATTCAGGGTGCTCCCCGCGTCGTACAGTTTGCCGTGCGTTATGATTTCTAGACCCTAACGGTCAAATAACTTTAGAGCCGGAGCGACGAGTTCCGGCTCTTTTTTATTGTACGGGTGGATTTTCGGCGATGTACTTTTTTAGCTCGTCGCGTTTTTCGTAGTTAGGATTTTTGTCAAGAAACATCTTATATTCGGCGGAAGCCATCGGTTTGAGACCCGCACCGTTATACAGGGCCGCGAGACGCAGATGAATCTCAGCTTTTTCTACTGGAGCAAGGCGGATCGCTTCCTGTAGAAACGGAACGGCCTTGGAACCTTTCTTTATCGCCAAGTAGGCTTCGCCAAGGTAATGTTGGGCATCAGCCGACGCGGCATCTGATTCGACAGCTTTGGTTAAGACATCGATCGCTTTATCATTTTCTTTCAAGGAAAGATACAGTTTTCCAAGGTTTACAAATGCGAGAGTTGACGTTGGGCGCTCCGAAATAGCCCGAAGATAAGCGGCCTCAGCGTCTTTAACGTTTTTCTTTAAGAAATGTGCATTTCCAAGCTGCGTCCACGCATAGAAATCGTGTCGATCCTTATCGATGATAGTTTTTAGAATCGATATAGCCGAGTCATTGTCGCCCTTACCCATGTCCGCAATCGCCCGGTCAAGCCGATCCTGATTTTCCCGGCTCCTGTCGTAAGCGGCCGCCGAAATCACGCCGGGTTTATTCCTGACGCCCGTGAACTGGGTCCAATTTACCGAAAAATCCTGGTAAACGATCTCAGCTGGCGTATAACTAAGCAGTCTGCTCGCGACTTCCATATGGTCTATCTCAACAACTAGAGTTGAGTCTCGGCGCGGGACGTCGTTGAGGGAGTAAGAACCACTTTCGGAAACCTGTCGCCGCACCGCGAGCCTGCCATTCTGATACGCAGCCACGTAGAGCACTGGCCTATCCTTGCCCACCGGGAAGCCCTCCAGTCTGACTTTGCCGGATACCATCATTGAATCGACCCGTCTATTTCCTTTCGGCTCACCACCAATTTTCGTCGGCAGGTGATTAGGATCATCCGGTATAGTCTGAGAAGAAACAATGGTTGTAAAAGTTACAGCAACTAAAATCGCCTGTCCAAAAAACTGTTCAATTTTCATAAAGGCCTCTTCGAATTGAAATTTCCTCCATATTATCGCTGAAAATCGCAAATTGGAAAGGTACAAAGTCAAAAAAGTGACATTTGCAGTAACTGTTTACGAAACAAATCATGAAAGAAGTGGCTTTGCGTAAGTCCGCGCTTGATCCCCCTTGGGCAAGGGGGTTGAACTAATTTCGGTTATGCTCCAAGGCTAACCGTAAGAAATTCTCAAACAGTATCCGGCCGTCGCGGCTTTGGTTGGGGTGTTCCCAGCGGGTTGGGTTTGTTGACCAGTCTTCGAATGATTTTTCGAGGTGGAATTGGACACAATAGATCAGTTGGCCATCGCCGCATTTGACCATCATCTGGTTTTTGCAGAGGTAGGATGTTGCGAGCAGTTTGAACCCGACGGGGACGCCGACGACCTGGACGCCGTGGTTTTGCCAGACGCGCAGGATGTCGTCGTTGGTGGTATAGTCCTGCCAAATTCCCGATTTTTCGTCGTCATTACCCTCGAAGATCGGGTCCGATTTATCGACTATTTTTACAAAGCGATATTGATATTCGACGATACGCCCGCTTCGCTTTTGAGCGAGTTCCAGATCGTCGAGTGTTCGCAGCTCGGCACCAAAGGCCATCGCGACGAGCTGATGTGCACCGCAAATGGCCAGAACGGGGATTTTGGTCTCGGCAAGAAATTTCTTTGTGCTGGCGATGTGGTCGGGATTGTAGTAGTCGAAATCGGCGAATGTGCCGCTCATCACGATCGCGTCGGGCATGAATTTTTCGGCGGCGTCAGCTACTTCAGACAGATGAACCGTCATTGTCTTTGGATTTTTGACGAGCCGCAAGACGTTTTTCGCGATATTGTTACAGGCCATGCCCGAAACTTTTCGTTCAAAGGCAAGTTTCGCCTCGGTCGTATCGTTCCAGTCTTTGTGTGCAAGCTCCGAGATGTCCGATTCGTATCGCAGTAAATCGTTGACGATCAATACCTTAGCGTAATCGATCCGCTTTTCGATCGGCTCGTAACGGCAGAATGTACTCTTGTTGTAAGGGAATGGAAGTTTTTCGGGTTCTGTTACTAGTGCCACGGCGTCGAACATATCTGTATTAATTTCGAGTTATCACGCCGTTAACAGCGTGTGACAAGATTATAGCACCAATAAGATATCGGTAAAGGCGCGGTGCGTCGGGCCTCAAAGATTTTACATCAGGTACGCTGACGGGTTTCGCGGTTGAAGGCCGGCATCTCTTCACCTGGGCCGATCTCGTCGATCTCGGATCTTATCGCTTTGACTAGTTTCGAGCGATGCATCGAAAGGGATTTCGGCGGCTTGCCTTTTGTAGCTGATTCGAGAAGCAACAGGGAACGCTGCCACGACGTTTCCAGTTCGTCGGCGGTGGCTGATATCTTTGTGATGTCGTATGGGATCGCGAAGGCCGAAGAGCCGATTCGAGCGAAAACCCGCATGTATCTGGCAGTTGCCAGATCGGGACATGCAAACCGGCGGTTGCCGACTTTTACCTCGATTCCGAGAAGCGTGTATTGAATCTCCGCGATGTTTATCCGAGCCGGAACATCGATCGAGATCGATCGCGTTCGCTGAGACCTTATCTTGTCGCGATAAATGTTAGGAAGCCATTCGTCGGCGAGGTCGGCGGCAATTTCGGCGGCGATGTCCATCAGCTACGACTATTTCTCAGCGGCTATAACGGCCGCCGACGGTGATTTGGCGAATTTCTCGATCAGGCTGTCGCTGAAAAGTCCCAGATAGAATACTCCGATAACGCTGATAACGAGAACCGCCTTGAGACTCACAGACATCTTCGGCTCGATCCACTGCGTGGTACGTTCGCGGAAAAACATCAAGACAATCAGTCGCAGATAGTAATACGCCGAGATCGCCGAACCGATCACCGCAACGACGACTAGCGTTGTGACCAGCGGATTTGCGGCCTCCAGCGCCGGGCGGAAAACCAGAATCTTGCCCATAAATCCTGCGGTCAGCGGCAACCCGAACAGCGACAGCATAAACAGCGAAAGCGAGAACGCGAGAACGGGCGATTTGAAGCCAATGCCGTTGTAATCCTCGAAATCGGTTCGCCGGTCGTTCTTTTGCGCGAGCAGCGTGACGATGGCAAACGCTCCCATATTCGTCACGGCGTAGGTCAGCATGTAAAAAGCGACGGCGGCAATTGCTTCGTCACGGGCCTGAACCGTTTTTGCCAAACCAGCACCGATAAAACCGACGAGAGCATATCCGGCGTGGGCGATAGACGAATAGGCGAGCATTCGCTTGACGTTGTTCTGCATGATCGCCGAGACGTTGCCGACGATGATCGTGATCATCGCCATGATCGACAGGGCCGTGATCCATGATTCGTGCAGGTAACCGGACGCTTGTGCACCCGCGACCAGCGGCAATCCGAGAACGAAAACTCGGAGAAATGACGCGAACGCAGCCGCCTTTGGCCCGGCGGCCATAAAGCCTGTGATCGGCGTCGGTGCACCCTCGTAAACGTCCGGCGTCCAGACGTGAAACGGGGCCATCGCGATCTTAAAGCCAAAGCCGATGATCATCATCGCGCCGCCCACTAGCAGAAGTCCGGGAAAATTAGGATCGGCTATCTTTGCAGCGATCTGAGTCAGATTTGTGTGGCCGGTCGCTCCATAGATAAGAGCCATTCCATAGAGTAAAAATGCGGAGGCGAACGAGCCGAGGATGAAATACTTCATCGCGGATTCATTCGATTTGAGATCGCTTTTTCTGAGGCCCGCCATTACATACGTGGCAATCGACAGCGTTTCGAGACCGAGGAAAATGACGACCAGGTCATTGCCCGCCGACATCATCATCATGCCAAATGTCGCAAACAGCAACATCGCGTGATATTCACCAACCGGAACATCTTCACGCTCGACCCATACGCTCGAAATGAGGACTGTCATTGCGGTAACGAAAAGAAAAACGAACGAGAAACCAAGGCGCAGATTGTCATGTGCGATCATGCCGTTCCAGCCAAAGGCATCGGCATTGCCGCCCCACATGGTCGCCAGAACAACGCCGGAGGCCACGAGGCCCAGCAGAGAGATCGCGCCGGAAATCGCACGCTGCTTCGGAAAAAAGCTGTCGTAAAGCATCACGACGATACCAGCGAGCGCAACGATCAATTCAGGAAGAATGATCGAGATGCTGACGTTAGGTGTTAATAGATCTGCAAGAAAGAACGTGTTCATTTTACTTTCAGTGTTTCGGGCCTATCGAAACTTTTTGTGAGCCCGAATACTCATACCGTTTTTCGCCAGCCTTGAGTGCGACATTAAGCCTATTCTCACGCGGCGGGATCGGGCAACTGTATTTGTCGCTGCCGTATGCACAATTCGGATTGTACGCGAGGTTAAAATCCAGCGTGAATGGGTTGCCCATTGGCAGCTTAATGTCAATATATCGTCCCACGCCGTATGTTTCTGTTCGGCTCGTTAGATCACGGAACGGCACAAACAGCAGATCGGCGTACTCAGGGAACTTCGCCAAAGATTCCTTGTCGCTCTGATAGACGCTCAGACGATATGGTTTGCCGCCGATCTTAAATTTCAAAATGCCGTATTTAACAAATTTGCTAGCCCGGCCCGAAGATGTCGGCATCTGAAAATATGTTTCGCTCGGTGTTCGCTCGAATATTGCCTTAACCCGAAACTTATTATCCACCGGGAAGTAATTTAGCCCCTTGAATTTGGCAAAATCGGCTTCCTGTAACGGTGATTCCGCTCGATTGCAAAACTCTTTGTCACGCCCGTCGCGAAATACTTTCAAATCCGTTGAGCCGTAAAAGGTCTGTGCCGAAACGCCGGACACAAAAACTAAAAACAACAAAAACAGAAAAAGAAACTTCATTGAATTAGGGCATCGGTATCGACAGGCTTTTGCAGATCTTTTTTGCAAGCAAATTCGGAATTTCGATGTGTCTCGGAACTGCTTCCGTATGTCCAGTTCGCGGATTGCACCAGAGCGAATGCTCTCGGCCTTCGCGTTTGAGAAAGCATCCATGCCGTCGCAAATGTCGGAGAAACGATCCGCGTTTCATGCCCCAACAATAACGGATTCCCGTATAGCATCAGCCGGAATTCCGCGTAGGGCATCTTCCAGCCGATCTTCAAGTATCAGTTCAATCGCAGCGGCAAGGTTCGCCCGGGATTCCTCAACCGACTTTCCCAGACCGTTGGCCCCCGGAATCTCCGGACAATAGGCGATGTACCAGTCGTCATCCTTTTCGATTATTGCCGTAAACTCGCTATTCATATACTAGCCTCACATCGTCAATTATCGTTCATCCTTACCAGCTTCCGCAATCGTTCCCCCAGCCTGATGCATGACCCGTTCCTGCAAAGCCTTTATTACGCGTTCCGAACGATCGAGTATCGGTTTCGGGAAAACACCCATGAACACCATAAGGATAAGGAGCGGAACCATCAACCCGATCTCACGCCAGCTCAGATCGGCGAGGGTTTTATTTTTCTGGTTCGTGACCTTGCCAAAGAAAACCCGCTGGACCATCCAGAGCAGATAAACCGCAGCGAAGATGACGCCCGTACCGGCGGCCATCGCGGCGATGTAGTTCCAATTGACGCTCGCAGTGATACCGAGAATTTTTGACTGGAACATGCCGACCATGATCAGGAATTCACCGACAAAACCATTCAGAAACGGCAGACCGACCGACGCCATCGTTGTGATGACAAACACAGTCGCGTAGATCGGCATCACATTTGCGAGTCCGCCGAATTGTTTAATCTCACGCGTGTGTCGGCGTTCGTAAATAAAACCGACAAGCAGGAATAACGCTCCGGTTGTCACACCATGGGCGAGCATTGTGTAAAGCGCACCCTGCATTCCGGTCTCGGTGAACGAGAACATGCCGAGGATGACAAAACCCATGTGGGCGACCGAGGAATAGGCAACGAGGCGTTTCACGTCCGGCTGCACCATCGCGACCAGTGCTCCGTAAATAATGCCGATGATCGCAAGTGTGATAAATATCCACGCAGTTTCGCGGCTTTGATCGGGGAATAATGCGAAATTAAACCGCATCAGCCCGTACGTTCCCATCTTTAGCAATACTGCCGCGAGGATAACCGAGCCGGCCGTTGGTGCCTCGGTATGTGCGTCCGGAAGCCAGGTATGGAAGGGGAACAGCGGAACCTTGATCGAAAACGCCAGAGCGAACGCGAGGAACAACAGCATACCCGTGTTCGGCGGCAGCACGAGTGTGCCGTTTTTCATGACGTTTAGAATGGAGACAAAATCGAACGATCCAGCAAAACCTGTCTGATCGGCATATATGAAATACAGAGCGATGATCGCAACCAGCATCAACAGACTGCCGAACGCCGTAAAGATAAAGAATTTGACCGCCGCATAGATACGATTATCACCGCCCCAAATGCCGATAAGGAAAAACATCGGAATGAGCGAGGCTTCGAAAAACAGGTAGAAAACGAGCAGATCGAGCGAGACAAAAACGCCGATCATTGCCGATTCGAGCAGCAGTAAGAAGACGTAGAACGCCGTCACACGCTTCTCCACCGCATTCCAGGTCGAGAGAACGGCAATCGGCATGATAAATGTCGTCAAAATCACGAGCCAAAAGCTTAATCCATCGACGCCGACATGAAAATTCGTATTTATTGCCTTAATCCACGGCACGTTCTTTTCAAAAAAGAACCCGCTAGGCCCTGCAACAGCCGATTTTGAGAACAGCGCGAGTGAGACGACAAAATTGAGCAATGTAAACCCAAGCGTCACCCACTTGATCTGGCCTTCCTGTTTCCAGAACATCTGGTGAGCAAGCGTCAGAACCGCTCCAACCAGAGGCAGCAGGATCAGGATTGTTAAGAGATTTTCGTTCAAAAAGTCCATTTCATATGTTGGTTTTTGGTCTTTGGTTTTCGCTAAAACCAAAGACCAAAAGCCGAAAACCGGTTTACCCAACCAATTTCAACCCGTAATAAATAAAATACCCAACGACCGCCAGAGCGCCGATCACGATGATCGCGGCGTAACTGCGAACGAAACCGACCTGTGTACTGCGAACGACATTCCCGAACTCCATGACAAAACTTGCAATGCCGTTAACGATGCCATCGATAAAGCCGAGGTCGAAGCCTTTCCACAGGCGTTCGCGCGAAACTCGTGTGATCGGATCGACGATATAGCCATTGTAAAGCTCGTCGAGCCGCCATTTTTGTTCGAGGATCTTCGGCATTTTGCGAAGCGGGTTGCTGCGAAACGCAAACCAGCCGATCGCCATGCCAAAAACGGCAAGGACGACGGAAAGCCCGGCAAGCAGGCGTTCCTTTTGAACGACCTCAGGAGCATGAGATTTGGCGTTTTGACGTGCAGCCTCTGCGGTTTCCATCTTCGTTTCCGCGACGACCGGTTCGAGCACATGCTCAAACGAATTTGCCTCTTTTATTCCGACCAGCGAACTCATCGCGTACGGCACGCCGACAAGGCCACCAACTGTCGAGAGAAACGCAAGAATAATTAGCGGCACGGTCATCACCCACGGCGATTCGTGCGGTTTGAAATCGTGCGGGATGTGATGATGTTCTTCGTCATCATCATCACCGGCGTGATCGTCGGCTGTCCCATGTCCCACTACCTCGACGCGCGCACTGTGATGTTCACCCTCGATCTCGTGGTGAAAACGCTCTTCGCCCCAGAAGGTCATGACCATCATTCTGGTCATATAAACAGCCGTCAAAACGGCGGTCAATAAGGCGACACCGTAAAGAAATTCCTCGCCGAGAAAAGCGCCAGACGGAAAATACTTATCGGCAGCGAATGTCTTGTAAAGTATCTCGTCCTTCGAGAAAAACCCTGCCCAGATAGGAATACCGCAGATCGCTAGCCAGCCCATCGCCATCGTGATGAACGTAACGGGCATGTATTTTTTCAGATTGCCCATCTTTCGCATGTCCTGCTCGTGGTGCATTCCGTGAATGACCGAGCCGGAGCCGAGAAACAGCAACGCCTTGAAAAATGCGTGCGTCATCACGTGAAAGATCGCTACGGTAAACGCACCGACGCCTGCCGCGAGGAACATAAATCCAAGCTGCGACACCGTCGAATAGGCGAGAACTTTCTTAATATCGTTCTGTGCGATAGCGATCGAGGCAGCGAATATGGCAGTCGCGGCACCGATAATTGCAATGATCCACATCGCTGTCGGCGACATTTGATAGATCGCATTCGAGCGGACTACGAGATAAACACCTGCGGTGACCATCGTCGCCGCGTGGATAAGAGCCGAAACAGGCGTCGGACCCGCCATCGCGTCCGGAAGCCATGTAAGCAGAGGAATTTGAGCCGATTTTCCGGTTGCACCGATAAAGAGTAAAACGCCGACTGAAGTCAGCCCTCCGGCGACGATCGCTCCCCAGGTAAATGGGTCTGCCGACATATTGGCCAGCACAAACGTAAAGACGCTCTGCACCGGCTGGCCGTCCACCGTCTTGTCAAAGAACGAGATAGAACCGGTCAGCGTAAATACGAGAAATATCCCGATGAGTACACCCCAGTCGCCGATGCGGTTCATGACGAAGGCTTTCTTCGCGGCTTTTCGCGCCTCGTCTTTCTTGATGTAGTAGCCGATAAGCAGGTACGAGCAAAGCCCCACGCCTTCCCAGCCGACGAACATCAGCAGGTAATTATCCGCCAATACGAGCGTCAGCATCGAGAACATAAAGAGATTCAGATACGCAAAAAAGCGATAGAACCCTTTGTCCCCATGCATATAACCGGTCGCGAAAACGTGAATGAGCAGGCCGACAAACGTGATAAAACAGGCGTAGATGCCAGAGAGCTCATCCATGCCAAGAGCGAAATCGGCCCTAAAGCTGCCGACCTGTATCCAAGTCCACAGATGATCCAACACCGGCTTGCCGTTAGGATCGATGAGAGCTCCTGGGTGAGGCGTTCCGATGCCGAACGCAATCATGAATGCCACGATAGTCGACACAGCGATCGCCCCGCAGGCGACAAGGCCGCTGAACATTTCGTTTCGCAACCTGCCGCCGATCAGCCAATTGATAACGGCGCCAGCGAGCGGGGCAAAAATTATTAGACTTAAAAGGTTGTTTTCAGTCATCGATCAAAAAACTCATAACGCTGAGTTACAGAGAATGTCACAAAATTCCTATTTGCGTTTCTTTATCGGTCGCTTTTTAGATAAGGGCCGTTTTTTAACTGCCGTTTTCTCAATTACAGCATTTGCTTTTGGCACGTCAAAATCCGCAGGCACCTGGATATTGTTGTCGGCGACGATCTTGTCTATAAATTGCTTTTCCCTTTCCGATTCAATTTTTCCGCGAACATATTCTTTGACCGGCTGGGCACGGGCCGTCGGGTTCGCGGGATCCTCGATCGCCGTCGAGATCAGGATATGACGAGCATCGTAAATCTGAGTCCCGAGTGTCGCTGCATCGTTACTCAGCCTTTTCAGGCCTTTCTTTTCGAGCTTGATAATGTGAAAACCGAAATCTGTCTCTACGAGATTCGGCGAAATTTGTCCGGCTTCCAATGCCAGTGCCGCCTGCTCGAAGGGAATCACCATCTGACCTATGGGAATATTCTTATAGATTCCACCATGTTTTGCGCCGTCTTGGCCAATGTTGCCGGGATCCTCGGAAAACTCATTCGCGAGAGCGGCAAAGTCCTCGCCGGCCTTGACTCGATCCAAGATGCTTTGGGCCTTCGCCTTTTTGGCGGTCTCGCTTAGCTCCGGGCGTTCGGCTATATACTTTGCGATCTCGGCTTCAGTTGCCTTCGTTTTTTCGCGGATTCTTTCTGAAACAAGCCTGGACAAGAACTGGGCCTGCTGTAGCTTGACCCCAAGATTTGCCTTGTCAACAAACGCCTTCGGCAATATTCCGGCCTTCGCTTTCAGATCATACTCGGCCTTATAAATACGAGTTTTCGCAAAAACATCACGGGCCTGCGACCTTTCACCTGCGGTAATCTCACGATCCTTCATGTTAGCGTTGCCGGATTTCAGAATGGCCATTTTAGCGTCAAGAAACGCTGTGAATTCCGCTTCGTGAGCTTTCTTTTCATTCCAGAACGCGGCAATTTGTTTGTCCGTAATGTAGCCAAAAGGAGGCATCGAAGGCTTGCGCTTATTGATCTCTTTATCGTAATTTACGGCCAGCGTTTCGTTACGAATACTCTCCAACTCCTGCCGGTTTGTCGGCTCGGACGTCAGACCATCACGCTGTGCCTGCGTCGCGAGAGCAAAAAACTGTCTCAAATTCTCGATCTGCCCCTTTCTCAATTCCGGATCCTTTGCGAGCTGTTCGACGACCTTCGGAATCGCCTTGGCAAGGTCAGACACCAGCATCTCGATCTCGATCTTGCTAATCCCGGAGAAATATCCGGGAGCGACGCCGGTAGTCTGGCCGCTAACTCCTGCATTCGCAATCGCAACGAAACAGCAGAGACCGATCAGAAACTTCAATTTGGCGCCGACAAGCCAGCTCGCCATAGAGGAATCTATTAAACTTAAAAGCTTATTTTCAGTCATTCTAAAAACTCAAGTCGTTATCCTCGTCTTCGATGACAGGTTCTTGATCGACCAACTCCTGCCAAAACATAAGGACTTCGTTGCCCGCATTGCCTTTCTTCAAAAGTGCAGCAACCTCACCATTTGATTCTCGTAGCTCCGGAAATTTCTGAAGCAATACTGTCAGGTCACGCCGGTCAGTCCATGATTTAGCTTGCCCGTACCTTGAAATATGCGAGGTGACCTTGCTGGCGACCAATTCGGGCGGAGTTAGAACGCTGATCTGCTCAACGAGTTGGAATGCAGGAAACTCGGCTTGGATGCGTACGTCAACCAGATGGCGATTGCCTTCCTTTCTAACCTGATATAGTCGAACTCCCTTCTCCTTTATTTCTCGAACGCGAACCGCGATGTGAAACCGCGTACTCAAATGATCCCGCAGTTCCACGGCAAATTCTTTTGCGCGATTCGACATAATGTCAACATCCTGCGTCGCTCGCGGTTCGCTGACATAGGCATTTACCGCCTGAGCACCGAATAGAACCGCATCGTTACGCCCTTGCAAAAATTCGAGGACTGCTCCCTGAATCTTTGATAACGGCAGCGGCTCGTGCATCACAAACTCCTGAAATGTCAGAACCTCAGCGTTTAGCATATCTGTGTTGCAGAAGCCCGTACGTGAGTAAGGGCGTAACACTCAGCGTTGGATGTATCGCCTGGCTTACGCGCGGGCCTCTCCACTAATTCCTCATCAGGCTCGCATCATCGACATCGACCGACATACTGTTGCGGAAAAATGCGATGATGATGCCTAGACCAACGGCGGCCTCACATGCGGCGACCGCCATGACCATAAAGACAAAAAGCTGTCCGGTCGTGTCGCCGTAATAGCGTGAGAATGCGACAAACGTCAGATTCACGGCGTTGAGCATCAGCTCGATACACATAAACATGCCGATCGCGTTGCGTTTAAAAATAACGCCGACGCAGCCGATCGTGAACAACATTCCTGATAACGCCAAATAACTGGCTAAGCTCGGTTCCATTCTCTTAGTCCAAAGTCCAAAGTCCGAAGTCCGAAGTCCGTTTAGAGGACAAAGGACAAATGACAAAGGATTAAATCAATTTCTTCAACTCTTCCAAATTCATTTGCTCATCAAAAACGGCTCGGATTGGGATCCTAAAGCCGGGCAGCACGACGCTCTCTATGGCCCCGTCTTTTGCCTTAAGAATAAGGTCATATTCTTCATTTTGAAGAAAATACTGTTCGATCACTTCGTGTTCCGCGTCAATGATCCAATACTCCCTAATCCCATGGGCGGCGTAATCCTGAAATTTTGTTTCCCTGTCATGCTTTTCCGTCGATGGCGAAAGCACCTCGACAAGAAAGTCCGGGGCCGGAAACTGCATCTGCGTCGGCAAAAAATCTTTTGATTTCTCCTTCCCGAAAAAGCAAATGTCCGGTTCGTAGTCATTGCGGGTCAGGGAAATCAGCATTTTCTCGCTGCCGACAAATCCGAGATCATTTTTCGCAACGAAGGTTTTGAGAAGGATGAACACGTGTCCAACCGTACTCGTGTGACGCAACTTTGCCGGAGACTGAAAATAGACTTCTCCGTTAATAAATTCCATCTTCTTGCCTTCTTCAATAATTTCGTAAAAATGCCGGCGTTTTGCCTGCTCATCGGCGAGGGCGGACTGCAAACGCTCCGCCAAAATAGCGGCGTTCGGCATTTCCATGATTTGATTGAGCGAAACTGACATTAAATAGAGTTTAATCTTCCTGGTGACGCAATTCCATTTCGTGGTCAACGACGAGTTCCAATTTTGGCTGCGTCAACCGACGGGCCAGAATAACCGATCCGATCACCGCCATCAGCAGCAAAACCCCGACGATCTCGACCGGCAGCAGATATTCGGTGTACATGGCCTGGCCGATGGTCAGGGTTTTGCCAGCACTCAGCGATTGATCGGCTGGAACATTTGGGGCTCGCATTACGGCGTAAAAAATGAAAAACGTCTGAGCGAGCAGCAATACGCCGAGGCCGCCGCCGAGTGCGTAGAGATATTTCAGGCGGTTCAGCGGCCGGTCTTCGTCCATGTTCAGCAGCATAATGACGAAAACCACCAAAACCATGATCGCACCGGCATAGATCAATATCTGCACCGCCGCAATAAACGGCGCCGCGAGCGTCACATAAATGCTCGAGAGCGAAATAAATACCCCAACAAGCGAGATCGCGCTGTAAAGCGGATTTCGGTGATAGACCATCGATATCGCCGAAGCAATCGCGAGGCCCGCAAACATAAAAAATAGAATGGTCGATACCATAAAAACCTAGGAAAAATTAGCCACCGATTAACACAGATTAAAACGGATATGAGTTTTTTGAATTCCAAATTTCTGAAAATCTGTGTTCATCCGTGTAATCGGTGGCCAATCTCTTCTCTTAATCACCTATTTAAAAAGAACACTACCACGATCGTCAGGATCACATTTGCAATCGCGACGGGCAGTAAAAACTTCCAGCCGAAATTCATCAACTGATCAAAACGAAAACGCGGCAGCGTTCCGCGGATCCAGATGTATAGGAACAAAAACGCACAGATCTTACCGATAAACGCTACGTGGCTGATCAGTGCATACGTTATCGATCCCGGCTCGACCAGATGGCCCAACCCCGGAACATACCAACCGCCGAGGAACAAAACCGTACACATCACCGAGACCGTGAACATGTTCACGTACTCAGCCATGAAGAATAGTGCGAATTTTAGGGCCGAATATTCGGTATGAAAGCCCGCGACGAGTTCCGTTTCCGCCTCCGGCAGATCAAACGGAACGCGGTTAGTCTCAGCAAACGCCGAGATCAAAAATACAAAAAAACCGATGATCTGCGGAATAATAAACCACTTAAACGGCGATTGCGTCTGGGCCGTAATAATGCCGTTCAGGTCGAGCGTGCCGGCCAGCATGACGACGCCGATCACTGATGCTCCCATCGCCAGTTCGTATGAGATCATCTGTGCGCCAGAGCGCAGCCCGCCCATTAAGCTGTATTTGCTGTTCGAAGACCAGCCGGCAAGGGCAATCCCGTAAACGCCGACCGACGTGATTCCTAGAACGAAAAGTACGCCGACATCAATCCTCGCGATTGTCATCGGCATATTGACGGCTTGGGGTGTGATCCAGGCTACCGCATCAACGACGTATGTTCCGATGACAGGCATTGACCCAAGTGCCCACGTGATCCACGGGCCGATCGTTCCCATGGGGTCGCTCAAACGAGGCCCGAATGGATAAACCACAATCGGCAGTAGAGCACACGTCAAAGCAACCATCGGAGCCAGAAAATAGACGAATTTCGTCGACTTATCGGGAACAAGGTCTTCCTTAAAGATAAATTTGAGCAGATCGGCAAACGGCTGCAAAACGCCCCACGGTCCGACGCGATTTGGCCCGATGCGGCCCTGAATCCAACCGAGCACCTTGCGCTCGGCCAGCACCGTGTAGGCAACGATCATTAGCACGCCCTGGAAGGCAAGCAGAATGGCGACGCTGATCACGATAAACGGAAATGCAGTTTTTAATACAGATTCCATCTTTTCTATAAAAGACTGATAAATTCTTCGACAGTCAAACCTGTTTGCCTGATTATTCCACGGAGCGTTCCTTTGGCGACCGTTTTGTGATCCGGCACGACAATACGTCTGAAGGGTGATACTGCCTGACGCAAAATAATGTGACTTCCACGCTGACGATCAAATTCATAACCTATCTTGCCAAGCGCTTTGACCGTATCACGTCCGGAAACCTGCGGAAGTGCGCTCACGCCGCGATCTCCACAATCTCTTCATAAATCGAAGGCGGAACGGGTTCATTATGAGCTTCGAGACTTTCCAGATAAAGTTCGATTGCTTCCTTTACGTTAGCAAGGGCTTCGTGTCGCGTATTCCCTTGCGTAATGCAACCCGGCAGAGCGGGTACCTCCGCAACAAAAATTCCATCCTCATCCTGTTCAATCGTGACGCGATATTTCATTAATCAATCCCTCTTTACATTGATTCTATCACCCACGCTAACTGCTTCGGCCTTCTCCGAATTCTGCGGCGCACCGTCAAGCCCAAACTGAACAAGCGGCGAAACCAGCAGATTCTCCGGCTTCGGGTTGCCGTCCGCAAGCAGATGAAACTGCTGCGTCTTGCTCGTCATCGTCGTCAAACGGTGCAGTTTGTGGCCGACCTTTGGCACAGTTGTATGCTTTTCGCCATCGGCGGAAACCGAATCGAGCCAACTCTTTACGGCTGCGACGTCAGCCGACACAGGTTTTCCAGTCACGAGCGCGTATTTTGCCTGGACAGGAGCCGATTCGTCCTTCAAAGCCGGATAACGAAGGCCTTCATATGCCGGAACCGCATCGGCGATCGAGCGGAAAATTGCCGACGCCGAAAGCTCAGATGTGATCGGCGTACCCATTTCTTTAGCGATCAGACTCGTGATCATCCAATCGGGCTTTGCCTGATGGACGGGCTCGATTGCCTTGCGAACGCGTTGGACGTTACCCGCATTGTTTGTAAACGTGCCGTCAATCTCAGCAAAACTCGCAGCCGGGAAAACGACATCCGCGTGATCGGTCGTCTCGGTCTGGAAAAGTTCTTGAACAACGACAAAATCCTTGCCCGCGAGCACTCTTGCATCCTGCAAAGTGCCGCCGATCAGCAACGCCCTCGAATTCTTAACGACTTCATCGACCGATTTGCGGCCCGATGTCATGTCGTGAGCACCGACTGAGTTGTTGTATTTCGCCAGCGGATGCAGCGTTACGCGGCGGCCTTCACCCGTGAGACTCGCGGCGTTTGCGGCCAAAATAGCCTGGGCATCTGCCGACAATTCGCCGCCAAGCATGATGATAACATCGCCTTTCGTCTCAAGGATTGTCTTGCGAACAGCGTCGATTTCGCCCTGACTGACGCCCATCTTTTCGGCGGCCAGAGCGTCGTGCGACGGATCGACGGCACACAGAGCAAACGCGTCGGTCGATCCCGAATTAACATGCACAAACTGCGTCGCCCGTCGCGAAAGATTGATCGGCGTGTCGTTTACGCAGATAAACTTAGCACCGCCGTTGCGAACCGCCTGGCGGATCTGTTTTGCCGTGTAGCTCTGTTCTTCCTCAGGTTCGCCGCCGATCAAAACGATGGTCGCAGCGTGGCGGATTTCCTTGTGCGTACATAGTGGTACGCTGAGATTTTCAAATATCGGTGCGAGATCGCTAGTATCCGAAACTGCAAAATTATCGGATTTTGCCGCATCCGTCGCAAACTTTCTGAGCGTAAACACGCTTTCGTTAGTCAATCGGGGGCTGGCGATAACGCCGACGGACGAACCCGCCTCCTTGAATTTGTCGGCGGCGAATTTAATTGCCGCATCCCAAGTCGCCGGAATCAGCTTTCCGCCTTTTGAATAGCGGATCATCGGTGCTTTAATGCGGTCGGCGTGGTTGATAAATTCGTGCGCGAAGCGGGCTTTTACATCAAGAAATTCGCCGTTCAGACCATTTACGTAACGGTCACGGGCAACCATTCGATGGACTTTGCCAGCACGGGAACCGATCGAAAGCTGCATGCCATCCGAACCGTAAACATCGGTCGTAACGGTTTGTTCGAGTTCCCATGGACGAGTTTCGTGACGGTAAACGCCGTCGAGCAGGGTTCCGGTCGGGCAAACCTCGATGCAATTGCCGCATTGCGAACAATTTAGCCAGCCGCCGTACGTGCCAATTACGGTATTTGCACCTCGATTGCCGGCCTCGATGGCGTCTTCGCCCATCCATTCGTCGCAGACGCGGGTGCAGCGTTTGCAGAGGATGCATCGCTGCGGGTCGTTGGCGACGATCGGTGACAGATATTTTTCAGGCTGGGCGTTCTTTTTCTCAGAAAATCTTTCTTCGACATCGCCCCAGTCAAAGATTACTTCCTGCAACTCGCATTCGCCGCCGCGGTCGCAAACCGGACAATCGAGCGGGTGATTTGCCAGCAGAAATTCGCCCATCGCCCGCTGTGCTTTTTCAACCTCCTCGCTCTGCGTCGTGACGACCATTCCGTCGGTGCAGATGATCGTACACGAAGTTTGCAGCTTTGGCATTTTCTCGATCCGCACCAGACACATCCGGCACGAAGCCTGTACCTCAAGGTCCTGGTAATAGCAAAACGACGGAATCCCGTGGCCAGTCTCACGGCACACATCAATCAGCCGCGCACCCTTGTCGGCCGCGTATTCCTTTTCGTTTATTGTTACTTTTATCTGTTCTAACATTATTTAACTTTCGTAACCGCCTGATCAGGATGAGCCGGATTAGGAATAACGACCTGGTTGGCACAATCGACGTGAAGATCCAGTTTCTCAAGGATAGTCTGGCCGATCAATACCTCGTCCCCCAACACCAAAGCCTCGTCACTGGTTCCACGGCGTCCAATTTCAACCACAATCGCCTCGGTAACGGGGACAACTTCCTTTCTTCCGTCAGCATATTCCACGCCTCGTTGTCTGGGCGTCTCGAGTCCCAGGTTCCGGGCCACGTCGGACGGAATTACAGTTTGAACCGCACCTGTGTCAACCATCGCGTCTGCTTCGTAAAAACGGACTGCCGATAGTTCCATATGTCCGCGTCGCGCCATTACCTGATCGGCCGCATTGGTTATCTTCACTTTTACTCGAACTTCGCCCATTTTACTTTTCTTTACGGGAATACCGAGTCTCCGTCGCCTTCGCCGCTTCGCCCTCGGGCGTGACGTTGTAGGCCGTAATTACTATATTGTCCGCATCGACCACGTCAATCTCGGTTCGCCAGCCCCAACGGGGCGTTTCCGGGCCGGTGAAATATGTGCCAAAGGCCGATAGTTTATCGCCCGCCTCGCCCTCCGAGTACATAAGCGCCGTTGACATGTGAAAGCTGTCGACCCACGCGGTTTGAAACCGTTCGGTCGCGAGATCAAATCCGTAAATCGCCACGCCCTCAAAGGGCTTTCGGGTCAATTCGCCTTTGTACTCGTGAAGGATAAACCGCCCGTCAAGGATCGCCGTCATCTTACCGGTCATCGGCGATTCGTCGGCCACAACATCTGGTTCGAACCACGTCGTCGTCGATCCTTCCCAATCGCCCGCAAGTGCCGCAAGCCTGAGGTGAACGCCGCCCGCTTTTGACTCAGCAAATTTCATATTAGACGTCGACGACTATTTCGCTTTTTTCTTCGCCGATGTTTCCTCGACCGGTGTTACGGCCACTTTTTTCTTCTTTGGCCGCGTTTTGCCATAGCTGCCCGCAAAAATCTTCCCACGTCGTGATCGTTTATCGCCTTTTCCCATTGTTTAATTCTCCGTATTGTCACCAGCGTCGGTGTCGACACTCTGTTTGCTTAGAAGTCCAATAATATAGTCCTGTATTTTCGAGCCGGTGGCCAGTCTGTTGTGCTCGCCGCAAATAAGTTGGTCTGATCGACTATTAAAGATCGATTTGACGTTCGCCTTCTGCGAAACAGTTGCGGCATTTAACGATCTCTGTGTAACGACGCCGTCACCGGGCGAGAACATCACCTTTTTTAGCTCGTCAGCCGAAACCCGTTTTCCACCAGCCGTCAAAAATTCTTTTGGCTGAAACAGCGTTTTCCATTTGCCGCCCTTGGCGTCCTGATAGATGACGACCGCGTCGAGGGCGGTTCGGCAATCCGCTCCGACGGCGTAAAACGCGACCTTATCTGATTTGCCATTTGCAGTGGCCAATGCCTCGTGCAGACGCCGTGCGCGGTCGAGATTACTCGTAAAAAAACGCTCCGCATCGGCCGTTTTTATTGTCCTGAACGCAGCCGAAAAATTCTCGTCATCCATCGGATTCCAGCCGTATTTCGCCCAAACCTTTGGATCATATAGGTCGACGGGCAGCGGCTGAAGATTCTCGTCAAATACGCGAAACGTTCCCGGTGCGGGCAAAAGCTGATATGCTGACGGCACGGTAAAGATCGTGAATTTTGACATGTCCTCCAAAAACGGAAGATCGAGTCGAAATCCTCCGATTGAATATCCATTGACGAGGCTGTCAACCGCCGAGGCCGAACCCTCGTTCGGCGTTCCCAATAGCACAATCTTATCAAAGAGCTTCGCGCCAGCCCATGTGGGAGCTGGTTTAACATTTCCGACGCTCAAATCGGCGTCGCCGTACATCGCCGCGTATCGCGAAATAAGCCCGCCCATCGAGTGAGCGACGATGTCGAATCTCAAATCCGGCTTTTTCAGCTTTAGCTTTAGCGCTTCGACCTTTCGAACTAGAATCCTGGCGTTATCAACATTATCGAGGCGCCAGTCGTAAGCAAACACGTAGAGCGAATCCTGGAAGCCATCGTCGGATGGTGAATCCCACCTTTCCTCGTGGTAACCGCCGCGAATCTCCAGCGCGCGAATAAACCCGCCATAGACATCGGTCACCGAAAACCCGCCAAACTTTACTTCGCGCAACACGTCGCCCGCTATCAAATCATCGCTGCTTCTGCGAAAATCTGCGGTAATCGGCAGGCGCAAATCTTCTGATTTCGCCCTGACTGCCCGAAGCCATATTTTCTCACCCGTAACCCTATGACGCAGTTCGGAGCCGGTAAGTCCCGGAATCAGGATCACCGGATTCTTGCCCTGAGCGAGAATGGTAAGGGACAACGCGAAGACAAAAATACCGATCCGAGCGTAAAACGCAGCTAGTCTGGTTATTTTGATCGCGGTCATTTGATTGTCAAACATTCGGCTGTACGCCGTTTGAACCGGCTTTATCGACCAGCCACTTCTTAAAATCTTCCGGAAACTGCTTGATCGCCGACTGTATTGGCCACGCGGCCGCATCGCCGAGTGCGCAGAACGATTTGCCCTCGATATTGTCGCAAATATCGAGCATCAACTGGGCGTCCTCGGGGCGGCCGCCGCCGTCGGCGATACGGTTGAAAATTTTGACGAGCCAGTCCGTCCCTTCGCGGCACGGTGTACACCAGCCGCAGGATTCGTGTTTGTAAAACTCGGTCAGGTTTTTGGTCGTCTCCATGATGTCGACGGTCTCGTCCATGACCATCATGCCGCCCGTACCGAGCAAGGAACCCGCGGCGACGAGGCCCTCGTAATCCAATGTCACGCTTTTGCCGATGATCTGATCGGCCCGCATGATATAGACGCTGGAACCGCCCGGAATTACTGCCTTCAACTTCTTGTCCTTGCGAAGCATCCCGCCGCAGTCTTCCATAATGAACTTTTCCATATCGGCGTAGCCCATCGGCAGCTCGTAAACGCCCGGCTTTTTCACATGACCGCTGATCGACCAAAGTTTCGTGCCGCCCGACTTTTCAGTGCCAAGATCACGCCAGGCGATGCCGCCCATTTCGATGATCTGCGGAACCGAGGTAAACGTTTCGACATTATTAACAACCGTCGGTGAAGCGTAAAGCCCCTCGACAGCAGGGAAGGGCGGCTTCATCCGCGGATGTCCGCGATAGCCTTCGAGCGAACTGAGCAAAGCAGTCTCTTCACCGCAAATATAAGCTCCGGCCCCGGTATGCGTGTGCATCTGGTGGTCAAAGCCTGAACCGAGAATGTTTTTACCCAAGTATCCGGCCTCGCGGGCCTCAGCGATGGCGACATCCATGATGTCGATTAGATATTTGTATTCACCGCGCGTATAAACGTAACCCGTCGTTGAACCCAGAGCGTAGGCGGCGATAATCATCCCCTCGATGACGGCATGAGGGTCAAGCTCCATCAGGTATCGGTCCTTAAAGCTGCCGGGTTCCGATTCGTCGGCGTTGCAGACGACATATTTGGTCTTCGGGCTGTCTTTCGGCACGAAAGACCATTTCATTCCCGTCGGAAAGCCCGCACCGCCGCGACCGCGCAGCGCGCTTTTCTTTACTTCCTCAATAATATCCGCCGGCGCCATCTTGAGAGCCTTTTCCAGCGATTTGTAACCGCCGGTATCGCGATACACCTTTAGCGTGTGGCCATCCTTAATATGAATACGCTTGAGTGATAACGGCTCGCAGCCGATTGCTTTGATTTCCATTTTTATTGGACCGCAGGCATCCTGCCTGCGTTTTAAAGTCCTAAATCCCGTGCGATAACCAGCGTATCCGTATGCTGGTTAAACTTAACAACCTTCCCTTCACGCAATTCCCATTCGTGTGCAAACGGAACCTTCGTACTCTTGCCCGTTTTCAGGTATTTGCCCGAATACGTGCCGATCGCAACAACATTGCCGTCACCGCCATCGACAATCTTATGTGCGACTGCCTGAAAAACTTCCCATTCCGTGCCAATACGCATGAAAACGCCCGCAAGCACACCGTTTGGCGCGTTGTAAGTGCCGCCGTACATAAACCCCTCGGCCTCGGTCCACACGATATTATCGTCAAACGCGCCAAGCACGCCGGAAATGTTGCCGCAGGCGAAATCGTTGTACATGCCCTGAATTATCTCGCCGTTCGTCATAAGCTATAGAAGTTTGTTGAACTCTGTTTCGGTCAATCCCGCATCCTTAACAATTCCATCGTAAGACCGTTTACCGGATTGTGGCGAGGAATAGTAACAATTCGCTCGCCGTTCGTCATAACAATGTGCTTTTCCTGTCGAGCCATCCAAAATCCAGCCTTTCCAAAGCTCTCACGGCCCTCAGATGGTTGATCCCAGAGATCTTCGGCATTAAGCCGCGACCTCCACCTCTCGAATTTCAGAGTCAAGCAAGTTCATGTCGACGATGTCGAGGTACTCGCGGATCGCTTCGCGAATATTTTCCAAAGCCTCTTCCTCGGTATCACCCTGCGACCAGCATCCGGGCAGGGCAGGACACGAGACGCTATAACCTTCTTCAGTATGATGTAGAGCGACCTTGTAGTGCATTCTATTTACACGCCTCCAAAATCTTGTCCACCTTCGCGACCGTCAGATCCTCGTGATAATCAAATCCGATCTGCATCATCGGTGCGGTTCCGCAGCTTCCGAGACATTCGACCATGGTGACGGTATATTTGCCGTCCTCGGTCGTTTCGCCCGCGTGAATGCCGAGTTTCGAGCAGATATGATCGGTAATTTCCGGCTCGCCCATGATCCGGCACGACAGCGTTTTGCATATCTGGATGTGATGCCGACCGACGGGGCGCAGATTAAACATCGAATAAAAAGTCGCCGTTTCCCAGACGTCCGTCACTTCGAGATTCAAGAACCTAGCCAGAAAATTAACGCCCGGATTATCGATCCAACCGCGCTCCCGCTGCACGAGCATCAACAGCGGTATCAACGCCGACCGCGTCCGATCCGCCGGATACTTCGCGACGTGCAACTTCATCTCATCAATGATCGCAGACGAAAACTCCGCCACCTCGTCGGTGACGAGAACCCTATCCGTGTAGCTTGTAGGTGTAGTTGCTGCCATTCGTTAGTGGACCTCGGCCTCCAACACATCTAATCGTTTTTCCAGATGTTCGATCCGTGGATGATGATCTTTCATCACCAGTCCCGCAACGCCTTTGAACTGATTAGACAACAAATCTACTTTCTGAACGAGGGACTGCAA
This sequence comes from uncultured Acidobacteriota bacterium, assembly GCA_963738935.1. Classification (GTDB taxonomy): domain Bacteria; phylum Acidobacteriota; class Blastocatellia; order Pyrinomonadales; family Pyrinomonadaceae; genus OLB17. The sequence goes on along the minus strand of CAVTYF010000001.1, from coordinate 2,652,873 downwards.
GTTCGACGTATTATCACGAACGTCGTTTCTTGTATCACGGACCTCGTTCCGAATATCCCTGACTTCCATCCGTAATTCATCGAGTCCGCCAACGGTTTTCTGTAAGAGTCCTGTAATTTGATCAAATCTTGCGTCGTATTCGCCGCCCATAAAATCTCCAATTAATTTTTTTTAATAAGAACCGTCCGTCCCCGCACCAATTTCGCTCCTACCATATCATGCCGTTAATTGCGTCTCGATTTGTTGAACCTTACTATCAATTTCACTCAATTTTCCGCGGACGTCGAGGCCTTCCACCAGTGGGTTGATTAAGCGTTCGAGGCTTACACGGACACTCTGTATTTCCGACTTGATGAGGTCAGCGTCCAAACCGATTTGCCGTGTTCGTATCTCTGCCACTTTTAACCTCTGCGAAAAATTCATATAGCTCGAATTCTGTTCAGCAAGCATCTCGGAAATCTCATTAAGGCAATTTTTCTTCCCATCGATTTCGCTCATATCACACCTGCAAGCGTTTTCATTTATCAATCTCCCCCAAAACAATATCCAAAGACCCAATGATCGCAACCACGTCCGCGTTCATCCTGCCCCCGTTTGTAGCGGGCGAAAATTCCTCCGCCTCTTGTGTGATGTTTCGGCTATATTGGGAAGGCTCAATTGTCTGACACTGGACGTTATTGTCCACTGTTTGCCGAAACTCAAGAACGCCACGAACCTTGACGAGCGTATTGACAATTGTCGATTTTCGAAACGTTGCTTTCATCGCTGTCTTGACCGCAGCTTCGCCAAAGGCCGGGTGGCCATCGATCAATTTTGCGTACGATACCTTGCCTCTTTCATCCACGATGACCTCGACGCGTGCCTCGACCGATTTTAGACGGGCCTTTTTGGCATCGGCAGGAAATTGGGGCGATTCGCACGTTAGAGAACGGTCGCTGATCACGTCTCCGTCGATAACGGCAGGCAATTCGGCCTCTTTTACGGCATCGCGGCAAGAGATCAGATTGTACGAGTCGGAATTATGCTGTGTAAATTCGACAATCGCCTGTATCCTCACCGGTTCACCCATAAAATACGATTGCCGAAAGCGCATGCTACCGAGCGAATCGTAAACTGCCTTCCGAAATATCGCGTCACCGTCGATAACCTTTGCATCTAAAACACCACCGTATTTTGCAACCGTGATCGAAAGTCGCAGGCGAACCGACTGAAGTTTTGCCTTGCGCGCAGCCGCCGGAAAAACAGGTGCAGTACAGCCGTTTATACGCGAATTCAAAAAACCCTCGGTGAGCGAGAGCATTGGCTCATCGTCGGCAATCTTTCGCTCTTCTATCGCAAAGTCGGCTTGCTCGTTTATCCATTCGTCGGGCGCAATAGGCTCGTCAAGAACCTTTGCTCCCGGTCCTGGGACGGCACTAGTGGCGCTGTTTCGCGGCTTTGCTGTAGCCAGCGGCCGACGTTTTTTCAACCTCGCCTGCTGTTCAGCGTTTCCCCGACGCACACCCGGCGATTTCTGGGAGCCTATGAAGACGAAAACAGAACTCCCTCCGACAATATCTGAGAAATTTGCGACATTTTGCGCAAATGTAGCAATCCCTACTGCAAGCGCAATAAAAACAATAGTTGCTGATCTCAATCTTCGATTAGAACAAAATTTCATCGTCTACCTCCCTCCGTTATCGGTCGATCTCCCCCAACACAATATCCAGCGACCCAATAATCGCCACTACGTCCGCTATCATTTCGCCTTCGCACATGACGGGCAGGGCCGAGAGGTTAACGAATGAAGGTCCGCGAAAATGGACGCGTTCGGGTTTGGGGCCGCCGTTGGATTTCATGTAGACGCCGAGTCTCGCCTTTTGAGGCCTCGATAGGCATATAGACTTCGCCGGGTGGGATGTTAAATCCCTCGGCAACGATCAGGAAATGATGAATGAGCGAATCCATATGCTTGCGCATATCGTCGCGGTCGGGCAAAACGACTTTTGGGGCGTCGGCCTTTATTGGTCCAGGTTTTAGACGTTCCAGAGCCTGACGAACGATCTTGTGCGACTCATAAAGCTCACGCATGCGAACCTTGAACCGCGACCAGACATCGCCATCGATCTCGGTCGGGACGTCAAAATCGTATGTTTCATAACCTGTGTAAGGATTAGCCTTACGCAGATCGAGCTCGACGCCGCTTCCCCGCAAACTCGGCCCCGTGAGGCCCCAGTTGATCGCTTCTTCACGCTCGATAACGCCAACGCCTTTTGTCCGGCTCATCCATATCGTATTGCCGGTCGCGAGGGTTTCAAAGGTATCCAGGGCCTCGGGGAAATCCTCGAGAAACTGCCTGACGCGATTATCAAATCCCGCCGGAAGATCCATCATCAATCCGCCAATGCGAAAATAGCTCGGGGTCAAACGCCCGCCGGACGCGGCTTCGATCAGATTCAAAATCTTTTCACGCTGCCTAAAACAGAAGAAAAATATGCTCATCGCACCGAGGTCGAGAGCGGAAGTTCCGAGCCAGACCATGTGCGAGGCGATTCGCTGCAATTCGCACATCAGTACGCGAACGACCTGCGCCCGTTCCGGAATTTCCAGATCGAGCAGCTTCTCGGCCGCCATGACATACGCCAGATTGTTGCCCAGCGGATTCAGATAATCCATCCGGTCGGTGATGACAATGCCCTGCTGATATTTTTTATATTCGAACAGCTTCTCCATCCCTGTGTGGAGATAGCCGATGTCGGGGATGACATTGACGACGAGTTCGCCGTCGAGCTTGAGATCGAGCCGCAAAACTCCATGAGTCGATGGATGCTGCGGCCCCATCGACAAGGTCATCTCCGACTCGAGCGGCTGATCCAGCACCTCGAACTGAGTAGGAATGTTTTCGACAGCAGTTGCCATATTTAGAACTTAAAAATATCCGAAAGCTTTAGCGAAAAGCCTGGCAGAAGCGGCGATTCGATCGCCTCGTTAATTTCAAACCGCTTAACCAGTTCTTCGCTCTCACCATCGAGCCGATAAACTTCGATCTCATTCAGCATTCCATCGACGATCCAATATTCGCGAACACCAAATTTCCCATACATGTCGCGCTTTCGAACGCGGTCACGAACCAGATCGCGCTTTCCGTAAGAAAGCACTTCGATCAACAATTCCGGAGCCGCGTTAAACTTGCCGGGAAATTTCTCGTCATCACCGGTGACTTTCGACTTGATTGTTTCATGCGTGGCAAAAACAAGGTCGGGGATTACCGCATCTTCGCGGCTGAAAATAACGCCCGGGCCTGGAAATATCTCGCCGATCGGATGTGCCTTGAAATAATCAAAAAACACACCCATGATGTTCGATATAGTCCTCTGATGATTCAAATGCGGCGCGTGCGACACAAATAATTCCCCTCCGATCAATTCATATTTGTTGTGCTCATGATCTGGCAAAAATTCGATATCGTCGATCGTGTACCTGATGGGCAACGGTCGGACTTCGGTTCTCTCCTGATAGTGTTCCTTGCTGATCATTTTTAGTTCAAGCTGTACGGCTCATAGCCTCGCAGGGGATAATCTTTTCTCAGCGCATGGCCGTCAAAATCCGAAGGCAACAGAATGCGCCGCAGATCAGGATGGCCGTCAAATGTGATGCCGACGAGATCGTAGGTTTCGCGTTCGTGCCAGTTTGCGGTTTTCCAAAGCGTTGAGACGGTCGGGACATTTGGCTCGTCTTCTGAAAGGAGAACCTTTAGACGCAGCCGCTGATAATGCACTGTCGAGAATAAATGATAATTGACCTCGAAACGCGGATCATCCTCGGGCCCGCGATCGCAGCCGCAAAGATCGGCAAGCAGGTCAAAATCGTGTTTTTCCTTTAAGAAAGAACAGACGTCAGCAATCGACGCACGCGGAACCGTTACGGTCACCTCGCCGTGGCCCTCAAATACTGAGACGACCCACGCCTCGTTTTTTGCTTTTAGCTTGTCCACGCATGCGTGGAGTTTCTCAGTCATAAAAAAATCAAACAGGATGGATAGGATTTACAGGATAAAAGAAATCAAGAATGCAGGTCATATATCCTGCCTATCCTGTTCATCCTGTTAAATTTCAACTGTTCCATTAAGATGTTCGTCGTTTCTCGTGCTTCGACGGAACCGAATACGGCCGCGCTGTTTGTCCGGCGTCGACCTCGGCGTGCATTTCGCGCTCCAGCGCTGTATCTTCCGTGACCGGCAGCGTTCCGGGAACGATCGAAACGCGTGATTCAGGTTCGTATGTGTCGCGGCGGTCTTTGACCGATTCCTTCATGATCTTGTCCTGCAGCATCATGATCGCGTGCACGAGCATTTCCGGTCGCGGCGGACAGCCGGGGACGTAGATGTCGACCGGAACGATCTTGTCCACGCCCTGAACGATCGCGTAATTATCAAACACCCCGCCCGACGTGGCACATGCTCCCATCGAGATAACCCATTTCGGCTCAGGCATTTGATCGTAAATCCTGCGGAGCACCGGCGCCATCTTTCGCGAAACGCGGCCGGAGACGATCATCACGTCGGCCTGTCGCGGCGAAGCCCGAAATGTTTCAGCCCCAAATCTGGAAAGATCGCTGCGGGCCGAAACGGTATTCATCATCTCGATCGCGCAGCAAGCCAGGCCAAAGGTCGCGGGCCAGAGACTCGATTTACGCGCCCAGTTGACGACAGCGTCGAGCCTGACCGTGACGACGTCAGGCAGCGATTCGAATAGAGTATTTTCTAAACCCATATATCTTTTTAGTCGCGAGTCGCGAGTCGCGAGTCTAGAGTCGCGAGTCAAGAGTCGCGAGTCAAGAGTCAAGAGAAAGTTTTTCCTGTACTCGACTCCCGACTCTCGACTCTCGACTCTCGACTTCTTCCCGACGGCGTTTTGCCAGGTTTTTTGCCTCTTGCCGAGCTTCGGCACGGGCCTGCAAGCCCCAATCGAAGATGCCTTTTTTCCAAACGTAAATATATCCGATCACGAGAGTCGCGACGAACACCAAAATCTCGACAAAGGCTATCGTCCCGTATGCGATGCCGCTCAGCCTTTCTTCCGCCAAAAGGCTCTTAAATGCTACAGCAAAGGGGATTATGAATAGGACTTCGATATCGAACAATAAAAAGATAACAGCGACTGTATAGAATTTAATCGAGAATTTATCGCGGGCTCCGCCGATCGGGTCTTTGCCGCATTCGTACGGCATCAGCTTGGTTGCGGTTCGTTTGCGCGGGCCGATTAGCTGCGTCACGAGCAATTGGCTAAGCCCAAAACCCGCAGCGACCAGGAACATGATCCCTATTGGCACGTAATCAAAAACGTTATATTCCGACATTTTCTTTACTAATTTAACCGCAATATACCTTAGAAATGGCTCGCATTTCACAAATTGACTGCGATTTTTGGCTCAACGTAAATCGTAATTTAACCGCATGTTAGTGTCAAGGCAGTTCCTTCTCGAAGGGCCGTCGCCCCGGCAGAGCCGTAAATCATTTATTCGTTGACCCTTTCGGACTGCGTGTGATAATTTTAAAGGTGGCAGCCGTGTGCTTTCTTTCGCCGCTTTTTTCCTCACCTTTTTAGTTAATATTGCGTTGTGATCTCAGGATTTAATACAGACATCGAATTTCAGGGAACCGTCTATCATGTGCAGACCGAGGACAAAGGTGTGCCCGCGCGGATGATAATGTCGCTCGTTTATGATCGCGGCACGATTTTAGCCAGCAAGCGGGCCAGTTACGAAGACCTGGAACCGGTCGAGTACGACGAGAAAGAGGTGTCCGAACGCCTCGCCCGCCAGCACAAGCTGATTTGCGCCGCCGTCAGGGCCGGACGCATCGACGATCTCGTACAGATGACGAGGTCGGCCGGCACCATGGTCAAACCCGAACCGGTAGCTGTCGCAGAAACGCTTCAGGGCGAACCGTCGGGCGGCCTTCCCGAGCCGATCGCAGCCCACGATCCGTATCATATCTCGAATGACGAACCGATAATCAGCGTCATCCCGGAAGCGATGTTCGACGAAATGTACGAGGATGAACTGATTCTCGATGCGATTCACATTATCGAGGACGAAGAGATCGAGATCCTACCCGACGAGGCCGTTGCCGTCGTCAGCGAACTGTCCGGCAAGGAACGCCCGTCAAACCAGAAACTAAGCCTCGAGTTGTTGAGCGATAGCAAATTCAAGGGCGGTGACCGTCGCACGGTCAGCATTATGATCTGCCGCGGAACCGAGAGAAAGGTTGTGGCTGACGCCCAGATAATGATCAAGGTCATCGGTTCGAGCTTTCGGCCGGTTATTTTTCACGCCAAAACTGACGCCAACGGTCTCGCCCGCGTTCACCTCCAACTGCCCCATTTTCAGGCTGGCCGCGCCGCCCTGCTGGTTAGAGCCATCGCCGACGGCGAAGAGGTCGAACTCCGCCGCGTGGTGACGCCGGCGTAGGCGGGGAAGTTTAAGGTTCAAAGTTCCAGGTTCAAAGACCAAAGAACAAAGTCCAAAGTTCGAGGTTCGAGGTTTCAGATTTCAAATCTGAAATCTGAAATCTGAAATTTGAAATTGGCTTCGTCAAAGCGGAGAATCATCCTATGTCCGCGATCCAAATATTCCTCAACGGCGAACGCCGCGAAATTACCGAAGTGATCAAAATAGATCAACTTCTTGAGCTTTTCTCGCTTCCAAAACAACTCGTCGCAATCGAATTGAATAACGCGGTCGTTAGCCGAACCGACTGGCCCACGACCGATGTCCGCGACGGAGACAAACTCGAAGTAGTACACTTCGTCGGCGGCGGATAAATTGCTATACTGACCGCCGCGTACCCGTAGCTCAGTGGATAGAGCGCTTGTTTCGCAAACAGCAGGTCGTGGGTTCGAGTCCCACCGGGTGCGCCTTTTGTATCCCAAAATGTCTAGTAAAAGTATTGACATTCGCCAGTCACGTGGAACATAATTGTTTCTGCGAAACAAGCTCGTTCCGCCGAGTCATCGTGACAAGAACGCAGCCTGCTGGAGATTAGGCCTGACACGCGTGTCGGGCCTTTTCATTTGGTGGAGCCTGCGCTTTGCGTTCGTCGCATCTTTGCGTGAAAATTAGCGTTATAGATGGCGGACACTTTTACATTAGCAAATTCAACTTTCACGTCGCGGCTCATAATCGGCACGGGCAAATACCGCTCGTTCGACGAGATGAAAGCGGCGCACACTGCGTCCGGGGCCGGCATGGTCACGGTTGCGGTCAACCGCGTTCCGCTCGACGGATCGGCTGAATCTTTTCTCGATCATCTTGATCCAAAAATGCAGATTCTCCCAAATACGGCGGGATGCTACGACGCCGACCATGCTGTCCGCACGGCTCGTCTGGCCCGAGAGGCGCTTCGTACGGACTGGATAAAATTGGAGGTGATCGGTGATCCGATCACTCTGTTGCCCGACAATGAGCAAACGCTGGAAGCAGCCAGAGTATTAGTAAAAGAAGGGTTTATCGTCCTGCCATATTTTACCGACGACCTCATAATGGCAAAAAAGCTGCTCGACGCGGGCTGCCCGGCTGTGATGCCGCTGGCCGCCCCGATCGGCTCCGGCATGGGCGTGCAAAACCCATCGAATTTACGAATTATGCGTGAGCAATTGCCCGACGCGATAATAATCGTCGATGCCGGTGTGGGCGTCCCATCCGACGCCGCCATCGCCATGGAACTGGGCGCCGACGCCATCCTCATGAACACAGCAATCGCCGAAGCCCGTGATGCGGCCCAAATGGCAACCGCTATGAAACTGGCCGTCCAGGCCGGTCGGCTGGCATATCTGTCGGGCCGTATGCCAAAACGTCTCTACGCATCGGCTTCGAGTCCGATCGAAGGCGCTGTAAGGTGATGATAAAGTTTCGAGAAATTTCGCCGCTCCCAGTCGCACTGGGCGTCGTACTTATGCTGATTGCGGTCATCCTCGTAGTTTGGCTTGCCGGTAGACCTTGGCCTGATCGTTATGACGAAGAAAAAGTCGCCCACGCATTTGGCCGCATGGCAAAGGATGCCCAGCTTGGCGTGGTCGACGACAAGATCAACCGGCTCACCTCGGAGATAGACCAACCAAAAGAACCGTTCGAGCGGTTGAATCGCATGAAGGAGCTTCGCGACGGCAAATCCGCGGCCGATTATGAGGCTGCCCTCGCCTCAAACCGTAAGGTACGCACCGACGACCTGACGCGGCAACGCGCACCGCTTCTTGAGGAGCGAAAGCGTTTAAAGGCCGAACTCGACAAACCGCCGCCTGGCCGCGGGATTGGAGGATGGATCTCCGATCATCCCATAATCTTCTCGGTCCTTCCGTTCACGCTTCTTGGTTTCTATGTAATGAGAGTAGCGGTGGCAGCGGAATTACCCAAGAGAAATCCTTTGCACCTAACCGATCCGAATCGCCGCGGGGTTTTGTTATTTCTCGCATGTTTTTTGTTCGCAATCACAATCTTTGCGGTTGGGCTCGCATTTGTGGCAGACCTTTAATGGACGATCCGCATGCACGTAACACTCAGATTCTTTGGAGCAACCGCTGACACGGCGGGCACGCGACAACTCGGGCTGGATCTGGAACGTGGATCGACCGTTGACGACATAATCGAACGGGTTATCACAGATCTTCCCGGCCTCTCAAAGCACAAACTCCTGAGGTCGCTGAACCATCAGTACGCCGCCGGCAATGAGATCGTCAATGACGGCGACGAGATCGCTATCTTCACCGCGGTATCGGGCGGCTGAGATTGAGAGAATTTGAATCGTGTCTATTGAGATCATACCAGAGTCGGTTGAATCGCTGACCGAATACGAAAAGGTGCCGATTACCTTTCGAGTACGGTCACGCTTTTTGATAGTTCAGGGCGACACGGGACAGACTCTTGTCGAGGAACCAGTGGAGGAATATTTCAAGGATTACGACGCCTACGAGCGTCCGTCGCAATGGCCGCAGCGTTTCGAGACGGCGAATTGGGGAATATTTGCCGCGTTCGATGGCGAAAACCGAATCGGCGGTGCTGCAGCGGCGTGGAAGTCACACGATATGGAAATGCTTGAGAATCGCAACGACTTGGTTTGTCTTTGGGATCTTCGAGTTCATCCCGGCCACCGGCGTCGAGGTGTCGGGTTCCGCTTATTTGAATCCGTTGTCGCCTGGGCGCGTGCGCGGCAGTGTAGCGAGTTAAAGGTTGAGACGCAAGATATCAATGTTGCTGCTTGCCGATTCTACATGAGGCAGGGCTGCGAATTGCGGGGCATAAACACGGACGCATATACGGCCGAAGTGAACGAGATTCAGTTGTTATGGTATCTGGATCTACAAGTGAGTTAAGATGAGCTGAGCCACCGGCGACGAAGTGGCGATAGTCTGCGGCGGTGAGCGGTGGATAAACAGGAGAAATTGCATGACCTCTAAACAATTTTATGACTGGCAAACACTCGGCGGCACGGACGACGTGATGCGTTTTGTCGATGCGCTCGAAAAGGCTGACATCGTTTGGTGCGCAATCGGCGGCATCGCGGTCAATCATTGGGCTGAGGAGCCGATGGTCACGCAGGATCTTGATTTTGTCGTTGCAGCGGACTCGATCGAGCGGGCTGTAACGGTTTTGAAAGAAGCCGGTTTTAAGGCGGAAACATTCGATTCGTCTATCAATTTCAAGGGAAAGTCGAAGGTAAGTATTCAACTTACAACCGAAGATTTTTACCGAGATTTTGCTGAGCGAGGCGTTGCGGCTGATGTTCACGGCATTTTGCTCAGAGTTGCGGCGCTCCAAGATACTCTGGCCGGAAAGGTCAAGGCGTGGGCCGAGTCGACACGACGCCAGAGTAAACGGGCAAAGGATTTTACAGATATAGTTCGCCTCATCGAAGAACATCCTCACCTCTGGAACGGCCTGAACAAGGAACTGAAGGCACAAATTGATAAGCCGATTCGGTCCATAAGCCCGAAAATCGAAAAATGAACGAGAAGGAGCAACCAAAAAACTTCGGCCACGGTTGGATCAGCGGGATGCTTTCGGTGACGTTGGGGGCGATCGGGGTTGGGGCGGTGCTTTGTTTTCATTTCCCCTGGATTTTGACGATGCCCGAGCTGCGCGAGGTTTATCCGGTACCTTACATTCGGGCGCTGCTTCACCTGATACTTGTGAGTTCGTTCGTGCTGGGCGTGGTGTCTCTGATGCTGCGTCAGAGCAAAGCTTTGGGCTTGAGTGGTATCGCTCTGACGCTTGTTGCGGCGTTAATGGGCGGTTCGCGGGTGCCGATCGATGGCGAGATGACGAACGGGCCGTTTCTGGGGTTGGATTGGTTCCTGCTAAATCTGATCTTCTTTTCCGCCTTGTTTGTGCCGCTCGAACAGTTATTCCCAAAGCGAGCCGAACAGCCGATACTGCGGCCAAGCTGGCGAACCGACCTGACATATTTTTTTGTCAGCGCGGTCTTGGTTCAACTGACGACGATCCTAACGCTGAAGCCCGCGATGATCTTTTTTTCCTGGGCAGCGAATGCGCAAATACAGAACTGGATTGCCGGTCTTCCATACGTCGTGCAGTTTTTGGGAGTCCTGCTCGTTGCCGACCTGACGCAATATTGGGTTCATCGCGCGTTTCACGTCGTTCCGATGCTTTGGCGATTTCACGCCGTTCACCATTCGGCAGAATCGATGGATTGGATCGCGGGTTCGCGTCTGCATATTATCGATATCGCCGTCACGCGCGGCATTTCGTATGTGCCGATATACCTATTGGGTTTTGCCGAGGCTCCTATCTTTGCGTACATCGTATTTGTCAGCGTTCAGGCGACGTTTATTCACTCGAATCTGCGATTTGAGTTTGGACCGCTGCGTTGGCTGATGGCAACGCCGCAGTTTCACCATTGGCATCATTGTGCCGACCTGAAGCTGGTCGACAAAAATTTTGCGGTTCATTTACCGTTCCTGGACCGGTTGTTTGGGACATATTATCTTCCCAAAGGCATCTGGCCGTCGTCATATGGCGTGATCGGAGCTGCAACTTCGTCGAAAGGCTATTTTGGACAATTGACCGAACCATTCATGAGCGCAAAGGCCGAGAAATCTCGCGCGAATGGCTAAAGGGAACCTCAAAAAATTGACTTAACGGCCAATCGATGCGAAGCCTATGTAGGACAGGGGAAATTTTCAACGCAAAGTCGCTAAGGTGCAAAGACGCAAAGGTTTAGCGATTCTAATGAGAATGAAATTATTCCAACATAGGAAAGGGGAAATTTTCAACGCAAAGTCGCTAAGGTGCAAAGACGCAAAGGTTTAGCGATTCTAATGAGAATGAAATTATTCCAACATAGGAAAGGGGAAATTTTCAACGCAAAGTCGCTAAGGTGCAAAGACGCAAAGGTTTAGCGATTCTAATGAGAATGAAATTATTCCAATTTTCTTTCCTTTGCGTCTTGGCGACTTTGCGTTGAAATTCTCTTGTGAATATTAGAGGTCCCCCTAAATTATGGACTTTGCAGAACTTACAACCATGCCGCTCGACATCGGCGTCATCTCCCGCCGCGTTGTGCCGCCCGAATGCGGGGCAACGGTGACGCTCGATGGGTATGCGAGGAAATTCACTAAAGACAAAGAATCGGGTGAGATTCGCGAGACGCTTTATCTTGAATACGAAGGGTACGAACCGATGGCCCTAAAGGAAATGCTGAAGTTGATCGATCAGGCAAAAAAAGAGTTTGAGATCTCAAACGTCGGCATTGTCCACCGCCTGGGCAAACTCGAGATCGGCGAAACTAGCGTCGTGATCTCGGTCGCCGCACCGCATCGGAAAGCGGCGTTTGCCGCGTGCGAATGGCTGATCCGCGAGTTAAAACGCACGGTTCCGATCTGGAAAAAAGAGGTCTATGCCGACGGCGAACGATGGGTCGAGGGGGAGAGTCGCCGGGGGAATAGAAAAGAAGATTTTGGCCGCAAAAAGGAGCCGAAGACGCAAAAATGAACAGACTTATCCACTTGACATCCAAAAGCATTTGGGTTTACGTGCGGTTTCTATTTTTTTGAAGTTTTGGTCGGCTCTTTTGGCAGCGGTGCGGACATGATTTTTCGCAAGGCTTCTTCTGCCGTGTTAGAACGGAAAGAATAGGGTTTTGCTTTACGAATATTTTCAGTATCTTTCTTCAACCCTTTATCCCCTTTAAATGTTTTTCCATCGCCGTTTTTATCCATGTCTCAGGGTCTCCCTTTGGTCGCTTTAGGAACGTTGTTGCGATGCCATATACGTCACATTCAATGCATTCAAGGGTTTTATGTTCGATGTCCGCAAGGTTACCCAGTTTGCTAGTCCACGATCCACTATCTAAAAGACGTGCCGCGTGTTGTGGTTCGCCAGTCTTGTCCACGTAAATCGCAATTTTTTCAAATCCTTTTTCATAGTCACGCGAGTCCGTTTCTTCAAACCCAACATAACCGTAATTCTCTACATAATTTTCTACTGTTTCCGCCTTACTTGCAGTAAACCAAACGTGCGGGCGTGAGATTTCCCACCGATTCACCTTATCTCCTGCTGCCCAAGCGAAACAGTTATTAAAGACCGAGTCAGGACTCGTTACATGTCCATCCTGAGCATTTAGGTTGGGGTATAGATGTTTGAACGCCGAAAGGTCATCCCCGATAGCCATGGTCTTCCCCCCACTTCAACCAGCTCTGAACCGCCTCTCGATACGTGGTCGATGCAGAAGCGGGATTATCTCCCGTAATAGCCTCTAAAGCAACCGGCCACGCCGAAGCCGGGGATTTTTCAAAGACTTTAAAGATGAACGGAAGTACTTTTTCGCCCAAAGCGATGATTCGAAGAAACGACATACGCGAAACCTGTTGGCGGGTTACAGATAGATGAGCGGTTTCTTTTTCCCACATTTCTACTAATTTTCTAAACCGTTCAGCCAAATTGTCCACATCTTCAAGATTTTTGGGCGGTGTGGTAACAACGTAATATTGCCGTTGCTCGATTAGCTCAGCATCACTTTTCGCATATCCGTGAAGATCAAGAGCGGCAATGCCGGCCGGATTTGTATGATAACCCGGCGCTCTGCATAATTTAACTGTGTCTTTAACTTCCCGCATTTATAGTTTTATCCTTAATTACCAACGCATTGGCAAACGTACCCAGCTTTTCAATGGTTCTATATATGTCCAAACGTTCCAACCTGATAATTGCGTGAGTATACAAAAATATGCGTATGCCTCCGCCTGTTATCGCGGCTATCGTAGCACGATCAATCATCGAAGATGTAGGGAAGACAATATTATGTCCAGTAATTTTGGCACCTTCATAATAGTCACTGCCAATCAATAACGGATAATCCAGTTGGACAAGTGATTCATAGCTTTTGTCATACTCATAAACGGCCATTAAATCTGCCACTAATGACTCGCTACTCTTAAAAAAACTACCGATCCACGGAGCGGCGTCCTCAAAATAAGGTTCTCGGGTGTCGCCAGTTTCGCTCTTTCCGGTCGAATATTCCAACCTTAATCGAGGCTCTTCTTCCTCAAAATTGAGAGACAGGTGAGCGTGTTCGTTGCGAGTACTTATCTTGTGTCCAAAACTATAGTAATAACGCTTTTGTTTTTTCCCGCCAACGTCCAAAAGAAAATCTTTGAAATTAAATTCTCCTTTACTAAAGGAGATCGACAAACGACAGTAATCACAATGCAGCTTTTTAAGAGTTGAGGCCATATTGGTATTTACGATCTATTTGTAAGTAAGCCGTTTGGCTTGAGTGCCCAGCGGGGCTGCATCAATCGTCTGTTTGATTTCCATCTTACGATGATTCGAACGAAAGGCAAACCATTCAAACCAGGATGTTTCTTGCGGATTTGGTGATAGATGCCTTTATGTTCACGCTTAATTAAAGCAAAAAATGACTCGACAGTGTTAGTAAAAATATCCCGCGAAAATTCTCTTTTCTACTGTGGCATACTGATTCGTGTCCGCCCTCGAAATGACCGCCGATGCCGTTATGATGACGGGTTATCGTCAGCTAAGATCATAGCAGAACTGTCAACGTTATACGGATAGCCTTTTTCAAGGTTTCACCTTTCACTTTTGGCAAAGGATATGATCTGACGTTACTATTTCTTTCAACCAAAGCGATGACCGGAGCCCTTTTCCTTCCGCTTTTGCTCGTGTCTCTGTGACGCAGCTTGCCACCAACATACTTTTCGTCAACCTCGACGGTTCACGTCAGCGTTGGTTGAAAACCGTCTGTTTCCAATGCGTAACGAATCCGGTGCAAAAGATCTGCGCCTTTTTGCGGCTAAATATTCTTTCCCGCTGCTATTTTACAAACGCATTTGCCATCGGTTTGTCGCCGGCGATGCCAAAGGGAATGGTTGTGCGGCCTTCGGTTGAGCGGTTGAGCCACCATTTGCCGTCTTTCGGACGATACACCGCGGTGTCGGCTCGTCCGTCACCATCGTAATCACCCGGCGAAGGCAGGTCGGTCGCCATGCCAAATTTTACATATTCCGGTTCCTGGGTCGTACTCAGATATTGATACCAGACGCCGTCGGTCGGGCGATACACCGCCAGATCGGTACGACCGTCGCCATCGTAATCGGCCGGCACGGGCTGGTCGAGGCCGAGGCCCCATTTGATCTGAATATTACCCTCGGTCGAGCGCGCGATGTGCCACGTGCCCTCGGACGGGCGAAATAGAGCGATATCGGCGCGACCGTCACCGTCATAGTCGGCGGGAACGGGCTTGTCCTCTTTTATTCCAAACGGAATCGTCACCGAGCCGCTGGCCGAGAGATTTACCCACCATTCGCCTCGCGACGGGCGATAAACGGCCATGTCGGCCCTGCCGTCGCCGTCAAAATCGGCCGGTGCCGGAATGTCGCTGCCGAGGCCGTATTTTAGCTGAACGTGCGTACCGGTCGAGCTTTGCATCACGTGCCATACGCCGTCCGCGGGACGAAAAACGGCGATATCAGTTTTGCCGTCGCCATCATAATCGGCCGGTACGATCACGTCGGAAGAGACACCAAACTCCATCTGAAACCCGCCCTCATGCGATTTAGCGATATGCCACCGCGAATCAGCCGGCCTGAACAACGACAGATCCGAAAGCCCGTCGCCATCAAAATCAAACGGCACCGCTTTCTGCTGGGGCGCCGCCAAGGCCATCGACGAAAATATCAAACAAACAAAGGTCAAAACCAAACCGGTCGTCCTTAAACACATAGTCGTTACTCCTTTCCTGAAACATGTTTCGAGATTATTGTATCAACCATTATAGGATGAGAAAAACGAGTGTAATAGTTCGCCAGGTTGAGCGATCGTCTGCCTTTGGGACAAAGTGGACTTTGTGTGCTTTTTTCCTGTCATCCATCCAGTCCACGAAGTCCCTTCAGTCTACTAAGTCCAGGAATTCGTTCACATCTTAGCACGGCGAACAATGAACGGACCGTGGATGGATATCTGCGCGCTGTTTTTTGGCAAATGGCGCCAAACGCACCTTTGACCAGTGGGGCAAATACCTTTGACCAATGCCGGATTTTCCATTGACCAATTGGGCATGATTAGTGTACCAGTAGCAGTAAAAATGGGCTTGTCAGAAAAAAAAGAGAAGTTTTATCTGAAAACAAAAAATTTCAATTTGAAATTTTTTTTGGACGATTTTCGGATGGGATTTTGCGCTCATTTTTGGTATCAAAAAACTTCCGGCAAACGCGCGGTATTTAAATTTTCATCTCAATGATGTAGACTACCCTTCCTCAAGAGTGGGGGCGACAGGCTTCGACAGGGGCTTGTATAGATCTTTGAATGCACGTCGGGCTTTTGTATGGTGAGCTCGTTAACAAAACTATACAAAAACAAATGCTAATCAAGAATTAGCTCTTGCAGCTTAGTTTAATTACTAACCTCAAGTGTCTTACCGGAAGTCAGCTTGTAGCGACCGGTCAAGGCATAACTCAGTAGAAGCTAGGGCCCGTTCACCACCTGCGGACGACGCCCGAAATGTTAGCCAGGTTAGCCTTTTGAGAGGTCTTGTCGGTTCATCTGCTCTCGAATGGCGAAACATAAGTGAACTCGACTAAACGTGTAGATTTCACTGGTCGCAACCTTTGGATGCGGGTTCGATTCCCGCCGCCTCCACCATTTCATAATTAAGTCGATAATTCTAAGGTCGCTATTCTGCGGCTCTGTGGGCGTGTCTGACGCTCGGGCAGGTTTTTCTATACCGCATCCGGTGAATCGCATCTGATTTTGTGGTAACCTGAGAATCCATTTTATGCCATACGAACAGGCCGCTGCGGCGGCTGAATTTATTAAATCGAAGTACCCGGGCGACGTAAGGACCGCGATCGTTCTGGGCAGCGGCTTGGGGGCATTTGCGGACGATATCGAGGATGCGGTTCGCATTCCGTACCAGGAAATACCCGGCTTCGCTCGCTCCACAGTCGAGGGTCACGCCGGACAGCTCGTGTTGGGGAAGATTGGCGGCATGGCCGTGGCCGTGCAGCAAGGACGTTTTCATTATTACGAAGGCTACGACATGGAGCAGGTGATGCGGCCCGTGCGCGCGTTTGGGTTGCTGGGCGTCAAGAATTTGATACTTACTAATGCAGCAGGCAGCCTAAATTCTGACATGCTGCCCGGCAGCCTGATGCTGATCTCCGATCATCTTAATTGCCTCGGCGTGAATCCGCTGCGTGGGCCGAATGATGTGCGATTTGGGCCGCGATTTCCGGATATGACAGAGGTTTACGACCGCGAATTCCGGGCGATCGCGTTGGAAGAAGCGGCGGCGATATCGCATGAGCGTTTTGAAAAGGGCATGGATGAAAAACCGATAGATTTTCTAAACGCCGGTGTTTATTGCGCTCTATCGGGCCCGACATACGAGACGCCGGCCGAGATACACATGTACCGCCAGCTCGGCGCCGACGCCGTGGGCATGTCGACCGTGCCCGAGGCTATCGCAGCGAAGCATATGAGCCTTCGAGTCCTCGGCATCTCGTGCATCACCAACCTCGCCGCCGGTATGAGCAGCGACCCGATCAACCACGAAGAGGTTATGGAAACCGGTGCGCGGGTGGCGGAGGTTTTTAAGGAACTTTTACGGAGAATCATTGCAAAAGTCAATTAACCGCAGAGACGGCAGAGACGCAGAGTTAAAAAAAATTCTTCCTCTTTCTCTGCGTCTCTGCGTCTCTGCGGTTAAAATACTCTTATGATAATTGGAATTTGCGGTGGAACCGGTTCTGGAAAAACGACGATTGCACGGGCGATCGTTGAGGCGGTCGGCGCTAAAAAGGTCGTGCTCATCGAGCAGGACTCATATTATCGAAACCTCGCCGACATGCCGCTCGATGAGCGGAAGCAGGCTAATTTTGATCATCCCGATTCCCTCGACAGCGATATGCTAGTCAACCACATTCTGCGTTTAAAGCAGGGTTTGACGGTCGAGATGCCGCTGTATGATTTCAAAACGCATACTCGCAGCGACGAGATCGAGATAATTCCGCCAAAGCCGGTCGTCATTGTCGAGGGCATCCTGATCTTTGCCGAACCGCGCGTTTTGGATCTGTTGGATGTGAGAATTTATGTCGATACGCCGGATGACATTAGGCTGATGCGGCGGCTCAGACGCGATTTTACCGAGTGCGGACGCGGGTTTGAACGAACGCTGGCCCAATATGAACGCACGATCAGACCGATGCATTTCGAGTTTGTTGAGCCGTCAAAGCGTCACGCCGATATCATCATTCCCGAAGGCGGTCAGATGGGCGTCAGCGTCGAACTGCTCTGTGGTCTGGTCCGAGAAAAGCTGGCGGTCGAGCAGAATGCCGCAAAATAAATAATGGACGAAACGGAAGAAAAACTCGTCGCCGCCGCGACCGACGTCAGGTTGCGGGCCTACGCGCCGTATTCAAATTTTATGGTTGGTGCCGCCGTCGAATCAGACGACGGAACGATCTACACGGGCTGCAACGTCGAATCGGCGAGCTACGGTCTGACCGTCTGCGCCGAACGCGTCGCCATCTGGAAAGGCATCTCACGCGGCGAAAAGCATTTCAAACGCATCGCCGTCGTCGTCGATACCGAAGACCTCACGCCACCCTGCGGCGTCTGTCGCCAAATCATCTGGGAATTCTGCGGCGACGTCCCCGTAATTCTCTCGAATTTAGAGGGGAAAAATGAGACAATAATGATGAGCGAACTGCTGCCAAGGGCGTTTGATTCGAAGTTTTTGAAATGAGTAAAATCGACGAAATAGCTTCAATGAAAGTGGACCGGACTAATATCCGGGTTTTTGATAGTTTCGAGGAACGGGATGCTTCGGATCGGGAGTATTGGAAATCGCTTACCCCGGAAGAACGGCTGACTGCACTCGAAATGATGCGTCAAATCGCCTATGGCTACGATGAAGGTCAGCGCGGACTTCAAGGATTTTTTGAGGTTGCTGAACGAAAAAAAGGTTGAGTATATTTTATGGCTGTTCCTGATTTCCAAACAATGATGCTTCCATTCCTAGCCGTTGCTGGTGATGGGCAGGAACACACATCAGGCGGAATGGCGGATTCACTTGCAGGACAGTACCAGCTCACAGAAAATGAAAAAACTGAGATGGTTCCAAGCGGAAGACAAACCCGTTTGATGAATCGAATCTACTGGATTTCGACTCATTTCAAAAATGCTCGCTTGATCGAATCTTCGCGAAGAGGAGCGTTTAAGATAACGGATCGCGGTACCGAATTATTGAAATCAAATCCCGCTTCGATTGATCTCAAAACGCTTCAAAGATACCCGGAATATATTGAGTTTCGAAATAGAAAAGGTAGTAAAGAAAAAATTCCAGTCTTCGAGGAAAGAGAAGTCCCCAACTCCAAAACACCTGACGAACTGCTTTTCGAGTCCTACGAGACAATTCGAGAAACTTTAGCTAGCGATATTCTTGAAAAACTTAAATCCTGTTCTTCAAGTTTCTTTGAACGACTTGTTGTTAAACTTTTAGTCGAAATGGGTTACGGCGGTACACTTGAAGATGCGGGTCAGGCAGTCGGTAAGAGTGGCGACGGTGGCATCGACGGTATTATTAAGGAAGACCGTCTTGGTCTAGACGTGATATACCTTCAAGCAAAACGTTGGGAAGCGACGGTTGGTCGCCCCGAACTTCAAGCATTTGCGGGTGCATTGCTTGGCAAACAAGCTAGGAAAGGAGTTTTCATTACCACCTCAAATTTCTCAAGCGGAGCAAAAAGCTACGTTGACACGATTACAAGCAATATTATTCTTATTGATGGCGAACAAATGGCAGAATTGATGATCGACTACAATGTTGGTGTATCAGTTGCGGCAACGTATGAGATCAAGAAGATTGACTCCGATTATTTTATTGAAGAATGAGTACTAATAATGACATTCCAGAGTTACGACTCGATAGGACGAAAATCAAAGTCGTTTCAGGTTTCGACGATTCGGACGAGATTGAATACTGGCGCAACGCATCGGTTGAAGAGCGTTTTCAAAACATTGAGCGCCTTCGGAGACAGAACTATGGGGCTAGGGCTACCGAAAGACTTCAGAGAACTATTAGAGTTATTAAACGCTAAGGGTGTCAGGTATTTGTTGGTTGGTGGATACGCAGTTGGCCACCATGGGTATTGTCGTGCAACGAATGACATCGACTTCTTCATTGCAGGTGACGAGGCAAACGCAAAGAAAATTGTCGTGGCCCTTGAGGACTTTGGGTTCGGCACTGGTGAGCTAACCACCGACCTTTTCACGAAAAAGGATAGTTTAGTCGTAATGGGTGTTGAGCCAATGGCCGTTGATATTTTGAATTATTGCAAAGGCGTTGACTTCGAAGAAGCATATTCGCGGCGAGTGGTCGTTGATGATGAGGGGCTTCGCGTCAACATCATCGGATACGACGATTTGATGGTGAACAAGCGTGCCGTAGGTAGATTAAAAGATCAGGCTGATGTCGAGTATCTGGAACGGATTCATAACACTTGATACCAGCCCCGCCTTTGTTGTAACCTCAGCTATGGATAAGCTGAAAGTTTTCTTCTCAATTCTCCTTCTCATTTCGATACCAATTTCGGATTTGGCTGTTACCACCGCGGAAAAGTCGCGGGCGGTCAATGTTGATATTCTGATCGTCGGCGGGACGATTGTGAAGATGAATGCCGAGCGCGAGGTTATTGAGAATGGGGCGATTGCGATCACGAATGGCAAGATTGACCTGATCGGTACGCGGCGGATCGTTGAGCGTAATTCGCGGCCAAAACGAATTATCAACGCGACCGGAAAGGTTATTATTCCAGGGTTGATCAATACGCACACTCATGCGGCGATGTCGCTGTTTCGGGGCATTTCGGATGATCTCGATCTAAATGATTGGCTGACCAAATTCATTTTTCCGGCCGAGGCAAAGAATGTGAATGAGCCGTTTGTTCGGGCCGGAACGCGGCTCGCGCTTGCCGAAATGATACGCGGCGGTACGACTACGTACTGCGATATGTATTATTTTGAAGACGCCGTTGCCGAGGAGACAAAAAAGGCCGGAATGCGAGGCGTTTTGGGCGAAACGATCATCAATTTCCCGGTTCCCGATAACGAAACTCCTGAGAAAGCGCTCGCCTATACCGAACGCTTTATCAAAAAGTGGCAGGGCGATCCGCTGATAGTTGCCGCCTCGGCGCCTCACGCGCCTTATACAGTTTCGACGGAGAAGCTCGGTTTTGTCCGTGCGCAGTCCGACCGATTGAATTCGCCGGTCATCATCCACGTGGCCGAGACCAAAAAGGAACGCGACGACATCCTCGCTAAATACGGCAAAACGCCGGCAGCGTACCTCGACAGCATCGGGTTTTTGTCCGATCGTACGATTGCGGCCCACAGCGTATGGCTGACGCCCGATGAGATCGATATTTACAAACGACGCGGTGTCGGCAGCGCGCATTGTCCGCAGTCGAATATGAAGCTTCGCGTCCGGTGTAGCATCGATTCCGGCGATGCTGGCCAGTGATATCGCCGTCGGTCTCGGCACCGACGGGGCCGCGTCGAACAACGATCTCAATATGTGGGAAGAGATGGATACGGCCGCAAAACTTCATAAATTAACCTCGAACGACCCCAAGACTCTGCCGGCTGAACAGGCCTTTGAAATGGCAACGATCCGCGGTGCGAGGGCGCTTCATCTTGATAAAATCACAGGTTCGCTCGAGGCAGGAAAGCGGGCCGATCTCGTCATCGTCGATATGGACGGCCTCAATCAAACGCCGTATTTTAACGTCTATTCTTCGCTCGTCTATTCGACTAAGGCGGGCGATGTCAGGACCGTCATTATCAACGGGCGTATCGTCATGCTCGACCGGAGGTTGCTCACGCTTAACGAAAGTGTTATAAAAAAAGACGCAAACGCTTACCGCGCAAAAATCATCAAGAGTTTAGGCAATTGAGATGCCGGGCTTGGAAAGAGGCCTGATTTGATGATTTGTTGGTAATAATTGTGATTTTTGTTTTGGGTCGTACAAGTGAGCCCTCACGTCAGATATGTTCGCTTGACCTTTACGGAAAATTTAAGTCATGTATGGAGGACTATAAATGCCGTTAAATGTCAGAAGCTATAGCACTTCGGTTTTACAGGTTTTACTGCTTTTAGTTGGTTTTGTTACGTTTATCGGAGCTCAGACGGTGAAGCCGTCGCCCACTGCTCCGCCGCAAATTGCCCAGCCGACATCGGGTGATGTCATGCGTGAGCGCATTTCCAAATCGAAGGCGTTTATCGCCGTTCGCAATTACAACGCCGCAATTTACGAGCTTGAGAACATCCGCAAGGAATCGGGCGATCCGTCCGTTCAGGGCGTCGTCAATGTTCTGCTGATGAACAGCTATCTCGAACAGGGCGATTATAAACGGGCGCAGGATCTGCTCGGCGAGTTTTACAAGGCGCAAAAGACGACCAAGCCAAATGCTTCGGCTTCGTACATGGCCGTTGCGGGTCAGATCATTAAAGGTGCCCGCAATAGGGTTGAACGCTATCGGGCACTCGGCCTGAGCGTTTCGGACCGCACGTTGCCGCTCGAGGCACTCAACGATCTCGAAAAAATGCGCGAGACGCTCGAGCTGGTCATCACGCAATCAAAGGAAATCGGGGCCGAGAAGGCAAAAACTGCGGATGCGATGATGATGCTCGAAGAAGCGAGCAATTCGCGCAGCATGTTGGCCCGCGACGATTACGATTCGCGCCGTTGGAAGGACGAGGTCGCCGATACACGCGAAAAGATGGCGGAATCGAACAGCGTCGTCATGAGCGCCGTTAACGATCCCGCCGCCGATGCCGCCCTCGTCGCATCCAACAACAAACCCGCGGAAACGATACCGCCAGTGACTCAGCCCGTCATAATGCAGCCGGTTGTAACGCAGTCCGTAGTAATACAGCCCGTTTCGCAGCCGGTTATGCCGCCCACCGCAGTGGTCCCTGCGCCCATCTCGACCCGCGAGTGCGAGGTAAAGACCGTCGGCAATACACCCTCCGACACCGCCGTTGCTCAGGTCGAAAAACCCGTTTATATACCCACTCCGCCGCCGGCCCCGAAAGAAGAACTAAAGAACGAGGAACCGCGGAAGGAAGAGCGAAAACCAGTCGAAACGCCAATGGTTGAAGCGCCGAAGGACACTTCGCCGCTCGATGTTGGTTCGCTGGTCGGTTTTGCCACCTCGCAGTCCAGGCCGGTATATCCGGCTGCGGCAAGGGTTGTCCGAGCAACCGGCATCGTAAAGGTCGAGATCACGATTGACGAGCTTGGTGCCGTCGCCGCCGTGCAAAAAACCAGCGGCCCGATGATGTTGCAAGGTGCAGCCAAAGATGCGATTCGCAAATGGAAATTCAAACCCTTTGTCCGCGACGGCCAGCCAGTCAGGGCGACGGGGTTTGTAAATTTTAACTTCGCACTCTAGATTTATTTTGGGAAATTTTGATATTCCGACGGGCGGCAACCTTTTGTTAAGGTGTGCCGCCTAAGTTTTTGAACCGGAAGAATATTCAAACAGGATGGACAGGATGAAAAGGATAAATAGCTTCGATCAACGGCGGTCTTTCGGCGGCTTTATCCTGTATATCCTGTTCAGTATTACCGCCGCCTACTCACAGGCCCCGCCGATCGATCCGGGCGTTTCGCAGGAACTTGCCAAATGGCGCACCGCTCGCTATTCGGATGTTCGATATAAGCTCAATCTGATGCTCGAAAAAATGTCGCCGGTTCTGAAGGGGACGATGGAGATAAGGGTGAGGGTGTCAGACCGAGACGCGTCAGCGGGCGATAAGGGAGAACCACCTGCGTTAGCGGGTGGCCTAGGCTCCGCGGGCAGTCCAACGCCGATAATTTTAGACTGGCGTCGAATTCGCGGGAGCGAGAGCTTGTCTGTCATCTCGAATGTTTCCGTTAACGGTGTTTCCGTCGCGACGTTGGGACCACCCGCTGACGCAGGTGGTTCTCCCTTGGAATTGAACGAACATCTCATCTTCCGCGACGGCGTAGTCGCGGGCGAGAATGTCATCAAGCTTGATTTCACCTCGCCGATCCTGACCAGCGGGTCGGCGATCACGCGGTACGTGGATCGTGAGGACGGGGCGGAATACATCTATTCGCTCTTCGTCCCCAGCGACGCCAGCACGGCGTTCCCGGTGTTTGACCAGCCGGATTTGAAGGCGAGGTTTACCGTGAACCTCTCAGCACCAAAGGATTGGAGCGTAATTTCTAACTCCGAAGAACTTCAGACATCAATTTCGTCCGAGCCAGACTGGAAATTGCCATTGCACCATCCGACACCCGATCTATTGGGCAATAATACTGTCCCCGGGAAAGTATCGAACGAGACGGCCGAAACAGCCGTGTATTCTCGTTTCTTCAACGAAACCAAACCCATCAGCACCTACGTCTTCGCATTCGCGGCTGGGCCGTTTGAGATCGTGTCAGAACCCCCTGCGTTAGCGGGGGGCACGAACGCTGCCGCGAATTCAACGTCGGGCGTCACTGGTCAACGTCCAGCAGTTGCCGCGTCCGTTCCGCCCGCTTACGCAGGCGGTTCTGACAGGAACGCCGTCTACGTCCGCAAATCCCAGGCCGCAAAGTTCAAACCTCACGCCGCCGAGGTCTTTCGGCTTAACCGCGAGGGGATCAAATACCTCGAACAATATTTCGACTACAAATTCCCGTTCCCGAAGTACGACCTCGTCCTGATCCCGGAATTTCCGTTTGGCGGGATGGAGCATGCGGGGGCGACATTTTTGCGTGAGGCGTCCGTTATTTTTCCGCAGGAACCCACGAAAAACGACTACATCTCGCGGGCGAATCTGATCTTTCACGAAGCGGCGCATCAGTGGTTTGGGGACACGGTGACGATGAAATGGTTCGACGACCTGTGGCTAAAGGAAGGCTTTGCCGAGTTCATGGCGTACAAGACGCTCGAAAAGGTCATGCCCGAGGTGAACGCCTGGAAGGTCTTCTACGAACGCAACAAACAGGCCGCCTACCTCACCGACTCCACCAAAGGCACCACGCCCATCTACCAGGAGATCTCCAATCTAAGTGCCGCAAAAAGCGCCTACGGCAACATCGTCTACCGCAAAGCCCCGTCGTTCCTCCGCCAAGCCGAGTTCTACCTCGGCCCCGACAAATTCCAGACCGCCGTCCGCGCGTTTTTGAAAAAATACGAGTTTGGTAATGCGGGCTGGGAAGACCTAGTTAAGGAGTTTGAAACTGCGAGTGGAAAACCTTTGAAAGATTGGGCAAGTATTTGGGTAAAACAACGTGGATTACCTATTGTAAGAACGATAAAAGAAGGCTTCGCTGTTGATTACGCTAAAGGCGGCGGCGAACTTAACAACACTTTTCATCTTCAACAGGGATATTTCGCAGACGACAAGGTATTCTGGCGAATGAAAACAGAGGTATTCATTAAAGAAAATAACAATACTACTAGAACTGTGTCCGTAGATTTTACCGAGAAACGTGGTGAATATTTTGCCGCTTATCAAACAGAAGCCAGAAATCTAAAAGACAGCCAAAAGTTGCCTTTGTTCATTTTTCCCAACTACCAAGACTACGGCTACGGCATCTTCCTTCTCGACGACAAGAGCCGCGATTACGTGCTGAAAAATATCGGCAGCGAAAAGGACGATTTCCTCCGCACAATGATGTGGGGCAGCCTCTGGGACAGTGTCCGCGAGGGCGAGCTCGATCCGCGGGAGTATGTCGAGCTGGTTTTGGAGAATCTGAGCGTTTGGAGTTCCAACTTTAGTTGGCCAAACGCGGGGAAGAAGCCAGCTAAGGCTGGAACTCCGAACCCGACGCCAGCTAAAGCTGGAATTCCGAACCCGGAGCCAGCTAAAGCTGGAACTCCGAACGCGAACATCACCGAAGCCGACGAAAGCACAATCCAAACGCTGCTCGCCCGCGTATCGACCGCGATGCGCTATTACCTGCCAGACCCGGGCAGAAACGCGAGTGTAAACGAGCGTGTTACGACGCGGCAGCGAAACGCGATCAGAATCGCGAGCACCAACACCGAGCGGCCCGCGACGGCATCGGTACCACCTACGGTAGCGGGTGGGGCGAAGCGTGGGTCAGTACCACCTGCGGTAGCGGGTGGGGCTTTGGCGCCGGAGAAGAAGTCTATCGGCCCGGGTGTGGAAACCCCACACGCTACCGCAGCTGGTACTGACGCGCTCGCGACCCGCGTCGAAAATCTCCTCATCGACCGCATGCAAAACGCCTCGACGCCGGGGCTGAAGATTACGTATTATCGCGCGTTCCTAAACATCGCCTCGAGCGAAAATGCGCGGCGGATAATGAAGCTGATCCTACGGAACGCCGGCATCCGTGCCGGCGAGTCGGGCCGCCGGCCGGCAGGGATGCCGGCGTTCCAGTCGACCAAAGACCGCTTCGACATCGTCTCCCGCTTGATCATATTGGGAGATCCTGATGCCCCGAAACTGCTCACCGATCTCGAAAAAACCGAGACCTCGGACGAAGCGAAACGCTATGCCTATGCGGCCAAAGCCGGTTTCGCGACGGCTGAGAACAAGGCAAAATTCTGGAATGATTTTGTAAATAACAAGGACATTTCCGAAAGCTGGATCGAAGCGGCATTCGTCCCCTTCAACAACGTCCGCCACAGCGAACTCACGCTGCCGTATCTCGAACGAGCCCTCGCCGAGCTGCCCAATCTCAAACGAACCCGCAAAATTTTCTTCGTCAACGGCTGGCTCGGCGCCTTTATCGGGGGGCAGAAGAGCGAACAGGCATTAGCAATAGTCAACAAATTCCTAGCTGACAACCCAAACCTGGATCGTGATCTGCGGCTTAAGATTCTGGAGAATGTAGATCTGATCGAGCGAGCGGTAAAGATTCGTCGTACTTACCAGAAAAATTAACCGCAGAGACGCAGAGACGCGGAGGAAGAAAATTTAACAGGATGTACAGGATGTACAAGATAATTGTGCAAATAACGTAACCATTAATCAGTCTGAATCCTGTCTATCCTGTATATCCTGTTTTCATTCCTCTCACGTCTCCACGTCTCCACGTCTCCACGTCTCCGCGTCTCTGCGGTTTAAATTCCGACTCTGCGGTTCAAGCCGTTTTCAATCTTGACATTAAAGTAATGATTTGCCATCATTGTCCATACGGTATTTGCCAAATCATTGTTTGAGAGTGGTTTATGAAAATTTCGGCACAAGAGGAATATGGGCTTCGATGTCTCGTCCAGTTGGCCAATTTGGATGACGGCGAGAGCCTGACGCTGCCGCAGATTGCTGAGCTTGAGGGCATTTCGACGGCGAATGCGGGCAAGCTGATGTGGCTGCTCAATAAGGCTGATTTTGTCCATTCGACACGCGGCACAAAGGGCGGCTATTGCCTCGCCCGGCCGGCGGACGAAATTCACCTAAACGAGATCATCAAGGTGCTCGATGAGGACGTGATGACCAAGCATTGCGGCAGCTATACGGGTGTGCTCGATTCATGTGTTCATAATGGCGACTGCGGCATCCGGCCGGTGATCGTCGGGCTGCACGAGATCGTTGAGAATGCGTTGTCGCGGATCACGCTTGCCCAGCTCGTCGGCAGCGAAGCCAGCGTCGATGCGATGTTTCACTCGATACAGGGAATTCATCGGACGATCGAACCGCAGAGGATATTAAACTAACGAAGTTAAGCATCGGAAATGGAAAGCGAGATTAGCAAGATCGACTTCAAAGATTTGTACGAATACCCCGGCGAGTGGGTGAACTTCTACGCCGGGGAGATCGTTAGTCATGATAAAGAACTCGCAGTCGCCGACAAGAAGGCGGAAGAGAAGCTCAAGCATAAGAGATTTTCACGTGTTTATGTAAAGCCCGAATGGGGCCGACGAGTTTGTTTGCCGATTTACTTCAAAACGGTCGATGTACATCCCTGGAAACCGCTTTTTGATGTCGAACTCGGCAAAACGAGTACAACCCTTACGAGCGCCTCCATGTTGGTCGATTCCGGGGCCGATTTATCCGTAATTTCTCACGACTTTGGCAAATCTATTGGCCTTTTGCTCGCCGAAAACGAAAAAATCTACAGTGCGAACGGCGTTGGAGGCGGCGTACTGAAATACGTGGAACGGGAAATATTTTTGCGGATTAACGATCAATCAACGATCAAGGCACCGGTAGCATGGATTCAGGATGACCGCTACAAGGAAATGATAATTGGCAGAGAGGTAGTTTTTGACGAGTTTGATATTGAATTCAAACAGGCTGAAGAACTGATTATTTTTAAGAAAAGGTAGAGTCAGGCAATATTGCCAGTCGAATTTAAGTTTTATGTCAACAGCAGCAGAATTACTTACAAATCGGGAATACAAATACGGCTTTGTCACGGATATTGAGACAGAGACGATCGCTCGTGGTCTGTCTGAGGATACCGTTCGGCTGATCTCTTCGAAAAAGAATGAGCCGGAATGGATGCTCGAATTTCGTTTGAAAGCCTATCGCCAATGGCTGAAAATGACCGCGCCTGACAATTGGGCAAATTTTGACTATCCGGATATCGATTTTCAGAATATCTCGTACTATTCGGCGCCGAAGCAGAAGCCTTCGAAAGCGAGTCTGGACGAGGTCGATCCGGAATTGCTGCGGACCTTTGAGAAACTTGGCATCCCGATCACTGAGCAGAAAATGCTCGCAAATGTGGCGGTCGACGCGGTGTTTGATTCGGTGTCGGTCGCGACGACGTATAAGAAAAAGCTGCTCGAGGCTGGCGTGATATTTTGTTCATTCACCGAGGCGGTCGAGCTTTATCCCGACAAGATCAAGAAATATCTCGGTTCGGTCGTTCCGGTTGGGGACAACTATTACGCGGCCCTCAACTCGGCGGTTTTCTCGGATGGCTCGTTTGTTTTTATCCCAAAAGGCGTCCGCTGCCCGATGGAGCTTTCGACATATTTCCGCATCAACACGCAGGAAGCGGGACAATTTGAACGCACGTTGATCGTTGCCGAGGAAGGCGGCTACGTGGCGTATAATGAGGGATGCACGGCACCGCAATTTGATACAAATCAGCTTCACGCTGCCGTGGTTGAGCTTGTGGCTTTGGACGATGCAGAGATCAAATATTCGACGGTGCAAAACTGGTACGCCGGCGACGAGAACGGCAAGGGCGGCATTTATAATTTTGTGACCAAACGCGGTGCGTGTCGCGGTGTGCGGTCGAAAATTTCGTGGACGCAGGTCGAGACAGGCAGTGCGATCACATGGAAATATCCGAGCGTTATCTTACAGGGCGACAATTCGATCGGTGAATTTTACTCGGTCGCCCTTACCAACAACGCCCAGATCGCCGACACGGGAACGAAGATGATTCATCTCGGTAAAAATACAAAATCGACGATCATCTCAAAAGGCATCTCGGCCGGAAAGTCGAACAACTCGTACCGCGGCCTCGTCAAAATAATGCCAAAAGCCGAAGGTGCGAGAAACTACACCCAATGCGACTCAATGCTCATCGGCGGCAAGTCCGAGGCGAATACGTTCCCTTACATCGAGGTCATGAACAACACCGCCCGCGTCGAGCACGAAGCCACGACGAGTAAGATTAGCGAGGATCAGTTGTTTTACTTACAGCAACGCGGCATCGGCCAGGAAGACGCGGTTTCGCTCATTATCAATGGCTTTTGTAAGGAAGTCTTTCGTGAACTGCCGATGGAATATGCGGTAGAGGCTACGAAGTTGTTGGGGTTGAAATTGGAAGGAAGTGTGGGATGACTTTAGCCACAGAGAACACCGAGGACACAGAGAAAATGCCTCCGTGTTCTCTGTGAACTCTGTGGCAAATAATTTTATGAAGACGATACAGCCAGAAAATCAACCACAACCAAAAGGCCATTACAGCCCCGGGATCGAGCACAACGGCTTGATCTATGTTTCGGGGCAGTTGCCGATGTCGCTGGATACGCGAGAGCCTTTTACGGGTGATATTGATGCGCAGACGGAGCTTGCTTTGCGGAATATCGAGGCGGTTTTGCACGCGGCGGGGAGCGATCTCGACCATGTTTTGCAGTTTACGATCTATGTTTCTGACATGGAATTGTGGGGAGCGGTGAACGCGGCGTACGCCCGCGTGATGGGCGATCATCGTCCGGCGAGGGCGATCGTGCCGGTGAAGGATCTGCATTTTGATACGAAGATCGAGATCCAGGCGATGGCGGCGAAGAAGAAAGACTAGCCACAGAGATCACAGAGGGCACGGAGATGAGATTTGGAATTGTTGCGGTTCTTTTGGCGGCGCTGGCGATAGTTGGTAATGCTCAAACCACTGGGAAACGGGCGGTCGAGTCGCCTGACGCTCCGAAAGCGATCGGGCCGTATTCGCAAGCGATCGTTGCTAATGGATTTATTTTTACTGCCGGACAAGTCGGGGCTGATCCGAAGACCGGGGTGCTCGTCGAAGGCGGGATCGAGGCTCAGACTGAGCAGGTTTTGAAGAATATTGAGGCTGTTTTGAAGGCGGCGGGCAGCAGTCTCGATGATGTTGTGAAGACCGCGGTTTTTCTGGCGGACCTGAATGATTTCGCGAAGATGAATGAGGTTTACGCGAAGCGGTTCAAGACGCCGTTTCCGGCGCGTTCCACGGTTCAGGTTGCTCGAATTCCGCGC
Source organism: uncultured Acidobacteriota bacterium (assembly GCA_963738935.1). Taxonomy (GTDB): domain Bacteria; phylum Acidobacteriota; class Blastocatellia; order Pyrinomonadales; family Pyrinomonadaceae; genus OLB17. The sequence continues at coordinate 2,622,680 of CAVTYF010000001.1, read as the reverse complement.
GATGCGAAGATCGAGATCGAGGCGGTGGCTGTTGTCAGGAAGTAACCACATAGAAACATAAGAAACATAGATTTCTATGTGTTCTATGTTCCTATGTGGTTAAAAAAACAAGCGATGCAACTTTACGGAATTGACTGGCTGGCGACGATCTGCGGACTGACGGGCGTTTACCTGCTCGGCAGCCGGAAGCGGTACGGATTTTTGGTCATGATGGCGGCGAGTACGAGTTGGGCCACGGTTGGAGTGCTGATCGATAGTTTGCCGCTGATGCTCGGCAGCGTGATTTTCTTTTGCTTACATGTTCGCGGTTGGTTTAAGTGGCGTAGGGAAAACGAGTCGGTTGGGATGTAGAAGCCCGTCACGGAGTGACGTTTGAATTTAGCCGTGGGGTGAAGCCCACGGCTGAGGGCAACGTAGGAGTTCGTATGAAACTGGACATTTATCAGGTCGATGCGTTTACGAATAAGCTATTTGGCGGGAATCCTGCGGCCGTGGTGCCGCTTGACGAATGGTTACCGGACCAGACTCTGCTCAGTATAGCGTCTGAGAACAACCTGTCGGAGACCGCATTTATTTTAAGAACCGGTGATGCTTTTGAGCTTCGTTGGTTTACGCCGACGGTTGAAGTTCCGCTTTGCGGCCATGCAACCCTGGCGAGCGCCTGCGTCATTTTTGAGCAGCTCGGTTTTCACGGCGACGAAATAACGTTCAAGACGCGTTTTCGCGGAGATATGAAAGCGACGCGCGAGGGCGGTCGGTTCGTTCTTGATTTTCCAGCGTATCCGATGACGGAGATCGAACGGATAGACATGCTCGTTAATGCCGAGGTTCCGCCGCTTAGATATTGGGAGTCGCAAGACAACATGCTTTTTCTTTTACTCGAAGATCAAAAGGCGGTTACGGAGCTAAAGCCCGATATTCCCGATGTTTTAAAGCTGCCCTATGACGAAGTGATAATCATGGCAAAGGGCGACGATTGCGATTTCGTATCGCGAATGTTCGCTCCGCGGCTCGGCATTCCCGAAGACCCGGTCACCGGTGCGATCCACTGTTCGCTGATACCCTATTGGGCGAACGAACTTGGTAAAACTGAGCTGTTCGCCAGACAGGTCTCGGCACGCGGTGGTGAACTCCATTGTCAGCTCGTCGGTGACCGCGTAAAAATCGGCGGCTATGCTGTTTTGTATTTGAAGGGCGAAATATATGTCGAAGCCGGAAAGAGCATCGCAGCCTGAGGTCAGGCTCGCGACCGAGAGCGACTCTGAAAAGATCGCCGAGGTCGTGCGGCGGGCATTCGGCGTTTATCGGGACGACTACACGCCCGAGGCGATGGCGGTTGTCACGCCTTCGGCCGAAGAATTTACTCGTCGTCTTTCGGTCGGGCCGCAATGGGTTGTTGAACTCGACGGGGAGATCGTCGGAACAGTTTCGGTGACGGTCGATGACGGCGATCTATATGTAAAAACGATGGCAGTTGACCCGCGAACTCAAGGCCGCGGCATCGCGCATTTGCTCATGCGGGCGATCAACGAATACGCGATGACGACGACGAATGACCGGGTATTTTTATACACGACGTACTTTTCGGTCGGAGCGAAACAGCTTTATGAAAAACACGGGTTCTCATGGGTCCGAGACACGCCGCCGGAAGAATGGTATGGAGTTCCCGGGCTAGAGATGGAGAAGATGCTTCGAAGCGACGGCGTTGTTCTAAAGCGGGTCGATCTCAGTTATCTCGATAAGTTAAGTGAGTTGTCAAAGGCAGTTTACCTGCAGCATTTCTCACATCTATGGCACGATGCCGGGGCGGCTTACGCCGAGAGATCATTTGGCCCAGTGCCGTTATCCGAGCAGATCGCCGACGAGGGTAACGAGACTCTTTATAGTGCGAGTCGGTGGCAGTTTTCGCGGTTTTCTTAAGCTGAGGCCCGAAAATTCGATCGAACTTCTCGCCGGTGCCGATGCATTTGAGATCGAGAGAATCTATTTGGATAAGTCGGTGATCGGTAGCGGCGTCGGGCGAAAAGTAATGGAGTTTGCGCTTGATAGAGCCCGTTCGATGGACAAGGAAGTTGTCTGGTTGAAGGTGATGGACAGCAATGAAGCAACAGTCAGATTTTACGAGAAATTCGGCTTCAAAAAGATCGGAACCGAACGCCTCAACATACCGAATTTGAAAGATGAGCTGAGAGGAATGTTCGTGATGAGCAAGGAATTGAGGAAATAGTTTTCATGTTATTGGAAGTAAAAAACTTACATGCCGGTATCGAAGGCAAGGAAATTTTGAAGGGCCTGAATTTACAGGTTCGCAAGGGCGAGGTACATGCGATCATGGGGCCCAACGGGTCAGGGAAATCGACTTTGTCGAAGGTCTTGGCCGGGCATCCGACGTATGAGGTGATCTCGGGCGAGGTGCTGTATGAGGGCGAGAATTTGCTTGAGCTCGAACCGGACGAACGTGCCCGCGAGGGCGTGTTTATGGCGTTTCAGTACCCGGTCGAGGTGCCGGGCGTGTCGAATTCGCAGTTCCTACGGCTCGCTTACAACCAGAAAATGCTGCATCACGGGCAGGAAGAACTCGACCCGCTCGAATTCAACGATTACCTGAAAGAAAAAGCCAAGATCGTCGATATGGACCCGCAGTTTTTTAAGCGTTCGGTAAACGAGGGCTTTTCGGGCGGCGAGAAAAAGCGTAACGAAATCCTGCAAATGGCCGTGCTCGAACCAAAACTCGCCGTTCTTGACGAGACCGATTCCGGGCTCGACATCGATGCTCTGCGGATCGTCGCCGAGGGCGTCAACAAACTCCGCTCGCCGGACAACGCGATCATTCTCGTCACTCATTATCAGCGGCTTTTGAATTTTATCGTTCCCGATATGGTTCACGTTCTCGCAAACGGTCGTATCGTCAAAGAAGGCGGGAAGGAATTGGCTCTCGAACTCGAAGAAAAAGGCTATGACTGGGTTAAAGGAGCTTCGGTTTAGGGTTTTCCGTTGAATTGCCACTAGCTTTAGCTAGTGGACATAGAGCAAAGAAGGTGCGGGCTTTTAGTCCAAGTCTTTGTCATACAAGCAGCACGGCTAAGGGATGTTTTCGGCTAAAGCCCGATCTCTTCTTCTAGCCTATCCACTAGCTGAAGCTAGTGGCAATTGATTAAAGCCAGATGGCCGAGGCAAAAAAGACAAGCAACGCAGGATTCGCCATTGCGATCTGGGCAGCGATATTGGTGACGGTATTCGTCGCCTTTCGCAGCACAGACCTCCTGCGTCTGCCGTCTCTGCTTGGCAATCTTGGTGGCGGGTCGTTGTTTGGCGGCGAGGGAATTCTGGCGGTAGTCGTTGGAGCCGTAGTTTCTGGCGTCGTTCTGGTGGCCTGGTTTGGGACTGGCACATTCGTCTTTCGTTATTTGAAAACTGAAAGCAGTGATAATCGCTCGCGTATCCTCGAAGTCGTACGAAACATTGCGGTTGGGGCGGCTATCACTTCGCTGTTGTGGTTCTTCTTGGGCCTGGCCGGGTTTTACTCGACGACGGCGGCGATCATCGTGACTCTTGTCGCGTTCGTTGAGGGCGGACTAAGCCTGGCCCGTGTGCTGGGATCCCGAAACGAGAATCGGGTGCTTGAAGCGACGGCAGTTTTCGATAAAGCGTTGCTCGTGCTCATGGCGTTGCCTCTCGTTCTAGGTTTTATCGGAGCCCTTGCCCCGCCTATAGCAAAGGACACTCTGCTCTATCATTTCGCATTGCCAAAGGCGTTTATTGTGCAAGGCAATATCGCGTTTATTGAGGGGAATGTAGCCAGCTACCTGGCGCTCGGAACTGAGATGCATGCCGTTTGGGCTATGCTGCTCGGCAATATTGTTAGTCCTCGAGCTGGGGAAGCTGCTGCCGGTGCGATTGTGTTCACGTTCTTTCCACTGCTGCTCGGTGCGATCTATGGTTGGGGACGCGAGCTTGGCATTTCGAAACGCTGGTCGCTGGTTGCGACTTTGATGGTCGCGGCGGTGCCCACGGCTTTTCACATTTCGTCGAGCGGTTATGTCGATCTTGCGTTGGCGTTGTTTATTACGCTGGCGATACGTTCGTTGGGCCAATGGTGGCGGACGCAGGATCGGCAGTCGATCATTCTGATCGCGATATTTGTTGGGGCGGCGTTGTCGATCAAGCTGACGACGGTGTTTGTGGTCGCGGCGTTTGCGTTGATCATGTTGTTGCGTGCTCGTGGGGCGAAGAGCCCAGTCGCTATCGCTCCCGGTTCTGACATTGACGCAGCTGCGGTCGCTACGGCTTCCGCTACTCACACGGACGGCGAAGACACGCAGGCTGGCAGCCTGCGGTCCGACACTGGGCGGCATTGTTTTAGGTGGCTTTGCGGCTTTGTTGCTGGCGGGTGTGTTTGCTTCGCCGTGGTATTTGCGAAATTGGGTGGCGACGGGTTCGCCGGTCTTCCCTTTCTATATGAGCATTTGGAAAGGTGCGGCCGAGGGGTGGGATGTCGAGCGGTCGAATTTGTTTCAGTCGATGAACTCGCAATATGGCGGAGCGGACGTCAATCGGGTCAACTATCTTACCGCCCCGCTTCGCGTATCGGTCGCTGCTCAGCCGGAGAATCCACCGCTGTATGATGGAGTTCTCGGCCCGATGTTTTTGATCGGATTGCCGCTGTTGATCTGGGCATTTTCGAAACGTGAGGTCGCCGTCGAGGCAAAGATCGCGGGAGGCGTTGCGGGTGTGATGTTTTTGTTTTGGCTATTTTCGAGTGCGCAGTTGCGGTATCTGCTGCCGAGCATGCCCGCATTGGCGGTCGCTATCGCGGCGTCGGTGGAATCACTATCGGGACGGCGTGACCCGTTGAACAAGGCCGCCAAATTCTCTCTGGCCGGGGCATCAGTCGTCTGCATCCTGACGTCATTTGCATGGTTCTGCAAACGGGCACCGCTTCGCGTGGTGCTGGGGGGCGAGACACGTGACCAGTATCTCACGCGCAATCTCGACTATTATCCGTACTATCAGGCGATCAACAGCGACACGCCGGCGGACGCCAAGGTGTGGCTGATCAACATGCGGCGCGACACATATCACATCGACCGGCCCGTTTTCTCAGATTATTTGTTCGAAGACTGGACGTTGCGAAAGATGGTCTGGGAATCGCAAAGCGCGCAGGAATTCGCGCGCGAAAGCCGCCGCGATGGGCATCAAATATGTATTGACGCGGCACGATTTTTTGTTCGATTACAGCAAGTCAACTTTGGTAGATGACAAGAAGCCGAGACCAGAGAATGAGGCGAAATTAAAGATCGCAAAAGAATTCATCCTCGACCCGGCAATCACGGTCAAGGCCGACAGCAAGTTTAGTTTAATAAAGGTTTTTTAATAGAAATGGTATCAACGACGGCGGTGGTGGAAACGAGTTTTACCGAAAATTTTAGAGAGTTTATTGCGAAGGAGACGGATCCGGCGATCCGCTCCCTGCGTGAAAATGCGTTTGCCGAATTTACGGCGGCGGGCTTTCCTACTCCGAAACTTGAGGATTGGAAATACACTAACGCCTCTTCAGTGGGTGGTGAGGAGTGGGTAGTTGATAGTCGCTCGCATGACGCGATATCTGAGAGCGACGTTAATCTGTTGGGCCGATTTGGCGGTGATCGAAACGGGTTTGCCGCGCTCAATCTTGCGTTTGCTGATGTCAAGGTTATTCGTATCGCAAAGGAAACGAGCCTGCCCGAGCCGATCTCGCTGTTGTTTGCTCCGGAAGAAGGCACGGCGATCTTTCCGCATATTCTGGTTATAGCTGAGGCGGGCAGTAAGGCGACGATCGTGGAATCTTATGATTCGACGGCAAAGAGCTTTACGAATACCGCGATCCAAATCGTCGTCGAAGACAACGCTAGCTTGACGCATTATCGTGTGCAGCGGGACTCGCCCGAGGCTTTTCACTATGGCGTGACCGAGGTAAGCGTGGGCCGTGGCAGCAGCTACGATTCGACAAATATCAATCTCGGCGGCCGTATGTCGCGGCATGATATCGACGTGAAATTCACGGCCGAAGGCGGCGAGGCTTGGGTTGATGGGCTGTATATGCTGAATGGCGACCAGCATCACGACACGCACTCGATCATCGATCACACGGTGCCGAATTGTAAGTCGCATCAGAATTACAAAGGTGTGTTAAATGATAATTCGCGGGGTGTTTTTAACGGCAAGGTCTTTGTGCGTGAGAACGCTCACGGCACCGACGCGCAGCAATCGAACAAGAACCTTCTCCTCTCAAACGAAGCCCGCGTCGATACCAAGCCGCAGCTTGAAATATTCAACGACGACGTAAAATGCCGCCCACGGTGCGACCGTCGGGCAGCTTGAGGAGGAAGAGCTGTTCTATTTGCTGACACGCGGCCTGCCCGAGGTTCTAGCGAAGAATCTCTTGACCTATGGTTTTGCCGAGGAGATCATAAATAAGATCAAGATCGAGTCGATAAAGAAGGAACTGGACACAGCCGTCTTGACTCGACTGAATACTGTATTGGAGGCTTGAGATATGGGACTTACATTTATAAAGGGAAAACTCAGCGGAAAGAACAAGAAAACCGAAACAATTGAGTTCCTTGTGGATAGCGGAGCAAGCTTTACGCTGCTTCCTAGAAAGACTTGGAAGAAGCTTGGGCTGAAGGCGAAGCGAACGGAAAGTTTCATATTGGCCGACGGCACTCACATTGAACGAGACCTTTCGGAATGTCACATAGAGATACTGGAGAAAGACGGGCACACGCCCGTGATCCTCGGTGAGGAAGGCGATGAAGCGTTGTTAGGCGTAATTACGCTAGAGGAATTTGGGTTCGTTTTGAATCCATTCAACCGGACTCTTCAATCGATGAAGTTACGATTGGCATAAGGCTATATGGAAGCAGTAAAGCAGATGGGCAATTGGGACGTTGAGAAGATTCGAAAAGATTTTCCGGTGCTGTCACGAGAGGTGAACGGCAAGCCGCTTGTTTATCTCGACAACGGTGCCTCGTCGCAGGTGCCGCAGTCGGTGATCGACCGGACTTCGAAATATCTGGCAGAGGAGCACTCGAATATTCACCGGGGCGTGCATTATCTTTCACAGCACGCGACGACGGCTTACGAGGCGGCCCGCGAAAAGGTGAAACGTTTTATCAACGCACCGGATGTGAAGGAGTGTATCTTTGTTCGCGGCACGACCGAAGGCGTGAATCTGGTCGCGTTTTCGTATGGACGGAAGTTTATCGGCGAGGGTGACGAGATCCTGGTCTCGCAGATGGAGCACCACTCGAATACCATCCCGTGGCAGATGATCGCCGAGGAAAAAGGAGCGACGATCCGCATGATCCCGATGAACGAAAGCGGCGAGCTGATCATCGACGAATACGAGAACATGCTAAATGAACGCACCAAGATAGTCGCGGTAACGCATGTTTCTAACAGTTTGGGAACGGTAAATCCGGTCAAGGAAATGATTGCGACTGCACACAAATTCGGCGTGCCGGTCTGTGTCGACGCCGCCCAGAGCGTGCCGCATTTTCCGGTCGATGTACAGGATCTTGATTGCGATTTCTTTATCTTCTCGGGCCACAAAATGTTCGGCCCGACGGGCAGCGGTGTTATGTACGGCAAGCGAAAATGGCTCGATCAAATGCCGCCATATCAGACCGGAGGCGGGATGATCCGCACGGTAAGTTTTGAAAAAACGACGTTTGCACCGATCCCGGACAAGTTCGAAGCTGGTACGCCTGCCATCGCCGCCGGCATCGGACTCGGAGCCGCGATCGATTACATCAATGCCATCGACTTCGAAGCAGCCGCCGCCTACGAGCACGAACTGCTCGAATATGCCACTGAACGCCTAGCCGACATTCCCGGCGTCACGATCATCGGGACGGCAGCCGAAAAAGCGTCCGTCCTCTCATTCACCATCGAAGGCATCCACCCGCACGACATCGGCACCATCCTCGACCAACAAGGCATCGCTGTCCGGGCGGGACATCATTGTGCTCAGCCAGTGATGGAATTCTTTGACGTTCCGGCAACTGCTCGTGCGAGTTTTGCGTTTTATAATACGAGGGAAGAAGTCGATAAATTGGCGGATGCGGTGCAGAAGGTTATTGAGGTTTTTGCTTGAGATAGTGCAACTTTATGGCTCTCTAGGAGTCTAAGAAAGTATGACAAAATTTCTGACTATACTCCTTATCCTTTTGATGGCAATCATAGTAAATGCCAGTCAATATACCGCTTCAAACAATCAGGTCCGGTTTGCAGAAACATTGGTGAACTGTTTCACAGGTGATGTGCTTAACTGTAACGGAGGGGCAGATGGACATCATGTTTATGAAGAAGAAATAAAATGCCCGATAGGTGGCGAAAAATTTAAAGCATTTTCCTTGGGAACCCATTCAACTTATGGTCGTCATCTCGACTGGGAGCCCGTTTCTTATATGCGTTTCCCGGTTCCTATCCCTGTCTGTCCGAGCCACGGCTTTGTAGTAACAAAGAAAGACTACAGCAAAGAAGAGCTGGAAAAAATAAAGAAGGTTATTGAATCAAAGACCTACAAAGACACTTACGCTCAAAAGCACGCTACATTCTATCTCTTTGCAAAAATTAAGGAATTAAACGAAGAAAAGTTTGACGATTACTGGTGGCTATATCTCAATGCTACTTGGGAGGCCGATAATTGTAAGAATAAAGTTCGCTACAGAGAATATGCTCTGGAAACGATTTCAGCAGGTAATAAAAGACTGGCCGAATTGAAAGATTCTGAAGAACTATATTGGGTTCTGAAAACAGTCACTGCCGATATGTACCGGCGAATAGGTGATTTTAAGTCATCACAGGAATTAATAGATAAATTCGGTAAGCCATCGTTGAAAGATAAAGAAGCTAATGAATATTTTTTGTTAGCGAAGAATCTTTTGCAGAAAGCTGTCAAAGAAAAAAACACCGACAGAGTTCCAATTAGTGATGCAAAAGACAAAAATTGATTACTGAATCAAATCAGAAAATGTCAGAACTAAGCGATCTATATCAGGAAGTAATTTTAGAACACAACAAGAATCCGCGGAATTTTCGTGAGATCTCGGATGCCGATCAGTATGCAGACGGAAAAAATCCGTTGTGCGGCGATGCTTTGCGTGTTTATGTGAGTCTTGACGGCGATACGGTGACGGATGTTGCGTTTAAAGGGTCGGGCTGCGCTATCTCGAAGGCATCCGCGTCGATGATGACGCAGGCGGTCAAGGGAAAGACCAAAGAGGAGGCCGAGAAGACGTTTGACGAGTTTCATCGAATGGTCACCGGCGATCTCGATATCGAGACGGACGAAAACGACCTCGGCAAGTTAAAGATCTTTGCAGGCGTCCTGGAGTTTCCGGCACGCGTCAAATGTGCGTCGCTTAGCTGGCACACGCTAAATGCCGCCTTGCATGGCGAGGATGCGGTCTCGACCGAATAGCGGAGCGCGGACACTCTTGTCCGCCTGTTTACTTTCCGAACTTGTATCGAATCTGGCTGCGGGTTGAGCCGGAATTTTTCTGCAAGCAGCGGTCGTTGATTCCGTTCATTCAATGTGAGTTACCAGAGAATGTTCAACCTGAAACCCGCCATTTTCATTTTTCTATTGTCGGCTGTCCTGGCCGCGTCGTTTTCGGTTTGTGGTCAGGAAATTATCACTACAACCTTCCCGCCGGTCGAAACGTTTGAAAAAAACGCTGCCGGGCTTAGAACAAAGCTAAAAGGGCGAGGTTTCACGGTTTTGATCGAGAAGCCATTTATCGTGATCGGTGACGAGTCCGAGGCCCGCGTCAGGCAATGGGCCGAGGATGTCGTGCGCGGAACGGTCACTCGGCTGAAACAGGATTACTTCAGCAAAGACCCGGAGAACATCCTTGAAATATGGCTGCTCAAGGACGAAGCGTCGTATCGAAAACATGCAAAAGAGTTTTTTAACGACGAACCGGACACGCCTTACGGCTACTATTCGCCCTCAAAACGAGCGTTGATTATGAACATCGGAAGCGGCGGCGGGACGCTGGTCCATGAGATCGTCCATCCGTTTATGGAGGCGAATTTTGAGGATTGCCCGGCCTGGTTTAACGAGGGAATGGGTTCGCTCTATGAGCAATCCGGAACGGTCGACGGCCATATCTACGGCTATACAAACTGGCGTCTGCGCGGTCTGCAAAATGGGCTGAAGAAGAAAGTCGTTCCTACCTTTAAGGCAATGACCTCGATGTCTGATACAGAGTTTTACAAAGAAGCTAGCGGGACAAACTATGCTCAGGCCCGATATCTGTGCTACTACCTGCAAGAGAAGAAGCTTTTGATAAAGTTTTACAAGGAACTTACGGCAAACGTAAAAACCGACCCGACGGGTTACAAAAGCCTGCAAAAAGTACTCGGCGAACGGGATATGGCGGCCTTTCAGCGAAAATGGAGTGCGTTTGTTTTGAGGCTCGTCTATTAGAGCGGTTACGGTTTGTATGTACGGGCCAGTAGCACCTGCGGTAGCAACTTGGGCTTATTGACCCGTCGCACCGAAGCTCCACCCCTACCTCAGGTGGTACCGACGCGATGCGACAGCCGCACGCTGAATCCGTAATCGCTCTAAGGCAGGTATTTTTTTGCCATCGCAACGAACCGCTCTACTTCAGTCTCGCACCAGTTCCGATCCATTCCCAATACGCCCGCCATGATCTCCGCTGTCTTCGGTGCGGCCTCGATCGCGGCGGCGGCGTTAAGGAATAAGGCACGCGTTCGTCGGGCCAATACGTCCTCGATTGTCACGGCCATCTCGTCGCGGACCGCGCGGACAACGTCGTTGTCAGTGTAAGGAAGTTGCGGGTGCAGACGTTCACCGTCATTTTCGCGGGGTGGTGAGATCGCGAGTTGTGTCGTGACGCACTCAGTCGCATCCAGACCCCATATCTCGACTGCCATGTTCACCGCATCTTCGGCCATTCGCCGATACGTCGTCCATTTTCCGCCGGTTATCGTGATCAAACCGTGATCGTCGACAAACAGTTCGTGGCTGCGCGATAACGCGGCCGTGTTGTTTATGCCAACGCGGCGCACCAGCGGACGAATTCCCGCAAAAACGCTCAGTATGTCGCCGCGTTTTGGTCGCTCTGTCAGATATTCGCTGGCAGTTTCGAGGATAAAGTCGATCTCGGCTTCGAAGGCTTCAGGTTCCAGAACGGCTGACGCGACGGGCACGTCCGTAGTGCCGACAAGTACGTGGTCATGCCACGGAATGCAAAACAGCACTCGGCCGTCGCTTGTTTTTGGGATCATCACTGCGGTTTCGGACGGCAGAAAGCGGCGGTTGAGGACGATGTGAGAGCCTTGGGCAAATGTTACGACAGGTTTTGCATTTGGATCAGCCATCTTTCGGATCGGGTCGCAGAATGCACCGGTCGCGTTTATGATGCTTCGTGACTTTATCGTATGTTTCTCGCCAGTGAGGGCATCTTCAAACTTTACCCCGACGATTGATCCAAATTCATCTTCCAGAAAATCGAGAACAGGCGTGTAATTCAAAAGTGCCGCACCCCGGCCATGCGCCGTCTGTGCCATGTCGATCAATAGCCTCGTATCGTCAAACTGGCCGTCTTGATACAGGACACCGCCCGCCAGACCGTCGGGGTTGACGGTTGGGAGACGCTCGAGCGTTTCGCTTTGCGATAGAATGCTCGATCTGCCGATACGTTTTTTGCCCGCGAGCAGATCGTAAATCTTGAGACCGACGCCATAAAAAAGCTTTTGTGACAGGCTGTAACACGGAACGATAAACTCCTGAGAATGCACGACATGCGGTGCATTTTTGAGCAGAATACCGCGCTCGGCCAATGCCTCGCGGACAAGCGTTAAATTGCCCTGCCGCAGATATCGCACACCACCGTGAATGAGTTTTGTCGAGCGGCTCGAGGTGCCTTTGCCGAAATCGTGCTGTTCCAAAAGCAGCACATCGAGACCACGCGAAGCCGCATCCAGAGCACAGCCGACACCGGTCGCACCGCCGCCGATGACGACGATGTCCCACGGCACCTTGCGTTCGCGGACGCCCTGCAATATTTCGCTTCGATTCATCGACAAGTAGATTCTTGCTCAAAGACAGCGCGTAAGAAAAAGCGGCTAATGACTGGAGCGGCAAGCATCCTGCTCGCCAGCCACAAAAGCGGCTTATTTTTACCTAGCGAAAGTCACGTCGGAGGAACCGGTGTGGCAAGCAGGGAATCTTGATGTTATACAGACGGCTTCTCCCGACATTGAAGTAAGTTTAGTTTACAAGACAAATCGTTCTTTGACACGAGAAACCGTGATGACATTATACATTGGAGTTGATTTTCACCCATACCAGCAGACGGTTGTTTGGTGTGACACGACAACTGGCGAGACCGAGACGTTTGATAGGGCCCATGATCTGGGGCGGGTCCGCGAGTTTTACACTTCGCTACGCGTGGAGCGGTGAGAGACGGGGGTTAAGAAAAAATAATGAACGATTTTGACTTGTCCAGCAACTTTGAAATTGGCCGCATATCGCGCGGCCCACACAAACTGCGCCCAAGTCTAACTTGACATCACCCGCGTCTTTAGAGATGCCGTTCCAATCGGGCTTCAGTCCAGTCGCGGAGATTCGCTCCTTATTTTTTCAAACGGCTGACGAATTTCTGGCGGAATTTCGCTACCTTTGGCGCCACTACGGCGGCGCAGTAGGGTTGGTTTGGGTTGTTGGCGAAGTACTCCTGATGATAATCCTCGGCTGGCCAGAATTTGTCGAAGGCGGTGACCTCAGTGACAATCGGGCCCGCGTAGATGACCTCGGCGGTGATCTCGGCGATGACTTGCTCGGCGGTTTCTCGCTGCTCCGCAGAATGATAAAAAATTGCGGACCGGTACGATGATCCGATGTCGTTGCCCTGCCGGTTAAGCGTCGTCGGGTCGTGGACCGTGAAATAGACGCGGAGCAGATCGGCAAATGACAGTTCCTCAGGGTCGAAACTGATCTGGACAACCTCGGCATGGCCGGTTGTTTCGCCGCACACTTGTTGATAAGTCGGATTTTCCGTATGCCCGCCCGAATAACCCGAAACGACGTCCTCGACGCCAACGAGATCGTCAAAAACGGCCTCAACACACCAAAAACATCCTGCGGCCAGGGTTGCTGTTTCAAAAGTATCCATTCACCAAAGAATAGCAGTAATCCGGCTGGAAAGCACTCAATATTCCGAGCTTCCCGCTTCTTGACCGAAACGAATTACTTCTTTAAATCAGATAAAAACTAGGGTATTATCTTGGGTCATGAGAAAAAAAGTTTCTGGATTTGTGACGGTCCGGGCCGTGAGCGGGACTTACGTTGTTTTCCTTGCCTTTGATATGAAGGAGGCAGATGCGAATGGTCTGATGGGCTTTGCCATTCAACGAACCGACCTGACCGACGACGAAACGGTATGGCTCCGTGGAAATAAGACATTTCCGTCGGTTAGGGCGACAACCGGCGTCGAGGATGCTAACAGTCATGACCATCCGTTCCAGGCGTTTCAATGGGCAGATTATTCGGCAAAGCCCGGATATAAATATCGATATCGCGTGATCCCGATGTATGGAACGCCCGGCAATCTTACGGATGGAGCCGCCACCACGATCTCGATCGAAACCGAACCGCTGCAACACGGAACACATGACGTGCATTTCAATCGTGGTGCGATCTCGTCGCAGGCGTTTAGCAGACGATTTCCCGGAATGACGCTGGACGAGGCGGGCCCACCGGCATACGAGTGGCTGGCGCGGGATCTGTTACCGGGAATGCTCGATTTCATCCAGCTTGCCAAGGACAATACGTATTCGCTTCATGCGGCCATATATGAGATGAAATGGCCGGCCGTGCTGCAGGCATTCAAGAATGCAAACCAAGCAAACGCAGATGTAAAAATAATCTACGATGCGGCTGGCGAAACAGGTGCCGGTAACGATGATTTCATAGATAATGAGGGCATCCGCGGTCTCTGTATTAAACGTACAAAGGCCAAACTGATGCACAATAAATTCGTAGTTATTAGTAAAAATAACGTGCCTCAAGCTGTTTGGACCGGTTCGACAAATGTAAGCAGAAACGCGTTTCACGGGCAGTTGAATGTCGGCCACGTTATCCGTGACGCGAATATTGCACAGGCATATCTCGATTATTGGATGGCTCTCGAACCCGATCCGGACGATAAAACGATAAAGGACTGGTGCGAGGCAAACAACGCGCGACCGCCTCAAGATGACAATGACGCAATTTTGCCCATATTCTCGCCCCACCGTGGACGAACAGTTTTCGACTGGTGGATCAAGATCGCACGCGACCAGACCAAACCGCTCTTTATGACCTTCCCATTCGGGATAGTTAAGGATTTTCGTCCGGTCTTTGACAAAAACGACGGGATATTACGTTTCGCGCTATTAGACAAATATGTAAATGGCGGAACGCAAGTGAGTCGGGCTGCTGCGATCGCAGACATCGAAAGGATACGTCGATTTCCGAACATCGGACTCGCCCTGGGTAATCAGATTCGTGTGGACTGGATAGACGGTTGGATGAAGGAATCAAAGCCAATCGGCGTAAATGTTAACTGGGTCCATACCAAGTTTATGCTGATCGACCCGCTGGGAACCAATCCGGTAACGATGTCGGGATCGGCCAACTGGAGCGAGCCCAGCGTTAACGGCAATGACGAAAATATGATAATAATCCGGGGCGACAAGAGGGTGGCCGATATCTATTTCGGAGAATTCATGCGGATATTTGCGCATCATCGCTTCCGGGAATCGGTAAAGAGACATATCGAAAAGCACGGTACGGCTGCTTTTAATACCTGGAAACCACAGGATCTATTTGAGGATCCGACCAAATGGGTGCCGGATAGTTTCAGACCCGGCTCAGAAAAAGATATCAAGAGAAGATACTTTGCGGATGTGTAAGAGCTGTTACGGATTGGATGTACGGGGCGGTACCACCTTGCGGTAGAGGCTGGGTTAAAACTTAAGACTATCTTACCTAAGCTGCGGAGCAGCGACGGAATTTAGCCTGGGGTGGAGCGAACGCGGAACCCCAAGTATTAGGCAACCAAAGGCGTGCCAGCCCATGTAGTGGGCGACAGACCTGATTAACCGCTATGATCATTTCATTTATGGATCGCTCTGTCGCCCGCTACGCAGGCTCCGATCAATTTGGCCGTTGTGACCTGGGGTTCCGCAAGGCTCCACCCCAGGCTAAATTCCGTTGCTGCTCCGCAGCTTAAACCAGTTTTAACACTTCTGCGGTCGAGGCCCCGCCGCCTACGGCAGGTGGTTCTCACCCATAGGTTGATTGCGAAACCGCTATAGTGCGGTTGTTGCGTAGTTCCTCAAAAAAAAATGAAGTAGCTGAAACGCTGCGTCAGCGCCGTCAACCGATTCGCCCGTGGTAATCACGGACCTACTCTTCGTCCTCGCGAAGTTTTTCAAGGACCGACATATCTTCGAGCGTGGTCGTGTCGCCTGCGATGGCTTTGCCTGACGCGATTTCCCTTAACAAACGCCGCATGATCTTGCCGGAACGTGTTTTTGGCAGCGTGTCGGTAAAGCGGATATCGTCGGGTTTTGCGAGCGAGCCGATTTCTTTGGCGACGTGGGTGCGGAGTTCGTTTTTTAGTTCGACGCCGCCAGTGCGGCCGCCTTCGAGCGTGACGAAGGCCGCGATCGCCTGGCCTTTGATATCGTCGGGACGGCCGACGACGGCGGCTTCGGCAACGGCCTCGTGTGAGACGAGGGCCGATTCGATTTCGGCGGTTCCGAGGCGATGGCCGCTGACGTTGATCACGTCATCGACCCGTCCCATAATCCAGTAATAGCCGTGTTCGTCACACCTCGCGCCATCGCCGGCGAAATAAAATCCTGGGATGTCCTCCCAGTAAGCTTTTTTGTATCGCTCGTCATCGCCCCATAAAGTGCGCAGCATCGATGGCCACGGGTGCGTTGCGACCAGATAACCGCCTTCGTTAACGCCGACCGGTTTACCGGCTTTGGTGACGACATCGAGCATTATTCCGGGGATAGGACGCGTCGCGGTTCCAGGTGTCGTCGGCGTGGCTCCGGGCAGCGGGCTGATCATGATCGAGCCGGTCTCGGTCTGCCACCAAGTGTCGACGATCGGGCATTTTCCTTTGCCGATAATTTCGTGATACCACATCCATGCTTCGGGATTTATTGGTTCGCCGACTGTGCCGAGCAGTCTTAAACTGGATAAATCGTGTTTGAGCGGATATTGCTCGCCCCATTTGATAAATGCTCGAATCGCGGTCGGGGCAGTGTAAAATATCGTGACCTTGTGCCGCTCGATGATGTCCCAAAAGCGGTCGAAATCGGGGAAATTCGGAGCACCCTCGTACATCATTACCGTCGCACCGTTTGCGAGCGGCCCATAAACGACGTAGCTGTGGCCGGTGACCCAGCCGATGTCGGCGGTGCACCAATAGACATCCTCGTCCTTGAGGTCGAAGACAATTTTCGCTGTATACGCGGCTTGCGTCAGATAACCGCCGGTCGTGTGGAGGATGCCCTTCGGCTTTCCGGTCGTGCCCGAGGTGTAGAGGATGTAGAGCGGATGTTCGCTGTCGAGCTGCTCGGCAGGGCAATCGCCATTTACCGTTTGAATAAGCTCGTGCCACCAGTGATCGCGGCCGGGCTGCATTTTTACTTCGGAACCTGTGCGTCGATAGACGACGACATTTTCGATGGTCGGGCATTTAACAACGGCCTCATCGACGATGTTTTTGAGTTTAATTTCAGAACCGCGACGATAGCCACCGTCGGCAGTAACTATCAATTTACAACCGCAATCGATCACACGGTCGCGGATCGCATCTGCTGAAAATCCACCAAAGATCACGGTATGCGTCGCCCCGATCCGCGTACACGCCAGCATGGCGATCGCCAGCTCAGGTACGAGCGGCATGTAAAGGGCAACGCGGTCGCCGGTCCCAACTCCCAGTTTTTTCAATACGTTAGCAAAGCGGCAAACCTCGCCGTGGAGTTGGAGATAGGTCAAGGTGCGAACCTCGCCCGTCTCGCCTTCCCAAATAAAAGCCGCCTTATTTTTCCGCCATGTCGTTAGATGACGGTCGAGGCAGTTGTAGGAAATATTGATCTTGCCGCCGACAAACCACTTGGCAAACGGCTCGTTCCACTCAAGAACGGTATCCCATTTTTTGAACCAATCAAGGCTCTCGGCCTGCTTTGCCCAAAACGCCGGAACGTCCGCCGCCGCCTCTTGATACAGGGCTTCGTATTCCGCAAAGCTTTTAATATGAGCATTTTCCGCAAACTTGAGCGGCGGCGGGAAAAGGCGGCTTTCGATTAGTGTCGATTCGATGGCGATGGGTTCGAACATTGACCTAGTATAAGAGAAGTTGCCGGGAGCTTACAATTGAATGAGAACCAGTGTGGATTTTAAGACATCGTGGAACGTTTCCTAGGACGGGCGAGTATACGGCCTGATTCCTGAATCTTCTCGTCAAACATGTTCAGTTCATCATAGGTTATCCGCATGATCGTGCTGATGTGCTTGATCTGTTTGTCGATATGAGCGCTTACCTTTTCGTGTTCCTTGGTAGCGGCTTCGTGGTCGCGTTTAGCAGCGGCGGTATCGCGTTTACTTATGAACTTGATCTGCATAATCTGCTTCCGAAGTTCGACCATTTCGGCTTCCATCCTTTTGATCTGTTTCTCGTGATTCGCGTCAGTCATTTGCTAATTCTAAAATGGTTTTGAAATGCTGTCAAAGACCCGTTTCTGCGATTGTGATAGTATCGACAACCGTAATCTCGTCGGGTAAAAATATCAAAATGAAGTTCAATCTGCGAAGAATCGTAACCGCGTCATGTACCATTATTTTCCTGCTTTTCCTGGCGTGTAGTGATGGTTTTGCCGCGTGGGAAATCGTCGGACGCGTAACGAAGGTAACGAATGCGTCGGACGCGATGAATCGGAAAGTCAGTGGCGTGATTCTTGACACATCTAGCGGAGCGAGAGTCCTGGTAGA
Organism: uncultured Acidobacteriota bacterium; assembly: GCA_963738935.1. Lineage (GTDB taxonomy): Bacteria > Acidobacteriota > Blastocatellia > Pyrinomonadales > Pyrinomonadaceae > OLB17. Next base: position 2,604,607 of record CAVTYF010000001.1, on the reverse strand, counting down.
GTTTTCCGATCGGAAAATCGTTCACGTCCGGGTTGCTCCGACGGGCTTCCTGGAAAATGAATTTTCATATGCGATTGATCTTCTGAACGCGTAAGCTGCGGGCGAGATAATTGGGCCGGTAATTTAGTTCGCGAGCACCGTCAAAAATACGCTTTTTCGTCTCCGCGGGAATCGAAACCGCTTGCGGAGAATCATTCAACACCAGCGAAAACGTCGTCGGCGAAAGCCCGAGATGCACAGCCAGGTCTTTCAAACTGACCGGATCGCCGTCTTTTGGCGATTGCATTTTTTTCTTTCGTCGGTCGTTGCTTTCTGGCATCGCGTCCGATATTGGCATACTACGATCACCAAATTCAAGTCAGGTTTTATGACCGCTTTTCTCAGCAGGTGAAATGTGCGGTCTGAGGAATCAACGATTAAGGTATGCGGCCAGGTTATGATATCGCGGATCGTTGCCGAACACGTGGTGGATCGGGTCGGCGGTGACGTAGACGAAACCGAAATCGCGGGCTTCGGCGGCGCGTTGGAACCATGTTAAGCCTTGGTCCGTGTTGCCGAGACGGGTGTGGTATTGGGCTAACGGATAGCTGGCAGCGGGTTTTGTTTTGACTGCATTTTGATCCGCTCCAGCCAGAATCTGCGGATGCCGCCGGCCTCGGCACCAGCGATTCAACATTCAAGAATCGCACAAATCGCTTTGCCGTTTTTCTCTCCGGCGGGCGCTAATTTGAATTTTTTTGGGTGAATTTTTTTGAAATTTAAACTTGTCATCGATTTTGCCACAATTTGCCCGTCAAAAAGTGTGGCACGTGCCACATTTTGTGCAGTATGAGCGCTCAGCGACCCCATAAATACTGGCTTTCACAAAAAAATAAGACGGAGTTTATGTCGCGAATTTCAAGCCCCTGGTCGATGATAAAAGGTGCTCTGCCGGGTGATTTGAGGCTGATTGGTAAAGGTTTTTGGCTCACTGGTCAAAGGTCTTTTCGAAAGAAAAAACTCCGACAAGCCGGCAATTTTGCAATTCTCTTTTTGGAAAAGGGAGCCTGATCTAAAATGCGTACATAGCGATAAAAGTGAAGAACGAATTGTTCTGCCAGCCGCCAAGAATACGCCCGACAAATCCTTTTTGCCGCTGATAGAATGGAAGTTCATATACAAGATTACCAGTCACTGCGGCGAACCGACGTGCCGCAGCAATTTGACAAATTTCCTTTCATCTCGCTTGCCGAAGCAAAACGCTTTTCCGGTGTTTGCGCCAGACTGCCGCTTGAAAAAGTTGGCAAACGGTTCGTTTTCATTAAGTTCAATTTCATTGCCCATTGACCGCATAATCTCCTGATAAGTTCTGCCCGGAAAAGGTTTCTCGCCGCGCAAGGCTTCATAAATTATCACGCCCGCCGCAAACAAATCGCTGCGTTCGTCCGTCGGTTCGCCGCGCAACTGTTCGGGCGGCATATAGCCGAACGTTCCCATCACCGTTCCCTGCGCGGTCAAACTGTCCGTAAGTTCGCGTTCGCTGAATCGCGCCAATCCGAAATCCAGAATGCACAATCGAACCGTGCCGTCTTCATTCCGCGTCACAAAAATGTTGTCCGGCTTTAAATCACGGTGGATAATTCCGGCTTTGTGCGCGGTTTCCACTCCGTCCAAAACTTGCGAAAACCACGCGGCAACTGTTTTCGCGTCCAGCTTTCCTTTGCGTTTTAAGACTTCCGACAAAGTTTCGCCCGCGACCAGCTCCATCACGAGAAACGCGCCTTTGGTCGAGAGAACGCCGTAATCGAAAATCGTGACGATGTTGCGGTGATTTAATTTTCCGGCGGTTTGCGCTTCGCGTTCAAAACGGCGCAGAGCCTCGCGGTTGCCAAAGCCGGCGCCGCTTAAAATTTTGACGGCGACCGGGCGGTTGATTCGCAAATCAGTCGCTTCGTAAACCGCGCCCATGCCGCCTTTGCCGAGAAGTTTTTCCAGCCGGTAACGATTTTCAATCGTGCGCTCGACGGGTAAACTGAAAGTCAATTCGGCGTTGTCCGCGTCGCATTTTTCCGCCGCGCGGTCAAAGCATTTGCCGCACGTCGGACACTCTTTCAAAAGATTGATGTTACCTTCATCAAAACGCGAGAGGACTTCAGTTTTGATTTTCTGCTCGCGACGGACGCGGTCTTTCAAGTTCAGGATTTCCTGCACGAGCGCGATTTGATTCGCCAACGCCGCAAGCAACTCTTTGTCGCGTCCGGTGTAAGGAATCTGAGAGAGTTTTTCGCCCAAGCTAAAAAATCCGGTAAGTTTGCCGTCTGAGCCGTGCATCGGGACGAGCAGGTTCGCGCCCGTTTCGCGCAGCCATTGGCGTTCGCGGCGCGGCAAAGCGTCCTTTTTATTCAAAGGGAATTCAACCGCGCCGCGCCGCGTTTGCATAAATCTGAGCAGCGGCGAATCAGCGGCAAGCCGTTCGATTTGGGATTTCGGATTTGGGGTTTCGGATTTCGGATTTGTCTCCGCATTCCCGTATCGCCGCGTTCCCGCGCCCGACCTTATGTAGTTGAGCGAGAAATCAGAATTATGCGTGTCGTCACGGTAGAAAAGATAAACGCTCGTCGGATGCAGAGCCAATTGAATTTTGCCGCTCACCAGTCGCGAGAGTTTCCGCAGCGAATCCGACTCTTTCACGTCTTCGATTAACTCGCGGAAAATCTTTTCCTGATTGTATTGCTCGCGGAAAAAACTTCGGTCAATCCAATCGCTCAAACGGACGCGCATCAGCAAAAAGAATCCGGCGGCAAGCGCGATAAACAAATAAAACGCGAACGAATTTTGGAAAAGAATTTCGTAAACCGTGCGGTTCGGATTTGCGGCGATGTTCCAAACGATGCCGAGAACGGGCAAAATGAGCAGGAGACGCAGCGCGTTCTTGGCTAGTAGATACTGAATCCCTCGCCGGATGATAAAGCTGACCGGAATGACCTGATGCCGGACAATCGCGTAAGCAAACGCCGGTGGAATTAACATAAACGGCGCGCATGCAATAATCGGCATCCATTCTTGCCACGCATTCCGTATGTCGAAAGTCCAAAGCAGCGGGTTTAATATGAAGATAAGAAGCAAGATTGGCGAAATACCGAACAACAAACTGACGACGACAACACGCAATTTTCGGCGGGCGATTTCGCGAGACCGGCGATAAGTGAGAACCAGCACCAGCAAACCGGCTAAAAAATAGAGGCTGTAAGTATAGAGTCCGACATCCTGAAGCAACGTCATCGTGTAAGTGGAGGTCAGCACTGAATATCCCGCGAATTGAAGAGTAAGCAACACCCTGCCCGGCAGAATAATAAGGAGAAACGGCAGATAAATCAGGCGTTCGAGTTTCGGAAAGCGGCGCAGAAGCGTTGAGCGTTCGGGAAAGACAAGGCAGTAATATAAGAAGATCGGCGCGGCGAACGTAACAATCAGAAGACCGGCGGCTTTGATGACGAGCAGAAACGATGGCAATTCATTCAAAGTTGACAACGGTCCCGGTCCCGAACCGATAGATGAACCGAAAAGTAAGGCAACCAGCAGTGCTTGTTTATCATTCGGCTTGAGTAGGAAAAGCACTAAGCCCGTGATGAAAAACATTGCCGGAAAGAGAATCTCCCATTGAATCCGAGTTACGTGGAAACTCAAAGGCGGCGACACGGAAACTGTTTCGACTTCGCGCACTTGCCCGTTACGCCGCACGATGATTGTCCGACGTTCGCCCGGCTTGTCAAATCTTAAAGCACCTAATCGTCTGGAATTAGTGAGATTTGTTTCTATTCCGTTGATGCTGATCAACTCATCACCGACTTGAAACGCGCCTTCAAAACCTTGTCTGACACGAACAATTACACTCCTGTCACCCTGTCGTTCAGAAAAATACGGCGCGAAAGACTGAATTAAGAATGCTTCGTAGATGTTTATTCCGGCGAAAATAAACATATTGACGAACAACAAACACACAAGTGCGGACCGCAACCGGCTCGGGCGCAGCGCGTTTTCGTCCGGCGGTTCTTCGTCGTCGTCAACGGGCGTTTCGGCGGCAGAGAAAATCTTTGACGGTTCGCTTTCAAGTTTTTCCTTGACGATCATTTCCGCCACCTCGCCGACCGCCGGGAGTTCCAAAAAACCGGCGGCGTCTTCGGCGTTTGCAAGGAGCGATTCGACTTCGCGACGCACATCCTCGTCGCCGTTGCCGCAGTTTTCATCAAGAAATAGCGGACGTTCATCCGACGGGCGTTTAAGCGCGGCGTCGAATAATTCTTTCGCTTTTTGCCATTGGTCGGGAATCATCTGTTTTATTTGCGGAGCTCACGAAAGAGCCAAACCTTTGCCATATTCCAATCACTAGCGACGGTGGCGCGCGAGATGTGCAATGCTTCGGCGGTTTCTTCCAGACTCAAACCGCCAAAATAGCGAAGTTCGACGACGTGAGCTTGCTGCTGGTCCCGTTCGGCAAGTTTATTTAAAGCCTCATCGAGCGCAATCAAATCCACCGATTTTTCCTCCTCCGCGATCAGCATTGCTTCGTCTAAAGGAAGCTTTATATCAGAACCGCCGCGTTTTTTTCGGTGCGTAGTTCTAGCGTAATCAATCAGAATTCGCCGCATCGCCTGCGCGGCAATAGCAAAGAAATGCGTGCGGCTTTCCCAGTTTACATCTCGTTGATCGATCAATTTCAGATACGCTTCGTTAATCAGCGCAGTAGTTTGAAGCGTGTGCCCTTGCCGTTCTTTTCGCAGATATCGCGAAGCTTGACGGTGCAGCTCGTCATAAACAAGCGGCAAAAGATTATCGAGCGCATCCTCTTTACCGTCGCTCCATTCGCGCAGCATTTGCGTGATCTCAGGTGTCTTCGAGTCGGGTTTATTCACTTCCGAGTATTGTAACCCTAAATATCGTGAATTGAGATTACAAATTTTCCAGACTATTTTCCTTTGTTTGTCGCGGTAATTGATGGAGGCTAAAAAGTCTTCGATAAATCAAAGGAGAAAAAATATGAAAAAAATATTCTTAAAATCAATCGTTGGAACAGCATTGGCATTGTTAATACTTGTCGGCGGCCTGCAAATTTCGGTTTTGGGCCAAAGTGACGAAGGCCGTGAGACAAGTCTTGTCGGTGTGTGGGTGACGCAAGTCACTCGCAGAAACTGTGTGACGAGCTTGCCGATAGCCACCAACCAAATTCAGTTGACATTCGCAAAAGGCGGAACATTGTTAGAAACTATCGGCCCCAGCACGGTTCGAAGACGCCGGTAACGGAATTTGGAAACGCGAGCACGGCTGGAATGAGTATTCCTACACGGTACGTTTCATGCGATACGATTCAGCCGGCGCGTTTGTCGGAAGCGGGGTTGTAAGGTCGGCCCTCACGCTAGACGAGACAGGTAATAATTACACAGCGACCGCAACGAATGACATCCTTGACGTCAACGGAGATGTCATTGGAAGCGGTTGTGCCACGAGTGTCTCGACGCGGTTCGAAGGTTGAAATAAGGCTTTGGCGAGGGGCGTGAGTGAGAGATAGACTTCGCGCCCCTTAGATTCAATGAGTTTGGATGATAGCTCATCCGGAGGAAGAGGACATGAAATACATAATTTTAGCAACAATATTCTTTTTAACTCCCACTTTGGCACTGGTGCAACCAACTTCAGCGGCGCCGGGCGATTTGGACACGACCTTTGGCGTCGGTGGCAAGGTTACTACTGACTCTGGGCTTGTCACTGCCGATGTAGCCGTGCAAGCGGACGGCAAAATTGTTGTCGCCGGCCGTGACCTGTTTACATCGATCATCTTTCTTGCCCGGTATCACGCTAACGGCTCGCTCGACAACTCTTTTGGTAATGGCGGCATAGTTACTACTTCTGTTGGAAATCGCAATTTGGCTTCGGCCATCGCCATTCAAGCGGACGGGAAAATCGTAGTTGCCGGTTTCTCAGGCAGCAGTCGTACCGTCGGTAGTTTTGTTGTCGTTCGATACGAAACTACGGGCGCGCTCGACACGTCGTTTGATGGCGACGGCAAAGTAATTATTGATATGGGCAATTTCAATTCTGCCAACGATCTAGTCATTCAGCCGGACGGCAAGATTGTTGTCGTCGGCGCAAGCGGGATATTCGACAGTAGAGATTTTGCCTTTGCCGTCGCCCGGCTAAATTCGGACGGCTCGCTCGACGCTTCGTTTGACGGGGACGGACGGGTAATTACATCTTTAGGGTCTTATTCTTATACCGGAGCGGTGGCGGTAGCTCTTCAAACGGACGGCAAAATTATTACCGCCGGCCACAGCGGCAGCTCCTATTCGACTGCCGATTTCGCGCTTGTCCGCTATAACGCGGACGGCTCGCTCGATGCTTCATTCGACGGCGACGGCAAAGTGATTACTGCCGTGCGCAGCGATTTTGACGGTGCATTTGCGGTTGCCGTTCAAACGGACGGCAAGATTGTAGCAACTGGCAGTAGCGAAGATATCGAAGATAATATGATGACGGTTGTTCGGTATAACATTAACGGCTCGCTCGACACTTCATTCGGCGGCAACGGCATCGTCCTCACGCCCGGCATTGATATCAATGGTGATAGTGATTATGCTTCTTCCGTTGTCATTCAATCGAATAGCAAGATCGTCGTTTCCGGAACTATTTACCCTGACTTTGCACTCGTCAGATATAATCCGAACGGCGTGCTCGACCCTTCATTCGGCGGCGACGGTATAGTAACGACCAATTTCGACCAATCCGGCTGGGGAGCCGGTGTCGGTGGTCTTGCTATCCAGCCGGACGGCAAAATTATCGCTGCCGGTTATTCGGGAGATCCCTTTGAATCTTTCTTCATTGCGGTTGCTCGGTATATCGGCGATTCACAAAATGTCATCGTGAGCGGAAGGGTTACGACGACGCTCGGCCTCGGCCTCAGAAACGCAGCGGTGACGCTTATTGACGCCCAAGGCAATCGGCGGTTAGCGACGACCAGTTCGTTTGGCGTCTATTCATTTAGCGATGTTCAGTCTGGTTCGGGCTATATCCTGACAGTCTCATCAAAACGCTACCGCTTCGCGCCGCGAAATTTGGACATAAACGGGAATTTGACGAACGTCGATTTTATTGGGCTGGAATAAGAATCGCCCGCTGAGGTCGCGGAGAGCGGCAGTGTTGAGCTATACGAGTAAGGCAATTTACCCTTTTTGCTGTCTATCACGCTTCCTGCCGACACTCTACGCATAATAGTGCGTTACGTTTTTTTGGCGCATCGCCCGCGGGCTGTATAATTGGGAAATATGAAGTTCTTATTCCTGTGGGCGGTCATTTTTTTGTCGGCGGTTGTTGGTTTTGGGCAGATATCTTTGGTGCCGTATATCACTTCTGGGCTGAGTTCGCCGGTGTTTATGACGACGCCTAGAGACGGTACAAACCGTCTGTTTATCGTGCAGCAGGGCGGGATCATCAGGGTTGTGCAGCCCGGCTCTACCACGCCAACCACGTTTTTAAATATCACGTCGCGGGTGCTATCGGGTAATGAGCGCGGGCTTTTGGGTCTCGCGTTTCATCCGCTGTATTCAGTGAACCGAAGGTTTTTTGTGTACTACACACGCCAGACCGACGGCGCCATCCAGATCGCCGAGTATCAGACCTCGGCGGGCGACCCGAATGTCGCGAACGACACCGAGAAAATCATAATCACCATCCTACATCCCATAAACGGCAACCATAACGGCGGAACGGTTGCGTTCGGCAGCGATGGTTATCTTTACGCGGGCCCCGGCGACGGCGGAAGCGGAAACGATCCGCCGAATAACGCGCAGAACATCAATCAGCTACTCGGAAAGATCATCCGGCTCGACATAGACAACGTGCCGATGGGCCAGACGCCGCAATACAATATTCCACCTGGAAATCCCTTCGTCGGCGTGGCGGGAGCCGATGAGATCTACTCAACGGGCATGCGTAATCCTTACCGTTTCTCATTTGATCGCGGTGGATCGAACCAACTCTGGGCGGCCGACGTCGGGCAGAATTCGTGGGAAGAGGTCGATATCATAACGAACGGCGGCAATTTCGGCTGGCGGATTTACGAGGGAAATACCTGTACAAACCTCGACGGCTGCGCGTTTCCCGCGAACTACGTCGCACCGGTTTTTGTCTACAGCAGTGCAGGCGCCGGAAATCAGCGGTGCTCGATCACGGGCGGTTTTATTTATCGCGGTAGCCTCAACACGTTTCCACAGGGAAGCTATGTTTACGGCGATTACTGCTCCGGCGAAATTCTGCTCTGGAACAACAATCAGCAAACTCTGCTGCTCGACACCGCTCGCTTGATCGTCGGCTTTGCCGAAGACGAAGCGGGCGAGTTGTACCTCATCGGCCAAAATGGAACGATCGAACAAATGGTCGCCGCGGGGCCGAACCCAACCCCGACACCAACGCCGACTCCAACTCCTACGCCGACTCCAACGCCGACTCCAACGCCGACACCATCCATGACGCCGACACCGACACCAACGCCCGCACAGACACCGACACCGACACCAACTCCAACACCGACCCCGATGCCGATGATTTCGGTCACGGTTAACACGGGTGCCGCGGGACTCGTTTTTACGGTTGATGGAACGAGTTACTCATCGTCGCAGGCATTCAACTGGATACCGGGATCGTTACATACATTATCGACAAATACTCCGCAGGAAATCGGCGGCACTCGTTATGACTGGACGAGTTGGAGCAACGGCGGTTCGATATCGCACAGCGTTATGCCGACCGAGAATGCGGTCTATACGGCCAGCTTCAGTTCGACCCCGGTCAACCCCGGCGCGACAATAACCGGCCGCGTCACGACGCCGTCCGGCCTCGGCCTGCGAAACGCAGTGGTCTCAATAATTGACGGCCAGACCGTTCGGCGCACAGCCACAACCAGCTCATTCGGCGTCTACACCTTCGAAAACGTCCGCACTTCCGAGTCTTATTTGATGACGGTCACCGCGAAGCGCTGACAGATATTCGCCGCAGACCGTTTTTGTTACCGGTAACCTGTCAAGTATCGATTTTGTGGGGCTGGAATAAGCAGAATTACGAATTTCAGATTTCAAATGACGAAAACAGACCTGCGCGTGTTTGGAGTTCCAGCTTTAGCTCGACATTCGGCAGGTGTGGGCGAAACTCGGCGATTTCGACTGGAGGGTGAGAATCCTGCTCACCGGTGCGGGGCGAGCAGGATGCTCGCCTCCAGTCAATCCGTAATCGCCCTAATTTTGACATACCAGTTGCGTCCAGCCTAAAATTACGTCATTCCTTGTGGCGAAAGAACAAATTCCTATAACAATCGAAAATATCATTGCGGCCCATCGACAGAGGCGGAAGGAAATTCGTGCGCGGCTACGGGAGTTTGCTGAGATCGGGCGGAGCGGAAGTGATTTGAACTTTCTCGAGGAGATGGTTTTTTGCTTTTTTACCGGCGGGTGCTCGGCGAAGATGGGATTGAGTGCGCTCGAAGCGGTTAGACCGATCCTTTTGACTGCGGATCAGCCGGAACTCGCAAAAGCTCTTATCGGTCATCATCGCTATCCGAATGCGCGTTCCAAATACGTCGTGTGGTCGCGTGATTTTCTCATACGAGAACACGGGATGAAACTCAGGAAAAAATTGAAAAGATTCGAATGCCATTTCGAACGCCGCGACTGGTTGGTGCGTGAAAAGGGCATCAAGGGCCTCGGATACAAAGAGGCAAGCCATTACCTCAGGAATATCGGATACAAGGGCTACGCGATCCTCGACAAACACGTTCTCAATTGCCTCGCCGAACTAAAAATAATCGACGACGCAAAGCCACCAAATACGCGCTCAAGGTATCTAACGGTTGAAGAAAAGCTGAAACAACTTACAGATATGACTCAGATCGACTTTGACGAACTCGATTTAGTTCTCTGGTCGATGAAAACTGGTGCTATACTGAAGTAGTTTAAAGCGGTCTGCCACGAGGAGTTTTTGCACGAATGAGGCATACAGGCTATTTTGGGGCGTTCTGTGACCTGCGAAAGGTCTCGTACCGTACCGAACTGCTTGCCGTCGTACTGCTCCTCATATCGTCACTCGGCACCTTTGGCTTTCAATCCCAGACCACGCAGGCGGCCGAACCTAAGAAACTAATCAAAGAAGCTCAAAAATTGACGCGGGCAGGCTTATTGACCGAGGCCGAAACGATCTTGCGCCGGGCGGTCGCGATCGACGGCATGCGTTCCGATTCCAAGGTCGAGCTGGCATTTGTCCTGACCAAACAGCGCCGGCTGGGCGAGGCTTACGAACTGGTCTCTTCCGTCGCCGAAAAAGAGCCAAAAAATTCGCGGGCGTTCGCGGTTCTCGGCGCGACAATGCTCGCGGGCGGGCGGTTTCGCGAGGCACGTCTTTTCTTTTTTAATTCGATCAAGCTGGATCGTCGCGAACATCTCGCCTGGGCCGGTTTCGGTATGGTCGATTTCTTTGAAAACCGGATCGAAGACAGCGTCGAGAACCTCAGGGAATCTGTCTATTATGCGCCGAACGAGCCTGACTATCTGTTCGCCCTGGCACAGGTTTCCGCCAGATCTGAGCGGTATAAGGAAGCGGCCGACGCCTATCGCGATTTTCTAAATGTTTCGAATGACGCTGACGCCGAACGGCGGGCCAGAATTCGCGGTCTTATCAATTTTCTCCGATACCTGGGCAACGCCGGAACGCTCTACCGCACGGCCGGCAGCGACAAAACCTCTGTCCCATTCGAACTGGTTGGCAATCGCCCGATCATAAAGCTCAGGATAAACGGCGGAAGCGAGCCGCTCAACTTCGTGCTGGATACGGGATCGGGCATCTCGGTTATCTCTGAGGTTACCGCTAAACGTTTGAAGATAAAGGCTATAACGAAAGGCGGCATGGCCCGTGGGATTGGCGGCGATGGCAAGTTTGAGATCATTTATGGCCTACTTCGTGAGATATCCATCGGCGACGTTTCGGTCAGGCAGGTGCCGGTATATATCCGCAAATTCCACCACGAGGCGCAGCCGGTTGACGGCTATATCGGTCTCGCTCTTATTTCAAAATTCCTGACGACGATCGATTACGGCGGCCTGACGTTCGCCCTGACCAGGCGCGGGTCCGAAGAAAAAGAATTTCGCGAAAGCATCGCCCCGTCGCTGCCTCTGCGTCTTACATCAAGCGGATTTTTGAGTGGCGAGGTCCAGTTGCAGGGCGTCGATTCGCCGCTTAACTTTATCGTCGATACTGGCGCAAGCGTTTCGGTAATTTCTGATCAGGTTGCTAAAGAAGACGGCTTAACGCCATTTGCCGGTGACGAAAAATTACGAGTCATCGGCTCGGCCGGCGTTACCGATAATGTGCAGACGTTCAAGCTGCCGCTCGTCACGTTTGGCAACCATTCGAGAAAGGATATCACGGCTGTCGCTCTCGACCTCGATATCATCAACGAGACGTCGGGTTTTGAACAATCCGGCATTCTCGGCGGCAATTTCCTCAGAAATTACCGCATGACGTTTGATTTTAAGAATTCGAAAGTAACATTTATCTCGGTCAAGCCGGAGAATTGAGGTATTAGTAAAGAGGCAAAAGTAAAAAGTAAAAGTCAGAACTAAAAAACGTGTTCGCGATGCGCATTACTTTTTACTTTTGCCTTTCTATTTTTGCCTTTTACTTTAGTAACTGTGAAACAAACTCTCTATCTGGAAACATCAGTTGTTGGCGCCTATCTTGATAATGGCGAGCCGTTTCGTCGTGATCTGACGATTCGATGGTGGGAACATGAGTTGTCCGAGTATAAGGCGTACAGTTCGATCCTCGTTCAGCGCGAGATCGAACGAATGGAAGAGCCGCATCGCACGGGCTACCTAAGCCTCGTAAAACCGCTCGAGCATCTCGAACTTTCGGAGGAGGTGGCGATACTTGCTGACGGCTATATCGACCGCGGGATTTTTCATCGCAAATATATCGCTGATGCGATCCACGTTGCTCTCGCGGCGTATCACAAGATCGATTACATCGTTACGTGGAATTTCGGCCACCTCGCAAACGTAAGAAAACAGGCGAGACTTCGCCTGTTTAACACCTCAGCGGGATTTTTCTCGCCCGTGATCATCACGCCCGAATTCCTGGTCCACACTGGAGTCTAAAGCGGTTTCGACTGGAGGGTGAGCATCCTGCTCACCGGTGCTGGGCGAGCAGGATGCTCGCCCTCCAGTCAATCCGAAACCGCGCTAAACTACGGATTTACTTCGACAAATTTTGGCATCGAGATCGCCTGATTCAGATAAACGCTGAATTCGGTGCCCGATTTCACCTCGGCTTCGCTGCCTTTCAGAAGTTTTTCGCCCAGGAATCCGGCACCGGCACCGAGAATGGCACCGATCGCGGTCGCCTTTCCGCCGCCGACCATCGCACCGAGGACCGCACCGCCGGCCGCTCCGCCGCCGATGAAAATGATCTTGCGATTTTTCATCTTGCTGGCCGTCGCACCTCCCTCGTTATCGCTCTTGGTCTTGCCGGCTTCAAGTTCGGTGAGCGAACCGTTTATTGCCCGCGTCTTGCCGTTTGGCAGTTTCACCGACACAAAAGAAACATCGATTTGCCCGGGTTCGCCGCCTTTCCCGGCCTTTTTCACACTAGTGACGCTGCCCGTCAGCGTGCTGCCGGTCGGAATCACGACAACGCCGGTCGACGAATACACGGGCTCGGTAACCGTGCTCGTAAAGGTGTTTCCGACGGCGGCGGTCTTTGAGCTAATTGTCGCATTTATCCGCACCCGAATTATCGTTCCGGTTTCGACCGCGTACATTGGCACAGTCGGCACCGTGACGACCTTTTTTGTGACCGTCTTTTTCCTGAGTACGGGTTTCTTTTTCTGAGCCGAAACCTCGCCCACGCTGAAAAACATCAAAAGTGCAGACAGCATACCAATCGATCCAATAGTAAATATTCGTTTCATATTATTAATCTCCTCTGACAAGAACCTCAGCGATGAGCAGTTCGCGAACCCCATCAGGCGCCCGATTTGAATGCAAAACGCCGACTTTCGTTGCATCAAAACAATAAAAAAAACACAGTGTTTTCATTGATAGGATACCACCAAATTAAATTGTTGCCGAAACGCACATTATTTTTTGAAATCATCGCCTATTAGACATATGTTCAAGACGTAAATTAAAAGTTCGCACAATCTCTAATTCCCTTGGCCCCCGGTCTCAAACCCGGGGGTCAAGTCATTTAGGAATTAGGTTAAACAAGTTTTATTCCAAAAGGGGCCTATCTATGCAATTGTTCGCACCGGCATTTCTTCTATTCATCTTGAATTTGCTTGATGCACTTCTGACAGTTGTTTGGGTCCGCAGCGGAGTCGCGACCGAGGGCAACCAGCTAATGGCATCGCTGCTCGATATCGGCAATGGCCCGTTTCTGATCGTCAAGATCGCCATGGGAATCATCGCGGCCTTTGTGTTGTACCGTTGGGGTTCTCGTCCGCTGGCCCGCTATGGTCTCGCCGTCGCTCTGGCGATCTATGTCGGACTGATGGGAATACACATCTTCACCGGCCTCGCCGCTTTTGGCGTTGTTTCAAACACAACCATCGACAACATCTCGGAATTCCACGGACAAATATTAGCGACCTTGACTTAACATTTAATCGATCAATGAGGTGACGGCCCGGTGTTTCACACGAAACATCGGGTTTATTTTTTTCGTAACTAAAATACACAACGCGGGTGAGTTTTCGCCGCATCCAAAAGTTGACATTTTATTGCTATAGCCAGGAGCGTCCGTTATGAATAGAAAATTGGTTTATCAGGTATCGGCCCGACAGATACTACTTCTTGCATTTGCCTCAGCTCTGATCGCCGTCGGAGCGACCGCGTTGTTATACAACCTGAACCGTCTTTGGCCCGCAAGCGATGAGCCAGGCGTTGCCCTGGCCGAACAGGCACCGGTAAACATCACCGATCCGTCGGCTGTCACCGACGAACAGAACAGCATTGACGTCTATAAGGCCATCGCTCCGGGTGTCGCGTTTATTAATACAACATCGTATCAGCAGGATTTTTGGGGCGACGTTCAGGAAGGTAAAGGCAATGGCTCAGGTTCGGTCATCGACACAAACGGCAACATTCTGACCAATTATCACGTCATCGAAGGTGCTCAGAAGTTGACGGTCAGTTTTGGCGGCGAAAAAAACTATCCGGCGACGGTGGTCGGCGGCGACCCTGACACCGATCTTGCGGTAATAAAACTCGACGCACCGCCACCCGGTATGACCGTGGTTTCGTTTGGTGATTCGGACAAATTGACGGTCGGGCAAAAGGTCCTCGCGATCGGCAATCCGTTTGGCCTCGACCGTACTCTGACGACCGGTGTTATATCAGGACTTCAGCGACCGATCCGTGCGCGTAACGGTCGGCCGATCGACGCGGCGATCCAAACGGATGCCTCGATCAACCCTGGAAACTCGGGCGGTCCGTTGCTTGATAAATTTGGCCGAATGATCGGGATCAATTCGCAAATTTTATCGCCGGCGGGCGGTTCGGTCGGCGTCGGGTTTGCTGTACCCGCAAATACGGCAAAGCGTATTATTCCGCAACTCATACAGTTTGGCCAGGTACGACGTCCCAAGCTCGGTGCGTCGCTGCCTACCGTGAGCCAGCTAAAACAACAGGGTTATCGCGTTCCGGTTGAGTCGGGGTTGCTGGTTTACCAAACTCAGCCGGGCGGTTCGGCCGAGCGTTCGGGCCTCAAAGGCGTATCGACGGACGGAACAATCGGTGACATTCTCGTCTCAGCCGACGGACAAAAATTGAATGATCTCGACGATCTCTATCGGTTGCTCGACAAAAAACAGATCGGCGAGACCGTCAATTTTGAGGTGTTCCGCGGCGGCAGAACGATCAATGTGCCGGTCAAACTCCTCGGAACAACACCCGCGACCAGGACGAATCGGCGAAATATACAGGAATAGTCTTAAGAATTGGTAACCACGAAACTACACCAAAGAAACACTAAAAAGAAATACTCTATTTTAGTGTTTCTTTCGTGTTATTTCGTGGTTCCTTCTTAGCCGATAATGCTTGAACTTAATGATTTCTACAACGCCGGTTTTGGCTGGATCTGCCGCCAGTGCGAACGTGATCTCGCGCCGAAACAGGCTCCGCCCGACAAACTCTCACGAATTTTCCGCGAGGGCGAGGCCGAAAGTAAAAACCCAACACTCTCAAATGGCGCCCTCGCCAAATGGACCGACAAAACCCGACGCTTCCTCACCTGTCCCCGGTGCGGAATAACGGCACCGGTCGAAACGGCATAGACGGTAGAGTCCCGCGAGGTAAGAATTTTAGCCACGGATTGCACGGATAAACGCGGATAGAAGCAAAGATTGGGTTATCTCTTTGATTTATCCGTGCTTATCCGTGTTAATCTGTGGCCAAAATTCTTCCTATTCCTCCCGCGTTTTCGCGGGAAAATTTCCTTCTCACCGACCGCCGTGCTAGATTTGAACCGATGCTCCAAGCTGAACTCGATACTGCCATCCGTTTCGCTCAAATCGCCGGAAAATCGATCCTGAAATTCTACGCGGATGGTTTCGAGACCGAGCACAAGGTTGGTGCCGATAATTTTAGCGAGCCCGTGACCGCCGCCGACCGCGAGGCGAGCCGAATCATCGTCGAGGGCCTCGCCGCCGCTTTTCCTGACGACGGCATTCTGTCCGAGGAGGAAATTGACGACCTCGAACACCGCATTTCCAAACGCCGCGTGTGGATCATCGATCCAATCGACGGCACCGCTGGATTTGTTAATCACGACGGCGATTTTGCCGTGCAGATCGGGTTAGCGGAGGACGGCGTTGCCGTGCTAGGCGTCTTGCTGCTTCCGTTTCACGACATTTTGGACTACGCTACGCACGGCGGCGGTTCGTTTTCGATCTCAGGCGGCGGCACACCGGAAAGGCTGAGTACCTCAGATCTAACCGAGCTTACCGACCTGGGTTTAGCCGTTTCGCGTAACCATCCGAGTAATCGTATGAAGCGGATTATCGAACATTTTGGCTTTCGCAATACCGTCAAGCGCGGCTCGGTCGGCCTAAAAGTCTCCCTCATCGCGAGCCAAAAGGCCGATCTGTACCTACACCCAAGCCCACGAACGAAGCTCTGGGACACATGCGCACCGCAAATAATTCTCGAAGAGGCCGGCGGACGAATGACTGATCTTTTCGGCCTCGAACTTCGCTACAACACCGCCGATCTACAAAATCGCAACGGCATAATCGCCTCAAACGGCGCGGCCCACGAAAATGTCGTCCGGCATCTCGCTCCGCTCCTAAAAGAGTTTGGCCGGACGCCTTATTGACGAGCGTCCACTGGAGCGGCGAGCATCCTGCTTGCCACGCCGCCGCTTCGGCGGTGTTACGCTTCGACTGGCGTGGCAAGTTGAAATTATTGAACGTCATAACGCCGCAAAAACCGCGGCGTGGCAAGCAGGGATGCTTGCCGCTCCAGTCGTTGTTTCGTTCCAGTCGGCGTCGTAATTTTGTTGAAAATCGGCTAATTAGAAAAATAGTTTCGCATTTTTTCAAAATCATATTGTTTTATGCAACTGTTTATGGTAGAAATACTGCTCAAGTAGTTTCTTCGAACGCTCTAGCTAACTTAAACAAGGAAATAGAATTAGGTGATTACAACCTCTGGGATTCTCGAATCCGACCAACCAACCGGTGAGCGGTCCGTGATCTTTGCGGACAGCTATCTTAATAAATTAAGCGGTGAACATATCGAATATGAGTGCCGTCGCCAGATCGACACCGGGTGCAGGGAACTCGAGGTCAATTTCTCAAAAACCGAGATCATCAACAGCATCGGCATCTCGATCCTGCTCGGCGTTATCGACACGTGCCTCTAATCAAGGGTACCAAGGTTGTTTTTTCCAAAGTCAACGACGAGACTGTCGAGCTATTCGAAATGCTCGGCCTGACAAATCACGTAGTTATTGAGTAGAGCGGGAGAGACAGATATGACCGAACACTCGCACAAGCTGATCCACGCCTTCGGCGCGCTTGCCGAGCTTGGCCAGGAAATTACGAACAAGAATAACTTTCAGGAGACGATCCGCACGTCGCTGCATTTGATCTCCGGTGCACTTGGAATTATGCGCGGTTCGGTCGCGCGATATTCGCGGTTTGGGCATGAGCTGAATATGCTTGCCGTTCGCGGTCTCGGCGACGATTTCCCGCTCAGTCTGTCGCTGTGCAGCGAGGACGAACGCCAGTTCCTGACCAATCGGTCTGAATCCGATCGAGATCTCGCAGGCCAAGGTTTTGCCGTTCTTTCAGGTTTATGATGCCAGCTTTGAACGGCGCAGTCTTGAGCTTTTTGTGCCGCTGGTCGTTCGCGACGAGATCGTCGGAGCTATGTTTTTGGGCGAAAAAGCGACCGGCGAGGCCTATACGAACTACGAAAAAGAGATCATCTGTGCGATGGGCCAGCACATCGGCGTCGCGATCGCGCAGCGAAATCTGATGGCCGAGATCGAACGCCACGCCGAGCGAGAACCGGCAGCTTTTCGACGAAATGCGTTCGACCTATCACGACACGGTCAAAGCATTTGCGGCCGCGATCGATTGCAAGGATAAATATACCGAGGGCCACTCGGTCCGCGTCGGAAGATTTCTCAGAGATCATCGCCGCCGAACTCGGCTGGGGCAACGACGAGGTCGAGGGAGCGGCCGTCGCCGGTTATCTGCACGACGTCGGCAAACTGACCGTCGAACGCAAAGATCATCAACGCCCCGTACCGCATCAACGCCAAGGAATCGGCCGAACTGAACAAACATCCGGCCGTCGGCTATGAGATATTGCTGCCGATCCATCACCCGTTCACCGACGTGCCGCTCGCCGCGAAATATCATCACGAACGCCTCGATGGTCGCGGCTATCCCGACGGCCTGTACGACCGCGAAATTCCATATATTGCAAAAATCGTAAATCTCGCCGATTCGTTTGACGCGATGACGACCGACCGGCCGTACAAGGCTCGGCGTCCGGCAAAAGACGTGGTCGAGGATCTACAGCGAAATGCGGGCAAACAGTTCGCACCGGAACTCGTCACCTGCATTCCTCGGCGGAATGCTAAAGGAATTGACCGGCGACGACCGCAGCAAACGCTTCCGCCGCCTGCTCGGCCGCGAATATATGGAAGCCGAAGGCATCGTCGACAAACTCCGCTACACTCTGAACGAAATGGCCCCAACCACACCGATGACCTATGTCGCAGCCGCGGCGGCGGTCGGTGATCGACCGGTACATTAATTGGCCGGACGACTTTTAAATCGATCGAGTGCGTCAATTCAATGCCGCCCGAGCAGCTCGACAAATTTCCTCGCCGCCAGCGACAGGCTTCGGTCGCTGCGGTGGATGACGCCGACGGAGCGGACCCAATATTTTTCGGCCAGTTGAATAACGGCGAGCGTTCCGGCCTTTCTTGCTTCGATCACCGCCGATTCGGGAACGATCGCAAGGCCGAAACCGACCTCGACGCGCGCGCTTGATCGTTTCGATATTGTCGAACTCAGCCACCTTTTTTACCTCAACGCCATTGGCCTTAAAAATCTTGTCCATCGCCTTTCGGGTCGGAACATCGCGTTCGAAAAGCACGAAATCTTCGCCCTGGAGGTCTGTAACCTTGACCTTTTTTCGCGCGGCAAATTTGTGATCCGGCGGAGCGATCAGCACCAGCCGGTTATCCGGCATCGGCGTGATCGTCAGGCCGCGACGCGGTTCGGGAAAGGCGAGAATGCCGAGTTCGACCGTGCCGTTCAGTACGTCCCGAACGACTCGCGTCGTGCGCGAATATTCGAGATCGATCTTGGCGGCGGGAAATTTCGTCATAAATTCGCGCACCTTGGCCGGCAGCTCGTGCAATGCCAACGCTGTAAACGGTCGCGACCTTTACCGTTCCGCCGATCTTGCCGACAACGCCGCGCAGGTTTTCCTGCAACTGGTCGTATGCGGCGAGCACTTTTTTCGATTCCTCGTAAAAAACGTCGCCCGCCGGCGTCAGCTTTACCTCGCGACGGCCGCGGACACGTTCGAGCAGACGGCGTTTGAATTTGTCTTCGAGTGTTCGATCTGCTGGCTGACGGCCGATTGCGTAATAAAATTGCGCTCTGCCGCGAGCGAAAAACTCTCGAGATCGACCAGGTCGCAGAATACCTTTAATGTTTCGATGTGCATGTTTAATTCGTGGATATTGGAGAAAGGCGAGTGTCGAGTGTATTGATTTTCTTTCTCTATGACGTTCACACTCCACTCTCGGCTCTCTACTCATTAAATTAAACATTTCTATTTAATCACAAGCTATATTTTTCATTTTATCTTATCTAAAATCGGGTCTAAAATAAATACCGGACGCGAAACATTGCCGAAAAGTAGATTTGGAATTAGAATTCAGTTATTCACTTAAGTCAAAACTCGTTCGGACAACCGACTTTTTTCGTAGATGGCGATAAAATTCTCTAACACGTTTCTTTTACGGAAGCTGCATCAGATTACGGGCATCGTGCCGCTGGGCGTGTTTTTCTTCGTTCACATGTTCACCAACTCAAAGGCGATGAACGGCGAGGCGAGCTTTAATAAAGCGGTAAAAGAAATCCACGACATCCCGTATCTGCTGCTGATCGAGATATTTGGCATCTTTCTGCCGTTGCTCTTTCATTCGGTTTACGGCGTGATCATTTCGTCCGAATCGAAACCAAACCCGCTCAGCTATGGATATGGCACGCAATTGGTTTTACATCTTCCAGCGTACCACAGGGATTTTTCTGTTCTTTTTCTTGCTGTTTCACATCCTGAATTTACGTTTCGGAATGATCCCGGATCTCAATATGACACCGGTTGCGGGCAACGCCGACAAAGCATTTTCGATTGTCGCGGCAGAATTTCAGATCACGTGGGTGCTCATACTTTATATTGTTTGGAGTCGTTGCGACGGCGTGGCATCTGGCGTACGGATTCTTTCTGTTCGCCGTCGATTGGGGCATCGTGATCGGTGAAAAGGCACAGAAAGTAACCCTTTCGGCCTGTCTCGGTCTCGCGTTTAATGCTGTCTTTTGTCGGGATTAACGCTGCATACTCGTTCGTCAGGCCGTGCGGGCTTCTTCCGCAGGCTTTGTGCGAGGCCCCGAAAAAGACTGCGGCACCCGGAGCGACCAAGTTCTAAAACTCGAAACGAGTTACATATGGCATCGAAATCACAAAAATTTGCGATCGTTGGCGGCGGACTGGCGGGCCTCGCGGCGGCGATGAAGATCGCTGAGGCTGGACACGAGGTCGATCTGATTTCGGTCGTGCCGGTTAAGCGTTCGCACTCGGTCTGCGCCCAGGGCGGCATCAATGGGGCCGTCAATACAAAGGGCGAAGGCGATTCGCCGGCGAAGCATCTGGATGACACGGTTTACGGCGGCGACTTTCTCGCCAACCAGCCGCCGGTCAAACGCATGTGCCGACATGGCACCCGAGATCATTTATCTCTTTGATCGAATGGGCGTGCCGTTTTCGCGGACGAAAGAAGGGTTGATGGATTTTCGCCGTTTTGGCGGTACGCTGCATCATCGTACGGCATTTTCCGGAGCATCGACTGGCCAGCAGCTTTTATATGCTCTCGACGAGCAGGTCCGTCGGTGGGAAGTCGAAAAACGCGTCACCAAATACGAAGGCTGGGAAATGCTCTCGCTCGTTCTTGACGATCATCAGGTATGCCGCGGCCTGGTTGCGATGAACCTGCAAACGCTTGAGCTGAAATCATTTGCCGCCGACGCCGTGATCATGGCGACCGGCGGACCGGGCTTGATATTCGGCAAATCGACAAACTCGCATGACCTGCACCGGCAGTGCGACCTCGGCCTGCTATCAGCAAGGAGCGCGTTATGCGAACGGTGAATTTATTCAGGTTCATCCGACCTCGATTCCCGGCGAAGATAAATTGAGATTGATGTCAGAATCTGCTCGCGGCGAGGGCGGCCGTGTTTGGGTGCCGAAAACCGATGGTGACGCGCGGTCACCAAAAGACATTCCCGAAAACGAGCGTTGGTATTTCCTCGAGGAAAAATATCCGGCGTATGGCAATCTCGTTCCGCGCGACATCGCGACGCGCGAGATATTCCAGGTCTGTCTTGAGGGCCACGGCGTCGCGGGCGAGAATCAGGTCTATCTTGATCTGACGCACATTCCGGCCGATGTTTTGACCGGAACGTTTAGGAGCGATTCTCGAAATTTACGAAATGTTCGTCGGCGACGACCCGCGATATGTGCCGATGCGGATTTTCCCCGGCGTCCATTATTCGATGGGCGGGCTTTGGGTCGATTTCGAACAGCGGACGAATATTCCGGGTCTGTTTGCTGCGGGCGAATGCGATTATTCGATCCACGGGGCGAACCGCCTCGGAGCTAACTCACTTGTTTCGTGTGTTTACGGCGGATTTGTCGCGGCACCGTCGGCGATCGAATACGCAAAGAATGTCGAGCGTGGCGACGACCGAAACGAACGGTATTCACGACGCCGAACTCCAAAAGCAGCAGGAGATCAATGACGGAATCATCGCAACGAAGGCGGCGAGAATCAATACAAACTGCACGAAGAACTCGGCAAAGTAATGACCGACAACGTCACCGTCGTCCGCTACAACGACCGCTTGCAAGCGACCGACGACAAGATTCGGGAGCTGCAAGAACGGTTTGGCAAGATTTCGATCAACGACTCAAATCTCTGGGCAACGCAAGCCGTGCCGCACGCACGTCAGCTAAAAAATATGCTCGAGCTGGCCCGCGTCATCACGCTCGGAGCGCTGAACCGTAACGAGTCACGCGGAGCGCATTACAAGCCCGATTTCCCTGAACGCGACGACGAAAACTTTATGAAAACGACCATCGCCGAATACTCGGCCGAAGCGCCGGTATTAAGTTACGAACCGGTCGATGTTTCACTGGTCGAGCCGAGGAAGCGGGATTATTCGACCAAAAAGGCAAAAAGTAACTGATCGGGTAACGACGCAAATATGGCATTGAAAGCCAGTATAGATAAGAGATTTACCACGGACGAATATCTGGCTATCGAGGAGCGCTCTGAATCCAGGAGCGAGTACCTCGCAGGTAGGGTATTCGCAATGGCCGGCGGCACGGACGCTCATATTCAGATTAGTTTTAATGTTACTAAGATACTTGCTGATAAACTTCGCGGACGATGCAGAGCGTACCAAAGTGAAATGAAAGTCCGAGTCGAAACCGCCGACACATTTTATTACCCCGACGTAACCCTTGTATGCGGCGACCAAAAATTTTATAAAGGCCGTCGTGATGTGATCGAAAATCCGATACTGCTGGTAGAGGTTCTTTCGGAAAGCACAAAAGACTATGACAAGAACGATAAGTTTTTTGCCTATCAAACCATCGATAGGTTTAAAGAGTATTTGTTGATATCGCAAAACAAACCCGTCGTGCAGCAGTATATTCGTCAGCCCGACGGCAACTGGAAAATCCAAGCAACTATCGATCCTGAGAGTACCGTCTTTCTGGAATCTGTGGATATCGAGGTAGCAACGCGGGACGTTTACGATCTTGTTCAGATCGATTGATCTATGACCACAAACGCACACATCGAAAAGAGACGCCTCGACGCACCACCGGCGACGATCAGGTTTAAGATCCGGCGACGGGAGCGGGAAGGTGCGGCGGCGGATTGGGAGACTTTTGCGATTGATTATCGGCGGAATCTGAACGTGATCTCGGCGCTCATGGAGATTCGCAAAAACCCCGTAACCATCGAGGGCAAACAGACAACGCCACCGGTTTGGGACATGTCGTGTCTTGAGCAGGTTTGCGGCATCTGCACGATGGTGATTGACGGTAAGGTTCGCCAATCTTGCTCGGCCTTGATTGACGATCTGCTGATCGCCTCAAACTCAGACACCGTCACGCTGGCGCCGATGTCAAAATTCCCAAATGTACGCGATCTCAAAGTTGATCGATCAAGAATGTTCGACCATCTTAAACAAGTTAACGCATGGATAGAGCTTGACGGCACCTACGACCTCGGCCCCGGCCCGGCGGTCACGAACGAGCTGGCTCAGGATCGGTACGCCCTGTCGCGGTGCATGACCTGCGGCTGCTGTCTCGAGGCGTGTCCGCAGTACGGCGATGACCAATACATCGGCCCCCAAGCCATCGCCCAGGCAAATCTTTTTAATATGCACCCGACCGGCAAGGCGAACATGGACGACCGCCTCAACGGCCTGCTCGGCGACGACGGCATCGGCAACTGCGGCAACGCCCAAAACTGCATACAGGTCTGCCCTATGTCGCTGCCGCTCACCAAAGCGATCTATCAAACAAATCGCGATATTACGGTGAATGCGCTGTTTGGGTGGTTGAAGACGTAACCGGCAGAAACCCGAGGGGGCAACGTGCGTGTCGTACCGCGTTTCTGCCTTTTTTTCTTGGAAAAAATTTAACTTGGTGATAATCTCTTTATATCCGAAATTAGGAGTTTATATAACGGAATACTTAATGATTACAAAAACAAGTTTGCAGCCGGTCGACATCACTTGACGTAAATTTACGGTTTGACCGTCTGCCGCCAGCAAATAAGGAGGCACCACGATGGTCAATCAGATCGACAGCACACGCGACTTCGCCCATAAAACCCTTCAACAACCGAAATCTGACTCGCATTTGTCGGACAGATTACGTCCGAACAGTAGATTTCGCCTTGATGAACTTATCGCTTCGCTTGCAAACGCCCACGAAAACCGACGAGCACGTCAGGTGACAGAGTGGGAACGGATTCGGCAGCATAATTTTCCGGCCGCGGTGTAGATTTTTCGCATTTGGATTCGGCGTCAAGGCGTTTTTGGGTGCCTCTTTAACCTTCGATCACAGGTTCAATCTTCCGAGACTTTCGACGCTCAGCCTTCCAAATTTTTCGAATCGCGTCAACATCGAATTTGTCACGCCTTCCGTCACGCAGATTTTCGACCTCGTGCTGCACACGAGCAGCTATCAGGCGGTAAGCCTCGGTGTTTGGAACGCCCTCGGTCATTTTTCTGAGTTCGTCAAATTCCAGGAATTTTCCAACCTTGGCTCCGACCCTGGCTCCGATGCTGGTGCTGGTTGGTATAATCATCCCTTTGGGAAAAGCCTCGTACGTACCCCAAATGTAGATCGGCAAAATTCCGATCTTCTGATTCAGTGCAAGGTAACCAATTATCGGTTTAAACTCTGCGATCTGTCCCGATTCCTGCCGGCCGCCTTCGGGGAAGATGAGGGCGTTGTAGCCTTCCTTAAGTATTTGCGTGACGTGGCGGAGCGATTGACGCAGGCTTCCGGTGCGTTCGATGGGCACGAGCGTCGTGAAATTGTTCATATACGCACGCTTGTATTTGGTGTCGAACCAATAATCCGCCGCTGCTACTGCAACCGTTTGCTCGGCAATATCTTTGCCCAGAGCCTTTTTCACAAGGCCGGTGTCGATATGCGAAGTGTGATTTGGAGCAACAATAAAATTAACATGCTGCGGCACATTTGCCTGGCCCTCGATGCGGGTTTTCAGCACATTGTCATAAAGCGTGTCGGTCGCGAGATCGACCAGCGAATTGCCGATGCGTCGGACGATCGACGGGATAAATATATCCTCATCGTCTTTCTTTTCCTCGACCCGCGGCTCGTCGGCGAGTTTTTTGGACTTATCCACACGCTGGATCGCGGTCAAAAGCTCCCGGACAGACTGTATCTCGTTAAGCGTGTCCGGCGACATCACGCGTCCGCCCGCGTCCTCGACAGCCGCCTGTAGCTCGACGAACATCAGCGAATCAAAGCCGAGATCGGCAAGCTTATCCTCCATAACGACATCCGACAAAGGCCGGTTCGAAACCGACGCGACTACCTTTCTGATCCAGACGGCATTGTCATCACCCTTGCCATCGACGACCGTTTTGGTCTTTGATTTAGAGCGTTCTTCGAGCGTTTGCAGCATCTCGACGACCTCTGGCCGTTTAACTTTTCTCGTCGCCGTTCGCGGCAATTCAAACGGCGTGATGTGCAAAACCTTGACGCGTTTGAAAAACGCGAGCCCCGCCGAAACCTCGCGAAAATGAGTCTCGATCTGCTTATTGACCTCGGTGCGCGACAGCGCAATATCGTGTTCGTAATCGGGAACGACGAGTGCCGCAATCTTTTCGCCGCCGTCGTCATCGGGCAAGCCGACGACACTCATCTCTTTAACAAAAGGTGATTTACCGTAATGGTCCTCGATCTCGTCGGGGTAAATATTCTTACCATTTGAGTCGATAATTACGTCCTTTGAACGCCCGACAATAAACAGATTTCCGTCCTCATCGAGCCGTCCAAGATCGCCGGTCTTTAGCCAGCGGTCATTCAAAACGGCCTCGGTCGCTTTGTCGTTATTGTAATAGCCGACCATCACATTCTGCCCACGAGCGATCACTTCGCCAACGCCGTTCTCGTCCGGCGATTCGATCTTGACCTCAACGCCCGGCAAAGGTTTACCAACGCTGCCCCGTAACAGTTTATTTCCCGGTCGTGCAACTGTGAGAACCGGCGAAGATTCCGTCAGCCCGTAACCCTCAAGCACCGTAAATCCAAGTCCGTGCAAGTCTTTTTGAACTTTCTCGCTTAAAGCCGAACCGCCCGAGATCACATACCGCATCTGGCCGCCCATGCCCTGATGGATCGGGAAAAAGACAATCGGCCCGAGATTGAACGGCGTGTTGTCGCGTATCCAGGCGTTGAACTCGATCACGTTGTCGGCCAGATCTGCTATCCAATCGCCGCGTTCGCGCAGCCGCGTTTTGATTCGCCGATGCAGCATTTCCCACAAAGCCGGAACGCCTACAAGCCCCGTAACATGGCTGTTTTCGATAGTTCGAGCCAAGTCCTCCGCGGTCAGCTCGTTGAGATAAGTTATCTGCGTCCCATTAGAAAACGGTGTCAAAAATCCCGCTGAAAACTCGAATGTGTGGTGCATCGGCAGCACCGACAAAACGCCGTCCGTGATGTCCATATCGAGCACGCTTGAGAGCATCGAGATCATATTGACGAAGTTTTTGTGCGAGAGCATCACCGCCTTTGGCGTTCCGGTCGTGCCGGATGTAAAGATAAGCGACGCGATCGAGTTTGAGTGGATCTTCGACGGAAGCAAAGCATTTCGCTTCGCCTCTTCGGTCTCCGACTGGATCTCAAAAACCTCGTCGAATGTCCAAACCACTGGAGGGTGAGCATCCTGCTCGCCCTTACCTTTCGCGGCAAAAGCCGCAGCCAACCTTTCTTTCAACTCCAGGTTCTCACCTGCCAATTTCGGACTAATGGCAATCGCCGAGGCCTCTCCAGCCTTAGCAAACGACACGATCTCATCAATCGTAGAAGCCGGATCGATCGGTATCGCTGTCGCTCCCGCCTTAAGAATGCCAAAATACGTCATTCCCCACTCAGGCATATTGTTTGAGAACAAAATAACGCGACTGTTGTGAGCAATGCCGTTTTTCGCAAAAAACCCGGCGGCACGCAGCGTTAGCTCGTTGACATCCTCGTAGGTGTATTGCTCTTTGCGGCCGTCACGTTCGATACGCATCGCGACGCGGGTCGGGAAACGTTTGACCGAAGTGTCAAAGAGATCGATGAGATCTTTGTAAGTGTAAGACCGCTTTTCGACCGCCTTCAGCTCCTCTTCGAGTGTCGGCAGCACCCATTTTCGCATGCCCGGAAAATGGACGTTTAGCCAGTAGTCGTACCAATCGAGCCGCTCGGGGTACCACGGCAGCAGGTCTTTTTCTTTTTCTCTGATCGCCGAATACAACGCACGAACATTGTCCGAGCGGTACAAATAATCGTTATCGATCATGAACGGTTTGAACATCGCGAACGCGTCCATCGTCGCCTGAGTCGATTCCTTAAAGCCCTCGGTAGATTTTTTCAGGTCGGAAATGATGTTGCCGATACGCCCGCCGCCCCAACGCGGTGTCGCACGGTCCATCAGATCGTCGGCACGTTTTGCGATCCTATTGAGCATCGGGGCCGAGGTTAACTCATAAGTTCGCTGTTTGACCGTCTGCGTTTCGATCATGCCGGCGAGCTTGTTCGTGAGCTTATTGCCCGTCTCTTTATCCTCAAAATGCTGACGTTTGTACAACCCAACGAGACCGACGATGCGTTTCATATCGTTTGGGTTCGAGTCGCCCGATGACGCCTGAAACACTAGCGGCGGTTTTGGATCGACAAGCGCGTTCATCGTCGCCGCAAGGATCGCTCCTGAGACCATATCGACAGGAATGACATCGAGTATCAGCTTTTCATTGACCGGAATTATCGGCTGTCCGCGAAGCGCGATAAGGATAAGCGGAGCGGTCGTTGTAAAACCTTCGTTCCAGCCGGGAAAGGGATATGCGTTCGACGATTCGACGATCGATGGCCGCAGCAGCACCTTAACAATATCGTCCTGCGAAGCGATGATCTGCTCGGCGAGCGATTTCGAGTAGGTGTAGATATTTGTCCAGCCCCAATACTCCGCACGCTCGGTACCAAGCTCGGTCGTGCGCTCGCGGATCCACATTTTGCGTTCGCGAAAGATCGCGGATTTTAACTCAGCCTCGTCGTCCGGGTCGCGGCCCTCTTCGATAAAGCGGCAGCGCGCCTGTTCGCGAAACTTTGCATGCTGCACCGCGTCGTCCGCCTCTTGCCTCGCCTGCTCTGACAAACGAGCACAGTCCTCAACTTCGCGATTTACATCGAAAACCGTACCGACCAATTCATCTTTACGCGGAAAATATCCGACAACGGGCTCATTCTCCCAGATCGGCCCCGAACGTTTGCCGGCGACAAAACAAGTCGAAACATGCACTAGCCGCGGCCTTTTCATCATCCGGGCCATTTTGATGATGTTGTTCGAGCCGTTGATATTCGTCCGTAAAGCCGACTCAAGCGGCGGATTAAACGTCACGTTTCCGGCACCATTTATAATGATGTCGGTGTCACGCATTATCTTTTTCGCCTCTTTTTCGTCGAGTCCAAGATACTCATTGCCGACATCTCCATTCACCGGCACCACCTTGGATTTAATAAAGTCGTCAAATCCGTCGCCGTACTTCTCACGCAGGGGATCAAACGTCGGCGACGTCACGATCGACGTCCAAAACCGTATCTTCGATTCCGCCGCATCCCTCGCACGCACAGTCGCATAGACCTTGCCGATATCCGGAAAATTATGCAGCAGCATCGACAACGTGACCTTACCCACAAAGCCCGTCCCGCCGATAAAGAATATCTTCTTACCCTTAAATATTTCTGTTGGTGATAGTTTCATTAACTCTTGATCGCTCGCACTTCCAGATACTCCGACTCAACCTGTGTCGTTCCGTCGGTCGCTAGATTGTTATCGGCCCAAAGCTGTTCGAGGTCGTGGCGGAGGGCGTTTTGGCCTTCGGCGTCGAGCGACTCGAACGCTTTCTGCGTTGGGCCAAAATATTTAACAAAATGCTCGACCACATCGACCGGGCCGAATGGGTATGTGAAATTGATCGTTTGTTTGGTCATTTGCAGATCGGTCACGCCGTCAGCCAAACGCTCACGAACAGCATCCTCGGTTCCCCACAATATCGGCGAAGGCATTCCCGCTGGCGGCGGAACGTGTTTCGCGTTAGTCTTGAACATCTGCCCCGTAAAAGCTCCCGGCGTCCAGTTCGCCATCGCGATCACGCCGCCGGGTTTGCACACGCGGATCAACTCGGCCGCTGTCACATCGGGCCGCGGAGCAAACATCGCACCAAACATCGTCATCACAACGTCAAAAGTCTCGTCGTCATACGGCAGAGCCTCGGCATCGCCAACGTCAAAACGCGCCTCAAGCCGCTCGTCCGCCGCCCTCGCCTGTGCCTGTTCGATCAGGTTCGGAGCGATATCGATGCCCGTAACATCAGCACCCGCATGAGCAGCCGGTATCGCCAAATTTCCCGTTCCGCAAGCGACATCCAGCACCTTCATCCCCGGTTTCAAATCGAGCCGTGTGACAAATTCCTCGGCACCGGTCTCGATCGATTTTGCGATCTCACCAAAATCCCCCGCGATCCAAGTCGCCCGCAAGCGGCTTTTCAGGGCCTCCATTTCAGTTGTCATTTCTGTGCTTTCCATAATATTTCCTATTTCTTAGCTTTAGCCTTTTTCGCCTCAACAAATCCGATCTTTCGTTCAAATATTTCGGGTCACGCATGATCTCACCCAACAACGCCGAAACCGCTCCGAATTTCTGTCCGTGGTGATCCGTTACCTTTTCGAGCCCCTCAACGCGGTCCGCTAGATCTTGATGCAACTCCAACATCGCCCGCATTCTCACGAACGCACGAACAACGATGATGCTAGCCTCAACTGCAGTTGGACTATTTAGAACACTTGCAAGCATTACCGCTCCGTGTTCGGTAAAAGCGTAGGGACGATAAGCCGCCCCTCGGTGTTTGTTTGAACTGGTCGCAAATTGCGACCAGTTTCGCAGAGAAACGAATTCTTGCTCAGTTAATTGAAATACAAAATCACCGGGGAAACGATGAACGTTTCTTCGAACCTGTTCGTTTAATCTTTTAGTAGTTACACCATAAACTTCCGCCAAATCTGAGTCCAGCATTACCCGCTGCCCTCGAAGAACATATATTTTGTCTTCAATCTCCTCAGTAACCGCGAGTTGAATAGATTTATCGTTTTTTGTTGTCATAAATCCATCTGGTCGCAATTTGCGACCGCATCTTACATGCAGCGTCAATTTAGCTCCGAACCAACCTAATCCGTCACATTACACAACCCAATGATAGGCTGATGCAGCATAGTGATCTCGGCGTTGCGGCCCATGTAGCTGCGGGCCATGGCGATGGCTTCGGTTAGGTTGTCGGCGCGTTCCCAGCCGAGCATTTCGGGGACGTGGGCGTTTTCGGCACCGGCGACGATGACGTGGCCGATGTGCTGGCGGCCGTTTTCGCCCCAGTACCACATGAAAAACGGATGCGCTCCATGATAGGCGTTGCCGCGGCGGTACATCTCGATATAGGCCGGATTGGTCGCAAATTCACGTTCGTATTTTTCGCGAAGGTAGAATGCATCCCGCGATTCGGGCAGCAGCCGATGGAAAAATTCGATGTACGCCGGATGAAAATTATGGTCAAATTCGTCAAAACACGGATGCGTAATGATCATCACACCCCCCTTTCTCAAGAGCGGTTTATTTCGATACATGTTGAAGTGATAACCGAGAGCCATCACCTGAACAAGCAGCGGATTCAAAGCCGAATAAACGTTATACGGCGAAATATCAGGGATTCCAGAGATCAGGATGTCGCATTGGCCCTTGACCGGGATCTCGTACTGCTGATAATTCTTTTCGAGGATCTTCGCATGAACCGGCTCGGTCGAGCCCGCGTAACAGGCGATCAATTCGTATTGTGCTGGGATCGCGTGCAGCATTTTTCGCCGTGCGGCACGAGGCATTTTTGAGAAGGTCTTTGCCATCACTTCCCATTTCATGCGGTCGGCAAAACTGAATTCGTCCTCGTTTCGCGTCAGAATATCGTAGCCTTCGGGGAACATCATGTTATTGATCGCCGTCTCGATGTGAAAGACCTTGCACTGCTCATCGACGAGTTTTCCGAGTCGAATGACCTTATGATTCAGCACCGATTTCGGCGGGTCCATATAAGAATCCGAATCGCGTATCGTCTGCGGATCGTGGTGAGCACGCAGAGATTCGTAATCGCAGAGCCCGACCGCGACGGATTTGTGTCCGCCGTCCATTGGGACGAGATTGATGTTGAGATAGATGAGCAGGTCGCTTTCGATCGCACGTTTGTTGACCCGCAGCGGTTCGTTGTGCCGCGTGACGCCAAGCGTGACGAGATTGTCATCGTCCTCGGCATCGTGATTGTAATAGCGATCGGGGTAGTATTCGTTGTAGATGTCGGCGCCGACCATCCGTTTCATTTCCCACGCCGTCATCTTGCGATGGAGCGAATTTGCGATGATCAGATGCACGTCATCGACGCCGTTCGCCCCGCACATATCCAGCACCACCTCAAGCATCGTCTGCCTTAAGTCAGGCGTCTGCATCGGCGGCAGCGGCAGCGAAATGTCGTCCATCGCGATCGTCACCCGCATCCCCGGTTCGAGCAAAGCGTAGAGCGGCTCCATCTCGATCGGGTGATTCACCGCATAACGAATAGCCGCTTCGCGATTAGGCAGCCCCTTGATCGGCGGATTCGGATAAATAACCCGCGTCCCGACCGGGAGGTCATTAATAATAAAATCCTCACCAAACGGCATGATCCGCGGCGCGGAGTCTTTGTCGATGTAAACGATGGATTCGTGTGTTTTACGTCTTAATTGCAATGCCATAACTTACCAGTATTTTCCGATCAATGCCTTTAATTGGCTGCGATCGACGAGTTCTACTTTGTTCGCGTGTGCCAGTTCATATGCCGAAGGCGTAAAGTAGCTATTTGTAATGACAACACCTTTGTTTGCATGATAAAGGTTTAGTGCCGCAAATATTTCCTGAACTGCATAATTCCCTACGTTTCCGGAATAGCATTTTGCCTGAATGACTGTCTTTTCACCGAACTTTGTCACTACTAGATCGGCCCCTTGATCTCCGGACAGCTTTGTGTGTTCAACTTTGTATCCCATCTTCGAATAGAGTTCTTGAAGAAATCTTTCAAATTGATAGCCGTCAAAACAGTCTATTTCGTCTAGAGTGATTTCTGGACTTGCACTAATTAGGCTTGCTTCAAATGACTTTATTTCTAAATCAGCAATGATAACTTTGAGATCCTTTTTGATCTCATCAGCACCAGCATAGGGAAAACCCAATTCTGATAGAACTTTTTTCAAGTAGTTAACCGCTAATTCATTCTCAACTTCGTAAAAATTAAGATAAGTTTCGAAAACATCTCGCAGCGTTTTAGGATTTTGTTCTATGATCCGGCTTCGCAAATTGGAGCCATATTGCCTCTTTGATTCGTGATCAAGGAAATATTGAAGTTCTCCGCTCCGCAAACTATGGCCTTTCTGACTAAGCAGAGTCCTTAATTTATCAAAATCACTCTGAGGGGGTGATTTCCCAAATCTCTCAACAAATTTTCGAACGAATTCATATGAATCGCTATCCGGAAAATTCGGATGCCTATTCTTTGCTTCTAGCACATCTCGTCTATGTTCCTCCGCATCGATACGTCGTTTTATCGCAGCCTCTCTGCCCGAAACAATTTGTTGAAGTAAGTGCCGAAGTCCACTTCCTTCCGGAGGAAGAAAATCGTTTACGATCCGTACTTTTCGCCCAGAAGTATTTAAAACCCCAAAGTATTCATCAATAGTTACGTCCTCTCGGACTTGTAGAATTTTTTCAAAGATCCTGACAAACTCTGCAAGGCCAACCGGATTGAATTCGTCCAAAAGCAATTTAATTGCAACAAGAGAATTCGCTCTATCCGTTTCCAGACCGGAGTTTACATCCTTATCGGTTTGCATATCACCTTTTTTCCCAGTCTATCGTTTGGGAGACAAGCCCATATCACCCAAACAACCATTTTCACTTCAGATCCAAGATCGCCCAGTCATGCTGCAAAGCCGTCTGCTTCAGCCTAAAATCCGGACACACCGCGACCGGATGGCCGACGATCGAGAGCATCGGCAGATCGGGAATGCTATTTTTCAATTTTCCCACGGATTCAAGATCGTCACCGAGGAATCCTGAAAGTTCCGGACATTTCGAGTTACCAATACCAGGTCATGTTCCAGTGCGGTTGCCTCCAACAAAGAATCATATGGCGGACGGACAACCCCCCGCTTTTCAAAATCGGCGTACATTTTCCCCCATACCAAGAAAGTCTCCTCCGTAATGGATAAAATTCTTCCAGAAAATCGAACTCTATTTTCTGCCATCCATTCCTGCAAGTGAGCCCGCTTTGGCCCGGACGACAGGCGTTCGATGCCTCGCCGAATCTCGCCGATGGTCACCGCGCTCAGATACATTGAGGACGTAGGGTGAGACCGCAGCCACCTCAAAACATTCGCGTCTGGCCTTTTCTGCACAGGCTCGGAGATTACGTTGGTATCGAGAAGGAAACTCATTCGAAAGATATATCGCGCGGCAACCCCTGTGGTCTGTCCTCAAGGAACGGCAGAATCTCGTGCATCCCGCTACGTTGCAGAAAATCGACAAAGTCTTCTTCCTCGCCGTGGAGCTTTTTCCAGTCTTCCATCGAGACTACGACGGCGACTTCCTTATCGTGACGCCGAATGACTTGAGGCTGCCCTTTCTCGGCCAGTCTGAGTAGACTGCTGAAATTATTTTTTGCTTCTTTTACATTATGTGACATGATGTGTCCCCCGTTCCGCCAAAATGGCCACATAGCCATTTTGTCACATTTTGACAAAACCCTCAACATTTCATCTTAAATCCAAAACCGCCCAGTCGTGCTGTAACGCCGTCTGCTTCAATCTAAAGTCCGGACATACCGCGACCGGATGCCCGACTATAGAAAGCATCGGCAGGTCGGAGATAGAGTCGGAATATGCGTACGAATCGGACAGGTTGATCTCTTCACGTTCGGCGTATTCGCGGATCCATTGAGCCTTGGTCGCCGAGGCCATTACGGGCGGAAGGACGCGGCCGGTGGCGTAGCCGTTGACGAATTCGAGGCGGTTGGCGACGTAATCGTCGATGCCGAGGTGATCCATCAATTTGGCGATCGTGAAGTCAAGTGCTCCCGTGAGCACAACCTGTCGCTGGCCGATCTTCTTGCCGGAGGCGATGAGGTCGAATGTACCCGGGAAGATCGCGGGTTTCAGGACTTCTTCGAAAAGCTCTTCGGAAAAATACCGTAGCCTGTCCTGCGAAAAGCCGGAGTAGCTCTTGAAAAACACCTCGTTAAAAACATTTCGCGAATACAGATCGGTGATGCCAAAGAACGGCAGCTTGGCGAGCGTGCCGACCGATTTTTTGGCAGTTTGCCACAGGCCCTGTTGGCGTTTGGCGTAAAAGGCGAGGGTGTGTACGAGATTTGTGCTGACCAGTGTGCCTTCCAGGTCGTAGAATGCGGCTGGCTGTCCGTTTTTATTCATTCCGGCTTTGTGATACGTTATTCAAACTTAGCTAAATCAAGTTGCGGATTGTTTTAGAATCTTATCACGTTCGAGCGGGTTTTACCTTATGAAAACGTCGAAACTTGCGATCTTAATAGTAATTGTAATTACATTGTGCCTACAGCTTGCGTGTTCGACGACTGACGCCGTCGAAACCGAGCGTCCGAGCGTCAGCCCTGAGATCCTCGTGGCGGCTCTAACCCAGTCGGAAGCCCTTTTCAAGCAACGCGAAGACGTTTCCAAACTTAGGGAAGCGGTTGAGCTTTTAAGAAAGGCCAGAGATTATCGAAATCGAAACTTCGGTGTCGAATGGAAGTTCGCAAAGTTTAATTATTTCCTTGGCAAACAATCGACGGACGAGAAGGAATCTAACAGCGCATTTGAAGAAGGCCGCGACGCCGGAAAGATTGCCTCGGGCCTCGAACCGCAAAAATCCGAAGGCTATTTCTGGTACGGAGCCAACCTCGGCGAACTTTCGAAAAAGAACATGCTGACCGTTGGCATAAAATCGCTGCCGGACGTTCGGGGGGCGATGGAAAAAGTTGTCGAATTGCAGCCCAACTATCAAAACTCAAGCGCCTACGACGTTCTCGGCCAGATCGAACTCGAAACGCGTTTGTACGGCGGAAAGGCGGAGAAAGCGGTCGAACTATTCGAAAAAGCTCTCGAAACCGAAAAGGACAACATGAACATCCATCTGCATCTCGCTGAGGCATACCTAGCCTTAAAAAAAGAAGGTGAGGCGAGAAAGCAGCTCGATAAAGTTCTCAGCATGAAACACAACCCCGAGTTCCTGATCGAATGCCGAGAGGCAGTCGAAAAAGCCAAAAAGCTGCTGGCGACCAAGTTTTAGGAAGTAACCACGAAGAAGGAACCACGAAATTGCACAAAAAATCAAATAGGAAATGGCTTCTTTTCGTGTTCTTTTAGTGTTATTTCGTGGTTACTTCCTCTAGTCTACGCTACAATTCATTCAATGCGACGTGCTATTTTTCCGGGTTCATTTGACCCGTTTACAAACGGACATCTCGACATCATAAAACGCTCGGCTCCGCTGTTTGACGAGATGATCGTCGCTGTTCTCAATAATGCCGACAAACATCCGATGTTCACGGTCGAGGAACGCTGCGCGATGATCCATGAGGTTCTCGCCACCTTAGACACCGGCGAATGCACGATGATTGTCGATAGTTTTTCGGGCTTAACGGCGGATTTCGCACGGACGAGCGGGGCGACAGCGATAGTGCGCGGCATTCGTGCCGTTAGCGATTACGAATACGAGCTCCGCATGGCCCTCATGAACCGCCGCCTCGAACCGTCAATCGAAACCGTGTTTCTGATGGCCGGTGAAGAATATTCATATGTATCCTCGACCTTGATGAAACAGGTCTTCGAACTCGGCGGCCGCGTCGAAGGCCTCATACCGGAACTCGTCGAAACCCACATGCGCGAGAAGACTGGAAAAGAAATTTAACGCAAAGACGCCAAGTGGCAAAGACGCAAAGGTTTTGAACCGCTTTCTACAAATTTGTAGGTTTCTTACTCTTAAGTTAGTCGAATACCTCATTTCATTAACTTTGCGTCTCTGCGTCTTAGCGACTTTGCGTTAAAATCAACCTTCGTATGGCAATATTCCCGGTTTCTGACCACGTAGCTAAAATGAAAGGCTCTTCAACGCTGATCGCCGCGCAGGCGGCGGCCGAGATGCGTTCCCAGGGTATTGACGTTATCGATCTTTCTGTTGGCGAACCCGATTTTGACACACCACAGTTTATAAAAGACTACGCGTGGGAAGGCCTCGAAAAAGGTCTGACAAAATACACAGCGACCGCCGGGCTCGCCGATTTTCGCAATGCGGTTGTTGAATTTTATGCAAAACAGTTTGGAGCAGACGTAAAAATGGCGGAGGTCGCGGCTTCGTGTGGCGGGAAGCAGGCTCTTTTTAATGCCGCTTGTACACTGCTCAATGCTGGCGATGACGTCCTGATCCCGAAACCGTATTGGGTCACATTCCCTGAGATCATTACGTTTTGCGGTGCAAACAGTGTCTTTATCGAGACGGAAGAAACGGATTTTATTCTAACGGCCGATCAGGTCGCGGCGGCGATCACGGATAAAACAAAATTACTCATTATTAATAGCCCCAGCAATCCGTCAGGCCGTGTCATTCCGCCAGATGAAATGGTAAGGATTGTCGAGGCCTGTGCGAATCGCGGCGTTTATGTGATGACCGACGAATGCTATCTGTTCTTCGCCTATCCACCCGCCGAACCGTTTTCGCTCGCGACATTACCGGTCGATTTGCGCGATTACGTCTGCATCGCCGGCAGCTTTTCTAAAACCTACGCCATGACCGGCTGGCGTGTTGGCTACACAATCGCAAATGTCGAATGGACGAAAGCAATGATCAAGCTCCAAAGCCATTCCGCGACGCATCCGACCTCGTTCGTCCAATACGCCTGTGCCAAAGCCTTGCGAAACAGGGAAGAATCGATGGCCGCTGTCAAAGCCATGACCGGCGAATACGAAAAGCGCCGTGACTGGTTCGTCCCTGCGCTCAATGAAATAAACGGTTTCAAATGCCCAATGCCCGAGGGAGCGTTTTACGCATTTGCGGATGTTCGTGGTGTTTTAGGTGATCGATTTAAAAGCTCGGCCGATGTTGCAGACCTGCTTTTGAAAGACGCCCACATTGTCGTCACCGACGGAGAAGGCTTCGGAGCGGATGGATTTTTAAGATTATCGTACGCAACCTCGATGGAAAACCTTCAGCGGGCCGTCGATAAAATGAAGACGATCTTCGGAGCAAAATCCGGCGCCGGTGCCTGACCTTTACGCCAGAAAAAAGGGTGAAAACCGTTCCATTCCAAGGCACCGCCTCGCCCCAGCGCACGTCAGACTCACATTCCAACTAGAGCGGATTTTGAATCCGTGTAGTGTTTTGTTTGGCCCCGGTTACAGAATCCGGGGGTGGATTTTTTTTGTTTTTAATTTCTTTCGCTCTTAAATGTGGCACGTGCCACATTTTCACAAAAACCGCCTATTTTCCGTCATTTGTCGACAAAAAAGGCCGCTTTGATCGAAGTATTTTTCCCGACATTGGCAAAAACAGGGGCGACTGGTCAAAGGTAAATCCGCAACTGGTCGAAGGTCAATCCGGCCAAAAGACCTTTACCACTCGCGTAAGCCTTCAACCCGCCGTGCGAATCCTGCTTCAGACTTACGCAGACGGTCTGATTCCGTATTTTCAACTCGTAACCGCTCTAATTGTCAATTCAAGGCTGCGGCAAACGGCCTCGTTTCCCTAATCGTCCACGAAGCTTCGTAACACTTCTTACACAATCTTTCTAAATCGGTGCAAGGCGTTTCATATTTGTGCGTTCAACATCTTGGACGGTAAAAATTTTTCTATCACGCGGAGCGTAGCGGCCGCGTCGGAGGTTGAAGCATGAAAAAGAGTTTTGCGGTTGGTTTGGTTGTACTTATGACGGGCGTTATTGCCTATTCGTTCTCGGCGTTCTTTCTGCGCGGGGCAATAGGTGACCCCGGAATTTCCAGTGGCGTCGTCGCCAAGCCGAATAAGACGATGCAGGCGTTCAGTTCTGAGAAAGCACTAAAAGATCACTTCAAGAAGCTGGCCGAAAGGCAGCGGGAAGGGAGACGGGACTCAGCAAAAACGGCTAGTTCGAACGCCCAGCCATCGCCGTCGGCCGGGATGACGGACGGCGTGGCTGCGGCCGAAGCCAAACCGGCGGCGGGCAAAGACGAAGAAAGCGTAACAAACAACCAGCACGCCGGCGTCGACGAAGGCGGTATTGTTAAACTGCACGGCGAACATCTCGTCATTCTTCGTCGCGGGCGATTGTTTACAGTCAAAGTTGGGTCGAATTCATTGGCACCGGTTTCATCCGTCAACGCCTACGCTCCGGGCGTAAATCCGAGCAATGATTGGTATGACGAGATGCTTGTGTCCAGAAACACCATCGTCGTCATCGGCTATTCCTACGGGCGCGGCGGGACGGAAATCAATCTTTTTGACATCGATTCGTGCGGCGGATTGGTTTTCCGGTCGAGTTATCATTTGAAATCAAATGACTATTATTCGTCGCGAAATTACGCGAGCCGCCTCGTCGGTGACAAGCTTGTTTTTTACACGCCGCAATACATCGGCCACCATGGCGATCCGACCCAGCAATTCCCGGCCGTTCGGCGCTGGCACAATGGGGCAACCAACGACGAATTCAAAACTATCGTTTCGGCGACTCGCGTTTATCGCACACCGCGGAGCGAAGATTCGGCCAGCGCTTCATCAGCCCTGCATACGGTCACCGTGTGCGATCTCGCATCACGCGAAATGACGTGCGAAGGGACGGCGATTCTCGGTGCTCCGGGCCGAATATTTTATGTATCGCCAAAATCGGTCTATGTTTGGACCAGCGAATGGAACTACGCGGGCAATGAGACCAAATCTGCGTCGATGGTTTACAGTATGCCGCTTGACGGCTCGGCTCCGAGCGCTTTGGGCGTTTCGGGTGTACCGATCGATCAATTTTCGTTTCTCGAGAGCGACGCGTCGCATTTGAATGTGCTTGTCCGTAGCGAGGGTAACGGCGAGCAAATGTGGGGTTCCGAGCGGACAGCGGGCGACATCGCGCTATTTCGCACGTCGCTAGACGAATTCAACGACGGCAGCGAATCGGCTTCTCGTGATAGTTATCGCAATCTGCCAAATGTCGAGGGATACACCATGCAGAACCGCTTTGTCGGCGATCATATCCTTTACGGAGCAGGTAACGGCTGGGGCCGCCAAAAAAATACGGACGGCGCAAATCTCTACGCCATAAACTGGAAAACAGGCGGCACGAGCAGCCTATATCTCGATCATTCGGTTGACCGCATCGAGCAGATGGGAAATGACGCCGTGGTTGTCGGTACAAACGGCCAGGACCTCTATTTTTCACCCGTCGATCTTAGCCGGATGCCGTCGGTCAAACAAAGCTACATTCGCAAAGACGCTTCGCAGGGAGAGCTTCGCAGTCACGGGTTCTTTTACAAACCCGATGGCGACGATACCGGATTGCTCGGTCTGCCGATTGCCCGTCAGGGACGCGCCGGGTATAAACATCTCATCGAAGATTCCGCCGCCGTCCTCTTCATCCGCAACAACGACATGAATCTCAGCCAGATCGGCGAACTCGAAGCAAAAAACACCTCCACAAACGACCGCTGCAAAGCCTCATGCGTAGATTGGTACGGCAACGCCCGCCCGCTCTTCATCCGCGGCCGCGTGTTTGCCCTGCTAGGCTACGAGATCGTCGAGGGCCGTTTGGACGATGCCCGGATGCGGGAAGTTAGGCGAGTAAACTATTCGCCCCGCAACTATCTACCCAGATATTCCGGCGACGACACAGAGGAATAGCGAAAGCAGTTGAATTCGATCAACAAAAGGCGGGCCTTCCCGCCTTTTTCCTTATTTTCCAAAAATCCATGTTAAAATTGAATTATCTTGAATTGATTTGGTCAGGCGACTAAGGTTGTTCTAATTGGGATTATCGCCTTGTCAGTTTAATAGTGGATTTGGGATAATCTCTCCATCGCAAAATGAACTTACCAAACAACATCAATCCGAATCCGTTACAGGAAGCAGCGGTTGAAATTCGCTTTGATTCAAGCCTTCCGCCAGATGCTGTTTTTGGAGTCGTCTATAGCTCACTTAGGGAAACTTATCCAGAGGTTGAAAACCTCCCGATCTTGCAAATCCCAGAGGCAATTAGGAATAGAGACGAAAATCTTATTTTTCAGCCACATCACAAGTTGAAAAAAGAGAATTTTGTTGCTCAGGTTGGTCCGCGAGTATTTTCCTTGTCGATGACTCCTCCACTAACTAGCTGGTCTGAATTTCTTCCTGAACTCGTGACGGTTTTCGAAAAAATTGGTAATGCCCAATTTATTTCAAAGGTTACCCGATTAGGCTTGCGATACATTAACCATTTCGAAGGAGCCATTTTGAGCCATCTCAACCTTGAGTTGAAAATAATGGGAAACTCAATTGAGGATAGCGAGTTATACGTCCGCAATATTTTCCCTTCCGGCGACTACAGTATCCTTTTACAAGTCGTCAATTCTACCGAACGTCTAAGGAAGGGAGACACTGACGCTACGATCTATTCAGCTATTGACACGGATGTTAGCATCTCAGGAACCGAACTTGATTTTTTCACAAGAATAAAAGAGCTTCTCAATAATGCTCACGCAGTTCAAAAGGAAACCTTTTTTGGGCTGCTCAAAGATGATTTCTTGCAAACAATGAATCCGGAATACGAATAATATGGCAAATCCGTACTTCAATATAGCGTCATCGACCGCAATGGCAACCGCAATTTCGTTATTTACCGTCGGTTCGGTTCCGGCGGAGGTTTACGAGTTGCCCCCGATTACCAAAGAACCATACGGAGCCTACGCCGCCCAGAACGCATCGATCGGATCTTCAAATTCGTTACTTTCAGAACATGAACAAGCGGAGATCTTGACTTCGTTTGCTCAAGCGCTTGTAATGAATACTCAAAATTTGAACCCGATCGTATCGCAGGTTATTAGCGATGATTTCTGGAACATGTATGAACGATTTTGAGGAAATAAAAAAGTACCTACCTAAGTACCTTTCCCCTGAGGCCACGGAATCCTTATTCCAAGAGCTTAAAGCATTTACCGATAAGCCTCACGATAGACTCTATTCGGGAATTCTTGCTGGTGATGATGGCATTTTACAAGGGGATGGCTTGTTGCTGATGCCAATCTCGAATCTGCCAGATTCTAAGGTCGATGAGGGTCCGGTTATGGTCTTGTCGAATACTTGTGATATTGATAGCGAGAATAAGCGCCATACACCACCTAGAATTACGTACTGTCCAATAATAAAATTATCCAAGTTTGTCGCGGTTCTTGAAAACAAAGAGCTTCCAAAAAATGTAATTGACCAAACCGTTGAAGCAATCAAAGAACAGCGTACTTCATCGATTATTTTTCTTCCGAAAGCAGGGTCTTTACCTGAAGATTGCGTCGCTTTACTTGATCATGCAACGAACTGTGATATCAAGTGCGCCCCAACAGTAAAGGATTCTCTAAATCGATTGTTCTCACTGAGTGATTTTGGATGGTACCTTTTTCTCTTTAAGATTTCATTGCATTTTACACGGATGCAAGAGGCAATAAGCCGATCATAGGTTAAATCTGCTTCTACTCGAATTTAATTAGCGAAATGTCCTTACCCAATGCCTAATCTCCATTCGCCATTGAAGTTACGAAATCCGGGGTAATGGACAAAATAGTTGGTAAAAACCTTTTAAAGCTATGATGGGAATAGGGTTATGGCGATGAAAGGTTATGAATAAAAAAAGTGCTTTTATTGTGCGAGTAAAATCGTATCGAAATACGGTATTCAGGAGGGTGTTCAGCGGTATAAATGTGCTGTTTGCGGGAAAGTTTTTTCGGGGACGAGACGGCTCGATCCGCAAAAAATATGGCAAGAATATACGATCGGCAAGCAGACATATTCTCAGCTCGCGGTGAAATATAATTGTTCCGCAAAAACGATCCAGAGAAAAATCGATGCGGTAAAAGT
This sequence comes from uncultured Acidobacteriota bacterium, assembly GCA_963738935.1. Lineage (GTDB taxonomy): Bacteria > Acidobacteriota > Blastocatellia > Pyrinomonadales > Pyrinomonadaceae > OLB17. Next base: position 2,562,775 of record CAVTYF010000001.1, on the reverse strand, counting down.
CGAAACAGAAAACACATTTCCAAGCGTTGTAAATGTGTTGATGGATACGACATATTTTGGAAGAGCATTTGGGGTAATGGTTTTTAAGGACAGCCTTACGGGGCAGATATTATTCAAGCGATATGTGGATCAGGAAACCAATAAATTATACCTTTCGGGAATCGAAGAAATAGGACGCAGAGGCATCGAAATACAGGCGATTATTTGTGATGGCCGGAAGGGTTTATTTCAATTATTTGGCAGTGACCTGCCTGTTCAAATGTGCCAGTTTCATCAGGTGGCCATTGTCAGAAGGTATTTGACCAAGAACCCTAAAATGCAGGCCAGTATTGAGTTATGGGAACATACACTGCTTCTGACACAAACAGATAAGGAGAGTTTTGCGGGCGGATTGGAGGCGTGGCACGAAAAATGGAAGGACTTTTTAAACGAACGAAAAATAGATCCGCTCGGCAAAAACAGATACGTCCATAAAAGGCTGAGAAGTGCCTATCGAAGCCTCAAAACAAATCTGCCCTGGCTCTTTACCTGGTACGATTATTTGGAGCTGAAAATCCCAAATACCACCAATGCAATTGACGGGCATTTTGCCGATTTGAAGAACAAATTGAGAAACCACAATGGATTATCAACGGCTAGAAAAAAGAAATTTATCGATGAGTTTTTTAAGGCATAACGGCTTCAAAAAATATCAAAGGGCCGCTAAAAAACAGCCCTCTGATCTGACATTTTTGTCAGCCGTCAAGCTATCCCTGGCAGGTTGCTCTCCAGCAGAGCCTACTTCCGTTTTGCTTGATATAACAAACTGTAGCAGATATTTTGAAACTTAAATAAACCCAGAAAATAAACACCAACTATTTTGTCCACTTGAACAAAACATCTAAAAATTACCAACTATTTTGTCCATTACACCCGAAATCCAACAAGGCCTCTCGTTCCTGCACAGCACCTACGGACTTGTAATACGCAGCTTGTTAAGCTGGGGATCTCGCGGCCTACGGCTTAGAATTTGCTTGAGAATAAGGTGAACAGTATTCAGGGGAAGCACTTGGAGAAGATATGTGAGTACCTGCGGTGCGAACCTAACGACCTCTTCGAGTGGAAACCAAATCGCGACACCGTAAACCCCGAGATGCACCCCCTAAAAACCCTCCGCCGCGACGACAAAGCCGAAGCGTTTCGAACGATGATCCGCAACATCCCCCTCGACAAGATAGATAAGGCCGAAGAAATGCTCTCGGGACTGCAAAACGGCGCCGGAACTACTCGATCACTTTATCTTCTTCAAACTCCCCTGCCCGCTGATCTGTCTGTTGCCGGCGACCTTTTCCATTTGAGACATTGCTCTTAGCGTGTTTTCGCCGAGGACTTTTTTGATGTCGGTCTCGGAATAGCCGCGGCGGAGCATTTCGTACGTGATGAGCGGCAGATCTTCGGCTCCGTTCATTCCGGCTGGCAGATAGGGGACGCCATCGAAGTCGGAGCCGAGGCCTACATTGTCGATGGAGCCTGTGATTTTTTTGATGTGGTCGATGTGATCGACGATTCGGGCGTAGGTTGGGACGTAGATTGGGTTGGCGTCTGCGAGAGTGCGGATCGCCTCGTCTATGGCTTTTTGATTACCTTTCAATCGTTCGTTGATCGTCGTGACCTGATCGCGGATCTTGGCGGTTCGGGCATTTTCCTCGCTATTTGTTCTGGCGTCGAGGAATGACGGATAGAAATTGATCATTATCACACCGCCATTTTTTGCCACGCGTATTAAAACGTCGTCGGGAACATTTCGGGTGTGGTCATTGACGCCGCGTGCCGATGAATGCGAGGCAATGACCGGAGCAATTGAGACATCGAGAGCATCATTCATCGTCTTGACCGAGACGTGTGAGATGTCGATGAACATTCCCAAACGGTTCATCTCACGGACGACTTCTTTGCCAAAATCCGTCAGTCCGCCGTGTTTCTCGTCGCGGTGAGCGTCGGCCCAGTTGGTCGCGACATTGTGCGTGAGCGTCATGTACCTGACGCCCATTCGATAAAACTGGCGCAGCGCATGAAGCGAGTCTTCGATCACGTAACCGCCCTCGATGCCCATGAGGATGCAGATCTTTTTCTGCTTTTTCGCCCTACGAATTTCGGCGGCGGTTGTGCAAGATGTAAGGCTCGCAGGATTTCGCTCGACCTCGCGATTTGTCGCATCGATCATATCAACCGCCCGCCGCATCGCTCCGCCGGTTTTCATCGTTGAACCCGAAACATAAATCGCAAAAAATTCACCCGTCACGCCGCCCGCCTTTAGCCTCGCGACATCCGTATGAAAGGGATCGCCGCCGAGATGAAACTTGCCAACCGAGCTGTTGCGCAGATCATAGTCCTCATCCACAAGCGGCGATGTGATGTCGTTATGGCCATCAACGACGACGGCTTTGCGATGAATTTTCAATGCTTTTTCCCAAAGCTTCGGGTCGACGCCGTTGGGCATTGTCTGAGCAAGAATAGGTGATGTAAGAAAGAGAAAGAGGACGAATACGGCAATATTTTTCATAGTTTTTGACGGCCGCCCCGTTAATCGGCGGGCTTGCCCGCCGGTGCGGTTGAATTCGCGCGACCGGCGGGCAAGCCCGCCTCTGAACGCATTTCTTCCGGTCACACAAAACGGGCCTATGGCAGGTAAACCGGTATCTTTAGTCGATCGTCCTGCGTTTCGAGGCGGTTGACGGCCGAATTATCACGCGGTTTAGCATTTTTGACATACTTGTCCATCCAATTGACCATCTCGAAGAGCGTGTGTTCGGTCGATTCGCGGGCTGAGTAGCCGTGCGATTCGTGCGGCAGCATTACGAGACGCGCCGTGCCGCCGTTACCGCTGATGGCGGCATATAGGCGTTCCGACTGGATCGGGAACGTACCCTGTATTGTTATCGGCCTCGCCGTGAATTAGCAGGATCGGCTCGTTGATCTTGTTCGCGTAAAAGAAAGGCGAAACGTCGGTGTAGATCTTTGTCGCCTCCCAGAAATTACGCGTTTCATCCTGAAAACCGAACGGCGTGAGCGTTCGATTGTAGGCACCGCTGCGTGCTAATCCGGCACGGAACAGATCGCTGTGGGCGAGCAAGTTCGCCGTCATGAACGCCCCGTAGCTGTGCCCGCCGACACCGATACGGTCGCGATCGACCACGCCCATTTCCACTGCCTTATCGATCGCGGCCTTGGCTGCTGTCGACCACTTGCTTCACGAAAGTATCGTTCTTCGTCTCTGGCGGGCCCACGATCGGCATCGAAACGTTGTCCATGATCGCGTAGCCGCTCATCAGCAGAAAGAGATGCGATATTCCACCGATCTGCGTGAAGCGATTGGTCGAGCCCGACACCTGCCCGGCCAGCGAGCCGTCCGTAAAACTCTCCGGATACGCCCAAACGAGTGCCGGCAAGCGTGTTCCTTCCTTGTAATTCGGCGGCAAATACAGCGTAAACGACAGATCAACGCCGTCCGCACGTTTGTAGCGAACGAGCTGCTTCTTGATGCCGCGAAGCTGTGGTGCAGGATCTTTGAATTCAGTTACTTGTCTGTAAGCCATCGCCGTGCAGATTTGCCCAGCGGGGCAAACCTGACGGATAAAGATGTTCGAAGGCTCGAGCAGCGACTCTTTTCGGGTAAAAAAGTTCATCCCGTTGTCGTCCATCATCCCTGCGAACGTTTCGTATTCGTCCGTGCCCGCCCGCCAGATCTCGTCGGTCTTCATCGTCTTGAGATTCATCCGGCGGAAGAATGGCCGATCGCCCTGCGGCGAAGCTCCGACTCCCGTCATGAAGACCTCGTCGCCGTTCTGACGAATAAGGCTGACGCCGTTTGGTTGAATACGCGTGACGGGCTGGCCGATGTCGTTGTAGCGGTCGTTGATGTTGAGGTCGGAGACAAGCTTGGCGTTAGCCGGATTGCGGTAATCCGTCATAAAGATCCGCCGCTTCTGCGTGTCGCGGTTGAAATCGAAGTAGAGCATCAATCCGTCTTTTTCACCGAACGAACGGCCCTGGAAACGGTGCTCGGTCTTTAGGATCTCGACCGGTGCTCCGTTGAACGGAGCCGCGAGTTTCATCAATTTGTCCCGATGCGTTGCCTTGGTACGTGGATCGCCCCCGTCGAGTGCCTCGGTCCACGACAAGGTTGAACCTTCGATCGGGATCCATTGATATCCACGCGGCCCGGTCGGCACGCCTTGTGTCGGCAGGGCATCGATCAGCGGAATATCGCGAAGTTTGTGAACAAGCTTGCCGTTCGCGTCCCAGATCTCAGCGACTTTCGGGAAACGTGACGCGGGGAACAGATACGAGAAAGGCCGCACGATCCGCGACGCGTAAATGTACTTGCCATCCGGCGAGACGACTGCATTATCAAAAATCGCGGGCGAGCCGATATTTTTTACTTTGCCATCAACACCGATCATCGCAAGCTGCGACGTGGCGTAATATTCGTAAAGCTTTTCATCGTTTGGAGTCTTGAGCAGATCCTGAACCGTCGCGATCGCACCGCGGCGGCCGCTGGTCTCCTGAATATTCGGCTCGGACGGCACCAGATTGGTGTACGCTGGTGCCGGGCCGCGACCTGCGGGAATCGTAAAGGCCGAGACGTGCGTCGAGCCTTCCCAACCGAATCCGCCGAATGCGCCGTTGATGAGAACGTTATTCACCCTGCGTGCACGTGCGGTCGCGACATCCACGAACCATAGCTCGATGCCATTTGCCGTGATGTTGCTCATCGCAATATGCTTGCCGTCCGGCGACCATTGGACACCGGAGACTTTCGCACCGGCAGGAAGCGAAACCTTGGTCTCCTTTCCGTCCGCTACATTCTTGAGCGTCAGGCTGACCGAGTAACCCTGCAAGTGGGGGCCGTTGGTACTTGGGTTGACACGCGTACCAGCCAGCCGCAGCATCGGCTGAGCAAGATCGGCGATCGGCGGATAACGCAGCGGCTCAAGCATCGCGATCTTATCCCGCGTCGGCGAGATCGATGTCGATGGCGTCGCCGGCGCATCGAGTACGTCCATTATCTCTTTCGGTGGTTTCTTGTAAGAGCCCTGAGCAAGCCCGACCGACGATATGATCGCTATGGCTGTGATAATCCAAGTAAGTCTTATAAATTTCATTTCTAATTTTACTCCTTCTCATCAGCGTTACGGAGACCCAACGCGTACAACTATCTTGGGTCAGAAACGCGGATCCTTAAGTCCTTTTACCACTATGACGATGGCGGCTACCAATACTCCAACTGCCACAAATGCCACAATCCGCAATAAGCGCGAATTATTCCGCTTTCCTGTCATCGGACTCAGTTTGCCGTCCCCTGATCTGACGTTCTTAATGTCCTCGTATTTGAAGATCTGAACGATGTTCGAGTCGGTTTCGATGATCTCAAAATCATCTACTCCGATCTTTTGGACGCGACCGAAAAAGTCCCGATTATCTTTACGGCTGACCGTCACCTCTTTGCCGACGCCAATATTTGAGAGGTCTTTTTTAACTTTAGCTATCCGTTCGGCGTCTGGCGTAGTAGGCTTCGTTGTCGGAGTTTGAGCTGATGTCGTCTGCATACCAATCAGGAAGAAGGCGACGGATACCAATAAGACAGGTAAGTAGCGTTTCATTGAGTTTCTCCTTTGCACTAAGTTACTTGAAAGCATCTATAATCTTTCCGACAATAGCCGGAATTATTTCCTTTTCATTCGCATGATTTTCCGTGTAGACAGCAATCACGAATTTCAGTCCATCGCCCGTCTCAATATAAGCGACATCGTGCCTGGTCTTACTTGTCCAACCGGCCTTAGACCACAATTTCGCATCCGTCATTTTCCGATCGAGAATCATCTTGCCCGTGAAGCCAATCGCCTGACTGTCCGCGTCGGTCGTCTTTGCGAACGGGTCTCGTTTCATCAGATCCATCATCCGTTTTGTGCGTTCCGGCGTGTTCATGTTTCCGGTGACGATCTCGGCCATGAGACGCGCGGTCGCGTTGGTCGTGATCATATTGCGGTTTTGGCCTTTGTAATTGCGCGACTGCTGCTCGATGCCGTAGGCGTCTTCGCAAAAGGTCTTTTGATTAACGTTGATGTTTGTATAACCCATCGACGAGAACCAACGATTTACGCGGTTTCGCTTGGACTGCCACGCCTCAAAATCTTTTTGAGGTAGTTCGCTCCCGCTCGAAACACCAGTTAAAACATCGAGAATGTACTGCGTCGCCTCGTTCGAGGAATCGACGATCATGTCCTTAAGGCCACGCTCAAGTTCCGTCGTCATCGTAACCTTTTTATCCTCAAGCTGCCGCTCCAATGCAGCCATGTAAAACATTTTGACGACGCTCGCCGGGTAGATCGGCACTTCGCCGCGATAATCGGCCCAATGAAATTTCTTTCCATCACGGAGGTCGATAACGGTCACCGCAAACTCGGTTGACTTTAGTGTTTTAAAATCCGCCACGACCTCATTCGCAGCATCATCGAGCCGAATTTTCAGGTCAACCGATGGCGTCATCGCGGGCGCTTTATAACCCTTTGGTTGAACAATCTCGACCTTTTTCGCTCCATATTGGGCGGGCCCGAGCGAGGTCATACAGCAGATGAGCGTTAGGACAGCGACGATTCTGATTTAAAGACATTTTCATTACCTGTGTTATCTTTTACGCGTAAGCGGTTTTCAGATTATATCCGAAATCGGTCGACGAAAAAAGTTCGCAATCCCGATGCATAAGCCCGCGCGTGAGCAAGGGCGATTCATTCAAGCGTCGTGTGTACCGCCCCTGATTACGCGCGGGCTTTTGCAATATATGAGCGAAGAAAAACTTATCCGCGGCCTCGGGCGTTGGGACTTTACGGCGGTCGTGGTGAATACGATCATCGGTGCGGGCATCTTCGGTTTGCCGGCAAAGGTCTATGCACAGATCGGTGCGTACAGCCTGTTTGCCTTCGTGATGTGTGCGTTGATCGTCGGGCTGATCGTGGTCTGCTATGCCGAGGTGGCGAGCCGTTTCACAGCAACCGGCGGCCCGTATATATATGCACGCGAGGCATTTGGCTCGATGGTCGGATTTGAAGTTGGCTGGCTGTATTGGATCGTCCGAGTCGTAACTTTTGCAGCCAATTGTAATCTGCTTGTCACATATCTGGGCTTTTTCATACCCGGAGCAAACGAAGGTGCGATGCGTATCGCACTCGTCAGCCTCGTCGTCCTGATCATTACCGTAGTCAATCTCCTCGGCATTCGCGAGTCAACGGCGATAACGAATATCTTTACAGTCGGCAAACTCGTACCGCTGCTGATCTTTGCCGTGGTCGGGATGTTCTTCATCTCGCCGGGCAATTTTAATTTTGAAGCTTTCCCGCAATATTCGGGATTTTCGAGTACGGTGCTATTGCTTATTTACGCATTTGTCGGCTTCGAGGCGTCGGTCGTACTCTCGGGCGAGACGAAGGACACAGGCAAAACCATACCGTTCGGACTGATCGCCGGGCTTCTGATCGTTGCCGCATTCTACATCGTTATCCAGATCGTCAGCATCGGAACTCTGCCGGGGCTGGCAACTTCCGAACGACCGATCGCGGATGCCGCGAGTGTTTTCCTCGGCCCGCTTGGAGCAGCATTTATTACCGTCGGAGCCTTGATCTCGATCTTCGGAAATCTAAACGTCGGTGTGCTTGCCTCGACGCGAATGCTCTTCGCAATGAGCGAACAGCGTGATCTGCCCATTGTTTTCGAGCGAACGCACGAGCGATTCAAAACGCCATATGTCGCCATCATCGCGACCGCGACCGTCATTCTCATACTAACGATCCAATCGTCGTTCCTAACCGCGGTCGCTATCGCGACGATCACTCGGCTTTTGGTTTATGCGACGACATGCCTTGCTCTGCCGATTTTTCGCAGACGAAAAGATATGCCGGCGGCACCGTTTTCCGTTCCACTCGGTGTCGGAGCGGCGATCCTGTCTATTGCCCTGATCGTTTGGCTTCTGACGAATGTCGACTTCGCAAAAGAAGGCCTCGCGATCCTGGTCGCGGCAATAGTCGGGTTGATCATTTTTGCATGTTTTCGGCTTTTCGGGCGTTCTCAAAAATAACGCAACAGGCGGGACGGAGGAATCATGAAGAATATCGGATCTATTTTAGTCCTCTTAGCATTTTTCGCGGTCAGTGTTTTTTCACAAACCATCGAAGACAGTAGCCGGAGAACTCTCGGATCCATCTCTTCTAGCGGCACGGTCGAAAACTCAAGCCGACGCACACTCGGCTACATCAATTCCAACGGCACGATCGAAGACAGCAGCCGTCGCACACTCGGCTATCTCACCAAAAACGGCACCGTCGAAGACTCAAGCCGCCGCACGCTCGGCTACATCACCGACAGCGGAACCGTCGAAAACTCAAGCCGTTCAACCCTCGGATATGTGAGTTCAATCGGCACAGTCGAGGATAGTTCGAGACGAACGAAGGGCTATGCCAAAGACGTTAATCAAAGGTACGCGGCGATATTTTTCTTCTTTTTCTTTGGGAAAGAAAAATAGATTTCGCGGCTATGCCGCACGAGAATGCCCGTAAGCTATTTAAATGCTCCACCACCGAGAATATTTTCTCGAATATAGGTGATGGTCTCCTGCAACGTCTCCTGCGGATCTCGCGGCTCGAAACCAAGTTCTTCTTTGGCCTTCGTCGAATCGAAATACCAGAAATACTCTGCCTGCTCGACCTCATTTGGCATGACGGGCGATTGCTTGCCCCAATTCTTATACAACGAATTGATCATGCTCGAACCGGCCATCGCGAGTTTCTTCGGGACTTTTAGCATCGGCGCCGACACACTCGACAAACGAGCAAGCCTTCCGAAAAACTGCTCAAAGGTCATATTTTCTGAACCGAGCAGATATTTCTCTTGATGCTTTCCCTTATCGAGAGCTGAGATAAAAGCCGCAGCCGCGTCGCGGGCATCGACAAAATTCAAACCGCCACTCGGGATGTAAGGTATCTTTCGTGCGAGGAAATCAAGCACCGGTTTTGTCGAACTCAACCGTTCATCGTTCGGGCCGAGGAGCAGCGATGGATTCAGTATCACCAAGCGCTGGCCTTCGCTATTGAAGTTCTCAATTGCAGTACGCTCCTGATAATATTTCGAGGCATAATAAGCCCAACGCGTCAGAATATCGATCGGCTGCGGGACCGTCTCGTCGACAACGGTCGTGTCCTCGCTCACCGCGATCGTCCCGCTCGACGAAGCCAGGATCATCGTCTCAACGCCGGCCTCGGTAGCAGCCTCGCAAAGCAAACGCGTGCCTTCGAGGTGGATCTTATTCATCGACGCCGCGTCATCATTATCCCGCGAAACCTTGCCCGCGAGATGAAAGATCGCCGAGACATTCTTACACGCCTTAGCAACATCATCGCGATCCGTCACAGAACCTTCGACGGCCTTAACGCCCGCGTCCTTCATCCACTCAGGCACCCGCGACGCCATCACTTTCAGATTCTTTTCGCCCGCAGCGAGGAACTGACGCACGATATGCGTACCAAGAAAACCGGTCCCGCCGGTGATAAGTATCTTTTTTTCAGCCTTTTCGGTTTTTGCCAGTGCTTTGGTTTTCTTTGTGTTCATTTAAAACGCTCAGGCTGCCTCGCGGTGTCGATAGTATAGTGGCATTAATTTGTCAGCAGCGAGTGCGATAAAAGCGTAAGCCTGTCCCGTCTCATCGCTAAATTCGACCTCGTACGCCCCGTCCTTCCATACCTCAACGACCGTCCCTACTTCACCACGTCGGAGCCCGTGATCGGGCAGATCTTCGGTAATCGCAACCGGATCTAATATTTTGATCTCATCCTTCATATCTCTACCCCACAACGTAGCTACTCGTTAGACGCGGAATCGTTTCACCCTTGTCGACTATCCAAGCCGTTCGAATCGTAACAGTCCGATCAAGACCAAGCGCTTGAAAATCAACTGCATATCGATTTCCATGCACATTGGCTCCCTGGTCAGTCGCATGGTTCACTAAAATCGCCTGTAAGATCATCGCTTTTAGGCGCGATGCATCGTTCTGTGTCATCCCCAAAGCCGCCTTAAAAACACGAGCCTTATGTTTACCCGCTGAATGTGACGGGTCGAGGGAATAGTCGCGTAATTTTTCTAACGAAACGACTGCGATCTCGGCGTTTGGCAAAAGTCCCATCTACACAAATTTACCAGAAATAGACTTTATTTCCACGTCTTTTTGATCGGATGTGCTTCGGTATTGAACACCACCTTCTTAAAATCCAATGTCTTTTCAGGTGCAAATAACAGGTAGAAGTACTTAAACGTCTCGGCTAGCAAGAAGCTGTGCATATAGTCCGTTTTCTCCTTTGTCACAACGCTCTTCAGCCCGGCGTAGGCGACGTCGTTGCGGCAGTGTTTGACAAAATCTCGCCACATCTGCTGGCCCATCGCGAGGTATTTCGGGTCTTTGGTGTAGTGGTAGAGGATGTACGTCGATTCGACGATCTCCGGCCGCAGTGGATATCCGGCGTGCTCGACCTTGCCGGTGCGGTAGTTGTAAACCTCAGGCTCGATGCCGTGGGCCTGCCACATTTTAAACATCGAATCCTGCAACGCTCTCGCACGATTCAGATCGCCATCGAGAGCGAGAACTCCGGGGAAAAATGCATCGAGAGCACCCGTCGTTGTCGCCGTTCGTTTGCCGGTATTCATATCCGCGTGGCCGTACCAAAGGTCGCCTACCTTGACCGAGCCCGTCCGATTCGGCGCCGTCATATCGGTGCCTTCGTCGGCGAGATACGAGTGCACTTTGCCGATCGAGTCTTCCCACATGTCGCGGCAATCTTTGTCCTCAAAGAGGATCGAGCATTTGAGCAGATATTCGTAATAGCTGTCGATCTCGGCCGAAACGTGGCTGTCCGGATTTGTCCATTTACCGGTCTCGACGTTAATGTTCGTGCCGACAAGGCCGAGCGGAGAACGCCGTTTATAAGTTTCAACTAGACGCCCGTTTTGCCTTTTCGTAATAGATCGGCTTTCCGCTAAGTTTGCTTAGCGTGCCAAACTCGATCAACAGCGTTCCCGTCTCAGCCGGATTAGAAACGGCACCACTCGTTTTTCCCGTCTTTAGATTTACGTTCTTGTAAGGCAGCCCCGTCGGTGAATCAAACACCGGCAATAAACGCGTCCCGAGGTCATCTGCCAGTGCCAGCAGCTTCCTATCGCCCGTCATCTGATAGCTCGATAACAGACCTCCAAGAACACGGATCACGATCTCAAAATTCTGAACGGAAATGTCCTTGTCGAACGAAAGGTTCTTAGTAATGTACTCACGAGTCTTATCCGCTTCACCCTTAAACCCAAGCAAATAAAGCGAATCGAGCGAATCAACCGGCGTCATCAATATCGTCTGCCCATACCAGTCGCGACACGTTTTCGTCAGCGGCTTCAGGTCGTCATGCCCCCAGCAATGCTGCTTATAGCCATTCCATGCGTGCATGAATTCGGTTTTGACCTCGTCGGCAAGTTTACGTCGATCCGGGACCGTTCCTTGCGCTGACGTGCGGATGGCAACCGACACGATGATAATAAAAATCAACAGGGTGGGTTTATACATATCTTAGAATCGGGGAACCTGATACTTGAGTATTTGACTGTCAACAGTCACGATTTTAAAGCTGCGAGATATCGCCTGGGAGATCAACAATCTGTCAAAAGGATCGCGGTGCAACTTTGGCAGGTGGGCCAACTCGGCAACTCCCGCTTCATCGAGCGGCAGGACATCGATCCGGTGGGCCATCCGCTCCTCCGTAAACACGAGCTCCGGAGTACCATGTAATGGTAGCTTGCCCAATCCATGCTTAACAATCATTTCCCAGAGCGTGACAACACTGACAAAGACATGGTTCGCGTCATCTTTAATGGCGGTCGCAATCGACTTCGATAGCTTTCGGTCATTGGTAATGAACCACAAAAAGATGTGAGTGTCGAGCAATAGCTTCATCAGTTCTCAAAATCCGCTAGCACTTCTTCGGGCAAAGGATCATCAAAATCATCAGGCACAACGAATTTCCCCTCCGCCAGGCCGATGGGCCGGGGGCCTTTTCGACCAGTCCGTCCGGCGAGTTTCTCTTGAATGGAGCGCCATTCGTCCTCACTCACGAGAACTGCGTTTTTGCGTTTCGTCGTGATCATGACCTCTTCCTGCTCGTCGGTAACCTGATCTATGAGCCCAAAAAGGTTTGCTCGCGGAGATGTCGCTGTAACTACTCGCATAACAGTTTTCCCACCTGTACGGAATTATGCACGGGTGTCGAATTTCTGTCAATCTGATATTAGCATGCGTGGCGGAATCGTCGCGTTTGCTACACTTGAACGCGTCACATCCGAATGAGCTTTTTCAGAAAAATTCCATTCTGGTTCCCGTTGCTGCTTGTCGCGACTTGTTCGTGTACTCCCATTGCGGAACGAACAAACAGTATCGAACGGCAACCTGACTCAAACGCGCAGCGTCCTGAAACGCCGGCACCGCCTGTCGCCGATCTTCCATTCGGCAACCCGTCGAGCGCGGGACGGACCCTGACAACTACCTTCTTATCCACGACGCATACACTCTGTCATACAACGAAAGCCTCGGCACTGTGAACTGGATCGCATGGCGAACGGGCGCCCACAATCTCGGCGAACGACGAGAACGCAGCCGCTTTGAAGAAGATCGTTCGCTGCCCGACGGCTTTCGGCGCGTCCAGTATTATGACTATTCGGGAAGTGGTTACGATCGCGGCCACATGGTGCCGGCGGCTGACCGCTTTGCCGACGAACGGTTGATGGAGGAGACTTTCCTGATGACGAACATCGTCCCACAGACTGGCGACCTCAATCAGTTTCCCTGGAACAAGCTTGAATCTTATGCTCGCGGCATCGCTCGCGGCGGTAATGATGTTTACACGATCGCAGGCGTTTATGGCGAGAACGGGCGGCTTCGCGGTAAAGTCACGATTCCGACAAACTGTTGGAAAGTCATCGTCGTCCTACCGCGCCGCACGGCGACTATCAATGAACGCACCCGCATCATCGCTGTCGATATGCCAAACATCGATGGTATCGAAAATGTTCCTTGGGATACATACAAAACGACCGTGCGAGCGATCGAGCAAAGAACCGGCCTCGACCTGTTTAGTGTGCTTCCAAAAGATGTTCAGGAAAAGATCGAGAATCGAACGGATGCAAATATGATACGTTCACAATGATTTACCCTCAGCGATCTCCGCGTAAATCCCAGCGGCCTCTGCGTTGAAAGGATTTTAACGCTTGAGCGCCGAGAAAAGACGCAGAGGTTGCAGAGGAAAACTTTCCGTGCATTTTCGCGTAGAATACCGATATGAAAATATTTACTTTGACGTTTATCCTTATGGCCGCATCTGTTGCCGCAATCGCCCAGCCGCCCGCTCCGGCTCCGACGCCGCATGAGGCTGATCCGGTGGATGTCGCCTCGCTCGACTCGATAATGAAGGCCGTCTATGACGTGATCTCGGGCGACGCCGGGCAGAAGCGTGACTGGGACCGTTTTCGTTCGCTGTTTCACAAGGATGCGAAGCTGATACCTACGGGAAAGAATGCTCAGACTGGCGTGACGGTGGCGAGGTTTCTGACTCCGGATGACTACGTCACACGCAGCGGCCCGGTGCTGGAGAAAGACGGATTTCACGAGCGTGAACTCGCCCGGCACGTAGACATTTACGGCAATATCGCACAGGTCTTTTCGACCTATCACGCCTTTCGCAAAGCCGATGACAAAACGCCGTTCCTTCGCGGAATAAACAGCTTTCAACTCATCAACGACGGTAAGCGTTGGTGGGTGATCAGCATCTATTGGCAGGCCGAGTCTGCTGACAACAAGATCCCCAAAAAATATCTCAAGAACCGAAACTGAAAAGCGAGTAACCGCGAAATACGCCAAACACGCTAAAAAGGAAGCGGTCCGGGCTAGTAAGGCCATTCGCCGGAAAAGGCAAGATCGGCTCGGCCGTTGATGACGATTTCGTCGTCGTCGCGCCAGAGGACTTTGGTCGTGCCGCCTTCGGCGTGGACGTTTACGCTGCGGCCGGTTTTTAGGGTAAATGCGGTGAGGACGGCGGCTCCGCTGGAGCAGGTGCCTGATGAGGAAGTTTCGCCGGTGGCGCGTTCCCAGATGCGGATCTCGATGTTTTCGCGGTCGATAATACGGACGAAAACGATATTCGCCTTATGCGGGAAAACCTCGTGAACCTCCATCAGACGCCCGACGCGGCGCCAGTCAAAATCAAACGTCTGGACAAAGATGCACGCCACGGGATTGCCAACGTTTACGGCGGCAAACGTGTGCGGCTGTCCGCCGACGATGATCGGTTCGTTTATCACCGCATGCTGCGGTTCGCTCGTGATAACCGGGACCGCACGGCTCTGAAAAATTGGCTTCCCGATCTCCGCCTCAAACCAGAATTCGCCATCGCCAATTCGGTCGATCAGCTCGTAAGTCTTTATTCCGCTGCGGGTTTCAAGACGCAGCTTTCGTACTGTCCAGATGTTTTTGTAGTGCAGATAGGCGACGGCGCACCGTGTGCCGTTGCCCGAAAATCCCGCGATGCTGCCGTCAGGATTGACGATCTCGCAGAAGTAGTCCGCCTCGGAATGTTCGAGGGCCGGATCGCCTCCCACCACCCCGTCTGCCGAAGCGGCAGCCACCCCTCCTCCGGCAGTGGGGAAGTTAAGAACCGCGATCCCGTCGCCGCCGACACCGGTGTGGCGGTTGCACATGGACTTAGCCAGATCGCTGAGATCGGTTGTTTCGGGGATATTGTCGCGTTCGATGACGATGTAATCGTTGCCGAAACCGTGGAATTTCACAAAGCTGATCGTCATTATTTTGTCTTGGCAAGCTTTGTTATCGTTTCCGTGCCGCCTTTGTAGAGGATGGTGAATTCAACGGTATCACCAACCCTGGTCCCAGCGAGCAGAGCCTTGTCGGATACGTAAAACTCCATCAGCATCGCGGGCATCAGCCCCGGAACATCGCCGTGGTCCAATTCGACCGAGCCGAGATCGTTGTTGATCTTCGTGACCTTGCCCTTGCCAAAATAGTCGCCGTCCTTTGGCTGCGGCGGATTAGTTTGCGGTTGAGCCGCAGGCTTCGTAGCATTTGCAACGGTGTTGGCTGGATTTTTGTCCGCGGTCGCGCAGGCAACGGAAAATAGTAGAATCACAATGATCGGCAGAGTAAACTTCATACGCGGCAATTGTAGTACAAATTCTTGCCCAAGGCAGTTTGCTCGGTGCTCTTCAGGCGAGAAAGTCGTTAGTCGCTAACGCGGCTGGCAAGCAGGATGCTTGCCGCTCCAGTCTTTGCTAATTCATCCAATCCGCGATGAACACATTTGTATCGCCTTCTTTCGCGGCGTTTCTATTTGACGCGAAGACAAGTTTTTTGCCGTTCGGCGAGAACATCGGGAAGCCGTCAAACGTTTCGTTGAAGGTGACGCGTTCGAGGCCGGTGCCGTCGAGGTTGATCAGCGCGAGGTCGAAATTGCGTTTTCGCGGATCGGTTGCGAAATAGTTCGTGCAAAAGATAATCCGCTTGCCGTCGGGCGTGAAGTACGGAGCAAAGCTGCCGCCAGCGAGATTCGTGATCTGACGCTTGCCCGTGCCATCGGCATTCATCACCCAGATCTCAAATGTGGTCGGCACGATCAAATGTCTGGCAAGCAGGCTCTTGTACCGTGCGACCTCAGCGGGCGTCGTCGGCGTCGAGCGCCGATAAACGATCATCTTGCTGTCAGGCGAGTAAAACGCTCCGCCGTCATAGCCAACTGCGTCGGTGATCTGCTTGACGTTCTTTCCGTCGATATCCATCGAATACAGCTCAAGGTCGCCGCTGCGTTCGCTCGTGAAGATTATCTTCTTGCCATCCGGACTTACCGTGGCCTCGGCGTCATAGCCCGGCGTGTTCGTCAACTGCTTGATGTCCTTGCCGTCGGGCGTTGCGGTGTAGAGGTCAAAATCCGGATAGACCGCCCAGACGTACCCCTGAGACATGTCCGGATTTGGCGGACACTCCTTCTTGCCGCCGTGGGTTGAGGCGTAGATCACGCGTTTATTACCCTTAAAGAAAAAGGAGCAGGTCGTCCGGCCATCGCCGTTTGAAACCATCTTTACTTTCGAGCCGTCGATATTCATGCGATAGATCTGATCGCAGGCCCGACCATCGCGTTTTGATTGAAAAATAAGCTGCTTGCCATCGGAAGAAAAGTAGGCCTCGGCGTTCTCACCGCCAAAGCTCAATTGACGAATATTTTTCAAATGCTTTTCGCCGTCGAGCATCAGCGATTTTTGCTGGGCAAAGGTGGTTGACAAGAGGGTTATAATTACAACTGCAACAAAATACAACTTTTTCATGTTTTCGATTATATTATTATGACTGGCTTTTCACGCATCCGTAGTTAGTAGTTTTGCGAATTACATTTGTAAGCGGAAAACGCGGGGACCTCGTCGCAAATTAAATTTCCAGGTCGGCTTATGAACTTTGAGACAAACAAAGATGTACTCGATTGGTACGAACGCCAGGAACGTTCGTTAACACCGGAATTTATCAGTGCCATTCCCTGGCACGAGGTTAAGGACCATCCGCTTGATAAAAAATTCATCCCGGTACTTTTATATATGCGCGATGTCGAAACGCTAACCGACATGTATCACCGCGAACTGCTTCGCACACCAACCGGCAAAGACCCGCATATCAGCAAGTTTATGGAACGCTGGGGAATAGAGGAAATCACCCACGGCGAAGTTCTCAACCGGTTCCTAAACGAGGCCGGCCACGAAACCGACGATAACTGGCAGACACAAGTTCGCCAAGACGTTTCGACCAGCTACAACGTCACCGCGTATTTGATGACGATAATTACGAATCTGGTGGGCAAAAAGTTTACGGCGACGCACATGACATTTGGCACGATCCACGAAATGGAGGCGGCGCAGGGCTATCGACGCCTGATCGCCCTCGCCGACCATCCCGTTTTGACACACATCGTCAACGCGATCGTTCGCGAAGAGGCGATTCACGCTCAATTTTATAGATGCGTTGCCCGGCTCGAGCTTGAGAAAAATGAGTTTGCGCAGAAGATGGCCCGCTGGGTGATCGATCATTTCTGGGCACCGGTCGGCCAGGGTTCGCTCGCCAAGAGCCGCACCGATTACGCCATCGCGACCCTTTTCGACGGCGACGACGCCCTCGACGGCCTCGACAAAACCGTCACCCAACGCGTCCGCATGCTCCCCGGCTTTGACGGTCTAACAAAGGTCACGGACACGATAACCGAAATAGTCTCTCAGTCAGCGGGTAAGATGGAAACGGTTTGAGGGATGAATCAGTGAAAGGCCGTCGTGTTAAAATTGCTTTGAGAAGCTTATATGACGCTAACTATCCAAATCGAGGACAAGATTCGCAGGTCATTGGAAAATATGGCCACGGAGAACGGTAAGAAGCTTGATCAGCTTGTTGCCGATATTATCGATGACTATATGAGTAGAAGATGCTCTGAAAGCCGAGATGTGCGCGGCTTTATGAGACTCTCCGAAACCGCCTTTAGTGAATGGAATAACGAGGAAGATGCCATTTACGACAGAATATAAGAAATGGGATATCGTGCTGGTGTCGTTCCCGTTTACCGACTTCACCTCAGACAAGCGTCGACCCGCCCTTGTTATTTCCCCAAACAATTATAATTTGGGAAGCGATGTAGTTATTCTGTTCGTAACGAGTCAGCTAGCCAATCAGCCAAGGATCGGCGATTACCGAATCAAATTCTGGAAAGAAGCTGGAATGCCAAAGGAATCTTTAGTTCGAATGAAATTCGCAACCGTCGACAAAACGATCATTGTTAAACGACTGGGGCAACTTGAGAATCAAGATCGGCTCGGATTGGAGGAGATTCTCTTATCATTTTTCGGTTCATAGTCCGCGATAAAATTCGACCCCACCGCTCATCTCAACCGCAACCTTGCCCTCCGATTCGGCATAATCAAGATGCCGCTATGGCCTCTGAAACGGCCAAAAATCTGTGGACATCGTGATCGAACGAGGCGGGAAACAGTTTCTGCGCGACCTCAAACGCAGTCGTTCCACTTCCCTTTGCGAGATCAACGACGCGTTTTTGGCGCTCGTCAATCGCCCGGACATAGCGGTGAAAAATCTCTTCAAAATCAGTGACCGGTTCGCCGTGACCGCCGTAGGCGAGCGTCGGCGAGAGGGAACGCAGACGAGCGAGGCTGAGGAAATATTCGGCAAGCGATTTAAACCGCCGCGTCGGATCAATGGGGTCGGGGGCGAGCATCGGATTTGGCGTGATTCGTTTTAGAATGCAGTCGCCGCAGATCAGCGTACGATTTGCCTCGCGATGAAACGAGCACGACCCCGGCGTGTGTCCCGGTGTGTGAAGCACTTTTAACGATCCGCTCTCAAATTCGAGCTCCATCTCATCGCGCAGCGGGCTGAGATCACCGTCCTCGAGCGAATCGGTCAGCAAACTCACTTCCTCATAAAGAGAACGCATCTCGGCAAAGACCTTCTCCGGCACGCCCGAACGGAGCAAAAGCTGCCGATGTTCGTCCTGAGCAAGCCGCCCGAACAGATGGCCGGTTTCCCAGTCGTGTACGAAAACCTCTGCATCCTTTGCCTCATCGCGAACCTGTTTCGCGAGCCCGCAATGATCTTCGTGGGCGTGGGTCAAAACAATCCGTCTGACATCGGAAAACTGAATGCCGTTGGCCGCCAGTTTTTCACGCAAAACCCGCGACGCCTCTTTTGTCTTCGGACCAATGTCGATCAGAGTGATCGGGTCTTCTTTTATCAAATAGACATTGACGTCCCCGACATAAAACGGCGTCGGAATGGTGAGCTGGATGATATTCATAAAGAAACTTTAATATTATCAAATTCATAGCCCACGACCGTCGCTCCGATTATCAAAAGAATTCGGCGACGCAACTTAGCTAGTATCGCGTTGTTATGAAACAATGAAGCCTCGGCTGATAAAATTGGTTTGTCCAATTTTTGCGGTGCCGGAAAATACAAAATTATTACACTAATGCTTGCCTTAATTCGTTTTTTGGGTTAAAAAGTTCAAAGCAAACCGATTCTGTTCAAATATCTGTCGGATAATGACTTTAGGTTTTTCTTGCAGCTTGCAAATCTATCGATGCTGAGATTTCCTAGACGTTTTTTGGGACCGTTTCCGACGGACCAGCCGACCTGAGCAGAATGTTCCAATAGTTTCCAAGGAGAACAACAATGAGAGTTTTTTTATCTGAGATTTCCGCCAAGACCGCAAAACTGGCGATGTCGTTGATCGTCGTACTGAGTTTTGCGATAGCCGGGATGGCCCAGTCACAATCCGCCGCAGCCGATTTGACCGGAACCGTGACCGACCCGACCGGCGCCGTCGTCGCAGGTGCGACCGTTACGGCCAAAGGCGTTGGCACGGGCATCAACCGAACCGTAACGACCGACTCCGAAGGCAATTATAGGATCATCGGTCTGCCGCCGGGCGATTACGAAATCACGGCCGAGGCCGCAAGTTTTAAGAAAAGCGTTCTTTCAGGTATCAAACTCACGGTCGGACAGACGGCTGATCTGACCATCAAACTCGAGATCGGCGAGGCGAGCGCAATCGTCAATGTCACGGGCGATGACGTTCAACTGATCGAAACGACAAAGACGACCGTTTCCAACACGATCGATCAAGCGAGGATCGAGAATCTGCCGATCAATGAACGAAGCGCGACCGGATTTGCCCTGACCCTCTCGACCGTCGGTCGCGACAACGGTCGCCCGATCGGCCCGGCTCCGTCATCGGGTCTAAACATCGGCGGTCAGCGAGGCCGTTCGACCCAGGTCAACGTGGATGGCGCCGACTTTACGGACAATTCGATCAACGCGGCCCGTTCGACCGTTTCGCAGGAAGCCGTGCAGGAATATCAGGTCACGACCAACTCGTACCTGCCCGAATTCGGGCGTGCGACCGGCGGAATCGTCAACGTCGTTACAAAACGCGGCGGCAGTGCCTTTAACGGCAACGTCTTCGGCTTTATCCGTCACAAGAGCATCCAGTCACGCAACGCCTTCGCCCCGGTCATCGACGGCGACCCAAACAAAAAGGCCCCGTACACACGTGTCCAGTACGGTGCCACTTTCGGCGGGCCGATGGATACGGATGGCAAAATGTTCTTCTTTGCCTCATTCGAACAGCGACGCCGCCAGGAATCAGGCTTTTTTACCGGAGACATTTTTAGCGGTGACAGCAGCGGACGCACCACCTCTAGTGTCACGATCGGAGCCCCTTTTCTTCCGGTGTCACAGACATTTACTAACCTGACGCCGGCACAGGCTGCTTATATCCAGGGAGCTCTGGCGAGCGGCGACCCGGCTCAGTTCCAAAGAGCTATCGGTTACGCTCACTTCGCGGCGATCGGTGGGCAGACCTCTATTAACGGAACGAGTACGCTCGTGAACTTTCTGCCCGGCATCGGCATCACTCAGGGAACAGTGGTCGGTCCGCGATTCCTGCTTTCCGGTGCCCCGGTGCCGCTTACCCGTAACGCTGCCGGTCAGTTTGTCGCATTCCGTCCTCTTTCTCAGTTGAGCCGCATTTTCCCGATCTCGGAAGGCACGACATTCTCGTCGCTTCGTATAGATCGTGCACTGTCTTCGAACAACCAATTGAGTGTTCGTCTGGGCTACAATCCCAGTAATATAAGCGGTATTCAAGACGAATCGCAGAATCAGGTCTTCGGACAGAACGATTATTCACGCACCGGCATACAGCAGCTTGAGGATTTTTCGTTCAGCACCTCGCTGACGAGCATCCTTTCAGGAAACAAGGTCAACGACCTTTATTACAATTTTGGCCGTCGTGCGGCAAAGTTTGACTCGCAGATACCAAGCGTCGCCCACCAGATCGCGGGCGTCGGTTTTATCGGTTCAAATCCGTTTTCGCCGGTTAACCGCGTCGAGAGGCGTCACCAGCTTCGCGATAATATAACCATTGCGACCGGCAATCACACATTCAAGTTCGGCGGCGATTTTAACTGGATCAACGGTAAAGCGAGCTTTGAACTTAACTTCCCGGCCCTCTTTAACTTTAGCCAGACTTCCGCCGGTACGTATATTACGGCGGGCGGCGTCGCCTGCGACTCTGTCGCCCTGGCGCAAGCATCGCGATGCCCGGCGTTTACGGCAACTCAGGCTTATGGTCTCGGTATTCCGGGCGTGTTTATTCAGGGATTTGGTGACCCGAACAGCACCCTCGGCAACAAGCCGATCGCTTTCTTTGGCCAGGATTCCTGGAAAATCGGCAAGAGATTGACGGTGAATTATGGTGTCCGGTACGACTATGAATTTACGGAGCAGTTCGCCCCAGTCGGTTTTCGCGACCCTTTGACCGGCATCACGCTTTCGGCGTCTGATGTCCAGGCTGCTCAGGACGCACTGAATATCACGCAGGGATTTCCGCGTGACAAAAACAACATTGCTCCACGGCTAGGTTTTGCATGGGATCTGGGTGGCAATGGAAAGACTATCATCCGCGGTGCAATCGGCCGGTTTTTCGACCATCCGCTGCTCGCAGTTTCCTTTAACTCGAACATCGCTGATGGTTCGCAACAGCAGCAATCGACCCTATTGCCGCTCGGAAGTCCGGCCCCGACACAGCTCTTGAACGGGTTGCAGGTTTTTCAGGGAACAGCGATTCCGGGGTTGACGCCCGGTCTGGCTGCCTCGGCCCAATACCTCAGCGGCTTTCAGCGATTTAATCCGCAGACATTCACCGGTTTTGGACCAATCCTGCCGTTTACCCTGCATGTATCCAAAGATTTTGAATATCCCGATGTGATACAAGGGAATTTCGCCGTCGAGCGGATGATCGGCCGTAATATGTCTATCTCCGCAAGTTACATTACGGTGCAGGCCCATCACCTAAATCATCCGCAGGACATTAATGCCCCAGTGACGGACAATCTGCGCGAGAATTTCCGTCGGTTTGCGGTTAACAATCCGAACTTTCCCGGTTGTACTACGGCAACGCCAAACGCTGCAATTTGTTTCCCGACCAGCGTTTCCGCCGCCTCATTCTTTTACCTGGTTGCCGGCGACGCTCTGGTTACGAGCAATCCCCTCTTCACGGTGGTGATCCCGCGGCTCGTAGCGGTCAATAACACGACCGGCCAGCGGATCGTTAACCCGATAGCGGCCAATTTTTTCCGTCCGTCAGGACCAAACTATTTCTTCGCGACGGCCATAACGGGCGGAGCGGTAAACAAGGCTACTTTCGATTCAACTCTGGCGGGAACGGTAGCCAGGCCTGGCCCGCTAAGTTCGTTCGGCGATGTCAGTGCGCAGCTTTCGGATGGTAATTCGAATTACAACGCGATGAATCTGGAAGTTAAGAAACGTTTTTCGAATAACCTACAGTTTCTGGCTTCGTACACCTGGTCGCATTCGATTGATGACTCGTCCGATCTGCAAACACTGCTCAAGCCGCAAAACAACCGCAATCAACGTGCTGAACGTTCCGATTCGCTATTCGACCAGCGGCACCGGTTCGTGTTCAGTTCTGTTCTCGGTTCCCCTGATTCGTGGAGTAATGCCGGCGGGTTCAAACAGTTCATGAGCGGATTTACGTTTGCGCCAATCGTCGAGATTAGTTCGGGCCGACCGTTCAATATCCTCGCTGTCGGCGACAGCAACGGTGATTTCCAGAGCTCGAACGAACGTCCTTCGGTTCGGGCGGACGGCACGTTATGCGCGACCGGTGTAGATGCCAATTGTTTTCAGGGCGTTTTCCCGCTTGATGGCAGCCTGCCGCGAAATTTCGGTCTGACCCACAATTACTTCTCGATCGATGCTCGCCTAACACGTAAATTCCGTATCGGAGAACGTGCCAGCCTCGATCTCATCGCTGAAGGATTTAACCTGTTCAATCGATTTAATGAAGCGGCCGGCAACCCGTTTTACACGGTTGTCAACGGTCGAAATCAGCGAGCCGGCAACGGCAGATATTACAGCCAGCCGACATCGGCATTTGACCCGAGACAGTTCCAGTTTGGTGCGAAGCTGACGTTCTAAGACTGGAGCGGCATCCAAGACTGGAGCGGCAAGTATCCCTGCTTGCCACACTGCGGCTTCCGCAGTATTACTACCTCTGGTTTTTTCGAGTTGAGTAAGACTTTGAGCGAATTAGCGGTCTCGCGACCGCTGGCAAGCAGGATGCTTGCCGCTCCAGTCACCATATCGCCGGATGGTTATACACCATCCGGCTTTTTTATTGAATAATATCGTAATGTCGGTTTCGCAGAGGATAAAAGAAAAGGCCGCCGAGATCGGATTTTCCGGCGTCGGCATCGTCGCGGCGGAGGCTCTCGACACCGAAGGTGAGCGTCTAAAAACGTGGCTCGCCGACGGCTTTCACGGCAATATGGCATGGCTCGAACGCGAGCCGGAAAAGCGGAGCGACCCGCGAATCCTCTTTCCCGGAGCAAAATCGGTCGTTGTCGTGATTCTGAATTACTATACCGATCACGCCCACGCTCACGACACAGACCGCGGCAAAATTTCCAGCTACGCATGGGGCGACGATTACCACGACGTGATGCGAGAAAAGTTGAAAGACCTTCTGGCATGGATAAAAACCGAGATACCCGAGGCAGACGGAAAGATCTGCGTTGACACCGCGCCGATGATGGACAAGGCGTGGGCCGTTCGCGCCGGTCTTGGCTGGCTCGGCAAGCACTCGAATGTGATAACAACCGATGTCGGCTCGTGGGTCTTTATCGGTGAGATAATCCTCAACATCGAACTGGACTACGATACAGAAATCGTCGCGGATCATTGCGGCACATGCACCGCGTGTCTCGACGCATGCCCGACAAATGCTATCGTCGCGCCGTATGTCGTTGATTCACGCAAATGCATTTCGTACGCGACCATCGAACTTCGTGATGAACGCCTGCCCCCTCATATCACCGCAAATCTCGATGGCTGGCTCTACGGCTGCGACATTTGCCAGGATGTTTGTCCGTGGAATCGCTTCGAAAAGCCAACCCATGAACCGCGCTTCGAACCTCGAAAGGGTGAGACATCGATCTCGCTCGAATCGCTCGAACAAATGAATCACGAAAGCTACATAGAACGTTTTCGCGGCTCCGCCATCAAACGTACAAAACTAACCGGCCTAAAACGAAACGCCGCCGCCTTGAGCGACTATCAACTAAATACTAAAAACTACTCGGAAGAACAATCCGTTTTCGAATAGTTGATAGTTGATAGTCGATAGTTGATAGTTAAGATATGCTTCGCGATGCCTACAACCGGACGATCCGCGACCTGCGCATTTCGCTCACCGACCGGTGCAATTTTCGGTGCTTCTACTGCCTGCCAAACGGCGAGCCGCCGATGGCCCGCAAAGATACGATACTGACGTTTGAAGAGATCGCAAATTTGGCCGAGATATTCGTTTCGCTCGGTATTGAGAAGATCCGTCTGACGGGCGGTGAGCCGCTAATTAGAAAGGGTTTGCCCACGCTGGTGGGCGAACTCTCAAAGCTAAAGCCGCGATTGAGCGACCTCGCCCTGACAACAAACGGCTTTGACTTTCCGCGTCACGCGGCGGCATTAAAAGATGCCGGTCTCGACCGCGTTACGCTCAGCCTCGACAGCCTCGACCGCGAGAAGTTTCTCGACATCACCGGCGTCGACGCCCTCGAAAAGGTGTACGCGGCGATCAACGCGGCCAAGGAATTTGGATTTGAACCGATCAAGATAAATGCCTGCGTGGTGCGTGGCCGCAATGACGACGAGCTTGTCGATTTTGCCCGCTTCGCCCGTGAACAGAGTGTTTCCATGCGATTCATCGAATTCATGCCGCTCGACAGCGGCCACGAATGGAGCCGCGAAATGGTCGTCCCCGGCAGGGATATTCACGCCGCGATAGATGCCGTTTATCCTCTTAAGCTAAAAGAGATCTCACGTGGCAGCGAGACCTCTTGGAAATACGTATTCGACGACGGCTCGCCCGGCGAGATCGGCATCATCGCCCCGGTCACCGAAATGTTCTGCGGCGCCTGCTCCCGCATTCGCCTAACCGCCGACGGCCAGATCCGCACGTGCCTCTTTTCAATAACCGAACACAATCTACGAGATGTCATGCGCGGCGGAGCCACCCGTGAAGAGATCGTCCAATTCATCGAAAACGTCGTAACGAAAAAAGAACCGCGTCACTACATAAATGACGCGGAGTTTGTACCTGCGAGTAGGACGATGAGTTTTATTGGCGGTTAGGTCAAGGGCGAAGCGAAAGATCTAATAAACGCTTGCCGTGTACCACTGCAGCGACATGAATCTCTTCGTCTTTCACCCGATAAATGATCCTGTAGCTGTAAGCGAAGATTTCGCGAATCGATTCGTCGGCAAACTCCGGAACTACGCGACCAATAAACGGAAACTCGGCCAATCTACGAGCCTTCGCGAGAAGAGTTCGCAAAACTGACTTTGCGTAATGTTCTGAATCGCGCGAAATGAATGTAGCAATTTCTTCGAGGTCTTAGACCGCTCTTTTTGACCAAATGATTAAGTGAGCCATTTGGCTAGCCTCGTTTCAGCTTGTTCTTGAGTAATACCGCCCTCATTGTCAATCGAATCAAGCCCCTTATTAACCTTGTCCATGACGTAGAGATGATACTGAATATCTTCTATCGTTGTATCGCTGGGCAATCGTTCGATCAGTTCTTCAATCTCTCGTTTTATCATCGGCATAGGCAAAAGTATACAACATTCTAACGAACCAATTGAAAGGAACTCACGGGCAATTTATTTCGCTATCCTTGCTTCCTACCCATCATATCCAACCCAACCGCCGCGACGAGGATCGAGCCTTTGATGATGTCCTGCATGAAGTCGCGGACGTTTAAGAGCGACATTCCGTTATCGAGACTCGCCATAATTAACGCGCCGAGGCAGGCTCCGAATATGGTGCCGCGGCCGCCCATCAATGACGCGCCGCCGATGACGCATGCGGCGATGGCATCGAGTTCTTTGAGAACGCCGGCGTCCGGTGCGGCACTGCCGACGCGGGCCGTGAAGATGAGCGCGGCAACGCCGGTCAATGCTCCCAATAGTGCGTACACCTTGAGGATGTTGCGTTTGTTGTTGATGCCTGAGAGTCGAGCGGCCTCCGCATTGCCGCCGATGGCGTAGAGATAGCGGCCGAATGTCGTGGAGTTTGTTAGGAAGGCTCCGAACAGGGCGACGATGACGAGGATAAGGACCGGAATGGGCACGCCCTGATAGGCGTTCATGACGATGATAAACGCGATGATGCCGCCTATAGGAATGATCGATTTGAGGAGTTCGCCGGTGTAATTCGCTTCGCCGAGGCCGTAATCTTTGACCGAGCGGGCATTTCGATACGCCATAAACAGAACAAACGCAATGCCTAATGCCGCGAGTATCCAGCCAAACGTCAGCGGCAGATTCTCGTTACCGATTGCCTTAAATGTTTCGTTCGAGATCGGCACGGTGTTACCGCCAAGCTGCCATTTAACGGCGCCTCGCCAGGCGAGCAAACCGCCGAGAGTCACAATAAACGCCGGTATATTAAGATATGCCGTCAAAAACCCGTGAAAGACACCGATAAGGATACCGACCGTTATGGCCAAAATGATCGCCGTCGGCAGCCCGTATTCCCAAACCGTCACCGAATACGCTGCGATGCCGCCCGCAAAACCAAGCACCGAGCCGACCGACAGATCGATGTTGCCCGAAACGATCAGCATCAGCATCCCGACCGCGAGGATCGCGGTTACCGACATCTGCGTCATCAGATTGGACAAGTTGCGGGGCTTCAAGAAGATGCCATCCATTAACCAGCTACCTCCGAAAAGGTGCTTCAATTGATCGCCAAACTGTGCGAGATTGGGGGTACTTGGATCAGTCGCAAAATGAAAATAAATCCATATCAGGCCCAAAACGGCGATCATTATGTACGCCCGGAGCGTGGATTTTGTTATTCGTGTTTTGTTGGTTTCGTCCATCGGTTTTCGTTCTGCTTTTTCCGAAATAGCTGATAACTGATAGCGGAAAGCTGATATCAGCTTCCAGCTATCAGCTATCAGCTATTTCGAAATTGCATCCCCTACTGGTGTCCAGTCGCCGCCGCCATAACCTTTTCCGGCGTCGCGTCGCGGCGTGTGAATTCACCGGTCATGCGGCCTTCGTGCAGCACGATCACACGATCCGAGAGGCCTAGAACCTCGGGCAGTTCCGACGAAACGAGCACGATCGCGAGGCCCGCTTTGGCAAGCTTATTGATCTCCGCGTAGATCTCCTGCTTTGCGCCAACATCGATGCCGCGGGTTGGTTCGTCGAGGAAAAGCACCTTCGGATTGGTCAAAAGCCATTTGCCGAGAACGACCTTTTGCTGATTACCGCCCGAGAGCGTTCCGGTGACGGTGAGCGGTGAATTTGCCTTGATATGGAGCGACGCCATCGGACCTTTGGCGGCCATCGTCTCGCGCGTGCGGTTCGTGATGAATCTCCCCGAGATCGCGCGCAATCCAGCGAGCGTCATGTTGTCGAGAATTGTTTGTTCCAGAATAAGGCCAAACCGTTTGCGGTCTTCGGTCACAAATCCCACGCCTTTTGCAATCGCATCTCCTGGCGAATCGATCGAGCTAGGTTTGCCGTCGATCTCGATCTCACGGCTAAGTCGGCCTTGCCACGCACCAAAAATGGACATCAATAATTCCGTTCGCCCGGCGCCCATCAACCCGGCGATGCCGAGAACCTCGCCTTTTCGCACACTGAACGAAACGCCGTCGACCAATTTCTTGTCCGGGATATCCGGCGAATATGCCGTAAGATTTCGTATGCTCAACGCTACATCGCCCAGAACGTGATCCGGTTTCGGAAAAATATCACCAACTTCACGTCCGACCATCGCCGCGATGACGCCGTTTTTATCAATCTCGGACGCCACGTGCGTCGAAACCGTTTTGCCGTCCCTGAGAACGGTAATGCGGTCGCTCATCTCGAAAACCTCGTCGAGCTTGTGCGAGATATAGATCATGCCGACGCCGCGAGTGAGCAGATCTTTTAGAATGCCGAACAGCGTTTTCACTTCCGATTCAGTCAGCGCGGCGGTCGGCTCGTCAAGCACGAGTATTTTCGCCTCTTGCGACAAAGCTTTCGCGATCTCGACAAGTTGCTGCTGGCCGATGCCGAGGCTTCCGACCTTTACTCGCGGATCGATCGGCAGACGTAGGTCGCGGAGCAGATTTGAGGCTTTGTGATAAAGTCCGGACCAGTTTATTACGCCAAATTTCGATGGTTCCTTACCGAGAAAGATGTTCTCGCCGACGGTCAGCTCTTTTACGAGTGAGAGTTCCTGAAAAATGATCGCAATGCCCGCGCCTTCCGAATCGCGAATGCCGCGAAAATGCCGCACCGAGTTGTCAACGAGGATCTCGCCCTCAAATGTTCCCTCAGGATACACGCCCGAAAGCACCTTCATCAGCGTAGATTTTCCCGCGCCATTTTCGCCGACGAGCGAGTGAAATTCACCGCCTTCGAGCGTGAAGCTCACGCCGTCGAGCGCGCGGACACCCGGAAAGTCCTTGACGATGTTTCGCATCTCAAGCAGCGGCATAAATTTCGTTTCTACTATCGTTCGCCCGCTAATTGCGTGTGGCCGCTCTAATTTAGCACAGTTCCGCCATCGCCGCCTGATCTCGTTGTTTTGCGCTCAAATCTAATTCAGCGATATTCCCGCAACTATTATGCACACACAATGAATCATGGCTCGTGTGCCATCGCGCGCCGCACTTTATACTTTCTGAACATATGAGGGGTTTATGATTAAAAATTAAAGCCTTTGTTGGAAAAAGTAAAGAGTGGATTTTCTCCGTGAGGCATTGACTATCTTTCGAGTCGATTCTTAGTGAGGCAATTCGCATGCTTTACGAATGGGGACAAAGTGAGCTATAATCTGGCACAAATTCGGCATTAACAATTTATTCTCTTAGTTTGCCAATTAGCGCCCTTCGGTGCGCGTGAGAAAACCGAATCTGAATCTCCGCAACGGGCGAAATAAACCCTGCTTGCAGCTTTATCGCAATTGGAAGGTGTGCCAATGGCAATAATGTTGAAGACTCGTGTATCATGCCTCGCGGCATTAACTTTTGCTTTCAGTGTACTCCCGGCATTCGGCCAGGACGAGCCGAAGATGCGCTCCATTACGTCCGACGATTTTCGGATCCAGCGACCGGCGGCCACTGTTCGACGCGCCCGTAAGCCTAAATCGGTGGACTACAAGTTCGTACGGTTTGAGCGAAAGAAGAACACGGCCTCGGTGGCGGTGAAAACTTCCCCGACCGCAGCGAAAGGTCCGTCGGCAAAGACGCCGGCTGCTCCGCGAGTAGCGGCAAACCAGCCGCTCAATATCGTCGAGATCGGCGTTACTATGTGGAAACTTCGTGAGCCAAAATCCGCGGAACGCGGTTTGGTTCGTCTTTCGGTGAAAGAAGATGCCAGCGTGAAAAGCATGATCGGTGAACGGGTCAACCCGGATTCGATATTTCGCACCGGCGATAAAATTCGTTTCGCACTTGAGTCCTCAAAGTCCGGATTTATTTACATCTTTAATCGCGAAACCTTTGCAGACGGATCAATGGGGCCGCCATGTCTCATCTTCCCCTTTTTTGAGAACGAAGATAACGCGGTTCTTCCTGGTTTCCTGTTTGATTTGCCCGATCAGCGAGCTGAGCCACCGTCGTTTAAGTTCGCGCCCGCTCCGGATTGCGATTCGGAGAAAAAGCGTGATCCGGCGTCGCCTCTATATACCGGCGAGTTTTTGACGATACTCTTCTCGACTCGCCAGGTTACCGGCATGAAAACAAACAAAGTCGGCCGGCTATCAGACCCGAAACAACTCGACCAGATCGAGGCAGCCGCCGAAGTCGAGATCTACCGCCGGACGGACTCTGCCGACCGATTTTATTCTCGTGAGGAATCAGACGCGAGCTGTGGCGAGACAAAACGAGGTATAGTTCGCGAAGGGGAGCCGGAAAACCCATGCGGACGTAAGGCGACGCCGCTCACCCCCGAGGCCGCCCAGCCGCAATCAATATTTAGGGCCAAAGGCCCGGCGAATCAACCGGCCGTTATTTTTCTGCCAATGCGAGTTCGTGAGTAGGCAGACAATATTTGCGTATGACCTATTTTAATCACCCGAGAATAATGCGATCCATTATCTTTCTCTCAATTGCCTTGCTTCTCAATAGTTCCCCGGCCGTTGCTCAGATGGCAGCGCCCGCGCCGTCACTGGCGAGGGGGGCCGCTCCCGGCATCGTTCGTTCGGTCCGGAACGGCGAGTACACCGAAGTGGACTCTCCGTACGATGAAAGCTACGCACTGCTGATCGGTCAGGTCGATTATACCGACCGCAGCTGGGACAGGCTAGCCGGTGCCGAGGCCGATATAAAGGCCGTACGGGCCGCTCTCGAAGAGCACGGTTTCAAGGTCGAAGAGGAAAAGAATCTCGCGAGCAATGCTCTAGAGAATCGAATTTCAAAATTCGTAAAAGATCATGGGTTCGACGGCAAGAATAAGAAGCGTCGGCTATTGTTATATTTCGCGGGCCATGGATACACGCTGGTTGGCGATCACGGGGTCAGCGTAGGGTATATCGTCCCGATCGATGCTCCAAATCCGGCTAAAACAGAGGCGGCTGAAAGGGAGTTCAAGCAAAAAGCGGTTAGCATGACAAAGATCAAAGCGTTTGCGGAAGAGATACAGGCTCGCCATGTGATGTTTGTTTTCGACAGTTGCTTTTCGGGAATGCTGATGACGCGGTCCGGTGAGTCGATGCCGAGATACATCTCTCAAAAGCTGGAATCCCCGAGTCGTCATTTCATCACTTCGGGGTCGGCGAATGAGTCCGTGCCGGACCGAAGTATTTTTCGCGACGCGTTCGTTCAAGGGCTGCGGGGAAGCGCCGACCGAAGCGGGGACGGGTACATTACGGGCGGGGAACTCTTCGCGTACATCGACGAGAGCGTGCTCAATACGGCAAAAAATCAGCAGCACCCGCAGGAAGGCAGAATTGAAAACGCCAATTATCGCGGCGACATGATCTTCTGGTTAAAACCTGAGAACGTGACGAACGATGAGGAAACGGCCTGGAAGCAGGCGAAAGAAGAAGACACCCAAGGAGCCTATTCGAGGTTTCTCAACGCGTTTCCGAGTGGCAAGCGTAAAGATGTCGCTACGAAAGCCCATCACGATAAAGCTGTTAAGGAAGAAGCGATCGTCGCGAAAACCGCTCCGGCGTCGGCCGCTATAAAAAATGTTCCGGAAAATCGACCGGCTGTGCGAAATGCGGCCCCGGTTGTGACCGACTTCGAATTTCAGACCATGTCATTCGATGCGGCGGGCAACGGCTCGCGGGCGTCAGGTGTTAATAAAAAGATCGAGGTCGAATTGGGCCGCGGAAGCGGCGTTAAAATGAGTCTCGTTCGCATTCCGTCGAGCGAAAAATTTCAAATGGGCAGCGACAAACGCGACGAAGACCAAAAACCGGTTCGCGATATAAGGATCGGCGAGTTCTTTATAGGCGTATACGAAGTAACGCGTCGAGAGTGGAACGCGGTATCGAAGCTGCCGAAAAAGAATATCGGTTTGAAGGAGAAGACGGGCGATGAAGACCTGCCCGTCACGGACATCTCGTGGGAAATGGCCGTGGAATTCTGCGATCGCCTCGCCGTCCTAACCGGCCGCCGCTACGACCTTCCTTCCGAAGCAGAGTGGGAATACGCCGCGAGAGGCAATGCCAAGAGCGATTTCGCGTTTGGCGCCAAGCTTAACGACGACCTGGCCGTTTTCAACGCGAGCCTAACGAATCCCGATGCCACTAAGGGCACGAGTCGCGAAAGCGTGATGCCTGTCGGAAGCAGGAAAATTGCCAATAGTTTCGGACTTTTCGACACCCACGGAAATGCCTCTGAGTGGTGTAAGGACGTGTGGATCAACCACTACCGTGGAGCCCCGAACGACGCCACTCCAAGAAGCGGAACCTCGGAAGACAGGGCTGTCCGCGGCGGATCGTTCACCTCGCGTGCGTCCGACACCTGCACGACATGCCGGGCGTCCGCCAATTCAACACTGGGCCACGTGACGATCGGATTCCGGATAGTGATGCGATCGCCCATTATCATTGAGTGACCATGTATCAAAAAATTAAAAAAATCGCCGTATCGGCTGCCCTGTTGCAGATCGCCGCATTGCATTGTTTCTCGCAGGCTGCCCCTACAAAGGTCGAAGAGATAGCCGTAATTTCCTTTTACCAAGACAAGCAGATTGAGGTTCAAATGGGGGCCGATCCCGATTTTTCCGGCACCGCCGGGCGAGTCAAGGTTGAACTGAACCGGAGCAACAGAGCGACGATCAGTGCGGAATTCAAAGCGCTTATGTCGCCGCTTGATATAGGCGGACAATATTCCGCTTACGTCCTCTGGGCGGTTCTGGGGGACGGGTCCGTCGAGCGGCTCGGATCACCGAAGATCAACGGAAAAAACCCGCGTTCGAACGGGGAAGTGAAGACGGACAAATCGCTCACCAGCTTCGGCCTGTTGCTGACCGCCGAACCGCATCCCTTCGTTCAACAGCCAAGCCGGACCGTGGTGCTGCGAAGCGCGTCGAGAGCATTGGGGAAAAACGCCGGTCTGGCGACTTCGGAAGAGGTTCTGGTCGCTCTTTCCGACCGCGACTACTCGAGGCAGCTTGAAAAACCGGGGAAACTTGATAAGAAAGCGAGACAAGCACTTGAGGCTCGCCGTGCCAAGCCGCTTGCAATCTACGGAGCAGAATACGCTTGCGAACTTGCCAAAGAAGCCCAGGCGGCTCTGTACGTGCCTGCGAAGTATAACGAAGCGGTCGCAAAGCGCGACGAGCTGCGCGATATGTGGAACCGAAAGGGAAAGGCGGAGGAGATAGATAAGCTTGCTAACGACATTACGATCCTCGCCGCCGCCGCGGAGGCTGATGCACTTGATATTAAGCAAGGGAGAAAAGCAGAGAATGAAAAAAAACGCCGCGAGGACGATATAAGCGAACAGAAACAAAGGATCGACGATGCCGACAAGGAGATAAAACGGCTGAACGAAGCGCTGGCGACCGCAGAGTCACAACGTGACGGCTTCATGCGAGACTTTCAGGATAAAAACGCTCAATACAACATCGCTATCGAGCGCCAGAAAGAAGAAAAGTCGCGAGCCGAGAAGCTGCAGCGGGAAAAAGACGACCTAGTCAAGAAAGTCGCCGACGTCGAAGCGAAAATGCACCAGATGAACATAATCCGCAACTGGGTAGCCGACAAAACAGAGTGGAAACGTTTTCTCAGCGGATTCGGCGAGGTTGTTCAGCGTGAGGAAGATCTGGTCCTCACATTTCCGGAAAAAATCTGGATGCAGCCGGACTCGTTCATGCTCAACGCAGACCTCGTTGATCTGGTTCCGTTGATCCAGCGTATCGCCGCTGCGGATTATCTTGGGTTGACCATCAATTCCGAAGCTCTCGCCTTGCCAGAGGACGAGAACACGGCGATTACGCTTGCCGAGGAGCGTTCGAAGAGATTGAAAGCCGATTTTATTAAGTTCGGGATCGCAGCCGAACGTATCAATAGCGAAACAATCGTCGGAAAACCAATCGCACGGACGAAAAAAGCCGCGCCGTTGCTTAATCGGATCCGAATAACACTGAAACTGATCGGTTAGATGCTCAACAAAATGAGACCTGCCTTACGATTTGTCCGATTCTGGATCGCTGATAATTTTGTGCGCCGTGCGATGCCAGATCGATTTCTGTCGCGGGCACTTTTCTGCCTGGAATGGCATTTTTAGCTCGACCTCGCTTTTCCAAAGAGAGAATTGCGGAATTGCCGGCCTGTCGTAGTTGTTTCTTTCGAAAACACCTTTGACCAGTCAGCCAAAAACCTCTACCAATCAGCCTCAAATCACGCGACAGAGTACCTTTTACCACCGACCAGGGGCTTGATATTCGCGAAAGAAACACCGCCAAATTTTTTTGTGAAAGCCAGTATTTATGGGGTCGCTGAGCGCTCATATTGCACAAAATGTGGCACGTGCCACATTTTTTGTCGGGCTAAATCTGGCAAAAATGGGTGATAAGTAAAAATCGGGGTAATGGACAAAATAGTTGGTAAAAACCTTTTAAAGCTATGATGGGAATAGGGTTATGGCGATGAAAGGTTATGAATAAAAAAAGTGCTTTTATTGTGCGAGTAAAATCGTATCGAAATACGGTATTCAGGAGGGTGTTCAGCGGTATAAATGTGCTGTTTGCGGGAAAGTTTTTTCGGGGACGAGACGGCTCGATCCGCAAAAAATATGGCAAGAATATACGATCGGCAAGCAGACATATTCTCAGCTCGCGGTGAAATATAATTGTTCCGCAAAAACGATCCAGAGAAAAATCGATGCGGTAAAAGTCGAAACAGAAAACACATTTCCAAGCGTTGTAAATGTGTTGATGGATACGACATATTTTGGAAGAGCATTTGGGGTAATGGTTTTTAAGGACAGCCTTACGGGGCAGATATTATTCAAGCGATATGTGGATCAGGAAACCAATAAATTATACCTTTCGGGAATCGAAGAAATAGGACGCAGAGGCATCGAAATACAGGCGATTATTTGTGATGGCCGGAAGGGTTTATTTCAATTATTTGGCAGTGACCTGCCTGTTCAAATGTGCCAGTTTCATCAGGTGGCCATTGTCAGAAGGTATTTGACCAAGAACCCTAAAATGCAGGCCAGTATTGAGTTATGGGAACATACACTGCTTCTGACACAAACAGATAAGGAGAGTTTTGCGGGCGGATTGGAGGCGTGGCACGAAAAATGGAAGGACTTTTTAAACGAACGAAAAATAGATCCGCTCGGCAAAAACAGATACGTCCATAAAAGGCTGAGAAGTGCCTATCGAAGCCTCAAAACAAATCTGCCCTGGCTCTTTACCTGGTACGATTATTTGGAGCTGAAAATCCCAAATACCACCAATGCAATTGACGGGCATTTTGCCGATTTGAAGAACAAATTGAGAAACCACAATGGATTATCAACGGCTAGAAAAAAGAAATTTATCGATGAGTTTTTTAAGGCATAACGGCTTCAAAAAATATCAAAGGGCCGCTAAAAAACAGCCCTCTGATCTGACATTTTTGTCAGCCGTCAAGCTATCCCTGGCAGGTTGCTCTCCAGCAGAGCCTACTTCCGTTTTGCTTGATATAACAAACTGTAGCAGATATTTTGAAACTTAAATAAACCCAGAAAATAAACACCAACTATTTTGTCCACTTGAACAAAACATCTAAAAATTACCAACTATTTTGTCCATTACACCTAAAAATCTCAAAAAATTCACTACCAAAAATTTCAAATTAGTGCCCGCCAGAGAGAAATGAGACACGATTTGTGCGATTCTTGAGTGTTGATTGCGTGTGCCGGGCGGCAGCGATAATGGGGAACGCGATTGTTGCATAAGATTTCCCTTTACCTTTTCCCAATTTAGGCATAAAATCTTCGGGTACGGTAGGCAACTGGTTCGTGGGGGTTGGTCATCATAGCGGGAGACGAAGTTTTACAATCTGGCGGGAATCTTTTCGGAGTGACTATGGAATCACACGCTTTGAGTTTGGAGTCCGGAGTTTTGAGTCTGGAGCCTGGAGTTTTGGGTGTTGAGGCCGGAGTTTTGGGTTCGAATGGCTTGGCCGTAACGGACTCACGCCTCACGAATCACGACTCTCAACTTTTAACTCCTGACCCGACAGCGGCTGATATCGAGCTTTGCCGGTTGGCGGCGGGTGGGAATATTGCGGCGTTTGAGATTATTTATGAGCGGTACCACCGGCGGACGTATTCGCTCTGCTTGCGGATGACGTCGAGCCAGACGGATGCTGAGGACCTGACGCAGGAAGTTTTTATTCAGCTATTTCGCAAGATTGGCAGCTTTCGGGGCGATTCGGCTTTTTCGACGTGGCTGCACCGTATGACGGTGAATCAGGTTTTGATGCATTTCCGCAGGCGGAGCGTTAAGAACGAACGCACATCGGAAGATGGCGAGATGCCTGAGCAGATGGTGCGTGGAACCGCAAACCCAAACCGAATGCAGGTCGTTGACCGCATTGCGTTAAAAAATGCAATCGCCTTGCTGCCGAATGGCTACCGCAATGTTTTTATCTTGCATGATGTCGAGGGCTTTGAACACGAAGAGGTTGCCCGAAAAATGGGCATATCGGTCGGCACGTCGAAATCGCAATTGCACAAGGCGCGACTAAAGCTGCGCGGGCTTTTGATAAAGACGCAGGACTAATAGGAATTTATATCTAAAAGGCACGAACAAGGGAATACGTTGTTCGTGTTTTTTGTGTCGATTTGTGCGGCTCGCGGGGCAACTTTATCGGGGGTTGGCTAATCTATTAGGTTGGAAAGAACGGGAAAATTTTGGTTAAACGAACCACCCCGTTTGCCGATGCGGCAGCCACCCCTCCTTAAACAAGGAGGGGAGTAAGAAATTAGAATGAATTGCGACGAATGTAAAAATCTGATCGGGGCCTTTATGGACAACGAGCTTGGCGAGGGTCAGGCGGCCCTAGTGCGGAAGCATCTTGCGGTTTGCTCCGAATGTGCTCTGGTGTGCGAAGATCTTTCGTCGATCCTCGATGTTTGCGCGGGCCAGTCAGCAACCGAAATTGTGCCGCCCAATTCGCAGGCACTCTGGTGCCGCATCAATAATATTATCGAGAACGATGCCAAGGCGGTGCCGCCGCCTGAACCGCCAAAAGGGCGTTTTTGGCACCTATCGTTTTTGCAGTTGTCCGCTGCCGTGATCTGTATCGCGGTCATCAGTTCGTTGTTGACGGTTGTGGCGGTTCGTAATTACAGCGAGCCTTCGGCGAAGGATTTTACTACTCGTTCGACCGCGACACAGACGACATTTGAAAAAGTTTTGAGCAAGGTCGGGCTGATGGAAACGCCTCAGCAGGCCCGCGAATCGCGGCTCAAAGAACAGCAGGCGGCCATCGAATACTGGAACGCCCGTGTGCTGTCTCGTCGTGAACTGTGGAACCGCTCGACACGCGATGCTTTTGACCGCAATTTGCAGGCGATCAACGAATCGGTACACGATTATACGATCATCCTGGAGCAGAATCCGGACGACGACCTTTCCGGCGAAATGCTCGATGCGGTGATGACGGATAAGATGAATCTGCTGCGTGATTTCGCAGACCTTTAGTTTTTAGCAATGATTTGTAGAGTATTTAATCGTAACGGGTGTCAAGGCCCTGTGAAAGCTACGATGCTGTTTGCCGTAGTTTTTTTCTTGTCTGTATTTGTGACCGATGCCATCGGGCAGCGGCGCTTTGCGCGCACGTATCCGGCCGGTCAGGACATTCGTCTGCAGTTGATGAACCGAACCGGAACCGTGACCGTCGAGGGTTGGAATCGCTCTGAGGTTTCGATCGTCGCTTCGATGGATGCCCCGGCCGCCAACATCGTGCCGCAGAGCCTGAGCGGGATGATCCTCATCAATCTGGTTCGCGACAATCAGGGCCGTGACATCGGCAACGTCAATTTTGTTATCAGAGTTCCATACAACTCAAAGGTTGATATAGAAACCCGCATCGGCAACCTACAGGTTTCCAACGTCCGCAGCGGCCTGGTGCGCGCCCACATCTCGAGTGAAGGCGATATTACGCTGACAAATATCATGGCATCCACCGTCTCGGCCGAGAATACGCTGGGTGATATATTCTTTGACGGCGAGATTCAGGAAGGCGGCCAGTATAGGTTCTCGTCAATGCGTGGCAACATAAATCTCCGCATTCCATTTACCTCTTCCTTCAAACTTGTCGCAACGGCGCCATCCTCGCGGAGCATCGCACTCGGCTCCTTCGACAGTGCTAACCTCAACCGCGTCAGCGATGGCCGCCGTGTAATCGGCACTTTCGGCACCGGCAGCGCAACCCTGACCGTCACCAACCAACGCGGCGGCATCGGTTTTTTCAGCCGGTAATATTCAAAACAATAAAATTACCTGAGTGTGTTAGCCTAGAGTGCTAGCATCCGGGACGTTCTCGAATCCGCTGTTAAATACAGGAGCTAAAGGAACCCAAATGAAGATTATGAGAGTTGCGGGAATTGCTGTGGCCTTCAGTTTCGCGTTGGCAACGACGATCGTTGTCAACGCTCAGTCGCCAAATTTGGTAAAGCGAACGATTACAAAAACCGACCGCCTTGATTTTGGCTCGGGCGGGACGATCGTGATCAATGGAGCGCCAAGCGGTTCGATCAGGGTCACCGGTTCGATCAAAAATGAGGTCGAGATCGTGGCTGAGATCGAGGTGCAGGCCGCAAACGAGACCGATCTGGCAAAACTCGCCGAGGTGACCGGATTTATTACTGACGAGAGTGCGATTCGAACGAGCGTGATCACTGTCGGTGTACATAACAGATTCGGCCTGAAAAAACTGCCGAAAAATTTTCCCAAAAATTTACTCGGCCTGCCATTTACGATCAACTACACGATCACTGTGCCACGTTACTCCGATCTTGAAATCGACGGCGGAAAAGGCGATCTTTCCATATCCGGCATTGAAGGCGCGATGCGGGTTAATTTTATTGAATCAAATGCCAGGGTTGATATCATCGCAGGCAATACCACCGTCGTGATCGGCACAGGAACGCTCGATCTGGCCTTTGGTGTGCGTGGCTGGCGCGGCAGATACACCGATATTCGAGTAGCGGCGGGCGACCTCAAGGTTCGTCTGCCATCGAATATGAGCGCCGAGATCGACGCCTCGATCCTGAAATCGGGATCAATCGAAAACTTAATCCCCGACCTCAAACCGCGGGATCGAAAAGTTCCGTTTACTGAAAAGTCGATAATCGCTAAAGCCGGAGCTGGCGGAGCACCGCTGAAATTCGTGGTCGGTGCGGGGAATATGAAATTGGAGCCGTTGAACTAAGAACGCCCGAACTTTTTATGACAATCAAATCAGACATTTGGCTGCGGAAAATGGCCGAGGAAGAGCAGATGATCA
Source organism: uncultured Acidobacteriota bacterium (assembly GCA_963738935.1). Taxonomy (GTDB): domain Bacteria; phylum Acidobacteriota; class Blastocatellia; order Pyrinomonadales; family Pyrinomonadaceae; genus OLB17. Next base: position 2,523,563 of record CAVTYF010000001.1, on the reverse strand, counting down.
CGCCGTTTCTGGCGCAGCTTGTCCGCGAAGTTGACGGTAAGCGGATAATCTCGGCGGGTTGTTCGAGCTATGGCTACGATATGCGTCTGGCGGACGACGGTTTTCGCATATTTTCATCCGTTCATGGCAAGGAGATTGATCCTAAACGCTTTGACGAGCAGTTTTCATTGATCGAACCGCAGGTTCATGAGGCGGATGACGGGGCGAAATATTATCTTTTGCCGCCACATCATTACGGGCTCGGCGTCACCGTCGAGACATTCAAAATGCCGCGAAATGTGACCGGCGTCGCCCTCGGCAAATCAACATACGCCCGAGCCGGCCTGCTCGTAAACACCACGCCGCTCGAAGCGGGCTGGACCGGCCGCCTCGTCGTCGAGATCGCAAACCTCGCCAATCTGCCGCTCCGCGTTTACATCAACGAGGGGATCGGCCAGATACTGTTCTTCGAATCAGACGAGGATTGCGGCGTTAGTTACGAAGACCGCGGCGGGAAGTATCAGGGGCAAACGGGGCTTACATTTGCAAAGGTCTAAGAGTTTGCCCGCGAAACACGCTAAAAGACGCGAAAAAGATTTTGTAATGGCCCAATAAACCTATAACTTTGTCGAGGAACTTTCCTCTTTCTTTCGCGTTCTTTCGCGTGTTTCGCGGGTGAAAAGATTTAAATGCTTCAGATCGAAAACTACATCGGCGGCGAACTGGTGCAGCCTGCATCGGGCGAGTATCTCGACAATTTTGACCCGTCGACAGGCGAGGTGTATTCGCTGATCGCCGATTCGGATGATCGCGATGTGCATCTGGCGGTTGAGGCTGCGACGGCGGCTTTTCCGGCTTGGTCGAGTACATCGGCTGAGGCTAGGCACGATATATTGATGCGGCTAGTTGCTCTGATCGAGCGTGATCTTGAGCCGCTGGCGTTGGCGGAGAGCGTAGATCAGGGGAAGCCTGTTTCGCTGGCTCGCATGGTCGATATTCCGCGGGCGGTAGCAAATTTCAAATTTTACGCAACCGCCGCGATGCACACGGCGAACGAATCGCACGACAGCGTCGGTCAAAACGCGATCAACTACACGCTGCGGCAGCCGCTCGGCGTGGTCGGATGTATAAGTCCGTGGAATTTGCCGCTCTATCTTTTTACATGGAAGATCGCACCCGCGATCGCCGCGGGATGTACAGTCGTTGCCAAGCCGAGCGAAGTCACTCCGATGACGGCGTATTTGCTGTCGAAACTTTGCATCGAGGCAGGCCTGCCCGCCGGCGTTCTAAACATCGTCCACGGCCTCGGCCCAAAGGTCGGCTCGGCGATAGTCGCACACAAAGACGTCAAAGCCATCTCCTTCACCGGCGGCACAAAAACCGGCGAAGAGATCGCACGCGTCGCGGCGACGATGTTCAAGAAACTCTCGCTCGAACTCGGCGGTAAGAATCCTAATATTATCTTCGCCGACTGCAACTACGAAGAAATGCTCGCGACAACTGTCCGTTCGTCATTCTCAAATCAAGGCGAGATATGTCTGTGTGGCTCGCGCATCTTTGTCGAACGGCCGCTGTATGAAAGATTCAAAACCGATTTTATCTCACGCGTCACCGCGCTGATGGTTGGAGACCCGCTCGATGCTAATACCGATGTCGGAGCCATCGTCTCAAAGCAGCATTTTGACAAGATTATGTCGTATATCGACCTCGCGAAAGACGAGGGCGGAACGATCCTCACCGGCGGACAAGTGTCAGTACCGGGAGCGGTAGCGACCGGGGACCGTTGCAAACACGGGTGGTTCATCGAACCGACCGTCATCGAAGGCCTACCGCACGACTGCCGGATCAATCAGGAAGAGATCTTCGGCCCGGTCGTGACGCTTCAAGCGTTCGATACGGAGGACGAAGTTCTGCGATACGCAAACAGCGTCCGCTACGGCCTCTCCGCCACCGTCTGGACCGAAAACCTTTCCCGTGCCCACCGCGTAGCAGCTAAGCTGGAATCAGGCATCGTTTGGATCAACTGTTGGCTTCTGAGAGACTTAAGGACGCCCTTCGGCGGTATGAAAGACAGCGGCGTTGGACGCGAAGGCGGGTTTGAGGCGTTGAAATTTTTTACGGAAGAGAAAAATGTTTGTGTGAAGGTGAATTAGCCACAAAGACACAAAGTCACAAAGAAGAGATTTCCTTGGTGTCTTCGTGCCTTAGTGGCAAACATTACCGATGCAGTATATAGACCTTACACCCCGCGAAGAACAGATTGGCAAGGCCATCGTGAATGCTGCTTACAGTATTCACAAGGGCCTTGGACCAGGGCTTCTCGAGAAAATATACGAAGTCTGCATGGCTCACGAATTACGAAAGGCGGGCTATGATGTTCAGCGTCAGATAGATGTTCCGATATCATATGATGGGATTGTGTTTGATGAAGGTTTGCGATTGGATCTACTAGTTGACGGACTGGTTGTCGTCGAACTCAAGGCCGTTGAGATCGTAAATCCAGTTTGGACAGCCCAGATCATAAGTCACTTGAAACTAACTGGATTGAATTTGGGCTATTTGATTAATTTTAACGTGCCTCTGATAAAGGACGGCATCAAACGATTCAGGAATTGAGTGGGATTAGCGATTGTTCGCGTCCTCCTTTGTGTCAAAAAAAGACCTAGTAACAAATTGATTATGAGAATTTTGAAAACCGTAGCATTCTTACTGTTTTTTGCTGCATCACTGTTAGCCCAATCCAACCCGCCTACCGAATCCGCCATGTCCCGTTTCCTGCGTTACGTCAAGATCGACACGCAGTCGGCTGAGGATGCGGGGAAGTGGCCTAGTACGGAGAAGCAGTTGGTGCTGGCGCGGCTTCTGGAAAAAGAGTTGAAGGAGCTTGGTGCGACGAAGGTTCGCATTAGCGAGGAAGGTATTGTCTACGCGATGATCCCGGGCAATCTGGCGGACAACTCTAAGGTGCCGACCATCGGATTTATAGCCCACATGGACACGTCGCCTGCTGTTTCGGGGGCGAAGGTCAACGCCATCATCCATAGCAATTACCAGGGCGGGGACATTATTCTGCCGAATGACAAATCTCAGGTTATTACCGTCAAGCAGAATCCGGATCTCAAGAATCTGATCGGCGACGACATTATCACGGCGGACGGGACGACATTGCTTGGTTCAGATGATAAATCAGGGATCGCGGAATTGATGACGATGATCGACATTTTGAAGCAGAATCCCTCGATCAAGCACGGAAACGTCGCAATCGCATTTACTCCCGACGAAGAGGTCGGCGGCCCGATGGATAAGTTTGATATCGAGGGCTGGGGAGCGAAGTTCGCATATACGGTCGATGGTGAGCAGCTCGGCGATATTTCTAACGAAACGTGGTCGGCGAGGACGGCAACCGTGACATTCACGGGCCGCTCGACCCATCCGGGGACGGCGAAGGGGATAATGATCAATTCGTCTTATGCGGCGGGCGATTTTCTTTCGCGATTTCCTGCGATGATCCCAAACAGGCCCGAGACGACGGCCGGGCGTGTCGGGTTTATTCATCCGTACTCGACAACGATGTCTGAGGAGACTTCGACGATCAAGATTCTGCTTCGCAATTTCGACATTGCCGGACTCGCTGGACAAGAGGCGGCTGTTAAACGGGTGATCTCGGCAACGCAGCGAAAGTACCCGAACGTCAAGATCGAATACGGCAGCGTGCTCGGTTACCTCAATATGAAGGAGGTGCTCAAAGATTACCCGCAACTCACCGACTACGCCATCGAAGCGGCGAAACGCGCGGGTGTGACCGCACAGCTCCGTCCGATACGCGGCGGCACTGACGGCTCACGGCTGACAGCACGCGGACTGCCGACGCCCAACCTATTCACCGGCGGTCATAATTTTCATGGGAAACTCGAGTTTAATTCGCGCAAGGGCCTTGAGAAATCGACCGAGACTCTAGTGCACCTCGTCCAGATTTGGGCGGAAAAAGGCCGGTGATGTGGGTTGCAGGCTCGTTACTTTTCAGTACGCACCCGCTGCTCACGATTTTTCTTTCGAAGCTCAATGGCTTCGGCGTCCGTTAATATTCTTGCCTTCATCAGCGAGAGGCTTAATTTACGTAATTGTTCGGTCTGTCTAAGCCTTCGGGTGATGGCCCCTGACGACATATCAATCTTCACCATTCTTGATCCTGTCAATGTCAATTAGGTCCTTCGGGCGTCCGGCCAACTCTTTCATTTTGATCAGGCCGGCCCGCGAGACTATTGACATTGCCTTGCCAGTCGACTGTTATTCTATCATTCCAAACATCTTCCACCTGAGGCGTTACTAACAGATAATCCAGAGAAAGCACTTCGCCATCGTCGTCAATTTTCGAAACGCGCTCTCAACGGCTCGCTCCTTAAAAGACATATCCAGACCATGAATGTCGTATCCGAAAGATTTGGCAATGTCGAATGACGTTTCGAGTGATTCTTCGCGTATCAAAATATCTATGTCAAATGTGGCGCGCGGAAACCCGAGTATTGTCAGGGCGAGTCCCCCGCAGACAGCATATTCTGTTCCGTCAGCCTCCAGTGCGTCGGTAAGTTGGGCAAGTTCAATCAAAAGATCAGCCATATTATTGCTTAGGTCGCCACGGGCGGCGGTTCCATCACGGCTCCGCACTCCTTGCACGTCCTCCGCTCCTCCGAACCATAGAACCGTGCAAAAACACCCTGAAACTGAGTCGTTATATCCGTTAGTTGAAAGTACTCTTCGTATAGTTTGCTGTTGCAGTTTTCGCAGAACCACATCAGCCCATCGAGTTCACCTTCGCGGCGTTTTCTTTCAATGACGAGGCCGATGGTGTTGGCCCCTCGAATCGGGTTGTGCGGCACACGCGGAGGCAGGAGGAACATTTCGCCCTCGCGGATCGTGACCTCAACCGGTTTGCCATCCTCCTGTATCTGCACCTTAATATCACCTTCGAGCTGGTAAAAAAGTTCCTCGCCCTCGTCCCAGTGATAATCCTTGCGCGAATTCGGCCCGCCGACGACCATCACGATAAAATCGTCGTCGTCATACACACACTGATTCCCAACCGGCGGCTTGAGTAAGTGCCGGTGCTCGTCGATCCATTGTTTGAAATTGAAAGGGTGGCGAATAGGCATATTCAGAAGTCGATCAAACCGAAACTGATTCTGAGACAGTCTCCAACCTGCCTGAGAATTGTGGCGTCCACTGCCCCCAGTTTTTTGATCAGTCGACTTCGATCGATCGATCTGATCTGATTAAGCAAGACTACCGATGTTTGAGTAAGCCCCGCTTGACCCGCCGGTATAAGCGTCTCGGTCGGGCGAAGTCTCGGTCCCAACTTCGAGGTAATCGCCGCGACGATGGTTATTGGACTAAACTCATTAGCAGCATCATTCTGAACGACCAGCGCTGGGCGGGTCTTACGGATTTCCGAGCCGATCGTCGGATCAAAGCTGACCAAAAAGATCTCACCGCGGCGTGGAAAGTTCAGTCTTGCCATAACTCTTCCTCAAGGTCGAACCACTCTCTGGCGATTTCAAGGTCCCGTTCGGCATTGGCTATCGATCCTGCTTTTATCTGTTCGCGCAAATTCGCTTTCTTGAGGTTCCTCGCATGTGTTTTGATAGCATCATCAATAAAGGCGCTACGCGATCCTTTGTCAGCTACCGTTTCAAGTATCGCGACAGTGGATTCAGGCAAGGTGACATTAATGCGTCGACGTGGACTTTTTCTCATGTCCGGAATTATACACACTTTCGATACACACTATCAATGTGTCACGCCGGTTCCCGACCGGCGGTTTGAGTAAATGCCGGTGCTCGTCAATCCACTGTTTGAGATTAAATGGTCGTCGGATCGTCATATTCCCTGACTGGCGGGCAAGATGCCCGCTCTCCAATTGCGCAGATGCCGATGGTCATCGGTCCATTGTTTGAGGTTGAAAGGTTACCTCATTACCTCAATTATCTTTTGGTACGCTAATCACCGACAGCGAGCAATGTTGCATCTTTTCTTTGAACTCTTTAGTTATCGAGTTGAGTATGTTCGCAACCGCATTGCAGCCGATCGCACTGTCGCCGACTCCAGTTCCAGCTGTGAACAACCTGCGGTTTGTCGCGGCATCTTCGCCCCAGTTCGAGGTGCTTAAAGGCCGATTCTTCATAAAACATTCATAGTTTCTTCAAGATTTTTACACGCATTCTGATATATAGTCTATTTCGAAATCTGCGTTTTACCCCTTTTATCGCCGATTCGTATCATAAAAAAATCGAGGAGAACAGATATGAACGAAGAAAAACTGAATGAATTACTGGGACGTTTCGTCGGGGATCTCGGAGCGGCCCTGCATGCGGGATCGATTGTAATTGGTGAAAACTTAGGGCTTTACAAGGCGATGGCCACACCGGATGAGCGGGTTACGGCGGCCGAACTCGCGGCTCGCACAAACACCAACGAACGTTACGTCCGCGAATGGCTAAATGCCAACGCCGCGAGCGGATATGTCGAATACGACGCCGAAAAAGACGCTTACTACATGACCGAAGAACAGTCGTTTGTAATGACAAACGAAAATAATCCGGCATATCTGCCCGGTGCGTTTATCCTGGCGACATCCGCATTACGGGCAGTTCCGGCACTGATCGAGCGGTTCAAAACCGGTGACGGATTTGGCTGGCACGAGCATGACGAGGATCTTTTTCGCGGCACCGAACTATTCTTTCGCCCCGGATATATTGCAAATCTCGTTAGCGCGTGGCTGCCAGCACTCGATGGGGTTGTTGAGAAGTTGAAAGCCGGCGCAATGGTTGCTGACGTTGGCTGCGGTCTCGGCGCTTCAACGATTTTGATGGCGCAGGCGTATCCAAATTCGACCATAACAGGGTTTGATTATCATCTGGCCTCGATCGAGTCGGCCCGTCAGCGAGCGGACGCGGCCGGCGTTGGCGACCGCGTAAAGTTTGAAGTGGCCGCCTCTAAAGATTATCCCGGAACGGATTATGACCTGGTGACTTTTTTTGACTGTCTCCATGACATGGGCGATCCGGTCGGGGCCGCGCGGCATGTTCGTGAGTCGCTAAAGGACGACGGAACGTGGATGATAGTCGAGCCATTTGCCAACGACAAGCACGAGGATAATCACAATCCGGTTGGCCGCGTGTATTATTCGGCCTCAACGATGATTTGTACACCGGCGTCGCGTTCGCAGGAGGTTGGACTGGGTCTGGGAGCGCAAGCGGGCGAGGCGAGGCTGCGCGATGTTGCAACTCAGGGCGGTTTCACGCGATTTAGACGGGCGACCGAGACGCCGTTTAACCTCGTTTTGGAAGCCCGTCCGTAAAATTAACGCGACAGTTATTAATCATACGCCGCAACGAAAGTCTCAAAGTGAAGCAAGCTTCTCGACCGTGCGCCAGTTTCGCGCTGTAACGGAGACCTTGAGTTTCTTTTCAAATTGGCCGCGACCGAGAAAGCTGTCGGCGACGCCCATGGGTAGGTGGCAATAAATCTCGCGGCCGGCGGCGACAAATCGTTCCTGTTCGGGCGCCATCGCTCGAAGCTCTGCGTTTTGTTCGTTTGTAAGCGGTTTTTTTAGAAACAGAACGTGCATTTCCTTGTGGCTTTCGAATTGGCCGTCGAACGGGTTTTTGGCGAGCAGCCGGGCAATTGTCGCTTGTGAGCGGACCATGACCGGAACATGTTTGCCGAATTTGCTTTCGATGGCGTGTTCGATCTGAGAATCTAGCGTTGTCCCGATATCCGCCTTGCCCTTACTCACGTGCGGGCTACTGACACTAACATCAAACGCAAGGTTGCCGCTGTTGATGTACGTAACGACGTTCTCAAAGCCGCAGCCTTCGAAGGCGGCTTTGAGTTCAGTCATTTTTATCATCGTGTTACCGCCGACATTAATGCCACGGAGCAGGGCGATGTATCTCATAAAAATATTGCCCACGAAACACACGAAAAGCACGAAAATAAAAGATATTCAAACGACTATTCTTTCATATTCTACTTTTGGATAGTGTCCAAAATTTACCAGAAGCCCGAGTCGAAAGTTCAAGGCGTGAAGATAATTCAATACCTGCGCTCGATGTTCATCAACGAGCTTAGACAGTGATTTCAACTCAACCACAACGTAGCCGAAACAAAGAAAATCCGGTTTGAAGAACTGAGTAAGTTTCGTGCCTTTATATTCCAGTTCCAAAATTGGTTGGGCAACAAATGGAATTCCCTGCCGCTGAAATTCGATTTGGAGACATTCCTGATAAACGGATTCAGTAAACCCGCAGCCTTTCTCCTTATACACCTCGAAGCATGCTCCCATTATCTTGTACGATTCTTCTCGATAAATAATTTCGGCCATAAGCAATCTTTTCGTGCCTTTCGTGTATTTCGTGGGCAGTCCTTTTTACTCGCCGCGCATATCGATCACAAACCGATAGCGAACGTCCGAATTGATAGTCCGATCGTACGCTTCTTCGATTCGGTCGGGCGTGATGACCTCGACATCGGAGGTGATGTTGTGTTCGGCGCAATAGTCGAGCATTTCCTGTGTTTCGGCGATGCCGCCGATGGCTGAGCCGGCGAGAATGCGGTTATTTCCCGCGAGCGAAAAGGCCTTCGCTGAGATCGGATTTTCCGGCAAGCCGACCAGTACCATCGCTCCATGAATATCGAGCAGGCTCAGATACATATCCATCTCGTGGTCCGCCGAGACTGCGTCGAGAATAAAGTTGAACGATCCCGCCAGCGGCTTGAGATTTGCCCGGTCCGTCGTTACGACGAAATGATGCGCACCGAGTTTCAGAGCGTCCTCACGTTTTGAAGGCGAAGTGCTGAGAACCGTCACCTCGGCTCCCATCGAGACGGCGAGTTTGACCCCCATGTGGCCGAGTCCGCCGAGACCGACGACCGCGACTTTGCTGCCCGGGCCGACCCGAAATCGTTTGAGCGGCGAATAAGTTGTGATGCCCGCGGACAGCAGCGGAGCGACGCCGGCAAGCGGTTGGTCGGGCGACACCTTTAGCGCGTACGCTTCGTCAACCACGTGATGTTTGGAATAGCCGCCGTAGGTCGGCGTTTGCTTATCCATCTCAGTACCATTGTAGGTGGCGGCGCAATGGACCTTGCAGAATTGCTCGTGGTTCGCCTCGCACGCCGAACACGTACGGCACGAATCGACAAAACATCCGACCCCGGCCAGATCGCCGAGCTTGAACTTCGTCACGCCGCTGCCGACGCTCGACACACGCCCGACAATCTCATGGCCCGGCACCATCGGGTAGGTCGAATTTCCCCATTCGCCCTTGGCCTGATGAATGTCCGAATGACAAACACCGCAAAACTCGACGTCGATCAAAATGTCGTTCGGCCCGACGTCGCGCCGCTCGAACGCGAACGGCGCAAACCTGGCGTTTGAATCATGTGTTGCGTAACCTTTGGTTTGTATCACTTATTTCTCCTGGATCGCGTAGCGATCTAATGAATTTAGCCGTGGGTGAAACCCACGGTCGACTCAAAGCAAATTATCTCGTCGCGTCAGTGACGATTGAAAAAACGGTGCAATTCATTCGTCGCTAACGCGACGAACATGTTATTTTTTACCTTCCGTGGGTTACACCCACGGCTAAATTCACACTGCCACTACGCGGCGTTCTGATCTACTCTGTCGTTGCGATCACCTTCAGCTCGATTGCGATCGGCGTTGGCAGCGAGCTGATCTCGACGGTTGTCCGGCACGGCTGATTGTCGGCAAAAAATTCGGCGTAAACGCGATTGTACGTTGCAAAATCAGCCTTCATATTCGTCAAAAAAACCGTCACATCAACGATTTTGTCCCACGACGAACCAGCGTCCTCAATGATGTACCGCACATTCTGAAACACCGACCGGCACTGCGTTTCGATATCGTATGCGATGATCTCGCCGTCTTCATTTAAGTCGACACCCGGGATATTCTTGGTCCCGCGTTCTCGCGGCCCGACGCCCGAAAGAAAGAGCAAATTCCCGACGCGACGGGCGTGCGGATACAATCCAACTGGTTCCGGGGCCTTTGACGATGTAATTCGACCTGGTTCTTCTGACAACATCCTTTTTGAGTATCTTACAACTTCGCAAAACGAATCCGAAAGGTAGGATACGGAGAAAATAATACCCGGGAATAATATGCAGCCGTCATTCGCATTATAAGTCTGGGATTTGAAAACCCGGCAGAACTATATATATTGACGGTAGGAGTTTTTGTCATGAAATTATCTTTGAAAATCATACTTGCGGTTGCGATCACAACGGCTGTCGGCTGCGGCATCGCGAGCAGTTCGGGAAAAACGGCGGAGGTTGGCGAGATCGCTCCGATGGTAAATCCCGAATCAAATATGGAATCTCAGAAGGGCCTGGAAACTGCGGTTTTCGCGGGCGGCTGTTTCTGGGGAGTTGAGGCCGTTTTTGAACACGTCAAAGGCGTAAGGAACGTAAAATCGGGCTATTCGGGCGGTGACGCAAAATCGGCGGATTACGACAAGGTCAGCAATGGCGACACCGATCACGCCGAGGCGGTCGAGATCGTATTCGACCCAAAGGTGGTTACCTATTCACAGCTTTTGACGATCTTCTTTACCGTGGGCCACAATCCGACGGAACTAAACCGTCAGGGCCCCGACACGGGACGGCAATACCGCTCCGCGATCTTTTTCACGAGCGAAGACCAGAAGAAAACTGCTCTCGACTTTATAGCGGAAATCGACAAATCAAAATCATTGCCAAAACCAGTCGTGACCGAGGTCGTCAAGCTGGAAAAATTCTACGATGCCGAAGGCTATCATCAGGACTACATGAAAAAGAACCCGAATCAGCCGTACATCGTCGCCCACGACCGGCCAAAGCTTGAAGAGCTGAAAAAACAGTTTCCTGAGTTTTATGTAAAGAAATAGGCGCTCGAGAAAACGGTTTTTGCCACGATCGTCGCCGACTCGGACTGATTCAGGATTTCCTGGCGGCGAGTCCGATGCAAAAATATCATTCGAATCACACTGCCAAGGTACGTCAGTGACGTTTTTTGCAGAAACTTCATCGCTCTCGAATCACCGCTGCATCTGCTGCATCGGTTGCTGGCGATTCAGGGGTAGCAGTCGTGCACGCGCTTGCGTTCGCGGCGGAGATCGCAGAAATATCCCAGAATGCGGCGGTCACCGGGATCGCGGCGATGACGGTCGATCAGAATCTTAAATCGTGACTCCCACCACCTGAATTTGGCCTTGAAAGGACCTTTGACCAGTCGGTCGAAAACCTGTACCAGTCGAGCCGAATAACTTTACCAATCAGTACGAATTCCCCTTTCAGACGGGCGTTTTGCGATTTTGTCGGTCGGTGACCCGGTCGCATGGCTTCACGCCAAGTGTAAACTTTTGTAAACTTCCGTTTCACACCCGTAAATCGGTTGCCAAACCCGCCGAACTATCCTACATTGATAGCAATTCAAACCAGTACGATCTGTTTTGGGAGAATTCTGCTTTACCCTTAAAATTCGTTTGTTCGAGGATCATAAAACATGACAAAACTCTTTGCGCTTAGATGCGTAGGTATTTCTGGCCTGCTACTATTCGTCTCCTATTTTTCGCTTTCAGCTCAGCCGCGTCCGACGCCGAGGCCAACCACCGCGTCGACACCGGCTGCCGCTCCGGCTCCTGCCGTGTCGCCGTTGAAAACGTTTGAAGCGGCTATTTCAGGGCTTCGGTTTCGCGAGATTGGCCCGGCGACGATGGGCGGGCGTGTAAATGACATCGAGGTGCCGATCCAGGACTCAAAGGTGATCTATGCCGCGATGGCATCGGCGGGAATCCTGAAATCCGTCAATGGCGGAACCACCTGGGAAACGCTTTTTGATAAAGAATCCGTTGCGACGATCGGCGATGTCGCAGTCGCTCCGTCAAACCCGCAGATAGTCTGGGCCGGCTCGGGCGAGTCGAACAACCGACAGAGTTCGTCCTGGGGAAATGGCGTCTACAAATCGATGGACGCGGGCAAAACCTGGAAGAACATGGGTCTCGAAAAGACAATGGCGATCGCTCGCGTTGTCATTCACCCGACCAATCCGGACGTTGTCTGGGTTGCCGCCACGGGAAACCTCTGGGGAGCATCGCCCGATCGCGGCGTTTACAAAACGACTGACGGCGGAAAGACATGGTCACACGTTTTAAAGGTCAATGATGACACCGGCGCGACCGAATTGGTCATCGATCACGAAAGCCCGTCAGTACTCTATGCCGCGATGTACCAGCGTCGGCGAACGGTTTTCGGCTTTAACGGCAGCGGAGCACACAGTGCGTTGTATAAGAGCGTCGATGGCGGCGAGACGTGGAAGATGGTAACCACAGGCATGCCGTACAACACAGAAAATGCGCCGACCCCGCGACCTGACAATTTGCTTGAAACCGGCCGCATCTCGATCGCTGTTTACCGCAGAAACACCGACATAGTCTATGTTACTGTCGAGCACGCGAACGGCGGCGTTTACCGTTCGACGGATAAAGGCGAGACATGGACCAAGATGGCCGAGATCGCTGCCGTTCCCCGGCCGATGTATTTTTCGAAGCTACAGGTCGATCCGAACAATGAGCAGCGTCTTTGGCTTGCGGGCGTGGCAATGCAATATTCCGAGGATGCTGGTCGGACATGGACCGGTAATTTTTCGCGCGCACCTCACGCAGATACACACGGATTTTGGATCAATCCAAACGACTCGAACCATATAGTTCAGGGCAACGACGGCGGCATTAACATTAGCTTTGACCGCGGGCGCACATGGGATTATTCCAATACCGTTCCACTCGGATACTTCTACGAAGTTGGTGCGGACAACAGCCTGCCGTACAAGGTCTGCGGCGGTTTGCAGGACAATAACACTTGGTGCGGGCCAAGCATGACGACCAATCCGCAGGGAATTTCCAGCAGCGATTGGTACACGATCGGTGGCGGCGACGGATTCTTCGCTCAGCCTGATCCGAACGATCCTGACATCGTCTATGGCGAGTCGCAGGATGGAAATCTCTTCCGCCGAAATGTGAGGACGAGCGAGAGCAAACAGATCCGTCCACGTGAGGCTGATGGCGAGAAACGCTTTAGATTTCAATGGAATTCGCCGATCGTGATCTCTTCGTTCGATTCGAATACGATCTACTACGGCGGTAATTTCCTTTTCAAATCGACCGATCGCGGTGACAATTGGATCAAGATCAGCGGCGATCTGACGACCGATGTTGACCGCAACACGCTGCCGATCATGGGCAAAGTGCCCGATAGAAACTCGCGTTCGCGACACGACGGTGTGCAGCAGTATCCAGCGATCACGACCGTATCTGAATCGCCGCTTAATAAGAGCGTGATCTGGGCCGGAACCGATGATGGCAATCTGCAGGTGACGCGTGACGGCCAGACGTGGAAGAACATCGTCGACAAGGTCCCGGGCTTGCCGAAAGGAACCTATGTCAGCCGCGTGGTCGCCTCAAGGGCAGGCGAAGGCTCGGCTCTTGTGACCTTTGACGGACATCGGATGGGCGATTTTAAGGTCTACGTTTATATCGACGAGCGACTTTGGCGAAACGTGGAAGTCGATCGTTTCAAACCTGCCGCAGAATAATGGCATCGTCAGTGTCGTTCGCGAACATCACCGCAACACAAATCTGCTTTTCGTGGGAACCGAGTTCGGACTGTTCGTCTCGTATGATCGCGGCGGAAATTGGACAAAATTTCACATGAATCTGCCGACAGTTCCGGTCGACGATATTCTCATCCATCCGCGTGAGAACGATCTGATCCTCGCCACACACGGACGTTCGATCTGGATCATGGACGATATCACCGCTCTTGAGCAGATGAATGACGCGGTGCTCAATAGCGACATTCATCTTTTTGACACACGTCGGTCGGTCCAATGGAGAACCTGGAACAACAAGCCACTCACGTCGGACAAGGCCTTTTACGGCCAGAATCCACCAAACGGAGCGATGGTCAATTTTTATGTGAAAGAGCCGCTGGCCACCGGTCAAAATATCACGATCACGGTCACAGATGCCGCCGGAGCTGTCATGAGAACGCAAAATTGCACTCGTCCGCTGCCACCCGCGGCCGTACCCGCCGGCGGTGGCCAGGGCGGTCCGGGCGGTGGTGGAGGCGGTGGCGGAGCAGCAGCCGCAGCCGCAGTGGCCGCAGCGGCAGGCTTGCCGCCAGCCGCGATTCAGGCCTTGCTTGGCGGCGGCGGCGGTCAGTGTGTTGTGAATAAAGGACTCAATCGATGGGTGTGGGATCTGCGTCAGCGGCCGGCCGGTGCCGGACCGGGTGGTGGCGGTTTTGGCGGCGGAGGAGGCGGCGGCGGCTTCGGCGGCGGCAAACCAGGGCTTCCGCGTCGATCCCGGCACGTATACCGTCAAGATCAAGCTCGGTGACAAAGAACTAAGTAAGACCGTTCAGGTCATCGACGATCCGCGTATCAACTTCTCCGCGGAAGATCGTGCAAAGAAGAAAGCTGCTCTGACCAGACTTCAGCCAATTGTGACACGCGGTCAGCAGGCCCAACAACAGATTGTGGCTCTCCGTACGAACGTCAATACAGCACTTGAGGCTTGGCGTCGACCTGGCTCCGGTGTGCCGCAGAATATTCGCACGGCGGGTGAAGAGTTGCTCAAGAAGATCGATGCGGCCTATGTCAAATGGGGCACACCGCCTTCTCTGGTCAGCAACATCAGCCAGGCCGGGCCGCCGCTCGTTGAGCTGCCTCAGCCTCTGAGTCAGCGGGCTGCACAACTGATGGGGGCGATCGAAAATACGTCGGGTGCACCGACTACCTGGGAATTGGCTCAGATCGACATTCTTGCGACGAGAATTCCGGCGGCGGCCGATGAGGTTCGCAACCTGATCACCGTTGATCTCGCGGCACTCAATACGATGATGATCGAGGCAAAGATTCCGTATATTCAGTCACCGCAGGGAGCCGGTGGCGGAGGACCGGGAGCTGCGAGGCCTCCGGAGGAGATAGACGAGCCGTAACTGGAATCACCTTACGCGTATTAGCCGGGAAGCGACATTCGACGCTTTCCGGCTTTTTTTTTGCAAAACGCCCCGCCGCGATTTTGGAGTCAAGGCCGTAGATGCCAAAATAAATCGAATGTTCAAAATAGACGTCCATACCCATATTCTGCCGCGCGATATTCCTCGCTGGAAGGACAAATTTGGTTACGGCGGCTTTATTACGCTCGATCATTACAAACCGTGCTGCGCCCGGATGCTGCGCGATGACGGAGTGGCGTTTCGCGATATCGACGAAAACTGCTGGAGCGCCGAAAAACGAATTGCGGAATGCGACGCTGCGGGCGTGAATGTGCAGGTGCTTTCGACCGTGCCGGTGATGTTTAACTATTGGGCGCAGGCCGGAGATGGCGCCGAGATCGCTCGATTTCTTAACGACCACATCGCCGAGATTGTCAACCGATTTCCGAAGAGATTTGTCGGCCTGGGCACGGTTCCGATGCAGGACGCGGGTCTCGCGATCTCAGAACTCGAACGCTGCAAAGCAATCGGTCTCGCGGGTGTGCAGATCGGCACAAACGTCAATCAACTAAACCTCGGTGAGCCGCAGTTTTTTGAATTTTTCGCCGCCTGCGAACGCCTCGGCATGGCTGTCTTCGTTCATCCATGGGACATGGCGGGCGAAAAAGTCATGCAAAAATACTGGCTGCCATGGCTGGTTGGAATGCCAGCCGAGGTCTCACGTGCGATCTGTTCACTGATCTTCTCAGGCACGCTCGAACGCCTGCCAAATTTGCGAATATTGTTCGCCCACGGCGGTGGCTCATTCCCAGCTACTCTGGGCCGCATCGAACATGGCTTTAGCGTCCGCCCGGACCTGTGCGCCGTTGATAATCCGCACAGCCCGCGAAACTACCTGAGCCGAATGTATTTTGATTCGCTCGTCCACGATGCGTCCACCCTCGATTATCTGATAAACCTCGTCGGCCCGAATCAGATTATGCTCGGCAGTGATTATCCGTTCCCATTAGGGGAGGCCGAACCCGGAACGCTTATCGAATCAATGGGTTACGAAGAGTCGGTAATGGAAATGCTGCTGAATGGTGCCGCTTTGAATTGGCTGAACCTAACGCAATTCGACATTACTTGACGGGTGCGGAAAGGATATGGCGGCTCAATAGTTTTTGAACGGTCGAATGGAGCCATCGGAGTTCTTCCACCGTCGCCATTTTGTTTCGTCGCGCGGTTTTAATTTCGACGGCGGTACCTTGATGCCGTTCAGGCTTTTGGCTAGATTAACAAGTCCGTGGCGATTGTAATAGTCGGCCCAGATTAGGTTTATCGGGTATTTCGCTCGCCAATCGTTGCGAATCCAGTCAAAAACTATGGGATTTGTCGTATTTGCGAGGTCACTGGCGGATGACGGATAGTCTTTTGAAATCAAACCGAGGCCCGCAAGTTTGCCGTTGTCGTCCGGCGTCACCGACGAACGGATGGCGTAGAACTTACTTGAATAGACATTTCGCTTCGCATTATCGAGTACTTTTAGGGTACCTTCCTTGAAGCTATCGATCTCCCACCCGGCGACCCACGTGTTCTCCTCTTTTCGCTTCCACACAAAATCGGCGTCCGGCACGTCGTCGGTGTCGAACAGGGCGATGACCTGCTTCTTTGATTTCCATACGTCGGCCAGCTTGCTTGCGGGATCAAACTTTGAGTTGCTGAGCAATTTGCCGTCGAGCTTGGTACCAATCAACTTTAGAAGTTCCTGCCAGTTCGCTGTCGTGAGACCCTCGATCTCTCCCTGGCCTTTATTTTTTTCGACCTGATACTTGCGGTCCCAGAAATGATTGAACCCAATCAGGACGATCTCTTTCGGGTTTTTGCTGGTGAAAACCCTAATATCTTCGAGGATCGCGGCGACCGAAGCCCCGTAAATGCCATGACATGTCATCAGCACGCCCTTTTCGTCGACACAAACCCGAATATCAAAATATCGTATGCCGTCCGCCAACATCTCCGCGGTAGTCCGTTCCTGAGTTTTGGCCCAGCGAGAAAAAACGCCGCCGATTGAGAGCAAACGCTTTGCGGTTTTGTTGTCAGGCGACGAAATGCCATCGTTCGCTCCAAATATCACGTCCGTTTTTTTGGCTGGTGGAATGGCAAATGTACCCGCGTCGTGGGCGCCTGGCAGAGCGATTTCGTTTAGGCGTTTTGCGGCTAGTAACGGAGCATTGTCACCCATCCATGTCGGCTGGCAAAACACGACCGTTGCCCCTGAAAATGATGACAAAATAAGAAGAAAGAAAATCAAAAGTCGATATTGCATAAACGCTTGTTTGCTGCCCGATCTCAACAAAAATGGGCAAAAAATGTTCCCGCCCCGGTGTTACAAATAGATGCCCGGCTCGTTTCCCTCGACTGGAAAGATAACATAAAATTAGGTTTTAGCATGACAGAAGAAAAAACATTCAGCTCATTGCGATTTGCGCGAGTAATGGACGAACAGGATCCGTTAGCGCGTTTTCGAGATGAGTTTCACATTCCTCGCGGTACGGCCGGCGGCGAAGCGATTTATTTTACGGGAAATTCGCTCGGTATGATGCCAAAAAGAGTACGTGGTTATGTCGAGCAGGAACTGGCTGATTGGGAAAAGTTCGCCGTCGATGGGCACATGAGCGCAAAAAATCCGTGGCTCCCGTACCACGAATTTTTAACGGAGCCGATGGCTCGCGTTGTCGGTGCGATGCCGAGCGAGACGGTCGTGATGAACGCCTTGACCGTTAATCTGCACCTGATGCTGGTTTCCTTCTACCGACCGACCAGTGAGCATTACAAGATCGTCATCGAAAAAGGCGCTTTTCCGTCTGACCAATACGCAGTCAAATCGCAGATCGCGTGGCACCGCTCCGGCTCCCCTCCTTACAAAGGAGGGGTGGCAGCCGCTTCGGCTGACGGGGTGGTTCTTTCTGACTCGGTAACCGACTTGCATGGCACACTCCAGCAACCCGTTCACGCAGGCGGTTCTGATTGGCTCGTCGAACTCACGCCCCGCGATGGCGAATCTACGCTGCGAACAGAGGACATCCTCGACCTCATCGACCACGAGGGCGATTCGATAGCTTTGATCATGCTCGGCGGCGTGAATTATTACACCGGACAGGCCTTCGACATGGCAGCGATCACGGCGAAAGGGCATGAAAAAGGATGTGTCGTCGGTTTTGATCTCGCCCATGGTGCGGGGAATCTGGAGTTGCACCTGCACGATTGGAACGTCGATTTTGCCGTTTGGTGTTCGTATAAATATCTCAACGGCGGGCCCGGTGCTGTCGCTGGTGCCTTCGTTCACGAACGTCATTCACGAGCATTCGAGCTGCCTCGATTTGCTGGGTGGTGGGGCAATAATAAGCAGACGCGGTTCCTGATGGGTCCCGATTTCGACTGCCTGCCCGGAGCCGAAGGCTGGCAGCTATCAAATCCGCCGATCCTCCAAATGGCCGCGCTTCGCGCGTCATTGGAAATATTCGACGAGGCGGGAATGTCGGCCTTGGTTGAGAAATCAAGAAAACTTACGGGCTATCTCGAAATGCTTATCGATGAGATCGGCGACGAGCGAATCTCAATAGTGACGCCTCGAGATCCGGACCAACGTGGCTGTCAGCTCTCAATCCGCGTCGGCGACAAGAGCATACATGAACGCCTCGTGGCTCGCGACGTCTTTGCCGATTGGCGCGAACCTGATGTTATCCGCGTCGCGCCTGTGCCGTTGTATAACTCGTTTGAAGATGTGTTTCGATTTGCCGAAATCCTGGACGATTGCCTAAAGAATTAGCCACGGAGTTCACAGAGGGAATTCAAATCTCATGTTGCTCTGTGATCTCTGTGGCAAAAGATTATGTCGGAAGTCACTATCATCGGTGCCGGGTTGGCAGGCTCGCTGCTCGCGATCTACCTCGCAAAACGCGGCATCGGGGTCGATGTTTATGAGGCTCGAGGCGATATCCGCCTCGAAACGGTTGCTGCGGGGCGCTCGATAAATCTTGCGTTGTCAGATCGCGGCATTGCGGCCCTGCGCGAGGTCGGCTTGGACGAATATATGCTCGCCGAAGCCGTGCCGATGTACGGGCGGATGATCCACAGTGTATCTGGCGAACAAAAGCTGCTGCCATACAGCGGCCGTCAGGGCGAGTATATCAATTCCGTTTCGCGCTCAGGGCTGAATATAGCTCTGATGAACGAAGCCGATAAATACCCCCACGCAACATTTCACTTTAATCGCCGATCTGTTGATTTTAATTGCAAGACAGGCGAAGCGACGTTTTCCAACGGCGATATCGTCACCAGCGACACCGTCATCGCAACCGACGGAGCCGGTTCGGCGGTTCGAACCGCGATGATGCATGGTGGTGTCGAGAGGTTCGATTTTTCGCAGACGTGGCTTGAACACGGATATAAGGAGCTCGTGATCCCGGCCGGAACGGCCCCGGTCACTATCGTTCCCGGTTCTGACCAGACCGCGAACGGCAATTTCCTTCTCGAAGAAAAAGCCCTCCACATCTGGCCGCGAAACAAATTCATGATGATCGCACTGCCAAATTTTGACGGCAGTTTTACGTGTACCTTGTTTCTGGCACACAAAAGCTCCCCTCCTTACGAAGGAGGGGTGGCTGCTGCTTCGGCAGACGGTGTGGTTCTCGACAACGCGGCATTCGAACATCTGAAAACCGAGGAAGCTGTCGTCAATTTCTTCAACCGCGAATTCCCCGACGCGGTGCAACTCATGCCGACGCTGACCGAAGACTTCTTCGCGAACCCAACTGGCAATCTAGGCACGATCAAGTGTTTTCCATGGAATGTAGGCGGCAAGGCCTTGCTGCTCGGCGACTCGGCCCACGCGGTCGTGCCGTTTTACGGCCAGGGCATGAATTGTGCTTTCGAGGATGTGCGTGTGCTCGTTCAACTGATGGATAAAAGTCGAGACGGGTCAGTACCACCTGCGGTAGTAGGTGGGGCATTTTCTGGTATTGATTGGGAGAGTATTTACGCAGAATACTGCCAACTCCGCAAGGTAAATACCGACGCGATCGCAGACATGGCCGAGGAAAATTTCTACGAAATCCGCGACGCCGTCGCCGATCCGGTTTTCGTCAGAAAGAGAGAATTAGAGACCAAACTTGAACAAACCTTCCCTGATTATTTCTCTAAATACTCGATGGTTACATTCCGCGAAAACCTGCCCTATTCTGTTGCGAAAGCGAAAGGTAACGCTCAAGATCATCTCTTGATGGAGGTTTGTCGGAGTGTTGATAATGTCACTGAACTGGCTGTAGCAAATGTATTTAGGCAACTAAAAAGTCTGCGTGACTCAAATGAACTTGTGGTAACATCGCCTATATGATGACACTCGAAGCAATTTACGAAAATGGCATCTTCAAACCGGTTTCCAGCGCTCCGCTGAACTTCAAGGAGCATGAACATGTCAGAATAATTATCGAATCCGACACTGAGGAAGACTTGCAGGCCGAGTTCGTCCAGTGGGAAGCAGCCAGTGATGAGACTTTTTGAAATTCGAAAAATCGCTGGGAGAACTTGATTAATGGCCCGTGGTGATGTCCTACTTGTTGACTTACCTGTTAGCGACGGGCCTGAGCAAAGCGGTCGTCGCCCGGTGATTGCTGTTCAGACGGATATTGCTGTGACTCACCCGTCAATGCCTCAATCCATTCAAATAAATAGCCGAGCTTATCGGATACTCGGTCACGAGCCTCTCGACATCTCGATCCCGCTCCAGTTTAACGGCCCGCAGCCGAATGCATATGGCGTCGTACCTGCTCGTTCAAAGCCATACGAAGCGGGCGATCTCGTTGGCGATACGCGGCGGGGTGGGACTGTTAATTTCGAACAATACACATTTATTCCGCACTGTAACGGAACACACACAGAGTGTGTCGGGCATATCACGCACGAGCGGATATCGGTGCGGGATTGTTTGCAAGATGTTTTCGTTCCGGCGGTTTTGGTTTCGGTCGAGCCGGAAAATGAGAGTGGAGATCGCGTTCTTTCCCGACGCAGCTTGTGTGAGGCTCTGGAGGCCCTTACCTACGTGCGGGCTACTGACACGACAGCGTTGATAGTTCGAACTTTGCCGAATGACGACAGTAAGCTGACACGGGAATACGGTGATTTTATTCCGCCGTATTTTTCGCCTGAGGCGATGGGATACATAGTCGCGTGCGGGTTCAACCATCTGCTCGTCGATATGCCGTCAATCGATCGGTTGTTCGATGACGGCAAGCTCACAAATCACCGCACCTTCTGGAACGTCGAGGAAGGAAGTTTTGAAATAAATGCAACTACTCGTATCAAAAGCACGATCACCGAATTGATTTATGTACCGAACGAAGTCGCCGACGGCGAGTATCTCATAAATCTACAGATCGCTCCGTTCGAGTCCGACGCCGCTCCGAGCCGCCCAATTCTTTTCCGAAACATACTTAGTTCTTCTTGAGATGTTTCATAAAATACAAACCTGTCGAACCGATTACTAAAACGATAACGCCAAGTATTACCTTTGCAGAAACTGATTCTCCACTCAGGAACTCGATTGCAGCAACCAACAAATCCAATAACCCAAAAACAATTAATAATCGGAGAAATGTTTTCATAAGAAAAAAGATTAAGTCACGGCGTGCTCTAAAGCCGCCTTGAGTTCAGGATACGCAAATTCAAATCCAGCATCTTCCAACCGCCTCGGCATCACTTTTGTACTCGCCAAAAGCAGAGCATCGCCCATTTCGCCGAAGATCATGCTGACCGCAAATTCCGGCAGCGGCAGGAATGTCGGTCGGTAGAGGACCTCGCCTAGGGTTTTGGTGAAATCGTGATTCGTCACCGGATTTGGCGAGACGGCGTTGACGGCGCCGCGGATATGATCGTTTTCGATGGCGTAATTTATTATCGCGATGTGATCATCTAGCGATATCCAGCTCATCCACTGTTTGCCGCTCCCGACCACGCCCCCGACGCCGAGTTTGAAAGGCGTGAGCATTGTGGCCAAAGCTCCGCCGTTTTTTGACAGGACGATGCCCGTGCGGAGCAAAACCGTGCGAATTCCGGCGTCCTCGGCCCGACGCGATTCGGCTTCCCATTCTTTGCAGACACCAGCGAGGAAATTGTCGCCTGCCGCGCTCGATTCGGTAACTTCTTCGTCGCCGCGCTCACCGTAAAAGCCGATGGCCGACGAGGCGATGAATACTTTTGGTTTGTGTTTGAGTTTCGAAATAGAATCGACGACATTTCGCGTTCCCAAAACACGGCTGTCACGAATCGCTTTCTTCTTTTCGTCCGTCCAACGCAGGCCACTGACGTTTTCACCGGCTAGATGCACGACGACATCGACGCCCTCGAGATCTTCGGGCTTAGTGAAACCATCTTCTACCGACCATTTGATGTGATTTTCATCATTTGACTCTTTTCTCGACGCCAAAAGCATCTCATAGCCTTTCTCATCAAATGACCTTTGAAGGGCCTCGCCGATCAGTCCAGTTGCGCCTGTGATCAATACTTTCATACTTAGAATTTAACCACAGATGAACGCGGATTGACACGGATAAGTGAAGGTCTGATCGGTGTTTATCTGGTCAATCGGTGGCTAATTTTCTTTACTCCTGAGTTCCTTCTGCACCAGATCTACCAGCAGATCTATCTCACGCGGCGTCAGTTGATTGCGGAACGGTACCATTCCATTCCCCCCGTCGGCGATGTGCGAATAAATCTGCTCGTCGGTCTTGTATTTGAAATCTCCGCTCCTGAGATTTGGCACGACGCGGCCATCGTCGAGGGTCCTGCCTTCTGCTTCCGGGCCGTGACACATTGAGCAGTTTTGGCGAAAGAGGGAAGCCTCATAGGTCTTGCTGTCAGCAATGACGTGTCGCTGAGGTTTCGCGTCAAAACACGCCACTGCAATGACGACGAGGAGCAGATAGACGGTCACGACAAGCTTCTTCAAATACATGTATCAACCACGAGCATTTTAAAATCAATCGGCTCTCGAGGCCTCTTCCTTCAGAGCGCGCTTAAATATCTTGCCAGTATTCCCGACCGGTAGTTCAGCTCGAAACTCTACGTGACGCGGATATTTATTGGCGGCGATCTGTGTTTTGCACCAATCGATAAATTGGTCGCCGGTCAGTTCATGGCCTTGATTTCAGGACGAGAAACGCTTTGACTTCCTCGCCGAGCCGCTCGTCGGGAACGCCAATAACGGCGACGAGCGAGACGGCCGGATGCGTGATGATTACTTCTTCGAGCTGGCGCGGATAAACGTTGTAGCCGCCGCGTAGGATCATGTCCTTTTTGCGGTCGACGATCGAAAGATAACCTTCTTCGTCCATGATGCCGATGTCGCCGGTGTGAAACCAGCCGTTGCGAAAGGCTTCGGCGGTCGCCTCGGGGCGTTTGTAGTAGCCCTTCATCACGTTTGTTCCGCGAATGACGACCTCGCCGCGTGTCCCGCGTGCCACTTCGTTGTCGTCATCGTCAAAACAGCTAACCTCGACGCCAAATATCGCCTGGCCGACGGTTCCCGGTTTCGACGGCTTCTCAAAATGGTTGAATGTCGCGAGCGGTGACGTTTCCGACAGGCCGTAACCCTCAATCACCCGAACGACCGAATTTTTCCTCAAATTCCCGCATCACCTCGACCGGCATCGGTGCTCCGCCCGAGGTGCAGACCTTCATATTCTCGGCGATTGCGGCGATGTCGTAGCCATTTTCATCGACGTATTTGAGCAGTGCCCAGTACATCGTCGGTACGCCGACCCAGAAATTCACCTTTTCTCTGATCATTGCGTCGAGCGTCTGTTTCGGCGTCAAATCGCGGCAGCAGGACCACGCGGTTGCCGCCGTAAAGCTGCGTATTCATCTGGACGGTTTGGCCGGTCGTGTGAAATAAAGGCAACGTGATCAAGCATGTTTTCTGCTCCTGATCGGTAAAATCGAGTACCGGCATGTGGATGCTGTACGTCGTGACGATGTTTGACCAGAGATTGATGTGCGTCAGCTCTGCTCCCTTGGGCTGGCCGGTGGTGCCCGATGTGTAAAGGATGGCGCACGTGTCGTCGGGACGTGTCGGGAACATTTCAAATTGTTCGGGCTTGTCAAACGTGATCTGCGTCAACGTCTTATGGCCCTCTATCGGCGACGCACCCATCATATCGGCCGTCATTACGATCAGGTGCTCGCACGAATCGACCTTGTCGAAGGCTTCTTTTGTAACTCTTGCCATCGGCAGTTCGGCGGTACCCTCGAAAACGAACACCGCTTTCGCATCTGAATCACGCAGGTGATATTCGATCTCCGGGGCTGTAAACAAGTACGCAGATCGGCACGACCGCAGCACCGGCTTTCATGATGCCGTAATAAACAATAGGAAAATATGGAACGTTGACGCAATTCAGCGCGACCTTGTCGCCGTGGCCGATGCCCATTTCGACGAGGGCATTCGCGACGCGGTTTGACAGGCGGTCGAGTTCGCCGTAAGTGAGGCGGACGTTATCCCAAACGATCGCCTCTTTTTGAGGTGCCAGACGTGCGTGATGCGAGACGATCGACGCCAGATTGAGAACTGTGGCGTAGCCTTCCATAAGCTGAATTAGGAATTTTTTAACGCAAAGTCGCAAAGATGCCAAGACGCAAAGATAGGAAGGCAAAAGCAAGTGCATTGTGTAACAAAATCTTTGCGACTTTGCGGCCTTTGCGACTTTGCGTTGAATTCTTCGTCTAGATACTAATAGATACTAAAAACGGCTAATTATACAATACTTTGACTCAAAAATTAATCCTCTCAGCCGATGATATATCGGCGTCGAGCTTTTGGATCGAATGAACCCGCCACTCTTCCCGTTGATCCGGAAAATCATCGCGAAAATGTCCGCCGCGCGATTCTTCACGCCAGAGAGCTGCGGTCGCGACGAGTGTTGCGAGCGTGATAAAATTTCGCGACGAGGTTCCCAAGTTACCCGAAGCGATCTGATCAAATTCCTTGAGAGCCCGCTTGAGCGAATCCCTGTCCCGCAAAATGCCAACGCGTTCCCACATTACGCGTTTGATGCGTTTTTTGACAGCGGTTGATATCTGAGTTCCAAGTTCCAGGTTCCGAGTTCCAAGTTGCGATCCAGAAAGCATGGAACCTGGAACTTGGACCTTCGAACTATCTTTCGCCGCTGCCTTGCCGGCTCTCGCTCCGAAAACCAGGCCTTCGAGCAGGGAATTCGACGCCAGGCGGTTCGCCCCGTGAACACCGGTGCAAGTGACCTCACCTGCCGCGTACAAGCCCGGAACCGTGCTGCGGCCCCATAGGTCAGTGCGAATGCCGCCCATGCAATAGTGCGATGCGGGCGAGACGGGAAGCATATCCGCCGCGATATTTAGGCCGTAACGTCTTGCATGTTTCGTAGATCTTTGGGAAACGATGTTTGAGAAATTCCTCGTCCATCGCGGTCATATCGAGATAAACGCTTCGCGTACCGGTCCGTCGCATTTCGGCGACGATCGAACGGGAAACGATGTCGCGCGGTGGCAAGTTCGAATCGTTCGTCGTAACGCGGCATAAATCGTTCGCCATATTTGTTTCTTGAATTGGCCGCCCTCGCCACGCATCGCCTCAGTCAGCAGAAATCGCGGTGCGTTTTCGATGCTCAGGGCGGTCGGGTGAAACTGGACAAATTCCATATCCGCCATCTCGGCACCCGCAAAATACGCCATCGCCATGCCGTCGCCGGTCGCAACCGGCGGATTTGTCGTGTGCAGATAAAGCTGGCCGGCTCCGCCCGTACACATGATTACGCCACTGAGCGTATATCTCACGCGGAGCACGCAGAATTGGGTCAAGAAACCGAACGCCGACGCAACGGCCGTCGCGGACGATCAGGCTCTCGGTATTGGCAAACGGCGTCAGATTTATCGTCTTTTCCTGGCCAGCACGGGCGATGAGCGACCGGACAAATTCTGCCCCGGTCGAGTCGCCTGAGCGTGAAGAATTCGGCGGCGTGAATGAGCCGCTTCCTGGCCCATCATCAGCTTTGCCGTCTTCCTGGTCAAACTCGGTTCCCCAGTCGATGAGCTGTTTTATGTATTCTGTGCCCTCGGTAACGAGCGTTTCGACGGCCTGTTTATCGCAAAGCCCGGCTCCCGCGACCAGCGTATCATCCTCGTGAAGCTCAGCATTGTCGTCCTCAGAAAGCACAACCGCAACGCCGCCCTGCGCATATTCCGTATTCGATTCGCTCGCTTTGTCTTTGGTCAGAACCGTAACTCTGGCCCCGGTCGCCGCAAGCTCAATCGAAGCACGCAACCCCGCCACGCCGCTGCCGATGACGATAAAATCTGTTTCGAGAGACATTAACTGAAATGTAGCAAATTACTCTGCTAGTATCGAATTTGAGAATTTTGCCTTGCGATAGGCAAAAACACGAACCGGAAATGTTCCGATCCGTGTTAACTGCGGAAAAATTGCTAGTCGATCTAAGCCGTCTCGTATTCGAAGCGCTTGATCATGTCTGGGACCACGCGGGTGCTCAGTGAAAGTATTTCGATACCGACCAATCTTTCGTCTTTATCATAATCAAGGACGACCCCTGGCTGGACTTCTTCGGATTCGACTATCGCCGATTCGTCCAACCTCAGATATAGAGCATCACTTTCGCGATCTACCTTTAATTTCATCTTTCACCTCAATCGCCGGTCGAAGAAAACAGTTACGATCCGGTTTGGCTCAACTGTCTCGTTGATTATAACACGCAACTGCCGACCGCCGTGTTCTTCGATCGATCCGACGTAATGGATGTTTCCGTCGTTTTCTAGTGAACTTTTTTGCGGATCGTCGACTACCCGCCAAACCCAGGCCTCATCAATACCGCGTTCGTCAATCATCGACTTCGCATGTAAAGAAAATTCGATCAATGGCAACCTCAAATATCCTCTTTTAGCATGAAAAGTCCGGGGTAGTGCAGCCTTTATGGTAGCTGATAATCGCGGCCGACCATCTCGCCGCCGCTACGTTTTGCTTCGGTAAGGAATTCACCAAAATCGCTCTCGGACATATCGCTCCAAGCGCCTGCAAATGACATGATCTCAGCACGACGATCGTCGGAGTTGCCGAAGGGTTCCGAATTAAGAGACCGGATTGAAATAAGTACCAGCTCCGCCATGTCGTCTAGCAACCTTTTTGCCGCCTGGTTCTATTATTTCGATTTGATAAATGTCCACTCGCACTTCTTCGCTGATTTTAGCACAAGACCAATGAAAGGGTTTCCAAACAAACGGGCCGAAGGGGCAATTGAGATGCGTCACCATCGGTGGAGCTGTTGATAAAATCTATAGAAAAGGCTCGACAAATAATGTGCTATTTTTCAGTCGCGATGAACCTGATACCGGCGACTTTAAATGGATGCAGTTCATTTCGCAGGCGGCCCTCGGTATTTTTGTCGATTCGCCCGCGAAAAGTGATCTCATTTTCATTTACTTCGCCCGAGATGCCAGAGAAGTATTCTTTTGCCAGGATTGATAAGAGCTTTTCCCGTAGTTCGTCGTCCGTGAAATACTGCGGACGGGGAATCGGATACTCTCTGAGCTTACGCCAAGCTAGTTCGAGTGAGCCATCAGGTAGCTTGTGGAGGATTTTGATGGCTACAAGAAGATCAGCTTCGTTGAAGCTGATGGTGCGGAGCACGTATGTCTTGCCCATGGCGATACGATGGGTGCCCCGATATTCGAATCCAGTCTCTCGGGACATGCCCACCAATCGCTGATGTTCCGAGCGAATTTCCGCGATCGGGCGTGGAGGCGTATAGTTCGAGAGGACGTACACTTCCGCATCATCGCTCGATATCGAACTGAACGACACACTGCCGACTTCCTTGATAAGCCCGTAGTTATCCCCATAAAATCCAGAGACAAATACATCCTTGCTTTTTTCTAATAGGATCTGAGGAATCTTGTTGTAACTGTGGGAACCGGTTGAAAACGAATAGAACGAACCGCCTCCGCGAACCCCGAGCGGATTGTCCTCATCCTTAGAAGAGTTGTTCGCCGCTTCGAAAGTGAACCGGGGAAGGAGCTTGAAAGCTTTCGCATCTAATTTTTCCGCCTCCGCGACAGCAGACTCGCTTGGAATAAGTATGTCTCGACTCTTAACAGCTTGTGCCGGCGCCGAGGTCGAAGCTGCAAGGATCAAAACCAATAGAAATAGCTGTGTCATCCTTAGGTCCCTGGGGAAAGAAAATGCACTCTGGAAAGATCGTGATACCAATCTTACCAGAGTGCATGCTAAACGCGGAAAAAAAGTTCCGTTTTACGGAATCTTCAATTCCTGGCCCGGGTAGATTTTGTCCGGGTGGTTGAGGATGTCGCGGTTGGCGTCCCAGATGGCTTTCCAGGCGATGCCGTATTTGCCGCCGATCTTGCTCAGGCTGTCGCCTGAGACGACGGTGTAGGTATTGGCCCCGCCGCCGGCGTCACCGGCTCCGGTCGTGATGTTGAGGATTAGATCGCCCGCGCGAAACTCGGGATCGAGTCGCTCATATTCCGCCCAGAGAGCAGCCTTTGCTGCGTCGTCCGGAGCAGATCCATTGATGTGCAGAACTCCGTCACCCTCGGTCAGCTCGTAGCTGGTGCCATTGGAATTGGCGAGTTCTAGAAGTGTTACATATTTCTCTTGTATTGACATGGGTTCCTCCTAATTTACGCGCCTATTTGACGGTTAGCTTGTTTGTGACTTTTTTGGCGTTGCCCTTGGCCTCGTTGGCCGCCTGCATGACCTTGACCAGATCGGCTTTGGAAACGTCACCCGTGAGTACGATCTCGCCATCGGTCACGGTAGCCGTGATGCCGGAAATGCTAAGCTTCTTGATCGCTTCATTCACCGAGCCTTCGATCATCTTGTCTGGTGACGGTGGCGGCGGTGGTGGTGGCGGCTTGATGGTGCAGTTGTTTGTAACGGACTTGATGCCCTCGACGCCCTTGACGGTCGCCTCAGCCTTGGTCTTGACGGCTGCGTCAGCGACCTCGCCGGTCAGTGTGGCAACGCCATCCTTGACAGCGACGGTCACACCGGTGACCTTGTCAGCCGTAAGCTTGTCTGCGGCCGCTTTTTGCAGATCAGCGTCGCTCTTACCGCACGCCATCATGAACAAAGCAAAGGCCAAAGTTAGAACTGTAAAAACTTTAACTTTCATTTTTCCTCCCGAAAAATCGGTTTAATAATTTAATATCTGGTGCTTATGAGACAAACCTTCGGTACGCTCATACTAACTAACAAAGCCTGCCCCCGAAAACGCTGACGCAGGACTAAAATTATTTAGTGAAATAATATTGATTGAAAAAGGAATTTTTCGCAACAGGATAATTGTGATTTCAGGAAAATTTAACGGGGTGGTTGGTCTGACAACCTTCGTCCAGCTTGGTTTTAGGCGAGACGTGATCAACCACCCGTCAGCCCGTCAAAGCACGGGCTGCCACCCCTCCTGTCCAGGAGGGGAGTTTTTTGATCTAAACATCGCCAAAAATCTCATCCGCTATCTTTTTAGCCACATCGTACGAGCTATAGTCTGAACGGACGGTTACGTGCCAATCGGCGAGGCAGTAGATTTTCTGCCGTTCGTCAAACAATTTCCGCGCCGCTTGTTTGTCGCGGGCGAGCGGACGTGTCTTTCGCGAGAACGAAATATTTAGCCAGCAGTGTTCAAATGTCGCATCGAGCCAGACGCTCGTGTAGCCGTGTGTTTTTAGCAATTCACGATTGACTGGCAGCGTCCATGTGCCGCCGCCGAGCGATAGGATATGGGTGTTTCGTTCACTCAGCACGTGCTTGAGACATTCGGTCTCGATGCAGCGGTAATTTTCTACTCCGTCGGTATCGATAATATCGACGATCTGTCGTTTCTCGCGCGTCTCGATCACATAATCGAGATCGATCCGCCCACACCGAAGAATATGCGACAGATGGCGCGCGACGCTAGATTTGCCGACGCCCATAAAACCGGTTAATGCTATGCGTACATCATTCATCGTTAATACCATTTTGCCCGCGAAACACGCGAAAAAGACTAAAGTGAAGAGAAGAGTAAATATTTATCGCTACGTGACAGTCCTTTAGATCACTCAACGTTGAGCAACAATTTTTCGTTCTTTTCGCGGGCAAATCTCTCTTACCTTACGACCGAAGCTAGCGTTTCGAAAAATCCGGGGAACGAGACATCGGCGGCCTCGGCACCGCGGATCTGTGTTTCGCCATCGGCGAAAAGGCCAGCAATCCCGAACGCCATCGCGATGCGGTGATCGTGGTGCGAATCGATCGCGGCCCCGTGAAGATGCGACTTTTCGACTCTGAGACCGTCGGGAAATTCGGTAACCGCCGCTCCCATTCGCGTAAGATTTTCAACCACGGACGCTATGCGGTCCGATTCCTTTACCCGCAGTTCTGCGGCATCGCGGATCTCGATTCCGCCCTCAAGCTGCGTACCGAGAACGGCAAGAATCGGCACTTCGTCGATCAGATTGGCGATAATGTCGCCGGACAGCACATTTGGCGCGGACGACGGAGCGAAACCGCCTGATACTTTTAGCGTTGCGACCGGTTCGTTGCACGTTTCAGTTGACGCGAGAATTTCGATATTTGCACCGAGACCGAGCATCACATCGAGAATTCCGCGCCGTGAGGGATTGAGGCCGACATTCGGCATCGTGATTTCTGAACCCTCGAGACACGCGGCGGCGACCATAAAAAAGGCGGCGGACGAGATGTCGGCCGGGACGATCAGATCGCGGGCCGTCAACTTCGCATTTCCACTGACGGATATTTCCGCACCAGTTTCGCCGGACACGATTTTGACATCAACGCCGAACCATTTCAGCATTCGCTCGGTATGGTCGCGGGTCTGGACGCTCTCGATGACGGTGGTGACGCCACCGGCGTTTAGCCCTGCGAGCAGAACGCACGATTTTATTTGGGCCGAGGCGACCGGCGGCTGATATTCGATTGCTTTCAATGGGTTTTTGCCGTTGATCGTGAGCGGGGCTTTGCCTTCGTCCGAATAGACAACGACACCCATCTTGCCGAGGGGCTCGATGATTCGTTTCATCGGACGGCTTTGCAGCGATTCGTCACCGAACTGGGTTGACTCGAAATTTTGTCCCGCCAGGATTCCGGAAATCAGCCGCATCGTTGTTCCGCTGTTGCCGCAATCGAGCGATTTTTCCGGCGGTCGCAACCCGCTTTTCCCAACACCGTCAACAATTACGGTGTCACCGTCCCGCTCAATTCGTACGCCGAGAACCTTAAGACATTCGATCGTGGAAGAGCAATCGGCACTGGTCGCAAAATTCTCGATCCGCGTTCGGCCCTCGGCGATCGCCGCCAGCATCGCCGATCTGTGCGAGATCGATTTATCGCCGGGCAGCTTAATATTGCCGGTAACAGAAGTTGCGCGGTTAACTTTCATAAAAATATTTTAGACCGAATACGACCGGTTTGTCTTGACAGCAACCAGTGTAAAGCTATAACTTTACAAAACAAACATTGTGTCAACTATGCGTGAGATTGAGTTGCCCAGCCGTATCGAATCGGTCGACGAAGCGGCCATGATGGCCGACGAATTTGCCAAAAGCAGCGGTTTTGGCGATGAGATAATCTTTGCCGTCGATATGGCGATACGTGAATCTGTCGCCAATGCGGTTAAACACGGAAATAAATTCGACGAAACAAAAAAAGTTCAGTTGACGCTGGATAATAAGCCCGAGGGCTTTGAGATAACGGTCAGGGACTTCGGCGCGGGCTTTTCCATCGATGATGTTGCCGACCCGACCAATCCGGAAAATCTACTGAAAGCCAACGGACGAGGCATTCTTTTTATGCGCTCGTTTATGGACGAGGTCAAATGGGAAAACCCCACGGACGGCGGTCTGATGGTGAAGATGTTGAAGAAAAGATAAAAAGTAACGGAAAAGGAAAATTGAAAATCAAAACAGAGGCGGAGTATGGAGTTCCTTTTCGAGTTCCAATTTTCCATTTTCCGTTTTCAATTTTCAATTTTCAATTTTCAATTTTCCATTGCTTAGGTTAAGATTTGCTATCGCAATTTAATTTTCGGAAAACTAGGAGAGAAAAATGTCTGATATTACTATAACTGAACGCCAGGCCGGCGATGTTACGATACTCGATTTGGTCGGTAAGGTGACCATCGGTGAAGGCAGTGTTGCATTGCGGACAACGATCAGGCCGCCTGCTTGGCGAAGGCAAAAACAAGATTCTGCTCAATCTGGGCGGTGTCGGGTACATCGATTCGAGCGGTATCGGCGAACTCGTGTCGAGCTATACGGCGGTTAAGAAAGAGGGCGGTATTCTTAAGCTTTTGAGCCTCACGCAAAAGATCCAGGATTTGCTCGCGATAACAAAGCTCTTGACCGTCTTTGACACCTTCGACGACGAAGGATCGGCGCTTAGCAGCTACAACTAAATCGACTTGTTTTTTGTCGATGGGTAAAGAAAGTTAGAGGGATAGAGGATAATTTTGTATTCCTCTGTCCTTTCTTATTTTGTTGATACATCCTTACGCGGCGAAGATTCATCTTTTTATTGAGACTTGTTTAAAATATCAGGTAATAATGCATCGAATATTTGTCTTCATAGTATTTTCAGTCCTTACGATCGGCGTCCGCGGTCAGGCGGTTCCGGCTGGGTTTGACCTTTTGAATTACGGCGTTCGAATCGAGCCTGATAAGCGCTTGATCGTGGTTCTTGCGGCGCTCGAAATGGCGGCCCAAAAGAATGCCGCCGGAGCGGACGAAAAGCTGATTAACACGCCGCTCTCGGACAAAAGCCTGGCGTTTCGCGAGCAGATGCTCCGCGATCAGCTTTTGAAGGACGACGTTAATGCCGACGTTGAACTGAGACGGAAAATAACCCTTTTTGTCGCCCAGTACAAACGCAGCCATCCAAAAGCGTCGGATGCCGATCTGATCGCTCCGTTTATGTCGATGGCATATACGCTGACGAGCGTGCCGGAGCTTGGCGATCCGCTGATAACAAACGATCTGCCTGGGCCGCTGCTCGATGTCCTGGATTTTGCACCGCTGGTTCGGGAATTTTATCGCCGCTCCGCGATTGGCTCCAAACTTGACGATTACGTTAAGGAATACCGCAGTGAATCAGACGCCGTTTTGAGACGCTCCGCCCGCGAGATGGTCAGCGAACTGCTCGATTATCTTCACACCCGACCTCGACTCATATTTGCGGAAAAAGTCGTTACCCAGACCCAGAAAGGAAAAGGAAAAAACTCGACGCTGCAAAAGGTCGAGACGCGAGAGCATGAGCGTCGATTTTTTCTCGTTCCCGAAAAGCTCTCGGCCAAGGGGACGATCAATTTTCTTAATATTCGGGACGATTATTATGTCATCGTGCCGCCGGACACTGACCTGAGTTTCTCAGAGGTGCGGCGGGCGTTTTTGCAATTTGTGATTGACCCGCTCGTGCTTGCCAATTCGCGGGAACTCGCGGCTGTCAGGGCGTTTGCAAAACCGCTGCTCGATGAAAAACGCAAAACCGACTCGAGCGTGACGCCCGACGTTTTTCTCGCCGTGACGCGTTCGTTGGTCGCCGCCGTGGACGTGCGCCAGGCCGAGTATGCCAGGTTGCGGATCGCGACCGAGCAGTCGCGTGAGAAGATTATGACCCTCAAGACGGTTGCCGAGAAAGAAAAGCTCTCAAAGGAGCTAAAAGAATACGAGCAATCCCTCGCCGATGAATCGGCCCAGCGGCTCTACGAAGACTATGAAAAAGGCGCCGTACTGTCGTTCTATTTTGCCGATCAGTTGAAGGGGATCGAGGCATCGGGGTTTGATATTGGCTCGTCGCTAAAAGAAATGCTGGCGGCGTTTGAACCTGCGAAAGAGAATGATCGCGTTGCGGCAAGCTCCGACGCCCGAAAGCGTGCTCTCGTGGCTCGCGAAGAGCGGCAAGACAAAACCGGACCACCGCATGATCACCGCCGAAAATCCGGTGACGACGAGGCTGCTCGAGATCCAGAAGTTGATCAACGCCAAAGATTACGCCCGGGCCGACGCCGATCTCAAACTGCTGCTTGTCAAAAACCCGACCGAGCCGCGAATTCACTACAATATCGGGCGCGTTGCCGGTCTCGCTGCCGTCACCATCGAGGACCCCGAGGTTCAGGCTTTGAAGCTACTCGAAGCGAAAAAGGCCTATACGGAAGTTCTAAAAAACGCCACCCAAACAACCGACGCCGCCCTGCTCTCGCTGACATTCGTCGCGCTCGGTCGTATTTACGAATATAACAACGATAAAGCATACGCAATCAAACTGTACGACGAAGCGATCAAACTCGATGACGTTCGCGGTGGCGGATTTAAGGAAGCTTTGGACGCGAAAGCCCGTTTGATTAAGCCGTAGATAACTGGAGAGCGGGCATCCTGCCCGCTAGGTGCGAACGGGCAGGCAAGATGCCCGCGCTCCAATTTTCCCGCAAACTCTGTTAACGTCTAACTAATGCCAGAAAACGACTTCAAAAGCGGCTACGTCGCGCTTATCGGACGGCCGAATGCCGGGAAATCTACCTTGCTCAATCGGCTCGTCGGCGAAAAAATCGCCGCCGTCTCGAACAAACCGCAAACCACTCGATACCGAATAAAGGGAATTGTAACTCGTGACGAAGGCCAGATCGTGTTTGTCGACACGCCGGGCGTTCATAAACCCGGGCATCTGCTCAACCGCCGAATGATGGCGGCGGTGCATGACGCAATAATGTCGGTCGATGTGCTGGTGCTGATGCGGGATGCGAGCGTTTCGACCGGGAATGGCGACCGGTTTGTACTCGATCTCGTCAAACAGGCGGGCAAAACGGCGATTCTCGTACTCAACAAGGTGGATAAGATCAAAGAGAAGGGCAATCTGCTGCCGCTGATCGAAAGTTATGCCGCGGAGTATGAATTTGCCGAGATCATCCCGCTTTCCGCTCTGAAAGGCGAGGCAATAGAAACTCTGCTCGACCAGATCGTCAAACATCTACCGTCGGGCGACGCCGATATTTAGCCAGGACGAGATGACCGATCAGCCCGTCCGTTCGATCGTCGCCGAAATGGTCCGCGAAAAAATCCTGCAATCGACGGGCGAAGAGATACCATATGTCACGGCCGTCGTCACCGAAGTTTTTGACGAAACCGACCCGGGAATGACGACGATCTATTGTGCGATATTTGTCGAAAGGGCCTCGCAAAAGAAGATCGTGATCGGCAAAATGGGTGCGAGGATCAAGGACATCGGAACAAAGGCACGGATCGATATCGAGAACCTCCTGGGCAAAAAAGTTTTCTTAAAACTGTTCGTCAAAGTCGTCGAGGATTGGCGAAATCGCGAGCGTGATCTCGACGAGATGGGTATCCGCGAATGAATGATACGGGAAACAAAATCTGGTTTGCCGTCGATATTCTAGCTGACACAGACGCAGCCGAGGCGATTGAATTTGCCCTGAACGAACTAGATTCGCTCGGCACCGAGATCGACAGCCTTCGCAAGAAAAAAGGTGAGCCGCAGATCATTACGGGCTTTTTTGCAGAACTACCGACCGCCGGGCAGGTCGCTGATGCCATCGAAGGATCGCTCCGAATTCACGGCCTGGAAAGCGTCTGTCGTCAAGAGTGTTGAAACCCGCCTGGTCGAGGAAACTGACTGGCTCGCCGAATGGAAAAAGCATTGGAAACCAACCGAGATCGGCCGGTTTATCATCGCTCCGCCGTGGGAAGCGGTTGCGGAGAACGACAAAATCGTTATCCGCATCGAGCCCAACATGGCTTTTGGCACCGGGACGCACGACACGACCAAGCTCTGTCTCAAGGCGATCGGCGAGCGATATTTGCCAGGGCAAACCGTTCTCGATGTCGGAACCGGAACGGGCATTCTGGCTATCGCGGCCGCAAAGCTCGGAGCCAGGACGATCTTTGCCTGTGATACGGATGAAGATTCTATAAAGATAGCTCGCGAGAATGCGGTTTTGAACGATGTCGATTGGATCCAATTTGCCGATGGCCCCCTCGGCGATGATTCGCCGGTTTATGATTTCGTCTGTGCCAACCTGACGGTCGATGTGATCGCGCCGATACTGAGTCTGCTGCTCGCAAAGACAGGTTCTGTACTCTTACTCTCAGGAATTCTTGTTGAACAGCAGTCCATCATTACCGCCGCCCTGGATGAATTTCAAATTTCAAATTTCAAATTTGAGATTTCGGGGGAATGGCTGTCGGTACTGGTCGAGAAAGAGTTCTAACGCAAAGTCGCAAAGAAGCGAAGGCGCGAAGGAAGAAAAAACATTATGCCTCCTGAACACCAGCCATGACTTTCTCTTCCTTTGCGTCTTTGCATCTTGGGGTCTTTGGGTTAAAAAAATCCCGGCTTCTTTATAGGTGCGGCGAAGGGAATGTCGCCGTCGTCGGTGACGGTGATTAGTGGTACGCGGACCTTTGGCCGGGCGCGTGGCGGGGCTGATTTGAGGATCGGTGGACCTTTTGGAACGCTCTGTGTTCGGGGTGAGAGCGATTCGGTACGTTTTATCATCGTGCCGCCGCGACCGGCGACCCAGACCTTATTGCCGCCGCGATAGACTATCGCCTGCAGGACTTTGCTGGTGATGCTGGGCTGGACGGCCCAGGTTTTGCCGCCGTCCTCGGTGATCAGGATCGTACCCAGCTCACCGACGGCGATCGCCGCTTCCGGTCCGAAGGCCTGCACGGCAAAAAGGTTAAATCTCGAGGCTGATTCCTGATCCTGCCACGTCAGTCCGCCATCCGTTGTTCGCAGCGTAATGCCGCCTGAACCGACAACAAAGCCATGTTTATCATCATAAAAGCTCAGTGAATACAGGTTTTCGCGTACGCCGGTTTTGATCGGCGTCCACGTAGAGGCGCCGTCGGTCGTGCGAAGGATCGTACCTTTATCGCCGATTACAACGCCGGTTTGGTCGTCAAAGAATTTCACATCCTCGAGCCACATTTTTGTACCCGAATCAAACTTGTGCCAATACGCTCCTGCAGAATCGGTTCGAAGAATCGTCCCAGTCGAACCGACCGCAAAACCGAGCCTGTCCGAGACGAAATTGACCGAAATCAGGTCTTCAGAAATGCCGGAAATGCCTTTGCCCCAGCTTGCGCCGCCGTTAATTGTTCTAAGGACTGTGCCGCTGTCGCCGACTGCCCAGCCGCGTTGACCGTCGAAGAAAAATGCTGAATTTAGATTTGAAAGGGTGCCGGAGAAAGTCGATATCCATTCGCGACCGGCATTGTTCGTCAGCCATATCTTGCCCCGCGAACCAACCGCAACGCCGATCTCGTCGTCGAGAAAGACGAGGTCATTCACATCCTCACGCCCTCCTTCGCTCAGACGCTGCCAGCTAAAACCACCGTCGTTAGTGCGTAGAATGAGGCCGTTTTCGCCAACCGCCCAGCCGGTAAAGCGGTCGGCGAAATAGACGGCGACGAGTTTGGGATTTGTACGCACATTAAACGGTAGCCACGTTTTGCCGCCATCGCCCGTTATCCAGACCATGCCGTTGGCATCGGTCATCGCACCGTTGAGTTCATCGGCAAAAGAGAGCGAAAGAAGGTCGGCCCGGCTGAAAATATTGACGCCCGTCCATGTCAAACCCTTGTCTTCACTGATCGCGACACAGCCGCCATAGCCGATGGCGACGACATTCTTATCACTAAGATATGCGGCATCCGAGACGATCTTTCCCGCACACGGATCTGACGTTTTCCACGTCGCGCCGCCGTCGGATGTCGTGAGAGCCGCACCGCCGAGACCTACGGCGACCGCCTGCGATTCGTCGCGGATGTCGAGATTTAGGAGCTGTTCGGACGTGCCTGAGGTTTGCTGCGTCCAGGTCAGCCCGCCGTCGACGGTTTTTAGGATGCAGCCGTACGTGCCGGTAATCCAGCCGGTCTTCAGGTCGGCTCCGGTGAATTTTATCGAGGAAAAATGATCTTTAACTTCAGTCGCAATGCGTTTCCACTCTTTGCCGCCGTCGGCCGTCATAAAGATCGTCCCGCGAGCACCCACGACAAACGCCGTATTCTTGTCCTTAACAAACACCGACGAAAAGGTGACATCCGAAAACGGAATGTCCTGCCGCACCCATCGAAACCCGCCGTCGATCGTACGCAACACGGTATTATCAGAACCGACCGCGTAACCGATCTCTTTGTCCGGAGCGAAATGAATGGAATAAAGCGGATTGCCCTGCGGCGAAGGATTTTGCCAGACCCAACCTTGTCCGGTACGTATCTGGCCTGTGATTGTGAGGGTGAAGAGTAGGAATGTCACCGCAGAGACGCAGAGACGCAGAGATAAGAATTTTTGCCACGGATTTAGACGGATTGACACGGATAAAGATGAAGATCGAGACATTTCTCCACCTATCATCTCTTGTCTTGATCCGTGTCTATCCGTGTTCATCTGTGGCTAATTTTTCTTCCTCCGCTTCTCTGCGGTTAAATTTCAATGACGCCAAGTTCAACGACCGATTCGTCCAAAAGGTCTTCATCAACGTATCCGAGTTCAGCCATTTTTCGTGCCATTGAGTCGGCGACTTCCTGGACGACGTGGCCGCTGTGGCCTTTGACCCATTTCCACTCTATTTGATGCTTGCCGGCGGCGTTATCGAGCCTTTTCCACCAGTCGTGGTTAGTTTTTCTTTTCCAAGTGCCGCCCATCGTCTCGACGACGTAGCGGGAATCGGACATCACGGTCACGCTGCACGGTTCCTTTAGATTTTCCAACCCGATCGCCGCCGCCGCAACCTCGGCCTGCTGATTCGTCGCGTTTCCCAGATATTCGCCGACGGCCTTCCAATAGCCTTTGAATCCCAAGCACGGCAACTGAAGCGGCACGGGTTATGCCTTTTCCATTGCCAAGGCTCGATCCGTCGCAGACTATTGTTACTTGTTTCATAGGCATTTTAACAGGATAGACAGGATGAAGAGGATATAAAGCCAATCCTGTTTATCCTGACTATCCTGTTTGAATCTTGCCGACTATCAGCCAAGGTTTAATACGCTGTCAACGTAACTATCAAACGTATCATCATGCGAGATCACGAATAGCTGATCAAAATGCGTGATGCGGCTGATGGACTGGGCGAAGTTTTCACGGCGTTCGGCGTCCATGTTGGTGGTCGGCTCGTCGAAGAACGCAATGCGGATGTCGCTCAATTGTTTGAGCAGAGCAAGCCGCACTGATAACGCCGCCGACATCTGCTCGCCACCCGAAAGGCTCACAAACGGCCGTTCGAAGCCGTCCTCCTCAAGGATTATCGAATAATCGTCCGCCCATTTCAGCGTGCGGTCGCCGTTGCCGGTGATCTCGCGGAACATCTGGTTCGCTTCGAGCGAGACGTGATGCACGTAATTGCGGGCGACACGCGGAGCGGCTTCCTTGAGCGTATCACGAATGAATGCGGTCGCCTCGGCAACCTTTTCGAGGCGTTCTTTTTCGCGAAACTCGTCGGCAAGCGACTTTCTCAGCTCTGCAAACCTGGCGAGTTCGGCTGCGAGTTGTGCTTCACGCTTTTTCGCCGCTTCAAACGTCGCTCTGATTTCTGCCGAACGGCGTTCGACATTGAGCAAGTCTGCCTTTTCTGCCCTGTGTCTTTCCGCATCATAATCCGAACCCGCAGCAGCGAGATCGTTCTCGGCTGATTCGACCAACCCAGACTTTGATGCAAGTTCTGCGGAAGCGTTGTCGAGGTCGATCTTTCTTTGCGGCAGAGCGTTCGCCTCGGTTTCGTTTGCCAGAAAAACTCGGTGAGCCTCGGCGGTCGAGTCGCGTTCAGAGGTTAAACGCGTCCAATGGTCGTCGAGTTCCTTAAATTCCTCGAGCTGTTCGTCGAGCAACTTGCGCTCGCTGGTCAGGCGTTCGAGATTGCTTTCGACATTGCCCAGACCCTCGCGAATATCGGCCTCGCGCATCGATTCTTTTTCGAGAATCCGAATTCGGGCCGCAGGATCGGCGAGAGCTTTGAGCCTCGATTCAGATTCCCCGATCTTGCGTTCGCTCTCAATTAGGTCGCGCTGCTGCTGTTCAAGGATGGCTTTTTTTGCGTTGAGTCCCGCACCTTCGTCGCGGAGTTCGGCGTCGCGTTTTTTGTAGCTGTCGAGGGCGGTGAGCAGTTTTTGGCCCTCGCGGGCCGCGGTCAGGTCGGCGATGACCGCCGTTCGCTCGGATTCGAGATCTGAAATTTGAGATTTGAGATCGATGAACTGGCTCGAAAGATAACTTTCGAGCGTCTCGCCCTCTTTCAAATTCAGACATCGCTGCGAGAGGATCGGGCAAAGGCCGCCTCTGACCTCGCTTTGGAATTTCTCGTCGCGTTCGAGATTGGCACAGAGTTTTGCGACGGTCGCGACGAGTTCGGTCTCACGTTTTTCGAGAGATGGAAGGGAAGCGGCGGCAGCCGCACCCGTTTCGGCGGATTTTAAATCCAGTTGATTCTGGCGATATCGTTCTCGCATCCGATCGAGCTGAGCGGTGATGCTGCGGACCCGTTCATCAGCCGTTTTGGCACTGGCGACATCGTTGCGGAGTGTGGCGATCTCTTTTTCGATCGCTTCCTGCTCTGCAGCTTTGGGGCGAAGCAGAACTATTTCTTCGCGGGCATCGAGGAGGTTTTTGAGATCGCGGTCTAGGCGAGTTCTTTCTGCATTGACGCTTGCGATTGCTGCTGTCGTTTTGCCGAGTTCGCCGCGCAGTTGGTCGCGTTGATTCCGTTCTCGTTCAAGCTCGGTCAGCCGGGCGAGCGTCGCAGCGTGTCGCTCATTGTCGATGCGAACACGCTCGACTTTTTCGAAGGCAATAGTCGCACGTTCGTGAGCGAGCTGAGATTGTTTGAACACCAAATCTGCTCGTTCTTTTTCAGAACGGCTGCGGTCGAGAGCGGTTTTCAGGCCGGAAAGGCGACGTTCTTCTTCGTCGAGGGCTTTAACGCGGGTCTGGCGGGTTTCGAGATCACCGGACAGCTCTTCGATCTCGACGGCAAGGCCGCTGGTTTGTTCGACAGTTCGTTTGTGTTCGTCCTCGACGGTGTCGGAACGCGTTAATTCGCCCTCGGCACGAGCGATGTCCTCGCGAATGCCATTGATCGACACATCTAAATATCGCGTGGTCTCACGCAGTTTTTCGGCGGCTTGACGATATTCCTCGACTTTAAGCAGCCGGTCGAACGCGACCTTTCGCTCAGTCGAGCCTTCGAGAAAAATTGCGGTAAAAGTCCCTTGCGGAACGCCAATCGCTTGGCGAAAAAGCGATTTGAGATCGGTTCCGGGCTCAAGCCCGAGATGTTGCCATAAAAATCGGAAAACCTCTTCTTTCTTATCCGCGATCCGCATTTGCAGACGTGGATCGATCACATGATACCCCGCCCCGGAATCGCGATAGACGACATACTCGCGTTCGTCGAGGCCGCTTTCGAATGTCACGGTCACCGAGCCTTTTTTCGATCCCCGACGCACAAAATCTTCTTTTTTATACTCAAGCAGATCGAACAGAACCCACGCAATCGCCTCGATGATCGTGGTTTTCCCCGCACCGTTGTCGCCGGTGATGGCGGTCGTTCCGCGTGAGAATTCGATTATCGTGGAGACGTGAGATTTTATGTTCTCAAGCTCGATCTTTGAGATGTGCATCGGACGAATTTCAGATCTGAAATTTCAAATTTGAAATATGATTTTAGTTCATCCGGAAGCAAATCTAAACTGGAGGGTGAGCATCCTGCTCGCCCGTAGTATCTTCATTGCGGTCGTGCCGAGGGTGAGCAGGGGGCTCACCCTCCAGGTTTGGTACAATCTTTACATGAAAATCGAAGCCGGTGATGTCGTTATTGTTGTCCTGCACAGCCCTCGTGAGAAGCTTCTTGGCGTTTTGAATGAAATCAGCCCGGCGGGGATTACGATCAGGTCAATAGATCTCAGCTATTTTGACGACTGGTGCAAGTCGATCATGGCGGACGAGGTTTATTTGCAGATGAGCGATAATTTCTACCCGATGTGGCGGGTCGAGCGGATATCGCGTGACGAAGGAACGGATGAGTTACCGTCGATGACCGATCAGTTTGAAACGCGAACCAAACGGCGGATCGAGCATCAGTAGGATCACATTTTTTTGATTCCGATGCTGCCGTTGTTGGTGGTGAGTTTTATGGTCGCATCGCCGGTGCCGGCCCGTCCGCGGATCGTTTTTATCGGTCCAGGCATGATATTTTCGGTTGCGATGTCAATCGGGATTTCGGTGACAAAATTTCCAAATCCATAGGTCGCCCACAATTGAAAGGACGATTTCACAGGAATCGCGAGCCTGATCGAACCTTTTGACGTCCGCAGGCTATACGATCCGCCGTTTAAGATTTCGCCGGCGTAGGCAACCGAGCCGGTGACCGATTCAACGACGATTTGCCGATATGCCAGACTTTGCAGAGCCACGGCTCCGCTATTCGTCTTCGCTTTAAAAACATCTCCGATCTCGCTCGGGCTGCCTTCGAAAACCAGAATATTGCCGGTGGTCGTATCCAGGCTCATCGCACCTTCGGACGCCTCGACCGTGATGTCGCCGCGACCGGCGTTGACTTTCATACCGTTGGAGATATTTCTGAGAGAGACATCGCCGCCGATGCTTTCGACCTCGACACGTTTGACCGTATCGATACTGGTCGTGATGTCGAGCCCTTTGACGGTTATGGTGGCATTCATCGGCGCATCGATTTCGATCTCGCCGGCAGCGATGCATTCGCTGTTCGGCCCATACTGGTTCTTCAGGTCCGTGCCAACCAATTTTATCCAGACCGGTTCGCCAGTTTTTGGACTCTTTTCCAGGGTTCTAAAAGAAAACTTATTGCCATTCTCGACAAAAACGCGAACCTCATTTCGGTTCCAGCCATTGACCCTGATCGTTCCCTCACGAACGCAGCCGACCAGCAAATTGACGCCCGCATCGACTTTTATCGACTTCTCACGAGAATCCTGATTCAGAGCGTTGAATTTTGGACGCGGGGCGGGGGCGATACGCGGGCCTTCCGGTGACGGCGGCATGGGGCGAGAAATGTCGATCTCGGGTTTCGCGGGCGGCTCAGTTTTCGGCGGTTGGGCCGTCGCGAAAATCGGCACAATCGCCAGGATCGTCGCTGCTCGCAGACGCAAGATCGAGTTTTCAATGAGCTTTTTCATTAGATCCCGTTTCGTCCCGACTTATTTCAGGCTCACAAGCAGCTCCTCTTTCTGAGCGACCGAATTAAGTAGATCGATCTTGTTCTGGTACGACGAATAAAGGACCTGTTTGGCGGTTTCGTTCTTCGGGTTTCGCTTGACCTCAGCTTTCATCTTGGCGATTGTGTCGTTGACGACGGCCATGTCACGTTCGTAGGCGATGCGCTCGGACGGGCGCAGAATGCCGTCTTTTTGTTCATCGACCGTTTTTCTGAGTGTGGAGATCGTTTTCACATAACTTTCTTCGCCGGGCATGTAGCCGGTTGATAGGACGGGCATCCTGTTTACGCCTGAGTCCGATGTGGGACGTTTTGGTTCCGCCCGGTAAACGGCCCGCTCTATTCTCGGGGAACTGTGTTCCCGTTCATTCGTCACAACCGTTACATCGGGTGAAGCGGCGGCAACTGTTGTCGCAACCGGCACCGGCTGCGAAGGCATTGGCCGGGTCGTGACGGTTATATTGTTATCGACCGGCGCCCTTGATTTATTTATCCACAAAGCACCAAACAGGCCAAAAACTATCAACAAACTAGCAGCCGCGACCATTGACGGGCTTGCGAGCGATACTCGTAGAAAGGCCCACGCTTTTTCCCAGAAAGGTCGATTTTCCTTCTCGACCCGGATCGAATCGCTTATCTTACTCCACAGACGCTGCGTCGGGACGAGCGTATTAAATTCCCGCTCAAGTGCTGGAAAGACAAATGCGGATTCTTCTTCAGCATCGGCGAGCATGAACGCACAGCTACCGCAGGCCGCGATGTGTGCGGAGACTCGGGCCGTTTCGTCGTGAGTTAACTCGCCATCGAGAAACGCCTGGATAATCCCAATATCTAAACAATTTTCCTTCATATCGTACCCATCCCCGTTTTGCCGTAAAACCGGGAAAACTCTTGTCTCGCTCTGGCAACAAATGTGCCGATGCTCGATTCGTTCAGCTCGAGGCTGCTGGCGATCTCCTTGTAAGAGAGACCCTGCTGTTTTAATATCAGGCAGCTCCTGAGGGGCTCTTTTATCTTGTTGAGAGCCCTGTAAATTTCATTTACACCGGTGTATTCCTCATAGTCAACCTCGATCGACCGAGCCGATGTTTCCACTGTCTCTTTGACGTAATTTTCGTCCCTCGTGTTCGCCCTAACATTTCCGCGGACGGTGTTCTTGGCGACGTTGATCGCCACCCTTATGAGCCACGGGCGGAGCATCTCACCATCTTTTATGGAATCCTGATGCTTGTAGAGGCGTAAGAAAGTTTCCTGCGTAATGTCCTCGGCGAGCGCCGGCATCCTGCACGACCGATCTTGCCGCGCGAAAGACAGTTCGATGATGAAGCGCAAATGCCTCCTCAAACTCGATCATGTCTCTAGCTGCGGCCGTCGCTGTTGTCTCGGACATTATGTCCACAAAAATGTTCGTACTCTCGTTCATCTTCAGCATCGATAAATGCTCTTC
Organism: uncultured Acidobacteriota bacterium; assembly: GCA_963738935.1. Lineage (GTDB taxonomy): Bacteria > Acidobacteriota > Blastocatellia > Pyrinomonadales > Pyrinomonadaceae > OLB17. The sequence continues at coordinate 2,478,788 of CAVTYF010000001.1, read as the reverse complement.
ACGACTTAGAAACACCGCGCGAATGTGATTTATGACAAGAGTTTCGCCTAAAACCCAATTATTTTCAATCGTTGAAGGATCTCTGACGACATTCCCGGCTCGCCATTCGCGGTGAGGAGGACGAAGTGGCTGTCGTCGGATTCATTGAGGATACGTTCGAGGTCGGGTTCAGGTTCAGCGGAAGTTTCGGCTGTGGTAAGAACGGGCTCGGCGAGGGCGAGGCGTCTGAGGGATTGGTGGAGATGTGAGCGACCGGTGCCGAATTCCCCCGCTTCGGTATTGATGAAAAGACGTGTTTCCGCGTTTTCATTAGTAAATCGAGCAAGGACCGACGCGGCAAGGCGTGCTCCGGCCTCAAATCTCTGTGAAACGACGACGGGCCGGCCACTTTGTTCCGCCGAAATTTTTTCACGGATCGGCGTTTTATCGCTGTCCTCGGGTATGCACGGGTCGAAAATCAGCGTCACGCGCTTTTCGTCCTCGGCGGCGAATTCGCGTACCGTTAGCTGGCGTGTGCGGGCCGTTGCCTTCCAATCGATCCGGCGAAGGTCGTCGTGCGGTTGATAGCCGCGGAGCGAAAGCAGATCCTGGCCGCTGCCGCGTTTATTGGAAACGCGGCGCCCCATATCGAGCGGCATGTTGTCGATCTCAGGCGACACCTCGGAAACCTCTGGAAACACGATCAACTCGGCCTCACGTGCCGGTAAACGACGACGATGGCGGAAGAAACCGAAGGGGAATTTGGTCGATAATTCGAAGTCCCTGATTGCCAAACGCCCGCGATGAGGGAAGATATGCTCGGCTTTGGCTTCGACAGATTCGCGCCCCGCAACGTAAACAAAATGGTTAAGCGTCCGACGGACAACCGGTGCCTGACCGAGCCGTTTCGCTAGCCATTTTGGCAGAATGGCGTCGAGATGGTCGGCGGCGACCGAGCGTTCGCGCTCTTTACCGCGTACTTCCACAACGACCGAGAATGCAGGGACAATACGCTTTCGATTAGTAATACCGACGAGGATCGGCGTCGGTTCACCGGCAAAGATCGTTTCGGGAAAGCGCATCGTCACGTCGAGCTTTTTGAGACAAAGATTTCCGGCAAAAAAACCGACGACCAACGATGCGAGCAGAAACGCCAGCACCAGAAAAAGCAGATTATTGCCCGTATTCCACGCCGAAAAGCCGACGATCAGTATCAGCACCAGAACAACTGCACCGCCGGTCGTAAACTCAAACGGCAAATTCATCTGCGACGCCTCGCGGCCTGCGTTGCGAGCGAGCGGCGGCACCACAAAGATAAGGATTAGTAGAACGAAAACCAACGAAGCCGAGGCCGCTATCGCCGCGAGCCTGACATCGCCTAATTGGTGAGCGTAAAGGGTTAGCCCTGACAGTCCGAGCCCGCCAAACACCACGACAATGCCAAGAAACGCATTTCGCAGATCGCGGAAGCTGAAGAGTTGGCTGGCGAGTTTAAGATTCATGACTGGACCGAAAGCGTCCCGCTTGCTATAGAAGTGTTGTATGGACGGTAAACGAGCCGCCATCGAAGACTCGGCGGGCAAGCGAGACGCTTGCGCTCCAGTCAGATCGGCACACTGACCTTCTGCAAAATTTCCTGAAGTATCGCCTCTGCCTCGCGCGTCCGGCTGCGGACGGTGTTTACGCGAGAATTAATAATCACACGATGAGCAAAGCAGGGTAGCACGAGGCGTTTGATGTCGTCAGCGATGCAGTAATCACGGCCTTCGATCACAGCCAGGGCCTGGGCTGAGCGGAACAAGGCGAGCGTGCCGCGCGGACTGACGCCCAGTTCGAGCGATTCGGCTCTTCGTGTCTGATCAACTATCTGCAAAAGGTATTCGAGCAAAACGTCGTCAACCCGAACGCTGCCAACTATGTCCTGTAACTCAAGCAGTTCGTCATGCTTCATCACCGGTCGTACAACGTCCAGCGGGTCGCTTTTTTCACGATCGCGAAGCAGTTGCCTTTCGTCCGAAAGGCTCGGGTAGCCCATATGAAGCCGCAGCATAAAGCGGTCAAGCTGCGATTCGGGCAACGGATATGTGCCGTGATGCTCGGATGGGTTTTGTGTTGCAATAACAATAAACGGGGCGGGCAAGTTTCGTGTAAATCCCTCGACCGTCACCTGTTCCTCTGCCATTGCCTCGAGCAGGGCCGATTGGGTTTTTGGCGTCGCACGGTTAATCTCGTCGGCGAGGACTATATTTGAAAAGATCGGTCCCGGCTTCCAATCAAATTCGCCGCTTCGCTGATTGAAAATCGAAAGGCCAATAACATCCGATGGCAGCAGATCTGATGTGAATTGAATTCGCTGAAAGGAAAGCTCAAGCGCTCGAGCAAGGGCGTTGGCAAGCGTGGTTTTGCCGATGCCCGGAACGTCCTCGATCAACAGATGGCCCTTCGCAAGCAGGGCGATCAGGGCGAATTTGACCGTTTCGGATTTACCCCGGATCACCAGTTCGATGGCCGCCTTCAGTTCAGCGACCTTTGCCGCCGGATCGAAACTGAGAGCGATGCCCTCTACCGTTGGTCTTGTTTCGGTTACTATCCAATCTCTCATTTATTTCAGTGCGAACATGTCGCCTCTAATATTCTACCCGATTAGAAACAACCACCGCATCAAAAAGTTGCAAAGTTTAAGACTGAACCAGACCGGGCCGCAAGCATCCCTGCTTGCTAGTGTTATAGTTCCGGCACACGTCCACCATTACACGCAAGCAGGATGCTTGCGGTCCAGTGGAAAACATTCTAAACTTTTGAAACTAAAAGCAAACGTTTTCGTGTTGAAAGCGGTGAGGAAATAAGCATTTTATGAACAATCTAAGAGTCCGTTATAGAGATCAACGCGGTTTTAACCTTATCGAACTGATGATCGTAATCGCGATCATCGGCCTGCTCATCGGCGTTGGCAGTATTGCATGGCAAGCTGTCATTCGTTCGGGAAACGAGACAACGGCCGCCCAGATGGTCGACAATATTAAGAAGTTTCAGGCGCAGTATGCTTCTCGAAACAAGGGTAACTTTGCAACATTTGAAGAACTGATCGCAAAGGTCAGCCTTGATGAAAAGTTTAAGGGAGAAAGCCCCGTCGTCAATGGTTATGTGTTCAAACTGACGGTCGTTCCATCATCGGCGAGCGTCCCGGCGTCTTATTCGATCACCGCCGACCCGCAGGTCGCCGAGGGAATCTCGGCAACCGGAACACGACATTTCTACTTCGACTCATCCCTGAGCAATACCAAAGGAACCGACGAAAATCGCCCCGCAAAAGCCGACGATCCGTCAATTTAGTGAAAAGTGAACAGTGAATATGTAGAACGTCGGATCGCTTTTTCAGTCACTATTCACTATTAGTTATTAACTGTTAACTAATCTCGCCGTCTTAGCTCAGTGGTAGAGCACTCGCTTCACACGCGATAGGTCACAAGTTCAAATCTTGTAGACGGCACCATTTCTGCTTGTCGAAAACATAAAAAGAGGCTGCCTTTTTCGGACAGCCTCTTTTTACTTATGTTTTTTTCCGGCCCTGGACTAGGCCATTTCGCTCGAACGACTCGTTTCAACCGCTAGCGCAATCATCACGGGCTTCTTTGGTTTATCCGGCGGCGGATTTTCACGCGGGGGCGGTTTGGGCTGCGGCGTGACCACCGGCGGCGTACCCTTTGGCGGCGGCTTTTTGGGATCGCCCTTCTGCGCCGAAACGGCGACCGACAGTCCGACCACTATCGCAAACGTAAATAAAATTTTTTGTATAAATCTCATGGCTTTATTTTTCCTCTCTCGTTTCTAAACTTAACGGGGAAAGAGGGAAAGTCTGTCCGCTCTATCATAAGGCAATCTCGGTGCCACAGACGCTCTTATGACGTTTATACACACGATTTGGTTGGTATTATTATTATTCGTTCGTTTTTGTATTTACAAAACTTTACGTTTTCCGTTATTTTCATACGAAATCGTGAATTCGGCAACGCCTGCAGCTAATATTTTAGCCGATTAGTGAGATAATTTATCCCATGGAAATTACGCCAACCTCTCAGGATCGAATGCGTTCGATCCTCTTACTCGTCGCGACGGTCGGTACGATCATTTTTAACGGGCTCGCCGCGACGGGCCGTGTGAATGGCGTAACCGCAGATGCTATCTCAGATAAATATACAACCGTTTTGACGCCGGCCGGATATGCGTTCTCGATATGGTCGCTGATCTATCTCGGGCTGATCGCGTTTAGCATCTATCAAATGCTGCCCGGAAATCTGATTCGTTTTCGCGGGGTGCGGTCGCTGTACATTATCAGTTGTGTGCTCAATTGTTCGTGGATATATTTTTGGCATCGCGAGCAAATCGGGGTCTGCCTCGGGTTAATATTCGCCCTTGCCGTGACACTGGTGGTCATTCTCGTCCAATTTGACCGGTTGGCTGATGAACGCGGCGCCATTTTTACCAAGGGCGTTTTTGGTCTCTATTCAGGCTGGGTGACGGCCGCAATGCTCGTAAATTTTGTGATCTTCCTGCGATATTTCGAAGTTGGTTTTTCGAATGTCGTATGGAGTTTGGTCGGCGTGGTGCTTATCATCCTCGCAGGCTGTTTGGCCGCTCTTGTCCGGTTTCGATTAAGGAATTATCTTTATCCATTGGCGATCGCGTGGGCGGTAACGGCGATTGCTGTTAAACAAAGCGGCAACACCGCGATCGTCATCGCCGCCGCCCTTTGCGTGATCGTTTGTCTGGTATTGGCAGCGAGTTTTGTGATGAATCAAAAAAGTACAACCACATGAACCAAGGCAAGATATGCGTTTCGGTTTGCGCCGAAACCGCAGACGAAATGATCGCAAATATCAAGCGTGCGGAGGAATTCGCCGACGTGATCGAGGTGCGTTATGACTGCCTTGATCCCCGTCAGGTTCCGACAGCGATTCGAAGTCTTCCCGAAATTAGACCGACCTATCTTTTCACGTTCAGGCCAAAAGAGCAGGGCGGGAAACGACCTATTCCGTTGGCCGAAAGGCTCAAATTCTGGGAGGCGATCTTCTATCACCACAAAGAAGATTTCATGATCGATATCGAAGGTGAACCCGAAATGATGATGGCTATAGAGCCGAATAAGATAAAACGCATCCTTTCGCTTCACAGTTTTGATGGGATGTGGAAACAGCCCCAAATTCTCTTTGATACGCTGACGAATCAAGGCGATATAGCTAAACTTGCTGCATCAAGCGGAGATGTCGGACGAGCTCTCAGTCTATGGAACCTTATTGCGCGGGCAAATGAAACTGGGAAGCAGATCATTGCGATCGTTATGGGCGAATCTGGAAAGTGGACGCGCATATTGAGTCTCGCACACGGGGCGTTTATGACTTACGCGGCGCTTGATGCGGGAGACGAAACGGCTCCGGGCCAGGTAACGGCGAGAGAAATGAGCGACCTATATCGAGTGAAGGAGCTTAATCGCGAGACAAAAGTTCACGGGATTCTCGGCGATCCGGTATCGCAATCGCTCTCGACCTATATGCACAATCCGGCGTTTGTTTCGCAGGGGTTTAACGGCGTATTCATTCCGTTTCTGGTCAAGAATATTGACGAATTTATGCGGCTAATGGTGCGGCCCGACACCCGCGAAGTAGAGCTGAATTTTGGCGGGTTCTCCGTCACGATGCCGCATAAGCAGTCGATCATGAAACACCTCGACGCGCTGGACTCGACGGCGAAAAAAATCGGAGCGGTTAATACTGTTAAAATCGACGGCGGCAAATTGACCGGCTATAACACGGATGCGCATGGATTTATTACGCCGCTAAAACAGCGGTTTGGCGATCTCAAAGGAGCGAGAGCTGTCGTTTTCGGAGCCGGTGGTGCCGCCCGTGCGTGCGTGTATGCGCTACAGCAGGAAAGTGCGAGCGTGGAGGTTTTTGTCCGGGATGTCGCAAAAGCGAAGGCCTTTGCAGACGAATTTAACGTCTCTGTGTTTCCAATTTCAAATCTCAAATCTAAAATTTCAAAGATCAAAGATCAAAAATCAAAGTTCAAAGATCATAACTTTGACATCCTCGTCAACGCCACTCCGCTCGGAATGTCCGGGGTAAACGAGGACGAAAGTCTATTTTTGTCCGACGAGTTAGAAGGTGTAAAATTTGTTTACGATCTCGTTACAAAACCGTACGACACTCCGCTGGTGCGAGAAGCAAAAAAGGCAGGTATGTCAGCGATTGGCGGTCTCGAGATGCTGGTTGCTCAGGGGGCAAAGCAGTTCGAGATATGGACGGGGCAAGATGCGCCGATAGACCAGATGAAAGCGTCCGTTTTGGCTCGATTAGCCCAAATAAATAAATGACCATTGAAGCTTTAAATTGTCCAAACTGCGGTGCCGCTGTCGCCAGCGACCACACGCAGTGTGAGTTTTGCAAATCTCGTCTGAAAACGGTGGCGTGTCCGTCGTGTTTTGGGCTGATGTTTATGGGCAGTAAATTCTGCGGTCATTGCGGAGCGATTGCGGCCCCGATCAACGTGGACATTTATGACGAATCGGGAGGCGATTGTCCGAGGTGTCGCCGCGGCATGGAGCGGCTACAGATTGGCGAAACGTCCGTTCGCGGCTGTACGAGGTGCGATGGGCTGTGGATGGATGCGGCAACGTTTGAAACTATTTGTGCTGACCGGGAACGACAATCGGCCGTTCTTGGTTTTCTCGATCGACGCACGGTCCATGCACAGCGAATAACCAAGGTGAACTACGTTCCGTGTCCGGATTGCGGCGAGTTGATGAACCGCAACAATTTTGCCAAGGCCTCGGGCGTGATCGTCGATATATGCAAACAGCACGGCCTTTGGTTCGATGCGGACGAACTGCCGGCGATCGTAAGCTTTATCCAAAAAGGCGGCATGGAACTCGCCCGCCAGCGAGAACTCACCGAGATCAAGGATGAGAGAAGCCGACTTCGCGAAGATCAGCGAAAACAGGCTGACCACGAACGGAGATTCGCTGCGGGCAACATCTTTGAGACCCGCGACGGGTCGGCGATTCGGGGATTTATCAAAACGCTTTTTGATTAGACGAGTCGGATAGGCTGTCTCCGCCCTTTTTTTCTCAATGAACGAACGTTATAGCCGGCAAATTTTATTTGGCGAGATTGGCAAGGTGGGGCAGGAAAAGCTGCTGAGATCGCGCGTTTTGCTCGTCGGTTGCGGTGCGCTTGGGTGTGCTCATGCCGAGATGCTGGCGCGCGCTGGTTGCGGAAAGTTGAGGATCGTTGATCGCGATTTTGTCGAGTTTACAAATCTACAGCGACAGACTTTGTTCCGGGAAAGCGATGCGGCTGAGCGTTTGCCGAAGGCAGTTGCCGCGAAGGCGCGGATCGCAGAGATTAATTCAGAGATCGAGGTCGAGGCGATTATTGCTGACGTAAATCATTCGAATATAGAATCACTGATTGCGGATCAAGATCTGGTGATCGATGGGACGGATAATTTTCAGGTCAGATATTTGCTCAATGATGCGTGTGTAAAGAGCGGCGTGACGTGGATTTACGGTGCGGCGGTGTCGAGCTATGGCACGACGATGACGATCATCCCGGGCGAAACGCCGTGTTTGCGATGCATATTTGACGAGATGCCTGACGCTGGTTCGTCGCCGACCTGTGATACGGCGGGCGTGATAATGCCGATAATCGCGACCGTTTCGGCGACGCAGGTATCAGAAGCGTTGAAGATTCTCGTTGGCGATTTCGATGCGCTTCACGGGTCGCTGATGCAGTTCGACGTGTGGGCAAATGACCGGCAGCGGATAAAACTCGGTGAGCCGAACCCTGACTGTAAAACCTGTGGACAGAGGGTTTTTGAATTTCTTGATGCGGAATCGCAGGAATTCTCGGCTGTTCTGTGTGGGCGGAATGCGGTTCAGATCGCTCCGCTTAATACTGCCGGTGTTGATCTTGCGGCATTGGCGGCGCGGCTCGCAAATCTGGGTGCGGTGAAACAAAATGACTACCTCGTGCGATTTAGTGTGGGAGAGAACGAACTCACGGTCTTCGCTGACGGGCGAGCTATAATCAAGGGGACGGATGATGTGGTGGCGGCGAGATCGTTGTATGCTCGTTTTGTGGGTGTTTAGGGATGGACGCGATCTATGAGCGACAAACCAAAAGTTGTGATCATCGGCGGCGGTTTTGGTGGGCTTTGGGCGGCTGAGGCTTTGGCGAATCGGCCCGTTCAGGTGACCTTGATCGACCGGAAGAATCACCATGTTTTTCAGCCTCTGCTTTATCAGGTGGCGACGGCCGTACTTTCTCCGGGCGAGATCGCTCAGCCGATCCGGCGGATTCTGCATAAATACAAGAATATCGAGGTGATTCTCGGCGAAGCCACCGGGTTTGAGAAAGAGCCGAACGAAGTACTTCTCTCTGACGGCGCTCGTCTGAAATACGACTATCTGATTGTCGCGGCCGGTGCACGGCACTCGTATTTTGGTCACGATGATTGGGAAGCTGCGGCACCTGGACTTAAAACCCTCGAGGACGCTGTCGAAATACGACGCCGTGTTTTACTTACGTTTGAGTTGGCCGAACGCGACGCATATCTGTCGGGAAAACAGCGTGAAATCAATTTCGTCGTTGTCGGCGGCGGACCGACCGGCGTCGAACTCGCCGGTGCGATCGCCGATATTGCTCGCCAGGCGCTCGCGAAGGATTTCATGGCGATCGATACACGCAAAACAAAGGTCACGCTGTTCGAGGGATCTGACCGCGTACTCGGCGCGTTTGCAGAGGAATTATCGGTAAGTGCTAAACGGCAGCTCGAACAAATCGGCGTCGACGTCAGGCTCAACAGCTTTGTGAACGAGATCGAGCCGGGCCGCGTCAAGGTTGGCGACGATTGGATCGATTGCGATGTCGTGCTTTGGGCAACCGGCGTTGAGGCTTCGCCGCTAGGGAAGAAACTAGGTGTCGATACGGACAAAGCGGGCCGCGTTTTTGTCGAAAAAGACCTATCCATTAAAAATTTTCCAAATGTTTTTGTCATCGGCGACATGGCTTCGCTTTTGATGGAAAATGGCGAGCCGGTGCCGGGCGTCAGTCCGGCGGCGATGCAGATGGGCTCGCTGACCGCGAAGAATATTATCGCCGAAATTAATGGAACCCCTCGCGAAAATTTCCATTATTGGGACAAGGGCACAATGGCCACAATTGGCCGCAGCAAAGCGATCGCCCAGGCGGGCGGTTTTAAATTCAAGGGCATTATTGCGTGGCTGATGTGGCTGTTTTTGCACGTATTTTTCCTGATCGGTTTTCGCAATCGGCTGACCGTCATGTTTTCATGGTTCTGGGCCTACCTGACACGCGAACGCAGCGCCCGGCTAATTACAGGTGACGCCGAAGAGATGCAGGACGCGTATCGATTCATCCAGGCGGCCCGTGTCAAAGGAACCAAAAAGGTCGGTGCACCTTAGTCGCTGATGCTTCCGGAAGTATTGAAACAGCGAACCACTTTCCCATTATTATCCGCCCCGCTGCCGTTGCTGTAATAATTCGTAATCGAACCACGATCATCATTCCACGGATCAACCGCAAACGAAACCGTGCTCAAACGCATATCCCAAACCTGCCCACGAGAATTAAACTGCTGCTTATGATAAAGCGGCGTATTAGTCCCAAATCGCTCCTGCTGCATCTCGCTCGGTACTTAAGAGGTCATGGGTGGAACAAAACGCATCAGTTTGCGGGTCTCTTCCGAACCAACGCCTTTTGCGCCTCTTCGGCTACCGTTTTGCATTTATCCCCTGTCAATCGTTCCAGAGTCTCTTGCACTCTTGGCGATTTGAGCTTGGCCAATGCTCGAACGAACATGTTCCGTGAATCGCCATTACTTTCGTCAAGAACGATCTCGATCAGATCGTCGAGATCATCCTTTGTAACAATAATGCGCATCGTGTTACCGAAAGCCCATCTGTAGTGAAATATCCACGGCTGATCCGGCGATTCTTTTGGAAGCTTTAGATACTCCTCCATCACTGCTTTGTTTGCGATTCCTTTCGCTTCTTTGACGGCCAGCGCGCGAACAATTCCTTCTCTTGTTCTTCGATGGTAAGGCCTGCTTAAGTGCTTGGTTAGAATTGGTATTGCCTCAGGATAGCTGACCGACGTATTCACCAGATCCCACTCAGACTTGATTCGAATTCCGACTTGAGCAAGCTCATCGAAAAGAGACTGAGCCTGCTGATTTAGCAGTACTTCCAGCACTGGGATGAGTTTCTCCATTTGCTCGGTCTCGGAAGGCAGCCGAGGTATTTTGCGCACGAGGGTTACAAATCTTTCATGCAACCGAGTAATTTCGTCTTCTAAAGTCATATATTTCTCATATCTTTGTGACTGAGTTAAAAGGGCAATGACGGTTTATGTCTTATAATTCCTTCGTTTATCGCCCGTTGTAGCGGTCCCGATAATCTTGTTCCAGGACGCGTGACAAGATAAAAAGGTATGCCCTCGGCTTGCGTGTGGGCAGCATAATCTCTCAACTGGCGGGTAAAGCTCAGCCTTTGCACATTCTTTACTTCCGTAAGCGAAAACCTAGTGACCTCATCAGGAAACAAACTCCTGCCACCGACTTGGATTGCTTTCTTAGGTCCGACTATGCCAGCCGCAACCTCCCCGGCATTTCCCAACTCTTTTGCCAAAGCCAATCCGGTTGAAGCTTCATCCGCGGTGTGGACAACGTTGCCCAGCTTTGCCAATTTGGCAAATGGAATTGCCATGGCGAGATTTGTTCCGGTGCCGGTAATGTTGCCTTGCCCCGCTCTCGTCGCAGCCGCGATGATACTGAAGGGAATATTCAGGCCCGGTATGAAGGAGCCTGCCTCGGCAATACGAGCAATTCCCTCTACTGATCCTAGCGGTTCGGCATTAGCAACGTCCAGCCCCGGCGCCGGAGTTCCACGAAGCGACAGTGTTGTGGCTACTGAAGTCGAAGCTGAATCCACTATCGGCATTCCAGGAGTGTCCGAACCGAGAACTTGAATTGTTGCAATGTTACCCGGTCGCTGTCCTCTACTGGGTTCGGTCACTAGTGTCGGGCAATTGGGCGGACAGTCGACCGCCATTCCGGTTGAGTCAGTCAGACCACACGGATTATTTAACACGTAGGCGTACCGATTCCAGCTTTGAGGGCTGCCGGGACTCGCAGATGCCGCGAGCGGATCGACCGAGGTAAACCGCCCCAGCGAACTGCCAAAATACCGAGCCTGGGCGAAATCGAGGTCTGTTTCGGTGTCGCGTTCGTAGCCGGTGAATTGTTGGCGGACGCCGTCGGATTGGGGGGCGCCGTAGCCTTGCGAAGCGTCACGCCCGCCCACGCCCACGCCGATCTCTTCGCCAAACGGCAGATAATCATGGCGGGATATCACGGCACCGGTGCTATCGGTGTTGATGCGCGGGCTGCCGAGGTGGTCGTCGGTCATGTAGTTGACTTTTGCGTTCGCGGCGTCGGCGACGATTGTTGAGTATTCGGCGACGAGGTTGCCCATCGCGTCGTAAACAAATATGGTCGTCTCGCCAGTGCCGGGGACGATCTTTTTGACCCTCCGGCCATCGCCGTCGTAGAAGTACTGGCCGGTTGAGCCGTTGTTGACGGCGGTTTGTTTATTCTCGGCGTCGTAGGTGAATGCTTTTGTGCCGTCGTTGACTGTATTCCCCGCGTTGTCGTAGGAATGGGTCGTGATTCGGTTGCCGCTGAAACTCAAGTTTGTTTGACCGACGCCTGAGGTGATGTTCCTGTTCCCGTAGCGGTCGTAGCCGAACGTTTGCGTCCATGTTTGTGAGCCGTTATTCGTTTCCGTGGCGGAAGACAACCGATTGAGTGCATCATAGGCGTAATTCTGCACGAACGGCTGGCTCAAACCGGGAACCGTGATCGTTCTGACTCTGCACATTTCCGTTATTTGCCGAACCGTAGCTGTATTCAAGTTTCAATTTGTCAGGCGTGTTTTGTGCCGAGCCGAGTGCGATCTGAGTCGGCTGCAATCGGGAATTGAAAACTGTCGATTCCCAAAGGTTATTCCCGAGTTTCATCGAAGTCACGCCGCCGGCAGCATTATATGTGAAATTGTTCGCATAGCTCGAATAGGCCGCCGTGGAATTCTTCTTGCTCTCGACATTTGTCAGTTCACCGACGTTGTCCAGCGTGTTTTTGACGACCCGTCCGCTCGGGTAGGTTTCTTCTTTCAAAGCACCCGCGCGGTTGTACAAATATCCTGTCGCGTAAGTCTGCCCGTCCGTGGTCTGGGTATGTGCTTCCACACGACCTAAGATGTCAAAGCTAGTGTATCCCGTTGTCATGGCCGCTGACCCCGACCCGGCGGTGACCATTGTCAGTCGTCCTTTGGCATTCGGCAGGTTGTCGTATGTGTACGCGACATTCGGCGTCGTAACCGAACCGCCGGAGTAATTGCGATTCGTCACGCGGTTCAAAGAGTCATAAATGTAAGTTGTCGCCACGCCGCGAGCGTCGGCTTTGTCGGTCAAATTCCCCGATCCCGTCAAGAATCGCAAAATCGCAGGGCTGACCCCAGTCTTTTTGCTCTTCGTGCATCGGTCTTATTCTGCCAAAGTGAGATTCTGAACTTCAGGTAAATCAGCAATTTCCTTAAACTTAGATAGAACCGTTTGCGGATCAACGATGTCTTCCAGCCTGCCGTCAAGTTGGACCGCAGAAATTTTCCATTCCGAATCGATTAGAACAAGGAACATATTTCCATCAATCGCCGAAAATGTCTGATCGACAAGTGTAATTTTGTTCGACCGACCGACAAAATTTATCTGGATTGAGCGGCGGATTTTTGAAGCGGGTTCCATCGAAGTCCACGTGAGCGTCGTGACTGTATTCGCACCTTTCCGAGAGGACTCGTTTCCCATTGGCGTCACCGAAAAATCTTTCACGAGTACAAGGGCATGGTATGCGGCCACATCTTTTAACTCTGCGTTGGAGACCCTGAGATGTGCTTTCTCCGTGACAATCATTCCAGGCATATCCGACAGTGTTCGTTGGCGAACACCAGATGTAATAATTACGCCTGGCTCATATTGCCAATCCGACGAGCTACAACCGCTCGCAAAGGCAAAGAGTATCGCAAAAAAAATAACTTGTTTATTCGTAAACGCCTTCATAAGATGCCTCCGCCCTATGGAACCTTACCGGAAAACTCGACACTTTCGTTGCAAATTATATCCAACAAGCAGATCGGAGTATTGCCTTTTGTGCCCGGATTGAATGACCAGACTAAACGTTCCGATTTATTTTGTGACTCAGGACGTGTAACCGTGACCTCATAACCCGGAAACCCATCGATTGTACCGAAAATTGCGACGCTCAATGGCTTATCCGCGCCTTGTGAGGCAATGAGAACAGTTAAATCATAGGTGATTGCCGGAGCGAACATTAGTGGTGTGCTTTCGTCCCCCGATGCTGTGATCTGGGCGATGTCGTATTTTCCATTTTTTATCGCCCGGCTGGCACCTTGCTTCAACGACGCGCTCGTTAGCCGTGCGCTCGACCAAGATCTCGTCATTGTCTCCCAACATTCGACTTGGACCGGACGACGCTTCTGCACCAATCAAAAGGACGCCGCGATTTTTTGACGGATCAGTCTCGATTTCGATCCTATGCATTGTTCGGAATCGTTCCGGACTTTCGCCCGCGTTTCTATTATCCCCCTCCAAAATTACCGATTTGAGTTCGCCTTCAGAACCATAAGGAACCGGCGGCGTGCGAGCTTTTGCGTCGGGAATAAATGTCCTGACATATACGATTATTTTCTCCTCACCATTCGGATCAAAGTAAAGAAGCGGATTATTGGCAACATAACTGTAAAGATTTAAGTCCTGTGGATTTGCCGTACGTGGATTACCAACAGGTTTAGTATCCCGCGCGAGTAAATCGCCCCAACCTGTTGGAATACATCCTCGCCTGTGCAAAATCCAAATCGCTTTCGAGGTCGCGTTCGTAACCCGTGAATTGTTTACGAACGGTGTCCGCGGCGTAGCCGAGGCCTGTGGTTCGTTGGGGCGTCGCGATCTCTTCACCGAAGGGGTGATAGTCGTGTCTTGCTATTACTGCTCCAGTGGCGTCGGTATTGATTCGCGGGCTGCCGAGGTGGTCTTCGGTCATGTAGTTGACTTTAGCGTTCGCGGCGTCGGCGACGATGGTTGAGTATTCGGCGACGAGTTTGCCCATCGCGTCGTATACAAAGATTGTGGTTTCGCCGGTGCCGGGGACGATCTTTTTGACGCGTTTGCCGTCGCCGTCATAGAAATATTGCCCGGTCGAGCTATTGTTTACGGCCGTCTGTTTATTTTCGGCGTCGTAGGTGAAGGTCTTGCCCGATCCGTCTGCGATGGTGTTGCCAGCATTATCGTAAGAATGCGCCGTGATCCTGTTGCCGCTAAACGAGAAATTCGTCACGCCGATACCCAAAGTTATGTTCCTGTTTCCATATCGGTCAAACCCATAAACCTGGGTCCAGGTCTGCGAACCGTTGTTCGTCTCGGTCGCCGTTTTGAGACGGTTTAGTTCGTCGTAATCATAAGTCTGCACAAACGGCTGGCCTAGCCCGGGAACAGTGATCGTTTGGCTCAAAAAAGTGTCATTATTTTTGAAAATCACGAAATTGGTGGCTATAATGTCGCTTGTCATCAAACCCAACGTAGCGAATGCCAAAACATGACGATAAGTCGCCATCCCGAATGTCTGTCCCGACGAAGCTAAAGAAATCTAGGCTCGGGAGAGACTTGAGAAAAGATAGAGAGTCAATTGGTGCACATTTGGTTATAATTAGTCGATTCAGGTTCTCTAGTTTTCTGAGGAAGTCATAACTTGCAATTCTCTTACACTCTTCAATCTCAATTGACCTTAACAACCGCATGATACCGACCAAGCAATCGATTCGTTCGAGTTTACTCGCTTTAAAAAGTACCAACTTCTCTAAGTTGGAAAATCTCTGAATGCCAGCGAGCGACGCGATCTTGGTGACAAAAAGGCTTAGTTGACTGAGTGACGACAAAGTCGGCAATGCGTCTAGATTCGAATGATTGTAGTTCGTTAGCGTTAGGTCTCTCAATTGCTCGCACGCCTCCAACGAAACCAACCTCGGGCTGTATTCACAGGCTAAGACCGAAAGGGCCGGAAAATTGGACAAGTCAACCGTTGTTTTCCTATTGTCAGCAAATCCAAGTGAAGTCACATTATGCAACTCGTTTAAGACAGTAGTGTCAAAGTGATTTTCCGGAATTGAAAGTCCTTCAATAAAATCCCCAAGGTCACGGAGGAATTCGATGTCACTAGTCTTGTAGCCGAGATAAGAATTGATACCAATGTGTCGATAATCGTGTTTCCGAATATATTTGATACACTCCTCTAACCTATCAGACTCCATCATGAACCGCTCCGAACTATCAGTCCCGCGGAATATTTTGAATCCTTCAGGTGTCGTAATTATCATGGTTATATCTGACAGTTCCTAATATTTTCGACCAGGCGAAAAAATCCTATTATACGTCGGGGATTGCCTATCAAACGAAAGTGGGCCACCACGTTGCATCATCAAATTGTGTTCGCCTTTGAATCCTTCGCGGGCTGATGGGGCCGAGTACCAAGTCCGATTTACAACGGCGTCATCGTAAATCCGTGACAGCGTGGTTGCGGATTGATTCATTCGCCCCTCCAAGCCCTTTCCAACGTAGAATTTTCCACTTTGAATTTAAGCAGATAGTATCCGTTTAGGTTTCGTTTTATTCGCTAAGATAAAAGGGCATCTAGGCAAGCCGGACACTAGACTAAACAATCGCGGTGCGATGAAGGTCCCATAGGTCGGGGTCTTTCTCTTCGAGGAGAGAATCAAATGCCTTCCACCCTTTTGCTCTAATAAACTCAGCCTCCGCTTCATGAATCGGAACCACCCACGCAAAAATAGTGGGTGGAGCGGATCCATAATAAACCGAAAGATCTTTATTTATTATTGATGGATGAGACACGAAAATGGAATTTAAGAGCGTTCCTAAAATGACAGGAGAACTTGGCCCGACACAATCACCCTGGAGAAGGGCTTTATTATCCTTGACCATGCTTTCAGCAAATGTGGAAAGAAAAGAAGCAATCTCTTCGGAGTTGAATCGATTATACGCTGAAAAAATTAACTCGTGGCGAATCAAATTAGTCCCCATGGGTAAAATTTGTTCGCTAAGGCCCAGCGTAGAATAAGTGGTAACTCCGTCGAAGGGAGTATTAGCAAAACTTACTACTTGCAGATTTCGGCCGATCGAAGGATCTTTCCACCCAAAGTTAATCTTACCGAGATGGTCTTCCAAGTGCTTAATCATAAGATTGCCGTGTGGCACGTTTCCATAATCGTCTAGTCGAATACTGCAAACTCCTCTTCAATCCAGCCATAGCTCGCAAACCACTCCCTAAGGTCCGCTGAGAATCTTAAAAGGTCAAAATCTTTGAATTTGTACTTTGCAATGATCTGCGGAATCTCATTTATCATTTTTTCCGCAACGATTCTCTTTTTGGCTTCCGTTTCCGAGTTCTTCATTTGGTCCAAGTCGAGCATAATGTCCAGATACAATTTGTTCTCTTTCTTAGAAAACCTAATCCGCTGCCTGAAGTTCCAACGTGGATCTCGGCACATGAAAACTACTGTTATCTTAATTCCAGAGTCATCGTAAAATTTTTCCGCAAAAAATCCATCGAATCCGCCATCATCGAGTGCATCGAGTATCTCATCAAGGTTTGCCTCGCTATTGGCATCGTATGTGGTAAAGAAACGCATATGGCAATGGGCTATCTCCGAATCTTGTTCCCAGCAGGCAACATTCCAAAACGCGCCTCATGCTGAACAATTTTTCTTTTTTCTACTTGTAACACAATTTGCTCCGATCTTGTCTTGAACTCAGATTTAAACTTCAATCCAGCACCTGTGTTGTCCAAAAATGCTCCAGAATATCGAGCCGGACCATTTCTTGTCTGACCGTACTTCCAGACATCGTCCTTATTCAGAAAAATCGAGCCGACTGGGTCCTTAAAACCTCTCTGCATTACTGGATAAAGGCCGCTTCCTCTTGCAGTTAGCGGCGTACTGTTCATATTCCAGCGAAGTCCCCGCCGCCCCTTCCCCGGCAAACGCACCGGATACTCCTGGACGACGAAATGCAGGCGCAAGGAAGCTAACAATGGTCATCGCCGTGCCAGCATTAGCCTGAACCGGATTTGAATATTCAAAGTACGTTACTGACGGCATTGATCTCGGCTGCCCGGTGAACGCATACTCCCAAGACGCTCGACCGGCCGTAGCGTAGAAAGCTTCGGAAACGCCTGCCATACCATTCCAGCCCCATTTTGCGGCACCAACTGCTGTGTCTGCTATTGCATCGGTCGCTCCATAGCTGCCTCGGGTCATCATTGCGGAATACTCTGCTTGGGTTAGGTAGCTATTACCATATTTGTTGAGATAGATTGCTCCAATCGATGCATCATCCAATCTAGCGTCACCAAGCCGCTTATAGCGGTTGCCCGCCGCACCAAAATCTACAGCGATCCATCCTTCGTCGGCTTCGCCATCGAACCATTTATACTTGGTTCGATCTCCCGAATCCTGTTGATACCAGTCCAATCCGGCAGGATCGGTAACAACCAAAGGACTGTTGCCAACATAAACATAGCGATTAAACGTCTGCGGTTCTGATGATCTGCCCGAGGCAATGAGGGGATCTACCGCCGTGAACCTACCGATTCTATTCTCGTACATTCGCGCTTCGGCAAAGTCTAAGGATGTTTCGGTGTCTTTTTGGTAGCCCGTGAATTTCTGGCGAAGTTTGTCGTTGGCGGACAAGTAGCCTTGGCCGCCGTTGCCGGTTCGGCCGCCGATACCGGGGTTAATGTCTTCGCCAAAGGGCAGGAAGTCGCGGCGGGTGATGATCTGGCCGTTGTCATCCGTTATGACTCTTGGGCTGCCAAGATGATCGGTCGTAGTGTAGGCGACCTTTGCTTCGGCGGGCGGGGCGACGTTTGTTGAATATTCAGCCACGAGTTTGCCAGCCGAATAAACAAAAATGGTCGTCTCGGTTTCCGTGACCTTCTTTATCCGCTTGCCTTCGCCGTCATAGAAATACGTGCCTTTTGTCGTACTCGTGTTGGTATCGATGACCTGAGTCTGTTTATTATCGCCATCAAAAACAAACTGCCGAGCATGTCCTGTGATGGGATCAATATCCTGTACAACATTGCCATTTGCGTCATAGACAAAGCCCTGACCAACATTAAATCGGTTCGTGGCAGAATTGACTGATGGATTCGTCGCGGTCGTATTTCCGCCAATATTCTGGCTAAAACTAGTACGATTTCCGTAAATGTCATACCCGAAATTCTGAATCCAACTTTGCGAACCACCGATTATCGTCTCCTTCGCCTGAGAAAGCCGATCGAGAGAATCGTAATTATAAGACTGCACAAAAGTCGAACCCGGAATAGTAAGCGTTCGACGGGCAATATTGCCTGTATTTTTCAGCGGATCGACAGTTCCGTTGGTTTGTAGCTCACCGTATTCATAGTTGACCTTCCAAATACTCGTATCCGTTGATGACGAACCAAGACCAAGCTCGGTAACCTGATTTTGCGAATTGAATTTCGCGGTCTCCCATTTGCCGTTGCCGAGCTTCATCTGGCTGATGCCGCCGGAAGCTGTATATGAAAAGTCTGAAACATAGGTCTTGAGTACGGTTGAGCCAGACTTCTGGCTCCTTACCGCCATGAGATCGCCATCCGTTTCAAATTCGTTGTTGACAATCCTGCCCGAAGGATACGTTTCCTGTGTCAACGCCCCGGAAATGTTGTATAGATAACTCGATGTATAGGTTTGCCCATCGGTGATCTGCTGATATTGCTTGAGGCGACCTGCCACGTCGAATTGAGTGTAGCGGGACTCCAAAATCCCGTTCGTAACCTTCGTCAGCTTTCCCTTTGCAAAACTCGGAGTCGGTGAAACGCCGTTACCGTCGTAGTAGAAGTTGACAGTCGGCGTGCCGTCGCTGTAGCTGCGTGATGCCGGGCGGTTTAATGCGTCGTACGTATTGTTCGTGATCGTAAGGTTCTTGGCATCGGTTGTTGTTACAACATTGCCGTTGTCGTCGTAGGTAAACCCGGCCGTCCAGCTCGAATTCGTCGGATGCCCGCTCAACGCCAGACTGGCATTGATGTCCTGTTCAGGCTGGCGAACACGGAGCATTCGCCCCAACGAGCTATAAAGAAAATGCCGCAACTGCGATCCCTGTTGCACGGTGATCATATTGCCGAGCGTGTCGTAAGCATACGCTGTCGGCTGATTCGGACTCGTAACCGGCCCTAACCCACTCGCCGTCGGTTCATCGACACGGATTAGCTGGCCAAGCCCATTTGTGATTGACCTCCTCTGCTTATTCGCCTGATCAGTGACGGTATTCGCATTGGCGTTGGTATCGGTTGTTACGACGCCGGTAGAGTTCGTATTGCTTCCTCCAAATACTTGCGGAAGAGCGGCTCCGGCGAATGTGGTCGTTTCTGTGTGACGCCCTGTATTCGCGGAGCTTGTTAGTACCCAGCCCATTGTCTCTTCTCCTCCCGCTGCTGACGAATAAGGGGCGCGGAATGGGTTTGAAGTCAGTTGATAGCTGGTTGGAGAACCGGTCAGGTAGCGAGACTCAACCTTGATTCCAAGTTGTTCGTTTGTCGCATCCTCAGTCGGGTTTTCCAATGTCCTTGAAAGACGCACCCGTCCAAGCTGATCAAAGTGTTGAATTGCTACCTTTCTGCCATCACCCTTAGCTTCGATATCTGATCGAACAATTATCCTGCGTGCGGCATCGTCGTATTCCGTCCTAACCCACGATTCAAGCAGACTATCGCCAGATGCTGTAATATTTTTTGTCGGACGCCCGATATCGTCATAAATCGTGGCGTTCGTCAAGCCATTGTCCACATCGGTCGAGGTCAGCACAACGCCGGTATAAAAATCATATGTTGCGGTCGTGTTCCGTGCGACACCGGTACCCGAAGCCGTTACCGTCTGTGTTGGATAGAGATCGAAAACGTATCCGTTTGGTCCAAGAATCGGCCCATAGGAGATCGTCGCAACATTGCCCTTTGCGTCGGTGGTTGAGAGCGGCATTCCATACTGATTGTAAGTCGCCTGTGTCTTTACAGAATTAGTGTCGTCGAGCGACGATGGAGGGCTACTCGCCTTCGTCGAATCCCATGACCGGGTGGTCACTGGGTTTCCGGCTTTGGTGTTACCGAAGTAGCTTGTGAAATCATAGGCTATCTCACCTCTTGACTTTGTGACGCCACCAGCGTCCTGAACTTCACTCGCAAACGGTAGGCGCAATAAACCCGTACTGCTAGCTAGAAGGTACATATCAGGGTCTGTGTAGTTCGTAGCGGACGCGTCCGGCGTACCGTTGTAGTAAGAGGTAACCGTTTTGCGTTTTAGATACGCAGAGCTTCCAGTTGGTACAGTAACGGAAGGATCGTCGCCCGTTCCCCTCGTTACGGAATAGGGCATCCAGTCGTACTCACGAACCTCAGTGACATTTCCATTCTTATCATACGTATAGTCTTTGATCGTCGATATTGTGTATGGCCCCGTTAAAGACTCTTTGACCGAGGTATACTCGGTTTTTACATACGGATTGCACGAGAAGCGAAAGCTTAGATAGCTCTCGCAGTTTGCGGAAGGCATATTCCTCTGCCATATTTTTTCAACCTTGGTACCATTGGATGACTCCGTTTTATACGTCAGGCCATCCTGCCATGAAGCATATGTCGGACTGGTGTCGTAGAAATAATTGGTTGACCAACTTCCATCTGGTTCGCTAGAACCGCCGGATGTTCTGCTTGTGTTGTAACCCCACGTATCAGTTACGCCATCATGAGTAAGTGCCTTTGCTGTTGGGAAATTGCCAAGAATATCTTTGATATCTGTGTCATTACCAGTTCCAGCACCTTCCATTCCATCCATATTGTAAGAGTAGGTTATCGACGGGCCGTTTGAGATCGTGACACCGCTGACTTCACCCCAACCATAGGATGACCCAGGCGGTGTGTTGGGCGATGGGTGCCCATTGTACGAAAACGTGTACGTTCGCCCGCCCATCGCCGCCGGTTCCGTTATCGTATCAACAACCGTCCGATCGACAATTAGGTTGGATCGCCATTCCGTTTGCGGACATTGACCTTGGCCGTAGCCTTCGGGACATGATTGATAAGTTTTGACCGTTCGTATTTGTTTTTCTGTAACATTCCAAAGTAGATCGGCTCCGTTGACCCCCTTATATATTGAACGACCAAACTGATCAGTTAGCCCATCAACATAGTTACCGTTACGGTCATAAACCCGCTGCGCGTAGGTTCCGGTTCCTGTGATTTTGCTTCCGTCCGGGAAGTTTAGAGTCCACGTATTGTTGCTAAAATCGGCATCATTGTCGTAAGAAAAATCGAGCCGAAGGTAGCTGCCATCATCGCTGTAATAGCTCATTGCACTATTTGTGCGGTAACGGCTCAGGCCGCAGCTTTCAACCCAGCCATCGGGAGTCACACGGTAAAATTTGTCTAAGAGCTCGGGATAATCCGTATAACCCCGTGGGTGCATCTCGTGAGAACTTCCGTCGGGTCCAACAATTCTTAATTTGTGAATATAGGTCTGCTTCGCCCAATCCTGAAACGGGGCGCCGTTAATAGAACACGTGGGCGGTTTGCCGACATAACTATTCATCCTGTTTTCAAACTCCAGTTGGTACTGTGAACTCGTTCGCCAGCCTCCCTTGTCGCTCGGTTCAATTATTGTTTTGTAATAATAAGTGCACTGCTCTAATCCATTCTTATCAAATGTACATGGATATGCCTCGTCCTTTATTTTTAAGACCCGCGAATCGTAGAGCTTACTGTTGTAAGTAAGACTTAATCCAACCGTAGCACTACCCCGGCCAGGGGGCAGTGACCCTAAGGAAAAATTCAACATCAAATTGCCGTTTGTCGTATTGACGGTATCAAATTGACCGCGCGAAAAAGCATTTCCAATTTGGGCCCCTCGCTCAGGTTGTGTTGCGCCAGTCTGACCTCTCACTACACTCAGATTTGCCAAGATCGAAAGGGTCAGGAGTAATGTGACTCTTGCGAATGTTTTACCGATTGATTGTTTTGTGATTCTCATTTTCTTTCCCTCGTTTCCACACTATTCGTACAGACCATTACCTTGCGACGGCTCAGTTAGTGACCGTGACACCGCCGTTTACATAACCCGTGACGAGCAGCCTGGCTCGGGTGTCGGAGACGCTTCTGGGGGCGAGCGAGTCGGTTATGTTTATTTGGGTTAGGCCGATTGCGGCGGTGTTTCGAACGTCAAAGGTTACGAAGACGATTCGCAGTTCTCTTGGGGTTGCGGAAAGTCGGGTTTCGGCGTCGATGAGGACTCCGATCTTGCCCGGTTGCGCGGTATTTGTAGTCAGGACTGTCGACTCAGGGAGACCAGTACCGAGCGTTAAACGCGGGTTTGATAGTCGCGTGGCGTCGTATTCAAGCGTGAAAAGAGCGGCTATTTCGTCCGCGTCCATTTTCATGAAAACCGGCATCGTGACTGTTTCCCCGCGTCTCCCGGTCGCGGGACCGACACGCAGTTCGCGGTTAGTGGCGGTTGTGGTGGCATTCGATTCGACCGGCGGCTTAACGACAGTCTGCATTTCACTTTCAGGCCGGTTCCCTTCCGAACCGGTTGGCCCACAGGCTGGCGGCGGTGCCGGGTTTCCGAGAGCGTAGTTGCGGATTACCGTAACGTCACCAGCCTCGATAAGAGCGTTACCACACGGGATATTAACGTCAGTACGCTGATACTGCGAACTAGGGTCCGGCGGAGGCGGAAGGTTTCCAAGCACGATCTGGCGGATCGCGGTTACGTCATTTGCAAGCACACTTCCGTCCCGGCTGGTCCGCCGGTTCCATCAACGATATCGCCTTCGATGGCGGGGGTCGGCGTTGGTGCCCCACCTGCATTCGCGTCCTCGACCGCTAAAAGTCTTGAACCGGCATAGATATATTCTTTGCTAAGCTGCGGCGTTGACGGCGGCATCGGGGCTGAGAACGGATTCCATGAGCTTGCGGCGTTGTTTGGAAGTTCCTTTCCAAACCAACCGGTCTTTTTGCCCGACAGCGGGTCGGTTCGCGGCAGCCAGCCGTTTGCGGCCATGACGCCGACTGAGATCAGGGCCAGAAGGCATGCGGCGGCCAGGCCGTAGATTGCTTTACGGCGTTTCGTCGAGAATGCAGACGATTTTAGAGACATGGGTTTCTCCTTGGCTAGTCATGCTAGTCCATTCAATTGTGAAAAAAAACGGGAGTAATACCGTTAGGAATTACTTCGTAAAAACGTACCTGTTCAATCTCCGGATGCGTGAATTAGAAAGCACGAAAGGGGACGTGCTAATTTACGTATCTCCAGAAAATAGAAAACGTGGGACGGCTGATACGTTCGAAATGTCTATCTAGTGATGGAAGATAGATTCGGCGTTTACCGTCAGTCAAAAACAACTAAACAAACGGAACTAGAAAAATGTTGTTGCCAAACTTCTGGGGTCAACGAAGGGCAACTTTTCTTTGCAATGGGAACATTTAATATCATCTTATCAACAGATGTCAAGAACTTTTTTCGCCTTGTTAAAAATTATTTTGCGTACCTTGTCAGAAAACTAGAGTTTTTCACGCAACTTTGGCGTGTCCGAATAGTTGAATTAAAGATAGAAATGTTTGACAGAGATATCTCTTGAATTCAAGTAGTAAGTGCAACTCTTAGAGTCGCCGGAAAGGGCAAGCTGCGATAGTATCTTCGCTCTTTGATGGTGACATCGAAGAGTTATCATGAAGTACAAGCAGCTTACCCTTGAACAAAGATACCAAATTTATGCACTTTTGAAAGCCGGGCATTTGAGAACCGAGATTGGCGGGATCATCGGGGTGCATAAATCAACCGTTACGCACGAGCTCAAGCGCAATTGGTCAAAACGCGGTTATCGCCCGCAATATGCTGATAGACAAGCACTTGAGCGGCGTACAGAGAAAGCCGGACCGCGTATTCCGGCGAGTGTTTGGACGGAAATCGAGGCCGAAATCAAAAAGTACTCGAGTCCCGATCAGGTTTCCGGTCTTCGCCGCTTGGCGGGTCAATATCCGGTTAGCCACGAATGGATATATCAGCATATTTATCGAGACAAGCAACGTGGCGGTGACCTGCACACATACTTGCGATGCCGCAAGAAACGCCGTAAACGCTACGGCTCGTACTCGAAACGCGGCGTCTGGAAAAACCAGA
Source organism: uncultured Acidobacteriota bacterium (assembly GCA_963738935.1). Taxonomy (GTDB): domain Bacteria; phylum Acidobacteriota; class Blastocatellia; order Pyrinomonadales; family Pyrinomonadaceae; genus OLB17. The sequence goes on along the minus strand of CAVTYF010000001.1, from coordinate 2,454,403 downwards.
TAAGCATCGACCAGAGGCCGCTCATCGTCGCCGAAAAGAAACGCATCGGCGATCTTGAACTCGACACCATAATTGGCAAGGGCCACAAACAGGCGATTGTCACGATCGTTGATCGAAAATCGAAACTGCTCAGAATGAAAAAGGTCAATCAAAAAACAGGTGCTCTCGTCGGTCAGGCTATCGTGGGCGAAGTAAAAGACTTAATCGTCCATACCCTGACCGCCGACAACGGCCGCGAATTCTCCGAACACGAGAAAATCGCTAAAAACCTGAACGCCGATTTCTACTTCTGTCACCCATATTCATCCTGGGAACGCGGCCTCAACGAAAATACTAACGGCCTCATCCGCCAATTCTTTCCCAAACATATGAAGTTCGATACAATTACCGATGAACACGTAAAACAAGTCGAGGACAACCTTAACAACCGCCCTCGCAAATCGCTCGGCTATAAATCACCCAATGAGGTCTATTTCAAAGAACTGGAGCAATTAACAAGAGTTGCACTTACTGCTTGAATTCAAGTCTGTATTTTGTGTAGGAATCCGGAAAAGTTTTTGTGACAGGCAGAAAATATTTTTTTGGAAACTGGAATGATACTGAAAAATCCCTGCCGCTTTCGTTTTGAATAACTGAGAGCGGGATTTTGTTGTTAGGCAGTAAATCGCTGGTCTTCGGGAAGAATGGTTTAGCGTTTGTCGCTGATATTCTGCTCTATGAAGCGGGCAGAGTTTTCTGACAAAATCAGGAGATTACAAATTTGTGGCCACATGGCCGCCGGGTTTTATAACTGTCGGTTTTCAATTACAATCTACTCTTTGGTTTCGACCACAATTATGGGAAAGAAATATCGGGTTGGAATATTGGGGGCGACTGGAACGGTTGGGCAGCGGTTTGCGCAGTTGTTGGAGGGTCATCCGCAGTTTGAGATAACGGCGATGGCGGCGAGGACCGGTCGGCGGGGAAGGTTTATTCTGAGGCTTGCGCCTGGAAATTGCCGGGGAAAATTCCGGCTTCGGTTCGGGATATCGTTGTCACGCCGATCGAGCCGCCCTTGGATTGCGACATTGTTTTTTCTAGTTTACCGTCCTCGGTGGCGAGGGAAACGGAAGAGGCTTTTGCCCGTGCGGGTTATCCTGTGATTTCTAATTCTTCGAGCTATCGCATGGACGAAGATGTGCCGCTGCTGATCGCTGAGATCAACGGCGATCATGTAGGACTGATCGAGAAGCAGCGTGAGAATCGTGGATTTGGAAAGGGCTTTATCGTTACGAATCCTAATTGTGCGGTCATGAGTTTTGCCCCGCCGCTGGCTGCTTTGCATCGCAAATTTGGCGTCGAATCTGTTTTTGTCACCACGATGCAGGCGATCTCAGGTGCCGGCTATCCGGGCGTTGCTTCGCTGGATATCACGGATAATGTTTTCCCTTATATTGCCGGCGAAGAGCCAAAGGTTGAGATCGAGGCTCAGAAGATTCTCGGTATTTTGGGTACGAAAGGCATTGAGAAGGCTGATTTCACTGTTTCGGCACAGTGCTTTCGCGTAAATGTCATTGACGGTCACACTGCGTCGGTCGGGTCAAGCTCAAACATTCTTCGACGCTCGAAGAAGTCGTCGAGGCGATGAAAACTTTCCCGTCGCTCGATCTTTATTCGTCGCCTGAGCATTTTATCGAGGTCACTGACGAGCCTTCGCGACCACAGCCGAGACTTGACCGTGATAATGGCAATGGAATGACTATTACGGTCGGACGGATCTTTCCCGACAATATTTTCGACTACCGATTTGTCGCTCTGAGCCACAATACTGTTCGCGGTGCGGCAGGCTCGGCGGTTTTGAATGCTGAATTGCTTATAAGCAGAGGAAACATTTAACGCAAAGTCGCAAAGGAGCAAAGTCGCAAGGAAGGAAAATAAAAGTCCCGTTGTTTCGGAGCGTCTTTGCGTTAGAATTTGTATTTCATGATCGAACGTTACACATTGCCCGAAATGGGCGGCATTTGGTCGCTCCAAAATAAATTTCAGAAATGGCTCGATGTCGAGATCGCCGTTTGCGAAGTCCACGCCGAAATGGGTACGATTCCGGCCGAGGCCGTTGCTGAGATCAAGGCGAAGGCCGCGTTTACTGTCGAGCGGATCGACTGAAATCGAAAAAACGACGGATCATGACGTGATCGCGTTTACGACCAATCTGGCCGAGAATATCGGCCCGGCGTCGCGGTTTGTTCATTACGGCCTGACGTCGAGCGATGTTGTGGATACGGCGAATGCGCTGCTGCTCAAAGAATCTTGCGATATTTTGCTCGTAAAGACAGATGCTCTGCTCGAAGTTTTGAAAAGGCGTGCATTTGAGTTCAAAGATACGCCGCAGATCGGGCGAACGCACGGAATTCATGCCGAACCGACGTCGTTTGGACTCGTCTGGGCGTTGTGGTATTCGGAAATGCAGCGGAACCGCGAGCGTTTACTAAAAGCTAAGGAAATGATCGCCGTCGGCAAGATCAGCGGAGCTGTTGGGGCATTTGCTCACCTCGCGCCTGAGGTTGAGGAACAGGTTTGTGCGAAGCTTGGGCTAAAGGCAGCAGACGTGTCGACGCAGGTAATTCAACGTGATCGCTATGCAGAATATCTCTGTACGCTCGCGATAGTTGCCTCGACGTTAGAAAAGATTGCGCTCCAAGTAAGGCATTGGCAACGTACTGAGGTTCGCGAAGCGCAGGAATTATTTAAAACGGGTCAGAAAGGCTCGTCGGCAATGCCGCACAAACGTAATCCGATCCTCTCTGAACGCATCTGCGGCATGGCCCGGACGGTGCGAGCAAATTCGATCGTCGGCCTCGAAAACGTCGCCCTGTGGCACGAACGCGACATCTCACATTCGTCGGCCGAACGCATTGTTCTGCCCGATTCGTCCGCTACGCTCGACTACATCCTCGCCAAAACCACGAGCCTGCTCGACACGCTGATCGTTTACCCGGAAAACATGCTAAAAAATCTCGACCTGACGCGAGGTTTGGTCTTCAGCGGCCAACTCATGCTCATGCTCACCCAAAAAGGCGTTTCACGCGAAGACGCGTATGTCTGGACACAACGAAACGCGATGAAGGTCTGGGACGAAGGCGGCGATTATCGCGGTCTGGTAACGAAGGACGCGGACATCGCATCACACCTCTCGGCAGACGAAATCGCCCGCGTTTTTGATCTGAAACACTATTTGCGGAATGTGGGGAAGGTTTTTGAAAGGGTTTTTTTAAGATACGGGCTGTTTTAGTTTACGTTTCTCCTGAAAATCCACTATTTGCTCATGGAGGCTCTCTATTGTTTCTCCTTCAAACAATCCTTTTCTCCATTCGGTGTAGTCAAACGGTTCTCGAAGGGCAAGAGTAACAAATCTGCCCGCATCCGTCGCTCCTAAGGCTCCTATAAGGGCCAGCATTCCCTTGGATCTTATTTCACTATCCGATTTCATTTATTCACCAATTCTATTGATAAAATCTTGCGGCCCGCATATCTTTATCGACGATATTAAGGAAGCTTTTTTCAAAATTCTATCGTCGGTCGTGACAAAGTAATCTGCCAACCCAAGTCCGCCAGATGCAATATGAATCGCGTCTAGCTTTTTCAACCCAAATTCTAACAAAATTTTGGCTTCTGCCAAAACACTTTCGGTTTCTTCAACATCAACAATTGCGTAGACCTCCCATGCCGCTATCCATTCGAGCCGGTCGCGATGGGGATTTTGTTCTATTTCAAACGCCAACACGGAAGACCAAACAATATCTATCGAGCCGTCAGAAACTTTATCGAATATAATTCTAATCGCTTCAGTTTCGGACCGTATTCGATCACTCGATTGGTCGTCAAACGGCCGATTAAAAATGCAATTGTCTAGGTAGACGCGCATAGCCAAATACTTTAACGCAGGAACGCGGGCAATTCATTTAGCCAGTTGGCATACGAATTCCCGCGTTCTTAGAAAAACGGCCTCCACGTCTGGCAGGCCAGGACATTCAATTTTTACCCGTTAGCCCATTTCTCTGCCATATCACCGACGACGGGGAATTTGAACTGCTGGCCCCCAAATCCTTTGATCATGCCGAGGATCATGGCTCCGATAAAGGCGACGATTCCGCCGAAATAGAGCAAGGTGACCAAACCACCTAATGCAGTCGACTGAGTAACGCCCACCAAAATACCTCCGACGACGGCAATTGCAATGATAACCACGGTGGCCAGGGCTGAGAGAAGCAAGGACTGGAAGGCGTGAAACCTGACGTCCCTGTTATCTTTGTCCGTAACAATTACGATGATGCTATAAATCAAGCTGATACCACAGATGGGAAGATAGCAGAGCAGCGAACCCACATTTTTATCCAGACCTAGAGCGGTTTTACCGTTTTCCATATTATTTTAGATGATCTCCTTTAGAGGTTTTAGTTTTTTTGAATTGGCTTGACTGAAATTTAGGTGAAATCTAACACAAGACTTTGATAAATACAAGAAATTGAGCGAGTATCTATAATTTATTTTGGAGCGATATGAAAGCAAAGGTCTTCGTTACACTTAAGCCCGGCGTACTTGATCCGCAGGGCAAAGCCATCCACCATTCGGTTGAGTCGCTGGGGTTTACGTCAATCGGTGATATTCGTCAGGGGAAGTATTTTGAGATAGCTCTCGACTCCGCACTTTCTGAAGCTGACGCCTGTTCGTCGGTTGAACGGATTGCGAAAGACGTTCTTGCAAATCCGGTGATTGAGGATTATCGTGTGGAGATCGATGGGTGATTCGCCGCTATATTGGAGTTCGGTTATCGACGTGCTGAACGACATGCACGTTCGCGGAATAATTTCAAAATACGCGGTCGGAGGAGCGATGGCGGGAATCCTCCATGACGAAGCTATTTCGACTGTCGACCTAGATATTTTCTTCTTTTTCACAAAACCGCAGACGGGCTTAGTATTGTCATTGGAAGAGATATACGAATACGCCAAAGAAAAGGGCTTTGTTTTTGACTACGAATTTATTCACATCCACGGCTGGCTTGTTCAGTTTGTCGAGGCCTCGCTGGTTCCGCTATGGACAGAAGCGGTTGATCGAGCTGAATCGATGTTGATAGACGGACGTGATGTGCCTGTAATGCGGCCTGAGCATTTGGCGGCGATGTGGCTAATTGCCGGTCGAACTAAAGATAAGGTGAAGATCGAGGCCTTCGACGAGAGCGGTGTTGTTGATCGGGAAAAATTGTCCGACGTTCTACTTCGCTTTGGTATCATGGATAAATGGAAGGCGATTCAGGGGACATTGTCCCCTAAGTATCGGTTTTGAGCATGGAACAGATCGAGCAATTAAAACTGTCGAAGGCCAGATTGCGAAGTTATACACGCGGAATCTCGCCAACAGAGAAGATACGTCAGGTTGAGCTGCTTCAAAAGCGCTATTTCGCGTTGCTTGAAGCCCGGGAAGCCAATGGCGGCCGACCTGTTCCGGAAATATGGCGCCGTTGGAAACGGGCAGCGAGAAGGAGATCGAAAGATAAGGTCGGCGTGGTAAACCGACCGAAATTTAGCCGAAATCATCTGGCGTATGTTGAAGCAATGTCCAAAATGTAGACGGAGTTATGACGATCAAGAATTGAACTATTGTCTTGATGACGGAGCACTTCTCGAATGGGATCTGGAGACACAAAAGACCTTGTACATGTCGACCGTTGCGATGGGCCAAGCAGATAGTCCGGGGAGAAGCGCGGCCCATAATGTCTGGAAATATCGAATTGGTATCGGCGTATCGGTTGGGGTAGTAGTTATGGCGATCGGCTTCTGGATCATATTTGGTCTAAGATCGTCATCACAAAATAACGCGGCGATACTGCCGCCGCCCGCTCAGCCGCCGGCAAATGCCCAAGCCGATGAATGGATATTTTTAATGGATTTTGCGAGTGGAGAGCATCGCGTCGATTATTCAATTCGCGGGAACACGCTTAGACTCAGATTTTCCAACAAATGGAGCAGTCGAGTTCGGATAAAGTCCAAATTAAATGCAGAAACGCTCGTAGACAATGAATGGAAGCCATTTCACGGTCCCGAATCGACGGTTACTGTGAACGCGGCGTCCACCCAGATGGATAATTACCCTGTGCCGCCTGGGATTCAGGATATTCGGAATTTGGAATTGGAGATTGTAGATTGGGAGTATATCTACTGATTTTTTATGAAATTCGGCGTTGTTGTCTTTCCGGGTTCGAATTGCGACCACGATGCGTACCACGTGGTGTCGAAGCACGTTGGGCAGCCGGTGGATTTTATTTGGCATCAGGAGACGGATCTTGGCGGGTTCGACGCGGTGATTGTGCCGGGTGGTTTTTCGTATGGCGATTATCTGCGAGCCGGAGCGCTTGCCCGATTTTCGCCTGTCATGAAAGCGATCAAACAGTTCGCGGCCGACGGGAAGTTTGTTTTTGGCATCTGCAACGGGTTTCAGATTCTGTGCGAAGCCGGTTTGCTTCCCGGTGCCCTGATGCGAAATGCCGGGCTGCATTTTGTTTGCAAGCACGTCAATCTAAAGCTTGAAAATCAAAACACGCCGTTTACTACCGAGGTTGACCCCGCAAAAATTTTGTCCATTCCGATCGCTCATGCGGAAGGGAATTACACGTGTGACGACGAGACATTTCACTCGCTCGAGGAGAATGGGCAGATCGTTTTCAGGTATTGCGATAAGGATGGCGAAATTACCGACACCGCAAATCCGAACGGGGCCCGCTCGAATATCGCCGGTATTTGCAACCTGAATCGAAATGTTCTCGGCATGATGCCGCATCCTGAGCGGGCATGCGAAGAAATGCTCGGCTCGAATGACGGCCGCGATATTTTTCGCTCGCTGACGAAGTCGATCGCTCAGATCGAGGCGTCCGCCTAGAGCAGTTACGGATTAAAATGTATGGGTTCTTGAGTCCGAAACCCTGCGCATTAATTTCCGATTTCCTGCAGTCAAGATGGAACATCTAAACTTATAAAACGGTTATTGACCACATAGGAACATAGGGAACATAGATTTTTTTTTGGCGTCTATGTGTTCTATGTTCCTATGTGGTGAAAAAATGATATGAATAAAACCGTAAACTGATTCAATATTCGCTTTAGGCACGTCGCCAACGGCCACTGTCCCAGAGTGTCCCACGCCCCTGTGGGACACGCAACGTACCATTTTTATTGTAGTTACGGCGATTTTTACACCTTTCCCACGTTTTTTTCGAAAAAAAGTACAAAAAATCAAACCATTGAAAAGATTAGGTTTATCGTTTTGCAATCGCCGGCGAGCTTGGGACACTTTTGTTTAAATTTTCGGTGTAATGGACAAAATAGTTGGTAATTTTTAGATGTTTTGTTCAAGTGGACAAAATAGTTGGTGTTTATTTTCTGGGTTTATTTAAGTTTCAAAATATCTGCTACAGTTTGTTATATCAAGCAAAACGGAAGTAGGCTCTGCTGGAGAGCAACCTGCCAGGGATAGCTTGACGGCTGACAAAAATGTCAGATCAGAGGGCTGTTTTTTAGCGGCCCTTTGATATTTTTTGAAGCCGTTATGCCTTAAAAAACTCATCGATAAATTTCTTTTTTCTAGCCGTTGATAATCCATTGTGGTTTCTCAATTTGTTCTTCAAATCGGCAAAATGCCCGTCAATTGCATTGGTGGTATTTGGGATTTTCAGCTCCAAATAATCGTACCAGGTAAAGAGCCAGGGCAGATTTGTTTTGAGGCTTCGATAGGCACTTCTCAGCCTTTTATGGACGTATCTGTTTTTGCCGAGCGGATCTATTTTTCGTTCGTTTAAAAAGTCCTTCCATTTTTCGTGCCACGCCTCCAATCCGCCCGCAAAACTCTCCTTATCTGTTTGTGTCAGAAGCAGTGTATGTTCCCATAACTCAATACTGGCCTGCATTTTAGGGTTCTTGGTCAAATACCTTCTGACAATGGCCACCTGATGAAACTGGCACATTTGAACAGGCAGGTCACTGCCAAATAATTGAAATAAACCCTTCCGGCCATCACAAATAATCGCCTGTATTTCGATGCCTCTGCGTCCTATTTCTTCGATTCCCGAAAGGTATAATTTATTGGTTTCCTGATCCACATATCGCTTGAATAATATCTGCCCCGTAAGGCTGTCCTTAAAAACCATTACCCCAAATGCTCTTCCAAAATATGTCGTATCCATCAACACATTTACAACGCTTGGAAATGTGTTTTCTGTTTCGACTTTTACCGCATCGATTTTTCTCTGGATCGTTTTTGCGGAACAATTATATTTCACCGCGAGCTGAGAATATGTCTGCTTGCCGATCGTATATTCTTGCCATATTGTTTGCGGATCGAGCCGTCTCGTCCCCGAAAAAACTTTCCCGCAAACAGCACATTTATACCGCTGAACACCCTCCTGAATACCGTATTTCGATACGATTTTACTCGCACAATAAAAGCACTTTTTTTATTCATAACCTTTCATCGCCATAACCCTATTCCCATCATAGCTTTAAAAGGTTTTTACCAACTATTTTGTCCATTACCCCAAATTTTCAAAGAACCGCCTCTGAATTTTGCTTTCTCCATTGTCACTGAGTCAGCACTCGGGTTTTATTTCGCGAGAATTTTCCATTGGCCCCGCATCACCATAGCAAATCGCAACATTAATTGAAACCGTATTTTGCGGGCTTTGACGTATTTTGCAGGTAACTGGTCCCATACAAGGACGGGTCATTCGGATGCACTTTTTAAGCGGTTTGGGCGTCCTTTACCACTTAACCGTCTCAGCCGAATTGATCTTAACACCGCCGTTTGTTGTGATGAGGCGGATCGGTGCTCCGCCGCCGTTTAGGTTGGTGTTGATGCGGCGAGTCCGCGAGCGGTTGTCGGGGCCTTTCAGGTCCTCGGTGGTGATGTTGAGCGCGGGAATATCGCTTTTGTAGCCGCCGTTGACTGTTCCGGTTTCGATGTTGGCTGTGTAATTTGCAGGCAGTGTGAGGTTTACGCCGCCGTTTTTGGTTTCGACGTCGAGGCCGCTGCCTTTCCACGAGGTGCCGGTGAGCGAGACGTTGACGCCGCCGTTGGTTGTGCGGCCTTTGACGCTGCCCGAAACACTGGTAAGGTTGACGCCGCCGTTGATCGTTGTGAATTCTGCGGTCCCGTCGACATTTGACATCGAAATTCCGCCGTTGGAAGCCTTAAGGCTGGTGTTGGTCGCCCGGGGAACGAGTATCTGGTAAGAAACTGACCAGTTCTTGTCGCCCGTGGAACCATCGGCCTTGATCTCGCCAGAGGTGTTGATCCTGATGGATGCGGCAGTGGCCGCGCAGCTTCATCGGTCGTTCCCCAGGCGTGGACGCAGGCACGGACGAGTACGTCGCTGCGGTCTTCGCCTTTGACGCCGATGCCCCCATTTTGTCCCGCATCGACATTGACGCTGCCCGTCGAAGCCACGGTCATCTCACGCAGGTCGCTCACCGAGACGCGGTCGTCGCTTGACCAATTATTGTTTTCGCAAAAGTTTTTCGACTTCACTTTGTACTCAGCGTACTCAGCTTTATCGGTCTTTGCCTTGTCTTTGCTTGTGTCCTGTCCGAATACGTTGACAGCGGCGATGCCAAAAACGGCGGCGACACATGCGGTCGCTAAATATCTTAGGTTCCTGGATAGGTAATTCATTTTTGCTTAGCCCTCCGAAATATTTTTTGTAAGGAATCGTGATTTCTACAAGCAATACACCGACGGGTGGCGGTTTGTGACAAATTCTTGTTAAGTGAAAAGCTATAGGCCCTGTGGGTCGTATCAGACCTACAGGGCATATTGGGATACTAGATTTAGGAAACCGAGATCATCAGGCCGTCGGCGCATACATGCCAATCGAGCACCTTTGCACCTTCCTGTTGGGCCAATGCGGCTTCGACCTCGGATCGGCGACCGTCTTCGCAATAAAAGGCGATGCAGCCGCCGCCGCCGGCACCGCAGACCTTTGGGGCTATCGCTCCATTGGCGAGGGCTGTCGAGATCAAGTGGTCCATTTGCGGGGTTGTTATGTTTGGCGAGAGCAGTTTTCGCTGCGGGTGGGACGCAGCGAGGATTTCGCCGACCTCGTCCCAATCGCTGTTCGAGCAGGGCCCGTTTTAGCATTGATCGCGGTGTCGCGGATACCTTCAAATATAGAGAAGATCTGTTTGTCGCCGTCGATATGACGTTTGGTGATCTCCCAGTTATTGATGCCGGAATTTCGCGGTTCGCCGGTATAGCAGACAGCGATGCGGCGTTCGAGAGTCGGCGATATCGACCTCGATTTCTTCTCGCCACATCCCGGCCGGGCCGAAGTAAATGTTCGAGACGCCGCCGTATTGGGCCGAGTAGTAATCCTGATAACCGGTCGGCACGCGGATGACCTGACACTCGACATTTGCCGCGATCGGAATAAAGCGATCTGGGTCGTAGCGGTCGCCGACCAGCTTATTCAAAGCTCCGATACAGGCGATGTTCAATGTGGATGAACCGGCAAGTCCCGCTCCCGCCGGAGCTTCCGATTCGGTCGTCATCGCGAACCCGCGTTCGGGGCGGAAGAAATAGACGAGTTTTGACAACAGCTCAAGTCGCGGCTCGTCGCTGAGAGTGGCGATATCCGAGACAGTCGTTTCGAGCCTTTCCTTCTGATCTATCGACTCTAAAATTATCCTGTCATCATTCCGGGTTTCGATACGGCAGTAGGCCAGCATGGAAACGGCAAAATTTACCGTTGCTGCGCCTTCGTGAAACAGAAATAAAGGTGGTATGTCAATTGTACCCCCGGCAAGATCAACCCTTGTCGGAGCGGACGATTCTATTATCATTGGCTAGTAGTCAGTTGTCAGCAGCACTCGCAGTAGCAGCGGCGGTTGTCAGGGGTCAACTTTCTTACTGTCGCTGCTGACTGCCGCCGCCGGCTCATCCTCTCCCTTTCTCCTCTTCTCCTCCGCTCCATCCCCTCGGTTTGGTTCGCGGGTGAGGTGGAGACGTTCGGTTAGGTCGTGCAAGGTAGTTAGGCCGACCTCTTCGACGGCTAACAGTTTTTCTTCAATCTTTTGTATAGTTTCCGGGTTCGCATCCTCGACCCTCTCAGACAACCAGTACCGCTCGATAACGTAAAAGAAGATTATACCGAGCATCACGATAAAAAATAACGCGAACCCGACCTGCTTGAAATCGCCGATCATCGACGTAATCGCTCCGCTGAAGAAATATCCGAGGCCCGCCAAAAGCAGTACCCAGAGCATGCAGCTTATCGCGCTCAGGCCGATAAAGCGTAGGAACGGCATCTTGCCGACACCATAAAAGACGCACATCGCGACACGGATTCCGTAAATATATTTTGAGATTATTATCGCCGAGCCGCCAAATTTTTCGATCAGTTTTTCGACGCGTGGTTGGGCAACCTGATAAAACCGATATTCCTTGGCATTCTCATGAAAAATACGACCGACCGCGTAACCAACCGAATCTCCAACCATCCCGCCGAGGGTTCCAGCCACCAGGACCTTGAAGAAACCCCATTCTCCAAAAAAGCCGCCCTGGGCCATCGTCCCGGAGATAAGTAGGGTAATGTCGCCCTCGACTGTACAGAGTGCAAAAACTGCGTAAACACCGTACTGCGCAATTATGTCGTAAAGCTGTTGATCCATATCGTAGGGTGCCGAAAACATCGGTTCGGGCACACTAGCGCCGCCATAGAGAGAGTATCTTTACAGTGTCATTCAGTCAAAAGAAGCTGTGTGTTTCAGGGCAGACGAACTAATTCAGGCCCCTCGGTTGACAGTATAACCGCCAGTGTCTAAAATCGCCATAGTTTCTAAATAAACCCAAAAAATTATGGTTGATTCCCTGAACCGATCTAATATCCGTGTCGGCATTGAGATATCAAGCGCGGCTCTAACTGCGGTTGTCGTTGGCGAGCAGGACAAGATCGAAAAGGCAGTTTCAGTGCCTATTGCCGATGCCCAAAGCACGATCGACCAAGTCGCGGCGGTCGTTCGCGAGTTGCGGGCCGATTTCCCGCATTTCGATAGAATAGGCGTAGCAGTTCCAGGCCTGGTTGACCGAACGTCGGGACGCGTAGCGTTTTCCGCAATTGTTCCCAACCACTCTGAGGTCGATCTGGCAAAGCTAATCAAAGCTGCAACCTCAATGGACGTGGTTATCGAGAATGACGCAAACGCCGCCGCCTACGGCGAGTATTGCTGCGGAGCCGGGCGCGGCAGCCACGATATGTTTTATGCGACTCTGGGCGAAGGCGTCGGTGGGGCATTTATCTTTGGCGGTGAGATTTGGCATGGGGCTTCGGGCTTTGCCGGCGAATTTGGCTATGTGCCGATAAATTCCGAAGGCATGAAACTCGAAGATGTCGCTTCGGCCGCCAATATCATTCGTCGAACGCGCAGCCGTTTTCATCAGGACAGCACGTCGTCACTGGGTAAACTGAGCGATGAGGAATTAGGGCTCGATGAAATTATCGCCGCGGCCGAGAATGGAGACGATTTTGCCCAAATGATGCTTGAGCGGACCGGCATCTATGTCGGAACGGCCATTGCCAGCGTGATTAATCTGCTGAATATCGAAAAGATCGTCGTCGGCGGAGAAATCATGCAGGCGAGACACGTGGTTCTCGACGCGATTATCGAGCGTGCCCGTGAACTTTCGTTTGCGCCGTCGTTTGATTCGACGCGTATCGTGGAAGGGGAATTAGGCGGTAATGCTGCGGCGATCGGGGCCGCGTTTATCAGCGGGCAAATGGCTGATTAAATCGAATTGAAAATAATAATTCTACTTATTAACAGAACTAATTTTGACAGGGTTTGCAGTTAACCGTGTTCCTACTCTAATTTTAGTTGTGCAATTTGCGGATTTACTAACTTTTAGTAAAATCGTAAGCAGTTTTACGGTACGCAATCTTGAGTACGCTCCGGCTGCTCGACTAAATCATTGCCCTTTAATTAAGGGTTGGAGATTGTCGAGGCCGTGTTTTTGTAGGATTTTCTCGCGAAAGATCTATAGATGGCACAAATTTTTAATAAAAGTGCTAATAATATCGCCAGGATCAGCATGATCATGGGAGCGGTACTGGCGGGCGTGGCTTTCCTTGCCTATACGCAGATCGCCCGCTCGTCTTACCTGACGGGGCGCTATGTTGAAAAGTCAGCAGCCGGTTCAGTTCAGCCATAAGCATCACGTCGGTGATGATGGTATCGATTGCCGATATTGCCATTAGACGGTCGAAACCACTGCCTCGGCCGGGATGCCGTCGACGCAGACGTGTATGAACTGCCACAGCCAGATCTGGGCGGACAGCCCGTATCTCGAGCCTGTACGAGCTAGTTTCCGCGATAACAAGCCGATCGAGTGGGAACGTGTCCACGATCTGCCAGAATACACTTATTTTAATCACAGCATTCATGTCGCAAAGGGCGTCGGCTGTTCGACCTGTCACGGTCAGATCGACAATATGCCGGCAGTTTTTCAGGAAAATACGCTTCAGATGGAATGGTGCATCGCCTGTCACCGTGAGCCCGAGAAATTTATCAGGCCGAAATCAGAAATTTATAATATGCATGGCAGGATGGCGATCTCGACAAGACAGAGCGAGACAAGCTAAAGATCGACCACAAGATACGCAGCAAAGAAATGATGACTAGTTGCTCGACCTGTCACAGTAGAAAATAGCCACAGAGATCACAGAGAGTTTTAAGACTTTTATGAAACGGCCGCAGAAAATGGAAAACGATAAGTCTATTGGGAAAACAGTCTCAGAAATCTCTGTGTCCTCTGTGGCTAAATTTGCTTTGCTGCGTGACACGATCTTGTCGAAGAACGGGAAAGAATATTGGCGCAGCATCGAGGAGCATGCCGACACGCCGGAGTTTAGAGAATTTATTGCCGAAGAATATCCGCATGAGATCGAAGAGTGGGACAACAGCCTGAGCCGCCGAAATTTTGTAAAAGTAATGGGAGCCTCGCTCGCCCTCGCGGGACTGAGCGGCTGCGTTATTCAGCCGCCCGAGAAGATCGTTCCTTATGTCAATCCCGTCGAAGGAATGTTGCCCGGTAAAGCGAACTTTTTTCGCGACGGCGATGTCGGTCGGCGGCGTGGCCACCGGACTGCTCGCAAAATCATATGAAGGCCGTCCCGTCAAGATCGAAGGAAATCCGGATCATCCCGGGCAGCCGCGGTGCAACGGATGTTCTCGCACAGGCCTCGCTGCTGGGAATGTACGATCCGGACCGTTCGCAGGAAATCACCTATCGCGGCGGGCCGAAGACTTGGGAAACTTTCATGGCCGAGTTTCGGGCCGCGATCGAGGAAAATCGAGCGGACGGCGGAGCCGGTGTCAGATTTTTGACCGAAACCGTCACCTCGCCGACGCTGATCGATCAATTTGCAAAGATCAAGGCGGAATTGCCGAATTCGAAATGGGTTCAGTACGAACCGATCAACCAGGACAATGCCTGGCCGGTGCGAAGTTGGCGTTTGGTTCTGCCGGTCCAGACTATTTACAAATTTGAAAAGGCCGAGAGAATACTGTCGCTCGATGCCGATATTTTCTCGGGCTTTAACGTCGCCTACATTAAGGACTTTGCGGACGGACGGGCCTTTTCCGAAGAAAAAAAAGAGATCAACCGGCTCTATTCGGTCGAAACGACGATAACCCTGACCGGAGCGAAAGCCGATCATCGACTTGCGGTCAAGCCGAGTCAAATGGCTGAGGTTGCAAAGGCCGTCGCAAAAGCGCTTGGCGTCGCCGGGGCGATTTCGTCCTATACGCGAAAATGCCGCATGGATCGCCGCAATGGCAAAAGATCTGATCGCGCACAAGGGCAAATCGCTGGTCGTCGCCGGTGACAATCAGCCTCCGGTTGTCCACGCCCTGGCACATGCGATGAATGCTGCGCTCGGAAATGCCGGCGAGACAGTAATTTACGCCGATCCGTTTTCGCCGGGTACCGAAAAAACACAGATCGAACAGCTTCGTGAGTTGATCGGCGACATTGACGGCGGCAGCGTAAAGATGCTCGTCATTCTCGGCGGTAATCCGGTCTATAACACGCCCGCAGATCTTAAATTGAATGCTCGAGCGGTTGAAGAAAGCCGGCGTAACCGTCCATCTGGGTCAGTATTTCGACGAAACTGCCGAACATTGCTACTGGCATGTTGCCGAAAAGCATTTTCTCGAAAGCTGGAGCGACGGACGGGCATATGACGGAACCGCATCGATCGTTCAGCCGCTGATCGCACCGCTTTATGACGGAAAGAGTGTTCACGAGGTCGTCCAGCTTTTTTTTAAGGAAGGTTTTGATAAAAAAGACCACGACATCGTAAAGGAGTACTGGCAAAGGACCGACATCAAACCGGTCGCAATCGCCGCCGAAAAGCGGAAGCAAAACCCGAGATAAAAACTGAGCCCGCAACTGAGCCCAAGCCGCGAAGCCAAGCCGGAACCACATGCGGAAACCAAGCCGTCGGCGGAAGCGGATAAGAAAGAGGCCCCGAAAACCGCTCCAGCCCCGGCGGCATCGCCTGCGGCAGTTCCAGCCGCCGCCGCACCGAGAACTTTTGAAGACAACTGGCGTAAGGTCGGTACACGACGGATTTGTCGCGAATACGGCAGCGACGCCGAAAACGGTGACGGCAACGACGACATTTTTGAGCCAGCCGGAGCAAAGCCGGCCGCGGGCGGTAGCCTCGAGATCGCTATTCTGCCCGATCCGAGCGTTTATGACGGTCGATTTGTAAATAACGGCTGGCTGCAGGAGCTGCCAAATCCGTTGAACAAGGTCACGTGGGAAAACGTCGCTCTGATCAGCCCGAAGACCGCCGAAAAGCTCGCGGCAAACACCGGCAACGAAGCTCGCGATATGACCGGCGGAGCACAGGGCACGAGCTTTATAAACACAAAGGGCGGCAATCAGTTTTCGGAACTCGTAACTGTCAAGTATCAAGGCTCCGAGATCCAAAAGAGCGTTCCGCTGTGGATAACGCCCGGCCAGCCCGATGACGTGATCACGATCTTTATGGGCTACGGCCGCACACGAGCGGGCAAGATTGGGACGGGCCTCGGCTACAGTGCGTTCGATGTGATGCGATCCGACGCGATGAATTACGGCTTTGGCGACGTTACAAAAACTGGCGAGCAGACGACTGTCGCCTCGACGCAGATCCATTTCAATATGGAAGGCCGCGATCTGCTTCGGGTTTGGGACCTGGAAGATTTTGAAGCCCACCCTGACATGGGGCATCAGCATGACGAATACCCGAAGTCGATGTACCCGTACGAGCAGCATCAAGCCGTTTACGACAAGAATTATAAATGGGGAATGTCGATCGACCTCAATTCCTGCGTCGGCTGCAACGCGTGCGTAATCGCCTGTCAATCGGAAAATAATATTCCAGTTGTTGGCAAGGAGCAGGTCGAGCGCAGCCGCGAAATGAACTGGATGCGCGTCGACGCCTATTACGGCGGCGACATCAATGATCCCGAAGGGCCGCATTTTCAACCGCTCCTGTGCCAGCAATGCGAACAGGCACCGTGCGAGGTTGTTTGTCCGGTTCACGCCACCGTTCACAGTGCCGAGGGGCTGAACGACATGGTTTACAACCGTTGCGTCGGAACTCGTTACTGTTCAAATAACTGCCCTTACAAGGTTCGACGTTTCAACTTCCTGCTTTATCAGGATTGGAATACGCCGCAGTACAAACTGATGCGAAATCCTGAGGTTTCGATCCGCAGCCGCGGCGTTATGGAAAAATGCACGTATTGCACGCAGCGAATTTCCGCCGCCCGTATCGAAGCCGAAAAAGACGGTCGCAAGATGCGCGACGGCGAGGTCGTGACCGCTTGTCAAGCAGTTTGCCCGACAGACGCGATCGTTTTTGGCGATATGCACGATCCGAACAGCAAGATCGCCAAAGCGAAAAAGGATCATCGCGACTACATTCTGCTCAATGAGTTGAATACACAGCCGCGAACGACTTATCTGGCTAGCCTTAAGAATCAGAACAAGGAAATGCCGGATTACAGAGTTCCGCCACCTCAAAAAAAGGTGGCACCTAAGACCGAGAAGAAAGGCGGGAGGCGAAGCTCATTAATGAAGATCGAAGATAAAGAACTTCAACAAAAACTTCACCCGTCGATGCTTGAGGGCGATCATACTTTCGCGAGTGTCACTGACAAGATCAGTGACATCACGCTGAAGAAGCGCACGCCGTTTCACTGGTTCATCGGGTTTGGCATTGCGTTCATGATCGCCCAGGCTGTTGCTGTTTACAACCATCTGGCTGCTCGCGAACGGTATCGGAATTTGGGGAAATAACCAGCCGGTCGGCTGGGCGTTCGATATTATCAATTTTGTTTGGTGGATCGGTATCGGCCACGCCGGAACTCTGATCTCGGC
Source organism: uncultured Acidobacteriota bacterium (assembly GCA_963738935.1). Taxonomy (GTDB): domain Bacteria; phylum Acidobacteriota; class Blastocatellia; order Pyrinomonadales; family Pyrinomonadaceae; genus OLB17. The sequence goes on along the minus strand of CAVTYF010000001.1, from coordinate 2,436,949 downwards.
GATTCTGCTTTTGATGAATCAAAAGTGGAGAACGTCGATCAACCGTTTTGCCGAGGCGATGACCCTGTTTGCCGTGGCCTGCGCGGCGATGTTTCCGCTGCTGCATACAGGACGCCCGTGGCTGGCGGCGTATTGGCTGTTTCCGTATCCGAATACGATGGGGATTTGGCCGAATTTCCGCAGCCCTTTGATTTGGGACGTTTTCGCGGTTTCGACGTATGCAACCGTTTCGCTTTTGTTTTGGTATGTCGGGTTGATACCAGATTTTGCTACGCTGCGGGATCGGGCAAAGAATAAGTTTTTCAAGTTTATTTATGCCGCTCTTTCGTGGGGCTGGCGTGGCTCGGCTCGTCACTGGCACCGTTACGAGATCACATATCTGATCCTCGCCGGACTGTCGACGCCGCTTGTGCTTTCGGTCCACTCGATCGTGTCGTTCGACTTCTCGGTGTCGCAGGTTCCGGGTTGGCACGCGACGATTTTCCCGCCGTATTTCGTTGCCGGAGCTGTATTTGCCGGATTTGCGATGGTGTCTGATCCTGTGTATTCCGCTTCGGCAGGTGGTACAGGATGCAGGATTTCATCACGCATCAACACCTCGTTTACATGGCAAAGGTCATGCTCGCGACGGGGCTGATCGTGGTTTACGGCTACGCGATGGAGGCCTTTTTTGGCTGGTACAGCGCTTCGCAATACGAAGTATTCATGGTCAAAAACCGCATCTGGGAAGGGCCGTATTGGTGGTCGTACTGGCTTTTGATCTTTTGTAACGGTCTGTCGATCCAGCTTTTGTGGTTCAAGCGGTTTAGGGAAAGCGAGTTTTGGCTGTTTACCATATCGATCATTGTCAGCGTCGGCATGTGGCTCGAACGATTTGTGATTATTGTCACGAGTCTTCACCGCGATTTTCTGCCGTCATCGTGGGCGATGTACAGCCCGACGGTGTTTGACCTGTCGATGTTTACGGGAACGATCGGTCTGTTTTTTACTTTGCTTTACCTGTTCGTTCGATTTGTGCCGATCATTTCGATATTCGAGGTGCGAACGCTGCTGCCTGAGGCAAATGTCCATGGTCACCAACAGGATTTTGAGGAGAATGTCAACGAGATCGAGGATACATACGATCGAACGGATCCGCCGAATCGTTAGAGTTTGGAGTCGTGAGTCTTAGGTCTTGAGCAAGACGGTTCACGATAGAATGGCGGTGTAAGGCACAAAAACTAAAGACTTAAGACTAAAGACTTAAGACTATGCAAAGCAACCTTCACGGAATAATAGCTGAATTTGATACGGCGACGGAACTGGTTGACGCCGCACGAAAGGTGCGCGACGCGGGTTACACCAAAACCGATGCGTTCTCACCATTTCCGCTTCACGAGATCGACGAAGCGCTCGGCATTAAACGCAGTATTCTGCCGTATCTGATTTTCGCCGGTGGTATAACGGGCCTCTGCGCCGGCATCGGTCTGCAATTTTTTGTTCACGTCATTGAATGGCCGATCATCGTCGGCGGTCGTCCGCATTTCAGCCTGCCGTCGTTTATTCCGCCGGCGTATGAATTGACGATTTTGTTTGCGTCATTTGTTGCGGTTTTTGGGATGCTGTTTTTGAACGGATTACCTTCACCTTATCATCCGGTTTTCAATGTTCCGCGTTTTGCCCTTGCGACCCGCGAGAAGTTTTTCCTGATTATCGAGTCCAAAGATCCAAAGTATGATTACGCGGAAACAAGAAGTTTTATGGAAACACTGGACGCGCAGGAGGTATTCGATGTACCGGAATAGTCGAGAGTCGAGAGTCTGGAGTCGAGAGTCAAAAGCCGACATGACCCAAGTCAAAAGTCAAAAGTCAAAAGTCAAAGCCGCAAGGTCTCGGTCTGGCTTTGCCTTTTTACTTTTTACTTTTGGCTTCGCCGCTTTCGCGGCTGCCTGCGGCATCAGGTTCGATATGCAGGACCAGCCGCGTTACAAGGCGTATAAAAAGAGTGAGTTTTTTAGCGACCAGCGCTCTTCGCGCGACCGGGTTGAGGGTACGATTGCCCGCGGCCAACTTCGCGACAACAAGGCTTTTTACTCTGGCAAGATTGATAATCCGAACCTGAATGCTCCGGTCGCGACGACGACCGACGCGACGGGAAACACTCTTGTATCGAGCTTTCCAAACGACATTGACGAGTTTCCGCTTCCAGTCACAAAGGAATTGGTCGATCGGGGTCAGGACCGCTACAACATTTACTGCATCGTCTGTCATGGCCCGGTCGGGAATGGTGACGGCATGATCGTGCGTCGCGGGTTCTCAAAACCACCGACCTATAACGACGACAGGCTGCGTAATGCTCCGGTGGGCCATTTCTACGACGTGATCACAAACGGGTGGGGCAAGATGAACAGCTACGCCTATGTCGTCCAACCGGCGGATCGCTGGGCCATTGTCGCCTACATTCGAGCGTTGCAGGTAAGTCAAAATCCGGAAGAAGTAATGAAAATGAACCCTAGAACTGGGCCCGGCCCAGCACCTCCGAAGTCAGGTGAGACAACTCACGGAGGAAATCCGTAAATGGCGAATCCTGAAAAATATCAAGCACCGGCCGAGATTGGTCGTCTGCGAACCCTCGCACTCGGCATGGGCGGCATCGCGCTTATCGTCATGGCGGTCGGCGCCTACTTTAACACCGAGCAAGCCCTGCGTTCGTGGCTGCTAGGGTTTATTTTCTGGGGCGGTATTGCAATCGGTTCGCTCGGCGTTTTAATGCTCCAGTACCTGACGGGCGGAGCCTGGGGCGTCGTCATCCGGCGGGTTGTCGAGGCGGGTTCGCGGACGTTGCCGGTGGTCGTGCTGCTGTTCGTACCGATCGCGATCGGTGTTTACACTCATAATATTTATGAGTGGACGCACATGGACCCGCACGAACATGCAATCGAGGCACGTGGCCCGTATCTGACGACATGGTTCTGGATCCTGCGCTCTTTGGTCTATTTCGTGATTTGGGGCGTGATGGTCTATCTGCTCAATAAATGGGGAGCCGATCAGGACAAGACGACAACGGTTGAGGAATCGAGGCTGATTCTGGAAAAAGCATCGAGATTCTCTGGGCCGACGATGGTTATTTATGCCCTTGTGGTAACGTTTGCCGTCGTGGACTGGGTGATGACGCTCGATCCGCATTGGTTTTCGACGATGTGGGGACTGTTATTCGTCGCCGGATGGGGATTGAGCTGTTTCTGCTTTTCCGTCGCAGTCCTCGCGTTTCTGGTTGATAAATCGCCAATGAACGGTGTCCTCGGAAAACGCCATTTTCACGATATCGGCAAATTGATGCTGGCGCTCGTTATGGTTTGGGCGTACTTTAATTTCTCGCAGTTCCTGATCATCTGGTCGGGCAACCTGCCGGAGGAAACGGGTTGGTATCTGACGCGTATGAAGGGCGGATGGGCATATATCGGCGTCGGGTTGATCTTGTTCCATTTTGCATTCCCGTATCTTTTGCTCCTCAAGCGTGACTTTAAGCGTCAGGCAAACCTGCTCGCATTGATTGCTGTGTTTATTCTGTTCATGCGGCTCGTCGATATGTTTTATCAGATCGGGCCGTCATATCGGGTCTCGCCCGGCGGACTCGAGCAGGGAGCATTTCACATTAGCTGGATGGATTTTGTGGCCCCGATTGCGGTGGGAGGCATCTGGTTGTGGTATTTTTTCGGAGAGTTGATGAAACGTCCGATCGTGCCGGCAAAAGATCCCTATTTCGAAGAGGCTGTAGCTCACGGCAAGGGGCATTAGATTTAAGAATATGTCGTCAAAGAAACATACAGATACGGCGGTCGATCTTAATAAACCGTACGAAGATAATGAGATACAGCTCAAGGGCATCTTTGGCTTCGCTATTGGCTTATTTCTTTTGATCGTCGTCACATTCGGATTGATGTGGGCCTTTCTCAATGTTTTGGACGATTATTCGAAAGAGGGCGTTCAAAAAAATCCGATGTTGATGACCGAGAAGGAACGCCTGCCGCCTGAGCCGCGAGTTCAAGGTGCGCCGGGGTTTGGCGTCGAATCGGAAAAAGGCTGGGTAAACATGGAGCTTGGGGCTCCGCAGGCAGAGTACCGGGAATTGCACAAGCAGTGGCTGGAACTTTGGGAAAAGGGCCGCAAAGACTCAAAAACTGGAACCGTGACGATGATGCCGATTAAGGACGCGAAAGAGAAGTTTCTGGCGCAGAATGTAAAAGCGAAATCCGGACCCGACGCCGAAGCTTTTTTAAAGGAATCGATGATGTCCATATCTGACTCGAGCTCGGGGCGGGTTGCATCGGAGAAAAGACGATAAAAGGGGAAAAGTGATAAAGGGAAAAAGGGAAAAAGTTGCTTTGAAGGCTGGGCGGGCGACGATTGGTCGCGCGGTGCGACGCCGTCTTCTCGTTTTTCTTTTCACGTTTTCACTTTTTCACGTTTTCACTTTTCTTGTTTCGGCTCAAAAGAACGAGCACTACAATTCACCTTTGTATTCGCCGCGAAAGTACGATCCGACGGTGACGACGGCGAATGGATTGCCCGAGACTTTGAAAAAAGTCGGTATCGAGCAGAAGCTTGGAAACCAGCTTCCGCTTGATACGGAATTGAAAGATGAAAGCGGCAAGCTCGTAAAACTCGGCAGCTATTTTGGCAGCGGCCGGCCCGTAATCGTGGCGTTTGTTTATTACGAATGTCCGATGTTGTGCAATCAGGTTTTGAATGGGCTGACAGGTTCGCTCAAGGGCATAAATTTTGATGCCGGTAAAGAGTTCGATGTAGTCGCGATCAGTTTCGATGCGAAAGAGTTCGACAAGCCGGATCTTGCAAAGAACAAAAAAGCGAGTTACATGGAACGCTACGGGCGACCCGGTTCCGCAAAAGGCTGGCATTTCCTTACTGGTACGGATGAGGCGATCGCCAAGGTAACGTCGTCCGCGGGTTTTAGTTTCGAATGGGACGAGAAAAGCAATCAATTCGCCCATGCGGCGGGAATAATGGTCGCGACGCCGGACGGTAAATTGTCAAGATATTTTTACGGCATTGATTATTCCCCGAGAGATTTAAAACTCGGCCTTGTCGATTCGGCGGAAAGTAAGGTCGGAAGCCCGGCCGATAAATTGCTTCTATATTGTTTTCACTACGATCCTTCGAGCGGTAAATACGGACTCGCGATACTAAATCTGGTTCGTCTCGGCGGCATCGCGACGCTCCTGGGACTTGGTGCAATGGGATTTGTTTTCTGGCGGCGAAACAGTCGAAAAGGTGGAGAGTTGAGAGTGGAGAGTGGAGAGTGATAGGTTCGACGTGGCTTGCTGGCCACCGACCACCGACCACTGACCACTGACGATTTATGCAGAATTGGGTACCAATATTTCCGGAACAGGCTTCGACCTTTGCGTGGCAGGTTGATCTTTTGTATTTCTACCTGATCGCCGTAAGCATTGCGTTCACGATTCCAATCGTCGTGGCGATATTTTTCTTTGCCATCAAATATCGTGAAACTGAGAAATTTGCGACACCCGAAGAAATGCACGGCTCGATGGTCCTTGAAACCGTCTGGTCGATCATTCCGTTTGTGATTTCCATGACGATCTTTCTCGGCGGTGCGATAGTATTTTTTAACCAGTACACACCGCCTGACGACGCGATGGATATCTATGTCGTCGGTAAGCAGTGGATGTGGAAGATGCAGCACCAGACGGGTCAACGCGAGATAAACGAGCTGCACGTACCGGTTGGACGCAAGGTAAAGCTGACCCTCACAACCGAGGATGTCATTCACGATTTTGACATTCCGGCGTTTCGTACAAAAGTGGATGTGGTTCCGGGTCGTTATACATATTTGTGGTTCGAGCCGACCAAACCGGGCAAATACCACCTTTTCTGTGCCGAATATTGCGGTCTTAACCACTCAGGAATGGGCGGTTATGTCTATGTGATGGAGCAGCGTGATTTTGACAATTGGCTCAGCGGCGACGTTTCGGGCCAGACGCCGGTCGAGGCTGGAAAGGATCTTTTCGAAAACAAGCTCGGCTGCGCGTCATGTCACGCCGGCGGGCCGACACAGCGCGGAGCCAAACTCGAAGGGATATTCAATCACGATGTAAAATTGATAGGCGGAACGACCGTTAAGGCCGATGAACAATACATTCGCAACTCGATCCTAAACCCGTCCGCTCAAGTCGTCGAAGGATTTCAGCCGATAATGCCCACGTTTAAGGGACAGGTCACTGAGGAACAGCTAAATTCGCTTGTCGCATATATAAAATCGCTGACGCCGAATGCAGCCGCGACGACGGGCACCGCCCCGGCTGCTCCGACCGGAAACGTCGCCAGCCCTGCCAATGCGGCTCCGGCGGCGAATAAGCCGGTCGCGAACAAACCGGCAGGGAACGCGGCGGTTAATAGTAACAAATAGGTTTTACAAGACTATGCAAACGCAAGATACAATTTCAGCAGATCACGGTGCCCTCGCTAAGCCAAACTATTTGACCAATGGGTCGACGCTGACGTCGTGGCTTTTGACCAAAGATCATAAGCGCATTGCGATAATGTATCTGATCTCGGTGTCAGCGTTCTTTATGGCCGGCGGCCTTTACGCAGCCACTATCCGGCTGGAACTGCTGACCCCGGCCAGCGACCTGCTCGAATCGGCTACGTATAACAAGGTCTTTACGCAGCACGGTATCCTGATGATCTTTTTCTTCCTGATACCGTCGATTCCGGCAATCCTTGGTAATTTTCTGCTGCCGCTGATGATCGGGGCCAAGGATCTTGCCCTGCCAAGGATAAACCTTCTCAGTCTGTATATATACTGGATTGCTGGCGGCCTCGTCCTGTTTGCCTTGATGCAGGGCGGCGTCGATACGGGCTGGACATTTTATGCACCGTATAGCACCACTTTTTCTAACTCATATGTAATGCTCGTCGGCCTTGGTATATTTATCAACGGATTTTCGTCGATCCTTACAGGCCTCAATTTTATTGTCACGATCCATACGATGCGGGCGCCGGGAATGACCTGGTTCCGTATGCCGCTATTTGTTTGGGCCCATTATGCGACGAGTCTGGTGATGATTCTCGGTACACCGGTCATTGCCATTACGGTACTTCTGCTCGCCCTCGAACGCGCCGGTCGCATTGGTATTTTCGACCCGACGATCGGGGGCGACCCGATCCTGTTTCAGCATCTGTTCTGGTTCTATTCACATCCGGCGGTTTACATTATGATCCTGCCCGGGATGGGCGTTATATCAGAGCTGATCTCAAATTTCTCGCGTAAGAAGATTTTTGGTTACGAATTCATCGCCTTTTCATCAATCGCGATTGCGGTGTTTGGTTTTCTCGTTTGGGGGCACCATCTTTTTGTCAGCGGACAGTCGATGTACGCCGGGATGGTGTTTTCGTTCCTGACGATGGTCGTGGCTGTTCCATCGGCGATCAAGATGTTTAACTGGACCGCCACGCTTTACAAGGGATCAATCTCGTACGACACACCGATGCTCTACGCGATTGGCTTCATGGGCTTGTTCCTGATTGGCGGCCTGACCGGATTGTTTCTCGGTGCGATGGGACTGACGGTACATCTGACGGATACATATTTCGTTGTAGCTCATTTCCATTATGTCATGGTCGGCGGACAGGTGATCGCCTATCTCGGCGGCGTCCATTACTGGTGGCCAAAGATGACCGGACGGATGTACTCGGAATTTTGGGGCAAGATTTCGGCAATGCTCGTCTTTGTGGGATTTAATCTTACGTTCTTCCCGCAGTTTATTCTTGGTTATCAGGGCATGCCCCGCCGTTACGCCTCGTACCCGGAAGAGTGGCAGGTTTTGAACGTATTTTCGACCGCCGGTGCATCGGTGCTGGGTATCGGTTTGGTAATGCCGGTCGTCTATCTTACCCATTCACTGATCTTTGGGAAAAAGGCGGGCGATAATCCGTGGATGCATCCGGGGCTTGAATGGAGAACAAGCTCGCCGCCGCCTACGGAAAATTTTGATCAGATGCCGGTCGTTACGTGGGAAGCGTACGAGTTTGGCGAGGAAAGCGGGTTGGATATTGAAGGCGCGAGAAAGCGAGCAGCGTTGGAAGTTTAATTGCGAATTACCAATTACGAATTTCAAATTTCGTAATACTTAATTCGAAATTCTTAGGTTCAAAAAAGATGTCGGCACACAATTCGGACAAATTTGTTTACCACGAGCCGGGTCTTCAGCACCAGTTTGAAGACATGGGCCAGCAGGAAGAGAGCGTCACTATCGGTATGTGGCTGTTCCTTGTGCAGGAGATTATGTTCTTCGGCGGGCTGTTTACGGCGTATCTCGTATTTCGTTCGAAATATCCGATGGCATTTGCCGCCGGTAGTAATCACCTGGATGCTTTCTGGGGCGGTCTTAATACCATCGTCCTCATTGTCAGCAGTCTGACAATGGCATTGACGGTTTTTTACGCTCAGCGGGGCAACCGTAACATGCAGGTGATAATGATCGTGTTGACGATGTTTTTTGGCTCGGTATTTTTGGGCGTTAAGGCAATCGAATATACCGGCAAGTTTAATGATGGTCTCGTGCCGGTAACGGGTTTGAACAAAAAGGCGAAAGCGGATCATGCCGGTGACCATAAGGCGGCCGAAAAGCCGTGTTGGGAAGTCGAACACGGCGGAGCCGAACACTCCTATGTAAATCCGCACGCTGAATTTCTGTGGACTGACTGTTCGCTCGTAAAACTTGCCGAGGACGGTAAATACCTGACCGAGGCCGAGAGGATCGGCTATTTTTCAAACGGGCAAATTGACCCAGATAAGTTTCGCGACCGGGTGAGAATATTCTTCTGGATATATTTCGTGATGACCGGCCTTCATGCCCTGCATATGATCGTCGGACTCGGATTGATGTCGTGGCTATTTTGGACGGCGTGGAAAGGGAATTACAACGCCGAATATTATATGCCCGTTGAGATGTCGGGACTCTATTGGCACTTTGTCGATATTGTTTGGATTTTCCTGTTTCCGCTGCTTTATTTGCTCGGCAGGCACTTTATGCACTAGAAAAGTTTGGAGTTTCACCTTTAGGTGGCCTCTTGTTAATAATCAAGTAAGGGCCACCTAAAGGTGGAGTCCAAACATCGGAGAAAATATGTCGGAACACCACGAGGAACATGACCACATGAATATACCGAAATATATCGGTATATTTCTCATCCTTATTGTCGGCACGGTCGCGACGTATTTTGCCGCGACAGTTGATATGGATCATATCTTTCCAGGTGCAAATACGCTGGTCGCTCTGCTGATCGCGTTTACGAAAATGACATTCGTCATGCTCTTTTTTATGCATGTTTACTGGAGCAAAAAGCTGATTTGGCTGGCGGCGGTCGCGAGTTTTTTCTGGCTGGCGATCATGTTTGCTTACACAATGCAGGACTACCTGACGCGTGGTTCCGGCGTTTTTTCGGGTTGATTTGTTGGTTTGAAAATCGAAAAGACGCGGAATGAGGGGAGTTTTAACCTCGTTCCGCGTCTTTCATTGATTGGCATATCGCATATCGAAATGTTATTATCTTGCGTTTGTAAGCTGTGCGCGTAGCTATTTTTAACCGTTCATACAGGCAAACGCTGCCCTTAAATTTCACATCAGATTCGAATGAAGTACTTCGCTGATAAATCACAGAGCCTAAAATTCTGCACCGTTTTCCTCGCCCTCACTCTTGTTGCGGGCTGCAACATTGTAAAGAAGGAGAGCAAAACACCAACGCTGCTCAAGACCGAGACGGCCGTCCAGAGCGATTTGATGAAGGAGATAAATCGTTTTGCGCGCGTAAATTCAATGCGGGCAAAGATGGATCTTAAATTTGAGGACAATTCATTTGCCGAATTCGGCTCAAAAGAGGCGTACCGCAGCGCCGACGGCGAGGTGGTCGTGCAGCGTCCGGGGATGATTCTGTTAAAGGTCCAGGCACCGATATTTCGAACGGATATTGCCCAAATGACATCCGATGGTGTCAATTTCAGGGTGGCGATCTTATATGACGGAGCGGGAAAGTACAAGAAATTCGTCAAAGGGTCAAACAGTGCGGACTACTCAAAACTTCAACAGAGTCTGAGTACCAACGGAAATGGTAATCGCGCCGCCAAGGCCGCCAGGGAAAACGTAAATGCGTTCGCCAATCTACGACCCCAGCATTTTACCGATGCGATGCTCGTCAGGCCGACCGATGCAGCAAATGTTTACACCCAAAGCAGTATTTTTGAGATCGAGGACGACTACTCTGTCAACAGTAAATCGCCTATCCGTAAAGTGATGCGTGGTTACTACCTTCTGGATGAGTATTCCAAGCAGGATGACGGCGGCATATCGATCATGCGCCGATTCTGGTTCGACCGAGTAGGAGGGATTCGCCTCGCGAGGCAGCAGATCTTCGATAAACAGGGCGAGATCGAATCCGACATAGTCTATGGTAAAGAGGGAAAACTCACCGACACCGCCGACTATACGCATTTACCGCTCGAGATTCAGGTGACCCGGCCAAAAGAGAAATATTCGATGAAACTGACCTACCAGACGCCGGAGGCTGTCATGATCGGCAACCGATTTCCGGATGCGGCGTTTGTGCTGCAAAACTCGTGGAATTTGGAAGAGGTCGATCTCGACAAGCGTCTGAGCGAGGTGAAGGTCGACCAGCCGACGAGCAACACCAGCAAAACGGGCGTTTTGCGATATCAATAAAAGCCTTCCGATGAAAACGATCCTTCAGACTATAGATCTAAAAAAATCGTATAAGGTCGGAAAGCTGGACGTCCCGGTGCTCCGGGGCCTCGACCTCAAAGTGAACGAGGGTGAGTTTGTTGCCATTATGGGCCCATCCGGCTGCGGTAAATCGACGCTGCTCCACCTTCTCGGCGGCTTGTTGAGTCCGACGAGCGGCAGCATACTGATCGACGGCGAGGACCTTGCAAAAGTGTCCGATGCGAAACGAACCGATATTCGACGGCGAAAAATTGGATTTGTGTTTCAGCGGTTCAATTTATTTCCGACCCTCTCGGCGGAAGGGAATCTGAAGCTCGCCGAAAAGATTCATACCGGCAATGGCAGTAAGAATTCAGACCGCCGCCGCGAGGTTTTGCGCCTCTTAAAATTAGAAGATAAAATGCACCATAGGCCGCTCGAACTGTCCGGCGGCGAGCAACAGCGGGTAGCTCTGGCGAGGGCAATCGTCAACGGGCCGGCGATTATTTTGGCGGATGAACCGACGGGAAATCTCGATACCGAGAACTCGAAGGTCGTCCTGGACATGTTTCGTGAGCTAAACGAAAAATTTAACCAGACGATCATTATGATCACGCACAACCCGGAAGCCGCCGAGGCGTGTGGGCGCACAATACAAATCCGCGACGGGCATATTGTTAGTAGTCAGAAGTCGGTAGTCGGTAGTCGGTAGTAAGGAGTCAGTAGTCAGTGGTCAGCAGAAATTTATTCCGACTACCGACAACTGACCACTGACCGCTATGTATGAAAAACGTGATTAACTGGAATTACGAACGCACCTCGTGGCAATGGGACTTACTGTGCGTTCTTATACTGGCGTTTATCTTTCTGACGCCGAAGGAATGGTTCCGAAGCGGAACGACGGGCAACTAATTCCGCCCCCGGCGTCGTCCAAACCCTGGACAAATAATTTTGTCTCTTTCTTGAAAGAAAGACGTCCAGTGAGTACCTAACTGTGTTTGAATGCAGCTAATAGCTTTAAGCTTACAGATGTTAGCTGTATTTCAAATTCTTTATATTTATTTATGTTTTTTAGTTATAAAAAAATCGCGCATGTTCTTACTGCGCTATTTATCATTTTCTCAGGTTTTGCCCCGAGTGCGAGTGCCCAGAACGTCCTTGGCGAGATACTAAAGCGCATGGATGCTCACAATGCTTCGCTCAAAACAATGACGTCCAGCGTGAAAATGGTGAAATACAATTCACAGCTCAACATTCCTGACACCACAATTGGCTCCACCAGCTATGTTTCCAAAGCGGTCAATGGAAAGATGTACGTCCGTATCGACTGGACAAAGCCCGTTGAGGAACAGATAGCGGTTATCGGCGAAGACTATCAGCTTTATCGCCCGCGGCTCGCCCAGGTGATCGAGGGTAAAACGAACAAGGCGAATAACGGCGCTTCGGTCGGCGGGGCACTCAGCTTTATGAGCATGTCAAAAGACCAGCTCAAGGCCAATTACACTATTAGTTATCTGGGCCAGGAGCAGGTCAGCGGCGGCGCCATTACGTGGCATCTACAGTTGATCCCAAAGGTCGCGACGAGCTACAAAGCCGCAGAATTGTGGGTGGACAAAGATGGAATGCCGCTCCAGGCTAAGGTCATCGAGCAGAACAACGACTGGACGACCGTTCTTTTGACCGATGTCAGGAAAAATCCGACGTTAAACGGCAAGATGTTTAAGCTTAATTTCCCAAGCTCGGTTAAGAAGATCAAGGCATAGCAAGATTTCGAGCCAGAAGCGGATCCTGCCCGCGGACAACTCCGATGTCGCTGTTTTGATTTGTACTGGCGGGCAGGATGCCCGCCTCCGGCTTGCAGGTTTGAAAACTATTTAGCAATTATAATGAAAGGTTCGGCTTTGGAGCCATTCGATACTTATGCCACAGGCAAGCAGTTTTAGCAGGTTTACACGCGGTGTGAAGCACACGGTAAAAGCGTTTGCTTCGACCAAACATCCGGTGTTGGTGCATATTGTACCGATGCGTCGGTGTAATCTGGCTTGCACATACTGCAACGAATACGACAAAACAAGTGATCCCGTGCCAATCGATGTGATGCTCGAGCGGATCGATAAGCTCGCCGAATTTGGCTCGTCGGTCATTACCATTTCGGGCGGCGAACCGATGATGCATCCTGAGATTTATGAGATCATCGCCCGCATTCGCCATCATGGAATGATTGCCGGGCTGATCTCGAACGGTTATTATTTTCAGCCCGAAAAAGTCAAAAAGCTTAACCAGGCGGGTCTCGACTATCTGCAAATATCGATCGACAACGTGACGCCGGACGAGGTTTCGAAAAAGAGCCTCAAGGTCCTCGACAGCAAACTCGTCAATCTCGCAACTCACGCAAAGTTTAAGGTCAACATCAATTCGGTCGTTGGCGGCGGTGTTGCAAATCCTGACGAGGCCCTCATAATCGCGAATCGCGCCCGGGAACTCGGATTCTCATCCACCGTCGGTGTCATCCACGACGGCGACGGCCTCAACAAAGGCCTGACGCCCCGCGAAAAAGAGGTCTATAAAGAGATCAAGAGCAAAGGCCAAAGTTCGTATGCCCGCTGGAATTGGTTTCAGGACGACCTCGTCGATGGCAAAGAGTACGAATGGCGATGCCGCGCCGGAGCGAGGTATCTCTATATAGACGAATTTGGCATGGTCAACTGGTGCTCCCAACAGCGCGGCACACCGGGCATTCCGCTCCTCGAATACACCCACGCCGACATGCACCGCGAATACAATACCGAAAAATGGTGCGCCCCAACCTGTACCATCCAATGCGTCCACCAAGTCGGCCATCTCGACGCCTGGCGCGACCCGCAAGTTTCTCTTTCCGACTACATCAAGAAAAACGGGAAAGGATTGAAGAAGGAAACGGTGGCTCAGGTTTTAGGGGCAGATTAGTTACTTGCATTTGATCGAGTGATACTTTAGTATCACAATATGAGAGCCGAACAAGTTACGACATTAAAACGAAGAGCGACGGAAATCCTCAGTGAAATCAACCGAAGTAAAGAGCCGGTCTTGATAACGATGCACGGTTTGCCGTCTGTTTATATTGTGGATGTCGATGAGTACGAATTTGAGAAAACTCGGACAAAAATTCTTGAGGGCATAGCCAAAGGTGAGCGGGCGATTGCCGAGGGAGATGTATATACTCAGGACGAGGTTGAGGAACGATTGGCTAAATGGCTGAAATAATCTGGACGGGTCCGGCAAAACGCGATTTGGAAGAAATTATCGGCTATATCGCAGACGATAATCCAGCAGCCGCTTCCCGCGTAGCGAAACGAATTATCACTCACACACGTCAGTTGAGAAAACATCCTTTAAGCGGACCATGCGCTCCGGAAGTAGAAGGGGATTCTATCCGTCAAATTGTTGAATCTCCGTGCCGCATATTTTACAAAGTTGCGGGCGAAAAGGTCTATATTTTGCACGTGCTGCGTTTTGAACGTCTCTTTAAAGTTTCACGACTTAGGGGAATAATTGATGACACTGAGGATTCGTAAGACCTCACCCTGCGAGAGCGAAGATGGTTGACGAGAAACTACTCATACCAATACTCCTTGGCACATCGCGCAAAAACCGTGAGAGCGGCAATGTGGCGAACTGGTTGTGCTCGAAGATGCGCGAGAGGGATGATATTGAGACACAGTTGGTTGATGTCCGTGATTTTCAGCTTCCAGATGACGATTATGGTACGGCTCTCGGGGAACAATTTCCTGAGTGGCGAGATGCTATTATCATGGCGGACGGCCTGGTCATCGTCACGCCCGAATACAACCACGGTTATCCGGGAAGCTTGAAAAGCGTACTGGATTTGCTGCTAAAAGAGTATATTCACAAGGCGGTTGCGTTTGTCGGCGTATCGGCAGGGCCGTGGGGCGGGACAAGAGTTGTTGAATCGATGGTGCCGATGGTCAGGGAACTCGGGCTGGCGGTTACGTTTACAGATCTCAATTTTCCGGGTATCAAATCAAAATTCGACGCCGCTGGCAAACTGCTGGATGACGCGTATGAGAAACGCGTGACGGGCTTTCTCGACGAACTTGTCTGGATGGCCACGACGCTCCGCTGGGGCCGCGAGAACCTTTCTTCAAAATACCACCAATAGGTTATCCTATCGTCTGATAGGTTAATCGCTATGATACACAACGAAATGCACCGCTCGCATCGGGTCGGCTGGCTTCGGGCGGCTGTGCTTGGTGCGAACGACGGTATTGTTTCGACCGCGAGTCTCGTGATCGGCGTTGCCGCGGCGTCCGCAACACACGAATCAGTAGTACTCGCGGGTGTCGCCGGTCTGTTTGCAGGAGCACTCTCGATGGCCGCCGGCGAATATGTCTCGGTTCACTCGCAGGCTGATACGGAACGGGCTGATTTAGAGTTGGAACGACGGCATCTCGAAGAAGAACCGGAGTTTGAGCTTCGTGAGCTCGCGTCGATATACGAAGGCCGCGGCCTCGACCCAGAGCTGGCGACTAAGGTGGCCGAACAGTTGATGGCCCATGACGCACTGGGAGCTCATGCCCGAGATGAACTCGGCATTTCCGAAACGATGAGTGCGCGGCCATTGCAGGCGGCGGTGTTTTCGGCGGTCAGCTTTGCGGTCGGAGCGTCGCTTCCGTTAGGCGTCGCGTGGTTTTTACCAGTTTCCAGTATCTTGTTTTTTGTTGCCGGCAGTTCACTTGTATTTTTGGCACTGCTCGGTGCCGTAGCCGCGCGGGCAGGCGGAGCCGGGATGTTGCCCGGGGCATTTCGGGTGTTTTTCTGGGGAGCGATTGCGATGGGAGCGACGGCTTTGGTTGGACGCATCTTCGACACCGTGGTTTGATTACCTTCTCGGAACGCGTTCACCGATCGTCCACACGATAACCGAGCTTGAGAGCCCAAGCCCCGAAAGCCGACCGGCCATCATGATCAGAGTCTCGCCGGGAGCGACCATTTCGGCGTCGAGAAGCGTTTTTTCCCCGATGTTTAGCATCTCTCGCGTTGAGCCGCGATCTTCGTGGACAAAGGGCGTCACGCCCCAGATCAACGAAAGCTGATTCCATGCATCGACCGATTTTGTGAGCGCGTAGGTTTGCAGACCCGAACGCACGGTCGAAAGCCGCCTGGCCATCAGTCCGGATTCTGTAAATACCGCGACCTTTTCCGTACACATTTCCTTCGCGGCATAGGCTGCGGCTTTGCAAAGAGCTTGGCTCGTGCGGCCCGAAGGAGCCTGTGAGAATTTGACGGGCCGTCGAAGCTGATCTGCCTTGATCGTTTCGGCCGAATTGATGATGCGGACCATGGTTTTGATCGCCTCGACCGGATATCGGCCCGACGCGGTTTCGGCGGAAAGCATGACGGCGTCCGTCCCGTCCCAGACGGCGTTGGCGACATCCGATGCCTCGGCACGGGTGGGGAAGGGATTCTCAATCATCGATTGCAGCATCTGCGTTGCGGTGATCACAAATTTGTCATTGGCCACGGCCTTTTCGATAATCCGTTTTTGATAGACGGGGACAAGTTCGACGCTCGTTTCAACACCGAGATCGCCGCGGGCCACCATCACGCCATCTGTGGCGGCGATTATCGAATCGAGATTCTCAATCGCCTCGGCTTTCTCGATCTTCGCAACCAGCAGACGCCCGGCCCGTCTCGCGCGTACTAAGGTGCTTAATCAGCTTTTTGACGTCGATACAGTCCTCGGCCGTGCGAACAAACGAGAGGGCGATGTAATCGACGTTTTGGCCCATCGCCCAGATTAGGTCAGCATGATCTTTTTCGGTCAGCGACGGGATGGGCAGGGGCGTATTTGGCAGGTTAATGCCTTTCCGTTCGGCGAGCATACCGCCGGTTACGACGCGACATATTACGTCGGTTTCCGTTTTTGATTCGACGGTCAGATCGATTGCCCCGTCATCGAGTAAGATGCGGGCGCCGGATTCGACGGCATCGGGAAGCTGGGCAAAGTTGGTCGAGACCTCGCGTGTATTCCCCACGATCTCGCGCGTTGTGATCACAAAGGCCTGGCCCTCGATCAGTTCGACCGACGCTCCGTTTTCGAGCGTTCGTGTGCGAATCTTTGGCCCGGAAAGATCGACTAAAATAGACAGGGGTTTTCCGGCCGCAGCCGCCACGCTCCGAGCGAGAGCGATTGTCTCGTTATGCTGTTCCTGGGTGCCGTGCGACATATTTATCCGCACCGCGTTGAGACCCGCTTGCAGCATAGATTCGATGACAGGTTGCTGGTTCGAAGCCGGTCCGAGTGTGGCGAGGATTTTTGCTTTTCTCATTTGATTTAATTTTAACCCAAAGTCGCAAAGGTGCTAAGACGCAAAGGGGGAAATATAGTAGGCGTTCGGCGTTTCGACTTGTTTATTGCGGCTTAGCGTCTTTGAACCTTTGCGTTAAAGTTTCTGCCGTTTAGAAAGATAGCTATTGACCGTAGCGACAAAGGTCGAATGTGACCACGTCAGCGGCGACACCGATCTCGGTTCGCCCGTCATTGGGTCGATCTGTTCGGCCAGAACGCCGGACGGCAGAGCCCGATCGACCGTCCAGTTAAGAATACCGAGGGCCTTGGTTAGATCGTCTTTGCTCTTCGCGACCGCAATGTAGTACTCGGCGAGCCAGAGCGTCGAGATGATCCAGGAATTCGGCGGCGCTGGGTCGCCACCACGCATGTAACTGTCATTTTCAAACCGTATAACGCCGCTATAACCCGATCGGGTTAACAGACGCTCGTCAATGGCCCTCATCGTACTTACGACGACCGGATCGTCAGGCTCGAAACACCCGAAATAAAAGACGGCAAACAGCGATGCGTCGAGCGTCGGGTCCGGTGTTAGATCGCCATCGTGATTCGCGGATAGAGCTCGCAGGAAATGGCCTCGCTCGTGGTCGTAAAGATGTTCGCGCATCGCGTTTACGATTTCGGTTGCGGCCTTTTCGTAGTTGCTCGCTCGCTCATCTTCGCTGAAATCCCGGGCAAACTTTGCGACCGCCCTTAATCCGGCGACAACCGTTGCACACGTAAATGTATGGATGCCGAGACTGTCTTCCCAAAGGTTCCAGCTCGGTTTTGGGAGCTTTGTTACAGAATCTCGATATTCGACCATGAAATCGGCACATTTTACGACCAGGCGGTTGTAAAGATCGAGGACGAGGACGGTGTCGGGATATATCTCATGGTGTTCGCGAAGCGCCCAGATCACGAGTGCCGTTTCGTCTTCCTGAATCGGAACGAGGCGTTTTTTTTGATGGCGATCCCAATGAGAATGCCAACCCGAACCGACGCTGCCGTCGGGGTTATATTTCTGCAAAAAATACCCGCGTTCGTTTACTATATTTCCGCACATTTCAAAGAATTTTCGCGATATTTCGGCATAACCGGCAACATCCAGGGCGTTGGCAACAAAGGCCCCGTCGCGTGGCCACAGATAGCTGTAATGATCGGTCGCGCGTTCCGTCACGTCATGATCGTTAGCGGCGATTATTGCACCGCCGTTGTCGGTTTGCGTACGAATTATCAAGAGGCTTCTTTTATAGAGGTCTCGGACTGTTTCTGGCAGATCAATGTCGTTGATCTTTGGTTCCCGAACCCAGTGGCGCCAGAATCCCTCGGATTCACGAAAATAATTCTCCGCTCCACGCGTCAGAACATGTGCGTTGAGACCTGCGACCTCGGCTTGCGAGGTGCCAACGGCGATCCAGTAATTAAACTGGAATGATCCGTCAGCTTCGAGCCTTTGGTGCAATCCGATTGTCGAATCGACCGAGCCTTCTGTTATCGTTCCGCCATACAGGTGGCCGTCCTCGGCATCGCGCCAGGTGCCTTCGTTTTGGCGAAACGCCTTGCGACCGGTGGCAAATTCGTCAAAATGAGGGTCAGTATTTATCAGGAAATAGCGGTGTTTTTTATAGTGAATTAACGACAGCGTGTCAGGGTCGTAGAAAGCGGTGTCGCCAACCTTGTTCTCGTATATCCTGAAATCGTGATGCATATAGACACGTATTTCACGATTCGTGCCCTTAGTGTCGGTTAGCTTGAGCCGGCGGAGATAGATATTCTCGCGGCCCGCGACCGTGTCGTTGGAGGTGATCTCGATTCCGAGTTTTTCGTTTCTGAGCGTAACATCGGTAACGAGCGTGTCCGGCAGATACTTCAAGGATCGGGTCCAATCATCCGAAGTGACCCATGAAAATTCACCATCGGCCCACACGCCAAAGCGAAACGGAAACCCCTCGGTATGATTCTCCTGCCCGACATGCGGAAAATAAATGTCGCGGATCTGATATTTGTCGTCAAAATTGACGAGCAGGCTGCCGTTTCCGACCGGAATATCGCGCATAGCTTATGGTAACCGTAAAATAGACAAAAAAACACGAAGAAGATCACTTTTCCATCGCGCCTTCTCGTGTTTTTGTGAATAAGATTCTATGGTCTATTCCGTTCGCACTCGCCGTATCCGAACTAACAGGCGTCACAATCACCGTAATACCTGTGGAAGCTCATAACGGTACTTTGACCGGTGGTCGTGTCAATGATCAAGCCGTTCACCAGCATGTTTGAACCGTTGCCGACGACGATGGCACGCACCGCAGATGCACCTGACGCCGGCATAATATCATGTGAAGCTGCCTGACGCGGCAACAGCGTTACAGGGTCAGTTGTGGTTTGCGATGTAACGGTGTGAGTGCAAACCCCACCGGAACATGCTGCCGACGTAAACTGGTCAGTGAAGGCAACGGTGAGCGACCTCTGGCTGGACGTATTGGCCACAGTTACACGCATGATCTGGTTTGGACCCAACGTGATCATCCCGCTATCGGCAATATAACTTCTTGATGCGGCAGCCTTCACCGACGGGTCGGAAATCATCAGACCCACGATGCCGATACACAAAGAGAGAGCGATTGAAAATGTTATTCTGCGTTTCATAGTTTTCTCCTTTAAATTACCTTGGTAAATCCGCCCTAGATCTTCAAAGAAATGGATTTGCCGTACAACAATCTTCGTAGAGGAGCGGTAATTGGATGCAATAAAGTCCAAAAAAGCCGGATCGACACTTTCGTTTGCGGATGGTTGCCTGTGCAACCTTCGGGCCGTTGATCCGGATTCTTAGATTTTAAAACTCCGCGAACACTAGAGCCATGCCGTAAGCCCGGTGATCACTTTATTGCCACCGATTTTCCCTATTAGCGTTGCCGCGCCGGTTTTTAGATCGACCGAATACAGCTTTGACGCCTTCTCGCCCTCAGTTTGTAGTGCCGCGATGGCGAAATTTGTTTCGCTGCTCCACACGATGTCAAAACCTGCGTTTCCGGTTACACGGACGCCTAATTGGCCGAGCGTGTTGAGCACGCCGTCGTTTGGCGGGTTCTGCGTCATCAGAGCGTCCAGCGTGTGATCGATGTTGTAGAGTGTCGTCGCCTTTGTGCCGGCAAAATTATTTGTGTAGGCCGAGGCGGCGACAGTTGGATTTTTGCCGGCATTTGCATCGGTGGCGGCAAAAACGAGCGGTTTGTCCACCACATTGGCCGCGTCTGCTGGATTCGCCCGCAGATTCTGGTCGGTATCGTTTGTGATCCGCAAACGGTCGGGAACCGGATTGAAATCAACTCCGAAATTCTCGCCAGCCAACGCCGTGGTCAACGTGCCGACAGGCGTCGCCGTGCCCGTCATTGTGTTGATCGTATAGATCCGGCTTTGATTCGTCACGCCATACAACATTTTATTAGACGGGCGGAAATCGATGCCGACGAGCCACTCTTTCGCCGTCATTCCGGTCAATTTTGGTGTTTTTAGCAGTTTTCCGGGATTTGAGCTTTTGAAACTGACAAATTCGCCCTTCGTCGTCACTGCGTAAAACGTCGTGTCGGGCATTGTTTGAGCATCAACGGCCACGGACATCGCCAGCGCAGCGAGGGTAGCCGTCAAAACGATAATTCTAATTTTTGCGCGCATAAGATTATCTCCCGTTTTAAGTTCGAAATATTAAGCTGCGGTCTAATTTTGTATCTAAAGTAGGAGGCGGCCGAGGCGAGACCGGGGACGCCAATGGCCTTTAATGACCGACGCTATTCAGATAGATCTACAGCTTTTTGCCGACTCCGTTTGCGGCCCAGCCTTCCTCGTTGTCAACGACGAAAAATTCCTTCCCCTCATCAACGATAACAAAGTTTCCATGGGCCTCATGCGGCGGAACGCTGATCGTCGACGAGAACTCCAGAAATCCCGTGCAATCATCATTTACCGTGTAGGGCCCGGTGAAGGTTCTTTGGACGAGGCTGCCATTAAAACGCCCGATCTCGTTGGTTGTAAACGTCCCCATACCGTCAAAGGTGATGCGTGAAACCGAAACAAAAGGCCCGCCAACTACCTTCTGCCCCTCAAACTTGATTCCATACGCCCCGTGAAGTGTTCGTAGTGAACATCTCCGCGAACCGCTATTCCCCTGTGCCTGAACGCTGGAAACTATATCTATGCTTCCGGAATCTACGAGGCCTCGGCCAACGAAACCCGCCGCAAATACGCCGATCAGGCAAAACACGCCAAAGATCAATCTTCTTGATATTGTCATACAAAGTACTCTCTCCTTCTAATAGTTAGAAACCTACGCAGATTGCGTAACCAAAATTAATTGCACGAATGGGCCTAGGATACATCAAATCTGGTTGGTGTCAAAGATCAAATCACGCTCCACGCGGGAGATGCCCACGGTCCAATCACAGCTCGTTTTTCCGTCTCAGCGGCGCTAATTTGAATTTCTTGGTGGTGAATCTTTTGGAATTTTAAATTGTCACCGATTTTTGCCGCATTTAGCCCGACAAAAAGTGTGGCACGTGCCACATTTTGGCGTGCTGTGTCGGCTTGAAACCCAATAAATACAGGCCTTCCACGAAAACACAAGGCGTCAACTCCGTCGTAAAACAAAAGCCCATTGGTAGTAGAAAAACGCCCATCGGTCGGGCAATTTGGGCCTCACTGGTAAAGGTATTTGCCCCACTGGTGAAAGTATTTTCAAAAAAAAACGTCTGCCAATTTTGGGGTCAGGAGCCGCACTAGAAAATCCGGTAACTCCCCGCCTTCGTAAGGAGGGGAGTTTCAGCCGCACAAACCGAACCAGAGAACCACCCCGTCGGCGAAACGCCGACACCCTTCGTTCTGGCCTGGCAATACGTGGCCAGTGCTAAAGCCGTGTAAGGAGAGAGGTTCACGCGGCCGGTTCCGACCGGACGGCTTGTTCGACGGCGGCGTCTAGGTCCTTTTGGATTTGATCGCTAAAGCCGATGATCTTGGTGATCAATTTACCTTTTCGATCAAAGATCGCTGTTTGCGGGATGTCGCTGCGTTCGGAGAAGATAAAATTTGACAGGGCGTCTTCGGGGAAGGCGATTTCGTAGTCGATCCTGGTATTGGCGATGAAAGCCGCAATCTTTGGGCGGTCTTCTTCGCCGCCGACATTGAGGCCGACGATGTGGAGATTTTCCTTCCCGTATTTCGCGATCAGGGAATTGAGATGCGGTATCTCGCGTTTGCACGGTTCGCAATACGTCGCCCAGAAATCGAGAATCACTGCCTTACCTTTTAGGTCCGACATTTTCTGCACCTTTTCATCCGAGTTTGTCCAACTCATCATCTCGAATGGCTTCGAAGGTGGCAGCGGAGCGTTGGTTGTTCGGCGGTCGTTGATCGAAACCGGTTTGTCTGAGACTGAGACCGGTGCGGCCGCCGGACGACAGCCGCTGCCAAGTAAAAAGGCAAAAGTAAAAAGTAAAAAAGCGAGTGGTTTCACAGGCCTATTTTACACAAAGTTATTTTTTTTTGCCTTTTTACTTTTGCATTTTTACTTTCCCGATTTACTTTTGCCTTTTTAGTTTCTACTTTTAACTTGATGTCACTTTATCCGCCAGCGATCCAAATTCGCCTCGATTCGCTGCGACATGCGAAAAATGAAATCTCTTCGAATGCTGAGGGCAGATCGGCGAGTTTTCAATGCGGTTCGTTTGTCGCATTTTCGATGCGCATCGATGCAAGTTTAAAGACAATTTCTGACATTAGTTTTCGCAGCAATGGCTGCGGATATATGATCGCGGCGGCGGACGTTCTGGTTTCATTGGTCAAAGGTCGGCAGTTAAGCAGGCTGCATGGCGTCAATGATGATGAACTTAAATCGAAGATCGACAACCAGCTTTCCAGTTTCCCGTCCGATCGTCGTCAGTGTGCGAATGTCTGTATCGAGGCGCTTAGGCAGTCATTCGCGGATTTTCGCCTCAGGCAGATCGAGGAGTTTCGTGGCGAGGAACCACTAATTTGTACCTGTTTTGGCGTTACGGAAGAGACTATCCAGGACGCGATCAAGAGAGAAGATCTGCGAACCGTCGACGAAGTATCGAGTATCTGCAATGCCGGCGACGGCTGCGGCTCGTGTCGAATGCTGATTCAGGAAATCATCGACAATACGTCGCGAGCTGGCTAAAACAACAATCAACGACAAGTTAAGAAGCGGGCTTGCCCGCTGACTGCGCCCATTCGGTTGGAATCCGGGCGGGCAAGCCCGCCGCTAACTAGCGAAGGGTCTCTTAAACAAATATGGTATACTTTTTGATCCGGGCCTTTGCCGGAAATATTCGTTTTTTAGGAGACTATCACTGCCCGCTTAAGTGGCGGCAGATATTTTTTGTTCCTGACCCGCAATGGACGACCCCGCTAGTTTGTATTCATTTTTTGCCGTCGAGACCGCGACGGTTGACAACACTGTCGCGATGGTTCTGCTCAAGGTCTTTTCGGTCATAGTGTTGGTTTTTATCAACGGATTTTTCGTTGCGGCCGAGTTTGCCTTTGTCGCGGTGCGCAAATCGCGGATCGAGACGCTTGCGGCCGAGGGCAAAGCCTCAGCCGTCCGGCTGCTCGAGATCCTAAATAACTTAAATCCATATCTCTCTGCCTCGCAGCTCGGTATCACGCTGGCTTCGTTGGGCTTAGGTGCGCTTGGCGAACCCGTTGTCGAAGCGATCCTCGGCGGTTGGCTGGCAAATTTACCCGAATCGGCGAGGCATTTTGTCTCTTACGGTATCGCGTTCTTTATTATTACGAGTTTGCATATTGTATTAGGAGAACAGGCCCCGAAACTCTTTGGATTGGCAATGGCTGAAAAAGTAGGAATGCTGACGGCCCTGCCAATGCAGATTTTCTACAAAACCTTTAAACCGTTTATCCACACCCTCGACTGGGCGAGTGCGAAAACGGTCAATTTGTTCGGCCTGAATGCGACCAGCGAACACGCCTCGATCTATACCGAGGAAGAACTCCGGCAGCTCGTCAAGCTCTCGCGGGAAAGCGGCCATCTCAACGAAGAAGAGCAGCGGCTGATCAATAAGGTATTTGAATTCTCGGAAACCACCGTCAAGGAGGCGATGATACCGAGGCCGGAGGTTATAGCGGTACCCGCGTCGAGTTCGTTGACCGAGATCGCAAAACTCTTTGGCGAGAGTAGTTTTTCGAGATTGCCGGTCTATCGCGAATCGCTCGATGACATCGTCGGCGTGATCCATAGCAAAGATCTGGTTGGCTACGTCAACCGCCCAAAATCCTTCAAGATCGAAGAGATCCTAATAAAACCAAATTACGTCGTTGACACCGCTCGTCTCGAGGACGTTCTCAGACAGATGCAGAAGGAGAAATTCCATTTTGGCTTTGTCGTCGATGAACACGGCGGCATCGAGGGCATCATCACGCTCGAAGACCTGCTCGAAGAGATCGTCGGCGACATCTCGGACGAGCATGACGAAGAGGTCAACGAACAGATTGATCCGCAGCCCGACGGGAGTTGTCTGCTCGACGGCGGGCTTGCGGTGCGCGACCTGAACCGCCGGCTCGAGATGAATTTGCCGATCTCGGAAGGCTACACGACGATCGCCGGATTTTTGATGTCCGAGGCCGGACAGATACTATCCGAAGGGCAAACGGTGCCGTTCAACGGACATATGTTTACCGTCGAAAAGGTCGATAAGCATCGCGTTCTCCAGGTGCGTATGAAAAAGTCAGAACCGCCTGCGTAAGCGGGCGGTCAGTTTTTTAGCCACCGATCAACACAGATAAGCACAGATTTTCTGGCTTTCTTCCTATCTGAGTTTTATTCGTTTCATCTGTGTCATCAGTGGCTAACTTTCTGGCCGCCCGCTTACGAGAGGTGGTTCTGACATGATAAACTACTGAAATTATGAGCATCATTGAACACGTATGGGCGCGGGAAATAATGGATTCGCGCGGTAATCCGACGATAGAGGCCGAGGTTATTCTGGAGGACGGAACACAGGGCCGGGCGGCGGTTCCGAGCGGGGCTTCGACCGGCGAGAACGAGGCCGTAGAGCTTCGCGACGGCGACAAAGACCGCTATTTGGGTAAAGGGGTTCTAACAGCGGTAAAAAACGTCAATGACGTCATCGGACGCGAACTCGAAGGGCTCGATTGCCTCGATCAAACTCTCATCGATCAGACGATGATTGACCTCGACGGCACGGAGACCAAATCGAAGCTCGGTGCCAATGCGATTCTTGCCGTTTCGCTTGCCAACGCGCGAGCGGCGGCCGCGTTTCAGGAAATGCCGCTTTATCGCTACATTGGCGGCACAAACGCGAAAACGTTGCCCGTCCCGATGATGAACATCCTCAACGGCGGTGCTCATGCGGACAACAACGTCGATTTTCAGGAATTTATGGTCATGCCGGTCGGTGCTGAGAGCTTTTCTGAGGCTCTGCGAACCGGTGCCGAGATCTTTCATAACCTGAAAGGCGTGCTGAAATCACGCGGTTATTCAACCAGCGTCGGCGACGAAGGCGGCTTTGCACCGAATCTGAAATCAAATGAGGAAGCGGTCGAAACTATCCTCGAAGCCATCGAAAAGGCCGGTTACAAAGCTGGCAAAAATGTGATGATCGCTCTCGATCCGGCCGCCAGCGAATTTTTTGATGGGACACATTACGTTTTCAAAAAAAGCGATAATCGCCGACTATTGCCGGATGAAATGGCGGCTTTTTGGGCGGATTGGTGCTCGAAATATCCTATCATCTCACTCGAGGACGGCATGGCCGAAAGCGACTGGGACGGCTGGGTAAATCTCATGGGCCGCGTTGGTAAGACCGTCCAGCTCGTCGGCGATGACCTGTTCGTCACGAACACCAAATTCCTGCAAAAGGGAATCGACCTGAATGCCGCAAACTCGATCCTGATAAAGGTCAATCAAATCGGAACTCTCACGGAAACGCTTGATGCAATTGAGCTTGCCCGGACAAACAACATGACCGCCGTCATCTCGCACCGCTCGGGCGAGACCGAGGACACCTTCATCGCCGACCTCGCCGTTGCAACAAACGCCGGCCAGATCAAAACCGGCAGCCTCTGTCGCTCCGACCGCATCGCGAAATACAATCAGCTGTTGAGGATCGAGGAAGATTTGGACGTTTCGGCGAAATATCCGGGGCGGAAGGCGTTTTATCAGTTAAAAGTTAAAAGTTGAAAGAAAAAAAAACTAAGGGTTTTTAGATAAAACTAAAAGTTGATTGTGATATTTTTCACTTTTAACTTTTAGTTTTTCACTACATGGACATCCGCAACGCACTCCTCGAGGTTCATTCAAAATCTCAGGTCGACAAGATCTGTAGTTACGTCGGTGACGATGCGGACAAGTTTGCCGACCTGATGAAACACTTACTCGGACCGGGTTATCGGCTATCTCAGCGAGCGGCGTGGCCGGTTAGTTACTGCATCGAGCGGAATCCCGATCTCGTTAAGCCATATTTCAACCTGCTGATTAAACAACTTGAACGCGATGACGCGCATATCGCCGTTCGGCGTAATGTGGCTCGGCTGCTGCAATTCGTCGAAATTCCTAAACGCTATGCCGGGCGCATTTTTGAGGCGTGTTACAAACTGGTCGACGATCCTAACGAAACGGTTGCCGTTCGCGTTTTTGCGATGACCGTGGCCGCGAATATTGCGAAAGATTCGCCCGACCTACTAGATGAACTCCGTCTCGTCGCGACAAAATACCCTCAGAGTGCGACCGCCGGATTCCGAAGCCGTGCGCGGCGTGTCCTCGGCGTATGAAAAAAAATCTGACTGGAGCGATTTACCGGATAGAGATCGTGGTGTTACAGAATTCGTCGGAAGTGGCATTATTTTTGAAAAAGTAAATCTCATAATGTGGTAAGATTTTACAAAGAGAATGTGAGCCTATGGGACAAGTAGTTGTCGAAATTCCTCAGAAGATATACGGAAATTACGTTGTCGATGACACAGATGTTGGTGCGCAGTTGTTGGACGATCTGAAGCCGTATTCCAGAATCCCCGTCCGTTCAGATGTTATCCACGCTGAGAACCTGGATCGACGTAAGGCGCTGGAAGAATCGCTGGGTATTTGGGCGGATCGTGAAGGCTCGGCCCAAGAGATAGCAAGAAAAATTAGGGAAGATAATCGAAAAGTGACATGAGCGCGTTTCTGATCGATACCAACGTATTCTCGGAAGTATTCAAAGGGAACCGGGACGTGATCGATTTTATTTCTGATATTGAAGCCTACGTCGATACGACCGTATATATTGAATGCATCCAAGGTTCAAAGTCGAATCTTGAAAAAGCCAAGATCAAAAAAGTTCTCGCTTCGTTTCCGTTGCTTCCGATCAATAAGACCGTTTCAGAGCTCGCCATTAGTCTGGAAGATCAGTATTCGAATTCCCACGGCTTGCTTCTCGCGGACGCCTTGATCGCGAGTTCTGCATTGAGTGTGGGCTTGACCATAATGACTTTCAACATATCCGATTTCCATTTTATTAAGAACTTAAACTGTTCTCTTCCAATTTAGCTTAACCTATGGGCGCCCTGCTGGATGATTTCGAAATTAGCGATGACCAATTGCGGCTCGATTTCGACGTTATCCACAAATTCCTCTCCGAAGAAAGCTACTGGGCGCAAAACCGCACACTTGAACAAACAAAAACGGCCATCAAAAATTCGATATGCTTTGGCGTTTATGATGGCGAACGGCAGATCGGATTCGCCCGCGTGGTTAGCGATTGCGCGACTTTTGCCTACATCGGCGATGTGTTTATTTTGGAAGAATATCGCGGTCGCGGGCTGAGTAAATGGCTGATGGAGGTCATTGTTTCGCATCCCGATCTACAGAATCTGCGGCGTTGGGTTTTGGCTACGCGGGACGCTCACGGGTTGTACGAGAAATTCGAATTCGCATCGCTCAGATTTCCAGAACGATGGATGGAGCGAACCGCCCCGGACGCGTATTAGAATCCTCAACAAGACACTGCAAGAAACGAATCGCATTTGGACACTGTCGGCGATTGCTAAGAAGGCGGTGGAGAAGTGATGGCAGAAGTGATTAAATTGGCGGGATCGTTTTCCTCTACTCTGAATTCATGATACTCGCGTGTCCCGCCGAACTCGGCGGTATTAAGACTCGTCATTGCATCAATAACAAAAACCCTTCCCGTAGTTTTGATGTAGTTCTGATTGTGCGCGTCTCTAACTGAGTAGTTGGCACTTATGAAATGCTTTGGGTCGTCGGTCGCAAACAAGCCCGCATCGCTCATTCTGGAAGCGAGTCCTTTTACATCCTCTATCTCTATGTTTCCAATGATGTGGCGCTGACGAAGCACAAAGCGAAATCCCGTTGCATCGCGACAAAAGCCCAGAAGCTCGTAGGCGGTCTCGGGGAAAAGGTAGTTGAAAAGAGAGATCCTTTGATCGAGGGATTCGAGCGGCGAACAATCCGCAAAGCGTGTTGATTTCAGAACAAAGATCGGATTCAAGTCCTCGTATACGATTGCCTCAAACCCTCCAGCAAATGGTTCATACTCCGAATCAAGGTCGTCGAACCATATGCCCTCGAATCGAGCGTAAGCCTCTAACGCTTCTTCGGATCGCTGTATCTTACTCCTTCGGGATTCCCCTTCCGGACCTGCTCCCTCTTCTGCTCCAGCGATAAGGGACGCTTCGACATTTCGTTGACCTCCAAGAATGCGTCCCTGTTCTTCTCGGTCATTAAGCCGGACGATGCGGCTCTTGCCAGATATGATTCTGGCTGCAATGGTTTTGACGATCTCATACTGGATTTTCCCCTCTAGATTATATATAGACTCTAAAGAAAAGGGAATAGTTGTATCCATATCTTAAAACGTGTTAACTGTCTCCCCACACCAAATCCACAGTGTCCTTCAGGTGCCGCATAATGAATTGCCCAAACATAGGCACGGCAAAACAATATTTGCCATGCCGAGTACGAAATATTAGTCCGAGCTTTATCAAAGAGGTTAGGATTGCCGATACGCGAGTGCCTGTGAACGGTTTGATCAAGAACCGCTCTGACGAAGACACAATTTCGTTTACAGTAAATTCGCCATCATTTATGCCCATTTGAGCAACAACACGTAAAAGATCCCGTTGGCGATCCGTCACCAGTCCCCACCGACCAGCGAAAAAGTCGGAGTCGAGCTTGTGTAGAATCTCGTTGACCGGAATTGCACTTAACGCTCCATCGGTTTGATGTTGTTGAACCCAAGTATCATACGTCTCTTTGCAGATGAACTGAATGAAAAACGGATAACCGCCAGAAATCTCGCAGACTGTCTGGATCGATTCGTCGCTGAATGGAAAAGGACAGTTGTTAATCTCACGAGGTTTTTCGATTGCTTCACGCGTATCGGCGGATGACAAGCGGTCTAATAAGATAACGTGAAACATTCTTTCGGTGTACGTGCGAACCTCGGTAAGTCTTGTTTGCATCGTGGGCAATCCTGCCAGTGCAAGCATGAAAGGGATTCCTTTTCGTTGCAATGATTGGAATACGTCAAGCAACAGTGACATTGGATAACGGTCTTTTGCCGAATTGTCCCCAAGATTTTGAGCTTCATCGTAAGCAAATACAATCCCCTTTTTTCCTAGATGTTTAACGGCTATCGCAACCGCTTCCAGCACTGCCTTGAGTTTGTCAGAGTGCAGGCCAGGGGTTTCCTCATACATTTCCGACAACTTATGGTAGTTCCATGTCAGATTCTTGGGCGATCCTGGGGCGAATCCGGGTGCCGAGTCATCCAGCTCGAGCTGCGCAATGCCGGAGGTGACGAGGGAAAGGTCAGCAAGTAATCGTACTATTAGTCTGTCCTCACTAACGCTCACTGACTCCGATAGTTCAGTTCCGCCAACCCAAAGCCACCCCTTGCTAATGGCCACAGGCTTCAATGTTTCCAGAAGCACAGTTTTCCCTACCCCTCGGAGGCCCGTGATAAGTGCATTTGTTAGAATCACCTGTTGTTTCAAGAGATGTTCGAATGTCGCCACCTCTGCAGCGCGCCCTGCGAGATGCAAAGGCATGTGACCTGCTCCGGGGCGATAAGGATTAGTAAATTCTGAATTTTCCATAATAATACCCCATCATAGCTAGCTATAATTCTATAGCTGCATCGATAATTATAGCTAGCTATAATTATCGATGCAAACCGCATTATCTGTAATCTGACATGTAGCTGCGTGGGTTGCGATCGTAAACTTTAATTCAAACAGCTGCGTGACTTCCAAGTGTGTTTCATAGATAAAAATATTGACCTGACACGCAACACATGGTATGGTTTTCCTCATGGCAACGAACGAACAAAAAATGTAATATGCGCGCGATGAGGTGGCGGGACATGGGACAGCGGGAAATCTGTAGGACAATACCGTAAGTTCAATGAAAGCAGATTGTTCGAGGCAGTTCGGGGGCAATCCTTTGTATGACATTGTCATACACTGTCACACAGGAATGATTGGGAAGAGCTATATTGAGGGATTTGTTATGGGAAGAAAGCAATTGACTATTTCGATACCTGAGGCGATGCACGGGCAAGTAGAGCGGCGGGTACATGATTGTGGCTTTTCGACAGTCAGCGAGTATTTCAGACAGTTGGTTCGGCAGGACATTCAGAGGCATCTTGGGCAACTGTCGGCCGAGAGCCGTTACGGGCGGCCTTCCGCTCAGCCCTTTGCCCGCCAGCCGCTTGCTTCGGCAGCACGGAGGAAGTAAATGCTTGCGCGCATAGCCGCGAATCTGTTTATAATTGATTAACTGAGTCCCGTTAGTCGTATCGCCTAAATGGTTCCAACAAAAATAATTAACAAACGCCCGGTCGCACTGGTCATATTAGATGGCTGGGGCTATGCTCCGCGAACTGAGGGCAATGCGATCGCGATTGCGCATACTCCGTATTATGACGAGATATGTCGCAGCTTTCCGATGACGACGCTGTCCGCCGCAGGCACTTGCGTTGGACAGGCGGACGAACAGGCTGGGAACGCCGAGGTTGGACATTTGAATATCGGGACCGGACGGGCCGCTCAAACAGAGGTTGCCAGGATTAGAAACTCTGTTGTGTCGGGCGAATTCCTGGAAAACGACGTTCTAAATCGAGCTTATAAGAAAGCCAAAGAAAACGGCTCCGCGGTCCATCTAATAGGTCTTTTGAGTGACGGCGGCGTTCACTCGTCGACTGAGAATTTGTTCGCATGTCTGAGGCTCGCCAAAAAGCATGGCCTCCAGAATGTTTATATCCACTGCATTCTCGACGGTCGGGACGTACCTGAACGGACGGCCGACATTTATGTCGAGGCGCTTGAGATAAAGCTTGCGGACATTGGAATCGGACGCATTGCGACGCTGTGCGGTCGGTTTTTTGCAATGGACAGCAGCGAGAAATGGGAACGAACGGCCCGCACATTTACGATGCTCGTTCATGCCGAGGGCGAACGCACGCATGACGCCGTCACAGCGATTCGCAACTCGTTCCTACGCGGCATCTCGGACGAATTTATCTCGCCGATCATTGTCGAGACGGCGCCGGACGTTCCGCTTGCGACGGTTCTCAATGGCGATTTAGTCGTATTTTTTAACCATCGGCCCGAAACCATGCGACAGCTTGTACGATCGCTATGTGTTCCAGAAGGCGCAAGCGGTGCGAAGCCATCGGTCGATACCGTTTGTTTAACTGAGTACGACAGCGCGTTTAACCTGCCCGCGGCATTTCGCAAGGAACCGGAAAGGAACACGCTGACCGATGTTTTATCGGGGATGCAGATTCCCAACATCAAAATTACAGAAACATCTCGCCGGTCGCATCTGACCTACTTTTTTGACGGCGGAGCCGATGCAACGCAGCCTGCGGAGCAAGAGATAATTCTCGGTGCTGTCGCGCGTCCAGTCGAAGTTTTTCCTGAATCGCAGAGTTTTAAGATCACAGATCGGTTTCGTCAGGCGCTTCGGGCGACGACAAACGGGTTTTTCGTCGTCAATATTCCCGCCGCCGATCTGATGGCGGAAACCGGCGATCTTGGCAAAACCGTCGCGGCAATTCAGTACATTGATACATGTATCGGCGGTATTTGCCAGCAGGTTCGCGAGGCGGGCGGTGTCGTCATGCTCACCTCGACGCATGGCAATTGTGAGGAAATGATCCACGTCGAAAGCGGTGAGCCGAACCCACTGCCGACGGCAAATCCAGTCCCGTTCCACTACGTCGATGAAAAAGCCGGGAACATTCGACTTTTCGAGGGTAAATCGCTCGCGGACATCGCTCCGACCGTTTTAGGTATTTTGGAGATCGAGAAACCGGCGGAGATGACCGGCAGCGATATTCGGTGCGTGTAAACTCCTTACTCTGAATTCCGTCATCGCAGATTTTCTCTTTGACGTTTTTTACCTATAATTGTCATTCCACGTTAATAGACGGACATATTATGGTAGAAGAATTTGCGTTCGATAATGCGGACGAACGCCGAAAGGTGCGTCAGAATGGAACTGGTTGGATCGAGGTGATCGCGGGTTCGATGTTCTCGGGTAAATCCGAGGAGCTGATTCGACGGCTCAAGCGGGCTCGCATCGCCAGGCAGCGAGTTCAGGTCTTTAAACCGGCAATTGACGCACGATATTCGGTCGAGGAGATCGCATCGCACTCGGGCCACAAACACGATTCGATCCCGGTCGCGGACACAGCCGAAATGATGCTGCATGTACTCGACGACACTGAGGTGATTGGTATCGACGAGGCGCAATTCTTTGACATGGCCATTCTCGACGCCGTCAACGGCCTCGCGGAACTCGGGAAACGCGTCATTATCGCCGGTCTGGATCAGGACTATACCGGCAAACCCTTCGAGCCGATGCCGCAGCTTCTTTCGATAGCTGAATTCATCACAAAAACCCACGCCATCTGCGTCAAATGCGGCTCGACCGCTAACTACTCTCAACGTACCGTCGAATCCGACGCCCGTGTCGAGGTCGGTGCCGCCGACAAATACGAGGCCCGCTGCCGCCAATGCTTCGTACCGCATGCGGATGCGCCGACACTGCACGAGTAGTCGACAACCGTTCTGGCCAAAGAAATTATTCGTAAGCGATCTGCAAGAAACTTCTTTCGAGTGCGTTCAAATACTAAATAGCGACGCTCTCCCGTCAAAATTTGTATTTGAAAAAGGAGTTATTAATATGAAGATTGCAAATCTAACGCGGGTTTTGGTTATGTTGGCCATTACTTTAACGATTGCCGGGGCGGTCACGGCACAGACGACGGACTACAGAATATCTGCTCCCTATACCCATAAAAATCTGACCATTTTTCTGATCCATGGCAAGGATCAAAATAGCAAAGCGAACGTCATGACGCTTCAGGAAGCGATGGAGCGAAAACTGTTTGTCGTTTACGAGACCTCAGCGGTAAATGAGCTTGAGGTCGAGAATCTGTCGAAAACTCAGGACGTATTTATCCAGTCGGGCGATATTGTCAAAGGCGGCAAACAGGATCGCGTGCTGGCCGTGAGCATCATCATTCCGGCGCGGTCAGGCCGTGTAAAGATCGATGCATTCTGCGTCGAATCGGGCCGTTGGCAGAAACGCGGGGGCGAAGATTCGACAAAATTTACGAGTTCAAATGACCGCATCGTCACAAAAGAGCTAAAGATTGCCGCCAATGCCAGCCGCTCGCAGCAGGAGGTTTGGAACCAAGTCAGCAAAGCTCAAGACAATCTGAGCAAAAACGTGGGCGGGGCCGTGAATGACGATAAGTCGCGGTCGAGCCTGCAACTAAGTCTTGAAAACAAACAGGTTGTGGCGAATGTCGATGAATACGTAAAAAACCTCAGCAGCGTCGTCAATGGCAAAACGGATGTGATCGGCTATGCATTTGCCATCAACGGCAAGATAAACAGTGCCGATGTATATGTATCGAACTCTCTCTTCAAAAAAATCTGGCTCAAAAACCTGAAGGCAACCGCGACCGAGGCTGTTTCTGAATCGAGAGGCATCAGGCTGGCCGAACCGGTCAAGGCGGATGCCGTGAAATCGATGATAAACGAGTCGGAACGAGCGAAACCGAGAGAACGAGCGACCGGAGCACCCGGAAGCAAACTCGTGACCCGCGAGGACAAGGACAACGTCATGGTCGAGGCCCGGGATGAAAAATCAAAGGTCGTCGTGCATAAAAGCTATGTGAGGAAGAACTGAGAAACACTTCAAATTTGTTTCTGTTGAAGATTTTCCAGTCTAACCGAGCTATAAGTTTGGGCCACACGATTCCTTGTATGCGGTTTACGTCGCTGTACCGCACACCCGGATCGATGGCCCAATTCCCTTTTAGGCTTGAAAAATCGCAGGAGTGAGCTTGTGTAGATCGATGCCGGCCCTATTCGTTGGCCGCGCCTTTATTCATCATACCGAGCACCTGTGCGATCACCCCGCCGCCGATGGCGCCCATAACTGTTGACCCGAGAACATCCGCGATCGGCGGAATGTAATTTTTTGACAGATTCATAAACGCGAGAAACATCAACTGAAAGCCAAGCGAGGTCAGAAACCAAACGATCGCCCCGCCCTGCATTCCACCGACGAATGTACGAATGCCGGCCCATTTATCAAAAATAAACGCGAGTAGAAATGCCGAGGTCATATTTGCCAGCACGAGCGGAACCCACACCGGCGTCTCGTTCATCAGCCCCGCGTAGGTGTTCATGTTCGGCTTCATAACAGTCGTTTCGAGGATGAGACCGTAAATGACAAATCCGAGCATGAAAAACGTGATACCGCCCGCAACGGTCGCGGCCAAGAGTCTTGAAAGCATAAAAAACGCTCCTTAGAGAAAAACTTACCCTAAAGCCCTTGAAAAGTCAGATTGTGGGGTGAACAGGGGAAAGTTAACCGACTTAGGCGGGAAAGTCAACAGCAGGCTGATTCCCAACGAAACCACCAATTCTTCGCAGCTTTTTCTTTTTTGGACTATAATCACCTGTAATGTTGATTTTTGAATGGGATGATCGGAAAGAAAAAAAGAATCGACGAAAGCATCGGGTTAGTTTTGAGGAAGCTGAATTTGTATTCTACGACCCATATTCGATCACGATCCCTGATCTCGATCATTCTAGTGGTGAAGATAGGTTTATTGACATTGGAACATCTAACGAAAATCGATTGCTGGTCGTAATATATACAGAGCGGGACGACCGGATTAGAATTATCAGCGCGAGAAAAGCAACGTCCATCGAGCGGAAGAAGTATGAAACATAAAACGGTTAAGAAAGAGGATGAAATGCGAGTGGAGTACGACTTTAGCAATGGAGTTCGTGGAAAACACATTAAGAAACTTAGAGACGGACACAAAACCATTGTTACGAAATCTGACGGCTCGGTCGTTTTAAGCGAGACAAAACTGATAGCAATCGCTCCGGATTTACAATCATATTTTCCCGATTCAAAATCGGTTGACCGGGCTTTGCGTGGATTGGTTGCCCTACTTCCGGATCGACACTGACGTGGGCAAGAAATGTCGAAAACAGGAACTTAGTTTTCCGCCAAGTTCCTCTGTCTGGCAAAATGTCCAAAAATCTCAGCCGCTGCCTTTGCTCCGACAACTGGTTTCATTTCTTCAATACTCTTATTTGCTATTTTGACGATCGATCCAAACTCGCGCAGGAGTTTCATCTTTCGCTTCTCACCAATTCCCGGAATCTCAGACAACTCCGATGAGAAATCACGTTTCTCTCGCCGTTTGCGGTGAAATTCGATGGCGGTTTTGTGCGTTTCCTCTCGGATTTGCAGGATGAGGCGAAAGGCGAGCGAATTTCGGTCGAACGGGATCGGGCGATCCTCGCGGCCGTGGATGAGCAGATGCGATATTTGGTTATGTTGTTTTGGCGGCTTGACGAGGCCGACGAGCATTATTTGTTCGAGGTCGAGGGCCTGCATCGCGGCGGCGGCGGCGCTGAGCTGGCCTTTGCCGCCGTCGATAAAGATCAGTTCGGGCAGCGGTTTTTCCTCGGTGATCAGGCGTTTGTAGCGGCGAAAAACGGCCTCGTGCATCGACGCAAAATCGTTTGCACCCTCGACAGATTTGATGATAAAACGGCGATACTGGCTTTTTGCTGGCTTGCCGTTTTCAAAAACGACGATCCCGGCGACATTTTCTGAGCCGGAGATATTTGAGATATCGAACGACTCGATTCGCTCGGGAAAATACGACAGTTCGAGCAGTTCCTGTAGCTCTTCGAGAACCTTTTGTGAATCGGGTTTTAGGACGCGGAAACGCTGTTCGAAGGCGATCTTGGCATTCGTTTCGACAAGTTCAACGAGGCTCCGTTTTGTACCGCGTTTCGGGTCGAGTATTTTCACGCGGCGGCCGCGTCGTGCCGTCAGGGCTTTTTCCAGAACCTCGCGATCATCAAAATCCTGCGGCACGTGAATCTCGAGCGGCACGTAGTCCGTCGAATAATACTGGGCCAAGACTTCGCCCAGAAATTCGGACGCAGTCAAACGTGTCGTCCTCGACCAGATCTTCCCAAAAAAACTCGCGGCGGCCGACAATCCGTCCCTCGCGCATCGTGAAAAGCTGCAATGCGAGCCGCTGATTTTCACGATAAAAGCCGATGATATCGACATCACGGTCGGCGGTCGTTGCCATTTTTTGCTGTTCGCTGAGGGCGAGAACCGTGCGATTCAGATCGCGATATTTGGCGGCAAGCTCGTACTTGCCATTTTCCGAATAGTGCCACATCCGCTGCTCGAGCGTCTTCGCCAGCTCCTTATTTTTGCCTTCGAGCAAGACCTTAACGTCCGATGCCGCTTCCTGATATTCGGCTTGGGTACAGAGGCCCTTGACACAGGGGCCGAGACAGCGTTTGAGGTGATATTCGAGGCACGGGCGCGGCAGTTTGCCGTTGATCTCGATCTCGCATGTACGAAGTTGAAAGGCGCGATTTACCAGATTCAGCGTGTTTCGGGCCAACGTCGCCGGTAGAAAAGGCCCGTAATAGCTCGAACCGTCACGGACGATCTTTCGCGTGACAACGACCTTTGGAAACGGCTCGTTCGTCAGTTTTAGGTGCGGATAAGATTTGTCGTCCTTGAGAAAGACGTTGAATCGCGGTTTATGCTTTTTGATCAGGTTCGATTCCAGTACGAGGGCCTCAACCTCATTATCGACAACAATAAACTCAAAATCCGCTATCAGTTTTACTAGCTGCCGCGTCTTAGGATCGTGATTGCGGCTCGAATGAAAATACGACCGGACGCGATTGCGCAGGTTTTTTGCCTTACCCACATAGATAATCTTGCCATTCGCATTCTTGTGAATGTAAATGCCGGCATCGGTTGGCAGGTTTTTGAGTTTTTCGGCAATCGAGATCACACAAGAAAACTAACACGCCTGGAACCTGACCTGCAACGATTGACTTTTTTCCCTGTATTTCGCTTAAATCAGAATGGTAATTCCAATTTTAACAACCTTTAAGGAGAATCTATGTCTAAATCAGTCGAACAGGCAAAAGCCATCGTTCAATCAATGATCACACTCGCGTCAGCAGCTCTCGGCTTGGTGTGTGCCCTAGCGTGGAATGAGGCGATTAAAACCGCTATGAAAGAGATGTTGGGTACGGAAGAAAACATCGCGGGCCTTTTCACGTATGCAGTACTTGCGACGCTGATCGCCGTTTTTGTCCTGCTCGCACTCGCAAGAGTGGCCGCTAGGATTGGTGGCGAGGCGGCGATCCAACGTGAGGCGGAAGGCTAAATCGACTCGGAAGGCGGATCGCGGATTGCGGATTTACGGCTTTCGGGTGAAACTCTTTGAGTGCAAACCGTTCTTACAAATTCGCCTGACGAGGCCGCTGAGGTTATCAGGCGAGGCGGAATCGTCGCGTTTCCGACCGAGACGGTTTACGGCCTCGGGGCGAATGTGTTTGACGAACGGGCGGTCGCAAAGATATTTGCGGCAAAACGGCGACCGGCTGATAATCCACTGATCGCGCATATTGCCAATTTAGAACAGATTTGCGAACTTGCATCTGCGGTCAATGAAAATGCTCAGCGATTCATCGATGTCTTTTTTCCGGGTCCGTTGACCCTGGTTCTTCCAAAATCGGACGAGGTTCCATTCGTCGCGACGGCGGGGCTTGAAACGATCGGTATTAGGATGCCCGGCAGTGAGTTTGCGCACCTCTTTCTGAAAGCCTGTGGTCTGCCGGTTGTGGCCCCGTCAGCAAATCTCTCGGGAAAACCGAGCCCCACCACATGGCAAGCCGTTCGCGAAGACCTCGACGGTCGCATCGACTGTATTTTGCAGGGCGAGGCGACGGAGATCGGTTTGGAATCGACGGTGGTTGATTGCTCATCGGACGTTCCCATTCTGCTGCGGCAGGGTGCGATCTCGCTCGAAGAGCTGCAAGCGGTCGTGCCTGAGACGGTCGCATACCACGCCGCTGACGATGAGGCTGTCCGAAGCCCGGGGTTGAAGCATAAGCATTATTCGCCGAGGGCAAAAGTCGTGTTGGTTCTGCATGGCGGTACGTCAGATTCCCGTTCACTATCGTTCCCGGTACTGACATTGGCTGGAGCGTTTATTGGTGTTTCGACAGTGGAAGAGCCGTTTTCAATGACGCTCATCTGCTCTTCCGTGGAGGAATATGCACATTCTTTGTTTGAATTTTTCCGCGAATGCGACCGGGCCGGGATTCAAACTATCTATTGTGAGGAAGTTCCAGAGATTGGGATCGGTGCGGCTTTGATGGACCGGCTGAGGAGGGCGGCTGAGGCGTAAATTATTTTAAAGCGATAGCGACGATCGCAAGTTCGGTGTTGTCTCTAATTACTTCGGTCTTAATGCGGTCGTCGCGGGTGAGGACGGCGAGGTGTTCGATCGGCACCAGGGCGAGCGCGGTGCCGTTCTTTTCGGCGGCTAGGACGCTCAGCAGGTCGTTGGCGTGATAGAACTTCTTCTGTTTTCCGGTCTCGTCTCGCACGAGCCGTTTCGCGGCGTAGAATTCGGCATTATGCGAGAGCGTGTAGACCATCAGGACGCGTTCTTCAGCTAATCCTCGGGCATTTGCCGCCTCGATCAAAATTTTTACAGAATCAGAATCGGCAAATTTCGGCACGGCGAAAATTAACAAGGCAACAATACTGACCAGCATCGTGATGGCGGTAGACAGTACTACGTTTCGCCACCTCGAGCTTTCTTCAACCAATCGAAAAACATACATAGCCGTCAGAATTACCGCCGCCGGTACTGCCGGCAAGATGTAGCCGGGCAGTTTCGATCCCGAGAGCGAGAAGAATACGAGCGGAACGGCGAGCCACGAAAGGGAGAAGAGGAGAAGAGGAGAAGAGGAGATGGGGAATTCGCCTTTTCTCTGCGTCTCCGCGTCTCTGCGGTGAAGAAAACTTTTCAGAGTCTTCCAGATTGCTCCGATAAAGAACGGCACCCACGGAAATGTCATCAGCGGCAGCACCCAAAGGAAGAAATAAAACGGCTGCGGGTGCTGGTATTTATTTGAGGTAAACCGCTGAAAATGGTGCTGGATAAAAAACTCGTCAATGAATTCCCAGCCGTGTCGTTGGTACATCGGCAGATACCAGCTCGCGGCGACCACGATCGCGATCAGAGTTCCCCAGAAAAGGCTAAGAATAAAAGTCTTGCTCGGCAATCGCCGCGACAGCGCATGATAAAGAGTAACGATCGCGATGGGAAAGACCATTCCGATCAGGCCTTTTGCCAGCAGCGAAACGCCGATAAAGATATAAAACAGAACGAGCGGCAGATATTTTTTTCTGAACGTGTTCTTTGTCGCTTGGTCAAAAACAAAAAAACTTACAAGCGATGCCGTCAGAGGAAAAGTGACGATGATGTCGAAACTCGCTCCGCGTGAAAACACGATGATTCCCAGAGATGAGGCGGCGATCAGTGCGAGATAGTTTGGGAAAGAATTGGCCACAGAGGGTACAGAGATTTTTGAGGATGTTTGTGAACTCTCTATGTGCTCGGTGGCTAATTTTCTGCCCAGAATCCAAAGACTTGCGACGGTTCCCAATCCGAACAGCGCCGATCCAAATCTGGCGGCAAATTCGTTGACCCCAAAAATGTGATAAAACGCGATCTGCAGCCAGTAGAGCAACGCCGGTTTTTCGAACCAGTTAAAGCCACCGAGCGTCGGCGTGACCCAATCGCCGCTCTCGAACATCTCGCGCGCGACCTGCGCATAACGAGGCTCGTCGGGGCCGAGCAGTGGCAACGTGAGGCCGAACAGATAGACAAAAACCACAAAAACCGCGAGCAGCCCCCACATGATCGCGGCCCGTGGCGTTTGTAATGCGGAGTGTGTTTTTGTCATCTACGAAAAGTTAGCAGAGAATGGTAGTTGACTGGAGGGCGAGCATCTTGCTTGCCTGTCGGCTACGGGCGAGCAAGATGCTCACCCTCCAGTCTTACTATTAGAATCATTATTTGCTACAACTTCAAGGCATGAAGGAAATCCCCATTCTTAAAGTGGCCGCGATCGGCGTCGGCAGCCTCGGGCGGCATCACGGGCGAAATTATGCGGAATTGGCCGCCAAGGGCCGCGTCGACATGATCGGGGTTTGCGATGCTAACGCCGAAACTGCGATGCTGATCGCCGCCGATAACAAATGCCCGAGCTTTACGGATTGGCGCGATTTGTTGGGGAAGGTTGATGCAGTTTCGATCGCGACGCCGACCGAAACCCATTGCGAGATCGCCTGCGCGTTTCTCGAAACCGGCGTTCATGTGCTCGTCGAAAAGCCCATCGCCCTCACCCTCGACGAAGCCGACAAAATGATCGCTGCTGCGGAAAAATCCGGCGCAAAACTGATGGTCGGGCAACTCGAACGGTTTAACCCGGCAATGGTCGCATTGCGCCCGCATGTGACAAATCCGCTCTATTTTGAGATCCACCGCGTTTCACCTTTCCCGAACCGCTCGCTCGATGTCGATGTGGTGCTCGACGTGATGATCCACGATCTCGACGCGATCCAATGGCTGGTTGGCGACGATGTTAAAGTCACGGAGATACGCGCCGTTGGGATTCCCGTAATCTCGGACAAGGTTGATGCTGCGAATGCCCGGATAGAATTTGAGAACGGAGCGGTCGCCAACATCACCGCGTCGCGGATTGGGACGGAGAAGCTCCGAAAAACGCGGTTTTATCAGACCGGTTCGTATGTCGTTTTAGATTACGGGACAAAGTTTGCGTCAGTCACGTCGCTCAATCCAGACGCCGCCCATCCGCTGCTTGGCATCTCGATCAACCGGCTTGAGATCACCGATGTCGAACCGCTCCGGGCTGAGATTACGGCGTTTTTAGATGCTATTGAAAACGACGAAGCACCGCCAGTAACGGGCGAGGACGGACGACGAGCATTGGGTCTGGCGGTAGGCGTATTAGAGAAGATTGAGGAGCATATCGACAGACTGAAGGGTGAGCAAATCGATTCGACTGGAGGGTGAGCATCCTGCTCGCCCTTAACTCGCAATCTATGACCAACTACAATTTCAAACCCAAACTGGGACGCGACGGATACGGCTGGTAGGGGTCGGGCCATCTACCTCATCTCGATGCCGACGGATTTGCGCAATTTGTCACGTTTCGGCTAGCCGATTCATTACCCCGAGCTTTAATTGAAAAACTCAAACGCGAGGCTGATGACGAAGTCGGCTATCGAAAGGCGATAGAGGAACGATTGGATGCGGGCATGGGCGAATGTTGGCTCAGGAGGCCTGATATTGCCTCACTTGTTCAGAATGCTCTGATCTATCACCACGACAGAAGTTACGATCTTCACGCCTGGGTTATTATGCCGAATCATGGGCATGTGCTTGCGACTCAGTTGCCCGGAAAGCATCTGCCCGACATCCTGCACTCGATAAAATCTTATACGGCGACGACGGCGAACAAAATTCTCTCGCGCCGAGGTGCATTTTGGCAGCATGAGTCATTTGACCGCTACATTCGGAATTATAAGCATTACGCAAATGTAATTGAATATATCGAGAATAATCCGGTAAAAGCGGGTTTATGTGAACGCAAGGAAGATTGGCAATGGCAGTGGATACACTGGAGGGTGAGCATCCTGCTCGCCCGTGCCCTTAGCGTAATCACGCAATATGAGGAATGTAAGGGCGAGCAGGGATGCTCACCCTCCAGTCGTTGTGACCGACGAGCAGGGATGCTCACCCTCCAGTCATTTAGGCCGCGGCCTTTCCCGCCATTTGTTCGCCGATCATTTTTAGCCATTCCTGGGTTTTGGCGACTTTTTCAGCGCCGTTGGGGCTGTCCATGATGACTTTTTCGAGATTTTTCAACGCATCCGGATTTTGCCATTTTTCCCGTAATTCGGCGAGTAATGGTTGGATCTTGGCGAAGATCATGACGTGTTCGCCGGCCGTGTCGTTAAACATTTCGGCGTCGATGGCACCGTGATTGACCAAGGATGCGGCCATGTCCCAATAGGACGTGACCATTCGCAGATAACCGCCGACCTCGGGATCCATCATTGTTTGAAAATAATGGTCGGCGCTTGTCGGGTTGAAACTAAATATCCAGTTACGCGCCTCGCGCATCTTCGTTTCGCGGCGTAGGTCGTAAAGTTTTAAGATTAAATCAGCAGATTCAGCTTTGCTCATAATAGGTACCTCCAGAAAGAATTTATGTAGTTATTCTATACCTGCCCGTCGTGGAATCGCAACTGCTTTCGCGGAGCCATGTGTCGTGTTGTAATCTTCTCCCGGCGGTTCAGAGGCGGGCTTGTCCGCCCGGTGCGACACCCCGTGACGGGCAAGCCCGTCGCTAAACTAGGGATGGCGCATTCTGGCGGTAGTGTAGAATGGAGCAAACGCGGGGGCGTTCCAGTCTTATGATCTCGGAATTTTTGCAACAACGCATCGACGCGGGTGATTTTCCGTCCGCTGTTTATCTTGTCGCCGAAAAAGGCGAGATCGTGCTGCACGAGGCCCTCGGTTACGCCGTCGTCGAGCCGGAACGGATCGCGGCGCGCAAGGATACGATCTATGATCTGG
This sequence comes from uncultured Acidobacteriota bacterium, assembly GCA_963738935.1. Classification (GTDB taxonomy): domain Bacteria; phylum Acidobacteriota; class Blastocatellia; order Pyrinomonadales; family Pyrinomonadaceae; genus OLB17. Next base: position 2,393,780 of record CAVTYF010000001.1, on the reverse strand, counting down.
CGAGTTTGACCAAGGTTTTGGTGACAGGATTGCTCTGTGCAAAGCTCGTTGAGGGCGGCACGTTATTGCTGGACCTGCCAGCCGCCAAATATCTGCCTGAGTTTGAAGCGACAGAAAAATCCGGCGTAACGATTCGTCAATTGCTCTCGCATACGTCCGGTTTGTTGGGGTGGAAACCGCTGTATCTATGCGTGGTCAACCCGTCACAAAGGATCGCGGACATAGCCGCGACGCCGCCGAATGCCGGACCGGACGGCGTTGTTTACAGCGATCTTAATTTCATCGCGCTACAGGCGGTGATTGAACGCTTTACCGGCAAAGCCCTTGAGGTTTTGACGGATGAGACGATGGTCAAGCCGCTGGTTCTTACCGATACTGGATTTAGGCCTGACCTACGGTTGCAGAAAAGAATCGCCGGGAGTGAGAATGGAAATAATTTTGAGCGGCAGACTTGTTTTGAGTTGGGGTACCTCGTTGATGACTCGCTTGAGGCGAGGGATGCGACGGCGAAGAACCCAGTCGATACGGCTCCCGGTTCTGACACAATCCGCAATCAAATAATTTGGGGCGAGGTTCACGACGGAAATGCCTACTTCATGGGCGGGGTTGCCGGACACGCTGGATTATTTGCAACGGCGGAAGAGGTTTTTAAGATCGCCCAACAATTTTTACCAAATTACACGACCTTGTTGAAGCCGGGGACATGCGATTTTTTTCGCACAAATTTTACGCCCGGGATGAACGAACATCGCTCGTTTGCGTTCCAGCTTGCCTCGACGCGGGAATCAACGGCGGGGACCAAGATGTCGCCCGAAAGCTTTGGGCATCTGGGGTTTACGGGGACGAGCTTGTGGATCGACCCGGTTAAGGAACGTGTGTTTATCTTATTGACCAACCGGACGCACAACCAGGATTTGCCGTTTGTAAATATCAATTCGGTTCGGCGTAAATTTCACGATCTGGGAAACGATTTTCTTGATAAAAAATAAAGCAACGAAACCAGCTAAAACCTAATCATAACGACGCTTTCCCCAAAGTAACCGACATGACCTGCGGAGAAAAAGATTCGATGAAAAACCTTGCAGTTTTTTTTATCACATTGGGGACGCTTGTAATTGGGGCGTTTGGACAGACGAGCACCTCGACGCGTCCGCGTGTCGCCCCGACGGCGACTCCGCCGCAGATTGTTAACGCACCGCCTGCTTCGACCCGCGACGCCGGCCCGCCGGTGTTGATAAATGGCAACAAGCCGACGGCGAACCCGACCGCAAAGCCGCCCGAGGATGACGAGGTTATCCGCGTCGAGACAAATCTCGTGACGATGCCGGTTTCGGTGCTTGACCGCGACGGGCGTTTCATTTCGGGCTTGCAGCAGAAAGATTTTAAGATATTTGAGAACGGCGTCGAGCAAAAGCTGGATTATTTTCAGTCGGTTGAACAGCCGTTTACGGTTATTTTGCTGATCGACGTCAGCCCTTCGACTCAGTTTCGGATCGAAGAGATTCAGAATGCGGCGATCACATTTGTCGATCAGCTCAGGTCCGCTGACAAAGTGATGGTCATTGCATTCGACCAGCACGTACAGGTTTTGAGCCCTATTACAGGTGATCGTAACCGGCTTCGCAGTGCGATCAAACAGGCGCGATTTGGCGACGGCACCAGTCTTTACGAGGCCGTCGATTATGTGATAAATGAGCAGTTGCGAAACATTCAGGGCCGAAAGGCGGTCGTCCTGTTTACCGATGGCGTCGATACCACATCGCGTCGGGCCAACTATGACAGTACACTTAAGGCGACCGAAGAGATTGATGCGCTTTTTTACACGATTCGATATGACACTTCGATCGACATGGGCGGCGGCTATCCAAGGCAGCCGCAGGGACGCGGTCGCGGCGGGCGTGTCACATTTGGTGACATACTAGGAGCAATCCTGACCGGCGGTAATGTCAATGTTGGTTCCGGCGGTCGAGGTGGAACGAATTCGCCTGAGTATCAAAGAGGCCGTAAGTATCTCGAAACGCTGGCTATCAATAGCGGTGGACGCCAGTTTGAGGCCCAGTCGATTTACAATATTGACGCCGCGTTTGCCGGTATTGCGGAGGAGCTTCGCCGTCAGTATTCGCTTGGTTATTATCCCGACACGGTTGGCAAGGTCGGCGATCGCAAGCAGATCAAGATCCGCGTCATGCGCCCCGCTGTCGTCGTGCGGGCGAAGAATAGCTACATTGTCGGCCAGACCGACCGGAATATCGCCGGGCGATGACGCGATATCGTTAGATTAGAAAAGGGAAGTCAATAAAATGACTTCCTTTTTTTGCATTTTGCATCTTTAATATATCTATCCGGCATCGTAGATTCTGAAATCTCGGGGAACGCCAAATGAAAATTCGCCTCTCAACGCTTTTCTTAATGTTATTTGCGGTATTCTCCGCAAATATATTTGCGCAGTCCGGTCGAACTGATCCTAAGAAAAATCAGCGACCCGAACCGACACCCACGCCGCTGGCCGCCTCGACGCCAACCCTCGCCGATGCCAAGGCTCCGGCGGACGACGGCGACGTAATAAAGGTGACCACTCAACTCGTATCCATTCCGGTCCGCGTAATGGATAAAAAGGGCCGTTTTATTGGAGGGCTTGCCAAGGAAAACTTCAGGGTATTTGAGAACAGCGTCGAGCAGGAGATCGCCTTGTTTTCGAATGAAAATGAACCTTTCACGGTCGCACTGATGCTCGACATGAGTTATTCGGCCAAGTTCAAGCTGGCCGAGATCCAATCCGCCGCAATCGCATTTATCGATCAACTTCGTCCGCAGGATCGAGTGATTGTCGTCTCATTTGACGGCGACGTTCACATGCTGTGCGAGGCGACCAGCGACCGCAAGGAGATATATCGGGCGATCAAATCGACGAAAATCGATAATGGCACCAGCCTCTACGAGGCGATCGACCTTGTAATGAACAACCGGCTCCGCCAGATCGACGGTCGCAAGGCGATTATTCTCTTCAGCGATGGCGTCGATACATCGAGCCGTCGGGTCAATGATTACAACAATTTACACGATGCGATGGAGCTCGACTCCCTGATCTACACGATCAGGTACGACACGTTTGCCGATGTGCAAAATATGAAAAACACGCCGGTCATTCACAAACCCACGATCTCAATACCGACATCGACGCCGACCGGAAATCCTATACCCGCCATACTTTCAACGGTCGGAACCCCAAGCAGTCAGGGTACAACGCCTGAAGAATACGAAAAAGCCGCTGAATATCTAGATCAACTAGCGATGCGGACCGGCGGACGCCGTTACGACGCAACCACGCTTGGCAATCTCGCCGATGCCTACTCAAAGATCGCGAGCGAACTGCGTGAGTTTTACAGCGTCGGTTATTATCCCAGCGAAGATCGTGTTGCCGGCAAGTCGAGCAACGTAAAGATCAAGCTCGATAAAGAGGGCTTTGTCGTACGCTCGCGCGAAACATTTACAAACCGAAAAATGACGCGGAAAGACCGCTGACGCGTTGACTCGAGGGTGAGCATCCTGCTCGCCCGGCATCGGTGAGCAAGATGCTCACCCTCCAGTCGATGCAGCCGCTGGGATGATTGCCGCCCGTCGTTTCGCTCAGGCCTTATATCTCCGTTCCGTCGGGAATTACTGCGTTTTTGGGGACAATGACGATCCCCTCACGGATGTAGATCGATTTGTCCGGGGCATCGTAAAAGTCGATATTATTCTTATTTACCAGTTTTACGTTTCGACCGATGCGGACGTTTTTGTCAATGATTGAGCGGCGGATAACCGTATTTTCACCAATGCCGATGTGGGGGTTACCGTTCTGGATGTTCGAATTAATCTCGCCGATCGATTCAAATACATCGGAACCCATGACGATCGATTCGTCGATGTTGGCACCGTTGTCGATGCGGCTGCGAAGGCCGATGATCGACTTGCGGACACGGACGCCGTTTAGAATGCAGCCCTCTGAGACCATCGAATTATCTATTTCACAGCCGAGCAGTTTTGACGGAGGTAAATAGCGGCTGCGGGTGTAGATCGGGGCCGTGACGTCGAAAAAATTGAACTTTGGCAGCGGGGCGGCGAGATCCAGATTTGCGTCGTAAAAGGCCCGGATGGTCCCGATATCTTCCCAATAATCCTTAAACAGGTATGCCTGAACGCTAAATTTTTCGATCGCGGCGGGAATGATCTCGCGGCCAAAATCGACCCATGAATTGTCCGTCTTCAACAGTTCAACGAGCTTGTTGTAATTAAAAATGTAAATGCCCATCGATGCGAGAAACGGTCGTCCGGACGACTCGTCCGCCGTCAGGCCAAAGTTTGTCGTATCGACCCGCATCGCCTCGAGATCATCCCCTTTGGGTTTCTCTTTGAATTCGATGATTCGGCCTTTGGTGTCGGTCTTTAGAAGGCCAAACTCGGGAGCCTCGTCCGGACGGCAGGGAACCACGGAAACGGTCACGTCGGCGCGTGTCGAAAAGTGTCGTTCGAGGAATTTGCGGTAATCCATCCGGTAAAGATGATCGCCGGAAAGGATAAGGAGCGTATCGACACGCCAGTCGCGAAGGTGCGGCAGCATTTGCCTTACGGCGTCTGCGGTCCCCTGAAACCATTCCGGGTTATCCTTGGTCTGTTCGGCAGCCAGGACCTCGACAAAACCTGACGAGAAGCTCGAGAAACGATACGTTCGCGAGATGTGACGATTGAGCGAGGCCGAGTTGTACTGTGTCAGGACAAAAATCTGCGTAATCTCGGAATTGATGCAGTTTGACACGGGAACGTCGATTAGGCGGTAGGTTCCGCCAAGCGGAACAGCCGGTTTTGAGCGCTCGCCTGTCAGCGGAAAGAGTCTCGATCCCGCACCGCCGCCCAGGATCACCGCAACTACATTATCGTGCTGTCCCATCATTTTGTTATCCTCGATTGGTCTGGCCATTGCTCGCCTAATCAGAATAGCCGCAATATCAACGACTAATCAAGCAATATTCGTCATTCTCGAAGTAAACTCCGGGTTAAACAACAACTTAGTCCCTTTTCAACAAATACCGAACACATTCGATTTACAAAACGTAATTCCTATTTGATAATTCGTGTACGAAGCAAATGTGGTACTGGATCAAAGTTTTAACCTTAATCTTTATCGGCGCCGTGGCGGTCTGGCTGGCGTTTGAGCTAATCACGTTCCCCGCGATCTCCCGTCTGCGGACAGAAAACCCGACGACATCGTCGATGATCGAATTTCGAATCTCCGAGGCAAAAGCCGAGGGCAAAGAACCGAAGAAATTCATGATCTGGACGCCGATCGAGCAGATCTCGCTAAATCTACAGCGGGCCGTGCTCGCCGGCGAAGATTCGCGATTTTTCCAGCACAACGGTTTTGACTGGGACGCTATCCAGGCCGCGTGGGACGAGGCCGTGAAGGAAGGCGAAAAGGAAGCCCGCGAGGAATGCGAAGAAGCCGCCAAAGCCTCCGGAACGCCAAAAAAAGACTGCAAGCCGGGCGAGGAAGACTGGATACCGCCGATGCCGAGCTTCAAACGCGGAGCCTCGACCGTGACGCAGCAACTGTCAAAAAATCTTTTCCTTTCGGAAGATCGCAATTTCCTGCGCAAAGGCCGCGAGGCTGTTTACACTTACTTTCTCGAACGCCAGCTAACCAAAAAACGCATCCTCGAGATCTACCTAAACGTCATCGAATGGGGCGACGGCATCTACGGAGCCGAGGCCGCCGCCCGCACCTATTTCAAAAAATCCGCCTCCGACCTCACTCGCGACGAAGCCGCCTTTCTCTCAGCCATGATCCCAAGCCCTCTGAACATCTTCAACCCAGCAAAAAACCGCAAACGCGTAGTCCGCCGCCAAAAAGTCATTTTGCGCGGGATGAATTCGATCAAGCTGGATTATTCTGAGAAATGACCAGTACTCTCATAACGTCCGGACCTCTGCACGAAACTATCTAAAATTATGCTGCTCATACTTCGGATCGTCGGTCAATTCGTAGATTTTCAGGAAGTCCCAGGCTTTCTTATTGATATCGGCCGCTTTGTCATAATACCAATGCGTGTGGTCCTTTAGTTCGGTAAGCTCGCATTTGAAGCCGCCGGCGACCAGAGCGTCGCGCGTCGCCCGAACGACCGGCAGCGGGAAAAATTGATCGTTTGTGCCGACAAATATCCAGAATGGAATCTTGCGCTTCGCACGCATAATAATATCGTCAGCGTTTTCACCAAAGGCACCTGCGTGAATCGCCGTTGCCGCAAAATACTCAGACTCAAGTAGCGACAGATATAGAGCCTGTCCGGCTCCCGCCGAGTGGCCGAACAGGTAAACCCGACGCATATTCACTGGGTATTTTGCTTTTAGAGCCTCGACCAGTTCATGGATGAAATCCGGGCCATCGCCCGGTATTTGCCAGCCTTTGGTGTTGAGAGCGTCGGGCCCGACAACAATGAAACCCTCCTTTTTCGCCAGATCTTTCCATTTTTCAACCAGCGAGATGCCCGTGCGCCCCGAACCGTGCAGCAGAACAATCAATGGTACGGGTTTCGCCGCGCTGAGTTTGTCGGGGACGAATAGGTAATACGCCCGCTCCTTACCCTTAGAGGTGATGAGTTCCTTGGTGATTTGATCCGCCAATATCGCCGATGCCGAGAGTGACATTAAAAACGTAAAAAATACAATGTTTCGCAGCTTCATAATTATCTCCCTCGCGCGGTCTTTGGATGAATCTGAATCTCCGCCTATTTCTTCCCAACCACCTTCATCTCATCCACCACCCACTTCGCACCGCCGAATTTCTCGGTGACGAACAGCACGTAACGAATATCGACCGAGATGGTGCGGTTCTTTTCGGTGTCGAAGTAGAAATCATTGCCTAGGCCCTCGTAGTTGCCATCGAAGCATAGCCCGACCTGTTCGCCTTTCGCGTTGAGGATCGGCGAACCGCTGTTGCCGCCAATGATATCGGTGGTCGAGAGGAAATTGACGACAATGCTGTCGCTCGATCCATACCGGCCAAAATCCTTTGCGTTCTGCAAATCGATCAACCGCTGCGGCACGTCGAACGGCTTTTCGCCGGTATTTTTCTCGATCATTCCTTTCATGGTGGTGAACGGCGTTCGGAATTCGGCCTCTCGTGACTGATAGCCTTTCACGTACCCGTACGAAAAACGCAGCGACGAATTGGCGTCGGGGTAAACCGTCGAAACGCCTTTCATCTCGGTCAGGGCCTGCATGTATAGCACTCGAAGCGGATCGATGTTGGCCGCGAACTTTGCCGCGCGTGCGGCACGCGCAGCGTGTTCGTCAACGACGCCTGCCACGAACGGATGTGCGGCTTTTAGGTCATCCCACGACATCGAGTAAAGCGCGAGAATATTCTCAGCCGTGGCTTCGCTGCCCTCGGCGATGCGCGATGCAAAAGCGGCTTCGGCTTCGCGCCGAGCCTTGCCCTTTTTGTTCTCGAATTTCGCATCCGCCGCGGCGAAACGCTGGCCGTCGGGCAGACCGTCAAATTCCTTGAAAAAGAATTTGAGCAGATCGCGCTCGTGTGCGGCTTCGCGGTTTTTTAGAGCTTCGGCGATCTCGGCGAGCTTCTTTGTTTTGTCGGCGTCACTGAGCTTACGTCCTTGTTTTACAGAAGTGGCGGCCGCGACAACCTGGCCGAGAACGACGCCGGAGATCGGATCGGGGAACCGTTGCATGAGGACGTCGCGCTTCTGGGCGGCATTCGCTTCCTCGGAGAGAGATTTGAGCTGACTGAGGACGGTGCCGTATTTCCTTTGCCGTTCGGGATTCGCGGCGATCCATGTCGCCATCCGAGTTTCGTCGGCCTGACGTTGCTGAACCGCCTGAACGCGTGTTAGTTGAAGATGCCCACCGCCAAACGCTTTGCGCGAATTGTCATAACTCGCGATGTCGCTCTGAAACGAGATGCGCTTTTCTTCGTCGGTCGCACCAATTGTACGCAGGCTGTCGCTCTGTGCCGTAAGCCACTTTTCCAGAAACGGGAAATTGGCGTCGCGTGCATAGATCATCGACCAGCTTTCGCGATAACGCGTCGTTCCGCCGGGATAACCAAGAACAAAGACAAAATCGTTCTCCTTGAGCCCCCCGATATTTGCGGTGAGATATTTTTTCGGTTTGTACGGGACGTTATTTGCCGAATACGCCGCCGACGAGCCGTCCGGGGCCGTGTACGCTCTCAGAAACGTAAAATCGCCGGTGTGCCGCGTCCATTCGAAATTGTCCGGGTCGCCGCCAAAGATGCCGATATTACGCGGCGGAGCATAAACGACGCGGATGTCCTTGATCTCCTGCGTCTCGTAGAGATAGTAAAAGAAACCGCTGTTTAGCATCTGGATGCGAACCAACGCACCGGCCTTTGCCTTTGCCTGCTCGGCGGCTTGGAGCGTTTCGGTGTTCGTCTTGATCTTGGCCGCGAGGTCGGCGCCCGCGAGGCTGTCGGTTCCGGCTTTGATCTTTGCGGTGACATCTTCGACGCGATTGGTCAGAAAGATGGAGTAATCTTTTGCCGAGATCTCACCGGCTTTGCTTTCGGTCTTAAAACCGGTCTCGACCAGATCTTTTTCCGGCGTCGAGGCCGACACCAGTGCGTCAAATCCGCAGTGGTGATTGGTCAATATCAAACCTTCGGGCGAAACGAACTCCGCCGTACAGCCGATCGACAAACGAATAACCGCATCCGTCAACCCGCCGCCCGCCGGATTGTAAATCTCTGCGGGCTTTATCTTTAACCCACGCTTACCGATCGGCAGTCCGGCAATCTGGCCGGGAGCAAACATGCCCTCATCGAATGCGAGGGCAAACGACGAAGTCGAGACGAGTACCGCGATAATCATCGCGAGCGAGACGAAGCGATTACTTTTCAGTTTCATATAGTTCTTTCACTTTTTACCATGGAATCGAAAATCAGATGATGCAAGTATAGCCTAAATACCCATAATCTCCGTAATTAGTGCCCGAAACAGGCGCATAGTTGCCCGCAAAATCATTGATAAATCTGGATCCGCTATTGCTCACCTAATCTCAATTGGCTGGCGCGTGAGAGAAACTGCGACGGCTGAAACTGCCGCGCCCGTGCGGATTGGAATAGCATAGGGTGCCGAGATAAAGGAACGAATTTACGAGACAGCCACCGAAGAGAACAGAGGATTCTCTAACTTGACCTAGTTGGCCAAGTTGGCTATAATGGCCATGTTATGAAAACGGCAAATATCGCACAGTTAAAGAATGGGTTGAGTGCTTATCTTGCGGAAGTTAAGCGCGGCGGTCAGATATTGGTCAGCGAAAGAAACGTCCCGTTTGCCAAGATCGTTCCGATTGATTATTCAGATGCTTATGAGGCCGAGGAGCTTGATCTGATCGCAAAAGGCATATTGCGACCGCCCTTGGATCGAACCCCCCTGCCGGATGCTTTCTGGGATGATGATGACGATCTTCCGAATGTTCCGCTAGAGAAGATTCTTGAGGTTATAAGAGAGGATCGTGATGCCCGCTAAGATCGCATTTTGGGATACAAGCGCGATCATCCCGTTGTTTTGTAACCAGGCGGCCTCACACAAATCGCGTCTCATACGCAGAAGTTTTAGCGAACTTGTATTTTGGTGGGGCACTCACGTCGAGGTGTATAGCGGCATAAACCGGTTGCGAAACGAAGTAGCTATTCGTGAAAGTCAATCGCTTGCGGCGATAAGCAAATGGAATCAGGTGTACGCAACCTCACTTGTAGTAGAGCCCACAGAGACAGTGCTAAATATAGCTGTTTCGCTCACCTCCAAGATGAACATCAGAGCCTTGGATGCTTTCCAACTTGCAGCGGCCTTGGCCTGGTGCAACGGACGTCCGCGAAACCGGCCGTTTGTCTGTGCGGATAAACGTTTGGGAGAAGCGGCAAGTGATGCGGGATTTGATGTGGTTGAGCTTCTTTAGGCAATGGGAGTCGCGACCGTTTGAAAATGAATTTCACAACGAACGATATTTTCGAAAACGAATCAATCGTAGTCGAATTGAAAAAAGCGTGGATTGATTCCGAACCTAACATCTCCGGCGGACATGAAGAAGGCGGTTTCATTGTCGCAGATGATGCTGGAGATCTGGCAGTTGTTCGTTGGGAGAAAGGCTCGCAGAATGAGATTGTTCTGCCGCCGCATAAGAACTGTTTTGTTAACGGAAAGGGAATTGTCATTTCGTTTCACACGCATCCAAATACGGGAAAAGATTTCCAGCAGGAACCGAGTTTGACCGATATTCGTGCGGTTAGCGACGATTTTGATTTGAAGGGTGAATTTTATCTTGGGGAAATTGTTATTTCGGAGCAAAATATATATTTGATCGAACCTGCGGGCGATTATCATGTAATTGGTGCCACAATGGTCATTTTAGAGAGGTAAAAATATGGCGGCAGTTTTAACTAATGAAACATTAAAAGACGAGATCGCAATTTCGGTGGCTCAGGTTTTGGCTTCGGCAAACCGGAAGGCAAAGGAGTTGGGCGTCGATCTCAAAGAGAGCCTCATAACGGTGAGCCAACACTTGGCTGACGGCGTTTGGGGTTGGCGTGTGCATTACGGTAAACGCGATTATGTCGGACGGCGTGGCGGCGACCTGATAATTGACGTTGGGGCCGCAGATGCGGATGTGCAACAGATTTTGCGGGGACAATAAATAGTTGGGCTTGGAGCCGAAGAAAAGTCCGTACAGGACGCCGCGATCGCCGATCTTAAAGCCGAACTTAAGCTGAAACGCGACGTTCGCGATGATAAGTACGCCGCCCTTGATCAAAAACGCTCACAAATCGGCATGGCCGTCGCCGGCGACCCCGCCTACGGCAACGACAGCCCACTCTACGGAGCCATGGGCTTCGTCCGTAAGTCGAAGAAGAGGTCCGGCCTTACAAGAAAAAAGAAGCCGTAAGCCTGTGGCGAATACATGAGCAACGTGAGCACAATCCTTAGCCGCGTTGCCCAATTCAACCACCGATTCGATCGATAAAGTCATCGAGGCGTTGGATAAAGGTTTTGCGACGGTATAGAAAAATTCATGAAATCCGTCACAAAATATCTTCTGATAACTTTTCTTTTTACTTGGTTGCTTCAGATTCCGGTCGTTTTAGACTCGCAAAAGATCATTTCGTTACCATTCTCGCCTCTGATACTTTTGCTCTTTGGAAGTTTTGGTCCTTCTTTATGCGGTATCTTTTTGACTTGGAGGAAAGACGGTTTTCAGAGCGTTCGGCAACTCTTCAGAGATGGGTTTAATTTAAGAATTTCGTGGCAGATTTACCTTTTCATTGCAATCGTTCCTCTTGGAATGTCGCTTTTGGCTCATTTGATTGCCGGTGGAACCGAATTTAATTTTAATATCCTGACCTTTCTCGGGACGTTCATACTTTATTTTTTCCTTGGCGGATCGTTTAACGAAGAGTTTGGTTGGCGTGGCTATATGTTGCCGCGATTGTTTAAGAACTATTCGGTGTTAACCGCAACTTTGCTGGTTGGAATATTTTGGTCAGTTTGGCATCTGCCGATGTTTTGGATGATCGGAACCAGTCAGTATAAAACTCCAATTTGGCTCTTTGTTGTTGGAACAACTGCCGCCGCCGTCAAATATACTTGGGTTTATTTGCGAACGAATGGCAATCTTTTTGCTTGCCTTTTGTTACATACGTTTACCAACATTACGGTTGTCGTTTTTCCAATCGAGGTTAGCGATGGAATTGACAACAGGGTTTATTATGAAACCCTTTTTGAAGTTGTATTGGCTGTTATTCTGATTGCTGTAGCTTATAAAAAGATGCGAGAAAATGTGACTTAGGCGATAGATTAAACGAATTTGAAAAATCATGAAAACACTGATCAAGAACGGGCGGGTTGTTACGGCGGTGGACGACTATCGGGCGGATATATTCATTGACGGCGAGACGGTGACGACTATCGGCAAGCGGCTGGATATGGAGGCGGATGTTGTGCTGGACGCGTCGGGGCGGCTGGTGATACCGGGCGGGATCGATCCGCATACGCATATGGAACTGCCGTTTGGCGGGACGTTTGCTTCGGACGACTTTTTTACCGGGACGCGGGCGGCGGCGTTTGGGGGGACGACGACGATCATTGATTTTGCGGTGCAGACGAAGGGCGAATCGATGACCGCGGGCGTCGATGCGTGGCACAAAAAGGCCGAGGGCAAGACGGCGATCGACTACGGGTTTCATCTCATCACGACCGAGTTTGAGGACGGCGATGAGAAAGAAATGTACAAGCTGATGGACGAGGGAATTACGTCGTTCAAGCTGTTTATGGCGTATCCGGGCGTGTTTTTGGCGGACGACGCGACGATCTTTCGTGCGATGTCGGCTGCCGGAAAACGCGGCGGCCTCATCTGCATGCACGCCGAGAACGGCATCGTCATCAACGAGATCATCAAACGATTTCTCGCCGACGGTCGCACGGCTCCGAAGTATCACGCTCTCACGAGACCGACCATCGCCGAGGCCGAGGGCGTTCACCGAGCGATCGCCATTGCCGAAATGGCAGAGTCGCCGGTGTATATTGTTCACCTTTCGTGTACTGATGCTTTGAATCAAGTACGTCAGGCGAGAGATCGCGGTATCTCGGCGTTTGCGGAGACTTGTCCGCAGTATCTTTTTCATTCGATAGACGACTACGGCGACAGTTGGGAAGGTGCAAAATACGTAATGACGCCGCCTTTGCGTGAGAAACACAACTGTGCCGAACTCTGGAAAGGGCTGAAAATGGACGATCTGCAGGTCATTTCGACCGACCATTGCCCGTTCTGCATGAAAGAGCAAAAAGAACTCGGCATCGATGATTTCACCAAGATCCCAAACGGTGCTCCCGGCGTCGAAAACCGCATGAATCTCATCTACAACGGCGGAGTGGTCGAGCAGCGTATTTCTTTGAATAGATTTGTCGAGCTGACCTCGACCGCGGCGGCAAAGATGTTTGGTCTCTTCCCAAAGAAGGGAACCATCGCCATCGGCTCGGACGCCGACATCGTCATTTTTAATCCAGACACAGAACACACATTCGGAGTCGAGCATGAACACATGAACGTCGATTACTCGTCGTACGAAGGCTTGAAAGTAAAAGGGAAAGTCGAGACCGTCCTCTCACGCGGCCGCGTCGTCATCGAGAACGGCGAACACAAAGGCAAGGCTGGCGACGGTCAATTCCTAAAACGCGGCGAGTGCGTGAAGGTATAAAAAAAGGCTACTCGAGCGCGGCGGAAGTTGAAATGTTTGCAGAGGCCGGCCGCTTGGCACACGCGACGGAATCAGTTTTCGGAGATTTTCCGGTTTGGCTCGTGGGTCGAGCAATCCGTTGCGGATAAAATCAACAAGCTGCCGAAATTCTTCGTCCGTCAGATTGACCGGAGTTTGCAGCAACGGGTCGAGCCGCACCAAGATCGGAGCGATCGGTCCAACCGGATTTCGTAAATCCGCGTCAACCCCCGCCGTCGCCGGATCGTAAAGCGGCGCGTAATAGGCCGGATTCAAATGAAACCGAATCGCGTCCTCGAGCCGCGTATATGCTCCGTTGTGAAAAAACGCGGGCTGAAGAGCGACGTTCCGCAGCGGCGATGTTCGGAATTTGTAGCGGTCAGCCGGATTCCCAGTTACCTGCTCTAGCCCGAAATCTTCGTTTTGCCCAGGGCCGTCAAACGTAACATTTCCGATCGACGGAACGATTTGCGGAACGCCGATGACGTGCTGCTGAAAATCGCTGAACATCTCGTTCGACTGGCCTGAAACTGCGTGGCACGAAGCGGCAGTTTGCGCGACCGAAAAACAGCAACGCGCCTTGTTTTTGGTCGCCGGTCATTGCGTTTCTTTGTCCGCGAGCAAACCGGTCAATTGGGGCGTCGGCAAAAACGAGCGTAAATTCAAACTCGGCGATCGCGCGGGCGAACATATCATACCTAATCGGCTCACCTGCTTTAACTTCTCTGAAATTCTTGCCGAAAAGTTTTCGATATTCGGAAATTTCGTTGATGCGACGGATAACTTCGTTGCGGATCGCGTCATTGTCGCCGGGAAATTCAAAACCGGCGGCTTCGACTCGTTCAGTCGGCGGAATAAACGCCTGCGCGATGAGCAAATGCGCCTTGTCCGAAAGGCTCGCGCCTTCGGGCGGCGGGAAAATAAAACCACTACTGTTGTCGAACGGATTGCCCGACAGCGAGGCAAAGCGCGAGTTCCACATTAGAGTCGGGAAAAACGCCGAGTTCGCCGCCGTTGGCGTTCGGCGTTGATTGCGCGTTCCGGCGCGGTCGGGTCCGACGATAAAATTATTATCAATACCGATGGCGATTGACTTCGTATCGCCAAAGCCAGCCGTCGCCGAATGACAAGCTGCACAGGATTGGTCGCCTTTCAGACTAACGATCGTATCGTGAAACAGCTTGCGTCCCAAATCGGCTAATTGGTTGTCAACCCTGCGTCCAAGACGCTGTTCGAGCGTCGCTTCAACATTGCCGGTAAATCCGTTTTGGTTCAAGACGGCTGACAACTGTTGGTCAAGCGGGTTTTGATCGGCCCGGGCAGAGGTTCTCTCTGTTATCGCAAAATATCCGCCGAAAATTGCCGCGGCAAATTAAAACAAGTAACTTGCAATTGCGTATTTTCATCTCCCTTCCTCCCAAGAAGGCCGGAATCGGTTGCAAGCGATTCCGACCGAATAATGATGAATTTCAGAACACCATAGAATCATAATGTTCCAAAATCAAATCGGGTCGCAGCCAATCGCGTCGCCGCGAATGTTGATGAAGTTCGTATGCCACGGAAACGCATCGCCCGGACCTTCAATCGTCCCGACCATTAAGAAACCGACGTGCATTTGATTGTTTCTTCCTCTGCCGTTTAGATTGAAATGGTCGGTGAACCTGAGTTGCTGCGGATATTCGCCGGGCGGAATTTCCAGGTCGAAATGGCTGGCGTAGTTGATGCGGTAATCTGTGCCGAGATTGTCGGTTGCCGTGCCGTCGGCAAATGCGTTTTGATTCAAATAGGTCGTGCCGCCGCCGTCGACTCTGGTGGTGGTAACCACCCGGAAATTGGCCGTTCCCGTTATCGAAGTTACTCCGGGCGGCATTTCCGTACACGGATATTGGTCAGTCCAGGGTAGCGCAAACGGCACAGTAAATCGCTCGATGGTCGTATTCGGCGCGGCTGAAGCGAACGCCGAGGGAGCTGCGAAAACGGCACCGATGAGTGCGATTATCGTCAAAGTTGTAAGCGTTAAAGTTGTAAATCGTCGTTTCATGATTCATATCTCCTGTTAAGTGATTAAATTCCGCCCATGTTCTTAGGGCTTTCGGAATGCTGCGAGCATTACAAAATCAATGTTTGTATTGCTTGAAATTTGCGTCGACTGTTATAATGGCTCGCGAAATAGCTTTTCATCCAAAGCCCGTCTAACAGCCGACGTTGTGCATTGTGCAAGATACAGTCTGCCGCACCGGAGGTTAATTTGTCTTTGGAGAATTTTCCTAGTTTTTTCCTAAATTTTTCCGAGCCTGACAATGAGCGACGGAAGCAGACATTCTTACGATTTTGGGCCGTTTAGGCTTGATGTGGGAGAACGTCAGTTGCTCAAAACGGGCGTCTCCCTGCCGCTGACCCCGAAAGCCTTTGAGGTGCTCACAGTGCTGGTCGAGCGTGCCGGCCACCTCGTCGAAAAGGACGAATTGCTTGATCTAGTCTGGGCCGATTCGTTCGTCGAGGAGATCAATATCGCCCGCATTGTCCACACCCTGCGCCGCGTTCTGGGCGAAGGACACAACAGCCACAAGTTTATTGAGACGGTCGCAAAACGCGGCTATCGCTTTGTCGCGGAAGTCACGAAAAGCGATCACGACGAAGAACGCGAACAACTTTCCGCAAAACCGTCCGATTCAAACGTAAAAGGTCTTCCAGCTGCTTTGCCAAAATCTCGCAAAACCGATTCCGGAACTCACGTAATCGTCAACCTTGCGGACTGGAGAAAGTTGGAAGAGCACACGGAGACAAAACCCGAACCCTTGCCCGCCGCCGTGAATGATGAGGATGAGGAGCAACTCCGCGTGGAACCGACCAATGCGTTTCAGTCAACCGCCGAAACGTCGGGCATCAACGCTCGGTGGTACAAACGCTGGCCTGTCATTGCGGCGATCGCGGTGTTTTTGATGGGGACGGTCGGGGTTGGCCTGTATTGGCTCAGGCCCGATGGCGCCGCACAACCGCCGGAGATAAGAACTCTCGCGGTGCTTCCGCTAAAGTCACTTGACCCAAACGACAACGCACTCGGCTTCGGAATCGCCGACGCGGTGATCAGACGAATAAGCCAGACGGGTGAAATCACCGTTCGCCCGGCAAGTTCGGTTCGTCATTATCTGACCGACGAAACGGACGCGCTCACGGCGGCGCAGCAGCTAACGGTCGATGCTGTGCTCGAGGGAACTGTTCAACGCGTTGGGGAGCGTCTTCGCATCGGAGTGAACCTTTTAAAAGCTGATGGCACATCGCTCTGGACCGACAGCTTCGATACACAGTTGACCGACGTTTTTGCCGTGCAGGACACGATCTCGCAACAGGTCGCCGCGCGGTTAAAAGTGCATTTGAACCCTGCACAACTGGCACGGCTCACAAAAGGATCGACCTCGAATCCGATCGCGTACGAATACTACACGAGGGGCGTCTATAGTTACGACCAGCGTGAGTACGGACTCGACGCAAAGCCTCAGAACGATGCTACTATCGATCTTTTCAAAAAAGCGATCGATGCCGATCCGAATTATGCGCTTGCCTATGCGAGCGTGGCGGACGCTTATGCTTTTCAGGCTGTGCATGTCGATCCCGGTGAACAGGAGAAATGGCTGTCTCTTGCAAACGACGCGATAAACCGGGCAGAGACAATCGATCCGCAGCTTCCCGAAACACATCTTGCACGGGCAAATGTTCTTTTCAGCTATTCATCAGGATATCAGGCAGCCGCCGCAATTCGAGAAATACTTGCCGCACAGCGGCTTGATCCTAACATCGGGCATCATGACCTCGCCGGACACTATAACCACATCGGACTTGAAGATCTTGCGGAACGTGAATTCGCGCGCGCATTCGAGATCGATCCGACAAGTAAGATTCTGGCGAGGGATTATCGTTCGTATTTTATACTCTTACACCGACCAGACGAGTACTTAAACGCGCACCAAAAGTACTATCCCAGTGAGCCTGTACCATCTTTGTACTACATGATGAAAGGCGATCTTGTAGCGGCAAAGCACCGTATGGACGAGCATGCCGCAAAAAACGACAACCGCCCCGATCTTTTCCTAACATCGTATCTTCTTGCGCTCAAAGGTGAAAAAAAACGCTCGGAAAAACTCATAGCAAAAGAAATCAGCGAAATAGATGATTCCATCCGCCGGGCTACCAGTTATCACCATTTCATGTATGAAGTAGCGTGTATCTATGCCATCAACGGAAATGTTCCCGAGGCAATGAAATGGTTGCGCGATTCCGCGGAGAAAGGAAACCCATCTTATACTTTGTTCGCCCGCGATCCATTTCTTGACAAGATAAGACAGTCGCCTGAGTTCATCGAGTTTATGGCTGAATTAAAGATTGAATATGACTTGTACAGGAGCGAATTTCATTAGGATCGACCTTGTCTAACGCGGCGAGTCGGTTACTATTAGCTATGGCAAAACTCTCGACAGAATTGGAAGACCCGGATTCGATTCCATACTTTTTGTGGGACGAGCCAATGACCGTTGCCGAACTGCAAAAGCGGCTTTCGACCGGCTCGAACGATGACCGAACTCGTCTGCTGGCAAAGGTTCTGCGCGAAGCACGCGACACCGATGTCTGGCGCTTTACGACTCCGCAGGAGGTCCTTGAAAATTGGAACGATTTATCGAAGCACCTCGGGCGCCGCCGTGAGTTTTGGAAATTTCTCTTTGATTTCTGGGAAAAGGAAGGTCTTCTTGTCTAAATCCACACTCAATAAGCTACAAAAAGATTTCCTGGACGTTTTTTTTAAACGTCAGAACGGCTTTTTTCTTTCCGGCGGAGCGGCGCTCGTTGGTTTTTATTTTGGTCACCGCGAAACGCACGATCTCGATTTTTTCACGCTAGAAGATAATATTGAGCAAGGCTTTCATCTGGTTAATGAAACGGCAGCAGAGCTTAGCGCGAGTGTTGAATCAATTCAGACATCGCCCGACTTTCGGCGCATGTTGGTAACCCGCGGCGAACAAGCGATCGTTGTCGATTTGATTCGTGAATATGTTTTTCAAATTCAGGCTGAAAAACCGCTAATTGATGGTATTCGTATCGATCCGCCCGAGGAGATCTTCGCAAACAAGCTGTGCACACTCCTTTCGCGTTCGGAAATTCGCGATCTTATTGATGTCCGCGAACTGGAGAATGCTGGATTCAGTTTAGAAAATGCCCTACAAGTCGCGGCGAAAAAAGATTCAGGCCTAACGCCTGCGCAGCTTGCATGGGTTTTGAGTCAGATTACCATCGGCGAGAACGTTCAATTGCCAGGTAAGATTTCTGTGACGGAATTGCGTGGCTTCCTACAGGATTTAATCGAGAGACTGAAAAGATTGGCCCTGCCGATACAGTAACCTGCAAATCCATCGGCGATTGGTTATTATGGCAGTTTGGTGAGGAGAGTAGATGTGACGGGAAATGACGCGGACAATACGCTTTGGCTTTCGCCTCTCATCCTTGATCAGGGGTTCTCCGTCCAATTTCGCGACGATCATGTGCATATTGAACTTGGCAAGGACTTTAAGGGCGAATCGAGTCGGCGGGAGGCGTTTTGGAATGTGATCGCGGGCGCGTGTGAAAGGCATAATTCGCGTCGGGTGCTTGTCGAGGGCTTTGTCCCTTCGGGCGAGCGTGAAACGGCTGACGTGATCGATGCCGGCCAAAAAGCCGCAACTGTTCCAAAATTATGGCTGGCATTTTGCCTCTTGGATTTTCAACCGACAGAGCAGAGTGATCTCTACGAGGCGATCGCCGCCTCGCGTGGCGTACGCGTAAAGTTTTTTTCCGAGACGGAACGCGCGCTAAACTGGTTGAGGCACAATACGCCCAGGTAGTTTAAAGGTCGCAGAGAAAATCGTGATATATTTTAGTTATGGAAATCAGCGTAAAATCCGTTCCGCGGTCTAGCCGTGGGCTCCTTCGGACTCAGTATCTTGATCTGCCGGTTTTCTGGTAAAACCTGAAATATTCCAGCGGCTTTCGATATTCTTAAACAGCCGCAGGCTGTCAAAGAAGGCATTGGCTCCGCCACCGCCTAGTTTCGAATCTCGCTCGCCAGCAAGTTTCGAGCCCGCTTCACCGGCAAGTTTCGAGCCCGTTTCACCGGCAAGTTTCGAGCCAGTTTCACCGGCAAGTTTCGAGCCAGTTTCACCGGCAAGTTTCGAGCCGCTTTCGCCCGCGAGTTTTGATCCTGCTTCACCCGCGAGTTTTGAACCCGTTTCACCGGCGAGTTTCGAGCCAGTTTCACCAGCAAGTTTCGAACCCGTTTCACCGGCGAGTTTCGAGCCCGCTTCACCCCCAAGTTTCGAACCCGTTTCACCAGCGAGTTTCGAACCAGTTTCACCGGCAAGTTTCGAGCCGCTTTCGCCCGCGAGTTTTGATCCTGCTTCACCCGCGAGTTTTGAGCCAGTTTCACTGGCAAGTTTCGAGCCCGTTTCACCGGCAAGTTTCGACCCCGTTTCACCGGCAAGTTTCGAACCCGTTTCACCGGCAAGTTTCGAACCCGTTTCACCGGCAAGTTTCGAGCCAGTTTCACCGGCGAGTTTCGAGCCTGCTTCACCCGCAAGTTTCGAATTTTCCCGACTGCCAACACCTAACGAACGCTCGTCTTCGTTGTATCTAAAGGACATATACCGGTGTTTGGACGCGAGCATCGAAGCGGTACCGGCGCCGGAGGCTGCGGCGACGGAGCGTTCCGGAATCAAAACCTCTGGATCCTCAAACGGCCGCAGGGTTACTTCGCCCAAATATCGCTGTAGGAACCGGCTCCAACTGCGTCCGGCCCCTTTTCCGACGAATTCGAGCCGTTTATAGTACTTCTCGGATGCCTTATAGGTGACGTAAGACCAAGGGAAAAAGAGAGATATTCCATTAGAATACTGATACTCGCCCCCGCTAAAACCACTGAGAACGACCACTTTTTTGAGTTCGGCCAGTACCCTGTCGCACGCTTCGCGTACCTGTTGCAGAATCGGGCCGTCGTCCGCGCTGAGGTCACTAATAAGCGAACCGCATTCGGCACGCAGAAGTTCGCAAAGGTCGCCAAGATCCACATTTTGATCGTACATGTACGACTGGCATTTCCAGTGGACTTGCAGCAACGCACGTTCCATGTGCCTATAAACAGGGCTTTTTGGGTCGTCGAAGCAATCGAGCAGGACTTTCGAAAATTTTTCGAATTCGTCGTTCAGGCCATCGAGCTTAGCCATGTCCCATGCGGCCATATCGACCGAAACGCCGCCCACCGTAAACGAATCCTGACTTTTTATAAATCGCGTGACAAAACGCGCCGCGACCTCATTGTCGTCGAGAGGCGTTAAGTCTCGTGCCAGCGATGCGAGTATCTTTGCATACGTCCAGCCCGCACTCGGAACGCTGCCTTCGGACGCGATCATCGTTTTTGCGGTATTTTTATATTGATAACCAACCTCGAGCATAGCCATTACGCAACTGTCGAACCCCAGAATGTCGAGCGGCTGGCCGAGCAATACCGTGGACCGGCGCCGATCGGCGTCCGGGTCAAAATCGAACCGGTGATTCTTTTCATATTCCAGATCCAGATCATGTGTCGCGGCGGCCAACTGATCCTCGTTTCGTGTGAGCCGATCAACGAGCAAGAACATATCTTCCATGGTCATTGTCTTGCCGGCTGTCTCGTCGCGGAATAACCCTGGGTCATTGAAACCTAGGGAATGGCCCGAAAAAATAAGCCCGTATTTATCAGCCCGACGACCGCGCCGAACCCCGTCTGCTGTTTCGACCTCGACCTTATTTACGCACCAGTCAACAAAATTCAATACCGATCTGTAGTCGGCCGCATTTTCATTCCGTTTTGCTTCGACGCGGTAAAGTTTGTTTGGCACCCTAAACGACCGAACGTGTTTCGGGTTGGCGGAGTCTGAGAAATCACAGTAAAGACTCGGGATCGACGCCGAGTTTCCGTCAT
The DNA here is from genome assembly GCA_963738935.1 of uncultured Acidobacteriota bacterium. GTDB lineage: Bacteria > Acidobacteriota > Blastocatellia > Pyrinomonadales > Pyrinomonadaceae > OLB17. The sequence goes on along the minus strand of CAVTYF010000001.1, from coordinate 2,372,514 downwards.
AGTAAACAAACAGGTTTGTTCCATTGGCTTCTTCGCCCGCGATCCCTTTGATTTGCTCCATTGCATGAGCCATATCAACACTTAGATTGTTATCGCCTGCCAGATAGATCATGATCGTCCATTCATTGTTGTTCATTGTCGAAGCCTCCTAAGCTACGTAAAAATTTTGCGTGGAGAGCGTTTAACATTCCGGCGCGTACGAAAATAGCGATTTTTTTCGATTTAATACACTATATTCCAAAATCGCCATACGGAAAAGGCCGACGCGGCCTATATTGGCTTGTGGTTCATAGTTTTTTCTCCCTCACTACTAGGTATCTTTGAAAAACCTATCCGGCTTCTGCTTCCGACTCCGCGAACTCCGCGTTGAATAGTTGCTAAAATCGGATCCAACGCTGCGGACGCTCGGTTTACTCTGAGATGATTGCTTGGTCGACTCAAATTCACCTCGGCGAATCGATCCCTCTATCCGTCTAAACGGAAACGTTACCGGAAAAGGGTGACGATGACCCAAAAAACTTCAAATCGAATCGATTTTGGACTATACTCTGAAGGTATTCTGTGGCCGTAAACTCAATGCCAAACTCGACTTCGCATCAGATTTCTCTGCTGCTCGACCGTTGGAATCACGGGGACAATCTCGCTGCTCGAGCAGTTGATGCCGCTTGTCTATGACGAGCTTCGCCGAATGGCGTGCGGAGCATTGCGGCGACACGGAGCGGGACACACGTTTCAGACGACCGAATTGCTTCACGAGACGTATCTCAAACTGGCGGGGAAGGAAGAACACGGCTGGAAGAATCGGTCTCATTTTTTCGGTGTCGCGGCGATGGCTATGCGGCATATCCTGGTCGATTACGCACGTGCAAAACTATCTCAAAAGCGAGGCGGTTGGCAGGAACAGCGTTCGCTCACCGACAGTATCGCAGATACTGGAGCTCAGTCTGCTCAGGTCGTCGCGCTCGAAGACGCCTTGAAGCTGCTCGCCGATCTCGATCAGCGCAAATGCCGTATAGTCGAACTAAAATTCTACGGCGGGCTGACAAATGAAGAAGCGGCGGAGGCATTACAGATTTCGGTTGAAACTGTAAAACGCGACTGGCGTTTTGCCCGCGGATGGCTGCTTTCCGAGTTGGATGGCGGACACACAGCGTGACCCGTTATTGTGATTTTTTTCGTTTAGTATAGTGGGACAGATGGATAAAGGCCGATTCACACAATTGGAAGATATTTACGGAGCGGCTTTGCTGGAGCCGCCGGAAAATCGCGCTTCATTCATTCTCGACTCGTGCGGTAGTGACGACGGGCTGCGTCGTGATGTCGAATCGCTGCTGCGTTACGACGGCCCGGAGGCGCAGTTTCTCGACAGTTCGCCTGACCTTTTGATCGCCGAGGCTTTTGCGGAAGAAGAAAAAGCAGGCGACATAAAAAGCGAAATCAGCCATTACCGGGTCAAGCGAATGATCGGCGAAGGCGGAATGGGCAGAGTTTATCTTGCCGACGACATTCGGCTCAATCGGCAGGTCGCTCTAAAAGTTTTGCCGGAGGCTCTCGTTGGCGACAAAAATCGGCTGCGGCGATTTGAACGCGAAGCTCAGGCGGCATCGGCGTTAAATCACCCTAATATCTTGACGGTCCACGAATTTGGCGAGGACGCCGGCATTCACTTTATCGCGACGGAATTTGTCGATGGCGTAACGCTGCGCGATAAGATCCGGCGCATCGACACGAAAGAGGCTTTCGATATCGTAATTCAGGTTGCATCGGCGCTATCTGCTGCCCACCAGGCGGGCATTACGCACCGCGACATCAAGCCCGAGAATATAATGATCCGGCATGACGGATATGTTAAGGTGCTCGATTTTGGATTAGCGAAAGTGACCGAGAGCGACGCTGTTGCGGGATCGGAAGACCAGACAAAAGCTTTGCTCAAAACGGAGCCCGGAATGATCATGGGCACGGATGCGTATATGTCGCCCGAACAAGCTCGGGGTAAAAAAATCGACGCGAGGACCGATATTTGGAGCCTCGGCGTCGTTGTTTACGAAATGCTCGCCGGCGAGCGGCCATTCTCGGGCGATTCAAAAGCAGACGTCATCGCATCGGTGATCAAAACCGAACCGCGTCCTATCTCACAATTTGCTCGCGGGCTTCCGCCAGAGGCAGACTGGATCGTTGCAAAGGCGCTTTCCAAGGATGTTGAGGCCCGGTATCAAACGGCGAAAGAACTTCGTGCCGATCTGACCAAAATTAAAGAGCAGATCGAAATCGAAGAAAAGACCGGTCAACGGATCCGCCGAGATGAGGAAAGGATTCACTCGACGGTTGGAGACAAAATCCACTCGACGCTCGGTGTTAATCAATCGACGAGCGCTGGTGAGAAGCGAAGTACTGGCCTTGCGTCGTTATGGCCGACCAGGGCTGAGTCCGGCATGTCAGGTGCGCCGTTCACGAGCAGATTGCTCTATCCCGTGTTTGCCGCCGCCCTGCTGGCCGCCATTTCAGTCGGAGCATACTTTGCATTTTTTCGCATTGTTGACAGTGAAATAATCGATTCGATTGCCGTGCTGCCGTTTGAAAATTTGACTGGTAATGCCGAACTCGCGTATGCCGCCGATGGCTTGAGCGACGGGCTGATCGACCGGTTTTCACAACTGTCGCAGCTTAAAGTCATCTCGCGCAATTCGAGCATCAAGTTTCGCGGCCCAAACATTGATGTGCGAAATGTCGCCGCCCAGTTGGGCGTGCGCGCGGTCGTTACGGGGAGCGTCCAAAGAATCGGCGAAGACATCGCGGTCCGCATCGATGTCGTCGATGCCACGAACGACCGGCAGCTGGGCGGCGGTCAGTATCGCCGAAAGGCAAGCGACATTGAGGCGGTTCGGAACGACATCGTGAAGGCCACCGTGGAACAGATAAAGGTCAAAATAACCGATAACCAATCGCAACGTCTAGTGGAGCGAAGCACCGAAAATTCAGAAGCATATCGCAATTACCTCAACGGCCTTGTCGCCGCCAATGGTACTCCCGAAGGGAATGAAAAAGCTCGAGCATACTATGAAAAAGCGATAGAACTCGACCCGGAATTTGCAGCGGCCCACGTTGAAGTGGCCAACATGCTCTATGTCCTGGCAAATGCGACAAGTGATCCCCAAAAGCTGATGCCGAAGGCGAAAGCGGCGATCGAAAGGGCCTTGGAGCTTGATCCCGAGCTTGCAAAAGCCCACGCCGTTCGAGCGATGGTGTATGAATACGATTTCGACTGGGCGAGCGCTGAACGCGGGTATCTGCGGGCAATCGAGCTTAGTCCGAACCTGGATTTTGTGCGAAATAATTACGCGGCCTTCCTTTCCATTTTGGATCGACAGGACGAAGCTCTGGCGCAGATCGAGGAATTGCGGATTCGCGATCCGTTGAATCCGCGAATGATGTTGCTTCACAAAGCGGGCGTGCTCATTCAGGGACGGCGGTTTGACGAAGCTCTCGATGCATTCAGACAAGCCCAGGCCGTCGAACCGTCGAAAGAAGTCCCCAATTTCATACTCGGCTATTCTCACGCCGGCAAAGGGCTGCACAATGACGCAATAACGTATTACAAAAAATCGATTGCCGATCTCGGCGGTGAAGAAAAATACAGCCAGCCGCTCGTTTATCTCGCGGTGACGTACGCAAAAATGCCGGACAAGCGAGACGATGCACGTGCGATCTTGACGCGGATCGAGAACACGAACGAGTATGTTTCGCCTGCGCTGCTCGCCGCGATTTACACGGCACTCGACGACAACGACAAAGCCATGGAAATGCTCGAACGCGCCTATCTCAAACACGACCTGCTGCTGCGATATATTAAAACGGCTTACGAATACGATGGCCTGCGCAATGATCCGCGTTTTGTTGATCTCCAGCGAAGGGTTGGTCTTGGAAAATAAGGAAAGCACAAAATTATGATTTACATCGATGCCCATTTTTCAGGAAAACTGGAGCGTGCCGAGGCGAGGGCGACCGTGGATTTCGTCGAAACCCGAGCCCGAATTGATCCTTCCGTCGGGGCGACTTGGATCGAAGTTGGCGGGGCTTATGCCATGTTCGACGGCGTCGGTTCGCCGTCGACGCAGACGTTCGGACTCGGCATTTTTGAGGACATTAGATCCGAACATCTCGACGAAATAGAAGCTTTTTTTACTGAACGCGGTGCCGATGTCTTTCACGAGGTCAGCCCGCTCGGGAATCAATCGATCCTTACACTGCTCGGCGAACGAGGTTATCGGCCGATCGAGCTAACGTCGGTCATGTTCCGCCCGATCGCCGATATTGGCCCTTCGGACAGCGCGATCAAGACACGCGTGATCGAGCCGAACCAGGCCGACCTCTGGGCGGAAACTTCTGCGGCCGGTTGGGCAACAGAGGATGAAAGCCTCGCCGAATTTATGCTCGGTTTTGGCAGGATCGCGGCGCGAACTTCGCACGGATTTCCCTTTATCGCCGAGATCGATAGCGAACCGGTCGCCACGGGCGGGCTAATCATTTTCGATGACATTTGTCTGCTCGCCGGTGCTTCGACAAAGCCCGCCGCCAGGAATCGCGGGGCTCAAAATGCACTACTTTCCGCGCGCCTCGCATTTGCCGCAAGTCGCGGTTGCCGCCTCGCGATGATGTGTACCGCACCAGGCAGCCAATCGCAGAAGAACGCTCAGAAAAACGGCTTTCACATCGCATATACACGCACAAAATGGCAGCTAATAGGTTAGAATAAGGCGCTTAAATCCGTACCTACAACCTATGAAACGATGCCCTGAATGCAGACGGGATTATTACGACGATACGCTGCTGTACTGTCTGGAAGATGGAAATGCGCTCGCGCAAGGTTCAGTGCCATCGCCTGACGAGCTGGCAACGGCGATGTTGTCAGCACTACCTCCTTTAGCTGGCGGTTCAACGCAGCCTACCGACGAGGCGGAGTTGAAAACTGCGATTCTTCCACCCGCAACCGCAGGTGGTTCTGACTCGGTTCGCGGATTTGACAAACGCCTACTATTTGCTCCCCTCGCTCTGGCTGTCATCGTTCTCGGCGGATTCTTTGGTTACCGATATATCACACCGGCCAAACAGATCGAGTCGATCGCCGTGATGCCTTTTGTTAACGACAGCGGTAACCCTGACATCGAGTATCTGTCGGACGGCCTGACCGAGTCGCTCATAAAGAGCCTTTCACAGGTGGCGAACCTGAGTGTCAAACCGCGCTCGACTGTGTTTCGTTATAAGGGCCAAGCGGTGGATACACAGACGGTGGCTCGCGAGCTACGGGTGCAGGCCATCTTAAACGGTCGTGTCGTTCGTCGTGGAGAGAACCTTTCTTTTTTTGTCGAGTTGATAGACATCGTGTCGGACAAGGTGGTCTGGAGTGAACAATATAGCCGGAAACAATCAGACTTTGTCACGCTCGAGAACGAGATCGCCCGCGACGTGTCGAGCAAATTGAGGGGCAAGTTATCGGGAGCAGACGAGCAAAAGCTGCTAAAGACGTACACTTTGGACCCAGAGGCCTATCAGCTATATCTCCGGGGCCGACACGAGTGGAACAAATTTTCGCTAGACGGTTTAACGAGGAGTATTTCGTTTTTCGAGCGCGCTATACAGATCGATCCGAATTACGCGTTGGCTTACTCGGGGATTGCAGATTCGTATATCAATTTGGGCGTCGACTTCGTATCGCCGAAAGAAGTGATGCCCAAAGCCAAGATCGCGGCGCTTAAGGCTATTTCCCTCGATGATTCGCTAGCCGAGGCCCACAGTTCGTTGGGATCATACAGGCTGTTTTTCGAATGGGACACCGTCGGAGCGGAACAGGAATATCGCAAAGCGATTATTCTTGACCCCAATTACTCAAACGCACGCCACTTTTATAGCCATTGCCTTCAATTCTCGGGGAGAGAGGCCGAAGCTTTACGCGAGATGAAAACGGCGGTCGAACTTGAGCCACTTTCCGCCTTAAACAACGCGGAGCTTGCGTGGGCGTACTACCTCGCCCGACAGCACGACGCCTCGATCGAGCAATCTCGGAAAACGCTCGAACTGGAACCCGGATTTGCGTACGCTTACTTCGTAAACGGCCAGGCATACAACGGCAAGAAGATGTATCCGGAAGCAGTTGCCTCGCTTGAGAAAGGTCTAGCATTGACACCGGATTGGCTTGAGCTTCAGGGCTTATTGGCATACGCGCACGCCGCCTCCGGGGACCGTTTGCAGGCACAAACAATCTTAACGAAGGCACTCAAAACATCGGACGGCGGGTATATAAATGAGGTCATAGTATCCTCGGTATATGCAGCCCTCGGAGACAATGACAATGCCATAGCTTGGCTCGAACGAGGGTATCGAGAGCGGTGTTCATGGATGAAATGGATCTCAATCGAGCCGAGCCTTGATAAACTCCGCCCAGATCCCCGGTTTCAGGATTTGGTTCGCCGCGTAGGAAATGAGTAGCTGACATCATTACTATTGACCTTATCTTTTCCGCTAAGTGAAATTCGCTTGCAATTAGCGAATTGAACTTTTCTCTTTTCGCTAAGGCTTCCGACGAAGTAAGAATTGTGTGACAAAAGCCTTCATTATCGCACCATTTTTGTCAGGCCTGGCACCCGATGCCATAAAGCTATTAACTGGAGTTTCATATATTCCGTTAATATCGCCCAAAAGAGAGTTGTCCTGAAAACGAAGCTTGAAGTCAAGATTAAACTTACCTGGGATTGGATTAATATCGACCAGATCGTCTTTTACCAAACCACCGGCATCTGTGTTATCTTCATCGAAAACTGCAATATTAATCGGAACTTCGCTCGCGTTTTCATCAACGAAGTGAATCGAAGTCCATGGGCTGTCAAGCTCTTCCATATTTTGCAATACTCGATCCGTATAGGGTTGTCCTCCAATAGTGATTACCGAATAAAAATCAGGCTTGCCCAGCGGATCAATTTCGGGCGTCCCAAGGGCGTTGCCAGCACCCCGTCCATATGAATTCTTGCTGCAACCCGTGCCTGTGTCAGCCTGGCCGTCAGGACATTTCTGATAACACGCTGTCACTCCAGCGACAAATCCGGGCTTGCATTTGGGATACCAAATGAGACCTTTTTTTTCGCAACCCTGTTTGTTTTCCGTTTCGCATTTTTTCTGCTCCCAAGCTACATATCCGGCGCCGCGTGTATAGGATGCAGACTTCTGACAAAACGCGCCAATGTCTTTGAATCCTGGTGCACAGCTTTCCCAACAAACCGGTCCAACTCCGGTGTAACCGGCTTTGCATTGCGGATAGCAAAGTGCACCGTCTTGCACTAAACCGGGTGCACATCCGCTGACATTGATTTCCTTAATCAGGGTTGAACTCACAAAGACAGCCCGTTTATTAGCGGAAAAGGGAGCGATGGACGGCATTGGCGGAGGTGCAACATTAGTGTATAGATTTTGGCTTAACTGATTTGGCAGACTTCCTTCCGACATTTGTTTGACAAAACTTGATGTTTTTGAAGCTACCCATTTGGCAGAAAAAGCAGCAAAATAAGGGTCGTAACCACTTTTGTCACCCTTCCAGTGTCCATTAGCTCCTTTGCTGTCAACCCACATCGAAATATTTCTGATCGCTCGCAAGTCATACTCTAACTCTTTGTTTTCCGTCGGAGACTGAAACTGTTGGATACTATTCCAAAAACCGGGGCGTGCTTCTTCCGACCATTGTTCAAATGCTCCTATCAATTCGTGCGATGCATAATAAGCAAAAATATTAGCTTCTTGCCAACGCGGACGGATCGGTGAGTCTTTATTGACTCCGACCTTGTAATCCCCATGATTTTGGGCATTCCGCGGAACTGGTGTTCCGGTAAAACCGGTTGTCCGATCCGATGGATATTTGCCTGTAAAGAGATCGGAAGCGGCCGAAGGATTTGAGAAATAGGTCTGCACTTGATAAACACCGTTATTTAAGCTGGGGTGGGTTTCGACCCAATTTGAATGACTGTAAAAGTCCTGAGTCGCGTGTAAACCGATACCAATTACCGTCAGCATTGCTAAACGATCGTTTTCTCTGGCTGCCTTTTGAGCACTTGTTTTGAGGTTGTTGGTCAGCCAACCCCAATAGTTTTTTATTTCCTCCGTCGTATAGAGATTGTCAAAATGAAGTTTTTCCAGATTGGCACGATTGGCTTTCGATGTAGTAGGGGTACTGGAATAATAATCGGTCAGCCAATTTTCAAGCTGTGTTACTTTAATCGCGGCGTCACCAAATCCACGTTCCTGCAAAACCGTACGTGTTAAATCAAAATGAGGTGCCGTATCAAACCCTAAAGCCAAACTACTAAAGGCAACAAACACGACATAAATGGATATATTTTTGCGAAGACGAAATCTTTGCAGGGTTTTCATACGCTCTCCTTTTTTATTTACGATTTCAGATTGCAATCGGCCGTCGCCAAAATAATCTTCGGTTTCATTTTTAATGCAAAGCAGGCTTTTCCTTGTGGTGGGCCGGGCGGTAGTCGCCGCCCGGCAGCTCATGATGGGAATACGAACAGGACCCCTAGCGAGTATAAAGCAGCCTGGGCCTCGCCGGGGGTGGTGGGACATTGTCCTTGCATACAGGATGCAAATATGCGCTGACGACTCCGGAAAGGCCGGTCGGATCAGCGACTGACGCAGCACTGACAACGTTTTGAGCCGTCGCCCACGCATCGGCCTCGAACATGAAATTAAGGTGATAGAGGGCCCACCTACGTTGTATGTATTTCCTCCCCTCGGGCCCGAAATTGGTATTGACATATTCAGCGACTTTTTTAGTCGTTCGGTTTTCAAAGTCGCTATCAAATTCCTTAGAAAACAACTCAATCTCGTCTTTCGCTGCCGATGCAACGACATACACCTTGATACCGTACTTGACCAACTTCACGGCCTTGTCAAAATTCTTGGCCTGGAGGATGTTCTTTGCCGCAAGAGCCCCTTTGAGCTTGGAGATCAATTGCGCCCCTTTGCCTGCTTCCTGGGCTACTTTTACCGCAGCTTTTACCTGAGCCGGGCCCATTCCGGCTGCTTTTGCGGCACTCGCGGCCGCTCCTGCTGTGCCCAAACTCAGAAGGGAGATCAGAGCGATAAAAGGTGCGGTGATCATACTGACCGTCGTAGACGCACACGTACCCTTTGTGGTTGAGCATCCTACACCGCAGGGCGTTGGGTATTGCGTCGGGCATGTCTGCCAACACACCGGCCCGATCCCTGTGTAATTCGGATTGTTGCACGGTGGATAGCATATAAGAGCGTCCCGCTCGCCAACCCGTTCAAGACCGGCTCGACAAAGCATCGGTTCACCCGCCGTTCGTCCGTATGAGGGTTTTGTGCAGCCGGTAACTGTGTCCGCCCAACCTGCCGGACATTTTTGATAACATTCTGTGACTCCGGCAGTAAATCCGGGTTTGCAATTGGGATACCAAATAAGTCCTTTTTTTTCGCAACCCTGCGGATTTTCTGTTTCGCATTTTTTCTGATCCCAAACTACATATCCGGCCCCGCGGGTATAGGATTGAGACTTCTGGCAGAAAGCGCCGATATCCGTGAGCCCGGCCGGACACGGCGTCCAACAAACCGGCCCGTTTCCAACGTAGCCCGCCCGACACTTCGGGTAGCAAAGAGACTCCATTCAGCTCCTGATCCGGTCTGCAGCCAGCGTTTGGAAACTCCCCGGCGCCCCGACCGAAACTCTGACGGTAACAGTAAGGCACTCGGGCCGCACCGACCTCGGCAGCGATCCAAAGCATAAGCTGATCCATTTCGTTTTCGCTCAACGGCGATTCCCCGAGTTCGAAACTCGCGGCCGGATCCGGCGCGGTCTGTTGCGCCATTGCGTTGATAGGTACCAATGTCTGAAGTAAGCCCACACAGCAAATTACTACTAAAGTGCGAACTAAATTTACCCTTATCATTATTTTCATTGTTTTCTCCTTTCTATTCAACCTTTTGGACTATTGGTCCGCTCGAACTTTCACTTCGCGGGTTTTCGAGGTGATCAATCTTGCTCGTGCGTCGGCAACGATATTTGCCAGAGTTGTTTCGTCGACCGCCCCCGGGATTATCTGTTCGCCGATTATGTAGGCCGGCGTACCGTTAAGATCGAGCGAGCCTGCAAGGCGTGAAGTGCGTGCGAGCTGCTCCTCGATTTTGGGATCGGCCATATCCTTTTGGAGTTTGGCGTAGTCGATCCCGAGATTCTTTGATATTGTCTTGACCGCGTCTTCGTCGGTGCTTTCAGCCGTCATTAGCGGCATTGTGAAACTCGATGTATTTTCCCTGCCGACCGGCGGCGAGAGCGGCCTTTGCGGCGGTCAACGACTGTGGGCCGAGGATCGGGAGTTCCTTAAAAACTATCCTGACAAGAGAGTCCTTTTGAGTTAGAGCTTGAAGTTGGGGAAGAGTCTTCTTGCAGTATCCGCAGTTGTAATCAAAGAACACGACAACCGAGACGTCCCCGGCGGCATTCCCGCCAATTGGCGAACCCGGATCCGAAAAGATCTCGTTGCTAAGCTCTTTCATGGTGTTCGCCGCGCGCTCTTCTCGTTCCTTCTGTTCCTGGACTTGTAGTGCCTGCTGCGCCTCGCGTATCACGGCAGGGTTCTTCAGCAAGTAGTTACGGACGATCTTTTCGATAGCTTCGGTGTCATTCGACATTGGCGTTGAAGGACTAGTAGCGGTCACGGTCCCAGCCACCGCGGCTTGCCTGGCTTGGCCGTGTCCACTGATCGCTGCCGTTACGATCAACAAAAAAAGAAACGTCGTCGACATCATCAATTTCGAAGGTAATCTGTTATTCATATTTTCTCCATATCATCAAAAATAGGCCCAAGGCAGCGTGAATCTTTCGATTCGTCCCGTTCGGGATCAGTTCTCGCGATCCATAATTTTCCCGTTCAACTACATAAACAGGATTTCCGGAAGAAAAGGAACAACTATGAAAATATTTACTAATCCACTTTTTTGGCTATAATGGGTTAACTCCAACTCGTCAATAACTTTATGCCTGAACGCAACCAGTCTCAGATAACGGAACTGCTGAACGAATGGAGCGGTGGAAATGATGTTGCTCTCGACGAGTTGATGCCGCTCGTCTACGACGAATTGCGCCAGATGGCAAAGCGGTATATGAGCGGGCAAAATAAAGGGCATACGTTCCAAACTACCGAGTTGATCCACGAGGCATACCTAAAGCTCGCCAAAAGCGAAAAGCAGAACTGGAAAAACCGCGCTCATTTCCTTGGTGTCGCCGCTACGGCGATGCGACATATTCTGGTCAATCATGCTTTGTCAAAACAGTCGCAGAAACGAGGGGGTGAACTCCAAAAAGTGACCCTGAACGACAACTCGATCGTTTCAGGAGAGCGAACGGACGAGATAGTCGCTCTCAACGATGCACTAAAAGAGCTGACCGTATTGGACGAGCGCTGCAAGCCGCGTCGTTGAAATGAAATTCTTTGGCGGCATGACGAATGATGAAACGGCGGAGGTTCTAAAGGTATCTACCGAAACCGTTAAGCGAGACTGGCGGTTTGCCAGAAGCTGGCTTTTGAGAGAGGTCGCCGGTGCGTAGCTGGCGGGATATCTGCTGGTTAAATCCAATGAACTCGAACAGGTTTGCAAAAGCCAAAGAGATCTATACGGCGGTGTTAGATATTTCGCCGGACGAGCGGGAATCGTATCTGCACCAGACCTCTGCTGAAACGGATGAATCTGCCGGAATAGAATCTTATGAAACGATGCCCTGAATGTAGGCGAGACTATTACGACGATACGCTGCTGTATTGTCTTGAGGATGGAAATGCGCTCGTTCAGGGCTCGGTGCCATCGCCTGACGAGCCGGCGACGGCGATCCTTCATTCGACGGCTGCTCCGGGTGAGGCGCCGACCCGCGCGCAGATTCATACAACGGAACAGACCGCCATACTTCAAACCGGAGCGGAGGCGGAGCCTCGGGAATCTTTGGGTGGGCTTTCGGAAAGGCAGAGCCTTTCCGCACATCGAGCGGCAAAGCCGCTGGCGGCGTTAGCGTTGGTGGTTATAGTTCTGGTTGGCGGATTCTTTGGATACCGTTATTTCTCACCAACCAAACAGATCGAATCTATCGCCGTGATGCCGTTTGTGAATGAGAGCGGGAATGCGGATGTTGAATATTTGAGCGATGGAATGACTGAGACGCTGATCAGCAGTTTGTCGAACATTCCAAATTTGTCGGTAAAGGCACGAAGCACAGTTTTTTATTACAAAGGCAAAGAGACTTCGCCGAAGAAGATCGGTGAAGAATTGAAGGTGCAAGCCGTTTTGTTTGGGAGAGTTTCCCAACGGGGCGATGATCTGAAACTGAGTCTGGAACTCGTCAACACCGAGACTCAGGATGTGATCTGGAGCGAGCAATATAATCGCAAACAATCCGACCTCGTTTCATTGCAGAGCGAGATCGCTAAAACCGTTTCGGATAAACTTCGTTCGAAATTAACGGCGACCGAACAGGAGCGAGTAAGCAAGACCAACACGACCAGTTCCGAAGCACAGCAACTTTACTTAAAAGGGCGTTTTCATTGGAACAAACGAAAGACCGAGGACTTTCAAAAAGCCAGAGAGTATTTTCAGCAAGCGATCGCCGCTGACCCGAACTACGCACTCGCCCACACGGGACTCGCCGACACATTAGCTTTGATGCCGTATTACGGCAATTTCAGGCCGAGCGAATATATGCCGTTGGCAAAACAGTCGGCACAAAAAGCTCTCGAAATTGACCCGAATTTGGCGGAAGCACACGCTTCGCTCGGTCAGACACTAAGCAACTATGATTATGATTTCAAAGGTGCTGAGAGAGAGCTAAAGAGAGCGATCGAACTCGACCCTAAGTACCCGTCTGCTTATCAATGGCTGTCAGAGGTCTATTACTTTCAGGGAAAAAGCGATCAGGCGTTATCGGAGATAAATAAAGCTCTGGAACTTGATCCGTTGTCGATGGTCATAAATAACCAAAAAGGCAGAGTAATTGATTTTGGAGGTAAGCGGGACGAAGCAATTGCTCAGTTCAAGAAAACCATTGAGTTGTTTCCGGACGCCCCGAGTCCTCGCAATAACCTCGCCGACGTTTATGAAGCCAAGGGTATGTACTCTGAGGCCATTGAGCAACGCCTTATCCAGATCAAATTACTCTTCGGCATTAGCCCGGAAAACATTAAAGACCTCCAACTAGCTTTTGAAAAAGACGGTTATAAGGGTTTCGTGCAAAAGCAAATAGACATTCAATTGAACAGTCAGAGGTCGAGTCTGGAGAAGGATAAAAATGCTTTTCTGTCGGCCTTTCGAATTGCGGAAGTCTATGCCCGACTCGGGGACAAGGATAAAGCGTTTGAATACCTGAACAAAGCGTATGATCAACGCGAACCGCAGATCGCAGAACTCAAAATTCGATTACCACTTAATCCTCTGCGAGACGACCCGCGATTTAAGGAATTGGTCAGACGAGTTGGGATCCCTGAATAGAATTTAGCCTATGAAACGATGCCCGCAATGCGGTCGTGAATACGACAACACAATGATGTTCTGTCTGGATGACGGAGCAGAGCTGCTCTACGGCCCCCGGAGGGCGGACACTCCTGTCCGCCAGTCGTCCGACGAACCCCAAACCGCGATCCTGCACTCAACCGCCGCTCCGGGCGAAGCTTCCGACTCGTGCGCAGATTCATACTACGGAGCAGACTGCGGTGTTTCCGAGTGGAGCGGAGGCGGAGCCTCGGGAGTCTTTGGGTGGGATGCCGGAGAAGCAGAGCTTCTCCGCAAATAGAGCGGCAAAGCCGCTGGCAGCTTTGGTCGTGGCCGTTCTAATTCTCGTTGGCGGATTTTTCGGCTACAGATACTTCTCACCAGCCAAACAGATCAATTCCATCGCCGTGATGCCGTTTGAGAATAGGAATTCGGATGCTGATACGGAATATTTGTCTGACGGTTTGGCGGAATCGTTGATCTTTCGGCTGACGCAGATTCCTGATTTGCGGGTTAGCCCGACGAGTTCGGTGATGCGTTACAAGGGGAAGGAGACTGATATTGCAAAGATCGCTTCCGAACTTGGCGTAGATGCGGTGATGACCGGACGCCTTACCAAGCGGGGCGACAATCTGAACATCACGGTTGAATTGGTGGATGCCCGCACCAACAAGTCGCTGTGGGGCGAGCAGTATGAACGGAAGTTGTCGGAACTGTTGACCACCCAACGCGAGATCGTCGCCGAGATCGTGGGCAAACTGCAACTAAAACTATCAGGCGAAAGCGAGCAAAAGCTGGCGAAGAAATACACCGACAACAACGAAGCCTATCAGCTTTATCTGCAAGGTCGTTTTCATTGGAACAAACTGCAAATAAATGAATATGAAAAGGCACTTGAGTTTTTCAAACAAGCCATTGAAAAAGATCCGAAATTTGCTCTGGCTTACAGTGGATTAGCCGATACGTATACTCACTTTTCCACCTCCGGCGATTTCAGAACGAAAGATTATTCGCCCCAAGCCAAGCAAGCGGCACTCAAGGCTCTCGAACTTGATCCGAACTTGGCAGAAGCCCACACCTCACTGGCAAAAATCCTTTTCGATTATGAATATGATTTTGCAGGTGCGGAGAAATCATTCAAACGGGCGATTGAACTTGATCCGAACTACGCATCGGCTCGTCAATTTTATTCCGAACTGTTATCCGTCAGTAGCAGACACGACGAATCAATCAGAGAAATAATGAAAGCAGGCGAACTCGATCCGTTTTCGCGTGCTATTAATGTAGTTATGGTGCGTTATCTGGCACGTGCCGGACGATTTGACGAAGCACTTTTGCAAAACAAGAAGCTCAATGAACTATTTCCCAATGAAGCCTTTTTTCATAATTGGAACAGCAGTATTTATGCCGAGCAAGACAAATATAATCAGGCTGTCGAAGAATACCTACTTGCTGCGAAGGCAAATAAAGATTTCAAACCCGAAAATATTGCGAAATTGAAAGAATCCTACGAAAAGGGCGGTTGGGATGGCTTCCGGCGGATGAGGGGGGAATTACGCCTCGACGAACTGAACGCCAAACAAGCAAAAGACCCCAATGTATATGTTAAAGCCATGGATTTTGCCGAAGCATATGCCGGGGGCAAAGACAAAGATAAGACGATCGAATATCTGAACAAAGCGTATGACGAGCGTCACGAAAGAATGCTCGACCTAACCGTCGAAAAAAGATGGGACTTCGTGCGAGACGACCCGCGATTTAAGGAATTGGTCAAACGAGTCGGGATCCCGGAGTGAATTTGAAAGAAAAATCTATGGAAAAGAAGATCTCAACCAAAAATAAACAAGATTCTCCGATCAAAACGGACGAGGTTTTGTTTGATGAGATCCGCACTCTGATCGAGCAAACACGGTCACGAGTTGCCCAAACCGTTAATTCGGC
The DNA here is from genome assembly GCA_963738935.1 of uncultured Acidobacteriota bacterium. Lineage (GTDB taxonomy): Bacteria > Acidobacteriota > Blastocatellia > Pyrinomonadales > Pyrinomonadaceae > OLB17. The sequence continues at coordinate 2,357,031 of CAVTYF010000001.1, read as the reverse complement.
GCTCGTTTTGATGAATTGGCACATCGGCAAACGCATCAATGACGAAGTGCTGAAAAACAGACGCGCCGAATACGGCGAACAAATTGTCGCGACACTGTCGCACCAATTAACCGCAGAATACGGTAAAGGTTTCGGAAGGCGAAATCTTTTCAATATGATGAGCCTCGCGAATGAATTTCCGGATTTTAAGATTGTGCAGACACTGTCGGCACAATTGAGCTGGTCGCATTTTGTGGAAATCGTTCAAATCAAAGACCAGTTAAAACGCGACTTTTACGCCGAGATGTGCCGTATCGAGCGATGGAGCATTCGCACCCTGCGTCAGAAAATTCAAGGAATGCTCTTCGAGCGGACAGCGATTTCCAAAAAGCCCGACGAACTCATCAAAACCGAACTCGCCGAACTGCGCGACGAGGACAAGCTAACGCCCGACCTGATCTTTCAGGACACATACATTCTCGATTTTCTCGGACTTGAAGGCAATTTCAGCGAGAAGGATCTGGAAAACGCAATTTTACGCCAACTCGAAAAATTTCTGCTCGAACTCGGTGTTGGTTTTGCGTTTGTCGCCCGTCAGAAACGAATTACAGTTGACGGCGATGATTTTTTTATCGATCTGTTGCTATATCATAGGGAACTCAGAAGGTTGGTCGTGATCGAATTAAAAGCTCGGCAAATTTATGCCCGCCGACTTTGGGCAGACTGAATTTTATCTGCGTTGGCTCGACAAATACGAACGCAAGCCTTGGGAAGAATCGCCGATTGGTTTGATTTTATGTTCCGAAAAATCGACTGAACGAGTTGAGTTATTGGCGCTGGACGACCTGGACATCAAGGTCGCTGATTATTGGACACAGCTTCCCGACAAGAAATTGCTCGAACAAAAACTGCACGAAGCCGTTATCATGGCTCGTCAGATGAGCGAGAGGAAAAGTGGCCATGACTGAAACATTACAACACGATGACGGCCGCGTTGAGTTGCAGCCGGATGTTTTGAATGAGATCGAGGCCTCGCCGCTTTATAACGAGGACCTTGCACCGGTGCCGATCCTGAAGCGAACGTGGACGACCTACAACTACGCGGCGTTGTGGATCTCCATGGCGCATTGCATACCGACATATATGATGGCGTCGGGGTTGATATCGGCGGGGATGAACTGGTGGCAGGCGTTGTTTACGATTCTGCTAGGCAATATCATCGTTCTTGCTCCGATATTGCTCAATTCGCATCCGGGAACGAAGTATGGAATTCCGTTTCCCGTATTTGCGAGAGCCGCGTATGGAACGGTTGGTTCAAATCTGCCGGCATTGATGCGCGCGATAGTTGCCTGCGGATGGTTCGGGATACAGGCGTGGATCGGCGGGCAGGCTTTGCAGACGTTTTTTGCCGCGTTCATTCCAGGCTGGGTGACGCTGCTGGGCGGGCCGGTTGGCGGTCACACGCCGACCGAATGGCTTTCATTTCTGCTCTTTTGGGCGATGAATATCGCAATCATTTACAAGGGTATGGATCTGCTGCGGATCGTCGAAAACTGGGCGGCTCCGTTTGTTTTGGTGATGACCGGATTGCTGCTTGCGTGGATATTGTATCAGGCGGGCGGCGTCGGATTCTTGCTGAATGAACCGGGCAAGTTCGCCACATTTGGTGAGTTCTGGCCTGTATTTATTCCATCGCTGACCGCGATGATCGGTTTCTGGGCCACGCTTTCGCTCAATATGCCCGACTTTACGCGGTTTGGCAAAAGCCAGCGGGAACAAGCGATCGGGCAGGTTGTTGCGTTGCCGGCGACGATGACCATTTTTGCGGCGATGGGTATTTTGATCACATCTGCGGCACTGATCGTCTTTCCCGATATGAACAAAGCCGACGCTTGGGATCCGGTGAAACTCGTCGGGCAATTCTCACAGCCGGTTGTCATTGCGATCTCGATGTTTACAGTCGTTGTCGCCACACTTTCAGTCAATATAGCAGCCAATGTCGTCTCCCCCGCAAATGATTTTGCCAACGCGTTTCCAAAACTTATTTCATTCCGCACCGGCGGCCTTATTACAGGAATTATCGGTATTCTGATGATGCCGTGGAAGCTGCTTGCTGATCCGAGCGGTTATATCTTCGGCTGGCTTGTCGGCTACTCCGGCGGCCTCGGCTCGATCGCCGGTGTGCTGATCGCCGACTATTGGCTGGTGCGAAAAACGGGCCTGAATCTCGGCGACCTTTATAGAAGTAAAGGCGAATATGGCGGTTGGAACTGGCGTGCAATCGTTGCCACACTCCTGGGATGTTTTTTTGCCTGGATAGGATTGATAATCCATGCGCTTAGTGTGCTTTACGACTACGGCTGGTTTATCGGTTTTGGCGTTTCATTTTTTATGCATTACGTCTTAATGAAAGTCTTTCCAGCGGATGAAATTGGGCCGGTAAATGAATAGCACGGGTTTTTGGTTACCACGAAACGAAATCCCAAAGACCCCGCATCGGATTCCGACTTTAGGAGAAAGTAATGAGTATCGAAAATACGATCAACGACGATAGGCTCTTCATTAACGAGTCTGAATCGGAATTTGTCAAAGTTCAATATTACGAGATAGACGACGGTCTTGATTTAGGCGATTGGCTTTATCTCGAGCGGGCGAGCATCCCGACGTTTATTGGCTTGCTCAGTCAGCGTTTGAGTGTTTACGGGCACCGGTGCGGCAATGACAGCTTTCAAATCTATGATTCCGGACGCAAGCCGCAATCCTTCTATAACATAGATAATCGGCGTCCCGACGGAATGGAGTATGGCGGACTCAGTGGTTTTACGATAAACAGATCCGATGCTGAAGATCTGTTAAAACGACTGTCCGGCGTAACCGCAGAATCTTCTACCGCCGAGCCATCCAGGGAAACATTTGATCGGCAGCTCCTGGAAGCTGCCGCGAACGGTGATCTGACCGCTATTGGCAAAGCTCTGACGAGCGGCGCGGACGTTAACGCACACGGGCAATATAAACAAAGTGCTTTGAATATAGCTTCAGAAAAAGGACATGTTTACGCCGTTGCAATTCTGCTGGCAGCCGGTGCTGACGTTGAAAGTGCTGACGCCGCCGATAGAACGGCGCTGATGGCTGCCACCTTCCACGGAAAGACTAAAGTTGCCGATCTATTGTTGCGATATGGGGCGATCATCAACCGCGACCTGCTCGATTCACTAAAACTCAAGGTAGAAATTTTTGAAGAAAGCGTCGGAGGAGCGGGTTTGATTTCTCCCGATGATGCCGCGGCGTGGCGGAAATTTTTAGATTCTTTGATCGAAAAATGGCATAAGCAAAATGAAATGGCTTCTCAATAAATTTGTAGTAAAAAGATATTCGCGTCGAAACCGACATTGAGGCGGCGAAAACGATGGAAAATTCACCGTATTCAAGTTATTGCCACAATCCCCGGAACCCATATTGCAGACTCACCTGTGATCGGGCCGATTCGTTCCGGCTCGCGGCGCAACCGAAATTCGCATAGAATACAACAACTTTACCGTTTGCGAAGAAGTCGATTTTTTCAGTAAGGATCACGATGGCCGACCAGAACAAACAGTTGCCGCCCCGAGCGGACAAAGCCGCATTTCGTGTATTCGTGGGTGCGTTCCTGCTGATGGCCTGCATTCCGGCGGCGGTATGGTCATATTGGAGCTATTCGTCTTACCAGCAAACGTTAAATCATACGCGGAATATGTCGGCGGCCCCCGACCTCTCGAAATCAAGTGCGGAGCGTGACCAGACACTCGGCATCAGGAAGTCGATAGCCAACCGGTACCAACTCGAAGCCGTCGTGAGCGGGGCTGGCAGCTTCGTTTTATTTGGCGGTTCGATGCTGCTGTTTGTGCTGTCCGTAAAGGGGCGAAAAGCTAGACCGCAATACGCTGACGTCGATTGGCCCAGGACTCCGCTGCCGCGGGGCGTTATTCAGGTTCAATACAGACGGCTGTTCGATCTGCTTGCTGCATTTATCATTCTGTTTTTCGGAGCGTTGATGCTGCTCTTAGTGTGGACCAACGGCATCCGAATTGTGAGTCTGATCATGGTCGCGCTGATCGCATTATTTCTGATCGCGTTTATGTTCTTAATTGTCAGGGCGAAACGGAAAGCAGTGTCTATGCTCGACGAAAATGGCATAACGCGAGGCGATGGGCGACAATTTCGCTGGAGCGAATTTAAAGGCGTGATCACGGAAATTGATTTCACGCGCGTAACGAAACAAAGGTACCTATGGCGGATCAAGTTTGCTTTTGAAAGTGGCGACGAGGCATGGATTATACCTTATCGCGTCAAGAATGTGGCGGACGTTTTCGGTTACCTCGCCAATTTGCCGCGGGCGTATGTGAAAAATCAAGAATAACTCGTACAATACTGCTCTGATTTGTTTAAGCTATTACGATGAAATACGAAAGCATTGAGAATTTTTACAACGGCGGATTTGTTAAAAGCACTTCCTCTGACACGCTCGACGTTATCTCGCCGTTAGATGGTAATTTGTTGTCTCGCGTGCCGATGTCAACGGCTGACGAATTGAACACGGCGGTAGCCTCAGCAAAAAATGCTTTTGAATCATGGAGCAAACTGCCGATCAAGGAACGCGTACAGGTATTTTTCCGCTACCGGAACCTGCTCGAGCGGAATTCGGATGAATTAACCGCGCTGATTTCTGAGGAAAACGGAAAGACCTGGGATGAGGCGAAGGCTGAAGTTGATAAGAGTATTGAGCTTACCGAATTTGCATGCTCGATGCCGCAGCTTGTTTCCAATGAGGTGTTAGAGGTCAGCCGCGGTGTCGAGTGCCGGATCGAGCATTTTCCGGTTGGGGTGGTCGCGTCGATCGCGCCGTTTAATTTTCCGTTGATGGTGCCAAATTGGACGATGCCAAATGCACTCGTACTCGGCAACACGATGATCATGAAGCCGTCCGAACTTGTGCCTCTTTCGGTACTGCGAATGGCTCAATTGCTGAAAGATGCCGGTCTGCCCGATGGCGTTTTCAATGTCATAAACGGCGGCAAGGAGATAGTGGAGGGCATCTGTTCGCACCGCGATATCGAGGCTGTCAGCTTTGTCGGCTCGACAAAGGTAGCTAAACTCGTTTATCAGCAAAGTACGCATACGCTAAAACGCTGCGTCGCCCTCGGCGGTGCGAAAAATCATCTTTTTGTGCTGCCTGATGCGAATCCGGCGATGACGGCGACCAACGTAACGGCGTCGATGTCGGGCTGTGCGGGGCAACGCTGCATGGCGGCGTCGGCGATGCTGGCGGTTGGTAATGTCGATCCGATCATTGATCAAATTTGCATCGAGGCACGAAAAGTCGTCCCTGGTCAGAATCTCGGCGCCGTTATCTCAAAGGCGGCAAAAATGCGGATCGAAGATTACATCTCCGAGGCCGAGCGAAACGGGGCGAAAATCCTCGTCGATGGCCGCGGAGCGGTTGTCGCGGGGAAAGAAAACGGGACGTATGTCGGCCCGACGGTCGATAGATTTTGTGACCCCCGACATGTCGGTCGCGACCGAGGAAATATTCGGCCCGGTCATTTCGATTATGCGGACCGATACCCTGGATGAGGCGATAAAGATTGAAAATGAAAATCCGTACGGGAATGCCGCCTCGGTGTTTACCCAAAGCGGCGGTTTGGCTCGCTATGTGATGGAACACGCTTCGGCGGGAATGATCGGCGTCAATATCGGCGTACCCGTACCCCGCGAGCCGTTTTCGTTTGGCGGCTGGAACGAATCGCGGTTCGGAGCAAATGACATTACGGGCAAAAGTTCGATAGAATTTTGGACTAAGTTGAAAAAGACGACGACAAAATGGAACCCTGAGGCAGGCGTTAACTGGATGAGCTGACTTTCGATTTTGGCTCTTAGATTTTAGATTCTGGGTCAGACATGGCGATCCTACCCGCCGCAAAAATGAGGAGATTAAGATTGCAGACGAAAATTAAACTGATAACGGTGGTTTTATTCGCCTTTTGTGCCATCGCGCTTATGGTTCCCATAGGCAGCACACAGACAAAAGTTGAGACGGCGGGCCAGAAATTCAAGAGCATTAAGGTGCTAAACGACATGCCGGCCGATCAGATGGGCAAGGTCATGAACATGATTTCGGCATCGCTCGGCGTCGATTGCAAATTTTGCCATACGTCGAATGACGGTGACTATGAAAAAGAAGGCGTCGATCACAAGGATACGGCGCGGAAGATGATGAAGATGACATTTGATCTCAACAAGACCCAATTTAACGGGCGGCCTGAAATCAACTGCAACTCATGCCACAACGGCAAATCGCACCCGCAGCCGAGTTTTCCGCTTGCGCCGATGCCGCAGCCCGAGCCGCGCCCGGTGCAGCCTGAACCAAAGCCTGTGGTTGATCAGATAATAGCTAAATATTTGACTGCGCTTGGCGGCACGGCGAAACTCGAAAAGGCGAAATCCCTTACGATCAAGGCAACGCGAGTCGAACCGGATGGTAAGACCACCGAGCCGGAGATGATCTGGCTCAGCGACCGCGCCTATCGCAGCGATCTGACCTATGGCAAAAACGTGGTCACCGAGATTTTTGACGGAACGACGGGCAAGAAATATGGCGATGCATCACCGATCGAACTCAGGCCGGACGAGGCTGAACAGATAAAGCGGGAAGGCGAGCTGTTTTTCCCGGCGAATATCAAGGCGATCTATCCTAAAATGGATTACCGGTCGCTCGATAAAATTGACGGTCGCGAGGTTCACACTGTAACGGGTACGACAGCGAATAATCTACGCGAACGCCTTGCCTTTGATGTTGTGACGGGACTACTGGTGCGGCGAACGGTCTCGTCGCCGACGATGTTTGGGAATTTTATTTATCAAGTTGATTACTCTGACTACAAGGATTTTGGCGGGGTGAAAATGCCCGCAACGACCCATTACGCGGTGCCGAATATTCGCTGGACGAGAAAACTGGTTGATGTGAAAATGAATGTCCCGGTCGATAGCACAAAGTTTAGCTCGCCGAAGTAGGCGAAAACCATAAATCTATGTCACGAATAATAAAATGCGGACTTATTCAAGCGCATAACGTCGTTTCGACCGATGAGCCGATCGCTGAGATAAAGAAAGGCAATATCGATAATCAGATGAAGTTTATCGAGGATGCCGCGCGGCAGGGCGTACAGATGCTTTGCTTTCAAGAGATCTTTGCAACGCCGTATTTTATGGCGGAGCAGCAAACGCGCTGGTATGACGCGGTCGAACGTGTGCCGGATGGGCCGACGGTCAAACTGATGCAGGACGTGGCGAAGCAGTTTGGCATGGTGCTTGTCGTCTCGGTCTATGAGGAAGAGATGGCCGGTATTTACTACAACACGGCGGCCGTGATCGACGCCGACGGCAAGTATCTCGGCAAATATCGCAAGACACATATCCCGCATGTTGCGCCGGGATTTTGGGAGAAATTTTACTTCCGGCCGGGCAATCTCGGCTATCCATGTTTTGATACTGCATTCGCTCGGATCGGCGTGTATATTTGCTATGATCGCCATTTCCCGGAAGGTGCGAGGTGCCTCGGCCTGAATGGTGCGGAGATCATTTTTAATCCGTCTGCAACCGTTGCAGGGCTTTCGGAGTATCTCTGGAAACTCGAACAGCCGGCGGACGCGGCGGCGAACGGCTATTTTGTCGGAGCCATCAATCGCGTTGGAACTGAGGCCCCGTGGAACATCGGCGAATTTTACGGCCAAAGTTACTTCTGCGATCCGCGCGGCCAAATTATCGTCGAAGGTTCGCGCGACAGGGACGAACTGATCGTTGCCGATCTCGATATGGACAAGATCAAGGAAGTTCGAAATACGTGGCAGTTTTTCCGCGACCGCCGGCCTGATGCGTACGACGCGATCGTCGCGGACTAAGAATATATTCGTTCAAAACAAGGGCAATATCGCAGTGAGAGAGACTGTATACATAGAGACTACGATAGTAAGCTACTTGTTAGGAAGACGTTATGGAGTGGAAGGATGAGATTGTTGAGGAAGTGCGGCTTGTGCGCGACGAATATGCGGCGAGGTTCGATTACGATATCTCCCGTATCTGTAACGATCTAAGGAACAGACAGCTTGAACGCGAAAGTCGGGAGGGAACGGTGGGCTTACCTCGTGCAGTCGGGGATGAGTCGACCGAAGTGCGAAACGCGGCGTAGGATACCAAGAGGAGCTGGATAATGATCTACATTTACAAAAACAATCAGCAGTCGGGCCCATTCGAGGAGCGCATAGTTTTGGATCAGCTAAATGCGGGGTTGCTTTCACCTGATGACATGGCAATTCGTCACGGTGAGTCGAAATGGCAGACATTGGGCGCGATGTTCCCGGATTCGGCGGTGATGCCCGCCATGCAGACTTCGCAACCGGTGCAATTCGCGGCTGTGACCGAAAACCCGGCCGAGTCGCAATACAGAAATACGCTGGTCTTTTAAAGCGTTTTTTGGTCTCTGTCTGCTTGTTGCGTTACTTGGTTTTGCTGCGGCGGCGTTCTATTTCTATAGCCTTCTTGGTTCGACCGGCGATTTGCAAGCCGATCTAGGGCGGATGTCGTACAGGGTACTTGCCCGAAACCTTGCCGGCGGAATGCTTGTAGGCGGCTTTTTCAGTTTTCTCGCATTTTTGATGGCGTTCAAGAGCAAGCTTATCCAGTCGAACGGTCTGCGCATCGCGCTTCGAGCCGTGTTTATTTTGATCTTGCTCACCGGTCTCGGAAGTTTTGCCTTTGGCGCGATCAGTTTTCTGACTTACAGCGCACCCTATAAACCCACATCAAAGGCCTCTGAAACAAACGAATTGCTAAAGGCGTTGGAAGAGGGTGAGGAGGCGACCGGCCCGTACGAATATGCGGCGATATTTTTACCCGTCGGAGCTGGATTATTTCTGTTTGGGCTTTCAGGTGCCTTGATGGCGAAAAAGCCCACGATTGAATAACTCTTACTATCGACTGTGGATTGAGCCCTTAGGAACCGGTAGCGAATAAGTTGATTTGTGAATATTTTCAGATGCATTGTCGTTGTAATCGCTTGTACGCTCGTCTCGTTGCCGAGTCTTGCTCAGAGTAACAGGGCGATCGAGAACGAATTGGGGCGGCATCTGAACAACCTTGCCAAAAATACCGGTAATAACAAGGTCCTCGCGCGAGAGAATAAGCTGATCAAACAAAAGCTGCTCAAATATGCTCGTAAAGCGTCGACGCTCAAGTACGATTTCAAGGGCTTGACCGCCCCGCCGCCATCGATGCAGATTACGACATCAAAGGATGGAAAATTCCGGATATACGCTTGGGACACGCAAACCGGGGGCACGATGCGGTTTTTTGACGGCGTTTATCAGTATCAAAGCAGCCGGGGAAGAGTGTATTCGAAAGCGTTTGGCGGTACGCGCGGGTTCGCGGCCCGGGGATTTTATTCTCAAATATTCCAGGTTGACACCGGGCCGGGCCGGGCGTATCTGGCAAACTCAAATCTAATCCTCTCAACTTCTTTAATGCACCAGGACATTGAGGCGTACGCGATCGAGGGCGAAAAGCTGAATACCAACGCCCGCCTTATTCGAACCCCGACAACGCTTCGAAACTCGGTCGGCTTTGATTACGATTTCTTCTCAGTCGTCGACCGTCCTGAGCGTCCGATCAAGCTGTTTTCCTACGACGAAGCCAAAAAACAGTTTCGGTTTCCCGTCGTTCTCGAGGATAAAAAATTCCCCAACGGCGGTCGCGTGACGAACCGGTTTATTACGTATCGATTTAATGGGAAGTATTTTGTTAAAGTTACTTAGATATGCTGGTTGAGAATAAACAACAAATCTTTCAGCGGTTAACAGAAAACGGTGAAATGTTTCAAGGCCTCGGTGTAAAAAGATTTGGTCTGTTTGGCTCATTTGCGAAAGGAAGCCAGCGGTTTGACAGCGATATCGACCTACTCGTCGAGTTTGAGCCGGGCCGGAAATCGTTTGACGGTTTTATGAACCTGTCATTTTTTCTCGAAGAGCTTTTGGGCCGGAGGGTTGACCTGGTAACGCCGGAATCTCTCAGCCCGTATATTGGTCCGAAGATACTCGCCGAGGTTGAGTATGGTGTTATCGATTAAGGAATACCTCCAACATATTTTGGACGAAGCGGACTTCTTAGAAAGCCGTATCTCAGTTCTTGACGAAGCAACATTTCTTAATGATGAGACGGCAAAAAGGGCATTTGTCCGAAGCCTTGAGATCATTGGCGAGGCAGTCAAACAAATACCGCCCGAGGTTAGAGCCGTATATCCGGAGATCGAATGGAAGGCGATCGCCGGTATGCGTGATAAGTTAATCCACGAGTATTTTGGCGTGGACCTTGAGATTGTCTGGGATGCGGTTGTGAACAAAATCCCTCAGCTTAAGATTACTGTACATAGAATGTTAAGTGAAACAAATGGTCAATGAATATTGCTCACCGCTCGACATTACTCAGATCGAGCAGAATTTCGCCGAAATTAATCCCGCGCTCTCGGGCGCCGAGGCGATGCATGAGGCGAATCGGTGTTTGTATTGCTATGACGCACCGTGTACTAACGCTTGTCCGACTGGGATCGACGTGCCGTCATTTATTAAAAAGATTGCAAGCGCGAATCTGACCGGCTCGGCCCGCGTTATTTTTGATGCAAACCCGATCGGTGCGAGCTGCGCCCGCGTGTGTCCGGTCGAGGTTTTGTGCGAAGGGGCGTGTGTCGAAAAAACGCTGTTGAAAAAGCCGATCGAGATAGGTCGTCTGCAGCGATACGCGACCGATCACGCGTTAACCAGCGGCAAGCAGATATTTACAAAAGGCGAGTCGATCGGGAAATCTGTTGGCATCGTCGGTTCAGGCCCGGCCGGCTTGTCGTGTGCGGCATATCTGGCGCGTCTTGGCTATGACGTAACCGTTTACGCAGCGCCGGCCACAGGCCGGAGGACTCGACACATATGGCATGGCCGAATACAAAATGCCAAAAAGCGTTTCGCTGGCCGAGGTCGAACACGTCGAGAAAATGGGCGTAGAGTTTGTCCTCAATGCGGAGATCGGCAAGCAAGGCTCCCCTCCTTACAAAGGAGGGGTGGCAGCCGCTTCGGCTGACGGGGTGGTTCTTTCCGCAGGACTCCAGATGATTGGTTTCCCTGAACTCCAAAACCGGCACGACGCCATCTTCCTAGCCACCGGTCTCGGCGCAACTAACAAACTCAACATCCCCGGCGAAGACCTCGACGGCGTCATCGACGCCCTGCACTTTATCGAACAGATCAAAACAAGAGACTGGAAAAGCATTCCAATCGGCAAAAACGTCGTCGTCATCGGGGCCGGAAACACTGCAATTGACGCGGTAACTCAAGCAAAACGGCTCGGTGCCGAACGCGTTACGCTCATGTACCGCCGTACCGAAAAGGACGCTCCGGCCTACGCATACGAAATGGAACTCGCCCGCAAAGACGGCATAGAATTTATGTGGGAGACCACGCCGGTCGAGATCGGCGGGCACACGAGGGTCAATGGAATGCGGGTTCGGCGGGGCAATTTCGAGCACAAGATCGATTGTGACATGGTCATAAAAGCCATCGGTCAGATGAAAATGGGGTCGTTTTTTACAGACGTGATCGGCATCAAAACAGATGAAAAAGGCCGTGTTGTCGTGGGCGAAAATATGCAGACATCCGACCTGAAAGTGTTCGCCGGCGGCGACTGTGCCAACGGCGGTGCCGAGGCAGTCGATGCCGCACAGATGGGCAAACTCGCCGCTCAGGGCATTCACTTTTCACTAACCGGCGAGACGGTAAAATTTGCGGGTTCTATATAGCTTTGATGTATCCATATATGTCGGTATAATTGAGATGGAATTCGACTGGGATCCGCCAAAGGCACGCAGGAATTTTGAAAAACATGGCGTTTCTTTCGAAGAGGCGGAGCTGGCATTTTTCGATCCAAATGCCGTCGAGTTTTTTGACGATTTGCATTCGGCCGACGAGGTCAGATTTCAGTTAGTCGGCATTTCAAGTGTAAGACTGCTTTTTGTAGGGTTTACGGTACGTGACGACTGTATTTGGATCATTACAGCGAGAAAGGCAAACGCCAGGCAGGTGAAATATTACAATGAACACAACCGATGAATTACCGGATTATATTGTGACGGAGGAGGAATACCGTGCCGAACTCGCCAGCGGTCTCATCGAGGACGAGGTAATGAAGCCTGGAACATATAAAGTTCGCCGTTCGCCATGGGCAGAGAAGCTAAAAAAAGCCGGAAAGGTAAAGATAACCATCTATCTTGATGGCGACGTTGTCGAGTATTTCAGAAATCGTGCGGACAAACCAAACGCTGCTCCGTACCAGACGCAAATTAACAACGAACTAAGAAAGTTAATGGAAAGCGGCTCTGGGGCTGAGGTGAGCGTCGAGAAGAACCTTCTGAAAAACGATAAGTTTTTGAAGGAGTTGAAGAAAAAGCTTGAGTCGGTTTAGAAAAAAAGTAGATGAAAAAGACTGCCACAGTTTTGATTTGTTTTCTTTTTGTTCACGGCTTGTATGGGCAAAAATCGAAGAAGATTGCCCCGCCGATAGATTTGGTCAAATATTTTAATGTTAAGGCTTCTGATCTCACGGTAAAGGCGGTTGATGTTACCGGTGATGGTAAACCAGAATACTTTGTTAACAACAAACTGTTTTGTGGAAATCGTTGCTCGACGACATTATACCAGCGTGAAGGTCAAAAGTTCATAGTTCTTTTTGAAATCGATACTTATCTTGATGTCGATGGCGGTTGGACAGAAGGCCACCGTAACATTGTAAGTCTTGATTGGTTTGCAAGCGTTTTCACTCGTTCTCATTATCGATGGAACGGTCAACAATATGTCGAGTTCAAATGTTCAGAAGAACAACGGTTCGGAAAAAGCAAGGGAAAAAGAAAACAGGTTCCGTGTGAAGAGGAATAGCCAATGGCAGACCTAACATCAAATTTTGCAGGAATTAAATCACCTAATCCTTTCTGGCTCGCCAGTGCGCCGCCGACTAATATGGGGTCGATGGTGGAGCGGGCGTTTGATGCCGGTTGGGGCGGGGCGGTTTGGAAGACTTTGGGTGAGCCTATTACCAATGTTTCCTCGCGGCTTGCTTCGCTCGACCAAGGGCCGCTGAGGATGATTGGGCTGAATAATATCGAGCTAATCACCGACCGTTCGCTTGAGGTCAATCTCAAGGAGATCTACGAGTGCAAGAAAAAATATCCTGATCATGCCGTCATCGCCAGCCTGATGGTCGAGTCAAAAAAAGAGGCTTGGCAGGAAATAACAAAAAAGACTCAGGACACCGGCTGCGATGGGTTTGAGCTAAATTTCGGCTGCCCGCACGGTATGTCGGAACGTGGAATGGGCGCCGCGATGGGCCAGGTGCCGGAATATACCTGTATGGTCACGGAATGGGTCAAGGAAGTTTCGGATATTCCGGTGATCGTGAAACTCACGCCAAATGTTACGCATATCGTGCCGCCGGGCCGGGCCGCTCAGAAAGGCGGCGGCGATGCGGTTTCGTTGATAAATACGATCAACTCCGTGATGGGCGTTGATGTCGATACCATGATCCCGTATCCGAATGTCAACGGCATGGCCGCCCACGGCGGTTATTGCGGCACGGCGGTCAAACCGATTGCTCTGAACATGGTCTCGGAACTTGCACGCGACACGGAATTCAATATCCCGATCTCAGGCATCGGCGGCATAAATACGTGGCGTGATGCCGTTGAATTCATGCTGCTCGGGGCCGGAAATGTCCAGGTTTGCACGGCGGTGATGCATTACGGCTACCGCATCGTCGAAGACATGATCGACGGCCTCAACAATTACCTCGACGACAAAGGCTTCACCTCGGTCAACGACATCATCGGCAAATCCGTCCACCGCGTCACCGATTGGGGCAATCTCGATCTCAACTACGATGTCAAGGCCCACGTCAACGAGGAACACTGCATCCGCTGCAACCTCTGCTATGTCGCCTGTGAGGACGGGGCACATCAGAGCTTCGAATTCGTCGAATCGAATGGCGTAAAATATCCGCGCGTAATCGAGGAAGAATGCGTCGGCTGCAACCTCTGTGCCCTCGTCTGCCCTTCGCCCGGAGCGATCACCATGAAACGCGTCGATGCCGGCGGCCCGTCACAGAGCTGGCGTGAGCGGACAGCCGGGAATTGATTTACACCCGAATAAATCGACGGTTTTTCGCCAGATTCTGGCTGGTCAAATGACAAAACAATTATCAAGACGTGATTTTATCGGAGGCGTCACCGCCGCTGGACTGCTTGCCAATACGGGATTTGGTTCGTCGGAGCCTCAGACCAGAATCGACCGCTTCGCGCTCGTCTCGCGGCACAATCCTGTGATGCGTGCCCTCGATCCGCTCTCGCCGCTGTCGGTCGGGAATGGCGAATTTGCCTTCACCTGCGACATTACTGGGCTGCAAACTTTCCCCGAAGAATACGCGAACGGCATGCCGCTCTGCACAATGTCGCAATGGGGCTGGCACACCAAACCGATGCCCGAACATCTCAAAGGGCAACAGCTAAAGCTAACCGAATACGACACCTACGGCCGCAAGGTCGGCTACATGACGACCAAAACCGGTCAGGAAGAACTCTTCGACTGGCTCCGCGAAAATCCGCATCGACTACATTTGGGGCAGATCGGATTTGAGATTCGAGATTCGGAAACCCGACTAATAAAACCCGCTGACATTACGGACATCGAACAAAAACTGGATCTCTGGACGGGAATTATCGAAAGCCGATTCAGGGTCGAGGGAAAGTTGGTCACGGTAAAAACGGCGGTTCACCCATCCAAAGACGTACTTGGAGTCTCGGTCGAATCAGACTTGATCGCGAGCGAACGTTTGACGATCACGATTGATTTTCCATACGGATCGCAAACGATTCAGGCTGTCGAGTGGAAGTCGGAAAAGCACCTCTCGTTGCATAGCAAAGTTGGCGAAATGTCGGTGATCAGACGAAAACTGGATGGCGACGAATATATCGCGGCCGTCAACGTCAATGCCCCGGGTCAATGCTGGTGGACCGGGCTACATAATTTCACGGTTTTAGCTCCAAAGACCAAATGGATCGAAATGACCGTCTCATTTTCGAAGAAGGAAGTGCCAGCTACGATATACGCAAAAGAGATTCTTGTCGCCAGCAGGGAGCACTGGAAAAATTTCTGGATGAACGGCGCCGCGGTGGATTTCTCCGGAAGTCGCGACCCGCGGGCTAAAGAACTCGAACGCCGCATCATCCTGTCCCAATACCTAACCGCGGTCCAATGTTCCGGCTCGCGGCCGCCGCAGGAGACGGGGCTGACCTCGAACAGCTGGTACGGCAAATATCATCTTGAGATGCACTGGTGGCACGCGGCTCATTTTGGATTGTGGAACCGCTTCCCGTTGCTCGACCGCAGTCTCGATTGGTACAACGACGTGCTGCCGAGTGCAAAAGAGCGGGCGAAAGAGCAGGGTTACAAAGGTGCACGTTGGGCGAAAATGACCGAGACTTCGGGCCGCGACAGCCCTTCGCCGGTCGGCACCTTGCTTATCTGGCAGCAGCCGCATCCGATCTTTTACGCGGAGCTTGCTTATCTGAACAAACCGACCAAAGCGACCCTGAACCGTTTCAAGGACATGGTCGAGGAAACGGCGATCTGGATGGCCGATTACGCTCACTACGACAAAGGAAAAGATCGCTACATCCTCGGCCCACCGGCGATCCCTGCGCAGGAAAACCATCCGGCGTGCGAGACGTGGAATCCGACATACGAACTCGAATATTGGCATTTCGGCCTAAAAACTGCCCAAAAGTGGCGCGAACGCCTTGGTCTCGCGAGACATAAAGATTGGGACACGATCATCGCGAAATTGTCGAAACTGCCGGTCGGCAGCCCGGGAGCCGCGCCGCCGAAAGTCCGGCCGACACCCACATCAAGCGCCAATGTCGATCCCATAATGCTCGCTCAGCAGCAGAACGATGCGGCGAAGGCGGCGATGACAAAGGCCGCGACCGAGCCGTTCGATCCCGCGACCGCCGTCTATTGGGCACACGAAAACGCCCCGCAATCGTTTACCGAACGCAATCACGATCATCCGTCGATGCTCGCCGCTCTGGGCATTCTGACCGGCGAAAAGGTCGACCGCGAAACCATGCGGCGGACGCTCAAAAAAGTCATGGAAGTCTGGGATTGGCCGAGTACGTGGGGCTGGGATTACCCAATGATCGCCATGACCGCCGCCCGCCTCGGTGAAACAAAGATCGCGATAGACGCTCTGCTGATCGACACGCCAAAGAACAAGTATTCCGCCAACGGCCACAACTACCAACGCCCAAACCTGCCGCTCTATCTGCCCGGCAACGGCGGTCTGCTCTACGCGATAGCATTAATGGCCGGAGGATGGAAAGGGTCGCCAAAGAAAAACGCTCCGGGTTTTCCGTCTGACGGCTCATGGTTAGTTCGAGCCGAAGGTTTTAACCCGAAGATTTTGGGTGAGATATAGGAAATCTTTGAGATTGAACAACGGGTTTCGGAATAACCGATAACTAGTGACTGAGAGCTGATAATTCTCAGTTTCCAGTTATCAGCTTTTCAGTTATTCCGTGCCAAAAAGCTATGAAACGACAACTATTGATTGGGATTCTGTCAATTTTGATCGCCGTTCCCGTTGCGGCTCAGATTAAACTGCGCCAGATGGAAACACTGTCTCGCGGGCTGGTCGCGATAAATCAGGGCGCGAAAGTTTTCGTCGGCTGGCGTATGTTCGGAACCGACGCGGAGAACATCGCCTTTAATATCCACCGTACGACCGACGGCAAATCCATCAAGTTGAACGGGAAACCGATCACCGACGTGACCTTCTTTGTCGACGAAAAGGCGGATCTTGCGAAGAGCAATGCGTATTTCGTCAAGCCCGTCGTGGGCGGTAAAGAGCGGTCGGCAAGTTCCGCTTTTACGCTGCCCGCGCATTCGCCCGTTCGCCAATACCTTTCAGTTCCGCTGCAAACGCCCGCCGGATATACGCCAAATGACGCATCGGTCGGCGATCTTGACGGCGACGGCGAATACGAGATCGTGCTGCACCAAACTGGCCGCGGTCGAGACAATTCGCAGGCCGGAATGACCGATCCACCGATCCTGCAGGCCTATAAAATGGATGGCACGCTGATGTGGTCGATCAATCTCGGCCGGCACATCCGTGAGGGTGCTCATTACACTCAGTTTATGGTTTACGACCTTGACGGCGACGGTCGGGCCGAGATCGCCTGTAAAACCGCCGACGGCACGACGGATGGACGAGGTAAAGTGATCGGCGACCCCAATGCTGATTGGCGAAGCCCTGAAGGCTCGACCGCCGATGGTATCGCTCTTCCGGGCGAACGCGGTGCCAGAAACGTGTCAGGTTACGTTCTCAAAGGGCCTGAGTTTCTATCGGTTTTCGACGGTCGAACCGGAGCCGAACTTGCGACCACAAAATACATTCCCGCCCGTCATCCCGAAACCGACAACCCAACGACCGAACAGATGAAAGCCGTCTGGGGCGACGGCTATGGCAACCGCATCGACCGTTTTCTCGCGGGCGTGGCATATCTCGATGGCCAGCGGCCGAGCTTGATATTTTCACGCGGATACTACACTCGCAGCGTCATTGCCGCCTGGGATTTTCGTGACAAAAAGCTGACGAGCCGCTGGGTTTTTGACAGCAGTTCGAGCGAGGAAAACAAGAAATACGCGGGCCAGGGCAATCACCAACTGAGCATTGCCGACGTTGACGCCGATGGCCGCGACGAGATCATTTTTGGAGCGATGGTGCTCGACGACGACGGCAAAGGCCTTTATTCTACCGGACTCGGACACGGTGACGCATTACATGTTTCAGATCTCGATCCCGATCGTCCGGGCCTCGAGGTGTTTGATATTCAGGAAAGGTTCGATGACGCCGGCGCTCATTTTCGTGACGCTCGGACCGGTGAAATACTCTGGAAAAAGCCTTCGATCAGGGCCGGTGAAGACGGCGAAGGCCCAGGCCGCGGCCTTTCCCTCGACATCGATCCGCGTCATCGGGGTTTCGAATCATGGGTCGCCGGAGCCGGAATTACCGGTCTGTTTAACGCCAAAGGCGAAAAAATATCGGAAAAGAATCCGCGTTCGTGTAACTTCGGCATCTTTTGGGACGGCGATGTTTTGAGTGAGCTGCTCAATGGCAACACGGTTTCAAAATGGAACTGGGAAAAAGAAACGACCGATGTGCTCTTCACCGCCCAAGGTGCGGTCTCAAACAACGGCACCAAATCGACTCCGGCTCTGAGCGGGGATCTCTTTGGCGACTGGCGCGAAGAGGTGATGCTGCGGACAACGGATAACAAAGAACTGCGGATCTACACGACGACGATTCCGACCAACCATCGATTCTATACCTTCATGCACGACCCGCAATATCGACTCGCGATCGCGTGGCAAAATGTCGCCTACAACCAACCGCCGCACACCAGTTTTTTTATCGGCGAAGGCATGAAACGACCGCCGCGTCCGCCGATAAAGGTTGTCGGAAAATAGATCCACTTAGGGCGAATTTTGAATCAGTTTCGCTTTGTTCGGCGGCCAATAAGTCTGTTAACAACCCCTGTTGCTTAAGAATCCGGTGGTGAATTTTTTTGTATTTTAAATTGTCGCGGTTTTTTCGTCATACACGGTGTTTTTAAATGTGGCACGTGCCACACTTTATCCGGCGGTGATTGCGGCGGGCCGATATTTATTGGGTGTGGTTCCGCAACCTGCTTGACTTAACAAAGAAAATTCCAGCCCATTCGTCGCGAAAAAAACATCTCCGGGTCACCGAATTCAGCCCCACTGGTTGAGTGTTTTGCCCCAACTGGTAAAGGTCTCTGCATTGGAAAAACCTCTACCAGGGAACCACCTGGAACCTGATAGAGATCAGGCTCCCGCGTCTATGCACCTTTGCGACTTTGCGTTAAATTCCCTTATGGCATTTTCGCCAACAGAGCCTTCATCTCAGCAACAGTCTTCGCATACTTCGGATCTTCCGAAAGATTTTCTAGCTCGCTCGGGTCCACCTCGGTAGCGTAGAGCATGCGGCCCGATTTGCCGTCGTCCCATTCGACGTAATGCCATTTCGCGGTGCGGACCGAGCGGCCGAATGATTTGCCAAAAACCGTCACGCTGTATGCCGGTCGGTCGAACGGTGCCGTTGGCTTTTTGAGTAGCGTAGCTATGCTTTCACCTGATATATTCGTCGGCTTTGGCAAACCGCAAAGCTCGGCGAGCGTTGGATAAAGATCTATCAACTCGACGACCCGCTTTGTCGAATTGCCCCTTTGATTTGGCATCGCGATTATCATCGGCACCCGCAGACCGATCTCGTAGAGCGAATACGCCTTTGACCATTTACCTTTTTCGCCGAGATGATAGCCATGGTCGCCCCAGAAAACGACGATCGTATTGTCCTTTAGGCCGTTTTTTTCAATAGCCGCGATCACGCGTCCAACCTGCGCATCCATAAAGCTGGTCGATGCCCAATAGGCACGTTTCATCTCGCGTGAAAGCTCAGGCGGCGATTCGCGGCCGATGAAAAGGTCGGAATTTCGCGGCGAGATCGAGATCGCCGGGGCGTCGGGCAGAGCTTTCGGGGTCGTTTCAAAATCGACCGGAAGCGGGATATTGTTAACGTCGTAAAGATCGAAGAACTTTTTTGGGGCCGTCGGTGGTGAGTGCGGCTTGACGAAACCGACCGCGAGGAAAAACGGCTGATCCCTGTATTTCTCGATGAAGTTTATCGCCCGCGTCGCCGTTCGGTAATCGCCATGACTCTCACCATCGCCCTCAAGGACGACAATGCGGTCAGAATTGTTGTCGGCGATATTGACGCCGGCGGTTTGGGCCTGGGCTTGGGCCGGGTCGGAGTTTGCCGGTCGTGTCGGTCTGAAGTTTGGGTTTCCGCGTTCGGTAATATTAGGGTCCGTCGGTTCGCCGCCCTCCGTCCACGAAACCTGATCGTCGATGCCGCCGTGAAAAATCTTCCCGGTGCGTAAGCTGACATAGCCGTTATTCTTAAAGTATTGCGGCAGCGTAACAATCGACGGATCGATCCGGCGAAAGTAATCGTTATTATTCAAAACCCGCGTCTCGGTCGGATATTTCCCGGTCAACAGTGAGGCCCGCGACGGATTACACACGGGATATTGGGCGTATGCCCGGTCAAATCGTGTCCCGCGAGCTGCGATCTTGTCGACATTCGGCGTCTTTATTTCTTTGACGCCGTATGCTCCAAGCTCAGGCCGCAGATCGTCGGCCGAGATGAAAAGCACATTATATTTCGTCTTTTTCTTGACGGGGTTAGCATACGTTTTGATGCCCAAGACCGGGCCGAGCGCCATAACAACGATCACGGCGAAAAGCTTTTGCATAGATGTGTTCATAATGCGTTAGTTCAGTTAAGGAAAAACGGTTAACTTTCAGTAGAATGATAATAGTCCTTTCTGAGAAAAAGTGAGAGTGAAAACGCACAAACATTGGTTATTTTTGCTCGTGATGGTGATCGCCCTTACTTTTTCTGCCTGTCAACGCGATGTCCCTGCGATCTCGACACCCACGCCTCCCGACGGCATGGTTTACATAAAAGGCGGCGCTTTTCAGATGGGAACCGACGACGGAATGCCGTTCGAAGGGCCGGTTCATCTCGTCGAAATATCGCCATTTTTTATCGATGAACACGAGATCACTGTGGCCCAATTTGCGCAGTTCGTTGACTCTACAGGATACCGGACGGAAGCCGAAAAATTTGGCTGGTCAGGCGTTTTCGCTTTCGAATCGGGCAAATGGACCCGGGGCGACGGGGCAAACTGGCGGTTTCCCGAGGGCGGAATGGAACCCGCAAAACCCATCGACCCGGTGTGCCATATATCGTGGAATGACGCCAACGAATATGCGAAATGGGCCGGAAATCGTCTGCCGACCGAGGCTGAGTTTGAATACGCCGCCCGCGGCGGCCTCGCGGGCAAGGAATACGCGTGGGGCGACGAGCTAAGACCGGGCGGCAGGGCGGTAGCCAACTGGTGGCAGGGCAGTTTTCCCGAAAAAAATACGATCGAGGATGGCTTTCTCAGCCGGGCGCCGGTCAAAAGCTTCGCCCCAAATGGTTTCGGCGTGTACGACATGACCGGCAACGTCTGGGAATGGTGCAGCGACCGATTTGATGAGAGCTATTATCGAAACTCGCCAAAACGCGATCCAACGGGCCCGCCGACGGGCGAGGAACGCGTCATCCGCGGCGGATCATTCCTCTGCGCGGAAAATTTTTGCTCAAATTACCGCGTCGCCGGTCGCAGCCGTTCGACGCCCGATGCCGGACTCAGCAATCTCGGCTTTCGCTGCGTCCGCGATGCTCCCAAATAGATTGATCGCAATCGGGTTCCGCATTTCATTCCAAGCACACCTCACGGGACCTCCACCTACGGTTATGCGGTTAACCCCAAAAGTCTTGACATAGCACGTCAACTGGTATAAGTTCAAGTTCTCGATTTTTAATTTAGTATCATCGGTAATTGACAATGTAAAAGTGGAGGGCTTTTTTGATGAAACCGCTGCGTCTCTTTTCTTTCCTGGTTGTTGCCTTGGTCTTTTCTCTCGCGGATCCCGTGTATCTCCGCGCCGATAACGCCTACCATTCAGATTCCGGTGTTCAGATGCTCACGGTGAAAACACCGGTCGATGGCGGCATCAGGGTAGACATCCCCGCGAAATACCTGCCTCGTTTCGAACGTTGGAAATCTGAGTTCCTGGCGACTGAGTTTGGACGCGCACAGTGGGAACGGTACGCGGGCAACAAGCAATTCTTGCTGACAATATCTGTGTCCGGGAAGAAAGGGAAGGGAGCGGGAACCGATAAATATCTGTGGGACGACGCCGGGAACTTTGTCGGCGCAACCATCACGCTGGGCGACGAGCTGAACGAGGGCTACCCAAATCCGATCTACTATCCCGTAATGAACTCGCTCTCGTCGGGCGAAACGTCGTATGCGATCAGCGGAAAGATACTCGCCGCCGCCAAAATCTCGCACGAATTCGGCCATGTCAACCAGACTGCGTCCGCTAACCGCACGTTTATGCAGCTACAGAACAATCTGATGCCGGTTTACACTTCGATTTTTCTAAAGAATGGCCGCGACACCCGCGATAAAAAGCTTGTCGATCTCGCAAAGCAAATGGGCGGAACACCGGTCGAAATTTGGGAAAGCCGCGAATACTGGAGCGAAGTGAACGCTCTACGCTATCTCAACGAACGGATCAGCAAAGAGGAATATCACTGCTTCGTTTTTAACAAGATCAGACAGAATATCGCGACCTATGCCAAAGAGTATGAAGATCGTTTTGATAAGCAAAGCGAATTTTCAAACTCACCGTGCTGGAAATAATCGGGGGAAAAAGAATTACGAATTACGAATATAAGACTTAAGAACTGTAATTCGTAATTCTGTAATTGCAATTCGTCACTTCAACAACGCCATTGCGCTCCACAGCGCCGCGGCCTGACCGTGCAGATCGCCGGTTGCCCGTCCACGATCCAGGTAATATTGGAGCGTAAAGCCCTTGTTCGTTCCGATACAGACCTCGCTCACATTGCCTTCGGCATTGATGTGTTTGGCAAGGCCGAGCCAGGCCTTTCGCGCTGCCGGACCGTATGTTTTTTTATCGAGCCAGCCTTGTCTCACGCCCGTGATGTAAGCGAATGCGAACATGCCGGTACCCGACGTTTCGACCCACGACGCCGGAACGTCAACCAACTGTCGCCACAGCCCGTCCACCGCCTGATATTTAAGCAGCGATGCCATCATCAGGTTATATCCCTTGACGATGCGCGGCCGCAGCGGATGATTCTTTGGCATCGAGAGCAAAAGCTCGGTCATTCCGGCTGCCTGCCATCCGTTGCCCCGGCTCCAGTAAAATTGGGCGTCAGGAGCGTGAAAAAAGAGGCCGTTCGGTTGCTGGAGTTTGTCGAGATACGCAACCATCGTCTTCGCCGCGCGTTCGAGGTAGACCTTGTCGCCGGTCGCACGGAATGCCTGCATCTGGACCGCCGTTATCATGTACATATCGTCTATCCAGTAACGCGCCTCGTGCGTAAGGCCGTCGGAGGTCGGTTTCATCCATTGTTTGTCGGCGAGGTCCTTTCCAAAATCCAGGTACCGTTTTCCTTTCGTTTGCAGAAATATCTCGAGCGGCACAATGCCGATGACACGATAATCGACGTGCTCCGCAGGCGAAATATTTTTACTGCCCTCCATCGTCAGGAACCGGTCGAATTTCGTCGTGAGCCGCGCGCGTAGATCTTTGTCTTTGATCGATTTCGCGACATTAAGAGCACCGTACCAGGTGCAAACCTCGGGATAGATCAGGAATTGGCGCTTTCCGCTCTCAAATTCGAAGCTGCGCTTGGCCCAGTTTTCACTTAGAAGCTTGCCGACATCCTTTGGCGAGCTGCCGGCGGGCCAATTGCCAAAGTATTCAGCTTGAGCATTCGCAACTCCTGCTATCGTCGCGATTACAGCGACGGCAAAGATCGAAATTACCGATTTGTGCATTCGTCTATTCATATTTACAACCACCCAGAAAATCTATCTTACCCCAAACAAAATATCCATCGTCAACTGATCGAGCTTTTCGTATTTCAGCCCCTTTAACGCGAGTTCGTGGCGGTCAAATTCCGTTGCGAGCAGATCGTCAAAGCTGTACGGCCCGGTGCTTCGATTCGTACCCTCGACCTCGGCGAGCATTGCCTGAATCTCCGCATCGTTATTCCACCGAACAGCCTTTTCTTTAAGGATCAGATAGGTTCGCATACATCCGCGGGCAAAGTCTTTGACGCCATCGTAATCCTCGGTGCGATAAGCGTGGGCGTCAAAATGCCGCATCCCAGCGTAACCGACATCCTCAAGAAACTTGACCAGCCAAAACGCCGCCTTGGGCGTCACCGAACCGAATCGGAGGTCCTGATCGTACCGCCCGCCGATCTGGTCGTTGAGGTCGATGTGAAACAGCTTGCCCGATTCCCACGCTTGGGCGACCGCGTGGGTGAAGTTTAGCCCCGACATGTGCTCGTGGGCGACCTCTGGATTAACGCCGACCATTTCCTTGTGTTCGAGCGTTTCGATGAATGCGAGATACGCGCCGGTCGTCGGCATGTAGATGTCGGCCCGCGGTTCGTTCGGTTTTGCTTCCATGGCGAATTTGTAACCGAAATTTTGGCTGATATTGTATTCGCAAAGGTAATTCATCGCCTCGCGCAGCCGCTTGATCGCGACATCGGGCCGACGACACGCGTCGGTTTCGCTCCCTTCGCGACCGCCCCACAAAACAAATATCTCGGCGCCGAACTCAGCTCCGAGTTCCATTGCCCGCATAGTTTTCTGGATCGCGTAATGCCGTACTTTCGCGTCATTCGCCGTGAAAAGCTCCGTCACGAAATACGGGTTCGTAAAACAGATTCACCGTCGCCATCGGCACTTTGAGACCCGTCTCGTCGCAGGCTTTCTTGAAATCGCTAACAATCTGGTCGCGTTCGGACGGCGTGGCGTCGATCGGAACAAGATCATTGTCGTGAAAATTCACACCATACGCACCGACCTCGGTTAGCATATGGACAATCTCGACGGGCGAAAGTTTCGGACGCACCTGCGTCCCAAACGGGTCAGCCCCACGATTGCCGACCGTCCACAGGCCGAATGTAAATTTGTCTTCCGGTTTCGGTTGATAATTGTCTGTCATAAATATTTTTGTCGCGTCGCCATGCCCATCGTTCTTCACTAACCGCTATCCACTACCCACTATCCACTGAACAAAATCACTTTTTTGCAGTGGATAGTGGGTAGTGGATAGTTTCTCATCTTAAAGTTCAAATCTGCCGATAGCCTCGCGGATGGCTCTGCTTCCAATCCCAGGCCGTCTTGATAATCGATTCGATATCGGTGAATGCCGGCTGCCAACCTAGTACTTCAAACGCTTTTGTCGCATCGGCGATCAGGTGCGACGGGTCGCCAGCGCGTCGCGGTTCGATGCGGGCTTCGATCGGATTTCCGGTCATCTTTCTGGCCGCCTCAATTACTTCAAGAACCGAAAATCCAACTCCGTTTCCAAGGTTAATATGGGTTGAATCCCCGCCCTTTTCAAGATAGTCGAGTGCCCGAATGTGGGCATCGGCGAGATCGGCGATGTGGATATAGTCGCGAACGCACGTGCCATCAGGCGTCTCATAATCGTCGCCGAAGATCGAAACAAACGGCAGCGTGCCATCGGCGGAGCTGAGAACATTTGGTATCAGATGCGTTTCCGGTTCGTGATGCTCGCCGTATTTTTCAGTGGCTCCGGCGGCGTTAAAATAACGCAGTGCGGCGAACTTCAACCCGTAGGCCGTGTCATAGGCTTCGAGCATGCGTTCGGTCATGAACTTTGTCCATCCGTATGGATTGACCGGCCTTTGTGGATGCGTTTCGTCAATCGGAATGCGGACAGGATCTCCGTAGGTCGCGCAGGTTGACGAAAAAACAAATTGTTTTACTCCCGAATCGACCAACCCATTGAGCAGGGAATTGGTCTGCAAAGTATTATTTTCAAAGTATTTCGCTGGATTTTGTACCGACTCGCCAACGTAAGCGTAGGCGGCGAAATGAACGCATGCGTCAATGTCGTGATCTTTTACGACGCGGCTAATCAAATCGCGGTCACCCGCGTTTCCTTCGTAGAAGGGACAGTCTGCGTCGACGGCTTCGCGATGGCCGTAGTGCAAATTGTCGATCACCACCACATCGCGACCACGGAGCCGCAATAGTTCGACCGTCACGCTGCCGATATAACCGGCCCCGCCTGTAACTAAAATTGCCATAGTTCAAATACCGATTCGCGCCACGCCGAAATCACAGCCACCCGCCGAAGACCCGGTGAAAAGATTCGGCCTGTGCCCGGTTCGCTGCTCGTACTCATCGGCGACCCATTTGATCTCGGAATCCGCTCCCGTGCGGCCAAGCACCGCAACCGTTCCGCCGCTGCCGCCGCCTGTTATTCTCGCTCCAAATAAATTTGGCGCCGCGCGAACCAGGTCAACGATGAGGTCGGTCCCGTCGCTGCCGAGGCCGCAGGCCGAATAGCTTTCGTGCGAAGCGTACATCAATTCGCCAAGGCCTTCGATATCGAGTTCCGACGCTCCGATGAGCTTTGCAAACTGCTGCACACGCGAATTCTCGTAAATCGGATGCCGCGTCGGGTAAAACACGGCATAATCCCGGTCCGGCAAAACGCTCGTCACGGTGTCCGTAATTCCGCCAAATCTAGTCAGAAACTCTCTGCCCGAGATCGTCATAGGCAGCTTTGTCGCAAAGTTATTTTCGAACTCCGCCGGATTTATATTCGCCAAATAACCGTGCCACAGAGGGTCGTCAATCTCGACAATTCCATCAGAAATCTGCCTGACCGCGAGGCCCGCAGCGTCGGCGATCATCCGATAGCCCATGAATGCCGCCGCTCGCACCGATCCATAATCACCGCCGCCGACCGAGTGACGAATGCCCGAATCGATGCCCCAAAACGCGATCCCCACGGGTATCGCAACGCTTTCGCCGACCTCAGCGGGCTGGCAGGTCATTGCTAAAAACCACCCCGCTTCACCCAAGGCCGATGTCATCTGATCCATGATACCGCACGGGGCACCGACAACGAGATTTTCGACCTTTTGGCACAAAATAGCGAGTTCACGTGGCTCGATATCGATTTCAAACGCCGCCGCGGTTCCTGACATCGAGGCCACCTCGACCGCCGCCGACGAGCTGACGCCCTTGCCTTCAGGCACCCGGGAATCGATCAGAATGTTGGCCCCGCCCTCAAATCTGACGCCTTTCTCATGCATCAGCACAACAAACGCACCTGCGATATACGCCGCCCAACTGTCGGCCGGATCGCGCTGAAAATACTCGCGGGCAGTCGCGTAGTCAATCACCTCGCCGCGTAAAAAGAAATCATCGAGCGGCATCTGAAATTCGTGCGTCCGGCCAGTCGTCTCGCCGCCCAGACTCTTGATCCGCACGACCGGTGTTTCGACCTTCTGAATCCCGACAAACGCCGCCTCGGCAATCGGCATCTCGAGCACGAGCGACCCCGAATAATCGGCAATCCCACCCATCACATCGAGCCGCCCCGGAGCACGAGTGACAATGACCTCACTCTGAATATCAAAAAAATCACGATTCGCTCGCAGCGTTTCGACAAACGACGTGAGATCGGAAAGTTCGTATGTAAGTTCAGCGGACATCAAAGCGGTCTGGACTGGAGCGGCAAGCATCCTGCTTGCCAGCGGTCAACGACCGCTTAGGCGCCGAGGCTTATTCAACCTGCAAAATAATGCCGGCCTTAGCACTGCGGAAGCGGCAGTGTGGCAAGCAAGATGCTCGCAGCTCCAGTCAACATAATTCTCTGCGTAGATGCGGCTCGATCTGGCGGCGAATCCCTTCGTTTGCGTAGCCGATCCAGGCGACGTCGGGTTCGACCGCGAGTTTTGCATCGAGCTGATCACCGTTTTCGTTGGTGACGATGACGCCGAGTTCGCGGGCGATCAGTTCGGTGCAGAGATCGTACGGATGACAGCAGAGGCCAAGATTTGAGCCGATTTTTGCAAACATCGGCCGCAGATCGGCGACGAAGCGGTCGTGACCTGCCATTAGTTCGTAAAGTTGGCCGCCGGTCGAAATGTATTGATCCTCAAAACACTGAGCCTTGCCCGGTTGCACATCGCCAAGTGCCGCCCGCACAACATTCTCATAAACCTCCGTCGCCGCCACGCCGGAACCGGGAACAAACCTCGAGATTGACGCAAAACCATGAGCAATCGACTCGTTTTTCGACGGTTTAAGCCGTAGTTCAAGCGTCTCGCCCGTGATTCTGTTAAACCGTTCAGCCCGAGCACCTCGCCCGCGAAATGCCCACAGCGTATCGGAAAGATGCTGTTTTACGAGGGGGATTTCCGTTTGAATCGCGAATTCGATATCCGCAAGATTCGTCTCAGGGCCTTTATTTGGAGCCACGCCGGTCAGAATCCAGGCGCTCCGTTTTTGGAACATAAGCCCACGCGTTCCGTCAATCGGATCGACGATAATCCGCCACTCAGCATCGGATTCATCGGCTCCAACAGGCAAAACCAGCTGTCCGGATTTGATGCCTTCGGCGATCAAAACCACCGTTGTAGTTCGGCCGATCGCACTTTGAATAAAATCGACGATCAGATCTTCGGCCAACTGATCGACAACATAGATCGTGTCGCCAACCTCCTCACGAGCGACCGCCGACATTCGTTCAATTTCGGTGTCCTCGTTCTCCTGAACGAGGATCGAACGTGTGCGATGATGAATACGCTTTAGCATTGGCAGAAAATCGGTGATTTCCATGTTTTTTTTAAGAAACGCTGGGTGTAAACGGGAGTGTCGCCGCCAATGTCGTTCGGGCCGAAACGCTGGGTGTAAACGAGCGTGTCACCATCAGTGTTGTTTTCGCCGCAAAGCAAACGCTGCTTTCCCGACGCGAACGGCTCGTCTCCCCTTGCGTCCCTTCCCTTGGACGTGACACGATCGTTTACACTCGCGTTTCTGCCCGGCCACTCTTGTAATGAACATCCGGCATTGCCCGAAGTTCCGCCCCCTTCTCCTCAGGCGACGTATCGCTCAAAAAATTGCCGCCGCCGATCTCGGGTCCGGCGAGATATTTGAGCAAATTCGGCTTTCGCAGCGGCGGATGAAATTCGATATGAAAATGAAAACCGCGATAGTCGCCGCGTGTCGTCGGTGCGTTATGCAGCGGCATGACATACGGAAACGGTATCTGCCAGAGATTGTCATATTTTACCAGAACGGCTTTCAAAGCTGCGGCAAAATCCGCGACTTCTGCGTCGTTCATCTCAGCAACGCTCTGGCAAGACCGCTTTGGCGCGACATAAACTTCATATGCATATCGCGCAAAATACGGCACAAACGCGATCGCCGTCTCATTCTCAAAAATCACACGTCGTCCATCTTTTTGCTCGGCATCAATGATATCGGCAAATAAAACGCGGCCCGTTTCGCTCAGATGGCGCTCGGCGGCTTTGGCCTCGGTCTCGATCGTTTTGAAAACAAAATTTGTCCCGTAAATCTGCCCATGCGGATGCGGGTTTGAAACGCCGACTGCCTCGCCTTTGTTTTCGAAGATCAGGACGTGATTTACCTCGTTGCGGCTGCCGAGATCGCGATATTCACGCTGCCAGGCCGTGATGACATTTTCGACCGCCGTTTGGTCCATCTCGGCGAGCGACAGACTGTGATTCGGGCTGTAGCAAATGACGCGAGCGAGGCCATTGGCAGGGCGATTTTTGTAAATGCCAACGGGTTTGTCGATATCTCTCGGAGCATTTGCGCCCACGCTCGGCAAATCGTTGTCAAAGACAAAAACGCCGTCGTAATCGTCATTATGAACACCGCCGACCCGTTCGTTTCGTGGGCAGAGATAGCAGTCGTCGACGTATTCGGGAGCCAGTCGCGCCAAGCTTTCCTGCATTTCACCGCTCCACGGACGATTCTGCCGATGTGCCGCGATGATCACCCACTCCTCACGAAGCGGATGCCAACGCTCCTCCCAAACCGCTGTTTCCGTACCTTTTGTCATCCAATTCGGCGAGAGGTGGTTCCTTATTAGCTGGTAGCTGAAAGCCGATAGCTGATACGAATGTAAAGCTAAAAGCTATCAGTTACCAGCTATTTCGAATTAAATTCTGCCGCTCTAAACTACTTTGGCCGCCTGCCGCTGCCGCAACAACTGGTCGGCCACCACACCGATCAAAATAACCGCGCCCATCACGGCAAAATTTAGCGAGCTCGGGATGCCAAGCAGATTTACCAGATTTTGCAGCACTTGCAGCAAGGCCGTGCCGATCAGGATGCCGATGATCGAACCTTCGCCGCCGCGTAAGCTACAGCCGCCAAGGACCGCGGCGGCGATGCCATAGAGTTCGTAAAAATTTCCGTGCGACGATGGCGAGACCGAGTTTGTGTAAAAAGCGAGGAGAATTCCCGCAATTGATGTTAGAAAAGCGCATAGAATATACGCGCTGGCGACGACCAAATTCGAGTTTATTCCCGAATATCTCGCCGCTGTTTCATTGCGGCCAACGGCAAAAAGATATCGCCCAAAAATCGAGCGGTGCAGCACGACCCATGCGACAACGCTGATACCGATCAGTATAATAAACGGCGTCGGAATGCCGACGACGCTGCCCGTCGCCATGCTCTGGAGCGTCTCAAACCCGCTCGCCGCACCAAAGCCTTTCGTCTCGTCGCTCGCCACAAATCTGGCCAAACCGCGATAGAACAACAAACCGCAGAGCGTGACGATAAATGGCTGAATCTTGACTTTCGTTATGAGAAATCCGTTAAAAACACCCAGCAAAGTCGTGATGCTAATAACCAAAAGAACCGCAATTGCAGCGGGCAACTGCCATTCGACGAGAAAGATCGAAAGTAAAACACCGAGCAACGCAAAGACCGACCCGACCGACAGGTCGATACCGCCCGTAATCACAACCAGCCCCAGCCCGATGCTAAAAATACCGTAAATGCCGATCAAACGCGCCAGATTTTGCAGGTTCACGCCCGAAATAAAGCTCGGATTCATGATTGCAAGCACAATGCAAAGCACGACAAGGAGTACAAACGTTCCCAGTTCTTTTCTCATCTTTTTACAGACTGGAGCGGCAAGCATCCTGCTTGCCCGCCGAGTCTTCGAAGGCGGCCTACCCGCCTGATCAAACATGTATTAACACAGCCATCGGGCAAGCAGGATGCTTGCCGCTCCAGTCGCTTTAATGCCCAACTGCCAATCTCATGATCGCTTCCTCACTCGCGTGTTTGCGATCCAAAATCCCCGTGATCGAGCCTTCGTGCATGACGGCGACGCGATCACTTTCGCCGATGACCTCTTCCATATCGCTTGAGATCATGACGATCGCAACGCCGCTTTTGGCGAGGTCGCACATTAGTTGATAGATCTCGGCCTTAGCCCCGACGTCGATGCCGCGCGTCGGTTCGTCGAATATCAGAAGCTTCGGTTCGAGCGACAGCCATTTTGCAAGCACGACCTTTTGCTGATTGCCACCGCTCAGGTTGGCGGCGTTTGTCTCGATAGACGGTGTCTTAACCCCGAGCCGCTCGCACATTTCCTTCGCTTTTTTTGTCTCGGCAGCCCTGCTGACAAGGCCCTTCGAAGAATACCGCGAAAGCGCGGGCAGCGTGACGTTTTCTCGGATCGGAAAATCGAGGATCAGCCCGGCGTTTCGCCGATCTTCGGGAATCAGAAAAATTCCGTTCCGGATCGCGTCATTTGCCGACGAGATTCTTATGATTTTATCGTCGATCGTCACCGTTCCCGAAACCGGCACCTCGACGCCAAATATCGCCTGCCGCCGCATCCGAACGCCCGGCGCCGACGAGGCCCGCAAACCCCAGAATCTCGCCCTTTCGCACATCAAACGAGATCGCGTGATTCGGATACCGCCGCGTTCTGAGGTTTTTAACGTTGATCGAATCGCTCGTTTCGCTCGAGTTTTGCGCACGGTTGTGCCGTTCGATGTCACGACCGACCATCAGTTTGACGATCGCGTCATGGTTTATCTCGTCGCGTTCCAAAACTCCCGCATTTTTGCCGTCACGTAGCACCACGACGCGGTCGGCGATCTCTATTATCTCGCCCAGACGATGCGAGATGTAAATGATGCTGACGTTTTGCTTTCTGAGTTCTTTTATCACTTCCAAAAGCCGCTCGGTCTCGGTCAAAGTCAGGCTCGATGTTGGCTCGTCCATGATCAAAATGCGGGCGCCCGTCGACAGGGCCTTGGCGATCTCGACCATTTGCTGTTGGGCGATCGAAAGCTCGATCAAACGGGTTTTGCCTGGGATATCGAGGCCGAGCCGTTTCAGGAAAACCTCGGCGTCTGCATTCAGTTTTGCCCGGTCAACGAGGAAACCGAACTTTCGCGGCTCGCGGCCGAGATAGACGTTTTCGGCCGCGGTCAGATTGTCGAGAACGTTAAGTTCCTGATGCACAAAACCGATTCCGTGCAAACTCGCATCCGACACCGATCTGATCGCAACCTCTTTACCATCAACAAATACCTCACCATCATCAGGCTGATAAACGCCGCCGAGAATTTTCATGAGCGTCGATTTCCCGGCACCATTCTCACCCGCCAATGCCACGACCTCGCCCACGCCGATAGAGAAATCAACGCCCCCAAGCGCGATCACGCCGGGAAAGCGTTTGCCGATGCCTTTCATCTCAAGAATTGGCGTGGTCATAGTAGTTTTTACATAATGACACAGAACCGGAACGCGAGCATCCTTGCTCGCCGCCGAGTCTTCGAAGGCCTTACGTTCCGACGAAAAAACGTTCGAGGCCCCCGCAAATCGACTGGAGCGCGAGCATCCTGCTCGCCGCCGAGTCTTCGAAGGCGTTACGTTCCGACGAAAAAACGTTCGAGCCCCTCCGCAAATCGACTGGAGCGCGAGCATCCTGCTCACCGCCAAGTCTTCGAAGGCGTTACTGCCCGATGAATAAACGTTCGAGGCCCTCCGCAGTCGCGACCGGTAACGTGGGCGAGCAGGATGCTCGCACTCCAGTTACGCCCAGTAATTCCGATCGAGCGAGCGATAGTTTATCGCCTCGCTAATATGCCCCGGTTCAATATTTTCGCTGCCCTCGAGATCGGCGATCGTTCGGGAGACTTTTAATATCCGGTCGTGAGCCCGTGCCGATAGGCCTTGCCGCGACATGGCTCGTTCTAATAACTCTTCGCTTCGTGCATCGAGTTCGCAAAACGCGCGAATCTGCTTTGGCGACATCGCGGAATTTGAATAAACGCCATCGCCGCCGAGCCTCGCGATCTGTATTTCCCGCGCCGCGTTGACGCGTTCCCTGATCGTCGCCGAGCTGTCACAGGCTTCGACGTTTTTGCCGCGAAGCTCGTTAAACTTTACCGCCGGCACATCAATATGAATATCGATCCTGTCCATCAAAGGCCCCGAGATTTTGCCGACATACCGCTGTATTTGCATCGGTGAACATTTGCACTCGCGCGACGAGCCAAAATAGCCGCACGGGCAAGGGTTCATCGAGGCAACGAGCGTAAAATTTGACGGAAATGTCAGCGAAGTCGCCGCCCGCGAGATCGTCACCGTTTTGTCCTCCATGGGCTGCCGCAGAACCTCGAGAACGCTCCGGTCAAACTCCGGCAGTTCATCCAAAAACAACACACCGAGATGTGATAGAGAAACCTCGCCCGGCTTTGGTATCGAACCGCCGCCGATCAATCCTGCCTGCGAGACAGTATGATGCGGCGATTTGAACGGACGCTCGACGATCAAACCGGATTTTCCAGTGAGTCCCGCTACGGAGTGGATCTTCGTTATCTCGATCGCCTCTTCAAACTCAAGCGGCGGAAGAATCGTTGGCAGACGCTTAGCGAGCATCGTTTTGCCCGAACCCGGCGGACCGATAAACAGAATATTGTGCCCGCCCGCACTCGCGACCTCTAGCGCACGTTTTGCGTTCTGCTGACCGCGGACCTCGTTAAAATCGAATCGATATTTATTCTCGCGCGATTTTAGCTCCGAAATATCGAGCTTCAGCGGCTGAATCCGCGTCGGTTTGCCGGTCATCAAGTCGTGCAACAGGTCGGCGGCCATTCGCAGGTCTTTTACCGGATAAACATTTATACCGCTGACAACCGCCGCTTCGGGCGCGTTCTCCTCGGGCAGTAAAATATGCTTAACACCGATCTCACGAGCTTTGAGCGTGATCGACAAAGCCCCGCGAATCGGACGCACGCGGCCATCGAGCGACAATTCCCCCACACTCAAAATGCCCTCGACGCTCTCGATCGCCAGGTCGCCCGCCGCCCCCAAAATGCCAAGGGCCATCGGCAGATCAAATGCCGCACCTTCTTTCCGCACATCGGCCGGTGCTAAATTGATTGTCGTTTTGTGAAACGGGAAAAAGTATTTGCTGTTATTGATCGCCGCCCGAACGCGTTCTTTCGACTCGCGAATCGCCGTATCCGGCATCCCGACGATAGTAAACGGCGGGATTATGTCGACCTCCTTCGGCACCGGCTGCAAATTGACCTCGATATCGACGATCAACGCATCGATACCATAAACGCACGCCGATTGCGATAGGAAGAGCATATTTAAGTATTGAACATCAATAGTTTAGCTTATCTCTGTTGAAAAATAAATACGCTAAGCCGGGAACGCCGTGCCGGGAGAGCAGCCGCCCTCTTCTGCAAGCGTCTCCTCGTTGAACGCTGACGAACATGATGTTCTGCAAGTTGGAAGTAATGTACGTCGCCGGGAACGCAGGCGCCCTCGCCTGCAAGCGTTCTGCTTCAGGACGCTGACATGCGTGATGATGATTCAGGTTTGATCATGCGTTCGTTCGTCACGCCCGAGGAACGGGCGTTGCAGGCGAGGGCGCCTGCGTTCCCGGCAGTGTGGCCTTGCATTTCGTTGCGAAATCCGATCTAATATTTGTTTGCTCTAGATAGCAAAAAAATTTAGCCGAAAGGAGGTGAGCAAATAAATGGCATATATTAACGTGAACAATAACGAATCGATTGAATCGGCCCTGCGGCGGTTTAAGAGAAAGGTTATCAGTGAAGAGATTATCAAAGATCTCAAGAAACACGCTCACTTCATCCCGCCGGGTCAAAAGGCAAAGCTCAAATCGGTAAATGCGCGCAAGCGTAACCGCAGACGTTTTCGTCAGCAGCGTCCGATGGGCGGCGGCACGGGTACCGGTACTGGAACAGGCCCCGGAAGCTCGCGCCCGCCGATGGGACAGAACAATAGGTAGTTAATAGTTAAAAGTGAAAAGTTAAAAGTGAAAAGGTGGAAAAGTGCGACACCGACGCAATTTTTTCACCTTTTCGCTTTTTCACTTTTCCCCGCTTTTAACTTTTAATTTTTAACTTTTCACTTCGCCATGGAACGACCACGTATCTTACTAACAAACGACGACGGCTATCACGCCGATGGCATTGTCGCGCTTGAGGAAGGGCTAAAGCAGATCGGGGATGTGTATGTCGTCGCTCCCGAATCGGAGATGAGCGGGGCATCGCACAGTTTGACGCTGTCGCGCCCCTTGCGCATTCGCCAACGAAGCGAGCGGCATTGGACGGTTGACGGCACACCGACCGACTGCGTCACACTCGCAATAAATCAAATTTTGCCAAAGGACGAACGCCCGCATATCTGTTGCTCAGGCATCAATCACGGTGCAAATCTAGGTGATGACGCGACGTATTCTGGAACCGTCGCCGGTGCGCTCGAGGCGACCATCCTTGGTGTTCCGGGCCTCGCATTTAGCCTTGCGGCATATCGCGATCACGATTTTCGAGCGACGGTTGAGGCGGCGATTGAGATAACCCAAAAAGCCCTGGCCGAGGGCTTGCCCGTATGGACTCTGCTCAATATAAACGTCCCAAAAGGCGTACCGAAAGGGATCAGGATAACCAAACAGGGCTTTAAGGACGCGCGGCCCGTCATTACCGAGCATCTCGACCCGCGAGGAAAGCTCTATTACTGGATCGGCGAGGTTCGATCTGGGTTTCGGGCCGAGGGCGGAACTGATTTTGAGGCGGTTGACGCGGGTTACGTTTCGGTGACGCCGATGCGAAGCGACCTGACCAGCCACAGTGGTGTCGAACGTTTGCAAGGCTGGAATACAAACTAATGAACGCCGCGTCACAGCCAAATCTGACTGACGAAATGACCTTGCCGCGGCTTCGCATGGTCGAAAAACTTCGCGGCGAATATCGAATCACTGACGAACGCGTTCTCGTCGTCATGGCGACTCTGCCGCGACACCTATTTGTTCCGGAAGCCATTAAGTCGCAGGCATACCGTGATAATGCCCTGCCGATCGCGAGCGGACAGACGATTTCGCAGCCATTCATCGTCGCGAGGATGACCGAACTCTTAGAATTGACCGGCTCGGAAAAAGTCCTCGAGATTGGGGCCGGATCGGGCTATCAAACGGCGATCCTCGCGTCACTCGCTCGAAAAGTTTTTGCCATCGAGCGGTTGCAAGTACTTGCCGACGAAACCAACGACCGCCTGAAAACAATGGGGTTCAGGAACTTTACGCTTAAATCCGGTGACGGAACGAACGGATGGGACGCCTACATGCCCTACGACGCGATCCTCGTCGCCGCTGGTGGCCCCGACATCCCCGAACCGCTCGTAAAACAGCTCAAGGTCGGCGGCAAACTCGTGATCCCGGTCGGCGAAGACCGTAAATCGCAAATGCTGGTTCGCGTCACGCGTACGGAATCCGGTTCTCGGACGGAAAATTTCGGCCCGTGCGCCTTTGTACCGCTGATCGGTGAATTTGGCTGGCAGAATGGGTAGAATGGGGTGTTCGTAGCCCGCTCGTAAGTGAGGGACCCGGTACTCATTTTGCGACTTGCCCTTACTTACGCGCGGGCTACCGACACGCAGTACACAAATCTTATGGATTCTATCGTCGACCTCCTGTATCAGATCAAAGATTATCTGAACCCAAAGATTCTCATCGACACGATGCTGCTCAAGCTTGGCGTCTGGGTTTATCTCGGTCTCTTCTTTATCGTTTTTGCAGAGACTGGGCTTGCCATCGGTTTTTTCCTGCCAGGTGATTCGCTGCTCGTGGTTGCGGGACTATTTGCGGCGGCTGGAAAGCTAAATCTGGCGGTGCTGATGATCACGCTGTTCGTTGCAGCCGTTGTCGGCGACGCGGTTGGATATTACTCCGGACGACGTGTCGGCCCGGCGATATTCAGCCGGCCGAAATCGCGGTTCTTTAACCCAAAGCATCTAAAAAAGGCCCACGATTTTTACGAAAAACACGGTGGAAAGACTATCATCATCGCCCGCTTCGTACCGATCGTCCGCACTTTTGCCGCCGATTGTCGCCGGAGCCGCGCAGATGTCGTATCGCCAGTTCGTGACCTATAACATCGTCGGCGGCTTCGCATGGGTTATGAGCATGCTCTGTGCTGGCTACTTTCTGGGTGGGCTAGTCGAGCGGTTTGTGCGGAGTGTTTTCGGAATCGAGGGCTTTTTGCTGGAAGACCACATTGACAAGGTCGTCATTGTCGTCGTATTTCTCTCGATCCTGCCGATTATTTATGAGTTTATTAAGGCCCGGCGTGAGAAGAACCTCGCGGTCGAAATCGACGTTGACGACGAATCGACTGCGATGAGCGAAAGCCAATCCAAAATTTGACAAGACGCCGACATTAACCTAAACTCAGAGATTCCAACTACGGGGCGTAGCGCAGTCTGGTAGCGCGCACGGTTCGGGACCGTGAGGTCGGAGGTTCGAATCCTCTCGCCCCGACCAATTTCCTAAAAGTCCAAGGTCCAAAGTCCAAAGTCTAATATTGGACTTTGGACTTTGAATTTTGGACTTTGGACTCTGGCTTGTTAAAAGCGAAAGTGATATCGAATCGTCACGCTCCGGCCCGGGCCGTCGATGCCCCAGCCTGGTGCTCGGTGGCTTTTATCCGCAATGTTCTCGAGATCCATCGTTACCTCATGGTTCTCATGAAACCGGTAGCCGCCGCGTAAATTGACCAAACCATATCCGGGAATCGCCGAAAAGAGCGGCACGGCCGTATCGTTATTCACGACCAAAACGCCATTTATAATCGCGCCGATCGGCAGGACTCTATTTTGCACTTGAGTAAGCGTTTCGCCGGTTGCGACGAGGGTTCCGCCTGGCCGAGCCGCATCCGGTCGAGCCCGGCGTCGTCAGGCCGCGAACGCAGGCGCCGCGGCGGAAGAAGTTTTGAATCTGGCTTCGGGTCCTGGCCCCGCCGGTCCGGCGATCCGAGACGTCAAGGGTCGAAAGACGATCCTGTCGACCAGCGGCATTTGCATACGCCTCGATCCAGAAATGTTTGCCCGCAGGCTGATACCGCAACCGCATAAAACCAAACTGCGGCGGAATGCCGCCACCGCCAAGATTTGGCGGAAGACCGGTTGCGGCGTCCTCGGCCAATAGATACGAATAATTTCCAGCGACCGTCCAACTTTTTAAGAACCGGTACGCCAGGCTAAATTCGGCACCTTTCATCCTCGAGTTGCCAAAATTCGCCTGAACCAAAACGGGCGATGTCGAAGCCGGCACAAAGACCGCTCCGTTCGCGTTCTGGGTCGTGATCGTTTGGCTCCCCAACTGCCGCCCGACCGCACCCTGCGGCAAAATAAGAGTCTGCCGGACGATCGTGTCGCCATAATCGACCGTAAAACCGGTCAGATTTACATCGAAACTTCGATTTCGGTATCGAATGCTAAAATCGACATTATCGCTGATCTCGGATCGCAGGCCCTGCACCGCAACACCCGATCGAAACCGCCGTCGCGTCCGCCGTCGTCCCGATGTGTCGCGCCGAGGCCCGCAACATCGGACTGTCGAAACCTGAAACCCGACGCCGACGAGTCCCAATCCGCCGAGACTGGTAATATTCGGGGCACGAAATCCGCGTGAATAGTTGACCGCAAAATTTAACCCCTCGAGAATGGTCACCGTCGCCCCGATGCGGCCTGAAAAATCGTCGAATCTTGCCGAATCGTCCGGAAACAGGCGACTGCCATCCAACGAGCGGGCTATTCGAAGCCTGCGATTTATAGCCCGCGACGTTGTATCGAAGCGAACCGCTGAATCGCAATCGATCAGGGATTGCTTCGATCACGTTTTGAACATAGACTCCGGCCAGGTTGTATTTCGCTCCGTTTGGAATGCGGGGCCTGACCAACGTGACGGCCCTCGTCGACGGTTCCGTGCTGAACGACGGTGCTGTTACCTTGTCTTGATAAATATCGCCGCCAAATAGAAAATTATTGCCAGAAAATTGCTTGTCCAGATAAAAGCTGAAACCGTAGGTCGAGGTGCGTTCTTTGTCGTTGGTGATTGCTGCCAACGGATTGCCCTGTCCACCCTGATTTACCCGCTCTTCGCGCTGGCTGTTATAAGAAAGACTGGCCGAGAAATGGTCAAAAAAACCTACTTTCTGCTTGAAATATCTGATGTATCCGAAATCGAGCATCAAATTTCGGAGATCCGCAATCAGATTGCCGTCGCCGCCGATCAACTGGTCGTAACGCTTACCGCCGTCCTGCTGGTTTCGCTGATATCGAAAGCTGAAATTCTGGTCGTCGCTCGGAGCAAAATTGAGATGAAACGTCCCGCCAAATTGCGTAAACGCCGTATCGGGAAGACGCTGGCTGCCGATGATGTCGGATGGTAAGCCGAGAAATCGTGTGATCGCCGAATGGCTCTCGACACCGCCGCCGGTACGCAGCGTGTTTACGCGTCGGCCAACAATATTTCCCAACACGCCAAACCGTTTTGCACCGTAGCTCAGCAGGGCATTGCCGCCAAACGATGTATCGGCCGAACCGTAGTTCGTATTGAATTCGCCATTCCATTTTGGCGTATCGAGCCCATACTGCGGCTGTCGCGAGATCAGCTGGACGTTGCCTCCAAGCCCGTCCGAACCGAACTGCGCGGTATTTGGGCTGCGTTGTATCTCGACAGACTGAAGAGCTGCTCGGTTCATTCAGATTAAAAAACGTGTTGATGCCGCCGCGTTGGGTCGAGTTTGTATACCTAACGCCATCGACGTAAACACCGACCTCGGTCAACCCGCGAACCAGCACCGAACCGATCGTCGGACTGGTTCGCTGGAGAGAAACTCCCGTTTCTTCGTCCGCGACCTGGGCTAACACGCCCGTTACTCGTTGGGTGATTGCGTCCTGCGGGATTACGTTTATCTGTTGCGGAATCTTGTTCTTTTCCTCGGCCTGACCGGTGTCTGCGGTTACCGTGACTTGCTCGGCAAGCTCACTGACCGCGAGCGTGAGTTCAACCTCGACGTTCTTTCCGGCTTCGATCTTGACGGTCGTGTTAGTTGCGCTCGAAATCCTTTCTCGAAGCCGAAACAATGTAGGATCCGTTCGCAAGGTCATCAAATCTGAATCGGCCTTCATTGTCAGAAATCGCGACACCTAAATTCGTCTGCTGAGCGGTCAAAATACGAACCTCAGCATTAGCAACCCCAAATCCCAGACTGTCATTGACGACACCGGAAACAGAACCGCCGCCTCTATTTTGTGCCGCCGCCGTAAAGGCGAGAAAGACATCGAGAAGCAGAATCAGGGTTAAAAATTGTTTTCGAGACCGTTCAGATTTCATTTCTTACTACTTTTCCCGGTTCTGTTTCTAAACTTCTTTGGCCCGTGCCACAACCAAAATCCGGTGATCGTAAATATCAATAGTGCCGTTCCCATTACACTCGTGTAAACGAGCTTGAACTGGCCGCTGGTCATCCCCAGCAAATAATCAACGATTGTGCCGTCGTGAATGTTTTCAATCAGATCAGAGCGGCGGCGCTCGACATGCAGCAATTCCCCGGATGTGCAATCTATCTGCACTCCCCAATACCCTTCGGCAAAGACGAATTTGACCATCCCTTTGTCCGGCCTGATGTCGATGCGGTCGATCACGACCGACATATTCGGATCGATCTGCTCCCGGGCGGCCCGTATGGCATTTTCCTGCAACTGGTGGATCGGCAGCCAGTCTCTTGTGTCTGTCGATTTTCCAGAATATGACTTTGCGAGTATCAGACCATCACTGTGCTTTTTCCAGCCGAGCAGAAGGCCACTCACCGCGACCAAAAAAAAGAAAACAAATAAGGCTGCTCCTGTAAATCGGTGGATCTTGCGAGCGGTTCGTAGCAGAGCGGCCCTGCGTTTCCTCTGAGATTCTTCCAAAATAATTCCCGGCCCTGTCCGATAGTTCGCATATCCAGCCACAAAGCGGCGTTGCGAACCCTATAAGACTATCGGCTCACCCCAATTACTACCACGCGTCGTATACGAGAGGGATTCGGCGAGGTTTAAAATTTTGGTAGCCGGAGACGGGAAAGTTAATTCAATTCGTAACAAATTTCACGCGGGCTCCACCATTTTAGTTGAGCTGATAAGTCGCAACGCTCGTGGGCGTTTCAAAACAGCGAACTTTGTAAACCGAAACGCGGTCGTCGGCGATGCGGGTGTTGAGATATTCGAGGAAGTAGCGGGCGAGATTTTCGGCCGAGGGATTTAATTCTTCGTCAAATGGGGGCAATTCGTTTAGATTGCGGTGATCGAGGTATTTTACGATCTCATCCGCAGCCGATTTTAGATCGCCAAAATCGATCAGCAGACCGATATTGTTCAGCTCCTCGCCTTTTGCAAAGATCTCGATCTTATAATTATGTCCGTGCAAATTCTCACACTTTCCCTTGTAGCCGCGCAACTGGTGCGCGCTTGAGAAATTGCGTTCGATCATTACTTCAAAAAATCCAGGCATAATTCTTAGATTGAATTGTAGGGCTTAAATAGAGTTTTCCGTCGTAGTCATTAATGCCGAGGATTATTCGGTCTAACCAACCCTGGCGCCCGAGAACACTGACGCTTAAATCCTCATTGGCGGCAAAAAATACGATCGAGTCAAATTCGAAACCTACAGCGATTAAGGTCATCGGATGTCCGTAGGTTAAAAACGGCCCCCTTACGGTGTTAATGACCAACTCTTCTCCGGACTCGATATCTAGTCCCAATTTCTCGCCGTGTGTTCGGGCAAAAATGCAGTGCGTTGATCCGGTATCCAGTTTTGCAGGAACGAGATGACTCGTCTGATCGATTCGCAACTCGACATCCAGGGAAATGCCAGGATTTCCTGGATCATAACGGACAAGGGTTTCGAAAGAAAGATCAAAACTCATTTATGACCAACCGCCCCACCATGCTACTTCGCCCTCGGCCATAAGGTAATGCAAAAATGGTTTCTCAACCCCTTTCGCCTTCGCTGCCTGATCCGCTTCCTTGATCGTCCGCCCAAACGCTATCAATTCGCCGTCCTTGAGAGCTACATAGTTTCCGGCATATTTACTTTTGTTTTTCTTGATCCACTTAAGATTTGGATTCTCCAGTCTTTTGGTTCCATTTGACGGAGCCTTCCGAGGCAAGTCTCTGGGAGGTGCAGGCTGAATGAGCCGACGAAGCAACTCTGCCCGGTCCGCGGCCGGGAGTTCGTTGATCTTCGTTACAAATTCTTCTACCGTCGTGGTTTCCATATTTTTACCCCACATCTATACGGGGATTTTATCACGAAATTCGTAGAAAGTTTGGCCCCGAATCTCACTTTGCACCCCGCATTTGGCCGAGATAATGGGACATGCAGAAGAGATTCTCGGCAAGAATGTACGAGAAATTTCCTTCCTCTACATAGTTTTCAAGCCTCCCGGCATTTGCGTTTAGGACATCGAGCCTAAGCTTGGCGGCATCGGTGCGCATCGGGGCGGGTAAGGCTTCGTCTGACGAGAGTTCGGCGAGTTCGATAATCACCCATGGAAACCACAGAAATGTGGAGCCTTCGGCGACAAACTCAGTACCCGGAAACCTGACATCGCCGTCGGGAATACTGCTGTTATCCTTCTCGATCGAAAAGCCGGCAAATTGACGGCTCGCAATAAACTCGGTCTGTGCGAGCTTGTACGTGTGCTCGTTACGGACATAAGAAAATGCGTCGATCGCGTCAGCGTGGGACAGGACAAACAGCGTCTGAGCCGTGAGACCGTCAAAACGCCGTGTTTGGCCCATACGATTCGGATTCTGAACCCATCCTTGCTTTTCCCTGTAGGTTCGCATCAACCAATTTATGGCCCTTCGAATGCTCTCATCGTGGCGATTGCCGATCCGCGCGTAAATGGTCTCCGATTTTCGTGCCTCAATCAGGCTCCACAGAGCCATCGTGGTCGAATAGGTTCGGGAAAAATCCGGATCTTCATCCATGATCGGCCTAAAACCACCGTCTCCGTCCTGTCTCTTGACTATCGCCGCCAGGTCCCGTTCGATACGGGTGATAATCGCCGGTCGTTCGTTTTCAGGCCAAACCGGCGTTTTCGATTCAACTGATTTGATATAGGCTATAGCGACCCAACCGCCGATCTCCGTGATGGCATATGGATCGATGTCACTACCATAAATATTCCAACCTTCTGACGGCGAATTTCGGCGCTTGGTCTCCATGAAGTCAAAGGCCTTTCTTATCTTTGCGACGTGATCCTCGGTCATCAATCCTGACTCGATAACAGCAACAGCGAATTGAGCGGTCGCCCACGTCTGAACGGTGATCTCTTTGTCCGAGGGCGACGCCTTTATCCCGCCATTCGGGGCCTGAGCCGAGAAGATCCGATCGATCCATTCGCCGCGTTTACGTTCGAGTATCTCTGTAAACGCGGATTCGGGCCTTGCCGAGGCGGCTGATTTGTCAGTTGCCTCCGCCGCGGGCCGGAGAAAGATAAACGCGGCGACGGCCAGCAGAATCAGGAAACCGGCCCCAATGGCGATCCACCGTAATCTCGACGCTTTCTCATCGCGATTTTCACGAAACTTTAGCGGAAGATCAGGATTGCCCACTGTGTCCGAGTGGAGATTAACGATGTGGATCGATTGGTCATGCTTTACGCGGGCTTCGCCAAGATCGTGGAGCATCGCCTGCCATTTCCGAAACTGACTCAGGTCGTCAGCGACTCGACGGCTCAGCAGGATATGTCCGTCGTCGCCGCAATCCATGACCCGTTGTGCGGTGTTGATGCCGCCGCCGGCGACATTTAGTTTTTCATTGACATCGTATATCAGCTCAACGAGGCCGCTGTGGATGCCCATCCGCAGCTTGATATCGTTTTGGTCCTTCAAGGCGGCGTCAATCTCGACAGCACACTCGACCGGTGCAAATGGCGTCTCGAAAAAAACCAGGGCCATGCCATCGCCCGTGTAAAGGCTGATAAGATCGTCCTCAGAACTCGCACGGCTAACCGGCCGTGTCGCTCGAACGATCTGCTTGAGCAGCGTCGAAATCTGTCGTTGCTCATCGGTCGGCAGTTTGGAATAGCCGACGATGTCCATGAACAAGACATGGGCAAGCCTGGTGGTTGCATTTTCGCTACTGTCGGACATCTATGAGGATTTGATTATGACATAAACTAGCGGGGGCAGGTCACGCGCGATTATAATCCTGAACGAGCGGCTGCGCTGTCGTAACGGTTCAGATAACGTTTACCGTCATAATCGTTGATGCCGACGATTATGCGGTCGAGCCATCCTCGATTGCCCGCGTATTTGTGTTTGTTAGCCTTAATCCACTTAATGTTTGGCGACGCTTTTTTTGCGCCGTTCTTATCACTTTTTGTGCGCGGCATGACGGGCTCCGGCATTAACGTCAGTTTTGTCATCAGTTCTGCCGTTCGTCGACAGAAAGGCTGTCAAGCTTGGATTCAATCTCTTCGTAAACTGATGCCGACTTATGTTCACCCGTTGTAATTTTAACATGTATTTTACGAAAACATTCCAGAAACGTCGGCCAGATCGCCCGTGATCCGC
Organism: uncultured Acidobacteriota bacterium; assembly: GCA_963738935.1. Lineage (GTDB taxonomy): Bacteria > Acidobacteriota > Blastocatellia > Pyrinomonadales > Pyrinomonadaceae > OLB17. The sequence goes on along the minus strand of CAVTYF010000001.1, from coordinate 2,312,414 downwards.
ATCCTCGGCAGGCTCTGCAAAAAATCGCGGCCGTAGCCCTTTGTTCTCAAACGCGGATCTAGAATCGCGATGACGCCGCGGTCGGTGCGGCTGCGAATCAATCTGCCGATGCCTTGCTTTAGCGTGATGACAGCTTGCGGAACGCTGTAGTCGAAGAACGAGCGGCCGCCGTTTTCGTCGATGTAACGGCTGCGGGCCTGCACGAGCGGGTCGGTCGGGACGGCAAACGGGAGCTTGTCGATGATGACGCACGAGAGCTGGTGCCCGCGAACATCGACGCCCTGCCAAAAGCTGGATGTCGCAAACAAAACGGCATTCGGCGTCGAGCGAAATTTGTCGATAAGCCCCGTTTTCGACATCGATCCCTGCAAAAAACACGGATAGCCGACCCGTGACGAGACAAGCTCGAACAGCGCGGTCATCGACGCGTTGCTCGTACACAAAACAAAAGCCTGGCCGCTCGTCACATGCAAAATCCGGACAATCTCAGCCGCCGCCAGTTGTGTAAATTCGGGTGAGCGCGGGTCGGGCATCGCCTTTGGCAAATAGAGTATCGCCTGATTTTCGTAGTCAAATGACGACGGAGCCTCGAGCGAATTCGTCTTTCCCGGAGCGAGGCCGAGGCGGTCGCGGATAAAATTGAAGCTACCGTTCGCCGACAGCGTCGCCGACGTCAGGATGCATGTGTCGACCTTGTCAAACAATTTCTCCTGCAAAAGCTGCGAGACATCGACCGGCGACGCCTGAAGGAAAACGCCGCGTCCACGACGTTCGAGCCAGTAAACAAAATTGCGGTCGGCCTGCTTTACGATAAATCCGAGATCAAAACGGGTTTGCCGGATACGCTTGACGACGCTGTCGGCCTCGGCCAATTTGTCGGAATAGACATCGACATCCGCCTCAAGCCGACCGAGCGAATCGTCAAGAGCATGATACGCCTCGCCGAGAGCCGTCGGTTCATCACCATCGCGGCCGCGCGCCGTAAATGCGTCGGGCGTGAGCGGAAAACGCCCTTCCTGACCGCGTGCCTGCGAAAGTTTCACCCAAAATTGCTCTGATAACCCAGCGATCCGCGCCGAAACTTTCATGATTGACGCATTAAATATCGCATCATTTATCGGCAGCGAGGCCGCGTCGTGAACAAGTTCGTCGATGCGAAAATTTGACACCTGAAACCCGAAATAATCCGCCGCGATGTCCTCGATCAGATGTGCCTCGTCAAATATCACCGCGCCATAGTCAGGCAAAACCTTGCCAAATTGATTGCCCCGCACATTTAGATCGGCAAAAAACAGGTGATGATTGACGATCACGATGTCCGCCTTGTCCGCTCCGGAGCGCATTCGGGTGATAAAACACGGCTCGTAATCGGGGCATTTCTGACCGAGACAGATTTCGGCCTTAGCGTTGACGCGGTTCCAGAATGGGAGATTTTCGGGCAAGAAAGTGAGTTCTGCTCGGTCGCCGGTGTCGGTCTCGCGCGACCATTCGACCACCTCGCGAAAACTCTCGACCTCGCCGACGCCGTCGAGGACCGGCTGATCGCCGCTTTTGTGGAGCCGATAAAGACAGGCGTAATTCGAACGGCCCTTCATGTATGCGGCCGAAAATTTCTCTGGAAAAATCTTTTGCAGAAACGGAATGTCTTTTTCCATCAACTGTTCCTGCAAATTTTTAGTGCCGGTCGAGATGATGATACGTTTTTTTGTGCGGATCGATTCGTTGATTGCCGGAATAAGATAAGCCAGAGTTTTGCCCGTTCCCGTGCCGGCCTCGACAATCAGGTGTTTTTTGTCGACAAACGACCTAGCGATCGCCTCAGCCATGCGAACCTGACCTTCGCGATACTCGTAGCTCTCGTGAAACTGCGCGATTACGCCGTCCGGGCCGAAGAGAGCCTTGTTTGACGTTTCGATTTGTTTCTTTGCTTTCTCAGCCATTTTTTTCAGTTTTATTCAGTGGATAGTGACAAGTGATAAGTGGAAAGTTAAGAAAACCGAAGACTATTCACTTGTCACTAACCACTATCCACTGGATAAAACATATCCAGCGTGACAACCACTTTGTCGCAGTCGGCGAATGTATTATCTTAATGTTTTTGCCGATTTTATCGAAACCAATTTCGTTTTTTTGCATCAAAGCTGGAAGTAGAGTTTAAGGGGATTTTTAATGCCGCGAATTTTTGATTCGGGAACCGGACGCAAGTTTCTGTTTGTATTTATTGTCGTCGCGGTCGCTGCGACCATTTTTCTGTTGCCGCGATCTGCAACGCGGGCCTCAAAAAATAGTTCGTTGCGAACGGAAAGCCACGTCGAGAGCCTGTCTAATTATGACATCCGGACGGATAAACATGCGATCGAAGCGATTGCGTCTTTTCGGACCGCGGCCGGAAAAAATGCCGCCCTGATCGCCGATACGCGCGAAACGATGGCCCGCGGCGAGGCGAAATTAAAACAACGTGTGCCTACGCTGAAAGTCGAATACAACATCGATCTACAGATTCCTGAGGTTATTGCTCCCGACGTTAAGCAGGGCGCGCGCATTTCTCAGCGGATCATCTGGCGGCAGACGCGCCGACATCCTCAAGACCTTTTTATCCGCCAACACCGATCTCATTGGTTCGCGTTCAGCACAGATAAGTCAGCTGAAGGTGTTTGCCGATTACACAAATCCTGACGGCAAGCTTTCGTTTGTCGAATTGAATCAGGAGATAAACGGCATTCCCGTTTTTCGCGGCGAGGTCAAGGCCGGTTTTACGCAGAATGGCGAGATCATCCGCGTAATAAATAATTTCGCCCCGGGACTAGATGAAAATTCTCTTTCGACCGATTTCGGCGATCCGTCGGAGGCATTAACAGCCGCGGCCATTCATATCAACAATGCCGGACTCGCCGCGCAGACGCTAATCCCGATCGAAAAACTCTCGACCGACCAGAAAGCCGTTTTTGGCACAGACGAATCGGCACCGACCGCGGAGAAGATGTATTTCCCGACCGAGCCGGGCGTTGCGATTCCGGCCTGGCGCGTGCTGATTCGGCAGCGGGTGAATGCGTTTTACGTGATCGTCGATGCAAAAACGGGTACGCTGCTTTGGCGAAAAAATCTTACCGAAGATCAATCGCAGCCCGCGACCTACAACATTTACGGCAACCCAAACGCGATGCTCAATCTCGCCGACAACCCGTTTCCGATGACGCCCGCACCGTCATCGCCAAATGGAGTTCAAGGCAGTGCCATTGAGCGAAACCGCGTAAGCCGAATCGGAAACGAGCCGCCATACACATTCAACAATCTCGGTTGGATCAAGGACGGCAACAACACGCTCGACGGCAACAACGTCCAGGCTGGCCTCGACCGCGAGGCCCCAAATGACGGTTCATTGAACCCAGATGGCATCGACCCGACGAGCATTCCCGCGGGTTCACCGAACCGTGTTTTTGACTTTCCGATCAACCCCGGCGTTCCGAGCAATCCGGTGGTCAGCGCCGGCGATCCGCCGCTGCCGGCCAGCCAAACGCCGCAGGAATGCCTGCTCGAAGGCACCGCCGCCGTGCCGACCGATTTTCAGCGAGCAGTCGCTACTCAGCTTTTTTATGTCTCTAACGTCTTTCACGACGAGGTTTACCGGCTTGGGTTTACTGAAGCAGCAAGGAATTTCCAGAACGACAATTTTGGACGGGGCGGTGTCGCCGGTGACCGTATTTCGGCCCAGGCGCAGGATTGCAGCGGGATAAATAACGCAAATTTCGCCACAATGGCTGACGGCGTCCGGGGGCAGATGCAGATGTATCTGTGGCAGGCCCCAAATCCCGATTTTGACGGATCGCTCGACACCGATGTTGTGATTCACGAATTGACCCACGGCCTATCAAACCGTCTGCACGGCAACAGTAGCGGTCTGACGCTCGACATCGCCCGTGGCATGGGCGAGGGCTGGTCCGATTTTTTTGCCCACTGTCTGCTCAGCGAACCGACCGACCCGCTCGATGGACTTTACACGATCGGTGCCTATGACACCTATCTCTTTAGTAGCGTTGGGTTTAACAACTACTATTACGGCATCCGCCGCTTTCCTAAAGCAATAAAAACCGCCGTCGGCGGGCCAATGAATCTGCCGCATAATCCGCTGACCTTTGCCGATATCGACGCCAACCAGAGCGATATATCTGACGGTGCGTTCAATCCCCGGTTTCTACCGACCGCCGACCAGGTCCACGCCATCGGCGAGGTTTGGAGCGTCGCTCTGTGGGAAATTCGGGCTAGGATGATACAGCGGCTCGGATGGGAAGCAGGGAATCGACGGATTTTGCAGTTCGTCACCGACGGCATGAAACTCGCTCCGCTCGGCCCGACGCCGATCTCAGAGCGCGACGCCATGATCGCCGCCATTTTTGCCAGCGGAACCGACGCTGATCTCGCCGACGCCTGGGCCGGATTTGCCCTGCGAGGTTTTGGCGCCAGCGCCAGCATCCAGGCCCTCGGCGGCATCAGCACCGGCGGCAGCGGGCAGGTGCGGGTGACGGAATCGTTTGATCTGCCGAATCTTACGCTTGGGCCGATCACTTTTAGTGATGTGGGCGATAACGACGGGTATCCGGAGCCCGGCGAAAGAGTGAATCTTAACCTCACAATCACAAATTCGACGGGAACCACGGCGACCGGAGTTCAGTTCCGGTTCAATGATGGTCCTTTTGTTGGAAACTTCACATTGTCGGGCAGCTCATCTGCTGCAATAGGAACAATAAGAACTTTACCCGCAGACGCAGTTTGCGGGGCCGCGTTGCCAATCACAATAAATATCAACAGCAGCCTCGGCCCGGTCAGCTTTACGCGTCGATATTTCTCGGCAGACCGGCGGCGACAACAACGTCAGAGAATTTCGACGGCGTTGCGGCATCCGTTTTGCCGACCGGCTGGTCGGCGGTCGCCCTTTCCAATGGTATAAATTTTGTCAATTCCACATCGTCGCCCGATTCCGCCCCAAACGTAATGTACGCCCGCGACCCGTCAACCGTCGGCGGCGGCACCGATCTGACCGCTCCGCCGATATCGGTCACATCCCCGTTTGCAACGGTGACGTTTCGAAATAGCTATAACACGGAAGACGGCTGGGACGGCGGGGTGCTTGAGATATCGATCGCGGGCGGCGATTATCAGGATTTCCTCACTGCCGGCGGCACATTTACGCAAAACGGCTACAACAGCGTCATCGGCGGCGGGCGGAATAATCCAATCGCGAGCCGCGCCGGGTGGACGGGAAATTCCGACGGTTATCTAACCACGGTCGCCCAGTTTCCGGCATCGGCCAACGGCAAGATCGTCCACCTCCGCTGGCGCTTCGGGGCCGACGACAACACGACCGGAACGGGCCCTGATCCCGGCTGGCGGGTCGATAGCATCGCTCTCGCGGGCGCGGGATTCGTCACAAATTTTGTTTGCTCGGTGGATATTTCTCTGGTCACGATCTCGGGCCGCGTCCTGACGCCGAGCGGACTTGCTCTGAGAAACGCCGTTGTCACGCTGACCGATCCGCTCGGCGAGCAGCGACGGGTGACAACCGGGTCATTTGGCATGTTCAATCTTAGCGGGGTGCAGGTCGGGCAAACCTACATTCTTAGTGTCGGTTCAAAACGGTATCGATACGCCCCGCAGATATTGAATATTTCGGGAGCGATATCAAATCTGGATTTGGTCGGGTTGGAATAGCGGTCGGGCGTAGCGGAGGTGTCGCTCCGATGGAGCTGGAAAATCATCGTCGCCATGTTTTCTACAAAAATCTCGCTCCTGACGGAGCTTAAGAAAAGTCCCGTAGGGACGGCATGTTTATAGATTGACAACCGAAAACAGAGTCGTAGCTCCATACGAGCGACATAAACTCATGTTTCCGCCGAGTTTTGAAACGGACTCCCGAGCTTTTCCGCACATCGACGGGCATTGCCCGAAGTGTTAAACAAAGTTGACTTCGCAGGTCGGAGCGGATATCCTGAAAGGGAATATTTGCCAAACTTTCCGGCCATCGCAATCGTCAAAACTTGCGATTAACTGGCTTTGTTTCAAGGGGAATTAGAGTTTATGAAAATAGTTGCGGGTAGATCGGCGGTTGTAAAACTCTCGATTATTGTTGTGTTTTCGAGTTTTGTTGCGATCCTTTTGCTTGTTGGCAGCCGACAGCGGGCCTCGGCCTCGGCATTTGGCCCGACGCCGACGCACACAAATCCGCCCGGGGAGGGAAACTGTACGGCGTGCCACAGTGATTTTCAGTTAAACAGCGGGTCGGGAAGTGTCGAGATTACAGGCGTACCGAGTAATTACTCGCCCGGTCAGCAGGTAAACGTCCTTGTCACCGCAACCCAAGCTGATGCAGTTATTTACGGGTTTCAGCTCACCGCAATCGACAGCACGGGCCAGCGAGTCGGCACGTTTGAAATCCCGCCTCAGAGTCAGGCGCGCGTACAAATATTACTTGGCGTCGTAGGTGGTAATCTGGTTCGTGAATACGTCCAGCATACCTCAGGCGGTTTATCCAACGGTCAGTTCGGGTTTAATTCGTGGGTATTTACGTGGACGGCACCGAGCGTCGCTGCGGGCCGAGTTGATTTTTATGCGGCCGGAAACGGTGCCAATAGCGATGGCAACACGGGCGGCGATTTCGTTTACACAGATACGGCTTTTACAATTCCCGCGGCGGCGCCGTTTTCGATCAGCGGTCGCGTGTTTACCCCGTCCGGACTGGCCCTGCGCAATGCCCGCGTGATTCTGACGGATTCGAATAGCGTCCAACAAAGTGCTGTCACAAGTTCCTTCGGCAACTATAGCTTTAGCAATGTCGCGGGCAATGCAAACTATACGCTCTCGGTTGTTTCAAAACGCTACCGCTTCGCGCCCAATCAGTTCACACTGACAGCAAATTTGAGCAACCTGGATTTCACTGGATTGGAATAAGGCGAGCGAATTCCATCGCGGGCAGTTTAGAGGCGGGCTTGCGGGCCCATTCCGTAGCGCATTGGCGGGCAAGCCCGCCACTTAACGAAATGTTGGAAGATTGAGCTGCCTGCGGACACGGCCCGCCGCTTGACGAAATATCGGAAATAGGCGAAAAAAAGGCCCGGCGGGTGCGAGATGCACCAGCCGGGCTTTCGGAAGAAACAATTCGTGTCCTAACTGACCGTGCCTTACGGCTTGATCGGTCCCTCAGGAACCGGCTGGGCCGGCGACTGGAGGATGATCGGTCCCGGTGTCGGAGCGGGTGTCGGAATCGAGTTTGAAGTCGGATTGCCCATCGGTACCGGCTGGATGATTGCCGGTCCCCTCGGAGCGGTTCCGCTCTGAACGGTAGCAGTGTAATCCGGTCGGGTGATCCGCGGCGTGATGAAGAAAAGGATTTCGTTCGTGCTCCGCTCGGACGCCTTTTCGTTTGAACAGGTTGCCAAGCAGCGGGATGCTGGCAAGACCCGGTGTACGGTCCTGAGTCTCGCGTTCGTCATCGAAGAGAACGCCGCCGACCACGGTTGTGCCACCATCGGGAACCGTGACCTGCGTCGTCATGCTCTGCGTATTGATCGCCGGAGCAGCACCGCCGACAATCTGTGAGGTCGAGCTGTTTTCAGCAACTACGTTGAGAATGACGGTCCCGAGATCGGTGATCTGCGGTGTAATTGCGAGGCGAAGCGGCACGTCAACGTATTTGGTTGTCGCGAAGACAATACCATTCGTGCCGCCTCGCTCGATTGTCGTGATTGGGATTTGCGTGCTGTTCTTGATCTCCGCCGGGCGGTTATTTAGAGCAGTTACGCGCGGTGTTGCTATGACTTTGACCTGGCCCTTCTTTTCACCGGCCGAGATCAGGGCACTGACTGAGCTGTACCAAAAATGCCGGTCGTCAGGCCGATCGCCGTGTTCGCGATACTCGAGAACAAATCGTTGCTGATTGGTGGATTTGGATGGCTGTTGCGGGGTAAAGTTGCGGTGTCCGGGAAGGTTGCCGCCGATGGTACCGCCATTGTTACGTCCATTGACAATGGCCGCGAGCTGAACGCCGATGTCACGGCTAAAGGTCCGGGAGGCAACGACGATGCGGGCCTCGATCTCGACCTGCGGTTCAGGCTGGTCAAGGATCGCAATAAGTTGCTTGACCGCCGCGATATTGACCGGTACGTCCGTGATGATCAGCGAGTTGCTTCGCGAATCGATCTCGATCGAACCGCGGCGTGAAAGCCTGCGTCTGATGATCGGAAGCAAGCCATCGCCGGCGATGAGCCAAACGAGTTAGTACTGCCGCTGCTCTGCCGCCACCGCCGCCACCAGTATTCGAGGTGTTGCCAACGTTGAGGATTCCGTCGATGTTCCGCTCGTTGTCCCGCCGCTCTGGATAGAACCGGCTGCGGTTGCGTAGTTCAGACGGATAAGCTCGGTAACCAGTGGGGATGTATCGAGCTGATTGTTCATGACGTGCACGAAGCAGAGATCCTTCCTCGCCAAAATCTCGCTGGTTGCGATGCGGAGAATGTTTCCGTTTACCTGAACGCCGAGTTGCTGGGCCTGTAGGATCGAGTCCAGTGCGACGTTCCATGGAACGTCCTTGACCTTGACCGTAACCGGCGTTTCTTTGACCGTTTTGTCGATCACGAAATTGATGCCGTACTGATCCGTGATATAGCTGAGAATAGCCGCGAACATCGACATTTACTACGTCGAGATCAACCACTTCTCCGCTAAATCCGGGATCGCCGTACATTTTGCCCTGCGCCTGCGGATCGGTTTTCTGAGCCGCGATAGCAATGGCAAAGACTGTGACTAAAGCTAATGCGGTGACGATCTTCGTGACCGCGGCGCGTGTTTTAAAAAGAGAGTTCATTGTTTCCTCCGTAACTGAATCAATCGTTTCTTGTATAAGAATCGATCCTGACTGCGACTAAGATTATTGCCTTCTTTCTATTCTTTGCGACTTTTGTCGGTTTCTTCGAGTCTTTTAGCCGGGTTCTTTGGCTGGTCGGGCTGTTGGTTCATCTCATCAACGGGCGAGAGGAATGGGTTTGTTGGTTTTACCGGCTTTACGGGCTTTGCGTCCTTGCCACTGGGCGTGTTGCTCGCCGTTTCGGGTATGGTTGGCGTCACCGCCGAGGCGGTTGTTTCGACCTGCGGTTTCGCTCCATACTGCATCAAGGGCTTGTTTTCGACCGAGGCGACAAATTTGCCTTCGCCGACCTTGGTGACCCTCCTAAATACAAGCCGTTTTTCCTCGACCGCAACGAGCTGTCCGTCAAAAAACTTCTCGCCGGGATAAATCGTATAAGAAAGCTTGATTGGCATTGCTTCCACAATTGCCGCATAACCGCGTGGAGTTTTGAAAATACCGGTCACCGCCATTTCATTCAGCGTCAGAACGCTCGTTACCTTTGGCATGGCAGTTCCGTTTGCGGCCGCACTCTCGCGAAGACGTTTGAAATACTCGATCCGGGCCTCGATCACCGGCGGCGGCGTAGTTCATCATCGGCTTGTCGATCTTTACCGGTTTCGGCTTGACGACCACAACGGCCTTCGGCTTCATGAATCCGGGCTTTTGGAAGGGATCACGCTGTGCATTGATCTCCGAAAAGTTTCCGCTTACGAGCATGAACGCGGCGGCGAACGCGGCGAGGCTGACAAAGCGTTTTAGTGTCGATATGTTGATCATGGCTTTTTCTCTTTGGTTAACGTGTTCTTACGTTAGAAATCGAACTTATTTGGCAGGTGCGGGAGCCGCGGGTGGAACGGCGGTCTGAACTGCGGGCGGTCTCGGTCCGGCTGGCTGTGCACCCGGAGCAGGCGGCTGGCCTGGTGCAGCTGGTGCTCCCGGTGCCACAGGGGGTTTCGGATTCAAGTCATTCGGACCGGCGTAATATGCAGTGAGCACAAACGTGGCGTGGATCGTCTTGGCCTCGGTCTGCTTCGGAAGCTGGTGAATCTTAAAATCGGTGATCGAAACGATACGAGGCAGCTTTGCCATAGCGTCAAAGAAGCTACGCAGATTGGCGAAATTACTGTCAACCTCGACCTCGACCGGTTTGGCCATAATCGATTCCTGATTCGTCTCATCCCGCGGATTGAAACGCATGACCGTCATGCGGGTGCTGTTTGCGGTGTCCTGTAGGCCCTGGAGAACGTTGGTAATCTCACGCTGTTCGGGCAAGAGGACCTTGAGTTCCTCATATTCCTCAGCCTTGCTGGCGTACAGAGCACGAAACTCATTGATACGCTGCGTCGCGACGCGAGCCGTCTCGTTCTTGGCCGTTAGAGCCGCGACCTCGTCGGTCAGCTTGGCTGTCTCGGCCCTGGTTTCGCTCGTATAGAAATACCACACACTGGTATAGAGCAATGCCGCAACGGTGACGAGCAACATCAATTGGAAGTGCCACTTTAGATTTTTGATTTTCTCTAACATTTCGTTTTCCTTTTATCTTTGCGTTAGTCGACCGATCAATTTTTTGCTACCTGGGGCGGAGCAGCGCTCTGCCCAGCAGCAGCGGCCGGAGCTGAAGCAGATGCTGTCGTCGGGTTACCGTTGTTGGCCCCGGCGGCCTTCTCCGGCGTATACGCCGTTCGGATCTTAAAGTTGACGATCGCCACTTTCGGGCGTTCGCTAGCATCGCCGGGCTTAGGCGGCGGGGCATTTTCGTTGGTTATCTCGTTCCGCGTCGTCTCGATATTCAAGTTCGAGAACAGACCGTTCGAGAATTCGAGGCTTCGGCCAAATTGCGTGACCTGCGATTCGTCAGGTGAGCTGCCGGAAACAAGAATTCCGTCTTTTCCCTGCTCGATACTCTCGAGATATAGCCCCGGAAACATCGAAATACGTTCGCGCATTGCGTCAAGTACGGCCTGCGGACCAGCCTGCGAGGCTCGAAGCTTTTTGATCGCTTCGATGCGGGCGTCGATCCCGGCAATCTTGCCTTCGAGCTCTTTCTGTTCGTTCATCACGACTTCGAGCTCGGCGGCGATCGTTTTTTGCTCAGCGAGCTGACGTTCGGCTTCGGTCTTGGCCATTTGAGAGCTGATGATATCCCAGCCGACCACCGCCGCGAGGAGGACGGCAATCACGACGGACGATAAAGCGAAGCGCGAACCCGCACTAGATATCTTGCGGTCGACGGCCACGACTGTGCCGCCTTGTCTTTCAGTAACAGAATTTAGTAGGTTGATCTTAATCATTGTGGTTACACTCCCCTTACTGCCAATCCGACGGCCACGGCCATTTCGGGCACGATCTCACTAAGGTAGTCAGGGTCAAACTTATTCTTATCGACCTTGATATTGCGGAACGGATCGAGAACCTCGACCGGGAGTTCCAATCGCTGCGAAAGCTCCTGGGCCAGGCCAACCAGCTTAGAACCGCCGCCCGAGATCAGGATTTTTTGTACGACCGTTGCGTTATCCTCAGTCGTAGCCCTGTAAAAATCGAATGTTTTCTGAATTTCCATCGCGACGATCTCCGTCACGTTGTTCATCAGAGGCTCGATGGATTTTTCTTCGATACCGTCAGCCGCATCGATAACGCCGCGTTTGACCGCCTCGGCCTGTTGGAAATTGAGTCCCAGGCTGCGTTGCAGCACATCGGTGAACTGGCTGCCGCCAACCGTGATGTCACGCGTAAAGAGCGAACGCGTTCCCTTGACGATATTTACGTTCATTGTCGAGGCTCCTATATTAAGGAGCGTCACGACCTGATCGTCGGTCGGGTTGTAGTTGACTTCGTAGCAGTTCTGCAAGGCAAATGTGTCGACATCGATGATGACCGGTGTCTTTCCGGCAAGTTGGATCGCCTGTTTGATATTGTCGATGCGCTCGCGTTTGCACGCGGCGATCAGGACGTGCGTCGAATCGCCGGTCTCGGCGGTCACCTGATAATCGAGACTGACATCGGCGAGATCATAAGGAATATGCTCTTCGGCGTGCCAGTCGATCGATTCTTCTAATTCTTCGCGGGTCATCGGCGGCAGAACGATGTTCTTCAAGATGACCGAGTGTCCGCTGACGCCAGTGACGACGTTGGTTGCGGTAACCTGGTGGTTATTGCAAACACTCATGATAACGTCCGAAACGACGTTCAGCTCCATGATCTGACCGTCGATGATCGTGTCGCCCGGTAGATTTTCAAATCCGAGGCTAACCAAATTTAGGTTGTTCAGCTTGCCTTCTAGCTCGACCATCTTGATCGAACTGGAACCAATGTCCAAACCGGCAACGCTTTTCTTTTTACCGAACATTATTTTTCTTGCTCCTTGTCGGCATCCGTCGGATGCCTTCTTTTTTAGAAAGTTTTCTTTTTTTTTGTTCCCACCCGAAAAATGCGAGCTTTAGGATTTGAGGATTTTTTTTGCCACCAGCCGAAAGACCGAAAGGAAAGGATTGTTCACTAGAAAGGTCAACTCTGAGATGTGCGTAAAACCCGCATTGTCGGATGTGTCCGGTCACGATTAGTGACCACTGGAACGTTAGTTCAAGAAAACTTTGCCGCTTTCTGGTGGCGAAGGTGTGACGGTGGATATGCCGTCACTCTATAAAAGTTACATGAATGCCAAACGCCTGTCAACACTTTTTTGCAATGTTTAACGCAAAATGAAAGAAAAGTATTCAGAGTGAAAGAATAAATCGGTCAGTATGACGGGTCTGTTGAGCTCGGGGTCAAGATATTGCCTGGAGATTCAGGCGTCCAAGGCGAAGAATTGCCGAACATGAAGGCGAATAAGACCGGCGTGATTCAAGGCATCCGCCGGATCCTGAGGCGACGTTGTCGAACCGGGATATCTATGATCGACAGCGAAATCAGTAAGTTCGATACAACTTTGCTTTAAAGTCTGCCAAGACGGCTCAAATACAAGAATTTTTGCTAGAAGTATTTCGAGATTATGGGTTCGTTCAGGATTGACATCGCCTTCTTGCAGAAAAGCTTTTAAGTATTTTTCGCCGCATTGCTGCGCGTGGAAACTTACGGCTTTGTAATTTGTGTCAACCGGAACCACGTTCTCGCGATTCGCGGTTGCCCAATCCCATTCGGCAATCCTGATCCATTCAGCGGTTATCTTCTTCATACAGGACCTTTCCCTGTTCCACGATCTCCCGCATGAAAAAATCCTCCATATCAATCCGTTCCTGAACCTGTTCGGGCGTTCGAACCAAAAGATCGAGTGGCATCGTCGAATCTAGCTCTCGACGAATCTTGACAGCTTGATCATGAACGCGGCCTTCGAAAGGCATGACGACCAGCAGGTCAATATCGGAATTCAGATGTGGAACGCCGTAGGCGTACGAACCAAAGAGAATGATTTTCTGCGGCCTAAATGTCTCCACAATTCTTATACAAAGCTTATTGATATATGCCTGAACGTCCATCACCTATTATTTAACTCCATCTTCGCCACCGATTCAAGATGAACCTCATCCGGCCCGTCGGCTAAACGCAGAGAACGAGCGTAGATCCAAAACTGCGTCAGCGGGAAATCCTGCGAAACGCCGCCGCCGCCGTGGGTCTGAATCGCGCGGTCGATAATCTCGAGGGCCATTTTTGGCACAACGGCCTTGATCATCGCGATCCCGCGACGGGCGGCCTTGTTACCGGCGGTGTCCATTAGCCACGCCGTCCGCAGAACGAGCAATCGAGCTTGGTCAATCGCGCACCTCGCCTCGGCGATCCATTGGCGGACGACGCCCTGGTCGGCAATGGGCTTTCCAAAGGCAACACGCGACTTTGCGCGCGTACACATCAGCTCAAGCGAACGCTCGGCCACGCCGATTAGGCGCATACAATGATGAACCCGCCCCGGGCCGAGACGGCCTTGGGCGATCTCAAATCCGCGACCAATCCCAAGCAGTAGATTATCTTTCGGAACACGCACATCGGTAAACAAAATTTCCGCATGCCCGTTCGGTGCGTCGTCAAATCCAAACACATCGAGCATCCGTTTGACCGTCACGCCGGGCGTGTCCATCGCGACGAGGATCATCGATTGCTGTAAATGCTTCGCGGCGTTTCGGTCGGTTTTGCCCATAAAGATCGAAACCTTGCACCTGGCGTCACCGCCGCCGGTTGACCACCATTTGCGGCCGTTCAGAATATATTCGTCGCCGTCAGCGACGATCGAAGCCTCGATATTCGTCGCATCCGACGAAGCCACATCAGGCTCGGTCATCGAAAAACACGACCGAATCTCGCCATTCAATAGCGGTGCGAGCCATTTCTCCTTCTGCTCCTGCGTTCCATACAAGTGCAGCACCTCCATATTGCCCGTATCCGGCGCCGAGCAATTAAAAACCTCGCTCGCCCACGTCACGCGCCCCATTATCTCGGCGAGCGGAGCGTACTCGAGATTTGTCAGCCCCGATTCGCCCGGCAAAAACAAATTCCAAAGCCCCGCCGCCTTCGCCTTGTCCTTCAGCAGCTCAATCAATTCGAGCGGCTCCCAACGGTCGCCCGTCTCGATCTCCTTAACATATGCCGTCTCATTGGGATAAATATACTCATCCATGAATGAGTTGAGACGCGATCCAAATTCAAGCGTTTTTGGCGACGGTTCAAAATTCATACTTCCCAAGTTATCATGGCTTGTTTTTGAAGGCGTAAGCCCGTAACAGTTATTTCTCTGCGGGCCTCTGCGTCTTTCTCAGCGTCCTCTGCGTTGAAATACCGCGTGGCGATTATTCAACGCAGAGATCGCAGAGAAAGACGCAGAGTTTCGCAGAGAGGATTAGCGTATTAAAAACCTCGATGCTGGTGTATAATTCTCGCAAACCAAACCGGAGGTAACCTCACGATGCCGATCAAATCAAAAACTATCTCGTCTTTAATATTTGTCTGTCTGCTCGGCTTCCAAGCGGTGGCGGGCCAGACACAAAATCGTCCAATACTCGGACTTTACGAAGAAGTCGATCGATACGAATCGCAAAAACGAACCGCGATGCTAAGTCAGGGCAAACGCTATGACGCGGGTGCCCGCGCGGACGCTCTCGATGAAAAGAAATCGCTTGCGAAAAAGTATGCGGCCGAGATCGCCGGCCGCCCGGGCATCAAGGAAGCGGATTACTATTATCTCGGACGTCTGTACTCGATCGCCGACAACGATCAAAAAACGCTCGAATCGATGAAAAAGGCCGTCAGCGAATTTCCGCCTGATGCGACCGGTACGCTGATCCAGTCCGCGCTTAGCTACGTCGTTGTTTTGTCTTCAAAAATGAAACAAATGGACGCAGCCGAGGCAGCCCTCGACCGCTGGACCAAGGGTACACCGATGACAAAAACGCAATTGCCCGCCCTGAAGGATTATGTCGCGACAGGCTATTACAAGGACGGGAAATATGAACAATCGATCAGCCACGCCCAGTCGGCCTTTGACCTGCTAAAAAATCTGCAAGCCAAAACTCCACAGGAAAAGCGCGACCGCGAGACGGTCTATATGAACCTCGTCGAGCTGCTCAGTCTCGGCTATAAGAAAAACAAGAATACCGATCAGTCCCTCAACATCCTGGCCGAGGCCCGCGCGCAGTCGTTTGCGATTCCCTCGGCCAATCTCTATCGCAAGGTCATGACGTTTGTCGATGGTTCGGGCTTTTCTGAAAAGAAAATGATGGCAAAGGTCGATTCCTACGCCTCGGCCGACGCGGCGCCTGAGATCAAAATCGCCGAATGGATAGGTCAGGAACCGACGCCCTTGTCCGCCTTTCGCGGCAAGGTCGTGCTGCTCGATTTTTGGGCGACGTGGTGCGGCCCGTGCATCGCCACCTTCCCGCGGCTTCGCGGCTGGCACAAAAAATTTGGCGGCGACGATTTTGTCATCGTGGGTGTCACGCAATATTACGGCGAACAGGAAGGCAAACGAATGTCGGCCCTACAGGAACTCGATTATCTAAACACGTTTAAGGAAAAGCACAAACTTCCCTACGCTTTCGCCGTCGCAAATCCCGGCGAGGCCGCGATGAAATACGGCATCAGCGCCTATCCGACGACCGTCCTGCTCGACCGCAACGGCGTCGTCCGCTACATCGGCATCGGCTCAGGCACGGAGGAAAGCGAGAATTTGGAAGATACTATTAAGAAAGTGATAAAGGAAGATACGCGGTTGGGGTGGACCGGAACTGATATGAATTTATTTCCTAATAATTGAAAATCGGGGTAGGAATATTGCGGTAAAAGCCGTTTCAACCCGGTCGGGAAGCAAAAATGGATTTTAGACCTTGACAAAGTGTATTATATGTGCAACACTGTCTCAGATACATTGTTATTTGAAAATTTATTAGCTGGCCCATTTACTTGCTTTCGGCCTGTCAATACTCAATAAATCTTCAAAAAATATGCCCCGTTAATTTTGAAGTTTCTGATTCGTTCCGGTGGCCTCGTTCACCACCGATGAATTTATTTTGTATGGCTGAAACCAACGCCGTTAGGCCTGGAGAAGAGATTGATGTAGGGCTTCTGGCCGCGTTCCTCACATCGGAGCTCGATCTAACGACGGATGAAATTGATGTAGAGCAATTTCCCGCCGGCAGCTCGAACCTGACGTATCTCATACGCGTGGGACGCGCCTCGGATGACGTCGTCGGATCAGCACCACCTCCGGTAGCCGGTGGGGACCTTAGGACGCAAGACGAATGCACAACTCCGCGGGTAAGCAAGGGCGATTCGCGCACCGCTAACTCGGACACCGATCCAACGCAGACGATCCTGAGGGAATACGTCCTCCGCCGACCGCCCTTCGGCAACACGGTCAAATCGGCGCACGACATGCTGCGTGAATTTGACGTCCTTTCAAAACTCTCAGCCATTTATACACCAGCTCCGAAACCGTTATTATTTTGCAGCGACGCATCCGTCATCGGCTCCGAATTTTACTTGATGGAGCGCCGCGAAGGCCTCATCATCCGTGGCAAAATTCCAGCGACACACGACTTCCTTTCCCCGGAGGGGAAACAGATAATAGTCCAGGGTAAGGCCGATGGCCGCGACCCTGGGTTAAATGACGGAGAGCCTTCCGACCCTGAAGGGGTAGAACGACCGCGTTATGATATTGCTCTGGGACGCGCCCAAACATTGGAAGATTCTCAGGATTTTCGGCTCGCAGTCTGCCGGAGTTTCATCCAAAATCTCGCCGATCTCCACTCGCTCAACCCCAGCGACGCGCAGCTCGAAACACTAGGCAAACCCGTCGGCTACAACCGCCGCCAGGTCGAAGGTTGGACTGGGCGCTATTTCGCGGCCAAAACCCACGATTGGGACGCGCTCGAATCCGCGATCACGTGGCTCAACGACAATATCCCTGCCGAATCCGGCGCGTCGCTGATCCACAACGATTACAAATTTGACAACGTCATGCTTGACCCAACCGACCTTACCCGCGTCACCGCCGTCCTCGATTGGGAAATGGTCACCATCGGCGATCCGCTGATGGATCTCGGCACAACGCTCGCGTACTGGATGTCCAGGGACGCAGGCGATGAGCTACTCAGTATGCCATTCAACCCGCGCGTCCTGATGGAAAATATTTCGCGACACGAACTCGTCGATATGTACGCCGATGCCCGCGGACACGCCGTTCCCGACATGCTCTTCTATTACGTCTTTGGCACCTTCAAAATCGCGGTCATCGCCCAGCAGATTTACGCTCGATATGTAAAGGGTTTCACCAGCGACGCGCGGTTTGCGGGTTTTGATAGATTCGTCGCAGAGTTGGGACGGATTGCGGCAAATGCTATTCGCACACATTCGATTTGAACAAGCCCGCGAGCCGCGCGCGTCCGAGGCGTTTGGCGGGCGATGTCCACTACCGGCGATCCCGCCGCTTAACTCCTACGGAACTAGGACCGCAAAACTGCGTCTTTCAGGGAGGACCATTTACAATCCGTAACCGCTCTAGTGTTTTACCAGCGAGTAAAATTCCGCTTCGACGATTCCTAATTTTGTCGCTCCGCCGCGATTGGCCTGCGAGTTAGGGTCGGGCGTGCCGGTTATTTCGATTATGTTGCCGAGTGCGTCACGATTGGCGGCTTCGCCGGCTAGTTCGATCTTGATCGACTTGCCCATTGCTCGCGGTAAGCTGATCGTCACGTAGCCGAGCGAACGCGTCGTGGTTCCCGTGAAAACCACTTTGCCATCTACGCTGATCTTTAGCGGATAAAGCAACGTTCGCCAGCCGATCATTTTTAGACTGACCTGATCGATCGGCTCGGGTTGGGCGAATTCGTATCGTATCCAGGCATTCTCCTTTTTACCGTCGCTCGACCAATCGGAAAGCTCGTTATCGTCGAACGTATTCCTTGCTTTTTCAACATCGGAACCCGCAGTGACCGACGCAATTTCGATCGAACGCCGTGACAGGACGAACGATTCGCGAAGCGGAGTCGGGCCGCGGTCGAGATATGACGGCAGGCCGTCGGATGCGAAAAAGACGGAAAGCCCCTTCATCGCCGTCACTGGAATTGAGCGAAGCTGAACTTCCGCCGGGCCGAGATCGCCGGACGTTGCTTTCAGGCTGATTTTACCGGCACGCGTGGTCGAGCGGATCATCACACGGTTAACGCCGCCTTCGACCGGCAGGCTTGTGGCGAGGATGTAATTGTCCGGCCCCTGAGCAATGCCGCCGCGCCATTCGGCGTCGCCGGTGAGGGTGAAATCGATCATGTCCAGCGCGGTCGGGCAGCGGTTGCCGTGTTTGTCGATGACCTCGACTTCGAACAGAGCGATGTCCGCGCCGTCGGCGACGAGGCCATTTGGCGATTTGAGATGTGTCAATCTAACTGAAAACGGCTCGCCGGCGGTGCGTTTCACGTCATGCGAAATCTCCCGCCCGGTGGCGTCATGACTTACTGCCTTGATCTCGCCCGTTTGCCATTCGACATCCTTAAAGGTGAATAAAAAGCGGCTCGATTGTTCGCCAAGACCGAGCGATTTGCCGTTGACAAGAAGCTCGACCTTTTCGCCGCTCGACACGACATAGATGTTCTTCTTCACGCCCGCTTTGTAGTTCCAATGGCCGATTATGTGCGTTTGCGGACGCTCGACATCGACCCAGCCGTCCCACATCACGCGGTGAGCGAAGAAGCCGTCTTTTGGGATGCGCATTGCGTCGACCTCACCGCTGCGGCGGTAGTTTTCGGCTCCGCGATAGTGGGTGTTTGTGTCTGAGAAAATGATGTTTACGCCGCCTGAGCTGACGCGTTTGCCCGTGCCCGGACGGGCTTCCCAATAGTCGAACCAGCGTTTCACGTCCTCGATCGCGTGGCTGTCCTGATTGCGGTTGTAATCGTTCGCCGGGGCATTGCGATAAAGCGGGCCGTCGCCATCTTTGTGATATGGCGGCGAGTGCTCGTCCCAATATTTTCGCAAGCCTTCGTCACGCGAATACTCGGTCGCCCACATCGGATGCTTCGCGCTCTTATTTAGATAGAGCATCTCGCCGCCCCATTCGGCGACTTTCGAGTCGAGCATTTCACGCGAGCCCATCGCACGGCCGCCGTGCGGATCAAACTGATCGCGGATCGCTTTCATCTCGGCCATGTGCGGTTCGGAAATGCTCTCGTTGCCCGATTCGTAGAAGATGATCGACGGGTTGTTGCGAAAATAAATGATCGAATCGCGCATCACTTCACGGCGGTGTTCCCAACGGCGGCCATCGACATCTTTTTCGGCATCACCGGCGGGCATCGCCTGCAAAAGCCCGACGCGGTCGCACGATTCCACATCTTGCCGCCAAGGGGCAATGTGCATCCATCGCACGAGATTCCCGTTCGACTCGACCATCAAGCGGTTGCTGTAATCGGACATCCAAGGCGGAACAGCGTTGCCGAGAGCGGGCCATTCGTTCGAGGTTCGTTGGGCGTAGCCCTTTAGCTGAAGCGTGCGGTCGTTGAGTTTGAACAGTCCGTTTCCGAACTCGGTTTTGCGAAAACCCGTTTTTGTTTTAACTGAATCGATGAGCTTTCCGTCCACCTTTAGATCTGTCGTGACTGTGTAAAGATATCCATAGCCCCAACTCCAAAAATTTAGCCCCGTGAGCTTGTCGGCGGCGGCGATGGTTTTTGTTTCGCCCGCCGCTATGCTGTGGCGTGGGCCGGTTAATTTCTTGACAACGCGACCGTTGAGGTCGGAGATCGTTACCTCATAGGCGACGCTTTTTGCAGTCGGATGTTCGTTCTTGATCTGTGTCTCGACCGTGACTTCGGCAGTTTTGTTTTTTACATCGATCTCGCTGGCGTGGACGTAAACGCCGGTCGTTTGCAGATTCGCATGCAGAGGCAGGGTTTGGTAGAGCCGGTCGGTGATGTGGAGCCGGACGTTTCGATGGATGCCGCCATAATTGGCGTTAAAGTTTCGGTCGTTCCACTGGTACGCACTATTGGTGGCTTTTTCTTTGTAATCCCACGCGTTATCGGTGCGAACAGCGATAACATTTTCGCCCTTGACCAGGTCGTTTGTGATATCGAAACCAAACGCCGTCACGCCGTTTTCATGACGGCCAAGAAATTTACCGTTCAGATAAACCTCTCCTGCAAAACGAACGCCCTCAAACTCGATAAAGATCTTTTTATTTACCGCATTCGCTGGCAATGTAAACGTTTTCCTATACCAGGCGATGCCTGTCGACAGATCCTTAATATCCTTTCGAAACGCATCATCCTCATTCCACGGCCGCGGCAGCGTGACTTTCTTCCACGCGGAATCATCGAATCCGGCTTTGTCCACGCCCGCAGGATCGCCGACGAAAAGCTGCCAGTCGGGATTGAAGTTGTAAGTTCCCCTCGGCGATGAAACAGCTGCGCTCGATGCCGCCTAGTACAAGAACGAAGATAAGGGTGTAAAAGAATTTACTCATAAGAATAAAAGGCCGTCACGCCGGGAACGCAGCCGCCCTCGGCTGCAACGCCGGCGCCTCCGGCGTGACGAAGGCTCGGGTTTATCCAAGTCGATTATTCATCACGCCCGTCAGCGTCCTCAAAATCAGGAGGCTTGCAGGCGAGGGCGCCTGCGTTCCCGGCGAACCTAGCTTCCCAGCGGCTTCAAATTCGCGACCGCCGGACTCGCCGGAACCGCGAACGCTTTCGCGTCGTCCGGTTTTCGCGGATCGAACGCCTTCCAGTCCTTTATCAAATATTTCGCCAGCGGCAGCTTCTGATCGCGGATCGACTGGACAATTATTTTTGCAAGCTGATTTGCCCCAAAAGCGTTGTGATGCGTGCCGTCGCCTTCTTTAAAGAGCACGCCCGAGCCATCTTTACCGAAGGCCTCGTATAATTCCTTGCTTTTGGCATTCAGGTCGATAAACGCGACGTTTTCCTCTTTCGCGACCTGTTTTACCGCTTCCGGATAATCGCCATGCGAATTTGTGATGAATTTGCCAGTCGGGTCGAATGTGCGGCGGTGCATCGGGTTGATCAGAACGACGGTCGCACCTTTTGCTTTTGCGGCCTCGGTGAACTGTTTCAAACTCGCTTTGTAGCTGGTGAAAGCCCCGATGCCTTCACCTTTCTCCTTCATGTCATTGTGGCCGTACTGGATCAGTAGAAAATCGCCCGGTTTGATCAGGCTGACGACCTTGTCGAGCCGTTTTGCTCCAAACGAGCTTTTCAAAGATTCGCCCGATTCCGCGTGATTAGCGACCGCGACGTTCGGCCCGAAGAACGCCGTGATCATCTGTCCCCAACTGGCGTAGGGCTCGCCGGGCTGGTCGCAAACGGTCGAATCGCCAAGTAGGAAAACGGTTGGAACGCTGACCGGCTCAATCGTTATATTGCTGATCGACGGTTGTGTGCCGTTAAACTCAAGCGTCAGTTTTTCGTCCCAGGCCCATTGTTCTGAGGTCTTTTCGCGGTCCTTGAGCTTAACTTCCGAAACCCCACCCGCTACCGCAGGTGGTACTAACCCGGTCGTCGAGATCATCGGCGTTCGGACGTTGACGATAAAGCTCTTCGTCACAAATTTGCCGGGAGCGGTGCTAAAAGAGTCGAGCATCAACCGCCGAATCTCGGCCTTGACAACCGGTGCGGTCGCAAAAGAGCCGTTACCGAATCTAATCGTAACGCGATAGTTTCCCTCGGGAACCTTGGCCGAAAAATAGAACGGCTTATCCGCCGTGCAGCCATCGGACCCGCATCTGACCGATGCGTCAGGTTCGAACCCAAAACCCCGCGAACGGTCGTAGATCGTATCGGCACCCACCATCGAACTGCCCGACCTCGCCGAGCCGAAGTTGAAAGACTGGGCCGAAACGTTCGCGGCGACCGCACCGAGGACCAAAACGTAAATAAATGAACGAATAAGCATAACTCTATACCAAGAAACTCCAAGAGGCTTTGACTATCCACTTAAAACTAACCACTATCCACTGAATTATGGAAAAAACGCTGGCAAAGAAGAGTCGTTCGATTCAGTTGCTAGTTCATAGTTGGTAGTGGTTAGGTAAGATCAACTTTTATCTTCAATACAAATGCATGTTCGCCGGTTCGAGCGGTTGGCATATCCACGTTCAGCCCATCTTTATTCTGCGTGAACTTAAGTTTCGATTTGCTTTCCAATAGTTCAACGCTTTTCACATTCCCCGCTAAACCGAGCGATTTGATCAACGCCGATTGACCGGTCCATTTCAACCCGATCACATAAATAACCCCATTTTTCCTAGTAAATCTATACTGCGGCTCGTCTTTTTCACCCTCGCCAAATTTTACCCACGGCCGCGTTCCATAAATCGCCTCGCCATTGATATCGAGCCAGCGGCCGATTTCGAGCAGCAGTTTTTGCTGGTCGTCGGGGATCGTGCCGTCGGCTTTGGGCGAGATGTTTAGGAGCAGGGCACCGTTGCGACTGACGTTTTCGATCAGACGCGTTATCACCGTGCCTGCATCGGCGATGGGCGAGCCTTCGGTGTAGCCAAAACGATAGAGAACAGGGTCGTCGACCTGCCAATAGTAATCGGTTAAATCTTTCGGCGCACGCGATTGGCGTTCGTAGTCTTTAATTGTCCCGGCGAGATACGCGTCGTGCTTCGTGCTGAGCGAAACCGGCTTTTTCCATGCGGCGGCACGGTTGTAATAATATGCGGCGAGCCGTAATTTGATCGGATCGAGACCGCGATCGTTGATGCCATTGTCGAACCACAGAATGTCCGGCTGATAATTGTCGATCAGCTCTTGATTGCGGGCGAGCCATTCTTCTAAAAATTCTTTGCTCTGCGGAGCGCCAGCTCCCGACATGTGATCTTCGCCCGGTTTCAGCGGCTGCGGTGGGCCGTAAAAGTCGGCGTTTTCGGGGTCGAACAGGTCGCCTGCATTTTTCGGGTCTTTTGGATACATAAACGACCAATGTTCCATCCTATGATTAGAAACGCCAAATTTCAGGCCTTTTTTTCTGACGGCCATCGCGAGTTCGCCGATCAAATCGCGTTTTGGTCCCATCTCCTTGGCATCCCAGCGGGTGAGTTTGCTATCCCAAAGGGCAAAACCATCGTGATGCTCGGCGGTCGGGATGATGTATTTCGCTCCAGATTTTCGAAACAACTCTGCCCATGCGTCAGGGTCGAATTTCGCCGCCGTAAACATCGGAACAAAATCCTTATACCCGAACTTGTCCTGCGGCCCAAACTTTTCGCGGTGCCATTTTGCGATCTCGGCGTTGTTGTACATGTGCATCGGGTACCACTCGCTCTGCTTCGCGGCGACCGAATACAAGCCCCAGTGCATCATGACCCCGAACTTCGCATCAACGAACCACGCTGGAGTTTTGTAATTTGCCCGGATCGATTCCCAATTCGGCTCAAACGGTCCTTTTGGTATCGCAGCGGCACCATTTGGCAGCGAGATCGTCTTTCGCGGCGGTGATTGGGCGATCAAAAACGAGCTTTGCGCGATCGCGAAGCAGGCGATCAGACCCATTAGGCTATTTCGACTAAACATTTTCAATTCCTGCCTCCAATTTCTCCGATACGAATCTCATCCCGAGCCTCCTCAATTCATCGGTGTCGGCGTCGGCTTTGCCGGAACGACTCCTTCGTCAATATCGGGCGAAGCCGAGATGCTTCGCGTGTACTCGGTGTCGCTCAGGTCCAGCGGCAGCGGCGGGCCGGTGTAGATTACGGCCAGTTCGGCCAGCGCCGACACTTTATCCGTGCCAAAGCCCGAGAGCGATCTAAATCTAATGAACTTTGTTGTGATCGTCTGCCCAAAATCGATCCTTTGCGGATCGAAGGTCGACAGCAGGTTGCCGCGTTTTATCTCACGCCAGATCGTGCCGTCGTCGCTGACGTCGATCGCATATTCGCGGACATCGCCTTCGTGTTCGCGGTGGTTTTGTCGGGGCATGATGACGACGCCTGTGAAGACGGCGTTTTTTTGGAACGAGACCGCGAGTTCGGCGGCAGTTCGTATTTGATCGCGAACGGCGCCGACCGACCAGAACGAATTCGGGTCGCCGTCGAACGCGGCATCGGGATTAACGGTTTGTGTCTTGTTCAAGCCCACGGCGCCGAGCTTTTTCATTACCTTTGTATCGAAAAAGACCTCGCGGAAATTTGTCGGTGCGATGTTCGTCTTTGGCTCGAACCTACCGCTGGCCATATAGTCGAGCAGCGAACGTCGAAGCTGGCGGGCAACCGGGCGTTTTTCGAGCGAATTTGCGAGATCGGGCGTCGCGACGAGGAGTTTTCCGTTGCCGACTTTGGTTTCGAAAACGAGGCCGAGTTTGTAATTGCGGTTCCAGTCGTCGATTGGTTGGACGATCGGCTGCAGGTCTTTTGGCAGCTTGTCGAGATTCATCGAACGTGCACCGCGCACGAGTTCCATCCATTGCCAGTCGTAATGCGAGTCGGTCGGGAATGACGCAAGTGCAGGATGCGTTTTGTCGATCCAGAGGCCGAGCATACGCGTCCATGCCGGGTTCATCAGGCGGTTCCAAAACGCCGGAATCCAATCAAGCGGCGGGCTGGTCCAGTCGAGGTCGGCCTTTCGCGGCATGAAAAGTACTTTGCCGCCTTTGGCCAGAAGTGCCTCAGCCTCGGGCCAGTCGTGGCTGATAGTTATGCCTTGAGGAACGTCGGTGCTGACCGCCGACGGGTACACCCAGAAATCCCAGTCGTTTTCGATTGTCGTGCCTCGCAAACCAACGATTAGTTTTAAAGCCGTTGGTTTTGTAAATGCACTAAACGACAAGTTGACTGTACCGAGAAGGATGTTTTTCCCGATGGGAATAGACCGGGACGGTCGCTCGCCGCTCGCGACAGTACGACCGCTCTCGTCGGTTACCTTCCAGTATGGTGATGCATTTTCGAGCGGTTTTGCTCCGAAATGAGCGATCTCGATATTTGCGGAAAAATTCTCGTTGTTCGTGTAGACTCGCTTTTCCAGACGTGCGAGCGGAACGGTGATGTTATTAAATCGCCTAAATTCCTTCGCCGTCGCGTAGCCTTTTTCTTCCCAAAACGCATCAAGCGGCCCGACCAAAGCCGTGCCTTGGCCGAGATAATCGTGCAGGTCGAGCAATTGGAAGCCATCCATTCCGGGCGTCCGCAGGTTGGCTTCGATCTCTTCCTTGTAGCACTCGAGCTGGAATTTGCCCGAGGCTATGGCGAAGTCTTTGTTCTTATGGCTCAAGCCCTTTGCGGTGAGCGAATCTCGGAAGATCTCATAATTTCCGGGCCGCATGTAGCCGGTGAATTTTTTGATGATGTCGTAATCGGGATACGCTACCCATTGGCCGAGTTCGTGCGAGACGACGGGGACGTTTACATCTTCGAGCGAGGCGCCGTAGTCTTTTCCGAACCAGGCGGTATTTCCACGAAGCATTTTCGGGCCGATACGCTGCATGGCGAGGTAGTCAGTTCCCTCCGCGAGGCCGGGAACTGAAGGCTCAGTGTGGCCTGTGCCATTGGTATAAATGCGGCGCGGGTCAGCGATGCGGTTATGGGCGATCCACTTGTCAAAAGCTTCTTTCCAGCGGCCTTTTGGTTCGTTGCTGGGCGAGAAAAGCAAGAACGACGGGTGATTGCCGTAGTGCTTTATCATCAGCTCCGTTTCCTCGTAGAGCATCTTTTCCATCTCGGTCCCGGGCGACACCTCGTTCCACATTCCTGGTTCCGGCTGGAGATAGATGCCTAGTTCGTCCGCCGCCTGAAACGCCGCTTCGGGCGGGCAGAATGAGTGAAAACGCACATGGTTGATACCCCAATCTTTGTTTACCTGAAAGATCTTTCGCCAATACGCCACATCGGTCGGCGGATAGCCCGTCAATGGGAAATCGCCGCCGTGATGCGTGCCGCGAAGGTAGATGCGGCGGCCATTTAGCTGGAATTCTTTGCCGACGGCTTTTATTTCGCGGAAGCCAAAGGTTACATCGCGAGTGTCATTGGCATTTTCGCCTTTTAGCGATATCGAAATCTTTTCCACCTTCGGATCGAATTCGTTCCACAGTCTCGCCCTAGGAAAAGTCAGTTCAATGTCGGTTTTTATTCCATTGGAGCCCCAAGTCACGGGAAACTTTCGGCCGTTTGCCGTTATAGTGCCCGTGCCGGATTCATTGGTGCTGTTTTTGATGGAGATCCGAACTCTTGCCGCGAGAACACCCTCCCTACCGGTCGGGTTTCCGCCCTCCTGAATCGCCTGTACATCTTCGATCCAAACCGGGCTGGTCGCCCGCAACTGCATCTTCCCGACGATCCCATTCCAGCTCGATCCAAGGGAATCGGAAACTGCGTGGGCGTCCAGCCGATAGGGGAGGACCATCGACGTATCGACCCGAACCGTCAGGCGGTGCGTGCCGGGTTCGAGTTGGCCGAGGTCGAATTCGTGCGGGGCGACGAGGCTGCGCGCCCGACCAATCTTTCTGCGGCCGAGCCAGACGGTCGATTCCCAACGCGGGCGCTCCAGATGCAGGACGACGCGTTTTCCGCGCCAATTTCCGGGAATTTCTATGTCACGCTGATACCACGCCGGGCCGACGTAGTGTCGCGGCGGTTGTGAAAGAAAAGGAACTTTTGTGCTGCCGGGTTTTATATATGCCTTAAAATCATCGCGCTCGAACCAGTTTCGGTCATATAGTGAGAGCACCCAGGGCGTTTTTGTGCTGATCTCGTCGCCGTAGCCCTGGGATTGGAGCACGCCGGGAAGCATTATCTTGTTCGGCAACGCTTGATCGAACCAATTGCCGACAACACCTTGATTTGACGGATCCAGAGCAAAACGCCATTCTCCCGAGAGATCGATTGCCATTATCGCCGAGGTTAACGCGAGCGATTCGATTAGCAAAATCAGACACGAGGCGACTATCGTGCGGGCAGGAAATGCGATCTTTGGAACTCTCATAAACTTCATAAAATCTAATGTTTAGAGCGTCGGCTGGAAAGGCGGTTCGCGATGTTAACTTGTAGGCCTGATCGGTCCTGGCGGTCTCTAATCGGAAAAATTCATTTGTAATTTGACCCAAAATATTATAGAAAAAGGTTACAAGTATCGGTCTGCAAGATTTTGTAATCCTTCGTCCATGTCAAAAGTAGGGTTTGTTGTTTTGTCTGTGGGCAGTATATCAGGAACGACTAAAAAATGAAAGTTAAGCGGTTTACCCCATCGCCGCGAGGAATCGGAGCCATTGAATATGAGTATTGGAAGACGTGATTTTTTGGGTAGTTCGCTATTAGCGGGTTCGGTCGCGTTGATCGCGCCAAAGGCAATGTATGCACAGGGCGCGGATTCACGGATCGAGATATTGATCAATGAACCGATCGGTACGGTTAACCCAAATATATACAGCCATTTTGTCGAACATCTTGGCGGTGTAGTTTACGACGGCATCTGGGTCGGCGAAAAATCAAAGATCGCGAATTACGGCGGCATTCGTAAAGACCTGGTCGATAATCTAAAGAAGCTGAAGCCCGGCGTGATCCGATATCCTGGCGGCTGCTTTGCCGATCAATACGATTGGCGTGACGGCATCGGGCCGCGCGACAAACGTCCGTCGCGGGTGAATTTCTGGGCGGACACGACCTATAAAGCTCCGAAATCCTATCAAGATGTTAAGGACGGCCCGCAGAAATATGAGCCGAACTGGTTTGGGACCGACGAATTCATCAAATTTTGCAAACTCGTTGGGGCACAGCCCTACATGGCCGCAAATCTTCGTAGTTTTGGAGTTGCGGAATTCATGCAGTGGCTCGAATACTGCAACGCACCGGCTGGCGTGACGACGCTTTCCAACCAGCGGGCAGCGAATGCGAGTAAAGATCCGTACAATATTTCGTTTTGGGGTGTCGGCAACGAATCGTGGGGCTGCGGAGGCGAATTCACGCCGGAGGAATACGCGACGGAATACCGGAAATACGTTGCCTGGCTGCCGACCTACGGCACGAAATTGCAGTTGATCGCTGCGGGGCCCAACGGCGGTGATCTCGCTTGGACACGGAAATTTTTTACAAAACTTACTGAGAAGGGAATGGGCCAGCTCAACCGTATGTACGGCTGGGCTCTGCACTATTACTGTCATACCACTGGTAAGGGAAACGCCTCAGAATACGATACGAATGAGTGGTACGACCTTCTCAAGAAGTCGGATGAAATGGATCGCCTGATCCGCGAACACTGGCAGGTCATGGGCGAGATCGACCGCGAACATCGCGTAAAACTCGTGGTTGACGAATGGGGCGCATGGCATTGGCAGGACGCCGATATGCCGCCAGCATATTTGTATGCTTACGCCGGAACGCTTCGTGACGCATTGATCTCAGGCATCAACCTCGACACGTTCCAGCGTCACGCAGACAAGGTCGTGATGGCAAATCCGGCTCAGCTTGTGAATACGATCCATTCGCTGTTTCACACCTACGAAGATAAATTTGTACTGACGCCGAACTATCACGTCTTCGAAATGTACATGCCGCACGCGGGAGCTACGGCCGTCAGAACTCAGTTTACTTCGCCGGAAGTTTCGTTTTCGCGGTTCGACGCTCAACGGAAAGAGATCCCGACGAAATTCTGGGGACTACAAGGTTCCGCCTCCATCAATGGTAAAACCTTGACACTAACGGCCGTAAATCCCGATGCCAAGAACGCTCGTGAAACGGAAATAAATATCGGCGGCGGAAAGATCGTCGCGGCAAACGCTCGCGTGCTTTCGTCATCGAATATTCGGGAAAAGAACACCTTCGAGAATCCGAATGCGCTGGTTCCACGAGATGAAAATGTAACCGTAGGAACGAGCGGCAGGCTTGTTTACAAGTTTGCTCCGGCATCGGTCACTCGGTTGACGTTGACGATCGCGTAGATTCCGGTTGATCGGTTTTCGCTGCAGAGCGGCGATCGAATTTAGCCGTGGGTGAAACCCACGGAACGGATGGGAAAAGAATTTTCGTCGCGTTAGCGACTATCGGACCGCGACGATCATTTCGATCGTCGCTACGCGACGAATGGCGTTGGGTTACGCCGAACCGTGGGTTGAAACCCACGGCTAAGTTCGATGATCGCTACGCGATCGCTTCTGATATACGTATGAAAAGAATCATTGCTGCCTTTATCCTCATCACCTCGATCACGAGCCAGTTGCTGATCGCTCAAACCGACGCAACAACGCCGCTTCACTTGTTAAAACCGGATTATCCGATCCCGTATGGCATTCCGAAAACGGAAGATGTCACGGCCGTAATAAATCGCGTACATGGTTATCTTGAAAAGGTGACCCCGCCCTCGTTTGCAAATGAGAAGACGGGCGAACTGTTTACCGATGCGGCGAAGATCAATTCTGACACGATTCTGCAACGCGGTGACTTCCGCATTGTTTCTTACGAATGGGGCGTGACGTATGCCGGAATGCTGCTCGCGGCCGAGGCCACCGGCGATGCTAAATATCGCGAATATGCAGAAAAACGCTTGATGTTCATCGGCAACTCGGCGGCTGCGTTTCGACGACCCTCGGCAAATTATGAGGAGTGGGAAGCGAGGATGCCTCTTCGCAATCTGATAAACCCTCGAGTTCTGGATGACACGGGTGCGATGTCCGCGGCGATGATCAAGGCTTTGCGGGCGGGCAGCAAGGCAAACATTAGACCGATCATCGATAATGGAATCAACCACATCATGAACCGTCAGCACCGCCTAGCCGATGGGACACTCGCACGCAACCGGCCGCAGCCGAACACGCTGTGGCTAGACGATCTTTTCATGAGCGTTCCGGCGCTCGCGCAAATGGGCAAGCTGACGAGCGACAATAAATATTACGACGAAGCGACCCGCCAGGTATTGCTTTTCCGCGATAAGATGTTCAATAAGCAAAAGGGCGTTTTTATGCATGGCTGGGTCGAATCGATGGGCGAGCATCCTGAGTTTCGCTGGGCACGGGCAAACGGCTGGGCGTTTATGACCGAGGTTGAATTGCTTGAGGTCCTGCCGGAAAATCACCCGAAACGGCGGGAAATCTTGCAGTTGTTGAGAGACCACGCGAAAGGACTGGTTTCCTACCAATCCGGCAGCGGATTCTGGCATCAGCTTTTGGACAGGAGCGATTCGTATCTGGAAACCTCGGCGACCGCAATCTACGCCTACGCCCTTGCCCGTGCAGTAAACCGGGGCTGGATCGCCGATAGAGCCTACGCCCCGGCGGCACTTTTGGCATGGAATGCGGTTTCGACAAAGGTCAACGCCCAGGGTCAGGTCGAGGGGACTTGCGTTGGGACGGGAATGGCTTTTGACCCGGCATTTTACTATCACCGCCCGGTCAGCAAATTTGCGGCGCACGGATACGGCCCTGTTTTATTGGCCGGATCAGAGGTTTTGACACTGTTGAAGAATAAGAAATTTGAGATAAACGATAGCTCGGTGCAGGTGGTCAACTGATTGGAGCGGCCTGCATCCTTGCTTGCCACCGGTTGAAAACCGCTTATTTGCCGAGGTTTGATTCAACTTGCATATTTGTTAGCGTAGTAATACTGCGGAAGCCGCAGTGTGGCAAGCAGGGATGCTTGCCGCTCCAAGTCGATCCATCGTATGCGAAAAGCCTTTCTGATGAGTGTCGATCCCGCACAGCACAAGGAATACGAACGGCGGCATCAGCCGATTTGGAGTGATCTGGAGGCGATACTTAAGGCGCACGGCGTCCATAACTATTCTATCTTTCTCGACGCCGAAACGAGCCAGCTTTTTGGTTATGCCGAGATCGAATCGGAAGAATTGTGGCTAACGATCGCAGAGACTGACGAATGCCGACGCTGGTGGGCGTTTATGCAGGATATTATGCCGTCGAGTGCCGATAACAGCCCTGTTTCGAGAGATTTGAGGGAAGTGTTTCATCTCGATTAACGATGATAAAATTTGCCGTTCTAACATCTTTGTGGTTGCTAGTTCTCGCCGGCACGGCATCCGCGCAGAGCGTGCGGCTGATTCCGCGTGAACTGGAAACCCGGATTGATGTCGAGGTTGACGGCAAACTTTTTACATCGTATCGGTGGGACGAAAAGATCCGGCGACCGGTCTTGTTTCC
Organism: uncultured Acidobacteriota bacterium; assembly: GCA_963738935.1. Classification (GTDB taxonomy): domain Bacteria; phylum Acidobacteriota; class Blastocatellia; order Pyrinomonadales; family Pyrinomonadaceae; genus OLB17. The sequence goes on along the minus strand of CAVTYF010000001.1, from coordinate 2,280,949 downwards.
TGTAATGTCGGTCGGCGGAGCGTTTGTTACACGCGGATTTCCGGTCGAGACGCGCGATGGCGAGACGATCAATCATCCGCATCAGGTCGGCGTTTCGTTTAGTTACGGCAATGTCAACGGGATCGATTTTTGGAACAATTCGCCCTATCGTACCGAAAAGGAACTCGAACACATGGGTCGCATCGTCCCGAAAAAGATCATCGAAATGAAAAGCGGCGACCGGCGAGCGGAACTGGTCGCAACCTCGGCATGGGTTCATCCGAATGGCAAAACGCTTTTACTTGAGACCACGAAATATACCTTCCACGCAAAAGGCGGTCGCCGCTGGATAGACCGCGAAACCGTCCTCACCGCTAACGAAGAAGATGTCGTTTTTGGCGACAGCAAGGAAGGTTTGTTTGCAATCCACCTTGCCACCGAGCTTGAACAGAGTCATCAGGTGCCGATAAAAATAACCTCTGCGAGCGGCGTCCTTTCGGATGAAACATCGGGCCTACGGTTTACGGGAAAGTATCTTAACAGCGAAGGCGTAACCGGCGACAGCATCTGGGGAACGATCGGGAAATGGGCGGCCGTAACCGGAAAGGTTGGGAAGGAAGATCTGACAGTCGCCGTTCTGGATTCGCCAAGAAATCTCGGGTTTCCGTCGTACATGATGGTCCGCGGTTATGGTCTCTTGGCGGTTAACCCATTTGGACGCAGGCAGTTTCAGGCGGACAAGGACGAACGTAAATACACGCTCGCGGCGAAACGGTCGATCACTTTTTGGCACCGTTTATTGATCCTGTCGCAGAAAGCTACCAAAGAATCGGTCGAGAAAGAATTTCAGCAATACAATAAATAAACCACACTTTATGAAAATGCGCGGCACCAGGCTAAGTCTCTTACTTATCATATTTACGTTTTTTGCCGGAGCCGTCATGCCACAGACGGTTGGCGAACTTCGCAAAGGATTCGAAACGCCACCCGCCGATTCGCGAATAATGATGCGGTGGTGGTGGTTCGGCCCGGCGGTCACCAAGGCTGAACTGGAACGCGAACTTCGAGTGATGAAGGAAGGCGGCATCGGCGGTGTCGAGGTGCAGCCGGTTTATCCGCTTTTGCCGGACGATCCGAAGACAGGCTTCAAAAACCTGCCGTATCTGTCGGACGAATTCCTCGACATGCTCAAATTTGCGTCGGTAAAGGCAAAGGAACTGGGGATGCGATTTGATCTGACGCTCGGCAGCGGCTGGTCGTTTGGCGGGGCAAAGACACCGATCACCGAGGCCGCGGGTCAATTGCGAGTCGAACGCGTGAAAGTCAATACATCGATGAAGCAAGTACCCATTCCTTCGATGATTCCGGCTGAAAAACTCCTCGCCGTGTTTTATAAAAGGGACAATCCTCTGGCTGATGGCTTTTATCCTGTTACCGAAGCGAAAGATATCCACGACGATAATGTTTGGTTTCAGGAACCGGTCCTAAAGGGTTCGGAGGTGATGTTCTTCATTTCCGGCAAGAGCGGAATGCAGGTCAAGCGGCCGTCGTTTGGGGCCGAGGGCTATGTTCTCAACCATCTCGACAAACCGTCCGTCGATAATTATCTGAGGGAAACAGGCGACCGGCTTTTCACTGCGTTCAATAAAGGCGATGTACCGTATTCTGTATTTTGCGACAGCCTCGAGGTTTACAATCAGGATTGGACCGACGATTTTCTTGCCGAATTTGAAAAGCGCCGCGACTATGATCTAAAACCGCATCTGCCCGCACTTGTTGGCGAAGCCGGGCCGCCGACCGCGGACATCCGATACGATTGGGGCCGCACGATCACTGAGCTTTTTAACGAACGGTTTATGATCCCGATGCAGGCGTGGTCTAAGGCGAATGGTACGAAATTTCGGATTCAGGGTTACGGGCTGCCACCGGCCGCCATTTCAAGTAACAAATGGGCTGACATTTCAGATGGCGAAGGCGCTCAGTGGAAGGTCGTTCGCGCCGCCCGATGGGCTTCATCGGCGAATCATATATATGGACGAAATGTGACGTCCTCGGAGACCTGGACATGGCTAAATTCGCCGGTTTTCCGGGCCACGCCGCTCGACCTCAAGGCCGAGGCCGACATTCATTTCCTGCAGGGCATCAATCAGCTTATCGGACACGGATGGGGCTACACGCCGCCTGGCGTCGACTATCCGGGCTGGCGATTTTATGCGGCTGGCGCGTATTCCGAGCAAAATCCGTGGTGGATCGTTATGCCCGATCTCGCCTCTTATCTACAGCGAATGAGCTACCTAATGCGTCAGGGAACTCCGCACAATGATGTCGCTCTCTATCTGCCAAACGCCGATGCATATGCACATTTTACGGCGGGAAAGGTACATCTGATTGATATCGAACGCGAGATGGTCGGCGAAAAGGTTATGCCCTCGATCTTTGAGGCCGGATACAATCTTGACTTTTTTGACGATGAAATGTTGAGAACCGTCGGCAAAACCGAGCAGGGAAACCTCGTACTCGGAGCCAGCAAACACCGCGTTGTCGTGCTGCCGGGCATCGAGCGGATGCCGCTCGAATCGCTGCGGAGGCTCGATGCTTTTGTCAGAGGCGGTGGCAAACTCGTCGCTACTCGCCGTCGGCCGGAAAAAGTTCCGGGCATCAAAGCAACGGTTGGTGAACAGACTGAGTTCAGAACAATCGCCGAACGTCTTTTCGGCGGCGGCAACGCGGCGGTCAAATTTGTTGAAAAGGATGAAGAGATCGGGGCGGCTCTCAAGGCCCTGCTACAGCCCGACGCCGAGATAACGCCATCGGGCAGTGATTTTGGCACGGTCCATCGTCAGGTTGGCGATTCGGACGTCTATTTCGTGGCAAATACTTCGAACCAGAAAAAGAAAGTGCAGATAAAATTCCGGGTCAGCGCTTCCCAGGCCGAGATTTGGGATGCGCTGAAGGGCCGCGCGTTTGCGGCGGAGGTTGTGGGCAAGGACGCGTCCTCGACGACGGTCGCTCTTGAATTTGAGCCATACGGATCATCGGTCATAGTATTTTCAAAGGGGAAAACAGACTTGGCAAAAATGCCGATGTTTGCCACTACCGAAACCGCCATCGATATCAGCTCGGACTGGAATGTTTCTCTGGGCGGAAAAGCTCCTTCCATGATGACAACGCTACGTTCGTGGGCGGACGACGAATCCACACGTTATTTTTCTGGAACCGCATCCTACGAAAGATCGGTCGAGATCCCGGCGGGCTTTCCGAAGACCGGAAATGCAGCCGTTCTCGATTTTGGCGAGGGCAAGCCGACCGATGTGATATTTCAGCGAAACGGAATGCGGACATTTTACGATCCGCCAATCCGCGAGGCGGCGGTTATTTATGTCAACGGACAACGGGCGGGTTCGCTTTGGTGTCCGCCGTATAAACTCGATGTGACCCGATTTCTGAGGCCCGGAAGCAACTCAATCCGGATATTGGTCGGCAATACGGCCCTCAATTATATGTCGGGTCGTAAACTGCCCGATTACAAACTGCTAAATCTGCGTTTCGGCGAACGCTTCCAGCCGCAGGAAATGGAGAGGATCCAACCGCTGCCATCCGGGCTGACCGGCACCGTAAAATTGATCTCGGCGAGATAGTCTAATCTGGATTTTGCAGGCACGTCGAGGAGTGGTTATTTCAAAAATTGGGGGTGAATTTTTTTGTATTTTAAAGTGTCGCGGTTTTTTGATGATGGAATGGCGTCTTTAAATGTGGCACGTGCCACATTTTCTCCGTCTGAGGTCGCTGCGGGCCAGTATCTATGGGGGTGGTTACGCGAGCTGCTTGTAATTAACGAAGACAATTCGGGCCCCATTGGTCGAAGGAAAACGGCCCCAGCCGACCGATTTCAGCCCGTTTGGTCGAAGGTCTTTGCCAGTTTGGTCAAAGGTCTTTGCATCGGAAAAGCCTTTACCAAACAGCGCGGATAAGCCCAGATTAAGCATTAAGAATTTTGCCCGCGAACAAACGCGAATTATCGCGAATAAAGAAATCCTTTCAAAATAATTAGCGAATATTCGCGCAGTTCGCGGGCAAAATATTCCTATTGCTTAATCCGGCTTTAAACCAGTATTCGCAAGCTTACTTCCCTAAGTTGGCGCCTATGGGGACTTCCACTGGGTTGACGTTGGCTTCTAACGATTGGTGTTACCAATTATTTTGATTGAGATGAATATTCAAGATTTTTCGACGATTTAAAAACCTTGCTTCGCGTTGTTCGTTCGACGTATTTCCAAAAATAATCAAAAAATCCTAAACAAAATTAACTTTTGTTGAGTTTTCTCATCTTTTTCGCTGGACATCGTGTTTGAATGATGTTATTTTACCAATTTATTCAAGCTGGATTTAGATATGTTACCAATTTTATTGCGAGGTGGAGATGGTGGGGACGCTCCGCCTGGCGGTTACCAAATTAACTGACAGGTTAAGCGGTTATTCTGCTGACTCTATAGTGCCGAATTATAATAACGACCCCAAGACCTGTTCGGTCGATCGGGGATCGAAAAGATAGATTTATTGGTTGACAATTTTTCGAAGCGGGCCAAACGGGTCCGATTCATGTTTTTTGTTTGAGCGGTCCGAATACGCCTTAGAATGGGTTCGACGCGGATTGCCACCTTGGTTACAGGAGTTTTGTAAGGAGAAATTAGATGAGTTCAAGAATTATTAAGTTTACGGTTGTTTCGTTAACGCTAATAGTCGTTCTGGCGTGCGTCCAGATGATTGCGGCGCAGGAAACACGCGGCACGGTCAGAGGCGTCGTCAGCGACCCGAACGGCCAGGCCGTTCCAAACGCGAGCGTCCAGGTCATCGATCCGGCCCGCGGCGGGCGAAAGACGATCACGACCAATGGCGAAGGCTTTTTTCAGGCGACCTACCTGACACCCGGCACGTATCAGATCGTTGTCGAAGCGTCAGGGTTTAAGAAATCCCTTCGTGACAGTGTGATGCTACAGATCGGGGCTACTATCCAGGTTGACGTCAAACTCGAGGTTGGGGGTGCTCAGGAGACCGTCACTGTCACGAGCGACGTGCCGCAATTGAATACCGAGAGCGCCTCGCTGGGTCAGGTCGTCGATGCCCGTCGGCTCGAAGATCTGCCGCTGCCGCAGGGCGACCCTTACAAGCTAATTGGGCTTTCGGCGGGTGTAACGTACACCGGCTCGGCTCGACTCGACCGTCCGTTTGAGCCGACACATATCGTCGGATACGCCATTGACGGAACCCGCGGAAACCGCAGCGACCTGACGATCGACGGAATTCCGAGCACGGCGACAGCCAATGCGAACGAAGTCATTGCATCGTATGTGCCGCCATCGGACATCGTTCAGGAGTTTAAGGTTCAGACCGCGACGTTCGATTCGCAGTTTGGAAATACGGAGGGCGGTGTTACAAGCATCAGCATTAAATCCGGCAAGAATACGCTTAATGGATCGGCCTATTATCATGGACAGCCCGGACAATGGGCGGCCAACGATTTCTTTGGAAATTCACGCGGTACGGCTCGACCGGAAACAAAATCAGACCGTTTTGGCGGCTATATCAGCGGACCTGTCAGAATTCCGTGGCTTTACAACGGCAAGGACAAGACATTTTTCCTTTTTGGTTACGAAGGCATCCGTGACGCGCGACCGCGATTTGATGCCGCTGCCAGCGCATCTGTTCCGACGCAGGCGATTGCCAACGGAGATTTTTCAGCGTTCCTGCCGACCAACGGATGTGCGGCTACCGCTACGACGATTTGCATTTTCGATCCGACGACGCGTGTCGCAACCGGTAACACCTTTACAGGAACTGCCTTCGCCGGCAATATTATTCCCGCGAACCGTATCGACCCGGTCGCACGGGCGGTCCTTACCTATTTCGCACGACCAAAACGGACGGGCCTCGTCGGAAACATTTTTGACTCGACATTGAACGAGGTAACGAAGCCGTACAACAACTACACATTCCGCATTGACCAGAACATCGGTTCGAATAATCACCTGTTTTTCCGCGGAAGTTATTACGACCGGCTCAGCATCTACAACGATTACACCGGCACGGAGTATTCGGGGGTGAACTTCCTGTTTAAGGCCCGTCAGGCGGTTATCGATGACGTACACACGTTTAATTCGACGACATTCTTAAATGTCAGGTACGGCTACAACCGATTTATTCGAGGCCAGGATCAGGAGCCGGATGCCCAGGGCTTTGATTTATCCAAGCTGTGGGCGGGCGCCGCTGGAACGACCTATAATTCGCTCGTCGCCGAGAGTACGCGTCGTTTTCCACGATTCGATTTCGCCGGTGGCCCGCTCAGCAGTGCTATGGGCAACGAATTCAGACCGGTCGATACACATTCGTACGCGGCGATTCTGACCAAGGTCTTTAGCCGACATTCGGTTAAGTTTGGCGGCGAACTTCGGACGTATATCGAAAATGACTCGTTTGCAAGCAACGACCAGACGGGACAGTTTGTTTTTGACAACACATTTACGCGTTTAAGCAGTGCGACAAGCACGGACGTTGACGGCGTTCAGGGACTCGCGGCTTTCCTGCTCGGCTTGCCTACCACCCAGCAGATCGTCCGCCGTGCCGACTATTCTGAGTACTCAAAGACCTATGGTCTTTTCGTACAGGACGATTGGAAGGTCAATGATCGTTTAACCCTAAATCTCGGCCTAAGATGGGAGGTTGAAACTCCGTTGATCGAAAGACAGAATAAGAGTGTTTCGGGATTTGATCCGGATTTTGTACAGCCTGCACAGGTTGCGGCCCGGGCCAGATTAACGACTAATCCGGTTATCGGGTACACCGGAACAAACATCGATCCGACCACCTTTAATGTTCGCGGCGGCCTGCTTTTCGCCGGAAAAGACACGGGCAACGGACTCTATGAAACGCCGAAGGACAGCTTCCTGCCGCGTTTTGGCGCGACCTTCAAACTCAATGAGAAAACGGTCCTTCGCGGTGGTATCGGCCTTTTTGCGGGCTTCCTCGGTGAGCGTCGCGGTGACGTGATCCAGCCGGGATATACGCAGACGACAACACGTGCGTCAACCACGCTTGCGAGCGGAGCGCCGATCCCACTGTCGCTGGCCACATTCCCGACGGCGATCTCAATCATCGAGCCGGTCGGCAATGCCCGTGGCAAACAGACCGGACTCGGAACGGCCATCTCGTTTTTTAATCAGAATCCGAAAGTCTCAAAGCAGCTCAGGTATCAGTTTGGTGTTCAGAGAGACTTGGGAATGGGCTGGGTAGCTGAGGCCGTCTATGTTGGCAACTATGGTTTCGATATCGAGATCGCTCGCAACATTAACGCTCTACCGAATCAGTTCCTAAATACAGAGAATTCGCGTTCGGCGGCTCAGGTTGCGAATAGCACTCTGCTCGGTCAAGCCGTCGCCAACCCCTTTCAGGGTATTGAGGATTTCCGGGGATCTGGCTTCTTTAATACGACCATCGCACGATCGCAGCTTCTGCGTCCATACGTCAATTTTGGCGACATCACGACATCGGTAAACGATGGTAAATCGTGGTATCACTCGGCACAGTTTAATCTGAACAAACGCTTTTCCAAGGGTTACACAATTGGAGCGGCGTACACATGGTCGAAGTGGTTACAGGCAACGGAATATCTAAATGCGGGTGACGCAACGCCGACCAAGATGATCTCCGATCAGGACACACCTCACCGATTGTCTCTGAGCGGAATTTACGAGCTGCCATTTGGTAAGAACAAGACGTTTCTCTCCGGCGCCAACGGCGTGGTAGATCGTCTCGTCAACGGCTGGCAGATACAGAGCGTGTTTCAGTATCAGGTCGGATTCCCGATCGCGTTTGGTACCGACCTCTTCTATCTGGGCGGCGATATTGCTATTCCTAAGAGTGAGCGAACAACGGCACGTTGGTTCAACACTGCGGCCTTTGTAAATATCCGCGATGGCGGGACGACGACGACGATTGCTCCGGTAAGCCATCTGCGAACGCTTCCTACGCGTTTCAGCGATGTACGGCGTGACAACATCAACGATGTAAGTCTGTCGTTTATCAAGAACACGCCAATCAATGAAAGAATGCGGCTGCAGTTCAGACTGGAGTTTGCGAATGCGTTCAATGAAGTGTACTTCCCGGCGCCGGCCACCAACCCCACGGCCGCGACGTTTGGAACGATTAATGTGTCGAATCAGGATAACTACGCCCGACGCACTCAGATCGGCATCAAGTTCCTGTTCTAAACGGAACGGAATTAACAAATGGATCGAGCCGGACAATGTGTCTGGGACAGTTGTCCGGCCCTTTTTTGACTATCGCGTGAAGTTTTGCTGTTCTAGTTCCATGGAAGTTAAGCGGCGGGCTTGCCCGCCAAACGCCTTGCACCGGCAACGCCTTGAACCAGCGGGCAAGCCCGCCTCTGAACTGCGTGTTGTATTTTTCAGCATCCCAACCGCCAGTTGACGCAGGCGGTTCTGACCTGGATCACTTCAGCCGCGAAATTGGAAAACCTGTATTTCGTTCAAAAAACTGTATTTTCGGCAGTGGTGAAATCTTCATTTGGTTGCGACTTTGCATGCGGTCACTAACAAGTGTTGTGTCCTCAATGACTTACAAAGTGATGCATTTTCTGATCCGGTTTGGCGGGAAAATTGCATGGAATAAACTTGATTCAACCTGGGTTTCGCTAAGTGTGAGCCCACACAGTTAAGCGGTTAGCCGGAAAATGATAAGGCATTAGAAAGTTTTCCCTAATTCCATTCCCGAACGGCAGGTTAAGCGATTAACAATTTTGACACCCGAGTGCCCGGTTGCAGCAGAAGGTAACCGACCGCAATTTTTGCAAACTGATCGATTAGACGTTAAAGGAGAATATTTATGTCCAAAGATTTTGTCAGAACCTCGATGCTATTCGCCGTCGTGATAATGGCCCTCGCGTTTGTCACCCCTGGCTTCATTGTCGCTCAGAACAGTGGCGGAGCGGTCAGCGGAACCGTCAGCGATCCGACCGGAGCGGTGGTTCCGGGCGCGGTTGTGACGGCTAGGAATGTGGCGTCGGGCGTCGAGACCAAACGACAGTCTACGGACGCGGGGCTATTTGTGATCACACCTTTGCCGCCTGGCAGATATCAGCTTATCGTCACGGTCACGGGTTTTCAGACACTTGTTCAAGAGGATGTCAACGTTGACGCGGTTGGTACGACGACGGTCAACCTGACGCTAAAGGTCGGCAACGTGAACGAAACGATAACCGTGGAAAACTCTCCGGCGGAGTTAAATACCAACGACGCACGCCTTGGAACGACGATTCGTAATGATGTGTACGCCAAATTGCCTCTGGCCATGGGAACTTCCGTCGCCGGATTTGGCATCGGCCAGGGGCCGCGAAACCCCGGAGCATTCATCTTCCTGCTGCCTGGCGTTTCAGAGGGCAATCGTAATGGGACGATCAATGGTTCACAGGGCTTTGCAAAAGAGGTTTTTATCGAGGGGGTTCCGATAACCGATCCGGTGACGCAGAGCGAAGGGCGAACCCTCGCGTTGGGCGTTTCGGTTGAAGCGATCGAGCAGTTTCAGGTTGAGACGAGCGGAACCGGCGTCGAATTTAGCGGCCAGGGAGCCGAGAATTACACCATCAAATCGGGCGGCAGTAAATTTCACGCCACTGGATTTGAATACCTGCGAAATACTATTCTCGACGCCAGAGGATTTATCCCGGCGACGCGTCCGGTCGAGCATCAGAACGAGTACGGATTCACCCTCGGCGGACCGATCCTAAAGAAAAAGCTTTTCTACTTTTTCTCATACGACGGGTGGCGTTATCGCGTACAAAGCCCCACGCAATTGGTGACCCTTCCGACACTGGCGTGGCGAGTTGGCGATTTTAGCAATTTGCCTGCTTCGCAAAGAATTTTTGACCCTTTGACGACGAGTTGTGTCGGTAATGTGTGTACGCGAACGCAGTTTGCTGACCCGACGCGGGCAACGACCGCGAACCCACTTGGGCTAAATATTATTCCATTAAACCGACTTTCTGCGATTTCCAGGGTCTATCAGGCGGATCTGCCGGCACCGGCGAACGCCAATCTGGCCAACAATTTCCTGGGTCAGGTTCCGGTAGCGTACAACAATGACAGCTTTAACCTGAAGATCGACTACAACCTGACGAGTCGTCAGAACATTTCTGGAATTTACACGTACGGCAAACGAACACAGCCCGGATTTTACCGCGAAGTGGCTAACGCCGCATCGGCTTTGCCGCTGCCGTACACCGAGACTCGACTTGTCGAGGAGATCCCGACCGTGTTGCAGTTGAAGCACAACTGGTCGATCACCTCTAACCTGGTCAATACATTTAGCTATGGCCAGCAGCGCCTATTTGTTCCGATCACGAATGCGACCTCAGCAGACAAATGGGCGAGCAAATCAGGCCTCCAGGGGCTGCCAGCCGGCGATGCGCAGGACGCTTTCCTCGAAGCAAGTTTCACCGGAACAAACTCACCTACGGGTTGGCGCGGAGTTAACTCACGCGATTTTGAGGATGATCTTTATAACAAAACGATCCAAAATACTTTGCTTTGGATAAGGGGCAAACATTCGTTCAAATTTGGCGGTCAATACCAGCGGACTAAGGATATCTTTAAGCAGGATGACACGGGTAGTTTGTTTATTGCCGCGTTTAACGCTAATCAGACCGCCGGATTTAATGCCAATGGCAACGCGATAACGGCCGGTACCGGACATGCTTATGCCAGCTATTTGCTGGGTGCATTAAATAACGCAACTGTTCAGGAAGACACTGTGGCGGGCGTTACGCCAACGACTGGACAGTATTCGTCGATCGCATTCTGGGCAGCCGATGACTGGAAGGTGACGAGGAAACTGACATTGAACCTCGGCCTGCGTTACGACATTATGAACCCATATACAGAGAAAGATGACATTTTCTCGTATTTCGACCCGAATATTCCGAATCCCGCAGCCGGTGGACGCCCGGGCGTTTTACGCTTTGGCGGCAACTACGCGCCGGATGCCATTAGCTGTAAATGCAGCTCGATTTACAATACGTTTTACGGTGCTGTCGGACCGCGTGTCGGCCTCGCTTATGCCTGGAACGACAAGACCGTATTCCGTGCGGGTTACGGAATAATGTACACCCGCCGCGGTTCGGTCGGCGGCCGTGAGGGTGGGCGCAATGGGACCGGTTTTACTGGAATCAACGCAAGTCCAGCTCTCGGAGCTCCCAATACCTACGATCCGGCCTTTTACTGGCAGAACGGCATTCCGGCTTATATCAAAGGTCCGATCTATGACCAAACCTATCTGACCGGCTTCAACGCTCTCGTTAACGGCCAGCCAGTCGTTGGCGGCACATTGACCTACGGCAACCCGGACAGCGTTCCGCCTCGCTACATTAACTGGAACGTATCGGTTCAGCGGTCGCTGACCTCTTCGATGGTCATGACGGCTGCCTACGTGGGAAGCAAAGGCACATCGCTGGCTGGTGCCGCACCGGGCAAGTGGACAAATCAGATCGAACCAAGATACCTGGCGTTGGGAACTCTGCTCGGAGCCACGGCGAGTGATGCGAACATTGCCGCCGCCGCCGCGATCATTCCGGGAATCGCCCGTCCGTTTGCGTCTTTCCAAGGACTGATTTCTCAGATGCTGAGGCCCTTCCCACAGTATGGAGGCGTCGCGGCCCCGTTTAATAATGACGGTGTGTCGAGCTATCACGCACTTCAGGTGACGTTCCAGCAGCGGCTTGCTTACGGGCTGACGTTTAACCTGAATTACACATTTAGCAAAGCTCAGGGCACGATCAACGGATTCCGCAATGCCTATGTCGGCGAGAAAAACCTGTCAACCACGGATCAGCCGCACATTCTGAATTCGTTTTACTCGTACGATCTACCGTTTGGCAAGGGCAAAATGTTCGATCCGTCGAATAAAGTTTTGAATGCAATCATCAGCGGTTGGCAGCTAACCGGCGTCACCAGAGCGTCGTCGGGTACGCCGCTCGGACCATTCACGACCAACTGTACCGTGCCGCAGGCGGGTACGTGCTGGGCGAGCTATAACCCCGCATTTACGGGTGATCCACGACTTAACGGCGATGGCGTAAATACACCGTTTATCAATGTCGCGGCCTTTATTCAGCCGGCGGCCTATACGTTTGGCACTACGCAGGCGACGGGGACATACGGTCTTCGGCTGCCTAGATCATTTAATCAGGATCTCAGCATTTCGAGGAATTTTCAGGCCCGTGAGAATTTGAGGTTCGTGCTTGGGGTTGACGGGTTCAACATTTTTAATAATGTCCGGCTCGGCGGCTACCAACTGAACATCAATAACGCCTCGTTTGGCAGAGCCTCAACGCAGCTTAATCTGCCAAGGGTTTTCCAGTTCAAGTTCAGGATCGAGATCTGATCTCGGGATTTTTTTGGCCGGGAGGCGGTCTGAAAACCGGCCTCCCTTTTTATCTTTTTTGACAAAATTGCGACAGTACCATTTTGGAATTTTGATGTTTTGCAATTTTCGAGGGTTTTTAAATGTGGCACGTGCCACATTTTAGTCGAAGCGGCCTGTTTATGGGCGTTTTGTCGGGGATTATGGCCTGATTGGTGGGCGGCAGACGGGGTTCTGTCTGAGAAAAAAGTGGTCATTGGTCAAAGGTAAATGCCCGATTGGTCAAAGGTCTTGGCAGTCTCAGAGCATTTGACCAATGTTCGTTAACAAGATCGATTTGCGGCTTCGGTTAAACGATGTCGACCGACGGATATTTGGCACATAAGGATCCGCAAAAAATGGAGCGTTTTCGTGGACATCGCTGCAAAAAGATGTTATTTTTCAGTCGAGTAAACTTATTTTCATTTTTTTGTAGCCCGCGGCATTGTATTGAGACCGAATCTTTCATGTCGTAGTAATGGTAAAGAGCACGGTTAAGCGGTTTACCGTTGATAGACAATTTGGATGTCCAGTCGGAAACGGACACTGCAAAGTATCTGGAAATAAACGAGTTAAGTTTGGAGGAAGTATTATGCGAATAGGTCGAATTTTGATCTTGGTGGGTTTATTTAGCTTGGCCGTAATTGGTCAGACCAATAAGGGAGGCATTAGCGGAACGGTTACGGATCCGAACGGAGCGGTCGTGCCGAGTGCGAAGGTGACGATCACAAATGAAGCTACAGGCGTGAAAGTCGTAGTAAACACGTCAGGCTCGGGAGCGTTTATTGTCAACACCCTTGATCCGGTTTTGTACTCGATTATGGTCGAGGCTCCGAGCTTCAAAAAGTCTCTTGTTCAGGGTGTCAAAGTCGATACTGCTTCGGTTGCGACGGTCAATGTCATCGTCTCGCCGGGCAATGTTGACGAATCTGTTACGATCACGGCGGATGCCCAATTGGTCAATTCAGATTCTGGAACTATCTCGCAGACGATCACCGAACGACAGCTTCGTGACTTGCCGCTCAACAACCGCAGTGTGCTTGATCTCGCGACGACGATGCCGAACGTTGCTGGTGACTCTGGTTCGGAAGACGTCGATTCAGGCGTGATCACGCCTTCACCCGGCTTTAACCTCAGCGTCAACGGCGGTCGTCCGGGCAGCACATCGATGCTTGCCGACGGGGTCAACAATACGGGCGTCGGTATCGCCCGTGCGGTCGTCAGTTTCTCGCCGGAAACGGTTCAGGAATTCTCGGTCCAGAGTTCGGCTTATTCCGCCGAGTTCGGCACGACCGGCGGCGGCGTGATCAACATCACGACCAAATCCGGTCGCAACGACTTCTTCGGAACCGCTCTATGGTATCACCGCAATCCTAAAACGAATGCAAAGGCCTGGAACCAGGGCAATGCTATTCGTCCGGCGAACAATCTGCGGAGCAATCAGGCTTCGTTTACGGTTGGCGGTCCGATCTACTTCCCGAACTTCGGCGAGGGCGTTCCGCCGATCTACGATGGCCACAACAAATCTTTCTTCTTCTTTGCGCTGGAACCACGTTGGCGAAACGACTTTACATCGGGAACGGCACTTGTTCCGACGGCGGCGGTTCGAGGCGGAAACTTCCGGGGTCTCGTACTGACTCAGGCCAGCGGCTGGCTGCCTTCGGCGGTAGCGACACAGCACAATCAAACACTCGTGGCGGGAGCCGACAATAATATCTATCAGCAGTTCACGCTCGGTGCGGGCGGGGTTCTTAACCCGATCATCGTACCGGCGGTCGCGGGAAATCAATATTGTCCATTCGGCTGGGTGCCGACGATTGGTGGCGTGAGCCAGGTTTCTTTCAACACGTCGGGCCAGCCGTATTGCACGACCGCCCAGGCACAGGCTCAAATCGCGAACGGCGGGGTCAACACCGCTCTTAACGTCATACCGACCGCGTTTATGGATCCGGCGGCCTTGCGGCTTTTCGGTTTCATGGAAACCGGCGAGGAGCATTTCCTCGAAAACGGCATCGTGCGCAACCTTAAAAGTGTTCGTGCCGCGACGCAGAACGAACAACGCTACACGGTTCGTATCGACCACAACATCACAAGCAAGGCGAAAGCGACCTTCCGCTGGACAAAAACTCCTGCGGTCGGCATCCGTGCGGCAAACGGCAGCGATATTAATGGTAACCAGGGTATTTACAGCGATGCATCGCAGTATCTCTTTACGCTGAACAATATCATTTCGTCGAACATTACGAATGAGGCCCGGTTCAATTACACGAAGGGTAACTTCAGCGAGGACTATTCGCCCGAATTCTCGATCCTGGGCGGACGCAGCCTCGCGTCCGAGCTTGGAATACGCAGCCTGACGGCTGGCGGAATGCCGCTGATGACCGGATGGGCCAATGACGCTCCCAATTATGCGGCGCCCGACATCGGTTCTGCCTTGAGTACGAATAACTTCAACAAAGAAGGCCGCTACGATTTTAGCGACACATTTTATTGGGTAAACGGCAACAAAATCTGGAAGATCGGCGGCAACGTCAACCGTGCACGGCTCGAAGTAACACCGTTCTTTGCCGCGGCTGGTGGCCGATGGAACTTCCGCCGTATCCAGACCAACAACAGCCCTGCGGGTGTTCCGGGGAACAACAATCTCAACACGGCCGCAAACGGCGGAAACGTTTTTGCGAGCTTCCTTCTCGGCGTTCCCAATGTGGTGGCCTATCGCCCTGCGCTCTTCAATTACAACTATCAGTGGGACAGCTACGCGGCCTTTGTCCAAAACGACTGGAAAGTGCGTCCGAATTTCACTTTGAACCTTGGGCTCCGTTACGCGCTACAAATGCCTCGAACCGAAGACAACAACCTTCAAGGCGTCTTCCGGCCTGACCTGGCTCAATCCGTCACCCTTACAACCGCCGCGACCGTGACTGCGGATGACCCACTTACGCCGAATATCGATGAAAGAACGCAACGGGGCAATATAGCTCTCGCCGCCGGCGTTCCGGTCGGTTCGGCGATTCCCGGTTATGTCCCCACGGTCGCCCGGGTCGTACCGTTTGCATTTTCGGGCCGAGGCGGGCGATCAAGGTACATCGTTGATCCCGATTACAAGGGCTGGGAACCGCGAATCGGCTTCGCCTGGAGCCCGAAGATGAAGATCTTCGGAATCGACACCGAAAAGATCAGCCTCGTCGTTCGCGGCGGTTTTGGCGTCTCGCACGCTCCGATCAACGGCAACAATCGCGGTGCGAATCCGGATTTCGGCGGATTTACCGAACCCGGAACGAGCAAGCCAACGGCCTTCGGCGGAGCCGCATCGAGCGGAACGGACTTCACCGCCCAGCCGTTCAGACTTACCGGCAATTCGCCAATACAAGGATCGTCGACGCCGCTCGATACGCTGCTAGGGACTGACGCTAACGGTTTGGTTTACCTGAAGTCCCTCGCAATCCCGGGCGTCGCGGTGGATATTAACGATCCAAACTATGGCAAAGTGCCGTACTCGCAGAGCTGGAACCTCGCGATTCAGTTCGCCCCGATGAAGAACTCTACGCTCGAAATCGCCTACGCGGCAAATCGCGGCGTGCATCTTTACACGCCGCAGATAAATATCAACCGGCGTAATACGGAGGTCGTCTCGACTCTGACGGCAAATAACATCAATCCTTCGGGTGGTGTTGCGGCCGATATTCTCGGACGCACGTCGCTGCTTGGATCGGCAATTGGTAGCACGGTGGCGAGCTACTTCTCTGATTACATCGGTTTTGAAACTCTAAACAAGTTCTTTAATGCGAATTCGAAGAGTATTCGTCATGCGGGTTATGTCGATTTCCGTCGCCGCGTAGGACGCGGGCTGAGCTTGACTGCTAACTATACGTTTTCGAAATCGCTGGATGACTCGTCCGACGCATCGCCTGACGTACGCGTTCTTACCAGCGGCTCGGTTCGCGGCCAGGTTGCTCTCGGCGGAACTCTCGAGAACGACTATTCGTTGTCCTCCTTTGACCAAACGCACGCGTTTTCGTCGACCTTTACATGGGACCTGCCGTTTGGCAAGGGCCGTCAATTCTTCAAGGACGCACCGTGGTACGTTAGCGGGCCGATCGGCGGCTGGGTCATGTCGGGTGTAGTCAGGATGCAAAGCGGCAATGCCTATCAACCGTTTATAACCGACCCTAACCTGCTCGGCGGCGCTGGCTTTAACCGCGTGATTCGTCCGAACCTGGTTCCGGGTGTTCCGCTCAGGAACCCGCTATACGATCAGGGCTGCAGAGTTGGCCCGGGCGTTGCTTCGAATAGTTTCGCCGTCTGCGAGCCTTACCTTAACCCGGCGGCGTTTACCCGACCCGCGAAAGGAGAATTAGGTACCGCACCGCGAACCCTCAATATTCGTGAGCCGATGAGAAAGTACTTCGATCTTTCGATCCAGAAGGATTTCCCGATGCCCTGGATCAGCGACGAAGGCAGGCGAAAGATCAATTTCCGCGTCGACGCGTTGAACGTATTCAACATGCCGAACTTCTACTGGAACAGCCGCGGCAACACGCCGTTCGGATTTGGCGGTTTCCCGGCCGAGTTTAACGGCACTGAGTGTATCGCGAATACAACGATCCTCGTTCCGAACGCCACGAACTGTCCCGGAGGCACGCGAAGTTCGCCGATATCGGTGGCCGAGTACGATGCGTGGGCGACGCTCAACACCCAGCCTTTGGCAGCTACTGCAGCCGGAGCCACGATCCTCGGACAGATTCGCAATACGGTAGGTGCCGTCAGACTTGCCCCGCGAGCCGGGCAGCCGGTCGGCGGCGGTGCGTTACCGAACAATTTCTTCTCGGTTCAGGTGCCAGAAGGTTTTGCGACCAGGAATCCGTTGACCTACGACATCAGGACTCTACAGGGATTCCAGCTCTGGCGTCTGCGCAACGCCTATGAAGCGAACTTCGGTACGCTCACAAGCGGCGCGGTTGGCAACTCGTTTGGTAGCCCGAATCCCGGAACTAGCTCGCGATACCTGCAGTTTGGTATTCGGCTGATCTTCTAGGAGACGGCGTCTAGCTCGTTGTTCCGATCAGCCTCATTGCAAGTCAGTGGGGCTGATTTTTCTCATAAATTGTCAAAGAGCATTCAAAATGAACTATTTTCTTTCAATCATTTCTCTGATCGCTGTTGCTTCGATTACCGCGTTTGCACAATCGCCCGAGTTGCCGCGGGATTGGGTTGATGCGGATACGGGGCATCGGATTGTGCGGCTTTCGGATGAGGCGGGGAGTTCGTCGTTTTATTTTCATCAGAACGGGTATGCGGGTGACAAATTGGTTTTTTCGACGCGTAGCGGCCTCTCAACGATCGATTTAAAAACGCATAAGATCGAACAGATTGTGGCCGGACGTGCTAGCGC
Organism: uncultured Acidobacteriota bacterium; assembly: GCA_963738935.1. GTDB lineage: Bacteria > Acidobacteriota > Blastocatellia > Pyrinomonadales > Pyrinomonadaceae > OLB17. The sequence goes on along the minus strand of CAVTYF010000001.1, from coordinate 2,263,110 downwards.
CGTTGTGGTAGGTAAAAAGACGGGTAAGGTCTTTTATTTTAAGGGCGATTCGGTTTTTGAGACCGATGTAAATACCAAAGCCACGCGTGAGATCGTAAAAAATGCGAAGCTGCGGACGGGGTCGGGTTTTGGTTTGAACGCGGATGAGACTTTGCTCGCCGGCAGCATGGTCGTTGGCGAAATGCCTGCCGAATTCGGGCCGCAGACAGCCGCGACTCCGGCTCCGACGCGGATTCCGGGTGCTCCGGCGGGTCAGGTTCCGGCCCGCGACAGCTATCCGGGCAAAGGCGACATGATGGAACGCCGTCTTGCGGCGAAAATACCCATGTCGCTCTACACGGTCAATATCAAGAGCGGCGAGGTCAGGATGTTTCACGCCGCGACCGACTGGCTCAACCACGTGCAGATGTCGCCGACCGACCCGACGCTCATCATGTTTTGCCACGAAGGCCCGTGGCACAAGGTCGACCGCATCTGGACGATCCGCACCGACGGCAGCGATCTCAAGAAAATTCACACCCGCACGATGGACATGGAGATCGCCGGCCACGAATTCTTTGGCCAGGACGGGAAGCACATCTATTACGACCTGCAAACACCAAAAGGCCAGGTTTTTTGGCTCGCCGAATATGACATAAAGACCGGCAAGATGCAGAAATTTGGGATGGAAAAACGCGAATGGTCGGTGCATTTCGGAGCCTCGCCGGACGGAAAGTGGTTCCTCGGTGACGGCGGCGGCCCGAACAGCGTGGCTCGTGGCGACAACGGCCAATGGATATATCTCTTCAAACCCCTTGGCGGAAAACTGGTCTCTGAAAGACTCGTAAATCTCGCCAAACACGACTATTCGCTCGAACCAAACGCAACCTTCGCGCCCGATGGGAAGTGGATCGTGTTTAGATCAAATATGCTCGGGCCAACGCATATTTATGCGGTGGAGATCGCGAAGGGGAAATAATCCAACTCCCCTCCTGGACAGGAGGCGTGGCCTGGCTTTGCGGGCCGGGGTGGTTGATGCGTTGGGCATTCCGCCGGTTGAATAAATCGCGCTCGTTGTAGATAGAACATCAACTTGCATACTCGGTCGCGTATCAACCACCCCGTCAGCCGAAGCGGCTGCCACCCCTCCTGTCCAGGAGGGGAATTTCGGATCGCCGGTCGCGACAAAACTGACATGCGAATCACTATTTTATCAATATTATTATTCGCCCTTAGCTTCGGTGCTTTCGCTCAGGTCAAAGACGACGCCCGCCCGATCGTGAACGACTCAAAAACGACGCCTTCTCAAATCCGCGATCCAAAACTTCCGACGCTGTTTATCGTCGGCGATTCGACGCTGAACAGCAACGCCCCGATGCGCGGTTGGGGGCAGGAACTCGCACAATTCTTTGACCTAAACAAAATGAACGTCGTCAACCGAGCGATCGGCGGACGATCGAGTCGGACCTTTATTTACGAAGGCCGGTGGGACAAAATCATGTCCGAGATCAAAAAAGGTGATTTCGTCATCCTCCAATTCGGCCACAACGACGTCGGAAAATACGACGACCCCGCCGCCAAAGACCGCCCGTCGCTCCACAGCGAAGGCGACGAATCGGTCGAGGTGAAACGTAACGCCGACGGCAAACTCGAAACCGTCAACAGCTTCGGCTGGTACATGCGAAAATATGGCAACGATGTAAAAGCGAAAGGCTCCTCGATGATCTTCGCCTCGATGGTTCCGCACAAAGATTGGGCGGACGGCAAAATCATCCGCAAAGAACGCGAAAAATGGGTCCGCTGGACAGCCAACGCCGCGAAGGCAACGAACGCCGCCTACATCGACCTAAATGAAATAATCGCCCTCGAATTCGAACGCCTCGGCCCCGAAAAGGTCGAATCTCTCTTCGCCGACAAACGCACCCACTCAACCCAACCCGGAGCACTCCTAAACGCCCAAATGGTCATCGCCGCAATCAAAGCACTAGAAAATCCGACGCTCAAGAAATACCTCGCAAAGTCCGCCGACGCAATTAAGCCCACACCCAAATCAAACGTAACCGCCGCTAAATAAAGCCCCATTTCAGATCATCGGTGGCGGGGCCGCGGTTGCTTTGATCGTCACGGTTTTCGTGCCGAGTCTCTGGTGTTTTGCAGTCAGGCGGATCGTTCCCGGTCGTTGGGTTGATTTTATCCAGATGGCTCCGGCTCCGCCGACTAGGGCGAAGGGGTTGTCGCCGATTAGTTCGCAGTTTTCGATGGTGAATTGGATGGCTCCAACGGCGTAGGGGCGGTCGTTGCCGTGTTCGTCGGTGACTCGAAAGACGACGCGGGTCATGTCGATGCCGTCGGCTTTTAGCTCGGTGTCGTCGGATTTGACGACGAACTGTTTATCCACGCCCTTGCCTGACATTTTTCGTTCGATCACTTTTTTGCCGGCGATCCAGCCCTCGATTCGAAGGTCCGCCCATTTTCCATTGCCCCAAATGGCGGCCCGCAGGTTCACGTTGAACGGCGGATACTTCAGATTCGGATAGGTTTTGCGGTCCGGTTCAGCCTCCGCGATGAGTTTTTCGCCGACGAAATACTTCAGCCGTTCGCAGTTCGACGAGACGAGCGCTTCTGTAAACGCCTCGTTTTCGTCGCCTGACGCCCAGCGAAACGCCGGTTCGAGGATGATCTCCTCAGACGGGTCGCACTGAGACTTGTAAAAACCCGCCGCAGGCTTTGGAATGCGGAAAATGTCGGAAACGCCGTGGTAGCAGATGCGGTCGCCGGAGCCGAAATACTCGTGGGTGTTGTAATCGAACGCACACCACGCGAGGCCGCCGGCGATCTTCGGCTGGCCGGCGATGTGGTCGTGAACTCGTGCGTGACGGTGCGTGTGCTCGCGCAGGCGGTCGCTGTTGTCGAAGCGTTTGGTCGGGAACATGTGGCCGTTAAACTCGGTGACGATGTAGAGCGGATGATTTGCCTCGCGCATCGGCCAGCGGAAATCGTTCATGGTGTAGACGTCTTCGAGGCGTTCGGAATCGTAGCGGAACCGCACACCGCCGGTTTGGCGGCTGTCGTCGAGGTCGTGAGCGATCTTGTTGGTCCTGGTGTAAAGTTCGCGATTGTCGCCGGACTCGTTTACGCGGACGCCCCAGAGGATGATCGACGGATGATTCCAATCACGCTGCACCATGGCGTAAACCTGTTCCTCGATAAGCTTTTGCCAAGCTTTGTCGCCGATGTGCTGCCAGCCGGGGATCTCTTCGAAGACAAGCAGCCCAATCTCGTCGCAGGCGTCGAGAAAATGGGGTGATTGCTGGTAATGCGAAGTGCGGACCATGTTGCATTTTAGCTCGTTTTTGAGGATCAAGGCGTCGCGACGCTGCCCGCGTGCGGGCATCGCCTGGCCGACGAATGGGTAGGTTTGGTGGCGGTTGAGGCCGCGGAGTTTTGAAATGCTTGCCGTTGAGATAAAAGCCGGTTTCGGTGAATTTTGCTTCGCGAAAGCCGATGCGGGTTTCGTAATGATCGCGCAATTCTCCGCCACGCGACAAGGTTACGCGAACCGTGTAAAGTTTCGGATCCGAAATGTTCCAAAGCGTGACACCGGAGTTCGCGAGGGATAGCGTTGCGACCGATTTTCCGCCCGTGTGGGACTGGATTTCGGATGCGAGCTGCTTCTTGCCGTCAAGCAGTTCGGCCAGAATGGACGTGTCGTCGCTACCTTCAAGAAACACCTTTACTTCAACTCGGCGCTGGTTCGTCAGAACCTCGACCGGTTTTGCGAAGACATTCGAGATAAATGTGGTCGGTACTGCACGGATCTGCACATCGCGATAGATGCCGCCGAAGGTCAGGTAATCGACCATGTTACCGAAGGGCGGGATGTCTTTTCGCTCGGTGGAATCGACCTCGACGGCGAGGACGTTGTCGTCTGTCCAGTTGATGTCTTTTGTTAGTTCGAATGAGAACGGCGTGTAGCCGCCCTTGTATTCGCCTAGAAATTTGCCGTTGAGGTAGACCTTCGACGCCGTCATTACGGCACCGAAGTCGACGAAAATGCGTCGGTCTTTCAGCTCTTTCGGCATTTTGAAATGGCGGCGGTAGGCCGAGACGAAGGTGTATTCGCTCTCGTCAAAATTGCTCATCGGGAGCATTTTGTTGGTGTGCGGGATCGTGACCTGCTTCCAGGTTTTATCGTTGAAGGCGGTCTGCATCGCCGCCGCCGAGGACGTTTCGCTATAAAGCCAACGGTGATTGAGCGGGATGATGTGGCGTTGCGAAAGGCTCGGAGCGAGAGTTGGTTCTACGGTTGTTTCAGCGGTTGCCGTATTCGCAAGGATGGAAATCCCCGCGGCTCCTACGGCGGTCGTCTTTAGGAAATTGCGACGGTTTAGTTTTGAGTCTGTCATAGCTTTTTCTTTGCGTCCTTTGTGAAGATTCTTTGTGTTCTTTGTGTTTAGAAGGTCGCTTTAACACAGAGGACACCGAGAGAAGACACAAAGGCCACGGAGTACTTATTTTGTCGAGAGCTTCAAAAAACCACGCAATATCAACCAATCCGCGCACCTCGCGGCCCAACTGGCGAGGTATGGATTAGTCGGGGCGAGGCCGACGCCGTGGGGGCCTTGTTCGTATAGATGAAACTCGAACGGTACGCCGTTTTTTCGCAGCGCAGCGGCAAACGACATGCTGTTTTCGACCGGAACTCCGGCATCCGTCATCGTGTGCATCAGGAATGTCGGCGGAGTGTCCTTTGTGACCTGTAGCTCGTTCGAATAGAGTTTTATGAGTTCAGGCGGCGGATTGTCGCCAAGCAGGTTTTTTTTCGAACCAGCGTGTGTGAATTCGCCCATCGTGATTACCGGATAGAGCAGGATCATGGCGTCGGGACGCGAACTCATGAGTTCGATCTCGTCCTTCGAGTCGGCTTTTCCGGTGTCGAATCTCGTCCCGAGCGTCGAGGCAAGATGGCCGCCGGCTGAGAAGCCGAGGATTGCGATTCGATTGGCGTCAACGCCCCACTCTTTTGCTCTTGATCGAAGGGTCCGCATCGCTCTCGCAGTATCGAGCAAAGGCGTCGGCTGATTGTAACGGGGACCGAGACGATATTTGAGGACGAACGCCGAAATGCCCAGTGTATTCAACCATTTAGCGATATCGCTGCCTTCTTTTACATCCGACAGACGGGCATATCCGCCGCCGGGCAGAACAAGAACTGCGGCGCCGTTTGCGGTCTCCTTCGGAGCGAGAAACGGGGTGATCGTCGGGATGTCCTGCGGCTCTTTGCCTATCGCATTTGGAGCATCGTCAGGCCAAAGCGGCATCGCGGTCTGGGCCGCAGATGTAACCGCGAAACACGCAAAAAAGACGAAAATTAAGAGTTCTTTTTTTAGCATATTTGGCGTATTTCGCGGTTAGTAGATATTATCGGCCTCTCAAACCATTGATCTTTTTGATGAATTCCTCGACGCTGTCTTTTTTGATTACCAAGGTCGGGACGTTTATTTGTTTATTTGCCGGGATGACGGATTTGTCGCCCTTTAGGATCTTGGACATCAGGATCACGGATTGATAGCCGAATTCGAACGGTTGCTGGACGACGGTGGCGAAGATCGCGCCTTCCTTTACACCAGCGAGCGTCTCGTCTTCCTCGTCGAAGCAGATGATCTTGACCTTGTCGAGATTTCCGGCCTCTTTGACAGCGCCCAGGATCGCCGGGCCGTTGTAGCTCCAGAGGCCGACCATGCCAGCGATGTCAGCGTATTTAACGAGCGTGTCAGCGGCGTTGGTTTTGGCACGTGCGCGGTCGGTATCGTCGGTGCGAATGTCGATGATCTCGACCTTTGAGTCTTTCAAAGCCTCCTTCAAGCCCTGAAACCGTTCCGCCGCGTTTCGCGGCATCGCTCTTGCCGACGAAGACCATGATCTTGCCGCCATTCGGCAGAGCTTCTTTAACAAGCTCGCCAGCCTGGCGTCCGGCAGCGACGTTGTCCGTGCCGATATAGAGGCTGCGATCGCTCGACGGCGCGTCGCTGTCTTGCGTGATGACGAGAGCTTTTTTCGCCGTGTCGTTGATAAGCTGTGTCTGATTATCAGGATCGACCGGGCTGATCGCGATGCCCTGGATGCCGGTTGAGGTTAGGTCGTCGATGATGCGCTTCTGTTCGGCGGCCGTGCCTTCGCCGGGGAGTTTGAACTCGACCTTTACGTCGGCGAGTTCGCCGTCGGCCTTTTCGACGCCCTTGCGGGCGATCGTCCAGTAATCGGACGCGTTATTTGTTACGAATGCGAGCTTTATCTCTTTGGCGGCAGGCGATGCGGATGTCGTGTTTCCGCTATTCGTGGTTGAGTTTACTGCGCCGCCGCCGCATGCCGCGATGAGCGAAACCGTTAGCAAAAATGAAAAAAAAGTAGGTATTCGGTAATTCATAATTTCTCCAAAAAGGACGTCGGCGACTGAAGCGTGACAATTTGAGATGGTTTAACCGGTTGACCCCCGGTAACCTGACAAGCGGCAAATACGCGCCCTACGCACTGATAAACCAAAAATCGCCTAAGGATTTTAATATCAAGAATATACCCGTAAATAGAAAATTGGGCAAGTCATGACCTCGGCTTGTGCCTTTTTAATTTATTGGGGTTAATCGGTTAAACAGGTCTTTCAAAACGAACCCGATCTATGATACAGTTTTAGAAAAATTTGGTTTTACCAATTAGAATCGAGCCGTACGCAGATGCCGAACGGAATTTGCGCCGTAACCATGCCGTCTCGGTCATTTCCGAAGACCGGTTTTGATATGAAAGGAAAAAATATTCTCAAAATGATAGTGCTCACCGCTTTCGCGACCGCGTTTGTTAGCGGGCTTTCGATAGAGGCTTTGGCTAAGCCAAAAGTCGAAAAAGCTCCGTTTGGCAAAACCGCCGACGGTCGGGCGGTCGAGATATATACGTTGACAAACACGGACGGGTCAACCGCGCAAATCATGACGTATGGCGGAACCGTGGTTTCGCTAAAAGTTCCGGACAAATCCGGCAAGCTCGGTGATGTCGTTCTCGGTTACGATTCAGTGGGTGATTATGAAAAGCACACCTCATTTTTTGGATCGCTGATTGGACGCTATGCGAACCGGATCGGACGGGGGAAATATTCGCTCGGCGGGCGCGAATACACGCTCGCCAAAAATAACGGCGAAAATCATCTGCACGGCGGCGTAAAGGGCTACGACCGAGTTGTGTGGAACGCGAGGGCGTTTACAAATGTTGGCGGCGCCAATCTCGAACTCAAATATCTGAGCCGCGACGGCGAGGAAGGTTATCCCGGAAACTTAAATATCATAGTCATTTACACCCTGACAGAGAAGAACGAGCTAAAGATCGTCTATTCGGCGGTGACGGACGCGGCGACGGTTGTCAACCTCACGCATCACTCGTATTTTAACCTCGCTGGTGCCGGAAATCCGAGCATTCTCGACCATCAGGTGACGATTAACGCTGCGACATTTACGCCGACCGACGCCGGTTCGATCCCGACAGGTGAACTCAGAAGCGTCTTCGGAACCGCGTTCGATTTTAAAAGAGCGACAGCGATAGGCGCTCGTATTAACCAGAGCGATGAGCAGCTAAAACTCGGCAAAGGCTACGATCATAATTGGGTTTTGAACAAAACGGGCAAGATGCTGACGCTGGCGGCGACGGTTTTTGAGAAGACGAGCGGCCGCGTCATGAATGTGCTGACGACCGAACCGGGCATGCAATTTTACACCGGCAATTTTCTCGATGGCTCGATCAAGGGCAAGAGTGGTCAGGACTATCCATATCGTTCGGGCTTCTGTCTCGAAGCCCAGCATTTTCCAGATTCGCCCAACAGGCCGAAGTTTCCATCGACCGTTCTGCGGCCTGGGCGGCGTTATTCGCAGACGACCGTCTATCAGTTTTTGGTGAGGTAACGTTGTGACTATTTCAAGGTATTTGTTGGTCATGATCGCTTTTTCAGCGGCGTTTGTTTTCGTATCGCCAGTCGGTTCGAGAACAGCGAATGCTCAGAAAGCTGTCTTCTTCAACATCCGCGACTACGGTGCGAAAGGCGATGGGACGACGCTCGACACAGCGGCGATCAATAAGGCGATCGAAACAGCAGCGGCAAAAGGCGGCGGAACCGTCTATTTCCCGGCTGGCACCTACCTTTCGTTCTCGATCCGTTTGAAAAGCAACATCACGATCCACCTCGACAACGGGGCGACGCTGCTCGCGGCCGATCCGGCCGTTCATAAAGGCAAATACGATATTCCGGAGCCGAACGCGTTTGACATGTATCAGGATTTCGGGCATTCCCATTGGCAGAATTCGCTGATGTGGGGAATCGGAATCGAGAATTTCTCGATCATTGGCCAGGGCAAGATCGACGGCAAGGGATTATCACGCCGCAGCCCCGGACCGCGCCGTCCGCGAACTGAAGGCGAAACACCGGCGAGCATGGCGGGCAATGTCTCTCCGCTCGGCGAGACGTCGGATGTTAAAGAAATGAACGGACTCGGAACAAAGGCGATTGCCTTAAAGCTCTCGCGAAATATTACGCTCAAGGATTTTACTATCTTTCAGGGCGGTCATTTTGCCTTGCTCGCAACCGGCGTCGATAACCTTACGATCGACAATCTGCGGGTCGATACAAACCGCGACGGTTTTGACATTGACGCGTGTCGCAACGTCCGTATATCAAATTCGTATGTGAACACGCCGAATGACGACGCGATTGTTTTGAAAAGCTCGTACGCACTGGGCTTTAACCGCGCGACGGAGAATGTGACGATCACGAATTCGCAGGTATCCGGCTTTGATCTCGGAACTTTTCTGGATGGAACATTTAAGACGACGCAGGAATTCGCTCCGGACAAGGACCGTGTGACCGGAAGGTTAAAATTTGGGACGGAATCGAACGGCGGGTTTAAGAACATTACGATTTCAAATATCAATTTCGTCCATTGTCGCGGTCTCGCGATAGAGACGGTTGACGGCGGTTATATCGAGGATGTCTCGATCACAAATATCACGATGCGCGACATCACGACCGCACCGATATTTATCCGCCTCGGCAAACGTCAGCGTGCCCCGGACGGAACGCCGATTGCAAAAATTCGCCGAGTAAATATCGATAATGTGGTGGTCTCAGACGCTGATTCACACTACGCCTCGATCATCGCCGGCCTCGCCGAAAGCCCCATCGAGGACGTTCATCTGAGCAACATCCGCATCCATTACAAAGGCGGTGGCACAAAGGAAGACGCGGCTCGAGTTGTGCCTGAGAACGAGAAAAGTTACCCGGAACCGAGTATGTTTGGCGTTATTCCGGCGTACGGGTTTTACGTGCGGCACGCGAGAGGCGTGACGTTTGACAACGTAAAAGTAAGTTTCGAAAAAGCAGAAGAGCGTCCGGCGTTTGTCTTTGATAGCGTGAACGATGTTGATCTATTTCGCATTGACGCACAGCCGACATCGGCGTTTTTTGTATTAAAAAATGTCGAAAATTTCAGCGTTCAACAGAGCAAGAATGTCAAAGATCAGCGGATCGAGCGGGCTGAACAGAGGCAATTTTAAAACGACTGGAGCGGCAAGCATCCTGCTTGCCAGCGGTCGCGAGACCGCTCCCGGCCCGATTGTCGCGCAAGCTAACGCCGCAGAAGCTGCGGCGTGGCAAGCAGGGATGCTTGCCGCTCCAGTCGGTGTTCGTGATAAAAAACAGGAGAAAATATGAGGCGATTGTCGAGTTTTGCGGTATTTGGGCTAGTGGTTTTATTGTGGGGAACGGCGGATGGGCAGATCGGGAAGCGGTTTCCGTCGGAAAAAAAGATAATCAAAGACCCTGTCACAGGGACGATGCTAACCTTTTTGACGAGCGCACAGAATGGCGATGCAAAGATCTACCAGACCCACAATCAGTGGACGTCTGACGGACAGTGGCTGATATTTCGCTCGGGACGCGTTCGGGGCGAAGCGATGGCGGTGAATGAGAAGACCGGCGAGCAGATTCAGGTCACTGAGGGCGGTTATTCGGGAATGCTGAGCATTGCACGCTATTCGATGAAACTCTATTTTATGCGGAACCCGGATCGCCGGGTCGTCGCTCCGCCCACGGCACCAATGCCCGGGACGTCCACGCCGCCACCTGTGCGTCCGCCACAACAGCCAGCGCAGCTTCAGATTATCGAGGTTGACCTCGAAAAACTTTTTGCTGACAGCAAAGCCGACAAGATGCGATCGGCCGATTATTACCAAAAGGTCATGGGTACCACGCCGGTCGAGATACAGGCGGGCGGCGACATGGCGCTCGATGCGGATGAGAAGTGGGTTTATTTTAGAGTCGGCCGCGACGAAGCAGCGAGACACTTGGCCCCGGATGCGAAGATCGAAAAAAGCTTCGGCCCGCGAAACATGGGAGCCGGGCCAGCGGGCATAGCGGCGATGGAACTGGCGACCGGCAAGTTCAAACACGTTGTCTCGGTCCCGTTTCAGGTCGGCCACATTCAGACCAACGGCTGGATGCCCGGCGAGATAGTTTTCTGCTGGGAAACGGGCGGAAAATCGCCGCAGCGCATGTGGACGGTAAAAAGCGACGGCACCGGACTGAGGCCGTTGTTTCCCGAAGACGATAAAGATTGGGTGACACATGAAGCCGTTATCGGCAAAGACGAGGTGGCATTCGCAGTTATGGGCCATCGCAAAATTCCAGGCGGAATAAAAGACGTCGGCGAAGCAACGGCGGTCGGCGGTGTGAATCCAGGGCAGGAACCCGAATGGGGCCCGTCAGGAACCCGCGAACGCCCAACGGGCCTCGGCATCGTCAATCTTCGCACCCGCGAGGTCTCTATCGTCGGTCAGACAAAGGAAGGCAGCGGACTGTGGCACGTCAGCGGTTCGCCGGACGGCAGGTTTGCCGTCGGTGACGACTTTTATCGCAACATCTATCTCATTGACCGCCGCACGGGCGAAATGATGCTGCTCTCGGCCGGCCACAAAGCCACCGCCCAAGATCATCCGCACCCGACGATGAGTCCCGACGGCACAAAGATCCAGATTCAATCAGCAATGCTGTCGGCGGACGGAAGGTCGATGAATATTTGCATCATTCCGGTGCCAGAGGAATGGTTGAAGCGGAAGTATTAGCGACTGGAGCGGCGAGCATCCTGCTTGCCAGCGGTTGAAAACCGCTTATGCGCTGAGGTTTCATTCAACTTGAATATAGTTAGCATCGTAACACTGCGGAAGGCGCAGTGTGGCAAGCAAGGATGCTTGCCGCTCCAGTCACCGGACGGCGACGTGCCAGACCTTGGCCCGGCGGGACTTTCCGTCCGGGCCTTCTACATTTAGCGTGACGACGTATTTATCTGCCTTTTCGTAGACGTGGATCGGATTCTGCTCAGTCGACGTTGTGCCGTCGCCGAAATCCCATTTCCATGACGTTATTTTCCCAACCGAGCGGTCGGCAAATGCGACTGTTCGCCGTTCGACGTTTATCATCTGCGACGACCAATCCGCCTCGATTTTTTTACGGAATTTTTCCTCAAGCGGCGTGAGGCGAAAGGCGACTAGCTCGGACGCCTGGCCGTACATTGTGTGTTTGGTCGAGAGGTTCCAGAATCCGTTGCTGCCTTTGGCGTTGACATCGTCATAATCGATGATCGCCCAGGCGAGGCCGATCTTTTTGTCCTCGACGAGCTTTGATTCGACCGAGCGGCCCGGGCCGTCCTTGTGAGCAAAGTCGAAGGGCGTGATCCAGAATTCGAACGTCAGCCGCCCGGATTCTCCCGGTTTGAACTTGTACGAGTACGCATAATTCGACCACGGCATCTCTTTCAACCACTGCTGCGGGCCCCACATCATCGTCCAATCCTTGCCCTCGGCCGGTGTGAATGTGTGATAGTTCTGCGCATGGACGCTGTGAAAATTGAACCATGCATCCCACACATCAACGTCCTTATTCGGGTGAAACCGGTCAATAAGCGGTCCGCCGGAAAGATCGGCATCGACCACGATCTCGAACGTGTCGTTGTGGAGATCAGGTCGGGCAAAATCCCAGTAATCGTCGTACGCCTCGTAGAGAAAGTAGAGGCGATTGATGCCTTTCACCCAGCCGACGCGAACCTTCACATCAAGCGTTTTTGGATCAGGAGCCTTGTATTTTTTGCTGTCCTCGACGAGCTGATCTGCACCGACGACATAGCTCTGGGGCACGATCGCCCAGTCATCGGTCTTGCCGTCAACTGTTGGAATTTTGTCGGCCGGGAATTGGAAGACCTTGAAATTAGTCTCTGGACGTTGAAGCTGCGAATAAGCGATCAATGGAAAAAGAAACACTGCGGCAATGATAGGAATAGTCTTCATAATAAACGCTCAGCGACATCTCGGCTGTGTCTGCGTAAAAGAGGAGTTGCGATCTTGCGATTCGCAGGTTAAACGATTAAATGTAAACTATTAAAGTAATCCAAAGGACGTCGATATGAAAAGTCTTCAGGTTTTGTTTTTGTTTCTCCTCGTCACGGTTGCTGCCAATGCTGATGTGCGTCTGCCGGATGTGATCGCGAGTTCGATGGTTTTGCAGCAAAAGATGGCGGTGCCGATTTGGGGCACGGCGGAACCGGGCGAATCGGTGACCGTTACGTTTGGCGGGCAAAAAAAGACCGTCGTCGCCGCGTCGGATGGTAAATGGCGCATCGATCTTGGCAAGATGTCATCGAATTTTACGCCGCAGACCATGACGATCTCGGGGAAAAACCGTGTCGAGTTAACGGACATCCTCGTCGGCGAGGTTTGGCTGGTTTCGGGCCAATCAAACATGCAGCGACTGCTCCGCGAAACCGCTAATGGTGATGCTGCGCAGGCGGCGGCGAATCATCCTAATATTCGGCTGTTTAATGTCAGCCGCGAGGTCGCGTTTAAGCGTAAGACCGGAAGGCTTGGCGAATGGGTGGGCTGCACGCCGGAAACGGTGAAGGAATTTTCGGCCGCCGGATATTATTTTGGCGTTGGTTTGCAGAAAGAATTGAACGTTCCCGTCGGTCTTTTGAATTCATCATACGGCGGGTCGCAGGCTGAGGCGTGGACGCCGGTTGCATATCTGAATGCTTCTCTCGATTTGAAACCGACCGTTGACCGCACAAAAGTCTGGCAGGCCGAGCGTGAAAAAGTCCGTGTCGATTATGCCGAGGCGATCAGGAAATGGCGTGAGGATCAGGACAAAGCAAAAGCCCCGGGGGCGAGGCCATCGCCATCGCCTGGCGTTCCCGACGCACTTCGCGATTATCGCATTGCGTCCTCGATCTACGATGGAATGATCGAGCCGCTGATGCCCTTTTCGATCAAAGGTGCGATCTGGTATCAAGGGGAATCAAACGAGGCACGGGCAGAGCAATATGGTTTATTGATGCCGACGATGATACGGGCTTGGCGCGAGCGTTGGGGGCAGGGAGATTTTCCGTTTGGCATTATCCAGTTGCCAAACTATCGGGCTGTCAAATCCGAACCCGAGGAATCGGCATGGAGTTTTATCCGCGAAGCCCAACGTCTGACCGCGATAAATACTCCAAACACCGGCCTTATCGTTACGATCGACATCGGTGAAGCGAGCGACATTCACCCAAAAAACAAAATCGATGTCGGCAAACGAATGCTCGCATGGTCTCTCAAGGATGTATATGGACGAAAGATCGCGACCTCACCGATCCTGAAAAAGACCGAAATTAAAGGCCGCAAAATTATCCTGACATTCGATGATGTCGGCACCGGGCTGCGGATTATGAAAGGCGATAAACTGGAAGAGTTTGCTATCGCCGGGGCAGATAAGAAGTGGGTTTGGGCAGATGCTAAGATTATCAGCAAGAACAAGATCGAGGTTTCGTCGCAGTCGGTTGTGGAACCAAAGGCCGTCCGGTATGCGTTCAACAGCAATCCGAAAAATCCAAATCTGGCAAATGATCCCGGCCTTCCAGCATCGCCGTTTCGAACCGATAACTGGCCCGATCCGACGGCGGAGAAGCGGTAATTAAAAGTGAAAAGTGAAAAGTTAAAAGTAGAAATTGAGAAGTGAGAAATTGAGAAATTAAGTTAGGACCATCTCATAAGTTCAGGGTATTATTTCTCACTTTTCACTTTTACCTTATGTTTGATCTAAACGAACACTCACATCGCCGCCTCAACCCGCTCACGGGCGAGTGGGTGATCGTGTCTCCGCACCGCACAAAGCGGCCGTGGCAGGGGCAGACTGAGTCGCCAAAGGTCGAGGAGCTGTCGGAATACGACCCGGCATGTTATCTCTGTCCGGGAAACAAGAGGGCAGGCGATAAGGTCAATCCGGCGTACGAGGGCGTATTTGTTTTTGATAACGACTTCGCCGCATTAATGCCGGATGTGCCGTCGGCGGGTCCGCGTGATCTTGATTTGCTGGTAGCGACACCCGAATGCGGTGTTTCGCGCGTCGTCTGCTTTTCGCGGGATCATAGCCTTACGCTCGCGCGGATGAATGCAGCGGATATTCGCAGCGTCATCGACACATGGGCGGACGAATATCTCGAGCTCGGAAGCCGCGATATCATTAACCACGTGCAGATATTCGAGAATCGCGGCGAGATGATGGGAGCCAGCAACCCGCATCCGCATGGTCAGATATGGGCCAGCGAGAGCGTGCCAAATGAACCGGCGAAGGAAATTGCACGACAGGCCGAGTATTTTGCAGCGAAGGGCAGTTGTCTGCTGTGCGATTACTTAGGAATCGAGCGGTCGAGTGGAGAGCGGATTATTTGTGAGAACGAATTTTTCTCAGCAATTGTGCCATTTTGGGCGGTTTATCCGTTTGAGGTCATGATTCTGGGCCGGAACCATTACGGTTCAATCGATCAGTTCGACAATAAAGAAAGGCACGCGTTTGCCGACATCCTGAAACGCGTTACGACCCGTTACGACAACCTTTTCCTGACGCCGTTTCCTTATTCAATGGGCTTTCATCAGAAACCGACCGATGGCGGCGAGCATGAGTCGGTCCATTTTCACGCCCATTTTTATCCGCCGCTTTTGCGTTCGGCGACGATCAGGAAATTCCTCGTTGGATTTGAAATCCTCGGCAGCCCGCAGCGTGACATCACGCCCGAAGCGGCGGCCGCGAGGCTTCGCGAGGTGCGCGAGGTTCATCAGTTTTAGAATTTTTAGCTCAGCGTACTCAGCGTCCGCCTCAGCGTTCTCTGCATTAAGCAGCCTTTTTAATATCAGAGAACGCAGAGAAGGACGCAGAGTACGCTGAGATAAGACAAAAGTGGATATTAGTACTCTAACAGTCGCATTTAGTGAGAGATATGGCTCGGAATCTCGCATTTTCCGTGCGCCCGGACGCGTGAATCTTATCGGGGAACATACTGATTATAACGACGGTTTTGTCCTACCTGCGGCCCTTGATTTTGCGACTTATGTGGCGGCGTCTTCTCGGGACGACCGACGGATTTGCGTCGCGTCGCTGACGTTTGACGGCGAGTTTGAATTCGATCTCGATCAGCCGCAAATGGAGACAGAAAAAACATGGGCGAGATATGTTCAGGGCGTCGGGCTGATTATGGAACGGGAAGGTTATCGATTGGGCGGTGCTAATCTTTTGATCTACAGCGATGTGCCGGTCGGGGCGGGTTTGAGTTCGTCGGCGGCGCTTGAAATTTCGACGGCGTTTGCGCTTGCGACGCTGTCGGGGCATGAAATTGAAGGAATGAAGCTCGCGCGGATCGGGCAGGCGGCGGAACATGAATTTGCCGGCGTACGCAGCGGGATCATGGATCAATTTGTCTCGGTTTTCGGGCGGGCAGATCATGCTTTGTTTCTCGATTGCCGCTCGATGGAATCGTTGGCGATACCGACGGCGGCTGAGTTTCTGATCTGCAACACGAAAACTAAACATGAACTCGCCGACGGCGAATACAACAAACGCCGGGCCGAGTGCGAAGCCGCCGCCGCATTTTTTGGTAAACGATCTCTGCGGGATGTGACGCTCGACGATCTTAATGATCGCTCGACCGGGATGCCCGATATTCCAAAAAAGCGGGCACGCCATATCGTGACCGAGAATGTACGCGTGCTGGCCTCCGTTGCGGCACTGAATACCGGCGATTTGGCGGCATTCGGGCGATTGATGAATGAGTCACATACTAGCATGCGTGACGATTTTGAGATTAGCTGTGCGGAACTCGACCTGATGGTCGGCCTTGCTCGTTCTAGCGATCGTGTTCTCGGCGCCCGCATGACCGGCGGCGGTTTTGGCGGCTGCACGATCAATCTGATGAAGAGCGGGGATCATAGTGATTTTATTCGCAATTTAACCGACGCCTATACCCGCGAAACCGGAATTATGCCGGAAATTTACACATGCAAGATAGGCGAAGGCGTGAGCGAAGTGACAGGATAAGGCGAAACCACGAAAAAGCACGAAAAAACACAAAAAAGACTTCGGATTGGTTGTTGGCCTTCCGCGGAACCAGGATTTAATACTTTTAGGATTTTTTCAACGCCGAGGACGCTGAGGAAGACGCTGAGATCGCGGAGAAAGCCTTTTGAGATGTTGCACGAACGTCTACGTACGGTCGAGTCCTCTTTTTGGTGACTTTTCGTGTCCTTTTCGTGGTTCCTTTCCTCGTCGGCGCGGGATAATTGGTATTACCATTTTATTTTTGTTATAATTTGCCTATTGCTCAAAAAGTTGCTATTCTTCAGCTTTCAGGAAGGTTAAGCGGTTTTCCAATGCGGGAGTCGTTGAAATGTACATGGCGGTTTCTTGAATTTGGGGCCGCAGAGGCAAATTTGTTTTCAAAATATTAATTTTTTATTTATCTTTGGACGATATGGGTAATCAAGCAACACAGGAACTCAAGTATAAACACGTAAAATATTTATGGGATGACGCCGATGCCGATCAACTCGAAGGTGTCGATCGTCTCGTTTACCGTTCGAACCGCCTGGGCGATGATCTGACGCTGACTAATACTGGCGGCGGCAACACTTCGTCAAAACTGCCTGAGAAAGATCCGCTCACCGGCGAGGAGGTCGAAGTTCTCTGGCTGAAAGGCTCGGGCGGCGATCTTCGCACGGCCAAACGCGATGGTTTCGCGTCACTTTATTTGAATAAAGTTCGTAACATGCGAGCGATCTATGAGAACGACCCGAACAACGGAGCGAAAACCCCGATCGAAGACAGCATGTACCCGATGTATTCGCACTGCACGTTCAACCTGAACCCGCGTGCGTGCTCGATCGATACGCCGCTGCACACGCTTGTGCCGTTCAAACACGTCGATCATTTGCACCCGAATTCGGTCATTGCGATCGCGGCCTGCGTCAATCAGGAAAGGCTAACGAAAGAAGTTTACGGCGACGATCTGATCTACATTCCCTGGCAGCGTCCGGGTTTCGACATCGGACTGAAGATCGAACAGTTGATCAAAGACAATCCGCAGGCAAAGGGCATCTTGCTCGGCCATCACGGAATGTCTTCGTGGGACAACAACGACAAGACTTGCTACGAGACTGCACTTGAGATAATCGACCGTGCGGCCCAGTACATCGAGGAACGCGATAAGGGGGAAGCGACGTTTGGCGGAGCGAAATACAAGGCTCTCGATGACGAAACCCGTCAGAAACTACAGACCGAGATCATCCCGTTCATCCGCGGACAGGTGTCCGTTTATCGTCGATTTGTCGGAACGGTTCAGGACGATTGGAAGATGCTGCGTTTTGTAAACAGCGTCGACGGACCGCGTCTGGCGGCACTTGGCACTTCTTGTCCCGATCACTTCCTGCGTACGAAGATCAAGCCTTTGTTCGTTAATTGGAATCCGGAAACGGGCGATAGCGAGTCGCTTAAAACCGCGATCTCAGAAGGCCTCGTTCAATATCGGAAAGATTACGCTGAGTATTACGAACGCTGCAAGCATCCTGATTCGCCCGCGATGCGTGACCCGAATCCGACGGTTTGCCTGATCCCCGGACTTGGAATGATCGCCTGGGGCAAGAATAAGAGCGAATCTCGTGTTACCGGCGAATTTTACAATTGCGCCATTGAGGTCATGCGTGGCGCCGAAGCGATGGACGAATATGAGGCGATGGACCAGCAGGAGGCGTTCGATATCGAATACTGGCTGCTTGAGGAAGCCAAACTCCAGCGTATGCCGCCGGAAAAAGAGCTTGACCGCCAGATCCATGTCATTATCGGAGCCGGTGCCGGTATCGGCCGCGAGACGGCTCATCGCATTGTCAAAGAAGGTGCTCACGTAGTCTGCGTCGATAAAGACGCTACTTCGGCACAGGAGACAGCGGACGAGATCATTGCCAAATACGGCACCGGGATCGGCGTTTCGGGAACCGGAATTTCGAATTGCGGCGTTGCTATCGGCCTCGGTTGCGATATGACCGACCGCGAATCGGTAGCGAATATGCTCGACCAGGCGATGCTCGCTTACGGCGGCATCGATGCTGTGATCGTCACGGCGGGCGTTTTCGTGCCGCCCGATAAAACAGGCTATATCGAAGACAAGATGTGGGATTTCACCTTTGGCATCAACGTCAAAGGAGCCTATATCGTCGCCGACGAAGCTCACAAAGTATTCAAAAAGCAGGGCCTTACGGGTAATGTTGTATTGACGACGAGTGCAAATGCAGTGGTTGCCAAGAAGGGGAGTTTGGCTTACGATACAAGTAAAGCCGCTGCAAATCATCTGGTCCGCGAACTCGCGATCGAGTATTCACCGATGCTTCGCGTCAATGCCGTTGCCCCTGCGACGGTCGTGAAGGGGAGTACGATGTTTCCGCGTGACCGCGTGATCGCATCGTTGGCGAAATATAGTATTCCGTTTGAAGATGCGGAAGAGACAGATGCGTTGACCGAGAAATTGTCTAGTTTCTATGCGAAACGCTCACTCACGCAGACACCGATCGAACCTGCAGACCAGGCCGAGGCGATCTTTCTACTGCTTTCAAAACGTTTGGGCAAAACGACGGGCCACATCATCCCCGTCGATGGCGGTTTGGCTGACGGATTTATGAGATAGACTGGAGGCGCAAGCATCCTGCTTGCACACCGAAAAGCAGTGCGGTGCGGCGCCAAGGAATCTGATTTCAATTAGTAACAACGGCAAGCAGAGATGCTTGCCGCTCCAGTCGAGAGAAAATATATGGCCGCAAACTTTGAGATCGAACCTGATTTTATCGCTGAGCAGAACAAGGCCGCCGCTGCGTGGCTCGCCGAAGACCTCGATTATCTCGGTAAAAAGCTTAACCGACGCGGTGTCGAGATCGGTTCGCTGATTGAAAAGGCGAGTAGCTTAAAAGTAGCCATTCCTTCCTGGGGCGTAGGTACCGGGGGCACGCGTTTCGCGCGATTTCCGGTCGCGGGCGAACCGCGCGGCATTTTCGAAAAGCTGCAAGATTGCTCGACGATAAACAAACTTGTCAGGACGACGTCTGCCGTTTCGCTCCACATCCCATGGGACAAGCCGGAGAATATTGGTGACCTTGTTACCGCCGCGAACGATTACGGACTTGAGTTCGACGCGATGAACTCGAATACGTTTCAGGATCAGCCCGGACAGACGCATTCATACAAATTTGGTTCTCTCACCCATGTCGATGCGGCAACCAGAAAACAGGCGATCGAGCACAATATCGAGGTCATCGAATTGGGCCGGAAAATTGGCTCAAAGGCCCTAACGGTTTGGCTCGGCGACGGAAGTAATTTTGCTGGCCAGGCGAATTTTCGCGGTTCGCTGGAGCGCTATCTGGAATCGATGCTTGAGATATATGCTGCAATCCCAGACGATTGGCGTTTATTGATCGAACACAAGTTTTTTGAACCGGCGTTTTACTCATCCGTAATCAACGACTGGGGAACGAGCTATATTTGTGCGACGGAACTGGGTGAAAAGGCCGCCTGTCTCGTCGATCTCGGTCACCACGCGCCAAATGTGAATATCGAGCAGATCGTCTCGCGCCTGATTCAGTTCAAGAAACTCGGCGGGTTTCACTTTAACGACAGCAAATATGGCGACGACGATCTCGACGCCGGCTCGATCAAGCCGTTTCAGCTTTTCCTGATTTTTAATGAGCTGGTCGATGCCGAGCTTTCCCGCGTACAGGGTTTTGCTCCATGTTATATGCTCGACCAGTCGCACAACGTGACCGACCCGATCGAGTCGCTCGTGACGAGTTCGGTCGAGATATCGCGGGCCTATGTTCAGGCCCTGTTGGTTGACCGTGTGAAACTTGCCGAGGCTCAGGCAGCGGGTGATGCCATAGCGGCGCTGGCGTCGCTGAAAGAAGCATATACCATGGACGTTTCGCCGATCCTCGCCGCCGCGCGTGAGGCTCAGCGGCGGAGCGATCGACCCGGTCGCCGTGTATCGAGCAAGCGGCTATCGCGACCAGAAAGCGAAAGAGCGTCCGGCGCAGATCGGTATTTCTGCGGGTATTGTGTAGTAGTTAGAATCTGTTTGAATGGTAGCTAATAGCTGTCAGTTGATAGCTATCAGCCGTATTTATGATGAATGGCGGGTCCACTTTTTATCGCGGTAGATCTCGGTGCTGGCAGCGGTCGGGTCTTTTTGGCTGGTGTCGATCCGGGTGAGTTTTTACTTGAGGAAATACATAGATTCCAATATCCGCCGACAGGAAAAGGCGGAAACCTTCGGTGGGATCTCCACCACATATTTGCGGAGATTAAATCGGGATTGAAAGCGGCAGGCGGGTGTGCGAGGGAACTGGGACGCGAAATCAAAAGCCTCGGCATCGATAGCTGGGCGGTCGATTACGCGTTGCTCGACGCGGATGGGAATCCCATCGCCGATCCGGTTTGCTACCGCGACGATCGCACAAAAGACGCAATGGCAACAGGTTTTTGCCCGCGTGCCGCGTTCCGAGATCTTTGAAAAAACCGGGATCCAGTTTCAGAATTTCAACACTCTATTCCAATTGTATTCCGAAGAAAAACGTGGCGAATCAACCGATCTATTGTTGCTGCCCGACCTGCTGAATTATTTATTGACAGGAAAAAAGGCTGCTGAATTTACCAATGCCACGACAACGCAGATGCTGAACGCGGCGACCGGCGATTGGGATCGCGAACTGCTCGATCGACTCGATCTGCCGGTGGGACTATTGCAGGAGATAGTTCCGGCCGGAACGGATCTCGGGCCGTTAAAACCTGAGATCGCAGTGGTATTGGGGCTTGAGGGAGTGCACGTCGTCGCACCGGCTACGCACGACACGGGAAGTGCGGTCGCCGGTGCACCGCTCGATGAAAATTCTGCATATATTTCGTCCGGAACGTGGTCGCTGATTGGGATCGAGCTGGAAAATGCTCTGATAAACGACGAGGTCGCCAGGCAGAATTTCACAAACGAAGGCGGCGTTTATGGCACGGTCCGTTTCCTGAAGAACGTGATGGGCCTCTGGATTTTTGAATCGTGCCGCCGCGAATGGAAGGCAGCCGGAATCGATGTAGGATACGATCCGCTTCTTGCCGAAGTGTCGGCAGCAAAAGGCTTTAACGCGTTTATTTTTCCTGACGATCCGAGATTTTTGAATCCGCCAAGCATGCTCGATGCAATCGCTGACCAGCTCGCGGAAACCGGCCAGGAATTTGAGAACAGCCCGACCGCGATCTCTAAAATTATCTTTGATTCGCTCGCATTTCGATACGCGTCAGTACTTCGCTCGATCGAAACGCTGACAGGAAAAGCCATTTCGAGCCTCCAAATTCTAGGCGGTGGCGGACGGAACAGTTACTTGAATCAAATGACCGCGAACGCAAGCGGCCTGCCGGTTCATTCAGGTTTGACCGAGGCGACGGTAGTTGGAAACGTGCTGGTCCAGGCGATCTCAGCGGGACGGTTTTTTTCGATCGCTGAGGCGCGAGAGCACGTTCGAGCGAAATTTGACTTAGAGAATTTTTGAACCGCAGCCTTCGGAGGAAATCGAACGGGCGGCTGAGCGATATGCGGCAATAGAAATCAGATATGCCGCCAAAGTTATCAGCTTCTAGCTATTAGTTTTCAGCTATTTCGCATGAATGCGCAGAAACGGAATGGACGGCGGTTGTTCGAAATAGCTGATAGCTGAAAGCTGTTAGCTGACAGCAGTCACAGATGAAAGTCTCGCTTTTTGTAACCTGCCTTGTCGATCAGCTTTGCCCGAACGTCGGCGTGGCCACGGTCGCGGTTTTGCGGCGTGCGGGTTGCGAGGTGGTTTTTGACGAACGCCAGACATGCTGCGGCCAACCTGCTTTCAATACGGGCTATCGCAAAGAAGCGAGTAAATTTGCCAAGCGGTTTATCGAGATATTTGAAAGTTCGGACGCCGAGGCGATCGTCAGCCCTTCGGGGTCGTGTACGGCAATGGTCAAACATTTTCACGAGATGTTTCCCGACGAACCGGAATGGCGGCAGCGAGCGGAAAAGATCGCCGCGAAAACGCATGAATTTGGCAGTTTTTTGGTAAATGTGCTGAAGGTCGAGGACGTCGGAGCTGTGTCAGCCGAAAAAATTACCTGGCACGATGCATGTCACGGATTGCGCGACCTCGGTATTCGCGACGAGCCGCGAAAGCTGTTGAAAAATGTAAAGGGCGTCGAGTTTGTCGAGATGCAAAACGCGGATGTCTGCTGCGGTTTCGGCGGCACATTCTCGATCAAATTCCCTGAGATTTCAGCCGGAATGCTCGACAACAAGATCGAAATGATCGAAAAGTCGGGAGCCCAAACCGTCGTCGCTTGCGACGCGAGCTGCCTGATGCAGATAAATGGAAGGCTGTCGCGGATCGAGTCGAAAGTGCAAACAAAGCACCTGGCCGAGGTACTCGCAAGTCAGTACCACCTGCGGTAGCGGGTGGGGCTTTTCGACTGCGGTACAATAGAACCCTTCCACCCGCTACCGCAGGTGGTACTGACCCGGAAATATGCACCACCTGACCGCAGAAACTTTTGACCAGAATGCCCGGGCGGCTCTGCAGAGATCCGGTGCTGCACGGTGCTCTTCGGAATCTGGCTGATAATTTTGTCGGGCGTCGAAAAAATGCGATCGCATCCGTTGACGATTGGGATGGCCTTCGTGAAAAGGCCCGGGCAATCAAGGAAGAGACACTGCTTCACCTCGACGAATATCTTTTGAAATTTGTCGAGAACGCCGAAAATGCCGGTGCAAAGATCCACTGGGCACGCGACGGGAAAGAGGCGTGTCAGATCGTGATCGACCTGGTAAAGAAACGTGATGCCTCGATGGTCGTCAAGGCCAAAAGTATGGCCGGCGAAGAAATCCATCTGAACGAAGCACTCGAAAAAGCGGGTGTCGAAGCCGTGGAGACCGATCTGGGCGAATGGATCATCCAGCTCGCCGGCGAAACGCCTTCGCATATTGTTGTTCCGGCGATCCATAAAACAAAACAGCAGATCGCTGATCTTTTTGTTGAAAAAACGGGAATTGAAAAGACTGACAACGTCGATGTTCTAACAAAAACCGCCCGGACGATACTCCGAAAAAGATTTGCCGAGGCTCAGGTTGGCATTAGCGGGGTAAATTTTGGAGTTGCCGAGACCGGCACGATCTTGATCCTTGAAAATGAGGGAAATATCCGGCTGACCACGAGCCTGACAAAAACGCACATCGCGATCATGGGAATCGAAAAAGTGATCCCAAAATTCGCGGATCTCGACGTTTTTCTCAAGCTTTTGCCGCGATCCGGCACTGGACAGCGGCTGACGGCGTACCAATCGCTGATCACCGGAGCTAAGAAAAACGCGGCAGATGCCGGGCCCGAGGAAGTTCATATCGTCCTGATGGACAACGGCCGTTCGCGGATGCTCGCTCACCCGGTCACACGCCAGAGCCTCGCGTGCATTCGCTGCGGAGCGTGTCTGAACGCCTGTCCGGTTTACCAACAGGTCGGCGGCCACGCGTACGGTTCGGTTTACCCCGGGCCGATCGGGGCAGTGATTACTCCGCAGTTAATCGGGATTTCTAAGGCGAAACAGCTTCCATACGCATCGAGCCTGTGCGGAGCGTGCAAGGAAGTTTGCCCGGTAAAGATAGATATTCCCGAACTGCTTCTTCATTTACGCGCCGAGATCACGGAAGGAACCGCGGGCGGTTCGCCAGATAATCCGGAGCGGAAACCGAAATTTGTCGAAGGTCTAGCTTTCCGGATCTACGGCAAGGCGTGGTCAGGGCAATTTTTTTACGAACTAGGAACGAAGGTGGCGAGGTTCATGCAGAAATTGGTCGTTCGAGACGGTAAAATCGGAAAGGTGAGCGGCCTTGTAGCAAAGCTGCTGCCGCCGCTCGGTGCATGGACGGCATGGCGAGACGCTCCGGCGGTCGCTCCGTAGGTCGTTTCGCGAGATGTGGAAAGACGGAATTTAAGTATGGCGACCGCTCGCGAAGATATTATCGGATCGATCCGCCGAAATCTGGCGGTTAGCAAACCGTTTGACACGGTTCATGACGAGCACAAGGCCAAGCATGTTTTTGCAAACAAGGCACTTCCCGCTGAGATTCTGACTGATGTTCGAACGCTTGTGGATAATTTCCGCGTCAGTGCCGAGTTGCTCGGAATTCATGTCGAGATCGCGGAAAACAAGCGAGGAGCGGCCGTTCTGATCGAATCCGTGATTGACCGAACTGGAGCAAAAAGGATCGCAATCTCAAATTCTCCGGTGGTTGCTGAAATTGTCGAATCTATTGAAACTGTTGAGTTTACACGTAATGTCTCGACAGATTTTCTGTTCGGGTCCGACCTCGGAATAACGTCCGCTCAATGGGCAATCGCTGAGACCGGAACTCTAGTCCTTGAGGCCGAGAGCGAAGATCATCGTCTGATCTCACTCGTTCCGCCGGTGCATCTTTGCCTGCTCGAGGCGAGTAAAATTCGGGAGACGCTGGGTGAGATATTGGAACTTACGCAGGGAAATCTGGGGCATACGATGACTTTTGTCACCGGAGCTTCGCGGACCTCGGATATCGAATTAACCTTGGCAATCGGCGTTCACGGGCCAGGGGAATTGCACATTATTGTCTTGGCTGACTGATAAAAATGCTTTTGAGAGCCGAAAATATCACGAAATCATACGCTGGCGTTCACGCTCTGCGGGACGCTTCATTCGAACTTGAGCTGGGCGAGGTACATGCGCTTGTCGGCGAAAATGGTGCGGGAAAATCGACTTTTATCAAAATCGTAACTGGAGCTGTGACACCGGACAGCGGGGAACTGACGGTAAATGGCGATCTTGTTCGCGAGAATTCTCCGGCGATATCAAAGACTCTGGGTATCGCCGCCATTTATCAACAGCCCGCTCTGTTTCCAGAACTTACGGTTGCCGAGAATATCGCGATCGGACTCGAACGCAAGGGTTTTTTCGGCTTTGTTAACTGGAATGAGCGCCGCCGTGCTGCGAAAGAGTTGCTCGACCGCGTTGGGGCGAAGATCGACCCGGAAACCCCAGCCGGTGAGTTGTCGATGCCGCAGCAGCAGCTTGTCGAGATCGCCCGGGCACTCGGTGCAAATGCGAAAATTCTCATATTTGACGAGCCGACAGCATCGCTTTCTGAGGAAGATACACAGAATTTATTTCGCGTGATCCGCGAACTTCGTGAGCAGGGCGTTGGAATGATCTACATCTCACATCGGCTTGAAGAATTGCCGGTGATTGCCGACCGCGTCACCGTTCTCCGCGACGGGCAGACGATCGGAACGAGGGTAATGGCTGAAGTTAGCAGCGAGCAGCTGATCAAACTGATGGTCGGCCGCGAGCTTTCGGCCGTGTTTCCAAAACGCGAGGTTGAGATCGGCGAAGTCATTTTTGAACTGAAAAACCTCGGTTCGTGGGCCGTCGGGATTAAAAATATCAACCTCTCAGTGCGTTCAGGCGAGATCGTCGGAGTTGCCGGCTTGATCGGGGCCGGGCGAACGGAACTGGCAAAGGCGATCTTCGGCATCGTCGAATCTGACGAGGGCGAGATACTGCTTCGCGGCAAACCTATGCAGTTTCAGCCATCCGTCGGAGGCGATTGATGTCGGCATCGCCTATTTGCCCGAAGACCGGCGAAAACACGGCGTGGTTCTCGATTTTTCGATCAGCGCTAATATCACGCTTGCTTCGCTCAAGAAGCTTTCCGGCTTTAAGGGCATGAATTTTGGCAAGGAAAACGCGATCGCGGCGGACTATACGCGGCGTCTCGGTGTGAAAACGCCGGGCATTCACAACGCCGTCTCGACACTCTCCGGCGGCAATCAGCAGAAGGTAGCGCTCAGCCGCTGGCTGATGACAAAACCTTCGGTTTTGATCCTTGACGAACCGACACAGGGTATCGATGTTGGAGCAAAAGCCGAGATACATTCGTTGATGATGGAGATTGCGGAACAGGGCGTCGCGATCTTGATGATCTCGTCAGAACTCCCGGAAATACTGGGTATGAGCGACAGAATCGCCGTCATGCACGGCGGGACGATTGCGAAGATTTTTGATAGGAGCGAAGCGACGCAGGATAAGATCCTGGCGGTTGCGTTAGGGCACTGACTGAAGCGGCAAGCATCCTGCTTGCCAGCGGTCGCAGACCGCTCTCCAGTCGCGTCAGTCGTATGAATTTCAGCCGATACAAAAGAGAGATCTCGGCCGCGGGGGCTTTTGTGGCGATACTTGTCGTCCTGGCTATCGTCGAGCCTTCTTTTTTTAGTGCGGGGAATCTTCGCGATCTGCTGATAAATAACGCCCCAACATTGCTCATCGCCGTTGGGATGACGATGGTCATTTTGGTGGGCGAGATTGATATTTCGGTGGGTTCACAATTCGCGGCCTGTAGTATTGCGGCGGGCTTTCTGGCGAAGACCGGAATGCAGATGCCAGTGCTTTTTGTCGCGGTCTTGCTGGTCGGCGCGGCGATGGGCTCGCTGAACGGGGTTCTTGTTGGTTGGCTGCGGTTGCCTTCGATTATCGTCACGCTGGCGATGCTTGTTCTTTGGCGAGATTCTTTACGGTGGCTGACGGAAGGTGCGTGGGTGCAGAATTTGCCGGCAAATTTCCAGTGGTTTGGCCTCTCGCAACGAGGCGGTGAACTGACGATCGTTGCCATCGTGCTGACCATTTTTGTCGTATTTGCCTGGACTTTGCGAAACGTCGTTGCTGGGCGAAAGATCTACGCGGTCGGCTCCGATGCCGAGGCCGCAAGGCTCGCGGGTATCAGTGCTCCGACGGTCGTTTTAAGCGTCTTCGCTTTGATGGGAGCACTTACGGGAATCGCGGCGTTGCTAAACGCTGTGAGATTTTCAGAAATACCTGGGAATTCTGGTGTCGGGCTTGAGTTAAAAGCAATCGCAGCGGTTGTTGTTGGTGGTGCGGCGATCACAGGCGGTCGCGGTACTTTGATCGGAACCTTGATCGGAGTCGCGTTGCTAGGAACGATCGGAACCGCGCTGACTTTTTTGGGTATCAATCCTTTCTGGGAAAAAGCTATTCAGGGAGCGATCATTTTGATCGCTTTGGTGTCCGACGTAGCACTCGGACGTTTGGAAAAAAATGGAAGAAGTAATCTCGCCGGAGCGGCCGCTTAATACGGAACAGTCGCTTCGCGAGCGGCTTTTTCCGAATAACGAATGGATACTGCTGATCGTCCTGATCGCGGAGTGTCTGATCTTTTCGATCACGGGCAGCAATTTCGCAACGTCCGGCAATGCCTTTGAGATCACTCGGCTTGCGGTTGAGATCGGCCTGCTGGCATTGGTAATGACGCCGATAATTATTACGGGCGGCATCGATCTGTCGGTCGGGTCGATGATGGGACTATCGGCTGTTGTAATGGGATCGCTGTGGCGGGACGGCGGTGTTTCCATGCCCATTGCAGTCGCCATAACCCTCTTGGTTGGATTACTTGGCGGGGCTTTGAACGCGAGCGTAATAACGAAATTAAAGGCTCCGCCGCTGATCGTGACGCTCGGAACTTTCTCGCTTTTTCGCGGTGTTGCCGAGGGCCTGACGCGTGGTATCGAGAATTATTCTGGCTTTTCACCGTCGTATCTTTTTCTCGGCCAGGGCTATGTTTTCGGGGTTATTCCGACGCAGCTTTTTATCTTCGTTCCGGCAATATTAGCGGTTTGGTGGTGGCTGCATAGGACGGCGTTTGGGCGAAGTTTTTACGCCGTGGGCTTTTCGCAGGAAGGCTCGCGGTACGCGGGGATCAAGGTTCGAAGGCGGCTGAATTTTGTTTATTGTTTGTCCGGACTAACGGCCGCCCTCGCTGCGGTAATCTATGTTGCCCACCTCGGGCAGGCGAAATCGGATGCGGGAACGGGTTATGAATTAACCGCGATTACCGCCGTCGTGCTTGGCGGGGCATCGATTTTTGGCGGACGCGGGACTGTTTTGGGGACCGTTCTCGGTTTGTTCGCGATAGTTATCTTGCAGAACGGCCTGCGACTCAGCGGGCAGCCGGCAGAGCTTGCTGGGATATTGACTGGCGTTCTGCTCGTCGTCACAATTTTGCTCGACCGTTTGTCGAGAGCAAGCGATGCGAAACCCAGGACACAAGGGGTTTCAGAGGAGGAATTTGAAGTGAAAAATTGGCAAGTCGGAATTTTGAGCGGCGTGATTGTCGCCGCAGCGTTGATCGTCGCGGGTAGTAATTGGCTGCTAGTTCGATCGATAAAGGATGAAAAAAGTACGTCAGCGCCGACTCAGACGGCTAACACGAACTCCCCTGCCGCCGCCAAAAAGAGCGTCATCGCGATGATGCCAAAGGCCAAGGGCGACCCGTACTTTATTAGTTGTAAAAAGGGTGCTGAGGAAGCCGCGAAAGATCTCGGAGCCGAACTCCTCTGGGACGGCCCGACCGATCTCGACCCGGCGAAACAGAACGAGGTCGTCGAGGCCTGGATCACGCGCAGAGTCGATGTGATCGCGGTCAGCGTTGAGAACAAAGAGGGGATTTCAACCGTTCTGCGAAAGGCGAGAGAGAAGGGAATCAGGGTAGTGACATGGGATGCCGACGCGGAAAAAGACGCCCGCGATTATCTGATAAACCAAGCCACTCCGCAGGGGATCGGCGAAACACTGACTGACGAAGCAGCCCGTATTATGGGCGGGAAAGGCGAATTTGCTATCATCACAGCTTCGCTTAGCGCCGCGAATCAGAATGAGTGGATCAAATATATCAAACAGCGATTGGCCGAAAAGTATCCCGATATGAAGCTCGTAACGATCCAACCAAGCGACGGCGACCGCGACCGTGCGTTTCAGGAAACGCAGAACGTGCTGAAAGTTTATCCGAACGTAAAAGTCGTCATGGGAATCGCAGCTCCCGCAGTTCCCGGCATCGCCGAAGCGGTGAAACAGGCCAACCGACCGGACGTAAAGGTGACCGGGCTTTCGCTGCCGAACATGTGCAAGCCTTACATAAAATCCGGGATCATCGACAGCATCGTCCTGTGGAACACGGGCGATCTGGGCTATCTGACGGTGTTTGTTTCTAATGCTCTGAACAACGGAATATTCAAGAAAGGAGACAAATCGTTTAAGGCTGGACGGCTCGGTGAAATCGAGGTTGTCGATGATGAAGTAAGACTCGGGAAGCCGTTTATTTTTAATAAAGACAATGTCGATAAGTTCGATTTTTGATTTTGCGTTTTGAAGAGATTTAACCACGAAATCACACCAAAAGACACAAAAAAAAGCTAAAAATCGGTGAGGTTTTCGTGGCTTTTTGTGTTATTTCGTGGTTACTTTCGCAACTGGTCTGACCCATTTTGATTTTTGCCGCGATTTGATTTACCGTGTTAACCTATGCGAATAAAAGATATCGCGCGCGAAGCGGGCGTTTCGACTGCCACTGTATCGCACGTAATTAACAAGACAAAGTATGTCTCTGACCCGACCCGTGACAAGGTCGAGGCGGCGATCAAAAAATTTGGCTATCATCCCAACGCCCATGCCCAGATGCTCGCGCTCGGAAAGAGCAAGATCATCGGTTTGCTCGTTTCCGATATTGCAAATCCTTTTTTCCCCGAAATCATCAAAAGTATCGAGGCGGCAGTGATCGGTGCGGGCTATAACCTTTTTCTTCTTAACACAAACTACGAAACGGAACGCACCCTCGAATATGTACGGCGGCTGATGCAGATGAAGGTTGCTGGGATCATCTTGATGATAGCCGAATTTGACGAGGCGCTGATTACCGAGGCGAAACGTAAGAAGACGAGTTTTGTCTTTCAGGACCTCGGTTTCGTCGGCGAAAAGGTAAGCAACATAATCCTCGATTACGCCGTCGGCATTGACGAGGCGGTCCAGCATCTTGTCTGGCTGGGCCACAAAAAGATCGTACATATCGGCGGAGCGCATCGCATACACTCTGGAGCGGTACGCCGTCAGGCCTTTATCGATGCGATGAAAAAACATCTGCCGGAGGAATCCGGGCCGCGAGTTTTCGAAGGCGATTTTCGGTTCGAGGGCGGTCGTCTCGCTGCGAGCCAGATACTTGCCGAAAAGGATCGGCCCACAGCCGTTGTGGTCGCCAACGACCTGATGGCCCTCGGGGCGATGCAGGAATTCAAAACGGCGGGCCTCAATGTTCCAGAGGATATTTCGATCATTGGGTTTGACGATATTTCGTTTGCCAGCCTGTCCGAACCGGCGTTGACGACTGTGTGTTCGCCGCGGGTCGAGATCGGCCGCCGGGCGGTCGAGGCCCTGTTGCTGACAGTCGATAAACCGCATCAGCAGGGAATTGAGATTCGTATCCCGACCTATCTCATCCAGCGCGATTCGACCGCTCCGCCGCGTAAAGACCGCTGATCCGCCTGTACTATGAAAATAAAAATCGGCGATACGTTCTCCAATTCGCGGCTCGTGACCGACGAACTGATTCGGGCCTTCGCTGAGGTATCAGGGGATATGAATCCAATTCATCTCGATGAGGAATTTGCCAAAACGACTAGATTTGGCCGGCGTATTGCTCATGGAATGTTGAGTGGGGCGTTTGTTTCGGCGCTTCTGACAAAAAGCATGGGCGGCATATCGGGGGTTTATCTCTCACAAACACTAAAATTTACCGCACCTGTTTTCATCGGCGACACCGTGACCGTCACTGGCGTTGTCAAAAAGATTCGCGACGACAAGAATATCATCTCGCTCGAAACAATCTGCACAAACCAAAATGGCGAGATTGTCGTCAGAGGCGAGTCGGTTATTATGCTAATTTCTTGACAGCGGCGGCACGCATCCTGCTTGCCCGTCTTCGACCACTGGCAAGCAAGATGTTTGCCGCTCCAGTCG
The DNA here is from genome assembly GCA_963738935.1 of uncultured Acidobacteriota bacterium. Taxonomy (GTDB): domain Bacteria; phylum Acidobacteriota; class Blastocatellia; order Pyrinomonadales; family Pyrinomonadaceae; genus OLB17. Next base: position 2,231,816 of record CAVTYF010000001.1, on the reverse strand, counting down.
GTGACACGCTCGTTAACACTCGCGTTTCTGCCGAGGATTTGCAAGAATTGAAAGACTGATTTTACGCTCAGATTTCGACCTCGGACTCATGACTCCCGACCCATGACTCCCGACTCTATTAAGGATGACCGCAGAAAACCTCATCGGCTTTGATCAAATTCCGCAGACGATACCGCATTATTGTTTCGAATCGTTTCGGCGGCACAATAAACGCGATGCTCTGGCATTTAAGGCCGATGATGTTTGGAATTATCTAAACGGCGTCGAGGTAATCGAGCGCGTCAAGCGTATCGCCATGGGCCTCGCAGCGATGGGCGTCAAACCCGGCGACCGCGTGGCGATCATCTCTGAGAATCGACCGGAATGGTCGTTTGTCGATCTCGCGATATTGAGTCTGCGGGCGGTAAATGTGCCGATCTACACGACACAGGCGGTCGAGCAGATTCGTTTTATTCTGGAAAATTCCGGTGCCCGGATGCTGTTTATTTCCGGCAAAAAACTTTGGAAACATGCCGAAAATGCGATCCAAAGCGTTGAGCAGCTTGAAAAACTGATCTTTTTCGATGCTGACGGCAAGCCTGAGGGCAACAGCCGTGCGACCACGCTCGCGGAGATCGAAACGGCGGGCGAGACCCACGCCAAGATCGACGCCGACGCGGTCGAAAACTCGCTGGCGGCCATCGAAACCGGCGATCTGGCGACGATCATTTACACATCCGGCACAACCGGCGAACCAAAAGGCGTAATGCTGACGCACGAAAATTTTGTCTCAAATATCGTCGCGGTCTCAAAGGGTCTGCCGATCCTCTCGACCGACCGCAGCCTCGCGGTTCTGCCGCTGTCGCATATTTTTGAGCGGACGGTTTTTTACGTGCTTTGCTCTAACGGCGTGTCGATTCATTACTGCGCCGCGTTTGACCAGCTTGCATCGCACTTACAGGAAGTAAAACCGACAATCATGACTGCCGTGCCGCGTCTTTTTGAGCAGGTTTACCACAAGATCGTTAAGAAAGGTAAGAGCGCGGGCGGCTGGAAAACAAAGCTCTTCGAGCGGGCACTGGTTGTCGGGCAGTTGTATTGGGAGGCGAAAGACAAGCGCGAACGCGTATCGCCGCTGCTCGCCGCACGTCATGCATTCTTTAACCGGCTCGTCTTTTCCAAATGGCGTGCCGGCGTCGGCGGATCATTAAGGTTTTTTGTTTCAGGCGGAGCGCCGCTTTCAAAAAAATTGAGCTACGCATTCTGGGCCGCCGGCATCCCGATTCTGCAGGGCTACGGCATGACCGAGGCCTGCGTGACGTGTGCCAATCGCCCCGACGATGCAAAGGCCGACTCGATCGGTACGCCGTTCGACGGCATCGAGATGAAGATCGCCGAAAAAGACGGCGAGGTACTCGTTCGTGGGCGTAATGTGATGTTGGGCTATTACAACGACCCCGAAGCGACCGCCGCCGCGATCGACGCCGAAGGTTTTTATCACACCGGCGATGTCGGCTATCAGGATAAGGACGGTCATTTTCACATCACCGACCGCATAAAAGACCTTTTCAAACTCTCAAACGGCAAATACGTCGCTCCGCTACAGGTCGAAAGTTTGTTAAAGCAAAGCCCGCTGATTTCGCAGCCGGTCGTCGTCGGTTCGGGCCGCAAACAGGTCGGCGTCCTGATCGTGCCCGATTGGGATGCTCTAAAAGAAGAAATGAAAGCCGATGGCCACGACACAGCTCGCTCGCGCGAAGAGCTGTGCGAAGACCCGCATTTCATCAAACGCCTCCAACGCGACGCCGTCGATCTGACCCGCGAACTCTCAGACTACGAACGCGTCAAACGCGTCTATCTGCTCCCGCGCGAATTCTCAATCGACAAAGGCGAAATGACCCCGACTCTCAAAATCAAACGATCCGTCATCGACGAAAAATACAGTGAAGCAATCGACGAGATTTGCGGAAGTTGATGCTGTTTTTTGGGGTGGAATTTTTGTGTTTTTTAAAATGCCGGCGCGTTTAAATGTGGCACGTGCCACACTTTTGCAAAAACGGCCTATTTTCGAGTGTTTGTCGGCCAAAAAGGCCGCTTTGGTCGAATGATTTTCACCCCGACAAGGCCAAAAACAGGTCGATTGGTCGAAGGTAAACCCGAGTCTGGTCAAAGGTCAACCCAGCCAAAAACATTCGACCAAACTACCCCTTCAATGGAGAGTGGAGAATGGGAAATGGAAAATGGTGAATGGAAAATGGAGAATGAAATTCTCCGACGACCTGCCCCGGCCCGCGAATTCTCCATCGACATGTGCGAAATTGGAGGCCGCCGAAGGAAGATCAAAAAGGTCGTCGCCCGCAATGTCCATCAATGCGGCCGTCTACAAAAGAAATGATCCTTCAAATTGCATGAATTGCAGGCCTGACCCCAGATTTCTGACCTGACCCCAGATTTCTGACCCCAGATTTCTGTGACCCCAGATTTCTGACCCCAGATTTCCTTGACCGAGATTTCCTCAGTTGTCCGTTAGCCCTTCTCGTGCTATGTTTGCGGTGAAACTGCGCGCCGATGAACCGATCGCCCTTCAGCTTGTTTTCGATTGTTATAATGACGCTTCACCTTACTCGATTGTCTAGGTCTTTTGTGTTGCAGGTGAGTGACCGATTAGTTAGCGGAACCCAAACGGATCTCTCGCAAATAAGAATGTTATTTATTTCGCCAGAGACGCCGCAGTCGTAATTGGTTACACCGGCCTCGCGTACGAAATTTCGCACTCTAATCCCAACACGCCGACGGACGAGTGGATCGCGGAAATACTCTGGGGCCGCGCGATCCCGAGGGGGCCTGATGGTCGAAAACCGGTCACCGTCGCCGTGAGCGGCGTCAAGACATGGCTGGATATTGGTCAGTCGATTGAACTCTTGCGCCTCAAGCTCCAAGAGTCAATTGAAGCTCTACCGCAAAGCCACAGAAACGTCGCTTTCGAAATGGTCGTCGCGGGCTGGCAGGAGTCGAACGGGGGTATGATCGTTCCGATTCTGGTGCAATTATCTAAACCTGCTAATAGCTCGGAAGTTACCGTAAATCGACCGTTGGAGCGGAATTGGCACTTAGACAAAAGAATTATGGCCAACGCAACTCCGAGCGGATATTTGTCCGATGCAGAATGCTCAATTTTTCAACAGAGATTTCCAACCGCTAACGCTGACGAATCAGAAGGCCTGATGGTAGATGCAATTCGCGCTGTATCGACTCGGTATGCGAAGACGGTTGGACCACATTGCACCTGCATTTTGCTGCAACCGCCACATGCAATCCGTGCGCGTTTCATCCCAAGCGTTGAGCACCGCGGGGCTTTTATTAACGAAGCCGGAACAATAGTGCATGAATTTCCCATCGCTTATTGTCCTTGGATAATTGGACCAAATGGATTCTGCGTGCCATCCGGCTTTGTCAGTCAATGGGAGGTCGATGTGGGTGGCCCACTACGGGTTGTCATAGAAGGACCAGCACCCGACGAAGGAAGAAGCTATCTTGGTTCGCATGGTCGTCCGGCTCCATATTAAACTAGGAAGACACAAATATGAGGGGGAAGAACGGAAGAACTGAGGGAAGAACCGGGGTCATGCGGGAAGAACTGGGGTCACGGGAAGAACTGGGGGGCCTGCAATTTGTGCAAGTCGTAATTGTGAGAAATGGGAAGGTAAGACAATATCAGGTGCATGGCCAGAAAAGCACGGGTTGAGATCGAGGGCGGTCTTTATCATGTTATCACGCGGGGGAATGACCGGCAGGATGTTTTTCGTTCCGATGCGGCTTATGCAAAAGAAATAATCCTTCAAATTGCACGAATTGCAGGCCTGACCCCAAACTTCTTGGTGGTTGCGGGTTTTGTGTGGTCTCTATAAATAAACACAAAAGTCGCAAGAGGAAACCGCCACGATTCGCCGGCCTGACCCCAGATTTCCACAGATTTGCAATCCGCAACCGCTCTAGTCCCTTTCCGACCATTCCCGGCCGCGTATTACGAGGTTATTTAGACCCTTTTGAAGCTCCGTCGTCTTCGCATCCAATTCGCCGTCATCCGCATCGGCGGACACGAAGATCGGCTCGCCAAAAAACACTCTGGCCCGCGAAAACGGTGTTGGAATTTGCAGCTTGTCCCAGGTATTAAGGGATCGAAATCCGGCCGTTTCGATGGTGAACGGAATGATCGGCTGACCCGTTCGCTTTGCGAGCAACGCCGGGCCGGGTTTGACCTGATAGCGCGGTCCTTTTGGCCCGTCGATGGTAAACGCGGTCGGGATTCCGCTTTTCATCAATCTGATCATTTCAACCAAAGCCCGTGTTCCGCCTCGGGTTGACGAGCCCTTGATCACCCCAAAACCGAATCGCTGTATACATCGTGCTGTATATTCCGCATCAAAACTAATCGATGACATCACAACGATACCGCGATTGCGAAAGAAAAAAGTTGAAGAAATAATGCGGTCGTGCCAAAAGCAAAGTATCGGCGATCGGTATTCGCCGCTTTCGGCCCTCATGTGATCGATACCGTCGATCTCAAATCGCAGTGTCATGCCCACCAATTTCACCAGCGCGTAAAACGCCCATCCACCAAACCGAATCAGAACACGTTGCTTAAAACTGTAGTCTGAGATCGAGTGAAACTCGTAAACTTTGTCGAATTGTTTTGTCACAGCTAGAAAATAAGTACCAAGTTGGGTTATTATTTGCAACAGCGACTGCGGATTTGTCGTAGTTTACGTTGCCCCTTCCAAACACCGCCTATGCAGCGAAAAATCCTTATTATCGACGATCACGACGATCTTGCGACCGCTCTTGAGGAGGTCTTTACGCACGTCGGACACGACGTTAGTGTACTCGAACGCCGCGTCGATGCACTCGCTACCGATCTCGAATCGTATGATCTTGTCATCACTGATCTCGATGTCGACGGCCAAAGCCCGGCGATCACAACCAACGGGCATCGAGCAAACTGTCTTCCTGACATGCCGGCCGGGAATCCGAATGAGCATGTAAAAGCATTCAAGCTGTGCGCCGCGAATTTTCGCCGAGACCATTTTGATGAAAACGAGCTAAAGGAAATGGTCGCGACCATACTCGATTACAAGATCAAGTTCGTCGATAAAACTGAAGTGGTTGCCGACATGCATGAGAATATCGAGTTTGAGCTGCCCAGCGCGATCTCGCTCATGCATATCGTCCTCGAATATCTAATGAAACGCGTCGAAAAACTCGGCGTCATCAAGCCCGAACAGTCAAACCTTTTCGTCGCTCTCGACGAAGCCTTCGTCAACGCAGTCAAACACGGCAACAAATTTGACGTTCAAAAACTCGTCCGCATCACCGCCGAGGTCTCGAAACAGGAAGCCAAGTTTACCATCGAAGACGAAGGCGAGGGCTTTGACGTCAAAAATATCCCCGACCCGCTCGACCCCGAAAATCTCTTCAAAACCAGCGGCCGCGGCGTGCTTTTCATCTACAACATCATGGACGAGGTCAAATACAACGACCGCGGGAATCGGCTGACGATGGTGAAGAAGGCGGTCGATTCTGAAAAAGTATGACAGCTTATTGAAAATCTGCCACGAATGGCCTAAAATGGCACGTGGGAAGAAATGTGACAATGAATATAGTAACGACCAAAATGACTGAAGGTGGCAGAATTGTCATTCCAGCGGAAATTAGGAAGAGACTTGGATTTGAAGTAGGCGAAACATTTAGTCTCGAAATCGATGAGGATCAGTCGTTGCGCGTTTCAAGCCGCACTCAGGCGCTTCGTCGAGCACAGCAACTTTTTCGAAAGCACGTGCCGGAAGGTGTTTCTGTCGTGGACGACTTCATAGCCGAGCGACGGCGGGAAGCCGAAAATGAGTAATTTCGTCTTGGATTCATCGGCTGTTTTGGCGTTCCTGAATCAGGAAAACGGAGCCGACTATGTTCAGCGCCTGATCCCGAATTCGAAGATCGGTGCGGTTAATGTGGCCGAAGTCATTGCCCGATCGATCGAACTAGGACACACCAATGAATCGGCTTACGAATCCTTCGCCACGTTGGGACTAGAAATTGTTGATTTTGATGAACGCCACGCGCTTAAGACTGCTGAGCTTCGGGCCGCCACAAGACATTTGGGGTTGTCATTGGGTGATAGAAGTTGTTTAGCGGCCGCGATTTTGCACCAAGCAACCGCTGCTACGGCTGACCGACAGTGGAAGGATTTGTCATGCTGCCCGATAGAACTCATTCGATAAAAATTCACAATGCGAGTCACAATCGCCCAGATCAATACCACCAACGGCGACATTGCCGGGAATGTTTCTAAGATCATCGCCGCTATTGAAAAAGCCAAGAGCGATGGCTCGGATCTGGTTGTGTTTCCTGAGGTTGTGACGCATGGGTATACGTCGCAGGATTGGTTTCAGGATCGCGATATTATTGAGCATGTGAGCGATCCGCTACGGGATATTATTCCGGCGACGGTTGGGATAACGGCGGTTCTTGGGGACGATCCGGCAGAATGAAGATGACTGACGGACGGCGGCTTTGTATAATTCGGCGGCGGTGATCTCGAATGGAGAATTTGCTTGGTTTTGCGGACAAGACCTTGCTGCCGGAATACGATGTGTTTGACGACCCGAGATATTTTGAGCCGAGTGATGGACGGAACCGGCGGTTGTTTGATGTCAATGGTCTAAAGCTCGGTGTTGTCGTCTGCGAAGATTTTTGGAACGACAAGACGTTTTGGAAAGAGCGTTTGTACGAGAGCGACCCGACTGACGAAGTGCTGGCGATGGGGGCCGATATCATCGTCTCGGTCAACGCCTCGCCCTACAACAAAGGCAAGATCCGACTCCGCTGCGATATGGTCGCGCATCGGGCGAAATTGCAGAAAAAACCGATTATTTTTGTCAATCTCGTCGGCGGCAATGACGGTATTATCTTCGACGGAGCGAGCCTGATCGCCGATGAGCAGGGCGATATTATCCTACAAGCGGCGGCGTTTGAGGAGTTTGTTGAGACTGTCGAACTCGATGTGAGGAAGCCGGATGCGCGTGGCATCACCGGTGGCGAGATCGATTCGATACATCGGGCTTTGGTGCTCGGGATACGCGATTATGCGGCGAAGAATGGATTTAAGAAAGCCGTTCTCGGCCTTTCGGGCGGAATTGATTCTACACTCGTCGCAGCACTCGCCTGCGAAGCGATGGGCTCGGAAAACCTAGTCTGCGTAATGATGCCATCGCCATTCTCATCCGAGGGCAGCATTAAGGACTAGCGAGGAATTGGTGCGAAATCTCGGCTGCGAAAGCCGTATCGAGCCGATCTCAGACACCTTTGAAGTTCTACTCAAGCAGATGGAACTGCACAAGCCGACGAAAGGCGGCGAATCGCTCGCGGCGGAGAATATGCAGTCCCGTCTTCGCGGCGTCATCCTCATGGCGATCTCGAATGCTGAAGGGAGGCTGTTGCTTTCGACCGGCAACAAGAGCGAACTCGCCGTTGGCTATTGCACTCTCTACGGCGATACAAATGGTGGCCTCGCGATCCTCGGTGACGTGCTGAAAACCGAAGTTTGGCAAATTGCGCGTCATATGAACGTAAAGGCGGGACGCGAGATAATTCCAAACAAAATTATCGACAAAAAACCATCAGCAGAATTAGCTCCAAATCAGTTTGATCAGGACTCGCTGCCGCCATACGAGGTCATGGATCCGGTTCTGAAAATGTACTTCGAGCAAAAGGCATCGCCCGCCGAAATCATTGCCGCCGGTAACGAAGCCGAGCGAGTTTACTGGATTCTGAACAAAGTCGAGCACCCGGCGAATGAATTCAAGCGTCAGCAGCTGCCGCCGACGTTGATAATTTCGAAGAACGCGATCGGCGTTGGCAGACGCAGGCCGATCACGCATAAATATCGTCGAGATATGGATGTGTGATAGGATTTTTTAACCGAGGAAATATGGGCGTTATTTTCGTAGATGTTGTGGAAGATGTGAAGCGACTTTCGCTTGACGAGAAAGAAGAGTTGCGGGGACTGATCGACAGTTATTTGGTGGATGAGCGCCGCGATGAGATTCTGTCCAATTGCGAGGCTAGCAAAGACGAGATTCTCGAATCGTCATCGGACATCAATAGACTCAAGGAATTGCTCGATGCTTGAGGTCTCACTTAGCAGTTCTTTCAAACGAGCCTTTAAGAGAAAGCTTGCGGGGAATGTAGAAAGAATCGAGAATTTTTGGCACCTCGTGGAGCGCTTTCAATCAGACCCATACCACCCATCTTTGAAAACGCATAAGCTCTCCGGCAAACTGCGGCACTTACTCAGTTTCTCCATTGAGTACGATCTCCGGGTAATCTTCTATTTCTCAGACGCTCACACCGCGCGATTTGTCGACCTAGGCACGCGTGACGATGTGTACTAACCAATCACATTCAGATTGTCCGCCGCGATTGAGACCGAATTCTCTGGCGTTTACACTTAGATTTGTTTTACAATATTTATGGCCGTTTTCTCGCCCCTTTCCTCGTGAACTTGCTGCCCGCTCGAATCCGCAATTTAGCTGAAAAATTGTTCATATTAGGCGTATAGTCGAGTTGGAACTTGGCGAACCATCTAAACGGGCCTCGATGAGGGGCCGCGGATTTGGTTTGTTTAAATGTATGCACACAATTGACGCAGACATAACTAAACGCATGGGCTGCGACGTCCTGTCTGAAACGCCGAAGATATCAGTCGTGATACCGGCGTATAATGTCGCAGCATTTATCGTCGAAACGTTGGAGTCGGCTCTCTCACAGACGTTTCGAGATTTTGAGGTGATTGTGGTTAACGACGGCTCGCCGGATACGGACCAATTCGAAGAAATACTAGAGCCGTATATCGAAAAGATTGTTTATATTAAACGGCCCAACGGCGGTGTCGGGATCGCCCGCAATACTGCAATCGAGAACGCACGCGGCGAGATTATCGCCTTTCTCGATGGCGACGACATCTGGTATCCCGAGTTCCTGGCGTCGCAGTACGGGCTGATAGAGAGCGGCGGATATGACATGGTTTACAGCGACGGCGAGCTTTTCGGAATGCCATCGGTTGAGGGGCAGACCTTTATGGAAACTGCTCCGTCGGATGGCGAGGTCACGGTCGAATCGCTGCTCGATCTGAGATGCAACGTCATCACGTCGGGGACCATCGCTCGAAAACGCGCGATCGAGGCGGTCTTGATGTTCGAGAGGGAGCGGGTCAGAGCGGAGGATTTTCACCTCTGGGTGAGGATCGCTCACAGCGGCGCGCGGATCGGCTATCAGCGAAAGGCACTCGTGAAATACCGTGTCGGTCTGTCCGGCCTCTCATCCGATTCGATCAATCGAGTGATACGGGCGATTGATGTTTTTGAACGCATCGACCGCGCCGTCAGCCTGACAAGGGTCGAGCGCCTAATTTTGAAGAAACGGATCCGTGGATTTGAAGCCGACCTCGAAGTAGAACGAGGAAAAGCCTATCTGCTGGGCGGTGATTTTACTAAGGCCGCGCGAGCGTTTCGCAACGCAAACCGTCGACGACGTTCTGTGAGGAGGACAGCGGTATCGATACTCTCGCGAATCGCGCCGCAGTTGCTGCTCAGAATATATAAGACGGCTCACTCGGCCGAGATTGCCTTTGTTCCAGATATGAGTGAATCGGTGGAACTCGTACAATCAACCGTCTCAAACAAGGTCTGAGCAGATTCAAAGCTCGAATTAATGCTGAAAAAGCCGGAGAAAAAAACTCAATCGCTCAAGGAGCAAAGTGCGTGGTTATTGATCGCGAAGTTGATCGCGTTTGCCTTTAGCTTTGCCCTGCCGCTTCTGATTGTCCGGTCTCTAGCACAGTCGTCGGTCGGACATTACCGCGAGGCATTTCAGGTAATAACCAATGCGGTGATACTGCTTCCGCTAGGGTTTTCGATGAGCGCCTTCTATTTTCTTGCCCGCGACACCGAACGCCGCGCCGCCGCTATTCTCAATATTCTGCTCTTCAACTTCGTTGTTGGCGGGCTGGCGGCCCTCACGCTTTTCCTTTTTCCGACGCTGATCGGTGATTTTTTTAAAACAGACGAGCTGGCAAAGCTTGGTCCTACGATCGGTCTGGTAATATGGATATCGATCTTCTCGGCTTTTCTGGAAACAGCGGCCCTCGCGAATTCTGAGGTCAAGACGGCAACCTACTTTATTGTTTTTTCCTCCTTTTCAAAAACATTGCTGATGGGCGGCGCCGTTCTTGCTTTTGCCTCGGTTGAGGCGTTTATTTACGCGGCGTTGATACAGAGCGTTATTCAAACGGCGATTCTGCTCTATTATCTTAGTTCGCGGTTCCCAGGCTTCTGGCGGAACTTCGACTATTCTTTTTTTATCGAGCAGGCAAAATACGCGATACCCTTTGGGCTGACGAGCGTTTTATGGGTCGCGGAGAACGACATTCACAACTATTTCGTTGGTTACAAGTTTTCCGATGTCGATTTTGCCATCTATTCCTATGGCTGTTTCCAACTCCCGCTCATCGGAATGTTGACCGAATCCGTGTCATCGGTACTGATCCCGCGTATGAATGCGCTTCAGCAGGCCGGTGATCGTGACGAAATGATTCGTCTCACAGCTCGGGCCATGCAAAAGCTGGCCCTCGTTTTTTTTCCGTTGTATGTCTTTTTAATGATCACAGCCGGGACTTTTGTCACCACTCTTTTTACTCACGATTATGACCGGAGCGTTCCGATCTTTATGGTCAATCTAACGATTTTGCCGTTTGGCATATTGATAACAGATCCGATCGTTAGATCATTTAAGGAATTGGGCCGGGTGTTTTTAGTGACACGAATTTTGGTGCTAACGCTGCTTGTCACGGTTCTCTATTCTACTCTCGGCCAGATTGGGCTGGTTGGTATCATTACCGCGGCGGTCGGAGCCATCCTGCTTGAGAAATTTATTGGCGAGGCGATGATCGTTCGACAGCTCGGTCTCGGGGTTCAGCATCTGCCGCTGTTGAAGAATGTGGGCAAAGCCGCCGTTATCAGCGTCGCCGCCGGTGTCCTGACATACGTGGTTTACGCAACATTGCATGTTTATCTCGAGGGACTGGGTGCGCAATTTGCGTTTGAGATTTTCTCGTCCCCAAAAACGAGTACGCTAAGTTTCATCGGCGGCGGCCTTGTCCTGCTGATTTCGGGCCTTGTGTTTGCTCCCGTTTATTTGCTCGGAGCTAATTTTTGGGGACTGATCGAAGAGAGCGAAAAAGAAACGGTGGTGAAAATTGTACGCCGATTTTTGCCGAAGCGGGGTGCGGAGCCGTTGGCGGATAATCAAGTTTAATATGTGCGGAATTGCCGGATTTATCTCCAAAACTAAGGAGCGAAACAGCGAAAGGGCTTCGCTCCTCGACTCGATGTGTCGCGTAATAACGCATCGCGGGCCGGACGAGCAGGGAACGGCGATCGAGGGCTGCGCCGCGATGGGAATGCGGCGCCTGTCGATCATCGACCTCGCGACCGGACAGCAACCGATCTATAACACCGATAAATCCAAACTCATTGTTTTTAATGGTGAGATATACAATTACCGCGAACTAAAAAAAGACCTCGAGGCCCGCGGTTACAAGTTTCGCACCAATTCGGACACCGAGACGATCATTCATGCCTTTGACGAGTATGGGCCGGATTGCGTCAAGCTGCTTCGCGGAATGTTTGCCTTTGCGATCTGGGATGAGCGTGAGCAGAGCCTGTTTATGGCCCGTGACCGCGTAGGGAAAAAGCCCCTGTTTTACACGGTCGCGAGCGACGGCGAGTTCGTTTTCGGCTCGGAGATGAAGGTCTTGATCGAGCACGGCGGTGTTTCACACGAAATAGATTATGGTGCCCTCGACGCGTATCTGACATTCGGTTACGTCCCAGAGGAAATGTGCATCTTTACGGGCGTCAAGAAGCTCGAACCCGGGCATTTTCTTATCTTCAAAAACGGTGAGGTTCGCACCGAACGGTATTGGGATTTCGATTTTTCAGGCGAGCCGTTGAGCGGGAACGAGGATGAAATTGCCGTCGACCTGCTCGAAAAACTGCGTGATGCGGTGGGCGTTAGATTGATCTCCGAGGTTCCTCTCGGAGCATTTCTCTCCGGCGGCGTCGATTCGAGCGCCGTGGTTGGGCTGATGTCACAGCTCATGGATCAACCCGTTAAGACTTTTTCGATCGGGTTTAACGAGGACAGTTTTGATGAGCTTAAATATGCTCGGCTAACGGCCGAGCACTTCAAGACAGATCATCACGAATTTATCCTCACTCCTGATTTTGTCAGCATCGTCGATGACCTTATATGGCATTTTGACGAGCCATTTGCTGACCCTAGCTCGCTGCCGACCTATATGGTTTCGAAAATGGCACGCGAATTTGTAACTGTTGTTTTGTCGGGCGACGGCGGTGACGAGCTATTCGCGGGCTATACGCGGTATGTTGCCAACCGGGAACGAAGCGGCTTTGAGCGTCTTCCGAAAAGTGTTCGTCGAGGTCTCATCGGCCCACTGAGCGAGGCTCTGCCGCACGGCGTTCGTGGAAAAAATTACCTTTTCAATATTTCGCTTGACGCGGCGGGGCGGTACATCGACAGCATTTCGCATTTTAATGGCCCGAAAAAACGAAAACTCTATTCGTCTGAGATCAAGAATAAGATGAACGGCAGTTTTGAGCGCGGCGAAAAACTGTTTCACGAGATCGCGGGTAGCGTAAAATCCGATGACGTGGTCGAAAATTTGCTGTATCTCGACAGCAAAACCTATCTTCCGGCCGACATTCTTACAAAGGTCGATCGAATGAGCATGGCATCTTCACTCGAGGCCCGCAGTCCGTTGCTCGACCATGAGTTGATTGAGTACGTCACGCGAATACCGTCTCATATGAAGCTCAAAGGAAGTGAAACGAAGTACATTTTTAAGAAAGCGATCGAAGGTTTAGTGCCCCGCGAGATTCTCTACCGTGAAAAGCAGGGGTTCGGCGTGCCGATCGGCGAGTGGATAAATTTACAGCTTAAAGATCGAATGGTCAGCGATCTTTCAGACCGACAGGCGCTCGAGAGAGGCTATTTTGACACAAAGTACATTAAATTGCTGCTCGATGAACACAGTCGTGGGCGACGCGACCATTCGTATGCTCTCTGGTCGCTCTGGATGCTTGAATTGTGGCACCGGCGCTATATTGACAGCCAATAGTAACTATGCGGATACCTAAAGGTCCTTCAAAATTAACCAAATTACGCTGGAGTCTGCCGTGGCTCATCCGGTATCCTGGCGCCCGTGCCGCCGCCTATCTCGAGCGTGCCGCGTTTGAGAAAAAACACGTGATCATCACCGTCGCCAATCACTTTGAGCCCGCATGGAGCAGGAATGGTTTTTTGGACCCTGTCACGCAAGTAAAACTCCTGAAGGAATATCGAAAGCGTTTTCGTGACGGAGCAGGATCCGTGGTCGATGCGGATGGCACACCATTTCGCCACACAAATTTTTATCCTGCCGAACAGTACGAACGTGAAGTGCTTGAGATCATGGCCGAAATGCAGGATGAAGGTCTCGGTGAGGTCGAGGTACATCTTCATCACGAGGGCGACGGGCCTGACACACCGGAAAATTTTAGGCGGACAATATTGAAGTTTCGGGATACGCTCGCCGAACGACATCGGTGTCTGTCGCGAATGGACGGCGTCGGCGATCCGATGTATGCGTTTGTCCATGGTAATCTGGCGCTCGCAAATTCCTGCGGTGGCCGCTTCTGCGGAGTCGATAATGAAATGCAGGTTCTTCAGGAAACGGGCTGTTACGTCGACATGACCCTGCCATCCGCTCCGGACCAGTCGCAGGTATCGGTAATAAATCAGATATACGAATGCGGACATCCTCTGCACGAACCGGTTCCGCACAGATCGGGAAATCGTATAGCCGCAAATGGAAAAACACCGGTATTGCCACTGATATTTACCGGGCCGCTGGTCCTTAATTGGACACAGCGAAAAGCTGGTTTGCCCTTCCCGCGTATTGATGACGGCGCGCTTGCGGCAAACCAGCCCCTCGACATCGCACGTTTCAACCGCTGGAGATCGGCAAACATTACGATTGCAGGCCGGTCGGACTGGGTATTTATCAAACTCTACTGCCACGGTTTCTTTGACTACGACCAATCAGCAAGTATCGGTGACGATGCGAAGCGTTTCTTTAGCGAACTTATGGAGCTATCGGAAAAGCGAGGGGATTTCAAGCTCCATTTCGCGACGGCCCGAGAGGCTTTTAATATGGTCCGGGCGGCAATCGATGGGAAGAAAGGCGAGCCGGGCGCATACCGAAATTACCGTCTTCAATCGATCATGAAAGAGAGTCTTTCCCATATAGCAGGCGCGATATGACCGTTGGAGCGATGGCGAAACCGCTGGAAAAGTTCAAAAAACTCCGGAGCCTGGACGAGGCGCTGACGCGCGGCGGCCAGGCCCTTTCCGCTTTTCGAGAACAGCGAATCGGCAGCGGTCAAGTGCCTGGAGATGCAGAGTTTAGACGACTCATCAAGTACTCAGAGCTTGAGAATGGCAGGGTCACGGCGGAAACGCTATGGGATAAGTTCTTTGCAAACGGAAAGGAACGGTTTTTTCTAGCATTCAACGATCCCACAGCTTCAATCGAGGTATTTCAGAACTCATTTGGCGAACGCGCAAGCAGCAAGTTTATCGCCGCCGCCGAAAGTATCGTTGATGGCCGGATCGACCTGATGGGCCTGAAAAATCTATACGTTGGCCGCGACATAGACTGGCACCGCGAACCGCTCTCGTCAAAGCGGTCACCGCTCAAGCACTGGAAGAAGTTTGACGAGCTCGATTCGTCCGAGACGGGTAATAAAAAAATTGTCTGGGAACTAAACCGCCACCAGCATTTTTTCACGCTGGGCGTTGCGTATTGGCTGACGGGCGAAGAGCGATTTGCCGACGCCTTTGTCCGGCATCTGGAATCGTGGATGGCCGAAAACCCGCCGGGCCTGGGCATCAACTGGGCTAGTAGTCTGGAAGTCTCATTTCGGGCGGTGTCGTGGATATGGGCATTTCATTTTTTCGAAAAATCAAAATGTTTTCGGCCTGAGTTGTTTAACAAGGCACTCAAGTTTCTCTATCTCCATGGCCGTCACATCGAGAGGTATCTCTCGACCTACTACAGCCCGAATACCCATCTGACAGGCGAGGCCCTCGGTCTATATTATCTCGGCACTCAGTTGCCGTTTCTGGAACGCGCCGCCCATTGGCGAAAGATTGGTGAGGATATCCTGTTCGCAGAGATATCGAAACAGGTGCTGACCGATGGTGTCTATTTCGAACAAAGCACATGGTACCAGCGATATACGGCTGATTTTTTTGCCCACTTTGTGGTGCTAAGGTCGCTCTGGGGCGAGACTTATTTTCACCCGTTGGCGGTCGATCTGGAATGCAGGCTTGAGCAGACGTTTGATTTTCTCATGCACATGACGATGCCCGATGGCACAACCCCGATCATTGGTGATGACGATGGCGGGCGAATGCTGCCGTTAACCATCGCCGATCCCGATGATTTTCGCGGTACGCTGGCGTTGAGTTCTGTAATATTTGACCGCAGCGATCATAAATTCGTCAGTGAAACACCGAGCGAGGAGCTTTTTTGGCTGATCGGGCCGGATTCGCTCAAATTTTACACGGCGATACCGTCGATCGAACCTCAGATCGGCTCGGCGGATTTTGCCAGCGGCGGTTACTGCGTCATGCGTGACGGCTGGAGCGATACAGACAATTGCCTGATTGTCGATTGCGGTGAGGTCGGATCGCTCGCCGGCGGTCATGGGCATGCCGACGCACTTTCGATCGAACTTGCCATGCGCGGCCGAACGCTGCTTGTCGATTCGGGTACCTACACGTATCACGAGACAAATGAGCTGCGAAATTATTTCCGATCGACGGCAGCCCATAATACGCTCGAGATCGACGGCATTTCATCTTCCGAGCCGGGAACCGCTTTTGGCTGGAAATCGCGGGCGGCAGCAAAGCGCGATGCGTGGATATCGACCGAGCGTTTTGATTTTTTTTCGGGTTCGCACGACGGATACGAGCGGTTGGATGCGAGCGCGAAGCACAGCCGGAGCATTCTTTTCTTAAAAAACGACTACTGGATCATGCGTGATTTGGTCGAAACGCGAAACGGACACGATTATTCTCTGAATTTTCATTTTGCGGATGGCGTCCGGACCGTGATAGGTGACGGCGGAACATGGGTCGGCGGCGACGATCATCGGATTTTTACATTTGGCGATAATGGCGCGTGGGATCAAAAAGAAAGTTGGATTTCGAAGAATCATGGCAACCGGACAAACGCGCCGTTTCTCCGCTTTATTTCAAAGGGTGTCGGGACGCAGGAGTTTTACACTTTTATCATGCCGGCTGACAGGGGCATTGCAGCCCCAGAAGTTACGGAAGTTGCGATGGCGTCGGGGCGGGCATTTGTAATAAAATTTGCTGGCTACATGGATGTTTTTGTCGTAAACGACGATCCGGATGCCGTAGTAGAAAATGGGATTTTTGATTCAAATTTTAAGTACTCATGGGCCCGGCTCAGCGATGAGCAGGCCGTACCAGACGAATTTGTGCTGATCGATGGCGGCCAACTGCGTATCGAAGGCAACCGTGTCTTTGATACTGAAAGGGTTTCCTACGCCGCGATTCGGCGATTTGGCGACGATCTTTATATTAAGACGGATGATGGGATGCGGACGTTTGAACTTCGCTTCGTTGATCGCCGAACCAGCGAGCGCCGACTGCCGAGATCCGACCGCCGCCGTGCCGACCAGTGAAAAAGCGCGTACTACAATTGATCGGCAGCTTTAACCAGGGCGGATCCGAGCGCCAAGCGGTTGCTCTCTGTCGAGCACTCAAGGCCGACGGTACGTTTGACGTTTTTGCGGCGACGCTGAACAACGAAGGTGCTCTGCTCAGCGAGATCGATGCCGTGGGACTTCCCGAAATTCCCGAGTTTCCTCTCACATCGTTTTATAATGCAAGTTTCGTCCGTCAGGTACGCTTGTGTGCTAAATATCTGAAAGAGAACAAGATAGATATCGTCCACACGCACGATTTTTACACAAATGTCTTTGGCATGGCGGCCGCGACACTCGCCGGTGTCAAGGCGCGTGTCGCATCAAAACGCGAGACCGAAGGGATGCGGACAGGCAGTCAGGAATTTGTCGAAAAACTCGCGTTTGGACGCTCCCAGGCGATCGTCGCAAATTCGGCGGCGGTCCTTCGGCATCTGGTTGAACGCGGCATCGCGTCCGACAAAATCAATGTTGTCTATAACGGCCTCGACCTTTCTCGGTTTGAAACGCTTGCGGCCCTGGACAAGAAAAAATATGGCTTGCCGACGGGTGAATCGATAAGGTTTATCACACTGGTCGCGAACCTCCGGCATTCGGTAAAAAATATTCCGATGTTTCTGCGCGTCGCCAAACGCGTGTCTGAAATTCTACCGGGTACGAATTTTGTCGTCGCGGGCGAGGGCGGACTGCATGCGGAGTTGAGCGGTGTCGCCGAGGAACTTGGTATCGGTAACAGCGTTCATTTCATCGGCCGTTGCGACGACGTACCCGCGCTGCTTTCAGCGTCGTACGCATGTGTGTTGACATCGACCGCTGAGGGTTTTTCTAATTCGATTCTCGAATACATGGCCGCCGGAAAGCCGGTGGTTGCAACAAACGTCGGCGGAGCGAACGAGGCGATTGTCGAAAATGAAACCGGTTTTCTGGTCGAGTCGGACGACGACGAAACAATGTCGGGGCGTTTGATCGAACTGCTGCATAATGAAGAAAGAGCAAGACTGTTCGGCAAAAATGGAGAAGGAATTATCGCCGGGAGATTTTCGCTCGATGCCCAAATCGAAAAAACCCGCGAGATGTACCACCGTCTAACGAAATAAAAAGGCTCGGAATTTTGCAAGAAAAACGGCATCATTGCGAGTTTTGTAATATTTCGAATCCATGCCGAGGCTGAAATCGTTCACATGAATTCGGACGGGAAAAATCTTGATCGAGGAGATTTGGGTTAAATGTGAAAAACGGTGTTGTCCTAAAAAAATAAATTGTTAAACAGATACCGTTTTGTGAGATAATATCGACGAGGGAGTTTTTCCCCGCCTCGCAGATTCCATTCATTTATATATACACACGTTACTTTTATCTGACATATGAAACAGGTCATTCGCAGGGGTTTAAAAGAAATTATTGTTGACGAGGTTACTGATCCGGTTGCGTCGTACAATCACGTTCTCGTTTGCCCATTCTATTCACTCATAAGCGCCGGAACGGAGACTGCCGATATTCACACCGACAGCATTGTAAAAGAGGTTGCCGACAACCCATCGCATCTCAAAACGGTTTGGAACGTGATGAAAAAAACCGATCCCGTGAGCACGATCAACGAGGTTCGGGCGAAATTTCAGGATTACGCCGTGCTTGGGTATTCGGGAGCGGGCGTCATTGTCGAAAGGGACGCAAAGGTCACTGATCTCAAAATCGGTCAGCGCGTCGCCTACGGCGGCGAAGGCACGGGACATGGCGAGACGATCAACGTCGGGCGCAATTTGATTGCCCGTGTGCCGGACAACGTGTCGTTTCAGGAAGCATGTTTTACGACAGTCGGCGCGATTGCGATGAATTCGGTCCGGCTTTCCGAGATAAATGTCGGCGATGTGGTTGCGGTCATTGGCTTGGGACTGGTCGGCCAATTGGTTGCGGAGCTTGTCAGATGTCAGGGCGGTGTTGTAATCGCAATCGATCTGGATAGAAAACGGGTTGATCTTGCTACGGCGACGGGCGTCGATTTTGGATTGATCGCGAGCGATACCACGGTTGCCGAAGTACGGTCATTGACCGAAGGCCGAGGAGCGGATCGCGTCATCGTTGCGGCGGCCTCGAAATCGCCTATGCCGCTGCAGCAGGGAATTTCGATGAGCCGCGACCGTGGCCGTGTCGTTATGGTCGGAGCGTGCCCTATTGAGATTCCGCGGGCCGAGATGTATGTCAAGGAATTGAGCTTTATGGTTTCGCGGGCGTATGGCCCGGGAAGCTACGATCCGGCTTACGAAAAACAGGGAATCGACTATCCAATCGGCTATGTCCGCTGGACAGAGAATCGCAATATGGAGGAATTCCTACGACTCATGTCCGTCGGCCGCGTCGATGTGAAACCACTAATATCGCACGAATTTGATCTCGACGATGTGCCGCGGGCCTATGAAACCATCATGGGCGGCAACGGCAGCGGAAGCCTGGCGGTCGTACTGAAATATCCGGCGAACGACATGATCGACGCCGTCGATTCCTACAAACCGACGCGTAAGATCGTCGTCAATGCCGATCCGATCAAAAAAGACGAGATAAAGTTTGCGCTCGTAGGTGCCGGCAATCTCGCCAAATGGGCGCACCTTCCCGCGATTAAAAAGATCACGGAGGCGAGCCTCCACGCTGTTTACTCAAATCGCGGTGCGGAGGGCAAAGCCTATGCGATGCGTTTTGGCGCCAAATACAGCACCTCTGATTACGACGAATTGTTATGCGACGCCGACATCGACGTCATTCTGATCTCAAGCCGTCACGGCGATCACGCCCGAGAGGCTATCGACGCCTTGAACGCCGGAAAGCACGTCTTTATCGAAAAGCCGATGGCGATCACGGTCGACGAATGCCGCGAGATTTACAAGGCCGTAGAAAAAAGCGGCAAGCGGCTGATGGTTGGATTTAACCGGCGTTTTGCCCCATATTATGTCGAGATGAAACGCGAGATCGCCAATCGGACGGGACCGATCGTCGTTTCGACGCGGATGAATTCGCCGGGCATCGAAAACGGATGGGCAGCGGAAAAATCGCAAGGCGGTGTCGTTTTGGGCGAAGGCTGTCATTTTATCGACCTGATGTATTGGCTGGTCGAGAGCGAACCCGTGAGCGTTTCGGCCTACGGTTTTGGCGAGCATAATGTCGCCGCGTCGTTGAAATTTGCCGATGGCTCGATAGGTAATTTTATTTACACGGTCGTCGGCAGTGAATCATCCGGCGGCGAAATGGTCGAGGTATTTGCCCCAGGGGTCGGCGCGACGACCGAGGATTTTAAGAGCCTGACCGTCAAGAAAAAGACACGCAAGGAGAGTTCCAAGTTCTTTGCGGCCAAGGGTTACGACGATCAACTCGCGTCTTTTGTCAAAAGCCTTAAAGAGGGAACCGAGACCGAAATCACCGTTCTCGATGGCGTGCGTGCTACATTAGGTTGTTTGTTGATGCTGGAATCGATCCAGACCGGACGGCCGTGCGAGTTTGATCTAAATGCGATCTGTGGGCGGTAGCGGTGGACAGTGGTCGGGGGTCAGTGGTCAGTAGTCAGTAGTCAGTAGACTGCCAACCGCCAACCGCCAACCGCCAACCGCCAACCGCCAATCGCCAATCGCCAACTGACCACTGATTACCGACCACTAACCATGCATGTTTTGCAGCTCGGACCACATCCGCCGCCCGAAGGCGGGATCAGTCGCAATATGCTGGCGATCCGCGAAGAGCTTCGCGGAAACGGACACCACTGTTCAATCATCGCCACCTCGCGGAGCACGAGCATCGTACCGGAACCCGACGTTTATAATCCCCGAACACCCTTTCAGTTACTAAAGCTACTGCTCACGCTGCGATACGACATCCTCCATTTACACGTCGGGGGAGAACTTTCGACGCGGATGCTCGGATTAATTCTGGCGTGTAGTTTCTTTCGCCGTGGCCGGAACGTCTTTTCGCTTCATTCCGGAGGCTACCCCTTGACCGAAGCGGGAAGGGCCGCCACGAAAAATTCGTTTCGCGGATGGTTGTTCCGGCGGTATGCGCGAATCGTCGCTGTCAACCCGCTGATCGCCGAGGTATTCGAGCGGTACGGCGTGGGGAAGAACAAACTTAGGATAATTTATCCGTTTGCTCATCGATCCCCCGATCCAAATGTTGAGATTCCAATCGAATTCAGCGACTTTGAGCGAAGCCACGCGCCGTTTCTTTTGACAGTCGGTCTACTCGAAAATGAATACGATCTGTTTTTGCAGATCGACGCGATGGCAGAGGTGATTGAGAAGCTGCCCGATGCTGGTCTGATGGTCGTCGGCTCGGGTTCGCTCAAAGAGAAGCTCGTCGAGGCAATCGCGGCGAAACCCTATGCGGATCGTATTTTTCTCGTTGGCGATGTCGAGAACAGAGTCACGCTGCACCTGATAAACGATGCCGATATTCTGCTGCGGACAACGCTATTTGACGGTGATGCGATCTCGGTACGAGAGGCTTTGTTCCTCGACACGCCGGTCATCGCCACCGACAACGGAATGCGTCCCGGCGGTCTCAATTTAATCCCGGTTGGCGACAAAAAGGCTCTGGTTGAGAAAATATTGGTTGTGGCTCGGAGTACACGAACGGAAAAAGTCGCCAAACCAGATGATACCGCTAATATTTCCGAAACAGTAAGTTTGTATGAAGAATTGGCCCGGATTGAGCATTAGAGAAATCTGATGTGGAAGCCAGCTCGTTAGCAAGGGCTTAACACGCACGTTGAATGTCAAGCCCTTGCTCACGCGCGGGCTTCCGCACCCAAAAGCTACCGTCCGCCCACCGTTTTCGGGTCGAGATTGGCCCCGATCTGTTTTCCTTCAAAGCCTCGTTTTAAAAACGTGCTGTCGCCGCGCAGACGATAGTCATGCGCTCCGGCATTTGTAAACCCGAGCTGGTCGACGGAGATCGGATAGAAATTAGTGCCGTCATAGTCATTTGCGCTGCCGCCGACAATTGCGTTGTTGGTGACGACGGACCGCGGAAAATATTGGGCCAGAGCGCGACGTCCGCCGCCAGCGGTGTCACCAAAAAAGCCGTATTCGTTATTGAAAATAATGTTATTGCGGAAAACAAGGCTCGTTATAGGTTTGCCATAGGCGTTCGTGATGCTGCCGTCCTGAATTATCGTATTGTTCTCTATCACGAGATTTTCCCACGTCGTTATTTTCATAAAAAGGCCGCGTCCGCCCCAATTTTTTGAGCTAACATCCTCAAAAATATTGTTGCGTATTGTCAAACGCCGCCCGCCGCCGCCCTCGTCGCCGTATATGTTTAAGGCATTTCCGGTACCTCGCACAATATTACCGGTAAACTCAATGTCCTCGATCACAGCCATTTTTCCGCTGTCTACGCGAGTGGTGAACAGAACGCCTGACCCGTCCTGGGCCATCAGCCAATTATTGGTCATTAGGTTGTTTTCGACCTTGATGTTACGTCCGCTTTTTATCTCAAAGTGGTTTTTTACGACCCAATCTGTTCCGCGCCATTCGACCGGTTTATTCATCCAGTTGTCTCGAACGATCGAATTTGCCGGAATAAACCCGAGTCGCGATTCGGCGCCGCCAAAGAGAACGCTTTGCGCACCGGCCTCGAGATAGTTATTTACGATCTCGATCGGGCCGTCCGCTCCCCACATGGCGATTGCCTGGCTTTCCTCGCCCTTGCGTTTGAAGTCCGCGAAATAGCTGTTTGTAATTTTTATGTGGCGGCCATTGGCGGCAATGCCGCGTCGCTGCCCATCGGTCGGGCTTCCGTGAATATACACGCGGTCAAATTCGATATGGTGCGCCAGTTCCTCGGCGGAGCGTTCCTGCCCCAGGCCGATCTGGATGATGTTGAAATAGCCCTTCGTGGTCGGGCCAAACTCGATGCCGACAAAACGATAGTGGTGAGCGCCATTTGCGGTCGAGATCGCCGGACGGGTAAGCAATCCGCCCGTAATCATTGCCATAGACGACCGTTGAGATGGCGAAACGCGTTTGTCCGCTGGCAGATTGGCGACCGATGATGATTGGATCGTTACAAACCCGGTGAGTGGTTTATTTGGAAGCGTTATCTCGCCCGAATAGACCGCACCGGCCTGGAGTTCGACGATGTCGCCGCTTTCCGCGCGTTCGATCGCGGCCTGGACGTTGCCGCCGGGCGGGACACGGATTATTTTGAAAGCTCCGACCGATTCGATCACCGGCTGTGGTCCGATCAAACCGAGCCGACCGTACCACGCATCATAGGCGAGCGTGAGGGCAATCGCGAACACGATCGCCGCTATCGCCACGATCAATAACTGCCCGCGCGAAAACGAACGACGTTTTAACTCTTTCTTTTTTACCCTGACCGAATTTACCACCATGAATTTGTCCACATTTTTGTACCAGCCGACAGAATAAACGGATAAAAGCCCTAAAAATCCATGTGTTTACAACAGAGAGTAATTAATTTTGTGTTGATCTGGAAAATCAACGGCCTTTTTGGTGACCATTGCGGGTTTCGCTTTGTGAATTCTGTGTTAAACACAAAGGCCGCAAAGCGAAACCCGCAAAGATCACAAAGGTAGGATTGGAATCACAATACAAACGCACGACTTTACAACAAAAAACATGGAAATTACTGTTAAAAACGGTTAATCTAATTATAGCCACACAAGCGGCGAAAAAAATCTACAAAAACCGGCCTATTCTCCCTTTCTAATCTCGGTATGTGCGGTATCAACGGAATAGCATTTTCCCCACGCTCAGGCAGACATATTGACGAAGCAAGACTCGTGCGGATGCGCGATATTCTTCATCACCGCGGGCCTGACGACGGCGGCGTTTTTGTCGACGGCAACATCGGTCTCGGCCATCGGCGGCTCGCCATTGTCGATCCGCGGCATGGCGTTCAGCCGATGCACGGAACGCCGACATCCCTGTCGGCGAATAACACAACAATCGTCTACAACGGCGAAGTCTACAACCACGCCGAACTAAGGCCGTCCCTGATCGAATGCGGGCACAAATTCCAAAACCGCAGCGACACCGAAACAATCTTACATCTTTACGAAGAATACGGCCGCGACTGCGTCGAGCATCTTCGCGGAATGTTCGCCTTTGCGATTTGGGATAAACGCATGCAGGAGCTATTTATCGCCCGCGACCGTTTTGGCGTGAAACCATTGTATTACGTCCACGACAGCGAGGGAAATCTATTTTTCGCCTCAGAAATCAAAGCCCTGCTCGAAGCCGGGGCCGTGACGCCCGAACTTAATTACAACGCTCTGCCCGATCAACTTGCCAATCACGGAACGTCGGGCGACGAAACGCTCTTTCTCGGTGTCAAACGTCTCTCGCCCGGCCACACGATGGTTTGGAAGGACGGCAAGCTCGACATCCGCGAATTCTGGGACATGAAATTCGAGCCAAAACACGAGCCGCGAAGCGATGCCGAGTATATCGAGGAATGGCGTGATCTGTTCCGCAAATCCGTCGAACTCAGGCTGATGGCGGATGTGCCATTGGGCATGTTCCTGTCCGGCGGCATCGATTCATCGGCGATCGCTGCGATGATGTCGACGATGGTCAGCGAGCCGATCAAAACGTTCTCAGTCGGATTTGCCGAGCGCGAGGCTAACGAGTTTGAATATGCCCGGATCGTCGCGAGAGACTTTGGAACCGATCATCATGAAATAACGCTGACGCCCGAACAGTTTTTCGCCTCGGTGCCGGAAATGATTTGGCACGAAGACGAGCCGATTGGTTTTCTCGCGTCAATTCCGCTCTATCACGTATCGAAACTTGCGAGCAAACACGTCAAGGTCGTCCTGACCGGCGAGGGCAGTGACGAGACGCTCGCGGGCTATGGACGTTATCAGAAAACTCTCAGCCTGCTGAATTACGGCGAAAAATACGAGAGCCTGACGCCATTGTTTTTGCGGGATGCTGTTCGCGGAGGTGTTGCGACACTCCCATCGAAGTTTAGCAACAAGCTGGGCCGTACATTTCTTTCCCGCGACGCCGATATCGAGAATCTATTTCTTGATAATTTTGGCGTGTTTCCGCGATCGATGCAGGAAAAAATCCTGTCGCGGGCCTCGCTCAAACGCATAGCGGACAAAAACCCGTATTTTAACCAGAATCAACTCCTCGCAAATTCCGATGCAGAGGATGTTCTCGACAAACTTCTCTATCTCGATACAAAGGGATATATGCACGAGCTGCTGATGAAACAGGATCAGATGTCGATGGCCGCATCTATCGAGAGCCGAGTCCCGTTTCTCGATCACAAGTTGGTCGAATTCGCCGCCCGAATGCCGCGGGAAATGAAACTCCGCGACGGCACGACAAAATGGATATTGCGCGAGGCGATGAAGGGAATTCTACCCGAAGCAATCCTCAACCGTCCGAAAATGGGCTTTCCAGTTCCGGTCGGGAAGTGGTTTCGCGGCGAGTACAAACATCTCGTCGATGAATTTGTTCTCGGCGAGCGAACCCTTGCTCGCGGCATCTTTGAGCCGTCAGCCATCCGCAAGATCGTTCGCAAGCACGATGCCGGTGAAGATCACGCCCAGCGGATATGGTTTTTGCTCAATTTCGAAATGTGGCAGCGTCGCTTCATCGACGGCGAACAAACCGAAGTTAATCCGACAGTCGAATATGAAGAAGAATTAGTCGCGGCGTAGCAAAGATCTAAGGAGAAGAAAATCGAGTGCTGGTAAGTTACGGACAAGAAAAGAATAAAGCAACGGCGGAAGAGGGCGTGTTACTCGGCCGCGATATTCTGTGTTTCTCGCACGACTGGACGGGCGATCCGTTGTCTAAGACGCATCTGATGCGAGTGTTGTCGAAGGACAACCGCATCCTGTGGATCAATGCTATTGCCAACCGGATGCCGACGACCTCGTCAAAGGACTTGTCGCGTATCTATAAGAAATTAAGGGCCTTCGCGGAACCTGTGCGCGAGGTCGAGCCGAATATTTTCCTGCTCAATCCGCTCGCGATTCCCGCGTACGGCAACAAAACAATCGTCAGCATCAACCAGCGTTCGCTCGTCCGGCAGGTTAAGAAAGCGATGCGAAAGCTGGGATTTGCCGATGTTATCAATATGGTTTTTAACCCGGCGGCCGGAATGATCGCGGGCAAACTCGGCGAGACGGAACTAATCTATTATTGCGTTGACGAGTACACGGCGTTTACCGGTTCGTCGGCGCTCAAAGAGATCGAGGAGCAGCTTTTCCGAATATCTGATCTGGTCATTGTTTCGGCGGAAAAGCTCTACGAATCGAAAAAACAGTTCAACCCGAACACGCATATCATCAGGCACGGGACGGACTGGCGGCATTTCCGCACGGCGCTTGATGCGGCGACTAAAATTCCTGACGAGATCGCCGATTTGCCAAAGCCGATCATTGGTTTTCACGGGCTGCTGGCTGATTGGGTCGATTTTGACCTGATAAAAAAGACCGCCGAACATTTTGAGGACGGCTCGGTCGTTCTGATCGGCAAGATCGCCGTTGACGCCGAGCAGAAGGTGAAGGTTCTGAACGACGTGCCAAATGTTCATTTCCTCGGTCGCAAACCTTATGCCGAACTTCCCGCGTATTGCAAGGGATTTGACGTTGCGCTCAACCCATTTGCCATCAATGAGTTAACGCTTGCCGCCAATCCGCTCAAAGTTCGCGAATATCTCGCTGCCGGCTTGCCCGTCGTTTCGACCGATATTCCCGAGGTCCGCGTTTTGCCCGATTGTCTGGTAGGCGTCCACCATTCGGACTTTATAAAAAAGATCGAATCCGCCATCGCGAACCCAAAGCCCCGCGAGGCCGTCAGCGACGGCGTCGCACACGAAAGTTGGGAAGCGAAGGTCGAGGAATTGCGGAATATTTTGATTGACCAAGGTAAATGAATTGGAGACTGTCTGGAAAGTACAACACTCAGTTCAGAGGCGGGCTTGCCCGCCGGTCGTGTCGGAAAAATACAACACGTAGTTCAGAGGCGAGCTTGCCCGCCGGTCGTCTCGATCCGTACGGCGGGCAAGCCCGCCGCTGAACTGGGAAAATTACAATGAAGATGAGTGCCACAATGACGAACAATTTGGAAGTATCCGAACAGCACAGCCGCGAGGTCGCGAGTGGTGAGCGGTTTGAATTTGGTAAGAACTGGACTGCGTTTCTCTCAGTTCTCGATGACGATCGCATCGCAATCGCCGTCGAATCGCTAAAAGCGATGCTCGAAGTCGAAACGCTCGAGGGCAAGACGTTTCTTGATATCGGCTCTGGCAGCGGGCTGTTTTCGCTTGCCGCGCGAAAGCTCGGCGCCGAGGTTCATTCGTTCGATTTTGACAGTAATTCGTTTGCCTGCACGCAGGAACTGCGAAACCGCTATTTCGCGAATGACCAAAACTGGCGCGTCGAACAAGGCTCGGCTCTTGACCTCGACTATCTGACGGGCCTCGGCAAATTTGATATCGTTTATTCGTGGGGCGTGCTTCATCACACCGGACAAATGTGGAACGCCCTCGAAAATGCCGTCATTCCAACAAAGCAGGGCGGCAAGCTCTTCATCGCGATCTACAATGACACCGGCGGTCAGGCCCGCCGCTGGCATTGGCTAAAGAAAACCTATTGCCGCATGCCCGCGCCGCTCAAAACGCCATTCGCCATCGCAGCGATCGCACCCGAAGAAGCAAAAGCAATCATAAAATCGCTCATCACCCTGTCCCCAGGCAAATACATCCGCACCTGGACACATTACCAGACCAGCCGTGGCATGAACCGCTGGTACGACATCATCGACTGGGTCGGCGGATTTCCCTACGAAGTGGCTTCGGTCGACGAGATATTCGAATTCTACAAAGCAAAAGGCTTTCGCCTAACCAAAGTTAAATCCAAAGGCGTGGGTTTGGGGTGCAATGAGTTTGTGTTTGAAAAGCTCTAGATTCTGTCGAATCCAAATTGGGGATCGCGATGATTGTGCCGAACGATCAGGATTTTTGCGATTCTCTCGTCGGGAAGCTCGAAGACCACGTGATAAGGAAATCGTCGAAGGTTTGCACGCCGGATATTTCCTTTGAATTTAGGGAACGACTCGGCGCGCAGAGCAATTTGACCAATGAACTTTCGGACTTCGGCATGAAACTCGACGGCAATATCAGTCCCAGCCTCCCGTTCGTAATGCTCCATTATCTCGAGAATATCGAACGGTCGAACTCTTCAAGCGAAATGCACATCTCCGGATTTTCATCCATCTCTTTACTTCGTCTCATCGCTTCTGCTAGTGTTTCCTCGTCAATAAAATTGTCAGGTAGGGAAGCGATAAGGTGGTCGGCAAGTTTAGCCCGGTCATTTTCCGAAAGCCCGAAAGCAAGTTTTTCGATGTCTGCAAATGCGGTACTCATACTATTTTCAGAATACTAAAAAATGCGTTCTCACTCAACGACTTTAATCCGCGAGCTGTGTTTAGTGACTTTTCAAGGGATCAATCCCCATTATCCGCCTTCTCCATCAGCTCAGCCCAGCGTGGGTCGCTGCGGATTGAGTCGAGGTTTTTGTCGGTTTCGAAGTAGGGTTTGTTTTGATTGCCGAGGCGGATGGCTTTGTTGATCCATTTGAAGGCGAGGTCGGTTTCGCCGAGCATGGCGTAGGTTGAGCCGACCCAATAGGCCATGTCGTGGTCGGCACGCGAGAGTGAGAGGGCGTCGTCGGTCAACTGGGAGCGAGCCTCGTCGGGATAACCGGAACCTGCGAGTATCTCAGCGTAGAGCGGACGGATGCCATCCATCCGCGGATTCTCTTTTAGGACCTTGTCCATGATGGCGATCGCCTCGTCCGATTTACCCTGATAGTAGAGCACGGCAGAGCGAAAGATCTTGATCATTGGGTGGTTCGGTTCGGACTTTGCTCCTTTGTCGAGTATCTCGATGGCTTTATCAAATTCACGTTTATAGATGTAAATTCGAGCGCTGTTGTATGCAGCGACGGGCCGCGCGGCAGGATCGAGGCGAGCAAGTTTTTCGTATGCCTTGAGCGACTCTTCGTACTCGCCGTCGAGCCGGTGCATAACGCCCTTGACAAAATAGAGGGCGGCATCATTCGGGAACTGCTTTTGCAGCAGCTCAATCTCGGATCTCGCCTTCTTTTTCTCGCCGCGCCCCATGTAGATCATCACCATCAGTACGCGGGCCTCGACGACATTCTGGTCGTAGAAAAACGCTTTGCTAAACGCGGCTTCGGCGTAGGTGTAATCTTCGGGTTCGCCGAGGCCCTTGAAAACACGGTTCGCATAACACGCTCCGAGACCGCTGTAGGCGAGGGCGAAATGCGGGTCGAGTTCGATTGCACGTTTGAAATTGGCCATCGCCGCGTCGCAATCTTCGGCGTCGATCGTGCGGAAAATAAAGCGGCCAAAATTGTCGCGGCCACGCAGGTATTCTTCCCACGCCTCGGGATTGTCGGTCACCCGTTTGCCGAGTTTTTCAGCTTCGAGATCGGTAAGTTCGAGTCTTAAACCTTCGAGAATTCGCTGTGCAATGCCGTCCTGAAGCGCGAGAATATCGCTGCCCTCGGCGTCGATACGGTCGCTCCAGAGGATGTCGCCGGTCAAAACGTCAAGAAGCTGTGCGGTGACGCGGAGCTTTTCGCCGGCCCGCAAAAATCCCGCCGACAGCACGGCATGAACGCGAAGTTCCTTGCCCGCCTCGCGCGGATCGACCTGTTTGCCTTGATATTTAGCGATCACCGAGCTCGGCCTGACGATGATCGAGCGAATTTGTGCAAGCTCGGTGATAACCGCATCGGCAAGCGCGAATTCGTAAAAGCTTGATGCCGGATCCTGGCTCAAATTCTGAAACGGCAAGATCGCGACGCTTTTTTTCTCGGTGCCGGTCGCGGTCATCGAAATATCCGGCGCGTACGACGGCGTTTGCGAAGCCGATGGTGTTCGCCCGACTGACGTCGCCTCGGGAACCGATTTTCCGGTGAACCAGTTGAGCATGCGCTTGACCGCACTGCCATCGGCGTGGCCCGGTGCATATGTGTCGCCGGGCATAATCTGGGCACCTGCGATCTGCTGCAAGACCGCTCGGAGCTCGTCGCGCATAGTCGCGATCTTTTGGTAGCGATCTTTCGGTTCTTTTGACAAGGCACGATCAACGATCTGTTGAATCTGCGGCGGAACCGGCTCTTTACGCAGATCGGCGATTGGTTTTGGCGTCCCGTATAAGACCTGATGGCGGACATCGATGACAGTTTTGCCTTGAAAAGCCCAGATGCCGGTCAGCATTTCGTATATTAGAACGCCGGTTGAGAAAATGTCGGAGCGATGATCCGCCCGTTCGCCTTTGGCCTGTTCCGGCGCCGCGTAAGTTGCTGTTCCGTATGGGATTCCGAGTTCCGTGATCTCGTTTCGGTCGAGGCCCTCGACGGACTGGGCGTGTTCGTCCTCGAGCAGTTTGGCGAGGCCAAAATCGAGAATCTTTACCTGGCCCGAATCGGTGACCATGATATTTCCAGCCTTGATGTCACGGTGAATAATATTCTTTGAATGCGCGTAGGCGAGCGCGTCGGTTACCTGAATCACGATCGAAATCGCGCTTTTTAGCTCCAGCGGGCGACCAGCAACTAGCTGCCGGACATTTTTGCCCTCGACATACTGCATCGCGATATAGAAAACGCCCTCGGCACTGTGAAAATCGTATATGGTGCAGATGTTTGGGTGGTCGAGCTGCGAGCAGAGCTGGGCCTCGCGTTCGAAACGGCGAAAGTTCGAGGTCTTTTGAGTGAGTTCGGGCGGGAGAACCTTGATGACGACGGTGCGGTTGAGTTTGGTGTCGAGAGCCCTATAAACAGTACCCTGTCCGCCTGAGCCGATCTTTTCGAGGATCTTATACTGGTTAATTTGCGAACCAACCATAGCGATTGCGGATTTTGGATTGCGGATTTTGGATTTCCTGATCCAAAATGCGGCACTCTTAATCCTGTTTCAGCCTACTAGTCTAAGACCGTAAATCTAAAATCCAAAATCTAAAATCCAAAATTGCGAGAACCGGCTAACTGCCGGTTCAATCAATGTGGATCGTTCAGCCACGCGGCGGGTCGCCCCAGCCCGAACCGACATAAACGCCATTTTCTACGATGCACGGAACCGTCGGATCGCCGCCCGAAAACTCAAGCATCTCACGCTGACGCAGCTTATCATTTTGAGCGTCGTAGTCCGTAAAGTCGATTCCCGCGGCATGATAATGATCACGAGCTTTCTGACAATAAGGGCAATTAGGCTTTGTATAAATCACCAGCGACATATTTTTTTCTCGTAGTTAAATAGTTTACCTTTTCCGTCCAGCAAACAACAAATAACGAGGCCCGCGTTCGATGCCGAAGTTTAGCAACGGGCTTGCCCGTTTGCGATCACTGGCCGGCAAGCCCGCCGCTTAACAATGCTCGGTTGGACTATCTCGCCCGGACAGCGTAATTTTGAAATCAGATTTATGGATTTGAAAGATATCAAAGACGTTTTTCAGCCCTACGACCGCTTGATCGAGATAGACATCTGCGGCGAAACGCGCTTTGTCCCTGAGAACAACAGCCTGCTCAGATGCTTTCAATTCCTGGCCGTCGAGAGCATCTCCTATGGAGATTTCTGCTGGAACGGCGAATGCCTAAACTGTCAGGTCTGGTTCCAAAACGGTGACAAAGAAAAAGCGGTAATGGCATGTCGGACCGACGTTGCCGAAGGGAATGAAAATCGTCCGCGTTGCACAAAGTATCGATATGAGCGGTGAATGAAGCCCGTAAAATCAATAGTGGCCAAAAGTTCATGAATACGAGGTAAATAACTCA
This sequence comes from uncultured Acidobacteriota bacterium, assembly GCA_963738935.1. Classification (GTDB taxonomy): domain Bacteria; phylum Acidobacteriota; class Blastocatellia; order Pyrinomonadales; family Pyrinomonadaceae; genus OLB17. The sequence goes on along the minus strand of CAVTYF010000001.1, from coordinate 2,200,094 downwards.
ATGAAAAACCAAGAATTGGCATTCTGTCTCATACTGATCTTGGTAATTGTCCCGCTTGGACCGCTCACGGTTCTTGCCCAGGCTCAACCCGGTTCGTGAAACGTGGGGAGCCATCATTTGAATGATTTCTGGTCTTTTTTCCCGGTTGCTTAGACGTAAGAAAGAGCTGATTTACGAGTCTTCTTAGCTTTTTACTCTGCGATCCGAAGTAACGAAGTCGGAAGCGCGGGGCAGGTCCTAAGTTGTCGGTCGAGTGGCAGAGGTATTTTGGCCTGATGGACCTTCGACCAGTTTCGGGTTTACCTTCGACCAGTCGGCCCTTTTGGGGCCATTTTTAGGTCAAAACCCTACGACCAAAGCGGCCTTTTTAGTCGACAAATACTAATAAATACGCCGTTTTTGTAAAAATGTGGTACGTGCCACATTTAAAATCGAAAGAATTAAAAAAAAACACAAAAATTCCACCCCCGGATTTTGCCACTGATTCAAAAATTCGTTGTAGACCCGTTATCCGTTGACAATAACTGATTCTTCGATAAAACTAAGGGTAATCACCCTCAATGGCATGCGTTCTGGGCGACAAACCAACCCGGTAAGCGATTGTGTTGTAGTGGGTTTTCCCGTCGCCGTAGGGACCGCTTCTTAGCTCGGCTTGGTCGTCTAATACAGGAGATTAAAGTTATGTTGAAAATGAAGATATCGCTGGCTGCCTTGCTGCTTATTTTGGTTTCGTTGAGCGTCGTGAATGGCCAATCTCTGCGTGGACGAATCGATGGAACCGTTCGAGACCCTCAAGGACAGGTCGTTCCAAATGCGTCAATCTTGGTTAAGAACACGCAAACAGGCGAAGCTCTGACCGCTACATCCTCGGGCGAAGGTTCGTTTTCGGTTTCCGAGGTAAAGCCAGGAACGTATGTTATCAGCACGGCCGTCCAGGGGTTTAAGAAGTCGCTGATCGAGGGAATTATCGTTCAGGTTGCAACCGTAACGAGCATCAACATTCAGCTCGAGATCGGAGCCATCAGCGAAGAGATCACGGTTTCAGCAGACGACGCACAGGTGACGATCAACACCTCCAACGCCGAGGTCGGCGAGGTCGTTGACCGCCAAAAGATATTGGAACTCCCGCTTGATGGCCGCAATCCGTTTGAGTTGACGGCGCTGCAGGCCGGCGTACAAACCAAATCAAACGCGGACGGGGAAGTTTCAAAGTTTTCGATCAACGGGAACCGCACCGTTGCTAACAATCTAACGGTTGACGGTATCAATGCCTCAGATAATTTCCTGAAAACGCCGGCCAATATTACTCTTTCCGTGATTCCCGTGAGCGTTGAGAGTATTGCCGAGTTTCGCGTGACTTCATCGCTGCCGTCCGCGGAATTCGGGAGAGGCTCGGCCCAGATCAACGCAGTTACTGCATCGGGAACAAACAGCTTCAGAGGGTCGGTCTTTGAGTTTCATCGAAACACCGCGTTCAACGCGAATAACTTCTTTAATAATTCAACCATTTTGGATAATGGAGGGAGTGTTCCGCGCGAGCCTTTAATTCGCAATCAGTTTGGCGGCCGGCTCGGCGGTCCGATCATCAGGGACAAGACGTTTTTCTTCGCCTCGTACGAGGGGAAACGCGAATCTCGCGGTCTTTCGCGCAATCGCCTGGTTTATACCCAACAGGCACGACAGGGCATTTTTCGATACCTAAAAGGGCGCGCAAATACGCCGGCAAACGTAGCGATTGCACCCGGAACTCCGGCTCCGGCAACCATTATAACGGGAATTCCCGCCGGTACCGTGACCTGTGCCACGACCGGGGCAACGGCCCTGCCAACCGGAACGGTCTGCGTGCAAAACCTGCTTGGAATCAATGCTAGTCGAACTGCGGCTAATATAGATCCAACCCTGACGGCATATCTCGGATTGTCACCTCTCCCGAATAACTTTCAAATTGGGGACGGGTTGAATACGGGAGGATTTCGCTTTAATGCGAAGGTCATTTCTCCGACCGATCAGTTTTCCGTTCGGTTGGATCATCGTTTCAGCGACAAACATTCATTTGAGGCAACCTACAATTACGGTGATATTCTGTTTAACGGCGATTATATCAATGAACGCGAACCGGCGTTTCCTGACTCGGATTTTGGAACCCGGAACACGATCGGACGCGGAACGTCGGGGACCTTTCGCTCGATACTCACTCCGACGATGATTAACGAAGCCCGCGTCGGAGCTCAAATATCGGGCTTAACTTTCGGTAATACGGCAGATTATGCTCGCGGATATTTATTGGATATAGCCAATGTTTTCAATCCCGAATATTCCAATATTGGCACGGGAAGGAGTCTGCGGGTTTTACAATTCACGGATAACTTAACGATCTTGCGGGGAAATCACACTTTTAAGATGGGGGCGGAAATTCGAAATTTGTGGGTGCGCCGCTATTCTTTAACCGGAACTTTACCGGTGATTGAATTTGGCACGACTAACGATCCGGGATTTGTGACAGGAAGTTTTCCCGGTATAACCCCAAGCAGTGTTGCCTTTCAGGAAAGTCTCGCCAATACGCTGACCGGAGCGGTCGCAACGGTTACGCAGGTTTTCAATGTGGTTAATCCCGCGGATCGTGCGGTCGTCCGCGGTGCTCCCGAAACCAGGCAGTATTCAAACTGGGAAACCAATCTCTACCTTCAGGATTCATGGCGTTTTCGTCCAAATTTGACGCTTAATCTCGGTCTGCGATATGAGCTGTACACGACGCCAAAAGAGGCGAATAATCTGGGCTTGCTGCCGGTAGGCGGCTCCGCCGGGCTTTACGGCGTATCCGGCGATGGCAATTTATTTCAGCCTGGCGTGTTGACCGGCAGTGCTCCCGTGCTTGATTTTGCGCCCAATGGGATTTTGTTCAATTCCGACAACAATAATTTTGCTCCAGTCTTTGGATTCGCTTGGGATCCGTTCAAGAAAGGTACGACGTCAATCCGCGGTGGTTATCGGCTCAGTTATTTTCAGGGAAGTTTCAACATCATTGACGCAACGCTCGACGATAACGAGGGACTGATCCTGACGACGACACGAACGGTAAACAATTTCCTTCGAAATGGCATCGGCGAAACCCCACTTCCAACCGTGTCGATTCCGGCACCGCAGAGCATTCAAACCAATTCCATAGTCGATATGCGGGCGTTTGATGAAAATCTTCGGACACCGTTTCTTCACGATTTTAACTTTGGCATCCAACATGAGATTTTCAAGGGTACGTCGCTGGAAATTCGATACGTTGGAAATCGCGGGAAAAAGCTGTATCGCGGATATGACGTCAATCAGGTCAACGTTTTTGCGAGAGACACGGTGACCGGACAGACATTTCTTGATGCGTTCAGGATCGGACAAAATAATTTGACGGCGTGTCGTGCGGTTGCGACCTGTACGACAGCGGCGAGCTTTGCATTCAACGCCGCCATTCCGGGCAGTACGCCAAATCCGCTAATGGACGCCCTCTTTACCGGACAAACGACGAGCTATGCGTTGAGCAATTTCATTCAGCGACTGGATGAGGGACGGGCAGGCGATTTTATAGACTATCTGCTTCGGCTGCGTATTCTCAACAATGTTCGCGGCGGCTCATTTTTGAACGCGGTTGCGGCGGGCAGATTGCCATTAAACTTTCTTCGTGCGAATCCGGCGGTTCGCGGCGCTCAACTTTTTACCAATGGATCGACGTCAGCGTACGATTCATTGCAAGTTGAGTTGACGCGACGTTTGACCGGCGGACTGCGATTTCAGGCTAGCTATGTGTTTGCGAAGGGATTGTCAGATTTTACTGGTTCGACCGGCGATACAAATTCTTTCTTAACGCTTTTGGATACGCATCGTGAATACGCTCAATACACAAACACGCATCAATTTCTCGCTAACGCGATCTATCAGCTTCCATTTGGTCGAAACCGGAAGTATTTTCGCGGCGCTAGAGGGGTCGCGGGTGTTCTGCTCAGCGGTTGGCAGATCAGCGGGATTGCAAAATTTAATACGGGCGATCCGTTGAGTCTGCTGTCCGGCCGTGGGACTATCAACCGTGACGGGTTGTCGGGATCAAATACGGTTGATGTGGTCGGCGGACTTACGACGGCACAGATTGGCGCCTTGACGGGCATACAAAATACACCAAATGGCATCGTTTTTATCGATCCAAACCTCGCCCCCGGCAGCACAAGCGACGCCTCGAAGGTGATATTTCAGAATCCGAGGGCCGGAACGGTCGGTACTCTTGGACTCTCGTCCGTTTTTGGCCCGCATTACTTCAATTTTGATTTCAGCACGTTGAAACGGACCAGAATTAACGAGACGATGAATATCGAGTTTAGAGCGGAAATATTCAACGCCTTTAACACAGTTAATTTTGATAATCCCGATACAAATATCAACAGCACGGGCTTTGGCAGGATTACCTCGATCGTCGGCAAACCGAGGCTGCTCCAATTTGGATTGCGATTGAATTTCTAGACGTTCGGCGCAAATCTTAAAGGGACGTCTAGAAATGGCAAAATCCTTTAACACAAAGTTCACAAAGGGAAGACACAAAGACCACAAAGTATTGATATTAAATGATTTCTTTGTGTTCTCCGTGTCTTCCCTTTGTGTCCTTTGTGTTTAAATCTTCTATTTTTAGAGGTGCCCTTAATTCAATGCAAAAAAACTTTTTGCCAGCCTTGGTTTGTTTGATGATCTCGGTCGTCGCGGCATTTTCGCAGACCGCGCCGGGGCGGGAGCGTAACTCGTTTGTTTTTACGAGCCCCGACAATCCCGCGATCACTGTCTTTTATTCGGTTCCGCCGGGCGTTAATACAAAAACGAAGATTTTGATGGTCATGGCCGGCCGGCAGCGGGATGCTGATAATTATCTGGATTCGTGGGTCGAGTGGGCATCGCGGAACAATTATCTGGTCCTGTCGCCGAAGTTTGATGAGAAGAATTGGCCGGAGCCGCTCGGGTATAATTTTGGCAATATTGCGACTGGCCGCGAGGCAGACAACACTCCGAATCCCCGGTCAAAATGGGCATTCACCGTCATCGAGCAACTGTTCGAAATGGCAAAGTCGAAGTTCGGCGTTAAGGCGAAAAAGTACGACCTTTTTGGCCACTCGGCGGGCGGGCAGTTTGTCCACCGTTTTATGCTCTACCATCCACAAAATAAGATGAGACTGGCTATCGCCGCGAATCCAGGGTTTTACACCCTTCCCGACATCGCCGTAAAATTTCCGTACGGAGTCAAGAATTCTCCGCATCCTGTCAGCGCGATGCAATTGTTAGAGTGGACACAAACAGACCTCATATTGATGCGCGGCACGGCGGATTTGCTGCGAACCGAGAGTTTGCGGCAGTCGGCGGAGGCGGACGAGCAGGGCAAAAACCGCTTCGAACGTGCGGCCTATATGTTCGGCAGGGTAAAAACCCTAAATCCGAAGACAAAGTGGCAACTTATCGACGTGCCCGGCGTCGCCCACGATCAAAAAGGCATGGCGCTCGCCGCACAAAAGGTCTTCGAAAGCCGGAAATGAGGGCTATCAGTATTTTGGAATACTCGCGTCGATTTCGTTTGACCAGGCGGTGATGCCGCCGACAAGGTTTGACAGTTTTCCGGTATAACCGGATTGCGTGAGAAACTCGATCGCACGGGCGCTGCGGCCGCCCATTTTGCAGTGAACGACGGTCTCGCACGTTTCGTCTATTTCGCCTTTGCGAGTCGGTATCTCACCTAACGGGATCAATTTTGCACCGCTAATGCTGGCGAAAGCATACTCGTCAGGCTGGCGAACGTCGATCAATTGAATATCATCACCGGCATCCAGCCGGGCCTTTAGTTCCGAAACGGTTATCTCTTGCATAATTTATTTATCTGCTTGGTTTATCAAGCTATTTTAGCATTGCTGCGTCGGTAAAAGACAAGTCGGGAACCTGCGGACATCGCTGGAATTGTATGATTCCGTACGGTCGAATTGACAAAAATTTACATACGAAAATGTCGGATGGATGTGCAAACTATTGTAAACTACGAGACTTAGACACTATTCTATGTGGAATGCATGCTTAACAACCTCGGTCCTGGTCGCGATGGTATCAACTTTATCGTGCGGATCAGGCTCGGCCAATCAACGCGGAGGAAATTCAAATGCCGAAAACCCACAGGCCCCGACGATCGCGGTAACGGTTGGAAAAACCGAATCGCGCGATATCGCCGCCGTGATTCAGGCGACCGGCAGCGTAACGGCTGACGAGACATCTGATGTGGCACCGAAGACGGCCGGAAAGATCGCAAATCTGTCGGTTAATGCCGGGCAATATGTATCGGGCGGCGCAGCGATTGCTCGCGTTGATGACCGCGATGCAAGGCTGCAATTGGCTGGTGCTCAGGCCGCTGTGAAACGGGCGAGAGTTTCGGTTTCGCAGGCCGAGGCGCGACTCGGGCTGGGGCCAAATGGGAAATTTAATGCGTCGAACATCCCCGAGGTTCGGGCCGCAAATGCCAATTACGAGCAGACGCTGGCCGAACTGAAACAGGCCGAGGCGAATGAAAAACGCTATCGCGAGCTGACCGAATCGGGCGATGTCGCGATGGTCACATACGAAACTTTCCGGACGCAGCGAGACACTGCCCGAACGCGTGCAAACGCCGCCCGCCAGCAGCTCGACGTCACGATAAATACGGCCCGACAAAGCAATCAGGCAATCGCCGCGGCTCAGGCAGACGTCGAATCTGCCCAGACGCAAGTTGCCGACGCTCAGCAGGCAATCGCCGATACGGTGATACGGGCCCCGTTCTCAGGCTTTGTCAGCAATCGTCCGGTGGCGGTTGGCGAATATGTTTCCTCAGCGTCGGTTGTCGCGACGATCTTGCGGACAAATCCAATCAAAATTCAAATTCAGGTGGCAGAGGCCGATCTGCCTTACGTTGCCCTCGGACGCGGCGTTTCAGTACAGATCGATGCCTACAAAGACCGAAAATTTGCCGGAACGGTTTCGTCGGTAAATCCGGCAGTCGACCCGGTCTCGCGTTCGGCGGTCGTCGAGGCGTCGATCGAGAACGGCGATAACGCGCTCAGACCAGGCATGTTTGCGACCGTCCGAATCAATAAAGAGGGCGGGGGCAAGGGCGTTTTCGCTCCTAAAACGGCGGTTCATGTCGACCAGGCGACGCAGGCATATCGAGCATTTGTGATCATCGAGGGAATCGCCAAGCTCCGGACCCTGCAACTCGGCCCCGAAGAAGGCGACAGCTATCAGATCTTGAACGGGCTAAATCCCGACGAAATCGTCGCGACAAGCAATCTATCGCAGCTTTACGAAGGAGCGAGGGTGGCATCGTAAGGCAAAAGTCAAAAGTCAAAAGTCAAAATTTTGGCTTTTACTGACCGTGACCTCTGACTTTTACTTTTGACTTTTTACTTTTGACTTAAATCCGATATGCAGTGGTTAGCTGAAATTTGTGTTCACCGTCCCGTTTTTGCGACTGTCATTGTTTTGTTTATGACGGTCGTAGGCGGCTTCAGCTTTTTTACGCTTGGCGTCGACCGATTCCCAAAGATCGATCTGCCGACGATCTCAGTCGGAACCAGCAATGCCGGCGCATCGCCAGAAGAAATTGAAACTGAGATCACCGATGTGATCGAGGGAGCCTTGAATACGGTCCCGGGCGTCGAGGAAATGCGTTCCAGTTCGTCGCGTGGACGCTCGAATGTCACGCTTACGTTTAACCTTGAGAAGGACCCTGACGTCGCATTTCAAGAGATTCAGCAGAAACTCAGCGGTGTCGTAAATCGTCTTCCCGAATCCGCCGATCCGCCCTCGGCACAAAAAAGCGATCCGGATTCGCAGCCGATCCTCATGTACGTCGTCAGCGCGCCGCGCAACGTCGTCGAACTGACCGAACAGGTCGAGCAGCTTATTCAAAAACGGATCGAGAGTGCAGATGGCGTCGCTGAGGTATTTATGTGGGGTGCCCGCACGCCGCAGATACTCGTCAGTGTAAATCCTGATCGGCTGCGTGCGTTTAACCTCGCAGTTACCGAAGTTTCAGGGGCAATTCGCGCGCAAAACCAGGAGATGCCCGGCGGCAATATCATCGAGGGTCAGCGGACGCTCGGTGTGCGGACGATGAGTAAGCTCGCGGAGGTCGAACAATTTAACGATATTGTCATCGCGACGCGAAACGGTTTTCCGATAAAAATCAAGGATGTCGGGAATGTCGAAAAATCGGGCGGCGAGGCTATGATGGCAGCCTCGCTTGACGGCGTGACGTCGGTTTCGATAGGTATTCGAAAGCAGGCCGGTGCGAACACGATCGCGGTCATCAATAACGTTAAGTCGCGAATGGCTGTCATAATCCCAAACCTGCCGACTGACATGAAGATCGCGACCATCCGCGATCAGTCCGAATTTATCCAAAACTCGCTGACGGCAATCGAAGAGCATCTGGTCCTCGGAGGTCTTTTTGCGGCAATCGTCGTGTTTGTTTTTCTGTGGAATTTTCGTTCGACGATCATCGCGGCCCTCGCCATTCCGATCTCGATCATTGCGGCCTTCGCGGCCATTGCGGCTCTTGGATTTTCGCTCAATCAGATGACCATGCTGGCGCTGACGCTGATGGTCGGCATCGTGATCGACGACGCGATCGTCGTGCTCGAAAATATCTATCGCTTTGTCGAAGAAAAAGGAATGGACCCGTTTCAGGCAGCGGTCGAGGGTACGCGCGAGATCGGTCTGCCGGTTCTCGCAACGACGTTGAGTTTGCTCGCCGTTTTTATTCCTGTCGGGTTTATGACCGGCATCGTCGGGCGATTTATGTCGTCGTTTGGCCTGACGGCCGCAGCCGCTATTGCGGTTTCGCTCGTCGTATCGTTTACGCTGACCCCGATGCTCGCGGCAAGGTGGATAAAGCGGAAAGAAGGGGACAAGGGGAGAAAAGGAGAAGGGGAGACGCGGGACGAGCAGACCGGAGAAGTCATTTCGCCGGCTGGGGAAGTCGCGGCCTCACACGATTCGAAAGCTGGCTGGTTTTACAGCAAAATCGACGCAACATACACGTGGCTGCTGAGGCTGGCGATGCGATTTAGGTGGGCGGTGGTGTTGATCTGTCTACTCACGGTCGCGTCGATTTTTCCGCTCTACAAGTATGTCGGAATGGCGTTTTTGCCCGATGAGGACGAATCGCTTTATCAGGTCAACGTTCGCGGTCCGCAAGGGACGTCGCTTTCAGCTACGCAGTCGATCCTTGACCGTGTCGCCCGTGACATTCGTGCAGAAATTCCGGGCGTAAAAAACACACTGGTTCTCGCCGGATTTGGACGTGGTTCGGGATCGAATAACGGCTTTATAAATGTCGCTCTGCTGCCGGTCGCAGAAAGAAAGAAATCGCAGGCCGACCTTATCAATCAGACACGGGCGATCGCAAAAAAATATTCGTCAAAGGATTATCAGGTCACCGTGTCGGCGTCGTCATCGATCGCGGGCAGCATCGGCCTCGGACGCGGCGGTTCGGGCGTTGGATTTTATATCGCCGGCCCCGACATGGCAAAACTGACGGAATACGCCAACGCGATGGTCGAGCGAATGAAGCAGGACCCGATTTACCGCGACCCTGACACCTCGATCGAGGTCGGCAATCCGGAGATTCGGGTCACTATTGACCGCACGCGGGCGGCTGACTTGGGCGTCCGGGCTGGCGATGTGGCACAGGCCCTCAACATTTTATCCGCCGGGCAGATAGTTTCAACCTTTAGCGAAAATTCGAAGCAGTACGACGTGGTCGTTCGGGCTGAAGAGCAGTACCGGCGCGACCGAGCTAACTTTAAATATTTCAGCGTCGGATCATCGAGCGGCGGCACAGTCGACCTCGCCCGCGTCGTCAAAATCGATGAAGGAACTTCACCGTCCTCGATCAATCGTCTAAATCGGCTGCGTCAGGTCACAGTTTCGGCCGGGCTGCCGCCAAATGCCTCGGAATCGGACGCCGTCGCGAGAATGCAGCAGTACGCCGCCGATCTCAAGATGCCGGCTGAATATCTGACCGGCGTGACGGGCCAATCGAAAGAATTACAAAAAGCGTATGAAGCGTTTCTTTACGCGTTTTTGCTGTCGTTCGTCTTTATGTACCTGATCCTCGCCGCACAGTTCGAATCGTTTATCCATCCGGTGACGATCCTAATAACGCTGCCGCTCTCGGTGCCGTTCGCGCTGCTTTCAACGGCGATTGCGGGACAAACGCTGAATATATTTTCGGCCCTCGGTATCCTGCTGCTTTTCGGTATCGTTAAGAAAAACGCAATTTTGCAGATTGATCACACGAACACACTTCGGGCCAAGGGACTGAACCGCTATGATGCGATCATCCAGGCAAATCGTGACCGTTTGCGACCGATCCTGATGACGACGATCGCTCTGGTTGCGGGAATGATCCCGCTCACGCTCGGCACCGGTGCTGGTGCGGCGACGAACCGTTCGATCGGCATTCTCGTTGTCGGCGGCCAGTCGATGTGTTTGCTGCTGACGCTGCTGGCGGTGCCTGTATTTTACTCAATATTTGACGATGCGAAAGAGACAACGATCTGGCAATCAATGTCGCGTGGCGTGAGGAATATTTTTGCATCGCTCAGACGGCCGCGGAGCGAGGCGCAGGAGCCGAGCGAAGCCAGTAACGTCAGTGAGGCCGCTAATTAGTTTGTCGATGTTTTTGACCCTCAGAAAATTCAACTTTTTGGGCGCCGTGCGATTAATTTCGGGGGCGTTTCTGTTTGTTCTTGCTGTTTCAGTTGTCGGGGCCCAGACGCCTACGCCAACCGCAACACCGCATGAACCGCCGCCGGTCCAGCCAAAGTTTCAGACGCCGCTGCGGCCGATGCCGAGCGCGGCACGCGTCGGGGTCGAGATTGACGAACAGCTTTCACTAACGCTAGATCAGGCAATCGAGATGGCGCTAAAAAACAATAATGAAATCGACGCTTCGCGCAACGACTCGAAGATCAGTGACCTCGATCTCTTTGGAGCCCGAGGTGCCTACGATCCGCTGTTGGTTTCTGAGGGCTATTATGAAAGGCTGACAACGCCGACAGCCTCAGCTATTGGCGGTGCCGTTAACGGTGCAGTCACGCAGACTCGCTTTTTTGGTTCGGGCGGCGTTAGCGGATTGTCTCCGTATGCCGGCGGAAATTACTCAGCTTTGTTCAACTCGTCGCGAACGACGACGAGCAATACCAACTCGTTTCTCAATCCGCAATTCCCGTCTTCGCTTGTCCTCTCATACACACAGCCGTTATGGCGAAATCGCCGCGTCGACAGCAGCCGGCGGACGATTGAGATTTCGAAAAAGAACATCAATATTTCCGAGTCGCAGTTAAAGCTACAGGCGATCAACGTCGTTAACGGTGTCGAGCAAGCCTATTGGGACTTGGTTTTTGCGCTGCGAAATCAGCAAGTACAGCTCGAAACATTACGGCAGGCCAAGCAGCAGCTTGAGAGCAACCAAAGACTGGTCGATAAAGGCGTGCTTGCGCCGATTGAGATCGTTGCCGCGAATGCTCAGATATCGACCTTTGAACAGGCCGTTTACGTCGCCCAGGAAAGTGTTACGCGCTCTGAAAACACTCTGAAAACTCTGCTCCTGCGGGACAGGACATCGCCGGAATGGTCACGTTCGCTCATGCCTGTAACGCCGGTCGGGCTTGGCGTTCCGCAGATCAGCCTTGAGGTCGCGGTTGGCGAGGCCCTGAAAAACCGGCCTGAGATCAGCCAGCTTCAGACCACGGCCGAGATCAACAGGATCGATCAGGAGTTTTTTAAGAACCAGACAAAGCCGCAGATCGATCTGGTCGGTTCCTATACGCTACAGGGACTTGCCGGCTCGGAAACGGCCGCGGCGATCAACCCGACGACCGGCATCAGCCGTGTTCCGCCAAATCTCGTGGGCGGCTATTTTACTTCGCTTGGCAATCTGGCGGCGCTCGACTATCCGTCATTCCGCGTCGGCGTCGCGATCTCGTTGCCGTGGGGGAACCGCATCGCAAAGGCAAATCTCGCCCGTTCTCAGGTCGAGGCCGATCGGATCGCGAATTTTCGGGCCCGGACCGAACAGATCGTCGTGGCCGAAGTGCGAAATGCTCTCCAGGCGCTTCGCTCGTCCGAGGCCCGGCTCGCATCGGCCGCAGATGCGCGGGGTGCGGCCGAGGAGTTGTATGCAAGCGAGCAGCGACAGTTTCGCGGCGGAACGTCGACCTTTTATCTCGTTCTCCAACGCCAAACCGATCTTGCAACGGCCCGCGGCCGCGAGTTTCAGGCCCGAACCGATCTGAACAAGGCGATCTCGGAATTTCAGCGATCAATCGGTAACACACTCGCCGGCAACAACGTTACTGTCCCTAAATAAAAAACGACCGGCCGCATTTTAGTGCAGCCGGTCAAATCCATTTTTGAATATCGCCCTGATGACTGGGCCAGGCGGCCACTGCCGCAAACCGTTCAACCCAGATTAGGCATTAAGAATTTTGCCCGCGAATAGCGCGAATTATCGCGAATAAAGAGACCTTTTCAATAATGATTAGCGAACATTCGCGTAATTCGCGGGCCAAATATTCCTACTGCTTAATCCGGTTAAATCGCAGATGATTGACACTCCTCCCGACCTTAAAAAATACTTGCCGGCTTTCGGCCAGTGGCGTGTTTTACCCGGATGCTGGCTTCGGGATGAACCGCGTCGATGCCATCCGAGATTGCTTTGGAAGCAACTGAAACCGACTCACTGCCCGCATTGAACTTAGTCGCGGCAAAATCATACGCAGCTTCGGCTTTTTCCTTAATGGCCTGTAGTTTTTCGGCCGACTGCTCCTTTAGCTCATTGGCCTTTTCGACCGTCAGATCATAACCGCGGCGGGATGCGTCGGCTATATCATGCCGCATTTCACGGCCCGATTTCGGTGCGAAAAGAAGAGCCAGTGTCGCGCCGATGCCGCCACCGACCAACAAGAATGTGAAAGCGTCGCGAACGCCGATCGCGGGCCTTTCGTTTTCGTATTTATTGTTATTAATCATCTCGTTCTCCTTTTATTTCGAATAATTGTATTTCGGACAAGGATGAGTATGGAGAAAAGCAGACAGAATATCTGTATGCTAGAACACAAAAGTCGAATAAACCCTATTCATCGTTACACTGATTTTGATCTAACCTACGGGGGCGGCTGTGCTGAGTTGTTAGTCCGGGTTTGGGTTCGTTTGGGAGTGGTTATTTCAAAAATTGGGGGTGAATTTTTTTGGTATTTTAAACTGTCGGGGGCTTTTTGATCATTCAATGGTGTTTTAAATGTGGCACGTGCCACATTTTAACCGGCTGAGGTCGTCGCGGGCCAGTAATTATGGGGGTTGGCCGCGCGAGATGCTTGTAATTAACAACGACGATTCCGGCCCCTTGGTCGCCCGAAAAACGGCCCCAGCCGACCGAATTCAGCCCGATTGGTAGAGGTTTTTGCCTGACTGGTCAAAAGTGTTTCCAGGCGGACCGTTACCAGTAAATCAAGATTATGATCTTACACAATAGTACAAAAGTTAAGAAGCGGGCTTGCCCGCTGCCCCCATCAGCGGGCGGGCAAGCCCGCATAGGCGCCAACTTAAAGGCTGTAAACCATACACTACCCGATATTCCTCCCATTCAGGGAGGGCACGACATCCGGCACGAAACTTTAGTAACAAACGACAATGGTTGGGTGTTACACACCAGCGCGCTCCGGTTCGAATAAGTGTAATCCAGCTTAAGCCGGAGAGTTGTGAAGGTTGGCACGCCTTCCTCGGCTTTTCGACTTGTCGGTGCCACGGTTGAACGCTTTCCGCCTCCTGAAAGGCTGTATTCGAAATCGAGCCGGTTTCTGATACTGTGTTCGTTGTTACGATTAACATCTCGATCTTTACGGTTCTAAGCTTCCCACTCGTAGTCCATTTTCCAGGTCAGTGACGGCAGAACCTCGCACTTAAAGCTGGCATGGGCATTCTGGCGTCTAAAATCCCAATCGAGATTCTCAATGGGCAGGTTAAAAAAATCTGCATTTCGTGTCACGATGCCGTCAAAAAGCGAGACGCCAAAACCAAAGCCATCGAAATCTGAATGAACGAACCCCAAAATTAGAAAACGTGAGGGTCCGGAACTCTATCCGGAGCCTCAAAATTTTGTTAGGCCCTTGAAAAACAACCTATTAAAGCTTAAATCCGCCGCGTGTCAGCAAAGCTTCAAATCCAGTTTTATCGACGGCCTTGACGTACGCGTCCATGGGTTCGACGAGGCCGTTTTTTACGTGTTCGAAGAGGGCGTCGTTGAGCATGACCATTCCCATGTTCTTTCCGGTCTGCATCGCCGATGGAATTTGGAAGGTTTTGCCTTCGCGAATGAGATTGCTGATGGCCGGCGTAATTATTAGAATTTCGAGTGCCGCGATGCGGCCGCCGCCTATTTTCGGCAGCAATGTTTGGGCGATCACGCCTTTTAGCGATTCCGAAAGCATGACGCGAATCTGCTCCTGGCGATCCGCCGGGAACTGGTCAATGATACGGTCAATGGTCGAAGGAGCGGTCGTTGTATGGAGTGTGCCAAAAACGAGGTGGCCCGTTTCGGCGGTTTCGATGGCGATCGAGATCGTTTCGAGATCACGCATTTCGCCGACGAGGACGATGTCGGGATCCTCGCGGAGCGCCGCCCGCAGAGCATCCTTGAAACTGCTTGTGTGATTGTGAACCTCGCGCTGATTGACCAGGCATTTAATATTCTCGTGGACGAATTCGACCGGATCTTCGATCGTGATGATGTGATCTTCGCGGGTCATGTTGATCTCATTGACCATCGCGGACAGCGTCGTCGATTTTCCCGAACCGGTCGGGCCGGTCACGACCACCAGACCTTTCGAAAGCTTGGTCAACCCAAGGACGGCCTCTGAGAGCCCGAGTTGGGCGGCCGTCGTCATCTTGGTCGGAATGATGCGAAAAACGGCTCCCATTCCCTTTCGATCCATAAAAATATTGCATCGAAAACGCGCCAGGCCTGGAATTTCGTAGGCAAAGTCCGTGTCGTTCCGACTTTCAAATTCTTCCCGATTTCGCTCGGGCATGATCGAGGTGAGCAGTTCGCGCATGGTCTCGGGAGTCAATGCGGGATCGCCCTCGCGCAGCACCTTCATCCTGCCGTCCTTGCGCATCATCGGGGGCACGGACACGGAAAGATGCAGATCGGATGCACCTAGCTCGGCCATTTTCTTAAAAAGCACATCCATCTTTCCGGCCTCGGCGGCATTTGCCGTGGCGGGTACAAACGCAGTCTCTGCCGGAGCGGGTACCGGAAACTGTTCGACATCGGGCGTCGGAACATATTCCTGTGCGGCGACCGGTCTATCAAGGGTCTCGCCAAATTCGCTCGGGTTAAAATCATCGCGTCGGCCCGGCGGTTCGTACGTGGCCGTGTCGGAAAAGACCGTTTGATACGCCGGATCGTTAAACGAAACCACATCAAGCTCGGGACCGCCGCCGGTCGGAACATATTCCTTGGCCGGTTCGAATTCTTCATAGCTGACATCGGCAAGCGTCGCCGTGTCGGCTATCGCGGCACCCGTGGCGTCGAGGCCCTGAGACGAGCTTTCAAATTCATACGACGCGGGCGAATCGAGCTCCGCAACAAATTCCGGAGCCGAATCGAGAAACGGGGCGGGTTCCGATGTAAAGGCTGGTTCGGGCTGCGAGATTGGCGATTCATCGTGAAGCGGCCTGGGCATATCTATCGAACCGTTGGAATCCGTCAACAACGGCCGGATGGTGACCACAAATCCGGCACTCGATTTTTGCACGTTGAAATTAAAATTTCCGAGATTGTGCGGATGAACAAATTCAACCTCCGAACGATTGGGCAGCGTCGATCTGACGCCCGGTGGTATCAGCGGAAAGATCATCGAGCTGATCTGCGTACCCATCAGCGGTGAATTGCCGACGTCAGTAGTGCTTGTTTCGGAGACCAGATACGGGTTTCTATCGGGTTCCAGACGCAGCTCGTCCGAGCACGATGAAAGAAGCCTTTGAAGGTAATCGTTTAAAATGTCCATATGCGGTGGTAGGTGAGGATGCAAGTGAGAGCAGAAAAAGCGACCGTAGGGAAACAGCCAATCCAGAGAATAACATAGTTAAACGATGTTGTCAGCAAGTTTTTTCGTGCTTTATTGGCCGGAACGCAGGAGCCTTTTGCCGGGAACGCAGGCGCCCTCGGCGCGTAAGCGTCCTGCTCTGAGGACGCTGACGAACACGATGGTTTTGCAAGTTGACGACCTATGTGTGTCCGTCACGCCGGAGGAACCGGCGCCCGCAGGCGAGGGAGCCTGCGTTCCCGGCTGAGCGTGCGTTCCCGGCTAGATGGTAATTGATTCGCGGTACTCGCCCCAGACTTTGCGTAGCGTGTTGCTGATCTCGCCGACGGTGACGTGGGCTTCGACGGCGGTGAGGATTCGCGGGAGTAGATTTGCGGTGCCGCCCGCGGCTTCTTCGATAGATTTGAGCGCGGCTGCGGCCCTTTCAGCATCACGTTTTGCTCGAACTGCCTGAAGACGGGCGACCTGCTCACGCTCGATGCGTTCATCAACGCGGAGGACGGGAATCGATGTTTCCTCAGCCTGGAATTTATTTACCCCTACAACTACGGCATCACCGGTCTCGACGGCCCGCTGATAATCGTAGGCGGCTTCCTGGATCTCATTTTGGACATAGCCGGTTTCGATCGCCCTGAGCATTCCGCCCATCGCGTCAATCTTGTCTATGTAGGCGCGGGCCATGGATTCGAGCTGCGTCGTCAGTTCCTCGATGGCGTAACTTCCGGCGAACGGATCGACGGTGTCGGCGACGCCGGATTCGTAGGCGATGACCTGCTGCGTTCGCAGAGCGATCCGGGCGGCATTTTCGGTCGGTAAGCCGAGGGCCTCATCGAGAGAATTTGTGTGCAGACTCTGCGTACCGCCGAGGACAGCGGCGAGTGCCTGTATCGTTGTTCGCACGACATTGACCTCAGGCTGCTGCGCGGTCAGCGTCGAACCGGCCGTTTGCGTGTGGAATCTGAGCGTTAACGACTTTGAATCTTTCGCTCCAAAACGCTCTTTCATGATCCTCGCCCAAAGGCGGCGGGCGGCACGGAATTTGCCGATCTCTTCGAGCAGATTATTATGCGAATTAAAGAAGAACGACAAACGCGGTGCAAAATCGTCAACTTTGAGGCCGACGCTGATAGCCGCATCGACATAGCAAATCCCATTGGCAAGTGTAAAAGCGATCTCCTGGGCCGCCGTCGAACCTGCCTCGCGAATGTGGTAGCCGGAGATCGAGATCGTGTTCCAATTGGGAACCTCGGCGGCGCAGAATGCGAACGTGTCGGTGATAAGCCGCAAACTCGGTTTTGGCGGATAAATGTAGGTGCCGCGAGCGATATATTCTTTTAGGATGTCGTTCTGGATCGTCCCGTTTACCTTATCAAAACCGACATTCTGCCGACGGGCAACCGCCAGATACAGACACAACAACGTCGAAGCGGTCGAATTGATCGTCATCGATGTCGAAACCGTATCGAGCGGAATGCCGTCAAACAGCGTCGACATATCATCCAAACCGTCGATTGCCACGCCAACTTTCCCAACCTCGCCCGCAGCGAGCGGATCATCCGAATCCAGCCCGATCTGCGTCGGCAGATCAAACGCCACGCTCAAACCGGTTGTCCCTTGCGAAAGCAGATACTTATATCGTGCGTTCGATTCCTCAGCCGTTGCAAATCCGGCATACTGCCGCATCGTCCAGAAACGGCCCCGATACATGCTTAGGCGGACGCCGCGTGTGTAAGGAAACTCGCCCGGAGCACCGAGATCGCGGTCATAATCGACCGGCATCGTATTGTCCGGATTGAAATCGTTAGGCAGTTCGATTCCCGAAGAAGTCTCAAACCGCTCAAGCCGTTGTGTCATCGGGAATTAGCTTAACACGGGAACCGTTTTCACGGGAATGCAGCGTCACAGGCTGCCTATTGAAACAATAATTTTTTACCTGACTCAAACCACGCACAAATTCGACGCCGATGCCTTGCGAACAGCGGATATTGGTATTCGTTCGTCGAAGGTTACGAGGCGGCCGTTGTGTCGAGTAGCGAGGGCGAGTAAATAAACGTCGGTGAGTTGTCGGGGGCCGAGGATGCGGCTGAAATCAAAAAGCGCAATGTCAAGAAGGGAAATATCGTCGCGCCAGAACTCGTGATTAGTCGCCGAAATATTATATCGCAACATGTTCGACACATCCGCAAGATTATATTGCTTGACCTTGCTGTAATTCGGATTGGTTAAGATTCGCAACGCTGCATTTTCGACGATCGGGCATGTCGCCCAACCACGGCTTGAATTCGCCGAAAACCAATCAAGAGCTTTATCGTGAAAGTTGTGCTCAGTATCCAGAAATGCGATCAAAACACTGGCGTCGAGAAGTGATCGCATCAATAATCCTCTTCTTCCAATAATCGTTGGACGTGTTCCAAAGTGATCACTTCGCCGCGAGGCGCAAGAAACTGAAGCCCATTCTTAGTAATAAAGTCAGGCGATGTTGCACTTGAAGTGCCATTTAGTGCCTTTCGGACAATCGTGGAAATTACCGTGCCGGCTGACTTTCGTTCTTTGCGCGCCCGTTCCTTGACGGTTATCAAAACATCGTCATCAATATCAAGTGTCGTTCGCATACTAGATTCCTTCCTCATCCATTATGTCCTGGACGTGCTTAAGCGTCACGATGCGGCCACGCGAAGCCCGCAAGGGAACATTATTGAAGACCCGTTTCTTCGTGTCGTACACGCCATTAATACTGAATAATCCGTGCCGTGCCCATTCCGAAATCACTTTTCCGGCTGTTGTGCGCCGTTTTGCGGCAGTCTCCTTCGCTCCCTGCAGGACGTCTTCATCAATGTCTAATGTGGTCCGCATGCATCAGATGCTATCGCATCATCGCATCAGATGTCAATATTCGTAACGGATGGTCCCATTTTTTGACACCCGCCATACAGCTCGTCTAGCATTAAGCGACGCGTGAACTACTACAACTACTACACCGAGATCGAAGACACATTTATCCGCCGTCGTGGCAAGCATCTTTTTGTCAGCCCGCTGGACTGGGCGCTGATCGAGATGTGGCAGGAACGCGGGATACCGCTGCATATTGTCATCCGATCGATCGAATCGGTTTTTGATGTCTTCGATAAACAGCCGCCTGGAACCCGCACGATAAAAACGCTGTTTTACTGCCGCGAGGAGATTGAGGTGCAGTATGCCGAGTGGACTAAATCACGAACCGGGAGTTCCGAGCTATCCGGCGAATCTGCCGCCCCGGCCTCCGGCTTCTCGGTCGAAGCGGTTGCTGCCCATATCGACCATGCAATCGCCGAGCTAAAAACGAATACGATCAACGAACTACTGGAGGATGTGACTCGGGCTGTCGACCGTCTCGCGGAGCTTGCGGCCAATCTGACCGATAGTCCTGAGACGGTCGATTCAACCCTTGCAGATATCGAAAAACTTCTGGAACGGGCGATGCGTTCAAATTGGAATTCCGCTGCATCTAAAGGTATTGGAGAAAGAAGTCGCGGGCCAGCTCCGAGCCTACAAGGCCGAGATGGAGCCGGAAGCCTATAAAAATGTTTTTGAACTGATGCTGCTCAAGCGTCTGCGTGAAGAGGCGGGCATACCGCGGCTCGGATTGTTTTATTTATAGCTATGAGAAAGATTTTGCTGGGGTTCGTTTTCACTATTTTTCTTTTCGGATTCAGTTCCGCTCAGACGAGGTCCAAAACAGCTAAGTTTCCGGCTGGCGTTCCGGTGAAGCAGAATGGCGTCGAGGCGACGGGCGGAAAAGTGGAGGATCGGACGTATCTGAACAGCAAGTTTGGATTTCAGTTGACCATTCCGGAGAACTGGTTTATCGCCGGCACCGATTTTGAAAAGGTTGTGAAAGAGAACGGGCATGATCTCAGCATCGACACCGCGAAAGCGAATGCCAACAGATCGATAGATATTTTAATGACCGCTTTTCGGTCCGAACCTGGAGCGAGCGACGGAGCGATTCTTCGTGTCACCAGCGAGAATCTAAAAACGAATCCGCAGATCAGGGACGCGGTCGATTATTTTGACGCGATCACGGCGGCGTACGCGAGTGCCAAACTGCCCGGTGATTTCACATATTCATCGACGAAAGCAGAGCAACTCGGTTTAAAGCAGTTTGCCTATCTCGACACATCATCCGACGCCGGAAAGAAACGCATGTACGCCACCGTGCGAAAAGGCCACGCGATCATGTTCACACTTTCTTACAATACCGATGAAGATTTGCAGACTCTCCGCCACATTCTGCAAGCAGCTACCTTCACGCTCAAATAGCATAAACCCAGCTTTTTGTGTTAAATAGATAAGTCCACTCGTAAATGGCGAGAGCCCGAGATATGCCTGAAATTAGGCTGCGGCTTGAATATGCGTGAACGCTTTGTTTTGAGCAAACATTACACAACTGGCGACATCATCGAGGTTCGCGTGGAAAAGATAGTTCCGCGCGGATTTGGGTTGAGTTTTGTCGAAAACCTGACCGTGCTGACGCCGCTGACGGCGCCCGGCGACCTGATGCGGGTCCGCATAGTCGAGGTTAAGAAGCGCATGGCGTTTGCCGAGATCATTGAGATACGCGAACGAGGGCCAGGACGCGTCGAACCGTCTTGCGAATATTTTGGCAAATGCGGCGGCTGTGATTTTCAGCAGATGAGCTATAGTGCCCAACTTGCGGCAAAGCTAGGCATCGTTCGCGACTGTCTGCATCGCATCGGCAAGATCGAGTACACCGCTGAAATACCGATGATTGCGAGTCCGAATGAGTTTGGTTACCGCTCACGGGCCCGTTGGCATCTCGACCGCGAGCAGAAGAGGATCGGCTATTTCCGCCGCGATTCGCACGAGGTGATCGATATAAATACCTGTCCGATCCTAACGCCGGGCCTGCAATCGACGCTCGAATACAGCCGCGAGAGCCTTAGCTGGGAAAGCATCTGGAGTGAACGGGCGGAGCTTGAGGCGGCCACCGGTGAAAATGGGAGCGTTTCGCTGTATTCGGCTGAAATGCCGGAACCGACGGCTGAACTAACATATTCATCGAATGGGGAGACCTATTTATTCTCGGCACAGTCATTTTTTCAGGCCAACAAATTTCTCGTCGGCGAACTGATCGAAACGGCGCTCGGTGGTGCGAGCGGCGAAACCGCGTTCGACCTGTACAGCGGTGTTGGGTTGTTTACCTTGCCGATGGCGCGAAAGTTTGAAAAAGTCGTGGCGGTCGAGGGAAATCCGGTCGCCGTCGAATTCGCCAGAAAGAATATCGAGAACGCCCGGCTGACCAACGTTCGGCTGGTCGACATGGGTGTCGCCGGATTTTTGCGGGAAAATCAGAAAAAAGCGCATCGATTTTGTCCTCCTCGACCCGCCCCGAATAGGTACCGAGAAGCAAACCATCCCCGCAATTGCGAGACTGCGACCGGCCGAGATTTCATACGTCTCGTGCGAACCATCGATCCTCGCCCGCGATCTTAGAACTTTTCTCGAAGCGGGTTATCGGATCGACAAAATCACCGCGATCGACCTTTTTCCGCAGACGCACCACGTCGAAACCGTCGTAAGGCTCGCGCTTGCGGAGGCCTGAGCGTGAGCGAGGGCTTAACGTTCAACGAGCGCGTGTTAAGCCCTCGCTCACGCGCGGGCTTCTGCATGGCGACTGCAACTTTCCCTCGTAGTTTTCGTTCTCTAAAATGTTGGAGATAATGATCTAATACAATAAACTCTTTCTATGCCAAAAAAGAATCCTGAATCAGAGAGTCATCGTCAGATATTGCCAAGACCCACTCAGTTCGCTGCCGCTATTGCGGTCAGAAGAACAACGTTAAATCGGATTATCGCAACAACGACGCCAATTGTGGCAAATGTAAGCTGCCGCTCTCGAACGAGACGCATAAGAAATTTGCCGCTCTAAACAAAAACGATTATGTGCATCCGCTTGATAAGAAAGCTCTGAAGGCTCTCAAGGCGATTCCCGGCGTCGATTCGATATTAAAAAAACTGCTCGCGTGGACGGGTGAATCGGCCATCAGAGTTTCGTTTATGGCCAGCGCGGTCAAGGTGACGCCGTCGCAGTGCCCCGACCTATACGCCAAGCTGCAGATCGCCTGTACGACGCTCGGCGTCGAGATGCCGGATATGTTTGTCCAGCAAAATCCGATGGTCAACGCCTTTACCGGCGGAGTGGAGAAGCCGATCATCGTTCTGCATTCGGCTCTGATCGAACGGCTGAATGACGAAGAGACGCTTGCCGTAATCGCCCACGAGGTTGGCCACATTCATGCGGAGCACGTGCTGTATCTGACCGCTGCCCGATTGATGGAATTGCTCGCAAATGTCTCAGTAGCTCGCCTTTTGCCGGGTTCCGAGATCATTAAACTGATCGTCTCGCTCGGTATCTCGAGCGCTTTGCTTACGTGGGCACGCCGGGCAGAGCTAAGCTGCGACCGGGCCGCTCTGCTCGTCATGCAGGATCCGCATGTCATTGGTCGTACAATGATGAAACTCGCGGGCGGTACATTTGCCTCGAAAATCGATTACGAACTTTTCCTCGAACAGGGCCGCGAATTTAAGAAGAATTACGACGAAAAAGCTCTCGACCGCTTCTGGGCCGACACCATGAACGCCGGGCTGTCACACCCATTCCCGATCTGGCGCGTCGCCGAGGCCCTCGAATGGGTTGAATCTGACGAATATACCGGCCTGATCGCGGGGAAGTGATCCTGATTGAGGAAGGCTAAGAGAAGCCTTCGCCACGAAAAAACACGAAAAAGCACGAAATACAAAACCTTTTCGGGGTTAATTTTCGTGCTTTTTTCGTGTGGTTTCGTGGTTAGCGATTCCCTTAAGTTATTCGCTTGCAAAGGCCAGTCCGAAGAATGGCCGGGTTCCCCCGCAACTTGGCGGCGTTAGCACACCGAGGTTATACAGACGAACAACGGTAACGTCGGCCGCGTTTATCGCACCGTCACCGCAGCCGCCATTGATGTCGGCCCGATTCCTCTGGCCAGGGTCTTGCGGAAACAAATTTCCCAGCACAAACTGCCGAAGAACATTGACGTCATTTGACAGAACCAAACCGTCACCATTCGGGCCGCCATTTGCGTCAACTACATCACCCTCAACCGTAGATACGAATGGCGTGGGGGACGGTGTCGGCGACGGAACTGGTGTCGGCGTCGGTGTTGGAACCGGTGTCGGTGTTGGAACCGGCGTCGGAGTCGGCGTTGCAACTGGTGTCGGCGTTGGTGTCGGATTTGGCGTCGGCGTCGGGACCGGACCGCCGCCCGGAGCTTCGATACGGACGTTTATCGGGTCGCCCGTCTTGTAAAAACCAACGGTCGCGACCGATGACTGCGGCGGAATATTTGCATCGAAGCGGAAGTTATACATCGTACCCCAACGAATGGCGTTCGCATTTTGATTCTGAGCAAATGTTTCCGAACTCCAGGTCACACTGTTCGCTGCCTGGGCCGGCGTCCACGCGGAACTGCTGTATCCCGTGTTGTTTAGGGTGCCGTCGAAGGTCATTCCGGGCTGCTGCGGCGGAGCGTAAAATCCAACATTGCTGACGGTTACACCAGCTGGAAGCGGAACGCTGAATGACTGGATAGACCGGTCGAGATTCTGGTTGTAAACGGCATATTCATAGTGCCACACGCCCGGCGACGTGTTTGTCACCTTGTAAGCGACTGAGCCGATCCCATCCTGCCCCGGCACGGGTTGAAATTCACTGATCGAGGCTCCCGTCCAGGCATTGACCGCCGTTTTCATACGCACTGTCGCACCGACGGGTGAAAAAGCAAAAGGACTTCCGGTGCCAATAACGTTGTATCGACGATAGGAAACGTTATTGTTCATGTTGCACTGGGTCGGGTTCGTTTGGCACCAAGCATACTCATGCGGCGTGACATACTGCCCCTCGGCAAAATAAGTCGCTCCCGGATTTAATGTTGTGCTTAGATCGCTGATCTCGGTACGGATACGGTGTCCGGCGGCCGAGTCACCAACGTGGCCGGTGTGAGTATTTACTGAATTCGAGGCAGGGAAGAACCCAGTAAAAGGGTTTATCCACGCTCGCGAGCCAAGGCTCGGGCCGGCATTCAAACTCGCAACATACGGATCAGAGCAGCCGGAGCCAAGACGAGTGCCGCCGACACCGTTGCAGCCAAAACCGCACAGGTTCTGCGTCAGGGCCGTAAAGGCGTGCTTAACGCTCGACTGACCGATCTGCTCAAAGCGTTGGTCATTTGTTGCTCCGCCGCTCATTCTGTATAGATTCTGCGGGATCACCGGATGATCGTTACTGGGAAGCTGGAACCAGTTGAGATCAACGACACCTGCGTTGCAGGAATCGGTCCCGAGGGCAAGGCCGACCTGCGTTCCTGTCGCACTGCCAAACTGAGCGAGCCCGTTGACGTCGCCGACAATTACGTCCGGCCCCGGATTTGTTCCGGCGTTCGGCCCCATCCCGGCCCCCGCTGGCAGAACTGCGGATTCTACTTCGCCGCCGACCACATTCGATACCTCGATGGCCTTCATATTTGCGGCAATTGTAACATCGCCAACAATTGCCCCGACATCCGACGGACGTCCGAGTTCGGCCGCAAACTCGGGCGAGATCAAAAGTCGTCCGGTCGTTGCAGAGAGCCGAC
Organism: uncultured Acidobacteriota bacterium; assembly: GCA_963738935.1. Taxonomy (GTDB): domain Bacteria; phylum Acidobacteriota; class Blastocatellia; order Pyrinomonadales; family Pyrinomonadaceae; genus OLB17. Next base: position 2,175,277 of record CAVTYF010000001.1, on the reverse strand, counting down.
GCTCGTCCGCGTCGTAGCCCAACTGATAACCATCAACATTGAAAAAGATAAATCCCGTCTTACCGTCGCGAACCACCAGATCGTACTGGCCACCCCACGGCAGACTTTCGACGACCAGATCGCTGTACGCGGCAGCCATTTTGCTCGGGAGTTGCAGAGAAGTCTTCGGAATGATCGCCATCGAACTCGGCACCAGCCCGCGGAACTCGCCGTTAAAGACAACAATCGTAAAGAACGAATCCGATGATGCGTCAAAATGGAGCGAGGTCGGCTTGGATTCCGCCGCACCGCTCAGGCGGCTGAGATCGATATCCATCGAAACGCTGCCCGTCGAGACGACCATTTTTTCAAGCGTTCCAGACTCCGCCTGACGTCCGCCCGAAATAATCCCGGAAAACAGGGCGTCAGATCCACTGCCAAAGAACGTAAAGAACGAGAGCAACGAGGCGATAATTAGCTTTATCATATTTTCAGTATTAACCCTTTGATGTCGGTAATTTGAATAACTCTAAACTGAATAGACTGCGCGAAATGTAAACTATATTTTTACATCGTTATCGGCTAAAAAATCAAGTCGGATTAGCAGGTTTGTCGCACCTCTCGGGCCGAAACGCTGGGTGTAAACGAGCATGTCAACTGCCTGGGCAGAAACGCGAGTGTCCAGCTGCCGTCGGTCGCCGCCGTGACACGCTCGTTCACGCTCGCGTTTCTGCCCGTGACACGCTGGGCGGCGTGAGTCAATATACTATTCAAAGTCACATTGAGCGATTGAATTATGAAAACTGGTTGTGAGGGCCAAAACATAGGAAAAAAAGAGTCGATCGAGCTGCCGGTGCTCGCTGGTTCGCCGTCTCAAAAAGCTGATGTGCGGGTCTCGCGAACATCCCGCTGGCGTGCCGCCGCCTTGATCCTTTTGAATCTTTTGATGATCGCCCACGTCATTCAATGGTGGATCACGGGATCGACCGTTTCGCCTATTGAGCCCTCGGAATCGATGTACACGCTCCAAAACGGAGCGATCAACGCCGGCTTTATCTTTTTTGTCCTGGCGATTTTGGCGACGCTCATCTTTGGCCGCTTTGTCTGCGGCTGGGGCTGTCACATTCTGGCCCTCCAGGATCTTTGTGCGTGGATGCTGAAGAAGGTCGGTTTGACGCCGAAACCTTTCAGATCGCGCCTGCTCGTATTTGTGCCGCTGCTCGCCGCGCTCTATATGTTCGTCTGGCCGACGATCCTGAGAGCGATCACGCGGCCAAAGGACACACCTTTGATTCCGGGCTTTACCAACCACCTGATCACCACCGAATTTTGGGCGACATTCCCGCCGTTTTGGGTCGCGGTGCCATTCCTTTTTATATGCGGTTTTATGACCGTCTATTTTCTCGGCTCCAAGGGCTTTTGCACCTACGGCTGCCCATACGGCGGTTTCTTTAGCCTTGCCGACAAGGTCGCTGCCGGCAAGATCCGCGTGACCGACGCCTGTAACGGGTGCGGTCATTGCACGGCGACCTGTACGTCGAACGTTATTGTCCATGCCGAGGTCAGAGAATTTGGGATGGTCGTCGATCCCGGCTGTATGAAATGCATGGACTGCGTCTCGGTCTGCCCGAACGACGCTCTTTATTTCGGTTTCGGCAAACCGGCCGCGGCGATCGGCAAGGCCGTGAAGAAAAATTACTCGCTCACATGGCCCGAGGAGATAGCGGCGGCTCTGATTTTCGCGTTCAGCATGTTCGCCGTCTGGGACGTTTACCAGATCGTTCCGATGCTGATGGCACTCGGCATCGCCGGTGTGACGACCTTTCTGGCGATGCGTGTGTGGCGGCTTTTTCATTCGAAAGACCTCTCGTTCTATCGCTTTAACCTAAAGTCTGGCGGTCGGATCAATGCGTATGGCTTTGTTTTCCTCGCTTACGCCCTCTCCTGGCTCGGTTTTGTTGCCCACAGCGGCTATATCCGTTATCACGAACGCGAGGGAGCAATCGCCTTCGAAAGCCTCCAGATTCCCGACGAGCTTGCCCTCGCCCAGAGAGACGCCTCGCAATGGTTGAATCCATCTGACAAGGCGAATATCGCGGAAGGACGAGAGCATTTCACTCTCGCCCGCGATCGCGGTCTGTTAACAAATGTAGAGGCAACGCCAAAACTCGCCTGGCTCGAATACCTCGGCGGCAACATCGACGGTTCGCTCGATCTGCTCGGAAAAGCCGCCCATCTACAGAAGGGCCAGCCAAGAGCGATAAGCCTGTATTATCAAGGCACCATCCTCAACCGCCTCGGCCGTTACGATGAGGCCCTGCGGACTCGACCAGGCAATGGTTGCGTCAAACGTTCTGCTCGCCCGCGAAGAGAAAGGCGAATCGCTCTGGCAGCTCGGCCGCAAACCCGAGGCCATCGCCGTCTGGACCGACGCCGTCCGCGGCAACGCGGGGCTTCCGGTCGTCAACAATTTCCTGGCCGCTGCCAACGCCTCAATGGGTCGCGAAGACGCCGCCGCCCAATACGAAACCCAAGCCGACCGCTCAACCCCAAACGACCCATACTTCCACTGGATGCTCGGCCTTCGGCTCAGTAATCTTGGGATGAAAGACCCGGCTGAAAAGCACTTTCAGAAAGCGATCCAATTGGACCCGACGTTTAAGGGAAGGCGCTAACAAAATTTGGGCGTGGTGCTGGCACCAAAGACGTACCAGCGTTGCGGAATGCCTGCAACCGCTCCGCAAAGGATCGGGCAAAGCCCGCAAAGCGCGGTCGGGATCGTTATCTTATGACTTCCACTCAAAAGCATGATATTTTAGTTTGACCGAAAGTGCCTTTCGCAAAACTCCTTACACCTATGGCGTTAAGCCCGCGATCTTTGGCTCCATCTTCCAGAATGAGGCGTTTACTTATCTTGAAAGCGGTTCTCATTTAGGCAAAGTTGTTATCAATGTTTCGCAGTAACTAGAGTTTTCCAAATTTACGTTTTCTCTGTTCTAATCTTGACCTATGGATTTGAAAGAAATTCGTCGGCTCGTCGTCGTGGCACTATTTTCCGATGACGAATTAATGGAAAAGTTTGTTCTCAAGGGCGGAAACGCCCTTGACATCATCTATAACATAGGTACTCGAAGCTCGGTGGATATTGATTTATCCATTTCTGATGACTTCACAGATTTGGCAGACGCAGAGCGACGCATTTTTAATAGCCTCGACTCGCGGTTTGCCACCGCTGGCTACGTTGTATTTGATAAGAGCTTTTCACCCCGCCCCTTGAAAACTCGTCCCGGACAAAACCACCGTTGGGGCGGCTATGCTTTGGAATTTAAGATCGCGGACAATGAGACCTTTGAGAAATACAAAGACAACTGGGCGAAGCTTCCAAACTCTCGCAACGACCATAGATTCAAATCAGGGCCGTAAGTTCAAAATTGATATTTCTAAATTTGAATTTATTGAGCCGAAGGAAGAGATCGAACTAGACGATTTTACAATTTACGTTTACTCGCTTCCCATGATGGTAATTGAAAAGCTGCGAGCGATCTGTCAGCAGCTCCCAGAGTATGATCTGCGTGGCTATTCTACACCGCGGGCCCGGGACTTTTACGACATACACACAATAATGACGGCTGGAGATTTGGATTTAGCCACGCCGGAAAACGTCGAGCTAATAAAACATATCTTTGAGGCAAAAGAAGTTCCCTTACATTTCATCGAAAAAATCCCTCTCCCAGAGATCCGCGATTATCACGCAGCGGATTGGGAGGCCGTCAAACAAAGCACGGTCGGTGAGATCGGAGAGTTTGATTTCTATTTTGAATACGTCGTTCAGATCATCGAACGGCTAAAAACCGTCGGGATAGTATAGTTTCCATTGTTCATCGAAGTTCTTTTTCTTCGGTAGATGATGAGCAAGATAGAAATTATATTCGGTTCCCATTTGTAATAGTCTGGACCACAATTTCTGTTGATACCCTGCCCTTTCCATATAAAATCCTAGGGCCTGGTGGTAAGGATAAACGTATTTCATTTTCTTGAGTGTCGCGATTAAAACATTCACCGACACTTTATCTTTCGCTGTTTTAAAAGCCTCAAAAACTTGGAATACGCCGCCAGCATAAGCGGGTCGCACAGTGATATCAATAAGGGTTCGTTCAATGCCGGTAACTGGCAATAAAACGTCCTGATGCGTCATTTCGATTACTTCCAGGCGGTTTGTTCGTTTGCCATTTATAATGGTGATCTCATAGTCACTTTCAAAAAAGAAACTTAGATTAGATTTCCTTTGGTTGTTGGCAAAAGCCCGGTCAATTCCTGTTTGTGTGAGTTCCCCTTTTGAAGCAGGCTTTTCGCTTTGCTCGTAATTAAGATAAATGGTGTGCGGAATCTGGTCATTTAGAGCATGGAGAAAAACGGCACTGCCGTGCGAGAGATAAGAGTTTTTGCGGAGTGAGGTGGCAAGCTCGTAGGCTGATACACTTCCCCACCCAAATCGCTTCTCCGTGAATTCATATGTAGATGGAATTTCAATTTCTTTAAGGGACGAATTCTGGGCGAGAAACTTGATTATTTTTGGCAATGAAATTTCCGAAGGAATTCGCCACTCCTTTTTATGCTCCGAGAAAATTGAGGTAATTTCCGTTTTTTTATAAACTCTTTTTTTTGCAGTCCGAAAATACTTTTCAATTAACGGTTTGGCTTTTACAAGTTTAGCTTGGTGAAAGTCCGCAGTTTCTTCTATTTCGTCAAAATTGATCTTTGCCATAATACAGTATATATACCAAAAAACTTCCCAAAAATCCACGCGGCTTTTACTAGGTATATATACCTAGTAAAAGCCGCTCAGGATCGGCAAGGACTATATGGTATATATACCCAATAGTCCTTGCCGATCAACAAATCAAAATAAAGCAATAAACTGCTTAGAATCAACTGGTTAGAGGGGTTTTGGAAGTTTGAATTTTATCGCTATATTTTTTCAAAAGCTCGGCCGCCCGAATCCTTCACTACGGACGCCGCTGTATGGTCTTCCTCTTCGAACTCTACAAAATACACACAGCGGGGCTGTTTGCAAAACCAAAACAAAAGAAACGAAAGTAGTTCCTAAAATTTCTGATTCTCTTCCGGATAAAGATGTTCGAGCGTGTCCGGCATTTGGTCGAATTCCATTTGGCCTTCGTAGGGACGCAAGAGGTCTTCGTCGCCTTCGGTTAGCCAGAGTTTTTGTTCGTCTAGACCCACGAGGATGACGGGCATGGCTTTTGGGTGGATGGGGAGCATGAAATCGTTTGGTTCGGTGGTGAAGGTGGTGAAGGAATATCGGGTCTGGTCGCCTTCGAAATAGCGGCTCCAGAGGCCGGCGAGAGCGTACGGTACGCGGCCCTCGACAAATATCTCGACGGGCGGCAGGCCTTTGCCTTTGACGGGCCACTCGTAAAAGCTGTCGATCGGCAGCAGGCAGCGTTGGCCTTTGCGAAGGAGGTCAGGCCACAGCTTTTTCTCATGCATCGTCTCGACGCGGGCGTTGAACGTCGGGAACTTCGCCTCAAACTTTCGCGATCCGTCCCACTGACACCACCAACGCACCTCCAGGGTCTTGATCAACCCATCACCACGCCGCGCCACAATAAACGCAGGCTCGGTCGGCCGCAGATTCCGTCGGGGTGTAAAAAGCTCAGGGTGTTCCCACTCGTAGATAAACTGTTTATAGGCCTTCATCTCAGCCTGTGAAGCTCGTCCGCACATTGTTAAATTGTAACACCGGTTGCAAAAGCCGCGAGATCGGATGCGTTTGGCCAGTTAGAAGTAAAATCGTCTTACACCGCAGATATCAATGCCAGACACCAAAACGCAAAACATAATCCAGGCCGAGGTCGTAAACACTTGCATAGTGGTTGGCAAAACCGTTAGAGTTTGCTCTATTGGAGTATGGATTTATTGGACTTTTCGGGCCAGACGCTGGATGGCAAATATCATATCGAACGCGAGCTGGGGCGCGGCGGTATGGGGACGGTTTATCTGGCCAACCATCTCGGTACCGAGCGGCCGGTTGCGGTCAAGATCATTTCGCCGCAGTATATGCAGCGGGCTGAGTTTGTCGAGCGTTTTCGGCGCGAGGCGCGGGCGGCCGGGCGGTTGCGTCACCCGAATGTTGTCAACGTAACCGACTTCGGATTTGCCGATACCAACGAGGGGCAGGTTGCCTATCTCGTCATGGAATATCTCGACGGCTGCACGCTGGGCGAGATACTGGATGAAGAAAAAAATCTGCCCGTTTCATGGACGCTCGACATTTTGGAGCAGGTTTGTTCGGCGGTTCAGGAAGCTCATCATCAGGGAATCATTCACCGTGATCTCAAACCAGACAATATTTGGCTCGAACCAAATCAACGCGGCGGATATACGGTGAAGGTGCTCGATTTTGGTATCGCCAAGCTCGAGGAACACGACATAATCCAGCCTGGCGGCGATTTTCCCGATGCGTTTAAAACTTCGATACCGACTTTTGCTCCTGGTTCAGCGACCACGTTTGGCGGCTTCGATGCGGACGCGACGGGTATCGATGGCGTATTCGATACCGGCATTTCGCAAGCGGCAACCATCGCTCACACCATCGAGTCGAATACGTTTGCCTCAGAAGCCGGTACGATCCATCTCATCCCAATTGATGCCGAGGGGGAAACGGCTATCTTTGATGATGGCGATATTTCCGCCGAGTTTCAGGATACGATCGGAACACGGGTAATTCCAGATTTCGGTAAAAGCTGGAATTCGGCGTCGTCCGCCGCGACGACCGCACGTTCTCTGAAGGAATCACCAAATTCCGCCGAACTTACACGCGTCGGCGCCGTTCTCGGCACACCGCTCTATATGTCGCCCGAACAGTGTCGCGGCGAGCGGCTCGATCAACGCTCGGATATTTATAGTCTCGCCGTGATCGCCTATCAGATGCTGTCGGGTAGACCGCCGTTTGAGGGCGATTTTAAGGACGTGATGGAGGCCCACAAATCGCTCGAACCCGATCCGCTCAAAGCAAAAAAAGTGCGGCGAAAAATGAAGCGTGCCATTCACCAGGCGCTCTCAAAAGACGCCGAAGGGCGACCTCAGACCGCCGAGGCCTTTGCCAGTGAAATGAGATCGCGATCCGAGGGAATCTTTGGTTTGCTGCGGCGGGCATTGGTCATTTACAGCGAACATTTGCCAAAGTTTCTGATGCTCACGACATTTCTATTTATACCGTCGAGCATAATTACGCTCGTGATTCTTGTAGTTTCTTTTCTTAAGGTAAGCGAGATGTTATCGGGTGGCACGTCGATTGTCTTGCTCGGGGTGCTCGGCATTGGACTCACCTTGGCAAACGCCTTTTGCGGCAGCTTGATCCTCGGAACTATCACGTGGATTGTCACACAGTATCTGGCCATCCCGCTCAGGCCACTGAGACTGAGACCCGTGTTGTACGAGGCACGCAAAAAGTGGAAACGTTTTGCCGGTGCCGGTGCTATTACCGCGATGCTGCCGTTTATCTTTGCGGGGCTGGGCGGCGCAATCGGCTTTGTCGCATTTGCGGCGGTCTTAGGAATTCTTTATCCCCTGACGGGATCGGTCGGAGCAATTTTTGGTGCCGGGGCAATCGGCGCTCTCATCGTCGGTGTAGCCGGTTTTTTTGGAGCCTATATTACATGGATGCTTGTCTCTCCGGCGGTAATGATGGAGAACGTTGGAATTCGAGAGGCGCTGAGGCGGTCACGAACGCTTGTCAAACGCTCGTTTATGACGGCGGCCGGGGCGGCCTTTATTATGTTTATGATTCCCGCGATTAGCGCAGGTACCATTTCTTTTATGGTAAATACGGCGCAGAGGGCCTATGATCCAAAGCCAAAGGCCGAGGTTGTCGAGACCGCTCAGAGTCAGCCGGAAACCACTCCAGAAGCCGCACCACCGGAGTCGGGCGAAAAGGAAACCAACTACAACTGGGCATTTGGACCAAAAACCTCGAGCAGGGCACGGGGCGAGAAATCGGATATGCGCACACGCATCCAGGATACTTTTTACGAATCGCTGATTCAGATCTTCTGGCTGCCAATGCAGATTCTGGTGTTCTCATTTTCTGGTATCATTGTGGCGCTGCTCTATCTGAAAACGAGGCTTGCGGGCGGCGAGTCGATGGACGATTTGATCGAACGTTTTGAGGACGACGGGCGTCCAAGAAAGAAGTGGCAGGAACGCGTCAGGGCACGCCTCATTCAGTCGGGACGTATATCGAGTAATCCGAGCAGATGACCTTTTGGGCAAAAAAGTTCTTTATCGCGGGCGGTCTAATTCTGGCGATGTGGCAAGCGACGTCCACGCAGGATGTCCGTCGTACAATCGACGCAGCCGAGGGATCGGTCATCGAAATTGTTAATAAAAACGGTCGCGTCGGTGTAAAAACCGCCGCGTCCGGCTTTGGTTTGATTGCTTCGTCGGCCAAAGGCGTTTCGGATTCTGAAATAAAAACGAGTCGCGAAGGATCGCGAACCGTTATCACCATTACCGCCGATCGGCAAAAACGCATCGATCTCACACTCGTCCTTCCCGAACGCACAACTCTAAAGATCGAAACGCTCAGCGGTGCCATCGAGGCTGATGGCAATTTTGCGTCCGTCGAAGCGAAAACTGACACCGGTACGATCGCAGTCGATATTCCGGCGGACGACGTGCGATACCTATTTCAATGGACGGAGTCGCGCCCGCGTTATCTCGCCGATTTTGAGTTGGCGCCGGTCAAAGAGAGAGCGGCTGGGCGTTTTGAGATCAAGGGGCGTCGAAGCGACGAAGTTAAAAGTGAAAAGTTAAAAGTTAGAAGTGAAGAAGCGAGTTCGGAGTTAAAGGTCCCGAGTTCCGAGGCCGAAGATCAAAAACCAAAGACCGAAGACCAAAAGCCAAAGACTGTTTCTCTACATCTGACAACTGCGCGCGGCATTATCCTTTTAAATGTTCCGCCAAATGAGGTGATGAGCGATCTGCGGGAACGTCCGCTCACGAATGCCGCTAAATCGATTGTTCTCAGCGGCGATTCGCTCCTAATGGAGGCGATTCGCCGGGCCTCGCCAAAATATTTTGGTGAGTATGCCCGCAACCTGCCGCCGATACGGCTCGAACCGACCTTTTCGGCCAAATCGGGTCGAATCGACGGGCCAAACGCCGAGCTGCAAACCGCCCTGGTTCGAGTCACCGATCTAAAAAATAGGGCTATCTCCGGCCTGACGGCGGGTGATTTTGAAGTATTGGAAAACGGCAGTTCGTCTGAGATCGTTACGGTTGAGCGGTCCGAGGCTCCGTTTAATCTGGTCTTGCTGCTTGATGTTTCGGGGAGTATCGAAAATTACGTAAATTTTATTCGCAAAGCCGCTCGTAATTTTGTCGATACGGTCGGTGAAAAAGACCGCGTCGCGATCGTCATTTTTAATGAGGACATCAAGCTGCTTTCGACCTTTACGACCGACAAGGGCAAACTTTCGGCGAGTCTTGATACGTTCGACGCGGGCGGCGGCACGGCCTATTATGATGCCGCTGGCCTACACAATTGCCGACACGCTTCGCCCGCTCAAAGGCGAGCGGACGGCGATCGTGATACTCACTGACGGCGACGATAACCGGTCGTTTTTGGCGTTTGATTCGCTCTCGGGTTCGATCCAGGAAAGCGGGGCGCTCGTTTATCCGCTCTACGTTCCGTCGGGGTTGATCGCCCTGGGGGCGCAAAACATGAATGCCGATATCGATCCGCTCCGAAAAAAATACATGTCGCTGACGGCTAAGAGCGAAGGCGAGGGCGAAAAGCTGGCGGCAGATATCGGGCGGCGTCTATTACTCGATCACGCAGATTGGGCAAATCCAGAAGGCCTACGAAGACATCGTTTTGCAGATGCGCAGCGCATACAATGTGACGTTTCGTTCGAATCGCGAACCAGCGGGGAACGGTGCGTCGCCAAAGTTGAAAATTAAAGTAAAGCGAGAGAATGTTTTCGCGACGATATCTTCGGTGACGGCGGCGAAATAAGTCCGATGGCCATTTCCGCTATCCGACCGGAAAGATTTTCACGCAGAGGTGCGCTCAGGGCTTCTTTATCGGCGGCGTTTTCGGAGCGGGAGGCGGCGTTTTGGGATAAACGATGTCTTTTCGCTCAATCGTCGGCGATGGCCTGGGAGCCTCAGCACCCACAGGTACGATCCAAAATTCGTATGTCGGTTCTTCGCGAAATCCACCATCGACGGCGGCCACGCGGTCGGATGTTACGCCCGATTTGGCGATATAGGCCCTCATTCGTCTGAGGACGTTGCTGGCGTATCCGCGGACGTTGGAGCGTCCGGCGTAGCCGATGATGTAAACGCGGTCGGGATTTTGGTTTACGTAGGTGATGACGCTGTCGAGCTTTCCGGCTTCGTCTTTTTCGATGAGGTCACCGAATTCATCCACTTTTTTTGCCGGGCCGGCGACGGCAACGGTAGCTTTTGCCGAGATCGTGCATTCGGGGGCATAGCCGCCAACCAACAGGTCGGCGGTTATTTGTCGGTCGACTCCGGTCCCAGCCGAGTCAACGGCGATGTTTCGCGTGCCCTGACCGCCGATGATCGTGCCCGAAGAGATCGCCCAGCTATATATCGGCTGGACGCCAGGATCACCGCCGCTGATATTTACGGCAAAGCCAACCTGTTCGCCTTCACGCATCGGGCGATTCGGGCCCTGCACCTGAATCTGTGGACACGGTGCAACCGGCGGCTGCGTCACTACCGGTTGCGGCGGTTTAGGCGGCGGCGGAACCTGAGCCATCGCGGTCACCGTACACAGCCCCAAAATGGCGGGAAATATGGTGGTTAAAAGTTTTCTCATAAATCAAACCTCCAATCAGCAGATCGATAGTCCAGATTACACGATCGAAGTTTTTATTCCTATTTTTTCTTCTTTTTGCGGCTTTGCGTTAAATTGCTTTTTTTTACACAAAGCCGCGAAGTTCGCAAAGAAATCGCAAAGAAGAAATGGTCCTATCCGCATTATTCTTCAAAAGCCTAATCAGCGTTAAATTATATCACTCCCCAGCTTACAATTTGTTCCCAGTAAGTAGTTCAAACACCTTGACGTATCGAGCACTGGTCGCCACGCTGACCTCTTCAGGCAAGGGCGGTGCGGGCGGCGTTTTGTCCCAGGCGAGCGTTTCGAGATATTCGCGGACAAATTGCTTGTCAAACGATGCCTGGGCCTTGCCGGGAGCGTATTTCTCCGCTTCCCAGAAGCGAGACGAATCCGGCGTCAAAACTTCGTCGATCAGTAGGATATTGCCATCGGAATCCGTCCCGAACTCAAATTTTGTATCGGCGATGATGATACCCCGCGTCGCGGCATACTTCGAGGCCTCTGCGAAAATTCGCATCGTCACATCTCGCAGATGCATCGCGATCTCATTCCCTACAATCTCTGAAAACCGCTCAAAATTGATATTCTCGTCGTGGCCGGTCGCCGCCTTGGTCGCGGGGGTGAATAGCGGCTCGGGCAGTTTGTCGCATTGCTTCAAACCGTTGGTCAGCCGGTGACCGCAGACCGAGCCAGTCGCGAGATATTCCTTCCAGCCCGATCCCTCTAAATAGCCGCGGACGACGCATTCTACCGGAAAAACCTCAGTTCGCCGTACCAATGTCGATCTGCCTCGCAGACTTTCGTGTCGGCATATCGTCGTCGGCATCTCGTCAAGAACCGTCGAAATGACATGATTTGCCGTTATCGCACTGAGGTGCTTAAACCAGAAGGCCGAAATTTGGGTTAAAACTTCGCCCTTTCTCGCGATCAAGGTCGGCAAAACGCAGTCAAAGGCCGAGATCCGATCCGTTGCCACTAGCAAAAGACGGTTCTCGTCGACCCCATACACGTCACGTACCTTGCCGCGATGAAGCAGGTTTAGTCCCGGAATGTCGGATCGCGATATCTGCGGAGCTACCGTCATGTCTAAACTTTATTACGAGGAAGCGGTATTTGGCAAAACTGGAGAGCGGGCATCCTGCCCGCCTGGGGTTCTTGAATAACGATACACGCGGGCAAGATGCCCGCTCTCCAATTAAAAAGTTAAAATTTTTTCTGGAAAATATGCTATGTTAAATATTTAACAACGATGTTGAAATTTTTAATGACAAACGACGTGGAAAAATGCATAATGGAAACTGCCCCGATGAAATACGCGGGACGAATCCTGTCTTTTCCACTTTTTCATGTACTAACTCCCACCAAATCTTGCAATTTTAGTAATCCTTTCATGAGACGTATTTTCTCACCGTTCAAACACATTCTAGGCGCGACGCTGGTGCTCACCTTCTACTCCCTGAGCGTCGCGGCGCAGTCGGCCCAGCAGCTAAAGATCGCCGGAGAGGCGGATGCGGGCTGGTGGTTTGCGATTGTCCTGATCGTGGTCGCCAGTCTCGGCGGAGCTTTCTATTTATGGCGCAGACTCCATCCAAAGCCGGTTGACGATGCTTACGAAGACCGTTACTCGAATTACTACAACGGCGACGAAAGCTATGACATGGACGACGTGGACATGGACAAAGAGCTCGAGTGGCTGCGAAATGCCCGTAAGAAAAAGGTAAAACGGGCGCCCAATCCGGTTAGTTTTTCGCAAGCCCTGCTTGCTACGGCGGCAGCCGCTAAGGTCAGCGAGGTCGTGGCGGCCCCGCAGGTTCATAGCCGTTCAACCGGAGGAATCGACCTTGATACCCGGGCGTTTCAGGATAAAATGCGCAGGCTGCAATATGCGCAGTTGCCAATAAATTCTTTCACCAAGTTGGCGGACGCCAACCTCTATGATCCCTTGCCCTACTCAGAGGACCCTTCGCTGGTTAACGCGATCGAGCAGGCCAATGACGAATTCGAAGAGGACGAGTCGGTGCGCGAACTTGCCGTTAGGATACTCGCTGCCTTTCGTACGCGGAATTCCGTCGAGTCGCTGACCCAGATCGGTCTCTATGACTTGTCATCGAACTTGCGTTCAAAAGCGGTTTCGACGCTGACGGATTTTAATCATCCGTCGGTTTTTGAGGCCATATTGCTGGCTTGTGCCGATCCGACGCGCGAGGTACGGGCGGCGGCGGCACGCGGGCTGTTTCGGCTAAGTTTTGACCGCTCGGACGCCTGGAAACGGATCATGGAGACCAATGACGAGTTTCGCATGAGCCATGCCGCCCGGGCGGCTGTCGAGTCGGGAATTGCGACAAAGTCGTTTGACCGCCTGCTGCACGACGATCTAAAGGTCGCGTATGAGGCATTTACGCTGGTGGCATTTATGATCGCCGCCGATGAAGCCGACGAGATTTTTAAAGCAATTGGAAACCATCGCGACGAACGAATCAAATTTGCCTTGCTGCATGTTATTAAGGTCGTCAAAGACGAACGCACATTTTCGCGACTTGCCGAGCTAAGCCGGACAGGAAAGTTTTCTGATGACGTCGCCGCGCGGATGACGGAAACGCTGGCTAGTTTTGAAGAAGTATTGGCCTAACCAACGGCGGGCGAGGGGCGCGTCGGATAGTGAGAACACGGTATGTCGGCTCTGCATTTGGATGGACCGCAGGTAGGCGTTAAGGTTGGGTCTCAGGCCCCGGATTTTACGCTTACGACCGACACACGCGAAGAATGGCGCCTGTCAGATCACCTTGGCGTGGTAACAGTTCTGCTATTTTATCCGCAAAACGAGACGGTTGTTTGTACAAAACAGCTCTGTTCGGTTCGCGATAACTGGTCAAACTATCTTGAGACAAAGGCCACGATCGTCGGCATCTCGCCCGGGACGACAGATCAACATCGACAATTTGCACAGCTCCGACATCTACCGATTCCGTTGCTGGCGGATCCCGACCGCCGAATAACCCGTATTTTTAGCCGACACTGGCTGTTTCCGACCAGGATAACGAGATCGGTCGTCGTCATCGACGCCAAAGGCGTGGTTCGAAGCAAGGACATAATGCTGCGTGCATTTCGTCCGTCTGATGAGAAGATCATTACCGATATCTACGCCGCCCGCGGCGATGATCTTACCGAGAAATATCACGAGCTAAAAGCGCGGATTCAAAAAACGATTGGTTGAACCTCAGAAATTAGTTACTACTCGCTTCGGCGGATAGTGTGTTAAGTTAAGTTGATCGGAGAAGCAATCAATGTTTTTCTTGGTGTTCTTTGTGGGTTTCGCTTTGTGACCTTTGTGTTAAAGAATTTTTTAACACAGAGGCCACCGAGCGAAGCCCACAGAGTGCACAGAGAGAATCACCAAACCCTAGATTAAGCCACTACCCTTCGCCGCTTTATTTTTGCACTCAAATATTTTACGATTAAAGGGTGCAATTTCGTCTCATTTCTGAAAATACACCAAAGGGCGATCAGCCGGAAGCGATCAGGCAACTCGTCGATGGGCTGAACGACGGTGCAAACGATCAGGTTTTGCTTGGCATAACCGGCAGTGGCAAGACGTTTACGATCGCCCACGTAATCGAAAAGACGCAGCGGCCAACGCTCGTACTGGCCCATAACAAAACACTCGCGGCCCAGCTTTATCAAGAGTTTAAGACGTTTTTCCCTGAAAACTCGGTCGAGTATTTTGTTTCCTATTACGACTATTACCAGCCCGAGGCCTACGTTCCGGCGGCCGACCTGTACATCGAGAAAGAAGCGACGATCAACGAAGAGATCGACCGTCTGCGGCTGTCGGCAACGCGGGCGCTCTTTGAGCGCCCCGATGTTATTGTCGTTGCGTCTGTTTCGTGCATTTACGGTCTCGGCGACCCGGATGCGTATTTTGGCATGCTGATTTTTATCGAGCCGGGAATGAAGCTCAAACGCGAGGAGTTCCTGGCAAAGTTGGTCGAGCTGCAATATGAGCGGGTCAATATCGATTTTGAGCGCGGTAGTTTCCGAGTTCGCGGCGATGTGGTCGAGCTTTATCCGAGTTATCAGGATCAGGCGTACCGGATCGAGTTTTGGGGCGATGAGATCGATGCGATCTATACGATCGACCCGCTGCTCGGCGAGGTTTTGGCAAAGCACGAAACGCGGATTCCGATTTATCCAAAAACACACTATGTAATGTCGCGTTCGACGGTCAAAAGTGCTGTTACGACTATAAAAGCCGAGCTCGAAACGCACGAGGAATTTCTTGTTAAAGAAGGCAAGGTCGTCGAGGCCCAGCGGCTGCATCAACGGACGATGTACGATCTCGAGATGATAAAAGAGATGGGATTTTGTCGCGGGATCGAGAATTATTCGCGCCACCTGACCGGCAAAGCCCCCGGCGAACCGCCGCCGACGCTGCTCGATTATCTTCCCTCAAACGCGCTGATGGTCATTGACGAATCGCACCAGACGATCCCGCAGTTGGGAGCGATGTTTAAGGGTGACCAATCGCGAAAGGGAACGCTCGTCGAATACGGATTTCGTTTGCCGAGTGCGAAGGACAACCGCCCGCTGAATTTTGAGGAGTTTGAACAGCGTCGCGGACAGACGATCTATGTCTCGGCCACGCCCGGCCCGTACGAGCTCACAAAAGTTGAGGGCGAGGTGATCGAACAGATCATTCGTCCAACCGGTCTGCTCGATCCGGTAGTCGAAGTGCGTCCCGTAAAAGGTCAGATCGACGATCTGCTCGAAGAATGCCGCCTGCGGGCCGAGCGTAACGAACGCGTGCTGGTCACAACGCTGACCAAACGGATGTCAGAGAATCTCAGTGAATATTTTGCCGAGGTCGGCGTTAAGGTCAGATATCTGCACAGCGATATTCACACGCTCGAACGCATCAAGATTCTGCGCGATCTGCGGCGGGGCGAATATGACGTCCTGGTCGGCATCAACCTTCTGCGCGAAGGTCTCGATTTGCCCGAAGTTTCACTCGTCGCGATATTGGATGCCGATAAAGAAGGCTTTCTGCGTTCGCAAAGCTCACTCATCCAGACGATGGGCCGCGCGGCCAGAAACTCCGACGGCAAAGCGATCCTCTACGCTGACAAGATTACAAAATCGATGGACTACGCCATCTCTGAGACCACCCGTCGCCGCGCGATTCAGGAAGAATACAACACGGAACACGGCATCACGCCGACCACAATCATCAAATCGATCGACGCAACTCTGGTAACCGCGTACGAAGCCGATTACTTCAAAATACCGCTCGATCTCGACTCATTCGAAGAGTATTCGCCAAAACAGCTAAAAGAAACCATCCAGCAAATGGAAGCCGATATGCGAAATGCGGCCAAAGAGATGAAATTCGAGCAGGCCGCCGAGATACGCGATAGGTTGAAATATTTGAGGGAGAGGGAATTGGTCGTAAGATAAGGAAATCCGAAGATGAAAAGGAAGAACGCAGTACAGCTTTTCGAAGGGCGGAAGGTACGATCTCACTGGGAAGAAAATGCCGAGAAATGGTACTTTGCGATTGTTGATACGTTGGGGATTTTAACGGATAGCCCCAACCCGCAAGTTTATTGGCGAGTCCTAAAAAAACGACTGCTCGACGAAGGGAATGAAACCGTTACAAATTGTAACGCTTTGAAACTGCTGGCAGCGGATGGAAAAATGCGTATGACCGATGTTGCCGATACAGAGCAACTGTTCCGCCTGATCCAATCCGTTCCTTCGCCAAAGGCAGAACCGTTTAAGCTTTGGCTCGCAAAAGTCGGACGGGAGCGAATTGACGAGATCGAGGATCCCGAGATCGGCATCGACCGGTTGATGGAAACGTACCTTCGCAAAGGCTACAGCAAGGAATGGATAAATCAGCGGCTAAAAAGCATTGAGGTTCGCAAGGAACTGACCGATGAATGGGACGAACGCGGCGTGGAAAAAGGACAGGAATATGCCATTTTAACGGACGATATTACACGTGCGTGGGCAGGTCTTGACACGAGACAATACAAAAAACTTAAAGACCTGAAAAAAGAGAATCTTCGAGATCACATGAGCAATCTGGAACTTGTCTTGAATATGCTCGCGGAAGCGACGACCAAAGAAATCTCTAAAGAAAAGAAGCCGGAAGGTTTCCAGCAGAGCCGCACTATAGCCAGACAAGGCGGCACGATTGCGGGAAATACCCGTCGCGAGATCGAAGAGAAAACCGGACGAAAGGTCGTGACTTCGCAAAATCAAAAAGTCCTCTCGGCTCGCCGTGCGGGCAAAAAACTGAAGTAACTCGGCTGCCGATTTTGCCGCGTTACGCCTTCCTGTATAATCGTTCACATGCAAGTCAAAACGCAGGTTGACGATCTGCAAAACTATCTCACCGACGCCAGCAATATGCCCGGCGGCCACGCGGACAAGTTGTTTGTGCCTGAATCGGCGGCGGAGATTGCTCAGATACTTGGTGAGGCAAATGAGAGCGGAACGCCGGTGACGATCTCAGGTGCGAGGACGGGCACGGTTGGCGGGGCGATTCCGTTTGGCGGGATCATCGTTTCGCTTGAGAAATTCAACAAAATAAATATCGACAAAGACGGACGAACCGCGACCGTTGGAGCCGGCGTGATTCTCGGCGATTTTCAAAAGGCGGTCGAGGCCGAAGGTTTGTTTTATCCGCCTGACCCGACCGAATGGAGCTGCCAGATCGGCGGCACAGTCGCGACGAACGCTTCGGGCTCGAGGAGTTTTAAGTACGGGGCGACGCGTCGTTACGTCAGGCGGCTCAAAGTCGTGATGCCAGATGGACGCATCGTTGAGATCGAACGAAATTGCGGAAGCCCGCGCGTAAGCAAGGGCGATACATCCAACGAGCGTGTTTCGCCCTTGCTAACGCCCGGGCTTTCGCAACTTCCTCAACTCACTTACGAGCGGCCCGATGTCCGCAAAAATGTCAGCGGCTATTACAACGAAGCTCCGCTCGACTTGATCGATGTTTTTATTGGCAGCGAGGGAACGCTCGGCGTAATTACTGAGGTCGAATTGAGTTTGCTGCCAAGGCCGGTAGGTTTTTTTAGTGGGATCGTGTTTTTTGCGAATGCAGACGATCTACTTTCCTTTGTTGATGAGGCCAAGACGATCTCGATCTCAAATTTCAAATCTGAAATTTCCGATAATTTCGGAGCTTCGCTGATCGAATATTTCGACGGCAATGCTCTCAACTTTATTTCGGAAAAATTCCCTGAAACACCGATCGATGCTGCCGGGGCGATATTTTTCGAGCAGGAAACGACGGCTGACAATGAAGACGTACTTTTTGCGCATTGGAATGACATGCTTGAAAAACACGGCGCCGATCTGGAGCGATCATGGTTCACGACAAACGATCAGGACCGCGAAAAGATGCGGGCGTTTCGTCATGCCCTGCCGGTTTCCGTGAACGAAATGGTCGTTCGGAACAAGCAAAAGAAAATCGGAACGGACATGGCCGTGCCCGACGCGAACTTTGCCTCGTTTTTGCGATATTATAAGGAAACGCTCGATTCGAGCGGGCTCGATTACGTGATCTTTGGCCATATCGGCGACTGTCATTTGCACGCTAATATGCTGCCAAAAAACGGCGTAGAAGCTGAAAAAGCACGGCACATTTACGGCCGCTGCGTGGCCCAGGCGATCATGCTCGGCGGGACGGTTTCTGCAGAACACGGCATAGGCAAGCTCAAGCGGAAGTACCTCGCGGCGATGATGGGCGAGCGATACTTGAACGAAATGGCTGAACTGAAAAAAGGCTTCGATCCAAATGGCATTCTTGGCCGAGGGAATATTTTTGACGAGAGCTATCTCTGACTGGAGGGGGAGCATCCTGCTCGCCACTCGTTTGGTAAAATATGGCCGTACCCAAGGGCAAGCGCGGCCGTCTCGCTTCGCTGACGGGCAAGCAGGATGCTTGCGCTCCAGTCGGCTCGACCGCTAATATAATCGAATGATCAAAGCAATCTTAATGGATTTTAACGGCGTCATCATTGATGACGAGCCGATACAGATGCGGGCCTACAAGGAATTACTCGCGGCCGAGGGCGTCGAATTGACCGACGAAGATTACGCCTCGTCACATGGCATGGATGACCGGACATTTGTCAACGCGGCCTACCAGCGGCATAAAAAAAAGGTGGACGATGCCAAGATTGACGAGATCATCACCGCGAAATTTGTCAGGTGGCGCGAGATCGTTGGTGACGACCTGCCTCTGTTTCCGGGCATCGGCAATTTTGTCGAGAAGATGTCGCACGAATTCGCGCTTGGCGTTGTGAGCATGGAACGGGGCGATCAGATCCGATACGTTCTGGAACGGGCGGGGCTCGCCAAGCATTTTGCGGTGATTATCAGCTCGAGCGAGGTATCGGCGTGTAAACCCAATCCCGAATGTTACCGTGCCGGATTTAACAGGCTCGATCTGTTTCGGATAAATCAAGGCCATCTGCCGATGACCCACGGCGAATGCCTGGTGATCGAAGACACTGTACCCGGAATTCAGGCTGCAAGAAATGCCGATCTTCCGGCCCTCGGCGTTACAAACACCGTCTCCGCCGAATCACTGAGGGCAGCGGGAGCCGGAGCCGTGGCCAAAGACCTGAGAGATTGGATGCCGGAATCGATCCGGCGCGTATTCTAAATCTTTTTTCACGGCGGAGACGCAGGGACGCGGAGAAAGCAAAATCGATTCCTCTCTGTGTCTCAGCGGCTCTGCAGTAAAAATCCTATGTCAGATAAGTTTATCTCAAGCGAAAGGGCCGAAAGCGATCTGCTGGATTGTGCTGCATTTCTCGCCGAGCGGATTCGCAGCAGCGACGGCCATGCTGAGGCGATGAATACGATCATTCCGATGTACCTTGCCAAAGGTGATGTCGATCTTGCCGCAGAACTCGCAAACGCTATTGACGATCCGTTTTCGCGTGACAAACTGTTGATCGCTGTCGCCGTGAAATGTGCCGAGATCGATGATGAAGAATACGCTTTGCAATTGGCCGACGCTATCGAAGATCACGGGTTGCAATCGCAGGCGTTCGAACGGATCGGCTTGATCCTGGCGGGCAAAGGGAAAGCCGAAAAAGCCGCCGAAGTCGCGGATCTGATGGGGCATCCTGATTTTGTCTACGCGGGTATCGCCGTCAATAAGGCCGCAACGGGCGATGACGCCGGTGCCGATGCGACACTGCTCTCGATAGATTTTCCGACCGCTCGGGTTCACGCTCTACAGCAGATCGGTCTGGCTCAGATCGAGAGTGGCAAAACGGAAAAGGGAATTGCGACAATCCAGGAAGCCGTCGCCACGGCGGGTGAGATCGAGCACGACGAGGAGCAGATCCGCGTGCTGTGCGAACTAGGCAATGTCTTTCTGGAAGCAAAAGCGAATGACAAGGCCGTTGAGACCTTTGACATAGCAAAATCGCTCGCCGAAACGCTCGACAACCAGCATCGCGATGCTTTTCTTGTAAGCTGCTCCCTTGGGTTTCTAAACGCCGGCAGCACGGAGTTGGCCGACCGCACCCTCGATATTGTCTCGGACAAGACACACATGGCGTCGGCCCTGCTCGGCATGTCGCGCGACCATTGGCGGAAGGAAGAAAAAGACGATGCGCTGGACGCGCTCGAAGAAGCGTATGCGATCCTAAAATCGCAACGCGAAAACGAAACCCGCGACAGCCGCTCTCGAAATGCCCTGTTTACGACGATCGCCACGCAGTTCGCCGGTTATGGCAAATCCGAACGCGGCACCGAGATCGCCCTCGGAAATCCCGATCCCGATCAGCAAATGAACGCCCTCGCCCAGATCGCTCAGATCCTGACCATTCAAAAAGAAGACGAGCTTGCCCGCGATACAATAAATCTCATCAGCGAAGACGCAAATCGGCTGTTTGCTCTAATAGCGATGGCCGACGGAAAAAGAAAACTCGAACAGCCGGATGCAGCCATCCAAATACTAGACGAAGCAGAAACTCTCGTCGAGACGATCCCGCAGTTTTCCGCTCGGTCCGAGGTGTTGGATGAGATCGCCGACCGCTTCGTCTCACTCGGCGAAACCGAAAAGGTGTGTGCAACGGCCATCGAAAACCTAAATGTCATCTCCCAGATCCGCGACGAAAGCAGCCGCGCCGTTTCCATCGCAAACCTCGCCGCAATTTATGATCGAGCAGAACTAAAGCCCGGCGATGCGGAATCGGCCGTGATGAGGAAGTTTGCGAATGAGATTTCGTTTTAATCGAATGTATTTTATGTTCTATGACCGATGATAATGAAACAAGTGAAATATGTTCGGTTCGTCAACGATCAGACCGTTTAGGTCCGGAACTTGCGAAATTGACTCGCAACGATCTTGATTTGGAAAAGGAACTTGCGGACGAAGGTCTGGCATCGGAGTTGGACCAATGGCCATCATATTAAGGATACGTAATCAAGCGTTTATGTGTGAGGTTTAACCATATGCCGTTTTTTGTTTTCGCAGTATTGCTCGTTTGCTCAGTTTCGATAGTTGCACAATCTGATTCGCCACGTATTTCCAAGGATGAAAAGGCTCAGATTGAACATGAACGAAGGCCGAATCCGAAAAAGTTGTTTGATTCGATTCGAGCCGCCGACAGCGTTAAGGTTACGTATGGCAGCGATGGAGAAACCAAAACACTCTTTGAGTCGAGTGGTAGAAGAGATATTGATGAACTCGAGAAAGCCTTGAAACTCCGTATCCCAAAGGATTGGCGTCTGTCGGTTTGTGCCGATCCGACTATCACTCTTTACAGGAATGGGGAGATCGTTGCGATCATCGGTGATGTCAGCGGTCGCGAAATTAGAACGAATATTTGGGGTGCGAACGCCGAAATTGTGGATCAGGAAGCTTGGCTGCGTTGGTTCGATGATCGCGGGATTCCGGTCGTTCGAAAGGAACGCGATCATGCGATTGCGATGGAGAAACTCGACGCTAAGAATCGCGCTCGTTGGTACGCCGCGATGCCAGTTGGGGCGAAAATTCCTTTTGAAAAGGCTTCCGCAACCGTGATAATGATGCTGGGCCGATCAGACCCACTGCTAAAAGCGAGCATCGATAAAAATTATCCAGATAAGTTTAAGCGAATTCGTGCCATCCTACGGTGGTATGGTTCCGGAGAGGTATCGTGGTCCGGTTATCCGGGATATGAGCAGGTTGCTGGGAATCTGCTGTTCGATTTCTCAACCGAAGAGATCGTCAAAGCTCTCGAAGGAACGGGTGTCTCCGGCGAACATTTTGAAGGTGCGGCAAGGCATTTCGCTGGCTGGGATTTCTCGCAACAACGCCCTAATGACCTGAATCTTCTTTCGCCAGAATTAAAAAAGCGGCTCCTCGATCAAGCTTTGATCAATGCAGACGAAGACAAAAAAGCGCGGGCAAAAGAGGCTTTCCAGACCGCTCCTTAACCGGCGAAGGGGAGCATTCTAATAAATGTCGTTATTGACCAGATCTTTGAAATCATCACGCTTTCTTATAAGCTCGGCTTCGCCGCTGGCTCGGATCAGCACGACGGGCGGTAAGAAGCGGCCGTTGTATTGGGAGGCTTGGGCTAGGGAATAGGCGCCGCAGTTTAGGAGGGCGAGGATGTCGCCGGGTTTGGTGTCGCGGGGCAGCAGGCGATATTCGGGCAGGCGGTTTTGGCCTTCGTGGTCAAAGTAGACGTCGCCGCCATCGCAGAGCGGGCCGGCTAGTTTGTACGGGAAATCATGCGGTTCGGCGGCCCGGTCGGCGGAGATCAGATGGTAGTACCATTTGTAGGTTTCCATTGATAGCAGGATGTTGAAGCCGGCGTCGGTTAAGAGCCAGTGGTCGGCGTTCGGGCTTTGACTGGCCGCTGAGAGAACCACCCCGTCAAATTCGGCAAAAGACGCCGAATTTGCCACCCCTTCTTCGTAAGGAGGGGAGCCACTGTTGCGAATCGGACGCGACTTATGGTTTCGAACCGTTGTGAGGCAGATACCGGCGTCGGCGATGATGCTGCGGCCGGGTTCGAGAAGGAGCGTTAAATCTTTGATACGGTCAATTGAGCCATCGCTGGCGGCGTCTTCGCGGACGGCTTGCCACGCGGCGTGAATCGCGTCGGCCGGTTCGAAATCGGCCGAGAGTAGCTCGATCTGCGAGGCAGAAACCCGACCGGTAAGGGGGGTGTTCTCGCGATTGTTAATTGGCGCAGCATCTACAGCCTCGCTACCGCTCATGTCTCCGCCTATGTATTTCACTGGAAATCCGCCGCCGATATTTATGTGCCCGAGCGGTTTGCCGGTTTGGCCGTAGATTCGTTTGACCGCCGCGAAAAGGAGTTCGAGAGCCTGCGCGTAAACGATCGGATCAGGATTTTGCGAGCCGACGTGCAAATGAATTCCACACAAATCGAGATGAGGTGAATCCTTGTAGTCGCGAAAGGCGGAAAAGGCTTCGTCCGGCATCATGCCGAATTTTGAAGTGAGGAGTGCGGTCTGGAGGCCCGAATGGGTGTCCGATTCTATCTCCGGCACCAATCGGAGACTGACGTTCGCCCGTTTGCCGAGGCGTTTGGCGGTTTCGTCAATCAGTGACAGTTCGTAGAGTGAATCGACCTGGATCGCGTAGATGTCAGCATTTATCGCCATCTCGATCTCCCAAACCTCTTTGCTCGTACCGTTAAAGATGATCTGGTTGCCCGTAAATCCAGCTTCGAGAGCTTTCCATAATTCGCCGCCGGAATTCACCTCAATGTCGCAGCCCGCATCTTTGACCACCTTCAAAATGCCCATTGTGGACATCGCTTTAGCGGCGTAACAGACCTTGAGCGGGCAAGGCGATAGCTTCGCCAGCCTTTTGCAGGCGGGCGATGTTATGGCGAATTCGCTGCTCGCTAAACACAAAAAGCGGCGTGCCGTATTCACAGGCCAACTCGACCGCATTTACGCCGTCGATATGGAGTTGGCTATTTCTAACGTCGAGGAAACCCTCGATCTCCCAAGGTTGAGTCATAGAAATTTCACCGCAGAGACGCAGAGACGTGGAGAAAAGAGAACTCTCATCCGCCGTTTTCTCGGCGTCTCAGTGCCTCTGCGGTTCAACTAACGCTTTGCCAACTGAATCCCCGTCCCGCGTGGATGTAGCCCCGGCAGCGAGATCGGCAGTTTGCCCGTGATGTCCTGCGTTCCGAGTATCGAACGGGCGGCGGCGCGTTGGAGGCTGGGCATGTCGCCGTAGGCGACTACGTACGTTTTTAGTTCGGGAAAGCCCATCAAGATGTACGGATTACCAAAGCTGATGGCGATCACCTTCTTATTCGCTGCGAGCAGGTCGCGAATTATCACTGCACCGTTTTCGGGAATCCCGACACTGTTCTTCGCCCCTGAGCGGACCCGCCCGTACAGCCCGACAACAACGGTATCAGCGGCATTCACGGCTTGCCGGGCGACGAGGCCTTGCTCGACGGTCGAGTTTTCCTGAAGATACGCGGGCGTAAATCGAACGCCATTGGAGCGAAGAGTATTGACGAGACCGTTCATCGTCGCAGCTCCGTCGAAGCCATTCGAAATTCCCAAGACCGCAATGCGACCGCCTTTTTCCAACGGTATGGCCCCGGCGTCATTTCGAACAAGCGTGATCGCTTTGGTCGCGATCTCGTCGGTCAAAGTCAGTAGATTCGGCTCCGGCGACGAGCGTGTCCATCTGGTCGATCAGCGTCAGCCTGTTTTTGAAAAGGCCGAGCTCGTGCTTCCATGCGATCTGGCGGCGAACCGAATCGTCGAGGGTCTGCATCGGAATACGCCCGCTCTTGACCGCAGCGACGAGGCCGCGGATCATCGCGTCAACATCGGCGGGTTTCTCGAGAATATCGGTCCCGGCGAGAAAGGCACGAACGCCCGCCTCTTCCTGACTGAAATAGATCGTCAGCCCGCTCATCGACATCGCGTCGGAGACGATCAGGCCTTTGAAGCCCATCTCGCCTCGAAGAATTCCGGTCTGTACTTTCTCGGAGAGCGTCGCCGGGATCGTGGCTTTTTGATTTACCAGCTCGGCACCTTGTTCGGCGTCGCCCTGACGTAAAGTTTCTAAGCGGCTTGATCTCTTCGCCATCGATCTGCGGCAGAGCGATGTGGGCGATCATGACCGAGCCGATGCCGCCTTCGACGGCTTTTTTGAACGGGAACAAGTTCGACCGAATCGAGACGTGATTTTGGCAATTCGATGATCGGCAGGCCGCGGTGTGAATCGACATTCGTGTCGCCATGGCCGGGGAAATGTTTTGCGGTCGCGATGACCTGCTGGCTTTGAATGCCCTGAGCGAAGGCCGTTCCAAATGTTGCGACATCCTCGCGGATCTTCGCCAAAACTGCGGACGTTAATCACGGGATTTGCGGCGTTGTTGTTTACGTCGAGCACCGGAGCGTAAACGTGACGGATGCCGATCGCCTTTGCCTCGCGGCCCGTGATGACGCCCATTCGGCGGGCGAATTCGGGATTGCCAGTCGCTGTGACGGCCATCGCCCACGGAAAATTTGTCGCATCCTCAAACCGCATCCCGATACCAGTTTCTGCATCGAGCGACATCAGCAAAGGCAGTTTTGCGTTTTGCTGCATACGGTTGGCGAGGATCGTCGTTTCGTAGATCGGGGCCCCGAAAAAGATGATGCCGCCGACTTTGTTTTCGACGACGTGCCGCTGGAGATCTTTGAAAAACGGGCTGTCTTGATTAGCAAATCTCGCGTTGATCCCGACATGAACGAGCTGGCCGACTTTTTCCTCGACGGTCATTTTTTTGACGTACTTTGGCAGCGAAATCTTCACTTTTTTTCGAGGGCCAAAGGCCCTGACTGGAGCGGCGAGCATCCTTATTTGCCAGGTCGCCGCTTCGGCGGCCTTCAACGCCACGATTACTTTCAACATTTCGAATATCAAAGCAGCTAACGCCGGAGGAACCGGCGTGGCAAGCAGGGATGCTTGCCACTCCAGTCGCGGCACTCGCCGCAAGAGAGATGCTCAATAAATAGCTAAAAAGAAACTTCATTTTTATTACCTGAAAAAACAAAACTAGCAAGATATGCGACCACAAACGTGGTCACGCTGCCGATCAAAACGTACCACGGGAAGGCAATCGGCGTGTAAAAGCGAATATAAAACATCAACCCGATGCTCACCAGCATTCCGATCAAAGCCGGCATCTCGGTCACGCGTTTTAGGAACGTGCCGATCAAAAATACGCCGAGAACCGGCCCGTTAAATAGCGAAGCGATGGATAACGCCTGATCCAAAGCCGACCGTTCCTGCCGCATAACGATCAGAGCAACCGCGATCTGTACGACGCCGAAAGCGAGCGTCAGGATGTGCGAAACTTTGAGAAAATGCTTATCGTCGCTGCCCGGTTTGAACGGTTTGTAGAGGTCATTGACAAAGGTCGCCGCAATCGAATTTAACGAACTCGATAACGCCGCCGCAAAGATCGCCGCGACGACAAGGCCCGAAATCCCGCTCGGCATTGATTTCGTTATGAAATCGGGAAAGACCTTATCACCGCCGGAAAACGGCAACTGCGCTGCGAATGCCCGAACCCGCCACTCCCGCCTGAGCATAATCAGCGAGATTGTACGGAGCGTAAAATGCGAACAGCAGCACGCCGATGAACAGGAAACCGATAAACTGCCCCAAAACGACCGCTCCGCTCGACAGCAGTGCAAACGATGCTCTGCTCGGTTTATTGGTGCAGAGATATCGCTGAACCAGATACTGATCCGTGCCGTGCGTCGACATCGTCAGGAAACAGCCGCCGATCAGGCCGGCCCAGAATGTGTAAGTTTTAGTGAAATCCCATGTGAAATCAAAAACGTCGAATTTGTCGAACTGCCGCCCGATCTCGATCGCTCCGGCAAAGCCGCCTTCGATCTGATTCGCGATGACGACCGCCGCCGCGATCGCTCCGCCGATGTAGATCAAGAGCTGCACGACCTCGATCCAAATGATCGCCTCCATCCCGCCGTAAAACGTGAAAATGATCATCACCACGCCGAGCAGAATGATCGAACCGACTATCACCAACGTCGCATCCGTTCCCGGCACAAATGCCGTGTAAACCGCCGCCAAAACGATCGCCGTCAGCAGCAGACGAATGCCGTCCGCAATATTGCGCATCACGACAAACAGCCCCGACGCGAGCATCTTGACCTTATTCCCAAACCGTTCGCCGAGCAACTGATAAACCGTCTGCAGATCGCCCTTAAAGTATAGCGGAATAAAGATCAGCGAAATCACCACGCGGCCGAGCATGTAGCCGAAAACAAGCTGCAAAAACTGAAAATTACCGTTCCGAGCAAACGCGATCCCCGGCACCGAGATAAACGTGATCGTACTTGTCTCAGTCGCGACGATCGACATCGCGATCGCCCACCACGGCACGTTCCGCCCGCCGACAAAATAGTCCGCCGTCGTCTCCTGCTTACCCGAAAACAAAATGCCAAAGACCGTGATGCCGATCAGATAGCCGAAGATGATGAAGAGGTCGAGTGTTTGCATTTAGTTGAGGATCGACAGAGCTTTCTCCACGACAAAATCCGAATTGTTAAGGGCGTTTAATGCACTATCATAACTGACTTTTGCCCGATTCATGACCAATGCCACACGCAAATCATTTTCAGCCGAATCGAGCAACTCGAATGCAGCGGACTCATCTAGTCCAGTTTCAGCCATCAAAATCCGCAATGACCGCTCCTTTAGTTTGATATTCGACGATCTCACATTCGTCATCCGATTGCCCTTGACGTAGCCGAGGCGGATCATGGTGACGGTTGAGATCGTGTTTAGGACGAGCTTTTGTGCCGTTCCGGCTTTCATGCGGGTCGAACCGGTTAGGGCCTCGGGGCCCACGACGGGGACTGATCGCGATGTCGACTGCGTGTGTGATCGCGGAATCGGGAACACATGTGATGCAGGCGGTAAAACAGCCGAGTTCGCGGGCATTATCGACCGCTCCAATTGTGTAAGGCGTTCGTCCTGAGGCGGCGATACCGATGACGGCGTCTTTTGCCGTCACTCCTCGTGTTTTCAGATCTTCGGAACCGGCTTCGCGGTTGTCTTCGCTTGACTCGGTCGCTTTGTAGAGGGCATCGTAGCCGCCGGCGATGATGCCCTGAACCAGATCGTAAGAGACCCCAAATGTCGGCGGTATCTCCGAAGCATCCAGCACACCGAGCCTCCCGCTCGTGCCCGTCCCCACGTAAAAAAGTCGCCCGCCATTTTGCAGCCGCTCGACGACCTTGTCGATCACCGCCGCGATCTCAGGCAATAACCTTTTCGATCGCCAGCGCAACCGTTTTGTCCTCATCATTGATCAAACGCACCGCCTCAAGCGTCGAGGCCTGGTCGATCGCGGCGGTTTTGGGGTTTTCTTGTTCGGTTACGGGCAGCATTTAATATATCGAGAACGAGTATTCAATTTGTTTCTAACTGTCAAAGGTGAACCGTTACGTAGGCTGGCTCAAACGTGATTCTTCTGGCGGCTTCGATAGCCTTTTCGGTAAGTCCGAACGGAGCCTGAGTGATCGGCGTGACCGATCCGATCTCACCTGACCTTTAAACAGTAACGCGAATAATAACCGTACCCGAAATTTCGTAAATCCTCGCCATATCTGTATAGGAGGGTCGAGCCTTGGTCAATATTCGTATCCTAAGTTTGACCTGGAGCCGGGGCCGCAGGAGATGCCGCTCGTCGTTCCTCCGAGCCAGAACCGATACCCGATCCAGCACCAGAACCGATGCCCGATCCCCGTCCGGAGCCTTGTCCTCCACTCGAACTCTTTACGTCCGTCACTCTTAGTTTCCTTCGCGGTGTCGGCGGGCGGAACTAACGGTGGCCCCGACCCTAACCCAAATGATCTAATGAAACGCGACGCTATATCGCTTTTTTCATTCAGTGTTACTGTTTGGGCAATGTAGATCCTGCTGTCTGTCCGAAGTGTTGTCAGATTGTGCCAATATCCAAACGAATCCTTAAATGAAACTGTACTAGGGGAGCTACCTTCTTTCGAAAAAATATCTGTAGGTTGTCCGATCTTGGTAAGAATGTCGCGGACTGTCGCAAAATAGGTTGGCGTCTTCACCGGGTCAGAAAAAATATATAGGTATACGCCATTGATTGACCCGTAAAATTTTCTGGAGGATTTAGATTCGTTATCGCCCCTCTGCTCCAAAACCATCGGAGTTTCAACGGAAAATTCGTCTGAAACGGGCGAAAAGGTTTGCCAATCTTCAGCTTTCTTCGGGGTCTGGGCGAGTAGCGTCGCGGTGATAAGAAACAGGGCACAAATAGAAAGTAAGTAACGCATTATTTTCCTCCATTTCCATTCTTCATTGCCATCAAAGCTGCCGCATGGGCTGGCAGCATTAGCGGTTCTATCAGATATGCCTTTGGGGCGACCTTGCTGATAATCTCGGTCATCGGGACAGTTAATAATTCTCCCGCTTTGAAAACGCTGCCGACGCAGCCGATCGGGATCTTCTTTTTTGCTAGGCCAAGTTTTTGGATCACAGCGACGGCGGCTGTTCCGAGTTCGTGGCCAGCGTCTGCAGAGTATGTCGACCGCGATTTTATCGCCATCTGCGGCGGTTTCCACGACCAACCTGGCAAAACCGGCGATGCGGCTGTTGTCCATTTGCGGGGCGTAGATCGCGCCGATCAGGTTCTCGACGTTTGATGCACGAAAGTATTCTGCGGCTCGCTCGCTTAGTTTTGTCAATTCGCCGCGACCGTCTGAGGCCTTTGCGACGGCGTGAAGTGCCTCACCCGCGATTCCGCGACCGCCGCCTTCGTCACCTGCGACAGGGCCCCAACCGCCGGCGATGAACTGCTCTCCTTCGTCATTGATGCCGATGCAGATCGAGCCGGTTCCGGCGATGACGACGAGGCCAGCTTTGCCGAGCGTCGTGCCGTAGAGGGCAATGTCAGCGTCGGTCGTGACCAAGGTTTTACGCACTCGAAACCGCGTCGCAAAGCTCTCACGAACGCGTTCACGGATGTCGAGCCGTCGAACTCCCGCAAGTCCGAGCGTTGCGGCAACGATGTCACCGCGTGAGACTCCCGCCGCTATCACAAGCTGCGTCGATGGCCTTTGCGATGTTCGCGACTGCGGTTTCGACGCCGACCCGCAGAGGGTTCGACGGGCCGCCTGAGCCTTCGGCGACGACTTCCTTAGCCTCGTTCATCAGGGCGACATTTGTTTTCGTGCCGCCGCCGTCCACGCCCAGAAACAACTGGTAGAATTGGCGGTTGCTTGCTCGGTGTTGTGACGGTTTGCGGCATCGCGGATCAGTCTCGGAGACAAAAAAAATCCACTCTACATTGTTCGCGCAATACTTGACATATAATCAAAGTTAGTGGATTTTATGTAGTCAATAAGATATTCTAATCGCACACCCAAGGTTGGTTTGATCTATGGAGATAAGACAGCTCAAGGCTTTTTTGGCGATCGCCGAAGCTAAAACTTTTACAGCAGGTGCGCGGCGTGTGAACGTCACGCAGGCGGCTATTTCGATGCAGATACGGCAGCTCGAGGACGAGGTCGGATTGCAGCTTTTTACGCGTACGCCGCGACGCGTGATCCTGACCGAGGCGGGCGAATATCTGCTCGACCGGGCCAGGAAAATACTGCGCGAACACGACACCGCCACTCGCCGAGATCGCCGAACTTGGCGGCGTCGAACACGGCCGTCTGCGGATCGGTTCGGCCTCGGCGGAATTTGCGACGCAGCAGTTGCCGCACATTCTTGCAGGGACTGCGGATAAAGTATCCAAATTCCGAACTCGACGTCAGCGCCGGAACGAGCCAGACGCTTGGTCGATAAGATAATGCATGGCGAGATCGATATCGCCTTTGTTTCGCTGCCAGTTGACAACTCATCGATCACGACCGATCTGCTTTTTAGCGACGAGATCGTGGCGATCGCACATCCGGGCCATCCGCGAGCGAATGACAAATACATCAGCGCGGCGGCGCTCGCCGGCGAAAAGCTCATTCTCGGCGAACGCGGCGGCAACACGCGGCGGATGATCGACGATTTCTTCAACGCGGCAAACGTCCGTCCACACGTCGTGATGGAACTTTCGCGTCAGGAAGCGATCAACCAGATGGTCGAAAACAACCTCGGCGTCGGCACCGCCGGAGCCAAAACCATCGCCGACGAGATCCGCGAAGGCCGCCTTATCTCATGGATGATCGAAGGAGCCGAGATCAACTGGGAACTCGGGTTGGCAAGACTACGCGGCGGCTATTTCTCACCGATCGCCAAGGAATTCGTCGCGTTGTGTAAGGAAAGTTTTGTTGTCAGGGAAAAAGAACTAAAGGCCAGGAAGTAATTGGCCACAGATAAACACAGATGTACACGGATAAGAAATTTTTCAAACCACAGGATACCGGAGAAATTTTTGGACTCAAAAAGAAAGCGATTTGCTTTATCGCCTTTCTTATCTGTGTCTATCTGTGTTCATCTGTGGCTAAAATTCAGGCTCAGGGCTTGCCGGTTGCGGCTCCGCAGACCGTCGGGATGAATGCGGCTAAGTTGAGTCAGATCGACGCACTCGTTGCCAGTGACATCGCGGCCAAAAAGCTGCCCGGGGCCGTCGTGCTCGTCGGGCACAAGGGCAAGATCGTTTTTCGCAAGGCGTACGGCAATCGCTCGCTCGTTCCCACGGTCGAGAAGATGACGGTCGATACGATCTTTGATGTTGCTTCGCTAACCAAGCCGATAGCGACCGCGACGTTGATCATGATCCTCGTCGAGCAGGGCAAACTGCGGCTCAACGACACCGTCGGGATGTACATCACCGATATCGACGACCCGCAAGCCAAACGCGTCACCATCCAACAGCTTCTCACCCACACCTCTGGCTACCGCCCCGATTTCGACCTCGGCGAAAAATGGACTGGCCGCGACGGCATGCTCGTCGCCCTGAAAAAAGAAAAGCTCCGAGCGGCTCCGGGAACGAGGTTTGTTTATTCGGATATTGGGTTTATTGTGCTTGGGGAAATCGTTCAGAGGGTTACAAAGATCGGCGTTAACGCATTTGTCCGGCAGGATGGATTTCTGCCATGGGGCATGTACGCGTCCCATTTTGAGGACGATCTAACAGAACCTGTGCGATTTCCCGAATCGGTCGAGAATTTCGCGCCAACGGAGAATATCAAGGGGCAGAATAGCTATCTTGGTTCGAGCTTTGACGGCGACCAAAAAACGGGCGATGAGATACTTCGGGGCCAAGTGCACGATCCGACCGCGTTCCGTATGGGCGGTGTCGCGGGCCACGCGGGGCTTTTCTCAACCGCAGACGATCTTGCTCGATACTGCCCAGATGATTCTGAACGGCGGTGTTACACCTGTAGGCGGCCCACCTGATCCGGCTGTGTGGAGACGGGGAACATATCGGGGATATCGAGCCATGTCGGCTCAGACAATTGCTAAGATGACCTCGCCATTCGTTGTTTCCGAATCGGGCGATGCTCGCGGCTTGGGTTGGGACATTAATACTTCGTTCTCGTCGAACCGCGGCGAGCTGTTTCCGTTGGGGTCGTTCGGGCATACGGGTTTTACGGGGACGAGTGTTTGGATCGACCGGGTTTCGCAAACGTTTGTCGTGTTCCTCTCGAACCGCGTTCACCCCGACGGCAAAGGCGACGTCGGGCCGCTGAGGGCTAAGGTTGCGACGGTTGTGGCGTCTGCAATCGAAGACACACCGAGAGAGAAATACGAGCAGGCCGAGGCTGAGTTTAACGCCGCAATTGCCGCGCAATTGCCGAGATTCAAAGCAACCGTCGAGGCAGCGAAAGCGACTGGAGCGGCAGGCATCCTTGCCTGCCAGCAACGGAACGCCGCGATGCGGCGTGGCAGGCAAGGATGCCTGCGCTCCAGTCATGAACGGCATCGACATCCTTGAACGCGACAAATTCAAACAGCTCGAAGGTTTTAGGATCGGGCTTGTCACAAATCACACGGGCCGCAATCTCGCAGGAAAGCAGACTATCGACATTCTCCACGAAGCCAAAAACGTAAAGCTAACCGCGATGTTCGCCCCCGAACACGGCATTCGTGGCGAGCTTGATACCGAGAAGATCGACGACAGCAAGGACGAGAAGACTGGGCTTCCGGTTTACTCGCTCTACAAAGACGGGATGCGGCGGCCAAAGCCTGAGCAGACGGCGACGATCGATGCTTTTGTTTATGACATTCAGGATATCGGAGCGAGATTTTACACCTACACCGCGACGCTCAAGAACGTAATGGAAGAAGCCGCGAGGGCAGGGAAACCAGTCTTCGTCCTCGACCGCCCAAATCCGATCAACGGCAACGCCGTCGAAGGTTCGCTGGCCGACGAAGACAAACTCTCATTCATCGCCGCCCACACGACACCCGTTCGTTACGGTCTGACCATCGGCGAACTCGGGCAGATGATGAACGCCGAGCGAAAGATCGGTGCCGACCTCCGCGTCATAAAAATGGAAGGCTGGTCGCGTGCGATGTGGTTCGACGAGACGGGGCACACATGGGTCAACCCGAGCCCGAATATGCGTTCACTGACCGAAGCAACGCTCTATCCCGGCATCGGTTTGCTCGAAACCACAAACCTCAGCGTCGGCCGCGGTACGGACACGCCTTTCGAGGTCATCGGTGCTCCGTATATCGAGGGGCAGAAGCTGGCAAAATATCTTAACGAAAGAAATATTAGAGGCGTACGCTTCATTCCCATCCGTTTCAAGCCGAACGCGTCGGTCTTCGTTGGCGAGCAGCTAAACGGCGTAAACATCCTCATCACCGACCGCAACACGCTTGATTCTTACAAAATGGGCATCGAGATCGCCGCCGCTCTACGCAAACTTTATCCCACCGAATGGCAGGTCGACCGCTACGCCCGGCTGCTCGTAAACGCCGAGATTCTTGACCTGGTAAAGCGCGGCGAAACACCGGAAAATATTGAGAAAGCCGTTAACGCAAAAAACACGGATTTCACCCGCCGTCGGGCATCATATTTGCTCTATAAATGAATAGTTTAGAGTTTGTAAGAACTCGTTAGTTTAAATTTTTGTAACAACCTATTTAATTACAACGGTTTCGCGTGATTCGGCGGATTTGCCGCGTCTGAAGCGATAACGAAAATTTGAATAAATTTCCATTAACGTAAATAATTCTTATAGCTCGAACAGCAATATTTCAGATAAACCGGAGAAGAATATCGACATGATTAACAATTTTGCAAGAAAGTGCATGAATTTCTGCGGACTTCTTATTCTCGTCCTCGCAATGGCCGCGATAGCCGCCGCGCAGACAGTTAGCGGCACGCTGCGAGGAACGATTACCGACGCCAACGGTGCGGTCATCCCAAATGCAACGATTACGGTTCGCAACACCGAAACGGGACTTGCTCGGACGATCGTAAGTTCGGACGAGGGCCTTTATAATATGCCGTTTTTGCCGATTGGCGTTTACACTGTCGAGGCGACACGTACCGACTTTAACAAGGTCATCCGCGAAAACGTCACCATTAGTCTCAACGAAACCGCCGTTCTCAACATTCGGTTGGCCCCGACGGTTTCTGGCGAAGTGACCGTTACGGACGAGGCAGAGGCGATAAACACGACAAATCAGCAAGTCGCCAGCACACTATCGAGTGCTCAGATACTTGAGCGACCAGTTGGCAATCAAACAAACTTTCTCACGCTTGCCGAAACCTTTACCGGTTATCAGGAAAATCCAACATCTGGACAGAATAATCCGACCCTGTCGTCGGGTTCCTCGATCAACTTTAACGGGACAGGAACCCGCGGAGCGACATTCCAAATTAACGGCGTAAACAACGACGACTCCTCGGAAAACCAAAACCGCCAGGGAGCGGCCCTGGCCACGATCAAGGCGTTTCAGGTGATCAGCAATAGCTTTACGGCTGAGTTTGGACGCGGTTATGGAGCGGTTGTCTTAGTGCAAACATTGTCCGGGACAAACAAGATTAAGGGCAGTACATACCTTTTTCACAATGACAGCGCGTTAAATGCAAAATCTTTCTTCTCGCCTGGTGCGAAACCGGTCAACCGGAGAAATCAGTTCGGCGGCGTCGTCGGTTTTCCGATTTGGAAAAACAAATTGTTTGGTTTCCTAAGCCTTGACCATCTGGAGAGTACCGGTGCTCTCAATTATTCTCGTGACGTTCTGCTAGCGAGCGAGAGAAATCCCGCGAATTGGTTCACCCAGGCGCAATCGGCTGCCTTTAATACGCCAGCCAACCGGGCGTTTATCCAGTCGGTTGTTGACAGATTTGCGAACGCCTTACCAAATAGCACCCGCGGCCCGCGTGTTTACGATGGGCAGATCGGTATTGATTTTCCAGATCGTGATTATTCGGCCAGATTTGATTTAAATGCGACCAGCAGCGATACGATCTTCGGCAGATGGCAATACACGCGGCAGCGCCGTGTTGCTGACGACCGAATTATCGGCGAACGGGCCGATCAGAATAACAAACAGCAAAATTACGGGCTCACGTGGACCCATATTTTTACTCCTGAGATCGTCGGTGAGTTCAGGTACGGAATGGGGCTAAGAACCACGCTTGTGAACATTGCAGCGGGTAACAATACTCCCGTCATTCGCTTTGCGAACGCCGGCGCTATTGCCGGCGGTTCGATCATCGGAAACGCTGGGGCCTTTCCGATTCAGCGATATCAGACGGACAACCAGTTTGTTTACAATCTCTCGATGGTCTTCGGCGGCAACCACTTTGTTAAGACAGGTATCGACATACGCCAACAAAAACTGGATGATCTGGCTGATAATTTTTCGCGAGGATTTTACAATTTTGGTACCGCTTGTCGTATCACGCCGGCGAGTGTTACTCCAACCGTGACGATAAATTACACGACCGGCTTTGACGCATTGATCAACGGTTGTATTTCAAATTATCAGAAGGGCTATGGTCCATTCTTTCTCAAAAATCGTGTTGGCGAAAGTAACATCTACCTCGAAGATAGCTGGAAGATTTTTTCTAATCTAACACTCAATCTTGGAGCCCGTTACGAATACGTTAAGGCGCCGCGTGAGGCGGACGACAGGATTGACTATGGCTTTGGCAACGATGACAACAATATTGAACCTCGTATTGGCTTTGCGTACAGTCCGAATGCCGAAAGCGGGTTTTTAAATAGAATCTTAGGAACTACAGGTCAGAGTGCGATTCGCGGAGGTTACGGAATTTATCATGGCCGTCTCTTCCAGTCGGTTTTCTCGCAGGGCGGTGCGACGGTTCGGTTCAATCCGCCGAATGCGTTGTTCATCAGCGAAACGATTCCATCCACGATCTTCGGTCCGACCAATTTGGCGGATCCGACCAATGGCTTTGTTTTCACGCCGGGGCCGCAGGCGACCCGCCATTCGATCGCGATAGCCAACCCCGACCTCGAGATGCCATACACGCAGCAGTGGAATCTGACGTTTGAACGCCAGTTGCCGTGGACGTCGGCTCTTCGTGTTAGTTATACAGGGAATCGCGGGATCGGACTCCTCAAATTCAGCCAGGGCAACCTTCCGGTTCATAATCCTAACGGTGTTCTGGTGGCCGTTCATCCGAACAACGGAGCATTGTCGGGCCAGACGATCCGTCCAGCGGCCGATGTCTTCTGTGCGGGAACAACCACGGCAACCCGGACCGACCAATGCCCGAATGTTGTCACGATCGCGGCGAATGAATACAGCGTCCGTACACCGCGTGCGAATGAGCGACGTTCCGGACGGACGCTACGCAACTAATCTGCTGGTGAACAACGCGGCCTGGAGCTATTATCACGGCCTCCAGATCGAATATACCAAGCGACTGAGCCAAAATCTTAACTTTCAGGCGGCCTATACGTGGAGCAAATCTATCGACACGACATCCGAGGCAACGGCCGTCGGAGCGGGCGACAGCAACATCAATGGCCCGGACGAGCGTGTAGCAAAGGCGTATTCACGGTTTCACACGCCGCACCGGTTCACCTTCTTTGGCACCTACCGCTTGCCGTTCTTTAAGAATGATCGAGGTGTTTTGGGCCAGGTCCTGGGCGGATGGGAACTTTCAACCGTGCTGAAATACGTACACGGCACGCCGTTCACGGTTAGCGGTGCCGCAGTTGACCTAAATCTCGACGGCTTTAACGAGGTGCGACCCGTACTTGTCAATCCATCCGTACTCGGAGCTACATTCGACAATCCGGCGACCTCGCAGCAAATCCTGGTCGATGCGTTTCGTATTCCTAGCTCGTTGGCCGATTTTACCTGCTGTATTCTGGGACGCAACACATTCTTTCTAGACGCGGTGAGAAATATCGATCTAAACCTCACAAAACGATTCAAAATGCCGTGGGAAGGTCATTCACTCGCCCTTCGGATGGATATGTTTAACGCGACAAATAGCGTTCAGTTTGGGTTCCCCAACGTAACATATACGGCTAACGTAACGGTGGACGGAACCACCCGACCGCGCATCAACCCCGCGCTCGGACAACTGACATCGCTCGCAACGGGGTATGCACCGAGGAGCATCCAGGTTTCGTTGAAATATACTTTTTAGCAATCCCTGAAGGTCTCGTAAAACGTGTCTTCTCGTCGCGTGCCGGATGCCTTGAGTCCCAACGGCTTCGTGCAACTTCAGAGTTTCGAGTCCCACATTCTCAAGGTCGCCACACGATGCCCTAAACGGAGTCAACGCGCTCCGGTTAGGGCATCATATTTGCTTTATAAATGAATAGTTTAGAGTTTTCAAGACACGTAGATTCAGATTTTTGTAACAACCCATTTAGTATCAATGGTTTCGCCCGATCCGGTCGTTAAACCCAAGATGCTGCGATAACGAAATTTTGAATAAATGTCCATTAAGGTAAATTCTTTTTATGGGTCGCAATCCTAAAACTGGTCAAATTTTACAAAAAGGAAGAATGAAAATGAGCAAGAAAACATTGTATTCACTATTCATCGCCGTCACGCTCAGCCTTCTCATAGTTGGCGTCGCGGTCGCGCAGGAGGTTACCGGATCGATCGTCGGCACCGTACGCGATTCAAATGGTGCAGGAGTGCCGAATGCGACGGTCACGATAACCGACCCTTCGAAGAATAATATAGTCGTTCGAACCGCAATAACGAGCGGCGACGGCGAATATTCGGCGCCGAATCTGCCGATCAGTACATACTCAGTAATGATTGAGGCTCCGAATTTCAAGAAGTCCGTCAGTACCGGCGTTAAGCTCGACGTCGGACAGCGCCGTTCGGTGGATGCAGTACTTCAGGCAGGACGGATAGACGAAACGGTAACTGTCGAGGCGGATCCTGTTGCCGTAGATTTGACGTCAGCGACAAGCGGTACGGTGATCAATGGCGAACAGGTGCGGGAACTATCGATTAACAATCGCAACTTTGTACAACTCGTCACGCTTGCTCCCGGTGTTTCTAATGACCTTAACGATTCTATTTCAACGGGTACATCATCGCCGGAAACAGGAGCGGTAAACATTGTCTCAATCTCGGTGAATGGTTCACGGTCAAGCTCGAACACTTATACGGTTGACGGGGCCGACGTGACCGATCGCGGTTCGAATTTGACGATTCAGGCATACCCGAGCGTTGACTCGATTAGTGAATTCAAAGTTCTTCGTTCTCTTTATCCGGCCGAATCCGGTCGCAGTGGCGGCGGTCAAATCAATGTTGTCACGCGGTCAGGAACGTCGAAATTTCACGGCAGCGGTTTTGAGTTCATTCGTAACGAGGCACTGAATGCCAACGACTACATTACCAATTCAAATCCCAATCTTGCGACCTCGCTTGGGCGCGTACTGTTCGGAAGGCACGGTTTTTCTCGCTAGCCGTTCCGATTGTAAATTGCGACGACGTTCGTTTCGCTATAACAATTTTGGCTGGACGCTCGGCGGACCTATTTACTTTCTAAACTTTGGCGAGGCCGAACAAGGCGAAGGTTACTTCAAACGCTACAAGAGAACTTTCTTTTTCTTTTCACAAGAGTATCGTAAAGACAAACGAGCCCCGATATTTACATCCACGGTTCCCGATGCAAATTTGAGAAACGGTATTTTTTCCGTACCGATCTGTCTTCAGGCGACCGGTGCGGCATGTTCTTTAGTTTTGCCGGCCAACACTCCGATTTCGACGCTGCGTCCGATCAATCCCGTTTCGCAGCAGTACATAAATTTTATCTACAACAAACTCCCGTTGCCCTCGAACCCAACGACGTTCGCATTAAACTTCCCAATCGAAAGCACTCTGGATTTTAGACAAGAGCTTATCAAGATCGACCACAGTGTGAATGATAAAATTGGCATGTATTACCGTTATCAACGTGATGACATACCGACAATAGATGGAAACTCGATCTTTGGCGGCGGCCTGGGTTTGCCCGGTGTTTCGACACTTTCGACAAACTCGCCAGGTCGTACGCACACATTTCAGACAACATATGCCGCTTCATCTCGCTTGATATTCGAAGGCCGTTACACGTACGGCTACGGAGCCATCCTTAATAACAACATTGGTCTCGTCGGGCTGGCAAATTCACCGATTGCTCCGCCACTTGCGTACCCCAGAACTCTGGACCGCGTTCCGACCCTTACGGGAAATGGTTTTAGCGGGATTACGGGTCAAGGGGCATACGATAATTTTTCGTACAAAAAGAACATCGGTGGCACCGTAACATGGATTGCGGGAAATCACACAATGAAGTTTGGCGGCGTGTATTCGAGGTACCGCAAAAATGAAAATCAACTTGGCGGCAGTAACGAGGGTACGTTTAACGCCTTTAATACGCCGGGCGGAACCGCAAATGTTATAGCCGCGGGCGGAAATACGACCCAACAACTATGGGCCAACTTCCTTCAAGGAACAAACCTCACGTTTACCCAGGCCAGCTTTGATTACGTTGGCGACTTTCGGCAGCAGGCTTTTGAGGGGTTTGTTCAGGACGAATGGAAAATGTTCAATAATTTAACTCTTTCACTCGGTGTTCGATACTCCTATTTTGGCCCGACCTGGGATAAAAATGGCCGACTGTCAAATTTCCTGCCAGAGATTTGGACAGCCGCAAGTGCTCCGGCTGTTACCGGAGCGGGAAACCGAGTCCCCGGAACCGGAAACTTCTGCAACGGCATTATTATTAATGCCCAGAATACCAATGTTAGTTTCCCAAACTGCACACCGACACCGTCACCTTTTGGCAAGTTCGTAAACGAGGTTCCAAAGAATAACCTTGGTCCGAGAATTGGTATCTCATGGGATCCTTTTAGAAAAGGTACTACCGCAATACGCACCGGCTATGGTATTTTTCATGAGCAGGTTCTGGCTGGTGCGCTTCAAACAAACATTGGTACAAATGCTCCGTTCCTGCAAACCTGTCAGGTGGTCGGAACGTCGATCAACAGCCCCGTACCGGCGGGCGGGTGTGCGGTCATTGCGGCAAATACCGCATCGAACGTGCGGGCTTGGGACCCGCATTTTGAAACGCCGTATGCCCAGCATTGGTCGTTTGACTGGCAGCAGCAGTTGACGAGGAAGACAGTTGCCTCGGTTGGATATTACGGTTCCAAAGGCACGCATCTTATTGGCGGGTTCGAATTGAATCTTCTTCAGGGCGGAGCGGCCATTGCCAGAGGAGCGACGGGCTGCGCGACCGGTGCGACGTATATCGGCGGTCCCACGCCGACGCTTGCACCGTGTCATGTAGCGGGTCAGGCATTTCTGTCGGCCGCGGGTGAAGCGATACTTGACCAGATACGTCCATACCGCGGATACCGCTCGATCACAATGATCCAGCCGCGATACAACCATAGCTATCACAGTATGCAAGTATCGGCGCAGCATCGTTTCGGGCCTGTTTCACAGGCTAATTTGGCTTACACGTGGGCGAAAAACCTAACGGATGCGCAAAACGACCGTAGTACGTCACCCCAGAACACCTATGACATACGAACTGAAAAGGCACGGGCCGCTCTCGATCGACGGCATATTCTGACCATCAACTACATCTACGAACTTCCGTTCTTCAAGAACCAACACGGCTTCGTGGGCAAGGTTCTGGGTGGATGGCAGGCGTCGGGCATCTTCACATACCAGACCGGTATTCCTTTCACTCCAACCGTCTCAGCCTTTGACCCTGCGGGTCTCGGCTTAATTCCGCCTCCATTGACCGTTGCCCGTCCAAACGTAACCTGCGACCCGAATCAGGGTGGCTCTCAAACATTTCAAAATTGGTTTAACACATCGTGTTTTCAGATCACGCCAACTGCGGCAGCCGTGGCAAATAACAATATCGGTAGCGGTGGACGCGGCATCGTAAACGGCCCGCCAACCACGCGTGTTGACTTTACTATGACCAAAAACATTAAGTTTGGCGAACGATTTAGAATACAGCTTAGAGGCGAGGCCTTTAATGTGCTCAACCACACAAACTTTAGAGGTCTTAGCACGGCTGTTTGGAATACGACGACCGCTCCGGTTAGCGCCGGAGGAAATGGTTCGTCGATATTTGGTAGTGTAACCACGGTTCGCGATCCAAGAGTTATTCAGCTCGGGGCGAAGTTTTACTTCTAGATTTTGGGTTTGAACTTTTTTTGCCCGCGTCGATTTGAAAATAATCGACGCGGGTTTTTTGTTTGGCGCCCGTGGCTGTCGGATAATCGAATGATGGAAACAATACATTTCCGAAACTCGAGGGTGGTCTGTAATGATTCGGCTGTTCCGTTGGCATCGATACGTGTCGATGGCGATCGTATCGTGGCGTTGGCGGAACTGCCCGATCAGGCGACGGACTGCGAATACAACCATGAGGGGGTAATTCTCTCCCCCGGCTTCATCGACGTTCACAACCACGGAGCGGTTGGGATCGATGTTAACGAAGCAGATGTCGATGGGTTGCTGAAGATCGCGGGTTTTTTGGCCCGTCGCGGGGTGACGGCTTGGGTGCCGACTTTGGTGCCGGATTCGGAGGATAATTATCGGCGTTCTATTGCGGTGATTGATGAGTTGATGGTGGTGCAGGTTGGGGAGCCGGTGGCAAAGGCGGTTGGGGTGCATTACGAGGGCGTTTTTGCGAACGAGAAGATGTGCGGGGCGTTGAGGCCGGAGTTTTTTCGTGGTGGGCGGTCGGCAGTAGGCGGTGGGCAGCCAGTGGGCAGTTGGCAGCGTGTCAGTAGCCCGCACGTAAGTAAGGGCAACGCGGGGAGTGAGATCGCTCACCCGGCCACCGACACGGTCGCGGAAGAAAGAACCACCCCGTCCGCCCAAAGCGGCGGCCACCCCTCCTTTATAAGGAGGGGAGTTGACGGGGATGCCCCACCCGCTACCGCAGGTGGTACTGACAGGAGGGGAGTTTGCGGCTTGCCGATGTTGAAATCCGGCGTTCATATGACGACATTGGCGCCGGAGATTG
Organism: uncultured Acidobacteriota bacterium; assembly: GCA_963738935.1. GTDB lineage: Bacteria > Acidobacteriota > Blastocatellia > Pyrinomonadales > Pyrinomonadaceae > OLB17. Next base: position 2,132,935 of record CAVTYF010000001.1, on the reverse strand, counting down.
AGGGCGGGATTGAGTTGATCGAGGCTTTGGTGGCTGAGGGTTGGGTTGTTGCGATTGGACACACGCGGGCCGATGTTGAGACGTTGGATCGCGCATTTGCGGCGGGGGCACGGCATTTGACGCATTTTTTTAATGCGATGACCGGCGTTCATCATCGTGACATCGGCGTTGCGGGTTGGGGGTTGGCGAATGTCGGCGTGACGTTTGACATCATCGCCGACGGCATTCACGTTCATCCCAAAATGCTTGGTGTCGCGTGCCGGGCAAAATCGGTCGAGAAAGTGTCGTTGATCAGCGATTCGGTCGCTCCGACGGGGTTGGGCGATGGCGAATTCCAGCTTTGGGGCGAAACGATCACGGTCGAAAACGGCCGCACACGAAACGAGCGCGGTAGCATCGCCGGTTCGGTCATTGCGATGGATGACGCCGTGAGGACGATGCTTGGATTAGGATTTGACGGCGCCGAAATCGCCGCCATGGCCTCGACAAATCCGGCCCGGCTGCTCAGCATCGAAGCGACGCACGGCTCAATCGAGATCGGCAAACGCGCCGATTTGGTTGGGCTGGATGCAGAGGGCAATGTTGAGTTCACGATGATCGACGGGGAATTCGTCTACCAAAATCTACGGCCAGTTTAGCGGCGGGCTTGCCCGCCAATTCCGAATGATCCGTCATGGATCGAATTATCGATGTTCAGTAGCGGGCGTGCCCGCCAATTCCGAACGAACGCGGGCGAAACGCGGGCAAGCCCGCGGCTGAACTAGAGCGGTTTCGGTATCAGTGTATGGATAACCGCAACTGGCGAGCCAGCGACGGTCTCGACTGGAGGGTGAGCATCCTGCTCACCGGTGCGGGGCGAGCAGGATGCTCACCCTCCAGTCAATTCGTAACCGCCCTAGAGCGGTTACGGATTGCATGTACGGGTCAGAACCGCCTGCGTAAGCGGGCGGCACGGACTCGGTGATCACAAAATGTTATTCAGCTCAAACATCGTTCCGCCCGCTCACGCAGGCGGTTCTGACCCGTATGTGCAATCCGAAACTGCTCTCGGAGTTACTATTATGTCGCTCTTGTAATCTCGTCAAACGCATCTCTGATCGCAATTCGGTGTACTGTTAGATGTTCGAGCAAGTCTGACTCGGAGGCCAAATCCATCCGCCGGGCGATATTTGCGAGGGCCGTATGGTTTGCATGGGGGACTCGCGTGGTGCGGCCGACGGTCAGACGCAGGTTATGGTCGAGCGTCGAGAGAAACTCATAGCCGGCCAGCATGACAGCCAATATCTCGTCGTCGAGCGATCCATTATCGCGCAGCCGTTTGAGCATAAACTGCGTTGACCGATCCTCCGTATCATCCGGTACGTTGTCGCGAAGCTGCAGGTACCGCATAGCAAAATAAATATCCAGCATTCCGCCGGGGCCGTATTTGATATTTATATCCGATCCGCGACGAAGCTGCGACCGGTCGGCTTCGAGGGCGAGACGGACGCGGCGGGTCTCTTCGGCCAGATCGATATGGTCAAAGGTCTTAGCCCGTTCGTGGATCAGCCGGCGAGTCTCGTTTTCGAGCGTAAAGCCGAGGCTGGCGTCGCCGCCGACGGCCCGAAGTTTGACAAAGGCCAGCATTTCCCAGATCGCAGCCGTGTCAGTCATATAGCCCAAAAATGCGTCGATCGACATCGCACTCATGCCCTTTGACCCAAATGGCCGTAGCCGCAGATCGACGCGATAGAGATTGCCGTCGCGTGTCATCGACGAGAGCGTCGTCGAAAAAATCTCGACCGCCCGGCTATAAAATTCGGTCGCTGTAACGCCATCGGGTAACAGATGATTGCTTTCCCGCGACGAGCGATGAACCTGCGGGTCAAAATAGACCATGACGAGATCGAGGTCCGAATCATAATCGATGCCGCGACCGCCGAGCTTGCCGAGCGCGAGGACGGCGAGATCGAGATGGAGATTGGGCGAGCGATAACGGTTGGCGAGTTCGTCACGAACAACGCTGACTGCGGCCGCAATCGTCGCCTCGGCAAGCACGGTCTGTAGCCGTTTTGCCTCGCGTATCGTAATCCTTTCAAAAACATCGCGAACGACAATCTGGAGCAAAAATCGTGACCATGTTCGCCGCATGGCAGATAAACGCTGGCCAAAAATCGTGTTCTGAGTCCCGGCCTCAGCGATCCGCCCGTCCGCGTCGCGTGAATGTAAATTCCCGACCGTTGCTGCCGCCATCATTTCGGCAGCGTAATCAGGCTGGGCGAACTCGGTGTCCGGATCGGGCAGGTCACCGGCCAGATCGGGATTCGCAGCGAGCATCGCCGAATAGTGGGGCGAAATCGACGTGAGGCGATCAAGAACGTTCGCCGTCCGATCCGATGTCTCAAACTTAACATCCGATTTACCGATAGACGCCATCACATGCGACAGTGTCCGTTCCTGTACATCGGGTACCTCGGTCGTTTCGATCTCGGCGGCGGTCGCGTCATCGATTTCACCGAAAACACGCTGGAAAACGCGGCTAACATTGGCCGTATGGCGTTTTAGCTCGGTCTCAAAATCGCCGCCGACGGCAAACATCACGCGCCGTGCGAGAGTCGCCCTTCGGTCGCGATCGTCCGGCACCGTGTGGGTTTGGACGCCGTTCTTCATTTGCAAGACGTGTTCGGTACGGCGGAGAAATTCGTATGCGGCGGATAACCCGGTCAATTCGCGTTTCGCTCAAATGTTTACGATCGGCGAGGCGCGACAGGCTGATCAGCGTGTGTGGGCTGCGGAGCCATTTGTCGCGACCACCGTACGCCAGTTGCAGGGCCTGAGCGAGAAATTCGATCTCCCGAATGCCGCCGTGACCGAGCTTTACGTCAAAACCACGACGGTTGATGTTTTCGAGGTCGATCTTTTCTTTTGAACGACGGACATTTGCTAGGGCCGTTTCGACCGTCTCATTTCTCGAAAAAACAAGGTCCTCGACCTCGTTGAAAAATTCTTTGAAATAGCTCGACATCGCCCGCACAGCCGCGCGAACGGATCAGCACCTGCCGCTCCCACGCACGGGCCTCGGTTCGGCAATACTTGGCCGTGTCGCCAATCGACAGGGCCAAAGCCCCGAGCGAGCCGTGGGGACGAAGGCGCAGATCAACACGATAGGCCGCACCCTCGCCCGTTTGCTGGCCGACGAGTTTGACGATGAATTCAGAGAGTTTGACGAAGTATTCGCGGTTGGTAACGGCGCCCTTTGTGCCGTTACCGGACGTGGTTCCCTCTTCCGAATAGAGAAAAAGGAGGTCGATGTCGGATGAATAATTTAGCTCCTTCGATCCCAATTTTCCGAGGGCCGCAATGCAAAATCGGGCTGTCACTGCTCGCCCTTTTTCGTCCTGCTGCTGCGGCAGACCAAACCGGTTGTCCATCTCACGCCGAGCTTCTTTTAGAGCGGCTTCCAGAATCGCGTCGGCGAGATTTGATATTTCTTCGGTGATCTCGGCAATCGTCGCGAGGCCGCGAATGTCACGCAGATAGATGCGAATCAGTTCGCGACGGCGAAAGCGCGCGTATAGAACCTGCGGTTCGAGCTGGGAATTTGTCAGGGAAAAGCGGGCAAGCGATTCGAGCAACTCATCCTTTCCGCGAACCCGCGAGTCGGCACGTTTTCGGTTTAACCACCAGAAATACTCCGGATTCTGTAGCAATGTCGTTGCGAGCAGAGGGCTAAATGAGACGAGCGTAAGAATATCGGAAAGCAGGCCTTCGCTCCTTAACAATTTCGCGGCGGCTGCGGGGTGATTCTCGGTCAATTGGCCGAGAAATCGCCGAGCCGGGTCCGGGTCGGGAAGGTCGCGGATTAATTGTTCGGTTCGGGGCATAAGCAAGCGATCTGAAATGCAGAAGCCCGCGCGTAAGCAAGGGCCTAACCTTCGACGTTGTGAGTCAAGCCCCTTGCTTACGAGGCTGTGTCAAAACTCGGCTGAAAAACTATTGTCCGAAAAACTTGGCGCATAAATCGCTTCTAAGACGTTTTTCGAGGTCGGCGAATGATATTTGATCCCCCATTTTTGGAAATTTCGCGGAATTTCCGAGTTTTGACACAGGCTCTTACGCGCGGGCTTCTGCATTCATCTACGGAATCTCTTCGGATCGATCGTGTACTTTTTTATTTTATAGCCCAAAATGCGTTCGGTCGAATCGAGCATGACGGCCGCCTTGGCGATGTTGCCCCGCGTCGATTTTAGAGTGTCCTGAATGAGGTCGCTTTCGAAGGCCTCGACCGCCGATGTTAGGGTCATCCGTGTCTCAGTTCCGCTAACCTCGGCGGTTTGCAGCGTCGGCGGTAGGTGATGGCCGTGGATGACATTTGAATCGCAAACGATGACCGCTCGCTCGATCGCGTTTTCCAACTCACGAACATTTCCAGGGAAATGATAGGCCGTCAACATATCAATCGCCGGCGTCGAGATGCGTCGAACGGCCTTTTTGTGTTCGCGTTCGTATTTTTCGAGAAAATACTCGGCTAGAAGCAGAATATCGGATTTTCGTTCGCGAAGCGGCGGCAGGAATATCATAAATCCGTTTAGCCGGTAAAACAGGTCTTCGCGAAACAGAGCCGAGACAATCCCTTTTTCGAGATTCTTATTCGTTGCCGTAATTATGCGTACGTTTACCCTGATCGTCTCCGTGCCGCCGAGGCGTTTGAACGAGCGTTCCTGAATAACGCGGAGCAGCTTTACCTGCGTCTGAATCGGCAGGTCGCCGATCTCGTCGAGAAACAGCGTACCGCCGTCGGCCATTTCAAAGCGTCCTTTCTTGCGTTTTGCGGCGCCCGTAAACGCACCCTGCTCGTAACCAAAAAGCTCGCTTTCGATCAGTGTTTCGGGCAGAGCGGCACAATTGACGATGACAAAGGGCCGTTTTGACCGCAGACTGTTGTAATGAATCGCATGGGCGATCAGTTCCTTTCCGGTGCCGCTTTCGCCGCGAAGCAGCACCGTTGCGTTTGACCGGGCGACCTGTTCCACCTGATCGCAAACCTGTCGCATCTGGTTCGAATTCCCGATCAGATGCGTAAAATCGTATTTTTCGCGAAGTTCCTGCTTAAGGTGCGAGTTTTCCTCGAGCAGCTTGCGACCTTCTTCGCTGACTACGCGTTCCACCCTGATCGACTGAGCAAAGAGAGCAGCGATCGCTTTTAGCAATTTTATTACCGAATTCTCGGCTACATCGGCCCCGGGCGGAAAACCGATTGCCAACAGCCCAACCGTGGATCCCTGCAAAACTATGGGTACCGCCGTGAGAAAACGCGTTCCCGTACCAAATGCGAGAAAGCTGAGAACCGGATCTTCGGCGAGATTGTCGACGGCAAGCGGCGACGACATATCGAATATTCGCCAGAGCCCGCTCTTTACGATCCTCTCCTCAAGCCTGCGAAAATCGGCCGCGCCGAAACCATGCGAAGAAATTATGTCCGCAAAATCACCGTCCTTTCGCCTTAGGGCAGTGAAGCCGATCCGTGCCGACAGAGCTTTGGTGACATGCTCGATGACAATACTCGAACCCGTACGAACCCCTTCCGCCTCGGAGAGAGTAGCGGCTGTTTTGGCAACGAAATCTATGAGATCAACGCGCATCTACTACAAAAATGTATGAAAAAGAGCCTAGCCCTGTCCGGAAACGACCTTGCGGAAGCGATTATATAGGGTTGAACAGCCTCAGTCCAAGAATCAAGGTAAATATCGGACAAAAACCCGTGGGTTGACTATAACAAACACACAAAAATGTAGGAATAACCACGGTTGAGTAATGCCAGAAGGCAATAGTGGCACCATTTCATTTACGCGGCGATCGTTGTAAATCTCAACTGATCTCGGCTGATTTCGGTTTTGATGCGGTACAATTTTTTAAGTGATCGACCGCGTGGAAATAACAGCCGGACCGGAGCATTTCAAGCTGCGGCTTGAGGATTTTTTGCTCAACCATTTTGGCAGTCTGAGCAAGATGTACCTTCGCGATCTGGTCAAAACGGCCGAGTGCGTGGTCAATGGCCGGCACGAGAATATCGGATATAAGCTGCGGCCGAGCGATTTCGTCGAGATCACCGTCGATCGAACCCGCGGAACCGCAATGCGTGCCGAGGCGATCGAACTCGACATCGTGTTTGAGGATGACGACCTGATCGTCGTTAACAAGCCAGCGGGAATGCTCGTCCATCCATCGCACCGCGAGAACAGCGGGACGCTGCTGAATGCGGCTCGTCTATTATTTGAACCGCAGAGACGCAGAGACGCCGAGAAAAGAGAAATCCGCGATCCGCGATCCGCAATCCGCAATCGTGAGGCCCGGCTTAATCCACCGCCTCGACAAACAAACGTCAGGCCTCATTGTCGCGGCGAAAAATGCACGTGCCCACCGCATCCTGTGCAATCATTTCATGAAAAAACGTGTCGAAAAGCGATATCTTGCGCTCGTTGAAGGAATTGTCGAGCAGGACGCAGGGACGATCAACGCTCCGATCGGACGCAATGCAGATCTGAAACTTTGGATGGTAAAAGAAGACGGGAAGTATGCCGAATCGCGGTTCTCGGTCCGCGAGCGCCACGACGATACAACGCTCATCGAACTCGAACCCGTAACCGGCCGCACCAACCAGCTTAGAATCCACTGTGAGTTGATCGGCCACCCCATCGTCGGTGACACGCAACGGGGCGGCCGGGAATTCGCCTGCTTGTGCCTGCACGCCTACCGCATAGCATTCCCACATCCGACATCGAATTCGCCCATCGCATTCGAAGCCGAACAACCAGCCGGATTCGGGGACGAAGATCTCTGATGAAACCCGAATGGCGAACCTAGCGCATACCGACACCGGGACATGGGACGACCACGCCAACGAATTGTTACGAAGAGATTATTACGAACAAAAACGGTGTGCAGACACAGCAGTCGATCGCGCTCATTAACGGTCTGGAAAAAGGCCTCGACAAAGGATAGAATTAGCCCATGCCCCATCCGCTAGAATTAAAATATGGTCTGACATCCCAAGAATTGCTCGATGCGATCGACAAGCGGTTTCGATTAAAGGTAGCGTTGGAAGGAGCAGTTGCAGAGGTACATTTTGAAAGAAAACTCAATATTGCCAGCAGAGAGGGGTGGTTAACGAGCTTTGAAGGCCATGATGTAGATGGAATGCATGACTTCACGGTTGTAACGCTTTATGGAATGACCATACGAGTTGAAGTTAAGACAATACGCAATGGCCTGAAACCTCAGGTTGAACTACAAAAGACCCGTGCGGCCAAAGGCGACGCTAGTAGCCGGTATTACGACAAAGGTCATTTCGACGTCGTCGCTGTTTGTGTCGGCCGGTTCACAGGTGACTGGGCTCAATTTCGATATGCCTTAGTGCGGGAGCTTCCCAACCATAAGGATCATGCTCACAAACTAAAGGTAATGCACCCTATTCCGGACGGCGAAGCAACTGAGCCGCGGTGGTTTTCTCGATTTCAGGACGTAATAGACGCATATGCAGGTTGAACCGATATACAAAACAGAGTTTGGAGAGCTGTTCTGCGACGACGGCCTTGATTTTATGAGCCGAATGGCCGCCGACTCTGTTGATTTGGTTCTTACAAGTCCGCCTTACGCTCTTCACTTTAAGAAGGAGTACGGGAACGCAGATCAACGGGACTACACCGCTTGGCTTATTCCTTTTGCTCGAGAGATCAAACGAATCATGAAGCCGTCCGGCTCTTTCGTCCTAAACCTTGGGGGATCGTGGCAACCTGGGGCACCAATTCGCAGTTTGTATCATTATCGAACGCTCATTGCTCTAGTTGATGACGTAGGGTTCGACCTGGCTCAAGAATTCTTCTGGTTCAATCCTGCGAAAATGCCAGCCCCGGCCGAGTGGGTTAATGTTCGCAGGATTCGGGTCAAAGATAGCGTTGAATATATTTTTTGGCTTGTTAAAGATCCGATGGCAAAAGCGGATAACCGAAATGTTCTTCAAGCCTACAGCGAAGATATGAAACGGCTCATCAAACGAGGCGTTAAGCAAACGATTCGCCCTAGCGGTCATATTATCAACGGTTCCTTCGCGAGCGATCAGGGCGGGTCAATTCCGTCTAATCTTATTCAATGTGGCAATACCGAATCAAATAGTCCCTACATTAAGAATAGTAAGATTGCGGGCAATAAAATACATCCCGCCCGTTTTCCAGCAGAGCTTCCAAGATTTTTCACCGAGTTTCTAACGAGCCCAGGAGATTTGGTGCTCGATCCATTCGCTGGTAGCAACACTACTGGATATGTGGCGGAAGGTTTGCGGCGAAAATGGATCGGGGTAGAACTTAGAAGCGACTATGCCGAAGAAAGCCGATTGCGATTTGAGGGGATTCCAGAAGCCGCCGCCGTTGCTCAGGGACAACAACTTCTTCCGCTTTTAATGGAAACTTAGGACTACGTTCAAACCAGAAATGTTCCAGCCGTTCAAATCTTCACCGTCCAACAGATCCTCGACGGCGAACGTATGAACCTACCGTTGATGGAAGAGGTCACCAAGAAGGCCCGAGCGACAAGAGAAGCGGACGAAGCTAGAAGGCGGCAAATTTCAGAATGGTGATGTTGGATTGTTGAAGGAGTCCATCATGACGGACGTCCCTTTTCAGAGTCAGCAAAGGTAGTTCAGGAAAGGTAGTTCAGGAAAGCTGCCAACGCAAGCATCCTCTCTTTTGAGGTTGTCGGAGCGAGCGGTGAGGGGGGGGGGATTGGATTTGACCCGATTGGTTAAAGGTTCAGAGCCAAAAAAACCTTTGACCAATCTCGTATTTACGTTCGACCAATCCGGGAGGTTTTGCTCGACAAGCGTAGTGATTCTTTTGACCAATGTGGCATTTATCACCGACAAAGTGCCATAAACAGGGCGTTTTGTTTAAAGTGTGGCACGTGCCACACTTTTAAACGGGAAAAATCCGCGTCAGATGTTTTTACACAATCTGTCACGATTCAAAATGTGTATTATCTAGTCAATCTTGCCTGGTCCGTATAGCGATCGTCCGGGCATTTTTCCGGTCATCTGAGTTCCATCGAAAACGACCTCGCCGCCCACGATGATCGAGGAAAATCCGACGGCGTATTGGTGTGGCTGTTCGAAGGTTGCTTTGTCGCCGATGGTGTTTTCGTCAAAGATGACGAGGTCGGCGGCGAAGCCTTCGCGGATGAGGCCGCGGCCCGCGAGACCGAAAGTTTGGGCCGGGAGCGAGGTCATTTTACGGATCGCGTCTTCGAGCGTGACGATCCTTAGTTCCCGGACATAGCGGCCAAGGACGCGGGCGTTGTTGCCGTACCCGCGCGGATGCGGTACACCCGAGCCAAACGCCCGGACGCCGCTGTCCGAGGCGATCATTGTAAATGGCTGCCGCATGATGTTCTGCACATCAGGCTCGTCCATCGCCCGATAGACCATTGACGCGCCGCCTTTTTCGTACATTTCGATGAATTGTTCGATCTGGGCGTCGAGGTTGTCTTTGCCGCGAGCGATCTTTGTTATCTCCTTTATATTCTTGCCGTTAAATTCCGGATTGGGCCGATAACTGGCAACGTATGCGTAGCTCAAATCCTTGAACTTTTTCTTTTTTATATCTGCTTTGACATCGTCGGCCGCTCTCTTGCGAATCGCCGGATCGGCAAACCGTTTCTTGCCCTCCTCGCGGCCGCCCGCGATTGCCCAGCTCGGCAAGCGCGAATCGAGCGAGGTTGAGGACGCGGTATAGGCGTACTGGTCGATCGTGACGCTCAGACCGCGTTTTCGGGCCGCTTCGATAAGGCCGATGGTTGTTGCGGTTTGGCCCCACAGAGCGCGGCTGGCGATCTTAAAATGCGACACCTCAACCGGCATATTCGCTTGTTCGCCAACGGTAATTGCTTCTTCGATGGCCTTGACTACGTCATTTGCCTCGTCGCGGATGTGGCTCGCGTAAATGCCGCCGTATCTCGAGGCAGCCTTGGCCATACCGACCACCTCGTCGGTCTTGGCAAACGTGCCCGGCAGATATATCAGCCCAGTCGAGAAACCGACAGCACCATCCTTCATTGCTTGCTCGACATAGACATTCATTCGGGCCTGCTCTTCGGCATTGGGAGCGCGGTTGTCGAGGCCGAGTACCTTTGAGCGCACCGTGTTATGGCCGATCAGGCTGGCGAGATTGACGGCGAGAGGAGTTGTTTTTGATTTAGCGAGAAACGCTCCTATGTCGAGATCCGAGCCTCCGCAGTTGCCCGTAACGAGCGACGTGACGCCCATACGGATAAAATTCTCGGCCCTAGGATTTCCATAGATATCCTCAGTATGCGCGTGAACGTCAATAAAACCGGGAGCGACGATCTGATTTTTCGCGTCGATGTACTGTTTTGTGTCGCCCCGATCAAAACGACCCACCTTGACGATACGACCGTCTTTGACGGCTATCGCGCCGCGAAACCAGGGGTTTCCGGTCCCGTCGATAATTCGGGCATTGCCGATGACCAGATCAAATTTTTCGGCCGCCTGTCCGGCGACGCCGCTCATGGACGAAAGGAGAAGGGCTGCGATTAGGAGTACCGAAATTTTCGACATATTATTTTGCCTCCTCGGCGGCCAGATCCAGATCGCGCGCTTTGGCCTCGTCTTCGTCTGAAAACCGGTTGTGAAGTATAACCGGCGGTGCCTTTTTGCGAAGGCGAATATTCAACATCTCAACGAATACCGAAAACGCCATTGCAAAATAAATGTAGCCCTTCGGAATCGTCTGATGAAACGCCTCGGCCACGAGCATCACGCCGATGAGCAGCAGGAACGAGAGGGCCAGCATTTTGATCGTCGGATGTCGCTGAACAAAGGCCCCGATCTGCCCGGCGAAAAGCATCATGGCAATGATCGAGATCACCACCGCCGTAACCATAATATAGATCCCGTTAGGCCCGTAAGTCGTACTTATCATGCCCACAGCGGTAATGACCGAGTCGAGCGAGAAGACGATATCGAGCAGCACGATCTGGATGATCACGCTGACAAAACCCGCGTAGGTTTTCTTTGATCCTTCGCCTTCTTCGCCCTCGAGACTGCCGTGAATCTCATGTGTGCTTTTGGCGATCAGGAACAGTCCGCCGAAAAGCAGCACCAGATCTTTGCCGGCAAATCCCCATCCCCATACGGAGAAAAGCGGCTCGGTCAAACCGATCACCCATGAGAGGGAAAGCAGCAAAAGAATGCGAATGCCAAGGGCGAGTCCGAGGCCGACATAACGGGCCTTTGCCCGCTGTTCAGGCGGAAGTTTGCCGGACAGGATCGAGATAAAAATAACATTATCAATTCCGAGGACGAGTTCGAGAACGGTCAGCGTTCCAAATGCGATCCAGATTTGCGGGTCAGAAAGCCATTCCATAAGATTAGTGCTTATTCTCCTTCGGGTTTCATGCAGGGTTTGCGGCTGGCAGCGTCAGCCAGGTCGCGGGCCGTTTCATTTTGATTCGCCTGCGGACGGACGACATCTGTTCCGCACGACGCTGTTTTTCCGATCTTTGCGACCATCAGGTACGACGTGTTTTTTCTTGAATCCTCGGCGTTTGCGACGTTGAAGCGGGCGATCAACGCGACCGGAACACCGCCTTTTGTCCGCCATTCGATCTTTTCACCGATCGACGAGAAGCCGCCGAAAAAGCCCCAAAAATTAAGTTCAAATTTCTTTTTGCCCGGCGTGATAATGTTCAGTGTCTGCCTGATGTCGCCCTCGAGCAAGCGAATCTTGTAACCACCTATACCCTTGCATTCGCCCTCGTATGATGCCGTGTATCTGGAATCAGAGACGATCGTGCGACACGCTTTTGTATGGGTTCTCGTGTAAACGCTTTTATTTTGGGCGGATACGGCAAGAGATGATATAAAAACGCAAATAGCGGCAAATGCGGTGGTTTTCATTATGTTCCCCCCAAGAGTTAATTCACAACTTTGCCATAGTTAGCGGCGATAAACAATTCGCCCGCCGACGATGGTCGCGACCGGTCCGCCGAGGAATTCCCAATTGTCGAATGGCGAATTTCGTGACCTCGACCGCGACTCCGATGTGCGGAATGTCCACGGCAGATTGGGATCAATGATGGTCACGTCGGCGATCGACCCGGGAGCGAGGGTTCCGCGACCGGCGAGTTTGAAAATCTTTGCGGGATTTGTCGAACATAGTTCCACGAGCCGCGCGAGATTGATGACGCCTTTGTGAACGAGTTCGTTAAACGCAAGGCCGATGGCTGTTTCGAGACCGGTGATGCCCATCGGGGCACGGTCGTATTCGAGAGCCTTTTCGTCGGCGTGATGCGGTGCGTGATCAGTGGCAATTGCGTCAATCGTTCCGTCTTTTAGGCCCTCGATAATGGCTGCGAGATGCTCTTCGCTGCGAAGCGGCGGGGCCATTTTTGTGTTTGTGTCGTATGCGTATTAGATTGCGGATTGCGGATTGCGGATTGCGGATTTGAGGATGTCGCCGTGGAATCCGAAAATCCGCGATCCGCATTTCGTATTCCGCAATATTCCCCAGCCACCGCCCTGTCCGTCAGCGTGAAATGATGCGGCGTCACCTCGCAAGTAACGTTAATACCTTCATTTTTTGCGCGACGAATGGCCTCAACCGCACCTTTTGTCGAGACATGAGCGATGTGAACATGGGTTCCCGTGGACTCGGCAAGGATGATGTCGCGAACTACGTCGATGTCTTCGGCGAGGGCCGGCATACCTTTTAGACCGAGCAGGAGCGATATTTTGCCCTCGTGCATCACGCCGCCGGACGAGAGGGATTTGTCTTCGCAATGATCGATCACCGGCAGGTCAAAATCGCGTGCGTATTGCATCGCCCGTCGCATGATTCCGGCATTCGGCACAGGCCGTCCGTCGTCCGAGACGGCGACGGCACCGGCCGCTTTCATCTCGCCCATCTCGGCAAGCTCTGAGCCGTCGGACGATTTTGTAATCGCCCCGATAGGGAAAACATTCGCCAAACCGGCACGCTCCGCCTGTTCGATCATATAACGCGTGATCGCCGCGTTGTCATTGACCGGATTGGTATTCGGCATCGGACAAACGCTCGTCCAGCCGCCCGCAACTGCCGCCGCACAGCCGCTCGCGATCGTCTCCTTATGCTCCTGCCCCGGTTCACGCAGATGCACATGCATGTCAATAAAACCCGGAGCGACGAGAAAACCGCTGGCGTCGAAGACCTCACAATCTTCGGGTTTGGGGTCACCAGGATTTAACCACGCCGCGACCTTGCCGTCCTCGATCAGAACAGACATTCCAGTATTTTCCTGTGCGGCCGGATCGATGAGATGGCCGTTATTAATTAAGACTCTATTTTTTGTCATCGAAAACCTGCGGCCGATACACTCGAATCAATTGGCCATAAAGATCTTTATGTGGACCGCAATTTCTATGGATTATCTGTGCCTGGCGACTAAACTCAGGATCCTGGGTACAAATGATTACTCCCGAATGGTCGTCGTCGATCCGATGCAGGCGCAAAAAATCACGACGATTTATTGTCAAGACCGCTCTTGAAAGCTTGCTTGCGCGGGTAAGAACTTTTTCGTCAGCGATTCCGCGATGAGACCTTCTGTCTTCGAAAGCTGTCAAGACATCGTGTCCTAATCGTCGAAGTTCAATCACGGTGTCGAGCGGAAAATTCTCATCGGCATAGAACTTCATTCGTCGTCGGCCTCATTCGCGAGAATCGATTGCTCGACCTCAAGTTTGTGCGCGGACGCATACTTCCATGAGTTCGTCAGATCATCGGCCTGAAGGGACGGATAGTTGCGCAAAAGATCGGCATCGGTTAAGCCAAGTTGCCGGGACTGGACAAGAAGCCAAACGGGAATTCGAGTGTTCTTAACGCACGCAGCACCACCCATCACGCCCTCTTTTTTTTCAATCCCGTAAGTGTAGTCATCAACTTCGCCTTCGAGCCATTTTAGAAGGCGGGCCTTATCCGCGCCCGAAAGGGTGCTGATGATATCTTCGGCTCGGCTGAGTGTATCGGTTGTGTTCATCAAAAATATTAACAATATTGGCGCTTTTGCATTGTACTTGAGCCTTAAGTTGGTTGCGAAAGGCCGCAATTTACGCCAAACGAATTCTAACACGTCTCAGCCGTACGTATCGATACCCTTGAGTTTTCGCCATCTTCCACGTCCAAATTCTTTTCGCAGACCCGCAATTTCCCGAATCGACGAGCCAAGAGCAATCGTTTCAATATCTGAAATCTCGCTGGCGATCGCAAACGGAATCATTTCGGATACTTCGCATCAGCCTTTACTTCCTTCAACTGTGCCAGATGGCGTTCGCTGTGGCCGGTCATAAAGAGTATCCACTGATGAGCGTCCATCATGCCCATCGGGCCCTGGCCGAAGTAACTTCGCAGATCGACCTTGTTAATTTTCATAAAATCGATCGTCGCGTTGCGCGTTTTTTCAAAGCTGACGAGCAGTTCGTCGCGCGTTTTCCAGCGGCCGTTCGGACGAACCTGTTCGGGCGCAGTGAATTTCTGCTGTCGATTTGTGATAGCGAGAATGAAAGCCGTGTCAGCTACGCGAAACGCGTTTTCAGACTTCGCCGGCTCGGATTTCAAGACCTGATTCGTAACTGCGCCAAACAAGGCCGTTTCGACTACCGTGATGTGCTCGGCGATCTCGGCGATCGTCCAGCGGCCTTCGGCAGCTCGGAAATTAAGCTGCGCGTCCGAGATTCCGGTTAGCTGCTTTACGTAATCTGCCTTAGTTTCGCCCAGATACTTCAAGGCAAATTCACGGTCCTTTTCCGTGAAAACCACCTTCGCCGGTGCCGTCTGAGCCGAGACGCCCGCAAGTGAGCTGAGAATAAATAATACTGTAATCAAAAGTCGCATAGTTCCTCCAAGTCTTAGTGTTATTGGGCACTGCCGCCCGTTGCCAGATAAAGTACTGCCATTCTAACAGCTACTCCATATTTTACCTGATCCAATATGAGCGAACGCGAGCTGTCAGCGACCTCAGATGCGATCTCGATACCGCGATTCATCGGGCCGGGATGGAGGACGATTGCATCTTTTTTTGCTAGGTCGAGGCGTTCGTTTGTCAGGCCGTAATGGATCGAGTATTCGCGCAGGGTTGGGAAGTAGGCCGAGTCCTGACGTTCGCGTTGGATGCGGAGGATCATTACTACGTCGGCGTTTTTGATGGCGTCTTCGACGTGGGGACAAACTTGTAATTGCGGACGAGGGAGAACCACCCCGTCAGGCGAAGCGGCTGCCTCCCCTCCTTCGTAAGGAGGGGAGTTTTCAGCATTCGGACTCGTGTTGATTAAATACGCAAAATCCTTCGGCACCAGGGTCCCCGGCCCGGCGACCCGAACCTTTGCTCCCATTTTTGTAAGAAGGTGAATATTTGAGCGGGCGACGCGGCTGTGGAGGATGTCGCCAACGATGGCGACCTCTAATCCCTCGATCTGTTTTTTATGCTCACGGATCGTCATCGCGTCGAGCAGCGCCTGCGTCGGATGCTCGTTGGCGCCGTCGCCGGCGTTCACGATGGCTGCCTTGCTTACTTTTGCCAATTGATGCGGCACACCGGCGCTCGAGTGGCGAACGACGATGCAATCCGGCGCCATCGCATCCAGGTTCATCGCCGTATCGATCAGCGTCTCGCCTTTGCTGACGCTCGATGAGGCGACACTGATGTTCACGGCGTCAGCGGAAAGACGCTTGGCGGCTAGTTCAAACGATGTTCGAGTTCGTGTCGAGGCTTCGAAAAAGAGGTTTATTACGGTCTTGCCGCGAAGAGCAGGAACTTTTTTTACCTCACGATTTGAGATCTCGCTGAAGTTTTCGGCCGTATCAAGAATGCCGACGATCTCCGCGGCTGATAAGTCGCGGATACCTAGTAGGTCTCTTCTTCTGTACGGCTTTTCCATAAACCACACGCGGACAGGGATGTCCGAGTTACGATAAAAAAGCAAGGCGTTAACCTTGCTTCGAAACTAACATCAATGTCTGAGCCACAACAGGGGGGACCTGAAGCGGGCAGAACATCGCTGAATCGTAAAAGTAATCTTCGCCGTCCTCATCAATGACACGAAGCCCACCGAGTTTTTCGGCTTCGGCATCAGGGATGAACTGATATAGCTTGCCTATTTCAAGCGACGCGGCGTAGCCATCGTTACTGAGACAGACAACAAACTGGGGCGTTTCCATAAATTTAGTCCAGGAAAGGGAATTTGATTTTAACGTCTCGTTTCCCGATGCCGTGTGCTTCGTACCAATGAACTTCCGCCAATCGGAAGCTACCATCTCTAAGTTTAACAGTTGCGATTCCTTTTTTCTTTTTCCAACGGCCTTTGCCGTACTTTTTCGCGAGAAGGAATCGAACTCGGACAGAACTGCCTTCGGCAATCGTCTCGATCTTTTCAATCGGGTGACGATTTCAAAAATCATTGTCGTTCAAAAATCCCGACGGCCTCTACCTCATCAAATTCCTTGAGCATAACCTTGATGATCTCCGTCTGTTTTGTCGGAACTTTTTTACCGACAAAATCGGCTTGTATCGGCAATTCGCGGTGTTCTGTTCCGCGATCGATGAGAACGGCGAGCTGAACCTTTCGCGGTCGGCCAAAATCCATCAATTGGTCCATCGCCGCCCGGATTGTCCGTCCTGTATAGAGAACGTCATCAACGAGAATGACAATTTTGCCATCAATATCGTGTTCGAGTTCGGTTCGATTTACGATTGGATTTGCCCCGACGGTCGAAAGATCGTCGCGGTAGAGCGTGATGTCGAGGATGCCGTAAAGCGGGCGTTCGCCCTCGAGGGCCTCGATCTTATCGACGATCCGTTCCGCGAGTGGTACTCCCCGACGTCTGATGCCGACGATATAGAGGTCCTTCGGGCCATGATTTGCTTCGACGACCTCGGTGGCAAGCCGCCGAAGGACACGTTTCATCGCCGCCGAATCCATAATTCGCGACTTTTCCACCAGATTTATTTCATCAGCCATTGATGCAAAATCGTAACAAACGACGGTTCAAAGTTCAAAGTTTAAGGTTCAATGTTTTTCCGTTTTGGTTTAGACTGTACAGGTAGATGGTTGAACCGATGACACGAAGCCCGGTCCAAATGCATACGCATCCTGTTTTCTCGGAGGAGAAATATCTGGATTTCGAGCGCTTTGCGCATGAGAGGCACGAGTTTCTTGATGGTAACGTGTTCGCTATGGCGGGCGAAAGTCCCAATCATAGTACGATCTGCTTTAATCTTTATACAAGTTTGGGTCAGCAGCTCCGGGGGAGCAAATGCCGTGGATTCTCACCAAATATGAAGGTTGCGACTAACGAATCAGGTCTCTTCTCGTATCCCGATCTGGCCGTAATTTGCGGAATCCCTCAATACTTCGATGAAAAAAAGGACGTCCTAACGAATCCAGTCGTCATCTTCGAAGTTCTTTCACCTTCGACCGAGCATTACGATCGGGGCGAAAAATTTCTCAGATATACCAATTATATCGAATCTCTGCGTGACTACGTCCTGATCTCGCAAAGCAAAATCCTGGTCGAGCATTATTCAAAACAACCAAATTCCGCCTGGTCAAAATCCGAACTCACTGACCTCGACGCGGAGTTGTTTCTCCCGTCAATTTCATGCGAGATCAAATTGGCCGAGCTTTACGAACTCATCGATTTTCCCGTCCAATAAATGTCTTTTTATACAAAGTTTATCCGACCCGCACTGTTTAGTCTTCCGGCGGAAACTGTCCATGAGATCGGGATCGAGGCTCTTAGGATCGGTCTCGGCGTCGATGCATTTCGAAACCATGCCGCGCGAAAATTTTCGTCTGATCGCGTCACCGCTCTTGATCGATTTGGGTTGAAATTTGCAAATCCCGTTGGCGTCGCAGCCGGTTTCGACAAGAACGGACGGGTTGTCGAGCAGCTCGCGGCCATGGGATTTGGACATGTCGAGGTTGGGACCGTCACGTACGAGCCGCAGTCTGGGAATCCGAAGCCGAGGTTGTTTCGTTTGCCCGTTGATAACGCTCTTATCAATCGCCTTGGATTTAACAACGACGGAGCAGTAAAGATCGCCGAGCGGTTGAAGGCATTGAAGCGAACGGGCGTCGTCGGCGTCAATATTGGCAAAAATAAAGATGTTCCAAATGAAGAGGCGACGGAGAATTATCTAAGAAGTTTTGACGTTGTCCATCCCGTTGCGGACTATATCGCGGTAAATATTTCGTCTCCGAACACACCAAATTTAAGGGAGTTGCAGAAGGCGGACAACCTCGACGAGCTCTTGGCAGAGTTGCAGAAACGGAACAGGCAACTGAGCGGACCGTCAGACTCGGCAAAGCCATTGCTGGTTAAGGTCGCGCCCGATTTGAATGAAATCGAGGTCGAGGCAATCGTCGATATTGCTCTGCGTTATGAACTTGCCGGCATCATCGCGACGAACACCACTATTTCCCGTGAAGGGCTGAAAACGAAGGATATAGCAAGTATCGGTGCGGGCGGTTTGAGCGGGCGACCGTTGACCATGCGTTCGACCGAGGTTGTATCCACAATCTTTCGGTACTCAAAAGGCAAAATACCGATCATCGGCGCCGGCGGCATTTTCAACGCAGAAGACGCATTCGAAAAAATAGCGGCCGGAGCGTCCCTCATCCAGGCATACACAGGATTTGTTTACGGGGGGCCATCATTCGCGAAGAATCTGAATGATGGCCTGGCTCGCATTTTGACGGAACGCGGGTTTTCGAGTCTTGACGACGCGGTTGGTTCCGCCGCTCGTTAGCGTGAATGCAAAGGCCCGAGCATGAGCAAGGGCGATACGTCCAAGCCACCCAATTTGGCCCTTGCTGACGCGCGGGCTTTTGCATCCCGTACTGGTTGACACTAAGCCCACAGCGGTTATAATTAGGGTTTTGCTTTTCGCGAGGCTTTTCGCGCCCGGCAAAATCTGTTGACAATGATCATCGAGCTGGCCAATGTGGGGACGACTGCGAAAAGGATCGAACTTCAGTTTGATCCGGTCGAAATCGATCTCGACGGCGATAGTATTAGCTTGGCTGGCCAAGCGGCACTTGACGCTGAGTTGACTGGCTCGGAATGCGGTGCCGAGTTAAATGGTCAGATTCGGGCCAGTGTTTTGCTCGATTGTACGCGATGCCTGGAGCCGTCGGAAAAAAAACTTGCGTTCGAGTTTAGGGCGATATTCGTCGATTCGAGCCAGGAAGATGCGGCTGTCGAGAAGGAACTAAGCGACGATGCTCTCGACACATCGTTTGTTGAAGACGGCAGAATCGACCTCCGTGAGGTCGTTCGTGAGCAGATATTGCTTGCGGTGCCGGAACAGATTTTTTGTAGGGAAGATTGCTTAGGGCTTTGCTCTAAATGCGGTACGAACCTAAATTTGATAGATTGTAAGTGTGCCGACGACAAGGTTGATCCTCGTTGGGCGGCGCTTAAGAATTTGAAATAGCCGCAAAAAAGCGCAGAACAAAACTTTTGCGAATCTCGTGCTTTTTTGCGGCCAAATATTTTTGAGGTAACAATGCCAAATCCAAAACGACGACATTCACATTCCCGTACGCGGACCCGACGTGCTCACGATGCCGCTTAACACGCCGCAGTTTTATCTTGACAAAGATACGGGCGAAGCAAAGGTGCCGCATCGCATCGACGCGAAAACCGGTATGTTCAAGGGGCGCAAAATAATCGACGTCAAAGAAGCTGAATAAAGTTTGTGGAGTTTATGGAGTTTGTAGAGTTCTTAGAGTTCGTATTGGTTGAACTCTAAGAACTCTATGAACTCTAAAAACTCTAAGAACTCCATGAACCCAATAACTTATGCTCAATGCGGGAATCATCGGGATGGGACAGGCCTTTCCGGAAGGCGTCTTAACAAATGCTGATCTGGAAAAGCTTGTCGATACCAACGATGAGTGGATAACCACCCGCACCGGCATCAAGCAGCGGCACAAGGCGGCGGCGCATGAATATACTTCGCAATTCGGCTCAAAGGCCGCTCTACAGGCCCTCGAACGATCGGGTTTAACGCCTGAAGATATAGACGTTATTGTCTGCGCGACGACGACGCCCGACCAGATCATGCCCTCAACCGGTGCTCTGATTCAGGCCCAAATTGGCGCCGTAAACGCGGCTGGAATGGATGTTTTTGCAGCGTGTTCCGGTTTTATTTATGGCATCACGATGGTTGAGTCGATGATTCGCACCGGGCAGATTAAATATGCCCTTGTGATTGGCGCCGAAGTTCTGACCAAGTACGTCGATTATACCGACCGCGGGACATGCGTTATTTTTGGTGATGGAGCCGGAGCCGCTGTTCTCGGTCCCGTCGCTGAAGGCAAGGGAATTCTCGCCACCAAGATCAAATCAGACGGCCGCTATGAAGAGCAGCTTTACGCTCCCGGCGGCGGCACGAAACTCGGTACGACCCACGAAACCATCGACAATCGCGAGCATTTCTTTAAGATGAAAGGCAATGAGCTTTTCAAGGTTGCCGTGCGCTCGATGGCTGATATTTCGGCGGAAATGCTTGAAAAGGCAGGCTATGCGGTTGACGATGTGGACATCGTCATTCCTCATCAGGCAAATCAGCGCATCACGGACGCGGTCGCCTCGCGGCTTGGCGTGCCGGATGAAAAAGTCTATTCGAACATCGCCGAAATGGGCAATACATCGTCTGCGTCGATTCCGATCGCAATGGATGAATGCATACAGTCGGGCCGCATAAAAGAAGGTAGCCTTGTATTGCTAACCGCCTTCGGCGGCGGCGTCACTTGGGGCGGGACGGTGATAAGATTTTAGATTGCACATGATCTCAACGACTTTAGAAAAAAGAAAGGCGAATCTGATTGTCCGGATTTCAAGACTGGATCGAGAAGAGTCTGTGGAGAAGGTGGAGGAGGCAGTTGGCCTGGTTGAAACGCGCACGACCGGCAGACAATTGGAAACGTTAAAAAAAATCGTGAAGCCAGCCATAAAGAAGCTGGATATTGACCAAATGATCAGAGAGCAAAATTGGAAGCCGTCGAGCCCGGCGGAAATCGACGCCCTCATCGAAGATTTTGATTGGCAAATTTCGGACGACGATTTTTCCGAGTTGTTAAAAGACCTTTAGACTATGCTTTTATTGTTTGACACGAATATTGTTCTAAGCTTTCTGCGGGGATCGCGTGTGAAACATTTTGTTGAAAGGGTCTACAGTCCGTTTGGCTCGGAAAATACTTCCGTCATCTCGGTCGTCAGCGTGGGCGAAACAAGAGCTTTCGCATTGAAAAACAAATGGGGAAATGAGCGATGTAAAAAGATGGAGGATTTCCTTGTGAAATTTGCCGTAGCGGATATCAACGCAGAAGATGTGATTAACCGATACGCGGAGATTGATGCGTTTAGCCAGGGGCGGTTGGAGGGCAAAAAGTTGAATCTGTCCGCTCGAAATATGGGAAAGAACGATCTTTGGATCGCAGCGACAGCCTCGATTTTGGATGCGACTTTATTGACGACGGATAACGATTTTGATCATTTGCACAACGAATTTTTACAGGTTGCAAAAATCGATTTAACGAATGGCTAAGACGGCTTACATTTTTCCCGGGCAAGGCAGTCAGGCTGTCGGCATGGGAAAGGATTTGTTTGATAATTTTACCGCGGCCCGCGAGGTTTTTGAGGCGGCGGATGATGCACTTGGGTTTTCGCTTTCGGAGATGTGCTTCGATGGCGCCGAGGCTGACCTTCAGCTAACGGCAAATACACAGCCTGCGATACTGACGGTTTCGGTTGCCGCTTTTCATGCGGCGATGGCCGAGGGAATGCCGGCACCAGCGTTTGTCGCGGGGCATAGTTTGGGTGAATATTCGGCGTTGGTTGCGGCTGGTGTGCTCGATTTTGCCGAAGCGGTGCAAACTGTTCGCAAGCGCGGAACATATATGCAGGAAGCGGTTCCGGTCGGTGTTGGAGCGATGGCCGCAATACTTGGATTGGACGTTACTACCGTCGAGGTGGGATGTGCGGAAGCCGCACATGGCCAGGTTTGCAGCCCTGCGAATATTAATTCGCCGTCGCAGGTCGTCATTGCCGGAAATGCCGAAGCGGTTGACCGGGCGTGTGAAATTTTGAAAGAAATGGGTGCAAAGCGGGCGATCAAATTAAATGTCTCAGCCCCGTTTCATTGCGGATTGATGATGCCTGCCCAAGAACGGCTCGCGGCGGACCTCGGGAGGTTGGAATACGGGGAATTTTCGTTTCCAATCTTTCATAACGTTGACGCTGCGATTAACAACGAGAAGGCACTGGTGGGCGGAAAGCTGGAGCAGCAGGTTTCCTCGCCGGTGCGGTGGCTCCAGACGATCGAGAATATGAGGGCGAACGGAGCCCAGAGATTCATCGAGATCGGGCCGGGCAAGGTTTTGACAGGGTTGGTTAGGCAGATTGACAAGGAAGCCGTCTACTCCAACATTGAAAATACGGACAGTTTGAGAAATACTTTAGAAACGCTATAAAAACAGGAGAATTTTTTTATGTCAGAAGTACAGGATAAGATCAAACAAATCATCGTTGACGAACTCGGGGTCGACGAAGCAGAAGTTACAGAAAATGCACGGTTTATCGAGGACCTCGGTGCCGATTCGCTCGATCTCGTCGAGCTCGTCATGCGATTCGAAGAGGAATTTGACATCGAAATTCCGGACGAAGACGCCGAAAAAATCCAGGGCGTCCGGGATGCCTATGCTTATGTTGAGCAGCATAAGGCTGGTTAGGAGTGGGCTGTGAGCAGTGGGCAGTGGGCAGGAAGAAGTCTTGTATTTAGGTTGCTGCTCGCCTCCAATTACTTCAGATGGCTGTTCAGAACTATCGCGACCTTATCGTCTGGCAGAAGGCGATGGAACTGGTCAAGCTAATTTATGGTTTGACCCAAAATTTTCCTCGCGAGGAAATGTTTGGTTTGACATCTCAGATTCGGCGGGCAGCGGTTTCTGTTCCTTCGAATATTGCTGAAGGGCAGGGCCGAAGTTCTACGAAAGATTTCCTTAGACATCTGTCGATAAGTCACAGATCGTTGAGGGAAGTCGAAACGCAGAATCTGATCGCAGAAATGCAAGGGTACATTTCCGCTGAAGAGAGTAAGAAGGTAATGGCCAGGTGCTCCGAAGTTGGCAGACTGATCAACGGGCTTTCAAACTCTCTGAAACAGAAACTGGGTGAGGACAGATAACTGCCCACTGTCCACTGCATTCTGCCCACTATCTTATGAAACGTCGAGTAGTAGTTACAGGACTCGGATCGGTTACGGCTTGCGGGAATGACGTGCCTACGACTTGGGCGCGCTCTCATGAATGGCGAGAACGGGGCCGATTATATCAAGAAGTTCGATGCCGAGAAATTTTCGGTCAAGTTTGCCTGCGAGGTCAAAGGCTTCGATCCTCTGAGTTTCCTGGATAAAAAGGAAGCTCGGCGAATGGGGGCCTTTACGCATTTTGCGCTGGCGGCGGCGGATGAGGCGGTGGCCAATAGCGGACTGGTGATCGACGGCTCGAATGACGAAATGGTTGGAACTTATATCAGTTCCGGCATCGGTGATTTCTGGGCGATCGAACGCGAGCATGAAAAGCTTCTCAATTCAGGCCCGGACCGCGTTTCGCCGTTCTTTATTGTCTCGGCAATCGTAAATCTCGCTTCCGGCAACGTTTCGATCCGTCACGGTGCCAAGGGGCCAAATTCGGCCACCGCGACCGCTTGTTCCGCCGGGGCTCACGCGATCGGTGACAGCTTTCGCCTAATCGAACGCGGCGACGCCGACGCGATGATCTGCGGCGGGGCCGAGAGCGCGATTACGCCCATGTCGGTCGCGGGTTTTGCCTCGATGCGTGCGCTTTCGACTCGGAATGACGACCCAAAACACGCTTCGCGGCCGTTCGATCTAGAACGCGACGGCTTTGTCATTGGCGAAGGCGCCGGAATTCTTATTCTCGAAGAACTTGAGTTTGCCAAGGCCCGCGGGGCAAAAATCCTGGCCGAGATCGTTGGGTACGGCATGAGCGGTGATGCGTTTCACGTAACGATGCCCGACGAAACGGGTTCGGGCGCGATCCGTGTGATGCAGCGAGCGCTGAAAGACGCCGGGATTGAACCAGACCAGATCGGCTACATCAACGCCCACGGCACGTCGACGCCGTACAACGACAAATTTGAGACGCTCGCGATCAAAAAGGTATTTGGCGAGAATGCCTACAATATTCCCGTCAGCTCGACGAAATCGATGACCGGCCACGCCCTCGGAGCCGCCGGCGGTCTCGAAGCCGTTTTCTCCATCAAAGCCCTGATGGAAAATAAAGTGCCGCCAACAATCAATTACGAATTCCCCGATCCCGAATGCGACCTCGATTACGTTCCAAATCAGGCCCGCGACGCAGAGGTTGAATATGTGCTTTCCAACAATTTCGGATTTGGCGGAACTAATGCTTGTTTGATCTTTAAGCGTTACAATGAGTAATTGCCATGAATACTCAGTTTACAACTGATCCGCAGAGTGTTGGAATTAGGCCGGTAACCTCGTTTCGAGATGAGGTTCGCTATCCTGAGTCACACGCCGATGATATGGGGGAATCAACTCTTCACTACGCTCTGATCTCTTACCTTTTTCACACGCTAAGATCGTTCTATTTTAACGATCCAGATGTGCTGATCGCGGCCAACCTGAATCTCTACTACGAAGAGGGAAATCCGAACAAATACTTCACTCCCGATGTTATGGTTTTGTTTGGAACACCAAAAGGGGATCGTCAAGTCTATAAGCTCTGGGAAGAGAGGGTCTTTCCGCAGGTGGTTTTTGAGGTTGCTTCCGGACGTACCTGGAAGAATGACATCGGAGAAAAGGCTGAATTTTATGATGCCTTCGGAGCGGCTGAATACTATCTGATTGATGCGGAAAGACGATATTTGCCGTTGCCATTGATGGCTTATCGTCGGTTGGAAGGCCGCCTTCAGTACGTCCCGCTGGAAAATGACCGTATTTTTTCGCCGTTATTGAATTTGGAAATTGTAGATACAGGTAAGGCTTTCCGTCTCTATGACCCGGCCGCTCAAGCGTTCTTGCAGGCGATCTTGACGGGCGAGGAATAACGATCAAATATGCGAAAGCTTGAATATACATTTTGGCAAGATGGAGAGTTCTTTCTCGGTCATCTGAATGAGTATCCCGACTACCAAACTCAGGCATATTCCAAGGAAGAACTAATCGAAAACCTGAAGGATCTCCTTCAGGATCTTGAGTTGAACCAGATTCCGTTCGTTCGTCGAGTCGAGGAGTTAGTCGTTGCCTAAATGAAGCGGCGTGATCTCGTCAGACACCTTGAAACTCTTGGCTGTGTGCTCACGCGACACGGTGCGAGACACGATTGGTATACAAATCAGAAAACAAAGCAGTCCCAGCCAGTGCCGAGACACGCGGAAATCAACGAAAATCTAGCCAGATTGATCATCAAAAAACTCTCGGAAAAATAATTGCTTCCAAAAATGAATCGCCATTCATTTTGTGATAGCATCTTTTCATAAACGAACGTTATGAAGATAATCGTATTAATGAAACAGGTCGCCAATAAAGATGCGGTGCTGCGGATCGGGGCGGACGAAAAATGGATAAACGAGGCTGACGTCTCGCAGCAGACCAATGAGTCAGACGGATACGCGCTCGAGGAAGCCTTAAGGACCGTTGAGGCCAAGGGCGAAGGCGAGGTCGTCGTCTGCACACTCGGTCCGCAGACGGCGAAGACGGTTATCAAGGACGCTCTGGCTCGAGGTGCTGACCGCGCGATTCACGTTGTTGTCGATAACAGTAAAGGCCTTTCACCGTATCAGATCGCCAACGCTATCGCTGATGCGATTCGTGAAGAGAATGCCGATCTCGTTTTCACCGGCTTGCAATCTGACGATGCCAGCCACGGGCAGACGGGCGTTATTCTCGCGGAACTTCTCGGCATTCCGCACGCGACGATAGTGATCGAGGTTGACCGTGCGAGCCTCAGTGAGACGCTCCGGGTCAAACGTGAGCTTGAGAGCGGTTGGTACCAATGGTTCACGTATAAACTGCCATCACTGATGACGATCCAATCGGGCATCTCACAGATACGATATGCCTCGCTCAAAGGCATTATGGCCGCAAAGAAGAAAGAGATTCGTGATGTTACGCCGACGATCGAAGCGTTTGCCTCGGCTGCGAAAATTGAAAAAGTGTACATGCCCCTTAAAACCAAGCAAACCCAAATCCTCGGCAACGGCGATGCTAAAGCTGGAGCTGTGGCCTTGGTTGAGAAATTGAAGACCGAAATTCGTGTATTATAGCTCTATGGAAACCGTTTTGGAGAAAACCCGAGGTGTCGTGCTGCGGAACGTAAGCTGGGATTCCTACGTCGAAATGGCCGACCGTATTCAGGAGGTTTCGCCTGCTCACATAAATTTTGACAGGGGTGCGTTTGAGATAATGACCGTTTCGCTTCAACATGAAAATCTGAAAAGAATACTCTCGATGATCCTTGATCATCTGATGAATGACCTCGACATTGAATACCTCGTCGCCGGTTCCACGACGTTTCGCCGAAAGGACCTTCAGCGTGGAGCGGAACCGGACGATTGCTATTACATACGACATGCGGAAACGATGAGGGGAAAAAAATCGGTTGATCTGGCGTTTGATCCACCTCCGGAACTAGCTCTTGAAATCGGTGTCTCGCATTCGTCAGTAGATAGAATGGGCATCTTCGCCGCCATCGGCGTTCAGGAGGTTTGGCTCTATGCTAATTCCGATTTACAGATTTTCATTCTGCGTCACGGCACTTATGTGGTGACCCCCGTCAGCCAGGCCTTGCCGCGTGTAGAGGCCAATGAAATAGCAAAACTCATTCACCTCGGCATCGAATCAAAACCGCGCGATCTTCGCACCGCAATCGAACGGTATGCGAACTCTCTCCTTTCGTAAGAAAATATGATATTAGTATTCATCGAACACAAAGACTGCGTCCTCAACAAAACTTCGCTCGAAGCCGTCACGGCGGCTCAGGCGATCGGCAAAGATCTCGGCCTCAAGGTCGCCGCAGTTCTGCCGTGTGACAAGGACTGCTCACTCGCCCAGGAGATCGCCGGCTATAACCTCGAAAAGGTCATCGTCGCCAAAAACGACAAGCTTGGAACCTACACGCCCGATGGTTATGCCGATGCGTGGGAACAGGTCATCAAAGCGACGAATCCGCAGTACGTGGTGATGTCCCACACCTATCAAGTACGTGATTTTGCTCCGAAGGTCGCGGCCCGTCTTGGACGCGAGGTCGTTGGCGACTGCATTCGTTACAAGGCCGAAGGCGGCAAACTGACGCTTACACGCCGTATTTTTCTTGGCAAACTCGATGCTGACGTGACCATCGGCGGCGATGCTCCGTATTTTGTAACGTTCCAGTCCGGTGCTTTTCGCGGCGATAATGCCGAAAAGGGAGGTGCCGCTGTCGAGACGATGGATGTAAATGTTGGCGACATTCGCATGACGCCCGAGGCCCCGTTTCAGGAAGCGAAAGCGACCGTCGATCTTACCAAGAGCGAGGTCATCGTCGCCGTCGGCCGCGGTATAAAATCTCAGGAGAATATCGCTCTTGCTCAGCAATTGGCGGACGTTCTCGGGGCCGATCTCGCCGCTTCACGGCCGATCTGCGACAGCGACTGGCTGCCGATTGACCGTCAAATCGGTTCGTCGGGCCAGACAGTTGCTCCAAAAGTCTACATCGCCCTCGGCATTTCCGGCGCGATCCAGCATATCGTCGGTATGAAGAACGCCGGAACGATCATCGCTATTAACAAGGACGCCGAAGCTCCTATCTTCGACATTGCCGATTACGGCATCGTCGGCGACCTGTTCGACGCAGTTCCGGTTATGATTGAAGAGATCAAAAAAGCGAAAGGATAATTATTGCACACGTTTCTGACCTTCGCTTAGCTCGATCGTTTTTGTTAATCGCGAGAGCCGCGTCGGTTCCTGTTTTGCACGCATTATCCAGTGAACTATTGTCCGCTGATACGAAGGTGCCTGGGTTTTGAAAAATTCCCAAGCCCTTTTGTTTTTGCGAAACTGCCTTTCAAATGCCGGTGAAAGTTCGGCCGGTTCGCTCTCGTATGCATAGACCTTTGATCTGTGTTCGGTTCGCTTTTCAAATGCTGCAATCCCGGCGGGCTGCATAAATCCGGCATTCGTCAGATGTTCAACCTTCTGTATATTGATTGCACTCCAGATACTCGTTGGTTTTCGCGGAGTGAACCTGATCGAATAACTCTCATCGTCGATCCGTTTCCTCACGCCGTCGATCCAGCCGAAACAGAGGGCATGATCGACTGATTCCGGCCATGTCATGCTTGGTCTGCCGCTCGCGACCTTGTAAAAACCGACGAGCAGTTCGGTCGTCGTCTCGTGGTGCTTCGCGAGCCAGTCGCGGAATTTCTGTTGGCTGGCAAAGAATTTTGGTTCCATATATCCTGGTTGATCAGGTAGAGTTTTTTGCGACCGTCAAGGATGTCGGCCTCTGGTTATTTTAAGCGGGAAGTTTAATTTCGCGAAACATTTTGTCTGATGCTAATGTATTACACATTCAAACTTTCAATTTCGGTGACAGGCCGGGAAATTTATCAGGAGAATCTTTGAGAAAAGGCGGTAAGGCCGCAGCTTTGCCGGGCTGGATTAATATGAAGAAATACAGATCGTTACATATCGCGGCGGTGGTTTTATTGCTGCAATCTTTTGTGATGCCGGCGGCGATGCTGGCTCAGGACGGCAAGCAGGCTGAGGTTTATGCCGCGATCCGGAAAGAGGGCATGGAGAATTCGAAGATAATGCACGTGATGCATCATTTCGCCGATCTCTACGGGCCGCGTTTGACCGGGTCGCCAAATCATGTGAATGCCGCCAAATGGGGAGCCCGCGAGATGCAGGCGTGGGGATTTGATAAGGCGTTGCTGGAGCCATTTGAATTTGGCCACCCGGGCTGGGTTAGCGAGCGGGCGACGGGGCTGATGCTGAAACCGGTCCAGGACACACTGACCTTTGAGGTGCTGGCGTGGACGCCATCGACAAAGAGTACGGTCACGGCTGAGGCGGTGAATATTGTGCTTCCGCAGTTTCCGTCGGCGACAAATCCGAACATCATGCAGAATCCGACGCAGGAAGAGCTGACGGCCTATCTCGACAGCGTCAAGGCTGAGGTGAATGGCAAGATCGTTTTGGTCGGCAAGCATGCATTTCTCGATCAGACCCTGGCGCCGACGGCCAAGCGCGTACCGGATGAGGATATGAAACGTCGATTTGATCCCGCAACTCCTCAGCCAGGTCCAGCCGGTCCGGGCGGCCCCGGCGGTCCGGGCGGCCAGGGACGCACACCGCCGACTCCGCGTCCGAACGCACTGAGCAATACGCAGCTCGGCGAACAGGTCGATAAGTTCCTGCTTGATAATAATGTTCTGGTAAGAGTCAATGATTCCGGAATGAACCTTGGCCTGATGAGGGCGTTTAATAACCGCACATTTGACGTCACCAAGGTCGTACCGACGGTCGTTATGCGCAACGAAGATTACGGACGGATAACGCGGCTTTTGGCCCACAAAACACCGGTGAGATTGGAATTTGATATTCGCAACCGCACGGTTCCCGATGGCGTGACGAGCTATAACATGATCGGCGAAATTGCCGGGTCGGACAAAAAAGACGAGGTTGTGATGCTCGGCGGACACCTCGATTCGTGGCATTCGGCGACCGGTGCGACCGACAATGCGATCGGCTGTGCGACGATGATGGAAGCCGCACGCATTCTCAAAGCGATCGGCGTCAAACCCCGTCGCACGATCCGCGTTGCATGTTGGGGCGGCGAAGAGCAGGGGTTGCTAGGCTCGCTGGCTTACGTCAAACAGCATTTTGGCATGGCTGAAAATCCGACGGCGGAATGGGCAAAATTCGGCGGCTATTTCAACATTGACAGCGGCACGGGCCGTGCCCGAGGCCTGAGCGTTTTTGGCCCGCCCGAGACGGCAGCGGTGCTTCGCGATGCTCTCGCGCCATTCTCGGATCTCGGATTTGCCGGGGTCAGCAGCACGCGAAGCCGCGGGACCGGTGGAACGGACAGCACATCGTTCAATCAGGCCGGCCTGCCCGGAATCGGCGCCTCGCAGGACCCGATCGAATATTTCACCACCACCTGGCACACCAACCTCGACACCTACGAACGCATCATCGAGAGCGACGCAAAAACATCGGCCATCATCTTCGCCGCCGGCGTCTACACCCTCGTAATGCGCGACGAACTGCTGCCAAAATTCAAACCAACCGAAATGCCGGCTCTACCAACGCCAGCCCCCACACCCGCACCGCGTCCGTAGGCGTTGAAGGTAAATTTCGTGCAACAAAGATCACAACAAAAAAAGGCCGGGAGCCACAAAACCCCCGGCCTTTTGAGCCCAACGACTGACCACCGACAACACTACTGACTTCCGACTTCTGGCTTCGACTTTTGTCTGAACGCCGTATCAACAGCCGCCGCGTTCCGTCGTCATTTCAAATGCATTGCATAAAATCATAAGTTCCTATATTATGATTTCACTATGAAGACGAGACAAACCAAACTATTGACGGTTCCTGCAAATGGGCAGATTAGCATTGGGAAGTCATGGGCCGGACGCCAAATTCTTGTCGAAGAGATCGGCGACGATAAGATCCAAATTTCGTCGGGTATTTTTGTTCCGGATTCGCAAAGGACATTTCACACGGAAAGCGCTAATGCCTATTTAGAATCATTTAATGAATGGGAAAGCAAAAATCCGGCAAAGGGCACCGATGTCGAGTCTTTATTCGATTCCTTAAAAAAGAAAAAACAAACACGTGCCAGGTAAATCAAGGCCCATTTCTACGCAGCATGAGCTTGTCGAATGCGATTTGGAATTCCCCCGCATCATCCCGCAGGCTCTCCGAACTTTCACTGGATGAATTAAATCAAGTTGAAGCATCCATTTTGAAGGTCAACCGGATGACCTGGGACCAGCTATACAAAACCGCTTCAAAAACACAAAAGAGAGGCTTGAACTGGGAGCCGATAGCCGGACAAACAACCAGATCGGGTAAAACGATCGCGTCAATCAGAATCTCAAAAAAATTTCGAGCCAGAGCCTGTCGCGACGGAAAATATATGCGTTTCATTTCTCTTCACCCCGACCACGACAGCGCCTACGACGAATCCGGCGGAGAAAATCTTTAGTGTCATCTTCGCCGCCGGCGTTTACACCCTAGTAATGCGTGACGAACTGCTGCCAAAATTCAAACCAACCGAAATGCCCGCTCTACCAACCCCCGCACCAACGCCAACCCCGCGTCCGTAGCCGTTGAACGTAAATTTCGTTCAACAAAGATCGCAAAAAAAGGCCGGGAGCCACAAAAACTCCCAGCCTTTTGAAATGGGCAGTTCATTGCCTCTTTCACCTGACCACAGATGTGGCCACCTGCGGTTTCAGGCACGCGGTAAGCTGGTGTAGAATTATCGGGCGCCCAAGTCAGCGGGCACAGCGAATCCTCACAAATCACAGGCGGGATCGAATACGACGAACGGTATCTATTCGGATGATTCTTCGTCACCGCGTAGCGGTGTATTGAATGTAGCCGTGGTGTTTTAACCCACGGTAAGATGAGGCCCACGATCCGCGTCGCGTAGCGACCGCATGAAATGGACGGTTGCGAATATACATTTAATCGGGCGAAGGCGTGCGGGCGTTTTTCGTCCGTCGCTGACGCGACGGGCAAAAGGACTGCAAAAAATGTTGGTTTAAGTGATAAAATGTTGTAAAAAGAAACGGGAGGCCATTATATGAAGGGGCAAATTACAATTGATTCGGAATTATGGAATGAGTTTGAATCGGCGTCGAAGAGGAATCGGCGTAATCCACTCAAACTCATCACCGAATATATACGCGAAACTATGGAGATTTGGGAAGACCAAAAGTTGGATAAGGAAATTAAAAGAGATGCTCGAAAAAGCGGTTACACCGAAGATGATGCAGTCGAGTTGGTAAAACAATATCGGGCCGAAAAGGCGAAACGTTATGTCTCGACGTAAGGATCGAATTCCGGTTGTCCTTGATACCAACGTTATTATTGGTTATTTTTTGAGCCATCACCCGCAATCGGCGATCTCCAGAGTTTTCTATCTTTGGCGAGACCAGAGAAAACTTCAACTGATTTTCAGCTCCGAGGTTTTTGAGGAATACGCAGAGGTCTTGGAAAGAACGCAAATCGCCGAAAATCGTGTCCAAAGATTTAAGAACCGGCTGGAAAAACGCGAAACTGTGACTCACGTTCAACTCGGGACCCGCCCGACTGCAAGCCGCGATGCTGACGACAATATTTTCCTCGCCACCGCGATCTCAGGCAAGGCCAAATTTCTGATCACCAACGACCGCGACCTGCTCGACATTTCCGCTAAAGATAAGAAAATATTTAAGTTTGAGATTTTAACGCCCGCCGATTTTATGGCACGGGTTGAGGATTGAGGTTTGGTCTTCACCGCGTAGCGGTGCATTGAATGTAGCCGTCATGTTTTAACCCACGGTACGAAATAAACCCGGATTAAAGCGATAGGAACATCTTGCCCGCGAATTACGCGAATGTTCGCTAAATCATCGTGGAAAAGATCTCTTTATTCGCGACAATTCGCGTCATTCGCGGTGTAATGGACAAAATAGTTGGTAATTTTTAGATGTTTTGTTCAAGTGGACAAAATAGTTGGTGTTTATTTTCTGGGTTTATTTAAGTTTCAAAATATCTGCTACAGTTTGTTATATCAAGCAAAACGGAAGTAGGCTCTGCTGGAGAGCAACCTGCCAGGGATAGCTTGACGGCTGACAAAAATGTCAGATCAGAGGGCTGTTTTTTAGCGGCCCTTTGATATTTTTTGAAGCCGTTATGCCTTAAAAAACTCATCGATAAATTTCTTTTTTCTAGCCGTTGATAATCCATTGTGGTTTCTCAATTTGTTCTTCAAATCGGCAAAATGCCCGTCAATTGCATTGGTGGTATTTGGGATTTTCAGCTCCAAATAATCGTACCAGGTAAAGAGCCAGGGCAGATTTGTTTTGAGGCTTCGATAGGCACTTCTCAGCCTTTTATGGACGTATCTGTTTTTGCCGAGCGGATCTATTTTTCGTTCGTTTAAAAAGTCCTTCCATTTTTCGTGCCACGCCTCCAATCCGCCCGCAAAACTCTCCTTATCTGTTTGTGTCAGAAGCAGTGTATGTTCCCATAACTCAATACTGGCCTGCATTTTAGGGTTCTTGGTCAAATACCTTCTGACAATGGCCACCTGATGAAACTGGCACATTTGAACAGGCAGGTCACTGCCAAATAATTGAAATAAACCCTTCCGGCCATCACAAATAATCGCCTGTATTTCGATGCCTCTGCGTCCTATTTCTTCGATTCCCGAAAGGTATAATTTATTGGTTTCCTGATCCACATATCGCTTGAATAATATCTGCCCCGTAAGGCTGTCCTTAAAAACCATTACCCCAAATGCTCTTCCAAAATATGTCGTATCCATCAACACATTTACAACGCTTGGAAATGTGTTTTCTGTTTCGACTTTTACCGCATCGATTTTTCTCTGGATCGTTTTTGCGGAACAATTATATTTCACCGCGAGCTGAGAATATGTCTGCTTGCCGATCGTATATTCTTGCCATATTTTTTGCGGATCGAGCCGTCTCGTCCCCGAAAAAACTTTCCCGCAAACAGCACATTTATACCGCTGAACACCCTCCTGAATACCGTATTTCGATACGATTTTACTCGCACAATAAAAGCACTTTTTTTATTCATAACCTTTCATCGCCATAACCCTATTCCCATCATAGCTTTAAAAGGTTTTTACCAACTATTTTGTCCATTACCCCTCATTCGCGGGCAAAATTCTTAATTTCCGCCGAGATCAGCCCAAGGATCAGGCCCGCGGGTTGGACATATAAGAAGCTAAATAAATTAAAGAACACCCAGGCATACCGAGTCACCGGCTACCCGATGTTAGACACCCAACACATCGGCGACGCCCACGCGATCCGTTTTCATAATTCACACATTGTAGAGGTGTCATTATTAAGACCTCTTTCGACTTGGTGGACGAAATTTAGGACGCTGTTTATCTGCAGGCAAAAGCTTGAAAACCTCTTTTGGGTGATGGTTGTAAATTTTTCGGATTTTCCGTCGTAAACTTTTTGCGGCTGCGCCGTCTCCTCTATCCAGTATCCCCAACAATAAGGCAAATCGAACTTTATCTTCGGCTACTAATTGGGCTGACGCTTCGATTTTTTCAAGCAAAGGTACAATTTCTTCCCTTATCTTATCAAGAGACGTGAAGGTCCGGAGGGCCCCGAGAAGGGCGATTCGTTTAAAAATATCTTCGTCCCTATCAGAGCGTTTTAATTCGGCCATTACCTCTTCTAATTCCGCGATTAAAAAGCCACTCTTGAGCGAAAAATCACTCACACTTAGTAAATATGCGTCGGACATTACTTTAGGCTGCGTCCATTTTTCCTTTACAGCCATTTTGTAGAAATTTTCTCGCGACATATCAAGTGACTCAAGCGTTTGCCGGATACCGGACAATTTAACTGTGGTTGAGGAATGCCATCCCGCCTGTAAAAGATGCCCAGACATTGCCTTATAAAGATTGGTTGTCAAAGACGAAGAATCCCCAAAGTCAAATATGCCATCGAGAAGTTGTGGGGTGAGAGCTCGTCTCAAACCAACGTAAAAGAAGGTTGTTTCCCCCGCGTCATCATCAAAATATTTGTCAACGACAAACTCGTTTAGATTTTCGATTTCGTCCCGCCGATCATAAATAAAAAATCCTGCATAATAGTCTTGAAACGAGCGATGTCTAAAGAAGACTGCCTCCTCACAAACTTGTAAAGCGCCAACTCGCTCTATCTCATCGACAAATTTCTGCATGGTCATCTCATCCATGCGATATTCTTTGCCATACGCGGCCAGAAACCAGTCGAAATCATCCCGCGATATTTCCGTGCGGTTAAACTTAACAAATTCACGAAAAGCCAATGAAGCCAGGAAGCGTTTCTTTATCAAATATTCAAATAGAACCTCTACTCCTTTATTCTTGTCTTCTCTTCCGAGCACAGAATCGTTATATCGCTCATAAAGTTCGGTAACGGAGGCGGGTATTTCACCATGCTCTTCAACCAAATCAATTAGAAGCAATAGCGAAAGCGGAACCATTGGGATTTGGTTCTTCATTTGATCCAGTCCCGTCTTAAGGACCGAAAGAACCCCTTTTTTCGTATTGATTTTTTCAATAAGCGCCAACGCTTGATTGGCTCCAAAGGGAAGGATTTCCATCTTTTCAAACCCTAGCGGAGTGACGGCCACTATCTCAACCTTGCGACTAGTAATTACTAATCCAGAGCCTAATTCCTTTGCAAACAATTTTGCTCTCGTTATTAGAGTTCCTCTATTCTCAACTTTTACTTCATCAAGCCCGTCGACAAATAGGATGTTAACTGAAAACTGACGGACTATTTCCTCCATTTGAAAATAGTCGACCAACAGTTGATCCGTCGTTTCATGTTCCAGGATTTTCCGTGCGTTTACCAGAATAGGAATAGTACTTTTACCTTTATCTTTGCCAGTTGATTGGAGTGACAGACTAAGAGCATCCTTCATTAAATCTATTGCAAGTTTTGTGAGACACGCTGATTTTCCTGTCCCTGGATCTCCGACAAGAATAATAGGTTTGTGCTTCTTAAGGATTGACTTGAGAGTAGAAAATGGTAGACGACGTTGATTCCAACTAGCTTCTAAAGTGTCTTTGATCGTCACCGACACCTCTGAGGACTGAACAAGAGGTTCGATGAAAGTGTCCGACAGCAATTTCTGCGATTTAAGGGCAACGTGGGTTTCTTCTAAGTCTTTTATTCTATTCTGTAGGAAGCTTGTGGCTTCTCCTTCGAAGAAAACCTCAGGATAATGTTCAGTGAAATTTTCTACGAGCCAGCGAATTCCATGAACGTTTTCCGTTTTTCCGCCTAGCTCCTTTCCTAACCGATTTCTACCTTCATTGCTAATTTCTCCGGAAATAATTACAAAGACTTTATTAACCTTGTAGGTCTTGAAATCGTCCTTGATTTCGGCGTCGTGGCTAAAACATTGTCTAATCTGACTGTCAATTTCTTCGATTTTCTTCTTCGTCGTTGGTATCGAAGGCACCGTGGACGTCTTTGATTACTTCGTCAACGTCCCCAAGGGTTTTCCCTTTTACATTACCTAACTTTACGACTACTCCTATCACATCTGTAGTCAATTTGTCCTGTTTGAACAAAACAAGATCCTTTCCAAGCTCTTTCGCTCCTTGAGTTACTTCCACTGTATATACCGGCTCCATGGACATGAACAGTTTCTTTAAGATGTTTTTGTAAATCGAGTTCTCTGAAGGAAAGTAGTATGCGTTTCCTCTCGTCATACGGAATAAGTTCAGCTTGATTTCTCAAGTTAAAAATGGAAGACTCGACCGTATCGTTTTTGATTTCGCTCATATTTATTTCATCCGATTGAGACCAAGTAAAGGCTCGGCGTATAAACACTCTGGACGATTAACAGTAATAACAAACAAACACCAAAGACTTTCCTTCCAAGAGTTTTCATGATTTTGCCGCTCGTAAGGCTGGATTGTTTGCAAGAAATACCGAAACATTAACACACATTATCAAGCGTTTAAAATTTCATCTCCGAGAAACCGCACGGCGCAAAACAAAACTATTTGCTTCCCACCGCTCATTGTTTAGCACGTGGTCAGGTTGAATCAATGATCGTTAGGGCGTTTTAACGTCCTTACCAATCCTGAGGCTTAAGCCGTTTGACAGAGTAAGCCCGTTAAAGCGGGCTGAGAATCAAGGGTGAACCATTTGCCACGCCCTAAAGCAGACTCTTTCTCTTGGGCTTTGCCCATCGATGTGCGGCGAAGTTTCACTTCGCCGAATCGGCTCCAATTGTTTCGCGGCTGTGCCGCAGCTCGACGCCGATTTGGGTGAACACGCTGTAAATACTGGCCCAAAGAAGCGGCATAGCCGCGAAGACGTTTGCAATAGCTGATGGAAAAGCAGAGCTTTTCCGCACATCGAACGGCATAGCCGAAGAGTTAACGTTCTTGATCGCTAGTTTTGACACAGGCCCTAATGGGTCGCGGCTATGTGCCGCTTCGCGGGAAAACCAACACCTCTCCACCCTCCGCGACACACCTGCTGCCGATGGCTTGAATTATGGTATTATTGTCGCCATGACTAGGCAGATTTCAAATAGAATAACGGTTAATCCGAAACAGTGTGGCGGGCATCCATGCATTCGCGGAATGCGTATTCGCGTGTCTGATGTTATCGACCTGTTTGCCAATGGGCTTACGCCGGAGCAGATACTTGAGGAAATGCCCGATCTTGAATTCGAAGATCTACAGGCCGCTTTGCAGTTTGCATCCAACAGGGTAAGCCACGCAGTTCTCGTCACGGCATGATATGGGTTGACGCACAGCTCTCGCCGGCCATTGCCCGCTGGCTGCGGGACACGCTGGAACTGGATGCCTCTGCATTACGTGAAATTGGTCTCCGCGACGCAGAGGATGAGGAAATATTTGAGGCGGCAAGAAAAGATAACGCGATAGTGATGACGAAAGACGCCGATTTCGTCCTGCTTCTAGATCGGCTCGGCCCGCCACCGAAAATTATCCTGCTGACTTGCGGCAATACATCCAACGCACATCTAAAAATAATACTCGGATCGACGCTGACTGACGCTCTTGAGCTTTTAAATTCGGGCGATGATATTGTTGAGATCCAATAGACCTCTTACGGACTTTGGATTTTGGACTTTGATCTTTGGTCTTCGACCTTGAACCTTGGACCTTGGACTCTGGTCTTTAGCCTTCGACTTTGAACCTTAAACTTTGAACCTTGAACTTGGGTCGTTTGTCGGTCAAAAAAAGGGGCAGCGAGACCTTTGACCAGTGGCGGGAAAACCCTTCACCAGTGGGGCTGTTTTTCCTTACCTGACAGGCATTTTACCCTTACCAGTCGCAGTAAAAATGGGCTTGTCGGGACGAAAAGGGGAAATTTCTCAAAAATCAAAAAATTTCGTTTTGGTGAGGCTAAAAACACCCACAATTTTTGCCCTCGGGCGCTCGATTTTTTGTCGGAAGATCATCCGAATTTAACATGATGATATTCGTTTTCTGAATGTCCAGCCGACTTCTGCGTATTGCAAACCACCGTCAGCACAATGCGATTTCCCGATCCTCAAATGAGAGCATTTTCTTTTTCCCGAATTTGTAAAAAACACGCTCTAATCGCTCTTTACTCAAACCATAATCGGACGTGAGGTTTTCCGGAATTGGTGGAGACAGCTATTGCTTTTACCGCTGCGTTTTGCGTAAATAGAACTAATCCATTAACTCGAAAAATAGACACGGTTTCCGCAGGTGAGATATCCCCTTTAAGTATGCAAGAATTTACAGACCAGATGCCGTCGGACATTGAGCGTTTTCCGATGGTTCCTATCCGAGATGTAGTCATTTTTCCTTATACGAAAGTGGCGTTTAAGATCGGTCGGCCGTCGTCTGTCGCTGGCTCTCGAACAGGCAATGACCGGCGAACGGCAGATTTTTCTGGCGACGCAGCATGACGCGACGATCGACGAACCGACGGCCGACCAGATATATCAGGTCGGCACGCTAGGCCGTATTTTACAGGCCCAGCGGCAGGACAACGGCCAGATTAAGGTCGTTGTCGAGGGCCGCGAACGCGGGCGGTCGGTGCGTGTCGAGCAGGACGCGGACGGGATGTTTTACGCACATGTGCGTCGGGTAGCTTCGACCGACGAATCCGGTTATCGGACGGACGGGCTGCTGCAAAAGATCCATTCGCTGGTCGAGCAATTTTTGCGAGTTTCGCCGGATGCCTACACTGATGCTCTGCACGCCAGTTTGCGCGGCGTTTCGGCGGCACAGATCGCCGATTCGATGTCGTCGCATTTGCGGATCGGCGTCGAGGAAAAACAGGAATCTGCTTGAGACAGTTTCCGTCGCCGAACGGCTGCAAAAACTCGTCGAGTTGCTCGAAGCCGAGATCGAGAAACGCCAGCTCGACCGCAATATCCATTCGCGCACCAAAAAGCAGATGGACAAGCATCAGCGCGAATATTATCTGAATGAACAGATCAAGGCCATTCACAAAGAACTTGGCCGCAAGGACGAAAAGGCCGAACTGGAAGATCTGAAAAAACGAAGATCGCAGACGCCGGAATGACCGAGGAGGCGACACGACAAGGCGATGCAGGAATTTGCGCGGCTCGAAGCGATGCCGCCGATGTCTGCCGAGAGAACGGTTGCAAGAACCTATCTCGACTGGCTGATCAACGTGCCGTGGCAAAAGCGTTCCGAGGAGATCGAAGACCTCGGCGAGGCCGAAAAAACGCTAAACGAAGACCATTATGGGCTCGAAAAGATCAAGGAACGTATCCTCGAATTCCTGGCGGTTCGCCAGCTTGTTAAAAATCCAAAGGGCACGATTCTCTGCTTTGTCGGTGCCTCCGGGCGTCGGTAAAACCTCGCTCGGAAAATCGATCGCGAATGCGACGGGGCGCAAATTTGTCCGGCTCGCTCTCGGCGGTGTTCATGACGAGGCTGAAATTCGCGGCCATCGGCGAACGTATATCGGCTCGATGCCGGGGCAGATCGTACAGTTGATGAAACGTGCCGGAACGACAAATCCCGTTATCCTGCTCGACGAGGTTGATAAACTCGGACGCGATTATCGCGGCGACCCGAGCGCGGCATTGCTCGAAGTGCTCGATCCGGAGCAGAACAGTACGTTTCCGCGACCATTATCTGGATGTCGATTACGATCTGTCGCATGTGTTCTTTATTGCAACGGCAAATGTTCTGCACACGATCCCGCCGGCATTGCAGGACAGGCTTGAGATACTGAATCTTTCCGGCTACACCGAGCGTGAAAAGACTGGAGATCGCGAAGCAGCATCTGATCGGCAAGCAATGCGAGAACAGCGGCATTGACCCCGAACAGGTAGTATTTACCGACGACGGCATTACTTGAGACGATCAGGCATTACACACGCGAGGCCGGCGTGCGAAATCTCGAACGCGAGATCGGTTCGTGTCTGCGAAAGATCGCACGAAAATTTGTCGGCATCGGACGATAAGGACAGATTTTCGCGTTGTCATTGACGCTGAAAAGGTACAGGAACTGCTCGGCATCGATCCGTTTTCGCAAACAGGACATCGCCCGCAAGAGCGAGATCGGCCTTGTCAACGGCCTGGCGTGGACCGAAGTCGGCGGCGATGTTTTGCAGGTCGAGGCGACGCTTGTGAAAGGCAAAGGCGAGGTCACGCTGACCGGAAAACTGGGCGAGGTCATGCAGGAATCGGCAAAAGCGGCTTTAACCTGCATTCGCACGCGGGCCGAAGATCTTGGCATCGATCCGGCGATATTCCGCGAGAAAGACCTGCATATTCACGTTCCTGAAGGAGCGATCCCAAAGGACGGCCCGAGCGCTGGCATCACGATCGCGACCGCGATGGTCTCGGCGATGACGCGAAAGGCCGCACGGCATGATGTTGCAATGACCGGCGAGATCACGCTTCGCGGCAAGATTTTGCCGATCGGCGGCGTGAAGGAGAAACTCCTGGCGGCGCATCGCTTTGGCTTGAAAACCATCATTCTCTCAAAAGATAATGAGAAAGACCTGGTCGATATTCCCGATGAGGTTCGCGACGAACTGACGATTCATGCGGTCGATATATCGACGAAGTGTTGAAATTCGCGTTAGAAGGCGATGTCGCGGATGAGAAATTGGAGCTGCCGCAAATTTGGGGGCCGAATACCGTAACGACGGAAATTTTGGCGAGTATCGAATAGGAAATCTGCCCTCACAAAGGTTAAGGGGTGCAAACGAGTCGGAAACCGAGGTAATCAAACGCCTCATCTTCTCTTGCCTGGTTTCGGTAGGTCAGCATTAGCTCAGTCTTTTTAAACAGTTCTTTTAGTTCTTTCTGTACCCTGAAATTGAGTCCGCGAATCACAAGGTAGCGTCCCGGCTTCTGCGGCGAAGGGTGGCCCTCATACAAAAAATACACATCAGATGTCCACTCCGTGACATTCCCGAGCATATCGGCTACACCGGCGAGAGTTTTGTCTTGCGACGTTCCAACGGCCACCGGTGCTCCGTCGAGAACGGCATCGCCCGGTCGCCAGTCGTTGCCCCATGGATATGATGTAGTCTGCCCACCGTTGCGGGCGGCATATTCCCATTCCTGCTCGCTCGGCAGACGGCAAGCCCTGTTTTCGCGCTTTGATATCCACGCAGCGTACGCCTTAGCATCCGATAGGGTGACATTTGTCACGGGAAAGCTTTCCTTTCCTGCGGGCGGATTTTCACCGGTCCAATATTTCGGTGGATTGTGGCGTGTGTCCTTCACAAAATCAGCGTATTGGCTGTTAGTTGTTTCGTACTGATCAACATAAATCGAATCAACCGGCACCGGATGCGCCGGATACTGATCGCCCCAAATTTGATTGTTTTTGTTGTCAATATCATCACGGCCCATCTCAAACGTGCCGCCCTCGATTAAAACTCTCGGAGTTGTGGGATTTACCGGGCCAGGGTTTGGGGGCGGTTCATCTTCACGACCGACTGGTGCCGGAACAGGTGGGCTGACAAGCAGATAAAGCCCGATTCCGCCGCCAGCTAACAGAAGCACCGTGACGATCGCGATCGACACTAGAATCAGGGGTTTGCGATTTGGGGCCGTGCCGGTTTGTGAAGAGCTAAAGAGCGTTTGCACGGGTGCGACGGTTACGACACTCGGAATGTTACTACGCATCGATACGTCCGTGATGCTTCCGTGCGGCGACATGCCGGAGCTGCTACTGTCGGTTATGTGCTGGCGCATTTCCTGCATTTGCCGTTGAACCTCGATGATCTCCTGCGAAAGCCGCTCGGCTTCACCCTCGGCATGGATTCGGGCAGCCTCGGCCTGTTCACGTTTTTGAGCTTCCAATTCTATCAGTAGTCTTGCTTCCTCGAGGCGCTGTTTGGCCGCCAGGGCCTCTTTTTCAAACCGCCCTGCCTGGTCCTCGATATATTTTTTAGCGCTCGCCTCGACTAGTTTCCGTCGTTCGGCCTCATTGTAGGTTAGAGATGCAAGCTGGCTTTCTATATTTTTTTGCCTTAGTTCGGCATCGACCCGGAATTGAGCCTCGCGGGCAGCTTCGTTTTTAGCGTCTTCGTACTGTTTTCTGGCCTCGGCGACCTGTTCGGCCAATCGCTGCGTCTCGATTTCAGCCGCTCG
Source organism: uncultured Acidobacteriota bacterium (assembly GCA_963738935.1). Lineage (GTDB taxonomy): Bacteria > Acidobacteriota > Blastocatellia > Pyrinomonadales > Pyrinomonadaceae > OLB17. Next base: position 2,090,454 of record CAVTYF010000001.1, on the reverse strand, counting down.
CCGAACGCCTTCGTGAAGCTCCCGCTGTTGAGCTTCTGCCTGACTTTTTTTTCGCTCGCTCTCGGCCAACTGCTGAGCTTCGAGCGCGGCCTGCGCAAGATAATTCGCTCGTTCCTCGGCAACCCGTCTGGCCTCGACCTCCTGAGCAAGACGGACGGCCTCGGCCTCGCGTTTTGCATGGTCCTCGACGGCCAGCCGTTCCATTTCGGCTTCGACCTGGCGACGCACATCGGCCTCCATTCGCTGCTTCGCTCTGATTGCTTTATCCTGAGCCGCTTCTGCTTCTTTCTGAGCTTCGACGAGCTCCTGAACAAGCTGGTCGGCGTTAACGGCCTCAGTTTTTGCCAGGTCGATTCTGTCCTGGGCTTCGAGAAAATCCTTGGCAAGCTGCGGGTCGGCAGCGATGTCCGGCCTTTGCTGCGTATCGAAATACGAATAAAACCTTTTTTTCTGCGAATCGGAAAGCGTCGGCCCGGTCCCATCCGATTTTGAAATACGCGAGTCGGTTGAGTCGCGAGGGATCAAATATTCCGTGACAGCGCCCGTGAGGGTGCGTTTCTCGGGTTTTCCCATCGAATCTTCCAACTCGCTGAGCATGATGTCCATCGAATCGTACCGATTTTGAGGGTCCTTTTGCAGGGCTTTTTGCAGCACGGCCTCAATTTCGGGGGAGAGCGGAATGCCGAGAGAGGTGGCCGAGGGCGGGGCGGTGTTCAAATGCTGGTACATCATGGCCGGCATCGTATCGGCCTGAAACGGCAATCGTCCGGCCAACATCTGATAAAGCAAGACGGCCAGGGCGTAAACATCGGTTCGATGATCGACACCATCGCCAGACCACTGTTCCGGCGACATGTAGGGCGGAGAGCCGACAATATTCATCGTCTTCGCCTGGATCAGCGACGGGTACGAATCGGGGGATTTAATTTTCGCGAGACCAAAATCCAAAACCTTAATCGCTTTTTTAAGCGGCAGGTTTTTCTGGACCATAACGTTCTGGGGCTTGAGATCGCGGTGTACGATGCCCTTGCGATGGGCTTCGGCAACACCCTCGGCCACTGGAATGAATAGGTCGAACGCGTCTTTCGGCGTGAGAGGCTTGCCCTCGGTCAGGTAATTGGACAAAGGAATGCCATCGATAAATTCCATCACCAAAAACGGCATAATGTCGTTCTCGACGCCAAAATCTGTGACCCTGATAACATTTGGGTGATCAATCGAAGCGGCGAGGACCGCTTCCTGATTAAAGCGGACAAGTAAATCCGCATCGCCATCGACGAGGCTCGGCAGAATAATTTTCACCGCATGGGACGATTTTAGAAATTTATGTTTGGCGCGAAAAACGACGCCCATTCCGCCCTGTCCCAGCCGACGCTCCAGAATGTAGCGACCGCTAATCGTCGTGCTGCCGGCGATCGTAAAGACGGGCCTAATGTTATCAACCGGACAGATTTCAACATCGTCGTCGTAGCAGTGTCGGCATTTGGAGCATTCTTTCATGACCTTGGTCTTGGCAAACCAATATTTTCAGACAGGTCTGTAATCGATTCGAGAGATAAGTTTAGCGCGGAAAATATTTCGATTCAAATTTTTATTTCGAACATGTGGGTGTGCACACCTCGAAGAAATTGACCTCAAAATTCGATTTTGCAAGGGCGGCGATCCCGACGGCTCCTTTTTTATAGGTGTGGGACGGGTCGATAAAACGTCCGACCGGATTCTTTTTTCCGGTATCGACATCCTCGATAAAAACTTCGAACTCCTCTTCTTTCTCATTGCGAATATAGACGCGGAACCCGTTGTCGGACGACATCGTTTTTGCGAAATGACCGATCGTAGCGGAATTAATAGACTGGAGCTGGCCTTTTTTGACAGAGTAGAGTGCGGCGGTGTTTCGGTTTTCAGCTTTTTCGCCCGAAATCTGCAGCAAATAGTAATTGTCGTCCACGGCCCGAAGAACAAAACCAACGGTGCCGTCGTCTTTTAACTTTACATTGGCGATCATTTCAAAGGTCCGATAATAGCGGTACCGCTCATTTCGCGGCAACGCGATACCCTCGGCGTTTCTTACCTTCATTCCTTTATCGAGCCGCCATGAAGCCGGCATCATCCAATCGGCCGTTATCCAGGCCGTGGTGCCAAAGGTTTCGGTACTGATTTTCTTATCCAACGCGACTTGAAACGTCCTTACATCGTTTGACCCGTCGCCCTGATCGACGCCCTTCGTCAGATCAATGCCGGTCAGTCGCTGTTCATATTCCAAAGAAGCTGGTCGGATATCGATGTCGTAATATGCTTCTTTTAGATCCGGAATCACTGCCTCGCCGTTGGGCTTTATTGTAACGACGCAATAGTTGCCAAGTTGCTCTGAAATAATCGACCCCGTCGCATCCTTGCCCTTATAGATTGCCTCGGCAAAACGTATGTCGCCTCCGGTTAAGTTGGTGTTGATCCTGAGAGTGTAGGTGAACGCCTTCAAATCCAAACTGACGCCCTGGCCCTTCTGAGCAACGATGGTAACCTTGTCGTTTTTCACGGGTTCGAAGCCATCTTTCGCTGCTTCGACTTTGTAGTTGCCGCTCGCCAGGTCATCAAAAAATGCGCTGCCGTCGGGGCCCGCCGTTATCGCTTTTTTGTATGGTTTTGCCTTTCCAACGGATTCAAGGGCGACTTTCGCACCCGGTTCCGTCGTAACGATGAGATATGCGACCTTTACTTTTTCCTTTAAAATTTTTGGAGGTTGGTACACCGTTCGGACGATCGCAGCCTGGCGGATTATCCGTGGTCCTGACGGAGCGACTGGTCGCGCCGCCCCCTCGTCCACAATCAAATTACGCTTGCCCTGAGCGCTGGCCAGCGGAACAGAAAGCAAAAGGAAAACTGAGATGGCTGCGACGACCAGATACCGGTTGCACATACGAACTTGTTTATATCATGAAAGTTTAATTCGCTCCACTAAAACGGACCCTGAATCAGGGGCACCGGCGGCTAGAAAGTATACTTCAAACCAAACTGAATCCGCCTGCCCTGAGTGATGGTATCATTCGCCCGACCAAATCCCGCCGCTTCGAGAATCCGCACCGGAACGCCAAAATTCGCCCGATTGATAAAGTTGAAGAAATCCACGCGGAACTGCAAATTGTGATTTTCCGTGAATCGAAACCGTCGCGAAATCGACATATCCAGATCAAGTAGGCTGCCAGCCCGGAAGGTATTGCGTTCTACTTGTCCGTCTTGGCCAAACGGGGCCAGCAGAGAATTCGTGTTGGCCGCCCCAAGGGACAATGGCTGGCGTCTGTCACCCGTAATCCCAATACCCTGCGTAGTGTTCAACCGGTCCGTCAGATTGCCGTCAAAATTTATGTCGAAAACCGTATTGACGGTGAACGGCTGACCGGTATTAAATTTTCCCGTCCCGGCCAGTTCCCATCCGCCGAAAATATATCGCATCGCATCGCCGCGCCGCTCCAGTTTTGGCAAACCATAGATAAAATTGTACGTAAATCGGTGACGTACATCAAAATTTGCCGGCGCGTATTCACCCGCGAAATTAATGCTGTTCTGCGGCAGAGCCGAAGATCCCGCAAGGTCAAAAACGTCCGAGACATCATCCTTCACGTCCCCGTAAACATAATTTAACTGATATCGCAGATCACGGACCAAGCTGCCGCGAAGCCCCATCTGAAACGAGTTGTATACGGACCTTCCGGTTGTTTCAAATTGTGAGATCGGTCCCACGTTGCGGTTTGGACGGGTGCGGTCGGCTGCATTACTAAACGGGTCGAACGTCGTTCCGTTGGCAACCGGACTGCATACGGAAACGTTAGTTTCACACGCTGATGGAAGTGTAAAACCGTCGACCCGGGCGATATAGTTGCTCCCCAAATTCGGAGTGGTAAATCGGAGCAAGTGTCGCCCGCTCGTACCCACATAGGCCGCTGACAAAAACGTATCCCTAAATAATTTTTGCTCAACACCGATCGAGTACTGATGGGCCATCGGGGTCGGCAGCTTTAGAGAAGGAATCGTGGCGCCAAAAAAAGTTCCGTTTTCAAACGGGAAAAAGAGTAGAAGGCTATTGAGTAACGCAAGTCGATTAAATTGTGGGTTAAGCTCATTTAGGGTGCCGTTTCGAACGATCGGGAGCAGACCCATATTACATGAAGTCGGACTATATAACCCTCCAATCGGATTGAGCAACGCGAAGTCGCCGCCATTGCAGAACAGGTCGCCTCCGCCCGTATTCAGGGTAGTAAAGGTTGGAAAGACGTTTCGCGACTGGCTAACGACGGCACCAAGAATTTGATCGTAATAGAGACCGTATCCCCCGCGAACAACGGTCGTCGACGTTGGCGACCATGCAAACCCGATGCGGGGAGCAAAATTGTCACCATCCGCGTCGTAGATTTTCGTTCGTCCCGCGAGAAAGGCCTGAAAACCTTGAAACGTATTGATGGAAGCGATGGATGGGAACTGATTGCTAGGCGTCGCAAACGTGTCTTCAATCTTTCGGTCCTCTTCCCTGGGAACGGTATTGTACTCGTAGCGCAAACCGAAGTTGATTAAAAGATTACGGGCCAGCCGCCATTCATCCTGTCCAAAAAAATTAAACTGAGTGTAGCTCAATCGAATGCTCGAATCCTGGCCCGGCAAAACCAGAGACTGAAAAAATCCTGTGGCCGCTCCGGACGCGGCGAGATCGAGCGGCGACGAAATTACCGCTTGCTGTGTGCCGCCGACGGTTCTAAATGCGACGCCGCCATTGAACGTAACGAGCGGTCGAGAATTCCGGGGAAGATTGCTGTCAAGAAAAACCCGGCGAATATCTGCCCCGAATGACACGCTGTGCCCGCGAAATTGCCAGCGAAATGTGTCAGCGACCTGATAAGTATCGTTGGTGCGTTCCTGCGGAAAATTAAACACATCAATGCCGACCGGGCTAAATCCGGCAATACTTAATTGTCCAACCGGTCCGAGGTTTGAGTCCTGCGTCGTAAAATTAGTAGTAGCGTACCTAGACTGCTGAGCAGCGACGCATCCTGCCGGGGAACACTGATTCGGCAGCGTAACATTGAATAACAAAGGAGCATTTATGAGAAAGAGCCGGTCCCGTGCATTGGTAATCAGTGAATTGCTGATGGGCCGCAGAAAACCTGTCGCATCAGGGAGTTCGTCAAATCTCAAACGCGTACGGCCCCACGAGAAACGCAGCTCGTTCGATGTATTGTCGGTCAGGCTGCCATTTAAAAAAGATGAAAAGTTGTTGGTTCGCACGACGGGCCGAATCGCGGAGAAGATGGCACCGCCGACATCCGTCAAATCGCGCTCATCACCCGTATGGTTATAGCGAGCGACAAACGCCTGCTGGTTACTATTGATGCGAAAGAGGTTCCAATCGAAGCGGCCCGAAAAAATGCGCCCGGACGCGTCACTCGAAAGTGCCTGGGAGTATGTGTTGGCTGCGTAAACCCCATTCGGGTTGTTTGCAAATGGGAACAAACTAAAAACTGCATCGCCGTCGATTGATGTTGGGAATCCGGGCGAACGATTTTTCAAAACGCCATTTCCGTCGGTACAGTTTGATCCGATGACGGTTCCAAAACACGTCTGAAGACCGCCGACGGCCCCAAACAAACTGCGTTGCTCCACAGTCGGGACGGAAAAATGGCGCTCTTGCGTTCCGTCAAGTCGCTGGCCCTCTGCGGAAACGAAAAAAAACGCCTTGTCGCGAACAATCCGTCCGCCGACGGCAAAACCACCATGAAATAGCGAAAATTCATCTTTTTCACCGGCGTCATTCGTAACCCGCCGCTGGACGCCGTCGACCAAAACCGGTATCGGTGATCCAAATCTTTGTGCCGTCAGGTTTATCGTCGTGTCGCCGCCGGCCGTATCGAAGAAATTGCGGGCATTAAGAAAATCTGCATTACCAAGCCCGTAAACCGAGCCGCTAAAACGGTTGCCGCCGGATCTCGACAGGGCATTGACCTGAGCGCCGAGGTTGCGGCCGAATTCGGCGGGGGCGAGCAGGGTGATGATTTGAAATTCCTGGATGGATTCGATTGGCTGTGGAACAAGTGTGAAAAATCCCTGACGGCGGACGCCGATGTCTTCGTCGTTGTTGTCCGAGCCGTCAACCGTAAAATTGTTTGCGCGTGAGCGGAGGCCGTTAATTGAGAATTGGCCTGATGTTCCAACACCGCCGCCGACGCCGGGGCCGACAGAGTTGCCGATCGCTTGCGGCGGGGGATTTACGCCGGGAATAAGGAACGCAAGTTCGTCAAAAGTACGTGTCAGGGTCGTGCCTCCGAGGGGTAAACCCGTTACGGAACTCCGGCCAAATATGCCGCCGCGTCTTGGGTTAAGATCAATATTTTCCACTTCCGCCACCGATTTATTTTGACGGGTAACGGGAATCGCAGGTGTTGAGGCCGGAACGGGTACAGCAGGATCGGTGGTGACAACGGGAGTTGGAACGACCGCCACCGCCATTGGTTCGAGGTAGAAGGGATCTGGCTCAACCGGGTAACTGGCCATAGCATAGAGCGTCTGAACCTGCGTTTTGGGAGCATAATTAGCAGCCGACACTTCGATATCATACGCGCCTGGCGGAAGTGAGCCTTTGGAATAGGCCCCCTGATCGTCGGTTATCAAGGTCGCTTTGGTCCCAGTATCCTGGTTTCGTAAGACTACCGTCGCTCCCGCGACGGGATTTCCCGTACCCTTGTCTCTAACCACGCCCTTAAAACCGCCGCTTGTGTTTCCCTGGGCAAACGCACCGGGGCAAAATGCCGCCGCGCCGACCATAACGATAACCGTAAGTGCCAGGCAGGCAATTCCACTGCGTTTAATTACGAAAAAGTATTGAACAAGATTTGGATCAATTTTGGAAAACATTTGGAAACCTCCTGTGAACCTACAAACTTGCGACCATTAAATGCGGAAACGTTTTTCCGCCAGCGGCATTTCACTGTAAAATAACGCTGTACAAAAATTTTGTTTTTTTTTCAAAAATCTTACAAAAAAAATACCGAATAAAACTAATCAATTGGACCAATATTGTTGCGAATACGCGTTGGAAGGCATGTACTGGTGATTTACCACACAAGGCAAGCCCAGAAAAAGCTCTCGACGACCGCGAAAGCAAATGCGTTTCAAAATTACTGTGGAATGTCATGATAAACACTCTTCAAATAACCCGAACCTGAAGATAATCAGAATATTAGTCAATATTATAAAAAATACCTTGGGTCTTGTCAAAAAAATGTTTACGAGGCCATCAATGGCATCTATGTCTTCGGAGACGCCAAGTTTACGGGGGTCGTGTATACTAAAAACCTACGAATCGGCCCTCTTTTTCGACCTCAGCCGTTCTGTATAATGCACAAATGAAAATTGTCTCCGCTGAATTCGTCAAAAGTGCCTTCGAGCGGACACATTGGGTGACCGATGGACGGCCCGAGATCGCGTTTTTGGGTCGTTCAAATGTCGGTAAATCGTCTCTCATAAATTCCCTACTGCTCAGAAAAGGACTGGCCCGAACGTCGAATACGCCAGGTCGTACGCAGAGCATCAATTTTTTTATTATTAATGGAAGTAACCCAGTCGCTACCGCTCGCGGTTCTCACAGGAAGGCAGAGAATCCTGTCGCTACCGCGCCCGGTTCTGACGGGGGCGGGTTTTATTTTGTTGATCTGCCGGGCTACGGATATGCTCGCGTTTCCAAATCGATGCGGGCCGAGTGGGGTAAGATGGCCGAGGATTATTTGAGCGACAGGGAAGAGTTGGATCTTTGTATCCAACTGATCGATTCGCGTCATAAACCTTCACCGCTCGATATTCAGCTAAATGAATGGCTTGTGTTTACTAACAAGCCGCATTTAATAGTTGCGACGAAGGCGGATAAAATTTCGCGAAATGAACTTCGCAAATCGATTGCGGAAGCCGAAAAGCTCTTGCCGGGAGCAAAAATACTGAGCTATTCGGCTCAAACTGGACTAGGTCGTGACCAGGTTTGGGCGGAAATTAATGCCTCGATGAAGATTTAACAAACTTTTATTTGATTTTTATAATCCGATGTTGTAATAATTAAGATTCCCGATAGTTCTTGGGTTTCTCGAAAAGCTTTTTTTAAGCTAGGTCATTTGGCATTACTACATACAATCCGTACGATTTTCTCCGCTTTACCTTTTCTAAATACGTTCTTTACGCTTTAACGCACGGGAAAATTTTACGACTAACCGCTTAACGTGTCTAATATTTCACGACATCCAATATTCACTCAGACTAAACATGGCTACTAAAACCACACAAACCCGCAAACCTAAGGTCGCAAAGGCCGCAGCCACAGAAGACACCGTCGTCACCCTCGCCGAAGAAACGGAATCGATGAACGGCGAGGCCCCGGAGAAAAAATCGGCTGAAAACAAAAGCGCTCCCGCCGCCGACACGACGCTGGATATCGCCGGTCTCAAGGAAATGTCGATAAGCGAATTGACGCATATCGCCAAGGAGATGGGCATCGAAGGCGCGACCGGCCTGAGAAAGCAGGAACTTATTTTTAAGGTGCTGGCAGCACAGACCGAGAAAAGCGGACTTATATTTTCGCAGGGCGTACTCGAAACGCTGCCCGATGGCTTTGGTTTCCTGCGTGCTCCGGAATACAACTATCTGCCGGGCCCGGATGATATTTACGTCAGCCCGTCGCAGATCCGCAAATTCGATCTGCGTACCGGAGATACGGTTTCGGGCCAAATCAGACCGCCGAAGGAAGGCGAACGCTACTTTGCACTGATCAAGGTTGAGGCGATCAATTTTGAGGCGCCGGAGCAGTCGCGAGAGAAGATATTCTTTGATAATTTGACGCCGCTGTATCCGGACGAGCAGTTGACGATGGAGATCGAGGGCGACCCCGAACGCATCGCCGCCCGTGTGATGGACCTCGTCACGCCGATCGGCAAAGGGCAGCGTGCTCTGATCGTCGCTCCGCCGCGTACCGGTAAGACGATGCTTTTGCAGACGATCGCCAATTCGATCACGCAAAATCATCCCGAAGTGACATTGATTGTCCTACTTATTGACGAACGTCCTGAGGAAGTCACGGACATGCAGAGGACAGTGAAAGGCGAGGTTATCAGCTCGACCTTTGACGAGCCGCCGACACGCCACGTCCAGGTTGCAGATATGGTTATCGAGAAGGCCAAACGCCTCGTCGAGCACAAACGCGACGTGGTTATTCTGCTCGATTCGATCACACGTCTCGCACGTGCCCACAACGCCGTTGTGCCTCCATCGGGTAAGATCCTATCAGGCGGTATCGATTCGAATGCGTTGCAGAGGCCGAAAAGATTCTTTGGTGCTGCCCGCAACATCGAGGAAGGCGGCAGCCTGACGATCATCGCCACGGCCCTTATCGATACGGGTTCGCGTATGGATGATGTTATCTTCGAAGAGTTCAAGGGCACTGGTAACTCAGAAATCCATCTCGATCGTAAACTGTCGGATAAACGACTCTTCCCGGCAATCGACCTGCAACGTTCAGGTACGCGAAAGGAAGAACTGCTTATCGACAAAGAAAACCTCAATCGCATCTGGGTCATGCGCCGCGTCCTCAACCCGCTGTCGCCGGTCGAGCAGATGGAGGTTGTCCTCGAAAGGCTTGGGAAAACAAAGACCAATGCAGAGTTTCTTGCATCAATGCAAACTTAGCCGGCACCGCCTGCGGTAGCGGGCGGTTTAACATCTGTCCTTACAATTGAATCAGCATCATCTTTAGCCACCCGCTAAAGAGGCTGTGTCAAAACTCGGCTGAAAAACTATTGTCCGAAAAACTTGGCGCATAAATCGCTTCTAAGACGTTTTTCGAGGTCGGCGAATGATATTTGATCCCCCATTTTTGGAAATTTCGCGGAATTTCCGAGTTTTGACACAGGCTCTAAAGCAGGTGGTTCTGACTTATGCGAGTTGCCGTAGTTTCATCAGAAGCAGTTCCATACTCCAAAACCGGCGGTCTCGGTGACGTCGCAGGGGCTTTACCGAAGGCTCTCAAGCAAATCGGGATAGATTCGCTGCTCATCACGCCGTGTTATTGGCAGACGAAGGGCGAATATCTTTGGCAGACGGCGATTGACGATCTCTGGCTTACGTGGCGTGGGCGTTCGGTTCAAGCGAAGGCGTTTTACAGCGAGGCGAACGGCTCGCCGACATTTTTGATCGACTATCCTCCGCTTTTTCATCGCGATTCAATTTACGGTTATACAGAGGACTACGAGCGGTTTGCGTTCTTTAACCACGCGGCCCTGGGCCTGCTCGAACGCATCGGTGCCGCGCCTGACATTGTTCACCTGAATGATTGGCATTGTGGATTCGCCGCGGTTGAGATCGCAGTCCGACGACAATATCAGCCTTATTGGCGAAACACACGCACCGTTTTCTCGATCCACAACATGGCTTACCAGGGCGGATTTAGCCCCGGCGAATTGGGTGCGCTTGGGTTTTCGAGCGGATTCGGTCGAGATAGATTTACGTTTAATGGTTACGCCTCGGCGATGAAAGCCGGACTTGAAACTTCGGATACCCTCTCGACCGTCTCACGGCGGTATGGTTACGAGATTCAAACGCCGGAGTTTGGCCAAGGGCTAGACTGGCTAACGCGAAAACGTGCGAATCGTCTGATCGGCATCACGAACGGCGTCGATTATGAAGAATGGAACCCCGCCACGGACCGCGAACTTCCCGCACATTTCTCCATCGACGACCTATCCGGCAAGGCGGAATGCAAACGCGCTCTGCTCGACTGTTTCATCTGCCTCAGGAACTCGACCGCCCGATTTTTGCGTCCGTGACGCGTTTGACCTCGCAAAAAGGGGTCGAACTGATTCGCCAAGGGGCAGGGGACATTTTGGCGGCAGGGGGATTTTTTATCGCGCTTGGTTCGGGCGAGCGGGAATCTGAGCAGTTTCTACAGGCACTTCGGGATTACTCGCCTTCGCGCGTCGGCGTTTACATCGGCTATAATGAAAGTCTGGCACATCTAATCGAGGCTGGTGCGGACATGTTTCTGATGCCCTCAAAGTTTGAACCGTGCGGGCTAAACCAAATGTACTCATTGAGATACGGCACGGTGCCAATCGTCCGGGCGACAGGCGGACTGGACGACACGGTCGAAAATTGGGATGCGGTGAGCGGTCGCGGAAACGGCTTCAAATTTGGCCCATATCAGGCGGACAAACTGCTCGAAAAGATCTACGAAGCCCGCTTTGCATACGAAGACAAAGATTCGTGGGCGAAAATACAGCGAAACGGTATGTCGGTAGATAATTCCTGGGAGAACGCAGCGAGAAACTACGTGGAGCTGTATCAGTGGACGATTCGAAATTGAGAATTGAACTTAAAGACTTTGCTGCCATAGGCATCCGGGTCGATGATGAGATTGAACTGAGGCATTGGGCGGAATCGGATGCCAAGATTGTGTATGACTTGGTCGAAAGAAATCACGACCACTTGCGTACATTTATGGAATGGATCAAGCCCAGCCATTCCTTAATTGACTATGAGAAGTTCATTCAGCGCGAAATCGATGGAACCGCTGACAACGAACGACTAGGATTTGGTATTTTTCGCGGACGTAGGCTGATAGGTACCATCGGCATGATAAATTTCGATCATGATTCACGGGCCACCGAGATCGGTTATTGGATCGATGCGGCTGAGGAGGGAAAGGGGATCGTCTCGAAGTCGTGTGAGAAATTGATAGATTTTGCGTTCGGAGCGTTGGGGATGAATCGGGTGCAGATTGGGTGCGCCGCTCCAAATTTGCGAAGCGCGGCTATTCCCGAGCGATTTGGATTTACCAAAGAAGGGACGCAGAGGCAGCACGTGCTTCGAGATGGAAAGCTGATGGACTTTGTCACGTATGGCCTACTGGCTTCCGAGTGGAAACGACGAAAATAGAGATTATGATCATTGTTATTATTGGTGCCCAATGGGGCGATGAGGGGAAAGGAAAGGTTGTTGATCTGCTGGCGGACCGTTTTGATATTGTGGCTCGTTATCAGGGCGGACATAATGCCGGTCACAGCGTGTATGTCGGCGATAAAGCCTTTGTTTTGAGGCTGTTGCCGTCGGGTATCATTCACGAAGATAAAACGTGCGTTCTCGGAAACGGCATGGTGATCGACCCGAAAGCTTTTTTCGAAGAGGTCGATCAGATAGCCGAAAAGGGAATTTCGGTCACGCCGGAACGTCTCAAAGTTTCGAGCCGTGCTCATCTGATCATGCCGTATCATCGTGCTCTCGATCACACATCCGAAGAGCGATTGGGAAATGAGAAGATCGGAACAACATTACGCGGCATCGGTCCGGCGTACGAAGACAAAGCTGGCCGACGCGGTATTCGCGTTGCGGATGCGATGTCGCCGGAGCTGCTCAAACTCCGCATCGAGCGAAATCTAGAGGAAGCAAACCGAATCATCGTGCTTTTTGGCCAACAGCCGCTGCGTGCGGACGAGATACTGGAGGAAATCTCACCGCTGGTCGAACGCCTGCGGCCGTTCGTTTGCGAGACGTCACATTTCCTTGCCGAGGCTCGTAAAGCAAATAAAAAGATATTGCTCGAAGGTGCTCAAGCGACGCTGCTTGATGTCGACCATGGCACCTATCCATACGTGACATCGTCGAACCCGACAGCGGGCGGTGCGTCGGTCGGCGCGGGCATTCCACCGCATCACATCACGGGCGTACTCGGCATCGTCCGCACATATGCCACTCGCGTGGGCGAAGGTCCGTTTCCGACGGAGATGGTTGATGCAGAGGAAGATATGGCTAATCTCATTCGCCAACGCGGCAACGAGTATGGCTCAGTGACAAAGCGTCCGCGACGCTGCGGCTGGTTTGACGCGGTTGCGACACGCTATGCGGCCGAACTAAACGGTTTTGATTCCGTCGCGCTAACCAAACTTGATGTACTCGACGCTTTGGAAGAGATAAAGGTCTGCGTCGGCTATGAGATCGACGGACAGGCGCGTCGATACTTTTCCCGCAGTTTCGAGCGAACTGACCAAAATCAAACCGGTATACGAAACGCTGCCCGGCTGGATGAGCGACACCGTCGGCATGACCGAATTTGACAAGCTGCCGGAAAAAGCGCGACATTATGTGGAGTTTCTATCAGCACAGATCGGCGTCGAGATCGGCCTGATCTCAACCGGCCCGGAACGCGACCAGACAATTATCTTAAAAGAATCGGTCATGGAAGGCTGGTTCCAGTAATGACGGGCAGAAACGCGAGTCTAAACGAGAGCGTCCACGTCCAACTTCACAACGTTAATACGCCCTTTAGTAGTGGCGGTTCCATCTTAAATAATCTGTGGAGGCAGGCCGGTTCGGCCAATTGCGTGAGTGTAAACGAGCGTTTCGACGTGCAACTTTACAACGGTGTCACGCTCCTTAACAGTCGCGTTTCTGCCCGATAAGGTTATGAATATCGAGATTGTCGAGTTCAACGACTCATTTGCTGCGGATTTTGCCCGCCTTAACTATGAATGGATCGAAAAATTCTTCTCGGTCGAAACTCATGATCGCGAAATCCTCGATAACCCCCGCAAATCGGTAATCGAACCCGGAGGTCAGATTTTCATGGCGATCGTCTCCGGTCTCGTCGCTGGAACGGTCGCATTGATACCCCCCAGAGAAGGGGTTTTGGAACTAACAAAAATGGCGGTGTCACCCGAATTTCAGGGGATGGGAATCGCAAACCACCTAATGCAGCGGTCAATCGATTTTGCCAAGGCGAATCGAACTCGACTAATATTTCTCGAATCACACCGCTCACTCCAACCGGCACTCGCTCTGTATCGTAAGTTTGAGTTCATCGAAGTGCCGTCCGATCCCAATTCCGAATACGCCCGCGCCGATATCCGCATGGAGCTAGTGTTAATGCACAATGCGGAATAAAGAATCCGCAATGGAACAATCTCCATAATTCCACCACCGCATTTTGCATTTTGCATTCTGCATTGTAAACTTCTCGTTTGTGGTCCGATAGCTCAGTCGGTAGAGCAAGTGGCTTTTAACCACTGGGTCGCAGGTTCGAGTCCTGCTCGGATCACCAATATTACAAGGGAAAACGGCATCCGAAAGGATGCCTTTTTAATTTCTATCAAAGTTACTATCAATCTTGTCGAAAAAATCTTCATTTATTTCTTCGATTCGAACGCGGTTTTAGTCCCGGCACATGTGTGAGTTCGAAGTAGTTCAAGCTGGATCCGTCCCGTTGAAGCGGTTCGATCTCGCCCCGTTTTGTCTTATTTCTAGCAGTGTTGTCAGTAATGCCCGCGGCCTTGCAGGCATCCTTTTGCTTGACTGCAATAACAGCCTTTAGCGGGCCGATCTGGGCCTCAATTTCCTCGTTGATAACATCACTGTCATGGATTTTCCGCGAGGCTTAGGCTTTGAAATGTAGATGCGCTCTCATATTACGAGTGTCGATTTTCCGATTGCTGAAGGAATACGTTGTCGTGAGCGGCACGGGCCACCTGTGACATTTGACTTTGCGGCGGCGATATATCCTGCTCTGTGCTTTGTACGTGACTTCCACCATTTTGTGCTGCTTGAGCAGTCATTCGGTTCACCTTCTGCATCTCTTCGCGGGATGCAATTCCGTTTTCAATTGCGAAACCAAGGTTGGCGAGGCCAGTCCGATCGAGCTGGTCTCTCCATTTTCTATGAAGCCATCATGGTTTAGCAAAAACAAAAAAAGGGGATTAAAATTTGGTGCTGGGGATGAGATTTGTGTTAAAACGGGAGGATGAGAACACAAATGATTGAATTTCGAGCAAGTGGTTGAGCGTGGGTGTGGGATGGACGTGCATAATGAGACGGTAGTGGCTACGGTGCGCAGTGTTGGGATCAAGGAGGAGACGCGGACGTATAGTACGTTTACCAATTCCATGAAAGAGTTAAGGGATTGGCTGAAAAGACCGTTGCCAAGAGCACGCAGATGAAATTTTTCAAACCTTAGCTGTTTACAACAATTTTTGGAGATATATTTTCAGATGAAAGCAATCATCGTCCGCGAATTTGGCGAGCCTGAGGTCATGCAGGTCGAAGAAACCGAGACGCCGCGGCCCGCGGGCACGGAGATTCTTGTCCGCATCCACGTCGCCGGGGTAAATCCCGTCGATACGTATCTCCGAACAGGCATTCATGCACACGCGCCAAAACTGCCGTACACACCTGGCAAAGATGGAGCGGGCGTTGTCGAGGCGATTGGTGATGATGTGACGAAATGGAAGGTCGGCGACCGCGTTTATACGGCCAATTCGCTTACCGGAACATACGCCGAGTATTCTCTCTGCGAAGAGATCGATCTCGGCCGCCTGCCCGAAAATATTTCGTTTGAAAAAGGAGCGGGCATATGGACGCCGTATGCGACGGCATATCGGGCTTTGTTTCAAAAGGCCGCAGCGAAAAGCGGTGAAACCGTTCTGATCCACGGCGCATCGGGCGGCGTCGGCATCGCGGCGATTCAATGGCTGACTGGACCGCAAGCATCCCTGCTTGCCCGTACCGAAAAATTTACGGTCATCGGCACCGCGAGTTCAGACGAAGGCAAAAAGCTGATTGCCGATCAGGGAGCAGATGCCGTCTTCGATCACACGGCCGACGACCACCTCGCTCAGATCCTGGAATTCACCGGCGGACGCGGCGTCGACGTCATCATCGAGATGCTCGCAAACATTAACCTCGAACGCGATTTCCAGGCGCTCACGATGTTCGGCCGGATCACGGTGGTCGGTAATCGCGGCAGTCTCGATTTCAACCCGCGAGTAACGATGGGCAAAGACGCGACGATCTACGGAATGTCCCTGTTTAATTCGCCACAAATGGCTCGCGACGAGATACACGCGGCGACATTCAACGGCCTCCAGACTGGCAAACTCGACCCGATCATCAGCCGGACGTTTCCTCTCGAAGACGCCCCAAAAGCTCACCACGACGTCATCGAATCAAAAGCCCTCGGTAAAATAGTTATAATCCCATAGCCGGGAACGCAGGAGCCCTCGCCTGTGGGGGCCGGTTCCTCCGGCGTGACGAAGTTGAGGATTGCGTCGCGTTGAATCTACCAAAAACGTCACACACCGCCGAAGCGGCGGCGTTGCAGGCGAGGGGGGCCTGCGTTCCCGGCGACCGCCCACGTAAGTTTTTGGGAGATCAAACGGCTGACAGTTCGAAATAATGCACGAGATTTTCCTTTGCCTGCGGGGCGAGCTGGACGATTTGAAAATAGATCTCCGGGTAGAGGTAATCTTCACCGCTCTCGTCAACAATACGCAAGTGTTCCTTCGGGTCGCGTTCCAGAGGTTTCAGTACCGGGTAAAGCTTGTTCGGGACGAAATCGTTTTCTTCGTCCGTGTCTACGCATAGTGCAAATCCGATAATGTTCATATGCTAGTTCAAAAGCTGCTTTACCTTAATCTTCCGCTTGCCAATCCCATGACACTCATACCAATGTATCTCAGCAAGCCTGATTTCGCCAGTAAATAGTTCGACCGATGCAGTGCCTTTCAGTTCGCGCCAATTCTCTCCGCCAACAGGCGTCTCAGATTGCTCAATTCGTCAATCGAAAACCGGCGAGCAATTCTCTCAATATTCTCGATTGGCGAGACGATTCTGCGAAATCTGATCATGGCCAGTATATCGTATTAACGACGGCGAAAATCTTCGAGAGCGTCGAAAACCTGCAAGGCATACTTCACATTCCCGAACGGAGCCGAGACCTGAACGCCCTGGATTACGTCCCGGACTTCGATCAGCGATTCGCGGGCGATGGCGATGCCTTCTTCGCGGGCGTCTTCTTTGCTTTGGTCGGAAGCGACTCGCATGCGTTCGAGGATTTCGGGTGTGACTTCGACGCCGGGGACTTCGTTGTGGAGGAATTCGGCGTTGCGAAAACTGACGAGCGGCCAGATGCCGGCGACGATCGGGAATGCGGACGTGCGAGATCGTATCTGAGAAACGCTCGCAGTTGTTCGGTGTCAAAAACCGGCTGCGTGATCGCGTATTCGGCACCGGCCTCGACCTTCCATTCGAAGCGGCGAATCTCCTCTTCCATATTCACGGCACCAGGATTTACGCCGACGCCGATCGAGAATGCGGTCGGTTTGCCGATCGGATTGTTGCCGAGATCGAGGCCGTGGTTGAGTTTGTTGACCATGTTGGTCAGGCCGATGGCGTCGATGTCAAAAACGGCGGTCGCGTCCGGATACGGCCCCATTTTTGGCGGATCGCCGGTGATCAAAAGCAAATTGTGCAGCCCCAACGCAGCGGCTCCGAGCAGATCGGACATCATCCCGAGCAAATTCCGGTCGCGGCAGCAGTAATGCAGAACGGCCTCGATGCCGATCTCGCGTTCGACCAAAACGGCGGTCGCCTGGGCCGACATTCGCGTCTGAGCACGCGGGCCGTCGGGAATATTTACGCCGTCAACACCGGCGTCCTTCAGCAGTCGGATCGATTCCAAGCGTCTTCTCCGCGTCGCAGCCCTTTGGCGGCAGGACCTCGACCGATGTGACAAATTCGCCGCGAGCGATCTTTGCCGACCAGCGGGAACGATCCTCGGGCGCCACGACCTGAACATCCTCGGGTTTGAGCTCCGAAACAGTCGCGGGTTCGTTCTTGACGAACAGCTTTTGCTGTCTGCTCGCGGACTGATCGACGCGGATGGCCGTCGGCGATGAGTTTTATGTGGGTCGGTGTCGTGCCGCAGCAGCCGCCGACGAATTTGGCTCCGGCCTGGACAAATCGCCGCGAAAATTCGGCCATGTATTCCGGCGACCCCATATAAAACTGGCGGCCCTGAACGTCACGCGGCAAACCGGCGTTCGGCTGGGCAGAAAGCGGTTTGTCGGTGACAGCACGCATTTTTTCGAGGGCGTTGAGGATGTGGTTCGGGCCCATGCCGCAGTTCAGGCCGATGACGTCGACGCCGAGTTCGTCGAGGCTTGTGCGTGAATTTCTCGGGCGTGTCGCCAAAGATGCGTTTTGCCGTCCATCTGGATCGTCATCTGGGCGACGATCGGCAGATCGGAAAGCTCGCGGACGGCCCGAATTGCCTGTTCTATCAGCGGTAGATCGGAAAAGGTTTCGAGCACAAACAGATCAACGCCGCCTTCGAGCAAGGCCTCGACCTGCTCCTTGTACATGTCTCTTGGCCTCGTCAAACGAGGTCGGGCCATACGGTTCGATCCGCAGACCCAAGCGGGCCGATCGCACCGGCGACATAGACCTTGTCACCCGCCGCCTCGCGGGCAAGGCTGGCCGCCGCGATGTTTATCTCGCGGAGCTTGCTTTCGAGGCCGTAAGGCTGCAGTTTATGCCGCGTCGCTCCGAATGTATTGGTCTCGATAATATCCGCACCGGCCGCGACGTATTCCTCATG
This sequence comes from uncultured Acidobacteriota bacterium, assembly GCA_963738935.1. Classification (GTDB taxonomy): domain Bacteria; phylum Acidobacteriota; class Blastocatellia; order Pyrinomonadales; family Pyrinomonadaceae; genus OLB17. Next base: position 2,072,015 of record CAVTYF010000001.1, on the reverse strand, counting down.
CACCTCGCGAACGAGATCAGGTGCCGCGATATTCAGCTCGTCATAGCTGCGATTGATATAAATGCCCTTGTCATAAAGACGCGTCCCCATCGCCCCGTCAAAAACGTATACGCTGTCGGAATCGAGTAGGTCTCGAAAGTTTTTCATAGTGATGGATCGTTGATTCGTCGATCGTTGTTCGTTGCGATTTTCTTAAGACAACGATCAACGATCGCACCATCAACGAACAAACAAAAAGCCTCGCCAAAACAGCGAGACTTTTCAAAATTCGATTTGTCTTTTCAGCTGTTTAGCAGTTTATTTAACGTGGTCGCAAGTCGCATTAACTCACCACGATCATTAGGTATGATAATGTCCCTTTCAACAGAAAGTGTCAAGCTAGGCCAGCAGCCTGTTCCATTCCACAAGCCCGCGGAAGCAAGGGCGAAATGAGCAAGTTGGATGTTTCGCCCTTGCTTACGCGCGGGCTTCTGCATTGTTAGCCTGCGGCCTTCATTTTGCCGAAGAATGCGTATCGGGCCTTGGTTCCATCTACTTCCAGGAGCCAGTCGGTGAAATCTTCGGCGTTGTCGCAGCCGTTTCCGCGGCCCATGAAGATCAGCGTATATTTAGGTGAATTCGCCACGCTGCTCCTGAAGAAACCGGCACCTTTCGTGACACGCCCTGTAAACGTCCACTCCTTGTATAGCTTGACGCTTCCAACCGAATCCGTTTGGTCGCGGAGATCGATCATTCGACTCGTCATTCTCGCCGGCCGCGGCAGTACAATCGAACCCGTTCGGCCGGTCGGAGTCTTGAACTGGAGCTGCCATCGGTTGTTCGAATAGGTGTCAGCGAGATCCAGCGGCGGTTCCGGGCCAGTACCAAGGTCGGCCTCGATCATTCTGAGCCCTCGGATCACGTCAAACCCCGCTTCGGTCATGTAAAGCTCGGCTTTTCCGGAGAATCTCATGTCCTTGAGGAGATCGACCTGAAAACTTCTTGCAACGCCAGTCCAAACGCTGTACGTGCCGCGTTCAGCACAGCAGGCACAAGCAAGGGCCTCGGATGAGAGAGCAGCGACACAAACGAGAGCGAAAAGGGCGGTGATCGATATTTTTCTGAGCATTTGGATTCTCCTGAAATGATTAACTACCTTTGTGAACTCCGTGGAATTTACTTTGTGTTCTTTGTGTTAAAAACTTTCTAACACAAAGAACTCGGAGCGAAACCCACAAAGGTCACAAAGTAGGATTCGGACTTATCGCCGCTGGCATTTGCGACAATAGTACGTCGAACGGCCAGCTTGTTTCAACCTTACAATCGGCGTTTCGCAGATTTTACACCGTTCGCCTTCGCGGTCGTAGACGAACCAGCCGGCGTCGTCGAGACCGCTGAAATAGCTGCCCTCGAGATTTTCCGGATCGACCTCGCGCGTTTCCACGTGCGAAACGGCGAGGTTTAGGACGGCGATAATGCTCTCGTGGAGCCGTGAAATATTTATCTTTGACAATTTATCCGCCGGTTTTGCCGGGTTTAGTCCGGCGGCAAACATTGCCTCGGCGGCGTAGATGTTGCCGAGGCCGCAGACTTTTGTCTGGTCGAGCAGAAATTCTTTTAGACTCCGCTTCGAGCCTTTTACCGCCTTCGTGAGGTATTCGACCGAGAATTCTTCCGAAAATGGTTCGGGAGCGAGTTTCTTGAGTTCTTTTGCTTCGTGTAGATCGCCGGTCGCGACCAGTTTCATTAACCCAAAGTGGCGTTGATCATCGAAAACCAGCTTTTCCCCGCTTTCGAGATGAAAGAGTGCGTGGGTAAATTTTGGATTCTCAGCCTCGGCCTGAAGCAGCGAAAATCGACCGCTCATCCGTAGATGAACGATCAGCGTTTTGCCGCCGGTCAGATCGATCAGGATGTGTTTGCCGCGGCGATGAACGAAATTTATCGTGGTCGAACACAGGCGTTCAGCAAAATCGTCGGGCGAAATATCCGGTGCCAAACGCTGCCGCAACAGCTCGGCTGAGGCGATGGTCCGGCGCTTTATGAGTGCGTCTGAGCGAGCGCGAAATGATTTCGACTTCAGGTAATTCGGGCATTTTGGAAAGGTTTAGATTCTTAGAAGCTCAGTTTCAACGCAAAGTTGCAGAGTCGCAAAGATATGGAACGCTTAATATATAGAATTCCAGTTAGGTGGCGGGCTTGCCCGCCAAACGCCTCCGAACGGCGGGCAAGCCCGCCTCTGAACCGTGCTCGTCTGCGCGCAATTCGTCGGCTAGACTTTTGTATAATCCGTCAACGTCGTCTTGTCGCCGAGTACCGATCCTTCGCTAACGGTTACGTTGCGGCCGATATGGCAGTTGCGGCCGATGATCGAGCCGCGAATCTCGGCCGAACTCGAGACCCGCGTGTGTGCCCAGATCACCGAGTTTTCGACGACCGCTTTTTCGTCGATATAGACGCCAGGGCCGACGACGGAATTTGTAATCCGAGTGCCCGGTTTGATCGTGCATCCTTCACCGATGACCGAGTTTCTATCGATCTCAGCCCGCGTAGCGATGTCAGAAACGGACGATTTATCCGGGTCAAAGCCGCCGATCTTTCCACTCAGAAAATCATTATGCGCTTTCAAATAGTTTTCCGTTGTACCGATATCCTGCCAGTACCGGTCCGTCATTACGTAACCGAAAAACGGAAGCCCGCGGGCCAAAATATCCGGGAAAATGTCGTACTCAAACGACCGGTTCGCGTCCTTCGCGATCAGATCGAGAATCGACGGTTCGAGGATGTAAATGCCGGCATTTATGGTCTTTACCAGAAGATCGGCAAGCTCCTGACCTTGCGGTTTTTCCACAAAACGCAGGATACGGCCATCATCGTCGACCTCCGAAACACCAAAACGTGAGATGTCTTCGACGGGCACAAGCGTCAGCGTTGCTTCGGATTTTTTCGACCGGTGAAATTCGATTACCTTGGCGACATCGAGATTCGTCAGGATATCACCGTTAAACACGATCGTCGTTTCTCGAAACGCATCGACCGCAAATTTATACGCGCCGCCCGTTCCCATCGGACTTGGCTCGGTGATATACCTCAGATTGACGCCAAAATCCGAACCGTTTCCTAGCAGATGCTCGATCTTGTCCGGCTGATAGCTCAGCGAAAGCGTAATATCCGTCAGCCCGCCTCACGCAGGATATCGATCTGATACAGCAAAAATGGGCGATTGACGACCGGGACGATCGGTTTTGGCGTATAGACCGTCAACGGCCGCAGCCGTGTACCTTTACCACCTGCGAGGATTAATGCTTGCATAAAACAACTCTGGACACTCAGGTCAAAAATAAAGACTAAGGGTACGCGACAAAAAAATCAAAACACTGGAACGCGACTGGAGCGCAAGCATCTTGCTTGCCAACGCCGGTTCCTCCGGCGTGACGTGGCTGACATTACTCAATATTATTTTCACCCCGGCACTTAACACCGTCGAAGCGACGGCGTGGCAAGCAAGGATGCTTGCGCTCCAGTCAACGCTTGCAGGGCGAGGGAGCCTGCGCTCCCGGCGACGGAGCTTTGTTCCCGGCAGGCGCCTGGTTCCCAAGTATGTCAAACAATAGTAAACAATCACAAAAAGCGTTGACACTGCTCATGCTGCGTGCTACATTATTTGATACAGGTTCGCTTGTGTAAACCTGTCGCACTCCTCACAAGACTTTTTCCCGGCAAGGCGTACTCGGCAGATCCGGCGATCCGCTGTCCTTTTTTATACAGAAAAAATAATGAGTTTCGATAAAGCAAAAGCGATGCGAAATGCGGAGCGGTTCGTTGCGCAGGGCAAGATTCGCTCCGCGATCACCGAGTATCGCTCGGTGGTCGACAATGACCCGCGCGATATCGCAACGCTGAATATGCTTGGCGATCTGCATGCCAAAAGTTCGGAACAAAAAGAGGCGGTCACTTGTTATCTACAGGTCGCCGATCACTATAACACGCAGGGTTTTGCTCAAAAGGCGATCGCAATTTACAACAAAATTTCACGCATTCAACCCGATTCGATCGAGGTTTCGGCAAAGCTTGCCGAGCTTCATAAAGGCAAAGGTTCGCTGTCCGAGGCCCGGTCACACTATACAACGCTGGCCGAGCACTATGAGAAAAGTGGCCGTCGGCTCGAGGCCCTGGCGATGTACAAACAGATCGCCCTGCTCGATCCGAACAACACGGAAGTTTGCATGAGTCTGGCGGATTCGTATGTCCGTGAGAATCAGAAAGACGAGGCTCTCGAGGCCTACGCCGAGGCGGGAGCGAGGTTTAGCCGACAGGGCAGTCACGAAGAAGCGATTCGGGCCCTGATGAAGGGTTTTGACATAAAATCGACCGATCTCAGGATTCTCAATGGGCTGGTCAAAGCACAAACAGCGTTGGGCCGTGCCGGTAAGGCGTCGTCGCTGCTCGAGGAAATCCTCGAGAATGAGCCGTACAATCGCGACGTGCTATACCTCTTGATCGAGTGCTGCATCGACTCGCAAAATGCGGCTGCGGCTGAGAAAGCGGTTGTAAAACTGGTCGAGATCGAGCCGGCAAATTATCCAAAGTTTTTCGATCTGATTCGCATTTATCTAAACGTAAACGATCCTGAATCGGCGGCCCGCATTCTGACAATGTCGTCCGAATATCTGCTCGCTGGCGGCCAGTCGGACGAATGTGGAAAATGGATCGACGAGATTCTCGAACGCGATTCGTCGCAACTGACCGGGCTGCGGCTGCTCGTCAGGTACAGTTCATGGCTAAAGGATGAGAATGGGTTTCGGCTCGCTCTTGAGCGGTTATATTCGGCCGCATCGACTCATTCGTCCGTTGAAGACGAACGGTTTGCTCTGACTCAGTTGGTCGTGATCAGGCCGCACGAGACCCGTTTTCGCGACCGGCTCAGCGAGATCAATGAGGAGTTTGGTTACGAAGATACGGTTGCCGATGAAGAGTTGCTCCACGCCCAGTTCGCCAAGGACGAGCCTGAGGACGCCGAAGAACCGGCGGCGGAAACGAGCGAAGATTTTGTTGAGGGCATGGTCGTCGAGGATCCGCCCGCGATGGAAAGCGAAACCGATCTGGCCGAGGCTGTCGAACCTGATACCGATCCCACGCTTTCGCTGAGCGCTGAGCAGAAAATACAGAAAGAGATCGAGAGCATCACTTTTTACATCGAAAACGATTACAACGACCTGGCGGAAAAGGCCCTGGCCGAGTTGGCGGCCGAATTCGGAGATCGCGCCGAGTTTGCTGAACTTCGCAGTAAGATCGGGGCGGAATTTGTCGAAGAGAAACCTGTCGAAGCGTCGGTTGTACCCGAAACTCCGGCGGAAGAACCGTCCGAAGAATTGACGGCAAGTACAATCGGAATAGACGAAATCAGATCTGAATTCGGGATAGAAGGCGGTGAGGAAACTGACGACGACTACGAAACTCACTATCATACGGCTGTCGCTTACCAAGAGATGGGGTTGATGGAATTTGCGATCCGCGAATTTCAGGACGCGGTAAACCTGACCGGGGCAAATGACGGTACACGACGGTTTTTCCAATGCTCTAACCTGCTCGGTCATTGCTTTTTGCAGGATGATAAACCGAAACACGCGATCACCTGGTTTGAACGCGCACTCGAGACGCCAGATATATCGGACGAGGAACATCACGGTCTGTGGTACGAACTAGCCCGATCGCACGAGGCCAACGGCGACGAAACCGAAGCGGCAAAGTATTTCGAAAAAGTCTATGCGGAAAACGTCGATTTTCGCGATGTCAGCGAACGGGTGAAGAATTTGGTGGTTAATCACTGATTTTCCCATCACGTCCCGCGTTTGGCCCGCGAATTGAACTAGAGTTATACTTTGACGGTATGGTTGAACGCCTGACCGTCATTTTTTTTATTATCCTCTGCATGTTATTGGGGTTTTATCTGATACTGTCGCCCTGGGACGCGCTTTTTGGCCCGTGGGGAGAAAATTATCTTCTTGTTTTTCTGTCAGATCGAACCGGTGCTCCGGCAGTGCAAAAGGCGGTGGCGTCCACTTGGTTTCGCGGAGCGGTGACGGCCCTCGGCGTGCTCAATCTGATAATAGCGTTTTGGGAAATAGCCCATTTTAACCAGAGCGTCAAAATGCTACAGGGCGATCAAAAAGAGGAATCGTGAATTTTGACCGTTCGAAACCGATTATCTATCTGGTAACCAAAGGCGAGGCGACGGATCAGAATCTTGACAGAACGGGGCGCGAGATATGCGATATTGCTCGCTCGGCCATTGCGGCCAATGTTTCGCTCATCCAATTGCGTGAGAAGAACCTGTCGGCACTTTCCCTGTTTGAACTATCGCGCGACCTCGCCGCGATCACGTCGGGGACGGCAACGCGTTTGTTGATCAATGACCGGGCCGATGTCGCAGTCGCGGCAGGTGCCGATGGAGTTCATCTGACAGGGCAATCAATATCGGCGGACGTGATCAGAAAGTCTTTTCCGCTGGATCTGATTATCGGCGTTTCGACGCACACGGCGAGCGAGGTCGCGGACGCCCGACGTGACGGTGCCGATTTCGCCCTATTCGGGCCGGTTTTTAGTACGCCGGGCAAGGGAGAGCCGACAGGTTTGGACGTTTTGGCACAAATCTGCCAAAGTGTTCTGGATTTTCCTGTGATCGCGATCGGCGGCGTCGATGGCTCGAATTATCAGGATGTAACCACTGCTGGCGCGGCGGGCTTTGCGTCGATCAGATGGCTCAATGATCGTGACTTCAGTGGATAGTCATTAGTGGATAGTGATTAGGGGAGAGAGTTATGGCTAGTAAACCAGCGGTTTGTCTCACCATCGCCGGCCTCGATCCTTCGGGCGGGGCGGGAATCATTGCCGACATAAAGACCTTCTCGGCGTTCGGCTGTTTCGCGACGGCGGCGGTTTCGTCGGTTACGTTTCAGAATACGCAGGGCGTTTTTGGGGCGGTGAATCAGACGGGAAAATCGATTCGCTCTCAAGTTCAGCCGTTGATCGACGATTACGAGATCGCTGCGGTAAAAACTGGAATGCTGCCGACCGTGGCGATCATAAAGGAAGTTGCACGGCTCATAAAGTCGAACAATCTGAAAAACATCGTCGTCGATCCCGTCATTCGGACAACGTCGGGCTTTGATCTCATAGACGAGGGTACTCTATTGGCCCTTATGGAATATCTGCTGCCGCTCGCGACTATCGTAACGCCAAATATCGCCGAGGCCGAACGCATCACCCATAGAACACTTCGAACGGAAGACGACATTAAACTGGCAGCCCGACGGATCTTGTCATACGACGGGACGAACGTGTTGATCAAGGGCGGACATCTGCCGGGATCGATCGCCCGGGATTATCTTTGGGATGGCGATTCGCTCCAGGTTTTTGAGGCGGATTTTATTGAAACCACGGCAACGCACGGTACGGGGTGTACGCTCGCCGCCGCAATCGCGGCAAACCTCGCGCTCGGAAAAGGCGTGGTCGAATCAATTCAGATCGCAAAGAAATTTGTCCACGAAGGGATCAGGACCGCGCCGGGCCTGGGGAAGGGGAATTCGCCGATAAATATCTGACGCTTTGGCATACGACTGGAGCGGCAAGCATCCTGCTTGCCCAACGCCGGTTCCTCCGGCGTGACCGAGGCGGCCCGCTGAGAACTGTCACATGAGTTGAGCAATAGTAATGTTCGTCACGCCGGACGAACCGGCGTTGGCAAGCAGGATGCTTGCCGCTCCAGTCATCTCGCTGGAGTAAAAATAGTTGGCGATTGGTACGTGACACCGACGATGACGCCGGTTCGGGGGCTGAATTTTGTCAGGCCAAACGCGGCGGCAGCGTCGAATCTGAGGCCGGAGGCCTTGATCTGTGTGCCGAGGCGAAACTGGCCGATACTCTCCGTGCCGAGCGGTGCCGCTCCGCTGCGAGTGTTGACGCGGCCATTGACCTCGCCGAGCACATTCACACGGTCGGAGAGACGATAGATGCCGGCGAGGCCGTACAGAATGACGTCATTCTGGGTAAACCGTTCGAGCGGGGCGGTCATTATTTGCAGACCGACATTGCCGAGGGCGTTAAATTTTGGCGTATTATCGACTACATCGCCAAACTTTTTCTGGACGAGTATTTTTGTAAAGACGTTGATCTGATTGGTCCCGATGCCGCGGGCCTGATCGGAGTTTGGCATCTGAAACCCAAATTTCAGGCCAACCGCCGGCAGTAAACGCGTTTCGTTTCGCAATTTGACCTTTGCCGAGACGGTAAAATCGTCAAAATCATTGGTCGAATTTCCATCAAATGAGAGCGGAATCGCGGAAGCCCCGCGTGAGTTTACTGACACGTAATTCTGAACCGTGCCCTCGATCTGCAATTCGACATTCGACGAAAATCCAGTCCGAACGCGAATATCACCGACGCGGGCGAGATCGCCGTTGATGCCTGAAAGCGGAAATTTTGCGTTCTGAAAAAAATCGACGCCGACACTAATTTGCAGCGATCCCGGCGGCGTGATATCCACATCATCCGTCAGCAGAGGGCGCTGTTGGGCCAGCGTCGCAAACGTCGCCGCGAGTGTCAATGCCAGCGATAAACCGAACTTTCTCATCAATCACGATTCTTACACGATCGTGGGATTTTGTAAATCTTTGCGAGCGGCCTTCTGCAGCTTCGCGCGAAACCGATTTGCACATCAAAGCGTAAACTTGCAAAATTATTCCTAGGGCGGACTCGGGCGGATGATGAAAGACGTACTTCAATTTCAGAAAGAATCGAACGAAGCGCAGCTTCGTCTTGTTCCGGAACGTGACGGCAATGCCGACGCGATGTCGATCGACAAGCAGTTCGTCAATTTCATGTTTCTGCGGGTTAATCCGGAATGGCGAAAGCTGGATACCGAGGTAAAACGGTCGCATAAGTTGGAATTTGCTAGTGTGTTCGGCACTTTTCGCCGCGATTTCTTGCTTTTTAGCTATTCGCTTGTCGGATTTGATTCAAAGGCAGATCTGATGTTTTGGCGGGTCGGCACGTCGCTCGATCTCGTGCAGGAAATGACCGCAAAGCTTTTTCACACTAATCTGGGCAGTTACATCGAGACGGTTGACAATTACCTGTCGATCACAAAGCGGATGATGTTTGTCGATGACGCGGCCGAGGATCGTCACCGGGTGCGGGCGGGCACGGCGAAGTACCTTTTCTTTTATCCGTGTGCAAAGCATAAAGACTGGTTTGAAATGTCGGCCGATGAACGCGATGCGATGATCGAGGAAAACTTTATGGTCGGGAAAAAATTTCCGAACATAAAGATTCACCTGACCCACGCATTTGGATTTACGGATAACGAGTACCTCATCTCGTTCGAGACCGACGAGCCGAGAGATTTTCTCGCCCTGGCCGAGGAATTGAGACAGACGCCGGCGAGCAAATTAACCCTGCGCGGTATGCCGGTTTACACGTGCCGCCAGCGCAGCTTGATGGAATGCCTCGACGCTCTTGGGTGAGAGTTAAGAGAGAGTTCAAAGTTCAAAGTTTGAGGTTCAAAGTTGCCGATTGTGAACCTTGAACTTTGAACCTTGAACTTTGAACTTCAAACTTGAACGATGATCGCCAGAAAATTTACAATTAGCGGCGAGGTTCAGGGCGTTGGGTATCGATTTTTTGCCCAACGTTCATCGGCGGCCCATCAGATTCGCGGCTATGTTAAGAATTTAAAAGACGGCCGGGTCGAGGTTCTGGCCGAGGGAACCGCGAAATCGGTCGAGGCATTCCGATTTGATCTGGCCGCCGGGCCCAGACATTCGCGGGTCGGGACGATAGAAGAACTTGTCATCGACCCAAGCGGGCTGTATTCAACTTTTAGAATAGAAAGGTAAGGCCAAAAGACCAACGACCAACGACCAACGACCAAAGACCAAAGATCTAAGATCAAAAATAAAAATGGATAACTTAAGAAAACTAATTCGCGAAGTGCCCGATTTTCCCAAACCGGGCATTAATTTTTACGACATCACGACGCTTTTGAAAGACCCAGAGGGACTCGAAGGAACGATCGATGCCCTGACCGAGCAGTGCCGCGGAATGGAGATCGACACGATCATCGGCGTCGAATCGCGAGGCTTTATTTTCGCGGCGCCGCTGGCGTATCAGCTTGGTGCGGGCTTTATCCCTGTTCGAAAGCCGAAAAAGCTGCCCGCCGAAAAGGTCTCGATCTCGTATGACCTCGAATACGGCAAGGACACGCTCGAAATGCACAAAGATGCCGTCGGCGAAGGCCACAAGGTTTTGATCGTTGACGATCTGCTCGCAACCGGCGGCACGGCGAAGGCGGTTGTCGATCTCGTCGAAAGCGTCGGCGGCACAGTTGCGGCCTTGCTTTTCGTCGTTGAATTGGATTTTCTTAATGGCCGCAGCAAATTCGACGGATATGACGTCGATCGCTAATACGGTATGATTCGTAAGTAAGGGAAAAGGCAAAAGTAAAATGCAAAATGCAAAAAACGAACCCAAGACCCTAGAAAACTGAATCCAAGTTCTTACTTTTTACTTTTACTTTTTACTTTTTACTTTATTTACGGTCCCGTAGCTCAGTTGGATAGAGCGTCCGCCTCCTAAGTGGAAGGTCGCTGGTTCGAATCCAGCCGGGATCACCATCAATCAGTGGGCAGTGGGCGGTTGGCAGTGGGCAGTGGGCGGTTCGCAGTGGCAAGTGCCCGGTGGTATCCGAGGTCAAACTAGTTTACCGTTTTTGTGGAAGTGCGAAGCGAATCAACCTTTCTATTAGATGAACGGAAGAAAAGCGTGTAAAAGCACAGTGGCAAACATTTTGACCGCGGTGACAACGCCAGAAGTCTATTCGAAAATCTCCGAAATAGGTTCGGCCGCATTGTAGAAATCAATGCGGCCCTTTTTTTGTTTGCGAAGCACGCTAAACTTCCAAAGCCGGCGCGTTAGCAAGGCGAATCCCTCGAGTTGAATGTTTCGCCCTTGCTCACGGGCAGGCTTTGGCAATTTCGACCACACAAATACTCCGTTGCACAACGCCGTTACCCAGCGCATTATCTCGACAGCCGGACGCGCCCGTTCCATTTGCCGCCGTTTCGGGCTTGGCCGTTCAGGGTCTTTCCGTCATCGGAAATGGTCAGTCGATAGACGTCGAGCATCACGAGCATTCCATTCGGGTCGTCCTTGCCGTAACCGCTCAGATTGACGATGCCTTTTGCAGAATCGATAGAACCGCGAACATATTCGGTGGCCGTCAGCCCGATCTTGTCCCGCTTGTCGGGCCGGGCGGTTCGTCGCATGGTCCATACGACACGGCCCTCGAGCTTGTCGGCAGACGTTTCAGTCAAGGTCAGCTCAAAATCAAAGAGTGTTCCTGATTCTGTACTCCATTCTCCGCTCCATCTGCCGCGCGCATCATAAGGTCGCGGGGCTTTCGTCGGCTGCGTCTCAGGCGTCGAGGCGGCATTGATATTTCGCCCAATCGATGGCGATGGCGAAGGCGGCTTTTGAGTCGGGCCGGGAATCAGGTTTACATTCACGTTTGACGTTTCTTTTTTCGGGAAAATCCTGTCCAGATTCAATCCGACCAGGATTGCCGCCAAGGCTCCGCAGACAAATAGCAATAGAGCGATGATGATGTAGGGCAGTTTGGATGAGGCAGGCGCGGTCTGGAGCGTTGTTGTTTTTGGGGCGGGAAAATTGCCCGGCAAAACCTCGGTGCGAAGTGACGAGCCAATATCAAACGCAGCCTCGGTCGGAGCGTTTGGATCAATATCGGCCAACCGCCTGAGACTGCTGCCGTCGTCCAGGCAGAAAAATAGATCGTCGCCGTATGTCTTTCTACAATTCGGGCATTGCTTCATCGTGGCGCATTATTCAAAACCGCTGAACCGCAAAAGTGGGTTTAGAGCGATTACATTATCCGTGTGTGGGATAACCACTTTTGGCGAACCAGCAGCAGTTTCGACTGGAGGGTGAGCATCCTGCTCACCGGTGGAGGGCGAGCAGGATGCTCGCCCTCCAGTCTATGGTTTAAGTCCGACGGCCATTTCCCTGCCCAGGTTTTCGAGGTGTTTGACGACTTTGTCGATCAACCATTTTGGCGTCGAGGCTCCGGCTGTGACGCCTACTTTTTCAACCCCGATCAGGTCGTCCGGATTGATCTCTTCGTCGGTCTCGACCAGAAAACTCTTTTCGCACTGCTCCTTACAAACGCCCAGCAGTTTGACGCTGTTTGACGAATGCCGACCGCCGATGATGTAAAACGCATCAACCATTCCCGACAACGCGCGGGCCGCTTCCTGACGGTCTTTTGTGGCCGAGCAGATCGTGTTGATAACCTCGACGGTGTCGTCCGTTCGCTCGCTGATCGCATCGGCGGTGTCGAAGAATGTCTTGACCTTGATCGTGGTTTGCGAGACGACGAGCGGGTTTCGCAGCCGTGGAAGCGAAGCGACCTCCGATTGGTCGCGGATTACAAATGCGTGATCCGGGGCATACCCCTTCACGCCTATCATCTCCGGATGGTCGGGGCTGCCGACGATGATGACGTGACGATCCTGCGCGGCTGCCCGGGCGGCGAGTTTTTGGACACGCGTTACAAACGGACAAGTCGCATCCACGACATTCGCGGCCTTTTCTTCGAGATCTTTCTGAACCTGCGGCGTCACGCCGTGAGCCCGGATCACGGCGGTCTCGCCGCGACCGATCTGGACCGGTTCGCTGATCGTCGTGACGCCTTCGTGGGCCAGGCGCTGCATTTCCTGCTCGTTATGGATGAGCGGGCCGAGGGCTCGGACGGTTTGACCGTCGCCGATGGCTTTCTCGACCATTTCGACCGCCCGTTCGACGCCGAAACAAAAACCGTATTCATTAGCCAGCAGTACTTGCATTTTGTATAAACCTTGTTTACTTTACTTAGAGCGGCTACGGGTTGTAGTACGGGTCAGTACCACCTGCGGTAGCGGGTGGGGGCTCGGTGCCACGATCAGAAGCCCCACCCGCTACCGCAGGTGGTACCGACCCGCTCCGCAATCCATATACTCAATCGTTAACCGCACTAGTTACGCCCCGATTTCACGCTCTCAGTTTACCAAATGGACAATGGAAACAAAACCACCTCGCCGCAATGCCGGTTTTTGAATGATGACTATATCGGGGAACTCTACGCCGCGTTTACCGAGGCGTTTTCCGACTATGTTATTCCATTTGCTCTTACCGAGACACAGTTTCGCAATCACATAAATCTTAACGCCGTCGATCTCACGCGTACTGTCGGAAGCCTGGATAACGGGCGGCTGGTCGGATTCACGCTAAACGGATTTGGCGACTGGAACGGCCGACCGACAGCCTATGATGCAGGTACGGGCGTGATTCCGGCATATCGGCGACGGGGCCTCAGCCGCGCGATGTTCGACATGATGACGCCGATTTTTCGCGCGTCCGGCATCGAGCAGTTTCTGCTCGAGGTCGTAACGACCAATAGCGGGGCGATCGATCTGTATGAAAAACTTGGCTTTGTAGCCGTTCGCCGTTTGGCCCTGCTTCAGTGCGACGGCAAGATAAGGGAATCGACCGTTCGCGATGTCAGCATCCGGGAAATAAACGAGCCGGACTGGGAACTTTTTGCGACATTCTGGGATGGAAAACCGTCGTGGCAGAATTCCATTGACGCGATCAAGCGATGTAGCAATTTACGTCGCATTTTCGCGGCATTCGTTGACGGCCAGTGTGTGGGCTATATTATTTTTGCTTCGACGTTGGGCCGTGTCGCACAAATCGCGGTCAGCAAAGCTCATCGCAACCGGGGAATCGCCACAGCGCTTGTAAAAATGATGCAGGACAGCACCGACCAGGACGCGCCGCTTCAGGTCATAAATATCGATACGACCCTCACCGACACGATGAATTTTTTTAACAATCTGGGGTTTAACGAACGGCTGAATCAGCATGAGATGGTTAAATCAATTTGAAGGACGAAGCACGATTTGCATTGACTCCAGGTTTCCTAAACGACTAAGATTCAGTTATGGATCGAATGGATGAAAGAATAACAATCGACCCGGATTTACTGAACGGCAAACCCGCGATTAGAGGCAAACGAATTGCCGTTTATACTATCCTCGATTTCCTTGCGAGCGGCGACACGGTTGAAGAGATACTTCACCACTATCCAAGTCTCGAAAAAGAGGATATTTACGCCTGCATAAGATTTGCGTCGAGCCTGATGCAGAACTCCTATCAGATTGAACCGGTCTTTGCATGAATGGAGTCTTGTCGATTCTAATACTTCGAACTGCAAAAATGATGCTGAATTGCTTACTACTTATGCTGATTCTTGCAGTTTTAACGCAAGTCAATGCACAAGAAAGATCGAAATTTAAAGATTGCCGAAAACTTGTCGTATATGATTCTGATAGGCGTAGGTTTGATACGCGTTCCTTTGCCTTAGACGTGGACGATGACGGTAAACTTGACACGATCACGTCGCGAACGTACAGGCTGAAAGTTAATCGCAGCAAGTCTAGCAAAATCAGATCAAGCGTAAGAGAGAACTATTGGATTGCCTTTGACCTTAAAACTAGCAAAGGACGCAATCTTAAATCATTTTTTAGGTATAATTATGGCACAAACGAAGCAGTTTATTGGGTTTACGCTTTTGTGCCTTGTAGACTAAACCGAAACGGACGAACACACCTGTTATTTTACTCCGGTGATGATACGTCACAAGAGAGCGTAATTCTGGTAAACGCGGGAAACACATTCAAGGTTTTTTCGCGAAAGGTGGAGGAACTTAGCGATTTGTAATGCGACTCCATCCGAATGGACAGACTATAACCTACTCATATTATGCTTATCGCACCGGATCGCGCAGGATTGCTTCGGATGCGGCGGCGGCGATTGCGGCGGCGGCTGGGTTGGATTCGCGGAGGTTTGCGAGTTGCCGCAGGGCCTCGCCGGTGCGTGACAATAGGCGAACGAGATCGCCTTCTTCGGCCTTTGTACGGTCGACGAGTTCATCCCAAACCATGCCGGCGGTCCATCGTTCCGCGGCGGCGGCGGCTGAGTAATTGATCTCCTCGGCGGGTTCGACGCCGTGTTTTACTTCGACATTTGAAACCCGTACAACCAGATCGGCAAAATCACCGAGCAGATCGATCATATTCCGGGTCGAACGCATTTCACCGTAGCTCCGATCTGCATCGGCGGCTACCGAGGCCATCAAACCTGCCGCTTCCGAGATTTTTAGCTCGTCAAAGACCCCTTCGCGCAAAGCTTCGCCAACCAGCAGCGGCCGGTCGATTCGCAGATCGGCGAGCCATTTGCCGCTTTCGGTGACGATCTCGGCCTCGTGATCGATATATCCGAAATGGTCCAGCACCCTTGCCCGACGTTCGAAAGGCTGCCAAATGCGGTCGCTCAGTTGTTCGGCACCGTCGCGGCTTCGGCTGTTGGCACTCGCCCGACGTCCTTCGCGAAAGGCAAAACTCTTTTCGGCAATCGAGCGAACCTGCTCAAAATTGCCAAATGCATCGAGCAGATTTAAGAGGCTGATATAGGTTGCGCGAAAGCGGCTCTCCAGAGCATCGGGCGGAGCTTTTAATAATTCGGCGATCTTTTTCGGATTTTGAAACTGTCCGGGAGCGAGCACGACAAAACCGACATTGTCGCGTCCACGGCGCCCAGCCCGGCCCGTCATTTGCTGCAATTCGCTGGCGGTCAACGAACGCCAACCATCGTTGCCACGGGTATCGGCGTTGGTTATGACGACCGTGCGGGCCGGAAAATCGACGCCGGCCGCGACCGTCGAGGTCGCAAAAAGCGCATTGAGCAAACCGGCGGACATCATTCGCTCGATCAATAATTTCCACGATGGAATATGGCCCGCATGATGAGCCGCAACGCCTGCGTGAACGATGACCTTGCTGTGTTTGTGATCGTGAACCTCGGGGAAATCTATTGCGAACTCATCAAATATCTGCTGTCGTTTTGCCTGCCGCTCTGGCTCGGTCTTTTGCGATTTGTCGAGAGCGACCTCGGAGGCAGCTTCGTCACAGCGTCGGCGCGTCGGCAAAAAAACGATCGCCGGGAGCAAATTAAACCCGCGAAGCGCGGTTATCAGTTTTGAAGGGGCAATATCGGATCGGGTAGGGTCCATTCAAATAGAGTATAGCAGTGGCGGTGGCGGCCGACGATGAAAATCGGAATGCTAGCCAACTGCCGCTGCCGCCGCTACTGCTACTGTCTTGCGAGCAGCATCAATCCGTCCAGGGTCAGATTGCGGTCGACGATATCGATTTGCGACGTTTGTCCGGCCATTGTCTCGGCAAAACCGCCGGTCGCGATTATTTGGGGTTCGTCGTCGATCTCTTTTTTTACCGCCCTAATTAGGCCTTCAAACATGCCGAGATAACCGTTGAAAACGCCAGACTGGATCGAACTGACGGTCGTGTTTTGAAGCACCCGCGTTGGTTTGACCAGATTGACCTCGGGCAACTGAGAAGTCGCTTGCTTTAGTGCGATGGCGAGGGGTTTGATTCCGGGAGCGATCAGCCCGCCGATCAGTTCGCGATCGGTCGCAATCACGTCGATCGTTAGAGCCGTGCCAAAACTACAAACGATACACGGCGCACCGTATTTCTCTACCGCGGAAAACGAATTTACCAGTCTGTCGGTCCCGGCGGCTGACAGCGGGGTGTAATTTATTTGCAGCCCAAAATCGAAATCGTTTGTAACAATCACGGGCCTGACGCCAAAATCACTAATAAAAAAATCCGACAGCGGTCCATTCAATTCAGGCACGACCGAACAGACCAGGGATTTTGTGATCGCGCCTGGCATGTCGGCAGCGATGGCCGATCTCAGATCTTCGGTGGTTGAACTGCGCCTCGTCGGGATCGAAAATTTCGTGACGAGGCTTTCGCCGTCGTATGCGCCGAACTTGATGTTCGAGTTTCCGATGTCAACGGCAAGTAGCATCTTGTCAGAACCGGGAGCGGTAGCGACTGGGTCGATTGAACCTTAAAGAAGCGGGTCGCTACCGCTCCCCGTTCTGACAAGAACTACCCTTGCAGCGGCAGACCGTCATAGACGACGTTCCAGCCGTTCCGGCGACTTGTTCTGAGGCTTTTTGTAAACCATTCGACAGCGGCATTTGCATCGTCATAGATCTGCACCGCCGGAGCATCCTCGCGCGGATCGACGCGGCAGATTGCGGCTCCGACCGAGGCAGTTTTTATACACAGCAGAGCGATCATGTTATTTTTTTGCATCACCGCTGTGCGAACTTCGATCTCGCCAAATTCGTCGTCAAACTCGTCAAACTCCGCAAGTTCCTCGTCAAAATCGTCCAGATCAAATTCCGCGTCAAAATCAAATTCGTTACTCATATTGCGTCTCTACACGTTACACTCTCCGGCCGTAAAACTCAATTCGTATTTCACCTCGGCGAGATTTTTAACTAGCAGCTCCTCGCCGACGCGTCTGCCCGTCCGCCGGTCGATCATCTCGCGCCATATCTCATTTTCACGAAAGTTCTTGCCATCCTTTGTGAGAAAACGGTGATTTTTCTCAAATACGTGATACGAGTACGCGGTTTCCCTGTCAGAATAGATCGCTCCTTTCAAATGATCGTCGGTTATCCATAGTCTGATCTGAAAGGTGAGTTCGGTCGGGTTAAAAAACCGCAAATCGATGTAGTTATAAAAGACACCTGCTCCGCTGCCAAACGGCAGAACGCGATTCTCGTCCGGGAACGGGTCAAAGCTATGATGATGCCGCTCAACAACCTCAAGCGGTGTGTGCAGGGCCATCCAGTACAGCAAATTAGCGAGTTGACACAGCCCGCCGCCGACGCCGCGAACGACCTCGCCCTGCGATAGCTGCATTCCCTCAAAATATCCTCTTTCGGCCGTCGCTTCGCCGATTTGACGCCAGAACGAGAATGTTTCGCCGGGTTTTATCAAGATTCCGTCGATTGTCGGGCAGGCGATTTTTAGATTCTCGACCTTATTTTCCTGCAACTCAGGATCGGAGTTTCCAAGCCTACGCCGCAGCAGTGACTGATGCTTTTTTGAGGTAAACGGCAGAGCATGCGGTCGCAGTTCCGACGCAAAACTGATCGCGGTGGATAAATCCGCCAATTGCCGAAACAAACGTTTTTGCCAGACTCTCGTCTGGTAAACGATCGGGTGAATTTCGGCGAGCCGTTTTCGCATAAGGGAATTCGTTGCAATTGTCCTGTTTGATGATTAGAATTACAGGCGCGTTTCTGATGCTTGCGACAAAATTGGTCAGGAGAGTATATGGACAGCGATTTCAACCGTTTGGGCTACCCCATCGAAGACGTTTTTTGCCCGTCGTGTTCATCGAGTATAAACCAGGAATACACGTTTTGTCCTAAATGCGGCGGCCCGATGGGGCCGCTCACGACGCTCGATCCGGTTCAAACGATTAGAGCTGAAGGCTTTGTTCTCCAGAAAGCAACCGAAACCAGACCCAAGCCCATCGTGCTCGTAGGTATCTGGATACTCTTCTTTCCGGGCTTTCTCATCGGTCTCTGGTTTTCAATTACGGTCGCGATAAATCGTGCCGGTTCTGGAGCCTCGGACTTCGTCTTTTTCTGGATCGGCGTCCTGATCGCATATATCGCCGCTGTTTTTCTTTTCAAGGTGACGCGAAACTATCTCAGACACGTCCCGTCAGAAACAACCAAATCCGGCGACAACTAAAGCAGTTACTGATTGACTGGAGGGCGAGCATCCTGCTCGCCCCGCACTGGTGAGCAGGATGCTCACCCTCCAGTCGAAACCGCCGACGGTTCGCCAGTGGTGGTATCCCATACACTGATGCCGTAAGGCGCTCTAGCTAAACAATCTGCCGCAGCCGTTCGACGTCCCCGGCCTGAACGATCGTTACGTCCCCGTTTTCAGTTTTTACGCGTAATGCTCCATTGTCTTCAAGGCCGTCGGTTACGCCGTTAAAGGTTGTATTTTCGAGCGTCACGCGGACACTTTTGCCGCTGTAATAGGACGATCGCCGGCGCCAGTGTTCGATGATTTCACGCGGTCCGTTTTCGCTGCCCAGAGTCTCATAGAAGTATGACAAATACTTCGTTAGGGCCTCGGCAAGCTCGGTCGGCGAAGTTTGGCTGCCGCCGGCGGCTGCGACAGAGGTTGCCGTGTCAGCTATTTCATCCGGAAAGTTTTTCGAGGTAAGATTTACGCCGATGCCGACGACAACCGCGAGACCCTTCGCGGTATCAACCGTTTCGGCCAGAATGCCCGCAATTTTCTTTTCGCCCACCAGAATGTCATTGACCCATTTAATATCGGGCGACAATCCGAATTCCAGAAGAGTGTCGCTAACCGCCACGCCGGCCATCAAGGTGATCAGCGGAAGAAACCGAGCTTCTATTTTTGGCCGCAGGATCACGCTAAAATAAAGCCCGGAATCAAGCTCGGAGACCCACCGGCGCCCATGCCGCCCGCGCCCAGCCGTCTGCCGCCTGACGATGACACACACACCCTCGTCCGCGCCGAGCCGGGCCTGCCGCGCGGCCTCGTCGTTTGTCGATTCGATTGTCTCGAAATGGAGGATCGTGATATTCATCGGACAAACTTGTCACTAGCGTTCCCGGTACTGACTCGGACTCGCTTTCCAGAGCGAGTCGCAATAGTATCGGCGGCTGTCGTAGAAATTCTGCTTTATCTCAAATCCGCTATCCGCCGCTATTTCGCCGATCATCCGCGGGCTGTACTTTTGCGAGATTTCCATAAATACAGCTTCCCACTGCTCAAACTCGAATGTTTTATCGAGCCCCTCGATGTGTACATTTTGCCTTTCACGGCTGATCAGGAATGACCGGGCCGACGCGTCGATAGGGCGATAATTGGCGTAGTGCGTGAATTTATCGATGTCGAAATCACCGCCGAGTTCGCGGTTGATGCGCTTTAATAAATTCAGATTGAACGCCGCCGTCACACCCGCGGCGTCATCATACGCCGAAACGATCACGTGCGGGTCTTTTTGCAGGTCAAAGCCAACAAACAGCAAATCGTCCTCGCTCATCACGCCCCGTAGCGAGCGGAAAAACTCGACCGCCTGATCGCGGCTGAAATTGCCAATATTCGAACCCAAAAACAACAATACCTTTCGTCGTCCGTTCTCGATCTTTAACGATTCGAGGATTTTAAAATAGTCGCCTTTTTGAGCCGACATTTTGAGATCAGGGAATTCGGCATGGAACTTTGTCGTCAGCGCATCGACAGCTTCCTGCGAGATGTCGATCGGGGAATATGAAATGTCGTTTGTTTGGCGTAGGAAATAGTCGATCAGAACCGCAGTTTTCGTTCCGTCGCCGGCTCCGAGTTCGATCAGATCGAACCCGCCGGGCGGAAACGCGAGTGTTAACGAGCGTGTCTCGTCGGGCATCGTGACACTCGAGTTTATGCCCGCGAATGCCTGAAAAATCGCGTCGGCCTGGGTTATAAAAATCTCATGTTCGCAGCCGGTCAGATAATACTCGGGCAGTTTCATGATCTCCTGAAACAGCCGCGAGCCTTCGTCGTCGTAGAAATATTTTGACGACAATTCCTTCGGCGTCGAAGAAAGACCGCGGAGTACATCGTCGGCAAATTGCGTGAGTTCGGTTGAGCTTGAAGATTCCACTTAAGTTATTTCAAACAGGATGTACAGGATAAACAGGATAAAAAACCTTTACTAACCTAATCGCATTTATCCTGCATATCCTGTCCATCCTGTTAGATTCCTACTTGAATATCCGTAAACTGTTTTTTCAAAAAGGATTTACATGATAAACAGGATAAAAAGACCTCTACAAATCTAATTGCTTTCATCCTGTCTATCCTGTCCATCCTGTCAAAGTCCCCCTTTGCGAATCTAAACGGTTATTTCAAACAGGATGCACAGGATAGACAGGATTATTGCTTGGATGAAGTCGATAATATTCCAGCTTCGGATTAGCGAAATTTACAAGCAAACCAACCTCGATACCAGTTGCGTTCAAATAGTTGATTACCTGAGCTTTGTGCTCAGAAAGTATCCGATTTACAGTCTTCAACTCAATCAGGATCTTGTCCTCAGCAATTAAATCCGCGTAAAAATCACCGACAATTACATTTCGAAATTTTACTTTCAGCGGAGTTTGGGCACGTACTTTCAGACCTCTCTGAGAAAGCGCGACTACCAATGACTTTTCGTACACCGATTCCAGAAATCCTGCACCCAACTCGTTCGATACCTCGAAGCAGCATTCCAGGATTACAGATGTCAATTCTTCATATTTCATCCTGTCCATCCTGTTAAATTGCTATATGCATTCCCGTAAACTGTTATTTCAAACAGGATGTACAGGATAAACAGGATAAGAAACCTCTACAAATCTAATTGCTTTCATCCTGCATATCCTGTCCATCCTGTTAAATTCCTACTTGGCCAGCCTTATTCCCGTAAATTGCCATCTTAAATGCGGATGGAAAAAATTTCTGTACGATGGACGACTGTGGCCCTCGGGGGTTGCGACTGAGGCACCTCGCAGGACCATTTGGTTTATCATGAATTTTCCATTGTATTCGCCGATTGCCCCAGCGGCTTTGGCAAAGGCGGGATATGGCAAATACGCCGAATTTGTCCATTCCCAGCGTTTGCCCCAGTTGAATTTCTCGTTCGCGGCTTCCCATTCGAATTCCGTCGGCAGCCGCGCGTCCTTCCACTCGGCATATGCCGCCGCCTCGTAAAATGAGACGTGACAAACCGGAGCGTCGAGGGGCACTCTTCGCAGACCGCCAAGAGTGAACTGACGCCACTCGTCACTCAACTTTCCGTTCTTTGATTCCGCATTCCCCACTCCGCACTCCGCATTTCCTAGGCGCCAATACAGCGGGGAATCGATGCCGTTTTGGTTTACCCAATCCCAGCCCTCCGAGTGCCACAGGCGATGATCGCGGTAACCGCCATCAGCCATGAATTCGAGAAATTCGCCATTTGTAACGAGGCGATCCGAGATCTTAAAATCATGCAAATAGACCTTGTGCCGAGAAAGCTCGTTGTCGAAGCAAAACCCTTCGCCGTCAAAACCGATCTCATAAACGCCAGCCTTGCAGGCAGAACCGCCTGCGTAAGCGGGTGGCACGAACGCAGCGGACAAATCCGTCTTGACCCTCGCATTCGACGTTGATTCACTATTCGAGTTCGTTCCACCTGCTAACGCAGGCGGTTCCGCCTCTTCTTCCGGGGCAAACCCTTCGCGATAGGCGGGCAAGAGTGGGTTGACGCTGAGCGTGTATTTCAGATCGGTCAAAAACAGTTCCTGATGCTGCTGCTCATGGTTGAGGCCGAGCGTGACGAGGTCGTCAAATTGCGGATTGCGGATTGCGGATTGCGAAGTCGCGTTGAGAAGCGACAACATTCGGTCATCGACGTATTTTCTATAGGCAAAAACCTCGCTGACGGTTGGCCGGCTCAATGCCGCCGCGATTATCACGCGGTGTGCGTTCGCCGATGGTGTTGTAATAGCTGTTGAACAAAAATCCGAACCGCTCGTCAAAAACCTCGTATCCGGGCGCAAACCGTTTGAGAATCATCTCCTCAAAAAACCACGTGGTATGAGCAATATTCCACCTCGCCGGCGAAACATCGACGATCGGCTGCGGGATATAATCCTCGACCTCCAGCGGTTCGCAAAGCTCTTCAGTATGGGCCCTGACCTTTAGGTAGGTGGCGAGAAGATCGCGGCTCTCGGCCTCGCTTTTTCCAAATGCGTGCATAGTTCAATTAAACCAGAAAATTCCGCTCCGGGGCAATCGGCGGGAGGCGCGAGTCGAGAGTCGGGAGTCGGGAGTCGGAGTCAAGCCGGCTTCGCCTACCGCCTACCGCCTACCGCCTACTGCCCACTGCCCACTGCCACGCCCACCGCCCACCGCAGCTTGCTCCAAAGCGGCATCGGTAGTAACATTTGGTGTGACAGGGAAAACATACGTTGTAGCATCAAGAATATGAAATCAGATTTTATTGAGCGGCTTAACAAGGCGTTTGGCAATGTTTCGATGGCGGATGTGGCGAGGCGTTTGGGGATTCCTCACGCGACTGTTCGCAATTATTACCAGGGGCGGATGCCGGCACCCGAAGTGCTTATTAAAATAGCGAACGAAACGAACGTATCGCTCAACTGGCTGCTCATCGGCACCGGCGATATGTACGGGGGCCAAAGCCCGCCGGTCGGGCTCGGGCAGTATATCGAGGATCGGATCAATGAGATCATCGACCGGCGCATGGCTGCGCTACGCGACATACAGTACCTCGGGGCCGCTGATCTCGCGGACGGATTCGATGTCGAATCCGCAGTTCTGCGGCTCGGCGATCCGCAAACTATTATGCACGAATGGTTTACGCACGAGGGTCGCGAATACCCAGCCGATTACGGCGTGGTCTTCTTTAAAGGCTGGGAGAGTTTTTCCCAAGCCGAAAAAGCCGCCGCCATTCGCGATGCAAAGCGTGTGCTCGATCGGTCGCTGTAGAAAACGGGCCGCTTGTCCGCCATGGCCGAATATACCCGTTAAGCGGCGGGCTTGCCCGCCAAAGGCTGCGGGACCGGCGGGCAAGCCCGCTGCTGAACTGCGGCCATCAAATGCCTGGCTTATTTGTCGTTCCGATGCGTATCTGCTATGATCTTGCATAGATAATACGCGGCTCTCATGCGACTTCTGATCGACAAAATCAAGAAACTTAACATCGGCTGGAACGAACGCGTCCTCGGCGAGAGCGATTTTTATGAGCTTTGTTCCCGAATGGGTGTGACCATAGACGAACAGCCGATGACGGTTGACGGGTTTTATTTTCGGGTGCTCGACCGTGATTTTATTGCGATCAACCGCGATCTCGGTCGCACGCAAAAGCTCGAGGTGCTGTTTCACGAGATCGGCCACCTTCTTTTTCACGTGCCGGCATCCGGTCCGGTCGTAAATTTTCACCACGTCGGTCGCAAAACCCGCCAAGAGGCCGAGGCCGACGTTTTCGCCCTCTGCGCGATCATCCCGCGATCATTGATCGAAAACCGTACGATGACAGAATTGATCGACGACGAACATCTGCCCACTGCGATGGTCGCCGCGAGGTTTGAGATTCTGAATACGTACGGAATCTAGCGACTGGAATCTAAGCGACTGGAGCGGCAAGCATCCTGCTTGCCAGCGGTCGTTAGACCGCTAAGGCTCGTCGATTTGATTTAGCCTGAGAATTTATTTGACGCCATAACGCCGCAAAAACGCGGGGTGGCAAGCAGGGATGCTTGCCCTCCAGTCGGCGGAGTTACGCCGCAAAAGCCGATGCGTGGCAAGCAGGGATGCTTGCGCTCCAGTCGGCGGAGTTACGCCGCAAAAGCCGATGCGTGGCAAGCAGGGATGCTTGCGCTCCAGTCGGCGGAGTTACGCCGCAAAAGCCGATGCGTGGCAAGCAGGGATGATTGCGCTCCAGTCGCCGCTCCAGTCTGGTGACTTTTGTGATATAATTCCCGCCATAATCACTCGTCAGGAGGCCCTACCAAATGTATTTGCGCACAATCGCTGCTTTCGTTTTGACGTTTACTTTACTGAGTTCGTACGCTTTTTCCCAGACGACCGATCCTGCGGCGGAGAAGGCAAAAAAGGCCCGGGAGATCGAGGAGCAGATCGTGGCGATGCTAGACCGCACGATTGCCGATATTGGGGCTTTGCGGCTGGCCCAGAATCGGGCCGTCGTCTACGCTCTGGCGGGCGATATTTACTGGCGATACGACACAAAACGGGCGCGGGAGCTGTTTCGCAGCGGTTCGACCGAGCTTGTGACCTACAACGTCGAGGTGGAACGCGAGAAACTGGAAGCGGCCATCAATCCGCCGGGGCAGGAATTTTTTGACCCGAACGATCCGCGTTTCGAGTTTCTAAATCTCGTCGGTAGCCGCGATGCCGAACTGGCCCTTGAAATTATGGCCCAGACGCGGCCGCTTGCGATTGCCGAGGCAATGGCGAAGATTGCCCAGCAGATCCCTTCGCCGGGCGGCACCGGCGGCATGTCGGCGGGCAGCGGGACCGGAATCGCACCGCCCAACAACTACGACCCTGACCGAATGCGAGCCACTCAGGAGATCAATCTTGAGCAGCAGTTAACGACGCGGGCTGCCTTGACCGATCCTGACAAAGCGGCAAAAGCTATCAAGGATTCGCTGGCGAAGGGCATTTCGATGAACGTCATCTCGTTGCTGCAAGTCGTTTTGCAAAAGGACGAAAAGCGTGCTGCCGATCTCGCCGGCGATGTCGTCGCAAAAATCACCGGCACCGATCTGACGCGGACCAACGAAGACCTGAACGGCGCGGTCAGCTTTCTCCAGTTTATGGCGCGGCCTCCGCAGCCTGTAAATCCGGCGAACCGATATCGACTCTTTGCATTTACCGAGGCCCAGGCGAAAGAGGTTGCGTATAAGCTGGCGAACACCTTTTTGCAGGCATCGCCGCCGGCGTTTGTGACAAATTCGCTCGGTCGCGCATTGCCCGCTCTCGAAAAGCTGGTGCCCGAAAAAGCCCTCATTCTAAAGCAAAAAGACGCTCAGAATAAAAAGACCGCAGCAGCCAACGCCGCCAAATCTGGCCAGCCCCCGGCGCGGCAATGGGACCCGAACGGCACGCCCGAAGAGATCATCGCCGCGGCCGCCAGAATGCCAAATCCGCGTGACCGAACGGCGCCTTACCAGTCGGCGGTGAATAAGATGTTTCAGTTCAACGACGAAGCACGGGCGAAGCGTATCGCCGATTCGATTCCGGATGAGAAGATGCGTGCGCAGGCGCTCGACCGGCTTGAAACGATGCGGATTGGTCGTTTGACCAGCGAGGGCAAGCTCGACGAGGCCCGCGCGTCGATCGCAGCTTTGACCAGCAAACGAACGCAGATACAGCGGCTCGTCCAGCTTGCAATGCAGTTTCACCGGAAAAATAATCCAAAGGATATCGAGACCGCTGGCGGCCTGATGGCCGAAGCTAAATTGCTAACACGAGAGTTTCCCGAAGACGAAGACGAACTGGGCGACTATATGGAACTCGTTCGCGGCTATGCCGCGGTCGAGCCGGACGTCGCCTTTCGTATGATCGAACCGCTGATGGACCAGTTTAACGAAATGGTTCAGGCGACGGCCGTGCTGAGCCGCTATAACAAACGCGACCGCACGTTCAAAAAAGGCGAGATGGTCATGCGTATCAACGGCGGCGGCAGCGGCATCCTGGCCTTTCGCTACGTCCAGCAAATCCAATTGCTCGCCAAGGCCGACCTCGAACGTATGAACATCCTCACTGACCGTTTCCAACGCAACGACGCCCGCATGCTTATGAAACTCTACGTCATGCAGGGCTATCTCAGAATGACCCCGACGATGATGGGCCCGCCACCGCCAGGCCTCATAGCCAACCTGTGATTTTACAACCGTGTCAAGCTATTTGGGGCTTTTGCCCTGGAACCTAATGCTCCAACGATTACCTCTTTCGGCTTGAACAGATATCTGCGGTTGGGTTCATTCCACAGATGATTTTTGTCAGGTTGTCTATCTGTCGCTTTTGCTGCTCGAGAGATCTCTCTTGTGATTCGATTTGCTTTTGCTGCTCCTTAAATGCGTTGACGAACACGACGCTCAGGCGCTCGTATTTGACGCCCTCGATCTCGCCGTTGAGATTGTGTGTAACAAAAAGCGGATCGATCTCGGCCACATCTTCGGCAGCAAAACCGATGTCGGCTGCATCGTTCGATTTCCATCTGTAGCTGAATGGCCGCAGTCGATCGATGAAGGCCATCCCTTGAGTAAAATCCTGGAAATCTTTCTTGTATCGCCGGCTTGACGAGCAGTAGCTAATAACGTTGCCCGGCGACGCGCACAGGAATGTACCGCCCGCAACAGGCAGTCCACTGATTCGAATCGACTCCGCGACGAGCAGACCGTTTACGGCAACCGTGCCGTCGAAGACCCCCGCGAACGCATTCGTGGCGAAACCGCCAACGCCGCCGCGAATGCCAATGCCGTTGTTGCGAAAGGTCAGGCCGTAAATCGCGGTGCCAACCGGCTCGCCGGCCAGGCTGGCGGCGACCTGCAGCCGCGCGTCGGGCGCGGCGTTGATCAGGCCCATTTGGATATTGCCGTCTGTACGAAGCCGGATACCGCTCGTCTCCGACGGCGGTCCGGTGCCTGCCGTGCGAGCCACCAGCTTGAGCACCGACCCGTCAAACCTGAGATCGGCCCGGGGGCCGTTTGGGCTCGATATGGACAGCCCTGTTTCCCCGTTGGGCGATCCAAGAGCAAGGCCGTAGCCTTGTGCTCCCGCCGCCATTTGCACGCCGTTTGGCAGTTGAACGCCGTTGACGTTTTGCGTGATCGTCATGGAATCAGCCAATGTCGTTCCGACGCCGCTCCAGACAGGAATGGTGCCCGGTGTGCCGCTGCCGCCGACTCCGCCGCTGGTCGAGGAAATTGTTACTGTATTTCCGTTCGTCGTGATCCCAATATTTGCTCCCTGGGCGAGCGTCACGTTATCAGTAAGGGTGGTCGCACCGGCTGTCAAACCTTTGACTGCCTGGCCGGGTGCGATCTTTGGCGCGGTGACGGCGCTATCGGCGATGTTGGCGGTCGGTAGCTGGCCGAGGCGAGCATTAGCGAGCGTGCCGGTCGTGACGCTAGTCGCGTTTAGATTTGTCAGGCCTGAGCCGTTGCCGTTTGTTTGTAAATACTGATTCGCCGCGATGCCGCCGAGGCTGAGGGCGTTCGTCGCCGTCGCTGCATTCGTGGCATTTGTCGCGTTTGTTGAATTAGCAACCGTTCCGGTAACCTTTGCCCCATCGATCGAGGCGATTTGCGCATTCATCACACATCCGACGCACGACGCCGACAGCCCATTGGCGATCGTGGCGTTTGTTGCGTTGGTCGCATTGGCTGCGTTTGCAGCGTTCGTTGCGTTGGCCACCGTGCCGGTCACTTTGGCGCCGCTGACGCCGTTAATCTTGGCGTCGGTTACGCCGCCATCGGCAAGCTGCGGCGTGTCGATGCCGCCGTTTGCGATGCCTAAGATGACATTCCCGGTCGCGCCGCCGCCGGTCAGGCCGGTGCCCGGTGTTACACCGGTTATCGTTCCGCCGCCGCCGGCGGATGTGTTATCGACACCAGGGAGCCACTGGTTGGCGGCGCTGTTAAATTTGAGTACCTGATCATTTAGCGGGGCCGTACTCGCGACATTTCGCCCTTGTAGGCGGGTGACGGTTGTCGCACTCTGTGCGCCGGTGACATCGCCGCTCAGAGCTCCGCTAAAATTGTTGGCGGTTGTCGCGTTGGTCGCGCTAACGGCGTTTGTTGCGTTAACCGCATTCGTCGCGTTAACCGCGTTTGTCGCGGTGTCGGCCGTCAAACTCTTCAGCGAATACGGAGCACTCGTCACGGATTGTCGCGGTGACAGCGTTACCAAGGGCCCGCCACCGGCTTGGCGGACACGTATCTCGAGAAAACGTGTCGCCCCCGGAAAGTTTGGCCCAAAATCAAGGTTGACTAAGAAAACACCATTCGCGACCACGACGCCGTTTCTTTGAAGCGTCGCCCCGACCTGCGAACCGCCCTCCGCCGCATCGAACAGGAGAAACTCAAAATCAAAATTCCCGCTCGCCGGCGTTGACGATACCTGTAGCTGCCCTTGATACGTGACCTCGTTTGATTGAGCGTCCGCCGGACACACAAATACAAACGCTAATAAAACAATGAACAAAGCGGTAAGACGTTTCATCTTTTTACTCCTGTATGGCTGAATTTTGGTATTCGTATGTGAGTATAACAGGTTACGAACTGCGACAGGCTGTTCCAAATAAGTTCCATTTCCTATGTGTTGAAAAAATGATATGAATAAAACCGTACACTGATTCAATACCCCAGGCTCACGCCTGGGGCCTTATGCTGGCGTCCGCTACGCGGACTTAAGCCATTAAAAAAAGAGGCCGCCCTTGTTTGGGGCGGCCTCTTTTGGTTATGCGATGGACGCGGGGTTTATTCCTGTCCAACAAAGTCGACATCCGTTAGGGTGTCGGTGACGTTTACGCTGCGCGAACCGAAGCGAAAACGGCGTGACGTGACGGAGATGACGTAGCTCTGACCAACTTCGACATCGTCGAACGAGTACACGCCGAATGAGCTGGTCGTGGCCGTTCGGCGGTTGCCTTCGCTGTCAACGATTGCCACCGTTGCGTTACGGATGCCCTGACCGTTTGGAGTCAGAACACGACCGGTGACCCTGACGCCAGCGGCGGTTGGGCCGATGACGACGTTGCCGGATTCGTAGGTCGTTGGCAGTGCCGCTCCCGTAGTGCTCGCGACGAATTGCCCCGTCGGAGTGCTTGAGAACGTCACCGGATAGGTTCCGGCCATTGCACCCGGTGCCACCGTGAAGGTAAGCAGTACCATTTGACGCGTTCCCAGAGCATAGGTGTTGGTTGACGATACGAGTATGCCGACGCGGCCCATTGCCGCCTGCGACGTATTCGTACCGATGTCAGCACCGGCCGGAACTCCCGATCCGAGCGCGGCTGACACGAATGTCAGCACGGTCGAGTTGAAGTTTACCGTGTAGCTCGCCGATGTCTCGTCACCCTGTGAATCGAGCTGAATCGGTACAACTACAGTCTGTCCCGCCGAGGTCATCGTATTGACCGCACGGATGATGCGTCCAACGATCTCAGGTGCGGCGATCTCTGGCACGGTCGGCGGTGGGCCGAGCGGGCCGCAGATTGGTTTTGGCGGCAGATCGCCGAGGTTGTAGCGACGAATGATCGTCACGTCACCTGCATCGATCTGACCGTTACCGCAGCCGTTATTCATATCGAGATTGACGTCCGCAGCCTGGAACTGGCGGCCAGCCCCCGGTCTCGGTATATTGCCGAGCACCATCTGCCTGATAACGGTCACGTCGTTCGCGAGTACCGCATTGTCACCCGCAGCACCGCCCGCCGCATCGACCACATCGCCCTCGATACCCACCGGAGGAGTCGGTGTAGGTGTTGCGACCGGCGTAGGTGTTGGCGAAGGTACCACGTCTGAGTCGTCGTTAACGATGTTTCCGATGCCCGTCTCTCTGACGATAGCGGCACCAGGACCAACCAGGTTGGACAAACGCACCGTGAAGGCCTCGTTTGGCTCAAATACGGTATCACCCACGACCGGCACCACTATTTGCTGCAGCGTCGGTGTAAGTGACGAGAACGTTACCGTACCCGACCTCGCTTGATAATCGTTATTAGCAACGGTAGCCGTGCCGTCAAGCGTCGTGTAGTTCACGGTGACTGACGATCCAACCGGCGGGGCCGAGTTGATCGACACATCAAACGCATACGACGTTATACCGGCATTGCCCTCATTACGCGTCACATCCGAGATGTTGACAAACCGCGTATTGCACGGGCCTGAACCCGCCGAGCAGGTGTCCGAACGCGTGGCGGTCAACTGCAATCCGGCCGAGAGGCTTGCCGTGTTAAACGAGAACTGGGTGAACTGCGTACCAGTGGATTGCCGCTGGGTACCTACCGTAGCCTGGGCCCCGTTCAAGCGTGCCCCGTTACCAGTTGACGCATAAATGTAGCGTACCGTATCGGTCCCCTCGGTGAGTACGACCGCAAAATTAGTCGAAATCGGACCGTTTACAGTCTCACCAAAATGCTGCGCCCTCCATTCAATAATCAGTTGTCGATTTGGAGCGACGCCGGTGGTTTGAGTGAAAATGCCTCCACCGGTTACATCGGCCACATCCATGTCCAAGTCGTCCCAATAAGGGAATAGCACCGGTGATGTCGCCGGGAATGCTCCTGAAGGCAGAGCCGCATTAGCCAGGGATGACGTGCCTACGCCGTTAACCCTGAGGTTTCCGTTCGTATCGGCGGTAAGGGAAGTAACGGCTGTGCCGTAAACGCTCGATGAGAATCCAGCCGGTAACGGAATGTTAACAACAAAATCGTCATCGTCCGACAACGGAACAAATGTGCCGCCCGCCGGAATCGTAGCACCGGTCGCGGACGCGAAGGTGTACGGGCCCTGCTGGCCAACCGGCAGCGTGAAGTTGAATACCTGCGGCGACGGGCCGCCTGTATAGTTCACGGTTAGCGTTAGGTTTATGCTGGTGAAACACGCAATCGAACTATCCGTAGATATCTGGAATGGCGTCGTGTTGGTCTGGGTGCCACCAACCGCGATATTCGGATAACTGGCAGCAGACGTCGTGACGGTCGCACCAGGCGTCGTGGTTGAAAGCACGGCGGTGACGGCCGTAGCCATCGCCGTTCCGGTGTTTGTCAGCGGAATGTTGACATTATTACACTCGTTCGGCTCAATAATGCCGTTGCCTGTCGGTAGAACCGCGTTACCCCGTGAGATAGCCGCCGTCGGTTCGGCCACAGTGAACGGGAAGTCCTGTAGTACATCAGGTGACGCTACCGGATTTCCATCGTCAAACACGTCGGCCCAGACACCAGTGGAAAGGGTCAGTTGCCGGGCATTATCACCCGCCGCACCTCGCGCACCGGCAATCGTTTTGGTCGGCTGGAAGTGTGCGGCTGCGCCCGTAATGGTTGAATTCCAGCTAAACCAGTAGGTGCCGGCCGGAAGCGTAGTGCCGATGCTGACCGTGTTTGCCCATATCTTGCGGGTTGTACCGCTCGCGGTTCCCGGTGGGGGAACTGCGGTGTTAAAGATACGGAACAAATTCGTGTCAACCGACGATATCAGACGATTTGTGGTGGTATCACCAAAAATAAGCGTACTGCCCACGTCACCCGGTCGTCCACTGAATATTTGCAGCGTATAGGCTGTAAATGGCGACGAGGCTACCGGCCCTCCAGTCTGGTAGGCATAGAACGTGACACTGCCCAGCGTACAGGGCTGTGCAAGCGTAAAGTTGTCCGCTAAACGGAAAGTCCCGGCCAGTGGTGAGGATCCCGCACTCGTGTTCGACTGGGTGTTATTGCCCGTGTTGTGCTGGACCTCGCTCCAGAAGAAGCCTGCCGGAGCAGCGACACCGCTCTCGGTCAGAGCCTGTGGGTTGAGCCCGAAACCACCCGTACCGCCGTTGTTAAAGTTACACGCGCCCGGAACCGGTGTCGGAGACGGAGACGGAGTCGGCGTCGGTGTTGGAGTCGGTGTTGGAGTTGGCGTCGGCGTCGGCGTCGCGACACCCGGCGTCGGCGTAGGAGCCGGGCCTGAGCAGCAAGCTAAATTCGATACCGCAACTGAGTCAACTCTCCAACCCGTTCCGGCGACAGAGCTGTCAGACCCCATACGCCAGCGTAGAACGACCGGCTGTCCGGCCGCAGCCGCAGGTAGATTGGCGGTTGACGTGATATACGTCGCCTGAGCCAAACACCAGGCCATGCGACCGCCAATTGGATTCGAAAAAGTTGCGTCAACGGTGCCGTTATATCCACCGGCCACAAACGAACCACCGGCAGCGACGATGTCTGCAAAGGCCCCGCCGTTAATCGAAATCTCAAGTACGCCGGCGTCGAAACAGGTTGTCGCGTTTTCAAAGGCCCATAAATGTCTGAACGAAACCCGCGAACCGGCTGTCGGAGTGAACGATGCGGAATCGAGACGCTTATCTGAAATCACCGCCGGGTCGTCGATAAAGGCCGCATTAGGAGCAGTGTCGGGCGTGGTAGTGGATGTGACCCATAATGGGGCCGGGCCCGTGGCATTTGCCGCAACCCAACCGACCGGTAACGCAGGAGCAGTCACGGCGTCAAAGTTCTGGCTAAATCCCGCAACCGAAACACCGGTCGGGAGTGTGTAAACGAGATTGCCAAGATTGGTCGCGCCGTCCTGATGGGCAACCGTCATCGTAATATTTGTACCGCAAACGAGCGCCGGACTCGCCGTGAAAACGTAGTCACGAACGACCGCGGCACCACCGGCGGTAATTACTCCATAGGTTGACGGAGCATCGACACCAGTTACGCCGCCGGTAGCGGCCAGCGTACCGATGTCATTGACCGTATTTGCTCCGCCCACGTTTGTCACGCCGAGATTGACCGTTACGGTTTCACCCGGATCGATTACGCCGTTCGCTGGCAGGCAGCTTTCATTCACCAGTGTCGCAGTACCCGCTGCCAGGACCGGATTACCGCCCAAAGCAATATTGGCTGTAGCCGTCCCGCCATTCGTAACGGTGACCGACGGAGTGGTGGTACCAGTCAAACCGATACCTTTATTTGCCGAAACAGTATAGGTTCCGGGGGCAACGGTCATCGAATAGGTTCCCGCTACGCCTGTTTGGCGGTTAAAACCGCCGGTCGCGTTCACATTGGCCATGTCGACCGGTAACCCGCTTGCAGCGAGCGTAATTGTTCCCGAAATCGTGCCTTTTTGAGCAGGCGTACAGCTCGGATATACAAATTTACCTATGCGAGTGGTCCAACTAAACGAACCCGCCGTCGCGACGTATTCCTGGGTGTACCAGAATGTGCACTCGTCAACAGGATCGACGCTCATCGCGCTGTAATCGCCCCACCGAGCGGTGCCGCTCGACGCCGCAGGTGCGTCAAAGAACAATGCTTCGCCCTCGTTGAGGGTTCCGGCCGTCGCCGCGCCGGTGCGTCCGGCGATCTTGATATCCGCATTCTGAGTGGTCCCAGACTGACTAAAGCCGAGTCCAATGTTGCCGGCGTTGTCCTGAGCAATGCTGCTCATCCAATTGTTGAGGCCGGTGGCCCCGTTGCCAGCCGCGAGATTATGCGTTCCCTGATCGCGAACCGTGAAAGCATCCCCGCTGCGGCGCATTTCAAACCATCGGACGCCTGCCTGATAGGTGCCGGCTGTCGTCGGATTGACGCCGCTGACGTTTACCGTAAAGCTGCCGGTATAGGAATTAACCGGGGCGGCGAATGTACCGAGGTTTCGATACGCAAAGCGGTGCATCAAACGGTCGCCGATAGAATCGAGAAGAACGCCGCCTAGTTGTTCAATATTATTGCGTCCCGTGGGCTGTCGGGCGTCAAACTCAGCCACTGCAACATCCGGCAGAACGGTCAGCGACGAGCTGGCCGGCGTTACAAAATCAGGCACCCATCGGTAAAAACGGATCGCGTCGAACGGGTCGCCAAAGTCATTTGCCCGCCATTCGCCGATGACCTGGGCCATGCCCGCGGGCGGCGGAACGATACCGTCAACATCGGTCGGTAACAAACCGCCGGCATTGGGATCAATCGTCGCAATATTTCTATATATAACAGACGCTGTCGGATCGCCAGCCAATGCCTTTGGACGATCCTGGCTCAAAATACCAGCACCTAAAAACGCGGTGCCGGCATTGTTAAACTGGTTAAACGTCATGTGGTAAGCATCCGGCCAGACGCCTACTTTTGGATAATCGTTAATGATGCCGCCCGGATACAAATAGCTCCATACATAATAAGCACCAGTCGGGTCGCTCGTTACTGACACAGCGACACACTGGAAGCTGTTTGGATTGGCGGCAAGGGCAAACTGGCTGAGATGCCAACGGTCTGCCAATGGGTCATACATCACAATGGGGTCGCCGTCGTCGCACGTTCGGCAGGGGTCACCCGCCGGGAGCGATTGAAAAAGGCTATTCAACCCAAACGTAGCTATGGACGCACCGGTGGCCTTATTAAAGATGCCTATCGCCGTTGCTCCGGCGTTGTTGGCGTTCGTTGACTGGACGTAATGGTTCGGGCCAACGTCGCCAACGGTGTCCGGCGGCGCGACATTCGCAACGGTGTGCGGAACGCCGTCAAAGGTCAAACTCGGAGTCGGCATAACCTGCGGAGCTTCGGGCGAACGGTTATTCCTCAGCAGGGGGTCCTTAAAGGGCTCGTCACCGAGACCTTCGCCGGGCAAGGCGTGCTTAAGCCTCTTGGCATTTTCGACGTTGATCTCCTCTCCGTAGATATCCTCTTCCGCCATGCCCTTGTCACGCCGCCGTTGTATTGTCGCTTCTTTGCGCTCGGCCTTTGTAGTGACCGTTTGGTCGTCAAAGACCGGCAGATCAACGACCGCGCCCGTGACGGCAAATCCCGTCGGCTCAATTTTAACTACACCGTTTTCGTATCGGGTTGTGGTTCCGTCTTTCTGCGCAACGTCAGGCGTTTTTGCCGCCGCACCCGACGATATCGTCCCGGAGTATTTCAGAAATACGCCAAAGGCTGCGGTCGCCATTACCAAAAACAAAACCACCCTGAAACTGCCTTTCATCATTCGTTTCTTCATTACCGATCTCCTTTCCTCAATTCAGATTTGTCGCTAGGCAACGTGCCTCCGGCGACCGTTTAACAAATTTCGAACCCAGATTTCTTCATTGTTTGGCTGGCGTTATGTTGACCCGTTCGGCGACTATTTGATCTTCGTCGTGGCGAAACCGGTAAAACAAGTGGGGTAGCCAAGCTATCTTCTTTTTTAACTAGTAATTTAGAACCCAAAGGTAATCCAATAACTTAAAAAAGTCAAGGGTATTGTTCAAATTATCGGCTTAAGTACAAATTATCGGATTGCGTACAAATTATTTTGCACCGTTGGTAAGGCCTTCGGCGGCACACGGGCGACTCTAAAAAAAACAACCGATGTTCAGAGGCGGCTTGCGCCAAGAGGTTAAAAAAAACAACTGCTTTTAATCGGCGGGCTTGCCCCATAGGCGCCAACTTAAGGTTGTAAACCTACGCGACTAAATGGTTTGAAAGTCCCTGAAAGGGACAAATGTAATAGCGTCGGGAACATCCCGACGAGTTGGCGGTCGTAACGGGGACCGTCCCTGAAAGGGACGAATGTCAATATTTTCGCCAAATTTGTCCCTTTCAGGGACAGAACCCATTGATTCGCTGTCGTCGGGTTTCACCCGACGCTATTAAATCCGCCCCTTTCAGGGACAAGAAGTGCCCTAGAATGAACGGTTTACAGCCTTAAGTTGGCGCTTATGGGGCTTGCCCACCCTTCCTGACCTGGAATCTGGGTTTTCTTGAACAAAGCCAATCAAGTTGAGAAATTTTCAAATTAATTTGAAGAATCTGCAAAAAAATTGCCTCCAAAAAGCTGGAGGCAATTCAAAAAGAGAAACGGTCTCTCAAATCTTATATTTGCTCTATTCCAGACCGACAAAATCGACATTTGTCAGGGCAGTATTGACGAGCAGGATTTGCGGGCTAAAGCGATAGCGTTTTGAGCCGGCGGTGATGGTGTATGTTTCGCCGGTTCTGACGTTGGCAAACGAATAGATGCCAAACGAGCTGGTCTGGGTCGTTCGCCTGTCGCCGGCCGAATCGATCAGCGTGACAAGAGCGTTACGCAGATTTAGTCCGCTGGGCGTCGTCACGCGGCCACCGATCGTGACATCCGACGTAAAGATATACGCCGAACCTTGCAGGGGGTTAGCCCCGATTGTGTCGCCAACCGAGCCGACGATGGCGGTGCTTTGGCTAAAGGCAACGCCCGCGCCAAACAGGTCTTCTGCGGCCCCGTCGCTCGCGAGCAGCTTTTGTGATTGCGTCCAGGTTGTTCCCGTGCGGGTGAAAGTATAGGCCGATCCCTGACGGGCAACAGCCCCGTTTGTGTCAAACGGAGAACCGATCATCACCGTATCGCCAAGCACGGCGACGCTCGAACCAAACGAATCATTGATCGCTCCGTCGCCGGCCAGCAGTTTTTGCTGCTGCGTCCAGGTCGTGCCGCTGCGGGTGAAAACGTAGCCCGCACCTTGTTGAAAATTAGCCCCGACATCCTGCAATGATCCGATCACGACCGTATCGCCCGCGATCGCGACGGCAAAACCGAAATAGTCAAACACCGTTCCATCGGCTGCGGCCAGCTTTGCCTGCTGTGTCCAGGCCGTACCCGTTCGGGTGAATGCATAGGCCGAACCATGCTGTAGGGAAGTTCCGGTCGAATCCTCGGTCGCTCCGACGATCACCGTTTCACCGCTGATCGAAACGCTGTCGCCAAAATAGTCGCCTGACGCTCCGTCGGTGGATAGCAGTTTTGCCTGCTGTGACCAGGTCGTTCCCGTACGAAAATAAACATACGCCGCTCCCTGATCAAAATTTGTCATATTGTCGGAACTCGACGAGCCGACCGCGATCGTATCGCCGGCAATTGCGACCGAACGGCCAAAAATATCGCCGCTCGCTCCATCGACGGCCGTCAATTTCTGCTGCTGCGTCCACGATGTACCGCTACGGACAAAAACGTAGGCCGATCCCTGATTGACATTTGAGCCAACCGTGTCGGCGTACGCCCCGACCACGGCCGTATCGCCCGAGATCGCTACGTACGAGCCAAACGCATCATCCGGAGCTCCGTCGAGAGCCGTCAGTTTTTGCTGCATCGTCCACGCACCGCCGCTGCGGACATAGACATATGCCGAGCCGGGACCGCCGGCCGTTGCCGAGTTTGCATTGGCACCGATGATGACCGTATCACCCGCGATCGCAACGCTGCCGCCAAACTGGTCGCCCGCAAGGCCATCGCCGGCCTGAATCTTGGTCGAACCGCCAAACGCCTCAGGCGCGTTCAAATCAGCCGGTATTTTGTAGTCTTTCCGGGCTTTATCGGTCTTGAGTGTACGAATGAGCGAATCATAAGTGCCGCGCCGCCGCATTTCGACGAGAGCCGATCGGCCACTAAACATCGGCGTCGGCTCGGCCGCCGTTACCGTTCGCGTCGGCAGACTGCCGCTGAGCGCAAAAATCGCCAGCAAACCCGCCACCACCGCCAGAGACACAGCGAACCTCGTCGAACCGGAAATCGACCCGCCTGCCGCTTGCCGCGCATAAAAACTCACGCTCTTTAAAATAGTCATTTGATTCTCCCCAGGGTAAACAATGTTTGTAACAATCGTTGACCTTTATTATATGCCGCCAGAGCGTAAAAGTTCAACAACTTTTACACAATTTTTTTTGGAGTCCCTTTTTTGAAACGCTTCCGCCGCAGTGATGGTGCTTGCTCATCGCCAATTATACATCCTTTGGATGCAGCCTGCACGGAAAAAGACGAAAAAAAAGTGAGCGACTGGAGTGCAAGCATCCCTGCTTGCAGGCCGGTTCCTCCGGCCTGACGAAGGCGGCGGCGGAGGGCAGTGGGCGGAGGGCAGTGGGCGGATGGCGGTTGGCGGTGGGCAGTTGGCGGTACGCGGTGTTTGAAAGTCCAAACGCGATGCCGGGAACGCAGCCGCCCTCGGCTGCAAGGCCGGTTCCTCCGGCCTGACGGAGGTGGCGATTGACCAACTCTCCCTTGACTTGAGAGATTAATATCGCCTATCAGGCCGGAGGAACCGGCGCCCAAGGCGAGGGTTCCCGCGCTCCCGGTATGCGACCGCCCACTGCCCACCGCCGCCCGCCCACTGTCCTACCCATCCAAATCCCGGACCCATTTCAGGAACGAGTCTTCGTAGATCAGGTAGGTTTGGTTTGCCCTTCGTCGCGGGGCGGTTTGGAGAGTGCCGTCCTCGCACATTGCGATCAATGTGCGGCGTGAGAGCGGCGGGACTATGATGCGTTTAATGCGAATGAGGCGTTCGACCTCAGAAATGCGGAGTTTCGGCCGCGCGATCAAATCCAATGTTTGTTGTGTGGTATTCATATCTCTTGTGTGTATTATTTGTTGAATTTAAATCCGCGTTAGTGCGGGTGGGGGTGATGAAAGACGAGCGCCGCGATTTCACGCAAAATGCTTTGCTGTATGCAAAATCGGTCAAAACTCGCAGAATAGTCTTCCGTTTGTGGTTCATTGTATATTAGTCTGGATGATGTGGATCGACACGAAATTTGTCGAATCCGCCATCATTCAGATGTTAGAAATTATCATACAAAGATTATAATTGCAAATCCAAAGATCTGATTTTTCACGCCAATGCCGATTGACAAGCAAATTGTAAAGGTCGCAAAGATCGCCGCCTGTCGCGAGCTTTACCTTCGTGGCTATTCACATAAAACGATCGAGGACGAGATGCACAACCTCGGCTTTCGCGATTTTAGTCGCCGAATCCTATACAAACGCACC
Organism: uncultured Acidobacteriota bacterium; assembly: GCA_963738935.1. GTDB lineage: Bacteria > Acidobacteriota > Blastocatellia > Pyrinomonadales > Pyrinomonadaceae > OLB17. Next base: position 2,032,960 of record CAVTYF010000001.1, on the reverse strand, counting down.
ACCGGCCGCGGCCGCAGGCCCGGCTGGATCGCGGAATTTGAATGGAACGCCCAAGCGGGGAACGCAGTCCGCGACTGGAGCGCGGGCATCCTTGCCTGCAAGGCCGGTTCCTCCGGCCTGACGGAGGTTAACGCTGAGCAACGTTCGAGCGAGTTGGGTGATAATCGCGTTCATCACGCCGGAGGAACCGGCGTTGGCAAGCAAGATGCTTGCGCTCCATTCAGACCCGGGAACGCAGCCTCGACTGGAGCCGCAAGCATCCCTGCTTGCGAGGCCGGTTCCTCCGGCCTGACGAGGATTGCCGCTGAGCAATTCTCCGGCGAGTTGAGCAATAATTACGTCATCACGCCGGAGGAACCGGCGTCGGCAAGCAGGGAGGCTTGCGCTCCAGTCACAGGCGCCCGCGACCCCGGTTTCATCGAATGGCTCAAACGCGTCTCACCCAACATGACCTGGACGTGGCGGCATCAGCAGTACATTTACAAGCAGCTCCAGCGCGTCACTGACGGTTTGTGCAAGCGTTTGATGATATTTATGCCGCCGCGACACGGCAAATCCGAGCTGGTTACCGTTCGATACACTGCCTGGCGGATGCGTCGCAAACCGTCGATGAACGTCATTCTCGCAAGCTATGGCCAAAAGCTCGCAAACCGGTTTTCGCGGAGTATCAGGCGCGTTCTCTGTGACGACGCGCTCCTGTCAGAACCGGGAGCAGTAGCGACCGGGTCAAATGACGGGCGATTCCCTGAAACAGGGAACTCCGCAACGACCGGGTCGAGTGACCGTCAATCGGTCGCAGCGGGCGCAGGGAACCCAGTCGCTACCGCTCCCGGTTCTGACGCTATGTTCCCATTTATCTCACAAAAACCCGTCAATTCCGTCGCCGAATGGGGAACGGCGGCGGGCGGCGGGCTGCGTGCGGTCGGTGTCGGGTCGGGTGTGACGGGTTTTGGTGCCGATCTGATCGTGATCGACGACCCGGTCAAAAACCGGGCCCAAGCCGAGAGCGAAACGTACCGCGAACGCGTCTGGGACTGGTACACCGACGATCTCTACACCCGCCTCGAACCAAACGGCGCGATCGTCCTAATCCAAACCCGCTGGCACGAAGACGACCTCGCCGGCCGCCTTTTGAAACAAATGGACGACGGCGGCGACCAGTGGGAAATCGTCGATCTGCCTGCGATCGCGACTGGGTTCCCGACTGGAGCCGCGAGCATCCTTGCTTGCGAGGCCGGTTCCTCCGGCCTGACGGAGGTTGGGATTGATCAACAGACCGGCGAGTTGAGCGATAATAACGACCGTCGCGCCGGAGGAACCGGCGTTGGCAAGCAAGATGCTTGCGCTCCAGTCTCCGAAAGCTCCCCTCCTTACAAAGGAGGGGTGGCAGCCGCTTCGGCTGACGGGGTGGTTCTCTCGTTGCGGGACGAACAACGCGCCGTTTCGCTTGAGACGGAGCGAGTCGCGGTTGCCGTCGAAATCGTGGAACCGAACGCAGAGAACCACCCCACGGCTAAAGCCGCACCCCTCCTTCGTAAGGAGGGGATCTCTGGCGGCGATTGGCGTTCACCGGGCGACGCGCTTTGTCCGGAACGGTTTCCCAAAGCCAAGCTCGCTGAGATCAAATCGCAGCTTGGCACGTATTCGTTTTCGGCTCTTTATCAGCAGCAGCCGACGCCGGCGGATGGGGCGATTTTTAAGAAAAAGTGGCTCAAAAACATCGTCGATGCCGCACCGTCGGGGCTGCGGTGGTTTCGCGGCTATGATCTGGCGATTTCGACGCGGACGACGGCGGATTACACGGCGAGTTTCCGCGTCGCTGTCGATGATCTCGGATTTTTGTACATCGCCGACGGTTTTCGCAAACGGATCGAGTATCCCGAACAGCGACGCTATATTATTGAGCGCATAAAAACCGAGCGCGACACGCAGCACGGCATCGAGGATTCGGCAAATGCCAAAGCGATCATCTCGGAACTGCGACGCGATCTGCGACTGTCAAATTTCTCGTTTAAAACCGTGCCGGTCGTTGGCGACAAACTGACGCGGGCGCTGAACTGGTCGCCCCGGGCTGAGGAAGGCAAACTGCGGCTCGTTCGTGGCCCATGGATCGACGATTTTATTGCCGAGCTAATCCGTTTCCCAAAAGGCAAACACGACGACCAAATCGACGCCGTCTCAATCGCCGTCCACATGATGGCGGGCGGGGTGGATAAGAAGTTGTACCGGTTTTAGCCGCGACTGGAGCCGCAAGCATTCTTGCTTGCGAGGCCGGTTCCTCCGGCCTGACGGAGATGTCAGACGAGGAACTTTCGGGCGAGTTGGACGATAACTACGGCATCACGCCGGAGGAACCCGCGTTGGCAAGCAAGGATGCTTGCCGCTCCAGTCAATCAACCCGCCCGTTAAAATTCGCTAGTGCGACGACGATGTCGTCGGCTAGAGAGGTGCGGAGCCGGGTGGCGCCGCCGACTCCGTTGACGATGATCGAGACGACGAGCTGTTCGCCGGCGGCGGTCGTCATATAGCCTGAGAGGGCCGAGACCTGGTCGATGGTGCCGGTTTTCCCGCGAAAATTCGCCTCGGCGGCCGTTCCTTTCAGCCGGTTTGTGAGCGTTCCATCGACTCCCGCGATCGTCAAACTGTCACGCCAAGCCTGCGAATATTTGCTTTGCTTCGCCATGTACGTGTAGAGCGTGACCACGGCTGAGGGGGTGATCAGATCATGCCGCGAAAGGCCAGAGCCATCGTATTGCAATATGCCATCTTCAGCAGCACCGATTTGTTTTAGGAAACTTTTTACTTCGCTGACTCCAAGTTCCGAACTGTCGGCCCCCGTCGAGGCTAAAGTCGTCCCATTAGAAACCGTTGGTATTTGGGTTCGACCGCGTGAATATTCACCGAGCGTCCACAGAATTGTCTCGGTAAACATATTCTGGCTCGGCTTCATGGTTTTGGCGGCGATCAGGCTAAAAGGCGGCGATTCGAGTTTGGCGATCTCGATCTGGTTTGCATCGGCCTTGACATTTTGCGGCATCAGACGCGAACCGCCGGTGACGACGATACCCCGCAGTTCGAGCCGCTGTTTTAGCAGGGCGACAAATAATTCCGCCGGACGGGTAATAGCGACCGACCCTTTGAAACCGGCATCGCCCGCGGGCATCGTCCCGGAAATTTCAAGAATATTTCGGTCAAGTTTTTTGACAACTGAAAGATTGCGTTTTCCATTGCCCGTCGTGCAAAGATTGGTGATTTGGTAAAGCGTATTTGCCGGGGATATCGTGACGACACACGGCCCGCCTGCGGGTCCCGGCATGACGGTGATATCGACGGCATTATCATTGATCGGCAAGGCCGAAACCTCGGCGCCGTAATAGAACTGAAGGTCGTCCCATTCCCACGTGCCGGGCAGATGAAACCCTTTGAAATAGCTCTCGTCGCCGACGATGCTGCCCTCGATGCGTTTTACACCGGCGGCGGCGATGCGGTCGACGAGACTGTCGAGGCCTTTATAGTAATCGCCATTGTTAAACGCCGTCGAGATCGACACATCGCCGCGACCGTAGATACGCAGATCACCTTTGACCGTGCCGCTCGTATCAGGCAATCCAATGGCATAAATGCTGGTCACGAAGCGAAAATCAGGGCCGAGTCTTTCGAGAGCGGCGGCAACGGTAAAATTCTTCATATTCGACGCCGGCATGAAGTATTTTTCGGAATCCTGTTCAAAGATGACTTTGCCGCTATTGAGTGAAACGATCTTCACCCCGACACGGCCGCGGCGGACGATGGGGTCGAACAAACGCTGACGAATCTTGGATTGCAGCTCGTCGATCGTCTGAACCGGTTTTGGAGTGGGCGTGGCGGACGGCGTTGGACTGGCATTTGGTGTTGGAGTCGGAGTGGGGCTCGGTGGAAATAGTTCGGAAGCGGCCGACGTTGTGGTGTTTGGCGATATGGCAAACACGGAGAAGGCGAGAAAAGCGGTGGCCAGGAGCAAATGATGTTGCATTTTCATGAAATGATTTTACACCATCTTGTCCGTTACCGGCATGGTGTCCGTCACGTAAGTAAGGGCAACGCACCTCACATCCAAGCAGGTTCGTTAAGTCGAACGTGGCCCTTACTTACGTGCGGGCTACTGACACCGTGCGGGCTACTTACACTTCGAATATCCACAATCGCGGCAGGAATCGCAGCCTGACGCGTGTTCGAGCTGGCCCCCGCATTCGGGGCATTTCGAGATCATTGAGGACATGGCCGGCGTTTCCTGGGCAGACGTTTTACCAACACGAATCGATTCGGGCAGCCCGCCCAAGCGGCGGTCAATGAGCAGCAAACATTCGGCGACGGCCTGTTCGGGCGACGTCAGCAGGCGTTCATTAAACCAGACGGCGTGGGTGGCCGTAACTTTATTTAGACTATGAGCGACTTCTTTCGCATCAAAACCGCCGCGCAGCATTTTCGACGCCAGCAGACCGACACCAGGACTGATCGGCCCGGCGACAAAAACCTCGCGGATGGCCGCTCCATCGTGATTGACGGTGACATAAAGGTTTTGCTGCTCAAAAGGTATCTGCCAGGTCGAGCCTTGCAGTTCGCGAGGGCGTTCGACTCTCGAAGCCTGTCCAAAGTCCAAAGTCCGAGGTCCAAGGTCCGCAACTTGCGGCACTTTTCGCTCTACTTTTTCATCTTCAACTTTGGACTTTGGACTTTGGACTTTGGACTCAATGGCGTTCAGGACCTGCCCCGCGCGGCTGCCGTCGCGGTAATAGCTGACGGCTTTGCAGCCAAGTTGGCGGGCAAGGTGATAGAGTTCGTCGACGGATTCGAGGGTATCGTTCCTGGCTCCGTTACAGGTTTTAGATATGGCGTTATCGACATGTTTTTGTGCAGCAGCCAAAACCTTTACATGATCGAGCGAGCTAATCGACATTGCGGAAATGAAGTGCGGCGGCAGCTCGCTCTCGTGCTCGACAACGTATTCGGCGGCGGCCTTTATCGATTCCTCACTGGTTTGATCGACCGCAATGCCGAGGGCCTCGGCGGCCGGTGTGTGGACGTAGGTCCGCGTTCCCAGCGTATCCTGACGGACGTAGGCCCACGAGAAATTTGGCTCGATGCCCGACGAAGTTTCGGCGACCAGCGAGATCGTCCCGGTCGGGGCGATGGTCGTCACTTCATAATTCCTCGGTGTCAGTTCGATATCGCGCGGTATGCCGATATCCTCATAGATGAAATGGGAATACGCTTCGCGATTGGCCTCAAACTCAGGAAACACACCTTTTTCCTTACCCAGATTGAGCGAGGCGAGCCACGATTCGCGGCGGACAAAGCCCATGACCTTTTGCATCAGGTCGATCGAATCGTCGCCGCCATAGGTCACCCCCATTTTGAGGCAGAGATCGGCAAAGCCCATAATGCCGAGACCGACCGGGCGGGTTCGTTTGACTACGTCGTCGATTTCGGGCAGCGGGAAATATCCGGCATCAACGACATTATCGAGAAATTGCGTGGAGAGCTGGGTCACATTAGACAACCGCTCCCAATCGACAACTCCTTCGCCGGCATCAGTTTTCTTAAAGAACTTTGCCACATCGATCGAGCCGAGATTGCAGGAATTATTAAAATGAAGCTGCTGTTCGCCGCATGGATTACAGGCATAGATCGGGCCCATCGACGCCATCAGGTGGTTGTGGCGATTTACTTCGTCGATAAATATTATGCCCGGCTCGGCGTATTTGTGGGCCGAGGCAATGATGCGGTTCCAGATATCCGGGGCGAAAACCATGCCGGGCAGCGGCGCGGGCTCGATAATGCAATCGCTCAGATCGGCGGTTTCAAACGCCAGTTTATCGGCAAATGTCGCCGTCGAACCATCGGCCCGGCGGTAAACGACATAGTCCTGTCCGGTCGCGGCATCATAGATCGGCTGATTCCACGGTTCGCCCTTAAACTCGGTTTGGAACCAAGTGCCTTTATCGACCGCCTCCATAAAAAGGTCGGTCACGGTCACCGAAATATTAAAATTAGTCAGGCTGGTCTGGTCGTTTTTAGCATGAATAAATCGCAAAATATCAGGATGCGTAACGGCCAAAATGCCCATGTTGGCACCACGCCTGACACCGCCCTGCTTTACGACCTCGGTCGTCTGATTGACGATATTCATGAAGGAAACCGGCCCCGACGCCACGCCGCGGGTCGTATTGACCATCGATCCGGCCGGCCGCAGAAATTCATAGGTCATGCCGGTCCCGCCGCCGGTTTGGTGGATGATCGCGACATTCTGAGCATGTTCCATTATGCCCTCGATCGAATCGGGGACACTGAGTACAAAACACGCGGCAAGTTGGCCCTTTGGTTTACCGGCGTTGACCAGGCACGGTGTGTTTGGGATAAATTCGCGGGCGAACATAACGGCGGTCATGTCGTTATAAAACAGCTTTTGCTTGAACGGCTCCGTTTCGGCCTTGGCCACATGACCGACGACCCGGCGGACGATGTCCTGCCACGTTTCGAGCGGTTCGCCATGCTCGTCTTTGAGCGCGTAGCGTTTGCTTACGACCTTTTGAGCATTCAGGCCGAGCGGGACAAATTCGCGGGCCTGCGCCGTTCCGGCCCCGGTTCCAACGCCGTTTTTATCGAGAAATGTGCTGATAGCCGACTCAAAAACTGTGCTCATATTGCCCGTTGCTCCTATCAATGTGAAGACAAAAATGTCCGGTTAACACTATTTTAACACTTGGAAATAGCATTTAGAAATGAGAATCGAAGTGAATTGTACGTTTTGAGCTTGCGAAATTTTCACCAAAAAACATCGGCAAGTGAATGCAGTTTATTTAAAGACGAGGTCAATGTCAATACTTTTTTTACTCAAGATATTGTGGCCAGACGCCTCGTAGCCTACTATTGGAAGCGTAAGTTAGTGCTTTGCTTCCCGTTCCGGGGATGTCGCAAAACTACAACACACTGTTCAGAGGCGGGCTTGCCCGTCATCGGGAGGCCACACGGTTCAGAGGCGGGCTTGCCCTCGGGCTTGCCCGCCGGTCCCGCAGCCTTTGGCGGGCAAGCCCGCCGCTTAACGGGGAAATATAAATATGTTGAGCAGGAAAAAAAAGAAATGGATAAATTGATTCACGCAACCGCCGCTGACGGAACTATAAGGCTGATCGCGGCGGTTACGACGGATACGGTTGCCGAGGCGATTCGTAGGCATGAAACATCGCCGACGGCGTCGGCGGCGCTTGGCCGAATGCTGACCGGAACGGCCCTGATGGGAGCGAGCCTGAAAGATTTTGACCGGCTGACGGTTAGGATCGATTCTGACGGGCCGGTCGGCGGCATCGTGGCCGAGGCAAATAATACCGGCGGCGTCAGAGGATACGTCAGAAATCCCGAGGCAGAGCTACCGCCGCGTGTCGATGGTAAATTCGATGTTGGCGGTATCGTCGGGCAGGGCATGTTTTACGTTATACGTGAATCGGGCTTCGACCTCGGCCTGCATCGCGAACCGTATGTCGGCTCGGTGCCGATCACATCGGGCGAGATCGGCGAGGATTTTGCGTTTTACCTGGCGAAATCTGAGCAGATACCTTCGGCGGTTTTGCTTGGTGTGCTGCTGCAAAAAGATAAGCCTTTTGTCACGGCATCAGGCGGTGTAATGATCCAGATGATGCCCGGCGTTAACGATCATATCGTGACGATGATCGAGGACACGGTGGCTCGCGCGCCGCAACTGACATCTGTAATAAAGGACGGAGCGACCCCGGAAGATCTGCTCAGAATCGCTCTTGGCGTGATTGATTTTGAGGTGCTAGGCGAACGAGAAGTGGAATTTCGATGCACCTGCTCGCCGGAACGAGCCGTTTCAATGATCGCCGCCCTGGGAACGCAAGAGGTCGCATCGATGCTGGCCGAGGATAAAGGCGCGGTTATGACGTGCGGGTTTTGTAATGAGATGTATCGGCTCGATGAGGGCGATCTTGAAAACATTCTGGCCGGTGAAATGGTATGAACTACTTTCCGCCGACAAAAACCGGCTGTGTCCAGGCCATTTTGCCGTTTGATTCGATGATCTTTGCACGGACGTAAACTTCGTTGCCGTGTATCTTATAAGTTGCGAGGCCTGAGTTTTCGGTTTTGAGGATTCGACCGTTGCGACCGATAAAGACGATTTTGTACCGGCTCGATTTTTCTTCCTTGACCTTTATCGAAATGTGGCGGCTGTCGGCCTGATAATCGGCAAGTTCAACGCCGGTTGATCCATAGAAATCGCCTCGGTCGAGGGCACCCAGTATTTCGCCAGAATTTAGATTTTTGGCTTTTACGAATATCCACGCCTGCCCCGGCGTAGGCAGGCTGCGAACACCGGGGCGTTTGAAATAATGCGAGTCGTCCGAGGCGATACCGTAGATGACCATGCCGGTCGAGAGCAGCGAATCCCATATTTCCTCGGCTCCGGGCGAACCGCCGCCGCCGAGATTGTTGACGAGCGGATGACCGTTGTGGATTTCCATCAGGGTGACATTTCGAACTTGTCGAATGTCATTCGCAGTCAACGCCCAGCCGAAATTCGGATGATTTATCTGCGGCACACCGCCAACCGAGCGGACACGGTCGACGTTTTGCTGGATATTGCCGGGAACAGTCTTCCCTTTTTGCGGCATGATGACCCTGTCAATGCCGAGAGCATTTACGTGATGAGGTTTTTTGTCGAGACTGTCGGTGATCTCCTGGCCCTGGATAACCAGAAACTCACCCGGTTTTCCAAACTGCTCATTGAGCGGCCCAGTCGGCGTAATAAATTCGTGATCGGTAATAAAAAGGAAGTGATAACCATTGTCTCGATACCATTTGACAACATCCGCCGGCGCTGAATCGCCATCGCTATTTAGCGTATGTGTGTGGGTGTTGCCCTTATACCACCACCTCATTTGGGCTTCAGATTCGACGATCACACAAATCGTGAGAGCGAAAGATGCAATAATCTTTACTAATTGTGATCGCATGAAAAACAATCTACCGCAACATACCCTCGTGACAAAACGGCCGCGGTTTTGAAAAGGGGATTTGGCGGGCATCGAACCATAAAATTCTATTCGGGCAAACCAACGCGGCGAATCAAATCCTTAAACCGCAGATCGTCGCGCAGTTCATTAAAGTGCGATTCTGTTTTAAGATTTTGGAGTTGTAAGTCGCGTTTCGCTAGCGCATTTTCAAGCGAGTTAAAGGCCCCGTCTTTATCACCCAGGCCGACATACAGAACTGCTAACTCCGTCGGCGAAACATATCCGGTTACATTTTTCAGGTCATTAAGAATTGCAAGTGCTTCACTCCGTCTGCCGGACTTTGCCAACGCATAGCCTAAATAGCACTTATCGCCCGTATTATCTGCATAAATCTCAAGTCCTTTTTGGTATGCAGTGACCGCTTCGGGATACGCTCCCTTCGCATCGTAAACGTAGCCAAGCCAGATGTATGCTCCGGAATGGTTGGGATCGAGCTTGATAATTTGCTGGAGCTTGGCTATGCCTTCATCAAACCGGCCCGCTTTGGAAAAAATCCCGGCTTCTTGAATTTTGTTTGGAATTGCCAACGGATCAAGTTCCTGTGCGCGTCGAGACTCAACCAAAGCTTCTTCAAAACGTCCTAGCTCAGATAACTGATTTGCCTTAATTCCATGTGTCAGTGCCGTATTAGGTGCTAAGTCTGTAGCCCGTTGACTCTCCGCCTCTGCACCAGCCCAATCCCATTCGCTCCTCTTAATTGAACTCATCAATGAGTGTGCTTCCGCCAAAGCATCATCAAGTTCCAAAGCCCGCTTCGCTGCCGCCAAAGCCAGTGGATTGGTTTCCTTAGGATCCATTTCGCTGTTATAGCCGAGGTAGAAATAGCACCAGCCAACCCTATAAAATGCGAGAGCAAATTTTGAGTCAAGCTTTGTGGCGCGGATAAAATAATCGAGAGAATTTTTGAGGTTGGTTCTTGAAACAAACAATCCATTCAGGTAAACCTGATACGCCTCAGAATTTGTCGTCGCTGTTTTGACGAGATTCTGCTCTTGCGCTCCGGTCAAGCGCAGACGCAATTTCTCGGAAACCGTCTGTGCAATTTCACCCTGAACTGCCTGCAAGTCACTTGCTTTGCGGCTGTAACTATCGCCCCACAACTGCCGATTGTCGCGTACATCCGTCATTTCAACGCGCACCGACAAATTGTCGCCGCGTTGATCGACTCGGCCAGTAACGATCGTATTTACACCGAGTGCAGTTGCCACTTCTTTTAGATCTAAATCTCTTCCGCGATATTTAAAACTCGAATTACGGGCGATCACCTTTATCTCCGGCAGTTGTGCCAAACGGTCGATCAAACTTTCGCTCAACCCGTCTGAAAGATAATCGAAATTTGCATCGCCGCTTTCATTGGCAAACGGCAATATCGCTACGGATTCATATGGCTTCGCTTCATACGGTTTCGCCGTCTGAGGCCAATAGAGGAACGCAAAATAACCGCCAAGCGAAATTACACCTACAAGTCCCGCGATTATCACGCCCGTTTTTAATTTAGAATCGAGAGTTTTCTTGTTGCGTTTGCCGCCGTCAGTTTGTAGATCAGATGGATCGCTTTCTTTTTCAATTAGCTTCTTTGTTTTTTGTTCACCGGGCGGTCCTTCGGCCGCCATGCTAATAGTTCGGGCTTCATCCGCAGTTACAGGCCCTTCGAGCAGCGCATTGCCGTCGTCGAGACAATAAAACAGCGTATCGTCGTAATAATCCCGTCTGCACTCAGGGCACCGTTTCATGGCAATTTTCTTAAGAGTTCGCGAAATTATAGCATGATTTTTCATTGATCGACGGTTCAACCGACCGTAGAATGTACGGGAAGCATCTCGAAATATGCGGTGGGCCAACTGGCATTCTCGCAATGCGTTAGTAAAAACCTGCCGACAAAATTCATTGAGCAAGAACTACGAAATTGAAAATAACAACTTGATGCCCGATAATTCGTGGTAGATGCACGATCTGGAAAATTTTATTGCCGAGGCCGCTATTCTTAACGATTCCGTACTCGACCGGCTTATTCCAAAGCCGGGTGTCGAGCCGAAAAAGCTACATGAAGCCATCCGCTGGAGCATTTTTGCCGGGGGAAAGCGGATTCGCCCGGCAATCCTCGTGGCTGTCGGGCAGACGTTTGGGGCCGGAACGGCAAGGCTTTTGCGGTCGGCGGCGGCGGTGGAGATGATTCATGCTTATTCGCTGATCCACGACGATCTGCCAGCGATGGACGATGATGATCTGCGTCGGGGAAAGGCCGCATGTCACATTCAGTTTGGCGAGGCGACGGCCGTTTTGGCGGGCGATGTTTTGCAGACGCTGGCGTTTCAGGCGATTGCGGACGATGGTTCGCTGGATGCTGAAACCCGCATCAAATTGATCTCGCTGCTCGCCGCGGCATCGGGTACACCAAGCGGTATGGTAGCGGGCCAACAGCTTGATCTGGACGCCGAGGGCCGGGAACTCACGATAAACGAAATCGCTCGGATACACAGCCAAAAGACCGGAGCATTGATCTCAGCCTCGGCCCTGGCCGGAGCGGTTATCGGAGCGGCAACGGAAAATGAACTTGCCGCCGTCAAACAGTATGGAGAAAATATCGGGTTGCTGTTTCAGATAACCGACGATTTGCTTGATATTACGCAGGCGACGACAACGCTCGGGAAAACGGCGGGCAAAGATCTTGCTTCGAAGAAAGCGACCTATCCATCGCATTTTGGAATCGACAAAACGCGTGAATTGGCTGCTTCGATACGACTTGCCGCAGTTGATGTTTTGGACACGATTGATAAGGACACGGTACGTTTACGCCAGATTGCGGATTTTGTTTTTGCTCGAACAAATTGAGAGTTCCCGTGGCTGATCGGTTGGTGATTAGCGGAAAATATACTTAATTACGCCTTTTCTTGCTGTTGATTTGATGAGCGAGAATTCTGAAACAAATCGTGCAAACATAATAAAAGCCGCAGCCATATCGGTCGCGGTCGTGTTTCTTTACGCGACGGTTTTGACCAAATTGGGGCGTGATTGGTGGTCGGACGAGAATTATTCGCATGGGCTGCTCGTGCCGTTTGTCACCGGGCTGATCATTTGGCAGGAATGGGACGGACTCGTCCGGACGGCAAAAAAACCTGCGTTCTGGCTGGGCGGATTAACGATAGCTGCTTCAATACTCCTGCTTGCGGTCGGGACGTTGGGTGCCGAGCTTTTCACTACCCGCATTTCGTTCGTTTTGATGCTTGTCGGCATCGTAATGTATTTATTCGGCACTAAGGTGCTAAATCTTTTGCTTGTTCCATTTGTCCTTTTGCTCCTCGCGATACCGATACCGCAGATCATATTTAACCGCATCGCTTTTCCGCTTCAGATTTGGGCATCGCAGATGGCCGTTTGGGGAATTCGGCTGTTTGACGTGCCGACGCTTCGAAAGGGAAATGTCATCGACATCCTTCCGCAGGGTTCGACACAAACGATCTCGCTCGAAGTTGTTGAGGCATGTAGCGGTATTCGCTCGCTGATGACGCTTGTCACGCTTGCATTGATACTCGGCTATTTTACACGTCGATACGAACGCGGCGGTTTTGCCAATCTTGCAGTTCCCGATCTGCTCAGGGCCGTCTCGCTGATGGTTCTCGCTGTTCCGATCGCTGTGTTGACCAATGCGGCGCGAGTTACAGTGACCGGGATTCTGACCTATCACTATGGCAAACAGGCGACCGAGGGCGCATGGCACGACGTGTCTGGGTGGCTGGTTTACGTGATTGCACTGGCGTTGCTGATTGCCGCCAATCTGGTACTCAGGCGAGTCTTACGAGGTACGAAAATTGAAAATGTTGGGGATACCGGAACATTTACTTCGTCTTCCGCTCGCCTTGCTCCCGTTTTGCCGCTGGTCGTCGCGTTCGTTCTTGGTGCCTTGGCGGTCAACTGGTTTGCTAATCGCGATGAAGCGTCGGTTGCGAGAAAACCCCTGACCGACCTGTCTCAAAATCTCGGCGACTGGCGACAGCGCGGAAGTGAAATAAAGTTTAGTGAACAAACTGAAAGCGTGCTAAAGACAACCGACTATACGATGCGCGAATACGCCTTGCCGGACGGTCGCGTTGCCAATCTCTACGTGGGTTACTATGCTACGCAACGAACCGGGGCAACCTACCACAGTCCGCAAAATTGCCTGCCCGGAGCCGGCTGGGTGATGAAAGAACCAGAACTGATCGAGATCCCGTCCACCGACGGGCGATCCTTCACGGCAAATCGCTACATTGTCCAGAACGGTATCTATAACGAAGTAATGATCTATTGGTACCAGGGCCGTGGCCGGGTTGAGGCGAGCGAATATTCCGACAAGATCAATACCGTCTGGGACAGCGTTACCCGCAGCCGGAGCGATGGCGCAATTGTCCGCGTGATGACGAGCGTTGGCAATGATGAAGCCGCTGGTATTACGGCAGCGATGGACCTCGCATCTCACCTCTCAGCGACCCTGCCGCCGTTCGTTCCGGAATAGCCTCGAAACCCTCCCAGCAAAAAATCCAACATTTTTCTGAAATCGATTGCCGATTGGCTCTATTTCTCAAATGCCAATAAAACTTCGGTTTTACTGCACTAATTTTTTGAAATAAAAATACCGGTTGATATGGAAGTTTGGACTTCCGACTATCACCAAACGCCCGGTCAAGGTTATCCAGAGAATCAATGCCCCGAATCTCTGACCATGCTGATCGCAGGCGACAACTAGAGTTTTATGTTATATCGAGAGTGCCAGATTCTTCGTAGACGTTTTGCCTACCCTATTTTCTTTGTTTGCCTTAGCTTATTAGTAGCTTCGTGCGGTCACTCAACGGCCTCATTTTTGGCAAAGGGAGAAGAATCACTCAAAAAGCGAAAATTTCACGATGCCCTGATGCAATTCCGTGCGGCTGTCGAATCAGACACCACATCGGCCAAAGCTCATTGGGGCCTCGCTCGCGCGCATGAGAACCTGGGGCAATTTACCGACACTCTCGAAGAACTGCGAAAGACTGTCGAGCTAGACAACAACAACCTTGACGCAAAAGCGAAACTCGGCAACTATTTTCTGCTCGTTCAGCCGCCGATGATCGCTGAGACCGAAAAGGTCCGCGACGAGATACTCGCCGCCGATCAGTCGTTTATCGAAGGTCATATCCTGACAGCCTCGATCCTTGCCGCTCAGGGCAAGCCTGATACAGAGGTAGTAAACGCCGTCAACAAAGCCATCGCGCTCAATCCTAAACGCATTGAGTCGTATGTCAGTCTTCAGCGTCTATACATGACTCGCGAAAAAGCCGCCGAAGCCGAAACGGCGATAAAACGGGGCATTGCCGAATGCCCGGATTCTGTTACGGGGTATATGGAATACGGGCGGTTTCTGATGTACGCGAATCGAGATCCGGAGGCCGAGGCTCAATTCAATGCGGCCCTTGCCGTGGATGCGTCGAGCATCGAGGCCCGCGAATCGATTGCGGAATTCTATGTTACCAGCGGACAGATGGAGAAGGCCGAGCGAGCATACCATGAACTCGTGCAGGTTCAGGAAAATAGCCCGGAGAGCCGACTAGTACTCGCGGAGTTTTACTCAAAGGCTGACCGGAAGGATGACGCGATTGCAACGCTCAACCAGATTTTGACGGAAACGCCCGAGTACGTACTCGCCCGCTACCGCCTGTCGGAGATGTACCTCGATCGCAAAGACAGTGCCAAGATGGGCGAGCAGCTTGACGCTCTGTTCAAAATAAACGACGACGATCTCGAAGCGTTGATGCTCAGGGCCCGTCTGAAGCTTCAGGAAAACAAGGCTCAGGATGCGATCAAGGACCTCGAAGAGATTCTAAAAAAACAGCCGAGTGCGCGCGAGCCTTTGTTTTTAATGACGCAGGCGAAACTGTCGTTTGGCCAGACCGAGCAGGCCGGGGCTTTCCTCGCCGACCTCGACCGATATCATCCGGGTTTCTTTAAGGCCGATCTGCTAAGGATCCAGGCGGCGTTTGCCGCAGGTGATGGGGCACGGGCGCTGAAGTTTGCAAACTATCTGATCGAAAAAGCAAATACGGCCACGCCGACGGCTGATCTGACCGCCCAGACGATTCAGGACATGCGTGTTCGCGGCGTCTCGTCACGTGGTCTCGCTAATCTCGATCTCGGCAAGCTGGCTGAGGCGAGGAGCGATTTGCAGGAGATCGTCAGACTTTCGCCGCGGTCGTCGTCCGCGATGATTAATCTCGCCAAGGTTTACGTGACCGAACGAAATAATGAGGCGGCCTTTGGACTCTATGAAAAAGCCCTTTCGGCCGATCCGCAGAGTTTTGACGCGATCAGCGGTCTTGTCACCAGTGCGATCCGTCTGAACCAAACTGCCAAGGCTCACGGCAGGCTCGATCAGATGATCGCTGCCAATGCCGGACGCGGAGACTTAGCGGCCGCCCTTCATTTTCTGAAATCGACGGTTTTTACGGCGGAAAAGAACACCGCCGAGACCGAGCGGCAATTGACGGCGGCAATCGAACTCGATGCTGACTATCTGCCTGCATACTCGGCTTACGCAAGCTTTCTCGTTGGCGAAAATCGCACCGTCGAGGCTGTAGAACAGTACAAACGCGTTATCGAAAAACGACCGGCGGCCCCGATCTTTACGATGCTTGGCATCCTTGAAGATTCGCGCGGCAATACGACCGAAGCTGAAAAGGCATATCGCCGGGCCCTCGAGATTTCACCCGAAACGCCGATCGCGGCAAACAATCTCGCATGGCTGCTGGCCGATAATCAGGGAAACCTGGACGAGGCCCTTCAACTTGCATCTCTTGCGGTTAGCAAAAATCAGTCAAGCGCCGGTTACTACGACACGCTTGGCTGGGTATATCTAAAAAAAGGTTTGGCATCGCCGGCGGTAGAGCAGTTCAAAAAAGCGGTTGCGATCGAGGAGTCAAATAGCCGCAGATCGGGCGTGACGCCAACTCCCGGTTATCGAGTACGGCTTGGAATGGCTTTAGCAAAGGCCAGCGATAAGGCATCGGCGCGACGAGGTTGATCGCGGTAGCGAGGACGAATAATGCTCTTTCTATTTGAAAAAAGTAGTACGGCGATAATTAAAACAATCGCGGTTTCGATGCCTGAATCGTTCGAGGTGCTTGCATTCGGAGTTGGTCTGGTAGTCGCCGCCGTATTGCTGCGAACTATTCTAGCCCGGGCTGAGAAGACGAAGTCGGAGAAAAAAAGAGGCTAAGCGAAGCTTACTTTAGTGAAGGTAAACAAAATGGCTGAATTTAGACAAAGAAAACCTGGCGAACTGCTCGGAATGCTCACGAGGCAGAAATGGCTGATCATCTTGCCGATGATTACCCTCACGGCTGCGATTGGATATGTTGTTTACAAACTGCCGAGCGTTTACGAATCCGAATCGCTGTTGACGGTCAAGCCGCCGACAATTTCATCGAATCTCGTCGCTTCGCTTTCGAGAGAAGATCTTTCGCAGCGGCTTTCGACCATCAGCCAGGAAGTGCTGAGCCGGTCGTCGCTCGAACCGATGATCCTCAAATACGATCTGTACAAAAGCGAGCGCGCGGCCGAAGTCCCGATGGAACTGATCGTCGATAAAATGCACAAAGCGATAACGGTCGACCTGGCGGAAAGCGGTAACGAAAAAATCGCGGCCTTTAAGATCAGTTATCGTGATCGCGATCCCCAGTCTGCTCGAAACGTCACGGCCGAACTTGCAAGCAAGTACGTCAATGCTCAGGTCCAAAACGCGGTGGAAATTGCCGAGTCGACCAACGAGCTTTTTGAGCGACAGCTTACCGAGAAGAAACTGGCTCTCGACAATCTCGAAAAGCAGCGGCTCGACATAATGATGCAGAATGTGGCCACCTTGCCTGAGAGCGAACAGGGACTGGTTGCGCAGCTCGAGGGCCTTCGTCAGCGTGACGATACGATCACGAAAGAAAAGCAGTCGCTCTATAACGAAAAGGGCCGCCTAAGCGATGGCATTGCCTCAAATAACCGACAGATGAGGCTCATCGAGGATTTTGGTGAAAAGGAAACGCAGGACACGGCCCGGCAGGCTTCACAGATCGAGGACACGCCGGCCTATGGCGAGTTGATGAAAAGGCGCGCCGACCTTAATGCAAAACTCGACAACTATATCAAGGTATATCGGGACAAGCATCCGGCCGTTATAGCAACCAGGGACGAGATTGCCCGCGTCAACGAGGAGTTTGAGAATCTGAAAAAGAGCGTGGACAAGCGTGTCGCCAGCGCGACCCGAGTCACCGGGATGAAGGCCGAAATGCAGAAAAAGAATCTGGATCTTGAGAATCAGAGATTGCAGGCACAGATCGGCCAGATCGAGCAGCAGCTTTCAACCAAGGATCAGGAACGTCAGCAGAATAGTATGCAGATCGCGGCGCTTGAGGCCCGAATCAACGCGGTTCCGTCGGTCAAGGTCGCCCTGGAAAGCGTCACGACCCAAATGAATTCGGCCAAGATGGCCTATGACGAAATGTCAAAGAAAAAGAATGACGCCGGTGTAACGCTCGATGTCGAGCAGGGCCAGCAGGGCGAAACGATCCGTGTTCAGGACCCGGCCAATGTTCCTCAGTCGCCGGTTGCTCCAAAGCGTTTTCTGCTCACGCTTTTGGGTAGCGGTATCGGGCTCGCATTGGGTCTGATGTTGGCCGCGTTTTTCGAGATTCCGAGGCTTTTCCGTATCCAGAGCATCGACGATGCCAAACACTATACAGGGCTGCCCGTTCTCGCATCGGTGCCGCCCCTGCTTTCGGAAAGCGAAAAGACCTGGATCAGGCGGTCGGGGTGGTTAAAGCTGGCCGCCGGAGCGGCGGTTGCGGTCGGGGTAATTCCCCTGATCGTCCTGATATTGCAGCTAACAAGGCTGTTCGACAAGTTTGTTTCGTAAGTCAGAACCACCTGCGTAAGCGGGCGGTATGGACGGGCTTTTCACAAAGCTCGCACGTTGAAAAAAGGTTTCCCGGCTGGCTCACTTAGTCGGGTATTTGTTAAGGGAGAGTTCGTGCCGCCCGCTTACGCAGGCGGTTCTGACAGGAAAAGTATATGTATAAAGAATTTTTCGGTTTAGACGATTCACCATTTACCCTGACGCCGGACCCGCGTTTTATCGTGTTCACGCCGAGCTATAACGAGGTTCTCGCGAGCCTCTATTATGGCCTGGAGAATGCAAAAGGACTGATCGTGCTTACCGGCGAGGTCGGAACGGGCAAGACGACGGCCCTGCGCTGGATACTGCGGCGGCTTGATTCAACCGTGTTGGCGGCGTATGTGTTTAATCCGCGCTTGTCGATCGATGAATTTTATCATCACGTCACGCAGATGCTTGGCATCAAGGACTGGTCGAACAAATCCGAACTTCTCAACGTCATGGGCAAGGTCCTCGAAGAGCGTCATCGCCGTGGGCTGCGTACCGTGATCATCATCGACGAGGCCCATGAACTGTCCGATTACGTACTCGAAGAGATTCGCCTGCTTGCTTAATTTTGAATCGGATAACGCGAAACATCTGCAGATCGTCTTAACCGGCCAGCCGGAGCTTCGCGACAAGCTGAACCAGACCAATCTTCGACAGCTCAAGCAGCGTGTTGCCCTGCGGTGCGGGATGCATGCCTTTCCAAATGTCGAGGAAGTCGATCGCTATATTACGGAAAGGTTGATGATTGCCGGTTCGGATCAGCCGAATGTGTTTACGCCTGGGGCGGTCGATTTTATCTTCCAGTGCAGCGAGGGAATTCCGCGTCAGATTAACAATCTCTGTGACAACGCGATGCTCGCGGCCTATTCATCGGGCGAGCAGGTGATCGGCCGGCAGATCATCGAAGCAGTCGCGGACAATCTCGATATGCTTCCGCGAAAGGGCAATCTGACTTGCGACGGAAAAAGCATTCGAGGTGCCGAGCAGCCGAGTCCTTCGGTCTGAAACAAAGGACGAACTGTGGAGCGGCGCCGCTCGTACCGAGGCGGTTAAGCCCAGGATGTTCAAGCAGGAGTCTGCTCCGGAGCCGACGGAAACCAATGGATACTCAAACAGCGACAGTTTGATGTTCGAGGATCTCGATGACGATGTAACCCTCGAACTCGGAACCTTGAATGGTTCGTTCAACAAATTTAACTAGAGTAGCCGACGTGCTCGGCTATCAAATCGGAGCGATCAACGATGAGCATCCTCAAAGCATTACAAAAGAAGCATACCGAGAGTCTCGGCGGCGAAACGGCCGCACACGAGAACATCGTGCCGTTTAACCGGAGTGTCCGGCGGACAAATGTGCCGCCCGATCTTCTCGGTGACGGCATTACAGATCGGTAGCCCAAGTTCGGCGTTCATAGGGCAGCCGAGATTCAACAAACGGGACGGCACTCCCTGTTTTGTTGGAACCGGAAATCTCTGCCGGGGCAAAATTGAACGCCGAAAGCTTAACGCGCGTCGGTGTTCGACAGCTACCTGACTTTGTCAGTTGGACTGTCGACACCGAACGCGTTGAGCCACGACTCGTCGCGATTACCCAGCCAAATTCCAATTATTGCGAAGAATATCGCAGCCTCCGAACTCACGTTTTGCACAAAAGCCAGCGTCAAAAGCTACAGTCGATCGTCGTCGCAAGTGTCAATCCGAGCGAAGGCAAATCGGTCACGGCCCTCAACCTCTCGTGGCTCCTCGCGCAGACCGATGGTGTTAAGTGCCTGATTATCGACAGCGATCTGCGGATGCCGAGCCTGGCCGATTATCTCGGTATTGAGACCGACAAGGGCCTCTCGCATGTACTCGACGGCAATGCGACGCTTGCGGAATCGATCGTACGGCTTGAACCGTCGGGCCTGCATATTCTGGCCGGCGGCGATGCGCGTAATGATGTCGCGGAGCTGATTTCGGGTCCGCAATTCAAGGAAATTCTTCGCGAAGCGCGCGAAATGTTTGACTACGTCATCATCGATGCTCCGCCGCTCGGTATCTTTACCGACGCGACTGTACTTATAAATCACGCTGACGGAGCGTTGCTCGTCGTCCGGGCAAACCGGACGAGGTGCAGCGTTATCGAACGCCTTCTCGAACCGCTTCCAAAGGACCGGCTGCTCGGCGTAGTACTCAACCAGAGCGAGGACGTTTTGGAGGAATCGCATTACAACTACGGCTATTACAATTACAAGCGACTGGGCGAAACGGCGAGCACAGTAAAGGCAAATAGTAATGAGCGCCTGCACGATTTAGTTCGAGGATTTTTTGGTTATTGTTGGCCGACGCCGCGATCATATATTGCGGCGTCATCCTGGCAATGTACCTGCGCCTCGGCTTGGCCGGCTCAGAAAACGAACTTGATTGCGAAAAACGGCTGGCTCAAGATCGCGCTCGCTACCTGCTGTCTGTCTATTGATCTTATATTTCTACGATCTTTACGATTACGTCGTGATGACCAACCGCCGCGAACTGCTGTTGAGGCTGGTGCAGGCACTGGGAATTGCGTGGGCACTGCTGGCCATTCTCTTTTACTTTGTTCCGCACGCTTCTGATCGGGCGCGGTGTATCGGTGATCTCGGTTGCCGCTCGTTCTAGTGCTGCTGCTCGGCTGGAGAATTGCGATTCACTCACTTACCGGGCATCCCGGGATCGGTGAAAAAATACTCGTCGTCGGCACGGGACAAGACTGCTCTCGATACCGCCGAGGCCGTTTGGGAAAGGCGGGACGCTGGTTACCGGATCGTTGGTTTTTTGTCCGAGAACGGTGCAAAACCAAGGCAAAAGCTGGGCCGGTCTGAAATACTAGGAAAGGCCCACGAACTCGAAACTGTCATCAGAAGCGAAAAAATCGACCGGGTCGTGATCGCGGTTCGTGAGCGCCGCGGAGCTTTCCCAACGGAAGCTCTGCTGAAGATGAGTCTGGCAGGCGACGTTTCGATCGAAGAATGCACGTCATTCTTTGAGCGAATCACGGGCAAGGTGCATGTCGATATGCTGCGGCCATCATGGCTGATATTTGCGGGCCGACGGCGCGATTCGCAGCTAAAGCTTGTCGTCCGCGAGGCTATTCATCGAATGCTGGCGCTGATCGGGCTGGTGATTTCGCTCCCGATCGCGATCATTACGGCTATCCTGATCAAAATCGACTCGCGCGGCCCCGTCTTTTACAGCCAGGAACGGGTTGGCAAGGGTGGACGCTCATTTAATGTCATCAAATTTCGGTCGATGAAAACAGACGCCGAGGCCGACGGTAAACCGATCTGGGCGGTAACCAATGATGAGCGAACGACCCGTGTCGGAAAGGTAATCAGGAAACTGCGAATCGACGAGATACCGCATTCTGGAATATTCTCAAAGGGCGAAATGAATTTTGTCGGCCCGCGGCCAGAACGGCCGCATTTCGTTCAGCAACTGGCGAAAGAGATCCCGTACTTTGACCACCGTCATCTGGTCGCACCTGGGCTGACCGGCTGGGCACAGATCAAGTATCCGTACGGAGCGTCGGTCAGCGATGCGATTCAGAAGCTGCAGTACGACCTTTATTACATTAAGAATCAGAGCCTGACGCTCGACATGGTAATCGTTTTCGATACCGTCAAGACGGTGCTCTTTGGTAAGGGACGATAGTTGGAAATTCCAATATTTGGATTCAACCGCTGAATAGACATTTTATGTCAGCGCACGAGGAAATCGATATGAAAGCAATAGTTGTTATTAGAAAAATCTCAATGATCGCGGCGAGCCTGTTGGTTATTGCCGGAACAAGTTTTGGCCAGACCGCAACGGCCAAGAACAAAGACGGCAAAGACCAAAAGGAGATCAAGACGCCGGCCGTGATACTTCCGGCGCCGTCGTCAGATACTGACAAAGAGGCAGTGACCACCGACCAACCGGTTGATGACGAGATCCTGCCGTACTACAACAACTATCTGCAGGGAATACCGGCTTGGCCCGAGCGATATCATTTCGGTCGAGGTTTTTGGACAGTGTCCGGAATATTGCATACCTGGCAAGACCGTTCCGCCGAATGCCCGACATCTCGTATCCGCTGATCCGCGAAGGTGTACTGGTCGCCGGCAAGACGGTCGAACAGGTCGCGGCCGAGATCACAAAGAAGCTGGACGAATTTATCATCGATCCGAAAGTCACCGTTACGCTCGACAAAGCAATGGCCACCCGTTACAGCGTTATGGGCAACGTGGCGACACCAGGCGTTCGCGTTATGGACCGCAAAGTCAGCGTTTACGAGGCGATCCTCGAATCCGGCGGCGTCACCAAAAACGGCAATAAAGATAAGGTTTATGTCGTCAGCTATGCCAAGGACGGACGCCTCGAACGAAAACAGGTAAGCCTCGCAAAGATGGAAAGCGGCAAGGCCGAGATGGTCTATCTGAGCCCGGGCGATCAGGTCTTTGTCGCCGGTAAAGGATTTACGATCGAGAAATTCTTTGACGTTTTGGGCAAAGCCAGCGCGGCACGATTGCTATTCGGCAGCCCGTTCTAGACAGCAGCGGTCAGTGGTCAGTGGTCAGTTGAGAAAACAAGAATGCGGTCTATCAAGATAGCAATCAATCCTATTCCTATTGCTTTGCGGCATCCAGGCGGTGAATGCGGAATGGGTGAAGCGAAACACGAACAGTTTTGCGTGGTTCAAGGACATTTACTTCCTTAACCAGAGCAAAGGCTGGATTACGGGAACCGACGGCGTGCTGCTCTCCACCGATGACGGTGGGGCCACGTGGATACAGGCTAAAAAATTCACCAATGATGCTCTCCTACAGGTTCATTTCTCGACCGAAACAACAGGTTGGCTCCTGTGCGAACGCAACGTCTATTATCCGCGGAGCAAATTCCACGTCATACCTTCGTCGCACGATCGATGGCGGGCGTACGTGGGAAAAGGTTGAGTTTCAGGACGGCGGTCGTGAACGGATGACCAGCTTCTCTTTAGCCCGGACGGCAAAGGTACAGCTTTTGGCGAGGGCGGCGTGTTTTACACGCTCCAGGACTGACGATGTTTCGTGGAAAAGAAATCAAGTACGGCGCTCCACTATCGTGCTGCTTGACGGGGCGTATTCCAGCGAAAAGGTTGGTGCGATCGTCGGAGCTGGCGGCACGATCCTGTTTACCGAGGACGCTGGTTTTACGTGGGAAAACGCAACGCTGCTCGGAGACAGCGGACACAAAATTTAGCGCGGTATTCTTTGCCGGACAGAAAGGCGCGTGGGCGGTCGGAGTCGAAAGGGACGAATCTTCCGCTCGAATGGCGGTGGCCGTCTCTGGCGGCAGCAGGATTCGGGCGTTACGGCGAATCTGACGATGTTTTTTTCACCAGTTCGACGAACGGCTGGGCCGTGGGCGAACACGGCGTTATGGTCCGAACCCGCGACGGCGGCAATACGTGGGGCGACGTGACTGCAAAGACCACGCATCGGCTCGAGAAGATCGTTTTCAACGGCGGACGCGGCTGGGTCGTCGGATTCGGCGGCACGGTCCTGACCTATGATCTACGGCCCCGCCAGCGCGGAGCCGGGAGCGAAACCTGTTCTAATGAAGCGCAGCTAAAGTTTGGAGTTCCAACTCTAGCTGGCCCAAATGGTGGCGAAGAGCCAACTAAAGCAGGAACTCCGAACGCGAAACTTGACATCATCGCTCAAACTTTCGTAGCATTAGGGTTCGCTCATTTTGGTGATTGAGCGACGTTTTTTTGAAAATTAGTCGGGCACACGTACTAAAAACATTTGTCGAGATCACATTTCGGGCACGTACGTCAATTGGTAGACAGCCTCCCTTACAAGGAGGAAGTTAGGGGTTCGAGTCCCTTCGTGCCCACCAGATATGAGTCGCGAGTTGTGAGTCGAGAGTGGAGAGTCAAGACTTTGACTCGCGACTCTCCACTCTCCACTCTCGACTCTCTAGCGGAGTCGTAGTTCAGTTGGTTAGAACGCCAGCCTGTCACGTTGGAGGTCGCGGGTTCGAGTCCCGTCGGCTCCGCCATTTAATTGCCACAAAAGGCACAAAATACACAAAAAAGAGGTAGGAACCATTAGTTCTTACCTCCTTTTTGTGCTTTCTGTGCCTTTTGTGGCTAACCCTTTCTTAATTCCGTCAAAACTTGCTTCGCAACCGCTTTCAGTGTATCAAAGACGCCGGTTCCGTTCGTCGCGACGGCCTCGAAGACCGGTTCGCCTTTGCGTGACAGCTCCTGCGAGAGTTCGTCGATTGGGGTGACGTTTGGCAGGTCGCGTTTGTTTAGTTGCAGGACGTATGGGATTTGATTGAGGTCGTAGCCTTGGGTTGAGAGGTTTTCTTCGAGGTTGTAGAGTGACTCGATATTGGCGTCCATACGCTCTTCCTGGCTGTCGGCGACGAAGACAACGCCGTCAACGCCTTTCAATATCAGCTTTCGCGAGGCATCGTAATAGACCTGACCCGGCACCGTGTAGAGATGAAAGCGCGTCTTAAATCCGCGAACCGTTCCCAGTTCGAGCGGCATAAAATCAAAGAACAGCGTACGGTCGGTCTCAGTGGCGAGCGAAATAAGTTTGCCCTTCGCCTGCGGAGCGGTCGAATCGTAGATGTACTGGAGATTCGTCGTCTTGCCGCACAAACCTGGCCCGTAATAAACAATCTTGCAATTGATTTCTCGTGATGCGTAATTAATAAAGGTCATATGTAAAGTGGAGAGTCGAGAGTCGAGAGTCGAGATTTTCTTTCCACTCTCGACTCTCCACTCTCGACTAACTAAATAGGCTATCAATATCCTCGTCCGTAATTTCGGAAAAGAACGAATTCTTATTGACCCGGAAATTGGCCGAGTCGATTGTTGCTTCGTCGAGTATCGAGGCGACATCGTAGCTGCCGCGTTTGGTGCGGATCTTTACGAGGCTCAGCGTCGAGCGTTCGTCGAATACGGTGACCAGCAGGCTGCGGCCGATGATGCTGATAAAAATGCTCTCGTGCTCGCCCTCGTGAAATACAGACGGGAAATTATCCTCGCCGATCAGCTTGGCCATCGAGCTGGTTGCCGCGACATTGCCCGCCGCCAGCGAGGCAAAGCTGGTCGTATCCATATCGCCGATCTCGCCGTTAAAGGCGATCGGCTGTCCGTCTCGGTCAATCAAAAATACGACACGAGCCGCGCACTCGACACGCAGCCGCTCCAAAACGGTTTTCAGCCTGTGAAACTGATGTTCTTGCAAAATAAAAGGCGTATCTGCCATTTTGGGTATCTCGTGCCGAAAAAAGCCGACGAAGGTTAGTCTATATCCAGTGTGATTTGTATTGGCAAAGCGGCCGAAAGGTCTCGAACGAAGCCGCAAAACTAAATTTAACACAGTGGGGCAGTTGAGAACAAGTTTTTTTTGTGGCAAGCGGAAAAAGCAGTGGCAGAAGCAGAGGCAGAAAGCAGGACGGAACGGGAAAAAGAGCTAAGAATCTACTCGACAAATTCTTAGCTCTTTCTGATTTCGACCGAAAAATACGAAAAGCTTATTTAATTACGGCGAGAAGGCTGTTGATGTCTGATTGAGGGACGAGCAATTCCAACGAAACATCATTTCCGGTGTTTTCGATCTTTGCATTTTTAATCATGCGGGCGTAGATTTGCTGGTCCGGGCGTTTCGATCCGCCAAATACGGCGCCGCCGACGACCTTGAGACCGGCGAGCGTGTCCTTGAGACCCTCGGCCTGTTTGAACTCTTTGGTACGGGCCATCAGGTTAAGCGAGGTGCCAATCGTCGCAACGTCCATCGAGCCGGCCAGATAATCGATGGCGTCGATATTTGTACCGAGTTCGTCGTTATCCAGAGGAATCATCTTCGACAAACCGCCTGGAGCTTTTACCGCAAAGCTCATGACCGACGTTTCCTTGACCGATAGCAGGCCCGTTATGTCAGCCGTCACGCGTGACGTGCCCTCGATGGTATGGCGGATACGCGACAGCGAACCAATAGCAAGCGTATTTTTATCGAGCGTAGCGACCGCGACCTCTTTGGCAAGCCCTTTTAACGCCTTGTCGATTACGTCCGCGATTTTTGAATTCGTCGTTTGCACCGTTGTTTTTTTAATAACGTCCTTTGGCGAGAAGACATACACCGATTTGTCACCGACCTTTTCCTCGCGGTATGCGCCCTTTGAAGCGAGTTTCGCAATCGCGACAAGTGCTCCGGCATTTATGTCGCCGTTGGCCAGAGCCAGCGGTTCAAAATCAAACTGCGTTGGCGAGGTGGCTTTGAACGCCACGCCGACGGCGACCTGGTCAAATTTTCGCAGGTCGATACCGGTCGTTGATTCCATCTCAGTGATCTTTGCCATGATCTCGTTCAGCATCGGCTGATTGGCCGAGAGAATCTTTGGCAAGGCTTCGCCCAGGAATCGTTTCGAGTCAAAAACGACAAGACCGTTCGATGTCGGCAGCAGCGAAACAAGCCGCGAAACCTCAGCCTTTTTGATCCGTGCGGTGCGGGCGTCACCCGCAGCAAACCCGACAGCATTCGTGAGCAAAATCGCGATAACGGTGATGGTAAAAAATCGTGTTCTCATGTAATAACCTCAGCAAAATAACAGTGAACTCCCTAACGATAACAGATGCCTCGACGATTGAAAATAGTTGGCTTTAAAACTCGTAAATAGATTTCATCGTCCCCGCCCAATGTTTGAAATGATAGACGTCAGGGAGGAAGAGTTGTTAACGACGGTATTAACACTGCGACCTGGCGGGCAAGCCGGTCGCTTAACGACACAATAAGACCAAAAGTTAAGAAACGGGCTTTCCTGCTGCCACCATCGGGCGGGACGGGCGGGCAAGCCGGCATAGGCGCCAACTCGACAGCGAATCAACGGGTTCTGTCCCTGAAGGGGACAAATTTGGCGAAAACATTGACATTCGTCCCTTTCAGGGACCGATCCCCGTTACGGCCGCCAACTCGTCGGGATGCTCCCGACGCTATTACATTTGTCCCTTTCAGGGACTTTCAAACCGTTTAGTCGCATAGGTTTACAACCTGAAGTTGGCGCTTATGGGGCAAGCCCGCCGCTTAACTTTTGTCGATCCTTCCGTTCCGAAAGATAGTAATGCCACAGCAAGCGTGCCGCGACCGAGCGAAATGGCCTCCATTTTTCGGCGATCTGCAAAAAATCATCCGACCCGGGCCGTTTTTCCGCACCGGTCAAGTTTTGATAGGCCGCATGCAATGCTATGTCACCTCGCGGCATAACGTCTGGCCGCAGCATCGCCATCAGCAGATAAACGTCGCTCGTCCATTCGCCGACTCCTTTTAGTTTCGTTAACTCGCCCTTGACCTCGGCGTCAGGCAGTTTGTGCAGAGCATCTAGATCAATGTGTTTTTCAATGATCGCCTCAGACAGATGGCGGGCGTACGCCGTTTTTTGACGGCTAAAACCGATCGTCTTCAAGGCAGCATCATCGAGGTCAAGCAAATTCGCGGGTGTGACTTCGCCCAGATGGGCCGCTAGCTTGTCAAAACAAGCCTTTGCCGACGCGAGCGAAACTTGCTGTTCGAGGATAATATTTAGCAGCGTGCCAAAACCCGTCGGCCGGTCCCACAGCGGCGGGGCGCCGTAGGTGTTGTAAACACGCTCCATTTCCGTGTGATCGCGCGATAATCTGATGCAGGCACGATTTATCTGGTGATCGTCTAATGGTTTTATCATGATTTGATCTGGGCTCGTTTAACTCCAACGGAAATCGGATATATAATTGCCGACAATATTATGGACATTATCCTGAAACTGGCGACGTCGCTCAATCGCCGGGACGAAGTTCCGAATCAGGAACTCGCCGCCGAGATCGTAAAACGCAAAAATGCGGCGGCGGTCGCCGAACTTGTCGAAAACCTGATGAACAAAAACAAAGGCATTCGCTACGACTGTATCAAGGTGCTTTACGAGGTCGGTTATGTAGAGCCAAAGCTGATCGCCGACCACGTGGCGGCCTTTCTTGCGTTATTGACTAGCAAGGACAACCGCCTTCAATGGGGAGCGATGTATGCTCTTAGCTGTGTCGTCGGGGAAAAGCCGGCCGGGATATTTGCCGCATTGCAGCAGATCATTGACGCCGCAGACCGAGGCTCGGTCATCACCCGTGATGGCTGTGTCAATATCCTCATAAGCCTTGCTAAATTAGATAAATACGCTCCCGATGCGTTTCCGCTGCTGCTTAAACAAATGCTGACCTGTCCGACAAACCAATTACCGATGTATGCCGAAAGGGCGATTCCGGCCGTAAACAATGGAAATCGAGAAGCGTTTGTGAAACTCCTATCGTCACGCCTCGATGAGATCGAGAAAGAAAGCGGGCGGAAACGGATCGACAAAGTGCTCAAAAAAGTTGCAAAGGCCCGCACGTAAGTAAGGGCGAAACACGTTGTCTTGTGGTAACTTCGCATCAGTATGAAAGTTCGCCGCTCAGCCGCTATCTATTTTGCAGCACAGGGAATCGCCGTTTTCCTCTGGTGGGCGATGTTGTTTTGGTGGCCCGCGTCGAGGAAGTATTTTGCGCTTGAGAACGGTTCCGAGATATCGCTAATGGCATTTTGGCTCGCCGATTTGTCATTTTTGGGTGTCGGGTCCGTGGTCGCTGCCTGGCTTTGTTTCCGCAACAATCCGTATCAATGCGTTGCCGCGTGGTTTGTGACCGGGGCGATGAGTTATTCGGCGATCTACTGTTTTACGTTCACGATGACAACCGATGCAGGTTGGCTCGGCGTAGCTCTAATGATGCCGGCGATGATCTGGAACGGTGTCTTTGCGGTCGGGTTGTCGTTTGAAAAGGCGATGTTCAGGCGCGCCGCTGACACCTCAGATGGGTGGATACTGCTCAAAACATTTACACAAATTATCGTCGTATGGTCGATAATTCTGGTCATTTTTCCGTATCTGATAACCGTGGTCGAAGACAAATTGGGCATCGCTAGATTTAGTTTTACGTTTCAGAAACCGATTGCCGCCGTTTTGTTCGTCGCGATCAGCTCGCTTGGGGTAGCAAGCGCCTACATCATGTCGAGAATTGGAAAAGGTACCCCGCTGCCGCTCGATCATGCTAGAAAGCTCGTTATCGTCGGCCCGTATGCGTTCGTTCGCAATCCGATGGCGGTCTCGGGTGTAGGCCAGGGCTTGGCTGTCGCACTTTTTCTCGGCTCACCGCTGGTGGCGCTTTATGCAATGATGGGATCGCTCGTGTGGCAATTGATATTTCGTCCGCTCGAAGAAGACGAGCTGCGAGAGCGGTTTGGGGCCGAATACGAAGCGTATTGCACCGCAGTAAAATGCTGGGTGCCGAGAATGCGAAAGCCCGAACCGTAGAAAAAGCTCGGACGGCAGGAGCCCTCGCCTGCAATCGTCCGTTTAGGCGCCTGACGAAAGTTAGTAGGAAGACTGTGACCATCTATTTGCCTGCCTCACGGATTTCGTCGATGCTCAGGGGATTTTCGAGGGCTGACAGATCACCGGGGGCTTCGCCGAGGTATGCTGAGCGGATGACGCGGCGCATTACTTTGGCGTTGCGGGTTTTTGGGAGGGCGGCGACGAAGTGAATCTTCGACGGCGCGAGCGGTTTGCCCATGTCGCGCGAAACCAGAGCTTTCAGCTCGGTTTCGAGTGATGAGTGATGAGTGATGAGTGGTGAATCGTCAGCAGAAGCTGCCCCGGTCGCGACCGCTTCCGGTACTGACAGTACTACAAACGCGACCATCGCGGTGCCTTTTAGTTCGTCTGGGACGCCGATGACGGCGGCTTCAACGACCAGCGGGTGGGCGACGAGTAAGCTTTCGACCTCGGCGGGGCCGACACGTTTGCCGGCGACCTTTAGCGTGTCGTCGCTGCGGCCGAGGATGAACCAGTGGTCGTCTTTGTCTCGCATGGCGAAATCGCCGTGGACCCAGATGTCTTTGAACCGCCGCCAGTATGTGTCGAGATAGCGTTCCTTCTCCTGCCAAAATCCACGTGCCATGCCGATCCAGGGCTGTTTGATGACAAGCTCGCCGACCTTGCCGGCTGGAACCGGATTACCGTCTTCGTCGAGAATATCGACGTCCATCCCAGGACACGGAGCAGGAAACGAGCAAGGCTTGATCGGCAGCAGCGGATTGCCCATCAGAATACCGCCCGAGATTTCGGTACCGCCGCTGTAGTTGATGATCGGGAGTTTGGAGTTGCCGACCTTTTCGAACAGCCACCACCAAGGTGCCGGATTCCACGGCTCGCCGGTCGAGGCGAAGAGGCGGAGCGAAGATAGATCATGCCGTTCATGCGGAGCTTTCTTGCTCCCCTCCTTACAAAAGAGGGGTGTCGGCGTTTCGCCGACGGGGTGGTTCTCTGCTCTCGGTTCCACGGACGTTGTTTGGTCGGGCGGCTGGAGAACCACCCCGTCAGCCGAAGCGGCTGCCACCCCTCCTTTGTAAGGAGTGGAGCCGGTTGCATCCTCCGCCGCCGCGAGCGAGCGGATAAGTGTAGGCGAAATGCCGAGAACTTCGACCTTATGCTTCGCACAAAATTCCCACATTCGATCCGGCGTCGGATAGTCGGGAGCGCCGTCGTAGATGCAGATCGTCGCGCCGTTGATCAAAGCCCCGTAGATCAGCCACGGCCCCATCATCCAGCCGATGTCGGTGTACCACGAGATCCGCGTGCCGCGGCCGACATCCGTGCCAAAAGCCATGTCCTGCGCCGCCTTGATCGGGAAACTCGCATGCGTATGAGCAATGCCCTTCGGCTTGCCGGTCGTGCCGGAGGTGTAGAGGATAATGAGCGGGTCTTCGGCGGAGGTTGGTTCGGGCCCAAGGTCGTTTGGCATAACATCGTAACCTTCAGCTATAAGTTCGATGAAAGTAAGGGTTGTGCAATCGTTTGATTCTCCCCAAAAGTCTTGATCGAGTCGCCCAACGGTAAAGATATCCGAAAGAGACGGGCACTGCGCGGCCGCTTGTTTAGCGACCGAAAACGCGTCGAACGATTTTCCCCGACGCGGGAAGCCGTCACATGTAAATAGAGCCTTGGCTCCAACGGCGTTCAATCTCGACGCTATTGCATCGACCCCATAACCGGAAAAAACGGGTATCGCAATGGCTCCGATCCGACCAATCGCAAGCAAGGCTGTGACGGTATGAGCCATCATTGGAAGATGGATCCCGATCGCATCACCCTTCCGGTACCCCTTGTACCGGAGTGCACCCGCAAGGGCTTCCACTGTTTCGAATAGGTCGCTGTATGACAGCGAAAGCTCCTTATCTTCCTCCCCTTCCCAGATCACCGCCATTTGATCTTTCATCTCATCCGTCTGCCAGCGGTCGAGGCACATTTCGGTGATGTTGAGGCCGGCGTGCGCGGGGAACCCAGTCGCTA
Source organism: uncultured Acidobacteriota bacterium (assembly GCA_963738935.1). Taxonomy (GTDB): domain Bacteria; phylum Acidobacteriota; class Blastocatellia; order Pyrinomonadales; family Pyrinomonadaceae; genus OLB17. The sequence goes on along the minus strand of CAVTYF010000001.1, from coordinate 2,001,553 downwards.
TCGTTCCCGGTTCTGACTCGGACGCGGTCGCGTCTTCTATGTCAGTACCACCTGCGGTAGCGGGTGGGGTTTCGGACTCGGTAGCAGCCAGATCCCCACCCGCTACCGCAGGTGGTACTGACACGGAATCCAATCCGGCAGCCTCTGCGTCTCCGCGTATCTGCGGTGAAGAGAACCACTCCGGAAATTCAACACCGCCCGAAGTATCGAGCAGTTTCTCATACGGCGGGTCGAAGTTGATGTCGAGGAATTTCAGCACCTCTTCCGTAAACTTTTCGACATCGTTGATCGAATACGCATAAAGCACATCCCAGGTCGAAAGGCCGACCTGTTTCATAAATCGAGTTAGCTGGGCGCGTTCGATGACGTCGGGCGGCGGCGTCCAGGCGATGGGTTGGTCTTCTAGTAGGTTTGTTTCGTTCACGGATTTAGTTTATGCGTTCCCAGATCTGGATTTGGCCTTCGCTATTTTCGATGATTTCGCTTGCCGGCCGGTAATTTTGCTGCAAATATCTGCTGAGCGGAGCCATATGATCGCTGGCTAAGCGCGATTCGTCGGGCTTGTTGTTGTCGTTATTCCATAGGATATATCGCGGGCGTTTTGCTTCCAAATCGGAGAGCGTTTCGCCGACGTGTTCGGGGCGTGTGTAGTCACTGTCCCATATCTGCGCGTATTTTGTCGGGTTTCGTAAGAGAAGCGGGAAATAGATAAACGGCTGATACGCCTCGAAGACCAGATCGCCTGGCACCGTGCGCTCCATCAGCCAGACATATCGTTTGTCGATGATCTCCGACGGGTTGTAAACGAGCGTACCTGACGGAGTTTCCAGTAGCTGATATTGATTTGTCTGTATTCGATACGCTTGGGTCATTCCGAGAAGCGTGACGATTGCTGTCAGACCGACCAGAAATCGGGGCGCAAAACGAGAAAGCCATATTTTCGGCTCCTTCCCAAAATAGTTAATAAGCCATACGAAAACGATCAGACCCGGCATTGATATTTGAAACAGGCGGTTAGTATTTGGAGCTGTAATCGTAAAGGTCAGCGCTCCGCCGACGAGGGCGGTCAAAACGATACTGCGCCAGAACACCCATTCCTGCGTTTTTCGTTTGAGCAGGAAAAGCAGCCCAAAAACTAGATAGGTAATCGGTAGAATGAACAAATAAAAGATTGATCCTGAGGCGGAAAACGTTTTTGAAAAATCGGTAATATCCAGGGACTTTTTTAGATCGGCTGAGAGGACGCCGAAATTGTTATAACTGGCGTAATGATAGTAGTTCGCCGGATATGAGACGGTTGCTGCAAAAAAATCACTCGGCCCCGCCGTGAAAATGAAATAGCTGCAAAGTGTCAGCAAAACCAATAAAAACGAAAACGCGATTACGGAGATCGAGGTCGCTATTTCACGGCCTTTTCTTCCCAAATATAAGCCGTCAAAAACCAGAAAAACCGCAATCGCGATTACCACCAAAACACCTCGCTGCTGGGTAAAAAAAGAGGCAAATGCGCAGAACATTCCGGCTAACATCAACCCGAACACATCGGACCGTCTGAGCAAAATCCAAATCGCCAGCATAACAAAAATCGGACTAAACATCCGATGCGTTCCGTCGAGACCGTTCCACCGAAAACCAAAAAAGATAAACAAAACCGCCGGCATATAAAAAAGCGAGTTTTCTATTACCGCTTTCGAAACTAACAAACAGCTCCAAACCGAGAGAATCGCGATCAAAACTATCGTCGCTGACAAATTCCAGTATTTCAGACCAAAAATGCTGAATAGCAACCAGTAATAGGCCTGCGTGCCCGGAAATGTAAATTGAAAAAAATCGCGATACATCGTATCGCCATCGAGCAGCCGCATGCCTTCGTAGAGGAACATGTGGTGATCTGACTCATTCAAAAACGGCGTGAACGGAAGCTTGAAGACAAGCAAATAGACAAAAATGCCTGTAGCGATAACCGCTGCGTATCGCATTCCTGCCGATGAGAGAAACTGGCCGTGTTTCGTATCGCTCAACGCCTGGTTATCTCCCATATTTGTATCGGCTTGCCGTCCGTCTCATAAACCTCGCCGATGGGTGAATAGTTTGCCCGCACAAAGTCCGTGAGCGGTGCGGTATGATCGCCGGACGCGCGCGGTTTTTCGGCGGCAAAATAACTGTTATCCCAGAGGATATAGTGCGGCGGTCGTTGATCTAGAGATCGTACTGCTTCAGCGACATGCTCTGGTCGCGTGTAATCGTTTGGCCAAATTTGGCCGAACCGCGTCGGATTTTTGAGACCGAGAGGGAAATAGACAAACGGCTCGTAAACCTCGAAGAAATAATTGCCCGGTTTTGTGTTTTTCGCGAGCCACGCATACCGCTCGGCCTGTTTTGACTCGACCATGGCGAGCCGCCCCACCGGTGTGTCGAGATGCAGAACATTCCAATTTGTCTGCATCCGAATCGCCTGAAAACCACCCAAAAGCATTAGACCAGAACAAACGGCGACGGCAAATGTTCGACTTATTGCGGCTGACGGCACATATCGCACCACGAGCCACACCAGTACGATCAGCCCAAAGATTGATATCGGAAACAACCGGAACATATTTGGAGCCGTCGTCGTGAATGTCAAAAACAATCCGGTGATGGCAACCAGAAAAACCGCTCGCTGCTCGTTCCAATCGACCGTACGTCTGTTTTTGAAAAAGATTCCGAAAAAGAACAGAATCGCGAACGGCAGCAAGACGCAATGCAGAAAAACGGGGCCGACGGCGAGGATTTCCGATGTCTTTGTGATCGTAAAAGCTCGCTGAAGATCGGCCATGTATACGCCAAACTGATTTTGCTCGCCATAGCTGTAATATTTGAACGGGTAAACAACGGTTGAGTAAAAGAAATTTTCGGTGCCGGCCGCAGCGGCAAAATACAGGCACAATCCCGCCAGCACCACGACAAAGCTGATCGAAATTACAGCCGCCGACTTGAGAAAGGTTCCCCAGCTTTCATCGCGGTGAAATTTCTCAATCAGGAAAAAAGTAACGATTGCCGTCACGACGACGAATCCGCGCTGCTGCGTGAAAAAAGACGAAAGGGCGAGAGAAAACCCGGCAAGGACGAGGTTACGCGTGGTCTTGCGTTTTATCAGCAGATAGGCCGCCAGCAGAACAAAAACGGGGCTAAACATCCGATGTGAAAAATCAAAACCGGCCCATCGGAAACCAAAGAAGATATAGAGCGTCGGCGGCAGGAAATGCAGCGGCGACGGCAGAATCTTGATCCCAACAACAAGCATCGACCACACCGTTGCGACCCCGATGATCAAAACCGTTGCCCCGACGATCCAAAATTTCTCGCCAAAAACAGCAAACATCAGGGCATAAAAACTTTGTGTTCCGGGCAACGTAAATTCAAAAAAGTCACGATACATCACATCGCCATGCAACATCCGCTGAGCTTCGTAAAGAAAGATCGACTGATCCCCGTCACCGAAAAATGGCGTTGCGGGCAACTCGAACAGGAACATGTACAAAAATATCCCGACGCCAAACAAAAATAAGTACGTCGGCCAATTGGCCGAACCATCTAATACTGAGTTTTTATCGGATAATTTGAGCATTATCGGCACAGATGTATTCCCAAAATAGCACGGATCGAAGCGGGAAAATAAGTGTTGCTACTGAATTCAGCGGGAAGGTAAAATATTAATAGAGATTCCCGCTCCGCCCGCGCAATATGAAAAAAACAAAGATCGACGCAAGAATAGAAAACGCCATGAACGCGTTTTTTGAAACGCCGCCGGATCACGGCCAATTTGCTCTGACCTACACCGGACCGACTGCTCTCGCCGCAAATGAAACGTCATTCTCGGAAAAGGCGGATAAATGGTCGGGCATTCTGCGTGAGCTTTTTATGTTCGGGCCGGGTACTCTTTGTCTATTCTGCGGAACGCTGACATCGGTATTTTTTTTTGGAGCTGTCGGACGCTCGTTTGGTTTTGACTGGGTTTTAACCTGCCTGCTGTTCGTGTTTTTGACGTATGCGGGTTCCGGAAGCATTAAGAATTATAAAAATTTGGCTGTTCCGGGAATCGTTATCACAATGTCATTGGCGATCGCCGTCGTTCCTTCACTTATATTGGGTAAGGAACTTGCGGATCAGTATTTTTGGCACTCTATGTATCTTTTCCCACTCGTAATGATTTCTGCAAAACTGGTTCAGGGTTGGGTCAGGGATAAGTAGTGGTTTTTCACGATTTTTGATCGGATGGCGGCGACGGAATTTGTCGCCGCCGTTTTGATTTTTAAATCGATTTACGGCTATCTTAGTTTCACAAACTATTTTCGAGAAACGTCATCTTAGATCGGGGCGATTGCATTGTGAGCTATCCGCCGAGATGTTACGGAGAATGAATGAGCGAAAACATGTCGCAGATACAGCTTCCCAACAATCTTTTCGCCGGTAAGACAGCGATTGTCACCGGTGCGTCTCGAGGCGTTGGGCGAGCGACCGCCTTGCGGCTGGCCGAGGCCGGAGCAAATGTCGTGGTGAATTATCTTAGCAACGAAGCCGAGGCTCTCGAGACGGTTGAGATGTGCGAGGCGAAAGGAGTGGCGGCCGTTGGCGTAGCGGCTGATGTTTCCGAGTATTTAGGTGCGCAGTCAATAGCTAAGATCGCGCTCGAAAGATTTGGCCGGATTGATCTGCTGGTATGCAACGCTGGGGTTTGGGATGGGGCCCCGATCGAGGATATGTCCGAAGAGCTTTGGAATAAGGTTATCAACACAAATCTAAAATCTGCCTGGGCGATGACGAAGGCGTGTGTTCCTGCGATGAAAAAGCAGGCTTCGGCGGCGATCGTGATGGTTTCGTCAACGGCCGGGCAGCGGGGCGAGGCAAATTATTCAAATTACGCCGCTTCGAAAGGCGGCCAGATCTCGTTTACAAAGGCGCTGGCGAGCGAGCTTTGTCCAAAAATTCGCGTCAACGCCGTCGCTCCGGGCTGGATCGAGACGGCGATGGTCCGCGAAGTTTTTAACGACGAGGCCTATAAACAAAGCGTAATCGAGGCGATCCCGCTCCAACGAATGGCCGCGACCGACGACATCGCTGTCGCAATCTGCTTTTTGCTGTCAGACTGGTCGCGGCATATCACGGGCGAGATTTTGAACATCAACGGCGGTGCTGTTTTGTGCGGATAGAACGTTTGGAGTACCAGCTTTAGCTGGCTTCTTCGTCGCGGCTTGGCCAACTAAAGTTGGAACTCCGAACTTTTCCTGTTGACACCCTTCGATTTGATGTGTAGTTTAATAAAAGTCTGCAAAGACTTGCGACCGATGAAGAACATTATCCATATTAACCCGAGATGTTGCCGCATTATTATGTGTGTCACGCTTGTGGTTGCCGGATAATTTCCTGTAAAAACGGGAACTTGAAAACCAAAAGCGTGGCGATTTAAGGCAACTTGCTCCACGATAAAAACTGCTAAAGACAAACGACGAATATTTTTATCCGTCGCCGAAAAACGAAGAACTTTTATGAAAAAGCTCTCGTGCATCTTTAGCACGAGGGCTTTTTTTATTTTTGAATTTATGACTAAACGATCGATTGAGACCGAATTTGTACACGCCGGCGAACGCCGGCCGCTGCCCAAGGGACAGCCGAACGCGACGCCGATCTTTGCCAGCTCGACCTACAGCTACGAGTCGATGGAAGAGGCCGACCGTGTTTTCACGGGCGATTTGAAAGATTACATCTACACGCGCTACGGCAATCCGACGGTTGATGCGTTTCAGGAAGCTCTCACGCGTGCTCGAAAACGGTGCGGTTGCCCGGGCGTATTCGTCAGGCATGGCGGCTTTACACGCGGCATTACTCGCAAGCGACCTGACGAACAGCTCAGTAGTTCTCGCCTCGCGGGATCTGTACGGAGCGAGTTTTGATCTGCTGTACAAGGTATTTGGTGCGTTTGGTGTGAAAACTCAGCTTGCAGATTTTTCCGACCTCACTGAACTAAAACAGAAGGTTGAAGACTTGAAACCGCGAGTCCTGCTCGCCGAAACGATCTCAAATCCGCTGCTGAAAGTTCTCGATATCGCCGCCGTTGCCGAACTCGCACATTCGGTCGGAGCGAAACTGATCGTTGATAGCACATTCGCTACGCCGTATCTCGCCCGGCCTCTCGAATTTGGAGCTGACCTAGTCGTCCACAGTGCCACAAAATACCTCGGCGGCAACGCCGACGCGATGGGCGGCGTGGTCATAGCCCGCGACATCGCGGACGAACCAGCCCTCACAAGTGCAATGAAACTCGTCGGCGGAATCCTAAGCGTTTGGGAAGCTCATTCGATCTCACGCGGGTTGAAAACCCTCGCGTTAAGGCTTGAAAAGCAATGCTCGAACGCTGAGTTCCTCGCCGACGCTCTTTCAAATCACAAAAGTATCAAGAGAGTCTTCTATCCAAAATTCTCGACCGACGGCGTTGCGGAACGCGTCCTGACGCAGCCGCACAATGGTGCGTTGCTCTCGATCGTTTTGGCTGACGATACGCGGGATGCGGCGTGGTCGTTTATGAATTCGCTCAAGCTGGTTGTGCGAGCGACGACGCTCGGCGACGTGTTTACGACAGTTTCGCACGCCGCGAGTTCGTCACACCGTGAACTGCCTGAGAAACGGCGGGAGGCGTCTTGGGATCACCGAGGGGTTGGTTCGAATTTCAGTAGGAATCGAAAAAGCAGAGGATATCCTGGCCGACATCGAACAGGCTCTTGTCAGAACCGGGAGCCCTAGCGATCGGGCATTGGAAAACGAGCAAGGAGCAGGCGCGTGATCACTCTTACTCGCAAACATCTTGACGCGATCAAGGCACACGCGGAGGCAGATTATCCGCACGAATGCGGAGGGCTGCTTCTCGGCCATCTCGATGACGGGAACGGTAAATCTGTCGTCGAGACGTTGGCGATGGAGAACACCGCCGATATCGAAACGCGGCATGACCGCGTGCTGATTGACCCTCGCTCCTTGATGCTGGCCGACAGAAAGGCCCGCGAAAGCGGACTCGATGTCATCGGTTATTACCATTCGCATCCGGATGACGAAGCGGTACCGTCGCAGTTCGATCTCGATCACGCTCTGCCGGTTTGGTCTTACATTATCGTCTCAGTGCGAGGCAGAAAAGCGGTCGATTGGAATTCGTGGGAGATGGAGTATGACCGGTCGAAATTTAATTTAGAGTCGGTAGAAATTATCGAGGAGGTTTCGAAATAGCTGAAAGCTGACAGCTCAAAGCTGATTTCAGTTTTCAGCTATCAGTTCTCAGCTAATGCGGAGAAAAAAAACATGGCAATTACTATTTTAATACCAACGCCGCTCAGGCAATTTACCGGTGGGAAATCAGAGGTCGCAGTTGAGGCAACGAATGTTAACGAGGCTCTAAACGCTTTCACGTGTGAGTTTACAGGTTTGCGAAAGCACCTGTTTACCGAGCAGGACAGCTTACGAAATTTTATCAATCTTTATGTCGGCGACGAGGATATTCGTTATCTCGACGGAGCAGAAACCAAGCTCGCGGATGGCGAAACGCTGACGATCGTGCCGTCCATCGCTGGTGGAAACTCGGCGGCTGACGCTCGATCGACGACAGAATTACCGACGCTTTCAACGGAAGAATATCAACGATATTCGAGGCATCTGATCCTGCCCGAGGTTGGCCTCGAAGGTCAGCGAAAGATCAAGAACGCTCGTGTTTTGACCATCGGAACCGGCGGATTGGGTTCGCCGCTTGGGTTGTATCTCGCGGCGGCGGGTGTCGGAACGCTCGGCGTAGTCGATTTTGACGTTGTTGATCAATCGAACCTCCAGCGGCAGATAATTCACGGGACAAAAGACGTCGGGCGACCAAAGATCGAATCGGCGAAGGAACGTCTGTTAGACGTAAATCCAAATGTAAATGTCGAGGCCTATGAGATGGCGTTAACCAGACGAGAACGCGTTGGAGCTGTTCAAGGATTATGACGTTGTTGTTGATGGCACGGACAATTTTCAGACACGGTATTTGGTAAATGATGCTGCGGTTTTAACCGGAAAGCCGAATGTGTACGGCTCGATCTTTAGATTTGAGGGGCAGGCGAGTGTTTTCTGGGCTGAGAAAGGCGCGTGTTACCGCTGTCTGTATCCCGAACCGCCGCCGCCGGGATTGGTGCCGTCGTGTGCTGAGGGCGGTGTCCTTGGGGTTTTGCCAGGCATCGTCGGCACAATACAGGCCAACGAGGTTTTGAAAGTAATACTTGGTGCAGAAGGTATTTTGCTCAATCGACTTCTGCTTTTCGATGCGTGGACGATGAAATTCCGTGAGCTGAAACTCCGCAAAAATCCGAACTGCGAACTCTGCGGCGACAATCCGACGATCAAGGAATTAGTTGATTACGACGCCTTCTGCGGTCTCAATGCTCCGGTCGAAGAAGAGCTTCCCTACGAAGAGATTACGGCAACCGAACTGAATCGCTGGATTAACGGCAACGTCGATGTGCAGATCATTGACGTTCGCGAGGACCATGAGTTTGATTTCGCCAGGATTCCCGGGGCCCAGCTTATCCCCCTGAATCAGATAGTTAATCGTATTTGCGAGATTCCCAAGGGCAAGACGACCGTTGTGCAGTGTAAGGGCGGTGTTCGCAGTGCGAAAGCGATCAGTTATCTGAAAGATGCCGGTTTCGAGGGCCGGCTGATAAATCTAAAAGGCGGCATAACGGCGTGGTCGAATGATGTCGATCCGTCGGTTCCAAAATATTGAGGTGACAAAAAAATGTTTGAGATAGACCTAACACTTAACGAACCATTTCAACTCGAATCAGGCGAAGTATTGCCTGAGGTCAAACTACGAGCGACCATTTACGGGCAGCTCAACGCCGAGCGTTCGAATGCGATTCTCGTATTTCATGCGCTCACCGGCAGCTCGCGAATTGGCGATTGGTGGAACGGTTTGATGTGCGACGGGTGTGAGCTCGATACGTCTGAATTTGCGTTTGTTTGTGTGAATTATCTCGGCTCCAGCTACGGCTCGACGAGTGCGAGCACACTCAAAAAGCGGCGGGCGAAGGGCGGTCGAACGGAACTGCCGATTGTAACTTTGCGCGATATTGCGAGGACAAATTTTCTGCTGCTCGAACATTTGGGAATTAAGAAAGTTCGCGCGGCTATTGGCGGCAGCGTGGGGGGAATGCTGGCGTTCCAGTTCGCCGTGGATTTTCCTGAGGCCGTGGATCATTGCATTTCAATCGCCGCGACGCCGCTTTCGGCGATGGGACTGGCGTTAAATCATCTGCAGCGGCAGGCGATCCGTCAGAACGATCTTGAAATGGCCCGCAAGATCGCGGTAGTTTCCTATAAATCACCTCGCCAATTTGGCGAGCGTTTTGGCCGAAATCCAAATCGTAATGGCGAAAATCCACATCAGAAACTCGGCGACCGGTTCGACGTTGGCGGGTATCTCGATCATCAGGGCGATACGTTTCGCGACAGGTTTGAGATCGAGAGCTACGATTTGACCACCAAAGCGATGGATCTGTTTGATCTGACCGACGCCGATATACGGCGTATCTGCGCGAAGGTCTCGCTCGTCGGTATTTCGAGCGACTGGCTGTTTCCGGCAGCGGATGTGAGGGCATTGAAAGATCGTTTCGTCCGTCACGGTGTGGATGCGAGCTATCACGAGATCGAATCCGAAGACGGCCACGATGCCTTTTTGAGCGATACGGTGGAAACCTCGCGAGTCCTGCGAAAGATTTTGTCCGGCGATGGCGAGGATCTGCCGGACAGTTTTGTGGCTTACAGACGATCTGCCGCCCATCTTGCCGGATGTTACAAAGTTTTGTGATCTGTCAGAACCGCCTGCATGGGCGAGCGGTTTGGACTCGATGGCAAAGTCACGCTAAATTAAATACTAGGTACTGATCCTATGGAGAAAATTATAGTTAATGTTCGTTCCGCCCGCTCACGCAGGCGGTTCTGACAATATGAGTGATACTTTGCAGCCCGTTGTAATGAAATTCGGCGGCACGTCGGTTGGTGACGTGGCCGCTTTTGAGCGTGTTTTTCATATTGTTTCGACGCAAATGGATCGGCATCCGGTCGTCGTCGTTTCGGCGATGACAAAGGTCACTGACGCATTGCTTGCGGCATTTGAACTCGCGAAAAAAGACGATGTTCAGGCTGCGGTTGCTTCGCTCGAGTCGCATTTTCAGCGCCACGTCGAAGTAACAAGACAATTCTCGATTCCCGAAACCAGTCCGTTTCACAGCGAACTCCAATACTCGCGCGAGGAACTCGCTGATCTGCTCAAACGGGTTGGGCGCCGCAGCCTTCCGCTTTCGATGTTAAAAGATGCCGTTGTCTCGTATGGCGAACAGCTTTCGTCGCGGCTTTTGGCCGAGGTGCTGAAAACTAAGGGCATCAACGCAAGACAGGTCGATTCGCGGCGGCTGATTGTCACCGACGACGAATACGGTGCCGCCCAGCCGATCTGGGATGAGACCGAAAAACTCGTAAAGATCGAACTCGAACCGTTGATCACCGCGGGCGAAGTTCCGGTCATTGGCGGTTTTATTGCCGCCAGCCGCGGCGGTGAGACGACTACACTTGGTCGCGGCGGTTCGGATTACTCGGCGGCGTTGGTCGCGGCCGCGTTGCGGGCAAACGAACTCCAGATTTGGACCGACGTAACCGGAGTTATGACCTGCGACCCGCGAATTTGCAGTTCAGCGAGAACGATCCCAGTTCTTTCGTACGAAGAGGCCGCGGAGCTTGCCTACTTCGGAGCCAAAGTTCTACATCCCAAAACGATCAAACCCGCCGTTGATACAAACATTCCTGTGCGCGTCTGCAATACCTTCGAACCCGACGAGATCGGTACAATGGTGCTCGCCGATTCGGGCGAAACGCCGAACAAGATCAAATCGATCGCTTCGAAAAAAAACATCACGATCCTGCGAATTTCCTCGGCCCGAATGCTCGGCAGCTATGGCTTTATGAGCGCTCTGTTTCAGGTGTTTGAGCGATACAGGACGGTGATCGATGTCGTCTCGACCTCCGAGGTTTCGGTTGCTCTGACACTCGACAATACCGATTCGCTCGAACAGATCGTCACCGAGCTTTCCCGCCTTGGCGATGTCGAGGTCGAACGCGGATACGCCGTGATCTGCGTCGTGGGCGAAGGCCTCCGAGCCTCGACCGGGCTTGCCTCAAAAGTTTTTTCGACCATCAACGACGTAAATATCGCCCTGGTTTCGCACGGAGCATCGAGCGTGAATCTGACGTTCGTGATCAAGGAAGAATTTGCCGCGGGGGTTATCAAAAGTCTGCACGAAGAGCTGTTTTAGTGTGGTAGAATTACCGTAAGGAAGAAAGGTTTATGTCAGTAGTAGTTGAAATCGAAAACCCAATCACCGAGAAGATAAAAGACATTACCGGTGAGACATCTGATCACGAAGCGATCAAAGTTGCTCTGGAACGATTCGTCCGCGATTACGAGGTCAAGCCGAAAAACAATGGCTCGTCCGATGAGATCTCGCACGATCTGCCTGATGAGTATTGGGATGGTTTGTTTTCGAAACCAATGCTTCCCAACAATGCAGGTTCTCAGGCCGTAATTGATGAACGCAACGAGGCGAGATATTGATGTCGTTTTGGGACAGCAGCGCCATTGTTCCGCTTTGTGCGTACCAACAAAATTCGGTGGCGGCTCGCGCATTATCTCGCTCGCTTCAAGAGAAGGCCGTGTGGCGCGAATTCGTAGTAGAAGTGTCTTCAGCTTTTGCAAGGCTACAGAGCGAAGGCTTTACGAGAAGATAATTGTGGCCCTAGCGGGAATTGTCGGCATCGGCGTTGGTGCCGGGTTGTAGTTCTATTTCATGCGGAAGGTCGAGGACCGAAAACAGTTCAAACTTCTTTAGACCCAAGCATATGTGGATTTTGCTGAAGCGTTATCCCACGCGAAACCAAAGCAGAATAGCGAGCACGTCCAAAAGCTACTTGATGCAAAAATAAGAATTTCAATTTATGGAAGTTCGGAGGTTTGCAAGCATTTATCAAGATTATTTGGACAATTAGAAGGCTATCAATTGAGTGTGGAAGACAGAAGAGTCTTAGCTTTGGCAGTGGAAGCTATGCGAAAAGATACTTTCCCGGCAAATGATCCGGTTTTGTTAGACGAAATCGGCGTTCTCTTATTTGGAAAACAGCCCTTCGATCGCTAAATGCGATGAATACTTTAGAACTCACGAAATCTCTCATGAATATCCCATCCGTTTCCGGCGATGAGGAGGCGGTTGGGTTTTGGCTCCGCGACTATTTAGAATCGCTCGGCTGGACCGTGGAACTGCAAAGCGTCAGCGAAAATCAGAACAACGTCATCGCGTATCTGAACGACACTCCGCGTGTCTTGGCTTTCGACGCATATGGATACGGTGCCGCCGTTTATTGCTCCAACTGAGGATGACGAGAAGATAATGGGGCGGGGTTCGTGCGATGCGAAAGGGATCATCGCGGCTCAAATAACGGCTGCGGAATGGTTGCGGAAAGAGGGAATCGAAGACATCGGCCTGCTTTACACCGTCGAAGAAGAGCGTGCGTCCACCGGAGCAAAGATTGCCAACGATCACCCGCTCGCAGCGAAGTGTGAACATATGATAAACGGCGAACCGACCGATAATGACCTGGCGATCGGTTCAAAAGGGGCGTTTCGGGCGAAGATCAAGACGAAAGGAAAGGCCGCGCATTCTGCGTATCCTGAGCAGGGAGATTCCGCGATCGAAAAGCTTCTCGATATCCTCGAAGACGTTCGCCACACGAAGTTTCCAAACGACGAATTTTTCGGCGAGACCACCTGCAACATCGCAACACTCGATGGCGGCATCGCTTTGAACGTAATTCCGCCCAATGCAGAAGCGGGAATTCTAATTCGCCTTACAACGCCCGACGAACCAATAGTTCACGCACTGGAAAGTATCATCCGCGATCGCGGAGAGCTGGAAATAATGTCGTACAGCCTTCCGGTCAAAATGTTGGCAGTCGAAGGCTTCAAGCAAAAGGTCGTACGATTCACAACCGACATCCCGCACCTAGGAAACTGGGGCCAGCCGCTTCTTTTAGGCCCCGGATCGATTCTCGTGGCTCACACAAAAGACGAATTTGTGTTGAAAAAGGATCTTGAGATATCAGTGGAACTGTACGTAGATCTCGTGAAGAAATTGATAAAACAGGATGGACAGGATTAGCTGGACAGTATCTGTTTATCCTCGCCGAATCCTGTTTATCTTGTCTATCCTATTAAAATTTTCTTATGAAGATCGCACTTATAGGTTACGGAACGATGGGGAAGCTGATCCGTCGTTTGGCGGAGGAAAAGGGGCATGAGGTTGTGGTGGTGTGCGGAGGCCCGCGCGTGAGCGAGGGCGAAACATCCAGCTTGAGTGTAACGCCCTTGCTTACGCGCGGGCTTCTGCAATCTGATGCGCTGGCCGGAGTCGATGTGGCGATAGATTTTTCGGTCGCATCCGCAGTCAAACGTAACGTCGCGGCATGCGTGGCGGCTGGTGTGGCTTTGGTAGAAGGAACAACAGGTTGGGGCGAGCAGAGAGCGGAGATCGAAAAGATCGTGAGCGAAGGAAACGGAGCTTTTGTATTCGGTGCGAACTTCTCGATCGGCGTAAATCTTTTTTACCGCATCGCCGCGTTCGCCGCCGAGCTTTTTGCAAAGGTTCCCGAGTACGAAACGTTTCTCGAAGAACAACACCATTCCCGCAAACTCGACGCCCCGAGCGGTACGGCCTTAAAAATTAAGGAAATAGTCGCCGAACACATCAAAAAAGACTTCAGCATCGCGGCAACACGTGCGGAAACATCCCCGGCACCCACCGCGTGGGTTTCGACGGCCCCGCAGATCAAATCCTTCTCGAACACACCGCCCGTTCCCGCGAGGGGTTCGCCTTTGGAGCAATTGCGGCTGCGGAATGGATCGTTGGGAAGAATGGGGTTTATGAATTTTCCGACGTGATTGACGAGATATGTCGTTAACCAGCCACGTGCATCTTTTTCCACGGGAATAAACTCATCCTACTCAAACATATTGATGGTGTCAGCCGAAATTCTATTTTCGGGTTTGAAAGTTATTAATATCAGGAGTAAGAAGAAATGAAATCCAAAAAAATCCTATTTGCCGCCCTTTTTGCGGTAGTTTTTATGCTCGGCTCGTTTTCGGGCGTGTTCGCTCAGGACACGGTGAAGAAGGACGATGCGATGAAGAATGACGGCATGATAAAGGACGACTCGACGATGGAGGACAGACGTCCCGTCGTCGCCATCATAGCTGCAGAGTGGTGCCCATACTGCAAAAGAATCGATCCGGTCGTGAAGGAAGTGATGGCAGCTTATTCGGAAAAGCTGAATTTCGTAATGTTTGACGTCACAAACGAAACGACAAAAGCCGCCGCGATGGAAACCACCAAAAAACTTGGTCTTTCTGAGTTCTTTGACGAATATAAAGGTAAGACGTCCACCGTTGCGGTGCTCAAAGACAAAAAGCTGGTTTACAAAACTTCGAATAACGGCAACAAAAGCGACTATGTAAAGGCTTTCGATAAGGTTTTGAAATAAGTAAAGCCGTTTGTTGAACAAGGTGTGGGCGTCAGAGTGTTTAGACAACTTTGACGCCTTTTCCTTTATCCTTAGAATGGTTTTGTGAGTCCAAGAATAAAGATCTGTTGCATCTCAAGCGAACAAGAAGCCGCTCAGGCGGTCTCCTTCGGGGCGGCTGCTATCGGATTGGTTGGAAGAATGCCTTCAGGGCCTGGGCCGATCGCGGATGAATTAATTAAAGCCATCGCCGCTTCTGTGCCGCCGCCGGTTGCAACGTTCTTGCTTACGAGTGAGCAAACGGCTCGTGGAATTTTGAATCATCATGTCCGAACATGGACGAACACAATTCAAATCGTTGACGAACTAATCGACGGTGATTACGATCTGCTCCGCAACGCTCTTCCGCATGTGAAACTCGTGCAGGTTATTCACGTCGTCGGAGAAAGCTCGGTAGATGAGGCGGCGGAGTTGGCGGAATTTGTGGATGCGATTTTGCTTGATAGCGGGAATCCTACGCTTGCGGTCAAGGAATTAGGCGGCACCGGACGGCGGCATGATTGGAAATTGAGCCGAAAAATTGTCGAAACGTGTGGAAAACCAGTCTTTCTGGCTGGCGGATTGAACGCGGCGAACGTGCGAGAAGCAATTGAAGTCGTTCAGCCATTCGGTTTGGACATTTGTTCGGGTGTAAGAACGGACGACAGCCTTGACTTGAGAAAACTAGAGCAGTTTTTTCGCGCCGTTGAAACGCACTAGACTTAGGTTTGATATTTCAAATTCGAAATTTGAAATTTGAGATTGTAGGACCAACCGGTAAACCCGCGGCTACGGTATGCTTTTCCGCCTTTGTTTATCAATAAACTCCGAAGGATCGAGCCAGCCTTTTCGATCGGCGGAGTAGCCGCCGCCGGCTTGATTCCACATTGGGGAATCGGGCGAACGCAATTCGAAGTGTAAATGACATAAATACCGGCCGTTTGCATTGCCGACCTTTCCGAGTTGCTCACGTTTTTTTATCTCGCCGGTTGTTTTGAGAATTTCCTGCATGTGAGCGTAAAGCGTTTGCACTTTTTCACCGTTTGGCAGAGTGTGTTCGATGATAACGACGTTACCCCAACCCGGGCCAGCGTCTGCGGCGTAGGAAATCGTGCCGTTCGCGGATGCGTACACCGGTTCGCCGCAGTCAGTGTTACCGCCGGTATTCTTGTTCCAATCCTCGCCGACATGGTCGCTTGATCCGAAATCGAGCGCGTTGTACCAGCCGTCCCTGTCTTTTGCCTGCGTGACCGTCTCAGATTTTCCGATTGGATAGGCGAAGCTGTCCGCAATCGATTTACGAGCCGTTAGTACCGGCGTTGAGGTATGTTTGGGTGCGTTCACCTGAGTCGATTGCTCGGTGCAGCCAAAAGCTGCGACGATTGTTAACAATAAAGCTTTCCTTATACCAGCCATAAATTCCTCGTATCTATTTTGTAACTTCCACGCTGCTAAGAATATACTGAGTTGGCTATGACAATGAAATTAGATTGGCTGCGCGGCACGGCAACTGCGCTCGTAACTCCATTTAAAAAGGACGGGTCGATTGACGATGTGTGTTTTCAGACACTCGTGGAACGGCAGATAAAAGGCGGTGTGAAGTTGCTCGTTCCATGCGGCACGACGGGTGAGAACGTCACAATGTCGTCTGCCGAACAGGCGCACGTTATTCGTTTGACCGTGGAAATCGCGAAGAAATCTGGTGCAAAGGTAATTGCGGGCACCGGCACAAATAATACGGCCGCCGCGATCGAACACACGCGTGCCGCAAGAGAAGCTGGAGCCGACGCGGCCTTGATCGTGGCTTCCTATTACAACAAACCCACGCAGGCCGGCTTGTTTGCTCACTATTCGGAGATCGCGAAGTCGGTCAAGGGTTTTCCGATTGTGCTTTACAATGTTCCGTCGCGGACCGCGTCGAATATTTCGGCCGAAACGACGCTGCGACTCGCCGATGCGCACGAAAATATCGTCGCGACAAAAGAGGCGTCGGGAAATTATTCGCAGATCATGGAAATTCTGGCGAAACGGCCGCGCAATTTCAGGGTTTTTTCGGGCGATGACGCCTCGTCAATTCCGCTCATCGCCCTCGGCGCCGATGGCCTGGTCTCGGTTTGTGCGAACGAGATACCAAAAGAGACTGTGAAAATGGTCGAACACGCGTTGAATGGCTCGTTTCATTTTGCCCGCAAAATTCACTACAAAATTCTGCCGCTGATGGAGGCGAATTTTATCGAATCCTCACCCGCTCCATGCAAGTTTGTGTTGAAAGAAATGGGCCTTTGCGAAGAAAATCTACGCTTGCCACTTGTCCCGGTCACTGCGGAAACCCGCACGATACTTAAAGCCCTCATTAAAGATCTCAGAATCAAGACCGAGTGACTTATTTCGACTTTTCCCGACAGACAGGCGTCTCATAAGAGTTGGGCCACGGTTCAATATATTTTAGTTGATTGCAATAAGGGAGATTTGTTTTTATGAGACGTATTTTTTTTAGGTTTTTGGTTGGACTCTCCGCCGTATTTACTTTGCTGGTTGTTTCGGAGACGGCAAATGCACAGAACAATAGACGCGAATCGCGTGGGCGTAATCTGACAAAGGCCCAGGTCAAGGCGATTATTAACCGCGTCGAGAATCGGGTTGACAACTTTGTTAAGAGTTATGACAAGGCACTCGACAAGAGCCGACTGGATGGAAGCAGCCGTGAGGATTGGTTGAACAAGCGGGCGAAGGACCTCGAAAAGGCGACGGACGAGCTTAGACGCGAATTCGACCGCCGCGATGCATGGATCGAAAATAAGGAGGAGGTGCGCAACTGTCTCAAGATCGCGTCCGACATCGATCACAATATGCGTACCCACAATTTCGGCGCCGCAACCGAATCAAACTGGGCCCGCGTCCGCTACGAGCTAAACAGCCTCGCCGATGTTTACAATCTGCCGCGAGTTGCTGCGTATATCTACAGCTAACTGGCCGAGTGAGCATGAAGATCGGGCAGACTCGTCACAGGGTCTGCCTTTTTGTGTGGTTTCGTGTTTTTTCGTGGTTTAGTTAAAAAATGGAACCACGAAATGACACGAAAATGCACCAAAGATATTGGAGCGGGGGTCTTAATAATTAACCTTCGATTTGATTTGTAGTAAGATAGCGAAAAACTCGAAGGGAAGCGAGGCAATGGCGATGATCGAGACCGGAACAACACTTCAGCAGCGTTACAAAATTGATAAACAGATCGGCCAGGGCGGAATGGGAGCCGTTTATGTGGCGACCGACTCACGGTTTGGCTCGACCGTGGCGATCAAGGAAACGCTTTGCCCGGGCGACAATTATCGGAAAGCTATCGAAAGAGAAGCCCGTCTGCTTAATAGCTTGAAACACGTCGCTCTTCCAAAGGTCACCGATCATTTTGAGGAAGGTGACAGCATGTTCCTTGTAATGGAGTACATTCCCGGCGAGGACCTGTGCTGCGTTCTCGACGAGCAGGGCCAGCCATTTCCCGTGGGAGAGATGTTAAAGTGGGGCGATCAGTTGCTGGATGCCCTGGATTTTCTTCACAATCAGGAAATACCGGTTATCCATCGCGATATTAAGCCACAGAACTTAAAACTCACTCCGCAGGGCCAGGTCATTTTGTTGGATTTTGGCCTGGCGAAAGGTAATCCGACGGACGCGAACCACCAAACGACCGCGAAGAGTATTTTTGGCTACTCGCGCAACTACGCATCGCTCGAACAGATACAGGGAACCGGTACCGATCCGAGAAGTGATCTCTATTCCCTGGCCGCGACTCTATATCACCTAATGACCGGCGTCGCGCCGGAGGACGCTCTGACGCGGGCGATGAGCGTTTTGTCGCAGAAACCAGACCCGCTACAGGCGGCGAGTATTGTAAATCCGGCGGTTCCGCGCGGTGTTGCTGGCGTCCTGCAAAAGGCCTTGGACCTCAACGCCAGCGAACGTCCCGCGTCCGCGGCGGAAATGCGGCAGATGTTTCGTGACAGCGAAAACTATGCCTATTTGGCGGACAATGTGACCATCGCCGACAACCTCGGCGATCCGCACGTTTTCGCCAAGGAAACGCGGCTCATGCCGGATGCGACGGTACCGGTTTTTAGCGATCCCAATGCAAAAACTGAGATTCTTCCAGGTTTCGGGTCGCAAGCAACGTCCGTGAGGGGCGACGGAGAACCGGCCGCTACGAATGTCAATCCGGTTCCGCTGACGATGACCCAGCCGCCGAAGGGTCGTGGCGTTGCCGCCGGGGCGGCGATGATGCTAATTGTCGGTGCGGCGGTCGCCGGTGGCGTTTATATGGTAAAACCGTCGGTCTTCGGGATCGGTAGCGAGGCGGAAAAAACCTCCGACAGGCGTCCGATCGCGGTTACAGCCGACACCGGCACGGCGACAAATCCTGAGGCCAACGCCGCCAGTACCTCGCAATCAAGTTCGACAGAGACTCAGGGAGCGGTCAACAGCCCGCAAATTCTCACGGAAAATGTCCGACCAGCCGAGCCGGAAAAACCGGTCGAGACGACAAAAGGCACAACGAAGACATCTGGCACAACAAAGGCAAAACCTGAAAATGGTGAGGTTACCGATATTCAGGTTGCCGATCCAAATCTGCCACCCGATCGTGTCGTCATCACGGAACGCGATGATGAAGGCAAAGTGACGACAATGCGCCCAAATCCGATGCGGCCGCCGCCAAATATGCAGCGCCCGCCGCCCGACGGACGACCGCCGTTTCCGCTAAACATCGATCCGCGAACGCTAACGCCCTTGCAGCGACAAAAATTGCAGCGGTATCTGAGAAACAACCCGCAGTATCGTCCCCCGATTCCGCCAAGGCCGGACAATTAGGTTTGCTTTCGCCCCGTCGCGATTATGCTTTCTAGTTTCGCTGTCCAGATTTCAAGATTTTCGCGAAGATTGATCGAATCTTCTTTTTCGATATTCAGCAACGGATGAAACGTTATCGTCACACGCCGGAAAAGTCGGGGATATTTTTGTTTTTGGGGCCATATCAGATTGCCGCCGCTGATCGTGACGGGTAAAACCGGGACGCCGGCCTGCAAGGCGATGCGCGACTACACCGGTTTTGAACGGGATCATTTTCCCGTCCTCAAATGAGCGTGCTCCTTCCGGAAAGATTGTTAGCACGGCACCCGCTCGCAGAGTTTTTAGGGCTTCTTTCATTGCCCCGACTGTTCCACTGGGTTCGGCGGAGACCGGAAACGCACCGAGGTAACGGATCAATTTCCCGACAAAAGGCCAGTTAAACGCGTTTCCGATCGCCATATAGCGAATCCGCCGCCGCATCGGTAGGCATATCCAAACAGGATCGATATACGTTTGATGATTTGCCGCAATCAGGATTGGGCCGGACGATTTATCGGGAATATTATTGCGACCTTCGTATCGGATGAACCAGCATGATTTGCTTATGACGTATCCGATCAGCCGGAATACGTCAACCACGATCTGAGCAGGGAATTTGTCGGCGGGTTTCTCTTTCACGGCGAACATCGCTTGTTGGCGATGTTTCAGATTAGAAGCTAGCACCAATAATTTCAAACTCATTTGATGCCATAGCACTATCGTCAATAATTTGCCTATCGTCCATTTTGTGATTTGAGAGGCTGTCGTCGTTCGAGCGACTGGTGAAAGCGAGTTTGTTGACAGGGAAACTTGCGTCAATAAATTCCAGATGCACGGTCGAGGCTTCAACATTCCTGTTGCGAACTATGGCTAACGCGTAAAAATCGAATTCCTTGCAGGCAAATTTGACCTTTTCACCGACCGTTGTGTCCAGCGTGGATGGAAACGATGCTCCGCTTATACTGATATCTCGCGTTACGGTACTTTCTTTCACAACGGACTCGCGAGATTTTTGAATAAGCGAGATTACGACGTCGAGCTTGGCCGAGAACCGCGGCGCGGCGTGCGGCTTAAACACGCTTTCAGATTCATGTATTTTCCACAGACCCTGCTTTGTTATCCCAGCGATCCGATAGCTCGTCGCCGGGTCGGTCTTATAGCCCGCCGGAAAGGTCTTTCCGGTAAAGGCGACGCCTATGTCAAAGCCGGTTTCACCGTCGACCTGCGTTTCATGACAATACTGGATCAGCCCGACAACGGTGAACACATCTTTTGTTTGATCGTACGCGTGCAGTTCTTTTGCCATGTGAAGCGTAAGAGATATTAATCGTCCAACTGGCAGTTCTCGAGAAAACCGAAATCCGGCGCCCATTCGCGAAACCGAGCTAATCACCGCGACTTCCTGCAAAGGTTCGGCGTCCGGTCTTTTTTCCGTGATGATCGCTTTTAGATCGGCCGAAAATCGGATTTCGCGCCGGAAATTGCGTAGATTTTTGACTTCATGCTCTAACATATGAAGATATTCGTTGATTATTGTAGAAAAAAGGCGGGTTTCGGTGGCGGGTTACCCTTCGGTAACGGCCACGGATTTGAGAAGGATAGCTTTTTCAATGGGGAATTCGCTATCGATAAATTCAAGATGCAGGGTGGGACTGTCGTTCTTTTGCTCTTTGCGGTTTCTAACTATGGCGAGAGAGTAAAAATCGACCTCTTTGCAGGCAAACTTGACCTTGTCGCCAATATCTGCAGCGAGAGCACAAACCACTGAAACGCCGCCGGAACCGATATTCTGTGTATAGGTTTCCTCTTTTATTATCGATTTCCCGGTTTTTTTAAGGAGCGAGACGGTTGCAGACAATGCGATCCAGTATCGCGGTTGTTTGCGGTTTTTGAACTGGGCCTCGGCCTCCGTTATCTCCCACAGGCCGTCCTGCTTCATGCCGCTGATACGGTAGCTTTGCGTCGGATCGGCCTTATAGCTAGCCGGGATGTGTTTTCCGACAAATCCGACACCGATGTGAAAGCCGGATTCGCCGTTGATAACGCCTTCATTGCAATACTGAACGAGGCCCATAACCGGATAGAGGTCTTTGTCCTCATCATATGCCCGCAAATCAGGATCGAGCGGCATGACAAGCGTGACAAGGCGACCGACCGCACAGGGGCGCGGTAGACTAAAACCGGCACCGTTGCGCGAAACAGTCGTAACCTTGGTCACTTCCTTCCACGATACTTCTTCGCTCTCTTTGACCTGAACGATAGTTTTTAGTTCTGTTTGAAATCTTTCCACTCGGCGATTCTCCGGCACAGATGCGCTTGAGGCATTAAAATTGACACTCATCGGAAATATATTGGCGGGTGTCGTACAGTAGGACTAACTGATGCCTTCAAGCGGGAACAGGCGGTCAATAAACTCAAGGTGCAGACGCGGGATACCGTCGTCACCGAGGCGGGAACCCCGCACTACAGACAATATAGTAACATTAAATCGCTCACTTGTCACCCTTAAAAATGTGCCGGGCTCGACCGACAGCGAGGTCATCACGGCGGCGCCGCCGACACTGATATTTTCGGTCACCGTTTCCTCGGATTCGATTGTGTTACCAACCTCATCAACTCGCCGCAGCGTTAGGGTTTCAGGAATTGAAAAGCGTGTTTGCTTACGGTCATCTCGCGGAAGATGGCTGTCATCGGACATCAGATCTGCCGCGATCAGATGCCAGAATCCGTCGCCGTTATTCTCACGCTGACAAATGTCGTAGAGCTGCGAGGGATTCTCGCTAAAACTCGCCGGCGGCGTCTTTCCAATAAACGCCACGCCGACCGCGTATTCCTGATTTTTCGGGTCCCGACTAGTCTCAATGCACCGACGAACGGCACCCCAAACCTTGTATTGAGGTTCGCCGTAATCAAACGACCTGAGCTGCCGCGGCATCGGTATCGTCATGCAGATCAGACGGCCACGTTTTACGGGACGTTTGAGCCTGAAACCGGCTCCGAACGCCGAAACATCGCTGAGCCTGGTTATCTCGTTCCAGTTTATCTCGGCATCAACCTTTACCTCGATTCTGACCGGCAGAGGCAGCGCGATGCGCTGTATTCGACGATTTTCGTGTTCCACCACAGGTTTCGTGCTGGGCGGCGGCGGTGGCATAAATTGTTCGGTATTTGTAGCTAGCATGTGAGAATCACTTGAGACCTAAAATTCCTGAGTTAGCCGGACTGGCTTTGGTTGCTAAGCAGGCTTTTCGCCTGTAAAATAAAGAAATAGTTAAGCGGCTCTTTATTCCAGAATTTTACTGACCTCACCTTTTTTATTTAGTAACAACAAATGGACTCACTCATAGAACGCAACCAGATCAATATCGAAGACGAGATGCGCCGGTCGTATCTCGATTACGCAATGTCCGTCATCATCGGCCGAGCTTTGCCGGATGTGCGCGACGGCCTCAAACCGGTTCATCGCCGCATTCTTTTTGGCATGTACGAGCAGGGAAATGTCGCCGGCAAGGCATATCGCAAATCGGCCCGTGCGGTCGGTGATGTGATGGGCAAATATCATCCGCACGGCGATTCGGCGATTTACGACTCGGTCGTTCGCATGGCGCAGGACTTTTCGATGCGTTATACGCTGGTTGACGGGCAGGGTAATTTTGGCTCCGTCGATGGCGACAACCCGGCGGCGATGCGTTATACCGAGGTGAGGCTCGCAAAACTGGCAAACGCCGTTCTCGATGACATCGAAAAGGAAACCGTCGATTTTCAGCCAAACTACGACGAATCGCTTTCCGAGCCAAAGGTCCTGCCGACGCGAATCCCGCTGCTGCTGGTAAACGGTTCCGAGGGAATTGCCGTCGGCATGGCGACAAAAATACCGCCGCACAACCTGACCGAAGTGCTCGAGGCGACGATCGAACTTATAAACAATCCGGCGATTTCGATCGACGAACTGATAAAGATTATTCCCGGTCCCGACTTTCCAACCGCCGGTTTTATCTATGGCCGCGAAGAGATACATCGGGCCTACCGAACCGGTCGCGGCATTATCCAGATGCGGGCTCGGGCTGTCGTCGATGAGATCGGCCGCGGTGACCGCGTTAAAGATGCGGTTGTTATCACCGAGATTCCCTATCAGGTAAATAAGGCCAAGCTCATTGAGAAGATGGCCGAGCTGGTTCATGAAAAACGACTCGACGGCATCTCCGAGATCCGTGACGAATCGAACCGCGAGGGCATGCGGATCGTCATCGAGCTAAAACGTGACGCCGTTCCCCAGGTCGTTCTCAACAAGCTTTACAAGCTGACGCCGATGCAATCGTCATTCGGCATTATCAATATCGCCATCGTTGACGGCCAGCCAAAGGTTTTGACGCTCAAGGAGATGCTCGAGGCGTTTGTTGAGTTTCGGCGTGAGGTGGTGCGTCGGCGGACAGAGTTCGACCTGCGTAAAGCCCAGGCCCGCGCTCATATTTTGGAAGGCCTCAACAAGGCGATCGACGCTCTCGATTACATCATTCCGCTGATCCGCAATTCGCGTTCGGTCGATGAAGCACGTCAGTGGTTGACTGCCAATCTCGCGACCTCGACCGAAATTGCAACTTGGCGCGGCGTAACCGGTGACAAATCGAAAGAGCAATTTCTCAAGGAACTCAACAAGGTCGTTTCGGGTCTGGATTTCTCCGAAATTCAGGCCCAGGCCATCCTCGATCTACAATTGCGTCGATTGTCGGCCCTGGAACGCCAAAAAATTCTCGACGAATACGCCGAAATCATCAAATACATCGCCGAGCTTGAAAATATTCTCCAAAACGAGAGCGTTCTGCGGCAGGTGATCGTTGATGAGCTGACCGAGGTCAAGCGAATGTTTGGCGATGCCCGACGCACTGTCATCGTGGACGCCGACGCTGAATTCAATATCGAAGACCTCATCGCCGACGAGGACGTTGCGATCACGGTCACAAACGCAGGTTATATTAAACGAACGCCCGTCACTGCTTATACTCGGCAAGGCCGCGGCGGCAAGGGCCGCTTGGGAGCGAAGGCCAAGAACGACGATTTTGTCGAGCATCTGTTTATCGCATCAACCCACGCGCATCTGATGATCTTCACCGACGACGGACAGGTTTTCAAAATGAAGGTACACGAGATACCCGAGGGCGATACCTCCGCCCGCGGCAAGGCGGTCGTCAATCTCGTTCAACTTTCGAGCGAACGAAAACTAGTCGCCGTTATGCCGGTTCGCGATTTTGCCGAGGAAATTTATCTGACGATGGTGACCAAACAGGGAGTGATCAAAAAATCTTCGCTCAGTGATTACCAGAACATCCGCGCTTCTGGAATCAATGCAATCAATATCGACGAAGGCGACGAACTGCTCGAGATCATCCGAACCGACGGCACCCGTCAAATTTTTGTCGCGACGCACGACGGCATGGCGGTTAAATTTAACGAGTCGGACGTCAGGCCGATGGGCCGCGTAGCTCGCGGAGTTCGCGGCGTCAATCTCCGCAAGGGCGATTATGTCGTCTCGGTGTGTGCGGTCTCGCCCGAGGGAACCGAGAAGATACTTTCGGTTTCCGAAAAAGGCTTTGGGAAACAGACGACGGTTGGCAGCTATCGCCTGACCAAACGCGGCGGCATCGGCGTTATTAATATGAAAACGACCGATAAGACCGGCAAGGTCGTCGCGGCGTTCCCGGTTGAGGATGACAGCGAGATCATGATCATTACCCAGCAGGCCAAACTGATTCGTCTCGGCGTTGACAAGATCCGCGAAACCGGACGATCGGCCCAGGGTGTCACCCTCATTAAATGCGGCGAAGACGACCTCGTCACCAGCGCCTCGCTGCTGGCGATGGATGAGGAAGATGATTAGCCGACTGGAGCGACGGGAGCGACTGGAGCGGCAGGCATCCTTGCTCGCCAGTGGTTGAAAACCGCTTATGCGCTGAGGTTATTCAACTTGAGTATTTTTCGCGTCGTAACACTGCGGAAGCCGCAGTGTGGCAAGCAGAGATGCTTGCCGCTCCAGTCAACTTACCGCTCCAGTCATTTACTTTGCCCACCCGAGCGAACGCCGGACGGCTTCGTGCCATCGCTCGGTAAGGGCCGTTGCGTTAGACATCTCCAGTTGCGGTTCAAATCGACGATCGAAGCGCCAGTGTTTTGCCAGCTCGGCCTTGTCCTGCCAATAGCCAACCGCGAGACCCGCGAGATACGCAGCTCCGAGTGCCGTTGTCTCGACAGTTTTTGAACGGATAACCGGTATCTGTAAAATTTCAGCCTGAAACTGCAATAGGGCATCGTTGCGGGCAGCACCGCCATCGACGCGGAGCTCGTTCAGATGCGTTTTTGAATCGGCGTTCATGGCGGTTAGCAGATCGGCGGTCTGAAAGGCGATCGATTCGACAGCGGCGCGGGCGATGTGAGCCCGACCGGTTCCACGCGTTAAACCGATGATCAAACCACGGGCTTCCTGATCCCAATGCGGTGTGCCGAGACCGGCGAAGGCCGGCACAAAATATACGCCGCCGTTATCCGTGACTTCCTCCATCAGCGCTGTCACCTCCTCGGATTTCTCGATCACTCCAAGCGAATCTCGAAGCCATTGGACAACGGCACCGCCGATAAAAACACTGCCTTCGAGAGCATATTCCGTCCGTTCGCCTATCTTCCATCCGACGGTTGAAAGCAGACGGTTTGCGGATGCAACCGGCTTTTCGCCAACATTCTGGAGCATGAAACAGCCTGTTCCATAGGTGTTCTTGGTCGAACCGGCGTCGAAACAGGCTTGCCCAAAGAGTGCCGCCTGCTGATCGCCGGCGATACCGGCGATCTTGATTCCGCGTATATTTACAGGCGTTTCGATCTCGCCATAGACCTCGGATGAGGAACGGACTTCTGGGAGAATTGAGCGTGGTATTTCGAAAATATCGAGCAGTTCGTCATCCCAATCGAGCGTATGGATGTTGTAGAGCATTGTGCGCGAGGCGTTTGACGGGTCGGTGATGTGGAGTTTGCCATTCGTCATCTTCCACACGAGCCATGTGTCAACGGTACCGAACGCGAGATCGCCGTCCCCAGCTCGACGGCTGGCTCCCGGGATTTTTGTTAGCAGCCAATTTATCTTGCTGGCGCTAAAATAAGCATCAACCTCAAGTCCTGTTTTTACGCGAATCTTCTCGCCGTACTCCGCCCGGATGTCGTTGCAAAATTCCGATGTCCGGCGATCCTGCCAGACGATCGCGTTGTGGATTGGTTCGCCGGTTTTGCGGTCCCAGATGATGGTTGTCTCGCGTTGGTTGGTGATGCCGACGGCGGCAATACCGGCCCCTGTTACACCCGCCATCGCGAGTGCTTCGGCGGCGGTTTCGATCTGTGAGTTCCAAATCTCCTGCGGGTCGTGCTCGACCCAGCCACTTTTTGGGAAAATCTGCCGAAATTCGCGTTGACCGACGGCGAGGGGAACGCCCTCGTGATCAAAAACGATCGTGCGACTGCTCGTTGTACCTTGATCGAATGCCAGTATAAGTGTCATAAAAACTACTCTAAAAGGGGTGAGCTAAACCAAGCCTATCGTAACCGGAAACTCCGTTTTGGGCAAAATTAACGGTGCTTGCTCCCGTTGCGGACGACCGACCTCATCAGTTTGTAAAACATATATGGTTAGCGTAATATGTTTCCTACATGACCGACAAAAACAAGCTGGGATTAATCCTGACGGGTCTTGAGACTCTTTTTCTGGCGCTTTCCGACAAAACGCGCCTTCGATTGTTGAGTTTGATGGCAAATGGTGAGGTGCCGGTCGGGTTTTTGGCCGATGAACTGGGCGAGAGCCAGCCGAAGATCTCCAGACACCTCGCATATCTTCGAAATGCCGGACTAGTCTCAACGCGGAGAGACGGCAAGTGGGTCTATTATGGAATTGAGCCGCAGGTGGATCGGGGCGTTGCGGACGTGCTTGATGCTGCACTCAGCGCTCTGGTTTCGGAATATGTCGTTCGCGATTTTTCCGTGACGAGAACCGTCGAAGAATCGCCTCAAAGCGACTACCACCGCGAGGAATTGCCGGTCTATCTTCTCTAGGGCGTTTAGGGGTGGCAAGTGCGGGTCAGAACCGCCTGCGTGAGCGGGCGGTATGATGTTTGGGTAGAAGAACATTCGTAATCACAGAGACGTACCGCCCGCTAATGCAGGCGGTTCTGACTCATACGGACAGTGACGACAGGCGTTTCCGCAGCAGTATCCGCGATTCATCAGATAGCGCTTGGTCAGCACCATGAGGCCGTCTTCAAAGTAGAAATCGCGGCCCTCAAAGAAGGTTTCGGCCGTTTCTTCGGGTTTAATGTTTTGTTCCAAGCTATCGTGCATACAATCCCAGAAACTCCTTATTTCCTTCGGCGCCTAAAATCGGCGAATCGATTACGCCAACGACGGTGAGGCCAATCCCCTCAGCAAACCGGTTGACCTCAGCGACGACACGTTCGTGTTTCTCAGTCTCGCGAACAATCCCGCCTTTGCCGACCTCGCCCCGGCCGACCTCGAACTGGGGTTTAATTAGAACGACGAGCTTTCCAGAAGGTTTGAGCAACGGAACGATGGCCGGAATTATTTTGACGACCGAGATGAACGAGACGTCCATCACCGCAAGGTCAAATTCGGTTTCAAAATCGCCCGGTGTTAATCCTCTCGCATTCGTTTTTTCCCTTACATCAACTCGCGGATCTTGTCTCAACGACCAGACGAGTTGATTGGTTCCCGCATCGACACAGACGACACGTTTCGCTCGGTGCTGTAAAAGGCAGTCGGTAAATCCGCCGGTTGATGCACCGATATCGATGCATGTCCACCCTTTCGGATCAATCTCGAACTCACGCAGGGCGGCATCGAGTTTTAAGCCGCCGCGACCGACATATTTCAATTCTAAAGATGCTCCCTTGAGTCGAATGGTCGCGGACATGTCGATTTTTTCTGCGGCTTTTTCGACGCGTTTTTCGTCAGCGAGTACAACGCCCGCCATAATGAGGGCCTGAGTGCGGGTGCGCGAATCTGCCAGACCGCGCTCGACGAGCAGCTTATCAATGCGTTCCTTCGCGGTCACAGATTTAGTTTCATTCCTCTGGTTGCGATGTGAAAACCGTTCTTAACAACCTCACGGATTTTGCGCCGGTTGCCCTGAACGAGCGGGTTACTGTGATTAAAATGGATGAAATAGACCTTTGCACGTTCGCGAGATCTCAAGCCTTTTAACAACTCCATCGTCTCCGAGACAAACGGATGCGGCACCTCGCTCATCGGGCGGTTAACCTCGCCGTCGGCGTAAAACGTACCGTCAATGAGCAGATAATTAGACGCTTTTACCACATCAGCGAGCGGCGTTTGCCACTTTTGCCATTTGTCGATGTCGGGAATAAAGATTAGCGATTTTCCATTCGACTTGATGCGATAGCCAACCGTTTCGGAGAATTCGTCGCGGTGAGGGACCAGAAATGGTTCGATCGAAAGCCGATCATTCAAACGAACCGACGTTTTATCAGCGAGCGGCAGCAGGTTGATATTTTTGAGGCTGATTAGCTGCGACCACGGTGCGTTTTGTTCCAGCATCTGCTGCATCCGCGGCATTGCATAGACAGGAATTTCCTTCGCCCCCATTGATTCGCGCCCGAGGTACATCAGGCCGGTGTAGTGGCCGATGTGGGCATGGGTCAGGAAAATGCCGCCGATGTTATTTGACCTATCACTTGTCGCTCCCTTGAGGAATTCGAACTGCGCGGGCATATCCGGCGTTGCGTCAAATATCCAGCGGCCTTTCGAATCTGGATCAACCAGGGCGATTGATGAAACGGACTGGCGTATTGCAGCGTCCTTCCATGCTTTCATACAGAACGGCGTATCGCATCCCATCTGCGGAACACCGGCGTCCTGGCCGGTTCCGAGTACGACGACATATGGCGACGCGGCGAACGACGACAAGACGATGCTAGAAACAAGAATGATCGCGGCGAATATACGGGTCATTTTTCTGTAAAGGCGAAAGTGCTATTCTAAGCAAAATGGCTACTAAAACAAAGTTGTCGAGGTTTGCAAAATACGCCTGGTTTGTCCTCGCCTATAACATCGTCGTCGTTCTTTGGGGAGTTTTTTTGCGAGCGTCGAAATCGGGCGATGGATGCGGGATGCATTGGCTGACGTGTCACGGCGAAGTGCTGCCGACAGCCCCGCAATTTAAGACGGTAATCGAATTTACGCATCGGATGATGAGCGCGGTTGACGGTCTGTTGATGCTGATACTTGTCGGATGGGCCTTTTGGATTTGGTACAAAGGTCGGGAAAACACTTCAAAGAGCACCCTTAAACTGGCCGCCGCCGCGTTCTTTTTCGTCCTTACCGAAGGTGCGATCGGGGCAGGTCTGGTTTTGACCGGGAATACGGCCGAGACGCTAACCGCGGCGCGACCGTTCTGGATGGCGGCCCATCTGATAAACACCTTTGTTTTACTGGCGTTTCTTACGCTAACAGCCCGTTCGGCGAGTGGTGGGGCCGCTCTCAGGTTTAACGTCGAAGCGAAACATATCGCCGGGTTATTGATTGGTGTCGCAGCGATCTTTGTTGTTAGTATTAGTGGTTCAATCGCGGCCCTCTCGAACATGATATTTCCTTCCGGCACGCTTTCTGAGAGCATGGCGAAGGATTTTTCCGAAACGTCGCACATCCTCTTACGGCTCCGCCTGCTGCATCCGGTCACGGCGATTCTGACCGGCGTTTTTGTGATATTTCTCACCGGATGGTTGGCGAAGGAACGGTTCGGCGACGGCAAAGTTTCGCGTTGGTCGAATGTTATCGCGATTCTCATTCTCGGCCAGATTGCGTTTGGTGCGGCTACATTGCTGATGCTGGCGCCGATCGTGATGCAGCTCGGCCATCTGCTTTTTGCGGATGCGATTTGGATTAGTTTTGTGCTGTTCGCTGCCAGCTTTTTGTCTAGGGAAACATGACTGGAGCGGCAAAGCCCAGGACGGGATCTGCGGAAGGCTGTTTTTTGGGGTGGAATTTTTGTGTCTTTTAAAATGCCGGCGCGTTTAAATGTGGCATGTGCCACATTTTTGCAAAAACGGCCTATTTTCGAGTGTTTGTCGGCCAAAAAGGCCCCTTTGGTCGAAGGAATTTGACCCCGACAAAGCAAAAAACTGCTCCATTGGTCGGAGGTAAACCCGAGTCTGGTCAAAGGTCAACCCAGCCAAAAACATTCGACCAAACTACCCCGTCAATGGATAGTGGAGAATGGGAAATGAGCGAAACCAGCTCGCACCGATTGGTTGCAAATCTCCGTGGCTTTGAATAACGTCGATTTTGTCGGCCTGGAATGACTATGCTTATTTTTTTTGCGTCTTTGATAAATTTCCTGTCATAAACCGCGCCTTGATGGTGTTTTAGGGTCAGATAGGGGAAATTCTTACCGCATCTGCGGCAGATTAACAGAGGCATTTATGAGTTGGTTATATACGATATTTTTCGCGGGGTTGGTTTTTTCGTCGCAGGATAGCAGCGCCGTGAGCGCCGAGCCGTCAGTTTGTAATTTGCCGGTCGCCAGTCAGGCGGCGGACGAGACCGAGCGGTTTGAGAAGACTTATCCGCTGAGTGCAAACGGACGGGTAAATATCTCGAACGTCAACGGCTCAATCGTCGTCGAGGCCTGGGATCGCAACGAGGTAAAGCTGGAATATACAAAGATCGCCGACACCAAAGAGCGGCTCGCCGATGTCGAGGTCAAGATCGAATCGCGGGCCGACTATTTTAGTGCCGAAACTGACTATGACAGTTGGAAAGGCAAAAACAATGGAGATCGATGGAAGAATGGCGGCAAGCTAAATGTCGAGTTTCGACTGATGGTGCCAAAAGGCGCGGTGCTGAATGAAATCGAGACGGTTAACGGCTCGGTTTCGGTTTCAAATTTTGTAAATCGAACCGTCGTATCGGCCGTTAACGGGTCGGTAACGGCGACAAATCTGCGAGGCACCGCTAGGCTTTCTACGGTCAACGGCGAGGTCAAATGCGATTTTGACCGGCTCGAATCGGGCAGTAAAGTTTCGCTCGAAACGGTCAACGGCCGCGTCAATCTTGTCCTTCCGTCCGATTCGAATGCCACTGTCAGGGCAGATTCGCTCAATGGAAATATAACAAATGACTTTGGACTTCCAGTCCGAAAAGGCAAGTACGTTGGCCGTGATCTTTATGGCAGGCTGGGTAATGGCGAAGTTCAAATTCGGCTCGACAGCGTAAATGGCGGACTCGCGATCGGGCGCAAAAATGACGGAAAAAGTCTGAGTCCGGCGACAAACCTCCTAAATCAAAAAGAAAAGGATGACGAGGACTGGGACATTGACACCGACGTTAGTTCGAAAATCGAATCGGGGAAATATGAAAAAGATATTGTAAAAGCCGCCAAGGACAGACGCCAAGGCCGCGAAGGAAGGAAAGGTCGCGGCCAAGGCGATGGCCGACGCCGAGCGAGAGTTGATCAGAATCCAGCCCGAAATCGAAAAAATAACCGCCGCATCGGTTGCCGCGGCTGCTGACGCGATCGAGTATTCGGCTAAAATCATGAAGACGGATGAAATGCGGCAAAAAATGCAGTCGCTCCAGCGAGATGCAATGGCCCGGCTGGCCGAAGCGGCATTTGTTCCTAGCATTCCGCGTGTTGAGAAAAAGAGCGATTCCTTCCCCGTCAAGGGCATTCCAAAAGTGACTGTTGTCGGTAAAGGCTGTTCGGTCACGATTCGAGGCTGGGACAAATCTGAGGTTCAATACAGCGTAACCCAGTTTACCGACGCGCGAAATCGCCAACCGATAAACCTAAAAGAAGATCATAGCGAAACGGCGATTAATATTTCGGTTGAAAATCCGGCCTACGAAGCCCGCGACGGACGTTATTTCGACGGTTCACGACGCGTGACGATCGAGATTTTTGTTCCGCGAAAAACCAATCTCAAAATCGACGCAAATGGAACGATCCGTCTCGATGGCGTGTCGGGCGACCTACAGATCGTCGGTGGTGATGAAAAAATCGACATTCGCGATTCGGATGGCAAGCTCAATGTCACGAATTCGGACGGTCAGATCAGGATCATCGGATTCCGCGGCGAGCTGATCGCCAAAACCGTCGACGGTGATGTTCGCATGGATGGCGATTTTACAAGCATTTCGGGTCAGGCGGTTGACGGGAGTTTTGTGCTAACGGTTCCCGACGATCTCGATGCCGATATCGCCGGATCGGGGAAAGACGGCTTCTCATTCGCTGTCGAAGACCTCGAGGGCGGCAAGCAGCTATCGCAAAGCAACTGGAAATTTGGCAAAGGTGCTCGCAAATATAAGTTTACAGTTGTCGATGGATCGCTCGTCGTGCAGAATCGGTCAGTAGTCAGTAGTCAGTAGGCGGTAGTCAGTAGTCGGTCGGTTCGTAATTCGTAATTCCTCATTCGTAATTTATAGTAGGTGTTTTATGAAGGCTACAGGTCTCTATTTTGTGCGTGTTCTGGTCTTATTGATCGCATCGGCTTTTAGCTCGTTTGGGCAGGAAACAAATGGTAACGGGAAAACATCAGAAACGGGCGATGTGGTGAAGAAAGCCACGGTCGTGGTGCCGCCCGAAAAGCTCCGGCCGATGCCGATTCCAAAGGCGGCCGTGGGCGTTGTCATTGATGGCCGGCCCGACGAGGAAGCCTGGAAACAGGCTGCAGTATTCAAAGATTTTTACCAGACATACCCCGGCAACAACACAGCACCCTCAAAACCAACCGAGTTCCTGATGATGTACGACGAGAAGAATCTCTACGTCGCCTGGAAGTGTTGGGACGACAAAGACAAGATCCGTGCGACCGTGGCGAAACGCGATAATGTGTTTAGCGAGGACAATGTTCGGATGTGGCTCGACACATTTGACGACCGGCGGCGGGCATATGTGATCGGGTTTAATCCGCTTGGCATACAGGCCGACGGTATTGTTACCGAGGGCCGCGGGGCGGACTTTTCGGTCGATATCGTCATGGAATCAAAGGGGGTTATCGAAGATTGGGGCTGGTCGGTCGAGGCCGTCATCCCTTTCAAATCGATCCGCTACAAAACGGGCAAGGGGACGCTGTGGGGATTTAACGTGGCCCGTAACATCGATCGGTTTAACGACGAATTTAACCAGTGGCTTCCCGAGGACCGCAACAATTTCGGGCTTCTTGAGCCAGCACGGCAAGATCAGCGGGCTTGACGATATCAAGTACGAGCGAACGCTTGAGATCGTCCCGAGCATTACATTGAGCGAAACCGGCAGCCGCGTTGCCGCAAGAGAAATCGCAGCCGGGCGGTTTGTAAATCAACCGATTAAGAAACAGATCGGCGTCAATCTAAAATACACCATCAGCCCAAGCGTAACGCTCGACGCAGCGATAAACCCAGACTTTGCCGAGATCGAGGCCGACGCGCCCGTGGTCACGGCAAATCAGCGATTTCCGATATTTTTCCAGGAGAAACGGCCATTCTTTCTCGAGGGCGTCGATATTTTTAGCTCGCCATTGCAGGTGTTTTATTCGCGAAATATCGTCGATCCCGATGTTGCCATAAAACTTACGGGAAAGCTTGGCAAGACCTCGTTCGGTATTCTCGCGGCGTCCGACAACGCACCGGGCAACTATAGCGAAGACGAGCGGAATGACCGAAATGTCCGTCCGCGGATCGATGAATTTCTCGACAAAAACTCGCTGTTTGGCGTCGTTCGTATAAAGCGAGATTTTGGGGCCGAGAACAACATAGGCTTTTTCGGGACCTACCGGGATTTTCCCGAGCAAAAAAATCTGCTGGGCGGTTTTGACGGCAGGTTCAAATTGTCGCCAAAGCTGACCTCGCAGTTTCAGGTTGTCGGAACGACTTCGCGACGCTGCTTTTTTGACTCGGAGTTCGAACCGACGCTAAATCCTATCCAGGCGGCGTCAAACCGCGCGATCTGCGGCGGCGGGACGTATGGCGGCGAGACTGTACTCGGCAGTCCATACAATCAGTATCGGACAGGAAACGGCCTCGGTTATTATTTCAACCTCGATTACAGCGCCGAAACCCGCGGATGGTTTTTCGAGGCCGGTGGTCGGAGCAAGCTTTACCGGGCGGATTCGGGATTTACGCGCCGGACGAATACAAATTTCCTGTTCTTCTTTAATCGCCTCTCGACCAAATCCGATTCGAAGAAAAAAATCATCCGCGCTCAGTGGAATCAGATGGGCGGCGTCGATTACCGTTGGGACGGTAAACTGACGGCGTTCAATTTCGAGACGAACGGCAACGTCAGCATGAAGCGAAACACGTTTCTCAATTTTGCGACCGGAGTTTCGCATGAAAAAATCTTCGAAGAAGAATTTGGCTTAAAGCGTTCTCCAACGCGTCCGCTGGGAACTTTTCTCGGCGATCCGACGCGAGCGACGTGGCAACAGTTCGTCTCGGTAAACTTTAACCAGTCACCGAATAAACGTCTGAGCTACGGATTTTTCCTGGGGACGATCCGCAACTCGTTTGATTTCTTTTACTTTGATCCCGTCACGGGCCTGCAAAACCCGGGGCCGGGAAGTCAGCGCGACGCCGAGTTGTTTTTTACCGTTAAACCGATCGATCCATTTAGTTTTTCGGTGAGCTATAACAAGAGCCGTCTGACACGAAACGATAACCGTATCCGCTCATTCGATTCGGACATTGTCAGCGTTCGCTCGACATATTATTTTACACGGTTTTTGTTTACGCGATTTCGTCTCGATTACGACGGTACGGAGAAAAACTACGCCGGCCAGGCGCTGTTTGGATGGACGCCGAGTCCGGGCACTGCCCTGTACGCAGGTTATAACGACAACCTAAATCGAAACAGTCTTAACCCGTTCAACGGCCAGTACGAAGCAGGTTTTCGTCGAAACGAACGGACGTTTTTTATCCGCATGTCATATCTCTTTAGAAAAAGTTTCTAAACACTCTTCCCTCCTCATGACGTTTCCGGCGGTGGATTTTGCCGATCCACCGTCGCTTTTTTGAAGCCTAACGCATTAGATTTCTTTCTTTATACAGCACGATTATTTGAAACTTTCATCTCGCACGGGCGTTTTAGTCTTTGATAAGTTAACCTTTCTAAAACGCAGATTTATCCCCTCAACTTGGTGTCTTATGAGACCTCCGATCAAATATTTCACGCTGATCGTTTTGCTGCTCGTCACCAGCCTCACCGCCCTCGGGCAAGCCGCGAATGGAGACGTAAAGAAAAGTGAATCAACGGATACGCCTTCAAAATCAGGCATCGAAATCCCAGCCGAAAAACGAAATCCAGTCGTTATACCAAAGGCCGCAGGCGTACCTGTGATCGACGGGCGAGTTGATGAAGAAGTGTGGAAAAGGGCCGCCGTTTTCAAGGATTTTTACCAAACCAGCCCGGGTGACAACATAGCGGCGTCAAAACCCACCGAAGCCTATGTAATGTACGACGAAAAACACCTTTATGTCGCCTTTAAGTGCTGGGATGAAAAAGACAAGATTCGCGCCACGGTCGCACAGCGGGATGGTGTTTTTAACGAGGATAATGTCCGGTTTTGGCTCGACACCTATGGCGACAAACGGCGAGCTTACATAATTGGGCTAAATCCGCTCGGTATCCAGGCGGACGGAATTTTCACCGAGGGACAGGGCGCGGATTTTAATGTCGATATTTTGATGGAATCAAAGGGCGTAACTGAGGACTGGGGTTGGTCGGTCGAAGTGAAAATTCCGTTCAAGTCCCTCAGATATACGGCCGGAAAGGGGAAATTCTGGGGATTTAATGCGGCGCGAAATATTGATCGCCTTAATGACGAGTTTGACTCATGGATGCCGATGCCGCGCGGCAATCCGGGGTTTCTAAACCAGTTTGGAAGAATAACGGGTCTCGATGAAATAAAAGCTGAGCGAACATTAGAGGTTATTCCGACCTTCACGGTCAAGCAGACCGGTCGCCGCACGAGCCAGACAACATTTTCCAATCCGCCGGTCGAACCCGATTTTGGCTTCACCGTCAAATACAGCATTACGCCAAATATAACGGTTGACGCTGCCTATAACCCCGATTTTGCCGATACCGAGGCCGACGCGCCGATCGTCGAGGCGAATCAGCGTTTCCCGATATTCTTTTCGGAAAAGCGTCCGTTTTTTCTCGAGGGCGTTGATATTTTTGACACGCCGATTCAGGCCGTTTATACACGGCAGATCGAAAATCCCGATATCGCCGTCAAGTTAACCGGAAAAGTCGGCCGAAATTCGTTTGGCATTTTAGGGGCGATAGACGAACCGCTAGGGAACCCAAACAAGGATAAGGCGTTTGTCGGTATCCTGCGCCTGAAACGCGATTTTGGCGAGGAATCGAATATCGGTTTCATAGCAACCACTTATAGTTATCCGAATCAGCACAGCACCGTTGCTGGGGTTGATACTCGCTGGAAAATTAACAAGAGCCTCGGAATTTAGAGGCCAGATTTTGGGATCAACGGCGCGAAATTTCTTTTATGATCCCAACACCGATAACGATCCGTACCGGACGGGAAACGGTGTAAGTTTTGATTATCAATACAGTTACGAAGCGAAAAATTATGGTTTTGAGTTTGGCGGCGAGGGCGTAACCAGAGATTTTCGAGTGGACACAGGGTTCACAGGGCAGACGAACACTCTGAGTAATTTTTTATTCGGCTACCTTAGCAGCGACCCGAAACCAAAAGCACTTATCATCAGGAGATCAATAAGTGGCAGCTTTGGTATTGATAATGATTTTTATGGCAGATTGCAGGGTTGGGGCTTAAGCTCGAATATCAATCTGGGGTTTAAGGGGAGCGCCCAATTTGGCGGCGGCATTAATTTTGGCCGCACGAAACTCTACGAGGATGAATTTGGCCCAAAGAGAAATGCCACCCAGAATGGCGCATTTTTTGGAACCCCTTTTCGCGAGACATATCGCGGCAGCACGTTTTTGTTTTTTTTCAAAAGTTTCAATAAACGAGTTTCAATGAGTGCAAACTATAGCATGGGGTTTAACTCGTTTGATTTCGATTTTGGAGCTGGGCGCCGATTCCCGCGTGTTTCGCCCGCGGCCCTGGCCGACCCAGGCAATCCCCTGGATCCCGGGCCGGGCAGAAGCATGAACATCCGTGTCGGAGGCGATTTCCGACCGACTGATAATTTTAGTTTTAGTCTTAGTTACGGCAAATCAAATTTGCGTCGGAATGATACCGACAGGCTCGCTTTCGACTCAAATATTTTCTCTTTCCGGTCAACCTATCAGTTTTCGCGCTTTGTTAATTTTAAGGTGCGACTCGATTACAATACGCTGAGCAGTCGTGTATTCGGGCAGTACACGTTCGCGTGGACTCCGAGCCCGGGCAAGGCTTTGTACGTCGGTTATAACGATAGCTACAATTACCAGGGGTTTGCGTTTTCGCAGCAGCAATCAGGTTTTCTTCAGCTAAACCGCACATTTTTTATCAAACTCTCATATCTTTTCCGCAAGAGTTTCTGAGGACTAAAACTGGCGCGCTCGGGCATCCTGACCGCCCGTTGAGACACGCGGGCAGGATGAGCGGCTCTTCAAACTCCAGGCCAGTTTAGTGGCTTAAACGATTTCTTAATACCTTATGCAAAAAAGTTCTTGTAACGACTGAAGAATTAGTGTATAAACTTAAGCGGGTAATACATTTCTTGCCAATTCTGCTTTTAGTTACAGGAGATTCGAATGATGAAGTTACGTGGAAAACTACGCGTCGTCGCGTTATGCACTGTTTTAATCAATCTGGTGATTCCAACCGCTTTTGCACCCGCCGTTTCTGCCCAAAAGCAGGACGTTGGCGTTGCACTGCAACGTGGTTACCGGACGGGGTACTCTGATGGATATATGTCCGGCTATCGCGACACGATCGACAGCGTGCGTCAAAGAATTTTGGGTGCCACGGCGATTATTCAAAGGCCGACCGGGCATACAGCAAGGACTATGGATTGCTCGAAGATTATCGGGACGGCTATCAACAGGGGTTCGAGTCGGGTTATGACACCGGCTACGAAAGGCGTTCGTTCGAATCGAGTTTGCCGGCAGGTTTGAGAAAACGCAGCCAGATTGCGAACAACAGCCAGCTCGCCGACAACGGCCAAATCGCCCAACCGAACATAACAACGATCGGAAACAAGCCGACGCAGACGACAAATGGCGGCTATAGCGACAATACAACCTCGACGCCCGCAAAGGTCGAACAGATCGCGACAAATTACCAGTCAAACAGTACGCCCATAATCATCATTCCACGCGACACCGAACTGATCCTCGAACTACAGGAAGACATTAGCACTGAAAACACCCGCGAAGGCGAGAAATTTACGGCCCGCATCGTCTCACCGTCTGAGATTGCCGGTGCAACGATCGAAGGCCGCGTTGCGAAGGTGCTAAAACCGGGCCGTATCAAACGCAGGAGCGAGCTTTCGCTGACGTTTGACCGGATAATTCTCGACGATAATCGCTGGAGCAATTTTGGAGCTTCATTGACCGAGGTACTCGCGGTCAAGGGCGACAACGTAAAACGGGTTGATACCGAGGGTACTGCTCAGGGGCAAAGCTCGCTCAAGAGTGACGTGATCAAGGTCGGCGGCGCAACCGGCGCGGGTGCCGTGATAGGTGGTGTGGTCGGCGGCCCAGTCGGCGTCGCCGTCGGAGCCGGCGTCGGTGCCGCCTTCGGCGTAGGGGCCGTGGTTATCGAGCGCGGCAAACACATCCGCCTGACGCGCAATCAACAGCTTAGAATCAAGACGGCGTATCAGACGCAGATCCGGTAGAGGGCAGTGAGCAGTGAACCGTCGGCAGTAGGCAGTAGGCAGTGGGCGGAAGACGGAAAGCGGCCGAAGGGCTGACAGCCGGAAACCGACGGCCGGAAGGCAACTGCAAAAAAAACGTACCGGCTCGACGCGAAAAACCAACTAAACAATCCCCAGAAGCCGAGGAAACTCTCTCCGGCTTCTGTTTTTGTTTCCACACGTCATTTTCTAACTGAATCTCTGCATTTTCCAACTAACGCTCCCCCAAAAAGCATGGTACGGCTTTTTCAAAATTCAAAATTCAAAATTCAAATCTGAAATCTGAAATCTGGAATTTGGAATTTGGAATCGAACCCAACTCAAGACCCAAACCCAAAACCCAAAAACCCAAAAACCCAAAACCCAAAACCAAAGACCAAAGACCAAAAACCAAGAACCAAAAACCAACAAAATCCCTCCCCTTCCCCGTCCGCGCTTGTTTCTGAAATCGAGCTTCGATAATATAAGAGATTGGTAAATCCATTTACTTATAAAGAGATAAACAAAACGATGAGTACAGCAACAGAAACAACGGCGGGTGCGGCGGGGCTTCGCGGGGTGGTTGCCGCCCAAAGCGCGATCGGCGACGTCAATGGCGACCAGGGAATTTTGATTTATCAGGGCTATGACATCCATGATCTAGCCGAGCATTCGACCTTTGAAGAGGTTATTTTCCTGCTCTGGAATGGCCGTTTGCCAACATCGGACGAGCTTTCGTCTCATACCGCCGATATTCGTGCGAATTACGAGGCTCCGGCTGATGTAATTGCGCTGATGAAGCAGTTCCCGAAGGATGCCGATCCGATGGATGTGCTGCGAACGGCAGTCTCATCGCTCGATTTTTTTGACAAGGACGGTCACGGCACCGACCGTGAACACGCCATGAAGGCCGCCGTAAAACTAACCGGCCAGATCGGTACGCTCTCGGCCGCGTGGGACCGGATTCGCAATGGCAAAGACGTTGTTGCTCCCGACAAAAGCCTCAGCATTGCCGAGAATTTCCTCTATATGCTTCGCGGACAAAAACCGGATGCGGATGAGGCCCGGATGTTTGACATCGCGCTTATTCTGCACGCCGATCACGAGCTAAACGCCTCGACATTTACGACGCGTGTCGTCGCCGGAACCTTGGCTGATATGTATGGTGCGGTCACGGCCGGAATCGCGGCATTGGCCGGGCCGCTTCACGGCGGTGCTAATACCAACGTCATGAAAATGCTCATCGAGATCGATGATCCGGCGAAGATTGATGCGTGGGTCGATGACGCTCTCGCGACCAAGAAAAAGATCATGGGCATCGGTCACGCTGTTTACAAAACCGAAGACCCGCGGGCGACCTGGCTGCGCAAATTCTCAAAGAACATGGCCGAAAAAACGGGCATTACGAAATGGTTTGAGATGTCACAGCGAATTGAGCAGCTAATGCACGAGAAAAAGGGGATGTTCCCGAACGTCGATTTTTACTCGGCCTCGACGTACTATCTGATGAACATCCCGCTCGATCTTTATACTCCGATCTTCGCGGTTTCGCGTATCTCGGGCTGGACTGGCCATATCCTGGAGCAGTACGGCCACAACAAACTGATCCGGCCCCGCGCCGAATACATTGGTGCGCGCGATCTGAAATATGTCGCAATTGGCGAGCGATAACTGGACCGCGGCATCCTCCCGGCGTGTCACTGGCGGGCAGGATGCCCCGCGGTCCAGTTAATCTTTCAGCCATTCGAGATAGTTCTTTTTTACCGATCTTTGGAAATCGGCAATTGACTTGATTTTTGCTCTGTCTTCGCTTGATCGATCGCAGGTCTCGTTTATTGATCTCACCACAACTTCAAAGGGTATTTCCTGTTTTTCCCACTCGGCGATAATAGTAAAATCCTCTGGGCCGAGAATCGTTATTTCGGGGCATCGATCGAGAAATAGGCTGGCAACGTCCGTCACGTACTTCATTACTTCACTCCTAAAACCAAAAAAGCGACCCCGTCGGTTGTTCGACATGGGCCGCTTTCATTTTTTCCTTCCCGCTTGGAAAGTCGATCATTTTTTTAAGAACTAGTCGCTGACCATGATGCCGTTCTTTTCGACGCAAGGTGCTGGTTCTGGTTTGCCGCCGACGATGATTCCTTCGAGGACCGCTACGACGCCTGCTATGATTGGGCTGCCGCCGACGATGATTCCTGGGGTTGGAGCGTCACTGACCATGATGCCATTTTTTTCGACGCTGCACTCATTTTCTGCTCTGCCGCCTACGATGATGCCTTCTGCCATTGCGAATGTTGATCCGAAGCTAAGTAATGTTGCGAGTGTGGCTGCTTTGATTGTGTTTTTCATTTTTTTTCTCCTAAAGTTTTTTTAGTTTTGAAAGCCCTGTTGTTTCTCTTTCTGCTCTTCTCTATTTCAATCCGCGTGCCACGGCGTGCCGGAGCTTCGTGAAATCGCGTAACATATTTGCTGACTACATGTTACAAGACTTCGTTGCGGATGTTTGGACACGGGTTTGAGCTTATAGACTTTGGATACTTTGTAATCACTTACTCACACCGTGGTTCGTAACCCTCGTGTTTTCTTGACTTACAAAATCGGATACTTCCTATACACATCAGAACTGGATAACAGGTATATAGCTATCTGGCTAAAAAATTAGTTTGTGGACAATTTGAAACAGGGTTTTTATACCCCCGTCGCTCCGGTTGTCTCCCGTTCCAACGGCTTTTTGTTCTAATTGTGTTATTTTATTTGGAAAAGATATGAGATTAGCAACCGTTCTAGTGATCACCTTTTTCGCCATAACATTTATAGTCTGCGATGTGTCCGGTCAAACGGTGAATCCGGCCAAGGTTAAATTCAGAGGCCTCGGCCTCGATTCTACCTATGCACAGATCGTCAAGGTACTTGGCAAGCCGAAAGCTGAGGAAACCAAAGACGAAGGCTGCATCGGCGCCCACGAAAGGTACGTAGATTATTCCGGCGTGTCATTCTATCTCATGGACGGCGACAGCAAAGACCG
Organism: uncultured Acidobacteriota bacterium; assembly: GCA_963738935.1. Classification (GTDB taxonomy): domain Bacteria; phylum Acidobacteriota; class Blastocatellia; order Pyrinomonadales; family Pyrinomonadaceae; genus OLB17. The sequence continues at coordinate 1,959,141 of CAVTYF010000001.1, read as the reverse complement.
CAAAACCTTCGAGGTCAAGGCGTTCAATGTGACCAGCTCAAAGTACGTCGTCTCCGGGGTCAAAGTCGGCGACAGTCCGGCGATTGTTAAGAAAAAATACGGCCGCAAATACGTCGTCAAAACCGATGGCGAACCCGGCGAGACAATATGGTACTACGAAATGAGCGACCGGGACGGTCCGGGAGCGGCATCGGTTACTTTTAAGAACGGCAAGGTGATTCAGATCGGTTCTAACTATCAGGTTTGTTGAATCGGGGCAAGATTGGGGTAGTGGGTCAGTTTGAAATTCAGTCCCTTTTCTTCTTTGTGATCTTTGTGTCCGCCCTTTGCGACCTTTGTGTTGACGGGCTTTTTTAACACAAAGTTCACGAAGATGAAGACACAAAGATAGCTGAGAAAACTAAACTGACCCACTACCAAGATTGGATTTAGATTTCATGTCCTGCCGGTGTCTGGTATAATCCAATTAGTTCTCTAACAAAAATCAGCAGCGTTGTGAATGCTTCCGCTAGAGAAGCGTCAGAGGAGTATGACTATGAAGCGCATTTTCACTTTTGCATTGCTTTTTGCTTTTTCTATTTCGGCGAACGCCCAGGGGCCGATTGCCAAGGCCGATGTCAAGCCTAAATCGAAACCCAGCTCAAGCGACACCGCCAGGTCGGTACAGCCGCTCAACGTCGAATACACTAAATCGATTATCGAGAATACGACGGACAAGCAGTTTTTGACTGAATTGGTTGATCATCTGCCCGCCTCGACTACGGTTCCCTCGCCCGATAAGGTGCTCGGTTACGCGGTCGGGACGCCGAATAAACTGACGTATACAAAGGATCAGCACCGCTATTATCGAGAGCTTGAAAAAGCCACGCCGCGTGTTAAAACGTTTGTCGCTCCCGAGAAGAGCGAGCAGGGAAGAGAGCAGCTTTTGGTCGTCGTCGGCGACGAAGGGACGATGGCTAAGCTTAATCGTTACAAAGAGATACTGGCAAAGCTTGCCGATCCGCGAGCGATCAACGACGAGATCGCAAAGTCTCTGATCGCCGAGGGCAAGGCGGTCTATTGGGCGTCAGGTTCGATCCATTCAAGCGAGACGGGTTCGCCGGAGATGCTGATGGAACTCGCCTATCGCATTGCCGTCGAAGAATCGCCATTTATTCAGGCGATCAGAAAGAATGTGATCGTTATGATCACGCCGACGCTCGAGGTCGATGGACGCGACACGATGGTTGACCTTTACAACTATCGCAAGGCAAACGAAGGCAAACGCGTTCCGGGCCTGATTTATTGGGGCAAATACGTCGCCCATGACAACAACCGCGATTCGATGGGAATGGCCCTGGCGTTGACGCGAAATCAGATGTCAACGTTTCTCGATTTTCACCCGACAGTTCTTCACGACCTGCACGAGTCGGTGCCGTTTCTGTATGTTTCGACGGGAACGGGGCCGTACAATGCGTGGCTCGATCCGATCGTTGTGAGCGAATGGCAGGACCTCGCTTATCACGAGGTCGAAGAGATGACCAAGCGTGGCGTGCCGGGAGTTTGGACGCATGGATTCTACGATGGCTGGGCTCCGAACTATATGTTTTATGTGGCGAACGGCCACAATTCGATCGGTCGTTTTTATGAGACGTTTGGCAATGGTGGTGCCGATACGCAGGATCGCGTTGTCGGAGCACAGGCGAACCGCGATTGGTTTCGCCCGAATCCGCCGCTGTCGCGCGTGAAATGGTCGCTTCGTAATAACGTCAATCTTCAGCAAAGCGGCATTCTTTTGGCAATGAATCATGTCGCAAGTAATAAGGACAAGTTTCTTAATAATTTCTATCTCAAGAGCAAGCGCTCGGTCGCGAAAGGCCGAACGGAAGGTCCGGCTGCATATGTCCTTCCGGCGAGCGAAACACGCCCGACTGAGGCCGCCGACCTTGTCAATCTGCTCAAGATGCAGGGCGTCGAAGTACACAAACTCAATGCCGATGCAGAGACCAAGGAAGGAAAATTCGGTGCGGGCAGCTATGTGGTTCGAATGGATCAGCCCTATTCGCGTATGGCGGACATGCTGCTAGACACACAATATTATAACGTCAATGACCCGCGTCCGTACGACGATACGGGCTGGACGCTCGGTCCGCTGCGTAATGTAAAGACGGTTCGCGTTAGGGACGAAAAGATACTCGATGCCGCGATGGCGATGACCATTGGCCCGGCGAAAGTAACCGGCAAGACCGAAGGAACCGGTACGGTCGGCATGATCGTGAACCACACCGGCGAAAGCGCGATCAGCGCAGCTCCGATACCGTCTCAAAGACGTCAAATTTTTTGCCGCCGAAGCCGCATTCAAGGTCGGCGAAAAAAGTTTCAATGCCGGTTCATACGTCATCAAGGCCGAAGGAAACGGCGGAGACGTTTGGGACAAGGTAAAGAAAGAGGTCATCGACCTCGGTCTGACCGCGACGGCCGTCGAAAAGTTGCCGGACACAGCGACTCACGCCGTCTCGACGCCGCGGATCGCTCTGGTTCACACGTGGATAAATACCCAGAACGAGGGTTGGTACCGCATCGAGCTTGATCGGCTCGGTATTCCCTATGATTATATTTCCGACCAGGTGCTCGGGCGCACACCAAATCTGCGTGACAAATGGGACGTGATTATTTTTGGCCCCGTTGGCGGTAATGCACAGGCGATTGTGCGCGGCAATCCGAAATTTAGCGAATCTGAAGCACCAATCCCCTGGAAGGCAAGCCCATTGACCCCAAATATGGGACTCTCGCCGGATCAGACAGACGATATTCGCGGCGGAATGGGGATTTCCGGCATTGCGAATTTGAGTAAGTTTATCGAGGGCGGCGGCCTGTTTGTAACGGTCACCGGAAATGCGTCGATCCCGATCGATTTTGGGATCACGTCGGGTGTTTCGATCCAGGAATCAACGACTTTGCAGGCCCGCGGCTCGGTGGTCAACGCAACTTTCGCCGATCGCCGCAGCCCGATTGCATACGGATATGACGAAAGCCTAGCGGTGTATTTCAACCAGTCGCCCCTGCTTCAGGTTGGCGGCGGCGGATTTGGCGGTGGCGGAGGTCAGGGTGGTCCCGGCGGCGCGGCGGCCGCAGGCCGTCCGACGGGTCGCGGTACGACGACCGATCCCGATATCGTCCAGGGCCGTCGTCCACTCGAACCTGCTCCGGCCGGTGGCGGCGGTGGTGGTGCATTTGGCGGCGGCAATCAGCCGCAACCGCCAGCCGCGTCTCTGCCGCGTGTTGTGCTCAGATTTGCGGCCGAACGGGAGCTACTCGTCAGCGGAATGCTCGCCGGCGGTGCTGATCTGGCCGGCAAAGCCGCCGTCGTTGACGTGCCGGTCGGCCGTGGCCACGTTGTTATGTTCGCCAACAACCCAATGTGGCGCCATCAGACCCATGGCAGTTTTTCAATGCTCTTTAATGCCATCCTCCACTACGACAACCTCGGCGTCGGCCGTGCTGCTCCGGCGGCCCGACCGGCGGGTGAGGAAGAGGAATATCAGGATCACTGATCCTACTTTTGATACTGGAAGATGCGGGAACCGGTTGGCTACGGATCTCGCATTTTTCGTATGATTTACGGTATAATTGTAGTTCTTATGAAAGACTACGTCGAAATGCGAAATGGCGGGTATTACATCGCGGGTAAGCGCGTGTCGCTTGACTCGGTGGTGTACGCGTGTCGGCGAGGGCAATCGCCGCTGTCAACGCAGCGGTCGTTTCCGACGCTGACTTTGGAAGAAGTTTATGGTGGCCTCGCATATTATTTCGGCCATCAGGACGCTGTCGATGCGGCGATTCTTGAGGATGAGCTCGCGTTTGATCGGGATCTCGCAGTGAGCATGGCCGAGAACCCTGAATGGTACCGAAAGCTGGAGTTGGCTCGGGAAGCGCGACGACAAGCATTACTTGAAAAGGTATGAAAATCAGATTTCAGGCGACGCCGATCTGAACGAAGACATAGTTACCGGCGTCTTTCTTCGGATGCCTGAGATCGATTTCAAAACTGCCAACCAATCCATGTTGGAAGGCCTGCCAGACGAGATTGTTCTTTCGATCGCCGCAGCCGAGCAGAGAATTCTCGTAACCCATGACCGGAAAACGATGCCCACTCATTTTGGTACTTTCCGTGGACACAGTGAAAGCTATGGCGGATCGTTGCAGTTAAGAAAATGTCTGTCAGTTCCGTAATTGATGATCTAATCGAGATTTGGCTCGACTCGAACTCGAGAGACTTTATAAACAGAATTCGGTATTTACCGTAGTAACTCCTGAAAAAGAAACACAGATGATCCAAGAACGTATTAAGCGTATTAAAGTTAATATTATTAGGAGATCGGCATGATAAAAGCGTTGTTTAGCATATTCAATATATTCATCATTATCGTGATCGGTAATACCGTGATCGTTGCACAAGATATGAAACCACCCATTGCAAAGAAAGTTCCTAAGGTCTTGAAGATACATGGTTACGAGGTCACGGATAACTATGCCTGGCTGCGTGACCGCAATAAGGAAAAAGACCCGGCGATCATCGACTATTTGACCGCCGAGAATAAGTACACCGCAGTCGTTCATGGGCAAGCATCAGCCGTTTGTTGATTCGCTTTACAACGAAATGCTCGGTCGCATCAAGCAGACCGACCTGAGCGTGCCGACCAGGATCGGCGACTATTGGTATTTCAATAAGACTGAGGAAGGGAAACAGTATGCGACCTACCTTCGCAGCAAAACTCGTGACGGCGGCAATCCTGAAATTTTGCTTGACGTGAACGAGATGGCCAAGGGCTTTAAGTATTTTGCCGTCGGCACGTTTGAGGTGAGCGATGACGGTAATTGGCTCGCGTTCTCGACGGATACGACGGGATATCGGCAGTACACTCTGCAATTTAAAGATCTGAAGACCGGCAAGATACTCGCGGACAAGATCGAACGCGTGACCTCGACGGAGTGGTCGTCGGATGGCAAATATTTCTTTTACGGGCAAGAGGACGACGTTTCAAAGCGATCGGACAAGATTTTTCGTCACACGGTTGGCACCACAGGTGCGGACACGCTGATTTTTGAAGAGAAGGATGTTCTCTTCAATTGCGGTATCGGACGCTCGCGCGACAAGAAGATGATGTTTATCGAATCGGGTGCTGCCACGATGACCGAATATCGATATCTGTCGGCGGATAACCCGCTCGGCGAGTGGAAAGTGCTGACGCCGAGGCGTGCGGGACACGAGCATTCGGCGACCTTTGATAGCGGCGAATTCTACATCACGACGAATAAGGATGCCGAGAATTTTAAGGTTGTAAAGGTTTCGGCGAGCGACCCATCGGAAGCCAATTGGAAGGATTTCATCGCCCACAATCCGGCGGTCAAGATCGAGAATATCAGTTTTTTCAAAGACTCAGCGGTTGTTTCAGAACTTGAAAAAGGCCTGGAATTTGTTCGCGTGATGGACCGCAAGACCCGACGTGCGGACATGCGTATCCCGACCGAGGAAAGCGTTTACACGATGGGCCTCGCGGGAAATCCGGAATACGATACGGCGTATGTTCGGTACAATTACTCGTCGATGATAACGCCGAATTCGACCTACGAATTCGATCTTAAGTCGCGACAGAGCAAGCTGGTAAAGCAGCAAGAGATTCCGAGCGGCCATGATAAGAACAATTACGAGACGACACGCGTTTGGGCAACCGCTCGCGATGGCGTTTTGGTTCCCGTCTCGATCGTGATGAAGAAGGGGACGAAGCTAGACGGCAAATCGCCGATGCTGCTTTATGCCTATGGATCATACGGATTGTCAGTGACGCCAAATTTTTCGACCGCCCGGCTTTCGCTCGTCGATCGCGGCATGATCTACGCCATCGCCCACATTCGCGGCGGCAGTGAACTCGGTGAGAAATGGCGGCAAGACGGCAGGATGTTCAAGAAGATGAATACCTTTACCGACTTCGTCGATTCGGCAAAATGGCTTGTCTCCAATAAATATACGTCTAGTCGATCGGCTCGTAATACAAGGCGGTTCGGCGGGCGGCTTGCTCATGGGAGCCGTTGTTAACCAATCGCCCCAGTCGTTTAAGGCGGCGATCGCGCAGGTTCCGTTCGTCGATGTCATGAACACTATGCTCGACGACACACTGCCGCTCACGACCGGCGAATGGATCGAATGGGGCAATCCCAACGAGAAAAAGGCGTGGGACTATATGGTCACTTATTCGCCATACGACAACGTCAAGCCGCAATCGTATCCGAATATGCTTATCGAGGTCTCGCTTAACGACAGCCAGGTCCCATATTGGGAAGGTGCTAAATGGGCCGCCAAACTTCGTGAGATGAAAACGGACAAGAACGTCATTCTGCTCAAGACAAATATGGGTGCCGGACACGGCGGCTCGTCGGGCCGGTACGACCGTTTGAAAGAGGTTGCCTTCGATTATGCGTACGCACTGACGCAGGTTGGGATAGTGAAGTAACGGCTATTTATGGTAAATAGATAGACTAGTTGGGCGATTCCGGATCGAGCCGGGATCGCCCTTTTTCTTTCAAACTGACCCGTTCTGTTCGGTCAGTTTGAACGACTTCTCATCATTCCTATGTGGCGTGAAGCGATACATTTTGCTGGACAGCCTGTAAATACGGGCCGAAACGGAAACCGAGCCATCTGGCACGGGCCTTGCCAATAGTAAACCCGCTGGGGACTCCCTCGAGATTAGAGCCACAGCCGGTCACACATAAATTTATGAGAGTCGCAAAACGTCCACAAATGACTGCATATCTATTGATATTCACGCTGCTTTTCTCGACCCTTGCCTTTGGGCAGGCGCAGAGTACAGCGGAACGGGCAAGGATAACGCCGATGGCACCCGAGAATCCTCGATTTGCGTCGTACCTAACGGAGGTGTCGCCTGACGGTGAAGAAGGCCGCCAATTTGAAAAAGAGGCACAGGCGATCGCCAAGATATTGTCCGCAAAAAACGCTAAGAGTGCGGTGCTTATAGATAAGCTGGGATATGCGAGGGAATTGGTGCTTCAAAGCGTCGTTGCCCGGCTGGCCGCAGGCAACGGGAAGAAGATTCTCCGTATTAACTGGAATGCTTTGTACGCGGACGCTAAGGACCAGGAGTCGTTTGACCGTGTTCTCAAGGGGGTTCTTGATTATGTGGAAACGCGCAAGACCGATACAGCTATCTATTTGGACGATATATCGAACTTCTCGTCCGAGACGCCGGTTCTGGGTGCCAAGGTTGCGACCGACCTCTATCGGGCTCTTTCGCTTGGCAAGATGCAGATACTGAGTGCCGCTGACAGCGAAACATTTGATCGTCAGATCGCAGCCGACAGCAAACTGCAGCCTCGTTTCGAAAAGATCGAAGTTTCCGAAAAGAATGACGACGACACGTTCGTGGGCGACAAGCTTTCGCCTGATCTAAGGGAATTAGTTGCTGGTGCCGACCAGAATAGGACCGTTAAGGTTATTCTTCAGTCGGATGATATAGACAATCCACAGCTGCTAAAGGTCCTGAGAGCAAATAATGTGACAATTGAAAGTCGTGCGACCGCGATGGATATGCTGTTTGTCGAGATGCCCGTACGGGCCGCCGAGGAGATCGCTTCGCTGAGGAATGCAAAGCATCTCTCGCTCGACCGCGAAGTGAAATTACTCGGTCATATCGAGACGACAACGGGAACTTCGCTTGGTACGAACGACAACAAGCGGAAGCGGTTTTTTCACAACATACAGCCAATTGGACGGCACGGGAATCGGGATCGCGGTCGTCGATTCGGGCATCTATGAGGCCCACGATTCGTTCCAGACCATCTGGGGTCAGGATCGTGTGGTCAAATATGTCAACTTTACACCCGATTCAAGTTCGACCGAGGATAGATACGGTCACGGCACGTTTGTAGCCGGACTGGCTGCTGGCGGCAATGGCGACGGCACAGAACTGGCAGGGTACACAGGCATGGCGCCGAATGCAAATCTGATAAGCGTCCGCGTTTTGGGCGATCGTGGAACCGGAACTTCTTCCGCTCTTATTCAAGGTTTGGACTGGATTCTCGCAAATCGCAACACCCATAATATCAAAATTGCTAACCTCAGCCTCGGCACACCTGCGATCGAGACATGGCGAAACGATCCGCTTTGCCGGGCTGCTCGACGGCTGGTGGATGCGGGGATCGTCGTTGTTGCCGCGGCCGGTAACAATGGTAAAAACGCTGCCGGGCAGAAATTGTATGGAGCTATTCACAGCCCCGGTAACGATCCTTCGGTCATCACTGTCGGAGCGTCAAACACTTTTGGCACGGATGCACGAAATGACGATGGTATCGCGACGTTTAGCTCGCGAGGACCGACCAGGTCGTTTTACACCGTGAATGGTGTGAAAAAATACGATCACCTGATCAAACCCGATCTTGTGGCTCCGGGAAACAAGATCATTTCGTCCGCCGGTCGCGACAGCAAAATTCTTATGGAAAACCCGCAGTTGGCCGTTCACCCGACCGGGACAAACTATGATGACGAAACAATGATGAGGCTCTCAGGCACGTCAGCGTCTACACCGATTGTATCGGGTGCGGCCGCAATGATGCTGGATGCCAATCCAAAGCTCACACCAAATCTTATTAAGGTGATAATGGAGTACACGGCGCAGCGTTTGCAAGGCTTCAATCACTTCGAGCAAGGCGCGGGCGAACTCAATGTCGAAGGCGCGGTGCGGATTGCAAAGCTTGTACGCCAGGATTTGCCAAATCCGACGCCGACGGGAACACAGCTTTTGACAACGACAAGCATTCCGACACACACCACAACGATTGCCGGAACGCGGTTCCAATGGGCAGGCGGAATCTTGCCGAACTATGGTTCGATGACCGGAACAAATCTGATAATGAAATATCAGAAGATTTACGGCCTCGGTATCATGGTCAGTGACGGTATCATGGTCAGCGACGGAATAATGGTAAGTGACGGCATTATGGTCAGCGACGGTATAATGGTCAGCGACGGTATTATGGTCAGCGACAGCACGATACTCTCGAGTACCGGTAGTCCGTATGGATACCAGACGATCAATCGCGGAACACGCGTGGCTGCGTCGAGTATGCTCTTTGGCTCGACCGTCGTGAGGGACTACACGCCAGTCGCAGATGGCATTATGGTCAGTGACGGCATTATGGTCAGCGATGGCATCATGGTCAGCGATACCGTCACGACGCTCAGTAACCGGGTGATGGTCGATGGCGACAACACTACAGCTATGGACTAAATTGGCTGCCGTCGGGTTCCGACCCGGCGAACTTTAGTGCCCTGAAAGCGCGGGTGTACAAATACACTCGCACCTCTGCACATCCCCGGCAACAAAGAAAAAATACATAAAAGATTTTTCTTGATAAAAAACAACGTTTAATACATAATTATTAGTGCCGAACTGGTCAGGGGCTAATGTGCCGCTGATCCCTTCTAAATGCAAATCCGCCACAAACCGCTGTTTTTCATAGATTCCTAACTAGTAAAATGTTGTCCAAGGAAAGATCCATCAACATATTTATCGCTCTCCTGACGCCGATTGCTCTCTTGGCGGTCGCCTGGGCGTTGCGCGGCGTTTCGATTGATAAGATCGATGGCGGGGTAATCACGTTGACGGTGTTGACGGTTTTTTGCAGCTGCTATCTGCGGATCCAACTACCTAGAGTAAATCTCCACATAACGATCTCGGACGGATTGATAATACTGTCAATGTTGCTGTACGGCGGCGAGATTGCTCTGCTTATGGCGGTTATCGAAATGACGGTTGGATCACTGAATCTTCTCCGTCAGGGCGTTTCAATTAAGCCAAAGACGATCGTTCTCAATACGTATTTTGCCGCGATTGCCGTTTTCGTCGCGGCCCAGGTTGTTTCATTCGTCTATGTATCCGTCGATTTAGTACGCCAACGCGACGACATCACGAGTCACGTTTGGCTCGTCGGTTTGATGGCGTTGTCGATGTTTTTCGTAAATTCGATTCTGGCGGCAATTTTCTCTTCGCTCAAAAAAGATATTGGGTTCTGGAAAGTTTGGACGGAAAATTGTTTTAGCACCGTCATTATATACCTCACGGGAGCGGTGGTCGCCGGTGCAATCGACAAGGCGTTGACGATCCAGCACATTGACATTTATATAATCGCGGTCGGAGTCGGTTTCTTTGGTATTGCATATCTTACGTTCCGTCGTTTTGTAGATGATGTGACCAAAACGGTTGAGAAAGCCAAACAGGCCGAACGCGAACGCGCCGAACAGGCTGAACAGCACATCGGTGAGTTGCAGCATTATGTCGCCGAACTCGAACGCAGCGGTGAAGCTCTGCAGGATAGCCATGAGAAATTTCGGCACGCAGCCTATCACGACGCTCTAACCGGCCTGCCAAACCGCAACTTTTTCATGGACACCCTAAAAGGGCTGCTCCAGCACAGCCGCGAGGATGCGGAAGTCAATTTCGCCGTACTTTTCCTTGATCTAAAGAGCTTTAAGACGATAAATGACAGTCTCGGTCATTCGATGGGCGACCGGCTGATCAAGAATGTCGGAAAACGGCTGGCTGGATTGGTCCGCGAAGACGATATGACCGCCCGATTCAGCGGCGACAAATTCGGGATCATTCTGACTGACCTGCTCAGCCGTGAGGAAGCGACCGCCTTCGCCGACCGCCTGGCAAGACGACTTGCCGAACCCTACACGCTTGATGGCCGACAGGTTTTTACCAGCGCAAAGATCGGGATCGCGTACGGCAATTCAAAGTATCCCGAGGCTGAAGATATCCTCCGCGATGCCGACATCGCGATGTATTATGCCAAGGATAACGAAGAAAATTACGTAATCTTTGACCAGAAGATGCACATTCGTGCGGTAACGCGTCTACAGCTCGAGACCGATCTTCGATTCGCGATCGAGCGGGATGAATTTGAGCTGTACTATCAGCCGATTATCAGCCTCGATACCGCTTCGCTCAGCGGCTTTGAGGCCCTGGTTAGATGGAATCACCCGCAGCGTGGACTGGTTCCGCCAAACGAATTTATTCCGATCAGCGAGAGTACCGGATTGATTATTCCGATGACTGTCAAGATACTAAACTCGGCCTGTTCGCAGGTGGTCAAATGGCAAAAGGATTTTGCCGGTCACGAGCCTTTGACCATTGCGGTCAACCTTTCTGGGAAACATTTTGGACATCCCGCCCTCGTCGAACAGATCAAAACCGTCGTCGCAGCAACCGGAATTGACCCCGCAAATCTTAAACTAGAGCTAACCGAAAGCGCCGTCATGGACAATGCCGAGACCGCCATTCTGATGCTCAAACAGATAAAAGACACCGGCGTCAGGGTTAGCATCGACGATTTTGGTACGGGGTATTCGAGCCTCAGCTATCTGCATCGCTTTCCGATCGATCTGCTCAAGATTGACCGGTCATTCGTCAGCGCGATGGAGGAAAATACCGAAAACGGCGAGATCGTCCGAACCGTCATTGCCCTCGCCAAAGCCCTAAATCTAAAGGTTGTTGCGGAAGGCATCGAGAGTATTCACCAATTTCATCAACTGCGCATCCTCGGCTGCGAATACGGCCAAGGCTACCTATTCTCAAAACCGCTGCCGGTCGCCGACATCGAACGCCTCCTCGCCGACAACAACCGCTGGCAGAATATTCTTCCCGCGTCCGGAATGTCCGTAATTCCACCGGGACGCGACATTGCCCATCTGCGACTGGCACAGTAACCCCATTGACTGGAACGCAAGCATCCTGCTTGCCAACGCCGGTTCCTCCGGCGTGACTCCGGCTGGGAACGCAGGTACCCTCGCCCGGTTACGGATTGAATGTCTTCTGGTATTTGCAGCAGGTCAGAACCGCCTGCGTGAGCGGGCGGAACCATGTCTGCGTAGAATAAACATTCGTAATCACCGAGTCCGTGGCGTGGTGTTCGCGATCCCACCGCGTAGTGGCGATTTGAATTTCAGCCGTGGGTGAAACCCACGGTCGTCCGGCGGCCCCGGCCTATTGTCGCGTTAGCGACAAATGAATTTGCCCCGCGCTTATTCAACCGTCGCTGACGCGACGATACGATTCTGCTCGTCGTCCGTGGGTTAAAACCCACGGCTAAATTCATACCATCGCTACGCGATGGAAAAGCTTTCAATGTTGGTCAATTGGCGGAAATATCAGTTTCTATGGGGTAATGGACAAAATAGTTGGTAAAAACCTTTTAAAGCTATGATGGGAATAGGGTTATGGCGATGAAAGGTTATGAATAAAAAAAGTGCTTTTATTGTGCGAGTAAAATCGTATCGAAATACGGTATTCAGGAGGGTGTTCAGCGGTATAAATGTGCTGTTTGCGGGAAAGTTTTTTCGGGGACGAGACGGCTCGATCCGCAAACAATATGGCAAGAATATACGATCGGCAAGCAGACATATTCTCAGCTCGCGGTGAAATATAATTGTTCCGCAAAAACGATCCAGAGAAAAATCGATGCGGTAAAAGTCGAAACAGAAAACACATTTCCAAGCGTTGTAAATGTGTTGATGGATACGACATATTTTGGAAGAGCATTTGGGGTAATGGTTTTTAAGGACAGCCTTACGGGGCAGATATTATTCAAGCGATATGTGGATCAGGAAACCAATAAATTATACCTTTCGGGAATCGAAGAAATAGGACGCAGAGGCATCGAAATACAGGCGATTATTTGTGATGGCCGGAAGGGTTTATTTCAATTATTTGGCAGTGACCTGCCTGTTCAAATGTGCCAGTTTCATCAGGTGGCCATTGTCAGAAGGTATTTGACCAAGAACCCTAAAATGCAGGCCAGTATTGAGTTATGGGAACATACACTGCTTCTGACACAAACAGATAAGGAGAGTTTTGCGGGCGGATTGGAGGCGTGGCACGAAAAATGGAAGGACTTTTTAAACGAACGAAAAATAGATCCGCTCGGCAAAAACAGATACGTCCATAAAAGGCTGAGAAGTGCCTATCGAAGCCTCAAAACAAATCTGCCCTGGCTCTTTACCTGGTACGATTATTTGGAGCTGAAAATCCCAAATACCACCAATGCAATTGACGGGCATTTTGCCGATTTGAAGAACAAATTGAGAAACCACAATGGATTATCAACGGCTAGAAAAAAGAAATTTATCGATGAGTTTTTTAAGGCATAACGGCTTCAAAAAATATCAAAGGGCCGCTAAAAAACAGCCCTCTGATCTGACATTTTTGTCAGCCGTCAAGCTATCCCTGGCAGGTTGCTCTCCAGCAGAGCCTACTTCCGTTTTGCTTGATATAACAAACTGTAGCAGATATTTTGAAACTTAAATAAACCCAGAAAATAAACACCAACTATTTTGTCCACTTGAACAAAACATCTAAAAATTACCAACTATTTTGTCCATTACACCGTTTCTATGGATCATTTCGCAAAAACCGAAGGTCTTGCAGCCAGCGGATGTGCCGTTTCGTATTTGTGGGCCAGGTTTAGAAGTGTTCCCTCTGACCAGAAATTACCGACTAACTGCAATCCGATTGGCAAGCCGGATTCGGACAAACCGCAGGGAACGCTAATGCCGGGAACGCCCGCAAGATTGGCGGAAACAGTGTAGATATCGCTCAGATACATTGCGATCGGGTCGTCGCTTTTTTCGCCGATCTTGAAAGCGACTGATGGCGAGGTCGGCGTCAGGATCGCATCACAGTAAGCAAAGGCATTAACATAGTCACGTTTGACGAGGGCACGGACTTTCTGAGCTTTGGCATAATACGCGTCGTAATAGCCGCTCGAAAGCACGTATGTTCCGAGCATTATGCGGCGTTTGACCTCGGGGCCGAAGCCTTCTTCACGGGTCTTGAAGTACATCTGGCGCAGTTCCGGGGCGTCTTCGGCACGAAATCCGTAACGCACGCCGTCAAAACGGGCAAGATTTGACGAAGCCTCGGCCGTTGCGATGATGTAATAAACGGCGATGCCGTATTTTGCGTACGGAAGTTCAATATCGACCGTTTTGGCACCGAGAGCTTCGAAATTGGCGATAGCCGCAAGTGTCTTTTCACGAACCTCTCCGTCCAGACCGTCGCCAAAAAGAGCTCGCGGAATGCCTATCGTTTTGCCCGCGATATCGTCATCCATTGTCGCCAAATAATCAGGAACCGCAACGTCTGCCGAGGTCGAGTCCTTTTCATCACGCCCGGCGATCACGCCGAGTACATTTGCGACGTCGAGCGAGGTCTGGCCAAAAATGCCGATATTATCAAGCGACGAAGCAAAAGCGACTAGCCCGTAACGCGAAATTCGTCCGTAGGTCGGTTTAAACCCGACGATGCCGCACAGCGATGCTGGCTGACGAACCGAGCCGCCGGTTTCGCTTCCGAGGGCCGCCCGGACGACACCCGATGCAACGGCAACCGCCGATCCGCCCGAGCTGCCGCCCGGAACACGCGTGACATCCCACGGATTTTTCGCCGCTCCGAATGCCGACGACTCGTTCGACGAACCCATCGCAAACTCGTCCATGTTGGTCTTACCGACGATGATCGCACCCGCATCGTTCAAACGCTTGATCGCCGTCGCGTCGTATTGGGCCTTGTAATTCCCCAATATTCGCGAGCCGCACGACGTGCGTAAGCCCTTTGTGCAAATGTTGTCCTTGACCGCGATGGCAAGGCCGCCCAGCGGTGTGCTGGAATCAAATTCCAGGTAATTCGCGCGGGCAAGTGCATGCTCTCGTTCGATTGAGAGGAACGAATTTAGCTCGGGGTTTAGCTTCTCAGCGCTCGCGAGAATTGCTTCAATTTTTGTACGAATCGACATGATCTCTCAATTGGAAATTTTATTTATCAACCATCTACCGCCGTTGTTTACAGCTTCCGCCTGGACCTCTTTCTGCTCGGTTCGCGTGTCGCTACGCCATAATAGAACCACCTGAAACGTGGCCCCGTCGTCCGAATTCGCGTTGCATTCACCGACCCGAAATGCTCGCGGATAATTGTCGGTCGCGGTGAAATAGTCTCTTTTTTGCTCGTTCGACGCCAACAATTCCTGAAACAGGCTGCTCGTCAGAAATTGCTCTCTGGCCTTTAGATTCTTCGCCGACGGCGTCATGTCATTACCAAAATGAAACGAATAAAATCGCTTGACTACATCACGCCCCGCAGTGCATTGGGGCTTTTCGAGATTTGGGATGCTACACGCCGAGAGGCAAAAGTAAAAAGGCAAAAGGCAAAATAAGAAAGCAACGTTTTGACTTTTGACTTTTAACTTTTGCATTAGAGAACCTTTGGCACCTGAAAATGTCCGGCAACGACCGACGGCGCCTGCGACAGGCCGCTGTTTGGCCGAGCGAGCCGCCGGAAATGTCTTCGCGGATCGCAAATGTCGTCTTACCTTCGTCGGTCAGGCCGCCGAGCATTGGTTCGATATCCTCGATGTCGAGTTCATTGAGCTGCTCGACATACTTCACAATATTTGCCATCTGCGGCGTGTAAAGCTCGACCTCGGCGTCCGAGATCTCGAGATGAGCGAGTTTTGCCACTTGTCTAACGTCCATAGCGTCTTGGTTCAAAGTTCAAAGTTCAAAGTTCAAAGTTCAAAGTTCAAAGTTCAAAGTTCAAGGTCAAAGTTCAAAGGTCAAAGGTCAAAGATCAAAGTTCCTGCTTAGTCAGGTACTCGGCCGCAGCGTCTAAAAATTTTTTTCTCAAATCCTCATCGGCAATCGCCATTGCCGCCTTGGAAAGTGACGGCGTGAGTATATTTGACACACCGTGGCTTTTTGATACACGATTTTCACGAGCTTTCTTGACAGTTTTTTCGTCAATTCGAAACTCGATAAACCTAACCGTGCCCTGGCCGATCGATCTGTTTATCGTCGCGAGCATCTGCGGGCTTAATTCTTCGAGATGCCGCTGCCAGGTAATGTCCGAAACGGCGATGATGAGCCGTTTTCCGCTAAATTCTACGGGAACAGTGCGCTCACGCAGCATCTGACCGGCACAACGCGACCACGCTGCAAAAACCACTGCCTCATCGATTTTCTCGTGCCGCTCAAGCCCGCTAACAACCGCTGGAATTGCACCGAAAAGCTGTTCCATTTGTCATTTACCACCAATCAACTATCATTTTAGACGAGAATACTTCGAAATGCTAAACAACCCGAAAACAGATGATAAAGCTGCCAAAACTAATCCTCGCCTCGGGAAGCCCGCGACGCAGCGAGATACTCGCGTCCGTCGGATGGGAATTCTCAAAACACGTCGCCGACATTGACGAAACCGAGCACGAAGGCGAATTGCCCCAGGATTACGTCGTCCGTCTCGCCCGCGAAAAAGCCGAGGCCGTCGCTTCGCATTACGCCGAAGGTATCGTGCTGGGAGCCGATACGACCGTTGTGATCGACAATCAGATTATTGGCAAGCCACTCGATCTTGCCGATGCACAAGCGAATGTTATCAATGCTTTCCGGGAATTGGCACGAAGTTTTGACAGGTGTGGCGGTTGTAAAGGACGGCCAAACGCGCTCCGGAATTCAGAGTACACGGGTAAAATTCGCAGCGATGACCGACGCCGAGATCAAGTTTCTCGCCGAACACGGCGACCCGCTCGACAAGGCCGGGCCTACGCCGTTCAGGCTCAGGCCGCCTTGTTTATCGAGGGGATCGAGGGCGACTATTGGAATGTCGTTGGGTTGCCGATCAGTCTGGTCTATCGGTTATTTTGGGCGGGTAAAGGTGTTGTCAGAACCGCCTGCGTAAGGGGACGGTCAGTTTCTCGCGGTACAATTGACGTTATTCTCCTAAGCCATCTGACCGCCCGCTAACGCAGGCGGTTCTGACTAGTTGTAGCTTGTTCAAAGCAATCTATCGATCGCCTTTGAGATCGGGATCGTGATGTCGTATTTCGGGTCGATACCGCCAAACGGATCGCCTATCTGCCTGCCGCTTTTGTCAAGGATGACAAACGAGGGAACCTGCTCGACATTGAACTTCTTTAGCGTTGCCGCACCATCCGGATCGCGAAGGACCGTTGCGGTCAGCTTATTCGCGGTCGCAAATTTCCGAATCGAATCATTGTTCGCAAAGTTCTTTGATTTTGCATTCGCCGAGTCGGTCGCGACGAAATAGAACACGACATTCTTGCCCGCATATTTCTTTGCCAAGGCGTTTGTAAACTCAGCCTGCTTTGCTCGAAAGTGGCAGCCAACTGGCACCGATCGCCAGAACGACGACCTTACCGGTTTGGCCTTCGACATCCACTCGCGTGCCGTCGAGCGAAGTCAGATTTGTCTGCGCCGAAACGCTGCATCGCGACGGCTAACATGCAAAGCTCAAATTAGCGATGAAACCTTTAAGTGTTTTCATATATTTATGAAACGCCTCATGGCGGCCGCTTCATACTGGTTTAGATGCAAGTTTGAGACCAAACTACTGCTTTCGATTGAGTATGACGTTATCGATCAGTCGAACGTCGCCGAAATAGACTGCGATCACTATCAGAGTCTCTGTCATCTCCAATTTTTCAACACTTTGCAGCGAATCCCGATCCACCACGGCGACATAATCGATTTTTGCCATCGGCTCGGTCGCAATGCGGTTTTTGACCATTTGAGTCAGATCCGACGGCATTTCGTTCACCTTTTTTGAAGGCGATCTTGGCCTCGCGGAGGGCTTCGATGATCATCGCGCCTTTTCGCGTTCTTCGGCTGAGAGCCGTTGCGTTTCGCGACGACATTGCGAGGCCTGACTCTTCGCGAACGGTCGGAACGACAACGATCTCCGTCTCAAAACCCAAGTCGGTGGTCAAACGCTTGATCACTGCAACCTGCTGAGCATCCTTCTGTCCGAAAAATGCAAGTTCAGGCCGGATCGTATTAAATAGTATCGTCACAACCGTCGCCACGCCGCGAAAATGCCCGGGCCGCGATTCGCCCTCGAGCTTGTCTGTCAGACCTTCGACATTAACGTACGTCGAGAAGCCGTCCGGATATATCTCGTCCTCATCCGGAGCGAAAATGTAATCGACCTCGTATTCAGCAAGCATCGCGGCATCGGCAGTCAGATCGCGTGGATATTTTTCGAGATCGCCGCTGTTGTTGAACTGCTGTCGGGTTAACAAATATCGAGACGATAACGATATCACACGTCTGCCGGGCCTCTTTGACAAGGGTCAAATGGCCTTCGTGCAATGCCCCCATCGTCGGCACAAAACCGACAGTCTTCGCCTCGCGCCGCAGTTTGCGCGAGATCGAGAACATTCGTTGTCGGCGGTTGATGATCTCCATTTAGATGCGGACTTCAGTTCGACTTTTTCGTTTCTTCGGTCAGGCCGTATGATTCTTCGTCGTTCGGGTAGGCGCCGGTTTTTACGTCGCGAGTCCAGTTTTGGATCGCCTCGGTCATCACGTCTCGGACGTTGGCGTATTGGCGGACGAAACGCGGCTGGCGGCCAAATGTCATCCCGACCAGATCGTGCAGCACGAGCACCTGAATATCGCAGTCGAGACCGGCACCGATGCCGATCGTGGACATTTCGAGTTCGGCTGGTGATCATGCGGCGACCTCGCGTGGGACGAGTTCGAGAACGACGGCAAATGCTCCGGCGTCCTCGAGCATTTTGGCGTCTTCGATCAGGAGTTTCGCCTGTTCGGCAGTTCGGCCCTGAACGCGGTAACCGCCCATTTTATAGACAGATTGCGGTGTCAAACCGATGTGGGCGACGACCGGGATCTCTTCGCTTACGAGGCGTTTTACCAGCTCGACGCGGTTGCGGCCGCCTTCGAGTCTTGACGGCCTCGGCACCGCCGTATTTCATCAGTCGCAGGGCGTTTCGGACGCTCTCGTCCTCGTTGACGTGATACGTGCCAAACGGCATATCGGCGACGACCATCGCCCGTTCGGTGCCGCGTTTTACGGCGATGCAGGCCGATGTTATCTCGTCGAGCGAGACCGGAATCGTATTGCCGTAGCCGTGAATCACATTGCCCATGCTGTCGCCGACGAGGATCATATCGACGCCGGCCTCATCCACTATGCGGGCGGTCGGATAATCGTATGCCGTCAGGCAAACCAGTTTCTCGCCCTTTTCCTTTGCCGCACGGATCGCGGGCAGATAGACTTTGCCTTCTTTGTCAGGCTGTAAATATGCCATAAATTCCCTAAAGTCTAGCGTTTTCGGCCGTTTAAGTCTAAAACCCAAAGACCAAAGCCAAAGTCTATGGTCGAAACCCAAAACCCAACAACCGCAGCCAACTAACGGCCCACTGCAGACTGTCCACTGCCCGCTGAATTAGGCAGCCAGCGTTTTACTTCGCTGGCGTCGTCGAGGGTTTCGAGGATGTCGGCGATCTCCTGGTTCAGAACCGGATGGACGAAATTTGGAGCGATCTTCGACAAAGGCTTTAGCACGAAACGCCGCAGATGCAGCCTCGGATGGGGCAGGGTCAGGAACTCCGTATCCATAATGCTGTCGCCAAATAGCAGGATGTCGAGGTCGACGGTTCGGGGTCTTTTTAATGATTTGTCCGTCCGGCCGAGCAGGTATTCGATCCGCAGCAGGCGGGCCATCATCTGGCTCGGCCTGACGTTGGTCACGTGGATCTCGGCGACCATGTTTAGGAACAAGTTATCCGTCTCGATGCCGACCGGCTCAGTTTCGTAGGTGCCCGACAGCTTATGCACGACAAAACTCGCCTCCATCAGCCCGCGCACGGCCATCAGCAGGTTCCCAGCCCGGTCACCCAAATTCGACCCCAGCCCGATGTATGCAATTGTGTAATCTGTTTCCACGTAAGGTTGCTACATAGTAAATAGTCGAAACTCGCGCGGATGTCAACGCACGATCAGCAGATCAAAAAATAAGCTCGAGGAGCCAAAAAATTCCCCCTCGAAAGTTTTTTCAAAACGGAAATTTTAAGATTTTTGCGAATTTTCGCGCATTTGACGCGCAAGCCCTATTTTTAGGGCGATTGGTTGCAGGAAAACGCCCCGGTGGTAATAGGAAAATGCCAGTTTGGTCAAAGGTTTTACCGAGACTGGTCAAAGGTCGAGACCAGCATTTTCGTCCAACTATCGTAAAACGTGTGTAGCCATCATGCCGCTCATCATTTCAAATAAGTGGCGAACCGGATCAGTCTCAGCGACCAGAGCGTCCGGATCAGTCGCAGCAACCGGAGCGAACGGAACTTTTGCAGGACGCGGCGGTCGATCTGACGTTGACTGGAGCCGCAGATCATCCAGCCTTGCCAGCGGTTGCAATCCGCTGACACGGCGCGGTGGTCCGGACCAAGGAGTTTTTTTTAGACCGGCTGATCGGAGTTTCAAACGTGTGAACGGTGTTGTAAAATCAGGAGGTCGCGTCAGTCGCGTTTCAACCTCCGAACAACGCCTATATGCCCGTATTAAACTGGATCGGCAAAGAAGCCGTCGTGAAACACCACAAGGCTGTGGCGTTTCGGCTTTTGGAGCCGGTGCCGGAGCTTTCGTGTGGGTTTTATACCACCCAGTTATCAGAGGACCCGGGAAAAAGCTCCCCTCCTTACGAAGGAGGGGTGGCACCCGCTTCGGGTGACGGGGTGGTTCTCTCAGCCGCGTTGAGTGATCCATCAAAAGTTGCACAAACCCCGTCCACACAGAACCACCCCGTCGGCGAAGCTGCAAAAAGCTCCCCTCCTTACGAAGGAGGGGTGGCACCCGCTTCGGGTGACGGGGTGGTTCTCTCAGCCGCGTTGACTGATCCATCAAAAGTTGCACAAACCCCGTCCACAGAGAACCACCCCGTCGGCGAAGCGCCGCCACCCCTCCTTCGTAAGGGGGGGAGTTCGGAAGTAGAGAACCACCCCGTCGGCGAAACGCCGCCACCCCTCCTTCGTAAGGAGGGGAGTTCGGAATCTGCGTATTTGGTGACATACAAAGACCGTGCCGTATTCCTGCTCTACAACGGCATCCTGAAGGACAAGACCGATGTCGGCGGTAACGTATTGAACAGCCGTACGCTCGAATACATAAACAGCCTGCTGCCCGGTTTCGACGGCGAGCGCGTAATATACGGCGCCCGTTCGCGGTTCGACAGAACAAAGCTCGCAAAGCTCGGCATCACATTTCACCAATTACCTTATGATCTGGCGGTGAAGACGTGGTTTTAGATTATGACTGAAGTGAATACAAATAAGGGCGAGATGATCGTCTATGAGTCTGAGGACGGCGGTCCCAAGCTGGAGGTTCGCCTCCACAACGAAAGTCTGTGGCTTTCTCAGTCGGAAATGGCCCGTTTGTTTCAGTGCTCGACCGATAATATTTCGGTTCACCTCACTAACATTTACAGAGAGGGAGAATTGTCAGCCGTCGCAACTACCGAGGAATTCTCGGTAGTTCGCCGCGAGGGTACGAGGGACGTACAGCGAACTCTAAAGCTCCACAATCTTGACGCAATAATTTCGGTCGGATATCGGATAAAAAGCAGTCTCGCAACTCAGTTCCGCATTTGGGCAACCCAGCGGCTGCGTGAGTATATAGTTAAGGGATTCGTGATGGACGACGAGCGGCTAAAAAATCC
This sequence comes from uncultured Acidobacteriota bacterium, assembly GCA_963738935.1. Taxonomy (GTDB): domain Bacteria; phylum Acidobacteriota; class Blastocatellia; order Pyrinomonadales; family Pyrinomonadaceae; genus OLB17. The sequence continues at coordinate 1,937,562 of CAVTYF010000001.1, read as the reverse complement.
GCCCGGGCCTGACGTTCCCGACTATTTTAATGAAATGCTCGAGCGTATCCGTGACATACGCGCGAGTGAAAAGCGTGTTTATCTCAGGGTGCGGGAAATATTCTCGATGGCGGCGGATTACATGCCAAATGCCAAAGAAACCACAAAGTTCTACAGCGTGATCCAGAATAAACTTCATTACGCGGTTGCCGGAATGACAGCACCAGAGATCATCAAGCAACGTGCCGACCACAGTAAACCTGACATGGGTCTAACCAGCCACAAAAACGCCGCGATCCGTAAAGCGGATGTTACGGTAGCCAAGAATTATTTGTCGGAATCCGAGATCGAGGAGCTGAACCGGATCGTTGTTATGTGGCTCGATTTCGCCGCGGACCAGGCTAAACGCAGAAAGCAGGTATTTCTGAACGACTGGGAAACAAAGCTCGATGATTTCTTGAGGTTCAATGACCGCGAGGTCTTGTCGGGTTCCGGAAAGGTAAAGAAAACCTCAGCTGATGCACACGCGGTCAAGGAATACGAAGAGTTCGCCGCCGAACGGCGACGGCTCAAAGAATTTGAGGCGGAAAAAGATTATCTAAAACAACTGGAATCCGCCGCGAAACATTTACCATTGAAAAAGAAAAAAGAAAACTGATGCCTCTTAAGGATTATCAACAATCATTGCTCGACGATTCCGCTGACTATTTGTCGCTGACGCGCGAGCTTTCAAATCCTGACGCTGCGTTTCGAGAGAACACCCGTAAACGCGGATTTGAACAGCCTTACTTTCCATTGCCGGGCGGCGAAGCGATTCCGTATGTTTGCATGCGCGTGCCGACCGGCGGCGGCAAGACATTGATCGGCGGCTATGCGATTAAGACGGTTAATGATAATTTTCTTGCCGCAAACCAGTCTTTGGTCCTGTGGCTCGTTCCGTCCGATGCAATTCGCGAACAAACGCTTTACGTTCACAAAACCCCGGGCGAGATACTGCACCAGGCGATGCGTGACCTGTTTGGCGCGGTCAATGTATTGGATATAAGCGAAGCCCTCGCCGTTCAGCCTTCGACTCTGACCTCCTAAACGTAAAATGGTGGGTGAGAAACGTTGAGCGAAAGCCCTGTTCGTTTTGGCTTCAAACTGCTTCGGATAGATTTTACCCGGATTTCATCATCCGTCTTTATAGACGGTGTCACATTAGCGGTCGAATACAAAGGTGCTCACATCGCTGACAGCCGCGACCGTCGCGAGAAAAAACAGGTTGGCGAACTTTGGGAACGGCGAAGCGGCGGAAAATGCAAATTTGTGTGGGTCGAAGACAGGAACTGGCACCCCTTGATCGATGCCACGGCGTAGGCTGGTGATCGCGATGATTTACTTTTACCGGCTTCGATGATTCAATAGAAGTGTTGAAATCTAATCCAGTAATGCGTGGCTCACATCTCACATCTCATATGTGGGGGGCGGCATTCGGGCGGCGAGCGTGGTCGTCTTTACATAAAATCTACACGCACAAACACTGATGCCGCGAAGAAAATTTCGTCACACACAGCGTTTTGAATCTTCAGAAGATAGCACCTTTCAGGAATATCTTGTAAATCAACCAACACAGACGACGACGCGGACCGAGCTTTTGCGGCTGATTCGCGGGGGCGAGGACACGTATCTTGAGCTAAAGGTCAAACTCTCGAATTCCGAGAGGATCGCCCAGGGCATCGTCGCCCTGGCCAACACGGACGGCGGGACGATCATTTTTGGCGTAAACGACCAACTGCGGATCGAGGGCGTTTCTAATCCCGAATGGGTGCAAACAGAGATCGCACGCATCTGCCGCGAAGACATCGTGCCGCCGCTGGTGCCGATGATCGACACCATCGCGTTTGACAGCGGCAAACGCATCGTCGCCCTCGATATCGACGGCAAACGCCGACCATACCGCACACGTGACGGGCGGTTTTATCTGCGGATCGGTGCGGAGAAGAGGGAAGTTTCGCGCGGGGATCTGTCGGCATGGCTCGACGAGATCCGGCCGCTGGGGTTTGAGAATATACCTTTGCAGGGCGTGGCCGAGGAGGATTTTGACGATGCACTGTTGTGGTCGTTTGCCGGCGGTTTTGACGACAACGCCCCGAACCGAGGGCTTTATAATACGAGTGATTTTCTGCGTAAAGATTTGCTACTCGCGGTCGGGCAAACGGACGAGTTTTTTCCAACCGTCGCGGCTTTGCTTTTATTCGGCAAGAACGATCGTGTGGCCGAGCTTTTGCCGCGGTCGAATGTCACCGTAGCGCGGTTTTCGGGCGATAACGGTACGGCACAACTGATTGAAGCAGTTGAGGTTAAAGGTAATTTGCTGAACCAGTTCGAGGGCGCGCAGGAATTTATTAAACGCTACGCCGATCTCGGCAAAGAGCGTCCGAAACGCAAGCTTTCGCTCGTCACCGACACGGTGGTTCAGGCCCGCGGACACTATCATTACTATTCCGTGGCCGAGGCGATTATTAACTGCCTGATGCATCGCGATCTCGCCCTGCGCGACATCCGTACGCGGATAAATATTTACGACAACGCTATAGAATTTATCAATCCGAGACGGACGAACGGCTTTTCGCCGCCGGCAGCGAGAGCGATCCGCTATGGCATCACGCAACGGCTGAACCCGCAGACTTGTGCCATTTTTACAAGACGCGAATACGGCATCAAAGTCCCACACGGCGGTCTGCCGATGATCCTCAGACAATCAAATCTCTTCTCAGGCCGCAAGCCGGAAGTTTACATTGCTAACGACGAGTTTAAGCTGAAGCTCTACTCGGCCTAATTTAGAGATTTAAGATAGCATCATATTCAATCTCGAATATGATACTATATTCGTATGAAACTTGAACGTGACATACAATCGGTGAGCGAGTTTAAGCAGAACGCCTCGAAACTGGTAAAGCAGATTCAGCAAACCAGACAGCCGCTCATCTTAACGGTCAATGGTAAGCCAGCCGTGGTTCTTCAGGATGTTGATACGTTTCAGGCATTGGCATCGAAGCGAGAATACGACCTCACGGTTGCAGCCATAAATGAAGCACTTCTCGAGTGGGGCGATCGCAAAAACTGGTCCACGCATGAAGAGGTTTTTGCAGAACTTTACGAAAGAAACGGCATAAAGTAACCAATAGGCGTGAATGTCTCGATATCGAGTAACATACTCAACAAGAGCCAAGCAGGATCTGCAAGAATCCTACCAATGGGGTGTGCAGAACTGGGGTCGTGAGAATGCGACTGTTTGGTTGAAGCAGATTAACAAGCTTATTCGACAAAGGTTATCGCTTATGCCCTTGGCTTGTCCGCTTGCTCCAGAAGATCCCGGGTACGGTTTTGAGCTGCGACATATGCCGATTCGTCGATACCGGATACTGTTTCGAGTCTCAGGAAAGACCGTTTTTGTACTGCGTATTCGTGGACCATTTTCCGGCGGAACCCTGGAACTCGATTAGCCGGCATCAACGCTCTGCACCACGGATTGCCGATGATCCTGCGTCAAATAGTCGACACGATATTGCAAATGATGAATTTAAGTTGAAAATTTATCGGGTTGAGTCTGTGTAGCGGTGAGTTATGATCCGGTCTCGTCCTCTCTCAGCTTTCTCCACTGACCGACCGTCATAAACGACAGACGCGGCCCCTGGAATCGCTCGATAAATTTCTCGAGACTCAATAAAAGAGGCGAGTATAGCTTCTTAACGCCAAAAGGGATTCGAAAAACCATCGAATTCAGCACGAAAAGATAAGCGAAACTTCCCGAGTAAATCTCTTTCTTTTGGTCGAAAAGTCCCTGAAATTCGACCTTGAGAGCATCGACATCGATCGCTTCTTCGTTCGCGGCAAACAGATCGTCGTGCTGGTACCAAAATCTTCTTATCGAATCGAAAATCGACGCTTTGTGCGGCTCGGAAAAGCATAGGTAGCCGCCCGGTTTTAATATTCGATGCATTTCCCGCACCGCATCTGACAAGTGCGGGTGCAAGTGATGCAATCCACCGACGACGACTACGCAATCCAGGGCGTCATCCTCATAGTCCGTTGCAAAGATCGATGAACACAGGCCTTTGGCGGCTGGCCATCGTTTCTTAAATTTTTCGATCTCCTCGGCCGAAACGTCCAGTCCCGTGACATCTGCACCCTGGGCGAGCAGATACGCGGTTGTCTCGCCCGAACCGCACATCGCCTCAAGAACGCTAAGTCCTTTTATATCAATACCCTCGAAGAGATGGCTGTTAATAAACTTGTCGCGATACTCCTGGCTGTACCGGTCGCCATAGTGGCGGGCGTAATCCTGAGCGATTCGATTATAGTGATCCGCCTGTAGCTGGGCGGCCGCGTCATATCCAGATTGCATTAAATAGCTCCTACAACCCGAACAAAAACCAAATGGGCCGCGTATATAAACCTATAAACCAAGGCTATTTTATAGCGGAGTTCGGTTGTGAAATCAAATATCTCGGTGGCGGACGGGGTAGCGGTTTCGGGGCCAGACACGTCGCTGTTTCTAAACCGGTTCGGGTTGCGATACAATCTTTTACGGTCATAAAAGCCCGGAACCGGTTTCGATTCTATGCCAGAAAAAAGTAACGAGTTTATCTCGCTCGTGATGCCGTTGTACCGCGAGGCGGCCGGTATTGGCGGCGTCTTACGCGAAGTCCAGGCTGTGCTTGCTCAGGCAGCGGTTCGGTTTGAACTCATTTTGATCGACGACGGATCGCCCGATAATACCTGGGCGGTGCTGGGCGAACTGGCCGCAGAGTTTCCAATGATGCGGGCAGCGCGGCTAAGCCGTAATTTTGGAAAAGAGCTGGCTCTCTGTGCCGGTCTCGAAATGGCAACCGGCGACGCTGTGATCGTAATGGATGCCGACGGCCAACATCCCCCTCTACTGCTGCCGACAATGATCGAAAAGTGGCGTGAAACCGGCGTTGACATCGTCGAGGCGACAAAGATCGACCGCGGAAAGGAGTCGCTGTTTAGTAAAATTGGAGCCGGTGCGTTTTACTTTTTGTGGAACAAACTGTCGGGCTTCGAGATGCGTGGGGCCTCGGATTACAAGCTTCTCAGCCGCAAGGCCGTCAACGCATATCTGCAAATGGACGAGCGAAATGTCTTCTTCCGCGGCATGACGGCGTGGCTCGGATTCACGAGGGTGCAAGTGCCGTTTGAGGTGGCGTTACGGGCAACGGGGCGGTCGAGCTGGTCGGTTCTGCGACGGCTCAGATTGGCGGTGAACGGCATTTCCGGGTTTTCGTCGCTTCCGCTACAACTTGTGACATTTTCCGGGATTATCTTCTTTATTTTTTCCGTCATTTTTGGCGTTTACACCGTTGTCCTACAGTTGATCGGCCATTCGGTTAGCGGGTTTGCGACGGTTATTTTGCTGCTGTTGATAATCGGGAGTTTGTTGATGATCAGTCTAGGCATCATCGGCATATATCTTGCGCGCATCTACGATGAGATTAAGCGTCGGCCACGATTTGTGATCTCGCAAACTATAGACGCGACAAAGAAAGATTGAGTTCGGAGTTCCGGCTTTCAGCCGGGTTTACTCTGCGCGGGAAAGCCGGCTAAAGCCGGAACTCGAAACGTTAATGTTTAATAATTTTCCAAAAGTACGCCCGGAATTGCCGCCTGCATTTCAGGCTATTTATGCCGAGCAATATAAGCAGAATCGCGACGGCGGTTCCAAAGCGGCCGGCCTCGCCCAAAAACTCGAAAGCTGGATGCACCGGAAGGTTGCGGCCGACGTCCAAACCGGCCCCGACAGATCCACGCTGGAGATCGGTGCCGGCACACTCAATCAGATCCAATACGAAAAAGCGTCAAAACCGTACGATATCATCGAACCGTTCACCACGCTATACGAAGATTCGCCGCACCTGGCCAGAATTCGCAATGTGTACGCAGATATTTCAGAAATACCGGCTGACGTGCGATACGACCGAATAACTTCGATCGCTGCCTTCGAGCATATTTGCACTTTGCCCGATGTCGTCGCCCGATGTGGGCTTTTACTGGCGGAGAACGGCACGCTCCGCGTCGGCATTCCAAGCGAAGGCACGATCCTGTGGAAATTAGGCTACACGTTTACAACCGGCCTGGAATTCAAACGAAAACACGGCCTCGATTACGAGGTCCTAATGCGACACGAGCACGTAAATACCGCCAAGGAGATCGAAGAGGTATTAAGGTATTTTTTTGCGGGTGTCAGCGGCAGTGCCTTTGGTATCGCAAATTCGCTTTCTCTTTATCAGTTTTACGTCTGTACAAGGCCTTTTATTGAGAAATGCACGAATTATATCGATGGAATTTAGACCCTGACGAGCATTGGTTCTGATTTCATACACTTGAGTCGTTAGTTGATTCGATCTGATTACAGTAATCTATAAAACTTCGAAACTTCGAAAGCAGACACACATCCTATGAAAATCTCCGTCGTACTGCCGGTTTATGATGAAGAAGATAACATCTTGCCCCTATATTCTGAGCTTTCGAAGACATTCTCGGGGCCGGAAACTGAAGGTGACAGCATAGAATTCTTGTTCATCAATGACGGAAGTGTCGACTCGTCGGCTGAGCTAATTCGAGGATTACGCGACAAGGATAACCGAGTAAAACTCGTTGATTTTTCGCGAAATTTTGGTCATCAGGCGGCTATCACCGCTGGCATCGACTATAGTCGAGGTGACGCCGTTATCTTGATGGACTCGGATTTACAGGATCCCCCAGAGGTTTTGCTAGAGATGATTGATGCATGGAAAAAAGGAGCGGATGTCGTATACGCGGTAAGAAAAAAGCGAAAGGAGTCGCCAGTCATGCGTGCGGCCTACTTTCTCTATTATCGACTCCTTCAAAAGCTGGCAAACATCGACATTCCACTAGACAGCGGGGATTTTTGCCTGATGGATAGGCGCGTCGTCGATCAGTTAAAACGCATGCCCGAAAGAAATCGCTTTCTGCGTGGGTTGCGTAGCTGGGTTGGTTTCAAACAGGTTTCGCTCCCTTATGAACGTCAGGCTCGATTCGCGGGCGATGCAAAGTATACGTTAAGAAAACTGCTACAACTCGGACTAAGCGGTATATTTTCGTTCTCGAGCTTTCCGCTCCGGCTTGCAACTTATCTTGGATTTGTTGTCTGCCTGCTTGCGGTTTTTTTGTCGATATACGTGGTCGCCGTCTTCTTCATCGGCGGCCATGCTCCGCAAGGCTGGACGTCTTTGACCGTTGTGGTTTTGTTCGTTGGGGGCATTCAGCTTCTCATTCTCGGCGCAATTGGCGAATATGTGGCCCTGATCCATGATGAAGTAAAACAGAGACCAAGCTATGTTATTCGTGAATTCCTGGATTGAAAATAAGTTCCAATGGCCGAAGAAGTCGAGTTAATTAGCCCGCTAAAAGATCATCATTTTGTTGAGACGTTTTTCGATCTGTCATCGAAAAATCATTTCTGGTTTCAGTGGCGTTTTGGCGCGTTCTTCCAACAGATCAAAATACTCCAGATACCACTTCAGTCTTCCATTCAGGTGCTTGATGTTGGTGCCGGACGGGGAGTTCTGCGCGAGCAGGTCGAAGGTGCTACAAATTGGATCGTCGACAATACGGATATGGATTACAAAGACGCTGCAGGCATCCAAAAAAGGTCGCGGGAAAACGTACTACTATGACATTTTGGAAAAGCGGCCGGATTGGCACCAAAAGTATGATGCGATATTGCTGTTTGATGTTTTAGAGCATATAGAGAAAACCGATGGCTTTATCGACGCTATATTTTTCCATCTAAAAAAAGACGGTTATCTGTTTATCAATGTTCCCGCAAATCCGTTACTCTATAGCCGATATGATGAAGTCCAGGGCCATTTCAGGCGGTACACGCAACAGACGCTCGAAGGGGAATTCGCTGACTTGCCAGTTGAGATTATTGACCTGCGGTATTGGGGATGGGTCAACATTCCTTTGCTGCTTATGAGGCGATTTTGGCTTCACTTCTTTTCTAAAAACAATTCTGATGAAGAAATTTTCCGTCAGGGTTTCGCTCCGCCAGGTAATTTGGTTAATACAGTTTTTTTGAAACTGATGAAACTGGAACTAACCTTTCCCTCGCAAAAACGCTTCGGTTCATCGATATTGATGGTTGCAAGAAAATCGTAGAAAAACCGATAGCGCCTTGACCTCATTCGGTCTTTAAACCACCTGTCTCATCTCTGGTGAGGACAAAAAACATCTGCGAGAGCTTACCAAATGGCGAACGAACAAATTCAAACCCCGCAAAGGCGGCACTGATTGCGGGAAAGAGTGGGTGAAACATCGCTGGTCGCTCCTGCGTTATCGAGACGTAACCACGTTTAGCCAAAACAAATAGGATGCTGGACGCCCAGAACGCCGCTCCTTGGGTATAGGCAAATTCCTTGACCGTTAACCCGACTCGCGTCGCGGTTTGTATAAAGCTTTCTTTTGTAAACAAAACCCAGTGTCGAGGGCAGTGATACCCGGCCCAGTTGTGATTGCGAAATAGCCGTCCGTCAAGACTGTCATAGTTGGGCGTCTTGATCAATACGATGCCCTGAGGCGATAAAATTGAGTTGACCTTTTTGAGGACCGCTGACGGATCCTCGACATGCTCGATGAGATTGAGCATCAGAATGAAATCAAACTTTTTATCGGTCTCGTACTCCTCAATACGGCCCAGGAAATATTCGTGTCCATTCGTTCTGCTAATCGCGGCGGCCGCCGCGTCGAAGTCCACGACTTGCGTGTGGTTTACGCGAGGGTCGATTGCCTTGATGGAACTTAATTGCCATCCGGCTCCACCACCCACATCCAAAACGGACAACTCGTTCCCTTCAAGTTTTCGCAAGAGATGCTTAAACATACGTCCGTCGAGCCACTCTTTTCCGCGATAGACAAAGGAGTCGTCGGGAGATGCAAACGAATAATAATTGGACGGATAAATCTGAGACAAACGGTCGCTCGGCACGGGATCGATGAAGAGGACATTGCATTCCACACATCGGTGGAATGTGAAAGACTCGTCAGTTGTGAGATATTCGGAGTCCCAGCCGCTGGCCCACTTCTCCGAATTAGTTGCACCACAGGCGAGGCAACGGATGTTTTGTGCGGGTTCAATTGCCCCTGGTTCAGCGGGTATCATTAGTTACTAAAGAGTCTTGTGAAGATTTTCAGATATGAGGTTCTGTGCTGCGTGAGGATCGCCGCTGCGTCTGTTTCCATCAAATAGACCTCAAGGTCCTTTAAGGAAGTATAGGACAATTGCGGCTCCCAATGATGCAGGAGGTGGCGATTAAACCCCGCACCTCCGAACGTGCTGGCCAGCGGCCCGTCGCCAAACAGCCTGTTAACTGCGCCATGCGGAATAATTCGATAATCAATGCGGCTCTCGGCCCTCTCATCACGATGCTCCAGCACCTGACGCACCGCGTAAAAGACCGGGAAAAAGACTGCCATTCCCACAATCCAGGCGGCCGCCAGCGACCAGTAACCCAGCCAAACAGTTCCCGCAAGCAGCAATAAATGGAACGTCACGCCGAGGATTAACTGCAAGGTTGAAGGGTCGATTAAACCCGCACTGCTTTTTTGTTCCCTGTGCGTTACTTTTTTTCGTTCAGACACAACTCTTAACGGTTTGATACCCGTCATACACTCGACGATGAATCGGACATTCAATGGGTCAAAATAAGTCCGCTCCGTATCCTGAGGCATCCCTAAATAGCGATGATGATCGAAGTGAACACGCCGATAAGCTTTGACGTCAAGCCCTACCAGCAAACCGACGAAAATGTTAGCCAGGACATCGTTTAGCCGTCGGCTTCGCACCAGATTATAGTCCGCGGCCTCATGGATAAAAAGCTGGATATAAGCGTGAACGTAACCGAAGCAAAGACTGGCGACAAGAATTGTGACGACGAACAACTGAGGCAGTTCGCGATTCAGGATCACCAAAGCAGCCGCGATCACCCCAAGCGCCAAGTGGCCGGAAAGCAGGTGTATCCATACAAGATAGAACTTTGGCTTAAGAGTCACCTTGAAATCTCTGTATCGCACCCCCACATGATTCGCAAGGATATCTTTTTTAAGCGCGTCCATGCTTTTGGAAGTCTGAACGCTGCCGCCTAACAGATCGATAAATTCACTCCCCATAAGATTTGCTGACTATTGATCCCACATGCAACAGCTTGAAAAATTCCTGGTCGTAGAACTTTGATAACAAAACAGAGATCGAAAAGAAAAAACGAATCAAGGAGATTGCAATAGATAACTTCCCGATAATAGATCACAATTACTTTCTCGTCAAAACGAAACGGGAGTCGCGTGCATCCGCTCGTTTCTGCAATTCGGTTCGCAGTTCCGGAAGGATGCCGCCTCCGCGACCTGATTTAAACAGAAAGGTTTGAACAACTAAATTTACTTCTGCTAGTATCTACGAAATGAAAAAGATTGCTTCAATTCTTCTCCATCTGATTTGCTCATTGCTGGTCCTCGGATGCATGTTTTATCTTTACTCGTTAATGCCGGATCAGGATTGGCAGCCCAATTTAGAGAAATTCTTAGTTTTCCTGGTTTTTTTTGTGGCCATTGCAGGCTTTGGTTTCTTCGGGGTTCGCCGGAATTTTATCCGTCCGGTTCTTTGGGTAGAGGCCGGAGTGTTGGCCGTAATTTTTATTATAGTGATTTACTCGTACGGTGGAAAGTGGGTTCCAAACGGGTTCAATCCTCCCGTCGCTGACTATGGTTTTATGGTCGTGGATGCCACTAAGATGCTATTCGTTGACTACCAAAATCCATACTCGAGCGAGACAATCAGTCCGGTGCGAGATATTGTGGGGTCGGATTACTGGGGTTATTATTACGGCCCGCTCACGATGATAGGGTATTCACCGAGTCTATATTGGCCATACAGTGGCTACAAAATCGCGAGTGTCTTTTTTCTCTTGGCTTGCGCGGTTTTGTTGGCCTTTCTTGTCATCGAACCTGGTGAGGCGATGAGCTCGCGCCTGGCAAATATTGCGTTTGTCGAGACAGCATTCTTTTTGCCGGAAAGAACGTGGATCGAATTGTTTTCGCGCGGCGCTCACGATTTTATGCCGGTTGCGTTACTCCTCGGAGCGCTCTTGGCTCTTAGAAAAGAGTCCTATTTTTTTGTTGGATTGTTGGCGGGATTTTCATTTTCGACGAAGTTCTCGCCTGTCCTATTCCTCTTTCCATTTTTGCCAATTAGGCGAGAGCGGATGTGGATCGGCTTTGCGGCCGGGTTAGTGCCGCAAGTACCGTTTTTGATTTGGGATTTTTCGGGTTACGTAAACAACGTATTTGTTGTCCGGCTTGTTATGCCTTCCGACGCGTCCAGCCTTCGATACTATCTTAACCCTGAACATTACTGGTGGCTGCCAGCCATCCTTTTAATCGCGATGCTGCTGAGCGTGTATCAGAATTTTCGACGAGAGCTCGAGTACCAGACGGTTTTGATCGGATTTACACTGCTCCTGATCATTGGTGAAGTGACTTTCAAGCAGGTTCATCTGAACCATTTGGTTTGGTTTTTCCCATTATTTGCCCTTATTTTTACCTTTTATCGTGATTTTTTATTCGAATCTGCGACGACGCGCTTTTCGTCACTGCGGTGCAGTCGGTTCGGTTCTGTCGACTGGTTCAAATAACGCGACGCCAGGGTCGCCGTTGTCAACGATGTCGCTGCCGGTGCTCAAAACGAACAGACGATTTTTATCGCTTGCTTTCGAGAGCGCAATTGACGATGGGTTGTTCAATTCCGTTTTTTCGTTGGGCTTCATTTTGTCAAGCAGGTTACCCTTCGAATCGAAAACCAGAACTTCGCGCGACCAACCGCTCGATACGTATACGTGTTTGTTTCGCTCGTCAAATGCCACATCCGGATAGTGCCAGACGTATTTTGCCCACGCCTCGACGTCCCACATACGGACAAATTTACCCTTCAGATCGAGCATTTGGATTCGGTTGTTGCCAGAGTCGGCAACAAACACGAAATCACCGCCAACTCCAATACCGGTCAGCTTATAGAACTGCCCTTTTTCGCTACCAACCGTTCCCCATGTCGAAAACTGTTCATTCTCTGGGTTGAAAACTACAATTTGATTTCCATCGGCAATATAGACCCGATTGTCGGCGCCGATTGAAACGTCCATCGGCTGAGTCAGGCTGGTGTTGGAACCCCTCCATTCTTTATCGAAAGTTCCATCCGACGCGAATCGCAACAGCTTTTGTCCCGCCGGATCCACGACATATATACTGCCCGAGATATCGATGGCGACCCCGTGCGGAGAAGTGAATTCACCGACACCGGTTCCGTAGGTTCCAAAGTCGTTGATGAAATTTCCGTCTGGATCAAATTGTTGAATCCTGCTGTTTCCGGTGTCAGCTACGAACAAATTATCATGGCTATCGGTCGTTATCCCGCGTGGCTGAGAAAACTGACCGCCAGCATAACCTTCGCCTCCGGTCATCGCATTTCCGGGCTTACCTGTCCGGCTGGGTGGATAGGGCTTTTGAGGGAAGATACGTCTTGTTGATTTTAACCTGATCGGATAGATATCGCTTCCGATATTGCGGAACGAGGTTCCTGCGGGATTACAGTCCGGTTCCTGCAAACAACTGTAATGCCTCAGAAAACGCGCGTCTGGAAACCAGTATCGACTGCGTGGGAGTGCGATACCAATCGGCCGTTCGCGGGCAATAACCTTCACCATGATTGCCCGGGCTGGAATATCAAAGCGGGCATAGGCCTTGGTTACCTCGGACACATGGCTTGCTGAAATAATCAAAGAAAGTGACCCCAATACAACAAAAAAAATCCAATAGGGCAGCCTGCTGGTTGCAACGGGCAAAGATCGAATAAGGGTAACGGCGGCCATCGCTATGCATAATGCGTAAACCGTCGAACTAAATCGATAGTTGTAAGCAAGCCAGTGACCGCCCGGAATCGGAAAGAAACCCTCGTTTATCCATGATGAGGAGAATAGAAACAATACGCTCGCGAGAACGGTTGTTCTGAGCCGACGATTTTGCGCTGACAAAAAAGCGAAACCGGACGAGATCGCTATGAGTGCCAGCGCCAGAATGGCAAAAGGGGCCGCGCTGGACATCTCATCCGCTCTGAGATAATTGCCCTGATACAATTCTTGGAATCTATGCTGGTACCAATATTCACCCGTAACAAACGGGGACACCGTGCCAAGACGTTGGGTTTGACCAGACAATTCACCTGCTGCAATCGCAAAATGGTAAAGAAAAATAGGAATCGCGGTGGCTCCCAGGATTAGAATTCTCTTCCATTCCAGGAATATCCTCCACAACGCGACAGAGGCAACAAAACGTCCAAAACACCACAACAGCCAGAACACAAGAGTGAACGGGTGGGCCATGTAGATCAATACGACCAAAACGAAAACATACAACGCATCAATCGCTTTACCCGAGCGAAGAAACCTTTCCGTTAGAAAGACAGTCGGAATAAGCAGCGTAACACCTAGTGTGTAGCCCAAAAAGCCGATAAACCAGCAAGCCGAATACATGCAAACCACTGCCGGAATAACAAAGCAGGCGGCCATGGCGGTTGACTTCCAGTCCCTCGATCGTAGTGCGAAATAAAGAATCGGAACTATAACAATCGCATGAAGGGACATAAATACAATGGCAACAATCTTTGGCAAATAGACGAGGGAAATACCAAACAGTTTGAGAAAGCTGATAATCAAAACCATTATGTAGGCGGAGAGCCGATAGCCAAGATACCACGCGATTTCAATGTCGAGATTTGAAAACCCGCCCAGTTTCTCCCATAAGAGCTTATTTACGATTATGTGTTGAGTAAGATCGGGAAGAGGCGGGACCAAAATGCCGTAAAGCGGAATCAGAGCAAACAAAACGACAAATAAGATCATCCCGAAAAGAGCCTTATGATGCTTTATCAGTTCGAGAAAATTATTGGTTGCGGAATCGACCGACGGCGACGTTGGATCTTTTGTTTCGGGCGCTATCATACGTTTTCGGGATCACAGTATAGTATTCAATGTCATCTAGAATCTGACCAAGTCAGCTTCCCACGGTCATTTTTTGGTTTCAAATTCAAACTTCGAGACCTTCGTACCACTGGTGTTTAAGGCGAGCAGCCGTCTTTGTTTATTTGCCTCAACAAAGCAGAGTGCCGTTGGATTATTTAGAGCCTCTTCACCAAGCGGTTTGAGAACGGCGTCTATTGGGTTGCCGTTAATGTCAAAAACTAGTACTTCCTGCTTCCAGCCGTTTGTTACGTATAGGCGTTTGGTCTGGTCGTCAAAAATCGCGTCGGGGTAATTCCAGACGTATCTTTCCCAGGGCACCACTTCCCACATGCGGATAAATTTGCCGTCGAGGTCGAAGACCTGGATGCGGTTGTTGCCGAGGTCCGCGACGAAGACAAAGCCTCCGCCGACGGTGATGCCGGTTGACTCGTGAAATTGGCTCTCGCCGCTTCCTGCGGTGCCCCATGACGTGAATGCCTCGGTTGCGGGGTCGAATTTGACGATGCGGGTTCGACCCTGATCGACGATGTAGAGTTGTTTATTCGGGCCGAAAGCGATGTCGCGCGGGCCGTAAAAACCCGGATCGGGGCCTTTCCATTCTTTTAGGGTGTTGCCGGTTGAATCCAGTTTTACGAGCTTTTGATTGGCGGCGTCGGTAACGTAGATGTTGCCGGCGTCATCGATGGCGATGCCGTTTGGCTCTTTGATTTCGCCATCGGCCGTGCCGGATTTGCCGAGGGTCGCCATGAAATTACCTTCGGCGTCGAACTTTTGGATACGCGCGTTGCCAGTATCCGCGACGAAGAAATTACCTTTGCGATCAGCCGCGATACCGCGCGGACGCGAAAATTGTGTGGTGCCACTCGCTGGGGTGTCCTTAAATGCGTTGGAAACCATCGAAACTGGCGACGGAGTCGGCGTCGGGTCGAGCGTAACGGTCGGATCGGGTTCGCCGAGAGTTTCCGGCACAGCGTAGATCTTCAAACCGTCGTATTTATTCTCGGTATCGGTAAAAACAACCGGGAAGTACGCCTGATAGAGCCTTTCGTTATTGTTCTTGACAAAATCGCCGTTCTTGACGAGATTGTCAAAAGCGACATAGCTGATGTTATTGCTCTTCATTAGCGAGAAAATCTCATCGATGTTCCTCGATTCAAACATTTTGCGATAAACAGCGTCCCGTTCGCCAACCGGATACCCGGCTCCCCATGCGTAGTACGGATGGCCGTAAAACAGCCGACGGCCAGCGACGAGGATTCCATGATTTACGTAGCGGTATGAGAGAAATATCGATCTCGGGTCGGTGTTTGCCTTGACCCATTCCACCAGCGGATCGCCCTGAAAACGGTATTCGACCCAGAAGCTATTTTTAATCGGAAAAACATCGATTATTCCGCCAACAACGATGAAAAATGTCAAAACAACCGCGAGTATGCGGCCCGCGATTACGCCCGGTCCGGGGATCAGATTCCATAGTCTGACGAGGCCGAATGCGACAGGCACGTTCATCAGCACGAGCCAGACATTAAAGAATTTGTGATTCGCCAGGACTTCTTCGCTGAATTGAAAACAAGTTGCGAGAAATAAAAGGGCCGTGAAGGCTATCATCATGAACCGCTGAAGCCGGGAGCCGAGAGCGAGTGCGAGGGCGATGAATATCCACTTGAACCCAAACGTAAACGCGAGATAATAGAAGACCTTGTAAAATGTCGGATCATCGATGGTATAGCCCCAATGCCACAAAGAATATTCGGCGGGGCGAGCGAGTCCGGTTTTAAGGAAGATCACTTGCGGCAGAGCAACCACGGCGCTCGCGACGGCAATCGCCAGCATTTCGCGCCGTAGCGGAAGCAAAAAGAACATAAGGGCTAAGACACCCGCCGCGGCTGTAAACACCGCACCATTCCACATCGGCATCAGTCCAAGCAGCAAGCCGGCAAACGCAAACGGAGCGAGACGCCCGACCCAGTCAACCTTTGGGGCCGGGGCAACAGCGTCCGGTAGTTCCTGACAATGATCGGATTCGCGTTCCGCTTCTGATTCCGGAGCGTCATCCGATTCTGACTTGCCCCCGTTATTGGCATCACTTGCATCCGGTTCTGCCGGTTCTTCTTCGGATTCTTCAACCGCCGTTTCTAAACCGAGGTCGTCATTCTGGGCGGACGTTTCTTTATCCTCCAAAGGAATTTCCACCCTCGTTTCGAGGGCTTGTTTTGGATCCGAGGCCGTTTCGCTTGCGGTCGCTTCATCGATCAATCGGTCGGTATCCGATATTTCCGGTTCAGATTCTGATTCAGTCTCAATTTCATTCTCAGTCTCGCGTTTTAACGCAGCTACTTTTTCCTCTTCTTCCGCCGCCGCCAGTTCGGCTGCGGCTTTGGTCTCAGCCTCGGCTTTTACCTCGCCCGCCTTGATCTCGGCCCGTTCTCTATGCCGAATTGCGAGGAAGACCAAAACGATCATCAAGATAGCGATCGAGCTAGATAGGTGCCGTTGATTAAGGTAAACGACTTGCGACCAAACGCCCCAGTCCTCGCCGCGATACGGTAGGCCGGAGGAGAGGAAATCGCGGGTCGCTCCGAGTCGTTCCCAAACCGCTGCGATCGAGCCGATCTTCTCGTAAAACGGAATGAAAGCGAGCGATCCGTGAAAAAAGAAGAGAATCGCGCCGATCCGGCCAACGAGCCGAGATGCAAAAAGAACCGCCCCGAGCGTCATAATCAGGACCAGCATTGAGAGCAATGAAAGAATGCTGAGAATATTCACACTGCTCGCCGGAGTTAATCCGAGATACTCGAGGTTGCCGGCCTGAAAGTAGAACAGGAAATGGTACCGAATCCGGTCACCCGTGAAATGCGGATATTCGGTCGGGAAATTATGCCCGAGGGCAAATGACTGCATGATCGACGCCGTTGAGCCGAAATCGCTGGATTGATGATGGGCAATACGAATATTCCCGCCATTCATCGCGAACGTGCCGTACATCATTACAATTGCGACGAAGATGAAGATTGCGGTGACTATCCAGTCCGCTTGTTGAAAGTTCGTCGTCTCGCGATTGATGCTTGTTTCAGGCTCGTTCTTTGCGGGTCGCCGGCGGAGCAGAATGATCGCCGCAATCGCCGTAATGCCAAAGGTCAAATTGCCCAGGAGCATCGGATACGAGGTGCCGCTAAAGAGAAACGCCGCCAAATACGTCCACCATGTGCTGACCAATAGCCCGGCGATAAAGGCCGTCGCCACGCGATGCGGAGTCGAAACGTAGGGAAAGAAACGCCGACAAAGAGCATCGCCGAGGAACGCCGCGATGATGAGGTAAACAAATGCCAGCATAGGTTTTATCGGAACATCTCAGGAACATCTGAGGTCGATTCGCGGATCGGAAACCACGATTTTTTTACTTGAACAAAGATATCAAATTTCCGCCGCTTTGAAACGTCCGAAAACGGAGCAACACGCTTTTTGTAGCCCGTTTTTTTTCTAATTGTCATTCTGTTTTGCCGTTCTCGCGTATGCTAAGCTGATTTTTTGTTTCGGAATTATGCTTCTCGACCTGTCTCCGCTCAAGGCTTCACGTGATTATCGGCTGCTTTTCTTCGGCCAATTGGTGTCGTTTTTTGGCTCGATGATGACGTTTATAGTCGTGCCGTGGCAAATGTATCAGCTTACTGGGTCGTCGGCGATGGTCGGGTATATTTACCTGGCCGAATTTGTCCCGATGATCGTGCTCGCGTTTGTCGGCGGAGCCATGGCCGATTTTCTCGACAAGCGCAAGATGCTGCGGCTAACAGAGATCGGGCAGACCGCTGTAACCGCGATTTTGCTGGTGAATTCGCTTTTGCCGAGGCCGCAGATATGGATACTGTTTGTGGCCGTTGCTATGCACGCGGGCTTTGCTGCGATACAACGGCCGGCGTTTGAGTCTTTTATTCAGAAGGTCATACCGCCGGAGATGATGTCGGCGGTGATGGCGTTAAATTCGATTCGCTACAGCGTCGGCGCGATTGTCAGCCCGGCGGTTGCGGGCATTATCGCAACGCAGTTTAGCTCCTCGATTGCCTATACCATCGACCTTGTCACCTTCATCGCCTCGCTGATCGCTGTATTTATGCTGCGGTTCGTGCCGCCGCCCGAAAATGCCGAGCGGCCGAGCCTGGCCGCGATTAAGCGGGCGTGGAAATATGCTTTTAGTCGTCAGGAGCTGGTCGGGACATATTTTATCGACATCGCGGCAATGTTTTTTGCGATGCCACAGGCGTTGTATCCCGCCTTGGCCGTCATGTATGGTGAGAAATATGTCGGGTTTTTTCCGGCGGCAATCGCGGCTGGAGCATTAGTCGCGAGCCTCACGTCGGGCTGGACAAAACACATTCACCGTCATGGCCTGATGGTGACAATCGCCGCTGTTTTGTGGGGCGTGGCGATCATGTTTTTTGGCATGGCGGACAGCATCGTGCCGGCGTTACTGTTCCTCGGCGCCGCCGGATTCTTTGACATGATCTCGGGCATTTTTCGCGGTTCGATCTGGAACCAGACGATTCCAAACTTTCTCCGCGGGCGTCTCGCCAGCATCGAAATGATGAGCTATCTGACCGGGCCGATGCTCGGGAGTGCTAAGATGGGAATCGTCGCAGAGCGTTTTGGCGTCAAAACCGCGCTCGTCTCCGGCGGCATTTTGTGCGTCATCTCGGTTCTGGGTGCCGCCCTGTTTTTGCCAAAATTCGCAACATACGACGGTCGCGAAGGCATCAAACAACGCGAAATCGAAGAAGCAGAACGTGCCGAGATGATGCGAATGTCCGAGGCGGAATTTTAGCCACAGAGTTCACAGAGATAAAAATTGGCCACAGATGCACACGGATGAACACGGACAAATCTAGTTTCAATCTATGTCGATGTCAGGATAATTCGATTATGTGTCGGATATAATGACCGTACAGGCGAGCAGGATGCTCGCCGCTCCAGTCCTATATGGCAATACTACGAAAACGCGAGATCGAAAATCTCGAACAACTGAGCGGCGAAGAACTGGAAAGATTTCTCGACTCGCTTCCTGCCGCTCAGCATACGATCAGTGAACTGCTCGATTTTGTCGAAGACGAGCTCTATGAATCCGAGTGTAACCACAGCCTGCAATATGCAATGCGGTACATGATGGAAAACCGGCTCGAATTTGGCAAAATAACCTCATGGCTTAACAACAACGGCGGCTACTGCGACTGCAAGGCACTAGCCGAGATCGCACCTATATGGCGTGCGAAATTTGGAGACGATTGATACGGATATGAAGATCATCACTCTTTTGTTCACCCTTATCGCATTTACAACCATCTCTTTCGGTCAAAAGGCCCAGACCATGACGGTCAAGGTCTATTTTCATAACGAAAAACGCGACCCGGAGATGCTCGATTGTAACAAGGTCTATCCGACAGACCGCACAATCTCAAAAACAAAGGCTCCGGCGCGTGCCGCTCTCGATGAACTCTTCAAAGGTGTTACCGATGAAGAAAAAGCGAAAGGCTTCTGGTCATTCGACCGCGAAGCGACAACGGGCGTCGTCAAGAGCCTCAACGTTAAGAACAAAGCCGCCTATCTAAATTTCACCAAACGTGCCTTCGAAACCCTCGGCAACGCAACAACCAGTTGCGGCAGCGGATTTTTCGCAACAATCGAGAAGACGCTCACCCAATTTCCAACCATCAAAAAGGTCTATTACGCCGTCGAAGGCAACACCAACGATTTCTACGAATGGGTCCAGGTCGGCGAATGTCCGTATGGGAAGCACTGCGCGAAGAGCAATTTCAAGTAGTCCGAGTTAGGTGCGAAATTCATTGAAATTCGGCTTTGCACGTGATTTAATGTGGAAATGTAAGGAGTGAATATGGCGACGAGCGAATTAGAATTAAGGGTTTCGGCACTCGAAAAGGAACTCGCAAAGCTCAAAGACAAACTGGTCAAGGATGGCACGCTTGAACTTCCGTGGTGGGAGCAGATATCCGGCACGTTTGCGAATGATCCTGATTTCGAAGAGGCGATGCGAATCGGACGTGAATATCGTAAGAATTTGAGGGACTGGGATGAAGAATGATCATTCTTGATACCGATTGCTTGAGTATTCTCGAACGTGAAAGCGGTGAAGAGTTTCTCGTTCTCCGCCGGAATCTCTCGCGATTCAACGTTGAAGACATTGCAACGACGATCATTTCATTTGACGAGCAAATGCGCGGATGGATGTCAGTCGTCGCGAGGGCAAATAGTGTCGAAAGACTGGTCATCACCTACGCGAAGTTGGACAGATTCCTCGATCGGTTCAGACAAATCCCGACCGTCTCATTTGACGAAGAGGCGGGAGTGATCTTCGCCGATCTAAAGAAACAACATCCGAGGATCGGAACAATGGATCTGAGAATCGCCTCGATTGTGATGGCCAGGAATGCCATCCTCGTATCACGAAATCTGGTCGATTTCGAGCGAATCCCGGGCCTTGCCGTCGAGGATTGGACGCGAGAAGGTTACATCAACTAAGCCAAATAAGCTTTCAAATACCTACCCGTAAAGGAGCCGTCCACTTGTACGACCTCTTCCGGCGTGCCGGTTGCCAGGATGCGGCCGCCGCCGAAGCCGCCTTCGGGGCCGAGGTCGATGACGTAGTCGGCGGTTTTTATGACGTCCATGTTGTGCTCGATGACGAGGATGCTGCCGCCGTTGTCGATCAGGGCACGGAATGCTGACAAGAGCTTATTGATGTCGTCAAAATGCAGCCCGGTCGTCGGTTCGTCAAAGATAAACAGCGTTTCCGAGGTCGTTTTTTGAGCGAGGTGCGAAGCGAGTTTGACACGTTGGGCCTCGCCGCCCGAGAGTGTTGTCGCTGATTGGCCGAGCCGCAGATAGCCGAGGCCGACGGCTGTCGAGAACCTTCAGTTTTGAGGTCAATTTCGGCACATCCTTAAAGAACAAGATCGCCTCGCGGACCGTCATTTGCAGGGCTTCGTGAATGTTTTTGCCCTTGTATTTGATGTCGAGGATTTCCTGCTTGAACCGCATTCCGCGACAGTCTTCGCAGGTCAGTTCGACATCGGCGAGGAACTGCATCTCGATCGTCACTGTTCCGCTGAACCCTGGCATATCTCGCAGCGTCCGCCGGGGACGTTGAACGAGAAATGCGATGCGTTGTAGCCTTTTGTTTTCGCGCCGTTTGTTCCGGCGAACACCTCGCGGATCGCGTCGTATGCCTTGATATACGTCACCGGATTCGAACGCGGTGTGCGGCCGATCGGCGATTGGTCGACGAGGATGATGTCGTCGACATAGTCCGCCGCCTTTGATCTCTTTGACAAAACCCGACATGCGAGTTCCATTCGCCGCGTTTCTTTTTCAGGCCGGCGTAAAGAACGTCGTGGACCAGCGTCGATTTGCCCGAACCCGAAACGCCCGTGATGCAAACCAGCATATCGAGTGGTATCTCGACCGAAACGTCCTTCAGATTATGCTCGCGGGCACCGACGATCTCGATCTTTCGTTTGGTGATCGGGCGGCGTTTTGCGGCACTTTGATCTCGGAATCGCCGCGAAGATATTTTGCCGTGAGCGACGTTTCGGCTCTTCAACATAGCCTCAAAATCGCCTTCGAAAACCAGCTTCGCCGCCAAATTCGCCGGCGATGAGCGCCGATATCGACGATATGGTCGGCGGCCCGCATCGTTTCTTCGTCATGCTCGACGACGATCACTGTATTGCCGATATCGCGGAGATTTTCGAGGATCCTGATGAGCCGTGAATTGTCACGCGGATGCAGACCGATGCTCGGTTCGTCGAGAACGTAGAGTGTGCCGACGAGCAGGGAACCGAGATTGGTTGCGAGCTGGATGCGCTGAGCTTCGCCGCCGGAAAGCGTCGCGGCGAGGCGGCCGAGCGTCAGATAATCGAGACCGACCTCGACCAGGAATTTGAGGCGGCGACGAATTTCCAGCAACAATTTATCTGCGATCTTTGCTCGTCTCAGGCGTCAGTTCGAGCTTTTCAAAAAACCCGTGAGCATCGCTGATCGCCATCTCGACGATCTCGGGCAGCGAAAGCATACCGATCTTTACATCGCGGGCCGCCTGCCGCAGACGCTGGCCATCGCAGTCGGGGCATTTTGTGTAGCCGCGAAATTTAGCGAGGAAAACGCGGACGTGGAGCTTGTATTTTTTGGTTTCGAGAAACTGGAAAAAGCCCTTCAATCCACGCCAGCCTTCGTCACCGTAGATGATGCAGTTCTGCTGATAATCGGGCAGATCGGCGAAGGGCGTGTTCATGTCGATATTGGCGTGGGCCGCGTATTTTACAAGCTCTTTCTGCGCCCATGCGTGAGTCGGGCGTGTAAAAGGCTCGATCGCTCCCTGCTTTAGCGACAGCAGCGGATTTGGAATGACGAGTCCATAATCGATCCCGATCGTATTCCCAAAACCCTGACACGTCGGACAAGCGCCGAACGGCGAATTAAAGCTAAATAGATGCGGTTCGGGCTCCTCGTAACGCGTGCCGTCGTATTTGCAGACGAAGCTGTCGGAGAATTTGAGAATGCGGGCCGCGGCAGATCTTCTGTCAGTACCGCCTGCGGTAGCGGGCGGGGCCTTTGATCGCGCCGTTAAAGCCCCACCCGCTACCGCAGGTGGTACTGACCCCGAGTCGGCGACCTGAATCACGGCCGCGTGACCCTCGCGGAAACAAATTTCTAATGAATCAACGAGTCTTTGTCGGATGTCAGACGCTGCCGCTAGCCTGTCGATCAGCACGAACGTGTTATCAAAATTATCGTGCCCGTAATCCTCGGGTTTTTGCAGCTCGATCATCTCGCCGTCGCGGAAAAGACGTGAAAAGCCTTGTTGGAGAAGGGAAATGAGGAAGGCCTGGGTGCTGAGGTTCGTTGATTTCTTCGCCATGTTGCCCTTGTTTACGTGCGGGCTACTGACACGCGGGCTACCGACACCCTTTCTTGCCGTTTTTACCATCTCGCGGGAAACTTCGTCCTGGATCGGGAAAAGGACGTAAAAGCGCGTGCCTTCAGCGAGTTCGCTCAGGATCTCATCCGCCGCAGATTCCGGCGAATCTTTCTTAACCTCGCGGCCGCATTTGTGGCAGATGGTTGTTCCGGCACGGGCGAAAAGCAACCGCAGGTAATCGTAAATTTCGGTCTGTGTCGCGACGGTCGAGCGCGGATTCTTTGTCGAATTTTTTTGCCGGATCGCAATCGCCGGAGCGATGCCGATGATCTCGTCAACATCGGGCTTGTCCATGCGTTCAAGAAACTGTCGGGCGTAGGCCGACAAGGATTCGACGTAACGCCGTTGCCCCTCGGCATACAGCGTGTCGAAGGCAAGCGACGATTTGCCCGAACCCGAAACGCCGGTCATTACCGTCAGTTTATTGAGCGGCAGCGACACGGTAATATTCTTGAGATTATGAACCCGGGCCCCGCGAACCTCGATATTTTCAGTTTCCTTTTGTTTAGCACCTTGCATAGATGTGATCTCGTCCGTTTTCGCAAACCTTGATTGTACCATTACAAAGGAGCTATTCGACCCGAACGCCGGGGCTGTGTCGCCGTTTGTATTACAATTGTATTACATCTGTATTACAATCGATAATTATACCACCGGGCGTAAGTTGTTGATACGAAAGCAGTTGACGGTATTCAGAATATATCCGTGTCCCATGTCCCGCACACTCAGCGCGCGCGTTGCGTACCGCCCGTTCCTTTCCAATACGTGTCGTCGCTGAGTGCTGGGAAATTGCATACATCACCATGTGTATTATACATGATACATCTTTAGGTGTCAATATCACCGCTGCAAAAGCCAGCGCGTGAGCAAGGGCGAAGTCGGTACGGGCGCCCGGAAGAGAATCGGTGTGCTTTATCTGAGAGTCCAATGCTTGAGTGTTTCGCCCTTGCTTACGCGCGGGCTTTTGCACTCACTGATCGGAACACAGATGCCTGCTTCGTCCTTGAATGAGACTCTTAGTCTGGAGCTCCGTGGAATAATGTAAGACCGTTTCCGTATAATATCTGTATGAAATACTTTGTCTTTACCGCTTTGTTTGTGTTTTTAGGTCTCTCGGTTGTTTGGTTTGCCTTTAGTGGCGGCGGTCACACGGCGTCGAATGTCGTGGTGGCGGAGTCGAATGACGTCGCTTTGGATACAAAGGGCAAGCGTCCGGTGCTGGTCGAGCTGTTCACATCCGAAGGCTGTTCGAGCTGTCCGCCAGCGGACCGGTTGTTGACTTCGTTAAAGAATGAGCGAAATGATGACGTAATCACGCTAGCTTTTCATGTAGATTACTGGAATTACCTCGGTTGGAAAGATCGGTTTTCTTCTGCCGATTTTTCTCGGCGTCAGCAAGCGTATGCGCGGCAATTCAGGCTGGATTCGAGCTACACGCCGCAGATGGTGGTCGATGGTGCGGCCGAATTTGTAGGGAGTAACCGAGCTCGGGCAAATGAGGTGATCGGGAAAGCGGCGTCGGAACCAACCGGCTCGATTGATCTGAGTTTGAAAGGCAACTTGCTGACGGCGGACGTTCAGGGACTGTCAAACCATTCTGACGCCACGATTTATCTGGCCGTGGCGGAAAGCGGGCTGTTCACCAAGGTCGGAGCTGGTGAAAATTCGGGTTCGATGCTCGAGCATAGCTCGGTCGTCCGACAATTGATCCCGATCGGAAAGATCAAAAACTCCGAGAACAGCATTAAGGTAGAAAAGGAAATTCCCCGAAACAGCGAATGGAAGAGCGAGAATGTGAAATATGTGGTATTTGTGCAGGAGACCGGAAGTTTGAAGGTGTTGGCCGTCGCGGCGATTGGGTAGCTATTCGGAGCTAAGGCCGCAAAGCTCAGCGGTTTCGGATTGACTGGAGGGCGAGCATCCTGCTCGCCCCGCACCGGTGAGCAGGATGCTCACCCTCCAATCGAAACCGCCGCTGGTTCGCCATTTGTGGTTATCCCATACACTGATACGTAATCTCTCTACGGGAGCATATTTACACCTTTGCCCGAAAGCGGTTCGAATTCTGGATTCAGCTCAAACGGGGCAAGCATCACGGGGACCGTAGGCCCGCAAGCGGCCATCGGAATGATTGTGCCTAGGCCCATTAGCCTTACGACTGTCACATCGCCAGCGTTGATGGCACCATCACCACACCCGCCATTGATATCAGCTCTTTGAAACTGATTCGGAGTCGTTACAGGTATCAAATTGCCGAGCGCAAACTGACGGATCATACCCACGTCGTTAGCAAGCACACTACCGTCACCGCCCGGCGCTCCCAGGCTATCAACTACGTCACCCTCAATACTAGGCGGCAGGTGCCTGGACTTGTACTTCATAGGCCCCTATGTCCGAGTCGTTTCCCGCCGTACCGGCAGGAGGTATCGATGTATTATTAACAGGACGCGTGAGGCCACGCTGGTCGCTGAGTATCGAAGCTTCCGGTGAAAGGGTTAGACGCCGGAGCCTCCTTTATCAATCGCCGGACTACCCGTTAGAGGAGCATGAGTTTGCGTTAGACCGCTGTTGCCGGCAAGCGGACCGAGAAGCGGATTGATCGGCAAGGCGTTCGTACCCACGATGTCAAAGTTAGCGTTAGGACCACCTGTCGGGAAACTGGATGATCCTTCATTTTTCCCGATCAGGTTATAGCCCTGTGAATTAAAACTACCCGCGATGTCAGGTCCGACGGCGTTTCCGCCTGAGTTCGTGTTGCCGGCGACGATCGTGTTTCGCATCGTTACCGTGCCGCGATCGTTGAAAATACCGCCGCCGAAGCCGGGAAAATTTACAAGACCGGTAACGCTATTGCCGGTAATTGTTGTATTTACAATATTTGCGGAACCTCCGGCGACATAAATCCCGCCGCCGCCGCTAAAACTAGCGTCTCCAATCGCGTTCCCGGAGATGGTGCTATTTACGACATTCAAGACGCCGTTATTCCCGATACCACCTCCACGAGTCCGCGACTGGTTGTTTGAAACAGTGCTGTTGAAGACGTTCAATGTCGCTTCAAAATTTAGAATTCCGCCGCCTGAACCATCCCCGCCAAGGATGGCGTTCCCTCTAACGGTGCAGTCATTTAACGTCAGATTGCTACCGTCGAAGTTAATAATTCCAGCCCCATTGCCGGCCGATCTTCTTCCTCCCGTGATCGTTAGCCGGCTGATGGTTACCACAACGGGGCCACTTACGCTGATGACCCGGAAAAAATTATTGCCTGAAATCGCTAAGTTATTGGAAGTTGGCCCTTGGATGTTGAGACTCTTAGTGATGACGATGCTGTCGGATGCCAAAACGATGGGGCCTGTAACGGAATTCGAAAAAGTGATCGTACCGCTGGAGCAAGAGTTGGCCACCGCCTGACGCAAACTGCCCGACCCGCTGTCCCCGTTATTAGTAACGATCGAATTCGTTGTGCAAGGCGTTGGCGTCGGCGGATCGTAGATCTCGGCACTGCTTGTGAAAAGGCCGCCGGCGGTGGTCTCGCCGCCAACGACAAGCACTCTGCCGGTTGGCAGGAGCGTTGCCGAGTGCTGGCTGCGACGACCGATCGCTAAACTGGCTGTGGCGGACCATGAGCCCGTAGCTGGATCGTAGAGTTCGGCAACGTTTAGGGCATCGCCATTTGATCCCGCAGATGTCAACACCCTACCGTCTGGTAGTAGCGTCGCCGTGTGACTGTTATGGGCAGTGGTGAGAGTGCCGGTGACGACCCATGTGCCCGTAGCCGGGTCGTAGATCTCGGAACTATTCAGGAAAACATTACTGGAGCCACCGGCGACGAGGACCTTTCCACTTTGGAGCAACGTCGCCGAGTGCAATTCGCGAGCGGTGGCAAGGCTACTCGTTGTCGTCCATGTACCGACCCCTGGATCATAGATCTCGCAACTGCTCAAGAAGCCGCTATCCCAATGCCCCCCCGCGACGAGTACCTTGCCGTTTTGCAGCAGCGTCGCAGTATGATCGTAGCGGGTGGTACCGAGGTTGCCTGTTGCCGCCCACGTTCCCGTTGTAGGGTCATAGACTTCGGAACTGTTTAATGCAATAAAGAAAGTGAAAGCTCCACCGGCGACCAGAACCTTGCCGTTTGGTAGTAGCGTTGCTGTGTGAAAATAGCGGACGCCATTGAGATTGTTTGTTGCGGCCCAGGTGCCCGTAGCTGGATCGTAGATTTCTGCGCTATTAAGGGGGCCATTATTAACTCCCCCCACCACAAGGACCTTACCGTTCGGCAATAGCGTCGCCGTGTGCCAAGTTCGAGCAGCCCGGAGATTGCCCGTCGCCCCCCACGTGCCTGTTGCTGGATCATAGATCTCACAGCTGTTCTGGGATCCGGTATTAGTGGTGTCCCCCCCTGCGACCAGCACTTTCCCGTTTGGCAAAAGTGTCGCTGTGTGTCCGCCGCGCGTTATGCCTAGACTTCCCGTTGTCGTCCAACCGGCGTTCGTTTGAGACATTCGTTCAGTTTCAGCCTCGCTCTGCATCAGCGCTGAGCGCTGCAAAACAAATGTGGCCGTAAAGACAATAAAAGCGATTACCGGCAGCAGATATAGAAATCTTTGCTGGCTGTGTCCTCGGAGCAAAGGGCTCAAGCTGGGATTATTCTTCATGATTAGCTTTCGCCCTGAGGCAGGAAAATCGGCCAAAAGAGCCGGTGACCTAAATGAAAATAGTTTTGTAGGCTTAATATACCAAATAGCCGCGTATTTCCATAGAAAATTTCGGGGATGGAACTCTACCAGCGGCGGTCGTAGCGGCTGAAATTCTCTCGCCAATGGTCCGGCGCGTCGTAGATGAGGATTGGGATCGTTCCTTCCATCGAAACCTCGGCATCGAGGTCGCGGCGGAGGCGGTAGGTGCGGCCCGATGGTGAGCAGACGGTCAGCGTGACGCGGTTATCGACGATCTTTGAGACGGCGGCGAAACGCCAGTCGGTTCGGGAACGCACGATCAGACGCGAGCCGACGGCTAGTTTATCGAGAGTTATTTGAGCTTTGGCAGTTTCCACACTTTTCGACGTGAATCGTATATCTTTTTTGGCATCTGCACAAGGTACGGATTTTTCGCCGGCGACAGCCAACCGATGATTCGTTCGAGATTGCGGCGTTCCATTGCCGTGCAGCCGGCGGTCGGCGAATTCGCGTCCTTCCAGATGTGCAGAAAGATGCACGAACCACGGCCTTTTTCCACCGGATATGAGTTGTATGCTACGAACACGCCGAGGTCATATTCGGGACCGATCGCGAGCATTTTTTCCGAGCTTTTCCAGTCAAAATTGCCGACTTGCATTCGATTGACGATGCGATTGTAGAAATTGGATTTCGTGTCGTCGACGCATTCAGTATTCGCGTCAAGCTTTATGTAGGGCATCAGGACGGCGGTTGGTTTTGATCCCGCGCCGAATGACGCGGTCAGCGGGAAAAGTCCGGCGGGAGCATTGCCGTCACCTTCCTGCTTGATCTTCGCGATGTCGATGTCACCGTCTATTAGTTCTGCCCCCGCGAGTCCGCTGCTTCCGAGGACGACGGGAAAAGTGTCGCCCGTAGATTTCCAATCACTCTTTTCGTTTTTGCGCTCGTAGAGCGTTGCGGTTCCGTTGATATTGTCCCAGTCGTCAGTCGTGACGACGATGGTTTGCAGGGATTTGGAAAAAGGCTGTTTTGTGGCCGGCGGATCGGGTTTCTTAACCTGGGCTGTGATGGTTACGCCAAGGAAAATGGCGACGGCGATCTGGAAAGCGGCTTTTGTCAGGAATTGCATTTAGTGACCCTGTTGCAGAAGCCCGCACGTAAGTAAGGGCGAAACATTCAAGATTAAAATTTATCCGTTCACGCCGACCGACCGTATATTTCGAGTGTTGGATGTATCGCCCGTACTCACGTGCGGGCTTGCGCATTGTTTGAATCAATCAACAAACAGGGAATCACCATCCACCTTCGAACCGCGACTCGCATAGAGCCTGACGCCGACGGCGATCATTACGAGCGAGATCGCGATCCAGAGAATTACCCAGGCGAGGGCCGGAACGCCGGTGGCGGCGGCCATGTTGGCGGCGTCGGACGAAGCGCCTGACGAGGCTGAGATGACGAACAGGGTTTTTAGGCTAAAAAATGCGTTGAGCAGACATTGAACGGCGAGGAACGCGAGTGAAAAATTAACCCATTTGTCGGTCGCGAATTTGGCGATTGCGAACAGTCCGGCTGTCAGAACAGCTCCGGAAAGTACTGTGAAAACTACGCTTCCAAACGTTACATTTGCGAGAAAATTCCAAAACGGAGCGAGAAAGCCAAAAACGACGGTCATCACCGCGATCAGTCCCGAACAGACGTACAAAGCCAGACGCGATTTCAGCCCAAACCGCATCCAGACGAGCAAAAGCGTGCCGAATAACGTCGTTCCCAAATAGCCCGCGCTCGAGATAAATAGCGATGAAATGCCGGAAGATTGCGACCAGACCATTCCGCTCGTATCTGGCGAAACGGTGAGGCTCATCACGGAATTTCCGGTAACCAACGCCGCCAAAGCATGTGAACTCTCATGGATAAATGTCGCAAAAAGCTGGATCGGATAAACGATGTAGCCGACCAGGGGCAAATACCACCCAACGATCCAAAGTCCGACGCTGACGGCGGTTGCGATGAGCAATAGCTTGACCTGCGGTCTGGCATCTGCGGCGAGCGTATAATTTATCGGCATAAGAACTCCTTTACTGGCTTCATTCGAATTACGTTTATTTTAGCTCAAAGTTCAGGAAATCAGTTAATTACATCTGATAGAGTTTTTTGAAAAACCCTTCTTGGCCGCGTAGCGGTCGAATCGAATTTAGCCGTGGGTTTCAACCCACGGATGCGTGATCCGACAAGTTTCTCCGTCGCGTCAGCGACAGCTGAACCTGGCCACCCTTGATCATTACAGATCAATTCAAGCGTCGCTGACGCGACGCGCAAAATCTGCGGCACTCTTCCGTGGGTTGAAACCCACGGCTAAATTCTATCGGCCGCTACGCGGCAAAAGCCCTCCGGGATTTAACCTACATGACGTTTTTCAAAACTCTCTGACAGCTTTTAGCAAAATAGCTGTTTAGCTGGATTCAAAATCTGTTTTTCCACCTGTTTTCGACACCAATTTTATCTCCGAGATCACGATGTCCTTTTGAATGGCTTTGCACATGTCATAGATCGTGAGAGCGGCGACGGCGACGGCGGTGAGGGCTTCCATTTCTACGCCGGTTTGGGCCGTGGTGATGGCTTCGGCTTCGAGATAGACGCCGAAATCGCGGAATTCGGCGGTGACGTTCACCTTTGACAGGTTGATCTGATGGCAAAGCGGGATCAGTTCCGATGTCTTTTTCGCGGCCATTATTCCCGCGATGCGTGAGATCTCTAAAGGATCGCCCTTTTTTGTTGGTTGGGTTTGTAGAGTTTTTAGAGTTTGTGGAGAAAGCAGAACTTTACCGGACGCGACAGCCCTTCGCGTGGTCGATTCTTTGTTTGAAACATCCACCATGCTGATCTTTCCAGCTTCATCAAAATGCGACAGCTCGTTCATAAGTAACAACGAAAAAAACACAAAACTTCACAAAAATTACAGAAAAGCGACCTCAACAACCGCACCTTTTTTGAAGTCTTCGCCCTTCGGCACGAGTACGAGTGAATCTGCCTGTGCAAACCCGATAAAATCCGACGAACCCGACCATTTTAACGGATTCGCGGTCAATTGACCCAATTTGTTTGTTTCGAGCCGCGAGGGCAGATACGTATCGCGTTCGCGGGCCGCCCTTGCGTCGGAAGCGAGCACCGCAAAGCTTTTTTTTAGATCAGAATCGTCTGCACCTTGCAGCAATAGGATCGCTTTGCGGACAAATAGATGAAACGTCACCGCCGCCGAGACAGGGTTGCCCGGCAGGCCGAATATGAGCGTCTTTCCAAGCTTTGCAAAAACCGCAGGTTTGCCCGGCTTTAGCCGCACTTTCTCAAAAAAAATCTCCGCTCCGAGCTCAGTGAGAGCGGTTTTTGTGTGGTCGTATTTACCGACCGACACGCCGCCGGTGATGACAAGAATTTCGGATTGCGGATTGCGGATTGCTGATTTGTTTAGGCCGACGGCATTGGAAATTTGAGATTTCAGATCTGAGATGTTGTCTTTGGCGGTGGGGAATACTGTCGTTTCTCCGCCAAATCTGCGGCACATCACATCGAGCATTGCCGAATTTGAATTCCGAATCTGATCGCGGCCAGGTTTTTTGCTGATCTCGACGATCTCGCTGCCCGTGCCGATGATCGCGACACGCGGTTGTTTGCCAGCCTTTACTGTTGCATAGCCGAAGGCAGCGAGTGTGGCGATCATGTTTACGGTGATGCGTGTGCCGGATTTGAAGATCGTTTTTCCTTTCCTGATCTCGCTGCCTTGGTGGATAATGTAGCGGCCTTTCTCGGTTGGTTCGATAATTTCGACGTGACCGCCGGATTCTTTCGACAGTTCGATTTTTTGAACAGCATCCGCGCCGCTGGGAACCGGAGCGCCGGTCATAATCCGAACGGCTTCGCCGCGGTTCATCGCCTTATGCCAGCCCCGACCGGCGGCCGACTCGCCGACGATCTTAAGGGTTACCGGTGTGGTTTTGGTGTCGGCGGCGAAAACCGCATACCCATCCATTTGCGAGCGGTCGAAGGGCGGCAGGTCGGTATCGGCGATGATATTTTCGGCGAGAACGCGGTCAACTGAAGATGCAAGATCGATCTTTTCGTTTCCGAGTGGACGAGTTTCATTTTCGATGAACTTAATCGCTCTTGAGATTGGTATCATAAATTGGAGCGCGGGCACCCAGGCCCGCGTGTGACGGGCGGGCATCCATGCCCGCGCTCCAGTTAGCGGATCAGGTAAAACTCAGTCTGCCGCGGGCGAAACCACTTGTAGCCGCTTTGGGTCATGTAGGCGTCGTCCTCGGCCATAATCGTTACCTTTTGGCCGCCCCATTCGGCGACTTCGGTCTCGGTATTTAGTTCGATCGACATGTACGAGCCGAGAAGTATCTTATTTGAACCGCCGCCTACAGCTCCTCGAAAATCGATCGACGGGCCGAGTCCGTGGCCGTGCGGGCCTAGCGGATGCGAATAGATCGAGCAATTTATCGACTGCTTTTTGCATTCAGCCATCGCCAGATTGTAAACCTCGCTTCCGGTCATCCCCGGTTTTGCGATGCCGAAAATAATGTCCTGCAGCCGATTTGTATTCCGCAGGGCTGCCTTTAGCCCCACGGGAGCGTCTCGTTCGCCCTTTTTTAGAATGTAGCCGTGTTTTTGCCAATCGGTACTGAGCCCCATGTAATTTAGCCCGAAATCGACATGGATCAGATCGCCACGCTGGATGACGTCCGACTCTTTTCCGGTACTCAGGAACTGGCCGGTCATGCCGGTCGTTGCCGCTTTCCGCTGCAAACGCAGGTCGGCTTGAAACCACGAATCGACGCCAATGTCGTTAAGCTGCTGCATCATCCACCAACGAACATCGCCGACGGTCGTAACGCCGGGCTTGATGACTTCGTTTGAGAATGCACGGCGCGTGATTACATCAGTTGCGAGCACTGCGGTTCGATAGTGTTCGAGTTCTTCCGGGATTCGCGTGTCGAGAAACTCGGTCAGGAGATCGCCGGCGGAGACGAATTTTTTGGCATTTTCCTCGCCGAGAGCTTCGGTTAAGACCTTATGTCCGTCGTACGTCAGCCCGACCTGCTGGCCGCGATTGGCGCCAAAATTTAGCGCGATAGTTTTTGGCTTTCGTGCGTCAACGATCTTGCGCAGTTCCTCGCCGATCTTGTCGCGCGGCGGCATCGTCAGCTTGTAGTGGTTGTTTAGCCGTTCTTCGTCATAGCGGACGATGGCGATCCGCTCGATGCGATTGCCCTGATCGATAAAGATAAAAAAATCGCGGCGGCCGACGATCGGTATCGGCGGCGTGATGTATGGCGTGACTGGGTCGGTGTGAAACTCTTCGTTGACAACGATCCACATCTCGAGGCCGTGGCGTTTCATCATCGGCAGCAGCAGGGAACCGAGGCGTTTCATCAGCCATTTTTCGCGGACATCCATCTGCTGGAGCTGCGAGAGCAGCTTGGGCATCGGCGGTATCGGTTCGTTCGATCGGTTTTGAGCCGGCGTCAACCAAGTGGGGGCCAGAGTGGCCAAAGTGATGAATAAGAAAATGCGAAGTTTCATAAGATTCCCCAAACCTAGATATCGTCCCCGTCAAGCATCAAGGCCCTAAACCCTACTTGTCGAAAATGGCGGTCGCTCGTCAGGACATCCTTAATCCCCCTATCGCTCATCACAATAAACGAGATGCAATCGACCAAGCCCCACGTTTTGTCCATTCGGCTCTGATAAAGTTCAAAGCCACGCAGAAACAACTCCGGATCGAGGGAGACGATCTCGACCTCGAGTGAAGTCAAATAGTTCGTTATCGTGGAAACGGCCTGGTCGCGATAATTTCGGGCTAGCGAATTACCGATCTCAAGGAGTACGCAATCGGTGGTCAGGAGTGGAGCATGTTCATATTGGGTTGCAAGCTCTCTTGCCTTCGTGTGATCGAAGTCCATTTCGCTTACTAGCGCGACCGAGAACGACGTATCGACAAACGTCTTAGTCAAGCGATTTTTCTCCGTTCATGTAGAGATCAATATTCCGCGAGAAATCAGGCGGTGCGTCGATCTTGATCTTCCGCATCTTCGCCATAAAGGACTCTCCCTCTATCTTAGGCAACTCCCGCACCGTGCCCAACTCTTTAATAAACCGGTCAAGCGTTTCGAGTTTATCGGCGGGAATCCGATCGATCTCGGCCTTGATACTATCTTTTGTTACACTTCCAGACATAGGTGCCTCAATTTTTCTTTAATCATACATAATTGCAAGCGGTTAGTCGAAATTATTCGTAAGGTGTTAAAATACCGTTTTTGATTTAACCATAGAGAGGGAATTGTTTGTGATCGAATTAGAACTAACCGAAGAACATCGTGCTCTGCAGAAAACCGTCCGCGAGTTTGTCGCCGGCGAGGTCGCTCCGTATATCAAGGAATGGGATGAAAAATGCCATTTCGAACGCTCCGTTTTTAACAAGATGGCCGATCTTGGTTTGATGGGCGTGTGCATTCCTGAGCAGTACGGCGGAGCCGGATTTGATTACATATCGCTGGGGATCGTGTGTGAGGAATTAGAAGCGTGCGATACGTTTTTGCGGGTGGCGATGTCGGTTCACGTTGGGCTTAACAGCCTCAGCGTTTTTTCGTGGGGAACTGAGGAGCAGAAGCAGAAATATCTCGTCCCGCAGGCGAAAGGCGAAAAGCTGGCGACATTTGGTTTGACCGAGCCCAATGCGGGATCGGATGTCGTAGGTATGAAATCGTACGCTAAACGCGATGGCGATGACTGGATCCTCAACGGCGAGAAGATGTGGATCTCGCTCGGTGACGTTGCCGATCATTTTCTTTTCTTCTGCTGGACCGATCAAGAAAAACAGAAGGTTCGCGACCACAGTGGTCTCTCGTGCTTTATTGTTGAGCGGACGATGGCGGGATTCTCGAGCGGGACACTGCATGGGAAACTTGGAATCAGGGCTGGAAATACGGGCTATTTCTCGCTCCAGGACGTGCGGGTACCGAAGGAGAATTTGCTGGGCGCCGAGGGCGAAGGGTTCAAAATTGCGATGTTTTCACTTGAGAACGGCCGTTACACGGTCGCATCGGGGGCGACGGGCGTTATTCGTGCGGCCCGCGATGCTTCGGTTGCGTACGCAAACACGCGGGAAGTTCAGGGGCAGACGATCGGTAATTTCCAGCTTGTAAAACAGAAGATCGCGAATATGGAAGCTGATTACCAGATGGCACATTTGCTCTGGCTGCAATGCGGTTACCTAAAAAACGAAGGCAAACCTTCGGCGAGGGCGGCGAGCCTTGCCAAATGGCAGGCTACGGTTCGCAGCGAAACGGCGGCGTCGATGGCGATCGAAATACACGGTGCCAACGGCTACACAAATGACTATCCTGTCGAGCGATACCTCAGAAACTGCAAGGCCGCGGTGATTTATGAGGGAACGCGCGACATTCACACGCTGATGCAGGCTGATTGGGCTCTGGGGTTGAAGAAGGAAAAGGCGGCGAGAGTTATCCTGCCGCCTTACGCGGCGTCGGCATCGGCTTAGTTCGAATAGCGGGAAGGGTGTTGATTCGGGCAAACCAAGCTATCCATGATTACAGGTCAGGAAGGGCGGCTTTGCCCCCCGCTTCTTGATCACTCTCTAAGAGCGGGTGCAGAGCAACCCTTCCTGACCTGAGATCTGACTGATCTTGAATGGTCTGTGCTGCTCGGTTCGCTTTTCAGTTTTTCAGAGAAATAAAGTATCTTTTGAGATTGTCGTCCGTTGAGCCGACAGTCGGAATTTAGGAACCGGTCGGTCTGATCGGGAACGAGCGGTTTGCGAAAATACATAAAATTCATTCTTCTTTTTCTTTTTGCCGTCTTTATTCTTTGGTTTTTTGGCCGGAATTTGGATTGGCAAGAGGTGAGCGCAATTTTGCGTAAGGCGAATCCGTACTATCTCGGGCTGGCATTTGCCGGCATTTGCCTGGGATATTTTCTCCGTGCCGTCAGGTGGAAGGTCTTGCTTTCTCCGATCACCGATGTCGGCCTGCGGGAATTGTTCGCAACGACCACCGTCGGATACTCTGCCGTCCTTATTATGGGTCGAGCCGGAGAGATCGTGAGGCCGATGTGGCTCCCGATGCGTGACCGGCGTGTGAGGCCGAGTGCGGCGCTGGCGACTATATTTGTCGAACGCGTATTCGACATGGCATCGCTTATTTCATTTTTTTCGATCAGCCTCATATGGTTTCGTATTCCGCCTGGACACGAAGCCGAAATGGCTTCGATCCAGTGGGCGGGAAATTTGCTCCTCGCCGGCGTTGTCGTTGGTATCATTGGGCTAATTATTTATCACCGGTTTTCGCCTGTTTTTATTGGTTGGATGTCGCGGCTCACCGATCGACGTTTTATTCCCGGGCGCATTCGCGACATGATCCTTAGCCTGATGGAGCAGTTCGCGACTGCGCTGAACATTCTGCGAAGCCCAAAGGAAATCTTTCTTGCGAGTTTTTGGACTTTAGCCCTTTGGATATCAATCGCTGTTCCAACCTGGCTCGTTATCTTGGCGTTCGGTCTCCAAATGCGGTTTGTTGACTCGGTCTTTGTCATGGGCGTCGCATCGCTCGGGACGCTGATACCGACGCCCGGCGGTGCGGCGGGTGCATTCCACGCGGCGACCGGGAGCAGTTTGGTCCTGCTGAATGTTGAACGGGAACAGGCGGCGGCGATTGCGATTGTGATGCACCTTGTATATTTCATGCCCGCGTTGTTTTTTGGGTTATATTATTTCTTTCATGGTGATATAAGTATTGAGCGGTTTCGTAGCTTGCTGTCCAGCGAGAATGCCGAAAAGGAGATCAAGTCAGATTCGCCAGATTTTTGAGGCAGTGGACAGTGGGCGGATTTGATAGGATTACGGAAGAGTTGACAGTCCGATCACTAATCACTGACAACTGACAACTGACAACTGACAACTGACAACAAGACAACTGACCACCGACCACTGACCACCGCCCTATGCGCTGTCCATTTTGTTCACATATTGAAGATAAAGTCGTCGATTCTCGGGAATCGAAGGATGGGGATGCGATCCGTCGCCGACGTGAGTGTCTCGGCTGCGGTAGGCGATTCACATCCTATGAACGCATCGATGAGATCCCATACATGGTCGTCAAAAAGGATGGCAAACGTGAGGGTTGGGATAGGAACAAGGTTCTCGCGGGACTTTTTCGCGCCAGCGAAAAACGTCCGATTTCGACCGGTCAGCTCGAAGAGATTGTTGATGAGGTCGAAAAAAACGTTCAGGATTCGCTCGACCGCGAGCTCGCAACCAACGAGATCGGCAAGATCATCATGCGACGGCTAAAAGCCCTCGATAAGGTCGCGTACGTCCGTTTCGCGTCCGTCTATCTCGAATTCGCTGACGTCTCAGAGTTTATGGACGAGCTAAAAGTCCTCGTCGGTTCGCGTACACCCACATCTGCCGCAGCCAAAAAGAAAAAGAAGAAATGAACCGCAGAGACGCGGAGTCGCAGAGGGAGCATTTTTTAGCCTTAAATAACGGCCTCGTTCATCTCTGCGTCTCTGCGTCTCCGCGGTAAAGTTCCCATCTTTGCCCTTTCCGCCCAATTTCCTTAACATATAAGGTTATGGTTGAACTCGACGAATTCCCGGTTGCGCTGGCTGAGGCGGATGCCATTGAGCCGATGATGCAGATACCGGCGGAACTTCCGGTGCTCCCTTTGCGTGATATTGTCATTTATCCCTTCATGATCGTGCCGCTGTTTGTTTCGCGTGACCGCTCGATTCGCGCTGTCGAGCAGGCATTGAGCCAGGACCGCATGATCCTGCTAGTCTCGCAGAAAGACGTAAATAAGGAAGAGCCGGAACAGGATGACCTGTACACCGTTGGCACTGTCGCGATCATCATGCGAATGCTCAAACTGCCGGATGGCCGGATTCGGATTTTGATTCAGGGGCTTTCGCGATGCCGCGTCGATTCGGTGACGGGCAAAGGCGAATATGTAAAAGCGAGCGTGACGCCGATCATCGAGCCGCTGGCGCCGGAAAATTCGCTTGAGGTCGAGGCGCTTGTGCGCAATGTTCGCGGTTCGATGGAGCGGGCCGCAAGCCTCGGCAAAAATATCTCGCCCGAGGTGCTCGCGATCATCGCCAATCTCGACGATGCCGGACGGCTCGCCGACCTTGCCGCGTCAAATCTCGATCTTCGTGTCGAAGACGCGCAGAGTGTGCTCGATGTCGAAGATCCGACCCCGAGGCTCCGTCGTGTCAACGATCTGCTGAGCAAAGAGATCGATGTTCTGACGGTTCAGCAGGAGATAAACACCCAGGCAAGGGCCGATATCGACCGGTCGCAACGGGAGTATTTTCTGCGGCAGCAGTTAAAGGCGATCCAGGCCGAGCTCGGTGAGGGGAATGAGCTTTACGAGGAGATCGAGCAGTATCGCGACAAGATACTTAAAGCCAAAATGCCCGAGAATGCTGAAGAAGAAGCTCTTCGGCAGCTAAAAAAACTCGAACGGATGCATCCGGACACGGCGGAAACCGCGACGCTTCGCAATTGGCTCGATATCATGACCGATCTTCCTTGGTCAAAAGCTTCGAAGGATAATCTCAATCTAAAAAAAGCGGAAAAGATACTAGATGACGATCATTACGGTCTCGAACGCGTAAAGGAACGCATCATCGAGGCCCTTGCCGTGCGAAAACTTCGCGAAAAACCAAAAGGGTCGATCCTGTGTCTCGTCGGCCCGCCGGGCGTTGGTAAGACCTCACTTGGTCGTTCGGTTGCCCGGGCGTTAAAACGTAAATTTGTCCGCCTCTCGCTCGGCGGTCTTCATGACGAAGCTGAGATTCGCGGTCATCGACGAACCTATGTCGGTGCGATGCCGGGACGCATTTTGCAGGCGAATTCAGCAGGCTGAGACAAATAATCCGCTGATCATGCTCGATGAGATCGACAAGGTCGGGGCCGATTTTCGCGGCGATCCGAGTCGAGCGCTTGCTCGAGGTGCTTGATCCGGAGCAGAACGCAACGTTTCGCGACAATTATCTTGGCGTCACATTTGATCTGTCGAATGTGATGTTTATGACGACGGCGAACGTGCTCGATACGGTCCAGCCCGCGCTTCGCGACCGTATGGAGATCATTTCGCTCTCCGGTTATACCGAGGAAGAAAAGCTCGAGATCGCCAAGCGTCACCTGATCCCGAAACAGGTCGAGGAAAACGGGCTCGCAAAGGACGATGTCAAATTTGATCGCAAAGCGGTCACAAAGATCATCTCGGAATACACGCAGGAAGCGGGCCTCAGACAGCTCGAACGCGAGATCGGCAAGGTTTGCCGCAAGGTCGCGCGGCAGCAAGGCCGAGCTAAATGGCGGTTTCAAGCCGATGCGTGTCACGACCGATAATCTAAAGAATTTCCTGCGCGTCTCGCGGATTTTTAACGAGGGTGCTCTCAAAAAAGACGAGATCGGCACCGTTACCGGTCTCGCATGGACAGCAGTTGGCGGCGACATTCTCTTTATTGAGGCGTCTGAAGACAAAGGGTAAGGGCAAGCTGGTTTTGACCGGGCAACTTGGTGACGTGATGCAGGAATCGGCTCAGGCCGCGTTTTCGTATGCCAAGGCCCGCTCCTGCGATCTCGGCATCGACGAGACGGTACTCGATAATTTTGACATCCACATCCACCTGCCCGAAGGTGCGATACCTAAGGACGGGCCGAGTGCCGGGATAACGATGGCGACGGCCTTAGTCTCAGTGCTTTCGCAGCGTCCGGTTCGCAAAGATGTGGCGATGACCGGCGAGATCACATTGCGCGGCAACGTCCTGCCGGTCGGCGGCGTCAAAGAAAAACTGCTCGCGGCGCGTCGTGCGAAGATCAAGACAGTCATTCTTCCCGCACCCAACGAGCGCGATCTCGAGGATCTTCCACAGGAAGTAAGGGACGATTTGACGTTTATATTTGTTGAGAACGTGCGGCAGGTGTTTGACATCGCCCTGCGTGAGAGCAGAACATCGGCCGACAAGCCGAAAGCCAAAGCGTCAAAGGCTTCGTAGAAAAGGCGAAAACAGCGGATGTCCTTATTTTATTGAGGGTTGCAACGCTTTCGGGAAAGTGATATTTTATAAAGGTTATTATGCCGCGATCTGTTTCCGGGGTAATAAGCGAAACTTTTCGTCGATTGTGGCGTTAGATTTATTGACGGTAAACGACTTACACAGTTGCCGCCGTCGTAAAACGAGTGAAAAATTTGCACGAGTATTTAATGAAAATAAGTATTTATAAAGTTCTAAGTTTTACAGCATTTCTATTTTTGGTATTTAGTTCGGTTTCGAGCGCTCAGGTTACGAGTACGAGATCGAGCAATGAAACGCGCCCGCAGGAGGTCGTCAAAAGTCAGGAAGCCGTCAATGACGTTCTGGTAAGGGCCGGAACCTCGTTTAAGGAAGGTTTGCTCGCTTACGAAGATAAGAAACTGCGGGACGCGGCGGAAAAGTTTAATAAATCGGTCGAGGTCTTTCTTTATTCGACTCTGAATATTCAGCGGGAACCAAAACTTCAGAACTGTTACAACCAATTGATCGAGACGATCTACCGGATCGAATTTCCGCTTGACAACCAACTTGCCGCAGGTGCGAAATCTTTCGCTTACATGTGGTTGGAGCAATATCGACAATTCGCTGGCTGAAAATATCACGACAATAGCCAGAAATTCGCTGCTGAAAGTCAGTCAGCCAGCCGGCGGCGAGTACCGTCGCAGGCGTGAACGGCCCGGCTCTTCCAAGTGCAAGCCAAGATCGGTTTTAACTCGCAGGAATTTGAGCCTTCGCCGCTCGATGAACTAGCAAAACTTGAGCTCACGCCAGAAGAACAGCAGGTTGAGGGCAATCCTGTTGCCGAGGCCCAGTATCAGTACATTCAGTACGCAGTCGCCAACAAATCTCTTGGGTTTTCGTTTCAGGTCCATCCGATGATCCAGCAGTTCATCAACTACTATCGCGGCCGCGGCCGAAACTCGATGGAGGTTGGTTTGTATCGATCGGGCATGTTTATGCGAATGGCCCGCCGGATTTTTAAAGAAGAGGGCGTACCGGAAAATGTCGCTTGGCTAGGCCAGGTCGAAAGTGCGTGGAAACCGAGTGCGATGTCACACATGGCGGCCTCGGGCCTTTGGCAGTTTATTCCGGGCACGGGTGCAAGGTATGGCCTTCAGCGAACGGCTTATGTTGATGAGCGAAACAGTTTTGAGGAGGCCACACGAGCCTCGGCCCGGTATCTGAAGTTTCTATACAACCGTTATGGTAACTGGGAACTGGGAATCGCAGGCTACAACTGCGGCGAGGGCAACGTCGATCGGGCGATTCGTCGGGCAGGTGTGTCGAATTTCTGGGCCGCCTATCCTTATCTGCCGAAGGAAACACGCAATTATGTGCCAAATATTTTGGCGACGATCCTGATCGCAAATAATCCCGGCCAATATGGTTTTGGGCATATTCGCCCGGCAGCACCGCTGACGTATGATCGCATCCGCGTCCCGGCCTCGACCAATTTGAGCTTGCTCGCACAGGCGTCGGACACCACGGTCCAGTATATTCGATACCTCAATCCGCACCTACGCAGCAACATGACGCCGCCGCAGCCATACATTATTAATGTTCCGGCCGGCAAGGCGAACGAGGTCGTCGCCCTGTTTAGACGAATACCGGCGACGAAGATCAATAATACGAACCTCGCAAATTCATCAACCGGTGAAACGTGGCAGAATATTGCTAACCGCACAGGCGTCAGCGTTGCCGATCTAATGGCCGCAAATCCCGGCATGTCGGCCCCGCGAGGCAAGGTTTTTGTGCCGGTTTCGGGGAATAACGTTCAGAACACCAGTTACTCTCGGCCGACGAATGCCGGAGTGGCTCAACTCGCCAGCGGCATAAAAACCGTCAAGGCAAAGGCCGGCGAAACGGTGCAAAAACTCGCCGACCGCGTCAAGGCCGACGCAACCGAAGTTGCTAAATTCAACGGCTTACTGCCAAATTCGGTGCTCGGCGCCGGACGTGAGATCAAAATACCGTCGAGATAATTTCAGTAACATTGAATATCAAAAAGCCGGATCGGAAGATTCGGCTTTTTTGATTGGAGTTAATTGGAGCGCGGCAGGATGCCACGCTCCAGTTGACAAGCAGTTCAATTGTAACTATACTTGTTACAGATATGGCGGCTAATAGTCAATTTTCGATGGCGATACACATTCTGACGCTGCTCGCGACGGGGAGGAGCGGAGAATGTGAAGTCTGAATATGTCGCCGCGAGCGTTAATACAAACGCGGTTGTGATTCGCCGTCTCCTGGGGCAATTGGGTCAGGCGGGGATTGTTACCTCGCAAACGGGGGCTTTTGGCGGGACGCGTTTGGCAAAGCCGCCCGGCGAGATCAGTCTTTGTGAGATATACAAGGCGGTTTCGTGCGGCGAGGTTTTTGCTCTCCATGCGAAAGCGCCGAATCAGGATTGCCCGATCGGGAAAAACATCGAAGCAGTGTTGTGCAATCTGCAAAAGGAGATCGACACAGCAGTTGGAGACAAACTCGATCAATATTCGCTGGCTTGCATTATCGAAAAAGTAAGTTCGGGTTAGAGTTCGGAGTTCCATTTTTAGGTGGCACTCCATAAATATTTTGAGGAGACAAATTTTATGAAAACCATTCTTTTGGCAACGCTTTCCATTGGGTTATTTTTAACGGCGTGTGCGGATCCGGCGGCTAATAAGCCAAAGGCGACGACGACCGCACCGGCGGCGAACGCCCCGGTCAGCGCCGATACAGCCCAGACCGATTCGGT
Organism: uncultured Acidobacteriota bacterium; assembly: GCA_963738935.1. Taxonomy (GTDB): domain Bacteria; phylum Acidobacteriota; class Blastocatellia; order Pyrinomonadales; family Pyrinomonadaceae; genus OLB17. Next base: position 1,894,974 of record CAVTYF010000001.1, on the reverse strand, counting down.
AAAAACGGATGTCCTGACCGGATTTAAGGCGACCGGGACCGAACTTGCGATCACGTCCGAAACGTCGAAGGTTGAATTTACCGGTTCGAAAGTTACAGGCAAGCACGATGGCGGGTTTAAGAAGTTTAAGGGCGTCATCGATCTCGTCGGCGACAAGGCGGAGACGAGCCGGGTGCTGTTTGAGATCGAAATGGCGACAGTTTATACCGACGCTGACGGATTAACGACGCATCTACAGACGGGCGATTTCTTTGAGGTCGAAAAATATCCAAAATCCGCATTTGCCTCGACCAAGATCGTGCCAGATGCGGCTAAGGGAGCAAACAATTTCACCGTAACGGGCGACCTCGAGATGCGCGGCGTCAAGAAATCTGTGACGTTCCCGGCGACGATCACGGTCACGCCGGCGGATGTGGCGGTAAAGGCTGAATTCTCGATAAATCGCAAAGATTTCGGCATCGCTTACGCTGGAAAGGCCGACGATCTGATCCGCGACGACGTGGTCTTGCGACTCGATCTCAAAGCGGCGAAAAAGAAATGAGAGCGTACGAAATCCAGGAGTTTGGCATCGACAAACTCGTCCTAGTCGAGCGCGAGCAGCCAGAACCGGAACCCAAAGAGGTTTTAGTTCGGCTCCGCGCGGCGTCGCTAAATTATCGCGATGTGATGGTCGTGAGCGGCACGTACAACCCGCGAATGAAGCTGCCCGCGATTCCGTTTTCCGACGGATCGGGTGAGGTCGTCGCCATTGGCGATGGCGTTTCGAAATGGAAGGTCGGCGATCGCGTATGTTCGACGGTCATCGCGGGTTGGCATGACGGCGAGCCATCGGCGGAGAAATCAAAAACGGCTATAGGAGCTGGCGGTGCTCCCGGCATTTTGCGGGAATATGTGGCGTTTCATGAAGATTCGGTCGTCAGTGTTCCCGCCCATCTTTCATTCGAAGAGGCGGCCACGCTGCCGTGCGCGGCCGTGACGGCGTGGAATGCGCTGGTCGTTTCGGGCAAGATCAAAGCGGGCGACACCGTTCTGACGCTCGGTACGGGCGGCGTTTCGATCTTTGCTTTGCAGATCGCAAAACATTTCGGGGCACGGGTCATCTCGACATCGAGCAGCGATGAAAAGCTGGCAAAGGCGCAGGAATTAGGGGCTGATGAGACGATCAATTACCGGACGGATGAAAATTGGGACAAGACCGTCGTTGCGCTTACCGACGGTCGCGGCGTCGATCACGTCGTCGAGGTTGGCGGCACCGGCACACTGACTAAATCGGTGAAATCGGTGCGAATCGGCGGTCACATCGCGCTGATCGGGGCGCTCGATATGGCCGGCGAGTTTAATCCGATCCCGATTTTTATGAAGGGAATTCGCGTCCAGGGAATATTTGTCGGCTCGCGCGTGATGTTTGAGGAGATGAATAAAATGATCGCATCATCAATCTTACGACCGGTTATTGATCGCGAGTTTTCATTTGAACAGGTTGGCGACGCTCTAGCCTATATGCGGGGCGGGTCGCATTTTGGCAAGATCGTGGTTAGGTTCGACGCATAGAGCGGTTTCGGATTGACTGGAGGGTGAGCATCCTGCTCGCCCCGCGCCGGTGAGCAGGATGCTCACCCTCCAGTCGAAACCGCCATTGGTTCGCCAATTGTGGTTATCACATACACCGATACCATAACCGCTCTAGCAGCCTCGGTCAACGCTTGGTAGATTTTCATATGAACATTGGAATTGTCGGTTCGGGAAATGTGGCGCAGGTTTTGGCGCGGGGTTTCCTGACCAACGGGCATAGCGTAATGCTGGGAACGCGGGACCTGGCAAAACTCGCCGAATGGTTGTCCGGCGCCGGCGAAAATGCCTCAGTCGGCAGCTTTGCCGAGGCGGCTGCGTTTGGTGATCTAGTTATATTGAGCGTTCATCCCGATGCTCTCGGCTCTGCGATCGATCTCGCGGAAATCGAGAATTTTAGAGGCAAGACCGTTATTGACCTCTCGAACCCGATGGATTTCTCCGAGGGTGTACCGCCAAAGTTTACGGCGACGGTTGGGAACTCGTTAGGCGAACTTGTCCAACGGACCTTGCCCGATGCAAATGTCGTCAAAGCGTTTAATTCGATTGGCATCGCGGTGATGACCGACCCGATATTTGACGGCCAGGCGGCGACGCACTTTATCGCTGGCGACAGCGACGCCGCAAAGGCGGAAGCGAGCGAACTAATCCGCGAGTTTGGCTGGGAAATAGTCGATGTCGGCGGCATTGATCAGGCTTTTTTCCTTGAGGCACTGGCCTCGCTCTGGGTGAACTTTGCTGTTAAAACGGGTCACTGGACCCAGGCGTTTAAACTTTTGACTCGCTAGGAAAAGATTTTTTTTGACCAATTCGATAAAATTGGGACACGTAGTTTTTTTATTTTAATCAGGAGACACAAATGGCACATTTTGCGAATGAGATAACGGATACAAATTTTGAGACGGAACGTTCTGGGTTCGGATAAACCGATTTTGGTCGATTTTTGGGCGGAATGGTGCGGCCCATGCCGCATGATCGCCCCGACCGTCGAAGCCGTTGCCGAGGAATATCAAGGTAAGGCGGGCGTTTTTAAGATGAATGTGGACGAGAATATGAACGTTCCGCAGCAGTACGGTATTCGCGGTATTCCGACGCTGATCCTTTTCAAAGGCGGTCAGGAACAGGAACGGATTGTCGGCGCCATGACGCGCGAGGCGATCACGCGGGTGATAGACAAATACGTTTGACTCGTCGCTCCTTGAAGTAGAAATAAACCTGTTTGAGGCGGCTGAAAAACTCAGGCAGCTTCAATTGCGTGATAGATTTTGAACGTGGATTGCGCGGATCAGGCGGATATTAGGACGGATTCCTTCCAAAGCTATCGGTCGAATATGCGTTCAAAAAAATACTCCGACCATCATAGTGCGGTAAACAAAAGGCTGGCCGGGAATCGCGTTCCCGGCCAGCCCTTTTTTCTAGTTGTTAGTTCACATTATTGGTTATGTGAGTCCTGAGCCGCCGGTTGATCACCAAATACGCCCCAAATCTGAGACGTTGGCGTCTGATCCATTGAACGCAGAATGAAGAATTGGCTCGGATTACCACTCGAACTGCGCCAGATAGCAAGATCCGTTTTTCCGTCGCCGTCATAATCGCCCTGGACTTCAACGTCCGAGGCCGCCCGGCCCCACGCCAGACGGGTTGTCGCCGCGACCCCTGAGCTTGGCAGATAAAACCAGACGATATTAATGCCCTCAAGACGAGAAACCGCTAGATCCGTCGTGCCATCTCCGTCGTAATCACCCGGCACCACCGTATCAGTCGGGAATCCGAATCTGACGATCGAATCCGTACGCGGACCATCAAACGAACCGGTTCCAGGGTGAATAAAGAAAACCCCGCGGTTTCCAACGCCCCTCAGCACGCAGTAATCTGCAAAACCGTCGCCATTGTAGTCACCCGGTGTCGCCGAGTCAACGCCGATGCCCCAATTGACCACCACCTGCACGTTTCGAGTAGCCCCAAAACTACCGAACCACCAGAACTGGCTCTGTCCCGAGTCGGTTCCACCTCGTCGATAGATGGCCGGATCGTCAACGCCGTCACCGTCGTAATCCGCGATCAGGAATGGATCGTCGTTTGGTATGCCAAAACGTACAAATCGAAGCGTATTTGTCGAGCTCTGCAGGATGTAGAAGAACGAATTGTCCTGCTGCGGCCGCCAGATGGCGATGTCATCTTTACAGTCTCCGTCAAAATCGCCCGGCGTCAGAAAGTCAGTATCGACTCCCCAATCAACCTGAGTCTGCGTCTGCGCCGCATTGTTCAAAAGATTGAACCAGCGAATTTGCGTGTTACCGGCACCGGATGTCCGTCTCACCACGCTGAAGTCCGTCCTGCCGTCGCAGTTAAAATCAAGCGGAGCGTCAGGTTGATTTGCCCGGAGTTGTCCGCGAATCTCACCACCGGTGAACATGGTTGTGTGGATATTGAAATACATGTTTCCGGCACGCAGATCGGCAACTTGTGCGGGTGTTATCGCGAACGTCCGGTCAACCGTCGATCCGCTCGTGACGCCCGTTGTCGGCGCCATGTTAAACGTGACGGGACCATTAACGCCAACTGCACCGGTATGAATGTGGCCGGAGATGGTTCCGGTGGTCAGACCCTCCCAATAGAATGAGGCGGTAATCTGATTCTCAGCTCGATTGAGTACCACGCGACCATAGCCTGTGCCGGTCGAATTGGTCGGCGTCGGTTCATTCGCACCGTTCATTCGGGTTGTAAACAGGAATCGCGGCGTGGATGGAGTCGGCGTTGGGGACGGCGAGCCAGCGGGTGTCGGTGTAGGGGTCGGCGTGGCTCCACCACCACCGCCTGCTAGATCGCTAAATGCGGTCGTAACTCGTATGCCGTCGGCTGAAATCGCCGGCCCGCGCGTCGCTTCTCCTTGGCGAAGAGCGACCGAACCTGGATCAATGTCGGTGGCGGTCACATCCGGCGCCGTCACATGGGCGGCGGGTTCCGCACCGCTCAGGACAGGATTAACCAACAAACTGACGGTATCGTTCGTTGCACCGGCTACAACCGAGTACTTTACGACCAACAGGTGGGTTGTATTCATCGCGAAGCTGTGAGGAGTAAACGCAATGTCTGTCGCTGTCGCGTTACCCGCCTTCGAAATACCGAAAGAGAGCATGTTTGCCCCATCCTTTTTTACAAAAACTCGTCCGCGAAAGGTCGTGCTGATCGGGTCAGGGCCGATATGGAAAAAGTATCCTCCGAGCGGATCGACGGTCGCGTCGGTTGCGTTCACAAGAACAGCCGCGTAAACGTTGCCAGCCGCCTGAACCGGAAACGCTCGGCTCACATCTTCGCCGGTTGCAACTAGGGTAGCTCCGTTTCCCGTGCCAGAACCCAGGTAGCCGGCGTATGTCAGGCCCGAAGCCGAGACCGCAATCGAACTCGTTCCGCCACCGCTATGAGCTGTCCAGCCATTCGCGGTCAAAAGGGAAGCCGCCGCGTAGCTAAAATCATCGGCGAAAACAACCGCCTCAGGACGGCCGACATCGACACGTTCAAGCTCATCCTTCTGAGCAGATACCTGGTCGATAACCAGAAATCCAGCACAGACCGCCGACAGTAGCAATACACCTAAAATAATATTCCTTTTCATTAGTTCAAATCCCCTCAACACTAAGAATTTAAAGGTTTGACGCACTATTTTCGCACGATCAGTGACCAATGTTTCAAATGCTTTACGCCAGGCTAACTTTTTGTAAAAGATAACTTTGCGTTAGGATAGCACAAATTTGGCGGATTGCGAGACTAAAATCCCTAAATTTGCGCTGTCGGCGATATTTTTTTTGCTACAATTGGAAAATCGGAATGAGGGAGATCGAAATGCGTTTGAGAGTGCTTTTTTTACTGCTGTTGTTTAGCTCTGGCATTACTATTTCGTCGTCTGCCCAGGACAGGAAACCGGGCGATAAGGACGAAGTTATTAAGGTGGATACGCAGTTGGTTGACGTCCCGTTAGCCGTTGTTTCCCCTGCCGGCGCTCCTTTGCGAGGGCTTAAAGCCTCTAATTTTGTTGTTTACGAGGATGGAAAGCGGCAGGATGTCGTCGATTTTTCTACGACCTCTGCACCGTTCGAGGTGGCATTGGTTTTGGACACATCGGGTTCGGCTCGCGGCGATCTGCCGCTCATCCAGCGGGCGGCGCGCGACTTCATTTCCAATTTGAGAGCGGGCGATCGGGTTGCCGTCATTGCGTTTAACACCGACCGCAAGAGTAGCCAGGCGTTTGCCGTGAGCGAGGTTTTGACGCCGCTGACCGATAACCGTACCGCCCTAAGAACGGCGATCGACAACGCAAAAACAAGCAACGGAACGCCCTATTACGATTCGCTGCTACAGGTTGCAGAAAAGGTGTTTAGCCAGCGACCGGCGGACGAGTTTCGCGGGCGGCGGGCATTAGTGGCGTTGACCGATGGCGTTGATTCGAGCAGCATCGGCGATTTTCGCTCCGTTCGGGAAGAACTCAGCCAGGTCGGCGTGATCTCGTTTTTTATCCAGGTCGATACGCAGGAATATTTTGAAGAATCCCTGCTCGGCGATTGCCAAATCGCGACGCGTTTCTCGGGAGCTCAGATCCGACGCTATTACCAGACGATTGCGGCAAAAGGGAAACGGATGGAAAAAGCGGTGAATTTTTGCGGGCTTGGAGATTTTGAACGCCTCGCGATCAGTAAAAAGCTGTACGAAATTGCCGCCGACGAGATGAATGATCTGGCCAAAAGCTCGGGCGGAAAAGTCTTTCCCGTCGGCGACTTCAGCGAGGCCCGAAACGCTTTTAAGAGCGTCGCGGACGAGATCGGGACGAAATACACGCTTGGATACTATTCGTCCAACGACAAAAAGGACGGAACGTATCGCAAGATAAAGGTCGATGTGATCGGTTTGCCAAAAGGCGGAAGCGTCCGCGCACGCGAAGGTTACACCGCGCCGACAAACTAAGAAATTTTTAGCCACGAATAACACGAATATCACAAATTGAATCGGTCTGATTCGTGCGATTCGTGACATTCGTGGCAAACTTGTCTTATGGGTTCGAAATTTGGACGAATTTGTTTGCTGGTTCTCGACAGTGCCGGCATCGGTGAAATGCCGGATGCAGCGGCGTGGGGCGATGCTGGGGCGGATACGCTTGGGCATATTTTGGAATCTCGAACTGTTCATTTGCGGAATTTGCAAGCGATGGGTCTCGGCAACATCACGCCTCTCAAAGGTCTCGCTGCCGTCGAGAATCCAACTGGCTCATACGGCAAATGCACGCTCAAATCCGATGGTAAGGACACGACGACCGGGCATTGGGAAATGGCAGGGATCATACTGAAGCAAGGATTTCCTAAGTTTCCGGATGGATTTCCGCCGCGCATCATCGATGAGTTCGTAGTCCGGGCAAAAGTACCCGGCGTACTCGGTAATATTCCTGCCAGCGGGACTGAAATAATAAAACAACTTGGCGAAGAGCACGTTCGCACGGGCAAACCGATTGTTTACACATCCGCTGACAGCGTATTTCAGATCGCGGCTCACGAAGAGATCGTGCCTATCGACCGTCTCTATGAGATGTGCGAGATCGCGAGGAACATCTTGCACGGCGATGACGAGGTCGCACGTGTGATCGCTCGGCCTTTTCTGGGTAACAACGCCGCCAATTTCAAACGCACTGAGAATCGCCATGATTACGCCGTCCCGCCGCCGGCAGGGAATTTGCTTCCGCTCCTAAAAGACGCCGGTTTTGACGTTGTCTGCATCGGCAAGATCGCCTCGATCTACGACGGAATGGGCGTGACCCAAGACCTTACGGCCAAGAATAACGATCAGATCATCGATGTGACGATAGATGCCCTGAATAGCGATTCCCGCGGCCTAATCTTCAGCAATCTCGTCGATTTCGACATGCTCTACGGCCACCGCCGCGACACCGAGGGCTACGCAAAGGCGCTCGAGCATTTCGACCAACGCCTGCCCGAGATCATCGACGCCCTAAACGACGATGACCTGCTAATAATGACCGCCGACCACGGCAACGACCCGACAAAAGAGGGAAGCGACCACACCCGCGAATACGTCCCGCTGCTTGTCTATGGTAAATCCGCAACCGGCGGCGTCGCTCTCGGAACGCGACAATCGCTCTCAGACATCGGACAGACAATTGCCGAGAATTTTGAGCTGAATATTGCCGACGGCGCTAGTTTTCTCAGGGAATTGGTTTAAATGTTTGAATAGATTCGCGACAAGATGCCTGATTTCGTCCGCTCGCTCGATATGTGATGACGATCCACTGCGAAGAGGAGATGGAGAATGATAACCTCTCGATCCTTGATGTCGAGAACGCGGTGCTTACGGGTGAAATTTTAGAACATCAGCGTGATGTCAACACTGCGGCAAGCCCGGCAATGGCTGGCTGACAAAAAAACGAGCCCGAAAGGCTCGTTTTGCGATATCGGTTCGTTGTTAGTTTAAACTATTCGGTAAATTCCAGTTCGAGATCCTCTTCGCAGAAATCAAATTTGGACGGTTTCGATTCGGTTTTGTCGGCATAGACGGCCTTTACCCATTGTTTGCAAGGATCGTTGTCCGTTGCCTTGCTCCAGACGAGCTCTGCCGATTTACCGGCCCCGATACCTGAGCCAATATCAAAAAAACCCCACTTTTTGCCGTCGATCGAAACCATCAGTTTCTTGATCGTGACATCGGTCCGGTTAATGACCTTGAACGAGAATTCGCTGTCCTGCGCACTCGTAGCCGACGAGCCGATCAAAATAATGGCCAGGCTCAGCAGACCCATCCCGAAAAATTTGTTTCCAAACTTCATAATACATTCTCCTTTAATTGTTGTCAGAGTTGGCCCTTGCCGATTGCGAAAGTTTAGCGATTTGCCCGCTGTTTGGCAAGCAAAAAAGTTGCTATTATGTTGCAACAGAAAAAAATCTTGGCTTGAGGCGCAGACGTCGATGAGTGTACGTTTGAGAGCCTCGGTGCAAAGCATAATATGACAAATATAGCTCGCAAATCGAGGAGTTCGGTTTTCCTTCTTCTTTTGATCTCGCAGTCCGTTTTTCCGCAACCGACGGCGGACGCTCTTTCCAGCCACAACGAACCGCCGTCTCGCCTGCGAGGTGTCATCGAGAAGTTTGACGAGGACATCGGAATACTTAACCGGTACTATTCGGCGCAGACTTCGCCGAATCGGATCGCGCGCTTCAAGGGGCTTTACGAAGAGAAATTGCAGTTGTTGGGCAGTTTGAGTTTCGATGGGCTAAACCATGATGAACAAATGGATTATGTTCTGCTGAGAAATCATCTTGAGCGTGAACTGAAAGAGCTTTCGAGGTCCGAAGCACAACTTGCCGAAATGGCGAGTTTGATGCCATTCGCCCGTACGATCAGCGACCTCGAGGACACTCGGCGAAAGCTGGAATTTGTCGATCCGGCTAAGTCTGCGGCGTTGTTGAATGATCTCGCTAAGCAGATCACGACTACCCAGCGATCGCTAGAGGCTCCAAATGCCGCAAAGCCGAAGCGAACTGTGGCCAACCGAGCCGCTCGCACAGTTGACGGTCTCAGACGCACACTGCGTTCGTGGTACACATTTTACAACGCATACGACCCGACATTTACCTGGTGGTGCGAATCGCCATACAAAACCGTCGATGAAGCGCTCGGCAAATACAGTACTTTTATTACCGAAAAGCTGGTCGGCATCCGTGCCGACGACCGGACGACGATCATCGGTGACCCGATCGGACGCGACGCTCTGATCGAAGAGTTGAAATTCGAGATGATCCCGTACACGCCGGAAGAATTGGTGGAGATCGCGAACAAAGAATTTGAGTGGTGCGTGGCCGAATTTAAGAAAGCCTCGCGTGAGATGGGCTTTGGCGACGATTATATGAAGGCAATCGAGGCCGTCAAGATGAAATATGTCGAACCCGGAAAGCAGCCCGAATTGATCAAAAAGCAGGCATACGAAGCGATTGAGTACATGGAGAAAAACGACCTCGTAACCGTGCCAAAGATCGCTCGCGATGGTTGGCGAATGGAAATGATGACGCCGGAAAGGCAACTCGTCGCACCGTTTTTCCTCGGCGGCGAGACGATCCTGGTGAGCTATCCGACGGACGGGATGACCCACGAACAGAAAATGATGTCGATGCGTGGTAACAACCCGCATTTTGCACGCGCAGTTACGCATCATGAGCTCATTCCGGGCCATCATTTACAGGGCTTTATGACGCGGCGGCATCGCCCGTACCGTGAGATGTTTCGTACTCCGTTCTGGGGCGAAGGCTGGGCGTTGTACTGGGAATTTATCCTCTGGGATCGCGGATTTACAAAAACGCCGGAGGACAAGATCGGCGCTTTGTTCTGGCGGTCGCACCGAGCGGCGCGCGATTATCTTTTCGCTCAATTTTCACCTCGAAAAATGGACGCCGCAGGAATGTGTCGATCTGCTCGTCAACAAAGTGGGTCATGAACGGGATAACGCTCTCGCCGAGGTAAGGCGTTCGTTCTCAGGTGATTACGGGCCGCTCTATCAGATGGCCTACATGATGGGCGGACTGCAATTCTATCAATTGCATCGTGATCTGGTCGGCTCTAAAAAGATGACGGATCGACAATTCCACGATGCGATACTGAAAGAGGGAGCGATCCCGGTTGAAATGGTGCGGGCGATCTTGACGAAACAGAAATTGACCAGGGATCATAAACCGGGCTGGCGTTACTACAGCGGCCTGGCAAACTAAATTTACTCAGGCCTCGTATTACGGACAATGAAAAATAACCTCAAACGATCGACCTTGATCGCCGCACTGATTGTGTTGGCGAATTTGTTTATTTTTGCCGCAAAACGGCAAATCGGTTGTAGACGAAAAAAACGTCCGGGCCCAGATGCAGTTTCTTGCAAGCGATGCCATGCAGGGCCGCGGGAGCGGGACTGTTTTTGAGCGGATCGCTGCGGAATATGTCGGTTCGCAATTCATGCAATTCGGCCTCGAACCGGCCGGCGAGCCTGGGTGGGACGGCAAGCCGACGTTTGTGCAGACGGTCTCGATCACGCGGAGAAGTTTTGAGGGCAATCCGGTGGTTGCATTTGGGTCGACGAGACTGGAACATGGCAAGGATATACTTGTCATGCGTACAAATTCCCATTCGCTTGGTGGACGGCTCCAAAAAATGAATTTTGGCGACCAGCCGCTGGCGGGCGCCGCCGTTCTTCTTCGAATGCCATCCAATTTTACGGGTAACCTGATGCAGGCAATGTCTGCCGTGAATACGGCGGGTGCCCTGTTTGTCATGGTCGAGGAGACGCCGCAGATCCGGGGCAACTGGACAGCTTCCGCCGCACGCAGGATAACTTACACGGAAAACGCAAAGGCAAGGCCCGCGACCTTCATCGTTCTCAGCAAGGAGGCATCGGCCGCTATCGCCGGGATCGCGGACGGAACGAATATCGTCTTTGACGGAAAGCTTGCCCCGGCGCAGGTCCAGAATACGTGGAACGCCGTCGGCAAACTCAAGGGCAGCGACGGTAAACAGTCTGCCGAGGCGATTGTCTTGAGCTCGCACCTCGATCACATCGGCGTCCGAGAGAACGCTCCGGGTCCGGATAAAATAAACAATGGTGCTGACGACGACGCATCCGGAACTGTGGCCGTGATGGAGCTGGCTCGCGTCCTTGCATCGGGCAAACGTCCGAAACGAACCGTGTATTTCGTCTGTTTTGGCAGCGAAGAATCTGGCGGCCATGGTTCGCGGTATTTTGCCGATAATCTGCCGTTCCCGCAGGATAAATTCGTCGCGAATCTGCAATTTGAAATGATCGGTCGACCCGACGCTAAGGTAAAACCGGAAGAACTATGGCTGACCGGCTACGAACGTTCGAATCTCGGCCCTGAACTTGCCAAGCGAGGTGCCAAACTCGTACAGGATCCGCATCCGACACAGAATTTTTTCCAGCGTTCGGACAACTACGGTTTCGCCGTCAGGGGCATTGTTGCTCACACCGTTTCAAGCTTTGGACTTCATACCGATTATCATCAGGTGAGTGACGAAGTCAAGACAATCGACTTCGTCCATATGACACGTTCGATCAACTCGATGATCGGGCCGATCCAGTGGTTGGTAAACTCCGATTTTGCTCCCGCGTGGAACGAGGGGAAAAAACCCTAAGAATGCACAGGCCCGCTCGTTAGCAAGGGCGAAAATCACGACGCTCACGAGACCAGATTCAAGTCGGGCGGTGTGCAAATTTCCCAACTCACTTACGTCGCCGGTCTTATGACCCAAATCTTGAATGTTTCGACCTTGCTCTCACAGCGGACTTTGGCAACCCCCAGAGTCAGACCCAACGAGTCAATTCGCACACATCGCCTTGAATCTTGACCCCCGTTTGAATAGTATTTCTAAATACCAATTCTTTCAAACCAACGAGGAAAACATGGCCGCTGAATCCACCCAATTGGCAGATACCGAATTTAACAACCCAAATCTCGAGACGATGTATTCGGCCGAGCAGATTCAAGCCCGCATCAGGGAACTCGGGGCGCAGATCACCCGCGATTACGCCGGTAAGGAATTCGTTCTGGTCGGAATTCTCAAAGGTTCGTGCCTCTTCCTAGCTGACCTAATGCGTGAGATCGACCTCTCACTAAAGATAGATTTCATGGCCGTTTCGAGCTATAAAGACGAGCTAAAATCGACCGGCGATGTCGAAATACTAAAAGACCTGACAAACCCGATCCGCGATAAACACGTCCTGGTTGTCGAAGACATCGTGGACACCGGACTGACATTAACCCGGCTGGTCGAAATCCTCGGCTCACGCGGTGCGGCGTCGATAAAGATCGCCAGTTTCCTCGATAAACCCGAACCGCGAATCAAAAAAGAACTCGTCGTTGATTACACCGGCTTTGTCATCCCAAACAAATTTGTCGTGGGTTATGGTTTAGACGCGGCGGGAAGGTATCGCAATCTGCCATTTATTGCGGTCGTCAAAGACCCGTCCGTCGCTTGAGAAGCATTGGCCACATAAATCACAAAAGTCTCAGATAATAGGTTTTCAAATTTGTGTATTTTGTGCTTTCTGTTGCGATTCTTTCTGTCTGTGATTGACCTTCAAGATCGTTTTCCGTATAATCGGTACTTTTCGACTGACCGGAGAATTTGCGGCGGTCAACGGGAGCGAGCACAACAGATGAGTTACGCAATTATCAAAACAGGCGGAAAGCAGTTTGCGGTCGAGAGCGGTCAGACGCTTCGGGTACCGACGATCGCCGCTGACGCTGGAAAGAAGGTCGATATCGACACGCTGTTTGCTGGCGGCAAACTCGGCGCGGGAGCTGTCAAAGCCACGGTAGTTAAGCACGGCAAAGGTGACAAAATCATCGTCTTCAAAAAGAAGCGGCGTAAACAATACAAACGTAAACAGGGGCATAGGCAAGGGTTTACGGAAATCACTATTGACTAGTTAGGTAATTGCGGATCGCGGATTGCGGATCGCGGATTCAATTGAATCACGTCGCATTCGTTAATCCGCAATCTGAAATCCGCAATCTGAAATCAGAAAATGGCACATAAAAAAGGTGTAGGTTCATCCAGAAACGGCCGCGACTCTAACGCGCAACGGCTCGGTCTCAAGAAATTTGGCGGCGAGCACGTTCTCGGCGGCAACATCATCGCACGCCAACGCGGCACGAAATGGAAACCCGGCAACAACGTCGGGCGCGGCAAAGACGACACGCTGTTCTCGCTAATCGAAGGGTTTGTCAAATTTGAAAACAAAGGACAGAAAGGGAAATTTATCAGTGTTTATGCTGCCGGAGCTCCGGAATTGGCCCCTAAGGTTGTCGCCGAAGCGGCTGCTTAGGTTGGTCTTAACAATCTTTAAAATCACTAAAATAAGCAAGCACACGCCACATGGTGTGTGCTTTTTCTTTACCGGCGATAATAAAAATCGGTTACAATTACCCACATGAAGAAGCCCGGACACGAATTGATCGAAAAGGGGTTGGCCGATCTGGATAATGGCCTCGACACCGTCGAATCGCTCTTGGTCCGAATCGGTGGACCCAGACTTCGCAGATTGGGCCTGAATGTGCCACTGTCGACCGACGAACTTCCCGAACACCGCCTCTATAAACTCCTCGCAGCTGAGAACTCTGACGCTGCCCACTCACGATACAACGCTCTGATACGCCGCCTTGTCAGTTTCGAGAGGGCTTCTGAATGCGGGATCTAGCTGACCACGATAAAATAGTTCTTTTCATGCGGACATTCGGCCGCCTTGCAAAAAGCGAGGCCGAGGTGTTTTTCACCGGAGGAGCAACCGCAGTTTTGGAAGGTTGGCGGCAGACTACGATTGATGTTGACATAAAGTTCGCCCCCGAGTTGGACGAACTCTTTCGCGGCATCCCTGGAATTAAGGAAGCTCAAAAGCTGAATGTTGAACTTGCTTCACCGTCAGATTTCATTCCAGAGCTTCCCGGTTGGCGCGACCGCTGCACCTACATCGGTCGTGAAGGAAAAGTCAGCTTCTACAACTACGACCCTTACAGTCAGGCGCTTTCGAAGATAGAGCGAGGCCACGAGAAAGATGTACTGGATGTTGAGGCGATGTTCGCTCGGAATATGATCGAGCCCGCAAAACTTTTGGCGCTCTTCTTGCTGATCGAACCATTTCTATATAAATATCCCGCGATCGATCCGGCGACATTCGCGGATTCGGTCCACAGAGCCTTCGAGTCCTTCAATACTAATCCCCTCGGTAGTTTTTAATTTTCCCACCACTGCTTCACCGCGTCGGGCGAATTGGACGGAACCGGAAACGGATTTCCGAGTTTTGGAACGCGTGTGGCCATTGCTCGCCCTTCGGCAGTTGTCCACGGCAGCCCGTAAAAAAGACCGTTTGAGGCTCCGGCTAGCCGCTTGTCAAGGGCGCTGCCTGCGGCCGGGGTTTCCATATCAACCAGATACGAGTTGTATCCCAGATTTATGTTTCCGTTTTGCTCCGGATGTACTCCGGGGCGGCCATTTGCAACCGAGAAACGCCACGTACGCCACACTTCGCCGTTATGCATCAAGCTGCATTCCCAGCTGCCGGGATAATCGTCGAGCGCAAGTCGCGGATCCCATCGGTTGCGCTTTTCGCCCCAGGTCAGCGGAGCAAGCAGCCGAACGACGTGAAATCCGATCTCGTCCTGATACTCGGTGCCGCGCTGATATTTTGGCGCGATCCGATCCTGATAGATGACGGAATAGAACATCTCGCGGCGGCTGATCGCCTGATCGGCAAAACCATCGGGGCCCGGCATCGACAGACGTTTGCCGTTTACAGAGCAACGCATGTAGCCATGAGGCAGTTTTTTACCGACCTCGGATGGCGAAAGGCTAAAGTAAAATTCGACATGATTTGCGCCCAAGCGCTCAGGGCTGCTGATGCGGGCGAGATAGCCTGGATATTCACGCGGTCGCAGATGAACCCAGCTTACAGCCGCTTCGTTATGCCTGCTAATGTAATAGAGCGGCGGCGAAAGCCCGGCCTCCTGACCCGATCGGACTCGATTTACGGTTTTTACATCTATTTTGTAGGTGCGAACTAGCTTTTCCGCATCCGTATCACCATTGACGGTAAAAACCTGAACGTCGAAGAGCCCGATCTCCTTTGTCGCCGTATCCTTTCGCCAGCAGTCGACCGTATTCATATAGCTCTCATCTAGGGCCCCTGTGGTATTGCTGTATCGCCCCGTCTCGCATCGAGTCGTCGCAACTGCCTTGCCGCCCCGCGAAACGACCACCTTAAAGGCGCTTCGGGTTGGATATTCTCCGGGGACCTTGAGATTCATTTTCAGATACCAGCCCGTGCTGTACGGAATATTATTGCCGCCCAGAGCCTCGCCGTTTGCCGCTTCGAACCATGTGAAACCGTCGTCAAGAATATCTTGCCGTCCGGCGTTTGCTGCAACGGTCATCGCAATCAAAAGGAGAGCCGCAAAAAGAAGTTTTTTCATTTTCTATACCTCGCAAATATTGGATAGATTTTGAAGCATATTAGCACACAACATGTAATCCTCTAAAGGTCAATCTGACAAGACATGCTTCCAAAAATCTAAAAAATCGACCCAAAATCGACCCAAAAAGGATCGATTCTAAAAAAAAATATTTTTTTTTCACCTGATTTCCTGCCGCGCCGCGAACGCTGTGCGAGGTGTGAAAATCGTAAGCTGGACACTAAAGATTCAAGCTAAATAGGTTGCCGGTTTTTCCACATTTTCATCCACAGTTTTCCCACAGCGTTTTCCACAGGATATGCACAGAATGCCCGTGTTTATTGGCCAATAGTTAAAGTATTTTCTACTTGACATCAAAAATATGGGGTGTAAGATGGTTACATAGTCGAGATTGCTTACGGGCATTTTGACCGGCATCGAGAGGTGGAGTGGACGCGGTGACGCGACCGCTTGTGGGCAGAAGGAGCGGAAAGCCGCTGCTCAAGAACGCTCGGAGCCGAAGCCGAAAGGCTTGCTAGGATTGAAATCTTCGGGTCTCGATCTGAGTTGCTCGGATAAAAACGAGGAACACTCATTGGAAATGATCAGCCAAATGGGAGCTACGCCGCTTGGGTCTTCGGACGCAAGCCTCGTTGCCGGGAACGTAACCGGCGGTGGAGGAAAAGCCACCTCAACAAAGACCTAATGGCACCATGCACGTAAGTGCTAAATTGGTTCAGCGAAAGCGGTAACCGAGGTGTTGACCGGAGAGGGTTCCCCGCAGAATCACTTCGGAATACAAAATACGGCAGTTCGAACGTGTACATGCGAGAACTGCCAACCTTTTAGAAGGACACTTCGGTGTACGAAAAGAGGAATAACAAATGCGTTGTTTTGAGCGATCAAGACAACGCATTTGTTTTTTATTCGTATCTTAAAGCGTCGATCGGATCTAGTCTCGCCGCCTTCCACGCCGGCAGCAAGCCAAAGACCAGACCGATGCCCACCGAAACACAAAATCCGACAATCGGCGCCCAAATCGGAATATAGGTCGGTAGAATAAACTGTATCAGGAGCGAAAGCCCGACGCCGATAAGAATTCCCAGCACGCCCCCAAACGCTGTCAGCGTGACAGCCTCGATCAGAAACTGGGTTATGATATCCGAACTTCTCGCCCCGATCGCTTTTCTGACCCCGATCTCCTTTGTACGTTCGGTCACCGACACGAGCATCACATTCATCACACCAATCCCGCCGATCAAGAGCCCAACGCTCGAGATTGCAACCATAAGGATAAATATACCGCTCGTGATCGCTCCGAACTGTTTGACGATCTCGTCCGAAGTCTGGACGCCGAAATTGTCCTTTTTATCCGCCGGAACCTGTCGCTGCCGTCTCAAAATGAGCCGCATCTCATCCATCGCTTCGTTAAGCCTGCCCGGTTTTGCCATGGCCATGATGAAGCAATCCTCGTTCGCCGGATAAAGCTGCTTGATCGTCTTGAAAGGCAGATAAACGGCCTTGTTCTCATTGTTCGGGTCCTCGGAACCAACGAGGAATATCTCGCGTTCCTGCAGCACGCCGATGACGCGGTAATTGCGGCCTTCGATCTGGATTTGCTGCTCCAATGCATTGGTAAATGGAAATAGCGTGTTGGCGATGTCAATGCCGATGACCGCGACCGCTGCTCGTCTCAATTCTTCTTCCGCAGTAAAATACCGCCCTTCGCGCAGGTGCGATACACCCATTTGGAAGTAGTCGGATGCGGCTCCCTGGACGGTCGCGTTGGTCATCTCGATCTCTTTATTGCGAATATTGACCCGCTCGGTAAATGGTCCGGCAGTAAAATCAACTGGCGACATAAACGGAGTCACGTAGGTGCAACTGCTGCATTCAGCCCGAATCGCATCGGCGTCGGCTTCCGTCAACGGCTTTCTTGCCCTTTCTTCCATCGAGGGATTGAAGTTAAAACCAGGCTCAAACTTGAAGGCGTAAACGGAGTTTGTTCCAAAAGCCTCGATCTCCTTTGACACGCGCGAATCGATCCCTGATACAAATGCAGCGATAACAATCACCGTCGTAGTGCCGATCACCACACCGAGGATAGTCAAAAACGAGCGCAGTTTGTGCTGCCGCAGCGTATCGAGGGCCATCCGTACATTTTCGAAAAAATTTGAGTGAGGAAAACGCATAAATATTGCTGATTCCAAATTCCATATTCCAGATCGAATTTCAAATCTGGAATTTGGATTCAATCCGCCCTAAGTGCCTCAATCGGGTCAAGTTTTGCAGCCTTCCATGCTGGATAGACCCCTGAAACCAAGCCAACACTGCTCGACACGAAAAGGGCTATCGAGACCCAAACCAGCGGCAGCGAAGTCGGTACGGACAGGCCGACCGCCACCAGCTTTGCGATCAAATATGCTATCGCGACTCCGATTGCTCCGCCAAGCAGGGCAAGCATCGTCGATTCGGCGAGGAACTGTTTCAAAATGTCACCTTGTTTCGCTCCGATACTTTTGCGAATGCCGATCTCCTTTGTCCGTTCGGTCACGCTGACGAGCATGATATTCATAATCACGATGCCGCCGACGATGAGCGATATCGACGTAACGCCGATTGCTACGATTTGGATCGTTCCGAAGATCTTGTCACGCAGCTCATTGATGGCATTTGGCGTGACGATCCCAAAATTATCCTTCTCCGACGGCTCCAGCTTTCGACGAACACGAATCAATGTCCGCAGCTTCTTCGAGTGCTTCGGGATAAGTTTCGGGGCTGGTAGAGGTTACTGAAATCGAAATGGAACGCCGTATGCCATAGATCGATAGAAACGTCGATAGCGGCATCGAAACGTACATGTCGCGGCTCTGTCCAAACGCCGACCCAAGCTCCTTTCCGACGCCAATAACCGTGAAGGTCCGTCCGTCGATCTTTATCGTTTTGCCGAGCGAGTTTGCGCCAGGAAAGAGCTTGTCAGCCGTTTCGGAACCGAGAAAACAAACGAGTTTCCTCGTCTCTTCTTCCGCGTCTATGAAAAACCTTCCGTCGTTTATTTCAATTTTTTCGATCTCTTCGATGTTTGGCGTAGCAGCATTAACTGCAACGTTTTTAAGCGTCTTATCGGCAAATTTAACATCGGCCATCGAAGCTGACTTGCCACCCGCGTCCTTAATAAAACCGCCGGCGGTCTTCAGAGCCTTCAGGTCGTCGATACTGACATCTTTATTCCGTCTTCGAGCCGCGTTCAGAGCCTCGACACTGGAATAATCTTCGATCGAGTATCGCTGTACGCTAAATGCGTTGGTTCCGATGTTCGCGATTTTGTCATCGACGTAGGCGTTAAATCCCTCAATCAGCGAAACGACGACGATGACCGTTGCCACACCAAAGATGACTCCCAGTAGTGTCAGAAATGAGCGCAGCTTATGCCCGACGATCGACGCGAATGCTAACTTTAGAGCCTCAAATAAGGTCATGGTAACCCCGAAATCACACTTAATTAACAAGTTAGCATTTACGGTTGCGCAAACGGAATTGTTTCGCCCCTATCTTTCACCTTTTGCTAACGTACCTTTCAAATTCTACAATGAAAGGTTATGTTTCTCGACCGGGTCAGGATAAGGATCAAGGCAGGCAATGGCGGTGATGGCGTGACGGCATTTCGGCGCGAAAAGTTCATTCCCCGCGGCGGGCCGTCGGGTGGCGACGGCGGAGTTGGCGGCAGCGTTTGGATGGAATCGACCGAGGGACTTAACACGCTGCTTCACCTTCGCTACAATCCCGAGCACAAGGCCGAGCGTGGTCGCCATGGCGAAGGCTCAAACCGTTCAGGTAAGGATGGCGAAGATGCCACTGTCAAAGTTCCGGTCGGCACACAGGTTTTTGATCCGGAAACAAACGAGCTATTGTTCGACTTTACCGAGGCCGGACAGCGATACCGCGCGGCGAAAGGCGGGAAAGGCGGTTGGGGAAATTCACATTTTGCGACGCCGACGCGTCGGGCGCCAAAGTTTCATTACACGGGACGACCGGGCGGCGAACGCGAGTTGCAGCTTGAACTAAAGCTGATCGCCGACGTTGGTCTGGTTGGATTCCCAAATGCCGGTAAGTCCACGCTCATCAGCGTGATCTCAGCCGCCAAACCAAAAATTGCCGATTACCCATTCACCACACTTGAGCCAAATCTCGGCGTCGTCGATATGGGCGATTTTCGCACGTTTGTCGTTGCCGACATTCCCGGCCTGATCGAAGGCGCGGCCGACGGTGCGGGCCTTGGACATCGATTTTTGCGGCACGTTGAGCGAACAAAACTTATTCTCCATCTGGTCGATGTCTCATCGCTGTCGGGACGCGACCCGGTCTCCGACTACGAGATTATCAATCGCGAACTCAGCAAATACGACGAGAATCTCGGATCGAGACCGCAAATCGTCGTTGCAACCAAGATCGATGCCCTCGACGAACCCGAACGGCTTGAGGCTTTGAGGAAGAGGGCCAAAAAGGACAAAAAGCCGTTCTTCCCGATCTCGGCGGTGACGAATAATGGCATTAAGGAACTCGTGGCTTTTGTGAGCAAGGGGATCACGCGGGAAAACGAGGAGGGTGGTTAATTATCTCTGGCAGGCGGGATCATGCGACTTCGCCGCTCGATTTGCGCTGCTGTCTGAAAAAGGTGGATTTTTAAGAATTTTAGCCACGAAAAAGCACAAAAAGCATGACAATCCATCCCAAAAAGGCCTTATTTTGTGTTTTTTTGTGTAATTTCGTGGCTAAATCTCCTATTCTTTTTGTTTTCAGACATCTTCGGATCGTCTCGAGAAACCTACGGCTATGCCGCCGCGCGATTATTGAGGTGTCTGGATTTTCTAAACACGTACCGGCGGCATAGCCGCGAAGAATATTGGAGCCGTTCCGGAGAAGCACAGCTTCTCCGCAAATCGATGGGCAAGCCCAAAAGACTTGGCAATTTCAATTGCCGTTGCAACTTCAAGGTGACCTATTTGGAACAATCAACAGAAACGAGTCCGCGCCGCGTCGCATTTTACGGGGGAAGTTTTGATCCTCCGCACGACGGGCATATCGAGATCGCGCGAGTCATAATCGAGCAGTTCAGTCTCCACGAATTCGTCTTCATTCCGGCGTTCCACGCCCCGCACAAGGTACGGCTCACACCGACATCGGCTTACGACCGTTATGCAATGCTTTGTTTGATCACAGCCGAAACGGGGGAAATGAGCGTCTCAAAGATGGAGATCGAGATGCCAGATCGGCCATATTCGATAGAAACACTGACAAGAATCAATTCGGAGCGGCCCGGGGACGAGATATTCTTTGTCATGGGAGCGGATTCGTGGATGGACATCACGACCTGGCGCGAATGGGAAAATGTCTTATCGATCTCAGATCATATCGTTATCACGCGCCCGGGATACGAGATTTCTGTCGATCACGTTACAAGTCAGATTCGCAATCGAATCATCGATCTCAGGGACAGTTCGCAAATCCTGGAACCGAGCGATGTGAAAAATATCTATCTCACAGACTGCGTCAATCTCGACATCTCGGCGACCCAGGTCCGGTCAAAAATTCGCGGCGGCGACGCGTCGTGGAAACAGGAAGTTCCCGCTGAGGTTGCAATCTACGTCGAAAAATATCAGATTTATAGCTAATGGAAGAAACACAAGAACGTTCGCTTCAGCGTGAAGCGGTCAAGATCGAAATTGCTGAGAAACCCACGCCGTTCGCCGAATTAGACCCCGAAGTCCAACTCGCCATCCGATGTGCTGCCGATAAAAAGGCATTTGACCTGATTGCTCTCGATTTGCGCGACATCGCGAGCTTTACCGAGTTTTTTATCATCGCCAGCGGTTCAAACCAGCGACAGGTACAGGCGGTCGCGGACGAGATAAACGATCAGCTAAAGAAGCAGTTCGCGACACGCCCGGTCAGGATCGAGGGTTATAATTCGGCCGATTGGGTGTTGCTCGACTATGGCGATTTTGTCGTGCATATCTTTAACGGCGAATCGCGGGACTTTTACGACCTCGCCCGACTTTGGCGGGACGCTCGAAAGGTCGAGATTCCGCAAGATCTTTAACGCAAAGACGCGAAGGTGCAAAGACGCAAGATAAGACGAGTTAGCTAAGATAATATTGAGTAGTTTTCATGTGTGCTTAACTTTGCGACTTTGCGACTTTGCGTTAAAAAACAATGAAATTTCGCTTTGTTTGGATTGGAAAAACACGAGACAAGAATTATCGGGCGTTGCAGGATGAATATTTGCAACGCCTATCGCATTTTGTAAAATGTGAGGTTGTTGAGATACGCGATTCGGCCCGGCATGAGACAAGGGAAATAGAGGGCAACCGCATTCTGGAGAAACTGAATCAAACTTCCTTTGTCTGTCTGCTCGATGTTACCGGCCTCAGCGTTTCGTCCCACGATCTGGCAAAAGAAGTTGAAAAATGGCAGAACACCAGTGTAAAAGAAGTTACTTTTGTTATCGGTGGTGCCGAGGGCGTGTCGCCTGAGGTTGCGGACCGGGCCGATAAGGTGCTATCTTTATCGTTTCTCACTTTTACGCATGAAATGGCTCGTGTCGTAATGCTGGAGCAGCTATATCGAGCCTATACAATAATAAAGGGGTTTCCGTACCAGAAATGAGCAAACCGAACTTAAAGGATATCAAAGAAAGTCTAATTGCCGAACGTGAGCTTTTAGTCCAAAAGCTGAAGGGTAACGACCTTTCCGTCGACGATGCAGAAACGCCTGATCCCGTCGATCTTGCGGTTAGAAACTACTCAAAAAATGTAATGCTGGCAGTCTCCGAGAACGAAACCAGACAGGTGATTTTGATCGATGAAGCCCTGATGCGCATCGCGGACGACGAATACGGGCTGTGTCAGAATTGTGAGAAAGAGATTAATCCAAAGAGGCTCGCCGCCGTGCCGTCCGCCCGCTACTGCCTTGATTGTCAGGAACTACAGGAAAAGGGTTTACTCGACGAAGAATAAGGGTTGACCAATGCTTCGGGCTATTCAGAATTCCCTCCTTTCGCTAATCTGCCCGCAGAAATGCCAGGTCTGTTCAAACAGCGTCGACGAAATCGAGAATGGCGTTGCCTGTAGCACATGCTGGGAAGACAGCCGTGTTTTTACCGGACTCGAAATGCTCTGCGACAAATGTGGTGCCCTACTCGGTGACTCAGCCGCCATCGTGCCGGTCCGCTGCCATCAGTGTGACGACTACTACTTCGAAAAATCCACCGCCATCGGCGTTTACGAAAAAGCCCTGGCAGCAACCATAGTCCAACTGAAGTCGTCACCTAATCTGAGCGGGAAAATCCGGTCGCTCATCAAGGAAACGGTAACCACGCGTTTGCCAAACGCATCGGTAGGTCTAATCATCCCGATCCCCCTTTCGAAACTAAGAAAAATCGAGCGCGGGTTTAATCAAGCCGAGATCATAGCCGCCGAAGTAAGCCGCGTCATGGGCATCCCCGCCGACGCTGCGAGCCTCGCCCGGAAAACACATACGCCTATTCATCGTGCCGGTATGGATCAAAAGGCCCGCGAGTTGACCGTAAAGAATGCCTTTGACGTGGTCAGGCCAAAGCTGATTGCTGGCAAAAATATTCTGCTCGTGGATGATGTTCTCACGTCGGGTGCGACGAGTTCGTTTTGTGCAAAAGTGTTAAAGAAAAACGGCGCAGAGAGCGTGAATGTATTCACGCTCGCCCGGGCCGTCATGCATTGATTCGCCGCCTATTCCAGGCCGGTAAAATCAAAATCCGTTAGTTGGCTGATAACCGCCTGAATACGCGGTGAAAAACGGTATCGTTTCGACGCCACGCTAAGAGTGTACGTCTGTCCGGTCGCAACATTGTCGAACTGATAAACGCCAAAAGAACTGGTCGTCGCTGTCCGGCGAATTCCCTGGGCGTCGATCAGTATGACGGACGCGTTTCGTAGCCCAAGTCCGCTTGGTGTCATGACACGACCCGAGATCGGCACCTCGGCCCGGACGATCCTGAAGATTTGACCGTTCTCACGAATAAGATATAGCTCGCCCGCTTCATCCTCGCCAAAGGCCACGATATTAATTCCGCTAGTGGCGTCGATAATCGCGGGCTGTGGGTTGTTGTTGTATAGGAAAATCTCACCTGAGCAATAATCGGCGTACACGTAACCGCCCACCGGTAAATTGCCCAACGTACCGCGATAGACAAACCCTCCGGTTACCGAACATCGGCCGTTAGTATGACCGTATTGAAAGAGCGGCGGTGCATGAACGATCGGAAAAACTCCGCCGGCGCACTCGTTCGGATTCAGATTGGTACAATTGGCTCCCTCATAAACGCGCCAACCGTAGTTCGCACCCAGCGTGATGATATCAATCTCCTCGATCAGTCCTTGTCCGACATCGGCCGCCCATAATTGTTGCGCTCCGCCGCGATCGAACGAGAATCGGTAAGGATTTCGCATCCCGATCGCATAGATCTCATCGGCTCCCGCGACAGCGCCGGCATACGGATTATCAGGCGGGATATTATATTGCGGCACTTGTCCGGGCGGGACATTATTGATTTCCAGCCGGATGATTTTCCCAAGTAGCCGCGTAGTATTTTGGGCGTTCTGCGACGGGTCATTCCCGCTGCCGCCGTCGCCGGGGCCCGCGTAAAGGTAGCCATCGGGGCCAAACGCGACCGTGCCGCCGTTATGGTTTGAAAATCCGGGATGTAAAATTGTGATGATTATCTTTTCATTGGTGTCTGCGACATTCGGATCGCCAGCCGACGCTTGATATTCGGCGATCTGAATCGCACCGTCAGGCTGTCTGGTGTAATAAACGAAAAACCGGCGGTTTGTCGCATATTGGGGGTGAAATGCAAGCCCGAGCAAACCGCGTTCGCCTCCTGAGAGCACACGCGATGTTATGTTCAAAAAATCATTTGGCGTCGTCGCCCCCGGCTGCAAAACCCTGATAATGCCGCCCTGTTGAACGATAAACAGACGATTTGTACCGTCGCGGGCGCTGGTCATAAACACCGGTGCATTTAGCCCGCTCGAGATAAACGGCAAAAGACGTATCGGCGGAACAGCCTGTCCGAACATCCCCGATACGATCAACAGGATCGACAACGCCGATCCAAACAAAATTCCCGATCTTTTCATATTATCTCCCCTGGTCAATGATTCATGGGTTGGGGCTGACCGAAGTGAGAAAGACCTTCGGTCCCGCGAAATTGGCGTCCAACAATGATCTTCAATAGTGAGGCACGCGCCAACGCAAAACAGTATTCCATATTACATTAGCCCAACGGCTCGTTTTTGTCGCAAAAACTGTTTAAACAATATATCTGATTGTATCCGTACCCGCCAGGCGGATGCTTTGCCCCTATAATCGATACCGAACCTTTTGCCGTTTCAACTCCGCGTCCTCATTTTCAAGGTTTTGGAGCCGCATCGAGATGTCCGCCGTCATCTGCAAATCGGCGCCATCGCCCTTTGCCAAATGATAATGTCCGGCGGCGGCGATCATGGCGGCGTTGTCGGTTGAGAGATGTTTTGACGGAAAATAAACCGGTACGCCGAGGCGTTTTCCGGCCTCGTCAGCAGCGGATTTGAGGGCGAGATTGCAGGCGACGCCGCCGGCGACAATCAGCGTTTTGGGGTGCAATTCGCGGGCGAGCTTTTCCAAAGTCCCGACAAGGGCGGCGACCACTGCGGCCTGAAAGCTCGCCGCCATGTCTTTGATCTCGGTGGTCGGAGCGCCGCCGTGAATTACCGGTTCGATGCCGTACTCGCGAATATATCGAGCCACCGCCGTTTTCAGCCCGCTAAAACTGAGATCTGGCCGGCCGTCGGAGATTTTTGCCCGGGTAAATTTATATTTCGCCGCATCGCCCTCAAGGGCTAATTTCTCGATGATCGGGCCGCCGGGATAACCGAGACCGAGCATTTTCGAGACCTTGTCAAATGCCTCGCCCGCCGCGTCATCGCGTGTTCGCGAGACGACCTTATATGATCCCGCCTCGGGGATATGGAAAATATTTGTGTGGCCGCCCGAGACAATCAGGGCGAGGGCCGGATATTCGACGGCAGGATTTTCGAAGACGACTGAATAAACGTGTCCCTCGATGTGGTTGACGCCGATGAACGGGATATCGAGAGCATAGGCGAGCGATTTAGCATAGCACACGCCGACGAGCAGCGAACCGATCAATCCGGGCCCCTTCGTGACCGCGATCGCATCAATATCGGCAAGCGAGACACCCGCCCGCGTTAGCGATTCCCCGACGATCGGTTCGATCTTCTCCAAATGTTCGCGTGACGCGAGTTCCGGCACAACGCCGCCCCACGGACGATGCATGTCGATCTGCGAAGCGATAACCGACGACAAAATCTCACGGCCATTACGAACAACCGCCGCCGCCGTCTCATCACACGAACTCTCAATGCCTAAAACCAGCACTCGTATAGCTTATCAAATGCCGGTGAATAGCGTCGTATCCTCGACAAAACAAAGCCCGTTGCCAAACGGATCGCGAGCGTAAAACGATCGCTCGCCCCACGGTCGCACGATAATTTCGGCCGCCGGACCGCCATGTAAATCGATTTGTTCCAGACAGTCGAGTTCCTTGGCCCTTGTAAACACGGCTTCCAGATTTGGTACCGAAAAATAAATATGATCCCCGATCGGCGTCCCGCTATTCTCAATAACCGCAAATATCACTGGGCCGCAATCAAAATATTGCCGCCCCCGATGAATGAGCCGGCCTTCCCGGGCAAAAAGCCGCTGATAAAACGCGATCGCCTGATCAAAATCGGTGACTGGAACAAAAATTCGAAAGATCGATATTGAATCACTCATAAGTCTCGCTCCCAAGTATAAAAATCACGTACACAGGCGTAAAATAACATGCAGCGACGCTTAAACGATAATGAATACAGCAACTCGAACCCAATATCGCCTTTCAAAGACCTCTTACATGCAGTTTCTTAGCTGTCCGAACGAGTTTTGGCTCAGTGTTCACCAGCCGCTTTTGATGGCACGGGCCGAGTCGCTCGATTATGCTCACCGGCGACAGGAAGGCTATGAGGTCGAGCGATACGCTAAGCTACTTGCCCGGTTTGCCGAAAATGAGATGTACACGGTCGATTTCCAGCGGACGTTCCAGACAGCTGAACTCGCCGCCCGCAGCGACATCGTCGTCACCGACCATGTGACCGGTGAGATAGATATATACGAAATCAAAGCCTCGTCAAAGGTTAAGGAGGAGCATTACGACGACCTCGCTTTTCAGAAGGTGACGGCAACACGGGCTGGCTCGACGGTGCGTGGCACGTTTGTCATCACGCTCAATTCCGAATATGTCCGCGACGGCGAGATCGATGTCGAAAGACTTTTCACTGTAACCGAGGTCACGGATATTGTCGACGCAAAGCTCGCCGGCACCGAAGCCTCGATACAGGTCGCATTCGATTTCCTCAAAACCGAGCCGCTCCCGGTGCTTGCGGACTATTGCCAAAGTAACAAGCTCGCGTGCCGTTTTATCCAGATCAATTTTACCGATCTGCCGGAGCGCACGGTGTTCGAACTGTACACGCTGCGTCACGAGAAGCGGCGTGAACTGCTCCGCGAAGGCATTATCGATCTTCGCGACATTCCGGACGATTTCAAGCTATCGGACAAGCAGCGGCAGCAGGTTGAGATGGCCAAAATTGGCGAACCAAAGATAGATGTCCATGCGATCCGCGAAAAGCTCGATTCGTGGGAATATCCTGTGCATTTTCTTGATTACGAAACGTTTGCCTACGCGATCCCGCAGTTTGAAGGGGTACGGCCGTTTCAGCAGATGGTTTTTCAGTATTCGCTGCACACTATCGACGCGCCGGGGACGGAAATACGGCATTCGGAGTATCTCTCACGCGGCGACGATCAGCTTTCACGCTCGGTCGCCGAACATCTTCGCGAGGCAATGTCCGTTGGAATCGGCACCGTTCTCGTCTGGTACGAAACGTTTGAGAAAACGCGTAACGAAGAGATGGCCCTTATGCTTCCTGACCTCGCGGATTTCTTTAATGAGGTCAACGCCAGGACTTTCGATCTGATGAAAATCTTTTCGGAAAATCTGTACGTCGATCCAGCATTCAAAGGCCGCAATTCGATTAAAAAGGTCCTGCCGGTTCTCGTGCCTTCTCTTAGTTACGACGAACTCGGCATATCAGACGGCCTTGCCGCAACCATAAAATGGTTCCACGCCGTAAAGCGTACCCTCTCCGACGCGGAACGAGAAACGATTTTCCAGGATTTGCTCGAATACTGCGAACTCGACACAAAGGCAATGGTCGAAATTTTCAACCGGCTAAACTCACTCTAATTGGATGCCGGCTATTCGTCAAAAATAGACGCAATGTCCCGTTTTGCGTGTAGGACGCGAAATACCTCTACGCCGTTTTCGGTCGGCCGGTAAAAGATAAGGTAATCGTCGAACCCCTTGACATGCCACGTTCTTAGATTTCTCAATTTTTGAGAGCGAAACTCTTTTAGACTGCCAAGAAACGGCATCTCGGCTAATAAATCAAATGTTTCTTCAGCTCGAACGAGAAAATTAATCGCTATATCAAGTTCGTCTTCCGCAATGAAAACAAAACATTCCTCGATGTCGCGTTTTGCCTGTTCGCGCTTAACAACGATGCGCATGCTATTTCTTGTTCCGAAGGCGGGCTAAGCCACGTTCTCTAATTTCATTCCAATCTTGTTTAGTCATTGGGGATGCCGGGCTGTCTAATGCGGTTAGTAAGAGCTTTTCAAGTTTTTCCTCCTCCCTTCGTTTTTTTACATCCCTCAAAAGTTCTCTTATAAACTCGCTAACGGTTCCGTACCCTTCGCGGGCGACTTCGCCCTCAACGAATTCTTTCATTGAGAACGGAAGTGAAACATTTATACTGGTCATTACGTCCTTTATTTCGCTTTTCATAGCTCGATCATAGCATAAAATGGCAGAATCTGCCAGGAATAACCTAACCGGCGATGGCAGTATTTTCGTTGGCCTTTTCATTTGCCGAACGAATTTCGTATATAATCGTCATCGCTCGATAAACCCAACACCAATGGAGTAACGCCATGCGACTATTCGTTTCAAATTTTAAGTGGATCATGCTTGTTTCGGGACTTTTGACATGTACGATGTTTCTTGGCCTGATTTCGCCCTCGTCATCGCTGCAATCAAATTTTGGGGAAACGATGCAAGGGCCGCTCGCTGAGATCATCGTTCGCAACTGGAGCGCATTGATCGGCCTGATGGGGTTAATGCTGATCTATGGTGCGTTTGTCGAACCTGTGAGGCGATTTGTTCTGGTTATGGCGGGCACGAGCAAAGTCGTCTTCATCGCCCTTGTGTTGACCTACGGGAGACAATATCTTGGTTTCGGTGCGGGCACGGCGGTTGTTGCCGATACGATAATGATCGTGCTGTACGTGGCGTATCTTGTTGCTCTCGGCTCGTCAAGAGAGTAAATAAAACGTTCAAGGAAGTGCAGGTGAACATAAAAAGCCGCGAACAACCCCAGGGTCATTCGCGGTAAAACTAGATACGCGATATGCGTCCTGCTTTTTTAAGGAACAAAATTATACATCAACACACCGGCAACTTTGACCGGTTCACCACTTAGAAGAGTTGGCGAAAACCCGGCTCCCAGTGCGGCTGCCTCGGCGGCAGCGCGAAGTAACGGATGACCGGAAACGGCCTGCGCGGACACGACATTTCCAGACTCGTCGATCACGATCTGAACGCTTACGGCTCCTGCCGCTTTAACCGCTTTTGCAGCGGCCGGATATTCCGGCAGAGGCAGCGATGTGGCTTTTCCGTTCAAAACGCCGCCGGTGAGGGTTTTCGGTATTCCGGCCCCTGGCTTGCTGGCAGTCGCGGAAAAGTTGTAAACGATCTTTCCCTTTATCTGAACCGGGACATTTGAGAGCAGCGTCGGTGCAAATTTAGCCCCGCGGGCCGCCGTCTCGGCCGAGGCCCGCAACTGCGGATCGACCACCAATGACTCGAGAACCGTGCCATCTTCGGATTTGCGAACTCTCTGATCGTTGAGATCTGCTTCGGCAAATATCACGGCACCTGTCTCATCAATAATTATGTTGACGACCACCGTACCCTCAATCCCGGCCTCACGAAGCGAATCAGGATATTCGGGCTTTGGTAAGTTAATTGCCTTTCCGTTAACGACGCCGCCATTGATGGTTTTAGGCGCAGTTTGGGCTGACATGCCCTCAGGCGATATTCCCGTCAATAGCAACAGTCCCAACAACATCGAAAAAAAGGTTTTCATAAAGTATTCCTCCTGCTGATTTTTGAATTTTACCACTGATAGAGGTACTTAGACACCAAAAAGGACAAAAAGTTCCAAGCGGAGCGCGAAAAATGATTTCTTCTCGAAGAGAAAAAATCATGGACCGGACATTTTCGGGGCAGGACTACGCTATTTTGGAAACGCTATCCGCCCCGAGAGCTTCGAGTGCGGCGGCGGCTTTTTTGGACAGGCGACTTACCGGATCGGCGACCTTTCGGCCGGTGAGGTAAATGCAATTTAGCTTTATCGGGCGGTTTCGGCCCGTCGATTCGGGATCGACATAGTCATAATCGAACGAGTAGAGATAATGTCCGGTCGAGAGTTTTTTACAGACATCTTCCGGCAAATGAAAGAGAAATGCGTCGGCGTAATGGCCGAGGCTCTCGTCAACGTACCCGATCTTTTCGCCTTCGGCATTGTCGAGATGTACGGGAACCGTTTCCACAGCCTCACATCCGGCATAAAGATCAGCCAAAACCTGGCGGCGTTTAATTGCAAGCGGGCTGTATGTCATAACAACATGATAACACGATTATGGTAAATCCGGCGTTTTTATTATTCAGACGAGCGGAAAGTTAGGTCAAGACAGATACAGCCGAAACTGAAAGAGGCTGTATTGAAAACCATGTTTTCAATACAGCCTCAGACATTCTATTTAGCGTTTACGCGAATTAGTAGCGTCCGCCGCCACCGTATCCGCCGCCACCGCCGCCGTAGCCGCGATCACGTCCGCCGCCGCCGCCGCGACCGCCACCGCCGCCACCAAAGCCACCGCGTTTTTCCTGCGGTTTTGCTTCGTTGACTTTTAATTCACGGCCATCGACTTCCTTGCCGTTAAGCTGACTGATGGCGGTTTCGCCATCGGCCTGCGACGCCATTTCGACAAAGCCGAAACCGCGTGAGCGGCCGGTTTCGCGGTCTTCGATGATATTGGTCGACTCGACTGCTCCGATCGCACCAAAGAGATCGTTGAGGTCCTGATTTGTTGTACCGAAGGAAAGATTTCCTACGTATAGTTTCATTGACATTGTTTTTTACCTTTTTCCCTTTTCGGGAATTCTAAAGAAGCGTCGAATCGAGTGGTCTTGTGTTAGAAATTATCTAATACGCGAGAACGGGTTTCGGATACTCAAAAAAATCAGAGAGCAAAACTTCTATTACCTAACCGGGCCTGCTCTCAAACTTATCCAAAAACCGTTAAAGACGAAGCGCGAACGTCTGACGTTCGCGAGAGAAGGATTAACAAATACTATGATGCATGTTATTGCTTACAATAGCAAATTGTTTTTGACCTAAGTCTCAGGCTTCGTGTTCCCAACCCATGAGCACACAGTGCATTACAAAGCTTATGATCGAACGCCCACACGGCTCATAGAGAAGACTGGTGCTTTTTCGCCCAGGCTTAAACCATTTAAGGCACATCCGGACGGGGGAATATGTCGCCGTGTGCTTGACTGAAACCAAAATTGGGTATATCAAGTAAGCATCCGATAAATCTGACCACGTACGAGGGAGAGGCTAATATGGGACGAAAGATTTTGGCCGTTGTCGTTGCTCTGATCGCAGCATTTGCGGTGATTATGATGGTGCAGATGTTGAACTCATTCCTGGTGATGCCGCCGCCATCCGAGGTGATGAATGATCCCGCAAAGCTTAGGGAATTTATGAGTTCGCTGCCGACCAGGGCCTATGTGATCGTCCTCATCGGTTATTTCCTCGGCTCATTCACGGGCGGCTACATAGTCACCAACATGAGCCGCCGCGAAAGTCCCGGCCTGTCGCTGCCGCTTTTGATCGGCGTCATCCTGATGATCGGCGGCCTGCTCAACTTTTTTGTCATGCTGCCCGGCCAGCCGATATGGTTCATCGGTCTGAGCCTGGTAATATTTATTCCGGTCACACTGCTCGGAAGTAAACTGGCTGGAAAATAATGCAGAGGCCCACGCGAGATCGGCCAGATATTCTCGGACCGCTTTTCGCTCACGCTCGATCTTTGCCGCCAGCTTACCTCTCGTGTAATTTCCATCGACGCTGTTCACCGCCTTGAACTCGCCGGAGCACTCCGCACAAACCCCAACTCCTCAAACCCAAACAGTCAATAAACGCCGCCATCGCATGAACCTCATCTCACCAACGTATTCTTCCAGCCTCGCCGGAAACAACACGCCCGCTCTGTTCCCTCGATATATCCCATCCCTCGACTTCTAACGCATTTTACGTTTAAAATTGAAATGAGTTTTGACACACCCTCTCACTTGCGGGCTTTTGCATATTATGGCTGACGACAAACAAGAAAAACGCGATCGCGTCCGGGCTTTGGTGCGGCAGGTTTTGGCGACTGTGCCGACCGAGGGAGAGTCGGTACAATCGGCAGTAACAGTAGCATCGGCAGAGGCAGCGGCGCGGGTCGAGCATGTGGTCGTAAATTCTTTGCAGAACAAAATTGGCAGGGAATTTGACCGCGACGAATCGGCGAAATCTTTGCTCACCGAGGACGATCTCCGAGGACTTGAAGCTGGATCGCGGCTCCGCGTTGCCGCAAATGTGAAATTAACCGCTCTCGCGCAGGACATTGTAAATGAACGCAACATTGAGCTTGTCCGTAAGGAATCGCGACAAGGTACGACGAAGGTCCGCTCGGTCGCGATCGGCTCTGATCACGGCGGGTTTGCCACAAAGGAAAAATTGAAATTGCATCTCTCCGGTCTTGGTCTAAATGTTCGTGATTTTGGCACGAATAGTGAGGACGCGGTCGATTATCCCGATTTTGCCCACGCCGTCGCGAAAGCCGTGAGCGGTAGTCAAGTCGATATCGGTATCATCATTGACGGGGCCGGAATCGGCAGTGCGATGACGGCTAATAAGGTGCCCGGCGTCCGGGCCGCGGCCTGTTATTCGACCGCCCTTGCAAAAAATTCACGTGAGCATAACGGAGCGAATGTCCTAACGCTTGGCGCCGGCCAGAATTCGTTTGAAGAAATAAAACAGATTGTTGACGCGTTTATCTCGAGTGAGATTTTCGAGGAAAGGCACAAGAAACGTGTTGGAAAGATAGCTGGAATTGATCGTTCATACCGTGCATAATGGAGGAACATTATGTCGCAAATATTAGTAGATTCGTCACCCGCAAATCCCGCACCCTATGTTTCTTCGAAACTTACGTACGAAGAGTTTCTGAAGGCTTATGACGGGCGGTATGCGGAATTTGTTGACGCTGAGGTGATTGAGCCTATGTCCGTTACCGAAAAACACGACGATGTAACAGGTTTCCTGTTTGCATTGTTGAGAATATTTATTGAAGAAAGAAAGCTCGGAAAAGTTAAAAGCGAGCCGTATCAGATGAAGATGGTCATCGGCGGCAAGATCAAGGGACGAGAGCCTGACGTATTTGTTGTACGAAATGACAATCTAAATCGAATCGGCGAACAATTCCTGGATGGGGCGGCCGATCTGGTTGTTGAGGTTATTTCGACTGACAGTATTATTCGCGACACTCAGGATAAGTTCGAAGAGTACGAAATCGCCGGAGTCGCTGAGTACTGGATCATTGACCCCAGCCGCCGAACCGCTAATTTTTATGGCCTTGATGAGAATGGCCGATACCGACAGCTTCTTTTGAAAGAAGACGGAAAATTTGAAAGCCGAATTATCCCCGGTCTATGGATCGATCCCGAGTGGCTGTGGAAGGAAGAACTACCGACCGTGATGTCGGTAATCAAGGAATGGCAGCTATTTTGACTAGTCTTGGCGCTGCACAATGAATAACGGGAATTACGAAAAGTTGATCGACCAGATTACCGACATGGTGCTGGCAAAGCTTGCCCCGGACGAATATTGCCCGACGTTTTGCCATGCCGATGTCCAGCGGATCGTCGATGCGGGGGCTGAGCGGATCGGGATCGTGCTGGGCGAGACCGCGACAGCGCACGACTGGGCGAGCCTGATTGATCACACGCTGCTTAAGCCTGAGGCTTCGGAAGCGGATATCAAGAAACTATGCGAAGAAGCGGCTCAGTTCGGGTTTGCCTCGGTCTGCGTTAATCCTGGATGGGTTAAGAAGGCGGCGGATTTCTTGAAGGGAAGCGGCGTTCCGGTTTGTACCGTAATTGGTTTTCCGCTCGGAGCAACCTTGCCGGATGTCAAGGCCTACGAGGCGCGGCGTTCAATATTTAACGGAGCCCGCGAGGTCGATATGGTCATCAACATCGGTGCGCTGAAATCGGGCGACGACTGTCTGGTCGAAGACGACATTGGCGCCGTCGTTGACGCCGCACACGAAAATCACATTCTCTGCAAGGTCATTATCGAAACTGCTTTGCTTACCGATGATGAAAAAATTCGTGCCTGTCTCGCGGCGAAAAATGCCGGAGCCGATTTCGTCAAAACCTCGACCGGCTTTGCCAAGGGCGGCGCGACGGCGAACGACGTTTCGCTGATGCGTCGAACGGTCGGCAGTGCTCTCGGTGTAAAGGCTTCGGGTGGCGTAAAAGGGATTGAGGATGCAAGAGCGATGTTCGAGGCCGGAGCGACCCGCATCGGGGCGTCAGTCGGCGTAAAGATTGCACAGGAAGCGAGCGGTATCAAATCCACGATCATCGCGGGCAGCTATTAGTTGAGCGGCCGCGGACCGTTTTTCATTTAAAACAAATTCCAGATGTTCAGTCGCGGGCTTGCCCGCGTCTTTCGCCACGATTGGCGGGCAAGCCCGCCGCTGAACAGGATTTTTATAGACTTTCGCCTAACCGAGGGCTTTTGCACCTATTGACTTATCAAACGTTCGCCTGTAATCTCGCCCATCAATCACAACCGTTTTGCACATTTCAAAAAGTCGCGAACGCAGACGTGTTCCGATTCTATCTTCGAGTGTCTCGTCACGATCGCTGGGGCGGTCGTCGAGATAGTTTGTCGTAAAGATCGTGAGCTTTTTGTCGTTGTAACGGCTATTGATGATGTGGGCCATGGTGTCGCGAACCCAATCGGTCGGTTTCGAGCCGCCGAGTTCGTCCAGGACGAGGACATCCGCAGTCAAAACCGGCGAGAGGACGCCGAGTTCGGATGCCTGAGTCTTTGGATTATATGAATCCTGAATTTCCTTTAGCAGCGAGTGAAATTCGTAAAAGAGGCAATTAAAACCGCGTTCCGTCAGTCCTTTTAAGATCGAAACAGCCAGATGCGTTTTTCCGATGCCGACGCTGCCCATCAGGAGCAGGCCGCGATCAACGGCCGGATATTCCATCGTCAGCGTGGTCGCGAACTTAAACGCCGCCTCCTGCG
Source organism: uncultured Acidobacteriota bacterium (assembly GCA_963738935.1). Classification (GTDB taxonomy): domain Bacteria; phylum Acidobacteriota; class Blastocatellia; order Pyrinomonadales; family Pyrinomonadaceae; genus OLB17. The sequence goes on along the minus strand of CAVTYF010000001.1, from coordinate 1,859,765 downwards.
AAGCCGTCTGCGGTTTGTAATTATGAAAGTGAAACCCGTCGTACCGTCGCGGCAGCCGGACGCTGTCAAATGATCCGTTCTGAGACTTGGTTTTACGGCAAACGCAAAACCTCGCCCCTTTACCCGCGACGACCTCCATGCCGGTTCCGCCGCAGATCGGACATTCGTCCGGTACTTCGTCTTCGTGTTCGACAAGTTTCGGAACAGCTTTCAAATTACGAGTTTTCGATTTTCCCTGCGGCATTGGCTTGTGTGTGGATTATAGCACTCCAAAACGTGAACTCAACTCTTCGCCGCGAACTCTGCGTTTTCCTCACTGCTCTCTGCGTTGAGCGAGGTCAAGGCGGTTTCAACGCTGAGATCACGGAGAAAGACGCTGAGAACGGAGAGAAAAAAAACCAAATTTCAAATCGCTTAATTTGGTCCGATCGGAATCATCTACCGTGCTTCAGATGTGCTATATTTTCTGTTTGCACGACTTCACCGCGTTATGGGAATCATTCGCAGTTTGATGATAAAGTTTGGTCTCGCCGACCTAAGCGCTGAGCGGACGCCGATCAGCGTGATGCTGCTCGACGATGACGAGCGGCGGCATCGTTGGTTTAAAAAGCGTTTTGACGGCGACGAGTTGTTTATCGCCGCGACCGTGGATGAGGCAAAAGAACTGCTGACGGAGGCAAATTACGACGCGGTTTTTCTCGATCACGATCTGCTGCCGCATCATTATGAATCGAACGATCACGCCGATTTCGGATCGACTGGCTACGCGATCGCCGAGTTTCTCCACGACCACCCAGAATTGCAGCGGGCCGCAACCATCATCGTCCATACCCGCAATTCCGACGCTGCCATAAAAATGGTGCAAAAACTCCGCGATTCTGGGCGCAGCGTTGAATACTGTGCCTTTCCGTATCTCGATCTGAAGATTAAGAATTATTGGAAACGGTAGTCAGAACCGGGAGCGATAGCGACCGGGTTTCCCGCCGTGATTCAGGAATAACGAACCCAGTCGCTACCGCTCCCGGTTCTGACATTATAGTCCCGCCAGATCCCATTTTTTGACCATTTCGATGATCAAGTTGGCGACTTTATCCGTGACTTTTTTGTAATAGAGATCGGCCTTTGCCTGGTCAAATTTTGGGAACCCCTGGCCTTTTTGGTAAAGCCCGATCGATGAAGGGAACGGAACCGCCGACCATGTTCCCGCCGCCGGATATGGCGTCGTCATTTCGGGGCCGGTGTATTTTTCGGGATGGACGAGCGTCGGGTCGATGGCCTGAATAAAAGCGGTTTCGTTCCAGCCGGCGTGGCCGCCGTCCTCGCCAAAAACCTCTTTTGTCTCGTCGGACGCAAACGACCACCAATTGATGACGAGTGTCCGAACCTTTTTCTCTGTCGCGACCTCGGCCGCGACAGCATTCAACACGGCCGTCTGCCCACCGCCGTGGCCATTGAGAATGATGATATTTCGGAATCCGTTTTTCGCGAGTCCCTCGATGATCTGTTTAACGAATGGCCGATACGCAGCCTCGGTGATCTGAAACGCGCCGGGATAAGCCTCCATCGAGCCCGTAATGCCGTACGGCAGAGTCGGGGCGATCATCGCGTTGGTCCGGCGGGCGATCGTCTTTGCCATCGCGGTCGGAGCCGTGTTGTCCGCACCGTTGTTGATCACGCCATGCGGTTCGAGCGTGCCGGTCGGCAGCAAACGGTCTTGATCTTCGACGGCACGACGTCGCGAAATTCCATCCAGTTAATACGGTCCATCTCGCGGGTCGAGACGAAGTCTTTGTCTGGGCGATGCACAAAACCGAGATTGAAAGTAAGCAATAACGGCAAATATGATCGGCATTTTCGAATTCTCCTCTCTTAGAATTGAATCTCCGGAATAGCTGAAAGCTGATAGCTTAGAACTGATAATTATCCGTTCCGGGTTCGCAGTTCTCATCTCAGTTATTCCGGTCAAAATATTTTTGGCCACGCAGTTTCTCCGGCATCAGATCGCCTTCCGGGTCGTTCCCCTCGTCTTTGCCATAGCCGAGGTTTTTCATCAGTTTCGTCGGTGCGTTTCTTATCTTCATCGGGACGGGCAAGATTGCCGAACTTCTTGGCGTCTTCCATCGCTGCGCCGATGGCGTTGGTTGCCGAACGATCTTTTGCGGCGTTTGCGAGATAAGCGACGCCGTGGGCAAAATTCAGAGCGCATTCGGGCATTCCGATAGTTGTGACTGCCTCGAATACCGCGTTTGCGACGACGAGAGCGGTCGGCTGGGCGAGGCCGATGTCTTCGCTGGCGAAGATGACCATGCGGCGGGCGATAAATTTCGGGTCTTCGCCGGACTCGATCATGCGGGCGAGGTAGTACATCGCGGCGTCGGGCCGGCTTGCCCGCATCGATTTGATAAAGGCGCTGATGACGTTGTAATGCTCCTCGCCTTTTTTGTCGTAACGAAGGAATTTTGACTGGAGCGTTTCCTTGAGCGTTTCGAGCGTGATCGCGTCGTACAGCCGCGACGTGTTCTCGATCATCGTGATCGCCTGACGGGCGTCGCCGTTTGCCATCTCGATGAGCCATTGCTTGGCTTCAGCCGAGTTCGAAGCCAGTGCGGTCAATGATCGCGGCCATATCTTCGTCTGTGAATTCATTGAGCACAAAGACCCGCAGCCGCGACAGCAAGGCCGGGATGACCTCAAAACTCGGATTCTCGGTCGTTGCACCGATCAAAACCAGCTCGCCGTTCTCGACATACGGCAGTAGAAAATCCTGCTGGGCTTTATTGAAGCGATGGATCTCGTCGAGGAAGAGCACCTTTGGCCTTTGGCCTTCGGTTTTTGGGCTTTGAAGGTCAAGATCGCTCTGTTCTTCATTTTGATTTTTTACTTTTGTCTTTTTAGTTTCGCCGATTATCCGGCGTATGTCGTCCTTTCCCGCCGAAACCGCCGAAAGCTCGTAAAACTCCGCGTTTATCGCATTTGCGTAAATCCTTGCGAGCGTCGTCTTGCCCGTTCCCGGCGTTCCCCACAGCACGAATGAAAAAATGTGGCCCTGCTCGATCGCGAGCCGCAGAGGCTTGCCCTGCCCGACGAGATGCGTCTGGCCGACGTATGCATCGAGGCTAAGCGGCCTGATCTGATTGGCAAGCGGTTCCATAGATCGAATTAAAAATTACAAATTACGAATTACGAATCAAAGTTAACCTTGACGCCAGGAATTCGCAATTCGTGATTTCTACTTCGTTTTCGATTTTTCGATCTGCATCTTGATTACCATATCCAGTTTATTGACCTTTTGTTTGGTCGAGAGGGCCAGCCTGACGCCGCGTTCCTCTCGCTCGCCTTTGTCCACCGAACCGGGACGACCCGGGGCGGTTAGAATGTTGATCTCATTTTTCACATCAAAATCGGCGGGCTTTGCCACCTCGACTCTTAACTGTGTTCCGCCTGGTTCGAAGATAAATATTCCGTCTGACGACTGATTTATTTTTTGATCGCTGTGGAGAAACGACGTGATGGTCTGCGACTCCTCCGTCTCGATCGAGTCGGTGACGACGAAGCTGTCGGGAGCCGAAAATTTAAGTGTACGGACAAACTTTTTCACGCCGACCTCTGGCTCGTATGCGGCGGTAATATCCGCGACGATCTCTGCGTTCTTTTCTGTGAGCGAGACCTTTTTGAGCTTGATCAGATTCATTCGGTCGTACGATACGCCGACAAACACGTCATGCCCCATTCCTTCTTTGTGCTGGCCCTTTCCGTCAAAGACAAGAGTATTATGGTGTTCGGTCAACGGAACCCCCGCATAGCCCGAATCGCCTGTCAGGTACTTCCCATCAGCCCAAATGATGAAACTGCCGGAATCAGGATGGGCGTGGCCGCTGGAAAGGCGCCAGTCGGGAAACGCCTTGACCTTTTCCGTGACGGAATGTCCCTCAGGCGGCCCGGCTTTGAACGAGAATGCAGTTGCATCGTCCTTCCATGATGAACGCCAGAAGACAACGCCGTGGTCTTCGAAGTAATGATTTGTGGCCTGCTTCTCAATCGGCACGGACTTTATCGCAGGGTTGTACCAGATAAACGACCAGAATTCCTCCGCGTTGACCTGACCTTTCGACTTGAGCCAGTCGGCGACGCCCTGGGCTTCACCATTGGAATAGCGGGTGGCGAGATTGTAGAGAATGTTGTAATTGGTGCGAAATTTGCCGTTTATGCGTTCGCGTTCATAGTCGGGACCTTTGCGGGAGCGAGTGACGGGGCCGGCGTAGATGTCGCCGTAATCGAAATTGAACTCGCCGCCGGGAAGTGTGATATGCGAGACGTATTTATAAGCTTTAGCAAAGCCGGGTGTTGTCGCATAGAGATCTTCGCCGGTGGATTTTGCGTGAGCATCCATGTAATGCACGAGCCACGGCGTTGAGAAGATCCAATATTCCATGCTCTCGTAGAAATATCCGTCTTCGGTGTAAGCGTCCAAAACGCGATCGAATATCGCTCGCGACGTTGCAGCCCACTCCTTCGCTTCCGGCACCTCGTCCATTAACGCATATGCCGTCACCGCAAGGCCTGAGATCGGAATGAAGGTGTGGTTTTGGCTATAGGCGTACGATTTTCCTGCCTTCGGCTTGAAGAAATCGTGGAGAATACGAGCCTGTCTGACGAGTTTTTCACGAATCCGCGTTCGCTCGGCCGGGGTCAGGTCGTTGTATAGCAGATCGTATCCCCAGCCCATGCCGTACAGCAGATGTCCGGCGGCGAGGTCGACATCGGGTTTGTTATAGGTGTAACCCCAAACTTCGTAACTGATGCCGGCGTCGATGTATTTTTTTGCGGCGTCAAGATACTTTTTGTCGCCCGTAATTTTGTACACAAAGGCCGCCTCGGCAATACCGATGCCGACCTCGTTCTGGACGCGACGTTCCTGCGCCGGAGCCGGTGCAGGTTCGGTCGTCAGGGCCCGAACGCCTGAAACTGCCGTCTGCCACAAATCCCTTTGCGATTTAGCCTTCTCTTTAAGCCTGTCGATGTCGGCCTGGGTCATGTAAACGCGCGGGTGAACGCCGACGAGTTCTTTTCTCAGCGAAGACGGCCTGTTTTTGGCAATTGAAACGAGCGGATGCTCGCCTTTGAGTTTCGCATTCGCGGCCTTTTCGGCTTCGAGTTCCTGCTTGTCCTGGGCATAGATGCCCATAATTGAAAGACTGAGAATTATTGCGATAGCTGCTTTTTTCATCATTATTGTTACTGACCTTTTTCCGTTTTCAGAAATTTCTCGATCCAGTCGTTTAATCGGATCGTTTGTTCGGGAGAGTTTGCATGGCCCATTTCGAGGCCAAGGATCACTGCCTTCGGCGCGGTAATCATATTGTACGAGGCATAGATCGATGTCGGCGGACACGTTTCGTCATTAAAACCCCATGAATAAATGCCGGGAACTTTTACACGACGGGCAAAATTCACCACGTCATAGTAAGAGGCAGTTTCCAGCTTTTCCTTTGTCCGCATTTTTGTATCCCTGAAACCATGCGGCCAGCCGCCGGCCCGGTTTGCGGTGTATCCGGCCATATCCGACATCGCCGGATACGATGCCGCGAGAGCGTTGACGCGTGGATCAAGGGCGGCGGTAACAATTGCCAGAGCGCCGCCCTGGCTGCCGCCGACGACAGCGAGATCGCGTCCATTGTACTGAGGCAGCCCAGCAAGAAAATCGTTTGCCCGGATCATCGAGAGAAAAACGCGACGGTAGTAATAAGTCTCCTTGTCGTCCAGGTTGTAGAACATGTAACGGTTTAACGCGCTGTTCCGAAGATCGTCGTAAAATGCCGGCGGCAGGGTCACCGGAATGCCGTGTATGCCCACCTCAAGTGTGATAATTCCAAGCTCGGCCATTGCGATTTGGCCGGTATATTGCCTGACGCCGGCGCCGGGAACACGGAGCAGGGCGGGGAACTTCTGAGCTGGATTTGGGGTTTTCGGTATCGATAGAATGCCGTAAAGACGGCTGATCTGGTTCAATCCCATTCCGACCGTTTGAAAACTTACGTGGTAAACGTCAACCTTCGGCGTTGAAGAAGTCGGAAGGTGTTCCATCTTAGCTTCGACCGGTATTTTGGCAAGACGATCCTTACCATCATTCCAAAATTTATCGAAGTCGGCAGGCTCCGTCACTATCGGTTTAATAAGGTCCGGACGAAATCCAGCAGTTGCCAGGCCGCGATAGGTACGACCATCCTTCTCGATGGTGGCGATACAGCGGAAAAATCCCGGTTCTTTCATCGCGACGCCGTCAATTGTAAGTGGGGTCGCGGTCGTGGTTACCGTTTTTTCGACAACCGGCGGCATCGCCTCCGGGCCGCATGCGTATTTCAACGGCAATCCGGCTATGGGCGAATTGTTTAATGTGACAGCGAATGTGAATTTTGGCGTCTGATTCAGTTCATAGATCCAGTCGGCCTTATCGAGCGATACTCGTATCTGATATGTCCCTACATTTTCTTGGGCGCGGACAGTAAAGAGACACAATAACGCGAGTGCAAACGAAGGAAACAACCTGAGATTGATCATAATTAAAATAAGAAGCGACGACCGGCCCACGCCGGACTTCGTTTATCGGCCTGCCGGACGTTAGTCCATTAACAACCCACCGTTGATCTCTATCGTCTCGCCGCACAGATAGCTTGCGGCGTCAGACGCGAGAAATGCGATGACGCTGGCAACTTCCGACGGGCGGCCTTCGCGTCCCATCGGGATCGCGCCTCGCAAATTTTGCATTACTTCTGCGGTGGTAAATGTCTCGTGATAAGGCGTGTCGATCACGCCGGGCGAGACCGCATTGACGCGAATACCGTCCTTTGCAAACTCCTTTGCGAGACCTTTGGTCATCGTCAGCAACGCCGCTTTTGCCGATGAATAATGGATCGAACCCGGAGCGCCGCCGTTGCGGCCGGCAATCGATGTGACATTGACAATTACGCCACTGCCTTTTTCGAGCATCTTTGGAATGACGGCCTTGGCGGCAAAAAATGCGCTTGTCGCGTTGAGATTCATCACTTCGTCCCAGCGGGATTCGGTCAATTCCAGGGTTCTCAAACGCTCTACCAGCGAACCGGCGTTGTTGACGAGAATATCGATGGGGCCGAGGCCTTCTTCGACCTCGCGAACCATGCGGGCAATCTCGCCGTCCCTAGTGACATCGACCTGGATGGCCATCGCCTTGGTTGAGGCAGTGCCGACCGCCGTGCCCGCTGCGCCGCCAACCGTCGTGTTGCTGTACGCCGAGATCGCATTGACAGCTTCCTCGGCCCCAGCCCCATTTTTGTGATAAGTAAGTGCGACCGACGCTCCGCATCGGCCAAAAAGTTCGGCCGTCGCTCGACCGATGCCGCTTGAGGCTCCGGTGACGAGTACCACCTTGCCGGTGAAATCAAAATAGTTGTTCATAATAAAAAAGTCTCCTGTTAAATGCACAAGCCCGCGCGTAAGCAAGGGCGAAACGCAAACGTTGGATGAATCGCCCTTGCCTACGCGCGGGCTTTCGCATTTACGTCTGCTGAAGTGTTACTTTCTCGATCCGTCCGGCCAAAAGGCACAGGATAAGCGTGCCGACCGGCGCCAAAATCCCCGCCGTCACGAGGATCGGCGTGTATGAAAAATGATCGACCACCCAGCCGGTTGTAAAAATAAAGATCATCGAGCCGATGCCCGCACCTGTTCCGCCAAGCCCGGCGACGGAACCAACGGCATTCGACGGAAAAAAATCGCTCGGCAGCGTCTGAACATTGTTGATCCAAACCTGAAATCCAAAAAGCACAACGGCGATAAGTGCGAGAGCCGTCATCGAATCAGCGGTAAACGCAGCAAATATTCCCGCTGGCATGAGAGCGGCGGCGAAAATTATCACAGTCTTTCGGGCATTATTGACCGACCATCCGCGTCCGATCAAGAATCCTGAAAGCCAACCGCCAAACAGACTGCCTGCGTCCGCCGCCACATACGGAACCCAGGCGAACAATCCGATCTGTTTGAGGTCAAACCCGTGAACCTGACTCAAATAGAGCGGCAGCCACGTAATATACAACCACCAAACCGGATCGACCAGAAAGCGAGCGAGGACGATGGCCCATGTCTGACGATATCTGAGCAGATCAAACCAGCCGAGCGGCTTCACGGGTTCTGCGAGCAATACAGTCGACGATGTTACGGACGAATTGGCATCGACATTGTCCGATTGTTTACGGCCCGTAGTTTCGGCTTCGTCCTCGGTAATAATCTTGTACTCGGCAGCGGTCAGCCATTTGTGGTTTTCAGGGGTGTCGTAAACGAACCACCACAGAACCAGCCAGAAAAAACCGAGCATTCCGGTGACGACAAATGTCTGCTGCCAGTGGCCAAAATAGGCGGTCAGTCCGACGATAATGGGCGGGGCCACGATCGAACCGATCGCCGCGCCGCTATTAAAGATCGCCATTCCGAGCGCCCTTTGACGCGCGGGGAACCAGACGGCGACGGTTTTTGCGGCTCCCGGCCAATTGCCCGCCTCGCCGAGCCCGAGAATAAATCGAAACGCGCTCAGGCTGCGCAATCCGACCGCAAATGCATGGGCCATCGCGGCGAGCGACCAGACGATGATGGAAACCGTAAAGCCCTTCTTGATTCCAATCCGGTCATACAATTTGCCGGAAAGGCTCTGGCTGATCGTATAGGCAAACAAAAACCACGTCGCGATGCCGCCGAATTCGGTATTTGAAAGATTGAGTTCCTTTGTGATCAGCGGGGCGAGAACCGAGATCGTCAGACGGTCGATATAGTTGATCAGCGTCGCGAAAAAAACGAGACCAATAATCAGCCAGCGCAAACCTGGAAGTTTGAATCCATCAGGTGGAACTGTAGATTTGTCCAAAATATTGTCCATAGATTAGTTCGTAATAATCTAGAGCGGTTTCGGTATCAGTGTATGGAATAACCATAACTGGCGAACCAGCGGGGGTCTCGACTAGAGGGTGAGCATCCTGCTCACCGGTTCGGGGCGAGCAGGATGCTCACCCTCCAGTCAATCCGAAACCGCTCTAGAGCCTGAGTTTTACAACCTCGGAACCGGCAAGTAAGTATGCTCCCGCCCCGTAAACCTCCCAGCTATCAGCGTTAAAATTTCTTCTCGGATCGGCACCTATCGGTTGTGTCCAGCCTACCTTGCCGTCCGCGTGAACTAGTGTGTTCAGGCCGGTCCACGCTTTTTTGACGGCGGGCAGAAATTTGCCGCGGTCGAGAATCTTGTTGTTTATCCCCCACGTGATCGCGTATGTGTGAAACCCCGAACCGCTCGCCTCGCCGCCCGGAAATGAGTCAGGATCGAGCAAACTCGACCGCCATAGGCCGTCCGGTTGCTGAAGCGACAGTATCTTTGTCGCCATTTCTTTGTACTGAGTCAGATAAAATTGGCGTTTGGGGTGATCTTTGGGTAGCTCTTTTAATAAACGCACCAGCCCGCCCATGACCCAGCCGTTGCCGCGGCTCCAGAAGATCTTTTTGCCGTTAACCTCGCGCTTTCCGGTGCCGTCAGGGGCGATCAAATACGATGCATCGCGAGCGTATAAATCCTCTTCTTTGTTGTAAAGCCGGTCGTAGGTTTCCTGAAAAAAGCGGTCATTCAGATCGAGATATGTTTTGTCGCCGGTGATCCTGGCGAGCTTGGCGAGCGTCGGCGGGGCCATAAACAGGGCGTCGCACCACCACCACGTTATCCCATGTTTTGCGATTTCGTTTCCACTTTCTTTTTTTAGCCTATCGACTACATCGATCGTTGGCTGCAGCAGACGGCGATCCTTTTTTATCCGATACAGATCAAGATATGTCTGGTTGATGACGATATCATCAGCGTGGTCAAATCGACGGCCCGGTTTCCAACCGTTCTTCTCGCCCATTTCGATCATCGCCTTCATCAGTTCCGGTGATCTGGTTGTCTCATAAGCCGCAAAAACACCGGCATAGAATGCGCCGTTCGTCCAGTCCCGCAGCTCGTGCTTTGGATTTGCGAGCTGCCATTTGGCGACAGAGAGCATTTTAGTCTCGATATATTTGCGTTTGAATACGTCGGTATTCTGGGCCGCGAGACCCGACGCAAAAATCGTGATGGCGGCAAAGGCCGTAAAAAATTTGGCTTTCATAATTATCGGAGCTGGCAAATATCCAGCACGTTCATATCGGTGTAATCGAGATTTTCGCCGCCCATCGCCCAGATGAAGGCGTAATTCGTAGTTCCGACGCCCATGTGTATCGACCACGGCGGCGAGACGACCGACTGGTTGCCCGTCCAAAACGATATGCCGCATGTTGTCCGGCTGGCCCATAAAATGCATGATCCGCTGATTTTCTTTTAGGTCGAAATAGAAGTAAACTTCGGAGCGACGGTCGTGCAGGTGCGGCGGGCACGTGTTCCAGACGCTGCCGCGTCTTCATGACTGTCAAACCCAAAAGCAACTGCGACGACGGGCAAACCGCCGGTACGACATACTGATAAACCGTCCGCTCATTTGCAGTCTCAGTCGAACCAAGTTCGAGCGGAACTGCCTGATCGATAGAAATGTGTTTGACCTCAAACCGTGCATGAGCCGGAGTCGAAGCGAGATAAAATCGTGTCGGGTTGGCCGCATCGGCCGATTCGAAGGTCACGCTTTCAGTTCCCATCGGGATGTAAAGACGCGTCCTTCGAGGCTAGCTCATATCTTTCGCCGTCGACAGTGATCGAGCCGTTTGAGCCGCCGACATTCACGGCCCCCATTTCGCGGCGTTCGAGATATGGGTGATCTTTGGCCGACGCTGGCTCGGTTTGAAGCGGCAAGGAAATCGGTGCATTTGTCGTTGCAGCTCCGCCGATGACAAAGCGTTCGTAATGCAGATAATTTAGCCTGACCTCGTTATCGGCGAAGAGGTCGTCTATTAAATATCTTGCCTGCAGATCGTCATTCGAACTTCCCGCGATAGATTGCGGATCGGTTGCGTAGTAGGTTCGGGTGTACATAATATTATTTTTCTCTCAGCGTTCTCGTTGTCTTTCTCAGTGGTTTCAGATCATCCCTAAAAAGTCTATCTGTAGCCGCGATGCGGCCTAAAGACAAGATGTGAAACGCCTGAAAAAATCATCTTGCGAGCGTCTCGCCCTGGAGGGGCGAAAGCCTCAATCCTTACGCGAATTCTGCCGCACCTCCAGTGCGGAATCGGTTGTTCGGTCGTTTCCAGACGCTTCAACATCTGGCTAGTATCTTTTGCGGCTCCGCTGCACGAAAACGCTGAATCATAGTCGGTGCGATAGAATTAGTATCAATGACTTCATTTACCGAAAACGAACCATTTCTAACAGGCAGCGGCTCACCTGAGAGCGATCTGACGACGGACGAAATGTGTCTGATCGTCGAGGCTGCCTTGAGCGGCGTTCCGTCCGGTTCACGCGTTCTCGCCATCATTCCGGACAAAACGCGTGACGATAATACTCATATTCTGTTCCCTCAAGCCGCGTCTTTTTTGGCCGCGAATGGCATTGTCAAACTCGATGTTCTTGTCGCTCAGGGTACGCATTCGCCGATGACGGACGCCGAAAAATTGGCAAAGATCGGTGCCAAAAGTTTTGCGGATATCTCAAATCTCGGCAAAATTTACGACCATCGCTGGGACACGCCCGACGAACTTGTGACCATCGGTGAACTGGGTGCCGACGAGGTCAATCACATCACCGGCGGCCTGTTCAACGAATCGATCCCGCTGGCCATCAACGCCCTAGTCGCTCCCGGCGTATATGACACAATTCTCGTCTTCGGAGCGACCGTTCCGCACGAGGTCGCAGGTTTTGCCGGTGGTGCCAAATACTTTTTTCCCGGTATCGCCGGGGCCGAATTAACCCACAAAACCCATTGGCTCGCTGCTCTTGCCACCATCGAAAAGATCATCGGCCGTATCGAAACGCCCACGCGGCATCTGATCGAGGCCGCCGCCGACCGCATTGCTGCCCGCGTTGTCACATTTACATCGGTCGTCACACGTACGGCTGAAGATCGGTTGCGAACACACGCCTTATTCGGCGGCGACTATCGCCCGTCGCTGCGGCGGGCCGCTGAGGTCAGCCGACAGGTTCATATCAAATATACCGGCCGCCGATATCGACGCGTTGTCGCTCTGCTTGACGAGCACTACGAAGACCTCTGGCTCGGCGGCAAGGCGAGTTATCGTCTCGGTTCGATCATCGAATCCGGCGGCGAGCTAATCATTTACGCCCCAAAGCTGCGGTGTATCTCAGAAACTCATGGCCGCGACATCGAGCGGTTTGGCGGCTACGCGCCGATCGAAAATATCAAAGATCTGGTCGCCGAATCGGGCGAGCTGCAATCGAATCTGTGCGTCGCCGCCCATCTGGCCCATGTTTCCTACGCCGGTCGAAAGGGAAGCGACGGGCAGTTCGTACCAAAGTACCGGATCGTGCTCGCCTCACAAGTTAACCAGGAAACTTGCCGCCGCGTAAATCTCGAATATCTCGATCACCGAACCTTCGACATTGCCGATCATCGAAATGATGCCGATACGCTTATCGTCGAGCGTGCCGGCCGCGATCTGTATCTCGTCGATCCGGCGACCGACTAGAAATACCTCACCTGTCGACCAATCGGGTCCGGTCATCGTCGGCGAGCTTTGGCAATGACGCTAGCAACCTTTGATATTCTACGTCCTTATACCGACGGCCTGCCCGGCGAACGGCCGCGTAGAATCGTTCCGGCTGGATCGGTGTGATCTGCTGATAACTCCACTTTTTTACGTCTGGCGTCAACGCCGCCAAATACCCGATCGCCTTGCGAATACCACGTCCGTCCAACGTTTGAAACGACCAGAGGTCAACGCCGACCACGTCGCCGAGGCGTGCGAGAGACATCAAACCCTCAAGATTCATCAGACTGTAGTCCCACGATTTTGTGCGTTCGAGTTCGAGCGGTTGCCGTCCGTCTGGCTCGATCTGTCTAGTGATGCGTTTTTGTTTTGCCGCTTCCAACACCTTTTTAGCGAGGTCGCGATTCTGCGTGAAAAGTGCAAATGACGCGAGCTGAACGTCGTAAAAAGTGCCGTGGTTGTTCTTCGCCTCGCTCTCGTCACGGCCGTTCTTACTTTCCGTCAGCCATGAGACGTATTTCGCGAACCATGCCTCAACGCCAGCCTGATCGGCCTTTTTCCACGACGGCGACTTTGCGATCAGCCCGACGGAATCGACGACGCGGGTGAGGCCGCGAGTCTCGATTATCCCAATGCCACGGCCTGTATTTAGCCCGGGAATCGCCTGGGCAAATTCAAGATTCGGGTTCATCTTCGTTCTGGGGTCCAGAAACCACGTTCGCAGAATCTCGCCTGCCCTGACAGCATACTCGTCTTTACCGGTAATAAAATATCCCACCGAAAGCCGCTCGACCGTGTCGATCATTTTATCGAGCATATCGTGATCGGGATACTGTTTGATCTCGGGGTTTCGCATCCCATCTCGTCTGATATACGGAAAGCCGCTCGCAGTATTCGGATTTCGCCAGAAATACGGCGCCTGACTCATGTAATCGTGTTTATCACCGCTCGGCGGAGTTGCGGTTTTGGTAACAATTGACAGGATCTCAGCCTTTAGGGCCAGTTTGGCGTCACGATCGACCTTAGCGACCGCTGGTTTCAATTCTGGCTGCTTTTTTACGTCAACGGCAACTATATCGAGCAGGAACACGCGCGCCTCATCGGCCGGTTGAGCCAGCGACGCACCGCTACAAACGACGACCGTCGCTGCTACCGCGAGCCATTTAATGTGATAAATAGACAAGGTCATTCGAATTTAGTTAGGCTGTCAAAAAATCCTCGCGGATCGGTGAGAAGATGTCGATCAACACGACTTCCTCATCCATCATCGTCGCGCCGTGCCAATACTCTGACGGGAAATGCAAAACGTCGCCCGCCGATACGATCCGTTCTTCCGTGTCCAGAATAAACCGGACCTTGCCCTGTATCACGAGCGTCATTTGTTCGTGCGGGTGACGATGGGCCGGTGTGACGAGGAATGGGTCAAACCGGAGCCGGCAGATCATGATATTTTCACCGACGACCATCTGCCGCTCGATGCCCTCTGAGATGTGTTCGACCGGGATCGTTTTCCAGTCAGTTACCAAGGCTTCAATTTTTGCTGCTTCACCAATCATAATTTTTGTTGCGTGTATTACTTCTTTTTCGTCACCTCTAACGTAAGTTTCCAGGTTAATTTTTTATCCTTCTTTAGTTCTAAATCTTCGGTCGAGTAAATCAAATGAAGCGGAATCGCTCCTAGAACGCCCTTGCCGAGTTTTGTATCACCCGCTGCCGCGAGCGATGTTGTCATCGGCCAATCGGCGTTCGCTGTTACTCGCAAGGTGCCTTCGCGACCGTCAAAAACATCGCTCCGTTTACCCTGTGACATTTCTATCCGCGACCGGTCCGCTGTCGTCGGAACCGCGACCCACCAGCGTTTTATTTTCAAATCCTTGATCGCGACGAGCGTTTCGGTTCGTTCCAATTTGTTGCCGACGATTTGCCAAATCACTTCGCTGGTAATTCCGGTATCAAAACGCTCGCCCGATTTACTGGCGATTCGTCCCCATTTTTTCCAAACGACACGGAGCCATTGTCCGTCTTTCGACGGCTCGATAACTGATGAACCCTCAGACGCCGTGTATGTTTTACCGTCTTCGATCTCGATAAACGGAACCATCGACGGATAAACTTCCTCGACCGGATTTGCAAAACCCGCGAGCCCGAACGGCGCGGCGAGATAATCCGACATTCCCGGTTTTGTCCCGACGGTGATCGGCAGGGCGAAATTCAAATTCCCCTGCCGCACGAGCCAAACGCCCTCGGGCCGGTCGGGTGATTTACTGAAAAACTCAAATCGAGCGACATTTGCGAGTTTTGGCCGGGCCGGAAACGCCGTAACCTGTTCGCGTTCAAGCGTTTTCATAAAACTGTCGTGAGCGACGATAATTTTTGCAAAGCTCGTGGCGATCTGCTGAAATTCGCGTCGAAGGCTGATGTAGCTGTAATTGCCGCGTCCATAGGCGAAGATGTTGAATGTATGGCGGTCATCGATGTAACCGCTGCGAATCCAACGCCACGCAAGATTGTACAGACTTGCAATATCCGCGATCGGCGCTGGGCGAAACTCGGGATTTTCGCCGAGAAAGGCGACTATTTCCAGCGTGTCGAGATAGCTCACGAAACCCTGGCTGCGGCCCCAATTGTAACCGTAGCCTTTATCCGAGACGAGATCCCACCAGAGCTTCATCTGGATTTTCATCGACGGCCGGAGCTTATCGAGAATATCCTTTCGTCCGACGACCTCTGCGGCTTTCCAGCAGAAGCGAATGTACTCGTTTGAATAACGGTCATAACGGCCATTCGGCAAATCGTCGTCGGCGTACATCGCTCCGTTCGTGAATTGCACGGCGGCACGTTCGATGAGCGAATCGAGAAAAGCCTTGTCCTTGAGGACGCCGAATTCGTAAGCATAGGCAGCTATTCGGGCTGCCACGCCCAGGTAATTCTCCGGCAGATTTATGACCTCGCGTTTCTTTGGGTCGTAAATGCGAGTCGCGTCAAGCAGCGCAGCCCATTCCTTGCGTTCGGCATCGTTCATGCTCTGCCAAACCGCATTTTTGCTTAGATCGGCACCAAAATGCCTGAGAGCCTGAGCCGCATATAACTGCGAAAAAGCCTTTGCCGCCTTTCCGGGCTTCGTACAAGCCCATCTCCGCGATTGGCCTCGCGGTCTCGCGGCCCGCGATCACGGAACTTCCGCTAACGTCGCTTTGAGCGGCAACGACGCGCATGAAACTGCCCCAAGTATATTCGCCCGTCGTGATCGAACCGTTTACGACATCAGGCGGCTGCTCGAACGACTTTATTGCCCCGAAATGCACCGCCACTTCCATTGCCATGAGGTCTTTGACTTCTGATTTTAGGGCGGCTACGTCTACCGTCTTACCGGGATTTATTTGCGCGGCAGTTCCCACCGCTTGACTAGCCAAGAATGCGACGATCACAAGCGTAAGTAATTGATAACTCGTGACCGTTGTTCGTTTAAATGCTTTCATTGCTCAGCGACGAAAGTAAAAGATATAGCGTTCGAACCAGCTAAAACGAACGCTATATTTATGAATACATCGACTGTGAAGGAGAGGTCTCCTTTCTATCGACATCCCTAATCAGAAGCTCAGTCTCAGCCCTAATTGGATAATACGCATAGCCTTTGCACTGCTGATAGTACCGAACGATGAAGTTGGCGTAATCGTTGCGGGGACTGCGGAGACGGGATCATTAAGATTAACATTGTTCAGGATATTGGTTCCCTCCGCACGAAAACGAAGTTTGAAGCGTTCGCCAAACCTGAAGTCACGAGAAAGAGCCAAATCAACAACGCGAAAACCCGGACCATAAAGGGAGTTTCGGGGCGAGGTGCCATCGACCGGAACTCCGGTAACCGCGAGATTCTGGGCAAATGCGGCGGTATTAAACCACGCGGCCGCCGTTGGATTGGCAAGATACGGACTTACGCCCGTTAATCGGGCACGATCGGTTCCTGTAACCCCGTCGAGGTTGGCGTCAACCCCGCCATTACTTACCGTAAACGGCCGTCCACTGCGGATCTTAACGATCGGTGAAATGCTCCAACCATTTAGAATTCCTTTCGCAACGCGATTACTGCCATTGTAGAAATCCGGCTGGAAATTAAAGCTCATGCTGAAAACGTGACGCTGATCGGTATCAGCGGCCCCCTTATCAGCATCCAGGTTGAGAAAATTTTGTGCCAGGCCCTGGGTCGTATTGTTGTGGAGCTGAACGGAACTCGTCGTATCACTAAGCACATAGAAGCCGTTGAAACTAAAGAGTTTGTTTAACCGCATCGAAGCCGTGATCTGCAAGCCGGTGTAATCTGCGTTTTGATCCGAGTCCAAAACCGTGACGGCACCAAACCGAGGGTTTGGTCGCCTTGCCTGAACGTTTCCAGTTGATGGAACGGGATTTACTGTATTGATTGGAGCATTGACATCACGCCCGAACGGTAAGTTTCGCGCAACGCTTCTGATCAAGGCCGCTCCCACGGTCAACTGGTTGGTGATCTGACGCTGGACCGAAACGTTCATCTGCAGGGTCCTCGGGAATTGAAAATCCGGTGCTACAGCGAAAAAGCCGCCGCCATCCGTAAACGCGCCGTTGTATGGGAAGGGAATACCGCCCACGTAATTGGCGTAAGGATTCCTGAGAGTTGCCCCAGCTCCGTTTCGAAGGCGATTGGTAAAATTCAATCGCGTGGACGCCGGCTGGAAATTGGTCATTGTATTCCACTCATTGCCAGAGATACTGCCATAAAAAACACCCATTGATGCACGGATAGATGTCCTGCCGTCGCCAAACGGATCGAGAGCAAATCCGAGGCGGGGTGAAATATTTTTGTACCTCACCGCGATTGCTCCGCGTTCGACACCGGGGTCACCGATAAATAAGGCACCGACCGGCGCGTCCGGCCTGACGCGTGACTGTTGTCCCGGGACATAGTTTGTCCACCGATCCAGCGGGTCGGTTGGGGGCGTCTGTACGTCCCAGCGGAGACCGAGATTCAGGTTCAGTCGTGACGAAGCACGGTAATCATCCTGCAAAAATGCCGCGCCATACCATGTATTCGTATAACCCGTAACCGGCGCGTCCTGCGTCAAACCGCTGGGAATGCCGAGCAAAAAGTCAGCAAAGGCATTCCCGGTGGCGTTTCCGCTGGCGAACGTAAATACCCCGTAGTTATTAAGCAAAACATCCTGAATATCCTTGTTTAGAGTTACTTCGCCCCCGAGTTTGATCGAGTGTCTTCCCTTTGTCCAACTAAATACATCACGGACTGAGTAGAGATTTGTCCCCGCCGTTGGTCCTCCGATAGCATTTGACAAGGTGAAAAACCCGTTCACAGTGATCTGCGGGAGCGAGCCTTTGCCTTGGGTGCGGAAAGCCGAACCCAGATCCTCGAGCGTCGTTTCCGGGGTGTTGTTTCGTCCGCCAAAACTGCGAGTGTAGGTTACCCAAAATTGATTGATCTTCTCCGGTGAAATTACCCAGACATCGCTCAAGTTCGCGCTGGACTGTCGCCATTTGAAATCTTGTGTAGCCCACGGGAGATTGCCGTTACCCGGAAAAAAGGTCTGATTTCCCCAATTGGTGAAGTATGTGAAGCTCAATCGGTGCGGCTCATTCAACTGGTGGTCAATCTTTACCAAAATTTCATCGGTCTTTACGGGAAGTGGAACATTTGCCTGATAACCCAGCGAACCGTTTACATTGGTAAAGTTGGAACGCGGAATATAATCGTTCAGGATTCGCAATGCTACGGGATCTATTCGGTTCGCGGGAATTATGCCGCCCGGAAAAAAGGCGGCGCTGGCAAGCGACGTTCCCGTCGCGGGGTCTTTGGGCTGGCTTGCAGCCGCCAAGGCACTAAAGTTGCCGGTGCGGAAAGCATCAGTCGGCAGAGTAGCACCGGAGAGGAAATTGCTCGTATTTTGACGCAGCCCGGAGTAGCTTCCAAAGAAGAATGTTCGGTCCTTAATTATTGGTCCGCCAAATGTGCCGCCAAACTGATTACGCTTATACGGCGCTTTAGCAATTGCCGAATTCCATTCCTTGGCATTAAACGCGTCGTTTCGTACATATTCGTAGATCGAGCCGTTAAACTTATTTGTACCTGACTTAGTGACGATATTAATGATCCCGCTAGCGAATCGACCATACTCCGCACCGTAGGCGTTGGTAGTAACCTTAAACTCCCGAACTGCTTCCGGGTTTGGGGCCACGTTGCCGGTATTACGCAGGTTAGTCATATTGACTCCCCCATCCAGAAAGTAATTTACCGAACCGGTTCCACCGTCGGTTCCGCCGTTAATAAGCGTCCGCTGTTCCGGAAAACCTAAGGTGCTTGGGAGGTTGCCTTGGGCTGTGTTCGAAATACCGGCATTGTTCGACTGAACACCCGGCGTTAGATCAAGCAGCGTAAATACATTACGCTCAACCAGCGGAAGATTTTCTATTTCCTGCGTTTGAATTGTACGACCTAGTTCCGCAGTGCTCGTATTAACTTCCGGTGGTGCTGTTGTGACCGTGACCTCTTCGTTGACCGCTCCTACCTCAAGAGCGATGTCAATACGGGCGGTATCGCCAACTCGCAGCACTAGGCCGCCTTGAAACGCTTTCTTAAATCCCGAAGTGGCCGTAACCTCAACGACGTAGTTACCGACCGGGAGAAATTCGATCCTATAGTTGCCATCCTCGCCGGAGACGACCGTGCGGGTGAGGCCCGTATCGGTATTTCGGGCCTTAACGCTCGCGTTCGGAACGCTGGCTCCACCCGGATCAGAAATTGTGCCGACAATCGTGGCGGTCGTGATCTGCGCGGAAGTGACCATTGGAATGGCGAGTAGAACGGCAAGCAGGGAAGAAAATAATATAGTGCGCGTCAGGCATACGGTCTCTTCAACTGACTTAAAAACTTGGCTTAACTGTTTCATTTCTTAAATTTCTCCTTATAACTGTTGGTGATGACTGTTCGGTTTTTCAGGCTTCTTTCACCTCTTCTTCCCGAGCTTTTCAGTTTCTTCGGGCTATGCCCATCGATTTGCGGAAAAGCTGTGCTTTTCCGTGGGGTCGCCCCCAATTTTCGCGGCTTGCCGCCGGTTGCAGCCCTCAATGTGGTTTCGCGAATGCGGCGGCAGAGCCGCGTTCATTCAAGAGCATGTTCCGGAAAAAGCGCAGCTTTTCCGCAAATCGAGCGGCAAAGCCGCAGTTGCCATCTATGCCACCTTCGGCGCCGCAAAGGCCGGAGCGGTGACCAGAGCGGCGGCGCCGCGCAAACGCGGATATTCCATCGCCGGCACGATGCCGATCGAAATTTGGCCGAGATCGGCGGTCAACGCGCGTTCCTTAATCGCGTCGCGAACGTGCGGCTCGATGATGTCCCATGCCTCGGTAATCTCGCCACCGATGTAGATCCGCGACGGATCGACCGCATTCACAATCGACGCGAGGCCCAGCCCGAGGTATCTGGCGGTGGAATGTAGCGCCGTTAACGCCTTGCTGTCATTCCCGCGGGCCCGTATAATTAGATCTTCGATCGTGAAATCTGCAATATCGAACGCCTGTGGCTGACGGTTTGTCACGCTCCGTCCAAAATATCGCGAGAGTGTTGCGGGATTAGAGATATATGCTTCCCAACACCCGTTCGCTCCGCACGAACATCTCGGCCCGTCGATGCTGAGCGGCACATGACCGAATTCACCGGCCGTATTATGCTTCCCGCGCATAATCTCGCCGTTGATGACGACACCGACACCGACGCCGTCCGAAACGCTGACAAAAACCAGATCGTTAATCGGCGAAACATCGCTGTGCGCCGCCCATATCTGCGAGAGGGCACATGCCTTGCCCGAATTTTCGAGATGAATATCAATGTCCCCAAACTCTTTCCGGAGCGCGGCGAGCAGATTCACGTTGCGCCATTTGAGGGCCGGTCCGTGCAGGACGACGCCCGCGTTGTGATCGACCATGCCCGGAATAACCAGGCCCATTCCATCGACCAACGCTCCGGCTGACGCCTCGCTCAAGGCCTTTCTGACCTGATCGCCCAGCGACTCGACAAATTTTTCCGGTTCGAGGGCCGTCGGGAAGCTGACAACCTCGCCGATCTGCCTGCCGATCGAATCGGTGATCATGATAAACGTCCGCGACGCCCGGACATCGACGGCCACTGCGACGCTTTTTTGCGAGTTTAGATAGAGAAAAGTCGGTTTTCGACCGCGGATTTTCTGATTGCCCTGAGCACCCTCGCGGACGAGTTTTTCTTCGAGTAGTTCGTTCACCAGAAATGTGATATTGGCCCGGTTCGTATCCATCAGACGGGCAATCTCGGCTCGCGAAACGGGTTGGTGTGTGCGAATCAGCGTCAGGGCGATCTGTTTATTTATCCCACGCGACGTACCGCGCGTCGCGAGTTTGAAATCACCTGGATTAATCTTACGCATATATTGTTAAAATATTTAACAAAATATCCCAACTACAAACGCGAAAGGCACCAAAAACGAGGTATTCCTCAAAATAACAAGGGAACCGAGTGTGGCCTATAGAGAAACAAACGTCATCGTTCGGAATTTGTTAGAACATTTGACATATTACACCCAAAATAATTTTCGTCAAGCGCAAATAGCAAAATTATTAAAAAATTCTTCCCGATGCAGAAATCCGCGAGTGAGCAAGGGCGTAACATTGCGCCCAGCGCAAAAAAATATTCAAACGCTGAGATCGCAAAGGAAAACCATTGCAATCCCAGGGTCAATAAGCCCAGGAATTCATGTATTGGATCGTTTAAGGTGGTGTCATTCCAGGCCGACAAAATCTACATTCGCCAAGTCGTCATTAACCTGCAAATTGCGAGGTGCAAAGCGATAGCGTTTTGATAAAACGCCAAAAATGAAAGCTTCACCGATCACAACATTGTCGACCGAATATACCCCAAACGAACTGGTCGTCGCCGTTCGTCGCACGCCTTGCGAATCAGTGACAACCACCGTTGCGTTACGCAGGCCTCGACCGTCAGGAGTAGTCACCCGTCCGCTCACGCTTGCGTGGGACCCAACGAGTCGAACCATCCCAAGCCTCAAGGCTCCATTGAAATCAATGATCAATCCGCCGACCAGCAATTTCGAATCCGGCTGAAGCCATAGGCTCGATACATTGAGTGAAACACCGGTACCGACATCAAAGGTTGTATCTTGGCTCCCGTCAACCTGAAGTCGCGTAAGGCGGTTTGCCGGCCTTCCATCATAGTTTGAAAATTGTCCCCCAATAACTACCTTTTCATCTGATTGCACGATTACCGAGCGAATTCCCCCATCGACCCCAGCGCCGGTAATGAACGTCAAGTCGCGGTTTCCGTCTGATGAATATCGACGAAGATCCAAGCCGGCGGCAACTATTTTTCCGCTTGGCGTAGCCGCGAGTGAAGAAACGGTCGGCGAACTACTCGAAAATCCACTATTCAATGAGCCATCTGGGTTCAATCGGAGGATTCCACTTCGGGAAAACGAACCCTGTGGAAAAAATCGTCCCCCGATTACGATCTTGTCGTCCGGTTGAACCAAAATTGCTTGCCCGACACCGCTAGGAATGGCGATCCGGATAAACGATTCGTCGAAAGTGCCATCCAAATTAAACCGATTCGCTGCGACAACCGAAAGCGACCCGTTAAGAATAGCCCCAGTAACGACTATTTTTCCGTTCGACTGTCGATCAACGCCCGCCACGCTCAATGATGGCGCTTGATTAGAGCCAAAAGCGGAATTAAAGCTTCCGTCCGAGTTAAGGCGATGCAATGGTGCGCCGTCGAAAGCCCCGTTCCCCCGATACGATCCCCCGATAATTATAGTTCCGCCCGGTTCAACAAGCAGAGCCAAAACATCGCCGTCTAAAGCTCTTCCTATGTCGAAAGTACTGTCAAGGCTGCCGTCAATATTTAGCCGAGCGACGGCCGTGCGTCTGATCCCGTCGACAAATTCGAAATCTCCGCCAATTATGATCTTGCCGTCGACCTGCTGCCTTATCGCGCGAACGCTGCCGGGAGTGGAAACTTTCGCATTAAAAGTTTCGTCAAGTGCTCCATCCGAACCAGTTCTAACAATTCGAACTCTAATATGACTACCGTATACGACAAAATCACCTCCCAACAAAAGTTTACCGTCAGGTTGAGCCAAAATATCCAGAACCCGCCACCGTTCCAAATTAACCTCGGCAAAAGTTGGGTCAATGGTTCCGTTCAGATTCATTCGCATAACTTTTGCCTGGCCATCACCGTGGCAGTCAGAGCAACCAAATACAATCTTACCGTCCGTTTGACGCTCAAGATCGTAAACGATGGGGACTCGATTTATGTCATCCGTGATATTGAAAGTCGTCTCAAGCGTTCCATCCTGCCTGAGCCGGGCAACTCCGTCGGTATTGACATTCGCGACCCGTTGAAAGTCTCCTGAGATCAATAACTTGTCGTCCGGTTCCAAGAAAATGTTGCGGATGCTGCCGTTGGTATCTGTCCCAAGATTAAAGGAAGGGTCGATAGAACCCGTCCCGTTCAACCGGATAAGATTTCGGACAATTGTTCCGTTGAACCCAATAAATGCGCCACCAACCAAGATCTTGCCATCCCGCTGTATCAGAATCTTATAAACCGGTCCACCTTGAACTCCGGTTCCTGCCAGGTTAAACGATGCATCGACGCTGCCGTCCGAATTTAGACGCAAAATGCGGTTAGGCAACGAGGCACTGAAACTGAAGGCGCCGCCAAGTAACACCTTTCCGTCTACCTGCAAGGCTATATCAAAAACCTGGTCGATAAGAGTCAGTGTATTGTTAAAGGAACTGTCCAGACTCCCGTCCAAATTTAACCGAGCGACACGATTGACGGATTGCCCGTTGAAATGCAAAAAGACTCCGCCGATGAGAATTTTGCCGTCTGGCTGGAGAGCAACAGCTTGGATGGGGGCGTCAGCACCAGTTCCCAGAGGGTTAAAACTTGGGTCGGTTGTCCCATCCGTATTCAGTCTGGCGATGTTGCCCGCTCGGATGCCATTCGCAAGATAGAATGAGCCAACAGAAATAATTTTGCCATCCGCCTGAAGTGCCGATTCATTTACAAAACCAGTCCCCTCAGTAATCGAAGCCGCAAATGTTGGATCGAGATTTCCCTGAGCCAGCACGTGCTGCGGTTCGCCCACGTCTCGACCAGACGCCCGCATTTGTGCCGCCACAATAGATATGAGAACGAACGCTACCGCAATTCGCCAAGCCGGATATTGTATATTACTGGAAGCCATCCTCGTAGGAAATTTGGATTACACGCGTTAAATCAATGTCTGGGCATTACCATACACGCAATAAGTCAATTGAAAAAAGGTGCTGGAATCACCGTTCATCGAACGCGAAACACATAAGGCACGATGTCCTCCATTATCACGCGGTTGTCCAATTTGCATCTGAACGGATTCTAACAACAGCAAAACAATTAATGAGTATATTAACACTGAAGCACCTGGAAGACTACTGAAGGTCTTGTCCGGATAAAATGACACTGAAAAGGTGTGCTGATTCTGAGGTAAAATGATACTGAAGTAGCCTTCGCCTGTTCATTATAGGGGGGATGAAAACCGTCATAAACGACAATCGTATTAAACACTCGGACAGGTTCGACAGTTTCTCGAATGGAACGGTGGATATAGAGTTCAAGATCGCTTGCAAAGAAGGCGGCGACAATCCAGATGTGCAGAACACCGTCTTTATAGACGGCTTCTGTATTCGCATTGACCGACTTTGCGCGAAGTTTCGGGAGACTGTTTTTAGCGTCAAAAATGTGGGACGTGCGACATTTTTAGCCGGGTTTAGTCGGGCTAAATGTTTCAAAAATCGGGAAAAGTATAATTTCAAAGAAAATCACCCCAAAATTGATTTAAAGTCTGGTTTTCAGGTATCCAATCGGACGGATTGTCTTAGGCAGGCAGGAAAAAAAGGCTGTCCTTTCGGACAGCCCAAACAGATCGAAGATTAGGGAATCTAAACTCGACGCCCGCGAACGATTTGTAACACGAAAACAACGACCGCAACCACTAGTAAAATGTGAACGGGCTTGCCCAACGCGGCTCCGGCAACACCGAAGCCAAGTGCCCAAAGGACTAATAAAATAATAAAAATTGTCCTAGCATGAAAATTCTCCCATCAGTATAACTATAAAAACTACCGCGCGTTGGTATTCTGAATCTGTGACGGGGTTTCGAGTTTTCCGTCGAGGGACGCACCGAGAAAAAAGAAAACAAACAGGATCACAGCGATAGCGGTGAACGCGACGATCGACCACATGGCCCAGCGCACACCGCGAAACGCCTTTGCCGTATCGGCACCGACGACTACGTCCTGCCCGTCAACGTTAATGACATCTTTCGACATAAAAGTTTCTTGATTAAATAAAAAGTGACGAGGAAAACCGTGCGAACATAATTTTGGTGTGGATGTTCAAGGTGTGATCGGTTTTCCTCGTCATAAGGTCAAGTCTATCCAAACTTGACCTCCGCCATCGTTGTGCGACAGCAACAGAAATTATTGAAAAACTCGGGCGTTACTCAACTCGAGATAACACGTGCACGCCGATTTTTTAACCCGCTCACGGCTACAAATCGAGATGCCGCCTCGCGTGTAATTGATAAGCTTCATTTCGCGCAACTCTTGAGCGATACATGTAATGCTCGGACGATAGACTCCCAAGGTCCGGGCGATCTGCTCATGCGTCAGTTTCAGCGTACTGCGACCGGAGCGATCCTGCACCATTAAAAGCCACGTACACAGTCGTTCCTTGACCGAATGATACATATTGCAGATCGCTTTCTGAGAGATTTGCCTAATATAGCCATTTACAAACTTGTTCAGACTATTTCTAAGTTTGTCGTTTGAACACAGCAGTTTTTCAAACGTCATAGTGTCAATCTTTTTCGCGGTTCCGGCTTGCGAAACCTGGGTGTAATTCTGAGCGATATATGATTCCGAAAACAGTGACGACAGTCCGATAGCTCCTTCGTTGCCCGTTACCGCGATTTCGACCGTGCGTCCGTCCTCGAGCATCTTAAATTCAGATACAACGGCTGTTACAGGAAAATAAATGAAATCCATACGGTCGCCCTCTTGATAGATAAATTCTTCCTTACCCAAAACGGCCGGTCTTAGAAACTGCGTTACGCTGCTCGCTAAATCTGGCGGTAATGACGTCAGTATC
Source organism: uncultured Acidobacteriota bacterium (assembly GCA_963738935.1). Lineage (GTDB taxonomy): Bacteria > Acidobacteriota > Blastocatellia > Pyrinomonadales > Pyrinomonadaceae > OLB17. The sequence continues at coordinate 1,833,898 of CAVTYF010000001.1, read as the reverse complement.
GAATTCGTCGGCAAACCATCGATGCTTGTATCGCTGGTATCGCGATATCGTCGCGGCGCGACCTTAGCTCCGCTATAAAAATCATTACTGTCAAAAACCTGTGGTTGTGATGTCGATTCTCTGAAATCCATAATCCGATTTCCCCCCTTTTTTATCGTCGACCACCTTAGGCGAAACCGAACGATCCGTACTCCCTACCAAAAGTCACAACCGACCCGGGTTGATTCATTGCGGTCGGTTGGAACATGGTTGTTTTTACTGATTTTCGGCAGGGAATTCCTCGTCCGACGAAATTCCCTGCCTTGCCCCTTGAAAACATCGGAAAGGTGACCCCATTTTTGTTTGCCGCACCATCACTGGCGACCATAAGTCCCGTCCGATGATCTAATTATTGCAATGAATTGAATCTGGGAATATAGGGAAAATCAGTAATTTTACTAGGGGAAAACCCTGAGAGAGGGGCGGTCGGCGGTGGACGGTAGGCGGTAGGCGGTAGGCAGTAGGCAGTAGGCAGTAGGCGGTAGACAGTAGACAGTAGACAGTCGGGGTAGGAACCGCTGCCGGATTTACTCTTACTCCTAACTACTGTCTACTGTCTACCGCCTACCACCTACTGTCTCAGTTATCGTGCAGCCAATTTTGCAGGATGGCGTATTTTACGATGTCGATACGGCTCAGTATCCCTAGTTTGCGCATGGCATTTGCCTTATGCGACTCAATCGTTTTGACGCTGAGATCGAGTTTCGCACCGATCTCTTTGTTACTGTAGCCGAACGAGATGAGACGCAGAACTTCAGTTTCACGATCAGACAGATCGCCTTTTCCTTCGCCGCGCAGGGAATTCGCCCGACTAACATAGCCGCCCATGACCTTGCGGGTCAGGCTCGGATCGAGGTATGAATTGCCAGCCGCGATCGTCCGAATGGCGTTTATCAGCTCGTTTGGAGCGCTCTGCTTTAAAACGTAACCGTTCGCTCCGGCTCCGATCAGTTGCTGCAAATAGCCATCGTCGGTATGACGAGTGAGGATCAGAATCTTTATGTTTGGGATAACGGAACGGAGCTTCCTGGTGGCTTTAAGGCCGTTCAGGCCGGGCATGGAAATGTCCATCAGCAATAGGTCCGGCCCGAGACGGACAGCCTCCCTGACGGCCATATCTCCGTCGCCAACCTCGCCGATTACCTCCATATCGGGCTGCGAATTGACGAGCAGCTTGACCCCTTCCCTAACGGTTTGATGATCCTCGGCAATTAATATTTTTAACTTTTCGCCCATAGATGCTCACCAGAAAGAGTCAATTTGAGATCGGCACCCGCACAAAGATTGTCGTTCCCGCGCCGCAGGCGGACTCGATTTCGATACCTCCGCCGACGAGCATCGCGCGTTCTCGCATCCCGATAAGACCGAGGCCCATCTCGGCATCACCTGAATCCCGCAACGCGCTTGAGTCAAATCCAGACCCGTCGTCTTCGACGATCAGGATCACATCGCCATCCCGTTTTTCGAGAATAACCGACACGCGGCTAGCTCCTGCATGTTTAATAATGTTATTGAGAGCCTCCTGCGCGATACGATAAAGATGCGATTCAGTATCTCGATTGAGGCGGTCCTTCGTAAGGCCAGCGGAATGGAAATCTGCGGCAATCTCGTAATGTCTCGACCACTCGTTCACGAAAGCTCCGATTGCATCCACGAGTCCCAGATCATCGAGGGCCGATGGCCGAAGTTCCCAAGCAAGAAAGCTAACCTCCGAGTCAAGTCGTTCTCCGATCTCCTGTAGCCGTTCTACTCTCGAGGCAATCTCTGCGTGATTAACCGAAAGCTCCTTGAGTGAGGCGATCTTTAAACGCAGAGCTGTCAGGAGTTGCCCCAGGTGATCGTGCAAGTCGAGAGCGATCCGGCGGCGTTCGACCTCCTGACCGGTAACGAGACGGCCCAGAAGAGTGATCCTCTGTCTTTCGGCGACTTCGCGTTCCTCCATTTCCTGCACCAGGGCGAGATTCGACTCAGCCAGTTCGCGAGTGCGTTCCTTGACCCTGTTTTCGAGTTCGTCGTGAGCGCGTTGCAGTTCGTCCGCCCGGCGCTGCTTTTCGGTGAGATCGCTGGCAATCTTGGCGTACCCCGTCAAGACTTTTCCAACATGGAGCGGTATCATCACACCGCTTGCGTAAAATCGCGTTCCGTCTTTCCGCAAATACCAGCGGTCCTCCGATGCGCGACCTTTTTGGCGAGCGGTACGCATCTCCTTAGACGGCAGCCCTTTAGCCAGATCCTCCGGAGTGAATAGGATATCGCAATTCCGGCCGATAATTTCGCTCTCGGAATATCCAAAGATGGCTTGAGCCCCGCTATTCCAACTATCGATGCAGCCCTCGCTATCCATCGAGAAGATGGCGTAGTCAACTACATTCTCGACCATAACGGCCATTCGCTCTTCGGTCGAGAGCAGGAGATCCTGAGACCGTTTTAGGTCGGTGAGATCGTTGGTCAGCCCGTAAAATCCGTAAACATTTCCATCGACGCCGATATCCGGCATATACGAGATATGCACATACCGCGCGCCAACTCCCTTGTAAACAAGTGTGGTTTCAAAGGCGACTTGATTCCCAGCAAGTGCTTCGTCAATCTGCGGTTTTAGTAAACGATAGGCCTGATTACCAAAAACGTCGCGAACTTTTTTCCCTACCAGGTTCTCGGTTGGGATTCCGAACCATTCATTGAATTGTTGATTAACGAACCGGTACCGCTCATTGTTGTCAACGTATGAAATAAGAGCTGGAACCGCGTTGGTAACCAGCCGTAACTGGTTTTCGCTTAGCTTGATTCTTTCTTCGGTATCCTTGCGGTCTGTTATGTCGAGATTGACACCATACATTCGGGTCGCTTTTCCATCGATGTCACGGGTAACGTTAGCGATAGCCTGAAGCCACCGGATCGTGCCGTCTTTTTTGACAATCCGGAATTCGTCGCGAAATCGCATTTCGTTCGAGGCGACTACCTGGGCTATGTTGAGTTTTACACGCTCCCGATCGCTTGGGTGCAGGTGGGAACTCCAATAGTCTTCGTCGGGATTGACCGTACTACTCGGCTTCTCATCATAGAATAACCACATCGTCTCCGACCAGTATGTTTTCCCTATGGCGATGTCCCATTCCCAGATACCGACGCGACCGGCTTCCTGCCGCAAGTTTTCTCCTTTCCTCAGACTCTCTTAGGGCATCCTCGCTTTTCTTTCGTTCGCTGATGTCCCGGACAATTGACATGATGAGCCGCTCGCTGCCAAAATCAGCTCCATTTGCCTGAACATCAACCGGCATTGGAGTCCCGTCCTTGCGGATATGCAGAGTCTCAAAATGGACTCCGTGGCTGTTTGCCGCAGCGAATTGGGAACCTAGCTGCACCAACGTCGATGGGTGGCGTATGTCGCGCAGATTCATAGTAAGAAACTCGTCGCGCGTGTAACCGTAAAGTTCAACCGCAGCGTCGTTCACCTCGACAAAGTTTTGATCGGGTGTCAGAAACCAGATCGCATCCCGCGATTTCTCGGAAAGCAGACGATACCGCTCAAGTATCCCCTCGGACACCTTAAGTTCCGTTTCTATTCGCTTTTCTTGGGTTATATCCCGGAACACGGCAACCGTCCCCAACACCTCGTCACCAATACTGATGGGCGATGCGCTAAAGATGGCATCGAACATTGTGCCGTCGCCCCGGACGAATACGTCATGCCGGCTCGAAAACGCTTTGCCGGATGTCATTGCTCGGAGCGTATCGCACTCGTCGGCAGGGAACGGCGTGCCGTCTGGGTGCTTATAGTGCAGGGCATCGTGAAAATTATGATCGCGGACGTCATCAAACTGGATACCGAACAGCCGTTCCGCCGCAGGGTTCATTGTTGCGATTCTGCCTTCTGAGTCGACGGTGAACAGACCTTCGCTCATGTTCTTCATCACCGCTTCGTCAAAATCCATGGCCCGGTGCAAATCGGCCTCGGCCTGTTTGCGATCGGTAATATCTCGAGCCGTTCCGGCGACCGCTTCCACATCGTTGTTTTCCCCAAAAACGGGTACGAGGATGTAATCGAATGTTCTGAGCCCGGAAGTTCCCCAATACGGAGCTTCGCCACGAATTGGTTGCCCCGTCGCGATTACCTGTTCGATTTCGCGATCGTGCATTTCGGCGTACCGTGGTTCGTAACCCAATTCGAGGCAGTTGCGGCCAATTGCCTCATGCCATTCAACTCCCCACGTTGTCAGCAAAGCGTCATTGGCATAGGTAAAACGGAGGTTTAGATCGAAAACACAAACCAGATCCGGCGTGGTTGAAAGGACTGTTTCGTACAGCCTTAACTTGCGATCACGGTCATCAATATCCGGTTGTGACGTAAAAGTCTGGGCGGAATCGGGGGGATGATTCTTATCTCTAGGCGTGCGTTCCATGTCAGACCTTGCTTGTGCGCTTACAAAATTGTATTAGGGTCTATATTACCTGTAACTTACAAGCAGTACGAAACTAAGTAAAATCGGAATTCATTTTTACGTGCCGCAACGAGGCCGCAAACCGATCAATGTCCGCAGGACACCTTACAGCCTATTTTCTCGTAACGTCAATATACTCTTTGCTTTACGGCTATTCGGCAACTTGAGTGTCCCACGACTGTCCCAGGGCCTTGGTGGGACATGAAACTAGTTGTATTTGCAACAATTACACAGTCATTTTGGCCCGATTTCAACAAATTTTTAAAAAACAAATTGGGTGAAATGTTTTGGGCGGGACAATTGCTTAATATCTCGAGACCAATTTGCAAAACTCGGCTATATTTTCAAAGATCGACGCCATATTGGCTGCCCGTAAGCGGCACATGGCGTGCGTTGCAAGTATAGCACAAGGTTGCACACGAATGCAAGACTTTTTTGCCCTCTCTTCGCGCGAGTTTAGGGTGCTCTTGGAAAAGCAGAATTGGCCATAGATAAAACACAGATTAGGAAAATCTCTTATCTGAGTTCATGCCTGTTCATTTGTGGTTAATTTTTCCTACCCGATTTTCGCGCCGAGGGCTAAGGTCGGCGACAGCTTGGACACTCTCCAATATCGAACTCCCGCACGTCCAGGTATTGGTCGCGGATATCCGCCAGATGTTTTTCGCAAAGGTTGCGATGCAGAACGGTGTAATTTTGATCGAGAGCCGGAAGTATGTCCTGGACGCCAAAGGTTCGGTTTCCAAAACGGACATGTTTCATGGCCGGAATCTCGCACCGGCTCCAACTGCATTTTGTCCCTATTTCGTTGTGCATGATGCTCGACCGCGTTAAAAATTTAACATTTTCGCGATGGCACACGCAAGAGAGACTAAGCCCCGATCAATACATCGAGGCTTTCCGTTTCCACACCGGCTAAGCAAAAGTTTGTTTCTCCTCGCTAAACGGCGCGGCGACCAGTGATCAACTGAACAAGCAGGACGATCACCGCCACGACCAAAAGCGTATGGATCAGCGGCCCGATACCTGCCAATCCGAATCCGAGTGCCCAAAGAACCAAAAGTAATAAAAATATTGTCCAAAGCATTGTTTTTTCTCCTCCGAAATTTTCTGTTTCTACACCACATACGCTCCCTTCAAAAGCAAACGAGTAGCGATCATCAAGCAGAACCAGCATAATCGTTTACGGGCGTCGTGTATGTAATCTTTCGAACAGTACAACGAATCGGCGCTTGGAGATAATATGTTTTGCGCCTGTTCGTGCCTGGAGGAGAAAGATGGAAAAAAGACAACAATCACTGTTTACACGATTTGCAAAGACGACTTCACTAGTGACGGGCAAGCCTGCGACGTTTATTGGGGCCGTTGGTGCCATCGTGATTTGGGGCATCACCGGACCACTTTTTGGATTTAGCGACACGTGGCAGCTCGTCATCAATACGAGTACAACAATAATTACATTTCTGATGGTTTTTTTGATTCAAAATACGCAAAACCGCGATTCGATGGCTGTGCAGCTAAAGCTCGATGAACTGATCCTTGCCATCAAGGAGGCGGACAATAACTTTCTTGATCTGGAGGATGGCGATGAGCAGGACCTTCAAGAAAGACATCAAGATATGATTCGACTTGCCGACGAGGCAAAGGGTTCTAACGGCGAATGAACTTAGTAGCCCGGACCGTTGGGGGTCGATAAACTTAATGAAACGAGAGAGTTGGCGGTCATATCCGTCAGTGCGGCATTGCACTGAAATTTCTTTTGGCGTATACTTCGGGCGGTCGAATTAAAAATAAAATTTACTTAGTATTGCCCAAGGCTTTGGGCATTTATCTTGTCTCTACTGCCAGAAATTGGCCGTTTAGATGTTTAGCATTTTAACGATTTCATAGATTCATAATGTCTTCCTCTGAGACTGATCAGAATGTCCATTCGAACGACACTTCATTGTTTGATCGGACGTCAATTGACTTCACCGATCCCGATAAACTGGTTGGGCAAACTCTGGACGGGCGCTTTTTTATTGAAAAGAACCTGACTGAAAAGGGAGGCGACACCGGGGGCATCGGCGTGGTTTATCTGGCCCAGGACACCAAACTCATGGGCAAGGATGTGGTCGTCAAGATCCTCAACGAAACTGCCTTAAAACATCCCGATATTGTCCGTAAGTTCGAGCATGAGAAAGAGGCACTGATCAGGCTCGATCATCCTGGTATTGTGCGGATACTGGACTCGGGAGATCTCCGTGATGGTAACCCCTTCATGGTGATGGATTACATAAAAGGGCATTCCCTGCGAAAGGCGATACAGGCGGCGGATCGGCTGCCGCTCGATGTTGTAGCGAGCATTCTTGAGAGTATCAGCGACGCTCTGTCGGCCGCCCATTCGGAAAAGATACTTCACCGCGACATCAAGCCCGAAAATATAATGCTGACGCCGATAGACGAAGGCAAGTATCGTGTTCGGCTGATCGATTTTGGTATCGCTCGCGTCGAGGAATCAAAGGTGGCGCCAGTAACAGAGATTTCGCGGGCGATCGGATCGGTTCACTACATCTCACCCGAACAGTTAATTGGGCGTCTCGATCTTACGCCGGCAGCGGATATTTACTCGTTAGCGATTGTGGTTTACGAAATGCTTACGGGCGAACTGCCATTTAAACCAAAAGCTCTCGCCGAGATGTATCAGCTCCAGATCGCGGGTGTGAAAACGCCCCCAGGAGATCTAAGGGATGATATGCCGCGAGAGGCCGAGCGCATTCTGCTTACGGCGCTCGAGTTCGAACCGGAGAAACGACCGCAGAATGCCCGTGCTTTCGGCCGGTATCTCGCCCACGAGTTGACGATAGACGGCAACGAAACCGATCGTTTTTTTGCATCGATAAAGACCGAGTTTCATACATCGCCGACCCAGGCAATGCCGGACCCATCCGATTTTCTGACGGTCCAACGCGAGAGCGTTGTGACCGTCACCGACAAGCTGATCGGTTCAGCAAAATGGGCGGTGCCGACGGCGTTCATCATCGCCGTTGTGGCTCTGACCGGTGCCTATTTTGCATGGAATTCGGCGAGGCAGGACAATCCTCCGGCGGTTTCCGTGGCGAATTCTGTACCTGCGGGCACAGGTGACGAGCGGCGGCTAGCCTATTACCTCACTGTCCAGAAAATGCGCGACGGCAAACCGTTTGAAGAGCCGTACAAATCGTCTGGTGCGGAAACAATCGAATCAGGATATAAATTTACGATGACGTTCGTCCCCGACGCAGATTGTTATATGTACGTCTATAACCAGGGTAAGGACAAGGATGGAAAGGTCGCTTATTCCATCTTGTTTCCGACGCCAAGCATAAACAGTGGAGTATCGAAGGTTGCGGCACAGCAGATCGTAGAAACGTTTACCTCGACTGCCGAAGGGGGCCGCGGAACGGAGGTGATCTGGCTGATCTGGACAAAACAACGCAACAACGACCTGCAAAATATCTACCAGGCGGCATTCTTGACCAAAGGCGTCGTCAGCGGAGAAAACCAGGCCAGTCTTCAAAATTTTCTGGACAAGGGCGAGACCTCAAAGCCAGTAGCGGAAAAGGATTCGGCCAACCAGCAAACGATCATTAAGGCAAGGGGTGACGAAGTTGTTCACCGGTTCGAATTGGAGCATCGTTGAACTTCATAAGGGTTCTTTGAAAAACCGGTCCGGGTCGGTTGCTCTTAACTGACTGTCAATCAGCCACAGTAAACTAATTTAACCTCGATTACGCATTAGAGTTACGGTCGGGTTCGGCATAGAGTAAGCATGTTTCGTAAATAATTAGTATAAATAATTGGTAATTACTAATTATTTCCTTATAAAATCTCCCTGCTTAAAGCCGTTTCCGGTAGATTTATGAATCGATCGGTCCTAATGAGTAATTTGGGTTTAATACATCCAAAGCCGCCAATCGCTCGAAATCACAATCGTTCCGACGGTTATAGGAATGTCTAATGAAGGTAGTATCCGATAAACCCGCTACGCTATTTGTTCCTTCCCTTCCACCTCACAGAATCTCACCAGACCTAATTTGTTGTAAAGCCCTTAATTTTTTTCGACCACAAAGAGAAAATCTTCATTTTTTAGTAAGAAAGGCAGCCTTACCGACAATATTGGTAAAGGCTGTCGAAAATTGTCGCGCGAATCTGACATTTAGGAGATCGAACAATGACTAATATTCCTCGTTTCATCGCCGCTAGTATTGGAAACAAATATCTCGCCCATTTGTTCACGTGGGTCTCGCTAACGCTGGTACTTTTCTTGTGCGTAAATACTACATTCGCCCAGGGCGATACCTTGACCGGAGCGTTCCAGGGTGACGTGAGCGATAACCGGACGGGCAATCCGATCGTCGGAGCGGTTGTCGTAATAACCAGCGACCAGACCGGCGTTGTCCACAATCTCACGACGGATTCAAAGGGCGTTTTCTTTCAGGGCCTGCTCGCCCCTGGGTCTTATCAGATCAGGATAACTGTTCCTGGATTTAGGGCCAGGTTGCTCCGCCGAGAGATCAGGATCACGGCTACTGGCGATATCGTTCCCGTTCCTGTTTCGATGGAACCCGAGACGACGCCGTCGACCCAACCGCCAGCCCTCGAAGAACCGGACGACATCCGCGTTGTTATCAGCACAAACGACGCCCGCCGTTCGGCCTCAACTAAGAAAGACGAGTTATCACCGATACCAATCGGCGGGAGCGGCGTAACAAGGAGTTTTGACGAACTCGCTCTGCTCGTTCCGGGCGTCGCGCCGCCGCCGCAGACAATCGGTGACGTAGCCGGGCCGGGCGTCGGGCCGGGCGTCGGGTCGGCTGGCCAATTCGCCGTCAACGGCCTACGCTCACGGGCAAATAATTTCACCGTTGACGGTTCCGACAACAACGACGAAGACATCGGCGTCAGGCGGCAGGGGTTTGTGGCGTTTATTCCGCAGCCGATCGAGTCTATCGAGGAATTCAGCATCATCACGCTCCTCGCACCGGCGCAGTTTGGGCGAAATATCGGGGCCCAGGTCAATGCGGTCTCAAAGGCGGGCGGGAATAAGGTAAACGGCTCATTTTACGGCCATTTTAATTCGAGCCGCCTGAACGCCCGCGATGCGTTTGACACGACAAATGGCAGCGCTATCGCCCCGCTGCGGACCGCAGGCGGACAGACCGTTCTGCTCGACAACCAACCGCTGACCGTTCGCAACCAGAGCGGCGGCGAAGACCCGTTCACTTTTGCACAAGGCGGTGGTACGCTCGGCGGGGCTATCGTGCAGAATCGCGTTTTCTATTTTGTCTCAGGCGAATATCAACGCGTGAACGCCAGACGAGAGAAGAATTTTGCGGTACCGACGGTCGAGCAACGCGGGCCGTTTCGCACCGGTGCAACGGGAACAAATATCAACTTTTTTACCGGAGCCACGCTCGGCGCGCCTCTCTACCCAAACGAATCGACCGCCAGCGCCGTTTTTAGCCTGATTCCGTTTGCAAATAACCCGGGCGGCGTTTTCGGCGAAAATACGTTTACGCAAACGCTTCCGGCAAGCGGTCGCGGCGTGATTCTTTCGGGGCGACTGGATAATAACTTCAAACTTGGCAATCGGCAGCAGTCGATAACCGCTCGATATAATTTTACCGACGACAACAAAAATATCCCGGCCGTGGGTGAGGCGATTTTTGCCACCGTCCTCTCGAAAATTCAAACCCACAACTTGTCACTCTTTCTCAACAGCGAGATAAACGGATCAGATTCCGGCAGCAGTCTTTTTAATCAAGTGCGGTTTTCGTTCGGAAATTCGCATTTGCAGTTTGATGAGGTCCGCAACACTGATTTTTTGATACCGAGCGACGAACTGCCGGGCACGCCTTTTTTACTCAATGCTTCGGCGATATTTAATCTCTCGCTTCCCCAATTCAATGGACAGGCGAGATATTCACGGATTCAGCAGCCGTTTGGCGTCGTTCCCGAATCGACCGAGAACGTCAACGGCCCGGTCGGACAGATCGTAATTGCCGGATTTAGCCCGGTGGGCGTTGACGTTTACAATTTTCCGCAAGACCGCGTCAATAAAACGTTTCAGCTTGCCGACGAACTTACGTGGCGAACGGGCAATCACTCTTTCGTCGTCGGGGCCGATTTGCGGCGGACGGATCTCAACAGCGATCTGCCGCGGCTCTCGCGCACATTGCTGACATTTAACGGGTCGCCGCGTCTCGTTCAGCGAACCGGCGCGACCTGTCCGGTCGGCGGAATTCTCGATTTTTGCTTTCTGCCGACAACCGATCCGCGCTCCATCATCAGGCCCGAAGATCTGGCCGGTTTGGGTTCGTCGAGCAATTCGCTATTGACTTTCAACCTCGACCGACCCGGTTCGCGGGCGAATCTGCGGTTTCATCAACTAAATTTTTACGGTCAGGACACATGGCGTTTGCGGCCCGACGTGTCGCTGTCGTACGGGCTGCGATACGAATTTAATACTCCGGTCAAGGAGGTTGACGGCCTGATCGAACAAACGTTTTCCGATCCGCGGCTCGACCTGCTGCCGGTGCTGAAGCGCGTCATTAACGGCCGCACCGAGTTGTACCAGCCCGATTACAACAACTTCGCACCGCGTGTCGGCGTGGCGTGGTCGCCGACGCTGTTTGGCAATAAAAGAGTGAGCGTTTTTCGTGCCGGATACGGTTTGTTTTACGACCAGATATTGGGAGCGGTTGCTAATCAGGCGCGTAATGTTTTTCCGACTTTCCTGACGTTTAATTTTGGGGCGTCGCCGTTTGGCGGCGGGTTTTGGCATCCAGATCGAAAATCCGGGCTTCGCGACGGTTAATGGCATTCCGCTCAGGCAGCCTGGGACGGTCAATACATTTAACAGCACTGGGTTTAGAAATGCGAATATGCCGTTTGCGGACATTTTGAGTTTTCTCACCAGCGGTTTTTTTGCCAATGCGATAAACGTAACGCTTCCGGCCGAAAAGCTCGAGATGCCGATGGCCCATCACTATTCGTTTATTTTTGAGCAGCAGATCAGTCGCAATTTTTCGCTCTCGACCGGTTATGTCGGTACATCGGGGCGAAAACTACTCCGCTTTACCACGCCAAACCTGGGATCGGGTTTGACGGTTGTCCCGACCAGTATCGGCCCGGCATTCAGCTTCGCACCTAATTTTCCGCAGACACGCGGCGTGCTTTATGTGCCGCGGCGACCGCTCGATAGGACAAATGCGGTAGGCGATCTCGAATCGCTCGGAGCCGTCAATCAGTTTGAAACAACCGCCGAGTCTAACTACAGCTCTCTACAGACCCAGCTTCGCGGGCGTTTTATCAATAGTCTGAATTTTCAATTGTCATATACATTCTCAAAAGCAACGGATGACGTTTCGGATGTCTTTGATCTCGCCGGAGCGTCGGCACTCGCGCAGAACGGCTTTGACCTCGCTGCCGAGCGTGGCCCGGCGAATTTTGACATCCGCCATCGTGTGGCGTACGACCTTGCGTACAGTTTCCCAAAATACGACGGCAACGCCTTTGTCAGGCATTTCACCAGCGGATTGCAGCTCGCCACCACCGGACGCTATCACAGCGGCCAGCCGTTTACGGTTAACAGCGTCATCGACATAAACCTCGACGGCAACCTGACGGATCGACTAAACACGCTCGCTGGCCTCGAAATAACCGGCAACCGTGCCCAGCCGCTGCGCCTTTACGACAACAAACACAACATCGCTCCTCGCGCCATTCGGCCGCGACGGCCAAATCGGCCGCAACACATTCCGCGCCGGCGGCGTGCTCGAACTCGACGCGTCCGTTATCAAAAAATTCTCGCTCGGCTCGCACCGTCTTGGGCTTCGAACCGACATTTTCAATTTCATAAACCGAGCTAACTACGGCGTTCCCGTTCGCGTTTTAGAAGCTCCGGGATTTGGCAAAGCAGCCAGCACCGTAACGCCGGGACGCAGGGTGCAGGTTTCGGTTAAGTATGAGTTTTAGAAAAAAGTGTGAAAGATTTTTACTAAAATGACAATAAAGTTAAAAAATCAGGGGTGAATTTTTTTGAATTTTAGATTGTTGCGGGTTTTCGGCCATGGAATGGTGTTTTTAAATGTGGCACGTGCCACATTTTATCCGGCTGAGGTTGCCGCGGGACAGTATTTATGGGGTTTGGCTACGCGAGTTGTGTGTAATTAACAAACAGAATTCGACCCCCCTGGTCACCCTAAATACGGCCCCAGCCGCCCGAATTCAGCCTGATTGGTAGAGGATTTTGCCAAACTGGTCAAGAGTGTTTCCAGCGGAAAAACCGTTACCAAATAAATCAAGATCCGTCGCCGCCATCGACGAGAGCAGAGTAAAAAAATGTGAGTTTGAACCACGAGTGGAAAGAATGAAGATAACAATGATTTGAGGTCAGGAAGGGCCGCTCCCTACCCGGTTTCCTGGCGCGGAGGCAATATGAAGATTTCGATATGTGTGTATTCGCTGTTTCTCCTTCTCTGTTTTGCGGCAATTGCCGTCCCGGGGCAAAATCTGCGGGCTGACTATCAGTTTCAGGGTAATCTGAACAGCACCGGCCCGACCGCCCCGCCGCTCCTGAATGTTGGGCTAAATTCCTTCGTCACCGACACCGTTGACGGTTATACACGTCAGACCCTCCGTTTCCCATTCGATGGCGGGGTACTTCTCAGCCCATCAACCAGTGTCATCCCAAACGGCGGCAGCTATACGATCGTTATTCTTTTTCGATTTGACCAGATTAGCGGCTTCCGAAGAGTCGTCGATTTTGCAAACCGGACGACCGACGACGGTGCATATATCCAGGACGGCCGGTTGGAATTTGAAAATACCGCCAACGCTCCCTTTCTCGCAAGCACATACATACAAATCGTCATATGTCGCGATGCGGCTGGCACCGTCCGCGGCTATCGTGATGGCGGATTTCGCGTCAATCAACCCGACGGCGGCACGTTTCAGATCACCGGTGCAAATGCACTGAGATTTTTTCAAGATGACTTAGTCGTGCCAAATGAGATGTCGGCCGGCAACGTCGCCCGTATACGACTTTACGACGCTCCGATGACAACGACACAGGTTCGGGCGTTAGACCGCTTGCCAAATGTCGGTGGTGGAGCACAGCCGATACTTTTTAGTTCCGGCCGCGACGGTTTTTTAGAGCTTTATTCCATGAACGCCGATGGCAGCAACCAGCGGCGGCTAACGAACACTGAACTTCCGGTCGAAGCCGGTGCTAAATGGTCGCCTAACGGCCAGAGAGTTGTTTATGTGAGAAGGGAAATCAGTACCTCAAACGTACAAATCTGGATTATGAACGCCGACGGCAGCGGGCAAACCAGGCTGACAAACAACGCCGGGAATGATCAAAACCCCTCGTGGAGGCCGGACGGGACAAAAATCGTGTTTTCTCGCTGCGACGCGAGCAATGTCTGTGACCTTTTCACGATGAACCCGGACGGAACTAGCCAAACCGAACTTCCCCTTGTTAACACAGCGAATGACGAGGACGTGGCATCGTATTCGCCTGACGGATCAAAGATCATCTTTGTTTGTTCGACATCCGGAGCGACGTTCGCAAATCAAAATATCTGTACGGCCAATGCGGACGGAAGTAATCGCCAGCAGATCACTAGTACGCTGTCGCCTATCGCAAACTCTGACCCGGTTTTTTCACCTGACGGAACTAGGATCGCATTTAGCCGGCAAGCCGACCAGGCAAACTTTGCGACCAGGGATATTTTTACCATGAATGCTGACGGCAGCGGCCAAACCAACCGCACAAACAATGCAGTTGCGGATTTTTTGCCTATTTGGTCGGCAGACGGGAGCAAAATCGCTTTCACGACTGCTCGAGATACTATAAACGAAATTTACGTAATGAACTCGGATGGTAGTTTGCCAAACCGCTTAACGTTCAATTCTGTAGTCGACACCGTGACCGACTGGTATCGTCCGGTCGGTGCGCCGACGCTTGGGAATTATCCGGCGACGTCGGTGAGTCTGAGCGCGAATGCTACGATCACGCCCGATGCGGCGCCGACGGGGGCGACGAGTATTACTGTTTCAACCGCGACTAGTTTTAATGGCCGCTTTGTGGCGAATTTGACGACGGGCGTCATTCGTCTTACAAACGCCCAGCCCGCCCACGTTCCTCCGGGGCCTTACCTTGTAACCGTCAGGGCATTCGGGCCGGGCGGTTCTACGCCTAAGACCTTTAATCTGACAGTAACGCCGCCGACGGCGTGTCCGGCCATAACTTTTGGAGCGCCAGCGAATTTTCCCGCCGGAGTTATTCCACGTTCGGTCGCGGTGGGCGATTTCAACGGCGACGGTAATCAGGATATTGCAACGGCTAATGACACTTCAAACAACGTCTCGATCCTTACCGGTAATGGAACAGGATCATTTTCAGCGGCAGTTAATTTCGGCGTCGGCACCGGCCCATTTTCAGTCGCCGTCGGCGATTTTAACGGGGACGGTAACCAGGACATCGCCACGGCTAACTCCCTCTCAAACAACGTTTCGATCCTTACTGGCAATGGGACGGGATCATTTTCAGTGGCGGTAAATTTTGGCGTCGGCACCAGTCCCTTCTCAGTCGCGGTGGGCGATTTTAACGGCGACGGAAATCAGGACATTGCAGCGTCTAACGCCACCTCAAACAGCGTCTCGATCCTTACGGGAAACGGAGCCGGGTCTTTTACAGCGGCGGTAAATTTTGGCGTGGGTTCCAACCCCCTTTCAGTCGCCGTCGGCGATTTTAATGGCGACGGAAATCAGGACATCGCTGTGGCTAACGCTATTTCGAACAACGTCTCGATCCTGACCGGTAACGGAGAGGGGGCTTTTGCGGCGGCGGTAAATATTGTCGTTGGAACCCTCCCCGTTTCGGTTGCTGTCGGCGATTTCAACGGCGACGGTAATCAGGACATCGCGGTGGCTAACCAGAGTTCAGGCGACGTCTCGATCCTGACTGGCAACGGAGCGGGATCATTTGCTGCGGCAGTCAGTTTTGGGGTCGGCACTCAGCCCCGCTCAGTCGCGGTGGGCGATTTTAACGGCGACGGTAATCAGGACATCGCGGTGGCTAACTCAGGATCAAACACTGTCTCGATCCTGACCGGCAACGGAGCCGGATCATTTGCGGCGGCAGTAGATTTCTCAGCTGGCAGTTCCCCATTTTCTGTCTCCGTGGGCGATTTCAACGGCGATGGTGTCCAGGATTTTGCAACAGCTAATAGTAGTTCAAACAACGTTTCGATCCGGCTCGGAACGTGCAGCGGGCCTACATGCGCTCCTACAGCGATAAGTTACGGTCAAAGTTTCAATAGTATATTGACCGGTAATTCTTGTCTGCTTGGCGGGAATAGGACCGACCTTTATACTTTCGCCGGCACGGCGAATCAGCAGATTGCGATTGCGATGGAGACATCGCAGTTTTTCTCGAAGATTGAGCTGTTGAATCCGGCTGGGGCGATTATCCAGACGGCGGGTGGGGATGATTCGTTAAATAATTCGCGGCTTCCTGCGACGGGGTATTTTACTTTGCCGGTTAGTGGGACGTATACGATACGGGCGATTGCGGCGTTTGGGGGCAGCGGGGCTTATAATATCTCGCTTTTTGAGGTGCCGGTGCAGACTTGTACTTATTCGTTGTCGCCGACGGTGACGAGTGTGGCTTCGGCGGGCGGGACTTTCTTTTTTGATGTGTTGACGCAGCCTGGGTGTCCACCGGCGGCGGCTCCGGCGGCTTCGGGGACGATTTATGATAATTTGACGTATAACGGCGGGCGGGTGACGTTTAGGGTTGCAGTGAATACGGGGGCGGCGTGCTCGGACACGATCACGGTGGCTGGTCAGACGCATGCGATCAATCAATTTGGCGCCGCACCGCCGGTCAACGACCTTTTTGCGTCGGCTGAAGTCATCGTGGGCGTTAACAGCCCGCCGGGAAGTCCGACGCGTGGGTCGAATGCCAATGCGAGTGCCCAGAACGGCGAACAGGCCCATGCCGGGAATCCGGCGATCAGATCGGTCTGGTACGCGTGGACGACGCCTGCTTTGAGTTCGGGTTTGTACAGTTTTTCGACATCTGGTTCGAGCTTTGACACGGTGATGGCGATCTATGCGTGCCCGGGAAGCTTTGAGCGGATGCACTTTTGCCAATATGACGCCGGTTGGGTCGAATGACGATACGACGTTTTTTGACGTGACGAGTAAGGTCAACTTCCGTGCGACGGCGGGGACGACTTATTTGATCGCGGTTGATGGCAAAAACGGTGCGACGGGGACTATCGAATTAAGCTGGCGGCAGTACGAAAGGCTCTTCCGGCTTTATCTGCAAACATACAACGGCACCCAGTCGCCGCTTGTGCCAAACAGCGTCACGGCCAGCAACGGCACGAACACGGTCACGCCGCTCGTTGTCTCGTTGGGCGTCTATGAGTTTAATCTCCCGTCCGACGGAACAACGTATATTGTCACGATCACCGGACCGACCGGGATTATCTGGGACCCGAATAACTTTCCGCTCGACACTTCGTTCAGGTACCTCGACGAACTGATGCGGGGCGACGGGACGGCTGGCGGGCAGAACAGTGTTTCGAATGCGCAGAATCAGACGCCGCGATTTATCAACGGCTATATCCGCAACATCACGTCCACGGAATTGACGGGTCTCGGCGTGATCATCGGCTCTTCGCGGGGGCCAAATCCGAGGGAAGAGACGCCGTGCTCGCCGCTTGGGTCGCAGCCGATCTCGGGCGTTCCATACGCGACATATCAATGCCTGTCACAGCCAAACACGCTCCACGACATCGTGCCAAACATGGCAGGCAAAGTGTTTACCGTCTCGGTCCTGTCATTTGACGTACCCGTCACGACGACCTACAACGGCACACCGGGCAGCTCGTTTATTGCGACAAACACACCGACATTCAACATCACGGGCACAGCAGTCGGCGGCGGAGCGGGGACGGAAGTCGCGCTTGTCTACACCCCGACCGGCAACACACAGGCGATAACTCTGCGACAAATCACACCGGCCAGCGGTGCGTTCGCGTTCCCAAATCTCGCCCCAAACACATACCAACTCCGAGCAACCAAAACGGGAGCCGTCTTTACGCAACCCGCACCGGTCAATCTGCAGTCAAACCAGACAATCGACATCCCGCTCGAATCGTCCTGCTCATTTACTCCGGGCCAATCACCAATGATCCCGGTCGCGGGCGGCCTGAGCCAGATTACGGTCAACACAAGTCAATCCACCTGCGAATGGCTGGCCGCCAGCGATGTGCCGTGGATAACAATAAATTCGGGAGCAATCGTCGGCAACGGCCCGGTACACTTCACGGCCCAACAAAACACAGGCGGCGGCCGCATCGGCTCGATCAGAATACAGGGAAGACCTGACCCGATCCTCATCCAACAAGCCACAACCAGCCCAACCTTCGGCACCATCGCGGGAAGAGTCCTGACGCCCGACGGCCGGGCCCTCAGAAACGCCGTCGTCACCCTAATCGACGCCGCGGGCACACGCCAAACCGCAACAACCAGCTCGTTCGGCGTCTACAATTTCGCCGGCATCATCCAACTCGGCCAAATCTACACCGCCACCGTCTCGTCAAAACGCTACCGCTTCGCCCCGCGAACGATAGCATTTACCGCAAACCTGACCGGAATTGAGTTTGTCGGGCTGGAGTAAAAAGTATGTAAGATTTTGGCGTTTTTGATCAATATGGGTTGAATGATAAATATTCCAGGTTCCGCGTCCGTGAAGTGTCGGCAGAACAATAGCTTGGGATTGATGTTTCCTGGCAAGGAGTAAAACGATGAAGATCGGCAATTTGTTTACAACCGCAATCGCAAACTTGGCCTCAGCGTCACGTCGAAACAGATTTTTTCAGATTTGCGTGTTGGTTACCGCTACGCTCGTCGGCTCCGCACTCTACTATGTTTCGATCACAAAGGCCCAGACAAATCCAGAACCAGATTCACCGACGGCAATTTTTACTGTCATAAATACCGGTGACGGCGGCGCCGGCAGCGGCAGTTTGCGGGGAGCGATTATCGCAAGCAACAATACGCCAGGGTCGAATACTATTAATTTTAATATCCCGGGTTCCGGCGTGAGAACGATTACGCCAGCAACGCCGCTTCCGACAATCACGGTTCCGGTGGTGATTGACGCCACGACGCAGCCGGGCTTCGCCGGTTCTCCGCTCATCGAGCTGAGTGGTGCAACAGTCGGAAACAGCGGGGTTGGTTTTTTTATTACCGCCGGTAATAGTACGGTAAGAGCCTTTATCATAAATCGATTTAACGGCGGAATTTCTTTCGGAACAAATGGTAACAACATCGTTCAGGGTAGCTACATTGGGACCGATTCTACGGGTATGACCGCACTCGGGAACATCTTTAACGGCATTACGTTATTCAACGGCTCGAACAATAACCTTATTGGTGGCACCGCGGTGAGCCAGCGCAACGTCATTTCCGGCGGTCTTGAAGGTATCAGTATCACTAGTTCTTCAGGCAATACCATTCAAGGTAATTACATCGGCACAAATGCGACAGGAACGGCCGCAATCCCAAATACGAGTGACGGTATAATTATTGGCACCAACGCAGCGGCCCCGAACAACATTATCGGAGGGACAGCGGCAGGTGCCCGCAACGTGATTTCGGGAAATGGCGGGTCTGGTATCCTCATTTTTCATTCTGGTTCGACGGGCACTCAAATACTCGGCAACTATATCGGCACCAACGCGGCTGGGAATGCCTCAATCCAAAATATTATGGGGATTGTCAGTTCTTCCTCGAACAATTTCATCGGGGGCTTGGCGGCCGGTGCCGGAAATCTTATTTCGGGAAACAGAGACGAAGGCATTCTTATAAACACGGGGGCTTTGGACAACCAAATACTTGGGAACAACATTGGTACGAATGCTACAGTAAATGCGGCTATTCCGAACAGCACGGGGATACTGCTTTTCGGAAACAATACGATTGTCGGAGGAACGGTACCAACGGCCCGAAACATTGTCTCTGGCAATAATCTAACGGGAGTTTTTATTCCTGGCGCCAACGGAAACATAGTCCAAGGCAACTTTATCGGTACTGACGCAGGCGGATCGATCCCAATTGGAAACGGCGCAGGTATTGTGGTCGGCGGCACGGATAATCAAATTGGCGGTTCGGCAACCGGGGCCGGCAATACGATAGCAAACAACCAGACAGGTGTTTTTGTCCAAGGCGGCGTTGGGAACAGTATTCTCAGAAACTCCATCCATTCAAACGGCTCAACCGTGCAAAACCTGGGCATCGATCTTAACACCGACGGCGTTACGGCAAATGATCTTGGCGATGCCGATACTGGTCCCAACAACTTGCAGAATTTTCCAGTGCTTTCAAATGCGTCTGCATCGGGTGGAACTGCCACGATTCAGGGGAGCCTAAATTCTCTTTCGAATACGACTTTCCGAGTCGAATTCTTCCAGAGTCCATCCTGCGATGCGTCGGGTTTTGGGGAGGGACTCTCGTTCATCGGGTCTTCGAATATTACGACCGATGTTAGCGGAAACGCTGCGATCAGTAGTTCATTTCCGGCGTTGCCGAATAATATTTACATTACCTCCACCGCGACACGGCTTGTCGCTGGCGTTCCTAGGGACACGTCGGAGTTTTCGCAGTGCATCGGGTATCCGGCGGGGACCTTTCAGTTTCGATTTGTCGGGTCTGGTGTTTTTGAGAACTTTGGCGGATTTGGGGTCGAGGTGGAGCGAATTGGTGGTAGTGCTGGTACGGTAAGTGTTCAATTTCAGGTCGATCCGGGCGGCACCGCGACGCAGGGTGTGGACTATAATTTGATAGCAGGTTCGCCTCCGTTTACGCTTGTTTGGCCGGATGGCGACGTATCGTCGAAGATTATCAATGTCCAACTTCTACAAGACTCGATGGTCGAGGGAGATGAGACCTTTCTTCTAAGGATCTTAAATCCGACGGGCGGGGCGACGATTGGCGGCGGCAACCTTCATTTTGTCAATCTGTTCGATGACGAGGTGCAGGGGAATGTGTCGATTAACGACGTCACGCTGAGCGAGGGCAATGGGCCGGGCACGACTAATGCTGTCTTTACGGTCACGCTGGCGCGAACTGGCCCGGGATCGGTCTTTTTGGGCTACACGACTGCTAACGGTTCGGCGATCGCCCCGGGCGACTATACGACGACGACCGGCAATATACAATTTAATCAGGGTGGGCCGACAACGGCTGTTATTACTGTGCCGGTGGTCGGCGACACGGTATTTGAACCCACCGAGACGTTTAACGTCCAGCTAACGTCATCGTTTGGCACGAACTATGTGTTTGCGGACTCGGTTGGTGTGGGCACTATTGTCAATGATGACCCGTCGCCGGGTACCCTTCAATTTAGCGCGTCCGGCTACAACGTAACTGAGGGCATTGGTTCGGCTGTATTTACCGTCACACGCACGGGCGGAAGCGCGGGAGCGGTGTCGGTGCAGTACAGCACGACGCCAGCCACGGCTACCGGCAGCAACGTTTGTGCTGTAGGCATTGATTACGTAAATTCGAGCGGGATCCTGAATTTTGCTTCGGGACAAACGTCGGCGACGTTCACGTCCCAGATTTGCAACGATGCGGTGTTCGAGTCGTCGGAAACATTTGGTGTGAATTTGCTCAACCCGACCGGCGGGGCGACGCTCGGTTCGCCAAGCTCCGCGACCGCGACGATCGTCGACGACGATACGGCGCCGACTTTTTCGATAAACAGCGTGGCTCTGCTTGAGGGCAACAGCGGAACCAGTCCGTTTGTCTTTACCGTGACCAAATCGGGCAGCACCGCCGTAAGCTCCAATGTCGATGTGAATACGGCGAACGGAACGGCGACGGTTGCGGGTGGTGACTATCAGGTAAACGGTGTCACGCTGACGTTCCTGCCGGCGGATATTACGAAGCAGTTTACGGTGCTGGTTAATGGCGATACTAATGTCGAATTGGACGAGACCTTCACCGCGAACCTTACCAATCCGATAAACGCCACGATCACGAGCGCCACAGGTGCCGGCACGATCATCAATGATGATACCGACGTGGTCGTTTCGGCTGCGCCGGCATCGGTCGCGGAGGACGGCGTGACAAATCTGACCTACACGTTTACTCGCACAGGGGTCACGAATCAACCGTTGACCGTCAATTTCTCGGCCGGTGGTAGTACGGCGACTTTTCCGAGCGATTTCAGTTTGTCGGGGGCCGCGTCGTATACGGGGGCAACCGGTACCGTGGTGTTTCCACTTTTCGCGGCTACGACCGTCGTTACGGTCGACCCGATTGCGGATGCGACGGTCGAGGCGGATGAGACAGTCGTCATTACGGTAACGCCCGGCGTGGCTACAACGCGATACTGACCAACGCGGTCGGAACAATTGTCAATGACGATGCCGGGTCGCTGCAGTTTAGTGCTTCGAGCTCGGTGTTTAATGAGAACGCCGGGACGATTCCTGTAACCGTTACGCGAACGGCGGGCGGTGCCGGGGCGGTTTCGGTTCAGTATGCGTCGTTGGGCGGCGACGCGGGAACCGCGATTGGCGGGGCGTCATGTACGGCGGGCGTCGATTATGTAAACGCGAGCGGAACGCTGAATTTTGCGACGGGTGTGACATCGCAGACGATCAATGTAACGCTCTGTAACGACAATATATTTGAGATAACCGAGACAGTTTTTCTCGCGCTGAGCAATCCGACGGGCGGAGCGACGGTCGGAAGCCCGACTCTGCATGTCGTAACGATCATGGATGAAGATCCTCCGCCGTCGATCTCGATCAATGATATTACGGTGAACGAGCCAGCCGGCACGGCGACGCTGACTGTTTCGCAAAACACGACTTCCGCCGTAAATACAACATTTTCGTTCGCCACCGGAGCGGGCGGTGATACGGCGATGGCCAATGCCGATTACACCACTACGAATGGAACGCGTACGATACCCGCGGGCGCAACGACGGCGACGATCTCGATTCCGATTACGAACGATTCGATGATCGAGCCGTTAGAGATATTTACGGTCACGCTGAGCGCGCCCGTGAATGCGACGATTTCCGATGCGACCGGTATCGTGACGATAATTGACGACGACGCGGTAGCGTGTCCGAGTCTTCCGATCGATTTTGGCCAGAGCGTTGGCGGGCGATTGACACCGTCATCCTGCCTGATCGATGGCGACCGGACTGACCTTTACACGTTTAGCGGCACGGCGGGGCAGCAGATCGTCGTCGATATGTCGAGCGATCAGTTTTCTACGCGGATACTTTTGCTCGACGCGGGCAATAATGTCATTGCTCAGACGCCGCAGAACGATAATTTTTCCGATTCGCGGCTCCCGGCCAGTGGTTATTTTACGCTCCCGGCGAACGGGCTTTACACGATCCGTGCGCGCGGGCAATTTGGCGGTACGGGTTCGTACCTTTTATCGCTCTACCAGCGACCGCAGACGGCTTGTACCTATTCCTTCCAACCGCGAACCGACGCGGATGCCGCCGGTGGCCGATATTCCTTCTTTGTCGTGACCCAGCCGGGATGTCCGTCGGCGGATCAACCGGCGAATTTCGGGCCGATCTATCAGAATCTGACATACCGCGGCGGTCTGGTACGATTTGACGTGCCGCAAAATCCGAATCTGTTGTCGCGGCAGGGGACGATCGCCATCGCCGGACAGATTCACACGATCAATCAATACGGAACCGGAATTCCGTCAAATGACAATTTTGCGGCTGCTCAGCAGTTGACCGGTAACAGCAGCAATGCCGCGTCGGGCATCGACGACGATGACGCGGACGCTCCGCTCGCACCGGTGCTCGGTTATAATACGACCGCCACGGCCGAGATGAACGAGCCGCTGCACGCCGCCAATCCGGTTGCGAGATCGGTCTGGTATTTTTGGAGTCCGCCTGTGGGAACGAGCGGTTTGTATTCCTTCACGACATCGGGCAGCAGTTTTGATACGGTGATGGCGATCTATGCGTGTCCGGCGACCGGCACGTGCAGCTTTGCCAATATCACGCGGGTCGGCTCAAACGACAACACGACATTTTACGACAAATCGAGCAAGGTCAATTTCCGGGCAAATTCCGGAACGCGATATATGATCGCCATCGATGGCAAAACCGGCGCGACCGGTGCGACCCAGCTTGCGTGGCGGTCGTACGAGCGGCTCTTCAGGCTGTATCTACAGAATTACAATGGATTTCCGTCGGCCTTTGAACCGGCGAGCATCACGGCGACCAGCGGCGCGAGCGTCATCTCGCCGGCAAAAATTTCGCTCGGCGTTTACGAGTTTAGCCTGCCGGCCAACAACGCGGTTTACACGGTTGTGATCAGCGGGCCGACGGGAATCGTGTGGGATCCGAATAATATTTCGCTGCCCTCGGCGCAGTCCGGTGGCCAGTTGATTCAGAATGTTGTCGCAAATGCCCAGAACCAGACGCCGCGGCCCGTCACCGGTTACATTCTGAATATTACGAGCGACGAACTGGCCGCTCTCTCAGTCGTGATCGGCAGCTCGCGTGGGCCGAATGCACGGCCTCCTGAGCCGTGTTCGCCGCTCGGCTCCGAGATTTTTAATCTTGCCAGCTATGCGACGTACCAATGCACGGCGCAGCCGCAGACGCTCCATGAAATTGTGCCAAACCGAGTGAACAAATTGTTTACGCTCCCGGCCTTGGTTCTAGATCTTCCTGTAGATGCACCTTATCGGGGAACCCGGGAGGCTGCCCTCGTTGCATCAAATAGTGCGACCTTCAGCATCACCGGACGCGTCCTCGCCGGCGGGGCTGGGACGGCGGTCGATCTGGCGTATACGCCCTTTGGGACAAATCAGGAACTGAGTGTGCGCACGCTTACGTCGAACAATGGAGACTACGCTTTTCCAAACCTCGTGCCAAATACATATCGCGTGACGGCGACACGAACCGGCCTCGTTTTTCTACAGCCGCCGCTTGTCAATCTGCAGTCAAACCGCGTCATCGACATAGGGACCGAATCGTCGTGTACCTACACGACCGAGGCCGTGAGCCCAATACCGGCGGCCGGCGGCGTCGGGCAGTTTAACGTTTTGACCAGTCATCCGTCGTGCGAATGGACCGCGACCAGTGACGTGCCGTGGATCATCATCAATTCGGGCGAGATCGTCGGGAATGAACCCGTGCAGTTTACGGTTGGCACAAACCCGGGCGCGGCACGCGCCGGCATGGTCAGGATAAGGAACCGGCCCGAACCGGTTGTCGTTGAGCAACTGAGCTCGGCGGCACCAAGCCTCGAGGGCGACACGGGCGACGCCACCGGAGCACCGGCGGGCGGCGACGGCGTCCAGGCAAATGACGTAACGCTGATCAGGCGGTTTGCCCTTGGCCTCCAGACGGCGGTAACGTCGCCGAACCAGTTCCAACGAGCTGACTGCGCGCCCCGCGATATGGCTAACAATCTATTTGGCGACGGACGCCTCGACGCCACCGATGTGACCGTCGCCCGACGGTACGCCATCGGTCTCGACCCGCCGACAGCGGCGGCCGGGCCAACGGCTGCGGTCGTCAGCCGGTCAGAACTACTCAAGCCGGGCCGACCGTTTAATCCGTTTTACGCCGCGCCGCAAATACGTGCGGTTGACGCCGAGGCCGCGGCCGGAAGCAAGGTAAGCGTGTCAATCGATATGGATTCGCTAGGTGATGCTGCGTCCGCGAGCTTTACAGTTAATTTCGATCCGTCAGTCTTTAAATACGCATCCGCAAAGCTCGGCGACGGCGCACCCGCTGGTTCACGGGCTTCGCTAAACACAAACGAAAGTGGCGACGGTCGTCTCGCCGTACTTGTCGACGCGACCGACGCCTATCAGGCGGGTCTGCGTCGGATGCTTACGCTGACATTCACCGTGGCAGACGACGCCGCACCGGGAAATTATGCGTTTACGTTTTCGGGCGACCTTGCTTCGCTCAGTGTTTCGGACGCTGTGGGCGAAGGTTTGCGGGCTAAATACGTTCCCGGAATCGTCACAGTCGTCCCGGCAAGAATACAAATGCTGAATCGCAGCATCCAATGAACGTGAAGTTTCGAATTCATCGAGTGTGAATTATTTTTGGTGTTTGGTCGTAGAATCGTTGATAATTGTTGACACAAGGTGAGAACAGGCAGTATGGGAAGATTCGCGCTAGTATTTTTGGTTTTCGTGAACGTTATCTTTTGGACGGGGAACGGAATACCCCTTTCCGCGCACTCTGAGGATATTTCACAGGGCCCGATTGCACGGCCTGAGATCGTTTTGCAGACCGGCCACAGAAATCTCGTAAAGGCTGTCGCTGTGAGTCCCGATGGCCTTTGGGCGGCGACCGGGAGCCTGGATACGACTATCAGGATTTGGGATACGGAAAGCGGACGTGAGTTACGGTCGATGACCGGTCAGGCGGGTGCGGTTAAAGCCCTCGCGATCAGCCCTGACGGGAAATGGCTTGCTTCCGGCGGCAATGATGCTGCTCTCAGGATATGGAATGTCGAAACCGGAGCTGAGGCGAAAAAATTTAGTGTTCACGAAGGCACAATCGACGCCCTCGCCTATAGCCCCGACGGCAAACGACTGATCTCGGGCGGCACGGATCAAAAGGCTCGGCTGCTTGACGCCGAATCCGGCAAGACGATTTTTACGTTCGACACCCTTTCTGTCGTTAGCTCTCTTGCCTTTAGTCCGGACGGCCTTTTTCTGGCGTCCGGCGGTTCGGATAAGGTCGTACGACTATGGAATCTTTCAACCGGAAAAAAAACGCGTGAACTGAAAGGCCATACCGATGAAATCTCGGCTCTACGATTCAGCGAAAACGGAACACTCCTGGCATCAGGCAGCGTTGACATGACCATCCGGCTTTGGCGAACGGCGAACGGAGACAAGGCGGGAACACTTACCGGCCATGCCGGAAAGATCGTTGGGGTCGCCTTTTCCTTACCGGATCGGCTATTGGCCGCCGATTTTACGGGCGTGGTCAAGACGTGGAACCTCGTTTCGAAGACCGCCGTCCAATCGGTTAGCGATTCGGCGGACAGGGCCATTCTCGGCGATGCCGAGTCGGCCGCCTTTAGCTCGGATGGTTCTTTCGTTTTGATGGGTAACGGTGGCGGAACGGCTTCAGTCGTGAACACTGGAACAGGAATCAGGTCGAATCTGTTGGAGAATCACACGACAGGATTTTATGGAATAGCATTTAGTTCCAATCGCCAGTGGCTGGCGTCGGCGAGTTACGATAACTCGGTCAAGCTTTGGGATCTGCAAACGGGCCAGAGCCTCGCTCCTCTCAGGGGCCACGCAGGACGCGTAACATCGGTCGCTTTTGCTGACGAAGAAGGGCGACGGCTGATTTCCGCGAGCCTCGATGCATCGATCATCATCTGGGATACTGTCACCTTCAAACCATCAGCCACACTTAAGGGCCATGAAAGGGCCGTCACAACCGTTGCCGTTGGCACCAAAGGCAAATTGCTTGTCTCGGGCAGTGCCGACAAAACGATTGCGATCTGGGCTCTCGATACTAACCGAAAATTACGCACCCTCACGGGCCACACCGCCGAGGTTATTAACGTCGCGATCAGCAGCGACGAGAAAACGATTGCGTCTTCGAGCCTGGATGGGACGATCAAACTTTGGAACGTCAGCGATGGTTCGAACTTCAGATCCATCGACCCGAAAATAGGACAGATAAACTCGGTCGCTTTTAGCCCGGACGGAAGATTTATCGCATCGGGCGGCGCCGACAAGGCGGTAAATATCTGGGACGCTGCTACCGGGGACAAAATCCAGACCATGACGGGACATACCGGTCCGGTGTATTCCGTCGCGTTTCGCAACGATGGGAAACAGATCATCTCGGCCGGGCAGGACAAGGTCGTACGTCTCTGGAACGGGTCCGACGCCCGCGAAATTAAGACCTTCGCCGGACATACCGGAACGATCTTTAAGACATCGTTTTTGCCCGATGAGCGCTGGCTTGCATCCGCAAGTGAGGACGGTAGCATTGTGATTTGGAATACGGAAAGCGGTTCGCCCCTGGCGCGGCTGATCTCGCTCAAGGATAGTGACGATTGGCTTGCCGTCACGCCCGAAGGTTTCTTTGACGGATCTCAGTCGTCGTGGCGGCAGATATCGTGGCGATTTGAAAACAATACGTTTAACGTAAAACCGGTTGAGGAATTTTTTAGCGAATTCTGGCTGCCCGGCCTGTTGTCAGAATTGCTCAGCGGTGGAAAATTGCCGCCGGGCAACGATATTTCGAAAAAGGATCGCCGTCAGCCGCTCATAAAACTGTCCGTTCCCGATTTGAAACAGGGAACTGCCGCCACAGAGCGGTTCGTCAAGGTTAGGATCGACGTTGCCAGGGCTCCTGCCGGAGCGAAAGACGTGCGGCTCTTTCGAAACGGCTCGTTAACACGAATCTGGCGAAACGATGTGCTGAAAGGTCAGAAGGCTGTATCGCTCGAGGCCGTGATCCCGATCGTAGCGGGCGAGAATCGCTTGACGGCCTATGCGTTTAACTCTGACGATATTAAGAGCCGAGACGATGCGATGATCGTGACTGGGGTTCCCGGTCTGACCAGAAAAGGCGTTCTATTTCTGCTCACGATCGGCGTGAACGAGTATGCGAATAAGGAATTTGACCTGACTTATGCGGTCGACGATGCAAAGGAATTTGGGGATGAGTTTAGGTCGCAGCAGAGCAGTCTCAACAGTTTTCAAAGCACTGAGATCATTCCGCTCCGCGATAAAAATGCGACCAAGGCGAATATTCTAAAAGCTCTTGCCGATCTGTCCGCCAAAATTCAGCCCGAAGACGCCCTTGTCGTTTTCTTCGCGGGCCATGGGATCGCAAAACAGCAACGCTTTTATCTGATTCCTCACGATCTCGGCTTCATGGGCCAGCGTTCGACGCTCGGTGCTGACGGCGTGAGCCAGATTGTCGCAAACGGGCTTTCCGATCTGGAGTTGGAACAGAGCGTGGAGAATATCAACGCCGGGCAGTTTTTGCTGGTTATCGACGCCTGCAACTCCGGCCAGGCCATCGAATCTGCGGAAACCCGTCGCGGCCCGATGAACAGCAAAGGCCTGGCACAGCTCGCGTACGAAAAAGGCATGTTTATCCTGACCGCTTCGCAAGGTTTCCAAGCGGCCAAGGAAGATGCGAGGCTTGGTCACGGCTATTTGACGTTTGCCCTGATCGAAGAAGGGCTCAAGTCCCGAGCCGCCGACCGTCAGCCAAAGGACGGGCAAATACTGCTCAGGGAATGGCTCGATTTTGCCGCCGAGCGCGTTCCGCAGATCGATCAGGAAGAGGGTGAGAAAAGCGGCCGAAAAGCCCGAAAGCTCGAACGCGAAAAAGCTAAAAAAGCAGGCCAGGTCGATGCCGAGGGCTTGCAGAGGCCGCGTGTTTTCTATCGGCGGGAAACCGAACTGCGGCCGCTCGTCGTTGCCGGTTCGAGGCAGTGATTGCCTTGATACGAATCCGCCCGCTACCAAATAGCGAATACGCAGGCGAGAGTGAGAGTTTTGGCGTAGTATATTGGTACAACGAGGTCTTATGAACATTAAATCGGTTACTAAAGTTATTGGGTCACTTTGTCTCTTGTTCGCGGCTGGCTGCATATCGGGCCTTGCACAAGGTGGAGTTCAGACGCGGTCGATCTCATCCGACGATTTTGCCAGCAAGCGCCCAGTCAGGTCGAAGGCAACGGTTAGGCCACAGAAGTTTAACTATAAATTTGTTCGTTCGGACAAGAGCCCCGTCCGACGTTCAAACACCTCGAAGCCCCCTCCGCCAAAACGTCCCACCACAGTCGAATCTTTCACAGAGATTGGTGTGACGGTCTGGAAACTCCGCCCGCCTGTTGGTACAGAGGCTGGTTACATGATGCCCGTGCTGCTCGAAAACAAAGAGTCCGGCTTGTGGCTGGCTGAGCGGGTCGGCACAGAATCGGTTTTTTCGGCCGGTGACAAAGTAAGATTCGCCGTTGAGTCATCGGTTCCGGGCCATCTTTACGTTTTTGACCGCGAAACCTATTCCGATGGCACGTTTGGCGAACCGTATTTGATCTTTCCTGAATCGCTTGCCGAGGATAATTCCGTCGGGCCGGGGCTGATCGCCGACATTCCCGATCAGCGTGACGATTTCCCGTATTTCAATATAAAAGCCCGGCAGCCAAATCATCGCGGCGAACTGCTGACAGTAATAATTTCGCCCCGCCCTTTAAAGACCTTCATGATCGACGATGAGGGCAAGCTGCGGAATCCGGAAAATCTGATCGAACTTGAACTCGATTCCGAAACAGAAATTTTCAGCCGCGAAGACGGAGCTAATAAAATATTCTCAAAAGTGGAGTCGAATTCCACCTGCGGCGTAAAGACCCGCCAACTCGAACGCGTAAAATCTGACAAACCATGTGGCAACGCTTCTCGACTGGGGCCCGACGAACCACTTCCACAATCGATCTATCGCGTCAAAATGGCGGCCGGCAAGCCATCGGTGATTTTTGTCAAATTGTCGTCCAAATAGGCTCGGCATCGACTGGAGGGTGAGCATCCTGCTCACCGGTGCAGGGCGAGCAGGATGCTCGCCCTCCAGTCAATCCGAAACCGCTATAGACGGCCCACAAAAAAGCGTAAGCACGTTTCGTAATCTCAATGTTTGTACTCCGGACTGAAATTTTTGAATCATTTTTACTCACCTCGAGAACAATTCCTTACACGATAAACATATTTCTCGTGCGCGACCATAAGTTCGATACACGCTAACGACGTTTCCATGAACTACGGGAGATCGAGCCGAAACAGAATTCGCATCGATATCCCGCGTGAACGCTCAACCACAGAACAGGCAGTTCCTGAACCCTCGCAAAACAGGAGGACTCGTTTTCGTGCGATGCCGAACCCTGCCGCGATCTTTGAAATGCGTAGGTAATCGTCGCTGGCTGTCGCAATTTCATACATCCAAGCGTTTCTCATACGGAACTGTCTCGCCATGCTCAAGATACCTCCGCAATACCCTCAGATACATTGCCCAGCAGTTGCATGAGATTCGATAGTGTTCATTTGGGGCTGGCCAACCGGTATGGTAAAAGCTTACCCAGGTACGTTCGCCGCGCGGTTCGAGCCGAAATCCAACAACAGTACCGAGCCAGTCGTCGTCGCTCTCAACCATCTGTAGTTCAAATTCCGTATGTGGCACGCAACGCGTCACAGTTGCAGTCCAGGCATAGCCCGGCCCGAACCCGAGTTCGTATTCCGATCCGACCAAAGGTGCTCCCCGAGACGATTTTGTCCACCATATGTCCAATCCTGCCGGAGAGCTGACGGCGCCAAAAACATCTTCAAGAGTGGCCTTGACGGGAAAGTCGTGATAGATATCAGTCATAATTCCTCCAATTTCCGCAAGGCCTCAGATTTGTGGCCCTGGCTGATTTCTAAGTTAATTGAGTCAAGGTGCTTTTTGATAGGTTCCCAATACATCTTGTGCCACCCTCTATCGAGATGCTCAAATTCGCCTTCCGGGTAGCCCGTGTGGTCAAATACCAATAAAGTATGGTCGCCCTGTGATTTCAGTTTGAACCGAGCAATCGAATATGCCCCGGCGTCCCAACTTGTAATACGCCGCGCTTGAACGATCATCTCGTTCGGTATCAATTCGAGATGCCGTCCAATGACCATGCCGCCAAAACATGAGAATGCCGAGCCGCAATTAGATCCGATCTCAGCCGGGGCGTCGGTCAGATTGCCAAATTGACTGCTGTCCGTCAACGCTTCGTAAACGCGTTCGGACGTAGCTGAAAAAAGAATTTCCTGATGAATTGGGACAGACATTATAAGTCTCCTTGCAATTATAGTTTTTTCCAAATTGAATCGACTTCTCAGACTGGCAAAAATATTTCTGAACCTAATGTCATGTCAACTGTCAAGTGTCGGATATAAACGTTTGAGTTTTATTCTGGCATCGCTAGTTGTGAATTGCCGGTCGATCTTCGAGGTCCGATTATTCCTCTGTTTTTGACAGGCTGTTACCTCGCGTTGCATTTCGTCAAGATTGTCGATCCTATGATTAAGGCATTCGTTTATAAGACCGTTGAGTTCGATCTCGGCCATATTGAGCCAACTTCCGTTTCTCGGTGTGTAAACAAACTCGAACCGATCCAGCAATGTCCTGGCTTGAGCTAGGGCGGATGTTTCTAAGAGCGACCCCGGAGGTGAGTATTCAGATTGTCCATCACGAGAGTAATCTTTTTTGCCGCCCTGTAATGCCGGGCGATTGCCTCCAGAAAGTATGCCCAGTCTGTTTTGGTAAGTTAGACCTACTGCGACACGATAAAAGATTTAGAATGATCGTTCCGGAGTAATAGTTTGCCTGCCGCAATAAGCAATTGATCCTTCGGAATTGATGCTGATTTATTTTGGAACGTTATCGGCATCAAGAATCTTCTTTGCTTCCATTTCGGCGGCGAGATCAAACTCTGTGTAATGAAAGCTCATTTGCATAGTCTTCTGGCTGGCTCGCCGCTGAGCAAGTTTATCTGAATAGCCGAGTCTTGCCAGTCTAGTAACCCAGTCGCGACGGCGATCCCGAAGCCTCAACTTGCGTGACAACAACCCGAGCATAGAGGTAATCCTGGCTTTGGGTCAGTCCAGTCGAATCTACCGTATCGCCTTTGTTTGGGCATCTATCAATGTTTCTATCAATTTTATTTGAGAACCAACCGAAAGTATACCACTCGGGTAGCCGCCAAAAATAGACATTTTGGGCAGAAATGCGGATTTCGTGCAAATACAACAAACCCTTAAATTGGCTTTTAACAACTGGGTCGCAGGTTCGAGTCCTGCTCGGATCACCATTTTATTTCTAGCGAAAAGCGTGTCAGGATATGACATGCTTTTCTTTTTTGGTGCTTACTATGAAAAATGCTGGTCGATCTGTTGCCACCTGGACTTTCGTAATTTGTACGTTTTTGCCGCTGACTTGGGTTTCGGGCCAGGTGTCCGCTCATATCTTCAAAGATCCGAAACAGCCGCTCGAACGGCGGGTCGATGATCTCGTTTCGCGCCTCACGCTTGAGGAAAAGGCCGCGCAGATGGTCAATAACGCACCGGCGATTGCGCGTCTCGGCGTTCCCGCGTATGAATGGTGGAACGAGGGCCTGCATGGCGTCGCCCGGGCTGGAATCGCGACCGTTTTTCCGCAGGCGATCGGTCTGGCGGCGAC
Organism: uncultured Acidobacteriota bacterium; assembly: GCA_963738935.1. Lineage (GTDB taxonomy): Bacteria > Acidobacteriota > Blastocatellia > Pyrinomonadales > Pyrinomonadaceae > OLB17. The sequence continues at coordinate 1,801,110 of CAVTYF010000001.1, read as the reverse complement.
CTGGGACGAGAAGCTGATCTTTGACGTGGCTGATGTCGTCTCGACGGAGGGAAGGGCAAAGCATCACGAGGCGGTTCGGAATAAAGACTATGGCCGCTACAAAGGTCTGACATTCTGGAGTCCCAATATCAACATCTTTCGCGATCCCCGCTGGGGCCGTGGCCAGGAAACATGGGGCGAAGATCCATATTTGACGGGCAAACTCGGGATGGCATTCGTAAGGGGCTTGCAGGGTGACGATCCCAAATATTACAAGTTGATCGCCACCGCCAAGCACTACGCCGTACACAGCGGGCCTGAGCCTGAGCGTCACACCTTTGACGCTATATCGAGCGAACGCGACCTGCGCGAGACCTATCTGCCGGCGTTTCGCGACCTGATCACTGAAAGCAAAGTTGCTGGTGTCATGTGTGCCTACAACCGCCTCAACGGCCAGCCAGCGTGTGCGAGCGACAAGCTGCGTGACATTCTGCTGAACGAATGGAAGTTTAAGGGCCATGTCGTCTCCGATTGCGGAGCGATCGATGACATATACATCCGCCACAAATACGTCGCGACGGTCGAACAAGCCTCGGCCCTCGGCGTCAAAGGGGCCACCGACCTTTCATGCGGCAACGAATACAAATCGCTCGTAAACGCGGTCAAATCCAGACTGATTACCGAAGCCGAGATCGACAAAGCCGTCAAAAATCTCATGCGGATGCGGTTCCAACTCGGCATGTTTGACCCGCCCGAGATGGTGAAATATGCTCGCATTCCATTTTCCGAGAACGACGCACCGGCACATCATGCTCTGTCATTAAAGGCTGCGAGGGAATCGATGGTTCTTCTCAAGAACGAGAACAACACCTTGCCGCTAAAAAAAGATATAAAAACCATCTCGGTGATCGGCCCGAATGCGAATGACAAGGATGTGCTGCTAGGCAATTACAATGGGCAGCCGTCGGTTTCGTTTACCGCACTCGAGGGGATAAAAAACAAGGTTTCGGCTCAGACAAAGGTTCTTTATTCACAGGGAATCTTTCCGACCGGGGTTGTCTTTGAATCAGTCGACGCGTCCGCCATGTCAACCGGTTCGTCGGTCGGGTTGAAAGGTGAATATTTCAATAACCGTGATTTCAGCGGCGAGCCGGTTCTGGTCAGGGCGGATGCCCAGATCGATTTCAACTGGGGACGGATGAGCCCCGCGAAGGATGTGAATGCGGATAATTTCTCGGTTCGCTGGACAGGGAAGCTAAACGCAACTGAATCCGGCAAATATACGCTCGGAGTGCGAAGCAACGGCCCGGTTCGGGTCTTCGTTGACGGTAATCTGTATCTCGAAGAAACCACCAACCGACGAACGCGAAATATCTTAAAGGACTTCGATTTTACTGCGGGCCGGAGCTATGACATTCGCATCGAGTATCAGGAAAATGCAAATAATTCGGCGTTAGCCAGGCTGGTCTGGAATCCGCCCGGCAAACACGCTCAAATGCGGGCCGATGCGATCGAAAAAGCGAAACAGTCGGATGCAGTCGTCATGGTGATGGGCCTGTCGCCGGCAATCGAGGGCGAGGAAATGGATGTAAATATTGAGGGATTTAGGGGTGGTGATCGCACCGATATTGTTTTGCCAAAGCCGCAGGAACAGCTTATCAAGGAAATTCAGGCACTCGGAAAACCCGTCGTTCTAGTCCTGATGGGCGGCAGTGCGCTGGCGGTGAATTGGGAAAGTGAAAACGTGCCGGCGATTGTGTACGCGTGGTATCCGGGGCAGTTTGGCGGCACCGCCATCGCTGATGTTCTGTTTGGCGATTACAATCCGGCAGGCCGGCTTCCGGTCACCTTTTATAAATCGGTCGATCATTTGCCGCCGTTTGATGACTACAAAATGGAGGGCCACACGTACCGTTATTTCCGGGGCGAGCCGCTCTATCCATTTGGCTACGGTCTGAGTTTTTCAAGATTTGCCTACAGCGGTCTGACGGTCGCGAAATCGGTCAAGGCCGGGGCGAATGTCCGCGTCAGTGCGGTTGTCCGAAACACCGGGTCGGTCGCGGGCGACGAGGTGGTTCAGCTTTATATCTCCGATTCTATCGCCTCGGTTCCGGTCGCGATACGGTCACTTGCCGGTATAAACAGAATAAATCTCAAGCCCGGCGAAAAACGCGCCGTCACATTCTCCCTGACACCGAGGCAGATGTCGGTAATCGATAACGGTGGCAAACGCATGATCGAGCCCGGTGATTTTCTAGTCAGCGTTGGCGGAAAACAGCCTGGTTTTTCCGGTAACGCAGATGCGAGAACGACGGGGTTAGTGTCTGGACGGTTCACAATCACCGGCCGAGCGATTGAATTGGCGGAAAAGTAGCGCGTTCCGGGGGGTGGATTTTTCTGTTTTTTAAAATCTGTCGCTTTTTGAAATGTGGCACGTGCCACATTTTTACAAAAACCGCCTATTTTCGGACATTTGTCGACTAAAAAGGCCGCTTTGGTCGAAGTGTTTTCACTTAAAAAAAGCAAAAAAAGAGCCTACTGGTCGAAGGTAAATCCGCAACTGGTCGAAGGTCAATCCGGCCAAAAGAACTTCACCAATCGACGCGACTTACACCATCGAGATGCGCCGGGCGATCTGCTTCAGACTTCACTTACGCAGGCGGTTCTGACCTGCTGAACATACCGTGCTCTGACTCGATAACCTCTTCAATCTTTCCATATCGCTCCAAATCCAGCGTCCCAAAGCTGCTTGTTAAGGGCCGGGATATCTTTGCCGAGCATGTCGTCGGATCTTGCTTTTAGGGTTAACCACTCCGCGGTGAGCTTTTTGAGCAGATCGAGGTTTGGCTGGTTTACGCGGGGAATATCGCTTTCGGTCGCGTTTATCAGGAACAGATAGTTTGCCGTGAACTTGTTCGGGAAATTCTCGACGTCGTCATACGCCCGCGATCTTCGCTGGATCATGTCTTCGTCCCACGCTTTCATCTTTTTCATCAGAGCCTCGCCGTCGCGTTTTACGTTAGCGAATTTATCGCCCGCCGGCAGAGACGCGAGGATGCCCTCGAGCTGTTTTTGCTTTTCATAGAGGCTGTTGACGGTGACGTGCATCGCGGTCAATTCGGCCTCCATGTTCGACATCGCGAGATGATATTCCCTGTATGTTGCGGGCGATGTCGGATAGAGCGGGTTGGCGAGGATGTCGCCATCGGTCGTCAGGATTTGAGTTCCCGATTTGAGGGTAAATTTGTATTTGCCGGGGGACGCCTTGTGCCCGCTGTAGCTGCTTTCGATATAGACGCCGGGAACGCCCGGCATCGTCGGGTAACGCATGTTCCAGACGAAACGGTTCAGGCCCTTATTTTTTGGCAAGACTGGATCAGGTCCGGGACCGCCATCCCAACGTCGATATTTCGGATCGGCTTTTGACGAAAGTGTGCGAACCACCTTACCCTCGGCATCGGTGACATCGAGCGTGATAACGTCGTCTTTCTTGAGCTCGGGCAGGCTGTAATAGAGCACGACCCCATTTGCGGGGTTTACTCCGCGGAATGTGTTAGCACCTGTAAATTCAACGTCCGAACCATTTAGCTCGCTACCGCCGTTTACGAGATAGGCATCAGCGGGTTTATAGATTGAGAAGGCCGCAGCGTCTTTCTTGTATTGGCGGATCAGGGACAGATCGTCGAGTATCCAGAACGAGCGGCCTGAGGTTGCGGCGATCAGGTTGCCCTTGTGAACACGGAGATCGGTGATCGGCGTAACGGGCAGGTTTAGTTGAAATGGAGACCAGTCGCGGCCGCCGTTCCACGAGATAAAGACGCCGAGTTCGGTGCCGGCAAAAAGTAGATCGCGCCGCACATCGTCCTCGCGAACCACGCGGGTAAACGCATTTGCTGGAATTCCATTGTCGATCCTTGTCCATGTCGCGCCATAATCCGTCGTTTTATAAAGGCCGGGAGCGTGATCGTTGAATTTGAAACGGGTTGTCGCGACATAAGCCGTCGCTTTGTCATGCGGCGATACGTCGATCGCGTTGACCAGACACTCGGCGAGGCCGGGCGGCGTGACGTTTTTCCATGTCGCTCCGCCATCGCGGGTTATTTGAACGTATCCGTCGTCGCTGCCCGTCCAGATAACGCCCTTTTCGAGGGGTGATTCGACCACATAGGCGAGCGTACCGTAATTTTCCGCCCCGACGGCCTCATTGGTAAACGGGCCGCCGCCTTTGCCTTGTTTTTCTTTCTCGTTTCGCGTCAAATCGGGCGAAACTTCCTTCCATGTTTTGCCCATATCCGAGGTTTTTAGCAAATATTGCGAACCGTGATAAAACGTGTTCGGCTCGTGTTTGCTCCAGATGATCGGGGCGTTCCAGTTGTAGCGGTATTTCATGTCCTTGGCGTCCATGCCGAGGTACTGGATCGGGGCCGCCATGATGCCGGTTCCGGCGCTCGCTTTGTCATCGATCACCTCAATCGTGCCCTGATAGCTGCCGCCGAGGACATATCGCGGATCGTCGGGGTTAAACGCAAGAAACGCGCTCTCGCCGCCCGCCGATGACGTCCAACTCGCGGGCGTGATACCGCCGCCGCCGAGTTCGCGGCTCGCGATCGAGACCGACGAGTTGTCCTGTTGCCCGCCGTAAATGCGGTACGGAAACTGGTTGTCAACATTGATGCGATAAAACTGCGCCGTCGGCATATTGCTCTGCGTGCTCCAACTCCGACCCTTGTTAAACGTGATCGCCGAGCCGCCGTCGTTTGAAATTATGAAATTGTTGGAATTGTCCGGGTTGATCCAAAGATCGTGATAATCGCCGTGTGTGCCGGATAGATTTTCCCAAGTCTTGCCGCCGTCGTTCGATCTCAGGGCCGGTGCGCTCAGCACGTAGATCGTATTTTCGTTCTTCGGATCGATAAAAAGCTCGATGTAGTACCAGGCACGCTGGATGAGTTCAGGCCGGTCGGTGACCTGACTCCAGCTTTTGCCGGCGTTGTTTGAAACGTAAAGCCCGCGGGCATCTTTATTTGAATCGCTCTCGATCAAGGCGTAAACCTTTTCAGAATTCGAAGGCGCCACCGCGATAGCCATCTTGCCCATTTCTTCGGGCAGGCCTTCCTTCATTTTCTGCCAGGTTTCACCGCTGTCGGTCGATTTGTAAAGCCCGCTGCCGGGGCCGCCGCTGATTACTTTCCACGGCAGACGGCCGTGTTCCCACATCGCCGCGTACATAATGCGCGAGTTGTTGGCGTCCATCGACAGCTCCGATGCTCCGGTTTTATCGTCCACGTAGAGTACGTTCTTCCACGTTGCACCGCCGTCAATGGATTTGAAAAGGCCGCGTTGCTGCGATTTGCTGTACAACGCACCCTGAGCCGCAACAAACACAATATCGGGATTTTTTGGATGAACAATGATGCGCGAAATATGCTGAGAGAGTTCGAGGCCGATTTTTTTCCAGGTCTTGCCAGCGTCGGTCGATTTGTAAACGCCGTCGCCGCTGTGCGTCATCACGCCGCGCGGGGCGTGTTCGCCCATCCCGACGTACACGACATTCGTGTCGCTCGCCGCGACCGCGATGGCCCCGACCGTCCCGGTCTTAAAGAAACCGTCCGAAATATTCCGCCAACTGATGCCCATATCGTCGGTTTTCCAAAGCCCGCCGCCCGTCGTTCCCATGTAATACGTCTTGGTGTCGCCGATGACGCCGGTACTAGCTACCGAACGTCCGCCGCGAAACGGCCCGATCGAACGCCATTTTACGGGTTTGAAAATACTATTGTAATCGTCAGATGTTGTCGGCGTTTGAGCCGACAGTCCAAAAACGAATAGGACAATAAGGAGCGGAATGAGTATGGTTCGTTGCATAAAGGTTTTTTGCGTCTGGCGTACCGAGAGGAAAATCATTCGTCGGTGTAAATTCGTAAATTAAAGTTGAGCTATAAGATTATAAACGAAAAATAGATAAAAACCGATCAGAGTATTTTCTAATCCAGAAATGATACTGAAATTGGATTAAGGCGCAGACTTGACGAGAGGCTTTGAGTTTTGTTCATGGATCGTGTCAAAAAGTTTTATTTTAGCGTTGTTCAAGCATTTTGCTGATTCATTATCGCTCAGTTGGGATGCGAAATCATCCAGCAGACTGAAAGAGATTGAGGGTTTGAGAAATCTCGATGCATCCGGTAAGGATTTGAGTTTGTCATAGGGTGTCATCATGGCGTCGTATGGATAGCGTTTGGATTGTTTGCCGCGATGGTCGGTGACGATTTCGGGAAAGAAGCATGGCCGGTGAAAGTTCACGTACGGGTTCAGGTGGTCGATGAGAAATCGGTTTATCAGAGGTGCGTACCGCTGAGGGATATGGGAATAACCGAGATGCTTGCGAACTATCGATCCGTTCTTGGACTCGGCGAGGGCGTTATCGTTTGAGTGACGGGGTCGTGATTTCGTCAATTCGATCAGCAGCTTATTGAGCAGTGCGGCCACGCTGCGGTTGATATACTCGGATCCGTTATCGGAATGAAACCCGAGGATGACGAACGGAAACTGTTCGAGCAGCAGCTCGAGCACCGGAATCAGGTAGTTTTCGGAGATCTTTTCCACCGCACAGACGATCTCGAACTGGGTCACTTCGTCGACCGCATTGATGTAGTAAACCCCTTTGTTTCCATCAAGATCGCCCTGATGCACCGTATCCACGCGGATATAGCCGGGACGACCGTCGGGGTGCGGTCGCCGCCGCTCGCCGATCGCGACCGCTGTCGGTCGTGTTTTTGTAAAGTGAATGCGAATCCGCCGATAAGGCCCCGATTGTCTCAGGTTGTACAGATGAGCCACCGATATCGCGGCCAGGCGCTCGTAGGCCGTTTGACCGAATAAGCTGTACGCCCGTTCGCAGACTTTCTTCGTGGCGGGACCCGAAAGCGTGCCGTGCAGCTCGTCCGTCTCGGCCAGCAGACGAATGTCCCCATCCGTGTACTTCCTTATAAACCCTCTTTTCTTTGCCTTGCGACGCCGAACATGCCCGGTCTCAAAGTACTGCCGCACGAATCGCTTCACCTGCACGCGTGAGTACCCGCTCACTTTTTCCAGAAACTTCAGCAGCAGACCTTTTTCCAGTTTGCTCCGCTCCAGATAGCGGAAACGCTTTAAGGTTTCCTCCACCCACTCATACCGGTTCCGCTTCGTCTCTATCAAAAATTCTACATCCGCCGTTCCATCCAGAAACCGGCGAACCTGCTCTATCGTCCTTATTCGATTATCATTCATGACGGTCCTCATCTTCCCATCATGAACATCTTCCAAGCCTATTTCAGTATCATTTTACGTTAGAATCACCTTCACCTTTCAGTATCATTCTGCATTGGACAAGACTATCAGGACACCGTCAACTTGGTTTTTTGATATAATCTATGGGAGTACTTTCACAGATTTTGTTCCGTGAAGCTTGCGATAGGGTTGGTCTTAACTCGTAAGTTTAGATAGTGATAAATGTTATGAAGCGATTTTTTGTGAGTATTTTGGTGCTTTCGATTCTTTCGATCTCATCTGGAATCGATGTAAATGGACAGGTCACAGCCGATGAGGCGGCGTTGATCGCGAAAGCGAAAAAGATCCACGCCGATGCTATCACGTTGGATACGCATAATGATATCAGCGCGGCCAATTTTACCGATGCGGTCAATTACACTCAGGATTTGCCGACGCAGGTAAATCTGCCAAAGATGGTTCGCGGCGGTTTGGACGTATCGTGGCTGATCGTTTACACCGGTCAAGGCGACCTGAATGAGGCGGGCTACAAGCGTGCTTATACGAATGCGATCGACAAATTTGATGCGATCCACCGGCTGACCGAAAAGATTGCGCCGAATCAGATCGAGCTGGCGTTGACCTCGAAAGACGTTCGCCGCATCCTTAAATCGGGCAAGAAAGTTGCGATGATCGGTGTCGAGAATGCCTATCCGATCGGGACGGACATAGCGAATGTCAAAGATTTTGCGATGCGCGGCGCCAGGTATATGTCGCTCGCTCACAACGGTCACAGCCAGCTTGCGGATTCGAATACGGGCGAACGCGACGGCAAATGGATGCACAACGGCCTGAGCGATCTCGGCAAACAGGCCATCGTCGAGATGAACAAATGGGGCATCATGATCGACCTTTCGCATCCGTCGAAGCAGGCGAATATTCAGGCAATGCAGTTGTCGAAAGCACCCGTCATTGCTTCTCATTCCGGTGCGAGAGCATTATGCGATCACAGCCGAAATCTTAGCGACGAAGAATTGATGTTGATTAAGGCCAACGGCGGCGTTGTCCAGGCGGTCGCGTTTCGCAGCTATGTTAAGAAAGAAAAAAGCGAACTTCGTGCCGCAAAATCGACCGAAATACGGACGGAACTTGAGAAATTAGAAAACATCAAGGTCATTCCGCGTGCCGATCTGATAAAACTCTCAGAAGCCGAACGCGCCGATTACATGACAAGAATGCGGGCCTTTCGCGATAAGACAAATCCGATCATTAAAGAGCGTCTAAAGGACGTCGCCCCTGACGTAAACGTCCGGGATTTTGTCGATCACATTGACTACCTCGTCAAAAAGCTCGGCGTCGAACACGTCGGGATCAGCTCTGATTTTGACGGCGGCGGCGGCGTCGAAGGCTGGGACGACGCGAGCGAAACTTTTAACGTTACCCTTGAACTCGTTCGTCGAGGCTACACTCGAAAACAGATCGAAAAGATGTGGAGCGGTAATCTGCTGCGGGTTTTGGATCAGGTGCAGAAGGTGGCGAAGAAGATACAGGCCGGGAACTAAAGGCGGTCGGACGGGAGCGCAGGCGCCCGGCTTATGACTGGAGCGCAAGCATCCTTGCTTGCCAACGCCGGTTCCTCCGGCGTGACGAACTCACTATCACTCCACTTGCATAACCACCGCGTTCGTCAGCGTCCTAAGAAGGACGCTTGCAGGCGAGGGCGCCTGCGTTCCCGGCATCTACTTTTTGGTATCAACCAAAACCGGGGCCCCGGTCGCGGATCCGACAACGTAGCTGTCTCTCGCACGAAGCAATAAATTTGGACGATTGACCCGTACTTTTATGCTCTTTCGTTGGCCCGCTTTTCCTTCCTCGGCCGGAACAAAACCGATGTTGTACTGGCGGCGAAGTTCCTCGGCGATGCCCTCGAAGGCGCGGGTCAGGCCGCCGGGCGTCGATTCCGGCCGAAAAACGCGACCACCGGTCGAATCGGCCAGTTCCTCGAGATATCGGCGTCCGAGCGCATAGGCTTCGGGGCCGGGCCAACCGGCGTTTCCTGCATTTCCGCCGCCAAGGATCGTACCGAGAATTCCGCCACCACCGCCGCCAGTTGGCCATCCGCCACCGCGGTTGTTGTTATCAAAATAGGTGTTGTAGTAGATCGGAAACACGAGCGAGTCGGCTTCCTCGGCGTAGTTTAACGTACTTTCGTAGCTGTTTTTCCGCGAGGTCGTATCAACGCCGTCGGTGAACAGGACGACCGCCTTGCGCCCTTGTATCTTCGCGAGTTGTTTTCTCAGAGCCTCGTCAACAGCGTTGTAGAGCGAGGTTCCGTCACCAAAATCCGCTTTTTTGATCGCTCTATAAATCTTCTCGCGGTCCTTAGTGACCTCGGTCAAGACATTTACGCCATGGTCGAACTCAATCACGATAACGCTGTCCTGCGGTTCCAAAAAACGCGACGAAAGCGGCTGCCGCACGCTGAATTTCCTCGATCCGATACGCCGTTGACGGCGAAACGTCGATGACAATTGCGACCGTAAATGGTTTGTCCGACGTGCCAAAATACGCGATCTCCTGCTCGACGCCGTCCTCGAATATCCTGAAATCGGCTTGACGTAAACCTGGAATGTAAAGGCCGTTGCGATCAAATACCGACACCGGGATCGTAATCAGATTCGTCTCGATGCGGAGCGTTTCGCCGTCGTCGCACGCACTGCTCACATCGGGCAGCGGCGCCGGGGCAGTCGGTTTAGGTTTATTTGTTCCGAGACCGATGCCGGGAAAACGTTCTGATGCGGTGACGTTTCGGTTGGATCGGGGTTTCGATTCGGAATATTCTGACGGGTCGTCCTTACTTCTTGCCTCGGCCATGGGCGTCGGGGCAGGCGCCGTGCGGCGGCCGGACTGCGCCGAAACTATTGAAACTCCAAACAGAATGACAGCAAATAAACCAGTAAGTCGATACATAATCTGCAAAAAACCTCTTAATAAGTCTAAGACGTCGGAGTTTCATTTTTTGATGCATGAAAGTGAGGAAAAGGTTGAAAGAATTTATCCAAGGATTGTCGCGATCGTAGAAATGCTAAAGCCGAGCATGATCGCAACCACGGCCCAGCCGGCGATCTGGAGCCAAATAGGATGCTTGTAATCGCCAAGCAAACTGGTTTTTCGCGACGCAATTAAGATCAGCGAGAGTCCGACAGGAAGGATGAACCCATTGACCGTACCCGCAAAAACGAGCAAACGGACGGGATTGCCAAGCAGGAGAAAGATCGCAGATGAAACAAGCATGAATGCGATGACGACGTAATTGCTATTGCGTTCGAGCGAGGAATGGAATGTTTTGAGAAATGAGACCGACGTATAGGCCGCACCGACGACTGAAGTTATAGCCGCCGCCCACATAACAACGCCGAAGACCCGCAGCCCAACGGTTCCCGCCGCATTCTGAAATACCGAAGCTGGAGGATTTTTGTCATCGATCGCGAGTCCGAGCGTGATAACGCCCAGGGCGGCGAGAAAAAGAAAGAATCTGATGATTGCCGTGAGTAGAATTCCCGTATACGCGCCGCGGCTTACTTCTTTGAGGTTTTCTTTGCCAATGACTCCAGCGTCGATCAGACGGTGAGCACCGGCGAATGTGATGTAGCCGCCCACCGTACCGCCGACGAGCGTCACGATCGCCCTCGGATCGATCTGCGTCGGCCAAACACTGCGAAAAGCGGCCTCAGCCAGCGGCGGCTGCGATGCGTAAACGACATAGGCGATCAGACCGAGCATCACAACGCCGAGGATCTTTACGGCCATGTCCATCGCCCGGCCGGCCTCTTTGAACAAAAACAGCGTGATGGCTGCGGCGGCGCTTGCTATCGCACCGTATTCAACCGGAATATCAAGGGCCGCGTTAAGGCCAAGCCCGGTTCCGGCGATGTTGCCGATATTAAAGACCAAACCGCCCGCCGCGACCAAGGCGGCAAGGACGTAACCGCTTCCCCGAATCGTTTCGTTTGCGACGTCCTGCCCGCGTTTGCCGCTGACGGTCAGGACACGCCAGATGTTTAGCTGAGCAAAAATATCAAGAACGACGGAAAGCAGGATGACGAAACCGAAACTCGCCAGCAGCTGTTTTGTAAAAACTGTCGTTTGCGTCAAAAATCCCGGCCCGACCGCCGATGTCGCCATCAGAAAAGCAGCCCCGAAGATAACGGAAGTTATAGATTTTGGTTTTTCGTCAACCATTTGCCGGGAACGCAGCCGCCCTCGGCTGCAACACCGGTTCCTCCGGTGTGAAAATCGCTGCGGCGAAACAACAAGTCGGTCACTGAGTGCGGACCCGAATCCGCAACCGTCAGGCCGGAGGAACCGGCTCTGGCAAGCAGGATGCTTGCCGCTCCAGTCCCTCGGCTGCAACACCGGTTCCTCCGGTGTAAAAACATAGCCAGGAAACGATATCAAATTCAGCGGGCCGCGACTAAAATTCCACTTTCGAGAAGCCGATTGCGGATCAAAGAAGCAAATTCCACCGCACGTTTACCATCACCATGAATACAAACCGTCTCAGCCACGATCCGAATAATAATCGCATCGGTCGATCTCACACGCCCGTATTTGACCATATCGAGAACCTGTTCTACCGCTGCGTCTTCGTTCGTGATAAGTGCATCGCTCTCAGATCGAGGCGTCAGCGAACCATCGGTTTGATAGGTTCGATCCGCAAACACTTCTGACGCAGTTCGCAAGCCAGCTTTCTCTGCTTCATATATCGAACTGCTGCCTGACAAGCCGAACAGAATATAGTTAGGGTCAATTTCATGGACAGTCGCGGCGATCGCGGCGGCAATTTCGCTATCTCGCGCCGATTGATTGTACAACGCACCGTGCGGTTTAACATGCGAAATTCGCCCACCGGCAGATCGCGCAATCTCGGCGAGCGTGCCGATCTGATCGGTGACGATTGTGCGAATTTCGTCTGACGATATGTTCATCGCGGTTCGTCCAAAATTCGCCCGGTCGGCAAAGCCTGGATGTGCGCCGATAGCGACGGCATGTTCGACGGCGAGATCGACGGTGCGTTTCATTGTATCAGCGTCACCGGCGTGGTACCCGCATGCGATATTTGCCGACGAAATGAGCGGGATCAACTCGGCGTCGTTGCCGCAGCCTTCGCCGAGGTCGCAATTTAAATCTATATGATGCATCGTGCAATTATCAGTCGGCATTGCGGTGAAGTGCAATGCAAAAAACAAGGTAATGGACTAATCGCGTGGTGTTATTCAAGATTGCACAAGCCCGCGCGTAAGCAAGGGCGAAACGCGTACGTTGGAGGAATCGCCCTTGCTCACGCGCGGGCTTGTGCACCGAACACCACATCTTTAGTTCACTCCCCAAAATACTATTACAGCATCCGCGCCCCGACTCGGAGGAAATTCAACTCGCGTTCAAATTCGAGGGCCAGTTCCTCGGCGTGAGCGATGTCGACAACATGAAAGGCCAACTTGTCGTTAGCTCCAAGCTGGGCGATCAGCGGCAGGTCGCGGGTGATGACGTGAGCAATTCGCGGATAACCGCCGGTCGTCTGGTGATCGGCCATCAGAACGATCAACTGACCGTCGGGCAGCAGTTGGACTGTTCCAAAAGACACGGCCGACGAAACAAGCTCGATATCACACGCCATCTCAATCGGCTTGCCCGCGAGCCGAAATCCCATTCGGTTCGAGTTGTTTGAGATCGTAAAATCTTGATTTTCCAGTAGATCGACACCGCTCAGGTTGAGATTAGCGAACTCGGCGCCGCGAATCACGCGAACCGTCGGAAACGGTCGGTACATCGGCAGCAGTGATTGGGCGATGCGTCTGCCAATGAGACGGAGGTCGATCGTTGTCGAATTGAGGGCAATTCGATCGCCCGCTTCGAGCTTTCGGCCGTGGTAACCGCCGATGACGGCAGCGAGATTGGTACTTGCACTACCAAGCCATTGGTCGACGTTTACGCCGCCGTACACGCCGATGCAGCATCGATTTCCCGCAATCTTTTCAGCAAAATTCAGGACGGATCCTTCTTTTGCAATAAACGATCTCCAGTTTTCGACAGGCACGCCATCCAACATTGGTCCGAAGTCACCACCCCCAATCGCTGCGATGCAGTCATCCTCAAAAACGATCTCCGGAGCCGGAAAATGGGCCTCGATCACCGCGTCGTCGTCATCATTTCCTAACAGAATATTGATCAATCTCGCCGCCGTCGGGTCCATCACGCCGGACGGGTTGATCCCAAACCGACGATAACCCTGTCGGCCGAGATCCTGTACGGTCGTCAAAATTCCCGGCTTTTGTATTAGCAGTCCCACGGAACGTATTTTAGAGCGGTTTCGACTGGAGGGTGAGCATCCTGCTCACCGGTGCGGGTGCGAGCAGGATGCTCGCCCTCCAGTCAAGCCTCTAGAGTTTCGATTTTACAAAAATAAACTCCGGTATGCTTCTGACAACAAACATTATCTGCCGCCAGACTGGAAAATAATAGAGCGTGTGTTTTCTCGATTGGTACGCTCGGAAAATGGCTTTGGCGATCTGATCGGGCTGCGCCGTGAGCATGGCGGGTAACTCCATTCCTATGGTCATTTTTGTGTCAACAAACCCGGGCTTGACCGTCAACACCGCGACGTTTGACGCCGCGAGGCGATGCCGCAAACCGGCGAGAAACGCGGTAAAACCAGCCTTTGCCGAGCCATAAATATAATTGCTCTGACGACCGCGATCCCCGGCGACCGACGAAAGGCCGATGATCGTGCCCGCAGCCCTGACCTCAAAATCGTTGGCAACGATCGACAATAGCGAAACCGCGCCCGTGAAGTTTGAGGTGATAACTTTTTCGGCTTCGCTCCATTTTTGTTCAGACACTTTTTGGTCGCCGAGTACGCCCACGCAGTACAATACGACATCGGGACGTACTGGTAAATTCAAATAAAAATCAGGGTGGGACGCCGGGTCTGCGGCGTCAAATTCGGTCGTATATACCTTTATCTCATGTCGAATCTCGAGATCCGATTTTGTGGAGGCGAGGCTGTCCGAATTTCGGGCCGCGAGTATCAGATCAAAACCATTTCTTGCAAACTCGTGCGCACATGCCGCCGCGATGCCGGACCTTGCTCCAAGTATCAATAGTGTTTTAGCCATCATAACCGTCAGAATTTCAGCCGTTTCGATTGGGATGATCGGAAAGTGCCCGAAGGTACGATTCGCGAATACGATTTTCCAAACATCTCCGCTCCCATCCTTGCGTCTTTGGCTAAGTAAATCCGCCCACCATGCGCGAGAACCACCTCATCAAGCTCATCCAGCAGCCGGAAAACGGCTTTGTTCACCTTGAAATCTAGCGTCAAAGTATAGCCTTCCATTGGGAAACTCATGACGGCATTGGGGTCTGCCTTCCCAAATAACTTCAAAACGGCAAGCGGCGATCCGTGTCCGGAACTCCGAACCTTTTCAAGAATTTTGATTATGCCATCGTAGCTAGAATCGAGCGGAAGGACAACCTGGTACTGTAGGAAACCGTTTCGGCCATACAAACGATTCCAATTTCGAATGCCGTCGAGCGGGTAAAAATAAGGATCAAAATGGACGATGTTTTCCGACACGGCTTTCAGCTTTCGATGATAGTACAGCGTGTTAAAGGCCTTCGCCGAAAAATGGTTCAGGGCCAATGAGGGCAAATAGACGGGAATACTTAATCTTGAAATGCCGGTCCCTTTTAACGGTTCGGCTACCTGTTTTGGCGGCAAATCTACCTTTCCAACATGCTCGCCGAGTAACAGGATCGAGCGACCGAGATGCTGTCTGCCTGCTAAACAGTCGAGCCAGGCAACCGAATAGGTATAGCCGGTTGTCTCCTCGAAAAGTCTCATCGTTTTCGCAATATCGGTTGTTTTGTGGGAAGTTTGCGTAATATACGAGGTCTCGATTTGTTTTAGTCGAAATCTTACAGACAGAATTACACCCGTCAACCCCATACCGCCGCACGTCTGCCAGAAAAGTCCCGAATTTTCACTCGGCGAACATCTCACAACCGAGCCATCGGCAGCAAGAAGTTCAAAATGAACGACGTGATTGGCAAAACTGCCTTCGCAATGATGATTTTTGCCGTGAATATCCGCCGCGACGGCCCCGCCAACGGTAATAAATTTTGTCCCGGGCGTTACGGGCAGGAAAAATCCGTGTGGCACGATTACGTCGAGGATTTCTGACAGCAGGACTCCTGATTCGCATTCGATAGAGCCTTCAATTTTGTCGAAACTAAGAAACTTATTCAGCTTTAGCGTGGAAAAAATATTTTCATTTAATGATGAATCGCCGTAGCAGCGGCCATTCCCGCGTGCGATGATGCCGTCCGAGCTGCGTACCAAACGCCGAATGTCGTCCAGCCTTGCCGATTCGGTGACGTTTGCTTCGATCAGCGGAAAATTTCCCCAATTTGTCACCATTTTACGAGGCATAAAGAATGACGATGAATGAAACGACCCACAGACCGATCATCACCTGAATCATGACGTCTTTTAGCAAAATTAGCGTCGGCGAGCCGCTTTTTTGCTCAACAATCGCTATCTGAAGGAATCGTAATATGCCGATGATAACAAACAGGGATGTCAAATAAATGTGGTCCGAATTGAGCCGGTGAACCACCTCTTCCGAGACCGTATACATGATATAGCAAACGATTGTCGTTCCGCCGAGAACTATGAGACATGTGTCGATAAACGCCAACGTATAACCCTTTAACGATGGCCGCAGGCCGGTCTGATCGACATCGAGCAGCAGGTCGTCGCGACGCTTGCCAAGAGCGAGACAGCAGGCGAGGAGAAATGTCATGAGGATCAGCCACTTTGAGACCGGAACCTGTGCGACAATTCCGCCAGCGAGAACACGAAGGACAAACCCAACCGCTATCAATGAAATATCGATGAGCGAAATATGCTTTAAATAAATAGTGTAAAGAACATTCAGAACGAAATAACCCGCGATCACATAAGCGAAGGTCATCCCGACAATCAAAGACGTTGCCACTGCTACCACTGCCAATCCGACCAACAACACGATGGCGGTTTTTAACGAAACATCACCTGTCGCGAGCGGTCGGTTTCGCTTTTGTTCGTGCAGTTTGTCGCTCGCGACATCGAAGATATCGTTAAGAATGTAAACGGAGCTGGCGATGGCACAAAATGAAACGACCGCCACCGTGACCCGGAAATCACTGGCAATCAGTCCGATTTTCCCGGCAAAAAATGCTGGTATCAAGACGAAAACGTTCTTAATCCAGTGATGCGGGCGTAAAAGTCGTAAGGTTTGTCTCAAAGCTTGTTTAGCCGACGGTCGAACGAGTGTTTCGGTTCTGAAACTCGGCCGACGAGCCGTTATAAAGGTACATCCAGAAAACTGTTGCGCCGAAAAACAGAGTAAACATACCATATCCCGACTGTCCAAGGTAAAGATCGAGCCGCCCTTGTTTGAGCGAATAGATCAGCGAAGTCAGAAGCAAAACATAGAGCTGAACAATCGCGCAGTTTCTAAAAAAACGCCGACAGTCTGTCGTCATCTTCTGTCGGGACAGGAATAGCGAAAGTAGCACCGCCGAGCCCGGAATAATCACACTCGCAAACGGCAGCACGTCTTCGACCGCCGTTAACTTGTCCGATT
This sequence comes from uncultured Acidobacteriota bacterium, assembly GCA_963738935.1. Taxonomy (GTDB): domain Bacteria; phylum Acidobacteriota; class Blastocatellia; order Pyrinomonadales; family Pyrinomonadaceae; genus OLB17. The sequence goes on along the minus strand of CAVTYF010000001.1, from coordinate 1,784,194 downwards.
GTACGCGCAGCGGCGCAAATCCTGCGGGGTCGTAAAGCCAAAAGGGAAGCGTGACGCCAATAAAGACGACACCGGTTATTGTCAGGTATTTTATTGCATTCTTCCACCCTGCCGTTTGAACCAGAATCGAAATCAACAGGGGCATTAAGAGAATGAAGGTCGATCGAGATGAAAGACCGACTCCCAACAATATCGCAGGCAAAACTCGTTTCCATGCCGCCGCAGACGGCTCGGCGAGCATTCGGACAAGCAGCCACATTGCGTCGACTATGTATATCGAATTTGCGGTGTAATCCGCCCCGGTGACAATGTTTTGCATTACCGTCGGGCTGAGGGCGAGCATCATCCAAAGCAGCCCGAGAGAGCTGCGGCTACTCTGCTCGAACCCGCGATAAACAAGATAGAAAACCGCAAGCCAGAAGACATTTTGCAGTTGAATAACGCCAAGAACGACAAACGGAATCGCCAGCAGCACGGCTCCGGGCATCGGCGAGATCGGGTTTCCGAGATAGGTGCTTAGGTGATACGGATATCGACCGTTTAACAACTCGGTCACGGCAGTGATCAGAGCGTCGTCGGCGTCGGTTCCAAGACCCGCTCCGCGAATGTTGGCTATCGGGTAAAGAGACAGAGCGATTGCCGCGAGGCCGATAAAAGTTGCGGCAGCCAGAATGTCAGCGGTTCGCGGGGAGATATTCCACTCAAAAACGGGCAGCAAATATCGATGGGCGAGAAAAACGATCGCGGTTCCGACAAGAAAATAAATGAGAACGCCAACCGGTCCGCCGTATTTTAGAGCTGTGTCTAAGGAAGGAAAGAGGAGAAAGAAAGCAAACGCGAGCGGCAGAGTCAATGGTCTGAACGATGGTTCTGCCCCCATAATGCGCGATAAACGTCATTTCCGCGTCCGTTAAGCGGCGGGCTTGCCCGCCGGTGAGCACGAACGAGCAGTAATTGCGACGGGCAAGCCCGTCGCTTAACTTTTCCTCTATTTACCTTCGAGAAACGCCTTCAACCGACGCGAACGCGACGGGTGACGCAGCTTTCTCAGGGCTTTTGCCTCGATCTGACGGATGCGTTCGCGGGTGACGGCGAAGTGCTGGCCGACCTCTTCGAGCGTGTGTTCCGAGCCTGTGTTTCCGAGGCCGAAACGCATTTTGATGACCTTTTCCTCACGCGGAGTGAGCGTTGCGAAGAACCTCATCTGTTATCTCACGTAAGTTTGAGAAAGTCACTGATTCTGCAGGGTTTAGTATCGACTTGTCCTCGATGAAATCGCCCAGATGCGAATCTTCCTCTTCGCCGATCGGCGTTTCGAGCGAGATCGGTTCCTGAGCAATTTTCAGGACCTTTCGCACCTTCGAGACCGGAATGTCCATCCGCTTTGCGATCTCTTCGCTCGTCGGTTCGCGGCCGAGTTCCTGAACGAGCAGACGCGAGGTGCGGATGAGCTTGTTGATCGTCTCGATCATGTGAACCGGGATGCGGATCGTGCGGGCCTGATCGGCGATTGCACGCGTGATCGCCTGGCGAATCCACCACGTTGCGTAGGTCGAGAATTTGTATCCGCGACGCCATTCGAATTTATCGACGGCCTTCATCAAACCGATGTTGCCTTCCTGAATCAGATCGAGGAACTGCAGGCCGCGATTTGTGTATTTCTTGGCGATCGAAACGACGAGACGCAGGTTGGCCTCGACCAGCTCGCGTTTTGCCTTGTTCGTGTCAAACTCGCCGACGCTGATCGTTTGATACGAGCGCTTGATCTCGACCGTCGGCAGATGATATTTCTCCTCGATCGCGGTCAGTACTGCCTTGGCGTCGGCGATTTTCGCATTAAGCTCTTTCTTTCTCAGCCGTAGCCGGTTTCTTGTCGAGCTTTTCCTTGTCCTGCTTGGCTGATGCTGCGTTCGGATTTGCGGATATCCTCGACAACCTTGCGGATCGCCGCAATCAACACCTGACGCGAACGTTCGGTCAGATTGAGATGTTTGATCTCCTGAGCGATCTCGAGCCGCAGACGGGCGGTTTTTCGTCGCAGAGTTAGAAGCTTTCTTGGCTTTCTTGCCGTCCGGATTTTTTCTGTTCGGCGACCAGAGCGATCCATGACTTTGAGGGCGAGCTGGAAGTTCTGGCGGATGCTGCCGATGCCCTCGAGCGTCCAGCGCAGATACTCTTCGGCCTTGTCCTCTTCGATCGAAATCTCGGCCTGCTCGGAAAAAACGACGGTTTCGCGAATGCTCGCCTTTCCTGCGGCGAGATCCTCGCCGATCTTCAGCAGACGTTCGACCGCAATCGGCGAACGCGAGATTGCCTTGTGCGTTTTGATCTGGCCGCGCTCGATGCGTTTTGCAATGACGACTTCGCCTTCGCGATTTAGCAGCGGCACGACGCCCATTTCGCGCAAGATAGAGACGAACCGGATCGTTCGATTTGTCGAGAACGCCGGCCGAAAGATCGAGATCGAGATCGTCTTCGTCAACGGCTCTTCTTCCTCTTCTTCGTCGTCGAGAGCGATGCTTGACGCACGTTCGAGCAGTTGGGCGTCGGTCTCGGCGACCGAGATATTTGCGCCCTCGAGGCGCTCCAGAACGTCCTCGATGTCGTCGGCGGACATCATGTTTTCGGGGAGCTCACGGTGGAGTTGGTCGAGGCTCAACCCTTTCTTTCGCCTGCCGAGGGCCACCAGGCGATCCATCAAGTCTTCTTTTTCGTCGTAATCAGCCATATTCTTGATAAATGCTTTTGATTAAATTGCGGTGTAAATCGTTGTTCGCAATATATTTAATAACGCCGAAAGGCATCCGAATTGTTTCATTTCGCAGGCGGCGAGTTTAAAAGCGAAAAGTATATCACAATTCGACTGATCCTACGCTGCAACTCGCGGCGAATTTTTTCGAGTTCGAGCTGTTCGAAGGTAAGCTGGTTGAAAAGCTCGGCGTCGCCAGCTTGCTCGGCGAGCGTCGCTTCGCGGCTGATCTCCATGATTCGGTTCGCGATAGCCATGTTTCGCAGGCTGAAAACGCAGTTTTCGGCATCGTGCAGCACATTGTCGATCGCCTCGTCCTTTTCGCGTCGCGGCTTGCCCTGACAGTAATCTCGTGAGCGAGATCGAGCAGCATTTTCGTCGTCGCCGATATGTTCGAGCAGCGTTTCCGGCTCGATCTGTCTCGTCCGGCATTGTGAGTCGCGATGAATGCGGCAAATATCTCGGCGGTCGCAGAGGTTTTCGTAATCGCTCGGCTCGATCTGCGGCAGGATCGATCTCGCGCAGGTCGCGGTCGAAAACGAGCAGTTCGAGCAGACGGCGTTCGGCAACAGTGATCTTTGCACGGGCGGCACGCGAAACCTTTTGCGTGAATGTATTTGCGTGTCGCTGGAATCGGCAGTTTTGAGCGATGATCCACAGTTCACGCCGCAACGCCGCGTCCTCGATGTGGAAAATACGTCATCGCCTGGTCAAAACTCTCGCGACGTTGGATATTGTTGCGGATCGCCGAGATCACCGGCAGAAAATCCTCTATCGCCTCGGCCTTTTGCTTGGCGTTGTTGAGATTGCGGCCCTTGACCGATGCTTCGAGAGCAAAACGCAGAAACGGCGGCGGCCTTGCCTCGGCGTTCGTTGTAAACGTCGACGCCATTTTCGCGGATAAAATCGTCGGGATCCTTGCCGTCGGGCAGAACGAGAACCTTGACGTCAAATTCCTGCGGCAGCAGATGTTCGATCGCCCGCCGCGCGGCCTTTATGCCCGCCGAATCGCCGTCGTAATTGATGACGACGCTCTTGGCAAAGCGGCTGAGCAGCTTTGACTGCTCGGGCGGTAAACGCCGTGCCGAGACTTGCGGCGACGTTTGTTACGCCGAACTGATACGAGTGCAATCAGGTCGAGATAGCCCTCGACGAGGATCGCAAATTTCTTTTTGCGGATCTCGTCTTTCGCCTGAAAAAGGCCGTAAAGATTCTCGCCTTTTGTGTAAGCAGCCGTTTCGGGCGAATTGAGATATTTCGGCTGATCGTCCGGACTCAACGCCCTCGCACCAAACGCGACCGGACGGCCGTTAACATCGAAAACAGGGAACATTATCCGCCCGCGAAATCGGTCGAAAACCCTTTCTTTTTCTTCATTTACGGAAACGAGACCGCTCTGCTCGATCAGCTTTTCGTCGATGTTCTTTTCACGCAGAACATTGAGCAAACCGTCCCATTTGTCGGGCGAGTAACCGATGCGAAACGCTTTTGAATCTCGTCCGAAATGCCGCGTTGCTGTCAGATATTCTCTTGCGGCTTTTGCCTTTTGCACTTTTGCCTTGCAGTTCTGTTTCCCAGAATTCGAGCGCGATCTGGTTTAGCTCGATGATCTGATCGGCAAGCTTTTTCTTCTCTTCGCGTTTCTTTTTGCTTGCGTTCGTAGCTTGCATCATCGACCGGCTCGGGCAGCATCACGCCGCTCATCTCGGCGACGCGTTTGATCGCCTCGGGGAAATTCAGGCCTTCCATCTCCATCAAGAAGTGTGAACGCGTCGCCGCCCTTGCCGCAGCCAAAACATTTGTAAAACCCCTTCGACGGATTGACCGAAAACGAAGGCGTCTTCTCCTGATGAAACGGACAACAAGCCATCCAATTCGCCCCTTTCTTCTTCAGATCCTGCGCATACGGCTGTATTATCCGCACCATGTCCGCACGGTTTTTCAGATCGTCGATGAAGTATTGGGGGTAGAGCACTAATGGATTCTACCGCGGAAATCCGACTTCATGGCATCCGAAATGCGGAAACCGGCTTTTTCGAGACGGTCGACGATCGTTGCGGGATCGGAAATAAGTCCGTCCTCGAGCCAGTCTCGTATTAAACCGAATGTTCCCGTAATCTCGATGCCGAGTTCTATCGCGGTCCGTCGTCCCTTCTTTTCATCGATAATTAAGATACAAACATCGGTTTCCAGAGCAAGGGCGATGGAAGTCGCTTCACCGATCTCAAGCGTTGCCGTTAATTGATCGATTAAAAGGTGGTTAGAACTCGCTCTTTTTTCGACCCATTCTGGTAGGGAATCGCCAACTTCGTCAGCTACTTCCGGAGTCACGTAAATCATTTTAAATTGCGTGTTTAGGAGTTCGATCTCATCCACGTTGTCGAGAGCGATGAGGCAGCTTGCGTCGGCGATTACGATCTTCATTTTCTTAGACGCTTAAGGTCCTCTTCCACCTCGTCCGCATCGTATTGAAATATCGAAACGCCATATGTCCCAACCGTTTCCAAAAACTCGCGTCGTGTTATGCCGACCATTTTTGCTGCTTGACCGGACGATAACTCGCCCATATCAAATAGCTTAGCAGCTAAGATCATCTTGAGATTTGTATCGCTCAAGTGAACGCTATCGGGCAATGATAATTCAAGAGTTGCTGTCATAACTCAATTTTCGGATTTATTGTGACGGTGTCAATTCATTTCCGCTTTACCTTTTACCGCAAAATCCAACTAGAAGCTTCACCAAGTTTAAGAGCGTCAACTGCGTGGCATCAGCCAATACTCCCTGTAGCTATATTCGCCGTACGAGCGTACCCGTTTCTTGAAAAAGTGCCGAATTTTTTTGTCCAAGAGACTATTCTCTCTGAGAAAATCGATAAAATAATTTACCGACATAACACGTTCGCTTTTTGCGGCGTTAATGTCTACCACATACCCCGTTAGCTTAACGTCCGATTTCAGAAGTTCAACAAAGCCGCGGCTTACGTATCCATCACATGATCCGGGACCTTCCTCCGCGAAGAGAGTACGCGACGTTATTCTGAATGGAATGCTGAGGGACGGTTCTGTCTGGACAAGCGAGAACTTTGTTGCCGCCGGTACCACCCACAGCTCTATCTTGGCGGAACTGCTGTCAGGGTTGCGAAGGAACGTGACGTTTAATTCATTTCCAAAACGACCTATGAGGGCGCGGTGAATGAACTTTTCTTGCCAGCCCATCCGATTTTTTTGCAAGGTCACCATGCAAAATGACATAGCCTGAGAAGTTCTTCAAGTCCCTAAGTTTCATTCCGAAATTGTCTGTTCGAGCGAGAACATCCTCACAGGTGATGCCGTTGAATTCATCGATCATTATCGGCTGATTCTCACTTTGACCGTACATGCTTGAGCACAGCATCAAGGAGAGACATGCGATCCACATTTTCATTGCTTCAACTCCGCGATTGTAGCGCCATTTCCGCCTTGGTCTGACGGGGCGAAGGCGAATTTTTCGATGTGCGGGTGGCCTTTTAGGAAGTGGTGGACGTAGTTTTTTAGGGCGCCGGTGCCGAAGCCGTGGATGATGCGGACGCGGGGGAGCGAGGACATGTAGGCCTCGTCGAGGAAGCGGTCGATCTCGTATTCGGCGTCGGCGGTGGTTTTGCCGATGAGGTTGAGTTCGGCGGGGGCGTCGCGCGTCTCGTCGATGGTTGAATCACCTGCGTGAGCGGGTGGTTGGGCTTTGACGACGTGCTTGGCCGCCCCGCTGACGCGGGGTTTCTGCGCTCGGCGAGTTGGAGGTCAGCGATCTTTTCGCGGAGGCGGATGCCGCCGACGAGGACTTCGGCGACTTCTTTGTCCAGTCTTTCGATGGTGCCGATGTTGCCGAAAGATGTGATGACACGTGAGCCGACGCGAGAGAACCACCCCGTCAGCCGAAGCGGCGGCCACCCCTCCTTTGTAAGGAGGGGAGCCGGATTATGCCGCCGACGCTCCGAATCTCCGCGTCTCTGCGCCTCGGTGGAAATCTTTGTGAAAGACCGCTCGATTTAGTTCGGCTTTTCGCGTCATGCCGTTCTTTTTCGAGTTTGTTTTTTAGGGCTTTGTCTTCGAGCGTTTTCATGAACGCTTTTGACTGGCGGTCGAATTCGTCGATGGCGTTGGGCTAGTTCGCTTTCGAATTCTTTTTGGCGAGCTTTTTCTTTTTTGACGGCTTCGACTTCGAGGCCGGCGTATTTCATGGCGACGGCTTCGCGTTCTTCTTCGAGGGCGATGCGCGAGTCGGTGGCGATCTTGGTTTCGGTTTGGAGTTTTTTTAGATAATTTTCGGCTTCCTGGGCTGAGATGTCGAGGTTTTCGCGGGCGGCGTCGATGACGTGTTTGGTCGATGCCGAAACGTCTTGCGATCTCGATTCCGGACGACGCACCGGCGAGGCCGAGGAGCAGTTTGTATGTCGGCTGGAGCGTTTTTTCGTCAAATTCGACCGAGGCATTGATGATGCTTTCGTCGTTGGCGGCATACATTTTCAGGCCGCGATAGTGGGTCGAGGCGATGACCTGGGCACCTTTTTAGCGGAAATGATCGACGATCGCGACGCCGAGGGCCGAGCCTTCTTCGGGGTCGGTGCCGGTGCCGGCTTCGTCGAGCAGGACGAGCGACGGCGGCACGCATTCGCGGATCATCTCGGCGATGTTCGACATGTGCGACGAGAATGTCGAGAGATTTGCACTCAGCGATTGATGGTCGCCGATGTCGGCGAGGACAGAGCGGTAGAAGGGAATTTTCGCTTCGCTCGCCGGAACCGGCAAGCCCGGAGATCGCCATCAGGCTGAGCAAGCCGGCGGTTTTCAGCACGACGGTTTTGCCGCCGGCGTTGGCGCCGGAGATGATCATGATGGCGTTGTCGTGTTGTTAGGGTGAATGACGTCGGGACGATGTCGGACGTTTACGTTCGCGGCTGCTGGTCTAGTTGATTTTGTTGCCGACGGAATCACCCCGTCAGCTGAAGCGGCTGCCACCCCTCCTTTGTAAGGAGGGGAGTTTCGGAGATTTTCTTCGAGCAGCGGATGTCGGGCGTCGACGAGGTCGAGTGTTTCGTCGTCGGTGATGTCGGGGACGACGGCGCTGAATTTTCGGGCGAATTCGACTTTGGCTTTGATGAAATCGAGTTCGGCGACAGCGTCGACGGCCGTTTCGATGGCGGGAAGTTGTTCGCGGAGCGATTCGGTCAGGGCGAACAGAATTCGGGCGATCTCGCGTTCTTCTTTGCCTTTGAGATTTTGGAGTTCGTTGTTGGCCTCGATGGCTTCGAGCGGTTCGACGAAGACGGTCGAGCCGCTCGACGAAAAGCCGTGGGCGACGCCGCCGACCTTGCCGCGAAAATCGGTTTTGACGGGAATGACGAAGCGGTCGTTTCGGACGGTGACGATCTCGTCCTGGATCGCCGTTCCGGCGGCACGCATCGCGGATTCGAGCGATTTTGTCAGGCGTGATTTTTGGGCGCTGATCTCGCGGCGGATTTTTGCCAGTTCGGGCGAAGCCGAATCGTCGATCTCGCCGCCGGGCAGCAGTTTTTTGTTGACCTGATCGATCGCCGCCGAGCAGCGACGGCGGAATATTCTCGACCGTTTGCCACAGCACGGGAGCCACTTCTTTTTCAGGGCTGGATCGACGAACGGGCGAACAATGCCTGAGTGCAGACGCGCGAGATCTCAAGCATCAGGTTCGGTTCGAGCGCGGCGTTTTGGATCTTTAGGATCGCGACGGCGTCGGACGGATCTTCGAGGCCGCTGAACGACCACGTGACCTGCTTTTCTTCGTTGAGAGCGATCGTTTCGGTGATCGCGGCGAGGGCATTGTCGAGTTCGTGCCGCGTCGCGAGCGGACGCAGATCGGCAAACCGCTCCACGCCCATCGGCGTCTGAGCGTGACGGCTGACAAGCTCAAGGAGCTTGGCGTATTCTAGTGTTTCGAGCGAGAAGCTCATAAGATTTTCGCGGATTAACGCGAACAACGCAAATCAAAAAACATTTCCCGAACGACCGGCGGGCAAGCCCGCCGCTTTTTCGCGTAATCGGCATTGATCCCCAGCGGAAATTAGTCTCCGATCTGCACGCCTTTCCAAAACGCAACATATCCTTCGATGTTTTTTGCGTCGGGTTTGGTTTCCGGGTAATACCACGCGGCGTCTTTGTTTGTTTCGCCGTTTACGACGATGTTGTAATAGCTCGCGGTGCCTTTCCAGCCGCAGACGGTGTGGGTTTCGGACGGTGCGAAATATTCTTGGTTGATCGAATCGGCTGGGAAATAGTGATTTCCTTCGACGACGACCGTGTCATTGCTTTCGGCCAGAGTGGCTGCCGTTCCATGTTGCTTTCATATTTGTTTCCCTTTTCTCTAATGTTGATTGATGGTCGGGTGGCCCTCACTTACGTGCGGGCTACTGACACGGCGTGCGACACTCATGTCAAAAATCTCTCGCGGACCTCCGGCGTCGGCATCATGCACATGTCTTTTTTGCCAAACAGGCGATAGCGATACTTGGCGAAAAGTTTATAAAAAAAGTCGCGAATGAACGCCGGGACGATGATGAAAACGTATGCCAATGAATAAACCCCGCCGAGATTTCTTGCGATTCGCAGAGCGGCGGTCGAGTGCATATATGCTTGGTCGTCCTCTATCAATACGACCGAATCCACATCTTCGGCGATGCCATATTTCCTCCGCATCTCGATCCCAATATCTGACTGCAGCGGTGCGAATCTGAATTTTTTTTCATGATCACGGCGAATAATAAAATTCACCGCATCATTGCAAAAATTGCACACGCCATCAAATAAGTACGATCGAACCCATATAAAAATTCTACCGCAAGTATCGGATAGAAATCAGTCGGCAAACGGAATAAACTCAAAAACATGGAAACGGAGATATATTGGCGGGCTGTACAGGCGAAGGATGCGAGATTCGACGGGGCGTTTGTATTCGGCGTGAAAACGACGGGTATCTTTTGCCGGCCCTCGTGTTCGGCAAGGGCAGCGAAGCGGGAAAATGTCGAGTTTTTCGATCATTTTGAACGGGCCGAGGCAAATGGCTTTCGAGCCTGTTTACGGTGCGAGCCAAAACTCGTCGAGCGGCGCGACCCACAGATAGATGCGGTCCTTCGGGCCATCGAATCGATTGATAACGACAACGAACTCGCGCTGGACGAAGTAAGCAGACAGGTCGGACTTAGTCCGTCGCATTTTCAGAAGGTTTTTAAGCAGATTGTTGGGATCTCTCCTAAAAAGTACGCGGAGGCAAAAAAAATGGAAAAATTCAAAGATGAAATAAGCGGCGGCAGCGACGTTGTCACCGCCATGTACGAAGCCGGTTACGGTTCGAGCAGCCGGCTTTACGAAAAGGCGACGGAGAATTTTGGGATGACGCCAGCGACTTATAAAAAGGGCGGGAAAGGGATGAAGATAAATTTTATAATCACAGACTGCGAACTTGGGAAACTGCTGGTTGCCCGAACGCCCCGAGGGATTTGCAGCGTGACGTTTGGCGACGACGTTGAAACCTTGCGTCTCGGAATAATAAAGGAGTTCTCGAACGCAGAGATCGCCGAGGACGCCCAAGATTTAAAGAATGCGGTTGATTCAATCCTGACTTATCTGGCCGGCGAGAATAAACGTCTCGTGCTGCCTCTCGATCTGCAGGCGACGGCGTTTCAGATGCAGGTTTGGGATTCTCTGCGAAAAATCCCGTATGGCGAAACGCGTTCGTATAGCGAAGTGGCCGAGGCATTAGGTGACCAGAAAAAGGTCCGTGCAGTCGCGCAGAGCATGTGCCACGAACCGCGTGGCCGTCGTCATTCCCTGTCACCGTGTCGTCGCAAGCGACGGCAAATTGAGCGGCTATCGGTGGGGCATTGAGCGGAAGCAACGACTCCTTGAGGCCGAAAAGACCGCCTAAACTGGAGACATCTCTTCGAAAAGCTCCTGCCTCTGACGCTGAAATCTTACGTCAGAATCGACCGACTGCCACTTCAGATCACCCCATCCTCTAGGTCCGAAATACGGCAAACTACAAAAATCTCCCGATTTGGGCTTGGCGCTTTGAAACCTTTGATTTATTCTCTGCGTAGTAATAAATTCAAAGCAATATCAATTTGAACCATAGAATTATGAGATCAAAGCTTCTTTTGCCGCTTGGTGCGGCTATATGTGCGTTTCTCGGCGTGACGGCCAATGCGCAGAGTTATGCAATCACAAATGCGAAGATCGTTACTGTTTCAGGTGCGACTATTGATAAAGGTACAGTTGTGATCCGCGACGGGCTGATTCACTCGGTCGGAGCTAATGTCACGGCACCGGCGGATGCCACGGTTTTTGATGCCGGTGGGGCGACGGTCTATCCGGGATTTATCGACACGTGGACAACTCTTGGTGTTCCGGCACGGCCTGCGGCGCCGGGCGGCGGCGGCCCGGGGGGAGGCGGTGGACCGGCGGCAGCGGCAGCGGCTGCAGCGCAGCCTTCATCGAATTCGAATCTTCCGGCAGGGCTGCGACCTGATGACATGGTCGAAACGGAATTGCGAGCAGGTGATGCGCAATTTGAGGCGAATAGGAACGCGGGCTTTACGACGGCGCTTTCGACCGGACGAACTGGAATTTTTACGGGCCAATCGGCAGTGATAAATCTTGCGGGTGACTCTGTCTCGGCAATGATCGTCAGATCGCCATTCGCCCAGCACATTACGTTCACCACTATCGGCGGATATCCTGGCTCGCTTCTGGGTACGTTCTCGGCGCTCAGGCAGACGTTTAATGATGCCAGGCGTTTGCAGGATATGCAGCGAGCGTATGCGTCCGATCCGAAAGGGATGAAACGGCCCGCTGCCGACAAGTCGCTCGAAGCTCTGTTCCCGGCGATCAATCGTCAAATGCCGGTTGTTTTCGCGGTGAACACCGAGACGGACATTATTCGAGCCCTGAATTTTATCAAGGAATACAACCTCATCGGCATCATCGGTGGCGGCCAGGAGGCATGGAAGGTAGCCGACCGGCTCAAGTCGCAGAATGTCCCCGTGCTGCTATCGCTCAATTTTCCAAAGCGAACTACAGCATCATCTCCGGATGCAGATCCGGAACCACTTGCGACGCTCAGATTTCGTGCTGACGTACCGAAAAGTGCGGTAAAGCTTGCTGCGGCGGGTGTAAAGTTCGCTTTCACATCCGGTGGAGCGACGGCGTTGGTCGATTTTTTCACAAATGCGGGTAAGTCCGTAGAGAACGGCCTTTCGCGTGATGCAGCAATTCGGGCAATGACGCTCGGTGCTGCTGAGATACTCGGCGTTGATAAAACGCTTGGCTCGATCGAGGCTGGTAAGGTTGCGAATCTTGTTGTGGTCAAGGGCGATCTTTTTGGCCGCGATAAGTTTGCATCGCACGTGTTTGTGGATGGCAAGGTGTTTGAGCAGAAAGAACCTGCTCGTCCGGCTCCGGGCAGTGGGCGGCCAGGTGGCGGTGCTCCCGCTGGAGCAACTACGCCTCCGGCAGGACCCAATTACTCTGGAACGTACGCGATCATTATCGATGTGCCGGGCCAGCCGCTAAATGCGACTCTAAATTTGACCCAACAGGGAACGACGCTCAGCGGAACGATGGTATCGCAGCTCGGCACATCGCAGGTCAGTAATGGCAGCGTTTCAGCAACCGGTTTTAGTTTTACATCCACTGTACAGTTCGGCGGTGCCTCGATTGACATCAGCATGGCAGGTACCGTCAGTGGCAACAACATCAGCGGAACAGTAGATTCGCCGCAGGGTACGGTGCCGTTCTCAGGAACAAAGAATCCATAGAAAGGGACAAAGTTAAAAAGGTTAAAAGGAAAAAAAGTAATGCGAAAGACTACAGTTTTTCTGACAATAATATCGCTGCTCGTGATCTCACCGTCGCTGGTTTTTGGCCAGTCGAAGGGCGATCTGCTCATCAAGAATGCCACGGTAATGACCGCGTCGAATGGGACGCTACAGGCGACCGACATCCTTGTTCAAAACGGCAAGATTGCTCGGATCGGCAAAGGATTGACTGCAGGATCGGGCGTGAAAACAATTGATGCGACCGGCAAATATGTTTCGCCTGGCATAATCGATGCACACTCGCACACGATGCTCTCGGCGATCAACGAAGGTTCGCTTGCGGTCACGTCGATGACGGATGTGGGCGATATGCTGCTGCCGCAGGATGTCTCAATTTACCGCGCGTTGGCGGGCGGCGTGACCTCGGCGCTTCTGCTCCACGGTTCTGCCAATCCGATCGGCGGGCAGAGCGCTGACTGTGAAATTCAAATACGGCCGCCCGGTCGAGGAGTTTCCGATTGCGGGGGCACCGCTCGGTATCAAATTCGCACTTGGCGAGAATGTAAAGCGTTCGAGTTTTACGCCGCAGCCGGGCCAGACTGTTCGATATCCGCGTACTCGTATGGGAACGATGGAAGTGATCCGCGACGCATTCATCCGGGCCCGCGAATACAAGCAGTCCTGGGATGATTTCAATGCGAAAAAGACGCGAACCCAGCCGCGAAAGGACGAAGAACTCGATCCGATCGTCGAAATCATCGAAGGCAAACGAAAAGTCCACTGCCACGGATATCGCTCGGACGAGCATCTGGACATCCTGCGGATCGCGGACGAATTCGGCTTTAAGATCGGCACTCTACAGCATGGCCTTGAGGCATACAAGATCGCTCCCGAGATCGCAAAACACGGTGCGGGCGTTTCGATCTTCACCGACAACTGGAGCTACAAGCTCGAAGCATATGATGCCATTCCGTACAACGCTTACATTCTATGGAAAAATGGCGTTAACGTATCGATCAATTCCGATTCGAACGAGCGTATGCGACGGCTCAACATCGATGCGGCTAAGGTAATGAAATACGGCGGTGTTCCTGAGCAGGATGCCTTGAGAATGATCACGCTCAATCCGGCCAAGCAACTCGGCATCGACAACCGCACCGGTTCCATTGATGTCGGTAAAGATGGCGATCTCGTTATCTGGTCAGCTCATCCGCTGAGCACATACGCAGTGGCGGAAATGACGATCATCGAGGGCGAGGTTTACTTCGATCGCTCGAAAGACAAGTCGATGCGAACCGAATTAGCAAAAGAGCGTGAAGCTCTTGAAAAACTTGACCAGAACCGTGCTCCGGGCAGCGGCGGAACACCGCCACGCGTACCTACCGAACGCGTTCGAGCCGATCTCGATGATGCAGATCGCGACGGAGGAAACGACCGATGAATTCAAAATTGAAAATGCAAAATGCAAAATTCGTTGTCCACGCTTTAGTTGCGCTGGTTGTTTTCGTGGTGTCAGTTGCCGCACAAAGCGATGGTTCGCAGCAGAATAGAACTGGTCGGGCCGGGACGTTTGCGATCGTCGGTGCGCGGATCGTCACCGTTTCCGGGGCTGTGATCGAGAACGGTACGGTTGTTATTCAGAATGGCAAGATCACGGCCGTTGGAGTCGGCGCGGCTGTTCCAACTGGTGCCGAGCGGATCGATGGGAAGGGCCTTTCGGTTTTTCCGGGTATGATCGACGCTTCGACAAACATGGGCCTCGTTGAGGTAGGACAGGGTGCGAATGCGACGGTCGATGTGCAGGAAGCCGGAAATTACAACGCCAATGCGAAAGCGATCGACGGCGTTAATCCGCATACCTCGCATATCAATGTCACACGCGTCGATGGCGTGTTGACGGTTGTTTCCGAACCGTCCGGCGGCATCGTTTCAGGTCAGGCGACGGTCATTAATCTCAATGGTTCGACGCAATCCGATATGGCGGTGGTTTCCGAGTCAGCCCTCATGATCAACTTTCCGCGCGTCACGGGCGGCGGTGGATTTGGCGGGTTTGGCGGAGGTGGTGGCGGGCCGCAGGTTGATTTTAATGAGCTGATCCGACGCCGCGATACGGCGGTCGAAGACCTCAAAAAGACCTTCCGCGATGTCGAACGCTATGCTCGCCTCGTAGATGCGTATGCAAAAGACAAGACTGCACCGATGCCCTCGACAAACCGCAATCTCGCAGCGATGATCCCGTATGTTCGAGGACAAAAGCCGATCCATTTTACCTCCGAGCGTGAACGCGATATACGTGCGATTGCCAAGTTCGTCGCCGAAATGAAAATCAAAGGCGTAATCGTCGGCGGCCAGGAAGCGTGGAAGGCGGCTGATGAACTCAAGAAAAACAACATTTCGGTCATCTACACAAACATCTTTAGCCTTCCGGTTCAACAGGACGACCCATACGACTATCTCTACGAAGCTCCGTCGCTGATGCAGAAAGCCGGTGTGAAATTTGCCATCGCAACGGGTGAAGGCGGCGGCAACGTTCGCGAACTCCCCCTGCAAGCCGCGATCGCCGGCGGTTACGGCCTTGGGCCCGACGAAGCTCTAAAATCCGTCACGCTCTACCCTGCCCAGATCCTCGGCATCGATGACCGACTCGGCTCGATTGACGTCGGCAAAATGGCAAACCTCGTCGTCACCGACGGCGACATGCTCGACGCCCGAACAAACATCAAACACATCTTCATAGCCGGCAAGAAGATACCGCTGACTAGTCGGCATACTGATCTGTTTGATAGCTTCAAAGACAGGAAGTAATTCATTTGCCGCAAAAGGCGCAAAAGACGCAAAATGGGACATTTTTTTCTTTGTCTCTTTTTGCGTTTTTTGCGGCTAGTCCTTCTGAGGAATTTCCTCGCCTTCCTCAAAAAACTCGAGCGAGGCTGAATTAAGGCAATATCTTTGCCCGGTTGGCGGCGGGCCGTCGGGGAAGACGTGGCCCTGGTGGCCGCCGCATCGGGCGCAGCGGATCTCGACTCGGCGCATGCCATAGGTGTTGTCTTCGATATTGGTGAGGTGATCTTTGTCGAACGGCCGGTAAAAAGATGGCCAGCCGGTGCCGGATTCGAATTTGTGGCTTGAGCTAAAGAGCGGCAGACCGCAGAGGCGGCAGGCGTAGGTGCCATCCATCTTATTATCCAGCAGTGTGCCGCAAAACGCCGGTTCCGTGCCGTGGTTGAGGAGAATCCGGTATTCCTCTTCGCTGAGGTCGTGAGCGAGACGCTCGACCGCCTCGGCGTCAAGCGGCGTTATGTAGTAGCCAGAGTCCGATGTTTGCATAATATGTAACTAGCCCGTACGTGTCAGCAGCCCACACGTTAGTAAGGGCAACATGCGGATAAATACGACCTGGCCGAGTACCCGGCTCCTATCCACCTTGAATTCTGCTTAGGAAGGCCCTTACTTACGTGCGGGCTACGGACACGCAGGGTTAGCCGCCTTCGACCACTACACAGTGATCTAGCATCGGGGAAACTTCGGGAACCAGCAGAGTGCCCTGCAGCCCCTGAACGGTAGCCTTTTTGTCCTTAGTTAATTTCTTCATTTGTTCGACATCGGCATCGTCAAAATAGCAGCTTACCCCGCGAAGAACGCCGGGAGCGAAAAGGGTTACCCACGGCGGTGTCGTACCGGTTTTCTCGGTAACAAGCGTCGAGACTCGCCCAGTAACCTGGATAACCTTGTTGGAGTATTTCTCAAGATCTTTGCTTTTAACGCCCTTTTTGTAAAATTCAGCGTCATACTCTTCCGCGGTCATCGTGAAATCGGCCTTTTCAATCTTTGTTTGCTTCGCGTCGGTCTTTGCAGGGCCTTCGCCGGTATTCGCCGTTTTGTTGGAATTTGTCCCGGCGGTTTCGTCAGACGTACTCGTCAGCTTGCTGCAACCCAAACCGGTTACCAGCAGCAGACCCAATGTTAAGACCAGAGTCGTAAAATTTTTCACTTTTTTCTCCTTCTTGAACTTTTACAAAACCTTATACTAATTGAAATAGATGCGAATGAGTCTACACCAGAATGTGTTTTTAGAGAATCCGCCGGGCGGTTATCTATCTTCAATTTTAGTGATCCGTTTTTCGAGATAGCGCAGTCTTTTGGTAAGCTCGCCGAGCTTGCGGAACGCTGCGGTCGAGCGCAACCAGTCCTTGTTGTCAAAAGCCGGAATGCCGGACATCACTTTGCCCGGTTCGACATCGTGAGAGATGGCGGATTTTGCCGTCATCACGACGTCGTCGCCGATCTTTAGATGTCCGGCGATGCCGACCTGACCGGTCAGAATCACGCGTTTGCCAATATGCGAACTGCCCGCAAGTCCGGTTTGCGAGCAAATCAGAGCATCTTCGTCAATCGTGCAGGAATGGCCGATCTGGACGAGGTTGTCGATCTTTGCTCCGCGTTTTATACGCGTTTCGCCGACGGATGCACAATCTATCGCGGTATTGGCACCGATTTCCACATCGTCTTCGAGTACGACGCGACCGGTTTGCGGTATCTTGAGCCAGCTTTTGTCTTCGTTCTTAGCATAGCCAAAACCATCCGAGCCGATCGTGGAATTGTTATGAATAGTACAGTTGCGACCAATCACGCAATTTTCACGCACTGAAACACCCGAGTGGATCGTCGTATTCGCGCCGACAGAAACGCCATCGTAGATCGTGACATTTGGCATGATCCTGACACCGTCCGCAATACTGCAATTCGCCCCGATGACAGCGTTGGCGTGGATTTCGACGTTCGCCGCGACATTTGCCGCCCGATCAATCACGGCGGTCGGATGGATGAATTTTTTCAACTCCGGTTCCGGGAAAAACAGTCGCATTGCCCGCGTATAGGCGACGTAAGAATCGCGAACCCGCAGCACCGCGATGTCGTCTCTATCTATATTGATACCTTCATTTAAGTAGATCGCCGAGGCCTTTGTGGCGGCGATCTGCGGAGTGTATTTAGGGTTTGCGAGAAAGGTGATATCGCCACTGCCAGCGAGGTCGAGACCGGCCGCTGAGTTTATCTCGAGGTCGGCAGAGCCGCAGTCGATGGTAGCGGTCGTCAATTCGGCTAGTGTGCCAAGTTTCATAAAAAATGCCTTGATAGATCGTTCAGCGATGTGTCACACTATTTTTAGCAGACATATTTACCTACGCAAAGCCCTCAGTATTTGAGTCCCCCCTTTTTTCTGTCGTTTTGCATTTTTTAACAAGGAGTACCCCCGTAATATGAACCCGATCGCAACCGAACAAACCGCCGCCAAACAAGGCAGAAATCTGTTTGTCATGGAACGCCGTGACGTCGCCCGGAACGAATTTCTCGATGGCAAGATCGTCCCAAAACCAACATCCAACCGCTGGCACAATTTGATCGCGACAAATTTTTCGGTCGCTATCGGCAGCCGCATTCATCGCAGCACCTGTGAGGTTTACTCAAACGATATGCAGGTGCGGATCGGCAAAAACTCGATTTGTTTTCCCGATGTCCTCGTAGTAAACGGCGCACCTGCTTTTGCTGACGAAGCGGGCGAATTGCTCCTGAATCCGACCGTCGTCATTGAAATTTTTTCGAGTCTCTCGAAGTCAACCGACCGGACCCAAAAGCTGGAAGGCTTTCTCGCTATCCCAAAGATTAAAGAGTGCCTTCTGGTCAACGAAAACGAAATGCATATCGAGCACTACGCCCGCCAGAACGCCAAACAGTGGATATATCGCATCTACAACGAACGCGACGATGTTATCACGCTCGAATCGATCGGGTGCAAACTCTCGATCGCCGAGGCGTATGCTCAGGTCAAATTCAAAGAGTCAGAACTTAGTTCGAAGGCCGTGAATTAGGATCAATTTCGTCTTTTCCGGTAGCGGTTCCAAATCCACTGCTTCCCGGTCACTTTTTCTACTTACACGGCACGTCCATCTCGGGCGAAGTGAGTGGGGCGGCGGTTATTTCCCAAGCCTCGCCACGGGGCGTTGCCCGGGCGGTGTAGGTCGCTATCTTGAAGACTGGATTTGGGATATCATTGCGCGTTTCGACGCCAACTCTTGCCCAGAAAAAGCCGTCGCATTGGTAAAAGACCATATCCGTCGAATCGCGTTTTTGTTTTGTCAAAAAATGCTCGCGAACTGCGGCTTCGACGCCCGTCGGCGCCCGAATCACATCGCCCACGTCGGGCAGGGTAAAATACGATACCGCAGCACCGCCGATCAAAACCAAAACGGCGACGATGCCGAGTCCGATCACATATCTCCGCCCGCTGCCGCTCGTCTCCTGAACCGTCTGAAATAATCGGTCTTTTTCGACCTCAACCGGCGTAGTCACAGCGACCGGCGGATCTTGTCTGGCGACCGGTACAGTCGATTTTTCCGCCTTTGCGGTATCGGCATGAATTGAAATTTTCCCGGCATCTTGCTTCAAAATCTCGTCGCTGTCCTTCGGATGATCGAGGTCAAGTGGCCTGACCTCTTCATTATCGATGAGCAATCCTTTCGAGAATTTCATAGCCTTAAAACGAGATATACACCCTGCGTGCTCGATGTGCAAGCCGTGATATTGCGAGTATCGCCCCGGTTGCCTCCGCGTATTTTTGAATCCGCGAGCAAATTACAATTTTTCGAGCCTGTCTTTTGCCTTTTCGATAAATATTCCTATCATTTCCGTGATGCGTTTGGTCATTTCGCAGCTGATCAGCGTTTCACCGGCGAGACCCGCGAGAAAGTGCAGGTCGCGGGCAGATTTTCGACGAATCTCGACCGCCTGGGAAAAGTGGACCATGGTCAAATTTTTTGCTTTTTCGAGAAAATCAGCCGAGTAGCGTAGGAAATTTTCCGCTTCGGTCCGCACCGGCGACCATTCGATTCGATCAGGTGTGTCTTCGGCGAGTTCGACGGAGAATTTTTGAAGCATTTGCCCAACCACCGGTATTTCGGCCTGCACGCGCAGATGCGCGAATGCCGCTTGCGTCCGTGTGTATCTGGGTAATGCCGGGCATCAGCTCGGCAAAATTGCCGATATCGCCGAAAAAATCACGTACTCGATCAATTCCCGACGCGACCTCGATATCCTGTGAAAAACGAGCCTTTACAGTGAACATAGGGGTTGGTTTGAATCCGATTTTGGGTTCCCGCATTCGCATGGCGGCTCTGCTAGGTGTTTCCGCCTGGAGGCGGGTCTCAAAACCATTTGCTAAAATCAAAATACATCGACACTTCGCGAGTATAACAAATGATCAATCGAACCGAAAAAATTTGTCCACGATGCGATGCTCCCAGAATAAAGTCCTGGGCGGAACTCACCGATGGTCAGAAATTTCTCGTCGAACGCCTCGAGAAGTCTGCGGAATTTACCGTGGCCCAACGAAAAAAGCACCGGTTTTGCACACGGTGCTGGTTTGAGGACGATAGTGACCGGCCTGCCTTTGCCTGATGACAAACTCTATGGTGTCAACGACCTCTCACGTTCCATAACGACCATGTGTTCGTCACGGCTGACCATTCCGACGACGGCGAAACCGGCTCCTTTTGCTTCGGTAACTTCTTTTTGAAGCGTAGAGGTGAGAGTTGTCGCAAGCAGTTTATATTCATATTTGTGCTTAACCTTTGGCGCCTTTTCCATAATCATTACGATCTCAATGCCGCCGAGAAGCTGCTTTTTGGCGATCATCGTACTCGGAATCAGCCGAAAGCCAGCATCAGCGACCTCATTCATTTCCTTCTGCATGGTCCCAGTTCGCGTTGTAGCCAGCAGCTTGTAAGAAAAGGGTTCCTCGACGGTTCCGTCGCGTGAGAGAAACAACGCCATTTCGGCACCGCTGGTCGGTGAACCGACAACGATTCGATAGCCTTGGGCGGCGGTTTCGTTAATCTCTTTCTGCATCGTCGAGGTCCGCGTCGTGGCGAGCAGCTTGTACTGTAAAGTTTCAGTGTCAGCCCTCTTGCCCTGGCCAAAGCATCCGACAATTCCAAAAAGTAATAACAGCGTTATGTACATTGTTCGTATTTTCATATTTTCTTACCGACAAATCCTAATTTCTCTCAATGGCTCGTACCGAGGGTCGAGCCGGGAATTCCAACCTTATCACATGGAGTTATAAAAACTCACAAACATTATCCGGTCATCTTTTGAGCGCTGGGTATTATTTCCGCTCGTCCACCCCTAGCTTTTCAATCGAGTACCTTAAAAGTACACGCGGCATCGGGGCGGCATGTTTATCCAGAAACGCCAGCAGTTTTGGTCGGTCGACGGTTGCCTGCGGCACGGAGCGTCGGAAACACAAGTAACAAATCCGTATTCGTGCTATTCGTGAAATTCGTGGCAAAAAACAATCTTACTTCGCGGCAGCAGCTTCGAGATCGGCGATGATGATCCTGGTCATTTTAAACATGGCCTGAGCGACGCGGCCCGCTTTTTCCTGGTCGGGATCGCTGAGCAACTGCATCAGGATCGGCGGGACGATCTGCCACGAAACGCCAAATTTATCGACCAGCCACGAACATGGCTGCTGCTCACCGCCTTCGCTGAGACTTTCGTAGAGGTGGTCAATCTCTTCCTGAGTCGGAGCATCGACCATCAGCGAGATGCCCTGTGAGAATGCAAATTTCGGCCCGCCGTTATAGCAGTTAAATCGCTGGCCCGCGATCTCAAACGAACCGCCCATAACCGTGCCGCCCGGACCGGGCATACTGTTTATGATTCGGGCGTCGTTAAATACCGAAACGTAAAATTTCATCGCCTCTTCGGCCTGGTCGTTGAACATCAAAAATGGCGTTATCTTTTGCATGCATTACTCCTTGACTCTTAATTTCGCTCCGAGATACAGACAGGGAAATCCGAGCAGAACGAGGGCTATCGGATACCACATCGGGCCCAGATCGTATTTGAGGTTGACAAAAATTCCGCCGTGCCAAACAATGTCCCGATCACGCCGAGAATGACTACATAACGCATCTTCGGCGCCGGTGCGAGCGTCGCCACGATGTATCCAGCCGCGATCATAAACAAATTCCGGTAAACCGTAGCGGCGATCACCATCCAGGTCGTGTCAAAACGAACGGTTGGCGGCGTAAAAATACCCAGCGACTCGAGAACAAAGTCCGTCCCATTGTGCGTCACGCCGATGAAAACAAATCCAACTGCGATGGCGAGAATGCCCTTTAGAATATTCATAGTCGCCTATTTCTTATTCTTCTTCTCCTTCAATTTGGCCCGTTCGAGGTTCTGCTTTACGCGAAATTTGACAATCTGCTCGACCAGTTTCAGCGGCAGCGGCTGGTCAAGAGGGAACTGCACCGATCCTTTTGCACTCTTGTATCCGGCCAGCTCGGTTTTGAACTCCGTTATGCCGCCCGCCCCCGGATAAAAGCCGATGTGGCGGGCATACCCGGCGAAAAAGACGAGCATACCATTGAGTTTGTAGCCCGGCATCGCGTAGCTGATCACCTCCTCGGCGTCAGGCTGCCGATTTCCTGATAGTCTGCCGAAGTTTCTCAAGCAGAACGCGAACGTTCGCCGGAAACGCCGCAATGTATGTGTCGACATCCGGAGCTTTTTCATTCAACATCGTCCACTTTTCCCCTAGTTTTGATTGATCTCTAGCCTGCATCTTTTCTAGTTCGCAGTCAAGTTTTTCACCTTCGTCAAAATTTCCCGTGTTGGCCTGATCTTGTGGTGTTGATTTAAACCTTGTGTTCTTTGTGTCTTCACTTTGTGAACTCTGTGTTTAAATCGCCTTTTTTTAACACAAAGGCCACAAAGTTAAAGACACAAAGAACACAAGGTTTAAATCAGCACCACTTATTCCAAATTTGAAATCTGAAATTTCAGATTGCCCACCGCCCTTTTTCCAGGAAGTTTGCCAGCACCCTGATCGTACGCTGCTAATCGTCATTTAAGATTCGCATCTCCCTAAACCTTTCCGTATCCGACAAAACCGATTATCAGCAACTTAACTATTGCGATCCGCAAACCCCCTCACTTTTCTAAACCCTTGATGACATTGGGCTTACGTTGGGACACTAGTGGATTAGGAATAATTAGGAACATTTAGGATTAATAAAGGACATTAGCCACGCGAACGTGTTCAGATGTACCCGTTCACACAAATTGTTGAGCATTAAACCGAGTTTAGCAGAGGAGATGAAAATCTCTCGCTCCAGTCGCCTTTATTAATCTCAGGTTTGGTTAAAAGGCAGGTACTCAATCATAGATTCTGACTTGCCGTTCTTGCTGGTAGATAAATAAAAGGAGAAAAAAATATGAAACACATTTCAATGTTATTGACCCTCAGCCTGATTCTCGTCGTTGTCGAAGCCATGGGGCAGACAAAGACGGGCGGCAGGAATTTCACGGCCGAGTCGAACTCAACCGCGACCGAGAAGCTTGTAACTACAGACTTCCGAAGTTTTGCCCCAGTCTCTAGATGTACGGCCCGGCGTCTCGCGGGAGACTATGCAATCACCTTCAACGGAAACGTCACCGGGGTTGGTCCGGTCGCTACGCTCGGTGTGATATCCGTCGACGGCAACGGAAGCTTCACGATCAGCGATACCTCGTCTTTCAATGGCCTAATTGTTAATCGAGTTGGCGCGGGCCCGATCAACGTGGACCCGGATTGTACGGGCAATGCGACAGTGACATATACGGTAGGCCAACCGGGCAGGTCGGCGACCTTTAATTTTGTCATTCTTGAGGGTGGACGCGAAATTCTGCTCATCAGCACGTCCGCAGGCGCCGTCGTAACCGGCAGTGCTAAGGCGCTGCATCCGGGAGCGTCGAGATAATGCCACCGCCATTCCGTTTAGCGGCGTGGCCTGAGCTAAACACGATCCGGTAAGCGTGCGTCGACAGGTTTCGACGCCGCTTATCGAATCATCCTGTGCGGGTAATCCCTATCGGTTTATGGATTTCCCAACTTCGAGAAGCGTCAAAATGGAAATCAAGACACTCAAAACATCAGCCGATTTAACGCTCACATACTATCGCGCAGGTTCCGCGCGAGAATTCATTGTTATTGCTAACGCTCCCGGTATGAGTATCGAGTTCTGGTCGTGGATTATTCGCGAACTACAGAATCAATACGTAGTGCTTGCCTTCGACTATCGAGGCTTTCCAAACGCTCAATCAGAATTGACAGATCATGAGGTGAGTTTTGACGATGTTATCGCCGATCTTTCGACGATTCTCGCTCACGAGGCCGTGGAAGCAGCTCATTTCGTGAGTTGGGGGTTGGGCGGAAAGTTAGTTTTTGAGTTTCAGCAAAGGTTTCCGGAAAAGGTCCTTTCCTTGATTCCAATCTCGATGGATAACGACGCCATCGAAACTAACGCGAATAGTCGCTTCAGTAACGCCGTGCTGGGGGTAAAGCAGCAGCTGGATGCATACCCGGAAACGATCAATACCGTGACGAAGGTAATTAGAAGAATAGGCGCTCCCTCGAGCATCAACCTCTTTTCGACAGCCCTTCGGGAAGCATATCTGCAACCGGTGTTAAATCTGATAGACATTCTTGTGATGGAAAGTTCGATGTCGAATCTGGCCCTTCATCTTCTCGAAAGACCGGCCGGGTTGAAGAACTACCTAAAGCTTTACGAGGCGTTCTGTGGTTTTGAAGTCAACGCTGTCTTCGAAAACATCAAGGTGCCGGTTGTAATTGTTGGCGGCGACTCAGACGGTATCGCGACAATCAGTTTGCCCCTGCGTAGGAACATCGAATCAATTCCGAGAATAGAATGGGTAACGCTGGAGAAGGCGTCTCACTTTCTGCCGATCGAGTTTCCGCAAAAGACGGCGAATATCATCAGGGATGCGGCACGCCGAGCGAACATCGCGAAGGTCGTTAGCCATAGTTTAGTTTAATTTACTGGATCTTATAGAAACTACATGACGAACATGCCCACGAGATCAAAAACAATTTTGCTAACCGGGATCACAGGAAATCTCGGGGCGTTTGCCGCTCTTCGTTTCTTAGAAAAGGGACATAAAGTTTACGCAATCGTTCGGCCTAAAAAAGGACTTGATTGCCTGAAGCGGGCGAGGAGAAGCCTCCGCCAATTCTGCGCCTCAGACAGCAATGCGGCGGCGAATTTGCTCGAATTAGAAATCATAGAAGGCGATATCGGTGACCGCTCCAATCTGGCTTCGATTCAGGTTCCCGAGAAGATCGATGAAACGTGGCACTTCGCGTCGTCTCTAAAATATATGCCGAAGGAGAGCGACGAAATTTTCCGCACCAACGTAAACGGTCTGTGCAACATGATGGAGCTTCACCGCAAATGCCAATCTAAAGGCGGTGAGTTCTTCTACATCAGCACAGCTTATCTCGGCGGCAAAAATCTTTCAGTGGTTCCTGAGGAGCGGCATCTCAGGCAATGGCAACATTTTTCATAATAACTACTACGAAAAATCGAAACTGTTAGCCGAGAGTATATTCCTTGATGCTATCGAGAGTGGACAAATAAAAGGCGCGATCTTCAGGCCCTCTATTGTTATCGGCGATAGCAAGGAGGGAAAGTTAATCCACTACACGGGACCGTATCAGGTCGCCAGAACCTGGCATTGCCTGAGTTCCGCGATCAGCGATTCGGGCAATGTCAACGAGATCATTCGCGTAATGGCTAACCTGGATCATTCCATGAACCTGATTCCAATCGATATTGTGACTGATGCGATGATCGAACTTAGCGAAAGTAGTCTTCGGGGCACGACTATTTTTAACTTGGTCAACAAAAAAGAAATTCACCTTCAAAATGCTTTTGGCGCGATCGGCAGGTGCACCGGCGTTGAAACAGTTCTCTGCGGCCTGGACGAGATACGCCAATCATCAAAGTCAATTTATGAGAAACTCATCTCTTATTCACTCGATTACATCAGCCCGTATGTAAATCACAAAATTAGCTTTGAATCAAAACACCTCGAAAGGGTACTGAAACGCGAAATCAGCTTCGATGTTTACCCGGAAATGTATACCAAATCAATTCAGCGCCTACGTCGCCACCTTGCGTGAGGCCACGGCGCCTGAGAGGGTGACCGTATGAAGAAAGACGTTGTTTCACAGAATTTTTCATGTTTCCTGCTCGGCTACACGGGTTGTCATAACACGGGTTCCGACGTTAGGATATTGACGATCATTGACGACCTGCGCGATTGTTTCGGAGATGATGTTTCAATCACTGTAGCGAGTTTCCACGTTGAGAATACCGCGAAAATCATTCCTGCGAACGACCAGGTAAAGATCGCTCACGTTCCTTTCATTTTTCCGCTGAGAATCTTTCAGCTTGCTATCCGTCACGATGTCACGATGCTTGTCGAGGGCAGCTGTTTCAAGCAGAACTGGGCCAATGTGCTGCTCTATCTTTTTTTATGGGGAGCTCTTTGGGCAAAACTTGCCGGCAAAAAATGTGTGGCATATGCGATCGATGTAGGCGAGCTTTCCCCGATGAACCGGTTTTTCACACGAACGATTTGCAACAAAATCGACCTCCTCATTACACGGACGCAAATTGCAAAAACGCGCCTGATAGAAATGGGAGTCACAACCGAAATCTTCGCCAACACGGATACTGCTTTCAGATTTCTATTGAATGAATCAGCTGCTGAAACCCCTGACCTTATTTCGCCTAATACACTCGGGATCGCGCCGGTGGAGTTTCATCAATGGCCGCTCAAGACCAAGCTTTACGGGAAAAAAGAGGAATGCTACAACTATCCATACTATTATACGTGGGACGACGAACGCAGAGAAAAAAGCGTGCGATTAATTGGAGCATACGGCGAACTGATCAGGCACGCAATTGAAGTTCACGACCTCGATATCGTGCTGATCGCTATGGAGGCGCTGGATGCGGACATCTGCCAGAAGATTTTCGACGGCCTTAGTCCGCTCGACCGATCCAGGGTCAAAATAGTTGCCTCAAATAACCACCATCCATCCCAGATGACATCGATGTTGAGGAATCTCAAATATCTTGTCACCGCAAGGTATCATGCGTGTGTCATATCCCTGAATCAGGCGGTTCCGCAGATGGCGATAAGTCATGACGAAAGACTTGCTTCGATCTACACGGAACTTGGAATTGAGCACGAATTCCTGCTCGATTACCAGGACCCGCATCTGACAGGCAAGATAATCCCAACATTCGACCTTTTGATCAGCAGGGGCAGCACTCTTAGGAGCGTACTTCAGCGGAAACATGATGAGTATTTTTTGCCGGCATGTACACAAAATAAAATCAGTTTAAGCCTGTGGGCAGAAGGACGGTTCGAGCCACCTTTAAAGCCGGTAAAAACTTTCGGGATCAGTCATTGATACTCAAGTAAACCTCCGGCTGGTCCGTTTTGGGCTGGGTGTCGATCGCATTGGTAACCTCAAAAATGGTAAATGCCATTTTCCGAAAAAGACCTTTGACCAATCAGCCAAAAACCCTTACCAATCAGCCTCAAATCAGGCGACTGAGCACCATTTGCTTTGACCAGGGGCTTGAAATTCACGACAGAAAACACCGCCTAAGTTTTGTAGAAACGTCAGTATTTATTGGGTCGCCGAGCCACTGCGTTGCACAAAATGTGGCACGTGCCACACTTTTTGTCGAGCAAAACCGCGAAAAAATCGGCAACATAGAAAAATTTCAAAGATTCACCACCGACTATCCGCCCATTTTGGCCGACATGTTCACTTCTTTTGACGAAACATTTCCGAAATAGTCGGCCGCGAACACCTTGAGGACGAAGTTGCCCGAACCCGGTAATACGAGAAAGCCCTCACGAAACTCATCACCCTCGACCGAATTTGTGACTATATAGTTAAATATCGTCTCGCCCGTCGCTCCCGAATGGCTTTGTTTTGCGTACACGAAACGGACCGCGTCGTTCGGCGGCATTCGGTCGAATTTTATCGTCCACTTGGGGTCGCCGATCGGATTTTTTGCGGCATCGAAAAGCTGGTAACCGAGCTTGTAAACGCCGAGCCGCCTACGCTCCGAGTTTCCATCGACCTGGTCGTATGCCTTGACGACGAGCCTTGTATTTCCCGTCAATTTTATACGCGAACTTGGCGTTTGGGGCTCGACCATATTCCAATTTTGGTCATAAATCGACACGGTTTCTATCACAGGCGGTCGTGCGTCTGCGACTCCGGGCAGTGAAAGAGCTTCGAGGGCGTTCATTTCGGAGCCGCTTCGTCCGGCGACGAGGTGAACGTGGTTCATAGAATTTAGCGTACCGATCGGCTCCCCGGCCTTGAATTTCGCACCGCGCGGTACACGAACATCAGTGAGTTTGCCAGTGCCGTCCCTCTGAAAGAGAAACCTCTGGTCACCGAATGGAATCGAGTCATCTCCGCGACCTAGACGAATGTGAATATAGCCGAGCGTCGGCATTCGGATGAGTTCGCGAAGCGTCGAAAAATTCTCAGCCGCGACGGGGCGCAGAACTTTTTCGTCACGAACAAATCGTGCGGTTTCACCATAATTGCCCGCAATGTCGAGGCCGTTGTGAAACCAAACGGGATCGTTCTCGGGATTTACTTCGCCGCGAACTTCGCCTAGTGTTCCCGCTATATCGCGTGTTGTCATCGCGGGGTCAAACGGCCAGCGGGGCGGCGCGGCGGTGCGGAATTCGTTGGGTTTGTCACGGAGCGCCTTTATCTCGTCGACGTTGATTTCATGGCCTGTCGAAACCGGCGAAATTTTTCGGATCAATCGGTTCTCGCTGTCGGCGACGATGAGATGGCCATCCGCGTCGAAAGCCAAACCGGATGGGCGGTTAAATCTGGCCTGCGATGTTGCTCCGTCCTTTAGCCCACGCTGTTCCGCTGATATCGTAACGACTAGGGCAAAAACCCCGCCACCGATTTTTCGTACCGCATTGCCATCCGTTAACAGGATCGTGCCGTTTTTATCGACCACGAGACTTGTCGGCTGAACGAACGAAGCCGAAATGAGAGAACCGTCGATGAGATCGGCGCTTCCGCTTCCGGCAAGCGTCCAGACTCTGCCATCGGATTCGACAACGCGAATGCGATGATTTCCCGTGTCGGCCACGATCAATTTATCCTGCCAAATGGCAATGCCGGTGGGCGTGTCAAATTTTGCAGTTTCGCCGATACCGTCGGCAAATCCCTTTTCGCTGCCGGCGAGAGTTGTGACCTTGCCATTTTCGAGCAGTCGTATGCGGTCGTTGTATGTATCGGCGACGTATATCTTGCCATCCAGAGCCGTCGCGACGCCGATCGGGCCGCTAAAGAACGTCGTTTTTGCATCGCCGTCGGTGAATCCGGAACGATTCTCGATTCCGGCGAGCGTCGTGACTGAGCCTTTGGGATCAACCGATTTGATTGTGTGCGAACCGGCATCGGCGACGATCAAATTACCTGATTTGTCGAGAGCGAGACCCGACGGCGTGTCGAGGCCCTCAGCGAAAACCTGTAACGCACCGCCATTCACGGTCCATATCTTGCCGTTCTGGCCGTCTGAGACGTATATCGTCGAACCTTTTACCGCAATGCCGAACGGCTCACCGATCTCGCCTTTAATTCCTGCGAGTGTCGAGACATGGCGTAACGGCAGATTTTCGTCGCCGCGCGGAATTATGATCCACAAAATCAGGGCGAGAGAGCCTAGCAAAAACAAGCCAGCCCCAATGGCGAACAATAGTTTTTTGAATGTAAGCTGTTTTCTCGTCAGTGACAGATTCATAGATCGTGCGGAACCTCATTGCGGAAGCCCGCGAGTGAGAGCCTGTGTCAAAACCGTCTGTGCCTTTGGGCTATGCCCGCCGATGTTCGGAAAAGCTCTGCTTTTCCGATTTTCGCGGCTATGCCGCCGTTTTTCCCGGTCAATTGCGTAATGGTCACAAGGGCGGCGGCATAGCCGCATTTGTCGGGAAGCATCCGCCGGAAAAGCACAGCTTTTCCGCAAATCGAGCGGCAAAGCCGCGTTTGTTATTCGCTTGCAGCATATATTTTGGAAAAAAATTCCCGCTTCTGCTACTATATCGGCACAGCAATTTTTTAGAAAATGAGGAGATAGGATTATGTTTTCACTACAAGATTTACTTGGCCAGGATCAGGGAACCCAGGCGGTTGACCAGATCAGCCAAAATGTCGGAGCGGATAATTCGCTCGTAAATTCAGCTGTACAGATGGCTTTACCGGCTTTGATAAACGGACTTGCAAACAACGCATCAACCCCGGAAGGAGCACAAAGCCTCAACAACGCGCTCGAAGAAGATCACAGCGGCGGCGGTGTCCTAGGTAACCTAGGCGGCCTTTCCGACATGATCTTTGGAGCTAGCGAGGCGGCACCACCGCCGAAACAGGCCGACGCAGGCGGCATTCTCGGACACATTCTAGGCAGCAACCAGGGACAGGTGGCTCAGGATGTGAGCCAAAAATCGGGTCTGAACATGGGCCAGGTTGCACAGATACTGATGTTTCTTGCCCCGATCGTTATGGGATATCTCGGCAAACAAAAACAGGAACAGGGTGTCGGCGCTGACGGCCTCGGCGGTTTGCTCGGCGGGTTACTCGGCGGCGGACAGCAGGCGGCAGGCGGCAGCTCCACAATCATCGGGCAATGCAATGATCGACATGGCCTCAAGCATGCTCGACAGCGACCGCGACGGCAGTGCGATGGATGACATCGCATCGATGGCGTTTAAGTACATGACTGGCAAATAATTGTTTGACGCGGGCAGAAATGCGAGTGTGAACGAGCGTATTTTCGGCATTGACGATACACGCTCGTTAACACTCGCATTTCTGCCCGTTGGGTAACGGAATGTCAGACTATGGTCAAATCCGAAAAAAAAGGACCGGCTCTTGACGGTCCTAACTGGGGGTTTTCAACGAGATAGGCCTTCTATTTGTTTGCCGCCTTCATGTCCGCAATTCTCTTTTCGAGAGCTGATGTATCGGCCTTTTCGGCCCGTCCGGCTGTCAGGGCTAGTTCAGCCGCAGCAAGGGCTTCCTGCATTTTTCCCGCAGCAACGAGGATGTTTGCACGCCGGCCGAGATTAGCAAAACTTGATTTGGTCTTGATCTGTTCGTCGGAGGCTTTAAGGGCCATGTCATACCATTTCGCAGCCTCATCAGTACGCTTGCTGGCTTTGGCATAGTTGGCGGCGTTAAGCGGCAGGTTGCGGGTCGTCTGATTTTGCTCCGGCGACATACGCGGCTAGCCTGACCAGTGTCGAACCGACGACATCCTTGATCTCAACCGTGAACGGAACCTTGATCTTCTCCCAACGCATATAGACAGTGCCTGAAGTCTCGGTTACATTGTCGAAATTGTAATAGAGCAGTTCCTTGCTATCGGCGACCAACTGCGGTTTAGTCTTTACCCTCAGTGCGTCTTTTTTTGCATCGTAGGCAAAACTGCCCCATTGGCCTTCGTCTTTGTTGAAGATCACCGTCCATTCTTCCTTACCTGGAATCATGTGAAGGCTATATTTACCGGCGGCCAGGGGTTGTCCGTTGACTAGAACGTCATCGTTTACGGAAAAGAGGGTGGCCTCATTCGCTCCAGCACGCCAGATGTGGCCGTTTGGAACGAGCGGCGCATCTTTCGGCCGGGCATTTCCGTTGTCCAGCGTGGCTTCGCCGGCGACCGCCGTCGGCCATTCGCCCCAGACAATACGGCCTTTGACGGCCGGCCGGCTATACGTGATCGAAAGGTCGGTGCTGCCGATCGTCTGCATGACGCCCGCTTTTGTGCTAGCACGCGGCACCGGGGGACGAGCCTGAGCAGCGGCAATGATCGCCGATGCCGCTAATAATGTGAGAATTGAAATGTAAGAAATAAGAATTCGGTTGATTTTCATAATACTCCTTCGAAAAAGCTAAAAAATTGGCCGCATATAAACGCAGATGGTCGCATATACGGAGTAAAACGGGAAATTGTTTCTGATCCGGGCTTATCCACGGTCGGAAAAGACATCTTATTCATCGTCATCATGAGCCCGGACACGTCCGGCCGCGACGGCTTCGTCGACGACTTTTTTCAAACAGATTGCCGGGAAGCGGGTCGTAGTGTGAAAACTGCATGTGATAGCTGCCTCGGGCCTGCGTGACGGTGTTTAGTTTTGATTGATAATCGAGCATCTCGGCGAGCGGCACTTTTGCTTTGATTACTTGCTGTTTACCGCGCATTTCCATACCGCCGACGCGGCCGCGGCGGCTGTTCAGATCGCCCATGATGTCGCCTGAAACTTCCTGCGGCGTGAAAACCTCGACGTCCATTATCGGTTCGAGCAGCGTCGGTTTTGTTTTCTCGATCGCGTTGCGAAACGCTTTGCGGCCCGCGGCGCGAAATGAATGTTCATCCGAATCGACCGCGTGATAGCTGCCGTCGATCAGCGTTACTTTAAAATCAACGAGCGGATAACCGGCGACGGCGCCGTTTGCGGCGGCCTCGATGATGCCTTTTTCGATAGCCGGACGGAAATTCTGCGGAACCGAGCCGCCAAAGATTTTATCGACCCATTCAAAACCAGCACCACGTTCGAGCGGCTCGAAAATCACTTTACAATCGCCAAACTGTCCTCGTCCGCCCGACTGTTTTTTGTGACGGCCTTGAACTTCGGCGGTTGCGGTAATCGTTTCTTTATAAGGAACTTTCGGCGGATGAAGAGCGACCTCGACGTGATATCGGTCGGCGAGTTTTTTGACGACCGTCTCGATATGAAGCTGACCGCTGCCCGAAAAATAAATTCCTTTGTCTGTGCATCGCGGTCAAAATGGAGCGACGGGTCTTCCTCGAAAATTTTATGCAGGGCCGATGAAATTTTGTCTTCGTCCGCCCGCGATTTTGGCTCGATGGCAAACGCAATCGCTGCCTCAGGGTATTCAACCCGCGGAAAAACGATCGGATTGGCCTTGTCAGCACAGTGTGTCACCGGTCTGCGTGTCTTTTAGTTTAACGACAGCAATAATGTCGCCAGTCGCCGCCTCATCCACCTTATCCAGCGTCTTGCCGGAAATTACATGCAGGGCGCCGAGGCGTTCCGACGTGTCACGCGACGTGATTTTAAACCGTCGCGTCATGGGCGATCTTGCCAGAAACAACCTTCATCACATTGATGCGGCCCGCAAATGGATCGGCGATGGTGCGGAAAACGTACGCCGAAAAAGGTTCGTCATTGCGAGTATTTGCGATTGATCCGGTCACCGGTCATCTCGTTGTCCTTAAAGCCTATTTCCGATTCGTGCGTTGCCGGATTTGGGGCGAATTCGACAATGTGATCGAGCAGGATCGACAGGCCGACAAGATTATTCGCCGAGACGGCGTAAACCGGACAGAGCTTGCTGCTCGCGATTGCCTTGGCGAGATTTGGATAAATGTCTTCCTCGTCGAGCGTACCGTTTTCAAAATATTTTTCCATCAGAGCGTCGTCCGATTCGGCGACGATCTCGATCAGGCGTTCGCGGGTGCGTTCAAAAACGTCGCGGCCAGATTCCGGCAGCGGGATCTCCTTTGCCTTGCCTTCGACGTCAAATTCATAGGCCTTTTGATGGACAACATCGACCACGCCCTTAAAATCGCCCTCGGCGCCGATCGGCAGCGTAAACGGCACGATCGATCGGGCAAACATCGACGAGGCCGTTTCCAGGGCGTGGCCAAAATCGGCGTGTTCCTTGTCGATCTTATTGATGACCATGAAACGCGGCAGCAAAAATTCGTTTGCGTATTGCCATGTTTTTTCGGTCTGCACCTCGATGCCATGAACGCCGTCAACGACAACTAGCGCGACAGTCGGCGACACGAAGCGCGGGTCGGGCATGTGAGACAAACGCCGCATATCCGGGCGTGTCGATAAAATTTACCTTCGTATCTTGATATTCGAGGTGGGCAAAATTGTTATTGAGGGAAACTTTTCGGGCAATCGAATCTTCTTCGTAATCGGTGATGGTCGTACCCTCATCGACCTTTCCCCACCGGCTGGCCCCGGCGATGTAGAGCAGGGAACTGACGAGTTGGGTTTTACCCGCGTCGCCGTGTCCAATGACAGCCATATTCCTGATATTCTCAGTTGCGAATGCTTTCATGTTCGGCAATCTCTCCTTTTTTTAGAGTCTGGAGTCTGGAGTTGAGAGTCGAGAGAGTAAGAATTCTTTGTGTTTGGCGACTCTCGACTGTCGACTCTCGACTTTTTCAGTTGTTTGTAATATACAAATTTATACCAGTATAAATAAAAGGGCAAGATGGTGTTATATTGTAGTCGTTGAGATCATCGCAGTGCTGCTGGTTGACGAAACGGTCAACGTTTTGTTGCTATAGCGGCATCTTACGAACGGTCTTATGGCTCGATTTCTATCCGACGCGAGGAAAAGGTAATGTTTGGTAACGTGCGACGACTTCGTATTGTTTTGTCAGTTGCTTTAATTGCGGCGATTTTTTTGACTCCGATTGCCACCTTTTCCCAGGATTTGGTTGCGGTTAGCAGTATAACCGGCGGGTCGAGTGTTTTTGTGTTCAGAAATACGGCCCGGGCAATAAGGCGCACGATTGTTCCCGTCAGACCCACGCGAACGAAGGCCGCGCGCGTCGAGACCGCAAAGAAAATAAAGAGACAGTACGAGACGATAGCCAGGGTTACGCCGAGACGTGTCAAGGCAGTCGCAGTTGACCCGGTGAAAACTCCGATTTCCAAATCGCTCCCGCCAGCCCAGGGAGCCATCAGGTTTGCCGGTGTCGGCGAGTTTTATCTTGCCAAGGGGGACCTTGACCTCGCGCTCGAAGCGTTTAAGGACGCGCTCGACCTCGACGAAACCAACGCTTTAGCCCGATCAGGGTACAGCGAGGCGTTGGCGGCAAAAGGTAACGATCTTCTGCTGAAGGAACAGCCCGGCGTAGCAAAATCGAATTTTCTCGAGGCCTTAAAGTACGATCCGAAAAATTCAGCAGCGTATTTCGGTCTCGCAGAGGCATATTCGGATCTAAACGAGACCGCCGAGGCGATTGCCAATTATGAGAAAGCCCTCGAAAATGACAAGGATCTGACCGAGATTTACGTGCCGCTGGGAATCCTGTATTTCCAGAATGGCAATATCACAAAAGCCGATGAACTGCTCTCGAAGGCAATAGCCAAGTCGGCTGAGTCGCCCGAGACGCAATATTTCCTCGGTCTCGTGAGAACCGCCCAGAGTCGCGATGAGGAAGCTCTGATCGCGTTTACAAAGGCTAAAACACTCGATCCGACAAACGCCGATGCGTTCTTTAATTCGGCTGAGACCCTGGTTCGCCTCAAACGTTTTGAACTCGCGATACCTGATTATGAAAAGACCACCGAATTGAGACCGACATATTTCGACGCGTGGTTTGGTTTGGGTGAGGTCTATTTCACGCTCGGTAATCATCCTAAGGCGATCATTGCGTATCAGGCGGCGGCAAAGCTGAAAAATAATGACTGGGAGGTTTTCTCTGGTCTTGGTGAGAGTTTTCGCCTGACGAACGACCTTGAGAAGGCCGGTGCAAACTATCGCCTCGCCAGCCTTTTTCTTTCACAGAAGCCGGGCCATGACACAGCAAAAATTGCCGAGTTTAACAGTCGTATCGGCCTAATTATCGGCCAGCAATGCGACCTTCGCCAATCAAAACGGATCCTTTGTGACTGGGCGCCGGCGATCGCTGCGCTTCAGAAGGCGGTCGATGGAACACAAAATCCGATTGACTATGTAAACCTCGGATGGGCGTATTTTATGGCCGGGCATTTTGAGGCAGAGAACAAAAATCTTCCGGTTGCAAGGCCGTTTTTGGAAAATGCCAAGGTCGCGCTTCAGAAAGCGGTCGAGTCCGGACCGCCCGCTGAGGATTTTGCCTTGCAAAATCTCGCGTCGGTCTACATAGATTTGGGCGACAACAAGGCCGCAATCGACACGCTCAATAAACTCCTAACCAAACGCCCGGACGTTGATTTTGCCAGGTATGCGATCGGCGTCGCTTATTTCAAAAGTAGTGACTTTGTAAACGCCGAGAAATGGTTCCGGGCCTCGATAGACCTGGATCCAAAAAACGTAACTTATTACATGGCCCTCGGCAACGCCCTGATCAGCCGCAAGGACGGCAAAGGCCTGAAAACCCTGATCGATAGGCTAAAACCGATCGACGCCGGGGCGGCAGACGAACTCGAACGTAAACGCGTGGCATTTAGGATGTAACCGCCGAATTCGTGCAGAAACGCGAGTGTAAACGAGCGTGTCACCGCGGACGGTCGTAGTCGCTGATATCAGTTGAACTACGGATTCTTGTGTCCCCGATGTGTTACGCTCGTTAACACTCGCGTTTCTGCCCGGCGGAAACGCTCGTTCACACTCGCGTTTCTGCCCGTTTCGCTGTGAAACCATCACTTCATATACAAGAAAACGTCCCACTTGCCCCGTTGACGACGTTGCAAATCGGCGGCAATGCCCGGTTTTTAGTTAGAGCGGACACGGAGGAGCAGGTCGCGGAAACGGTTGAGTTTGCTGACCAATTGGGACTAAAACTCTTTGTTTTAGGCGGCGGGAGCAATGTTTTGATCTCAGACAACGGGTTTGACGGGATGGTATTGCAGATCGGCCTATCTGGCATCGAGACTGATACCGGGGAATATCAAATTTCAAATCTCAAATCTGAAATAGCAAACCCGGTACCCGAAACCAGAAACTCGAAACTCGTAACCGTCGCTGCCGGCGAAGACTGGGATGGTTTTGTCGCGTACTGCGTGAAGAATCAGCTGGGTGGCGTCGAATGCCTCAGCGGAATTCCCGGCTTTGTTGGCGGAACACCCGTTCAAAACGTCGGTGCTTACGGTCAGGAGGTTGCCGAAACGATTGTCGAGGTTCGATCTTTTGACCGGAAGACCGGCGGGATAGTCACCCTAAGCAACGAAGAATGCGGTTTTACTTACCGCACGAGCATTTTTAATTCAACACATCGTGAACGCCATATCGTCTTGAGCGTGACATTTTCTCTACGACCGAACGGCGATCCGAAATTAGTTTACAAGGATCTGATCGAACATTTCGCGGATAAACGACCGTCGCTTGCCGAGGTTCGCGAGGCGGTTCTGAAGATTCGCCGGGCTAAGTCTATGGTGATCGACGCTGCCGATCCGAATTCAAAAAGCGCAGGATCGTTCTTCAAGAATCCGATTGTGACACGCGGAAAGCTCGACGAGATGCGGAATTCATTCGAGCATGTGCCGCACTTTGAGTTTGGCGAAATGTTCAAAATCCCAGCGGCCTGGTTGATCGAGAATTCAGGTTTTAAGAAAGGCTTTGCCATGGGCCGGGCCGGAATTTCCTCAAAACACACTCTCGCTCTCATAAATCGGGGCGACGCAACGGCGAGCGAAATCATTGATCTGAAAGACAGAATCCAAAAGGCGGTTGCCGCCGAATTTGGTATCGAACTTTTTCCCGAGCCTGTTTTCGTTGGATTTTGACGCGAAAAAAGTTATCGAAAGATGTATCGCAGTGGTATATAATGCTAAAAGTTTGAGGGTGCCAATATGCAAAAGCTGAATAAAGAAATCAGAGTGTTTTTAATGTTTGCCGTCTTTGCTTCGATTTTGCCGTTGCCCCAAACGGCGAGAGCTCAAGATCTTGTGCCGCAGGAGGAACTGGCCGGCGGTTCGAGCGTTTTTGTGTTCCGCGAATCGCGTAAGAAACCGCAGTCAAGGGCTGGCGGTGGCGGTGCCGCGTCGGCAGGTGGCGGCTCGTCGACCAGCCGGCGGGCAAAGGCCGCCAAATCAAATGCCCAGATCGCTGCCGCCGCTCAAAAACGTCGCGCCGCTGCTATTGCCGCCCGCAAAAAAGCGGCGAAAGTAGAAGCGAATAGAAAACTTGCACTTTCAAACACTTTGGCAACCAAGGCGGAAGGTTTTCTTGACGAAAACAAATCCGATTTGGCAATCAAGAACTTTCGTGATGCGATGGTTCAGAATCCAAAAAACACGCGTGCCAGTGAGGGGCTGAGCAACGCCCTGACGGCAAAGGGAATCGATGTCGCGGGTGAGAACAACAACGAGGCCGCGATGGTCTATTTTGACGAGGCGGTCAAACTCGATAAGCTGAACGATGTCGCCTACGCAAAACTCGGTGCGATCCACGATGCAAATGGACGAAATGACAAAGCTCTGGCAAATTATGAAAAGGCGGTTGCGATAAATCCCGATTACTCAACGCTTTATGCACCGCTCGGCATTGCCTATATCGGCGCCGGAGAGGTTGCGAAAGCTGAATCTTACTTGCAAAAATCTGACACGGCTGGCGTGGACACGGCAGATTCGCGATACCTTCGCGGCGTGGTCATGTTCAAGCAAAATAAGGATGCCGACGCAATGTCCGCTCTCAACAAGGCGCTCGAACTCGACGGACGTTTTGTCGAGGCCCAGTATTATCGCGGCCAAATCCTCGATCGCACCGGAAAATCGGCCGAGGCTCTAGCTTCTTACAAGAAAACTCTCGAATGGGAACCAGCATTTACACCGGCACAGTTCGAAATTGGTGTTGCATCGTACAATGTGGGCGACTATGCGGGTGCCGCTGCCGCGTATGAACAGGTCATCAAGACCGATAAGAGCAACTATCAGGCCCACGCGAATCTGGCCAGCTCATATCGTCAGCTGGAAAGATTTGCGGACGCTAATGCTCAGTACGCGCTGGCGTCAACTGGCCTCAAAACCGCCGATCTTTACAGCGAATGGGGCTATTGTCTCGGTAAAACAGGCGAATGGGACAAATCTGCCGTACGCCTGCAGACAGCGAGGGAATTGAGTCCGACCGCGATCGACAATTCCAATGTTGGTTGGGCCTATTACAACGCCGGACAGACCCAAACCGCTGCCAAAGAACCGGAAAAGGCAAAGACAAGTTTCACGTTGGCCAAAGCTGCACTTGACACCGCCGTGCAGCTCGATCCGCGACTGGACGCCGCTTATCTTAACCTGGGTTCAACGCACAATGGGCTTGGCGAATTCCAACTCGCCGTTGCAGTCCTAAAAACGGTGCTTGGATTTCGCAAAGATTGGGCAATCGCGTCGAATCAACTCGGCCTCGGCTATCGCGGTCTCGGTGACTTTAAAAATGCCATTGTAGTCTTCAAGCGCATTGTCGATCTCGACAAATCGAGCGTATCCGGGCTATTTAACCTCGGAGCAACTTACAGCGTCAGCGGAAATGCAAAGGAAGCCAAAAAGATCAACGACCAGTTGCGAAAGATAAATCCGGCCGCTGCGGCGAAACTTGATAATGTTCTTTCCGGAAAAGCCGTGATCGATGCGACCAAGCAAAAGATCGAGAGTAAGATACCGAAAATACCGAGATTTCCATTTTAGTAAACAACCGGATGATAGTCAGTCATTAGGGCGGTTATTGAATCAGTGTACGGTAAACGCATCGGGTCAGTACCACCTGCGGTAGCGGGTGGTTTTTTTTGACCGTCGCACCGAAGCCCCACCCGCTACCGCAGGTGGCACTGAACCGTACACACAGACCGTAACCGCTCTAGTGCGGCGAAATTGGCAACGGCGAGCGTTTCCACCAGACTTTCGTCTCTGTCGAGCGACCTCTGTCGCGCGAATCAGGTCAAATTATTTACAAACCCCGAAATCTTGCCCGTTGGACTAGGTAGCATAGCGGTTACGGGTTGCAGATACGAACCAGGACCGCTGCGTAAGTCTAAAGCAGAGTTCGCGGGGCAGGTTGATGGCGTAGGTTGACTGGTAAGGTCTTTTGGCCGGATTGACCTTCGACCAGTTGCGGATTTACCTTTGACCAGTAGGCCCTTTTTTTGCTCCTTTTAAGTGAAAACACTCCGACCAAAGCGGCCTTTTTAGTCGACAAATGCCCGAAAATAGGTGGTTTTTGTAAAAATGTGGCACGTGCCACATTTAAAAGCGACAGCATTTAAAAAAACAAAAAAATCCACCCCCGGATTCTGAACCGGACCGCCGAACAAGCCGTACACTGATTCAAAATCCGCTCTAATTCCAAAAATACCCTCATGTCGCCGAAGGCTTAACTTTTTTTTGACCCCTTTTTTTCAAAGCTGTCGCGTTAGTAAATAGAGAGGAAAATTCCTCTCAAAATAAAAGGAGAAAAATTATGAAAAACTTAATATTTGGTCGTATAACGACAATCGTTTTTTGTGCCGCACTTCTAGCTCTGGTCATTACCATTCAAACAAACGCGCAGAGCGATCAGAGCGGCAACGTCAAAACCACAATCGCAAAGGTCCATGTGATTGCCACCGGAGCGGTCGTTCCGCAAGCGGGAGCATCGTTAGCGAGAAACAACAATGGCGTATTTGGCGAAATTTCCACGTCGGGACTGACGCCGGGAAATGTCGCTACGCTTTGGTGGGCTATTTATAACAATCCGGAGTTTTGTGCCGCTCCCGCCTGCGCTCCGTCGGATCTTAATAATCCGCTGACCAACGGTTCGCTGCAATTCGGCGGCGGAACCATCGTCGGCGCAGGCGGAAGGGCGGATTTTAGCGGCTATCTCGCCGAAGGCGATAACACCGGATTTTATCTTAACCCGATGTTTCCAAACATGCCAAATCCGTCACCCGGGATAGTCGATGCAAAATCGGCGCAGATCCATATGGCCATTCGCTCCCACGGGCCGGCAAGCGCGGATCCGGCTGTCC
The DNA here is from genome assembly GCA_963738935.1 of uncultured Acidobacteriota bacterium. Taxonomy (GTDB): domain Bacteria; phylum Acidobacteriota; class Blastocatellia; order Pyrinomonadales; family Pyrinomonadaceae; genus OLB17. The sequence continues at coordinate 1,743,972 of CAVTYF010000001.1, read as the reverse complement.
TGGCATTGCAGCTAACGACATTCCCCGGCGGCTGCTCGATGGCAAACCCGTGCGCAACTCTTCAGGTGGCTCCGTTTTTCCAGTAGTCATTTGCTGTGCATTGACGCTTTTGAGGCGTTCCGACGCAGGGCGGGAACGCCTCCTATTCAAAACCTGAGCGAATTTATTTATGCGACGGTCAGTTCAAAAAAATTCCTCTTGGTTAGCCCGTTCCGTCAGCATTTTTTGCGGTAGCAACAGCGATCCATATTTATTTGCAGGAGTACGGTGGATTTTGAGTTTCTCCCACGTTTTTTATGTTGTGTCTTGCGGCGGATTGAATGTATAATTTGCCGTTCGCAAAATCAATGGCCGTCATGCCAGACGGGATGTTAAAGAGCAAAGCGCTTGATAAATATGCCCTTTTATCAGCTCTCTGCTTCAAGCTAAACCAAATTTACTTCAAGAGTGAGGCACTATGAAAAAATATCCAGAAGAGAACAATGGTGATTCCGCGGCAGACTCGTCAGACGTCAGTCGCAGAAAGTTTTTTGGCAAATTAGGCACGGCGGCTGTCGGGGCCGCGGCATTTGCCGCAGGCGTGCCGCTCGTGGGCGGAAAATCGACGTCAGTTTTCGCCGAGAAGGCGGGAAACAGTGAAGCACCGGGCCGCATGAATGACTGCTTCAATTATCGAAAAAATGCGGCCATCGCACAGAGGGTCAATGTCGGTATTCAGCCGGACAACGGCGATGCAGCGACATTTACCGATTTTAGCGGCAGCTACAGCAAGGCGCTGCTTCACGACTCGCTCGGTGTGCCGAATGCTGGAGCCTGGCTCAGCCTGAGAAATGCCATGAGAAGCGGCAATTCGGCCGATTTTGCCAACATCATTGTTGGAACGCCGGGCGGCGGAGGCAACTCAAAACTGAACGGCCCACAGTTGGCACTCGCGTTTGACCTGGAAGGCCGCGATTCGCATTCGACAGTCATACCGGCCGCACCGAGCGTTTCGAGCGCACAGACGGCGGCCGAGCAAGTCGAACACTACTGGGCCGCCCTGCTGGCTGATGTGCCGTTTACCGAGTACGCGTCGAATCCGCTCGTCGGACAGGCTGTGACAGACATGAACAGCATGTCGTTCCTCGCCAGCGCCGCCAATAACCAGTTTCCGTATGCGGTCACGCGTCAGAATCTGTTTCGCGGCCAATTCCTCTCCGGTGACGGCAACGTCAAGGGGCCGTATGTCTCGCAGTTTATGATCCAGCCGACGTTCTATGGAGCTCAACCTCTCGGCCAGAAATACCAAACATTTCTTCCGGAAAGCGCAGGCGGAAGCAGCTACATGACCAGCGTCGGCGAGTACCAACTCGTTCAAAACGGCGGAGATTCGGGCCGCCCCATCGCATACGACCCGACATACAGATACGTGCGGAATGGCCGCGACCTGGCGGCATACACGCGAGTGGATGTGCTCTATCAAGGTTATTTCACGGCTTTTCTCGTGTTGGCGGGACTCGGAGCCGCACCGAACCCGGGCAACCCGTATATCGGCTCTCTGACGCAAAAAGCTTTTGGTACGCTGGGCGGCCCCGATGCCGCCGGAACACTCGCCGAAATGGCCACACGAGCGCTCAAAGCCTCATGGTTTCACAAGTGGATCAAAGACATGCGGATGCGGCCCGAGGAGTACGGCGCTTTAGTGCATGCGCGGAAAACCAACGCCAACCCAATGCCCCAGGCCGCCGCCGCTTTGCACAGTGACGTCCTGAATTCAGCCGCCCTGCCCCTTATCCAGTCGGCCTATGGCACCTATCTACTGCCGCAACCTTTTCCCGAAGGCTCGCCGACTCACCCGTGCTACCCGACCGGTCACGGCACGGTCGGCGGAGCTTGTACCACGCTGCTGAAGTTCTTTTTTAACGGCAGCCAGAAGATCAAGCCGCTGCTCCAGGGCGCCGGTCGCGACGTTTATCAGCCGAGTATTGACGGCCTCTCGCTCAATACTTACGGCGGCGCGGATGCCAACACGCTTGACATCAACGGCGAACTGAACAAGTTGGCATGGAACGTCTCGACCGGCCACGGCATTCACGCGGGCATTCATTTCCGCAGTTCGACCTATTGGTCCATACTGCTGGGCGAGCAGGTTGCACTTAGCATCCTTCAGGATCGCGCCAAGTCGTATAACGAGCCGTTTACGATCAGCATCAAGAAATTCGACGGTACGACGGCCACCATTTCAAACCAATAACTGGAAACAAAACACCCTTTATTGATAAGTGCGGTGCGACAGGCCGCACTTTTTTTGTATAATCGAGAGTTTACAAAAATGCCGAGACGCGACGATATACACAAGATTCTGATCATTGGCTCCGGCCCAATCGTTATTGGTCAGGCGTGCGAATTTGACTACTCCGGAACCCAGGCCTGCCGCGCTCTCATGCAGGAGGGCTACGAGGTGGTGCTGGTCAATTCGAATCCGGCGACGATCATGACCGATCCCGAGATCGCCGACCGCACCTACATCGAACCGCTGACGCTCGAAACTGTTACGGCGATCATTGCGAAAGAACGTCCCGACGCACTTTTGCCAACGGTCGGCGGACAAACCGGACTCAATCTCTCGGTCGAACTTCACGAACATGGAATTCTCGACAAGTACGGCGTCCAACTGATCGGAGCCAACATCGACGCAATCAAGGTCGGCGAGGACCGCGAGCTGTTCAAGGCCGCGATGGACGAGATCGGCATTCAGAGTGCGAAAGGCGGTTTTGCTCATACGTGGGAAGAAGCGCGGCAAGATCATCGAAGAAATTGGCTATCCGGCGATCATTCGCCCGTCATTCACACTCGGCGGCACCGGCGGCGGAACGGCGTATCACCCCGACGAATTCGAAGAGATCGCCAAAGGCGGTCTCGCGGCCTCACCGAATTCACAGATCCTGATCGAAGAATCGATCCTCGGGTGGAAGGAGTATGAGCTCGAGGTCATGCGTGACCTCAACGACAACGTCGTCATCATCTGCTCGATCGAAAATTTTGACCCGATGGGCGTACACACGGGCGATTCGATCACAGTCGCCCCGGCCCAGACGCTGACGGATGTCGAATACCAGCGGTTGCGCGATATGTCTAAGGCATGTATCCGCAAAGTTGGAGTCGAAACCGGTGGATCGAATATTCAGTTCGCGGTAAATCCGGAGAACGGTGAAGTCCGCATCATAGAGATGAACCCGCGAGTCTCGCGATCGTCGGCCCTCGCATCAAAGGCCACAGGTTTTCCGATCGCAAAGATCGCAGCCAAGTTGGCCGTCGGTTACACGCTTGACGAAATCCCGAACGATATAACCAAAAAAACGCCTGCGTCGTTTGAACCGACGATCGATTACGTCGTCACGAAGATCCCAAAATGGGCATTCGAAAAGTTCCCTGGGGCCGAGGACGTACTCGGAACGCAGATGAAATCCGTCGGGGAGGTGATGGCGATCGGGCGAACATTTAAGGAATCCTTGTTTAAGGGGTTACGTTCACTCGAAGCTGTTAAACCATTGCGTTTAGTAGATGTTCCGGACGCAGATTTGCAGAGAAAATTAGCTCGACCAAATTCTCAGCGATTCTCGTATCTGACTTACGCCTTCCAGATTGGTTACTCGATCGAAGAGATCCATCGGCTGACGAAGATCGACCCCTGGTTTCTCGATCAGCTCAAGCAAGTAATGGAACTGCAGGCTGAGATCGATTCCCAACCGCTATTAAAAATCTCGGTCGCAACGCTTAGATCAGCCAAGGAATTTGGCCTCTCCGACCGCCGCCTTTTCTTTCTGACCGGCTCGCCGGAAAGTCAGGTTCGCGAATATCGCACATCGCTTGGGATCAAACCCGTTTACAAACGGGTTGACACCTGCGGAGCCGAGTTCGAGTCCTTTACACCGTATCTCTATTCGACCTACGAAGAGGAATGTGAGGCTGATCCAACCCATCGCCGCAAGATCATGATCCTCGGCTCCGGGCCGAATCGGATCGGGCAGGGAATTGAGTTTGATTATTGCTGCTGTCACGCTTCGTTCGCTTTAAGAGACGCGGATTTTGAGACCATTATGGTCAATTGCAATCCGGAAACCGTTTCGACCGATTACGACACGTCCGACCGTTTGTATTTTGAGCCGCTGACGTTTGAAGACGTAATGAACATCGTCGATGTCGAGAAACCGGAGGGTGTGATCGTACAGTTCGGCGGTCAGACACCGCTTAATCTTGCGGCTCGTTTGCATGAAGCAGGAGTTCCGATCATCGGCACATCGCCTGATTCGATCGACCTTGCAGAGGACAGAAAACGCTTCGGAGCCTTGCTCGATGACCTGAAAATTCCGTGTCCTGAGAATTCCAGTGTTACTTCAGCTAAAGAAGCAAAAGCTGTTGCAAATCATATAGGTTATCCGATCGTGGTTCGCCCGAGCTTCGTCCTCGGCGGACGGGCAATGGCGATCGTTTATGACGACCAGACTCTGGATGAATATATGCGATCCGCAGTTGACGCGTCCCCCAAAAAACCGATCCTGATCGACAAATTTCTCGAGCGCGCGGCCGAAATTGATGTCGATGCACTCGGAGACTGGAGCGCGGGCATCCTGCCTGCATCTTCGGGCGATGAAGGATGCGTCGTTATTGCGGGTATTCAGGAACACATCGAAGAAGCGGGAATTCACTCTGGTGATTCGTCAAGCGTTTTGCCAACGCAAAAGATCGCGGCCGAACACCTCGAGACAATCCGACATTACACGACGCTGCTCGCCCGGGCGTTGAAAGTGGTTGGCTTGATGAATATCCAGTTCGCGATCCAGGACGACCGCGTTTATGTCATCGAGGTCAACCCGCGTGCGTCGCGAACCGTTCCGTTTGTGGCAAAAGCGACCGGCGTTCCGATCGCAAAGATCGCTTCGCTCGTGATGGCGGGGCACAAGAAACTTGCCGATTTTAACCTGCCCGCAATACTTCCGGTGCCTAAGATATTTGTAAAGTCTCCGGTTTTCCCGTTCAAAAAATTCGCCGGCGTCGATCCGATCCTCGGCCCAGAAATGCACTCGACCGGCGAGGTCATGGGCGTCGGCGATACATTTGGCGAGGCCTATGGCAAGGCCATGGAGGGCGCCGGGCTGACGCTGCCGGTTAGCGGCAAAGCCTTCATTTCGGTCAATAACACCGATAAAGGCCAAGCCGTTCTTCTAGCCCGCCGTTTGAACAAACTGGGCTTTGATCTCGTTGCAACCTACGGCACCGCCAAACGGCTGCACGAAGTCGGACTCGATTGCGAGACCGTCTTTAAAGTCAACGAAGGCCGCCCCAACATCGCCGATCTTATTAAACAAGGCGAGATCGCCCTTATCATCAACACACCGCTCGGTAAAACGTCTTTTTATGATGAACAAGCCATCCGGAAAGCCGCTCTGCAGTTCAATACACCCTGCGTAACCACCATCACCGGCGCCGAAGCCTTGGTCGAAGCAATCAGCACAAAACTTTCGCAGAGCCACATTACTGTGAGGAGTTTGCAGGAAATTCATCTACGCAAATCTCTGGAAGCCGAATCGGCTAATTGAGCAGATTTTACTTTACGGTATCGAGTATATTGCAGTAATATACAAGAGAATGGCGTCAATTCTTGAAAACTGCAACGGGTTTGATTGGGACTACGGAAATTCTAATAAGAATTGGCATGGTCATCGAGTTATCGATGCGGAATGCGAACAGGTCTTCTCCAATTCTCCATTGATGACCGCCATTGACAAAAGCCATTCAGAAAGCGAGAGCCGATTTCAGGCATTAGGCCGGACGAATAGCGGTAGGCGTCTATTTGTTGCCTTTACAATCCGAAGATCAATGGTACGGGTCATTTCCGCTCGCCAAATGAATAAACGTGAGGAACGTCGTTATGAAGAAGAAATTAAAAGAAATTCCTAAGTTTAAGAACGAAGATGAGGAGCGTGAATTTTGGTGGACTCACGATTCTACGGAGTACGTTGACTGGGACAAGGCCGAGTTTGTCGTTTTTCCAAACCTCAAACAAACAACCCGTACGATCTCGTTGCGGTTAACTAGTTCCATGCTTGACGGGTTAAAGGTGGCTGCCAACAAACGGGATGTACCTTATCAGTCGTTGATAAAAATGTTTCTTAAGGAACGGCTGGATCAGGAATTCAAACCTTCGTAGAGCGACGGACTTCACCCGCGATGAATAAGCCATCGGTAAGCTGGCCGGTTCTTGACCACACTTCGACATTACAATAACGTAGAGTAAAGTTTTACTTAAATATAGCTTTCGAAACAACAAATGACTGAATCGCATGACCGCGAGATCATCGGTGGGCATCTGCTCGTGATCGGTGGGGCAGAGGATAAATATAACGAGCGTCGGATTTTGAAGAAGTTCCTCGAACTCGCGGGCGGTACGAGTGCCGAGGTGCTGATCGTTCCTGTGGCGTCGGACTATCCGGAATTCGCGGCGGATGTTTACACGCAGGCATTTAGGAATCTCGGTGTCGTAAATCCGCGCGTTTTGCGGGCGACATCGCGTCAGGATGTCGTCAATGCCGATGTCAAAAAGCTGCTTGATGGCGTGACCGGCATCATCATGACTGGCGGCGACCAGATGCGGCTGGTTTCCTTGCTCGGCGGGACAAAGCTGGCTGAGAATATCAGGCGTTCTGGTGCGCGATACGGATGTCGTTTTGGCCGGGACGAGTGCCGGTGCGGCGGCGATGAGCACCTCGATGATCGTGCGTGGCGAGCCGACCTCGCATCCGCATAAGAATGCGGTGCGTCTTTCGCCGGGACTCGGTTTCTTAAAGAATATCATTATCGATCAGCACTTCAGCGAACGCGGTCGCATCAGTCGGCTGATTACCGCCGTCTCGTTTAACCCGTATAATCTAGGTATCGGGATCGACGAAAATACGGCTATAATTTTAGATGGTAAGGGAGTACTAGAAGTCTTCGGTGCGGGCTCAACGACAATCGTTGATGGTTCACAAATTACCTTTAATGAAATAGCTGAAGTTGCTGATAATGAATCATTTAGTGTCTGCGGGATTCAGTTTCATGTATTGCGCGAGGGCTTGGTTTATGACTACATCGACCGCCACCCGATACAGCCACCGAATGAGTTTTTGTTACCCGATCTAGGATGATTCCAAATTTTAGATTCCAGATTCCAGATTTTCGCGGCGTAGATGGAGGAGTGACGTAATGCCAACAATCGAACGTTTTGAAGATCTAGAGGTCTGGAAGTTGGCTTTTGAAAACGCGAATATTATTTATGATTTGACGTCAAAAGGATCGTTTTCTAAAGATTATCCGCTGCGCGATCAAGTTAGGCGATGTGCAATCTCGGTTTTTTCGAATATTGCAGAAGGATTCGAACGAGATGGCAATAAGGAGTTCATTAATTTCTTATCGATCGCAAAAGGTTCATGTGGAGAGGCACGGTCGCAATTGTTGTTTGCTCATCGTCGCAACTATATTTCAGATGAAGAGCTGAATTTTGTTTCTACAAAAACTAATACAGACGAGCAAACAGATCTCGGGCTTTCAACGTTATCTCCGTGAATCGGAGTTAAAAGGACGGAAGTTCACGTAAATCTGGCATGTGGAATTTGGAACCTGGAATTATGAATATCTTAGAAATTCGCACACTTCGCGGGCCAAATTATTGGTCGGGTTATTGGAAAAAGCTTATCATCATGCGGCTCGACATCGGGTTGTTTGAGAATAAGCCGACGAATAAGATCAAAGGCTTTAACGAACGGATGACGCAGTTGCTGCCCTCTCTCCAGTCGCATGGGTGTAGCTATGGTGAAGAAGGCGGGTTTCTCAAACGCGCTGAAGAAGGCACTTGGGCCGGCCACGCGATCGAGCATTTTGCTCTTGAACTGCAAACGCTCGCGGGCATGGATACCGGTTACGGTCGGACGCGGGAAACAAGTGAAAAGGGGATTTACAATGTCGTTTACAGCTACCTCGAGGAAGAGGTTGGACGATTTGCCGGTCGCACGGCAGTTCGTTTATGGCTTGACCTGGCCGAAGACAAGGACCTTACGGCTATCAAAGAAGGCATCGCAAAAGACATCCAGGAGATGCGCGAAATTCGTGAGAATGTGCGCTTTGGACCGTCGACCGGTTCGCTTGTTGAGGAGGCGGACAATCGCGACATTCCGTTTATTCGTTTGAACGACCAGTCACTCGTGCAGCTCGGCTATGGCGTTCATCAAAAGCGTATTCAGGCGACCACGACGGTCAATACAAACATGATCTCGGTCGATATCGCTGGCAACAAACACGCCACCAAAAAGCTACTCGGTGATATGGGCGTTCCAGTGCCAAAAGGCTTTCGCATTCGCGAAATCAATGACCTCGAAGATGCTATAAGTGATGTTGGTTATCCTATTGTAATCAAACCACTAGACGGCAACCATGGCAAAGGTGCGACGGTGGGAATTAAGTCACTTGAAGATGCCAGGATCGCCTTCGAAAAAGCGCAGGAATACTCCCGTTGGGTCATTGTCGAAAAACAGCTTATCGGCGAAGACTTTCGTGCTTTGGTGGTGAACAACCGGCTGATTGCCGTTGCCGAACGCGTTCCAGCGCACGTGGTCGGCGACGGGAAGAGTTCAATCCAGAAATTGATCGACAAGACTAACGAAGACCCGCGTCGCGGCTATGGTCACGAGAATGTTTTGACACAGATCGACATCGACAACCAGACGCTTCGATGTATCAGGAAAGCCGGTTACGAACTCGAAACCGTCCTCAAAAAAGGGGAGCGGCTTCATCTCAAAACGACGGCCAACATCTCAACCGGTGGAACCGCGATCGACCGTACAGATGAAGTGCATCCAGAGAACGTATTTTTGTTCGAGCGAATTGCGAAGATAATAGGGCTAGATGTTGCAGGTGTTGATGTTATCGCTCCGAATGTCAGCGAGCCTTTGCGCGAGAACGGCGGCGGGATTATCGAAGTAAATGCGGCGCCAGGATTCCGCATGCATCTCGCGCCGAGCGAAGGGATCGGCCGAAATGTTGCGGAACACGTTATCGATATGCTCTTCCCGCCGGGAACCCCGGCGAGAATACCGATCTTTTCAATCACCGGCACAAACGGCAAGACGACGACGACGCGACTCATCGCTCACATTCTCAAAAACAGCGGTCGCACGGTCGGGTTTACGACGACGGACGGAACGTATATTGGTAACCAGCAGATAGTGGCGGGCGATAATACGGGGCCGGTTTCGGCCCAACTTGTGCTAAAAGACCCGACCGTTGATGTCGCCGTACTCGAAACGGCCCGCGGTGGAATTATTCGATCGGGACTGGGTTACGACCACTGCGATATCGGCGTCGTGATGAATATCGCGGCCGACCATCTGGGACTAAAGGACGTGAACACCCTCGAAGACCTCGCCCGCGTCAAATCGGTCGTTCCGCGTTCAGTGTCAAAAAAGGGTTACGCAGTCCTCAATGCCGAGGACGCCCTTGTTTACAAGATGAAGGAGCTTGTTGACGGCAAGGTCGTCTGTTTCTCGATGGACGAGAACAATCCGGTTATCAAGCGCCGGGCCGAGCGCGGCCGCGTCTCGTGTGTATATGAGAATGGCTACGTCACGATCCTCAAGGGCAAATGGAAAGTGCGGGTCGAAAAGGTGACCAATATCCCTCTGACCTATGGTGGGCGGGCCGAGTTCATGGTGCAGAATGTGCTGGCTGCGACGCTCGCGTGTTTTGTTCACGGTATCTCGCTCGAAGACCTACGCGTTGGCCTAACGACATTTAATTCCGGTACGGCGCAGACACCCGGACGGCTAAACTTTGTTGAGGTGGGCGATGTCACGGTTCTTATGGACTACGCTCATAACCCAGCAGGACTCAAAGGTTTGACGAACTTTATCTCGAAACTGCCTAACAAATATCGCACGGTCGTGCTCAACGGAACCGGCGACCGTCGCGACGACGATATTCGCGAGTTTGGCAAGATCGCCGGCGATAATTTCGACCGAATCGTCATCCGTACCGGCAACTACCTCCGCGGACGCACACCCGAAGAACTTCACGCCCTTTTGCAGGATGGCATCGCCCAAAGCTCAAACACGCCGACGGTTCGGATAATTCCGGACGGCAGAGCAGCGATTCACCACGCGATCAAATACGGTCGTAAGGGCGAGCTCGTAGTCACGCTTGCCGACCGTGTGCCGGATGATATCCGATATGTTCAGGAGTATCGGGATATGGTGAATGAGAAGAAAAATGAATAGTTGGTGCATATTTTTTCGACCGCACGTATCAGAATGGCCTCAGGTCAGGTTAAATAAGACTTTGAAGGCTAACCTTGTCTTTTCGCCCGACCTGAAAAGAGGGGATACGGCCTACCTAATTGGTGGAGCTTATGGTTTTTGTGGGTGGGGATATATCAAGAGTCTTCGCCATTCAAGCACAGAAACAAATTCTGACTCCCGAAATATGTTTATTGAACTTTCCTTTGTTGAAATTCAAGACAATATTATCAGTGAAAGCAATTTTGAGAATTATCCGGAATTGGTTGGAATAAGAGATAGAGTTCTCGGTAACTCAGTAAAATTAAATCGCGACGATATTAAAACTCTTGAATTCAAGCAGTAAGTGCAACTCTTGTTAATTGCTCCAGTTCTTTGAAATAGACCTCATTGGGTGATTTATAGCCGAGCGATTTGCGAGGGCGGTTGTTAAGGTTGTCCTCGACTTGTTTTACGTGTTCATCGGTAATTGTATCGAACTTCATATGTTTGGGAAAGAATTGGCGGATGAGGCCGTTAGTATTTTCGTTGAGGCCGCGTTCCCAGGATGAATATGGGTGACAGAAGTAGAAATCGGCGTTCAGGTTTTTAGCGATTTTCTCGTGTTCGGAGAATTCGCGGCCGTTGTCGGCGGTCAGGGTATGGACGATTAAGTCTTTTACTTCGCCCACGATAGCCTGACCGACGAGAGCACCTGTTTTTTGATTGACCTTTTTCATTCTGAGCAGTTTCGATTTTCGATCAACGATCGTGACAATCGCCTGTTTGTGGCCCTTGCCAATTATGGTGTCGAGTTCAAGATCGCCGATGCGTTTCTTTTCGGCGACGATGAGCGGCCTCTGGTCGATGCTTATCTGGTTTTTCCAGACGCCGCGTTTCGAGTACGAGCCGTAGCGTTTACGGCGTTTCTTGCGGCATCGCAAGTATGTGTGCAGGTCACCGCCACGTTGCTTGTCTCGATAAATATGCTGATATATCCATTCGTGGCTAACCGGATATTGACCCGCCAAGCGGCGAAGACCGGAAACCTGATCGGGACTCGAGTACTTTTTGATTTCGGCCTCGATTTCCGTCCAAACACTCGCCGGAATACGCGGTCCGGCTTTCTCTGTACGCCGCTCAAGTGCTTGTCTATCAGCATATTGCGGGCGATAACCGCGTTTTGACCAATTGCGCTTGAACTCGCGCGTAACGGTTGATTTATGCACCCCGATGATCCCGCCAATCTCGGTTCTCAAATGCCCGGCTTTCAAAAGTGCATAAATTTGGTATCTTTGTTCAAGGGTAAGCTGCTTGTACTTCATGATAACTCTTCGATGTCACCATCAAAGAGCGAAGATGCTATCGCAGCTTGCCCTTTCCGGCGACTCTAAGAGTTGCACTTACTACTTGAATTCAAGACTGTCAATAAAATTCTTCTTGATAATAATCTTGAAGCTCCTGAAATAGAGGTGCGGATTGGAAAATTCGGCGTTAAAGATGATGGTAATTTGAATGAAGAAATCAAAGCCGCAATTCACGAGTTTCAACACGCGACGATAATATTTGCCGATCTGGATAATTTTAAGGAAGTAAATGATAACTTCAGTCACTCAACAGGCGATGCTGTTATAAAGTCTGCATTAGACATTGCGACTTCTTGTATAGAGTCAAAGGGAGAACTTTTTCATAGATCGGGTGATGAAATGGTTATCCTTTTACCAGACCTAAATAAAGCAGAAAGCCTTCTAATTTGCGAAGATTTCAGAGGTCGTATTGAAAATTGCGATTTTGTTCAAATCGGAAAAGGCGTTGTTACGACAACGATAGGTGTCGCTTCATTTCCCGAAGATGGCAAAGATGAACAAGCCCTGATAGAAATTGCTGACCAAAGAGCGATGGCGGGAAAACGGATTAAAAAAAATTCAGTTTATGGTGGGTGAATTTTATCAACCTATGAATATATTTCGATAACGAAACTTCCCCCAGTATTCACGAAGCCCCGGTACATTCCTTCCGAATTGAACGGGAGTGTTATATCTCCTTTAGTATCAACTGCAATTAGCCCTCCTTCACCCCTTATTTTAGTCAGATGATTAATCGTTTCTTTCGCAGCCTCGTCCAAGCTCAAGCCTTTGTATTTCATCCTCGCGGCTACGTCGTATGCGGTGACGCCGAGCATGAAGTATTCGCCGTGGCCGGTGCATGAGACGGCTACGTGAGCGTCGGCGTAGGTTCCGGCGCCGATGATGGCGGTGTCGCCGACGCGGCCAAATTTTTTGTTTGTCATGCCGCCGGTTGAGGTGGCGGCGGCGAGATGGCCGCGTTTGTCGCAGGCGACGGCGCCAACTGTTCCGATCGGCTTTCGTGTTGGAGCGTCGGAGAGAACCACCCCGTCAGCCGAAGCGGCTGCCACCCCTCCTTCGTAAGGAGGGGAGCTGATTGCGGTCGCTTTCGCTCCCGGTGCTGACGAATCTTCGCGTCTCTGCGTCTCTGCGGTGAAATGGTCCAGGCTAACGCGTCCCTCGGCGATTGCTTCCTGCAATTGGAGCCAGCGGTGTTCGGTGAAGAAGTATTCGTCCGGCTCGGCCTTGACGCCCATTTGCTCGGCGAATTGGTTGGCACCTTCGCCGGCCAGCAGGATGTGTTCGGTTCGTTCCATCACGAGGCGAGCGAGTTTTACCGGGTTTTTGATGTTCTTGACGAACGTTACGGCACCGGCTTTGAGAGCGTGGCCGTCCATGATCGCGGCGTCGAGTTCCTGACCTTGCCTTCGTGTGTGAAAACGGCGCCGCGACCGGCATTAAATAGCGGGAAATCTTCGAGCGAACAAACCGCCGCCTCGACCGCATCGAGCGATGTTCCGCCTGATTCGAGGATTGACCAACCTGTTTTGAGTGCGGTTTCGAGACCGTGCGATATTCCGCCTCTAGTGCGCGAGTCATCTGCGACCTAAGAATTGTCCCGGCCCCGCCGTGAATTGCTAGTGCTAGTTTACCCATAAGAAGATTTAGCCACGAATGACACAAATGACACAAATAAGAAGTCTTTGAATTCGTGTCATTCGTGCTATTCGTGGCTAGAGTCTTGTTTTCCTTAGACGAAGAGCGTTTAGTATCACCGACACCGAGCTGAACGTCATCGCCAGGCTCGCGATCATTGGCGAGAGCAGGATGCCGAATACCGGGAACAGAACACCGGCCGCGATTGGTACGCCGACGACGTTGTAAACAAAGGCGAAAAATAGATTTTGCCGAATGTTCTTCATCGTGGCACGGCTGAGGTTTCGCGCCTTTAGAATGCCGTCGAGATCGGGTCGGAGCAGTGTGATGTCCGCCGATTCTATCGCGACATCGGTTCCGCTGGCGAAGGCGATGCCGACATCCGCTTGAGCAAGTGCCGGAGCGTCATTTACGCCGTCGCCGGCCATCGCGACGATCTTGCCTTGGGATTGCAGACTTTGGACTCTTGCTGCCTTATCCTCCGGCGTGACCTCGGCAAAGACCTGATCGATACCGAGTTCGCGGGCGACGGCATCCGCAGTGGCCCGGCCGTCGCCGGTCATCATAATCACCTTGATACCCTGGCTGTGAAGTTCGTCGATGGCGGTACTTGGCGTTTTGCTTGATCGCGTCCGCAATTTTAATCGACGGCGGCTGGGCTGACCGTCGATTCTCACCTCGAGATTTGAACGCCCGGCTGGAAGCAGTCGGCGTGCGTCGCGAAGGACGAGCGACCGACAAAGATTTTTTTTCCGTCGATCACACCCGAAACGCCGACGCCGGTCTCTGACACAAAATCGCGGACTTCCAGCAGTTTCAACCCACGTTTCGCCGCATCGGCCAGGATCGCCGACGCCAGCGGATGCTCACTGAAACGCTCGAGCGGAGCCGCCATTTGGACGATTTCATCGACCGAAATATCGCCGCCGCTAACGCCTCGTGCGACCTTGCCCGTGATTTTGACCTCAGTAATCGTCGGCTTTCCTTCGGTCAATGTTCCGGTTTTGTCGATGACCAGAGCGTTTATCTTTTCCAGGGTCTCGAGAGCCTCAGCTTTTTTGATGAGAACGCCGTTTTTCGCTCCGTGGCCAGTGCCGACCATGATCGACATCGGCGTCGCGAGGCCGAGGGCACACGGACAGGCGATTATCAGAACGGAAACTGCCGCGACGATCGCGTAGGCGAGGCTGCCGAGGACGAGCCAAACGCCGAATGCGATGATCGCAGACAACGATCACCGCCGGGACGAAATACGCCGAAACGACATCAGCGAGACGTTGGATCGGGGCCCGGCTGCGTTGGGCTTCGCCGACCATCTTGACGATCTGGGCGAGCAGCGTTTCGCCGCCGACTTTTTCGGCACGCATCAGGAATGTGCGGTTGCCGTTGATCGTGCCGCCGATGACCTTGGCCCCGGCGGATTTTCGACGGGCAGCGATTCGCCGGTGACCATCGATTCGTCGATTGAGGTTTCACCTTCGGTAATTTCGCCGTCGGTCGGGATCTTTTCGTTGGCCTTCACGCGAAGAATATGCCCGGCATGGACGTGTTTCAGGTCAATAGCTTCTTCGCTGCCGTCGTCGACGAACGACGGTTGCATTTTCCGGCGCGAGGCGAAGCAGTTCCTTGATCGCCGACGAGGTTTGCGATCTGGCACGCAGCTCCAGAACCTGTCCGAGCAAAACCAGAGTCGTGATCACTGCTGCAGATTCGAAATATCCAGGAACCATTCCCGTGTGACCGTCTCGCATCGCCGCCGGAAACAGATTTGAGAAGAACAGCGCGGCCAAGCTCAGCAAATACGCCGCTCCCGTGCCGATAGCGATGAGCGTGAACATGTTTGGGCTGAGATTTTTGACCGATTGCGACCGCGCGTTCGAAGAAGGGAAATCCACCCCATAGGACAACCGGTGTTGCCAATACGAACTGTATCCAGATCGAAGCCCGCGGCGATACCACGGTATGAACGGCCGGAAACATCTCGCTCATCGCGAGCAGAAAGACCGGCAGCGTCAGGACCGCTGAGATCCAGAAACGCCGCTTCATATCGGCATATTCCGGATCGGGCGTGGCATCGAGGCTGATGACCATCGGTTCGAGTGCCATGCCGCATTTTGGGCAGGTTCCGGGGCCGATCTGTCGCATCTCAGGGTGCATTGGACAGGTGTACTCGATTTGATCGTTGGAATCGTCGCCGAGCGAGAGGCTTGCATCGTGCGAGAGAACCACCCCGTCAGCCGAAGCGGCTGCCACCCCTCCTTTGTAAGGAGGGGAGCTAAGAAGGAACTTTTCAGGATCGGCAGCGAATTTCTCGTGGCAGCCGATGTTACAGAAATAGTAGGTGACGCCATTGTATTCATATTCTCCGGCGGCGGTTTCGGCTCGAACGAGCATTTTGCAGACCGGGTCGGTGTGGGTTTCGAACGGTTTTTCGTCTGCCGGTTTGCGGCCTATGGGTACGAAAGTTTGTGACATGTGAATATTTTACCGCACCGTTCTTTATTTTTTTGGAATCCAGCGTACATTCGCAGTATGTTTAATCAGGCAAAACGCTGTTGTTTTGTCATCTTTACCGAAAAGGCAAATGTCCGCGAGGGCATACGCAAAGCTTGGAACCCAAGTAAATATGGGTTGTCCAGCTGCCGAAGTGAGGAATTTAATGTCGAAAAAGCTCTTCCTGTTTCTGTGCCTGTTCGCCACTCTGGCGAGTTTCTCGTTTGCCCAATCAAATAATTCTCAAACTCAGACGGCGATCAACCTTGCATCCAGCGATGCTTCGGACCCTTACGGGTTGCTTGAGACAGATGACGATGACAGAAAGAAGGCCGGTGTAAAGGCTTCAGTTGTCGTCAACATGGCCGCGGCTGAGCAGGCGGCGTTTGGTTTGATAAACCAAAATCGCGTCGAACGTGGCCTCGCACCGCTCGTCTGGAGCGACGAACTCGCCGCTGTCGCCCGTCTGCATTCGCAGAACATGGCGGAATTCAAGTTCTTTTCGCACCGCGGCCTCGACAACAAACTCGTCAGCGACCGTGCGGACGCACTAAAAATCGGCCGATGGCGCTCTATCGGCGAAAACATCGCATTTAACCGCGGATTTACCGACCCGGTCGGAAAAGCCGTCGAACTCTGGCTCGATTCGCCGACACACAAAAGAAATATGATGGACCCGAGCTGGAAGGAATCAGCCGTCGGCGTAGCAAGAGCGGCGGATGGCTCGGTTTATTTTACCCAGGTTTTCCTGCTGCGGCGATAAGTTTCGGAGTAGCTGATAACTGATAGCTGGAAACTGAGAGCTAGATTTTCAGTTTTCAGCTATCAGTTTTCAGTTGTTTCGGAAAGGAAGAATGCGACCGCGTCGATTCTGTTTCAAAATCGAAAATTTGCAGTTGATTTATTCGACCTTGCTCACGCGAGATCTTCCGCATATTCTTAGCAGATGCAGCTTTTCTCTTTGCCATCATTTGCCAAGATAAATTGGACGCTTCGGGTTTTGGGGAAGCGTGGGGATGGTTTTCATGAGTTGTTTACGGTGTTTCAGACGGTTTCGCTGTTTGACACGCTGCATTTTTGTGAGTCTCAGACTGTGGAATTGAGTTGCGATGATCCGGGTGTGCCGGTTGATGATCGGAATTTGATCATTCAAGCAGCGAATGGAATGCGGGAGGCGTTCGATGTAGATAAAGGTGCGACTATCCATTTACAAAAGCAAATTCCTTCGCCCGGTGGGCTTGGTGGCGGTTCGTCGAATGCGGCGGTAGCGCTCGTCGGGCTGAATCGTCTATGGGAACTGGATCTGCCGCTCTATGAGCTGCATTCGATTGCGGAGGATCTTGGTTCGGATGTTCCTTTCTTTTTGTATGGCGGGACCGCAATGGGAACTGGCCGCGGTGAGTTGATCGAGCCGATCAATGACGTGTCGGCCGAAAATATGGTGATCGTCACGCCGCCGGTCGCTGTCTCGACGGCCGAAGCGTTCTTT
Source organism: uncultured Acidobacteriota bacterium (assembly GCA_963738935.1). GTDB lineage: Bacteria > Acidobacteriota > Blastocatellia > Pyrinomonadales > Pyrinomonadaceae > OLB17. The sequence goes on along the minus strand of CAVTYF010000001.1, from coordinate 1,726,705 downwards.
GGCCTGAACGCTCCAGCCTTGACAATGGACAAGCGTAGTCGTATTCTTCCTGTTTGCCGATCCGAAGCACTGACGCTCGATCCGCGACGAACAGCTTTGATAAATGATTTTGAAGGGATGGTGTTTTTAGCCCATCCTGAGATCGCGTGGGCCAAGACGGCCCTGCTCGAACGCGGGGCAGTAAATGCCGCGATGAGTGGCAGCGGGGCTTCGGTCTTCGCAATTTTTGACAACATAGAGACACGGCAAACTGCTATTAAAGCCCTCGACGTTGAGTCGACTTGGCGAAAGTTTGCTGTAGCAACCGTATCGCGGAGTGAATACCGCGAGACTCTTGGGCTTAGTTCGGTTTGAACTTTGTGTCCTTTGTGTCTTGACTCTGAAGCCTTTGTGTTAAACGTAAAAGATTAAACACAGAGAACACAAAGTTTTTCACAAAGGTCACAGAGAAAAGCCTCTTACGGTTGCTTCCGCGTCGTTAGATAAGAAAATCCGCATTGGGGCGTAGCCAAGTGGTAAGGCACCGGTCTTTGGATCCGGCATTCGTAGGTTCGAGTCCTCCCGCCCCAGCCAATTTCGATTTCACGTAAACGGACTGTCTCTTGTTTTGAGATGGTCCGTTTTTTTTGTTTGATATTTCAGATTCCATATTTCACATTCCAAATTGGGATGATCTGAAATTTGAAATTTGGAATCTGAAATTTTTCAATGAGCGTCAACGGGAAAATCAAGGTCTTTTCGGGCAGTGCTCATCCGGAGCTCGCGGCGGAGGTCTGCGGGCACCTTGGGATCGAGGTTGGCAAGGCGGTTGTGACGCGGTTTTCGGACGGGGAATTCAATTTCCAGATTAGCGAGAACGTTCGCGGCCACGATGTATTTATCATGCAGCCGACATGTCCGCCGGGCGATAGGCATTTGATGGAGTTGCTGATCATGCTCGACGCATTCGTCAGGGCTTCGGCGGAAAGGGTGACTGCGGTCATTCCGTATTTTGGTTACGCGCGGTCCGACAAAAAAGATCGCCCGCGTGTCCCGATCTCGGCGAAGATGGTTTCGAATATCATCACGAAAGCTGGTGCTCAGCGGGTTTTGACAATTGATCTGCATGCGTCGCAGATACAGGGTTTTTTTGATATTCCGGTTGATCACCTCTATGCCGCTCCGGTTGTGGTCGAATATTTTAACCGCAACCCGATCGAAAACTTGATCGTGGTTGCGCCAGACACCGGGGGAGCCGAGCGGGCGCGGGCGTATGCAAAGCGGTTGAATGCAGGACTGGCTCTCTGCGACAAACGTCGCGAACGGGCAAATGTCGCTGACGTGATGAATATCGTCGGCGATGTTAGCGGCAAGAATTGTTTGATAATCGACGACATGTGTGACACGGGCGGGACGATTTGTAAGGTGGCCGAGGCATTGCACAAAGCGGGTGCTAACGAGATCTCGGCGTGTTTTACGCACGGAGTTTTGAGCGGCAACGCGGTCGAGAATATCTCGAATTCGCATTTGAAAAACGTGATCGTCACAAACACGATTCCGACCAGCGAGGCGGCACAAAAACTGGTCGCCAAGGGCCAGATTGAAGTTTTGAGCGTGGCCGGGCTGCTGTCGTCGGCAATTAGATCGATCCATGACGAAACGAGCGTTTCGTCGCTATTTATTTAGTTCAAGGTTCAAAGTTTAAGGTTCAAAGTTAAGAGCCGAGTGAAAAAACCTTGAACCTTAAACTTTGAACATTGAACCGAGGAAGTTATGGCTGAAAAAATTTTAGTTAAGGCAGAAAAGCGTGATACACGCGGCAAGAATGAGAATCGACGACTTCGCGTCGCTGGCAAGATTCCGGTCGTCATCTATGGTGGCGGCACTGAGAGTCTGGCGGCGACCGCCGATCTTAAGGATTTGGCGGCTATCATCCGCACGGACAGCGGCGTTAACACCGTTTTTGCCCTCGATATTGACGGCGTTGGCGTCAATGACGTGATCTTTCAGGCTCGACAGATACATCCGGTTCACGGACGACTGATCCATGCCGATCTGAGGCGTTTTGCCAAGGGCGAAAAGATCGAGATGACCGTGCCGATCCACTTGACCGGCCATGCCGCTGGCCTACAGGAAACGGGTGCCGTTCTCACGCAGGTGATGCGTGAAATCAAGGTTTTGTGCGAACCCGCCAACACGCCGGATTCGATTGACGTTGACGTTACTAATCTGGACGCAGAACATTCGATTCACGTTTCCGATCTTAAAGTCGGTGCGGGCGTCGAGATCCATGAAGATCCGGAAGCCGTGGTTGCATCGATCGTTACGGTTAGTGAAGAAGTTCTCGAACCACAGACCGAAGCCGGAGCAGAACCTGAGGTGGTTGGCGAAACACCGGCGGAAGAGAGCGAGTAGGACTGGAGCGCGGGCTTCCAGCCCGCACGCGGGCAGGATGCCTGCGTTCCCGTATGAGCAATTGGCTGATAGTCGGGCTTGGCAATCCGGGTCCGGAATATGCAAAGACGCGGCACAATCTCGGGTTTATGCTCGTTGATCTGCTCGCGTCGCGGCTTCAGACGCAGGTCAAACGCAGCGAGTGCCGAGCACTTGTCGGGCGGGCGGGAATTGACGGTTCGATCGTCGAATTAGCGAAACCGCAGACCTACATGAATCTGAGCGGCGAGGCGGTAAGCTGTCTGGTTGCAAAAGATGACCGTTCGCTAGAAAAACTGATCGTTATCTCGGATGACCTCGCATTGCCCTTTGGCACGATGCGAATTCGCACGAAAGGCAGTCACGGCGGACAGAATGGGCTGAGATCGATCATCGATTGCACGAGAACGCAGGAATTTATTCGTCTGCGTATCGGCATCCAGCCGGAACACCCGGTGCAGGACGCGATAAAATTTGTTTTGGAAAATTTCGCAAAAGGCGATGCCGAAACGCTTGAAAAAATATTGGACGAATCAGCCGACGCCGTGCGAACCATCATTACGGATGGCGCGGATGCGGCGATGGCGAGGTTTAATTGAGAATTTGGCCTTTGGTTTTGGGCCTTTGGTCTTTGATCGTTTCAAAGCTGATTTTCCAAAGACCTAAAACCAAAGACCAAAGGCCAAGGTCGAAGACCGAAGGAGATAGTAAATATGGCACTAAGAACCTACGAAGTAATGTATATCGTCAATCCGGACACGGAAGGCGATAAGATCGTGAAATTGAACGAAGCAGTCGGTAAATTGATCGAGAAAGAAGGCGGTGAGGTCGTTCGCATGGACGATATCGGTATCCGCAATCTTGCGTACCCGATTCAAAAGAAGAATCAGGGACACTACGTCCTTTTTGAAATCGACGGCAGCGGACAGGAGATTCTCGAACTCGAACGCCGCATGCGCGTCAACGATATGATCATGCGTTACGTTACCGTTCGCGTTGACGAGGACCGAAAGAAGGCTGACAAGGTCCGTGCTAAACGCGACGCCCGTTCGGCAAAGCGTGCATCATTCCGCACCAATGGCGAAGCGGCCGAGGTACCGGCGGAAGCGTAAAAATCAGTGGTCAGTGGCCGGTGGCCGGTGACCAGAATGAAGATTTGAAAATAGGAGTAGATGTTGGTAGTCGCTCTGGTCTTAAACTGACCACGGGCCACTGACTACTGACCACTAACGCATATGGCAGATAATGATTTAGAAATATTGAACGACAGAAATGATCTCGGCGTCGGCGAAGACGTCATCGGCGATCGCCCGCGTCGGGCGTTTCAACGTCGCCGTCCGCGACAGCTCGTACCGGATTATCTCGATTGGAAAGATGTCGACCTGTTGAGGCAGTTCGTACCGGAACGCGGCAAGATTATGCCGAGACGCATCTCGGGAATTTCGGCAAAAGACCAGCGCCGCATCGCCAAAGCGATCAAACGCGCCCGCTCAATGGCAATGCTGCCATTTGTGGCGGATTAGGACGAGTGGTCAGTGGTCAGTGGTCAGTGGTCAGTAGGGTTATGAAATCCTCAGACTTCAGGCGGCAGACTAGTGACCTGCTCAGAGGATTCGAAGGCTCGGTAGGAAGTCTGACCACTGACCACTGACCACTGACAACTACTATTATGGCAAACACAACAATACTATTACGCGAGGACATCGAGCATGTCGGCGGACGCGGCGAGATCGTTAAGGTCAGGGCCGGTTACGCCCGCAACTTCCTGCTGCCGCACGGTTTTGCAACGCTCGCGACCAAAGGCAACGTAAAACAGATCGAACAGGAACGCGCCTCGCTGCTCAAAAAAGCGGCGATTGAAAAAGCGACGGCCGAAGCTCAGCACGACCAGATGACGAGCATCACACTGATATTCGAACGCAAAGTCGGCGAGCAAGGCCACCTTTTTGGTTCGGTCACATCGATGGATATCGCCGATGCCCTCAAAGCTAAGGGCTACGAGATTGACCGCCGCAAGATCATCCTCAAGGATGCGATCAAAGACACCGGCGACTTCACGGTAAACGTAAAACTTCACCGCGAAGTAACTCTCGCCGTTCCGGTCTCAGTCATCGCTGAAGGCGGCGAAGGAACGCCGAAAGACGAGAAGAAAGCCGAAGCCCCAAAAGCTGAGGCTCCCGCGCCGGTCGAAACTCCGGCTCAGGCGGACGTGGTTGAAGTCGAAACCCCAACTGAGGTCGAACCTCCGGTCGAAGAGACAGTTGCCGAGACGGAAACAGCAACTGAAGAAGCCGCTTAGTCAATATTTCTTTTGACGTGAATTTTAACCTGGGGCGGAATTCGTCCCAGGTTTTTCTGTGTTTCCTTGCGTTCCGTGGTTTAATGACTCTTAAAAGGAGCTTCTATGAATTGCCACTAGCTTCAGCTAGTGGGCTAAATTGGAAAAAAAGGGCTTTAGCCAAACTTCAAAAATCAGTATTTATTCCGTACGACTTTAGCTAAAGCGTTGAGGATCATGAGCTTATGTCATTTATTTGGCTAAAGCCGCCTGCTTGATCTGACACCTATCCACTAGCTGAAGCTAGTGGCAATTTAAAGAATGTCGGTTCATTTTCTACCCTTAAGAACTCGAATCAAGGATCCCGCACCGATAGCGGAAAGAAACTAACCTATGAGCGTCGTCCAGCGCAAATTATCACGATCATTCAAGGCCTTTTTTGATTCTGAAAAATCGGGCGGCGTCATTCTGATCGTTTGTACCGTCGTATCGCTGGTCGTCGCAAATTCGCTGATCGGTCCGTCGTACCTTGCGTTTTGGCACACATATCTCGGCGGATTGAGCGTTGAGCATTGGGTCAACGACGCCCTGATGGCGGTATTTTTTCTGCTCATCGGTCTCGAACTCGAACGTGAGTTTTACAACGGGGAAGCTTTCAAGCATAAAGAACGCTCTTCTTCCCATTTTCGCAGCCGCCGGCGGCATCGCGGCCCCGGCGTTGATTCACCTTTTCTTTAATTACGGCACCGACACGCAAGCGGGGATCGGAATCCCGATGGCGACCGACATTGCGTTTGCCCTCGGCGTTTTGGCGTTGCTTGGGGGCCGCGTTCCGGCATCGCTCAAGGTATTTTTGACCGCTCTCGCTGTTATGGACGACCTCGGGGCGATCATTGTCATTGCCATCTTTTACACTGCAAAGCTTTCGGCGATCTATCTCGCCGGCTCACTGCTTGTCTGGGCATTTCTGATTATTTTAAACCGCTACCTAAAAGTTGTTACGCTCGTTCCGTATCTGATTGGCGGCGGTTTGATGTGGTACTTAATGCTCAAATCGGGCGTCCATGCAACGATTGCGGGTGTGCTGCTCGGATTTGCGATCCCGTTTTCGTCAAAAGAGGACGATGAAGAGTCGTCCTCGCACCGCCTCGAACATTTTCTGCACAAACCGGTTGCATTCCTTATCCTCCCGATATTTGCACTGGCCAACACAGGGATCGTTTTGGGTTCCAGTTCTTTGCAAACATTGTTTAATTCAAACGAGATCGGCATCATGGCCGGCCTTGTTATCGGAAAACCCATCGGCATCACATTGTTGTGCTTCGTTGTCGTTACCCTCGGCCTCTGCCGCCTTCCGCTCGACCTGAACTGGAAACACATCTTCGGTGCCGGGCTGCTCGGCGGGATCGGTTTTACAATGTCGATTTTTATCACAAACCTCGCTTTTGCAACGAACCCCGTCGAAATTAACGGCTCAAAAATGGCGATCTTGCTAGCATCTCTCACCGCCGGAACGATTGGTTTTATCTACCTGAAACTCTTCGGCAAACCCGAAGCGTTTGACGAAGATATGGACGCGATGGATTTTGAGGTGACGGATGCTCCGGAGACTAGTTGAATCCGATTCGAAATCCCTATTCAAAAAAAGACGCGCACGCCTGCCTGAATTATCGGTTATAATATCAACAAAAGGATGGTGTGATTTTTATGAATGTGCAGGCAGAACAGTTTGTCGTCGACGCGGCCGGAAATAGAAATGCGGTATTGATCGATATGGAGCGTTATTCTGAGTTGATCGAAGCGCGGGAAGAGCTCGAATCCATCAAGGCCTATGGCAACGCAAAGGCGGAGAACGGAGCAAAACGCGGATCCACCGCCAGACGCGCGGAGCGGCGTGAAAGGATGTCGGAGTTTGCGGCGGAATTCGGCGGTACCGCGATTGATTTTGATGAGGACCTTGAGCGGGTCGGAGTTGAACATCTTCTAACAATTGATGAGGATGCCGAGTGAAAAGGGGCGATGTTTTTATCGCGGAGATTTATCCCAGGTCGGGGTCCGAGCAAATGGGACGCCGGCCAGTTATCGTCGTTTCCCACGACTCTCTCAATGAAACGCCCCGTTTGGCGTTCCATCATTATTGTTCCACTTTCTACATCCGCCAGTCAGGCTCGTCGTGGTGACACGGTGGTTTCGGTTGATCGCGGCGAGGGCGGCCTGTCTCTAGATGGCGTGGCTCTATGTCACCAGGTGACCACATTGGATCGTGGCAAGTTTCGACAACGACTCGGCACAATATCGACAGAAAAAATGCTTGCCATCGAAGATGGGCTAAAGGCCGCGATGGATATGTTTTAGCTACTCAATAGGTGAAAGAAAATACCCTGTCGTGGCGGGGATTAGGGCTAAATATCTGGAGCCTTTTTTGCCCAATACGTGTTATTAATCCTGGCCTTCGACATCCCGAGAAATTCAATCTAAAATACTCTTCACCCGACTAATTTTCTGGAGTTTTTTATTTAATGGCAGCTATTTTTCCTGACAACCGACGAGAGCAGTACCTAGAAAAGCCGCTGCCGAGCAGTGATGACAGCGAGCGGGTGATCCTGGGCGCGATCTTGCTCGACAATTCGCTGATCGCGCAGGCGGTCGAGCATCTCAAGCCTGAGGATTTTTATTCGCCGATGAACCGCCGTGTGTTTGCGGCGATGATCGCTCTGTTTGAGAAGCAAAAGCAAATTGATCCGATCCTGATCGGCGAAGAGCTGAAAAAAGAGGGGTCGCTCGATTCGATCGGCGGCACCGCGACGATCACAAATTTGACGTTCGGCTTGCCGCATTTCTCGGACATCGCCGAGTATATAAAGGTCGTCCACAGCAAATCGGTTGTCAGAACGCTGATTCGCACATGTAATTCGATCACCAGCGAGGCACTCGCCGAAGAGGAAGACGCCGAGATCATTCTGGATCGGGCCGAACAGGCGATATTTGCCTTGGCTGAGGCTCGGACGAATCAGAGCTTTTCACGCATTGCACCCATCGCCGATCGAGTTTTGGCACGCGTCAAAGAGTACGCAAAGGGTGAGGGAACGGGAATCACCGGGCTTTCGACCGGTTTTCGCGAACTGGACGAAATGACCTCCGGACTACAGCGAACCGATCTCGTGATTATTGCGGGTCGGCCGTCGATGGGTAAAACGGCCTTTTGTCTGACGCTTGGACAAAACGCTGCGCTGTATTCGCGCGCTGTTGTTGCAATTTTCTCGCTGGAAATGTCAAAGGAGCAGCTCGTCACGCGTATGCTCGCCTCCGAGGCTCACATCAACGCCCACCGCTTTCGTACCGGCCATCTGATGTCGAACGAGTGGGAGAAACTCGCGGGTGCGATCGGGACACTTTCTGACGCCCGGATATTTATTGACGACACGCCGGGGATCTCCGCGCTCGAGATACGGGCAAAATGCCGGCGTCTCGCCGCCGAACAAAAACAACTCGACCTGATTGTGGTCGATTACATGCAGTTGATGGGCAGCGGGGCCGGGCGACGGAATGAGAATCGACAGCAGGAAGTGTCGCAGATTTCGCGTGAACTGAAGGGTTTGGCAAAAGAAATGGATGTTCCGGTGGTCGCTCTGTCGCAGCTCTCGCGTGCGCCAGAGGCGCGAAATCCACCAAAACCTCTGATGTCCGACCTTCGCGAATCAGGCAGTATCGAGCAGGATGCCGATGTCGTCGGCTTTATCTACCGCGAGGACTATTACAAAGAAACCGAGGAAAATAAAGGCCTCGCCGAACTCATCATCGCCAAACAAAGAAACGGCCCGACCGGCACGGTGAAATTGGCATTTTTGAAAGAATTTACGCGGTTTGAGAATTATTATAGTGGTTAGATGTGCTCCCCTCCTTACAAAGGAGGGGTGGCAGCCGCTTCGGCTGACGGGGTGGTTCTCTCGATAGGGAATATTCAACCCCATTTTACCACTGCGTGGACTAACCTCGACCAAAGAACCTCCCTGTCCGCCCAAAGCGGCGGCCACCATCCTTTGTAAGGAGGGGAGTTTGTGAAGAGAATATTTATGTCAGATTTCAGCTACCCAATCGGCCAATTCGTCCGAAATTACGAGACTACAGATGAGGCTCGCCGTGCGAGACTTGGGACGATAAGAGATCTGCCAAACGCAGTCGCCGCAGCCATCGCGGGACTTAGCGAAGAGCAGCTAGACATGCCGTATCGTCCCGCCGGCTGGACCGTGAGACAAACCGTGCATCACATCGCTGACAGCCATGCGAATTCGTTGATCCGCTTCAAACTGGCCCTAACCGAAGACGAACCGCCGACCATCAAGCCGTATTACGAAGACCGCTGGGCCGAACTCGCCGATAGCAAACTGCCGGTCGATATCTCGCTGAAAATGATCGAGGCGATCCACACCCGCTGGGCCGCTTTGCTCAACTCGATGACCGACGCCGACTTTCAGAAAAAGTTTATCCATCCCGAAACCGGCGAGTGGACGCTCGAAGGTGCTCTGGCGCTTTATGCCTGGCATTCGAAGCACCACACCGCCCACATTACGAATCTGCGTGAACGAATGGAGTGGTGAGACAATGTGAGAGGTAGATAGAGTATGCCCGCCCCTAGTTATGAGCCCGTCATAGAAAAAATTGGATATTCGGTTTTTGGCATTGTAGTTGTGCTAACGTCTATTGCATATCGTAATCAGGATTTCCGTGATCCCGTCGGATTTTGGGGATTCCTGACGAGATCGAGTCGGGCAAGTGCGGAGCTTGCAGCACTGTCTTTCGTATCGCGGGCAGTAATGAAAAAAACTTGACGCCATGAGTGAAACGCCAGCCAGGCTCATTTCTTTAGACGTTTTTCGCGGTATGACAATCGCGGGGATGGTCCTCGTGAATAATCCGGGCACGTGGTCGCATATCTACGATCCGCTCGAACACGCCGCGTGGCACGGGCTGACGCCGACCGACTGGATATTTCCGTTCTTTCTATTTATCGTTGGAATTGCGATCCCGATCGCGTTGGGAAAGTATGTCAGTACCGGGAGCGGTAGCGACGGGGGCGGTTCTGCCCGTACAAGAGTCTACAAGAAGATCGTCTCGCGTGCTCTAATGATCTTCGCCCTCGGCCTCGCGATGTCCGTCATCCCGTTCTTTCAGTTTATGGCGACTGATGCTCCGGACGGCCTGAAGATGCTAATCTGGCTGGCGATGACCGGCGGATTATTTTTTCTGCTGCTTCGTAATTTCAAGGTCGCGGGGGCGTTGATCGCAGCAAGTATCGTCGGCATCATCGCGATGAACCTCGGCGGATACAACGTTGTGCCGTACAATTTCGCCACAATGCGCATTCCCGGTGTCCTACAGCGCATCGCAATTTGTTATCTCGTTGTCTCGCTCATCTTCCTGCACACCAACTGGAAGCACCAACTCGGCATCGCCGTCGCCCTGCTGCTCGGCTACTGGCTGCTAATGACGCAGGTCGCCGTCCCTGGCTGCGAGATCACGACCATCAACGACAAAGCCTGCAACTTAGCCGCCTGGCTCGACCGAACGATCCTAACCGAAAACCACATCTGGCGCTCGGCAAAGGTCTATGATCCTGAGGGAATTCTTTCGACATTGCCCGCGATCGCAACAACCCTCTCCGGTGTATTGACTGGGCTTTGGTTGACAAAAAAAGGCTCCCCTCCTTCCGAAGGAGGGGTGGCAGCCGCTTCGGCTGACGGGGTGGTTCTCTCCGAATCACGACTCACGACTCACGAATCGAGACTAAACACCGTCTCCGGCCTCTTTTTCTTCGGTACCATCCTCCTGGCCGTCGGCTACATATGGAACAGCTATTTCCCGATGAACAAAGCCCTCTGGACAAGCTCGTATGTCCTCGTGACTTCAGGCATCGCCCTGCTGACGCTCGCGGCGTGCTACTGGCTGATCGACATCAAGGGCTTCAAGGCGTGGGCAAAACCCTTCATCATCTTCGGCGTCAACGCCCTCCCGCTCTTCGTCTTCTCCGGCATAATGGCCCGAATGCTCGGCGCCTACCGCGTCACCGGAGCCAACGGACAGCCGGTCGCGTTGCAAAAATGGATCTTCGACAACATCTATCTTTCGATTGCTCAACCGGTCGATGCTTCGCTCATGTACGCGATTGGCTTTATTCTTGTGTGGCTGTTTTTGATGTGGTTGTTGTATCGAAAGAAACTCTTCTTAAAGGTATAAGAATTTTGCCCGCGAAATACGCAAAAAACGCGAATAAAAGACATTTCCTTCATTCGCGTTTTTTCGCGTGATTCGCGGGCAAAAAAATCCTTCTTAAGCTGCAGCGGCGACAACCTTCGCAGCCGCATCGGCCATGCCTTTGGCGGTTTGGATGTTGATGCCGGATTCGGCCAGGACGCGGCGGCCTTCTTCTACGTTGGTGCCTTCTAGGCGAGCTACGATGGGGATTGTTAGGCCAAGATTACGATAGGCGGCTACAACGCCGCTGGCGACCATGTCGCAGCGGACGATGCCGCCGAAGATGTTGATCAGGACGGCTTTGACGTTGGTGTCGGCGAGCAGGATTTTGAACGCCTGTTCGACACGTTCTTGACTGGCACCTCCGCCGACGTCGAGGAAGTTTGCGGGTTCACCGCCAGCGAGTTTGATGATGTCCATCGTCGCCATCGCGAGGCCAGCTCCGTTGACCATGCAGCCGATATTCCCGTCGAGCTTGATATAGTTGAGGTCGTATTTCGAGGCCTCGATTTCGAGCGGTTCTTCCTCGGCAAGATCGCGGAGTTCGATGAAATCCTTGTGACGAAACATCGCGTTGTCGTCGAAATTGACTTTGGCGTCGAGAGCGATCAGGCGGTTATCCTTGGTCAAAAGGAACGGGTTGATCTCGACCAGCGAAGCGTCGATCTTTTCGTAGGCATCGTAGAGCGAGAGCATGAATTTCGTTGCCTGGCCGATCAGTTCGGAGGGAATGCCGAGGCCGAATGCCAATTTACGGGCCTGAAACCCGCGAAGCCCGACCGACGGATCAATCGTTTCTTTGAGAATAAGCTCAGGCGTTTCCTCGGCGACCTTTTCGATGTCCATGCCGCCAGCCGACGACGCCATAAAGACGTTGCGACCGGTTACGCGATCCAAAGTAATTCCCAAATAGAATTCACGGTCGATCGGCAAACCTTCCTCGATCAGCAGCATCTGAACCTTCTGGCCTTCCGGGCCGGTCTGGTGCGTAATGAGCTGCATACCGAGGATCTGCGAAGCAACCTCTTTGGCCTCAGCGGGCGATTTGGCAAGCTTGACGCCGCCGCCTTTACCGCGGCCGCCAGCGTGGATCTGGGCCTTTACGACGACGATGTCGGTGCCTAGTTCGATGGCTGCGGCCTCTGCTTCTTCAGGTGTGCGGGCAACGATGCCGCGAGGGACGGGAACACCGTAATCTTTAAGGATCGCTTTGCCTTGATATTCGTGTATTTTCATATGTTTGGAGTTCCAGTTTTGCTGGCTTCTCTGGTTGCGGACAGGCCAGCCAAAGGAGTCTGTCGGGAAAAATCGAAAACACAGTTTCTACTCTTTACCGGCTCCGTAGGCGCCGAATGTTTGTAGAACGCGTCGCAAAAAAAATGCTTAGTCCCTTTAGGGGCGATACTAAATCGCGCCGTCTTAATAACATGCCGCTCCTACGGAGCTTCAATTTTCTGAAAATCGATTTCTACAAACATGACGCTCCCATGGAGCTAAATCAAAATCCGCATTTTTCGGACAGGCTCGTAAAGCAGGGACTCCAAACGCTATTCCGCCTTCGTTGTTTTGACGTTAATGCCGATCAGTTTCCAGGTGCCATCGTCCATGGTGTATTTCAGTTCAAAATTGGCACGAGACGGTTTGGTCGGGTAATAGCCTTTCACGACGAGAGCGTCGAGGCCCGAGACTTTTTCGATTGACGGAGCAGGCGAAAATGTTGCATCCATGGGCGATACGGCTCGTTTGAAATCGTAGTTTTCCTTGTCATCGACAAACGGAGCGAACGCATCGGCCAACTTGTCTGGCGAGGAATCGTCTCGCCAAACCTTGGCAGTCTTTTTATGAAAGTCGGCAAAGTCACCGCTCTGAACGGCGTCGCTGAAATCGAGAAACGTAGTTTTCACGAGGGTTTGAAGTTTGTCGTTGCTTGGTATTTCCGGTTTAGCGTCCGATTTTGTCGTGTCAGAACTGGTCGAGCTGCCGCCGCCAGATTTCTTAAAGACAATGCCATCAAGCGTCATTTCGGTTGCTGTAGGCGGCTTGTCGATCTTAAACGTCGGCCCGAGGCTCGCGAGAGAGATTTTGAGAGTTTTTGCGGTTTCGTCAATCACGGCACTTCCGCCGCTGACTGACGTACCGCCCGATTTATAGTCTGCACCACCGTCTGATCGAATGGTGATGGTAGCTCCGTCACCGCTAATCCAAACCCCAACGTAGGCTGGAGGTGGTGGTGTGCTCGATCCGCAGGCCAGGCCGACGACAAGCAGGGTGAGCGTGGCGAAGAGGATGTTGAGTTTGTTATTTGAAAAAGCTTTGGTGATGGTGATCGATTTCATTGTATTTTCTCCGTTTGCGTGTCGCCCGCGCGAAATCAGGGAATATTGATAACGAGTTTGAGCAGTTTCCAACTGCCGCCGCGCATGACGTATTCAAAATCGTATCGAACCTTGAACGGCTTGGTCTTAAATTCGCCCTCCGCCATCAGTATGTTGAGGTTTTGTTCCGAGCGGATCGCGGGCGGACGTTTGAAAACAGCCGACGTCGCACCGACCTTCTTCATGATCGGAACCACCGTCGATTTTTTATTCGTATACGATTTGAAGGCCGTCGTCATCTGATCAACGGTGTACGACGCCTGGAAATCCTTCGACGCATTTGCATGAAGATCGGAGAAATCACCCGAATCGACTGCGGCCGAAAACTGCGAGATCGTGTCTTTGACCAGGCTTTCGACAACCGAATTTGACGGAACCGAATCGCTCGAGGGTTCGCTATTCGTATTTGACGCCGTCGTCGAGTTGCTCTCTTTTCCGAGGTTCGCGAGATCGAAATTCTTGCCGCAATTGCATCCGAGCACGAAGGTGCCTATGACCGCTATGGCGATCAGGCCGCTAAGTTTAGCATTTTTGCCAAACAACAATTCGTTTATGAGACTTTTCATAGGTATCTCCAGATTTCGAATGCGATGTGAGGAGATTTTAGCCACGAAATCACACGAAGAAACACAAAAAAACTGAAAGATTAAGAAGCTTTCGTGAGCTTTTCGTGTTATTTCGTGGTTACTTTCTTATCATTCCTTCCTCATCTTCTTTCCTACTGCGATTTTTCGACCAGATTAACGAGCGTTCTGATGGCAACGCCCGACGGGCCTTTAGCCAAATGCGGCTTGGCGGCCTCGATCCAGGCTGTGCCGGCAATGTCGAGATGGGCCCACTTGGCTTTGTCGACGAACTCCTGAATAAAGACGGCTCCCATAATGGTGCCGGCCTTTCCGCGAGGGCCGATGTTTTTGATATCGGCAATGTCCGAGCGAATATCTTTACTATATTCAGTGCCTAGCGGTAATTGCCAATATCCCTCACCCGCCTCCTTGCCGCATCCGACGATCTCATCGACAAATGCCTGATCGTTGCCCATGATACCGGTATTATGCGCACCTAGAGCGACAATCACGGCACCCGTTAGCGTTGCCATGTCCACGATGCGTGTGGCACCCTGCTTTTCGGCATAGGCCACGGCGTCGGCCAGGACGAGACGGCCTTCGGCATCGGTATTGAGGATCTCGACGGTCTTGCCGTTCATAGCGGTGACGACATCGCTCGGACGCGAGGCGTTGCCATCGGGCATATTCTCGACCGCAGCGACCACGCCGATGACCGGGACCGTCGGCTTGAGCAGAGCAACGGCTCGCATCGTGCCGAGTACCGTTCCGCCACCGGACATATCGTATTTCATCGCGTCCATGCCTTCGGATGGTTTGATCGAGATACCGCCGGTGTCAAACGTGATGCCTTTGCCGACCAGCGCGAGCAGTTCGCCTTTTTTGGCGGTCGATTTGGCCGGCGTGTATCGCAGAACGATCATCTTCGCGGGCTGCGACGAGCCATGCGAAACGCTCATCAGCGAGCCCATGCCCATCTTGGTCATGCGGGCTTCGTCGAGCACTTCACACTTCAGACCGACTTCCTTGGCCATTCCCTGAGCACGCTTGGCCATTTCCGTCGGCGTCAGGATATTTGGCGGTTCGTTGGCGAGATCGCGAGTGAAATTCATCGATTCACCTATCACCTGACCCCGTGCGATGCCTTTTTTGAGATCGGCTGGTTTAGCTCCATCGACGCACACGACGAGACCTGACACGACCTTGTCGTTCTTGTCTTTTGTCTTGTATTTATCTAGTTCAAACTGACTCGTGATAAATCCGGTCACCGCTTGCGAAGCCACATCGGCCGGGTCGGCCTCGCTTCGCGGAAGCAAGGCAAAACTTTTGATGTTTCGCTTACGAAGAAAACGAGTCGCCGTTCCCGACAGGGTACAGACGTCGGGAAGCTTTATAGTCAGCTTTGGTGCCGACGCCAACAAGCAAAAGACGGCTGGCTTTGACCGCTCCCTTGGCAGTAAAGCGAATAAGGGCGGTTTCGCCAGTGTCCCCCTTGAACTCCTCGGCCTTGATGAGAGCGGCGATCAGCCCGCCGGTCAACTTGTCGAGGTCCTTGAGCACATCCGCTGTGCCCTTTTCACCTTTAAAGACCGCCGCGGCCAGAGCCTCGGCATTTGCTTCAGAAAAATTTCCGGTAATTCCCGTGAATTTCATTTACACCTCAAAATATTTATGTTTGGGATTAAAAACGTTTTAATATCTATAACTTATCTAAGCCGTTCTTTCAACTGTTGCTGTGTGTCTTTCGCAATCGCCTTCTTCATCTCGGTCTCGCGCTTGTCGTAAAGTTTCTTGCCTTTGGCCACGCCGATCTCAAATTTGATGCGGCCGTTCTTCCAATAAATGGCGGTTACGACGAGCGTCATGCCTTTTTGCGTCGTCTCTTTTTCGAGTTTTGCGATCTCGCGGCGGTTGAGCAGGAGCTTTCGGGTTCGTAGAACGTCGTGGTTATTGATGTTCCCGTGAGAGTAGTGAGCGATATGAGCGCCCAGCAGCCACACCTCGCCGTCAATGATCGAAACGTACGATTCCTTAAGCTGAATGCGGCCAAGCATGAGACTCTTGACCTCAGTGCCAAGCAAAACCGCACCTGCCTCAAATTTTTCGAGAATAATGTACTCGTGGTACGCTTGACGGTTATAGATTATTTCCTTGTCAGCGGCCATAAGTTATTAGTTTGCCACAATATGAGGAAGACATATAGGACGTATTCGAGCTATACGTCTAATTGCGGCCACCGTAAATTATTAGTCCGTTCAGAGGCGGACTTGTCCGCCGGTCGGGTTAAAGTGATTTTTCACCCGCACACCAGTCGGGCAAGCCCGACGCTGAACTGCGAAATCCCTTATGTTGACAAAAGCCGTGTCCGCCCCGTAAATTATAGATACGCTGGGAGATCGTCTAATGGTAGGACTGCAGTCTCTGGATCTGCCTATCGGGGTTCGAATCCCTGTCTCCCAGCCAAGAACAGTTGTCAGTAGTCGGTGGTCAGTTGTCAGATTTTCTGATTCTGACCACTGACAACCGACCACCGACCACTGCTATGGATGGCTGGCATGAAACAGAGATTCGCGTTCGCTACGCTGAGACCGATCAGATGGGGATCGTGTATCATGCGAATTTTCTGATTTGGTTCGAGATCGGCCGTAGCGAGCTGTGCCGCGCCCGCGGATTTTCCTACAAGGAAATGGAAGACGAGGCCGGAGCTCACCTCGTCGTCGCCGAATCGTACTGCCGTTACAAATCACCCGCTTATTACGAAGACGTTCTGACGATCCGGACAAAAGTCCTTGAGATCCGTAGCCGCAGCCTGAGATTCTTCTACGAGATCCGCCGAGGCTCTGACGAATTGCTCGTTGCGGAGGGCGAAACACTCCACGTCGTAACCGACAAGGACCAAAAGGTTCGCACAATGCCCAGCGCCTATCGCGAACGCCTTCTTGATCAACAGGAAGAACTCGCTTTTCCGGCAAATCATGCACCGAGCTAGTTCAGGGTTCAAAGTTCAAGGTTCAAAGTTCGAGTCGTTTTGGAGGTAGTTTCCAACTTACCGCTGTTTCAACTTTGAACTTTTAACTTTGAACCTTAAACTACCCTTATGCCCGGAGCGGAACGAGCGGAAATTTACTTCATCGCGGCGATGATGGTTTTGATATTGATCGTGTCATTTGTCGCGGTACTCTTCTTTGTGAAAACCTATCGAAAAGAGATGGCCGACAAAGCATTGCGCCAGCAGGAAAAAGCAGAGGCAAAGCCTGCGACCGCAGAAACGGAATTGAATTAATGGCCCACCCCAGTCTATTAGACATCGACAAAACGGCCCTCGTGGTCGTAGACGTTCAGGAAGCATTCCGCAACGTGATACCTGATTTCGCCCTCGTCGTATCGCGGATATCGATGGCGGTTCGCGGATTTCAGGTTTTAGACGTACCCGTAATCGTTACCGAGCAATATCCAAAAGGTTTGGGACATACGGCTGAGGAAATACAGCTTGTTCTGACAGAAGGGAATGAGGCGATTGAAAAGTCGTCGTTCAGTTCGTGCGGTGGAGCCGGGTTCTTTGCGAAGCTCACTGACTTGGGGGGTTCGCAAGTCGTTTTGTGCGGCCTCGAAACCCATATTTGCGTCAGTCAAACCGCTCACGACCTCATTGACCGCGGCTTTCAGGTACACATTCTGAGCGACTGCGTAGCGTCGAGATTTGACTATAACCGTCTCGCCGGCCTCTCAAAAATGACCCGCAGCGGAGCAATTGAATCGTCAACCGAAATGGCTCTATTTGAACTCATGCGTGATGCGAGGCATGAGAAGTTTAAGGAAATTCAGGCGTTGATCAAATAAATAGCTCGACCGACACCTTGAAATATTCGGCAAGTTTTTTTGCCTGTGCCTTGCTTATCCCGCGTTTTCCGTTGATGACTTCGGACGCAATCCCGCTCGAACCAAAAATAGGGAGCAGGTCGTTCTGTTTTAGGTCGTTTTCGGCGATAAGAGATCGGAGTATCTGGTTTGGCTCGGCTTTGCTAACAATATATATCTTATCTTCGTATGCCTCGATCAGATCCGACACGAGATCAAGCAGTTTGTCTTCTTCCGGTGACAGCGAAGAACCTTTTTTCAGAAGTCGGGTTACGATTTGCTCCGCTCGGACGCACTCATCCTCAGTTTCGATTACCTGGGGCAAAGCTGTTGCAAGTAAACTGCCGTAAATATCTTTGTTTAGCATATATTTATCAATCATCTTTCCAGATGTTTCTGTCATAATCCGAGTGGCGAAGAACAAAAATCTAATGAGTACCTTCGATTTTTGATATCGAATTTTGGCTATGATCCTGAACTTGTTTCCGCCGACGTTAAAAACGACGCAGTCACCAAAAATGTCAGCGTGCCGGTACGTTTCGCGGACATCGGTAAATTTTTGCCAGTCGGCCGTTTTTACAGTGCGATACCAATCTTCAAGGGAGTCCTTTGATCGATGATTTTTTAGCCAGAATTCGCGTAACGCCCGTTTTTTGGTGAAAGTCTCTCAAAACGAGAGTAATGAGTCAATATATATAAATGACTGATCCAAAGTTTATTTTTGAAGCTAGTTTTTTAATTTAATGGAAATACTTTCGTCCCTAAATCCCCAACAGGTCGAGGCCGTCAAAGCGACCGAAGGGCCTCTGCTGGTACTCGCAGGAGCTGGTTCGGGCAAGACGCGTGTTATCACTGTCCGCATGGCTTACCTGATCTCTGAGAAGCAGGTTGAGCCGCGGAGTATTCTGGCCGTTACATTTACCAATAAGGCGGCGGGCGAGATGCGTTCGCGTGTGCAGGAACTGCTTAAAGGCGAGCGTTTGCAGTCGGCCCCGCTGATCGCGACGTTTCACAGCCTGTGTGTCCGCATCCTGCGGCAGGATATCGATAAGCTTGACGAAGGCTACACTAAATCCTTCACGATCTACGACACCGACGATACGACAAAAGTCGTAAAAGCGTGTATCAAAGACCTCGGATTTGACGAGAAACAGATGGCGTCACGACAGGTTCGCAATGTGATAAGCTCGGCCAAAAATCGCGGTGAAGATCACGAGATGTTTGCCTCAAAAGTCGAATATGGCGACGAGAAAAAAGCGGCTATGGCCAAGATTTTCCGCATGTACGAGGATCGTCTTCGGACCGCGAACGCTCTCGATTTCGACGATCTGCTGATAAAGACTGTTAAATTGCTCAGAAAATCGTACGAAACGCGTGATAAATATAACGATCGTTATAAATACATCCTCGTTGACGAGTATCAGGACACGAACGCCCTACAGTTTGCCCTAATTAGTTTCCTGACAGAGAAACAGCAGAATATCTGTGTGGTTGGCGACGATGCTCAAAGCATTTACGGATTCCGACAGGCTGACATACGTAATATTTTGGGTTTTGAAAAGCACTTTCCGACGGCCAAGGTCATTTTGCTCGAACAGAATTACCGCTCGACGCAGACGATTCTCGATGTTGCTCATGCAATCATCGAAAACAACCTAAATCAGAAGAAAAAGAAACTTTGGACCGCGAACGAGGGCGGCGAACGTATTTATTATTATCAGGCATACGACGGTGACGGCGAGGCCCGTTTTGTCGCGGCAAGAATCGAGGAACACCAACGACGCAGCCTGAAAGACCGCATCGCCGTTCTGTACCGGACGAATGCACAATCGCGGCTGTTTGAAGAAGCTCTGCGCCGGATGCGGATCGAATACAACATCGTCGGTGGTTTCTCGTTCTACGAGCGGGCCGAGGTCAAGGATGTGATCGCCTACCTCAAGCTTTCGATGAATCCGTTTGACGATATCGCACTGCTGCGTGTTATCAACACTCCGGCTCGCGGGCTCGGCAAAACGAGCCTCGATGAACTACAGCGGATCGCAAAATCGAACGGAGCTTCGCTTTGGATGACGATCGCATCAGTGACCGATACAGATTTTCCGCAGGCATCTGGTCTGACGCCGCGTGCGAAGGAAGCAATGCGGGCTTTTCGTCGGGTTATCGAAAACCTGATTGCCAAGATTCCAGAGTATTCCGAATCCGGCCGGGCAGTTTCCGAGGTTGTTATCGGAGCGATCGAGGATACGGGCTATGCAAATTCGCTTCGTGCAGAGAACACGGACGAATCTGCCGCGCGGCTCGAAAATCTTGAAGAACTCGTCAACGCCGCTGTCGATTATGACAAGCAGGAGGAAAACGGACTTCGCGATTTTGTCGATCACGCGGCTCTCACTTCCGATACCGATAAATACGACGGCTCGGCACCGGTCACGCTGATGACGGCACACATGGCAAAGGGACTCGAGTTTCCGATCGTATTTATCGTCGGTCTCGAAGACGGCATTTTCCCGCATTCGCGGTCGCTGAACGACAATAAGGAACTTGAGGAAGAGCGTCGTCTGGCGTATGTCGCGATCACACGGGCCGAAAAGATTCTATACGTCACGCACTCGATGCGGCGGCGGGTTTATGGCGAGGAAATGGCGGCCGAGCCTTCGCAGTTTCTGAACGAGATGCCTCTCGAATTGATTGATGATCTGTCAAACGGGGCCTCGTGGCTCTCGTACGCCCGCAGCTCGACGGCGATGAGCGCAAAGGCGACGATCAGTGCCCTGCGTGGCGAGAGTCCGCCTCCGCCTCCGAAACCGAAGAACCTGTACGCCGGCAAAACATACAATAGCAGCGATGCGGTTGCGGAGTTTTTTAAGAAAAAGGATATTTCACCGCAGAGACGCAGAGACGCAGAGGAAGAAGAGGGGAAGGGGAGATGGGGAGAAAAGGAGAACCCTAAGCCGCTGTCAGTCCTTGAAAAATTAAAGTCCGCAGGTTCACAGAATCCGCAATCCGCGATCCGCGATCCGCAATTGTTGGTTGCCGGTTCGCACGTTCGCCACGATAAATACGGCCGCGGACTCGTACTTCGCCGCGAGGGCTCGGGCGATAATGTGAAATTGACCGTCAGCTTCCCAGGCTTTGGCCAAAAGAAGCTGATCGAGAAATTTGCTAATTTGCAGAAAGATTGAACGCCGCAGTTTGTTTTGGCGTAAAGTGACGTGACATTGAAATATGATTATGAAAAACAAATTCGCATTACTGTCAGTCTTAATTGTATTGATCGCCACGGTTCTCGGCTGTAGCTCGATCAACCCCTTCGCGGAAAAACAACCCACCGCCAATCAGCCCGGATCGAATAAATCGTTGACAGATAAGGCTGTCGACACCGCCGTCGGTGAGCAAAAGATCGGTGTTCCCGAATGCGATGAAGTTATCGATATGCTCAAAACTTTTGCGGACAATCCGGATGATAATTTTGTTGTACGGGCCGGTAAATCATTGGTAGTCAATAAGATAAAAGAATCGATCAAGAAAGCGGCAGAGGACAACAAGGCAGATAAGACGGAAATGGCCAAGGGTTGTAAAGAAGCCAAGGTTGATCTCGAAAAGTACAAAGCCGAGGAAGCGAAAAAGGCGGCGAAATAGTTACCGTCCGCTTTCTTCCTGAACGAACTTCTGCGTCCATTCGCTGCTCGGATACCGGTTTTTCAGGACCGTTACCAAGTCCTCACGAAGTTCTTCGTTATTGCCGCAACCGTATTTATTCCAACCGTTTGCACCGATCATGATGTAAATTGCCTCGGGGACGCGTCTATCCGCAGGCGTACGTTTCGCCCAGGCCATTACTTTGGTAGCCAGGTATTTGGGCGAATCTCCGATTCCTCTGAGTTTTTTACGTTGGTTCTGTGCCGTCTGGCTCTGAGCGGCGGTCAGGAATGCGGGCCTCGGCGGCAGCCTTTTGGGGACCTCCGAATTGGTTTCGTCGCTGTATTCCGAATCGTACGGTTCGCACCACCAGTCGTCCAAACTCCATTCCTCGGTCTCGTTGTCGGTTTTCCCAATACCCTCCTCAATATACGGGCTGAGAATAGGGTTCTTGAGTACGAAATAGAGCAACGCATTCTCGCGGGCGGCCAGCGTTTTCGCGAGTACGACTTTGTCGAGCATTGGCTGGAATTCAGGATTATAGGTTCCCAATTCCGCGGTGAACTTATTCAAAGTTTCGACATCACCAAGCAAATACGCCCGTGTCCAGATCGCGAGGGCCAGCCGTGGTCGCATGTAATCGGGCAAGGCCGGAGATTTGAACACATCGATCAGCGAAGCGGTCGGAAAATGCTGATTCAGCGTCTCGATCATGGCTGAATCGAACATTGTCCGCTGCTGCCACTGTTTTTCGTTTTTGTAGTTCTCTTCGATCTCGGCGTCGTATGCCTCGCGTCCATCTTTGTTATACTCTGGGTTGTAATAACTTTTTTGCTCGGCGATGATCTCGTCGATCGTCCCGACGTCACCGTTGAAATCGAACGCGTACGGCTTCTTGAGCGAGTATTTAAGGAAATCTTCGAGCGTCTGAGCAAGTTTGAGGCGAAGATCGGTAAATGAATTGCGGGCCGACTGCGGAAGCGTATCGCCGAGTCCGAGCATCTCGTCGATCAGCTTTCGAGCCTCGGCTTGCTTGTTTTGAGCGAGCAAAATACGGGCCGTGTGATACGCAATCGTCGTGTACGCCGCCGATGAACGATTTGCATTCCCGGCAACCTCGATCAGCCGGGGAAGCTCGGTCGAACTCGAGTTGGCCTGTGAAAGTGCGGTCATCAGCCATAGCTCGGATCTTCGCTCGGTATATTTTTTAAGCGAATACAAATAGGCCTCGGCCCCGGTCATCTGGTAAACATATAACCAATCGGTAATCTCGTCCTGGCGCAGAAATGCAGGCAATAGACCGGGCGTCATCAGTTCTTCGCCCCAATAGCCGCCCTCATAAGGCGACTTTGTATTTTCGGTAAACCGGTTCGAATACGCCCGCTGACGGCCGTCGCGGACCTGGGTTTTCATCTCATCAGTCAGCGGCTGGCCAACAACTCGCTGAGCCTCCGCGAGGGCCTCGGCATCAGTTGCATCAGCCCTGACAAAAATCCTCCAACTCTTTTCGGCGGTCGCAGAATAGATATAGATGTCGAGGTCGTCTTCGTTCTTTTTTCCGTCGGAAGTTTTCGTTGCCTTCGGGGCTGGGGAATTTTCGTCCGGATTTATGATCTTTTCGCCTTTTGCCTCCGCTTCGTTTAGCTTTTCGTTCTGTCTTCTCTTTTCCTCGGCGTTCAGGACTTCGGATTCAAATTTGTCCAGCAGCCAGATGTAATCGATTACATCCTGTCGGAAATTTTCGTTGCCGGGATAAATGGTTATGTTCTTCGCGAGTTCCGATGTTCGCTCTTTGGGTCTCAGGCGATATTTGACGAGGCCCAACAGACGCTCGGCCGAATTGGAAAATTTACCGCTGGCCGAGACAAATCGCTGCAAGTGGGCCTCGGCTTCCTCATAGAATGGGACTGCTGAGGCGGCGGATTTAGTTAGACTTGCCTGCCGAATCAGCGTACGAGCAACGAGATAATCGGCCGTTTCGCGCCACGGCGACTCGGTGTCCTGGGCGATCTCGGCAAAATGCTTTCGCGGCAGCAGTGTAATCGAGCGAATAGAATTCGGCAGCAGCGGTCTGATAATCCCGGTCCTTTTGCAGCCACAACGGAGCACCAACGGGGGCCGGATCGGGGAAACGTTTTCCGCTGGCGCAATTCTGAAATACCTGATCCTGACCGGTTATCCAATTGAGTACATTCGGATCGGTTGAGCCGTAGGAAGCTATGCGATCGGCGAGCGTTTCGGCGGCGGTTTCAAAGGCGTTTTTTGTGCAATTGGGAAAAAAATCATAGCCGCCATAAGATCTCTCAGCATATATCTCAGGCGTTTTCTCCTCTTTTCCGACCGCGTCCTTGCGTTTGTTAACCCAAGCCCTGACGGCGGCATCGACAGTGTCGTCGCGAAAATCCTTATTGTCGATCTCGGCTTTCCAAATCTCGACGAGAGCCTGCTGCTCAGGCGTATTCAAACCGTTACCTGCAATATGCCGATAAGCGGCGATCAAAACGGAGCGGTGAAATGAGGATTTAACTATACCCAAACGGCCCGCGGCGAAATCTGAGTAGGGCGTTTCGGGAGCAGAAGTAGTATCAAAAAGCGGGGAAATGTAGCCCGGGCCGCATGGAAGGCCGGTTGACAGCAATGCAAGAACGATGACCGCGATGGATAAAAGCCGAGCCGATTTCTTCATACCCTAAGGTTACTTCGGAGTAGATTTTACTCTAATGACGGAACGATAGAAAGCTAATTTTGTCCAAAGAAAAAAGCCTTTCGGCGCAAGGAGCCGAAAAGCCTTATCGCCTATGAGAAATAGGCCTATATCTTAAGCGTGTTTAGGTTAGGATCAGGTGCGACAGGCTGCTTCAAAACTGTCGTATCCTGATTAGCCAACCCGAGCCGACGATTTTCTTCTAGGGCTTTGTGAACAGCTGCGTCGGAAATTCGCTGATGCCTAACGATCTGTCTAAGTCTTTCCTGACTTACCAATGGCTCACGGTTTAAGTTTTTAGTATTAGTTTCCATCGCTCAAATCTCTTCTCGTCCAAAACTAGTATAGAGGCATCGTCGTTGCCACTCGCGGCGATCTGCACGATGCCTTCGCCGCTATTATTAAACAATGACCATTCGCTTGCAAGCGCTTTGTATGTTTGCCAGAAATTATTGTTGGAGCGATTGTAACGTCGAACAACGTCTTCGTCCGGCACGAAATGTCCGCCCTTTGTTACGCGTAAGGCTACGCGGTCAACACAAAACTGAGCGGAATCGAGATAAACAAAGAGAACGGTCACGTAATATCCGGCTTCTTTGGCCCTTCGTATCCACTTGCCGAGACTTAGCCCTGAGAGCGTCGATTCTACAATAAACGACTCTTTACTGGCAATATTCTTGCCAATCTTCTCGATAAACAATCGTCCCGCTTCAATCGCGACGCTCTCCACATCGTTAGGATTTAGTTCGAAAGCTATCTGGTCGGCTCCTAGGTACGGCGGTTCTCCACAGCAATATACTC
Source organism: uncultured Acidobacteriota bacterium (assembly GCA_963738935.1). Lineage (GTDB taxonomy): Bacteria > Acidobacteriota > Blastocatellia > Pyrinomonadales > Pyrinomonadaceae > OLB17. The sequence goes on along the minus strand of CAVTYF010000001.1, from coordinate 1,701,820 downwards.
ACGGGCCAAAGTCGTTTTGCCGCTTCCGTTCGCACCGCCTGACTATTAATTTAGTGGCGTCCATTAAACACTCATAATCTCATGTTCTTTATTCTTGGCTAGTTCATCAATCTTGGCGATATATGTATTAGTGGATTTTTGGACGTCGTCGAGGCCGCCGCGTTCGTCGTCTTCGGAGATGGCTTTATCTTTGAGGAGTTTTTTGAGCTGATCGTTTGAATGGTGGCGAATATTGCGAACGGCGACGCGGTGTTCTTCGGCGATTTCGTGGGCTTGTTTGGCAAATTGTCGGCGGCGTTCTTCGTTGAGGGCCGGAACCGACAGGCGAATAATCTTACCGTCATTTGACGGCGTTAGACCGAGGTTGGCGGCGAGGATCGCTTTCTCGATGGTTGCGAGCTGGGTTTGATCCCAGGGCTGCACGGTGATCATCTGCGGCTCAGGCACCGCGACCGAGGCCATTTGGCTGAGCGGCGTTGGCGTGCCGTAATAATCGACCGAGACCACATCGAGGATCCCAACCGTCGCGCGCCCGGTGCGGATATTTGCGAGTTTGCGTTTGAAATCTTCGACAACAGCGGCCATTTTGGGGCCGGTTTCTTTGGTTACGTCCTGTACGCTCATATTCTTCAGTGGGCAGTGTCAGTGGGCCGCGCGGCCGGTTCTTCTCTGGCCACTGCCCACTGTCCACTAATTGGTGACGAGTGTGCCGATCGACAGGTCGCCGCACACGGCTTTTACTATATTCTCAGATTTTTTCATGTTAAAGACCATGATTGGCAGGTCGTTGTCCATACAAAGCGAAATTGCCGATGCGTCCATGACCTTTAGCTGCTTTTCCAAAACTTCCTGAAACGTAATCTTATCAAATTTCGTCGCCGTCGGGTCTTTCATCGGGTCGGCGGAATAAATGCCGTCCACCTTTGTTCCTTTCAAAATAACCTCTGCCTCAATTTCTAAAGCACGCAGCGATGCAGCGGAATCTGTTGTGAAATAGGGATTTCCCGTGCCAGCCGCAAAGATAACGACCCGCTTTTTCTCAAGATGCCTGACCGCCCGACGACGGATGAAAGGTTCGGCAAGCTGCGGTATATCTATCGCCGACATGACGCGGGTATAAACCCCAATCTGTTCGAGGGCATCCTGCAAAACTACGGCGTTCATTACGGTTGCGAGCATACCGATATAATCGGCCGCGGCGCGGTCCATATTTCCAGCGGATTCGGAAACACCACGAAAAATATTACCACCACCCACCACGATCGCGATTTCGATGCCTAGATCGTGAACCGTTTTCAGCTCACCGCGCAGCGGCCTCGGCGACCTTTGTATCAATACCGTAATTCTGCGAGCCCATCAAGGCCTCGCCCGAGAGTTTTAACAGAATACGCTTGAAAGATGGCTTCATATTGAGTCGCGAGTCAAGAGTCGAGAGTCGAGAGTCGAGAGTCAAAGCCAATTTCTGGCTCTCGACTCTTGACTTTCCACTCTCGACTAATTTATCCAACCATCGACGCTACTTCCGCAGCGAAATCGTCAACTTTCTTTTCGATTCCTTCGCCCATCTTGAAGCGCGTGAAGCGCCGAATCGAGATATTTTCCTTTATCGACGCGATCTTCTCACCGACCAATTCGCCGACGGTTTTCGCCGGATCTTTAACGAACGGCTGATCGATCAAAACGTTGTCCTCATAAAACTTGTTCAGGCGGCCCTCGATGATCTTACCCAGAACATCGTCAGGCTTGTTGGCGTTTTTCGGATCGTTCTTGAGTTGTTCAAGAAGTATCTCGCGTTCCTTATCCAGATCGGCCGCCGGAACTTCTTCGCGGTTGGTATAACGCGGATCGGTTGCCGCGATGTGCATTGCAACGTCTTTCACAAGCTGTTGAAACTCCTCGCCACGCGAGACAAAGTCGCTCTCGCAATTGATCTCAACCAGCACGCCGACCTTGCCGCCCATATGAATGTAGGAACCGACTGCTCCCTCGGCGGTCACGCGACCGGCCTTTTTACCGGCCTGTGCCATGCCTTTCTTGCGGAGGATGTCCATTGCCGCATTCTCATCACCATTTGCCTCGACGAGCGCGTTTTTACAATCGACCATGCCCGCACCTGATTTTTCACGAAGGGATTTTACTCCCGCTGCTGTTACTTCTGCCATACTGTTGCTCCAATGGAACGCGGACATCCTTGTCCCCGATTTATTAAGTTGTTTTGCCCCGCCGACAAGGAAGTCGGCGTTCCGACTTGTAAAAAAGCGTAGCCTGTCGCCGGTTAACGGAAAAGAGCTACGCTTTCAAAAATAAAATTGTTGAACTAGCTCGCCTTGGCTTCGCTGCTTTCTTCGGTCAATTCCTCAGTTGTCGCCACTGGTTCCTCGGCAACCGCAGCAATTTCCGGGGCCGCTTCCGCGACAGGCTCTTCAGCCACTGATTCATCTAGTGCCAGTGCTGCTGCTTCTGCTGCTGTTTCGTCGGTGTCCGCAACGACGACATCATCGTCTTCCTCGATTTCTTCGGGAACGTCAGCCGACTCAATCTCGGCAACGTCATCAGCAGTGAGAAATTCCTTCGGAATCGAGATTGTCGATTCGACGATCGGAGCATTTGCACCTTCTTCGCCGGTATCCTCGACCTCGACATCAGCCGTGCGGCCTTCGGTGCCGACCTGTTTGCCTTCGATGATCGCATCGGCGATACGCGAGGCGAAAAGCCGGATAGCACGCAAAGCGTCGTCGTTGCCCGGAATGACGTGATCGATGCCCTCGGGCGAGCAGTTTGTGTCAACTACCGCGACGATGGGTATATCGAGACGATTTGCTTCCTTGATGGCGATATCTTCTTTACGAACGTCGATGATGAACATCATGTCCGGCATCCCGTTCATGTTCTTGATGCCGGCAAGGTTCTTCATCAACTTTTCATGCTCACGATCAAGCCCGAGACGCTCTTTTTTGGTGAGCATCTCAAAACGACCGTCTTCGCGCATGGTTTCGATCTCTTTTAGTTTGTTGATCGATTTTTTGACGGTTTCGTAGTTCGTCAAGAGGCCGCCGAGCCAGCGGTTGTTGATGTAGAACTGCCCGCAGCGTTCCGCTTCTTCCTTGATAGCCTCCTGAGCCTGACGCTTGGTGCCGACAAAGAGGACTTTTTGATTAGGGCGCTCGGTGAGCGATTCCGTGACGTAATTGAGGGCGTCGCGAAATAGTTTCTGCGTTTTTTGCAGATCTATAATATAAATGCCGTTGCGCTCTCCAAAGATGTATTCCTTCATCTTCGGGTTCCAACGGCGGACCTGATGACCAAAATGAACCCCTGCTTCGAGGAGTTCTTTCATCGTAACTGTAGCCAAAACTTTATTCTCCTGGTTTATGTACTCGCGGCAAATGTTGTCAACCAATGACTTGCCGCAATGGTTTCTGGTTTTAGGCTTTTGGCTTTAGGCTTTTGCAAAAACCCAAAACCAAAGACCAAAAACCTTCTTTTTAACGTTTCGAGAACTGGAATCTCGCACGGGCTCCTTTCTGCCCGTATTTCTTACGCTCTTTCTGACGCGGGTCGCGGGTGACGAGGCCTGCTTTCTTGAGAGCCGGACGAAGGTCCGAGTTGAATTCCATCAACGCACGCGTGATGCCGTGACGTACTGCTCCAGCCTGACCTGCCGTGCCGCCGCCGTCGACGGTGACGAGGATGTCAAATTTTTCAACACTTTCCGTCAGGTTGAGCGGTTGGCGAATGATCATGCGAAGAGCTTCGTTAGGGAAGTACGCATCGAATTCGCGTTTATTGACCGTGATCGTGCCGCTGCCCGGACGAAGATAAACGCGTGCGGTCGAAGTTTTTCTGCGGCCCGTGCCGTAATACTGGATGTCTGCCATAAAATAGTCGTGAGTCGTGAGTCGTGAGTCGAGAGTCAGAGTCCGAGCGGATTTGCTCTCGACTCTCGACTCCAGACTCTCGACTAAATTTCCCTTGCTTCCGGTTTCTGCGCGATGTGGCGGTGTTCGCCGTCGGCGTAAACTTTTAATTTCTTTGCCATTGCCTTGCCGAGTTTTGTTTTCGGCAGCATTCCGCGAACGGCTAGTTCGATGACCTTTTCAGGTTTCTTTTCGAACATCTCTTTCACGGTCGTCTCACGCAGACCGCCCGGGTAAAGCGTGTGGCGGTAATAAATCTTCTGATCGTCCTTCGACCCCGTGAATACTGCGTGACGAGCGTTGATGACGACACAGTGATCGCCCATATCCAGGAACGGCGTCCACGCCGGATTGTTTTTACCAGACAAAATTCTCGCGATCTCCGTCGCTAAACGGCCGACCGTCTTGCCCTTCGCATCAACGACCAACCATTTACGGTTATCCGCCAAACCCTTTCCACTCGGAAAATAAGTACTCATATTCACACACCAATAACGATTATCCGCAAAAACGCGAACGAGTAGAATATCGAAATCCCGCCACCGGGTCAAGCGTAGAAGCGACAAACGCTCATAGACTATCTTGGTCATAGCAATACCGCCGCGCTTTCGCTAGCTCATCGCCTGACTCGCTGTGGTAATTCCGATGATGGTTTTCGCATCTTCGATCTCGCCGGTTTGGGTCATTTTTAGGGCTTCACTCAATGGCAACCGCACGATCTCGACGAATTCATCGTGATCGAGATTTTGGGAAGTTGCGGTGAGGTCTGTTGCTAAAAAAACGAACATTTTCTCCGACAAAAATCCGGGTGAGACGTAGAATTCGGCAAGCGGCTCCATTTTCCCGGCGGTTACTCCGACCTCTTCTTCCAGCTCGCGGTGGGCTCCGGTTTCGGGCGGCTCGTCGGTGCTGTCCAGCGAGCCTGCGGGGAGTTCGAGCAGGTACTGCCCTGCGGCGTGGCGGTATTGCTTGACGAGGGCGACTGTTCCGTCGGCAAAGACGGGCACGATTACGGCGCTACCGTTGTGGGTGATGACCTCGCGGTCGTACTCGGCATCCCCCTCGGCGATGCGGTCTTTGCGTACGTCGAAGACGCGGCCGTGGTAAACGATCTCGGAGGCGAGGGTTTTTGTCATTGCACTAGTTTATCAGTGCTTTCGTTCCGCGACGTAATCGACGAGTTGGATGAGCCGTGTACGGGCTTCGGACGGCGGGAAGTTGTCTATTAGAATGCTCTTTGATTCGGCGACCTTTTTGGCGAGCGTTTCGGCGGCTCGGGTCGTGTCGGTTTCGTCGGTGCTGCCCATGACCGCCGCGTCCTGCTGCATGTCGATAATATCGTCGCTGATCTGATACGCGTGGCCGAGTGCTTCGGCAAAATCGGATAGTATGGCGAGATGTTCGACGCGCGCCCCCGAGAGGATCGCTCCGAGACGCAGGGCGAGCCGGATCAGAGACGAGGTTTTCAGATTGAGCACGCCGCCGTATTTTGAGCGGGCGCAGATCTTGCATTCGTTGGCAGTCGCAATCATCAGATCGACCGACTGGCCGCCGACCATTCCGCAGGGGCCGACGCATTGGACGATATCGAGAATGGCATCGACCGTGCGTTCGCACGGTTCCGCGCCGTCGAGCGCGACGAGCCGATATGACTGGTTGAGAAAACCGATCGCGACGAGCGTCGACAAACCCTCGCCAAATTTCTCATGCAAAGCCAGCTTCCCGCGCCGGTGCGGCGAATCGTCCATGCAAGGCAGATCGTCGAAGATCAGGGAACTCGTGTGGATGTATTCCACCGCAGAGGCTGCGTTCAGCACATCCTCGGGCCGTCCGCCGAAAAGCTCGGCTCCGAGCAGTGTGAGGACGGGGCGAAGGCGTTTGCCGCCGGGGAAAACCGCGTAGCGAACCGCTTCGTTGAACTGCGTTTCGACCGTGGTCGGGGCGAAGGGAAGATTGACCTCAAGCGACTGCTCGATTTGCGGCTTGCTCGCCGCGACAAACTGCCAGAGCTCATTGATTTTGGTTTGGTACTTAGCCGTCATTAAACAAATTGTAAGAAGCCGTTTCGAATGGATCCGCAAAACAGATGCAGTCTAATACAAATATTGAATCTAAGTTAGAATATAGCGCGAAACGATAAAGATTGAGCATTATCTCGGTGCTTTGAGACCTGCTTTGCGTTCTTGCCGCCTTATCCTGGGGGAAACGCGGTTTCACGCAAAGCGGCGAATATCGTAAAGTGACGAGTAAAGGAATCAACTAAAGCGACTAATGGGGTCAGATCCGGAAACAACCGATTTTCTAGCCAAGGGCCTCAGTGAATGTCAGGCGATCACAAAAAAATACGGAACGAGCTATTATTTCGCGACACAGTTCTTTCCGCGTGAGGTTCGCGAGGGAATTTACGCGATCTATGCCTTTGCACGGATTCCGGACGAGATCGTCGATGGCAAGGCGAAGGTCGGAAAAGCCGAAACGATCGTCCAGCTCGAAGATTGGCGGGAGCGGTGGCGAACGGCGATGAACGCTGGCCGGAGCGACGACAGCGTAATGAACGCGATCGTTCATTACTTCCGCAAATTTGACATCCAGCGTGAGCACGGCGAGGCATTTTTGCGGTCGATGTTCATGGACGAGGAACGCGACACCTACACAGATTATGCCGAACTTGAGGAATATATGTATGGCTCGGCAGGCGTTATAGGGCTGATGGTGACGAAGATCGTCGGGTATTCGACGGACAAGGCATTTGACCACGCATTGAAACTCGGCTACGCATTTCAACTAACGAATTTTCTGCGAGACGTAAGAGAAGATTGCGAAGAGCTAGGCCGAGTTTACATGCCCCAGGATGAACTTCGACGGTTCGGGTTATCATCGGATGATATTTCGGCACGCGTTTACGACGAGCGATTCGTGGATTTTATGAAGTTTCAGATCGAGCGAAACCGCGAGATATACCGCGAAGCTCTGCCAGGCATTCCGATGCTTGCTTTCCGCGGCCGGCTCGCGGTGCGAATCTCGTATGTGCTTTATAAAGCGATCTTAGCAGAAGTCGAACGCGTTAATTATAATATCTATCTGGGCCGCGTCAGAACGAATTTCAGGCAAAAGCTGTGGCTCTCGGCGAAGGCGTTGGTTGGGGTTTATGAGTAACGGATTCGACTGAAGCCGCATTCATGCTTGCTTGCGACGCCGGTTCCTCCGGCTTGATGGCGATTGGGATTTTTCAAATTGAGCAATGGTAACGTTCGTAAGCGTCCTCAGAAGGACGCTGGCAAGCAGGGATGCTCGCCGCTCCAGTCATGAAAAAACTCGTAATAATTGGAGCCGGAATCGGCGGTCTGGGGGCCGCCGGTCTTTTTGCGCGTAAAGGTTACGATGTGACCGTCGTCGAGAAGAACGCGAACCTCGGCGGGCGGGCGAACATTTTCGAGGCTGATGGGTTTAAGTTCGACATGGGGCCGTCGTGGTATCTAGCGCCGGATATTTTTGAGCATTACTTCAATCTGGTAGGTGAAAAGGTCGAGGATCATTTGGATCTGAAAAAACTCTCGCCATCCTACCGCATCTTCTTTCGCAATAACGGCGATCGGCTCGATATCAATTCGAATATCGATATCGATACCGCGACATTCGACGCGATCGAACCCGGAGCGGGCGACAAACTGCGGGCATATCTAAAACAATCCGAATATCAATATGAGGTCGCGACGCAGCACTTCATGTTTAAGAATTACGATACGATCTTCGATTTTTTCAACAAACGCGTGATGACCGAGGGGCAAAAGCTTTCGGTTTTCTCGACGATGCATAAGTTCGTGTCGAAGTTTTTCACCTCGAAAAAGCTGCAGCAGGTGATGGAATACACGATGGTATTCCTCGGCACCTCGCCCTACGAAGCCCCGGCACTCTACAACCTGATGTCGCACATGGATTTTAACCAGGGCGTATTTTATCCGCAGGGCGGTTTTTACGAGCTGATCCGGGCTTTGTCGAACATCGCGGAGAAGAATGGTGCGGTTCTGCGGACAAATTCGCCGGTCGAGAAGATCATCGTTCGTGACGGAAAAGCTGTTGGAGCAAGTTTAGATGGCGGGGAGGTGATCGACGCAGATCTAGTCATATCGAACGCCGATATGTGGTTCACCGAGACCCAACTGCTCGACATTCCACAGCAAACACATAAAGAAAAATACTGGCAAAAACGCACGATGGCTCCGTCGGCGTTCATCATGTATCTAGGCGTCAGCGAGAAACTGCCTTCGCTGATACATCACAATCTGCTCTTTAGCGAAGACTGGCGAAAGAATTTTGACGATATATACAAAGACCCGCGTCTGCCCGCCGAGCCTTCATTGTATGTGTGTGCTCCAAGCGTGACAGATCCGTCGGTTGCTCCCGAAGGGAAAGAGAATCTGTTTGTGCTCGTGCCGATCGCATCGGGCCTTGAGATTTCAGACTCTGAGAAAGAAGCTTACTCAGATCGCGTTTTGGCTTTGATGGAAACTGAAATGGACCTGCCGGGCCTTCGCGAAAAGATCGAATACAAGAGAATTTACACGGTCGCGGATTTTGGGGTTGATTACAACGCGTTTAAAGGGACGGCCCTAGGACTGGCTCACACTCTCCGGCAGACCGCGATATTTCGGCCGAAGAATAAATCTAAGAAGGTGGAGAATCTGTTTTATGTCGGAGCGGGAACAAATCCTGGCATTGGGACGCAGATATGTTTGATAAGTGCGGAACTTGCGTACAAACGCGTGCACGGGATAACAACGGCGGAGCCGATGGAGGCCCTTTGACTGGAGCCGCAAGCATCCATGCTTGCGACGCCGGTTCCTCGGGCGTGACGTTGACTGGGATTTTTCAACTTGAGGAATATTAACGATCTTAAGCGTCCTAAGAAGGACGCTGGCAAGCAGGGATGCTTGCCGCTCCAGTCAGCGGAGGACGACTTCCCAAAACAGGATGAATCCGGCCGCGATATTAATTAAAGGAAACGCCTTGTAGAGTTTGAAAAGTCTGCCGGTTCGATACGACCGGACCGAGGCGAGCATCAGCAATACGTAGGCGAAGCCGAGCGAAACGCTGACGATGCCTAGATATTCGAACGAAATGACGGCCGCGGCCAGGTAAAGTGCCGCACAGATCGCGAGCGTTAGATAAGGCCCGCAGACGGACGCGATGGTTTTGAGATTCGCTTCTTTATCCGCCTCGATATCGGGGATTGCGGAATATGCGTGCATGGCGGCGGTCCAGCATCCGGCGGCGATCATTTGGCTAACGGGTAGGAATGAGCCTGAGAGCATTTGATATGCGAACGCTCCTGGAAACACGTACAAAATGTTGAACGCCGAATCGAGAAACGGTTTGGTTTTTGCCCTGATCGGCGGTGCCGAGTAGAAGACTGCAAAGAAAAGGAAACCCGCGAGCGAGGGCAATGCCAAGGGTGCGAAAATGATCGCGGCGATGATGCACGGGAGATTTGTCGCGAGTATAGCAATTGTCAGCGATCTGCGGCGATCGGGGACGACGAGGGTTTCGTAATCGTTCTTTTTTTCGTTTAATTTGTCGGTCTCGTAATCAAAAATGTCGTTGACACCGTATATGAGGAGATTGGCGGGGAACAAAAAAAATGAGGCAAAAACCGCTGGCCGCCAATTCAGGAGTTCGCCGCGTTCAGAAATAGCGGCGACGAGGCCGACGATATACGGCCCGAAGATATAGAACCAGAACCGCGGGCGGCTGACTTTTAGTAAAAATCGGAGATCAGGCATTTTTCCCAATTATATCTTTAGTTTTGGGCTTCGCCCGTCGATGTGCAGATAAGCTCTGGAGTCTGGCTCAAAACTCTGAAATTATGGTTTTTGACGAATCTGCGTAAGTTCTCGCGCAAATATTTTAGTTCGCTCCGATGGAGTTTTTGATTTCATTTTTACCACGCGATTTCTATAAACATGCCGTCCCTACGGGACTTCATAGTAGAAAATGAAACGCGGCGGCATAACCGCGATCTTAAACTTTAACGTGCGGAAAAGCACGGCGTTTCCACACATTGAGCGGCGTAGCCGCAAATCTTGATGGGCTCGATATCAAAAGAAAAACTCTTGATCATCCTCGCCATTTTGGCGATGCTCGCGACCAGCGGATTTTTCATGTCGAACGTCGTCATCCCGCCCGGGGCTGCGTTTGTTTCCGGCATCAATGTCATCCTCTTCGCCGCTCCCGCATTTTGGGCGATGAAGATGTGGATCGGGCTGCGTGATGCTGTTTTGCTATTCGTCGTGTTGGGCGTTTTGGCTTTGGTTATCGAGACAAGTGCGATCATTACGGGATTTCCGTACGGGCATTTTGGGTATTCGGATTTGTTGGGTTACCGGTTATTTGGTTACACGCCGTGGACGGTCTTTTTGGCTTGGACACCACTGGTTTTGGCGGCGTATGCGATGGCTCGGCGGTTATTCGAGGTAAAGCCGTTAGCTATTAGCCATCAGCTAACGGTTATTATTTTTCGAATAATGGTAACGGCAGTGCTGTTGGTTATTTTCGATCTCGTCCTCGATCCCGGAGCGGTGAAGATCGGGTTTTGGCGGTACGAGGGCGGCGGTTTTTTTTATAGTGTTCCCGTTTCAAATTTTGTCGGCTGGCTGTTTTCGGGGGCCGTTGCCGGCGTCGTGCTTGAGATATTCTTTTGGATCAAAAAACCTTTGCTGCCCGCCCCGGCGCAAGCTGTCTCAAGCACGTTTTTTATTGTTTCGTTCTGGACGTTCATCGCGTTTTTCTCTGGGATGTATTGGCCGTTGGCGATAGGTATCGTCGTTGTTGCTTCGCTTGCAGCGTTTTACGCCAAATATCATTACGCCTTCGACGACATGATCGTTTACGTTGACGAAGACAACAATCCAATTGGTACCGCGAGAAAATTGCCCGCTCATGACGGCGATACACAACGCCATCGAGCCTTCTCCGTCTTCCTCTTCAACGACCAAGGTGAATTGCTGCTCCAGCAGCGTGCCCTGACCAAGAAAACCTGGCCCGGCGTCTGGTCAAACTCGTGCTGCGGCCACGTCATGCTCCACGAAAATACTGAAGCCGCTGCCCGCCGCCGTCTGAAATACGAACTCGGAATGCGAGTCGACAAACTCCACCTCATCCTCCCCGATTTCCGCTACCGCGCCGAAAAAGATGGCGTGGTCGAGAATGAGATATGTCCGGTGTTTGTGGGCTTTGCGTTAGTTCAGCCCTTGCTAAATCCGGACGAGGTCAACGATGTGAAATGGGTCGATTGGGAACGATTCGTCTTCGAGGTTGCCGATCCTGCAAATGGTTATTCGCCATGGGCCAGGGAAGAGGTTGAGTTGTTGGTACGTGAGCCGAAGTTCGAGGAGTTACTAGAAAGTGAATGTAGTGAACGCCTCAAGGCTCCTTATTAGAAGGATGTGTCTTGAACTAACACCCAGCCGTTCCGAAGGAGGCGACTTGTCTGACGAGTTCGTCCTTCTTCGCCTCCGACGATAAATAGAGCCCAGAACTGAAGCCTCCCTTCTCATACCCGAAGTCGTCGAAGTAGAGATCGAGCTTTCCATCCCCATCGAGATCACCAACCCAAAGCAGGTCTCCGATGATGTCATAATTTGAGTTTGCATCTCGGAAATGACGGTTGTAGGTGACAATCTCACTGACGCCCTGCGATTCGAGTACGAGGACGTTCACTTTCTCATTCTTACGAGTCATTCCAAGAGTGACGCGAAGAACATAATTCTTATCGCCTAACCAAAACTCCTCACGGTACCCTACCGACATTGATTTGATCGGCAGATTTCTCTCGCTGATTTCGTTCCAGTGTGGACGCAAATAGAGCGAGCCGACTGGACCCGCTTTAAGTGCTTTCAAGTCTTTGATGAGAAATACAGGCTGCTTGCGATGCTCGGTCTTGAGGCGCACATAGTCTTCGTCGCCATAGCCCGTGTAGGATCGATCGATTTTTACCTTGGTTTTCGCCTGCCGAAGCGAAAACTTTCCTTTCTCCTCAAACAAGCCAAACCAACTCTCACCGTTTTTTGCAATTACCTCGCTCTTTCGATACGCATTGCCGTGCTGAAATACGTCGATAAGCTCAACCGAGTAATCTGGCCAATCCAAATCCTCCAAGTCAATAAGGTCGGCATACTCAGGCTTGAAATCGTCTTTGATTGTGAGGGATCCAGTAGATAAAACAGCTTCATTTTGCGTCGTCGCCTGAAGACAGGCGGGTTCGGTTGATCCCGGGAAAGTCGCAAGAAGATAACCGGCAGCGAGCGTTAGGGGAAAGACAAGAAAGCTAAAAATCCAGCGTTTCATATTAGTTTTGAGTCTAGCACACGCGATACACGCGAAGTGGTGTAAAATGTTGCAGTAATGATGACAAAATTTCGGATAGGTTTGGGTGTCACGGGTGGTATTGCGGCTTATAAGGCGGTTGAGGTTTTGCGGCTGTTGCAGAAGGCTGGGTGCGACGTACAGGTTGCGATGACGCGGCACGCTACGGAGTTTGTGCGGCCGCTCACGTTTCGGGCGCTGACTGATCGGCATGTGATCGTGGATGACTACGATCCGGCGAATCCTGACCCCATCGCGCATATTAATTTTTCGCAAAACATCGATCTGCTGCTGATCGTACCCGCGACGGCGAATATTATTGCCAAGTTTGCATATGGGCTGGCGGATGATTTTTTGTCTTCGACCTATCTCGCCTCGACTGCGCGGGTGATGATCGCTCCCGCGATGAATGTGACGATGTGGGAAAACGCCTCGGTGAAGCGGAATGTAGCACGGCTCCGTAAGGACGGCGTACATTTTGTAGAGCCGATTTCGGGCGAATTGGCGTGCAAAACGGTCGGGACAGGGAAGCTGGAGGATGTTGAGAATATTGTTCGGCAGGCACTCGCCTTCTTGTCAGAACCGCCTGCGTCAGCGGGCGGTCAGATGCCAAGTGCCTCGAACGTCGATTTAAACCTAATCACCGTGCCGCCCGCTTACGCAGGCGGTTCTGACTTGGCCAGCGAACGCTTTCTGATAACCGTCGGCGGCACTCGTGAGGCAATCGATCCGGTTCGGTTTATCTCGAATCATTCGTCCGGCAAGATGGGTTTTGCTCTTGCTGAAGCGGCGGCGGCTCGCGGTGCGAATGTTACGGTTGTGGCGGGCGTTACCACTGTCGAGCCGCCGGCAAATATGAATGTTATCCGTGCGGTTTCGGCGGGCGAGATGCACTCGGCGGTAAAGAAAGCGATAGGCAAGGCGACGATTTTTGTCGGTGCGGCGGCGGTCGCCGATTATACTCCGGTCAACGAGGCAAGCGGGAAGATCAAGAAAGACGGGCGCGATTTTATGATTCTCGAACTGAAAAAAACGCCGGACATTCTGGCCGAAGTCGCGAAAAATCGAAAAAAGGGAATGTTGGTCGTCGGTTTTGCGGCGGAAACGACAGATGTTGTTGGTTATGCCCGTACGAAATTAAAAAAGAAAAACCTTGACCTCGTTATCGCTAACGACATCACAAAAAAGGGAGCGGGATTTAACACCGACACCAACATCGCGACCATTCTCAAACGCGAGGGCGACGATGTGAATTTGCCGCTGATGTCAAAAAGGGAAATGGCGGATCGGATATTGGATGAGATCGTTAAATTGAGGAAGCCATAAGCTCCTCCCGGCTTTTTCAATTGCCTCCAGCTTTACTGGAGGCTTGAAGATTAAACTGACACAGGCTTTAGCCGAATTTTGGGCTAAAGCCAAAGTCTTTACAGAGCAGCGAACCTCCTGCTAAAGCTGGAGGTAATTGATGGGAACAGAAATCGCCAACATTATCATGGACGTACGCGAGCAAGTCCTATATTTGCAGGAGCTTGGCGTTGAGTCGTTTGATGTGAAATTGTCGGAGATGTCGGTGACGCCGATGGTTACCACCCAAGTTGTCCAGGCTTCGTGGCGGGCTGTTGAGAACCCGGATAGCAGATCTGAAATTTCAAATTTGAGATCTGAGATCAAGGAACCGCGGGTCGAGCGTCCGGCGGCGGGTTCGCGGCTCTCTTCCTTGCCATCGCTCGCGAAACGGCCGACGTCGGCTGCACCCGTAAAAAAAAGAGAGTCGTCGGAGGCCAGAGCGATGGAGATCCATGGTTCAGCAGGCACTTCGATGGCCGAAGAGTCGGCTATTCCTACCGTTACGAAGACGCTTACTAGCTTTGCTTCAACTATGCCAGAACCGACCGAAACAATTGAACATATACGTGCCGAGATTGGGCCCGATTGTACGCGGTGCAAGTTGAGCCAGCAGGGGCGGACGCAAGTTGTAAATAGCACAGGGAATTTTACCGCTGATCTGATGTTTGTGGGCGAGGCTCCGGGGGCGGATGAGGATGAGCAGGGATTTCCGTTTGTCGGGCGGGCGGGGCAGCTTTTGACGAAGATCATCGAGAGCATCGGCATCAGCCGCGACGATGTTTTTATCGGCAACATCAACCGCTGCCGACCGCCGGGAAATCGGGCTCCGGAACCGGATGAAACGGCTATCTGCCGTCCGTTTTTGCACCGCGAGATCGCCGTAGTTCGTCCCAAGGTGATCGTTGTACTCGGAGCGACCGCAGCTCATAATTTGCTCGAGACAAAGGTTCCGATTGGGAAACTCCGTGGGCAGTTTCATGATTATTTAGGGACAAAGGTGATGCCAACATTTCACCCCGCTTACTTGCTTCGCGACCCCCACAAGAAGCGCGAGGTTTGGGAAGATATGAAAATGGTGCGGGATTATTTGCAGAGCAGTGAATAGTCAGAAGTTAAAAGTGAAAAGTTAAAAGACAAAAGTGTAGTGCCGTATGACAAGATTTATAACATCATTCTTTTTGATCCTGACATTTCTTCAGGTCATTGTTCCTGCCCAAAAACCTACTTTTACCGAGCTAAAACAACTTCAGGGGCCGCAGAGTCCGCGGCTTGGCTTTATGATTCACGGCGGGGCAGGCGTATTGTCGAGGTCGGCGATGACGCCCGCGAAGGAGAAGGCTTTTCGGGCAGATCTGGAACGAGCCGTTTTGGCTGGTTACAAGGTTTTGCAGGAAGGGAAGACGAGTCTTGACGCAGTGGTTGCGGCAATCAAGATACTTGAGGATTCTCCGCTTTTTAATGCGGGCAAAGGAGCTGTCTTTACGCATGACGGCAAAAATGAGCTTGACGCGTCGATCATGGACGGCAAAACGCAGGCTGCGGGAGCGGTCGCGGGCTTGACGCACATCAAAAACCCAATCAGGCTCGCACGGGCGGTGATGGAAAAATCCGAGCATGTGATGATGATCGGCGAAGGCGCGGAGAAATTCGCTCGAGAGCAGAAAATCGACATCGTGGATGAAAAGTATTTTTGGACACAGCATAGGTGGGACGCGTTACAGCAGATTCTGAAGGATGAAAACGAGAAGAGGAAGAAGGCGGAAACACGACCGGTAGGGAGTGTGTCTCGCGCGGTTGAGGCGGCGCCCAAAGACACGTCGGCCCTAGACGCCAATAGGTTTGGCACAGTCGGGGCCGTGGCTCTCGATAAAAACGGTGATCTCGCGGCGGGGACTTCGACCGGCGGGATGACTAATAAGAAGTTTGGGCGGGTCGGCGATGCCCCGATAATCGGAGCGGGAACCTATGCGAACAACAGCTCGTGTGCGGTCTCGGCGACGGGTTGGGGCGAGTATTTTATCCGGCTTGGCGTGGCTCGTGACGTTTGTGCGTTGATGGAATATCGCCAAATGCCGATTCAGAAGGCGGCCGACACGGTGATCAAGGAAAAGCTTCAAAAACTCGGCGGCGACGGCGGCGTGATCGCGATGGACCGGTTTGGATTTATGGGAATTTCGTTTAACTCGGAAGGGATGTATCGAGCTTATATAGATGTTAATGGGAAGCCTGTTGTCGAAATATTCTTAGATTCAAGGGCGGAACACGACCGGTAGGGAGTGTGTTCTAGTCAGCTTAGAGACTCCTGAATCTAACGTGATCAAACCGCAAGTTGAACACCCTTCCTACCGGTCGTGTTTCCGCCTTCTACGGGCCCCAGTTTCCACTATGTTATCTGCTGAAATCATCGCCATCGGCTCGGAGCTTTTGACCCCGGACAAGACCGATACCAACAGCCTCTGGCTCACGGGTAAGCTGAATGAGATCGGCATTGACGTGAAGCTAAAAACGATCGTCGGTGATGATGGCGGGCGGCTTGAGGAGACGGTGCGCGATGCGATGCGGCGCTCCGATATTGTGATCACGACCGGCGGGCTGGGGCCGACTGAGGATGATATTACGCGGCAATTTACGGCGAGTGCAGTTGGGCGTGAGCTGGTTTATCACGACGATATCGAGCAGCACCTTCGCGAACGCTTTCGTGCCTGGGGCCGCGAGATGCCGGAGATAAACAAGCGGCAGGCGTTCGTGATAAAAGGCGCGGACATTTTGCCAAATCCGAATGGTTCGGCAGTTGGGATGTTTGCCGAGATCGACGGCAAGATGCTCGCGATCCTGCCGGGGCCGCCGCGTGAGAATCAGCCGATGTTTCTCGAATACGTTTTTCCGAAATTTCAGGCTATCTCGGGCGACGTTTTTGTACGGCGGCGTCTGCTGAAGGTTTCCGGCAAGGGCGAATCGGCGGTTGACGAGATCGCGGCTCCTATTTATAAGGCGTATCCGGATGTGCAGACATCGATTCTGTTTAATAAGAGTGAAGTCGAGATCCATGTCGCGGCCCAGGCGAGCGATGCTGAAACGGCACAGGCGACGGCGGACAAACTCGCCGCCGAATTAGCCGCTGCGCTCGGGCAGGCGGTGTTTTCGACGCGCGGCGAGACGATGGAGGAGGTCGTCGGTAAACGTTTGGTGGCGCTCAGACAGACCGTATCGGTTGCCGAGAGCTGCACCGGCGGGTTGATCGGGCAGAGATTTACTGCGGTGCCGGGTTCGTCCGCGTACTTTATGGAAGGTGCGATCACGTATTCAAACGCAGCGAAGATGCGAACGCTTGGCGTGCCCGCCGAAATCCTCGAAACCCACGGCGCCGTCAGTGCCCAATGTGCCGAAGCGATGGCCGCCGGAATGCGGGAATATGCTTCAACGGATCACGCTCTGTCGATCACGGGAATTGCCGGGCCTGACGGCGGCAGCGAAGAAAAGCCGGTTGGAACCGTTTTTATCGGATATGCCGGGTCGAATGGCGTGAAATCGATCAAGTTCGTTCTCCCAGGTGATCGGTATTTGATACGATGGCGTTCAAGCCAGGCGGCGCTCGACTATTTGCGGCGACAGCTTGGATCCTACTGAGTATTATTTGGGTTTACGGCGGTTATCATCGAAAAGCGACGAAAGTCGCGGTCATTGAATGTCAGCAGATGTGAAATATTGTGCGAGATCATGCTTGCTGCGATTTTCGCGTCATGCACTTGAACACCCTTGATCTTGTAATCAAACACCAGCCTTCGCCACTCGTCAAAGGTTTTCCTGCTGTCTGGAAGTAATCGAAAGTGTTTTTCGATAATCTTTACTTTGCGTTCGGTTTGCTCCACCGTGAGTCCCAATCCGCCACGGGCAGTCGCTGGTCGCGTACAGACATTCCAAAATTCTGCCAATATTTGAGGTGTGTAGAAGACGATTTCGCTCGATTTCCAAAGCAACTCCAGGTTCTTAAGAACGAGCGTTCGCTGCGGATTGTGCTTTTCGGCCAGGCGAAGAATGCAATTTGTGTCAATAATAAATGCCATCAATCGTGGTCAAAATAGATGTCTTCGCGTGAATATGATCCATTAAATGAACCGGTCCAAGTCAGGTCCTCGCCAAATTCCTCCATATCGGACGCAAACTCTTCCCACGTAGTGTTTTCACGGTCGGTATTCTCAGCAGGTAAGATTGACCGCACATAAGCATCGGCCGACAGCCCCATGTCAAGAGCCCGTTCCTTAATCCTACCAATGGTTTCAAGACTGATTTCTTCCGCTATAGTATTCATAACACTAATATTTTACCACCGTTCTTAGTTAGGGAACACGGAAATGTGGCCACGGTCAGATCAAGGTTGCTTTTTCCCGCCAATAATCCGAAAATTAGAGAGTAATTTCCCCCACGGAACCGCATCAAACCTTTTGAAACTTTGCGGTTCGCGTCGCGTGTATATTGTTTGGCTTCAATAGATTTGACTGTCCGAACCCGAGACCCAATTTTTAAAGTTATGAAAAGATCAATCCACGTTCGTTTTGTCATTAGTCTTTTTCTTCTTATGTCGCTGCTTTCGCCGGTTGCGACGTTAGCTGCTTTTGACGGCGGGAAAAAGTATTTTGCTCAGGGCATTAAGCACGAAGATGCCGCAGGAATGGGACAAGGCCGTCGAGCAGTTTGCTCTCGCCGTGGCTGATACGCCTAAGAATCCCGAATATCGTTTGCATCTGACGCGTGCTCTTTTTAACGCGTCGCAGATGTTTATGAAAAAAGGGACGGCTGCGGCGAAAGAAAAAGATTATGAGGCGGGATATGTTGCTTTTAGACGGGCGTACGCATTTGATCCGACAAACGAACTTGCCAAATCCGAAATGGATCGCATGGTCAGGCTCCAGCAGGAAATAAACGAGGGTTCGACCGAGCAGAAAGGTCCAATGAAAGGCGATCCGGGCAAGGTGAAAATGGGGTTGACGGGTAATACGCCCGCCATCATTCCGGCAGTTCAAGTGCCGCAAAAGCTCGAAAAGCTTCGCGATCTGCCGTTTCCGTCGGGCGTCGATCTTCAGTTTATTATCAAGGAACTGGCACGCGATCTCGACTTAAACGTCCTGTTCGATAAGGAATCATTTCGCACGGCGGGTACCAAAACATTTATCGACTTAAAAAATGTCACGGTCGCCCGGGCTCTCGATTACATCTTTATGCAGGAGGGCCTTTTCTTTCAAAAGGTTGGCCCGCGAACGATCATTGTCGCGACTCAGAATCAGAGACAAAAGTTTCAGCAGTTGGTCCTAAGGACGTTTTACCTTGCCAACGCGGCTCCAAAAGACATTGTAAAGGTCGTCCAGACGGCCATTCCGCCACAGCCTGGCCGCAGTCAGACAATAGTTTTGCAGGACGAGGCGACCAATAGCGTTACGATTCGCGATACTTCGGAGAATATTGCCCTGATCGGCCAGCTCATCAAATCGCTTGATAAAGACCGCGCTGAGGTTGTGATGGACGTGGCGATCTATGAGGTCAATAAGAACGATCTTCTACAGTTTGGCAATCAGGTCGGCACCGCAACTCAGCTACAGGGCGGGCTTGGCGGCACGCAGCCGGGACAGGTTCGTCTTGGTGGGCAGGGATTGTTTGGTACAGCGGTTGGTACGGCGGCGGCGACCGTACTCTCGTCGGTAATTCCGACCGGATTTATTCTGCCCTCGGCCAGTCTAACTGCGTTTCAGAGCAAGAACGACACGAAACTACTAGCCTTTTCACAGATCCACGCTTTTAACAACGAAGATTCTTCGGCTCGAATCGGTCAGCGTGTACCGGTTCAGAGTGCTCAGTTTTTGGGTGTGGGCGGTAATCAGGGCGGTGTTAATAACAACGGTCTGGGTCAAACGGCGAACGTTATCAATTACGAGCAGGTGGGTCTCACTCTAAAATTCAAGCCGCTCGTATTCCCGAATCAGGACGTTCAGGTAGCGATGGAGATTGAGTCAAAAGACGTTTCGGGTGCCGGAGGCTTTACGCCAACCTTCACTGAAAGAACTATCAAGGGAACGGCCCGCATTCAGAACAACAAGACATTATTGCTCGCAAGCGTCGCGCAGGGCGTCGAGAGCAAAGGTAGACAGGGTTTGCCGATTCTTGGCCTTATTCCGATCATCGGACGTTTGTTTACCGCACCGACGCGTGATAATCGCCAGGTTGACATCGTCATCGCCGTCACGCCGCGTGTGATTCGCGCTCCGGCTATTTTGCCGGAGGACGAGATCGAGCGAATGACGGGCAGCCTGGCCGTCCCGACGACCAATACTCTGCAGGATTTGATCGTTCAGGAAGAGCGTGACGAATTATTGGCCGCCGCCCGACGTATTCCAAATGTTACGGCCGTTCAATTGCCGGATCAGCCGGTTCCCGAATACGTTAAGGCGGATGCGGTCGACGTGAGCAAGACGACGGTTACGGCGTCCGACATGACGAGTGCGGACGCCCTCGCGGCGGCGATCCCGAATCTGAAACCTATCGAGAACAGTGCGAAAACCGTTCAATTGAACCAGACCTCGGATACGGTTAAACCGGCTCCCGCAGTGGAGGTTCCTGTAAAAACAGTAATCGAAACGCCGCAAAAAACACTGGAGATAAAAGAGAAACCGGACAACGACAAACCGGTTGAAGCGAAACCTGTTTCGACCGAAGGTTTAGAGCCGACCGCCTCTGCTATTGAGCTTCGCCTCGGCACCGAACTTGCCGAGATGAAGGCCGGTGAAAAGATTAGGGTTCCGGTGGTTATGCAGGGTGGCGATGTATTTCGCACCGCGACAATGGGCATGAAGTTTGATCCGGCAAAGCTCGCCGTGCGGGCCGTCAGCTATGGCGACGTTTTCGGGGTCATTGCAAATACACCGGCGATGCCGTTTTTGAATGATAAAGGCAAGCTGTACGTCACGCTGACGGCTTCCGATGACAAGGGGTTGATCCCGACCGGAACGCTTGCGTTTATCGAGATCGAGGCTCTCGTTCCCGGAAAGCCGCAGATCGATTTTGATCGCGACATGTTTTATTTTCAGACGGCTCAGGGCAAGAATCTTGCTTTGAAGATTCAGTAGACGGAACGCGGACACTCTTGTCCGCGTGTGCGTGAATTCGGACCGACTCAACGGTTAAATGCCCCGGTAACTATCGTTCTCGGTACTGACAAGTGTAAGGAAATGGTAAAGTTTTCTCGAAAACTCAACGCTCAATCCGGTTACAGCATGCTCGAGCTGATCGCGACGCTCGGTGTGCTGGCCGTCCTCGTCATGGGCACGTTACCGATGGCCCAGAATGCTCTCAAACGCCAGAAAGAACAGCGGCTGCGCGAATCGCTGGCGATGATGCGACGAGCGATTGACGAATTCAAACGCGATACCTTCGGAGCATGTCCGCAGGGAGCGACGAATGCGTTCAATCCGACTCCGGGCGGCGGCGGTGCCCCGGTGGATCCGCGGAGCCGGGTGGTCATTGACGACTGCAAGATTTTTGAATCGGACAATCTCGACCGCTATCCGCCATCGCTTGAAATGCTTGTCGATGGAGTCAAGGTCAAGTCACGAATGCCCGATATCCGCGGCGGCAGCGGCATCAGAGACGGTACGCTGCAGGCGACAGAAATAAACGAAGAGAAAGAGATCATCAAGGTCTATCTGCGCGAGCTTCCCGTCGATCCGATGACCGGTGAACAGGATTGGAAGCTGCGTTCGTCGTATCAGGATGTCGACTCTGAGAATTGGGACGACGTAAATGTCTTTGACGTCCGCTCGGCCTCTGAGGAAGAAGCGATGAATGGGGAGAAGTATCGTGACTGGTAAAAACTGAGTTTATAGAGTTTTAAGAGTTGTAGAGTTAAAGTGGGCTGGCTTTTGGGGTTTTGAGGATGTATAAAAAGGTTTTTCAACGAGGGGGTTGCGCAACTCCGCAACTCTGCAACTCTATAAACTCTGCAACTCTCAAAACTCAGAGAGGTTTCTCGTTGCTCGAGCTGATGATCGCGATGTTTATCATGATCATCCTGTTGTCGATTGCTGTGCCGACATATGAGCGGAGCGTTCGGAATGCCCGCGAGATCGTTTTGAAAGAAAACCTTTTCCAGCTTCGGCGAGCAATAGATCAGTTTGCTGGTGACAAAGGCAAGCTGCCGGCGTCAATCGATGACCTCGTTACCGAGAAATATCTGCGTGAAAAACCGCTCGATCCGATTTCGGAATCAGCCGAATGGAACGAGATACAAGGCGAGGACCCCAATTCCGCCGATGGTGAACAGGGACTGGTTGATGTAAAAACGCTCGCGCCGGGTGAGGACGTCAATGGGGTTCCGTATAGCGAATATTAATTTAAGAGATTTAGCCACAAAATGCACAAAAAACACAAAGTAGGATTTTTTTTGAGATATATTTTTGTGTTTTTTGTGCTTTTTGTGGCTAACAATTCTTAATAGACACGCTCTTGCGGTCATTGTTTTTCGATATTCTATGTTTTCTTCAATCACAAAACCCAATTATCCTAACGCCGCGTTGGGCATTGGGAGCAATGTTATCTCGGCCGTCGCTCTGGCGGGCAAACGGCGACAGTATTCGATAAAGCAGGCGGGTTCGTTGGAATTGCCACCGGGACTCGTCACGCCGAGCTTTCTCGATCCAAATATCTCGGATCATTACGAATTTGCCGCCTGTCTGCGTGAGGCGACCGAGATCGCCGGGCTGACACGGCAGAAACGCTGGTCGGTCGCGTTGCCCAGTAATACGGCGCGGACGGCGATACTCGCCCTCGACAGCGTACCAGCGTCGAAACAGGAGGCCGAAGAGGTGATCGACTGGAAGGCGGAGCAGAATTTCGGCGCGCCCGCCGCCGAAATGCGTATCGCGACCGAAAAGATCTCACCGGATGCGGAGGGGCGGTCACGTTATTTCGCGACAGCAGTAAGGCTCGCTGTTATTGACGAATACGAAGCGCATTTCGAATCTCTCGGCTGGAAAGTCGGACTAATCCTGCCGCGTGCAGTCGGCGAGGCAAACTGGCTGATGGATCGTCAGAATAAATCGGATTCGCTGCTTATCAGCGGCAATAGCGACGGGTTTACGGCCCTGCTCCTCAGAGGCACGGAACCGGCGGTTGTGCGTTCGGTCACCTGCGAGCAATCCGAGATTGACGATGAAATATATCGGCTGGTGATGTTTTACAACGATCGCTTCGTCGCCGGTGAGGGCGGCGGATCTCTCGAACGGCTGCTCGTCGTCGGTCGCGCCCTCGTTTCGTCAAAGGTTCAAAAAATAGCCTCCGAGGCCCTGGGCCGAAATCTACGGGTTTTATCACAGGACGAAGTCGGCCTTAACATGCCCGTCGGCAGCCTTACCTTCGACGACATCGCCGCCCCGGCCGGTCTCGCCGCCCTCGGCGTCTAAGAAATATAACCGCGAAATACGCGAAATACGCGAAATATGCTAAATAAGTCTTTCTTTTTTAGCCGATTTCGCGTATTTCGCGGTTATTCTTCTTTTGCTTCTTGCGAACTGAAACAATTCAGATAAAATTACCGTAATACGGAGCAATGATGACGGCGCAGGCGATATCGATTGACGGAATTCGGAATTTGACGGACGGCGAGCTTATCGTAACGGCTGTCAATGGCCGGGCCGACGGTTTTGAGGAGCTTGTCAGACGCTACCAACGACCGATAACGAGCTATGTTTTTCGTATGCTCGGCGATTACGATCTGTCGCTCGACGTTACCCAGGAAGTTTTCATAAAGGTTTATAATTCGCTCACAAAATACAGTCCGGAATACAAGTTTTCGACCTGGCTTTACCGCATCGCCCACAACGCGACGGTCGATCACATGCGCCGCAACTCAGTGACGCCGCAAAGCCTGGAAACTGAGAACGCCGACGGCTCGTATCAGATTCAGATCGAGAGTCGCGGTCTGTCGCCGGAGCAGGATCGCGAACGCAGCGAATGGCGTTCGGAGATCGACGCGGTTGTCAAATGTTTGCCGCCTGTATATCGCGACCTGATCGTTCTCCGCCACAGCCGCGATCTCAGCTATGACGAGATCGCCGAGGTCACGGGGTTACCACTTGGAACAGTAAAAAATCGCTTGTTTCGCGCCCGCGAAATGATGCGCGAAATGTTTATCGACAGAGGATTTACAGGAGTGTAAAAAACGATGAGCTATAACATGCAGCCCATGGGGCCGACATCTCTTCAAACGCCGGACGAGAAACAGATGGGAATGTTTCTTCATCTCTCAGGACTCGCCTTTGCGCTGGTTTTTCCGCTCGGTATCGTGCTGCCGATCATCCTTTGGCAAACGCAAAAAGAGAAAATGCCGGCGCTTGATGCCCACGGCAAAATGGTCACAAACTGGATGATCTCAGCGACGATCTATGGCGTTGTGAGCTTCGTTCTGATGTTCGTCCTGATCGGGTTTTTGACCGGTCTTGTCGTTTGGCTGCTGGCGATTATTTTTCCGATCGTCGGCGGCATCAAGGCAAATAACGGCGAATTCTGGAACTATCCACTCACCATTAAGTTTCTAAAGTAGTGATGACTGACCCGACCCGACAAATTGCAGGCGAGTGCCCGCTCGATGAGATTTCCGCCTATATCGACGGCGAGATGTCACTCGTGCGCGAAATGGAGATGGATGCCCATTTTGCCTCTTGTACGGTGTGCTCGGTCGAGTTAAATCAGCAAAAGCAGTTTCTGTGCAGCCTGAATTCGAGCCTCAAGGCAGAAAAAGAAATTGAACTTCCGGCAAATTTTACAAAACAGATAGTCGCGAGTGCCGAGAGTTCTGTCAGTGGTCTGCGCCGTCCGCATGAGCGGTATAACGCCGTGTTTATCTGCATCGGGCTGTTTTTATTCGTGCTTTTTGCGATGGGGGCCGAAGCCGGAACGATGCTCCGCAGTGTTTACGGTGTGTTTGAGCAGGTCGCGGCAATCGGCGGTTTTATCAGTCGGCTTGTCTATTCCGTGTTTGTGGGTCTGGTAATCGTGATGCGTTCAGTTGCCGGTCAGGTCAGCTACGATTTGGCGGTGAGGTTGACTCTCACAGCTTTCACCGCCGTCGTCGCAATATTGGTTTCGCGAAAGGTAATCCGACTACGCCCACGTCTGGTGCTTCCACCATCGAAGTGAATTACGCAACAGAGACAAGGTTTGATATGTTTGGAGTTCCTGCTTTAGCAGGCTTTTTGGCGCAGAATTGTCGTCTCAGAGCACAACTCAAAACGCTAACTGTAGGACTCAAAACGCTTATTTCCCCCCTTTTTTTCCTCCCAGTTCTATGTTTTGCCATCTTCGCAACCCCTGAGATATCTACCTCAGACGATCAAACAACCGTCATCGTGAATGACGCTCCCGAACAGGATGTAATCGCTCTTGGAAAATCGGTGATCGTGCAAAAGCGGGCTAAAGGTGTGCTCGCGGTCGGGGGTGACGTTACCGTCGAGGGCCGAGTCGAGGGTGACGTTGCCACCATCGGCGGGAACGTCGTCCAGAAAGAAGGAGCCTACATCGGAGGCGAGATTATCGTCATTGGTGGTTCGTATAAGCCGGAAAGCAGTTCGCCGCTGCGTGAGGCCGGAAAACAAACAATTGTTTTGGGTGTTTTTGAAGAGGAATTGCGGAGCTTTGGACAGGATCCGACGGGTGTTTTTGCTCCGAGCTTTTCGATCGGTTTTCTCGCACAGAGGCTGTTTATAGCCCTCGCCTGGTTTATCATTTCGCTCGTATTTACAACGCTCGCTCCTGGAGCTGTTGGCAGGGCCGTGGCTCGCATGCAGATCTCCTCGCTTAAGATTTTTGCTATCGGGGCCGTTTCGTTCCTGCTCATCGCAACAGCTATCGTTAGCGGTAGCATTATGCTGCCAACCTATTTGAGTGCAACGATAGCTTTCCTCGGAGCCGTGGTCGTTTTGCTCGGCTTTGTTTTTGGCCGGGTCGTCCTTCAGGTCAGCGCCGGAAAGCTGATTCAAAAGCACTTTCTGGCAGGCAATAATCGCTCCGAAACCCTGACACTTCTCATCGGTGTCTTTGCCTGGACATTACTGCTTTCGCTGCCGTATGTGTGGCTGATCGGCCTTTTTGTTATCTTCGCCGCAGGCGTTGGCCTTGTACTTACAGGCAAGACCTCAACAAAATGGCAAAGTCCGTAAGGGCGAATGCTTGCAGACTTTTACATTTCTTTACAAATAGCCTCGAACCTTACTGCTACTATAAACGTCATAGTCCTTGAGAGACGCAACTTTCGCGTTTTGTACGCGTAAAATAATTCAAGGACAAGAAAAGTAAAACCTATGATGCAAGTCATTATTTCAATACTTCTATTTCTCTTTTCCGGGGCCTTTGCTCTGGTACTGGGACAGACGGTGGACGCCGTCAAGCCGACGGTCGTAGTCGGTGATGTGGTCGCCATTGGCGAAAAGAAATTTGTCGTGGGTGCAAAGACGGGACCTGTCGATATCGTGATAACCGAAAAATCGGTTTTCAAACGCGTGTCAGCCGAAAACCCGAATCTCGCGACGGCAACGCCCGGCAGCTTTTGCTGACATCAGTGTCGGCGATAAGCTGACCGTCAGCGGCATCATGGGTGCGGACGGGAAAACGCTTCCGGCGCGAAATGTTTATTTCATTACAAAGGCAGATATCGCAGCCAAAAATGCGAAAGAGAGTGCTGAGTGGCAGCGACGCGGTATTACCGGTAAAGTGATGTCGGTAAACGCCCAGACCAATCAGATGACGCTCGAAACGAGAACGTTGACCGGAACGAGCAATGTGGTTGTGACGCCGAAGGACGGAGCTAATTTCCTTCGCTATGCACCTGACTCGATCAGGTTTGACGAGGCGGTTAAAAGCTCCATCGCCGATACAAAGGCGGGTGACATGGTTCGAGCCCTGGGCGACAAAAGCTCCGACGGACTGAGCTTTGCGGCCGAACAGATCGTCGCAGGAGCATTTCAGACCGTGGCCGGAACGGTCAAATCGATCGACACGGCCAAAAACGAAGTCGTAATTAAGAATTTGCAGACAAACAAGGACGTCACCGTTGTAATCAGCGAAACCTCCGTTTTGAAACGCTTTCCGGCCGAACAGGCCGAGATGCTCGCCCGCGTTCAGGCCATGGGAGCCGGTGGAGCAAGGCCGATGGGAGCTAACCCTGCGCCGGGCGGTAATCCCGGCGGACGAACGCCGGGTGGTACACCAGCCGGAAATCCGGGCGGTCAGGGACGACCAGGTATGGGCGGTGGGCGCCCCGGCGGTGGTGGTGTCGAGGAGATGCTCGATCGCTCGCCTAGCATTACCGCATCTGACCTCAAAGTAGGTGACATTATCGCTCTTTCAAGCACGAAAACTGCTGATGTTGCCCGGCTCAAGGCCATTAAACTTTTTGCCGGTGTCGAACCATTTCTGAGGTCGGCCCAGGCCAACGGTGGTCGTCGCGGACAGGGAGGCGTCGAGGCTGGATTCAGCATTCCGGGACTCGACGGTATCGGGTTCCCGTAAATTTTAATCCCGGGCGGTGATTATTCGTTCAGGCCCCGTCCATTTCTGTATAAAAAAATTGACTATCATGAAACTCATCAGACCCCTATTTTTGTTAGGAATATTATCGATACTGACCGCCGGGTCCGTTTTTGCCCAGTCCAACGGCAGCCTCGCAGGTTCCGTCACTGACGCCAACGGAGCGATCGTCGTCGGAGCTGCCATCACAGTCCTGTCACCGACCGGCCTCCGAAAAGACACGGTAAGCAATACTAAGGGCGAATACTCGGTCGCGGGCCTTGCTCCGGGCAAATACACGTTTAAAGTCTTTGCGACAAAGTTTGAACTTTACGAAAACGCCGATGTCGAAATTACAGCCGGCCAAAAGAACGAGATAATGGTCGTACTCACGGTTGGCGGAATTGTTGAGAACGTTGACGTGTCACAAAACTCGGCGGTTTCGACTGACCCGGCCAATAATGCGGACGCGACCATTCTCACCAAGGATCAGATCGAGGCACTGCCGGACGATCCCGATGAAATGCAGGCATATCTTCAATCGTTGGTTGGAGCGTCCGCAGGTCCAAATGGCGGACAGATATATATTGACGGATTTACCGGCGGCCAGTTGCCGTCGAAGGATATGATCCGCGAGATTCGGATTAACAGCAATCCGTTTTCGGCGGAATACGACAGCCCCGGCTCGGGCCGCATCGAGATACTGACGAGGCCGGGTTCTGATAAATGGCGCGGTTCGCTTAACAGCAATTTTAATGATGAGAGCCTCAATTCGCGCAATCCGTTTGCTTTAAACCGGGCCCCGACTCAGCAGCGGAATTTTGGAGGAAATATTTCTGGCCCGATCCAGAAGGGAAAGTCCTCGTTTACGATCGAAGCCAACCGTCGTAGTAACGACAATAACAACATTATAAACGCTCAGATTCTGGATCCCTCGTTTAATATCATAGGATTCAGGCGTGACGTAACGGTGCCGACACGGAATTTCTCGATCAACCCGCGTTTTGATTTTGCGATCAACAGCAAGAACACGGCGGTCGTTCGCTATGGTTTTAGAAAGAATTCCGGCAAAAATCAGGGTCTAAATGAAACGACGCTGCTATCGCGTGCATCGGAATCGTCGGGTCGCGAACACGAGATACGCGCGACCGAGACAATGATCATCAATGCAAAAACGGTAAACGAGACACGGTTTGAATATACCGATAATGACAACCGACGCACTGGTGATAATTCTATTCCTTCGATCAATGTTTCCAACGCTTTTTCCGGCGGCGGTGCTTCGGTCGGTATGAGCTTTACGCGGGTCAAAGACTGGGAAGTAAATAATTTTACGAGTACGTCATTTGGCAGGAATATGCAGCATGCCTTCAAGGTTGGCGGCAAACTTAGCCGGGTTGCGATTACGGACCGGGCGGAAAATAACTATGCTGGTACATTCTCGTTTCCTGGTGTCGCGGCGGTTCGCTCTCCAGCGGGCTGCACCCCGGTCGGTCCGGGCTGCGTCGAGACTACGCCAGCCCTTACGTCAATCGATCAGTACAGAGGAAAGCTTTTGGGACAGACTGGTGCTCGTTTTAATCCGACGCAGTTCAATATTACAACCGGCAATCCGGAACTTGGCATTTCGCAGATTGACGCCGGACTTTTTGTCTCCGACGACTGGAAAGTGCGTCCAGACCTCATGGTCAGCCTGGGACTGCGTTATGAAAATCAATCGAATATCAGCAGCAACATGAATTTTGGCCCGAGAATTGGCATTGCGTGGTCGCCAGGTGCTGGTGGTGCCAAGCAGCCAAAATTTGTTTTTCGCGGCGGTGCGGGTATCTTTTACAACCGTTTTGGCGAGAATCAGACACTTAACGCACAACGTAATAACGGCGTGAACCAGCTTAATTTGTTGGTAAGTGCAAACGATTCGGATCCGGCCCGCAGGCTAGCCGCCCTCGCTTTGCTCGCCCAGCCCGTGTTCACACTCACAGGTGTGACGAACGTTCCGACTGTGGCCCAGATACAAGCCGCTCTCCCGCAATCGGCGAGTACGCTCAGTGTTGTCTCGCCGGTATTGCAGGCACCCTATACAATGCAGACCGTTTTCTCGGTCGAGAGGGCTCTTAGCTCAAAACTTAACCTGAGTACGACCTTTTTCATGGCCCGATCGCTTCACCAGCTTCGGACACGTAACATTAACGCCCCGATTTGCCCGCTACAGATCAACTGTAGCGGCGCTCCACGGCCACAGCCGGGTTTTGGCAATATCAACTCGATAGAATCGAGCGGTACGAGCAATGCAACCGGGCTAAATGTAAATTTGCGGGCTAATCTTAGTGCGAAATTCTCAATGTTCGCCAATTACCGACTTGGATTTGTAAAGACCGACATTGGCGGAAGCCCGGCGTATTCTTACGACTTGACGGGAGAATATGCCCGGGCTGGCCAGGATACGCGGCATAATTTTAGTATTTTTGGCAATATGACGTTGCCATGGGGAGTGACGGTCAATCCAAATATTAACTTTAGTACGGGAACTCCATTCAATATTACCCGTGGCGAGGATGTGAATGGCGACGGAAGTTTCTCGGAACGGCCGACCTTTGCCGCATTGCTGAACCAATGCACCTTGCGTAATCTAACGAACTCATTCTGCGACGTTGCGGGTTACGATCCGGCATCAATTGTTCCGAGGAATTTTGCTCAGGGGCCGTCGCTCTTTAACGTCAGCATGCGTATCGGTAAGACCTTCGGCTTCGGCAAATCAGCCGCCGCACGAACGGCCAGTAACACCGGAGCCGGACCGGGTGGCGGCGGCGGTCAAATGGTAATGATCGGCGGACCCGGCGGCGGAGGACCGGGTGGTGGCGGTGGGGGTGGCGGCATGCGTATGGGCGGCGGCGGGTTTGGCGGCGGTGATGCCCGCAAACCCTATAACCTGAATGTCGGCATTGATTTCCAGAATATATTTAATCTGGTTAACCTTGCCAATCCGTCCGGTACCCTTACCAATAGCCGGTTTGGCCAATCGACAGCGACTCGTGCGGGTGGCGGATTTGGTGGCTTTGGTGGCGGCGGTTTCGGTGGCGGTGGCGGTGGCGGCGGTCCAAATAGAAAGATTAGCCTCAGTATGAGATTTAGCTGGTAAACCAAATACCGATAAGTTTAATCAAACAAAATAGAGACGGGAACGTATAAGTTCTTGTCTCTATTTTGATTTTAAGTCCAGTTGTTCGGTATCTTTATAAATATGAAAAGCTATTTTCGCTCAACACTTCTTATAGCCGCGTTTGCTGTCGGGGTCTACGCTCAGCCTGCTCTAACTCCGAAGCAGCCTGTACAGGTAAAAACTGCGGTGGTCGCAGCCGATCCGACCGAACTCGCGAACGCGACGCTTGCGATTCACGGCGGTGATAAGCTAAAGAAAATGAACTCATTGGTACTGAAAGGGGCGGCAGATCTGACCTTTAACGGTCAGGCGGTGCCCGGAGCTTTTTCGACCGCGATCAGTGGCGAGAAGTACTATTTTGAGATTACCACGGCGATCCAGTCGTTAAAGCAAATATTTGACGGTACCCAGACGTATTCTTCGATCCCCGGGTTTTCGCTGCCGCCCGTCACCAGTCTCGGCTTTCCCCTGTTGCGACAGATCGGAGAGAAAGGATACTTGATCGGATCTCTGCCCGAGGGTGCGAAGAAGAAGAAGGGATTTCGGATAACAACGCCTGCGGGGTTTTATACAGATTTCTTTATCAATGAGAAAACCGGACAGCTAAAGGGCTATGAGTCGAAATGGATGGACGAGGCAAATCGGGCTATCACGACGTCCGTCGAGATCGACGAATCACAAACAGTAGACGGCCTGATTGTGCCAAAGAAATACGCACAGCGTTTCGATCTCGGCCCTATCACGGCGTACGCAAATTTTAATGCGAAAACGGTATTGGTCAACTCAGCGATCGAGGACAGCGCGTTTACGATTGTGAATTAAGTTTGGAGTTCGAGCTTAGCTGGCTTATTATTTGCGAACTGGGCCAGCTAAAGCTGGAACTCCGAGCTTATTTCGCAAATCTGCTCGTTTTCCACCACTCGATCGTTTTTTTAAGTCCTTCTTCGAGACCAACGAGCTGCTCGTAGCCAAAACATTCGACGGCCCGGGCATTGTCAGCTTGTGAATCTTTTACATCACCATTTCTGGCGGGCTGAAGTTTGGCGACGGCTCCGGATTTTCCAGTGATCTTTTTTAGCACCTCGAGTAATTCGTTAAGCGTAACCCGGTCGCCGTTGGCGGCGTTCATGGTTTCGCCGAGGCCCTTTGAGGTTTGGGCGGCTTTTATGTTGGCGTCGACGACATTTGCGATGTAGGTGAAATCGCGAGATTGCTCGCCGTCGCCGAAAATGACCGGCGTCTCGTCCGTCATCAGGGAATCGATAAAACGCGAGATCACGCCTGAATACATCGAGGCCGGATTTTGTCGCGGACCGAAGACGTTAAAATACCGGAGGGCAATCGTTTCGAGGCCATAGACATTATTAAACGCGCGGCAGTATAGTTCGCCGGTCAATTTCGCGGCGGCGTAAGGCGAGAGCGGATCGGGCCGCATCGTCTCGACCTTTGGCAGCACCGGCTGATCGCCGTACGCCGAACTTGACGCGGCATAAATAAATCGCTTAACCCCGGCGTCGCGAGACTTGATCAGCATGTTGACCGTGCCGTTGACGCACACGCGGTGAGTTTCGAGCGGATCCTCGACCGACCGCGGTACGCTCGGCAGAGCTGCTTGGTGAAATACGATTTCGACGCCTTCGATCGCGTTGGCGACCGCAGCATCATCATTAATATCACCCTCGATAAAATTGAAATCACCCGTGATCTCATCAAGATTCTCGCGAAAGCCGGTGGTGAAATCGTCGATAATATTGACCCGAGCCCCTTGGCGGATCAATTCGTCCGCCAGATTGGAACCAATAAAACCAGCCCCGCCGGTTACAAGGCATTTAGTCGTAATAGCCATAATTGTTGAAGGTGAGAGGGTGAGGGGGTGAGGGGGTGAGGAGGTGAGAAGGTGAGAGGGTGAGAGTGAGAAGTTGAGTTCTCACCTTCTCGCTTGCTCACTTTCTCACCATCTCCCTTCTCACAGTCTCACGTGCTCACTTTCTCACCATCTCCCTTTCTCACACTCTCAAGTTCTCACTTTCTCCGTACCGCTCTCCTCAGTCCCGATGGAACTACCCAGATTGCTGGATTATTACCCATCGTAAGAAGCATCGCAATTATCTCATCATATACCTTAAATAATCGGAGTCCGTTTGTTCTTTCAAGATATTTGCAACGCACTGAAAATTCCAACCATGTTTGCGTTTCCGCAGCCTCGCCCTCGGCGTCATTCAGTTTACTAACGAAGGCAGCCTCGTATCGACGCTTACGCCAGGCCTCGGCAATATTTGAACAAACTGATCGTGAAGACCGCCGGATTTGGTCGGTTAGAGAGTATTTCTCTTCCTTTGGGAAAGACTTGCTTAATTCAAATATCTCCATCGCGGCCTCAAAGGCTTTCTTGTAAACATCCAAATCCTGATGTCGAGTGATCTTCTTACTCACTTTCTCACCCTCTCAAAATCTCACTATCTTTCTTTACCTTCCGACTCCGACATATTCGAAACCCATTTCGCGCATGTCTTCGGGTTCATATATGTTGCGGAGATCCGCAATTCTTGGCGATTTTAATAGGCTCTTGACCTTTTCCATATCCAACGCGCGAAACTGGTTCCATTCGGTGATAATGACGAGGGCGTCCGCGTCGCGGATCGCGTCATATTCATCGACTGCGTAGCCGATGTCCGGCAGATAATGGCGGGCCTCGCTCATCGCCACAGGATCAAATGCCCGAACGGTTGCACCGCGTTTGACCATTGCCTTAATAATGTCAGTCGCGGGCGATTCTCGCATATCGTCAGTTTCAGGTTTGAATGATAGACCGAGAACGCCGATTGTTTTGCCATTTAGATCGCCGACGAGCTTTTCTATCTTTGGTATCATGGCGTCGAGCTGACGTTCGTTTGCCTCGACGACTGCGTCAACGATGCGGGTTTCGACACCAAATTTGTCGGCAACGGTCGTCAGGGCCCGAGTATCTTTCGGAAAACAAGAACCGCCGTATCCCGGACCCGGATGCAGGAATTTACGACCGATGCGGTTGTCCATCCCCATGCCCTTGGCGACGTCGTGTACGTCACAGCCGATTGCGTCACATAGATTTGCGATCTCGTTGATAAATGTAATTTTAGTCGCAAGAAATGCGTTGGCCGCGTATTTTATCAACTCGGCAGCTTCGAGCGAGGTTATGACCACCGGTGTTTCGATCAGATACAGCGGACGGTAAAGCTCCTTCATCACCTCAATCGCGCGTGGCTCGTTACTCCCCACAACGACACGGTCGGGACGCATGAAATCCGAGATCGCCGCGCCTTCGCGGAGAAATTCTGGATTTGAGGCAACGCCAAATTCAGTTTTGACAGTTAGATTCTCCGAAACAAAATTCCGGAGCCACTCGCCCGTTCCGACTGGAACTGTAGATTTGGTAACGAGCACCTTGTAACCGTTGATCGACTCGGCGACGTCCTTTGCCGCCTGCCGGTAATAGCTCATGTCGGGTGAACCGTCGGCCTGCGGCGGCGTACCGACGGCGAGAAAAACCACCAGGGCCTGTTCGACCGCCGATTTAATGTCGGTGGTGAAATGAAGCCGACCGGCGGCAATATTTTTCTCAACGATCTTATCAAGGCCGGGTTCGTAGATCGGGATAATGCCGTTGTTTAGGTTTTCGACCTTGATGGTGTCAACGTCTACGCAGGTAACGTCGATGCCAAACTCGGCGAAACATGCGCCTGAAACTAATCCAACGTACCCTGTGCCGATTACCGCGATATGCATAATATAAAAACAATATAGAACGAAAAAGAAATACCCAATAAGGAGTAATCCGAGACAAAATTATGCGGGTCACGTAATTGTTACATGACCCGCAAATTTACAAAACTAGAGTTTAGGATTAACGAACCGGGCTGACAACGATGATAGGGCCACCGCCAAAGTTGGAGTCGTCGCCCTTGGTGCCAAAATAGATACCAATACCGGCCGCACCGGCTGCCAACAGCAGAAGCCATGGCCAGTTACCGACTGATGGTCCTGGAGCTGAATCAGGGCGAAGACATGGTTTGCAACCAGTCTGAGCCATGTTTCCCGCACTAGCACTGGTACCAGCGACAATCTGTTTGTCGGTCGAACCTTCGCGCATGGTGACGATACCGGCGCTGGTGTCAACGTGAGAATGCGAACATTCGGCCTCAACCATGAAGTTGTCGGCCTGAC
Organism: uncultured Acidobacteriota bacterium; assembly: GCA_963738935.1. Taxonomy (GTDB): domain Bacteria; phylum Acidobacteriota; class Blastocatellia; order Pyrinomonadales; family Pyrinomonadaceae; genus OLB17. The sequence goes on along the minus strand of CAVTYF010000001.1, from coordinate 1,667,287 downwards.
CAGCGTCCGCGATAAAGGTAGCATTCTTGGTTGTAACCGTGGTTGCTACACCGGCGGCATTCGAAACGCGAGCCTTGCCTTCGGTAAGGATGGCGACAATGCTGGTTTCCGTGAAGCGAAGCGTAATGCTTGAATTCGCGAGGATCTCAATACGTCCGGTTTTGCCGAGGCTGACGTTAGCCGTCGAATTGTCACCGGTCGAAATTACGGCACCTGACATAACAGTCGAGTTAGATACAGCGGTCTGTCCGTTAACCATGACCTGACCTGTAACCGTGATCTCACCCGCAAAATCCTTCGGCAGGGCGAAGGCAACCATTGAGTAAACACACCATACCGCCACGAGCGTGGCTGATGTAACAGTCTTACGTAAAATATTTTTGCCGAGCATTTAGTTAATCTCCTCCAGGAATCAATTCTTTCAAATCTAAATAATATTACCTTATAAGGCTACTGAAAAACAACTATCTAACCGGGCTGGTTACGGGATTATCATCGGTTAGCACCACGACGAGAACTACCGCCGCTACCGCGCCGCCGACAATGGCCGCCCAAACCCACCAATCCAATCCCCCGGGGCCGGACTGCGCTTTCTTCGAAGCCGTTCCGGATGTTGCCGAAGCGGTCTCACCCGCATTCAGAGCGACAACATCTCCCGTTAAAGTTTTTACGCTCATCGCCTGAGCGGAACTCAAAACCGTCAGGTTGCCCGCCGTCAGGTCACCCGTGACCGAGACGCCATTGACATCCAGCATGAAAGTCGAACCCTGTGCCAACTGTACTTTTCCAGCCTTGCCCAGATTTATCACGGCACTCGTACCCTCTGGGGTCGCAATGGTGCTCGATCCGAAAATTGTGCGACCGCTCTTTGCCGGTTCGCCGTTCACGGTCACCGTTTGGCCGCTGTCATTGGTGCCGGCGACGAGTATATCTCCAATCGGCTTACCCGATGCGAGGGTTACCAACGAACCGGAAACAGTAAAAGCGAACAAGACGCACGAAGTGAAAACTTTTAATGCTAACCGCTTGTAATGTATGGATTTCATCATCTATCGCTCCAGTTCTGTGGTTTTTTAAATCAAACCAGTCAAAAGTTTTACATGAATTCGACTATATGTCAATAAAACGTCCCCGCAATCAAGGGATTTCACGAAATTAGTTGTTCAGGAGCCTGGTCGGGCTTAAGCTGATATTTATGAGATAGTTATAACATGTTTTTCGGCGTTTTCAAATACGGAATGCGAGAAAAGTTTGGAATTAGCGGAATAGTCACGACATTCAACATTTTATTGATGCCGAAATTGCCTGTATTCGCACCAAAAATGTGGCTTTTCCGTCGCGGCGTCCGCCCCGCTCCGGTCGCACAACTTTGCCGAAACTCCTGTTTTCTGCTTTAATCACAAACAGTTGATCGTAATTCTTCAATGGAGAAATAGTTTGATGAAGACCAGGTTACTGCTAGTTTTATCCTTTTTTATTTTTTTTAGTGCATGTTCCAGCGGTCCGGCAAAGGAAAAGAAGTTAAAGATCGGTTTTGCCATGGATACGCTGAAGGAAGAGCGTTGGCAGCGTGATCACGATGCATTTAAGGCCCACTGCGAAAAAATGAATGTCGATTGTGTGATCACGATCGCCGATAACAAGGCCGATAAACAGGCCAACGATGTCGACAATCTCTTAACGCAAAAGGTGGATGCCCTTGTAATTGCTCCGCATGACGCAACGCAGGCAGCTTCGATGGTCGACAAGGCGAAGGCACAGAATGTGCCGGTAATCAGCTATGACCGGCTCATAAATTCGGATAAGATCGACGCCTACATCTCTCATCAGGTGCCGATCATCGGGCGAAAGATCGCAGAATTTGCCCTGCAAAAGGCTCCAAAGGGCAGTTATGTGATGGTTTACGGGGCCTCGACTGACAACAACGCGGTAATAATGAAAAAGGAGCAGCTTGCAGTGCTTCAGGCGGCAATCGACAAAAAAGACATCAAGATCGTGGCGGACAACTTCATGACCGATTGGCGCCCTGACGAGGCTCTCAAAATGGCGGAGAATGCTCTGACGCAGAATAATGATGATATCCAGGCCTTTGTTGTCTCAAATGACGGCATGGCGGGCGGTGTGGTTTCCGCACTGGAAAAAAAAGGGCTGGCTGGTAAAATTTTGGTCACGGGTCAGGACGCGCAGCTAGACGCTCTACAGCGGATCGCCGAAGGCAAGCAGACAATGACCGTTTACAAGCCGATCGCTCCGCTCGCGAGCGCGGCCGTTGAGGCGGCAATCAAACTCGCGAAAAAAGAAAAGCTCGACACAAAGCCTTTTATGAATGACGCACTTAAGAAAGAGATTCCCGCGATTCTACTTGAGGTAACCTCAGTCGATAAGTCAAACATCATGACGACTGTTGTAAAGGACGGCTGGGCCAAATACGAAGACATTTACAAGAACGTACCCGAATCAGACCGGCCAAAAAAAGTGAACTAAACGGTAACCGATGAAAAAAATAGTACTCGCCGCCGATCTCGGTGGAACAAATTTGCGGATCGCCGCAGTCGATGACGGCGGGGCGATACTGCATCTCACAAAACGGCCAACGCCGAAGGACGTTTCGCCTAGCCAACTCATTGAGCTGATTAGTGACATGGCGGATGAATGCTGTGAAAACCTGTCGGCGGACGGCGCGGTTAGCTCCATCGCTTTTACGGCTCCGGCTCCGGTTGCAAAGGATTTCGACGGTGTTCTGACAAAACTTCCAAACCTGCCAAGTCTCGTCGGGATGAATCTCAAGGCCGATCTGGAAAAGCTTTTTGAGTTGCCCGTAACCATCGAAAACGACGCCACGGCTGCCGGCATCGGCGAACACTGGATCGGCGCTTCACGCGGGGTCGAGAATGCCGTAACGGTGACACTTGGCACGGGCATCGGCGGTGGAATCATCATTAACAATGAGCCGATCAGGGGCAAAGACGGGATCGGCGGCGAGATCGGCCATATTTGCGTCGAACCCGAGGGCCATCAGTGCGGCTGCGGCAGCCATGGTTGTATCGAGCAGTATGCTTCGGCTACGGCGATCGTCCGCATCGCCCGCGAAAGAGGTCTGGAGGTTAAAACGGCCAAGGACGTTTACGACGCCTACAAAGCTGAAAATGGTATGGCCGATGCCGTTTTCCGCTCCATGGGCCGCTATCTGGGCATAACGCTTGCTGGCCTGGCGAACGCGCTCAACCCTGAAATGTTTGTTATTTGCGGTGGCGTTACGGAAGGATGGGACGCTTTTGCCGCCTCATATCGAAGCCGAGATCGCCCTTCGAGCCTATTCCGCAGCCGCAAAACGGGCCAAATTGATGAAGGGCGAACTCGGCGACAATGCCGGCCTAATCGGCGCCGCCCGCTCGGCCTTTCTTTCGCTGGCCTGAGCGCGCGGTAAAATATCCGGGCGACGCTTGATAAAAATTGGAGTGCTTTGTTATGAACGTGATACCTAGCCTGCCGAGCATCCGATCTTTTCCCGCAATTGTGCTGATCTACCTGGTTCTCGCCATTGACGGCCTCGGTCAGACAGGGTCCGTCAACATTGTCGTTCGCGACAGCGTGACCGGTGCACGGATCGCAGCCGGAACCAAAGCGATATCGGCCTCCGGAGCGATCGATGAAAAGCTGACGGATCCAGCCGGCGCCGCATCGGTTTCTGCCCAGGGGCGAACCGATATTTTTGTCGAAGCGACGGGCTATCACGCCCTGAGGACCTATTTCAAACTCGAAGAGGGTTCGCTTGAAGTGACGGTCTATCTCGATCCGGTTGAGATCCACGCCGAGATGAGCGACGAACGGTTAACCTCCCGTTTTGGAGATGCCGAAACGCTTTTTCACGGCTATATATACGACGCGGTAACTGGCGCCGGCGTCGCGGGCGCCCGCGTTTTCATCGAACAGATCGAAGGCCAAGCCGTAGCTGACGAGAAGGGCTATTTCATGCTCTACGTTCCCACGCCCGCGACCGACACTAACGGCGATATGCCTGCCGAGTCGGACTTGGTGATTGTTGTCGACGGCGTGGAGAAACAGCGCCGACGCAACACGCTGGTCGTACCCGGTGCATCACACTTTATCGTTGATCTCAAACCCGGCCCAGCGGACACGATCGATTCCACGCATAAATTCAGACTTAGCGCCGAGGAACAGGCCAATACGCAGACGACGCCGGCGGATAGCCCCTTTTCTCTCGATATACCGGATGAGGCTGGAGCCGTTGCCGTTCCCGCGAGCATCCGCGTGGGGTTTAGCTGCGCCAACGCAACAACTTGTACGACAGTAAATGTCTATACGTTGGACACTTACGTTCGCAATGGCCTTAACGACGAATGGATCGCGTCATGGAACGCCAATTCCCTAAAGGCGGGGGCGATCGCATATCGAAGCTACGGAGCCTACCATGTCAATCATCCAAGAACCGCAACGTATGACATTTGCAGCACTACGTCTTGCCAGGTGATGGATACGGATACGCATGCAAATTCCGACAGTGCAACTGCACAAACGGTCGGGTCGGTCGTTGTAAACGCAGCGGCGACAGATTTCCTGTTCGCCGAATACTCGGCCGAAAACAATCTCGCTCCAGGTTGTCTTGACGGGAATACAGGCCGCCCGGAACACAACTGGCCCTGCCTGGCCGATCCGGTGGACTCAGGACAGACCTATTTCGGCCACGGTCGAGGAATGTGCCAGTGGGGATCACAACGCTGGTCGATCAATCAGGGCAAGGATTTTGTCTGGATAGTCAATCATTATTACAACGCCAACGGCAACCCCAGCGGGTTGCGAAACGGCTTCCTGCAAATGGGAGCCAATACGCTCCTACCGCCTCCGACACTGACTCTTCCGGGCACGACAACCGCACCCGGAACGTCGATCTCCACCTTGACGCCAACTTTTCAATGGGAATCGATGTCCGGAGCCGACGGCTATTCGCTCTATGTCAGTAGATTCAACGGTTCAAGCTATGACATTGTGTTTAATTCCGAAACGGCAGTTGGCCAGCCGATAAACGGCACGTCGTTCACGCTTCCGCCCGGTATCCTGCAGCTTGGCGGCGAATACCGTTGGAATATGAGCTCGCACATCGGGGCCGGTTACGGTACGCCAAACACATTTCGGAATTACTTTTTTGTCAGCCCGACCGTGTCTGTTTCGGGTCGCGTCACGACGCCATCCGGCCTTGGGATCAGAAACGCCGCCGTTACGCTGATTGACGCCCAGGATCAGCGACGAACGGCGACGACCAGCTCATTTGGACTGTATTCGTTTACCGATATCACTGCGGGACAAACTTACACGATCTCGGTCGGCTCAAAACGCTATCGATTTTCGCCCCAGGTTTTGCAGATAACCGGTAGCCTTTCCAATGTTGATTTTGTCGGACTGGAGTAAAGAATGTAACCACGAAAAAGTTTAGGAAGAAAATAGCCACGAATTACACGAATAGCACGAATTAGGAGCGGCCCTCTTGATTCGTGCAATTCGTGTAATTCGTGGCAAAAAAATCTTACGCTGCGGCCGCGACTACTCTCACGAAAAAACCGACCGCTATCATTCCAACCCGATCAGGTCAATTTCAGTCAGATTTCCAGTCGCGACAATAGTGCGTGGCACAAAACGGTAGCGTCTCGATGATACGGTCAATGTATAGCTTTCGCCGGAACGAGCGTTTATAAAAACGTAAGCGCCAAATGACCCAGTGGTAGCGACCTGCGTAATCCCGGTAGAATCAGTAAGCGAGACGACTGCGTTTCGCAGGCCCAGACCGCTGGGCGTCAGAACGCGGCCCATGATACTAAACGTCGGTGCGATATTCACATTTCCCGGCTGGTAGGTTGCCGCAAGCAGTGCTCCCAACGAGCTCGATATGCTTTGGTTGGTTGGCGCCCCGCCAAACGAAACCGGCACGAGGCCCGTCGGGGCGTTCGCCGCGACATCAAATCTGATGGTCATTACCTGTCGAGTACCTGGCGCGTAAGTATTTACCGAATCGACCAAAACGCCGAGGCGCCCGCTGGCTGCCTGCAGGGCGTTTGTGCCGAGCGATGACGACGCCGGTACGCCATTTCCGATAGTCGCAACCGGATTCGACAGTTTCGTCTGATCAAAATTTACCGTGAAGCTGACCGAGGTCTCATTCCCCTGAGCGTCCATCTCAATCGACACAGTTACTTGCTGGCCCGCCTGTGCATTCGCTCCAACCGCACGGATGACCCTTGATGCGGTTGGGGTTGGACTTGGTGTCGGAGTTGGAGTTGGCGTCGCCGTCGGAGTTGGCGTCGGAGTTGGCGTCGGAGTTGGCGTCGGAGTTGGCGTCGGAGTTGGCGTCGGAGTTGGAGTCGTTGCGGGTGTCGGCGTCGGTGTCGCAACTGGCGTTGGAGTAGGTGTCGGTGTCGCAACTGGCGTCGGCGTTGGAGTAGGTGTGGCAACCGGAGTCGGAGTCGGTGTTGGTGTTGCTACGGGCGTCGGGGTTGGTGTTGGGTTGGGCCCGCCTCCGACATTTACGTTTCCAGATTGGTAGGTTGCAGACAACAGCGCTCCGATGTTGTTCGATATGCTCTGTGGTGTCGGCGAGCTGCCAAAGGTGATCGGCACAGTGCCCGACGGGGCATTCGCCGCGACATTAAATCTGACCGTTAATATCTGGCGTGTACCAGACGCATAGGTATTTACCGTATCGACTAAAACCCCTAGGCGTCCACTACTGACCTCCTGGGTATTCGTTCCTACCGAGGACGATGACGGCACACCATTTCCGATCGTTGCGACCGGATTCGATAGCCTCGACTGGTCGAAATTAACCGTAAAACTGATGGATGTCTCATTCCCCTGGGCGTCTATTTCGAACGGTACGAAGACCTGCTGCCCGGCCTGAGCACTCACGCTCACGGCCCGAATCGTTCGGCCGGCTTCCGCTCTTGTCCGCGAAGGACCAACGGCGGCGGTTCCCACGGCCAGTATCAGGCCGAGCAATAAAAACCATCTACGATACGAAACAAAAAAAGACAACAGGGGATTTTTCATTATTTTCTCACTACTGGAATTGTTACTAAAATGTTCCTAAAAAGGAAATAAGACCTGACTGATCTGAGGAAGATCCAAACTTGCCGTTGTAGCGATGTTATGTACAACTATGTTCAAACAAGACTAACACATGATAGAATATTCAATCAAGCCGACCGGTGTCAATATTTTTTTTTCTCCGCTATCTGTTGCCATCCAGTTCCTCACCATGGGAAGGCAGGCGCCATCGCCTGCAATCGTCGTGCTTCGCGACGCTGACGAACGTGGTGGTTATTCAAGTAGAAAAATACTCGGGCGCTGTCCGGCTGAGGAACCACCGTTGCAGGCGAGGGAGTAAGCGCCCGCGAGCTGCAATTAGGAAGTTGATGTGGGGTCGCATAATCGAATCGGCCCGGAGGGCAAAATGAGCAAAAAACACGTTTACCAAGGAGCTAAAAACCCCTACCAATGCGGCAAAAACCGTTACCAATCCGGGGTGAAATCGCGGTTTTTAGGGCCCTATAGAACCGCCTCGCGGGAAACCCCTTTGTTTATTATGCTTTACGAGCTCTTACCAAAATGATTTTGCTTGAAATTGGTCGTTTGTGCGGGCTAACGGTTCATAGCTTGCACTTGGCGTACGACTTAGGTATTATATTCGTTTGCTGACGATGCGCTGGAGTCACGTGTCAAGTGGGTTTCGCACCCACTTTTTCTTTTGGGTTTGCGAGGATGGACAAGTATTTGATAACTGAACACATTAGCGGGATCGCTAAAAGGGTTGCTGAGACGGGTGGAGTTGAGCTTGTTCATGTCGAGATAGCGGGGACGAAACGCGATCTGGTCGTCCGCATTTATATTGACAAAGAGGGCGGTGTGACGATCGAAGATTGTTCGATTGTTTCGCGAGGTATCGAGGAAGTGCTTGACAGCGAAGACTTTATTCCGTCGCGGTATGTGCTCGAGGTTTCGTCGCCGGGCATCGAACGGGAACTTTATTCGCTCGCTGATTTTGTTAAATTCACCGGCCAACTGGCCAAGGTGAAATTGAAGACGGAAATCGATGGTCAAAAGACGTTTGTCGGCCCGATTGTAAGTGTTGACGGCGAATCGATAACAGTCGATGACCGAACTAAAGGGGCTGTGGCATTTGATTACCCGGACGTATCGAAGGCAAATTTGAAAATCGATCTTTCGAAGGAATTCGGGCATAAAAGTTAAGGTTTACTGTTCAGAGGCGGGCTTGCCCGCCGGGCATGGTGGATTCGATACCGGGCGGGCAGGCCGGCCGCTGAACAGATGGGACTCCAAACGTCTAAAATATGTATAAACGATTGAGCGTGAGTAAGTTATGACATCATCCATCGGACAGAGTATAGAAGTGCTGTGCAATGAACAGGGTCTGGACCGCGATATGGTTATCGAGGCCATGAAGGATGCCGTTCGGCGGCCGCACGTAAGCAGTTCAAGGACAAAACGGGCGACAGTGTTCAGGTGGATTGGAACAACGAGGAAGGCCAGATCGAGATTTCGGCCCAAAAGACCGTTGTCGAAGTGGTCGAAGATCCGCTTGCCGAGCTTTCGCTCGAAGAGGCGATTGAACTGGCCGGTGATGAGATCGAGATCGGCGACATGCTGCTGTTTCCGCTTCCGACCGAGGAACTTGGCCGCATTGCCGCCCAAACCGCGAAACAAATTCTCGTTCAAAAGGTCCGCGAGGCGATTCGCGAAAAAGTTTATGACGAATACATCGACCGCAAAGGCGAATTGATCAACGGCACCGTCAAACGCTTTGAACGCGGCGACATGATCGTCGATCTCGGCAACAATCTCGAAGCGATCGTTCCGCAAATTCGAACAGTCGCGCGGCGAGATGTGGAATCAGGGCGAACGCATCCGCGTCGTCATCGTTGACGTTTCGAAGGAGCAGAAGGGCCAGCAGATCAGGTGTTCGCGAGCATCGTCCGAGCTTGCTCAAGCGGCTGTTTGAGATGGAAGTGCCGGAAATTTACGACGAAACCGTTGTCATCAAATCGTGCGTCCGCGAACCGGGCGACCGTGCAAAGATCGCCGTTACATCCAACGAAAAGGACGTCGATCCGGTCGGAGCGTGCGTTGGTATGAAGGGCTCGCGTGTTCAGGCGATCATCAAGGAACTTCGCGGCGAGAAGATCGACATTATCGAATGGTCGGATGAGCCGTCGGTGTTTGCGGCAAATGCTTTGTCGCCGGCGAAGGTTTCGCAGGTTCGCATCACCGATATCAACAATCGCCTGATGGAAGTCATCGTCGGCGAAGATCAGTTGAGTCTCGCGATCGGCAAAAAAGGACAGAACGTCCGGCTTGCGACGCAGACTTGTCGGCTGGGAGATCAAGATCGTCAGCGAAGAGCTGCTCAAGAAAGAAATTGCCCAGCAGATGGGCAAGATGATGGCGTCCGGCGAGGCTGTGCCGATCACGGCTCTCGAAGGCGTGACGACGTCGCAGGCCGAAACTCTTGCGGAGAAAGGAATTGCCGATGTCGAGGCACTTGGCCGCAGCTATCGGTCGACGATCTGGTCGATTTTCTCGATGTCAGTCTCGATGCAGGCAGAAGCGATCAAGACGGCGGCAAACCTCATCGTGAGTGCCAAAAATGCTGAGATGGGCATCGAACAGGCTGCGGATAGCCACGAATTGATCACCGCGTCGGACAGCAGTCCAGGAGACAATCGAGGAAACGATTGAGCAGCCGGTCGAAGATCGTCTGGAGCGGAAAAAGTTGAAATCCGCAAGTGGCGAGGCCCTCGAAAATGGTTCGTCCGAGACGGAACAACTGACGTCGAGCCGCAACTAGGGGCTGGTGAGAATGAAAGATCTCCGGCAAAGAAGACTTCACCAAAGGGCAAGAAGAAATAATGTTGACGCTACTACCCGTGAATCTGAAGAAGTTATGAATTAAAGCACACAAAAAACGCGTCGGGACGTTGAGACTAATTTAATATGGCGATTGGAAAGAGCATCAGAATCTACGATCTTGCACGCGAAGTGAAACAGGACACAAAGCGCGTGATGGAAGATCTGCGGCGTGAAGGTGCCGACGTCAGTGTCGCGTCAAACTCCGTCCGCTACGAGATCGCCGAAAAGGTCCGCAACAAATACTTCCCAAAAACCGAAGTCGCCCCAAAGCGTGCGATCAAGATTATCAAGGCCGCAAAGGTAGAACAGCCGTCGGAATGCTGAGGTCGATACTACAACTGTTGAAACGACACGGGTTGAGACCCCGTCCGAAGCCGCCGAACTGAAAGCCTATCCTGTGCTGGCCGAGGAAAAATCGGATTCAACCACCACCCCATCGGTTAAAAAACTCTCTAAGAAAATTGTCGCGGAAGCCCCGGTTGCGCACGAAGAACCGGCGATTGCCGAAGTGGCTCCGACCAAACCCTCGACGACAATTGGCAAACGCGTAGTCAAGCCGAAGGTCGAGGAGCCGCCGGTCGTACCGGAAACTGAGGTTCAAGTTCAGGTCGCGGTTCCTGAGGTTAAGGCAGAAGCCCTTGATCAACCCGTCGCGACCGAAATCGCCGCTGAACCCGTCGTCGGCCCGTCTGGAACGACCGTCAAAAAACTTACTCTCACCCCCGACGCACTCAAGAAAGGAATTAAGCCGGGCGACAAACTCGTTTAGCGACGCTCCGACCAAAACCGGCAGCCTCGTAACGCCGGCTCGTAGTGCTGACGGCCGACGAGAATTTCGCGGTACACCCGGCGAGACTGCGGCTCCGCAGATGACCTATACGCCGCCGGCGGACAATCGCCGGCGTCCGGGCCGTTCGGGCGGACGAAAGGGCTAATGACAAGACCGGTCAGATTTGCCGAACGCGATGTCGATGCTCCGCAGAAACGCTCGATCGAAGAACGCGTCATGGACCAGGTCGGTTCGGTCGATGGCGGTAATCTAAGAGCGGTTCGTTTGACCGAAGGTGCGACCATTCGCGAGTTCGCCGAGGCTCTCGGCATCACGCCGCGTGACATCGTGCAGCTCCTGATCAAGAAAGGCGTGTTTGCAACGCTCAATCAGCCGATCGGCGAGAAAATGGCCAAGGAAATGGCGCACGGATTTCGGTTTCGATCTCAGCTTTGTCGCCGTTTGAGGAAATGGTGATCGAGCAGGAGTTTGAGGAGCTGATTGCCGCCGATGCCGACGATGCAGAATTGACCCGTGCACCGGTCATTACGGTCATGGGACACGTCGATCACGGTAAAACCTCCTGCTCGACGCGATTCGTTCGGCAAATGTCGCCGAAGGCGAAGCCGGCGGCATCACGCAGCACATCGGTGCTTACAGTGTGATGGTGCCGAATGCCGACAATCCGGACGAGCCGCGACGCGTCGTATTCCTCGACACGCCGGGCCACGAAGCCTTTACGATGATGCGTGCCCGCGGTGCCAAGGCGACCGACATTGTTATTCTCGTAGTTGCCGCCGACGACGGCGTCATGCCGCAGACGATCGAGGCGGTCGAGCATTCAAAAGCAGCCGGTGTTCCGATCATCGTCGCGATCAACAAGATCGACAAACCCGGAGCCAATGTCGATAACGTCAAAAACGGACTCGCCGGCCTTGGTTTGCAGCCGACCGATTGGGGCGGCGAGACCGAGATGGTCGAGGTTTCCGCCAAACAGCGGACCAATCTCGACACTTTGCTCGAGACCGTTCTGCTTCAGGCCGATATTCTCGACCTCAAAGCCAGCCCGACGCGACGTGCCTCAGGCGTCGTTCTCGAAGCCAAACTCGATAAAGGCCGCGGTGCCGTTGCGACGGCGCTCGTCCAGCAAGGAACGCTGCGTGTCGGCGATCCATTCATCGTTGGACAATTTTCAGGCAAGATTCGGGCGATGTTCTCCGATCGCGGCGACGCCGTTACCGAGGCCGAGCCCGCGACGCCGGTCGAGATTCTTGGACTTCAGGGCGTGCCGCAGGCCGGGGATACATTCCAGGTCGTCGCCGATGTTGAACGTGCCCAGACAATTGCCGAGCCAGCGTCAAATGCACGCCCGTCAGGCAGCGATGCTCAAGACCACCAAACGCGGTATCGAATCGCTCGGTCAGGCCGAGATCAAAGAACTGCTGGTCATTCTCAAGGCCGATGTTCAAGGCTCGGTCGAGGTACTGAAGGGAACGCTCGAAAAACTTTCGACCGAGAAGGTCAAGGTTCGCGTCATTCGTGCGGGTGTTGGGGCGATCGCCGAATCTGATGTATTGCTGGCCTCGGCGACGCAGGCGGACGACGCATCGACGCGGTTGTCATCATAGGATTTAACGTTCGGCCCGAGGCCCGCGTTGCCGACATCGCCAAGCATGAGAGATGTTGACATTCGGCTCCACTCGATCATTTACAAGGTCGAAGAAGAGATCACGGCGGCGATGATCGGTATGCTCGACGCGATCGAGAAAGAAACGATTCTCGGCAAAGCCGTTGTTCAGGAAACCTTTAAGGTTTCGAAGGTCGGCACGATCGCCGGCTGCCGCGTTATCGACGGCGTCATTCGCCGCCAGGCCAAGGCGCGGCTTATCCGCGACGGCGTAGTCATTTGGGACGGCGATATCGCGACGCTCAAACGCTTTAAAGACGATACGAACGAGGTCAAAAACGGCTTTGAATGCGGTATCAGCCTCGTCAATTTCAACGACCTCAAAGTCGAAGACGAGATCGAGGCATTTGTGATCGAAAAGATCGCCGCGACGGAGTTGTAGGAGGCAAAATATGCTCAATGGAATTAGGGAAATGACAGTGGTCAAAGAAGGTGGTTTTATTGAGATTCCGGCCACGGAGTTGCCCGCTGGCACGCAGGTCGAAGTAATCATTTTAGCGGAAGAATGGGACGAGACGGATTATTTGCTTTCGACAGAGGCTAATAGACGGCGTATGTATGAGGCGCTTGAAGAATTAAAGCACCCGGAAAACTTTATTCCCTTGGACATCGAAGAATATGAGAAGCATCTTACTAATTCCTAAGGCTTTTCAGGAGTTAAATTACTGGATGGAAACTGACCAGCGAATCGCTTTGAAGATCTTCGATTTGATAAAGGATATTCAACGGGATCCATTCAAGGGACTCGGTAAACCAGAATTACTGAGAGGGGATTTCAAGGGAATGTGGTCGAGACGAATTAATGATAAACATCGTCTTGTTTATGCGGTAAACGATGAGGTGGTCCATATTGTTAGATGCCGCTTTCACTATGACAAATGAGGCGTCCGGAACGTTTGGGAGAGGCGTTAAAAATTGAAATAGCAGAGGTTGTCGGCTTTGAGCTCGTCGACCCGCGGCTGGAGATGGTCACCGTGACCGATGTGGAACTTTCGTCGGACACGCGGGACGCAAAAGTTTTTGTTCTGATTCGCGGGAGCGATGAGGAAATAGATCAGGCTTTGAAATCGCTGCGGAACGCGGCGACCTTTGTTCGTCAGCAAGTTGCGATGAACCTGGACCTCAGGCATGCGCCGCACGTACATTTTGTACGTGATACCGCAGAAGAAAATGCCTCGAGAGTCGGCGAGATCCTCGATGATCTCACCAGAAAAGGGGAAATTAAAAAGGATGATAGTGAGGGTGGGAAGTAAAAAGTAAAAAGTAAAAAGTAAAAGTAAAAATAAGAAAATGGAACTCAGTTCCTTCTTATTTTGACTTTGACTTTTGACCTTTGACCTTTGACCTTTTCTACTCCACTTCTAACGAAGTGCTAAGTCAAGTAGTCGAATTAATTGAAAATAAGAACGCCTTTGCGATAACGACGCACATCAAGCCCGATGGCGACGGTGTCGGTTCGTCGCTCGGGTTATGCTGGTTGCTCAGGTCTCTTGGAAAGGAGGCCGAGGTTATCGTCCACGGCGAGGTTCCGCTGGCGTATCGCAGTCTGCCCGGAGCGGATGAGATCCGCGATGTAAAGTACGTAAACGGCAAATACGACGCGGTTTTCATAATCGAATGCAGCGACCTCGCTCGTCCCGGCATTGATGGACTCGACAAACAGTTCACCGTAAATATCGATCACCACGCCACGAGCGAGCATTTTGGCACGATTAACTGGATCGACTCGACCGCGTCAGCCGTCGGCGAGATGATCTACAACCTCTGCAAGGCGATCGGCGGTCGGATCACGAAGGAAATCGCCGAATGTGTCTATATGGCGCTCGTGACCGACACCGGTTCGTTTCATTTTCCAAACACATCCGATCGCACGCTAAAGGTTGCTTCCGAACTAATTAAAGCGGGTGCGAGGCCTGCCAAGATAGGTGAAGCGGTATATAACAATTATCCGTGGTCGCGAATCGAACTGATGCGACGGGTACTCGAGACCGTAAAACGCGACGAAACAGGCCGCGTTGCATCAATGCGTCAGACGATGGAAATGCATGAATCGACTGGGGCCGTCGATGGCGACAATAACGGCTTTGTCAACATCCCACTCGCGGCGCGTGACGTGCAGGCCGTTGTCTATATGCGTGAGGTCGGGCCAGACAAATTCCGTGCGAGCCTTCGTTCAAAAGGCGATATCAATGTCGCCCGCGTCGCCGAAACCTTCGGCGGCGGCGGCCACAAAAACGCATCCGGTTTGAGCATCGACGGTGACTGGGACGAAAAAGAACGCGAGATCGTCGCGGCGCTGGCGGACGCGATTCAAAATGCGGAAGCCCGCGCGTAAGCAAGGGCGAAACATTCAATGTTCGGGTTTCGACCGTGCTTACGCGCAGGCCTCTGAAAAAAATGCTTTATGCCTGAAAAACGCTACAAATGGCGGCGCGAGGATTATCGCGAAAGAGCGAAAGGCCTTCTGATGCTCAATACGGGCGACGGCAAGGGCAAGACAACGGCAGCGATCGGCACAATGGTACGAGCTGCGGGACGTGGACTGAAATGCTGTATGGTGCAGTTCATGAAGTCCAAAACCGACCGCTACGGCGAGCACGAAAGCCTCGAAAAGCTTGGTATTGAGGTCCATACCATGGGCGACGGCTTCACGTGGGACACCAACGACAAAACGCAAGATATCAAAACAAGCGAAGAAACGTGGGCACTCTGCGTCGAAAAAATGCGCAGCCGCGATTATGAGCTACTCGTTTTTGACGAACTGCTCTATGTACTCAGCTATGGATTTTTGAGTATTGAAACTATAATCGCCGAGATCGACGCGATCCGGGCCGACCAACCGCACCTGCACATTATCGCCACGGGCCGAAACGTCGATGACGCCCTCGCAATGCTCATCGAAAAAGCCGATCTCGTCACCGAAATGCGAGAGATTAAGCATCCGTTCCACGCCGGAATTTTTGCTCAGCAGGGGATCGAATTTTAGCTGGCTCTACTTTGCGTATCGTCGCTCCCTCGCGTAACTTTGCGGTACCAGGAGTTGGTGACGCAGAGTTTCGCAAAAGAGGACGCGAAGTTTCGCAAAGGGTTCAACTTCTTCGCGGTCCTTTGCTCCTTCGCGTAACTTTGCGGTACCGACAAGTTAGTTACGCAGAGTTTCGCAAAGAAGGACGCGAAATTTCGCAAAGGGTCCAACTTCTTCGCGGTCCTTTGCTCCTTCGCGAAACTTTGCGGTACCGGAAGGTTGGTGGCGCAGAGTTTCGCAGAGGGGACGCTAAGTTTCGCAAAGGTCCAACTTCTTCGCGGTCCTTTGCTCCTTCGCGAAACTTTGCGGTACCGGAAAGTTGGTGGCGCAGAGTTTCGCAGAGAGGGACGCTAAGTTTCGCAAAGGTCCAACTTCTTCGCGGTCCTTTGCTCCTCGCGTAACTTTGCGGTACCAGACCGTTAGTGACGCAGAGTTTTGCAAAGAGGGACGCGAAGTTTTCGCAAAAGATTCGCGAACGACATGCGACTTTTATTTATGACTGAGAATGAGATCTCAAACGTAATTATAGGTTGTGCGATCGAAGTTCATAGACAATTAGGCCCAGGGCTTCTCGAATCAGCTTACGAAAATTGTCTTGCATTCGAATTGAGGCAGCGAGGGCTTGGTGTTTTACAACAGGTGGCGATGCCAATCGTTTACAAGGAGGTAAAACTCGATCACGGCTATCGCATGGACCTGCTCGTTTAGGGTCGGGTTGTGGTCGAGATAAAGGCCGTCGATTTTATTTCTGATGTTCACGAGGCGCAGTTGCTTACCTATCTAAAGCTCGGTGACTACCGCCTCGGGTTGATTCTCAACTTCAATACACGAATACTCAAATCCGGCATCAAGAGGCTTGTAAACAGGTTATGAAGTCAGAGGTTGAAAAGCGAAAACTGAGCGGGATCGTCGATCACATTGCGCTGGCTTTGACGACCTTCGGCGTCGGCTACATTCCCGGCGCACCAGGTACGTATGGTTCTGCGGTCGCGGTGGCGATCTATTTGGGTATCGGATGGCTGGAGACTCCGGGAGCGGCTCAAGGTTCCGGGGCCGGGTGGAATTTCGCACTTGTTCATCACGCAGTCAATGGCATAGCATTAGCCGCATTCTGTCACATCGGCATTTGGGCCTCAAACCGCTCAATACCGCTGCTCGGAAACGAAGACCCGTCTGAGGCAGTTGTTGACGAAGTCATGGGGCAACTGATTACGTTTTGTTTTGTTCCTTTCGGGGTGAGCTGGCCTTTTATTCTGGCGGGGTTTCTTCTTTTCCGTGCATTCGACATTTGGAAACCTTATCCTATTAAGGCCTTTGAAGATCTCAGCGGCGGCCTCGGTATTTGTGCCGACGATATTGTTGCCGGTGTTTATGCGGGTATTTGTCTCGCCATCGGTTACGCGGTTTTTACTTTGATTTGAGGAGATTGCGATAGTGATCTGTTACCATTTCCACGGAACCCAGTCGCTCCCGGTTCTGACTTTATGATCTATCACGTTTTGCCCGGCGACTCGCTGGTTGGAGAATTTGGCAAGACTGGCCTCGAAGGCGAAGTCATTGTGTGCCGCGAAGCCCTGATCGACGGTCCGATCGATGCTGAAGCGCTTCATGAATTCTGGGGCCAGCGGGCCCGCTATATCCTGGCGGAATTTGGCGACGACGAGATCGAATATCACGAAAAGACGGCGGCGCCATTGAACAGACTGGCGGAACTGGAGTCAGACGATGAAGTGCATCTCTGGTTCGAGTACGAACTATTTTGCAGTGTCAACATGTGGTTTTGTCTCTCGCTGCTCGCCGAAACCGAATGCAAAGCCTTTCGCATCGAACCCGTCGGCCTCGCTCACGACGAACGCTGGAGCGGTTTCGGACAATTCTCGGCGGATCAGATGAAAGCGGCGTTCGAACTTAGCTCGGAATTCTCCCGCGGAGACATTGCGTTGGGCCGCGATCTTTGGAATGCCTACCGGCACGGCGATCACACCGAATTGCGAAGATTGGGTAAAACCGAATCTAAGTGTTGCCCATACCTTTCCGAGGTGACGGTTGCGGCAATAGATCAGGACATGGAGCCGATCGAGGTTGTCCGCTCGATCACCGCTGCGGGAGAGACGGATTTTGCGAAGATATTTGTCGAGTTCAGAAAACGTGCGGGCGTTTACGGTTACGGTGATGTGCAGGTGCGGAAACTGCTGGACGCTCGCTAAGACCACTAAACATCATCAAAATCCTCTTCCGCGCGCTCTGGTTTCGATGGAATCACTATTCCCGAATCTCGTTGAAATATCCAACCACGCCGCCAGAAGTAGAACAACAGTAAGATCGTGATGACGACCATTAGGCCGAGCGTCATAAAATAGCCGAAACTTGTTTTTAGCTCCGGCATGTTTTCGAAGTTCATACCGTAAATTCCAGCGATCAATGAGAGCGGCAGAATGATGGCCGAGAGCACGGCGAGTGTTTTCATTACGTCGTTCGTTCGGTTCCCGACGACGGCGAAATGAATGTCGAAGAGTCCCGCGACGAGGTCGCGATAGCCCTCGGCGAGGTCTGAGATGCGTTGCAGATGGTCGTGTACGTCGCGAAAGAACGGCAGCACATTCACAGGTATCTGCGGAAATTCGCCATGAGACATGCGGTAGAGTACCTCAAGCTGCCGCGACGAAATTCGCTTTAGCCTCGCGACGCTTCGACGCACATCCATAACCTCACCGAGCACGGCGTTGTTGCCACGCCTCATATCAAAAACGCGGTCCTCAAGCGAGTTTATCGCCTCATCAAAATCATCGACGATCGGCATATAAAGATCGACAAGTTCATCGAGAATGTGGTGCAACAGGTAAGCGGCACCGCGCTGGCAGACGAACGTGCTGCTCCGGATGTGCTGCTTTACGGTCTTAATCGAGCGGAAACGCTGAACGTGAAATGTAACTACAAAATTCGATCCCAAATAGCCGTCGAGTTCCTTTGTCACGAAATTTCCCGGATGTGTCTCGCCCGGCTTGATGCCATGGACGATAAAATAAAGATACCTATCGAAAACCTCGACCTTCGGCTGGTTTCGCGTCTCGATACAGTCCTCGACCGTCAGGTGATGAAAGCCAAAGACATTCAACATGACGTCCTTGGCCTCGCTCAAATGCTCTTCGGTCTCGCCCTGGAGATCGACCCAAACGACGTTGGTCTCGTCTTTTAAGAGTTCCGACAACTCATCCCGCGAAAAACCTTCCTCGACATTATTCGCACCTTTTCTATAAACAAAAACTTCCATTTTATGCTTCTAACCAAGCCATTTTGCCATTACTAACCCCGCGTTACAACCCGGCTGTGAAAAATGGGGTAATGTGTGTTGGCTTACAAAAACTTTTTGTGCGACCCAGTATTCTGGACACAGCCTCGGTCCGAAGCTCTGGAAAGTCAATTTCATCCGAATGAACTTGACCGGCCATGCTACTGGTCACCAGTATCCAAGGATTTGGGGCATCGGGATTCGAATTGCCCGAACATAAGGGATGGACGTCGCATGACGCCCATCCTTTTTTCGTTCGAGGCGTGTCGAATTTACGACGCGCGCCGAATTGGTTATTGATGATAACCCGGATAGAATTAAATTCAGATATGACGGAAGCTCAATCGACGTTACGGGTCGAAAATGTGACAAAGCGTTTTGGCGACTTTACGGCGGTTGAGGGTCTTAGCTTTGACGTGCGCGCGGGTCGCGTTTTTGGTTTTCTCGGTCCAAATGGTGCTGGAAAAACGACCACGATCCGCATGATCGTCGGTATTACTGCTCCGGATGAGGGGCGGATTGAGCTGTTTGGCGAACCGATGTCGTCAAAGCTTCAGGATCGCATCGGCTATCTTCCCGAGGAACGCGGGCTTTATAAGAAAATGAAGATTGTCGATCAGCTCCGCTATTTTGCGGCGCTGAAAGGACGTACCGGTCTTAGTTGCCGATAAACGGATCGATCAATGGCTCGATCGAATGAATCTCGGCGAATGGAAGAACAAAAAGACGACAGATCTTTCAAAAGGTATGCAGCAAAAGGTGCAGTTTATCTCGACCGTGCTGCACGACCCCGATTTGCTTATTCTGGACGAACCATTTTCCGGCCTCGACCCGGTAAATGTTGAGTTT
The DNA here is from genome assembly GCA_963738935.1 of uncultured Acidobacteriota bacterium. Classification (GTDB taxonomy): domain Bacteria; phylum Acidobacteriota; class Blastocatellia; order Pyrinomonadales; family Pyrinomonadaceae; genus OLB17. Next base: position 1,647,732 of record CAVTYF010000001.1, on the reverse strand, counting down.
ATGATCGATGTTTTGGCGGAATTCCGACAAAAGGAGAAGACAATTATTTTCTCGACTCACCTGATGGAAACCGCGGAACGCCTCTGCCACGATATTATGCTGATAAATAAGGCGAAAAAGGTCATTGGCGGGAGCTTGCGTGAAGTGAAGGAAAGCTATGGAAGGAATCTAATCGCACTCAGGGCCCTTGGAGGCGACGCAGTTTTGAACGACAGGAGCATGGTCGCGACCGTCGAGGTTCACGCCGATGAAAAGCAGATCGAACTCGCTACGGGCGCAGACTCTCAAATACTTTTGAAGAGGCTCATCGAAAGCGGAGCGACAGTTACAAAATTCGAGCAGGTCGAGCCGACCTTGAATGACATCTTTATCGAACAGGTCGGAGGTTCGCGATGAGAAAATTCTTAGCCGTCGTAAAGCACGAATACAAAAAGATCGTCTACAAATGGACTTTTTTGATCGGTACGCTGCTGTTTCCGCTGATCGGGCTTGGGTTTGCGGTCGTACCCGCGATCATTTTTTCGTTGAAGGGCGAACCCACACGGCTCGTGGTCATCGACCAATCAAACAAGATCGCTCCCCGGTTAAAAGAAAATGTTTCGCCCGAACGAATTCAGGCAAAGGCACGCCAGGCAGCAAACGACCAGATCGGCGATCTCAACGCATCACAGGAAGAAAAAATGAAGCGCGGCACCGACCAACTCGCCTCCGGTTTTGTCTTTGTGGAATACGACAGTGCGGGCAAATCGGCCGAACAAATACGCCAGGAACTCAACGCCAAAGCGGCGGCCGATGAAATTGACGCCTATCTCCTGATTCCCGCCGACATTGATATGCCGACGTCGAAATTTGAATTTCGCTCACGAAAAGCGGGCGATTTTGTCGCCAACGATACGATCAAGGATGCTCTCAACGAAGCGGTCCGGTCGCATCGGCTGGCGTCCGCAAATATTAGCGAATCAACGCTCAAGGATTTGAGCCAGAATGTGGATTTTGACTCAAAATCGATCAATGAAAAAGGCGAGGAAAAGGACAGTGACATGTTATTTATCGCCTCTCTCGTCATCGGCATGATGATCTACATCAGCCTGACAATTTATGGCCAGGTGATTTTGGGAGCGGTCGTCGAAGAAAAAGAAACACGGATTGCCGAGATCCTGTTTTCATCGGCGAGACCGTTTGACCTGATGTTCGGAAAGCTTGTAGGCGTAGGGCTTGCAGGCCTGACGCAGCTCGGAATCTGGGTCGGCTCGTTAGTTTCGCTGTTTGCTTTTCTGTCAACTCAGGCGGATATGAGCCCGCTGCTGGCATCGCTCCCGCGCATGACGCCGCTAATGATCGCGTATTTCTTTGTATTTTTTTTGGTAGGATATTTCACATATGCTGCAATCTTTGCGCTCATCGGCTCGATGGTCACTACCGTGCAGGAAGGCAGTCAGTTTGCGTTTCCGCCGATCATGATTATGCTCGTCGGGTTTTATTTTGGGTTTGCCGTTATTCGTGACCCAAACTCGAGCCTGTCTTTTTGGGTCTCGATCGCGCCGTTTTTTGCACCGCTTACGATGCCGATACGGATCTTGGCCGAAACGCCGCCGGTGTGGCAGATCGCGCTTTCAATTTTGGTCAATTGTCTGACGATCGCCGGTCTGGTTTGGCTGGCATCGCGAGTCTATCGCGTGGGAATGCTGATGTACGGCAAACGAGCGACAATTCCAGAAGTGTTTAAGTGGATCAGGCAGGCGTAAATGAAGGTAAAAAAGTAAAAAGTAAAAAGGTAAAAACGCAAGTGATTCGAAAGTTGGTGAAAAACGGTATTCTGATCGCATTGGCGACTGCTTTTTTGGCGGCTTGCGGTTCGGCTCCGCCGCCGGCCAAGACGAAGACAAATCCGCCGCCGCCGATAGCTCCCGAGGCTGTTAAGGTGGAAAAACCGGTGAATGTCAGTTTTTCGACCTATTCGACGGAATGGCCTGTTGGTTGGCAGTGGATCGATCCGGACGAGAAGGAAAACCCAACGACAAAGGATGTAAAGAAAGGTGTGCTGCGGGTACGGATTCCAAATGGAAAAGATCTTTATGGGGAAAATCTCACCGCCCCGCGATATGTAAAGCCGATAACAGGCGATTTTCAGATCGAAACTCGTGTAAGATTCATGCCGAAGGAGAATTATCAGGGAGCCGGTTTGCTGATCTACGCGGATAATAGCAGATACCTGCGGTTCGAGCGGGCCTACGGCGGCGTCGGGGGCGGTGGCGAGGGCTTGCGGCTCGATGTGCGGAATCGGAGCGATTATCGGCCGCTCGTCACGCCCGACGACATTCCGACGGAACTCGGTGAGGTTGAACTCAAGATTGTCCGGGCAGGCACGGTTTTCACGGCGTATTGGCGCGAGAACGAAGATTCGTCATGGCGTGAGGCCGGCGAGTATGAATCGGATTTTCCTGAAACGGTGCTTGCGGGCCTGGTAGCATGCAATACTGCCCGCGAGGTTACAGCGGAATTCGGATATATTCGTCTGTCGCCGCAAGCAAAGCCCTGAGCTTTTACGAACTTTGCTCTTGCGGGTGGCGTATGATTCAACAGACATTTTTTTTGTTAAAGTAAAATAAGTAAGGAGCAAGTTTATGTCTATCATTTGGCAACTTTTTATCGGACTCATTATAGGGGTTTTGGCCCGTTTGCTGCTGCCCGGCAAAGAGGCGATTTCGAGCGGCATCATCGGTTGGCTCGTAACCGCCGGCATCGGCATGGGTGGCTCGTTTATCGGCACAATGCTCGGTCGCGCGATCTGGAAAGACGATAAATACAAAGCCGGCTGGATCCTGTCAATCCTCGGTGCAATGGGACTGCTACTGTTGTTCCGTTACATTTTTTGATTTCGGTGATATTCAGTAACCGCTCTAGTCTTCGGATGGCAATTCCATCTTGACCAGCCCGTCAAAGGCGACGTTATATGCGACACCTTTTACAGGGACGGCCATTTCTTCGTCCGTTTTCCCCTCGGAATTTGCAATGCTGACGCTCGCGAAATAGCATGAACCTCCGTGGGCGGCGGCGTGTTTGACGAGTGTCTGAAAGACCTCTTCGCCCTCGATGCGACCGCGTTTTGGATACAAATCTGTGCGCACGACAAAAAATCCGGTTTCGCCGTCTTTGTTGCCGATTATTTGCGGGTGCGTCTCGCGGTCGGCGAAAACGTCGGCTGATTCGAGCGTCCAGCCCGCCTCGTCCAACTGCTTAAAAACTATTTCGACTCCAAAAGCATGAATATCAGCCTCGGTCATCAACTCTCGTTCTTCCATTGGCCTTATTTTACTCGCCCGTCTCCCTAAAACCAACAGATATGGTAGTTTTCACCCGGTCGGCTACTTCTGCGACTTTCCACGATGTTATAGTATTGCCGATGAACATAACAGCAATCAATGATGCAAAAACGCTGATCGCACCATATGTGAAACGGACGCCGCTCGAATATAGTCATTCATTGAGCCGCCGCACTGGGCTGCCTATCTACGTTAAATACGAGCTTTTTCAAAAAACCGGTGCTTTCAAGGCTCGCGGGGCCTTTAACAAGCTGCTGAATATGTCGGACGTCGAGCGGGCAAAAGGCGTGGTCGCGGTTAGCGGCGGCAATCATGCCCAGGCGGTCGCGTATGCCGCAGCCGCACTCGGCGTCGACGCCGTAATTTTGATGGCTGAGAACACGCCTCGCGGGTATGTCGAGGCGACTCGCGGTTACGGAGCGACGGTCGAACTGCTGCCGACGATCGCCGATGCTTTTCGCCGCGTCAAAGACCATGAAGCCGAGGGACGCGTTTTTGTGCATCCATTCGACGATTCGCAGATTATGGCCGGGGCTGGAACCGTCGGGCTTGAGATTCTCGAAGATTTGCCCGATGCAACCGATATAATTTTGAGCATTGGCGGCGGCGGTTTGGCCGGTGGAGTGGCGACCGCGATCAAGGCGTCGAATCCAAACATCAAAATCTGGGGCGTCGAAACTGTCGGTGCCGACGCGATGTCACAGGCAATCGAGGCCGGACATCCGGTTGAACTCGCCGCGATTACCTCCATCGCGAAAACGCTCGGTGCTCCTTACGTTTCCGAGGCAACACTCGCTGTTGCGAAGAAACATCTCGAAAGCGTAACGGTCGTCACCGACGACGAAGCGGTCGAGGCGATGGTCTTTATCGCCGAACGCCTAAAAATCATCACCGAACCAGCCGCAGCCGTCACACTCGTCGCTGTGGAAAAATTGCGTGACCAATTCACGCCCAACAGTAAGATTGTTCTCATTTTCTGTGGGGGCAACACGGGCGTCAGCGATCTCTGCGGCTATCTGAAAACCCACGGTTCGCTGCTCGCGGGCTAACAATTATCTGGCGATCTCACAGCTCTGTGGCAATGTGACCGAGTCGAGTAACAGACTTCCATTTATGCAGGCCATCTTCTAGGCCGAGTGTTAAGCGGCGGGCTTGCCCGCCCGCCTGTCCGTCGGTGGTGGAAGCGGGCAAGCCCAAATCTTAACTTTTCGGCTCTATTGTGTAATTGGTGAAGGTATTTCCGATACAAACACTTTTGACCAGTCAGGCAAAAACCTCTACCAATCGGGCTGAATTCGGGCGACTGGGGCCGTTTTTAACGCGACCAAAGGGCTGGAATTCTCTTTGTAAATTACAAGCAGATCGAACAAGCAACCCCCATAAATACTGGCCCACAGCGACCTCAGACGCACAAAATGTGGCACGTGCCACATTTAAAACACCATTTAATGCTCGAAAAACCCGCGACACTTTAAATACAAAAAAATTCACGACCAATTTTTGAAAAAACCACTCCTCCCCGTGACTGCAAAACCGGAACCAACCGCTCAGCAAGGCCACGCGGGCAGGTGGTACTTATCAGGCCGGTGCACTGGGAATGGTTACGTTGATGTCGATCTCTTTCTTTTGCGAACCGGTTTTTAATATTCCACTTGTAATAAACAAGGCCTGCAATGATCGCGACGATTATCACCAAAGCGATGGCCCAGACCGCGTTGCTGCCAGTTGTGTTTTCTTCTGCCATATTTCGAAAAATATCCTCCAGCAACGATTAGAACAGGCTCCGATCAATATTTACCGTGCGGTAGCATACTTAAGGCGTCTCGAAGCCTTGCGCGAAACACCCATGCGCGTTTATTCTTAATAAAAATATGAAAAGACATTTGTTTCTGGTGTTGTTTGCTGCAATCCTGTCCGTAAATGCGCTTGCTCAGTCGGCTGATTATGAAACGCTGGTCGCCCGTATCAAGGGCGGAGATATGACTGTAGATTTCAAAGCCCTCCGCTTTGCCTTTGCCGCAAAGACACCTACCGAAGCTCGCTCAGCCGATCCTAAACTGCACGGCCAGATGCTCGCCTTGTTCAACCAAAAGAAGTTCAAGGATGTCGTGAAAATCGCTGATGGCATTCATAAATCGACCTTCGTCGATATGAACTCGCACATCATGGCAGCGATGGCCCACCAGGGACTAGGCGATGCCAAGATGGCAAAATTTCATGAGAGTGTATATCTCGGGCTCGTCAATTCAATCCTCAAAGACGCCGATGGCAACACGCCTAGTACGGCCTACCACGTAATCTCAATCGCGGAGGAATATGTCCTTCTCAACGCTCTCGAACTAAAACGCGGCACCCAGGTTGTCGAGGCCGTTGACGGCCACAACTATCACGTCCTGACCGCCAACGACAAGGGGAGCAACGAAGCCGTCAAGCTCTATTTCAAGCTCGATAAAGTCGAAATTAAACTGGCCGCTGTGCCGAAAATATAGTCCCTTCTATGATTGGAACCGTTATGACTGGAACGCGGGCGTCCTCGCCTGCAACGCCGGTGCCTTCGGCGTAACGTCGTTTAGGATTCTTCAACTCTAACTACCACCGCGTTCGTCCGTGTCCCGAAGCGGAACGCAGGCGAGGATCCCTGCGTTCCCGGCCTCGTCTCGGATGCAGTAGCCCTTTTGTCCGTCTCCCGAATCTATGTTCAAATTGAACTATCTTGAACGACGCACTTTTTCAATTTTTGCTGGATGACACGGAGCATCGGCCGTTGACGGTTTCGGAGCTGAATGCCGAGGTGCGCGGCGTTCTGGAGCGGCAGTTTGGGAATGTTTGGGTCGAGGGCGAGGTGGTCAATTTCACCCAGGCGGCGTCTGGACACTGGTATTTTAATCTAAACGACGGCACGTCGCAGGTGAAGTGTGTTTGCTGGAAGGGTACGAATTACCGCATCAGATTTAAGCCAGCCAGCGGGATTGTCGTGCGGGTTCGCGGGCGAATGGCGGTTTACGAAGCCCGTGGTGAATTGCAGCTTTCGGTCGATTCGCTTGAGCCGTCGGGCGAAGGAGCGCTGGCCGCAGCCTACGAACAGATCCGGGCGAAACTCGATAGAGAAGGGCTGTTTGCGGAGGAAGTTAAGCGACCGATACCATTCTTTCCCCGTCGTGTGGCGGTCGTCACTTCGCGAACCGGGGCTGCGTACCACGATATTCTAACGGTTTTGACGCGTCGGGCTCGATCCGTGAGCATTTTGCTGGCTCCGGCACTCGTTCAGGGCGAAGGAGCGGCGGACAGCATCCGGCGGGCGGTCGCGGCGGTTAATGCCTACGACCGCGAGCTCGATGACGACGAAAAAATCGATGTCCTCATCGTCGGTCGCGGCGGAGGTTCGGCGGAGGATTTGTGGGCATTTAACGACGAGGCATTGGCACGTGCTCTTAGAGCGAGTGATATCCCTGTTATCTCGGCGGTTGGACACGAGATCGATTGGACGATCGCTGACCTTGTCTCCGATCTGCGGGCGGCGACGCCATCGGCCGCTGCGGAAATCGTTGCGGGTCGAGAAGAGGATATTTTCGCCGATCTGCAAACCGTCGAGACGGCTCTGATCTCGATGGTCGACTATAAAATGCTAGCCGCAAAATCAGCCGTCCGCGAAGCCTCCGATGGTTTGGAATATGGATTTTCGGGTTCGGTGCAGCGAGCTAAGGATCGATTCGTCACCGTCGCCGCTCGGCTTACTCCGTCGACGCTGCGCACACAGACATCTCGCTATTCCAACGACGTCGCGAGGCTCGGGCAGCGGCAGATTACTTCGCTGACAAGCATTTTGCGGGCAAAAGGCGAGGAACTCAGTGTTAACATGGCAAAGCTCGACGCGCTGTCACCGCTTGCCGTTCTGACTCGCGGGTTTTCGATTACGCAGACCGAGGACGGTGCGGTTTTACGCGATTCCGCGAACGCAAAACCTGGCGACAAATTGAAAATCCGGCTTGAGCGTGGGAAACTGAATGCCGAGGTTTTGTCCGTAGAATAGTAATGTCGAAACGCCAATTTGCGATCGCCGGTTTTGTTTTATTGGGACTCGTGCTGGTCGCGGGTATCGGCGCGTTAGTTTATTATCAGGGCTTGAAAAAAACGCCGCAGTACTCGCTTGCGCTGCTTGTCGATGCGGCGAAACGCGATGACAGGATCGAGATCGCCACGCTTGTTAATATCGACGCGGTGGTTGATGATTTTGTTCCGCAGATTACCAACAAAGCGGTCGAGCTTTACGGTCGTGGACAACCGCCCGAGATTTTGAAAAAGGTCGCGAGGCTCGCTTTGCCGCTGCTTCCGGCGGTTAAGGAACGGGCAAGGGCAGAGCTGCCGCGAGTCATTCGTGAACGGACCAAAAAATTCGGTTCGGTGCCTTTCTTTGCGATGGTCTTGGGGGCTGATCGGTATCTCGACATTTCGATCGACGGTGAAAGCGCCGTAGTCAAAAGCAAGTTACCCGAACATCAGTTCGAGGTGAAGATGAAACGAAACGGTGACCGTTGGCAGATCGTTGGTGTCAGAGAGGAGCAGCTTGCTACCGCAATCGCCCGCAAGGTTGGTCAGGAAATAATGGCCGTCGCGGTCGGCGGCGGGAAGAAAGCAGCGGATGAGTTCGGCATCGGCAACCTTACCGATTTGCTTAAACAAGCTGAAGAATTGATTAAATAGCTATGGAAAAGTCCTTCGAAACATCACTAGCCGAGCTTGAACTGATCGTTGGCCGATTGGAAACAGGCGAGCTGCCGCTAGAAGAAAGCCTCGAACTGTTTGAGAAGGGAATTAAGCTGTCCCGCGAGTGTCGTGCGCGGCTGACCAACGCTGAACGGCGGATTGAGGTTTTGATGAAAGATGCGGACGGGGAACTGGTCGCGAGGGAGATTGATCCGGACGATCTCCGGGGCTGAGCGGGGAAATATTTAACGCAAAGACGCTAAGTGGCAAAGACGCAAAGGTAAGAAGGTCGGAGCGAATTCCGCGACTTTTCCTAAACCTTTGCGTCTTTGCTCCCGAGTGTCTTTGCGTTAAACACAAACCTACGGTTTTTTCATTGCATCGGTTTTACGTTTCTGGATCAGATCGCAGACCTGATACGCTCCCGTCGGGTCAATGGCGGTTCGGCCGACCTCGACGTGTTCGATCTTTCCTTCTTTATTAACGACGAATGTCGCCCGGGCACCGTAACCGGAAGTTTCGTTGTACAAACCGTAGTCTTTGGTCGTTGCCCGCTTCCAATCACTGAGGAGCGGGAAAGTGACCTTGATGTCTTCGGCGAACCGTTTGTTGGCGGCGAAGCTGTCCATGCTTACACCAAAAATTTGTGTTTCTGCTGCGTCGAATTTTGCGATATCAGCCTGATACGCTTGAAGTTCCTTCGTTCAGCCACCTGTAAAGGCGAGGACGTAAAAAGCGAGCACAACGTTCTTTTTACCGCGAAAGTCGCTCAGTTTTACTGGCTTGCCCGCCGTGTCGTTCAGTGTGAAATCAGGTGCCGCATCGCCGACCTTAAGATGCGTGGTCGGCGCCACCGGAGCCGTCTGGCCAAAGGCCGATCCGGCGAAAGCGATACCAATCACAAAAACCGCGAAAAGTCTTTTCATTTGTAATTTACCTCGTCAAAAATTGGGTCCGCCGGCAAAGTATTTACTTCCTGGCGGCATCTAGCATAGCGCAGATTGGGTTAATCTCTCGAACTGAAAATCGTCAGGATATACCAGAACAACAGTGCGACACTTGCAAACAGTGTCAGCGAAGCGGCAACGTGCTGCTGGGTATTAAACCGGTGAAGTACGTTCGATGTTTCGTACAGGATTGCCGTTCCCGCGAACGCAACCATGACGAACGCGAAAACGCTGCCGAGCGAGAAGCCAAAAATAGCGCTCGCGAGAATGAATCCGAGGGCGGCAAATCCGCCGATAGAAAGTATCGGGCCGAGGAACGAAAAATCAGTTCGCGTGATGAAAACGGTCATTGTGATACCGAGAAATAGGCCGAGGGTTGTTACTCCAGCCTTCACCAGGACCGACGCGTCGCCGGAATAATAGGTGGCAACGGTGATAAGCGGTACGAAAATCACCGCCTCGGCGAGGATAAATACGCCGAGCCCTAAATACTGTATCGCGGTAGACGTTTCAGATACGGCCCAACGATTTGCGAGGAACGAGATGCCCATGAAAAGTCCGAGTACCACGAGCCATCCGATAGCACCGCCGCCGAAGATCAGCCCCGCGATCATGCCGGCAATTGGCGTCGCGAAAAAGAACGCCTCGACGCCGATAAATGCGAGAATTGCGGCGGCTAAAAGGGTGTAAGTCCGGCGAATAAAAGCCGCTCGCTCAACCGGAGCCGCCTGGGCAACTGAATTACCAAAAGTCGTTGTAAAGTTTTCCATAAATCTCCTCAAACTTAGATGACTATTGCTGTGCATCGTTGGTAGCTATTGTTAGGCAGGTTCCGACCGGCTGCCTCTAAATATTGATTCAACGCTCCAGACACCCGATCCTCGGGCGGCGATATATAACAGCACGAAACAGTAAAGTACCGCAAGCTCGCCACGATTCTGAAGCGGCAGAAAAGCCTGCGTACTAAAATGCCAGCCAAAATAGGCGATCGCCATTGTCCCGCTTGCGATAAAGGCTGCAAAGCTTGTAAAAAGACCGATCATTATCAGCACGCCACCGATCAGCTCGATGCCGCCGCCGACTGCCATTAACGGTTGCAATTCTCCCCCGCCCTGCGATGGAGGGAAGCCAAAAAGTTTTTGTGTGCCGTGCCACATAAATAGAAATCCAGTGACGATCCGGAGTATTGCGTAAATATACGTGGCGTAACGACCTAAAATCCTGTCCATTCGGTAAATAACTCCCTGTATCGAAATCTATTTGCCCAATTGTAGCGCACTTATGGCAATATTACTCCGCGTCATCCGCTTAGAATGCTCGCGAACGATCTTGCAGCAAAAAAGGCGATCCGTTTTGAATCGCCTTTAATCGTCGCAGCCAACGACCAATTTTACTCAGCCTTTCCGACCGCCTTCACCGGTTCCGGTTCGGCTCGCGGGGCGGCGAGGCCCAATTCGGGGGCACGCCAGAGATTGGAGACGAGCAGTTCGCGAATAAAGGTCATTTCCTTTGGCAGGCGGTCGTAGAGCTTGAAGAAAAGCTCGTCGTGCATGGCGATTTCCTTGAGCCACAGGTCGCGGTCGAGATGCATGACCTTTTCATATTGTTCACGCGAAAAATCGAGCCCGCGCCAGTCCATATCCTCGTACCGCGGCATCCAGCCAAGCGGTGTTTCGTAGCCTTTTGAGACGCCGCGTGAGCGTTCGACGACCCATTTCAGGACCCGCATATTCTCGCCGTAGCCGGGCCAGGCGAACTTGCCGTCCTCGTCCTTGAGGAACCAGTTGACCGAGAAAATGCGCGGCGGCTCAGGTATTTGGCGGCCAAAATTGAGCCAATGTGAGAAATAATCTCCCATGTGGTACCCGGCAAAAGGGAGCATCGCAAATGGGTCACGTCGGACTTCGCCGATGTTTCCAAAGGCAGCAGCCGTCTGCTCGCTCCCCATAGTTGCGGCCTGATATACGCCGAAGGCCCAGTTAAATGATTGTAAAATAAGGGGAACCACGCTGTTGCGCCGTCCGCCGAATATAAAAGCCGATACGGGAACGCCCTTTGGATCGTTGAAATTCTCATCCGCGACAGGGCACTGCGTGATCGGGGCCGTGAACGGCGAATTCGCGTGTGCCGCTTTACCTTCGCTCGCGGGTGTCCAGTCGTTGCCCTGCCAGTCAATGGTGTGGGCTGGCGGTGCGCCGTCGATACCTTCCCACCAAACGTCGCCGTCGTCGGTGAGGGCGACGTTGGTGAACAGCGTATTTTTGGTGATCGACAACATTGCGTTGGGATTGGTCGTGAAATTCGTTCCCGGTGCCACGCCGAAGAAGCCGTTTTCCGGATTGATCGCACGCAATTTGCCGGTTTCGTCGGGTTTGATCCAGGCGATGTCGTCGCCGACTGTTGTGATTTTCCAACCCTCTTCCTGAAAGGCCTTGGGCGGGATTAGCATCGCGAAATTGGTCTTCCCGCACGCCGAGGGAACGCTGCGCAGACGTAATCTTTCTTGCCGTCCGGCGATTCAACGCCGACTATTAGCATGTGTTCGGCGAGCCAGCCCTGGGCACGCCCGAGCGTCGAAGCGATCCTCAAAGCCAGGCATTTCTTACCCAAAAGTGCGTTTCCGCCGTAACCAGAACCGTAACTTACGATCGAATTTTCCTCAGGAAAATGCACGATATACTTATCCTTCGGGTCCGGCGAACAAGGCCACGCAACATCGGCCTGTCCTTCGCTCAAAGGCATTCCGACCGAGTGCAGACAGCGTGTAAAATCGCCGTCGCCGAGTGCCGACAGGGCCTGCGTTCCCATACGCGTCATAATCCGCATATTGACCGCCGCGTAGGCAGAATCGGTCAATTGGACGCCAAATTGCGAGATCGGCGAACCGATCGGCCCCATGCAAAATGGGACGACGTACATCTTGCGGCCCTTCATCGCACCGTTGAACTTTTTCTTCAGAATCACCTTCATTTCCAGCGGTGCCATCCAGTTGTTGGTCGGCCCGGCGTCGCCCTTGGCAAACGAGCAAATGTAGGTGCGGTCCTCGACGCGAGCCACGTCCGAAGGGTGCGAACGGGCGAGGAAAGAATTGGGCCTTTTCTCCGGGTTCAGCTTGATAAACGTCCCGGAATCAACCATTTCCGAGCACATGGCATCGTATTCGGCCTGCGAGCCGTCGCACCATTGAACGCTGTCCGGCTTGCACAGATCGACCGCGTCAGTAACCCAGCGGATGAGTTCCTCATTGGTGACGGTCGTTGGAATATTAAGTTCGATCATAAAATAGACTCTCCCATCAAAAATTTGACTAAAACTGCTTGTGGTAAAACAGAAAACGAGCAATAACGCCCGTTTTTCGATGATATTTGCGTAGCTTATCACGCCGTATCAAGTTTGTTAACGAATACCGGCAGGTTAAGCGTTTACCTTGTAAAATTATGTAAATTTCGGTCAAAGGTCAGACCACTTTCGCTCCAGCGCAAGATTCAAGGGAGGCTGGAATTGGATTTCCCGGTGTAATGGACAAAATAGTTGGTAATTTTTAGATGTTTTGTTCAAGTGGACAAAATAGTTGGTGTTTATTTTCTGGGTTTATTTAAGTTTCAAAATATCTGCTACAGTTTGTTATATCAAGCAAAACGGAAGTAGGCTCTGCTGGAGAGCAACCTGCCAGGGATAGCTTGACGGCTGACAAAAATGTCAGATCAGAGGGCTGTTTTTTAGCGGCCCTTTGATATTTTTTGAAGCCGTTATGCCTTAAAAAACTCATCGATAAATTTCTTTTTTCTAGCCGTTGATAATCCATTGTGGTTTCTCAATTTGTTCTTCAAATCGGCAAAATGCCCGTCAATTGCATTGGTGGTATTTGGGATTTTCAGCTCCAAATAATCGTACCAGGTAAAGAGCCAGGGCAGATTTGTTTTGAGGCTTCGATAGGCACTTCTCAGCCTTTTATGGACGTATCTGTTTTTGCCGAGCGGATCTATTTTTCGTTCGTTTAAAAAGTCCTTCCATTTTTCGTGCCACGCCTCCAATCCGCCCGCAAAACTCTCCTTATCTGTTTGTGTCAGAAGCAGTGTATGTTCCCATAACTCAATACTGGCCTGCATTTTAGGGTTCTTGGTCAAATACCTTCTGACAATGGCCACCTGATGAAACTGGCACATTTGAACAGGCAGGTCACTGCCAAATAATTGAAATAAACCCTTCCGGCCATCACAAATAATCGCCTGTATTTCGATGCCTCTGCGTCCTATTTCTTCGATTCCCGAAAGGTATAATTTATTGGTTTCCTGATCCACATATCGCTTGAATAATATCTGCCCCGTAAGGCTGTCCTTAAAAACCATTACCCCAAATGCTCTTCCAAAATATGTCGTATCCATCAACACATTTACAACGCTTGGAAATGTGTTTTCTGTTTCGACTTTTACCGCATCGATTTTTCTCTGGATCGTTTTTGCGGAACAATTATATTTCACCGCGAGCTGAGAATATGTCTGCTTGCCGATCGTATATTCTTGCCATATTGTTTGCGGATCGAGCCGTCTCGTCCCCGAAAAAACTTTCCCGCAAACAGCACATTTATACCGCTGAACACCCTCCTGAATACCGTATTTCGATACGATTTTACTCGCACAATAAAAGCACTTTTTTTATTCATAACCTTTCATCGCCATAACCCTATTCCCATCATAGCTTTAAAAGGTTTTTACCAACTATTTTGTCCATTACCCCGATTTCCCTCGGTTTGGTAATGTACCGGCTGGGGATTGGTCGAGTACAACGCCGGGATTGGTAAAGGTGTTTTTGACCGACGCATCGACCAAAGCCGATCTGCTCGGTGGTTTATTCGTTCCCATCTCAAACTCCATCGACCGTCCCCATCTTCCGGATTCCCAAAATCACGCAAAATCATGCAGTTCACGCAAAGTGCGTCGATCCGCGAAAAGCAACGTATCAATCCGCAGAGTTTTGCGCGAGGATGGGGGAGTTTGGGAGTTTCAGAGTTTGGAGTTGCCCAAAGATCAAAAATCAAAGATCAAAGTTCAAAGATCAACAATCAAAAATCAAAGATCAAAAATCAAAGATTAAAGTTGAAAGATCCACAGGTTCAAAAACTATGATTAGAAAATGGCAGCAATGCAGTCCGGTGAATCGCCTGGGGCGTTGGCTGATGCCGCAGGCAACTATGAACCGGCGGGGCGATCTCAAGCTCAGCCGCGTCGCCTGGGAAATGCTCGAATGCGCACCGTACGCCTTAGTCCTCTACGACAGCACCAACCGCACGATCGGCCTGCGTCCGTCGAGTGCGCACATCAAAGATACTTTCGTGCTCAAACCCAGCGGCCAGCACGGATCTCAAGTTCTAAACGTCGCTTGTCTTCGCTACGATTTCAACGTCGCTACCGAACAAACGATCCGCTTCCACGATGTCCGCCTTGACACCGAAGGAACGCTCATCCTCGAACTCGACAAAGCCACCGAAGCCTACCATGGCCGCCGCATCGGAGCTTTTCATAACGAACGGAAAGTGAAACTGGAGCGAAAGCGTTCGGTTACTCCCACTACATCCACCTCTGAAAATTCCCCTCCAGGACAGGAGGGGGGGCAGGTGCTCTGGGCTGACGGGGTGGTTGATGGTTCGGCGTAGAATCAAGATAAAGGGTCTTATGCAATGTTATTATTGCCCGCAAAGATGAGTAATTCTAACCCGTCAACCACCCCGGCCCGCAAAGCCGAGCCACCTCTCCTGTCCAGGAGGGGAGTTTTCGCACTGGACGTGCTTAAATATTTAGCAAATGCCCAGAATTTCCGAAGAACGTCTTCATAATCAAAAACGAGTCAAGGATTTTCGACGTAAGCTTCGAGGGGAACTGACGCCCGCAGAGGCGACGCTTTGGAAACTGCTGAAGAATTCGCAGCTTGAGGGTAGAAAATTTCGGCGTCAGCACAGCGTCGGTAAATATATTCTGGATTTCTACTGCCCTGCGGAACGCTTAGCCGTAGAGCTGGACGGTGAAGTTCATTTTGACGCATTGGCCGAGATACACGACGCGAAACGAAGACGTTTTCTGATCGACAATGGAATTAAGGTCATCAGGTTCGAGAACAGGCTTGTTTATGAAGAAACGAATTACGTTCTGGAACGGATCGTCGAGAGGTTTGGTTGGTGGAAAACGGAATAGAAAAATAATTCCCCTCCTGGACAGGAGGGGTGGCAGCCGCTTCGGCTGACGGGGTGGTTGATCGTTCGGCGTAGAATCAAGATAAATTATCCTATGCGACGTTGCGAATCGCGCGCAAAGATGTGGAACCCTAACCAATCAACCACCCCGGCCCTTCCTTTCAACCTTAACGCCTGTCCAGTTTTTGGGGTTCATTATGGTTTTGACACGGCCTCTTGCTCTCGGGCTTTCGCGTTCGCCGGGTCCGCTACACACATTTAAGACACTACCTTTTTTTATGAACGGTAGTCAGCGGTCGGTGGTCAGTGTTAGTATTGTGAATTGCGTTTCTCGATTCGTCCGAGGGGGCGAATCGGCCACCTTATGGTTAAAGAGGGAATTCCGTTCATATTGATTCCGGCGGCGGCGGCAGTTGGTTTCGCTGCCGTTGGGTCTTGGCCCGCGACGATTGTCCTTGCCGTAGTCGCTCTTTTTATGGCCTATTTCTTTCGTGATCCCCGGCGCGAGATTCCGACGGATGACGGGTTAATCGTTTCCTCAGCCGATGGACGCGTGACACGCATCGAATCGGACGAAAGCGGAAAGCTCGTCAGTGTTTTTCTATCACCTTTAGACGTACACATCAATCGTTCTCCAATTTCGGGAGCAATCAAGAAAATCACTTACATCGCCGGCAAGAAAATGCCCGCGACCAGTGATCAGGCCAGCCTCGTCAACGAGCGAAATTCCCTCGTGATCGAGGGCGAAGACGTGACGGTGACGTGTACGCAGATCGCCGGAATTCTGGCCCGCCGAATTGTCTGCTGGCCAAAAGCGGGTGATAATCTTCAGCGGGGTCAGAAATTTGGATTGATAAAATTTGGTTCCCGAACCGACATCCTGATGCCGGCGAGTGTTGAGATCGTCGTCAGCGTCGGGGACAGGGTAACGGGCGGCGAGACGGTGATCGCTCGATTAACTGAGACTCAACGAGCATAGAAATCTGATTAAAGTCATTCCCACTGCAAATCCAATCGGCTCTTTTTATGGCAGAAAACGACGATAAGCCGCCTCACCGCGGTATAAAAAAAGGACTATACGTAATACCGACCCTGTTTACGGCGGCGAATGTCGCGATGGGGTATCTGGCCGTTTTGTCATCGATTCGCGGGTTTCAGGTGTCGGCGGCGAACCCCGAACTCGCCGCGTCGTATTTCAACAGCGCCGGGCTCGCCATCGGTCTCGCGATACTTTTTGACACGGTCGACGGACGCGTTGCTCGGGCTACCCGAACGGCGACTGAGATCGGTGTGCAGTTCGATTCGCTTGCCGATGTGCTGACGTTTGGCATCGCTCCGACTGCCCTCGTTTATGCGTGGGCTATCGCACCGGCGTTTGCCGAGGGAACTTTCGGCCACAATCTGGGCGTATTTCTTCTTTTTGCGTATTTGATGTGCGGCGCATTTCGCCTCGCACGCTTTAATCTACAGGCGACCCGGCCCCGCGTGCTCATCGAGGGTGCTGTCAAGGTCGATAAGAAGGCGTTTGTCGGTCTGCCGATTCCACCCGCCGGGGGTTTGCTGGCGGCCCTCGTGCATTTTGCACCCGCTCCGCTCAGTTCGTTTGGCGAAAACGCTGCGATATTTTACGGCTATGCGCTAATGGGCCTTGTCGCGGTTCTCTCGATCCTCATGGTCAGCACGATCCGTTATACCAGCATGAAAACTGCGGGTAAAGGCCGGCAGGGTATTTTCCTCGTTTTGGCCATCGCCGCGATGGTAATGTTTGTATTTTTCTATTCAAAATACGCCCTGTTTGCAATCGCCGCGCTTTACGTTTCGCACGGGTTGGTCTGGTGGATTTTTAGATCAATCGGGCGTGTTTTCAAACCGTCGTCGGCAACTGCGAATTAGAGCGGTTAGACCCAGAAAAACTGGCGAACCAAGCGGCGGTTTTGACTGGAGGGTGAGCATCCTGCTCACCGGTGCGGGGCGAGCAGGATGCTCGCCCTCCAGTCAATCCGTAACCGCTCTAGTCCTTTAGCTTCGTATCGATTGGCGTTACGCTTGCCCCACGTCGACGTTTTCGCTTCGGCGTGTCGTATTCGTCGGTGTCGTCGTCATATTCACGACCGCTCGCGACAAGCACCGCCATCAGCGTCAAAAACATAACGGAGACCGCCGTAATGTGCAGCACAAAATCGAAAAGGCTATGGATAAGAATCGCAAAACACCCCGCAAAAGCGCCGACTGCCGTGCCGCGTCGCAACTGATTTGTGACTAGCGAGTTTCGGATGCCCTCGCGAAAGAACCAAAATAAAAATAAGGCTCCGATAGCCAGGCCGACAATTCCCGCGTCGGCGACAATCTGTAGATAATCATTATGCGCCTGTTCGACGCGTTCGTAGCCGCCTGAGTCGTCAAACTGCGTGTACGCCTGCGGAAATGCTCCGAGACCTGCACCAAATGGCAGATTGGACGAAATCACTCGTAACGTGACACTCCAAATATGCGTCCGGCTCGACGTAATGTTGTCTGACGAGGCCGTTTCCGAAAATCTCGTGAGCGACGTGTCGCCGCCAACAAAAATAGCACCGCCAACGGCCGCGAGCACGAGGGCGGCCGACAACGCAGCCTTTAAAACCAGATTCTTGCGACCCTTTGCCCTGCTCGTGAGGATAATCAGCAAAATAATTTCAGCAATAAGCGCAACCAATCCGCCGCGTGAGCCGCTGAGAAGCAATGCCGCTCCCATCAGAGCAATCGCGACGACATATAACAAACGCTTATCACTGCGCAGCGATCCCGCAAAAATCAGACCGAGCGGAATTGCAATCGTCATTTCAATGATCGCCGCGAAATCGTGCTTGTTAACGAATGAACCGAACGGCATCCCGGCGCTCGGTTTATAAATGCCGTAAATTCTGTCTGGACTCAATACTGACTGTAGAATCGCAAAAAACGCATACGCAAAGCCAAAAACCGTAATTACCGCCACGACGCGTTTTAGTCTCGACCCACTATCGATCACGGCCAGAGCGACAAAAAAGAAGACGCACAATGCAAAAATATGAAGAGCCACGACCTGGGTTGCAAACGGCTCGATCGAGATAGTTCGGGCCGTACCGTCAATTCCGGACGCGCTGAGAAATCGTACCAAACGGTATTACCTGAATAAGTGCATATAGACCGAGCAAAGCCAGAGGTATCTGCAAACGGGAGCGGCTAAACCGCAAAACTCCGCTGAAAAACGACTCAGTCGCAACGACAACCCCGAGGATCGTGATAACGAGGTAAAACAACGCAATCACCGGCTGATGGACCGTCCCGTAGGCAAGCGTCGTCAAAATGCCCGTCGAACATATCAGGAAGAATGCAATTTTATTCAGACGCGACATGGTGAATTGAAAATGATAAATATTACGACTAATCGCCAATCGCAAAATCGTCGTACCAAAAAATACCGGTTATCGGGCAATCTTCGCCGCAGTACGCACGGATTGTACGGATCGCTATTCCGCTGCAGCCGATGGGGGTCGTGACCTCGACAGTTAATTCCTGCCAGTCGTTTGTTCCCGACGGAAATACCTGTGATCTGGCGAGCGGCTTATCGTCATTGGCATTTACGATCTCGACGAGCGGCAGACCCGCGCTCCGCAGATTTTCAGTTCGCACCCAAAATCGGAGCTTGTATTTACGGCCTGGTTCGACGACGACCGTCTGAGAAATATTGGCGAGCGTCGGCTTGTTAAAACCTTTAAATGTCGCGCGGAGACTGCGGTTTCCGTCACGTTTGACGCGGCCCTCGGGGCTGGCATCAAATTTTGGATCGTTCCGAGCGATCTGCCAGCCAAAACGCGACTCATTATTCTCGCCAATCGTCTTTTCAAACGAGCCGTTTGCGATTGCATTAGGCTGTGCTTCTGTTTCCGCCCCGTATTGCCGGGCAAATTCGAGGGCCTGAGCAAAGTGTCGCTGATCAAAAAGACCGAGCGCAATCGAGCGGGCAATCGGCGTGTTTTTTGCCTTGTCGTCCTCACTCAAACGGTTCCAATTTCTGAGCGAATCCTCGGCCCGGCCGCGTGCCGCAAAAAAATAGGCGAGACGAGCAAGCATATCAGGCCGTCCGCCCGCGATTTTTTCGAGCTGAACGGAGCTCCGTCCGGAAAAATCCCAGACCAGCGAATAGACCTGTTCGCGGTACGTCGGGTTGTTTTCGGCGGCAATTTTAAGCTCGGCCAGGGCTGCGTCGGGCTGCTCTTTGCGAAGGTAAAAATTGCCTAGCTGCCAGCGTGCCGACGAATACGACGGGGCAAGCGCGACCGCCTTTTTTAGCTGAATTTCAGCCTTTTCAAACTGATCGCCTTGCTCATAGGCTCGGCCCAGATCAATCCGCCACCGATAATCGCTCGGAGCTCGGCGGACGGCAGCTTCCAAAGCCTTGATCGAAGCGTCCGTGTCCTCGCCCGCGGATGCCTTGAGCGAGAATGCCGCTGGATCACCCGGTGCCCAACGGGTGGCGAGTTCAGCGATTTCCGCGAAGTTCGGATCGGTCGCCTGGGTCAGCGTCGCAAGCATGTCGCCGAGCTGCCAACGAACCGAAAACCACGCCAGAACGACCAAAACGATGACCGCTGTGGCGAGCATGAGCTTCACTCTTATGGTTTTCGATTCTATCGCCGTGAGGTCGGGCATCGTTATTTTTCCAGGAATTCACCGATCGCTTCGACAACCGTTATCTGCTGTTCCGGTCTGAGTTCCGGGAAAATCGGAAGAGCCAATGTCTCGCGGGTGGCTCTTTCGGCGACCGGCAGATCACCCATTTTGTAGCCGAGATACGAAAAGCACTCCTGCAAATGCAGCGGAACCGGGTAATAAATGTCCGTGCCGATTCCTTTGTCGGTGAGGAATGATCGCAGATCGTCGCGACGACCGCCCGCACCGATCACGTATTGGTTATAAATATGCCTAACCTCTTCTCGCTCAATCGGTAACGTAATCTGCTCGGTCAGGCCGCGGCTGGTGAACAACTCGCGATATCGCGCGGCATTCGCCTGTCGCTGCTCTGTCCACCCGTCAAGATGCGGAAGTTTGACACGCAAAACCGCACCTTGAAAACCGTCGAGCCGCGAGTTTAATCCGACATATTTGTGATAATAACGCTCTTCCGAACCGTGGACGCGCAGGGCGAGGAGTTTTTTGGCTAGATCGTCGTTATTTGTCGTGAGAAAACCGCCGTCGCCCATTCCGCCAAGATTCTTCGACGGGTAAAAGCTAAAACAGCCGATCGCGCTCATCGCGCCGGCCCGCACGCCGCGATCTTCGGAACCGATGGCCTGGGCCGCATCTTCGACGACTGGAATTCCGTGCTTTTCCGCAATCGCGTTCAGGGCGACCATATCGACACACTGACCAAAGAGATGAACGGGTTCGATCGCCTTTGTCCGCGCAGTTATCTTTGCCTCGATCTGCGAAATGTCAAGATTGTAGGTCTCGGGTTCGATGTCAACAAAAACCGGCACCGCCCCAAGCCGCGTGATCGCGCTGACCGTCGCAAAAAAACTAAATGGTGTCGTAATAACTTCGTCGCCAGGGCCAACATCGAGAGCCATCAGCGCAAGCACGATGGCATCACTTCCCGATGCGCAGCCGATCGCGTACTTTGTCTGACAGTACTCGGCGAGTTCGTTCTCAAGTGCGGCGACTTCTCCGCCGAGAAT
Source organism: uncultured Acidobacteriota bacterium (assembly GCA_963738935.1). Lineage (GTDB taxonomy): Bacteria > Acidobacteriota > Blastocatellia > Pyrinomonadales > Pyrinomonadaceae > OLB17. The sequence goes on along the minus strand of CAVTYF010000001.1, from coordinate 1,626,872 downwards.
AAACCCGTTCGTATCAAGCACCTGCCGAAGCGCCGCCTCGATCTCTGGGCGGAGCCGTTCGTTTTGTTCTTTTAGGTCGAGTAATGGAACGTTCATAACTGTCACTTTCTCTGCTAAATCTTACCCAAAACCGGCTGCATTTGCATTTTACAGGTTTCTTTTCTAGCCTTTAGCGATGATCGGGAACCAGAAAAAACGCACACTCGAAGTCATAAAGCGCCTTAAAAAGGCCTATCCCGACGCTCACTGCGCTCTCATTCACTCAAACCCGTTTGAGCTTCTGATCGCGACGATTCTTTCGGCCCAGTGTACGGACGCGCGGGTAAATATTGTCACGGCTGATCTGTTTCGGAAGTATCGCGGCCCGGCCGATTTTCTTAAAGTCTCGCAGGCGGAACTCGAACGCGACATCCACTCGACCGGTTTTTTTCGTAACAAGGCAAAAAATATACAGGCTGCGTGTGCTCGAATAATCGATGTGTTTGGCGGGGAGATTCCGCAGACAATGGAGGAACTATTGACACTCGGCGGCGTGGCGCGAAAAACGGCAAATGTGGTGCTGGGAAACGCATTCGGTATCACTTCGGGGGTTGTTGTCGATACTCACGTTTCCCGAATCTCGCAGTTGCTCGGTCTGACGGACAGCAAAACGCCCGAAAAGATCGAACGCGGTCTCGCCGAGTTAATACCCAAAAGGGATTGGGTTCTGTTCCCGCATTTGATGATCTTTCACGGACGAAAAATCTGCATTGCCCGCCGACCCAAATGTGCCGAATGCGTCCTCGCAAACATCTGTCCTTCCGCGAAATTGTCGTAATGCAGAGGCCCGCGCGTAAGCAAGGGCTTAACAACCGACAATCGTGTTAAGCCCTCTCTCACGCTCAGGCTTCTGCATTCGGCGTGATCCGTGGCTAGTTCTCTTAGGCTTTACCGAGTATACGGCACCAAAATGACCTGAATGCGTCGATTTTTCGCCTTGTTAGCATTTGTAGTATTCGGTGCGACGGGAACGCTCGCACCATAGCCTTTGGCGACGATTCGGCCTTCTTCGACGCCCATCGTGGCAAATTTCTCGGCGAGAGAATACGAACGCTTGTCCGTAACGGTCTGTATCTGGGCTGGCGCGCCGGTATTATCGGTGTGGGCCTCGACCGAGATGCGGTAATCAGGATAACTCGATAGAATCTCGCCGAGTGACGTTAGCTTGCCGTCGGCTTGCGGAACCAGCGTGGTCGAACGCGTCCCGGCCCAGAGCGTTTCGGGCAGTGTGAGAACGATGCCGCGTTCATTTTTGCTCACGGTTCCAAACGTTTTCAGGGAACTAATTAGCTCCGCCTCGGCGGCTCGCGATTTGGCGACTTTGACGTCGTTATCGGCGGCTTCCTGCAAAGCCTTTTTTTCGTTCTCAGCGGCCTGTGCCGCCGCAGCCAGTTTTGCATTTGCGGTCTCGACCTCAACGCGAATCCTGCCCAGATCCTCGCGGAGTTTGCCGTTCTCTTCTCGAAGCTCCTTCAGCTGACCCGAATAATTCATCGCATCCCGCTCGGCGAGTTCACGATTACGGATTTCGCGGGCGAGTTCCGACTTCAGATCGGCAATCTGTTCCTGAGCGTCGGTGTATTTATTCTCGGCGGCCCGCATCTCGGCATCGGTCCTTGTCTGTTCGTTACGCTTGTCCCGGGCTTCCTTTCGCTGGATCGCCAAGGACTCGGCCCGGACTGACGCGGCGATCGATTTGCGGGCGGCGATGTCAATCGTGTCCTCATCGCGTCCCGCCAGCCCACGCATTTTCTGAATTCTGGAGCAGAGTCGTCGCCTCAGAAAGTTCAACCGAAGCGTCGCGGTCAGCCCCGGCAAATTTTGCCAGAGCGACGGCCTGCTTTGCCTGCAAAATCGCGGGCGGCGTCCTGGCATAGTCGGTTTCGGCGATCTCAGGGGTTCGCGGATCGCGGAAAAAATCGCTCGAATTTCCAAAATATGTGACCGCCGGCGTCGTCCCGATTCGCTGGCCGTTAGAACCTATCGGATATAAATTCTCGAGCATTATCGTCTGGCTTGGCCGCGAAACCATAAAATGCGGTTCCGCCGTGATTATCAGTGCGAAAGTTTGCAGCGGCGTCGTCACACGCACCTTTGAATCAATAAAAAACAGACCGCTGCGTTTGATCTCGCCCAGATTGTCGGCCTGGCCCGTCGGCGATATCGCCCACAGTACGTAGGTCGCGTAACCAGCCCCAAGTTCAAACGGACGCGGCATTTTTTCGACCGAAAGCTCGATCGTCGTACCGCTGCGGGCCGTTCGTTTTACCTTGGCCTCGCCCTTCATCCGGGGAAAACGCGTCGTCCCGCGAAACTGCACCGTCACATTGTCATCGAGCGGATACGTAATCGCCGTCGTCTTGCGGCCCACATCGACCTGTGCGATTGCCGTAAAGCAAAACGCGGTGATAACCAGACCGATAAGCAGTGCTTTCGACGCAAACGTATTTTTCATAAACTTCTCCCTAGATAAAGAATCACTTAGAAAAAGATGCCACACACAGTTGTAGAGTTGCAAGAGTTTTTGGACAGGCGCCGCCGAAGTAAAGTATATTCAAGTCTTTACACTCGACAAACGTGAACGATCTCAAACGCCTGCTCAAATATGTTCGCCCATACTGGCTCACCTTTGCGGTGGCGTTTTTTGCGATGTTTGCCGCGGCGGTTTTTGAGATGGCGACGGGAGCGTTGCTGGTTCCGATCATGGAACAATTCCTCCCGAATAAGCCAACGGACAGTAAAACGCTTTTCGATCTGAACAGCCTCATTCCGCAGAACGACTGGTATCGGGCCTGGATGATGATCTCGTTCCTTCTGGTCTCATTTGCGGTTTTGAAGGGCATCGCGGAATACTTCTCGGGATACTTGATGGCAAAGATCGGCCAGTCCGCAGTCCTTAAACTGCGTGAAGAGCTGTACGATCACGTGCTCAAGCAATCGGCCGTCTTCTTTGAGAAACATCGAACAAACTATTTAGTCTCACGCCTGGTCGTAAACTGTGCGGCTATCGAACTCGCCGTATCGTCCAATCTGCGTGACGTCTTGCGTGAGTCTTTAATGCTCATCTGCTTTATTGGAGCCGCTTTTTATTACAACTGGCGACTGACCCTCGGAGCCCTGATCATCGCACCGATTATCGCATTTCTGACCTCAAATTTTAGCCGACGCCTGCGAAAGCTGGCCGATGTCTCCCTCGAAGGCAACAAGAATCTCAATGATACGTCGCAGGAGGCCCTTTCAAATCAGATAATTGTAAAAGCTTACTCGGCGGAGGCCAGCGAGAAAAAGCGGTTTATGGATGTTGCGCGCTTGATCGCTCGTGCAAACCTGCGTTCGGCAAGCATCGCCGCAACCTCGCCCCCCGTAATTGAGTTGATCGGGATGGTGGCGATTATTGTTTTCCTTTATTTCGGCCTTAGTGAAATCAACACCGGCCGAATGGATCCGCCGCAGTTTGTTGCCTTTCTCTTTTTTCTATTGCGCAGCTATGATCCGATGCGAAAGATTTCGCGGCAGCATAACGAAATCACAAAAGCCTTTGCCGCCGCTCGCGATGTTTGGAATATTCTCGATGAAAATGAAACGCTGCCGGAGAAGATCGATGCAACGGAACTTGGGCCGCTCAGGACAGCCATATCGCTAAGAAACGTTTCGTTCAACTATCGAAACAGCAAAAAGAAGATCATTAAAAAGGTAGATCTCGAAGTTAAAAAAGGTCAAATGGTCGCCCTCGTCGGACAGAGCGGCGGCGGGAAATCGAGCCTGACGCGGCTAATCCAGCGGCTCTACGACCCAACCGAAGGAGCGATACTCTGGGACGGCATCGACCTTCGGGACGCGACTGTTCTCAGTCTGAAAAAACAGATGGCACTGGTCACGCAGGAAACTGTCTTGTTCAATCACACCATCCGGCAGAACATCGCCTACGGACGCCCCGGCGCATCCGACACCGAGATCGCGGAGGCCGCCCGTGTCGCCTATGCCGACGACTTTATCGATCAGCTTCCTCATCGATATAACACACTGGTCGGCGAACGCGGCGTGCTGCTTTCCGGCGGCCAGCGTCAGCGTATCGCGATCGCACGGGCGGTTCTCGTTGACGCTCCGGTTTTGATCCTCGACGAGGCAACGTCAGCCCTGGACACAGAAAGCGAAATGCTCGTCCAGAAAGCACTCGCAAATCTCATGCAAAATCGTACCTCGATCGTCATCGCTCACCGCCTTTCAACGATTAGAAAAGCAGATAAAATAGTCGTAATGGAAAGAGGCTCGATCATCGAGACCGGAACACACGAAGAATTGCTCGATCATGACGGAACGTATAAAAAGCTGTACGAACTCCAGTTTGCCGATATGGAGATTGTCGACGTTCTCTAGTGTCCTGTCTTTAAAGTCCGTTGACAAAATCGGGCGGCATTCTGCGATCGGATTTTAGTGCTGGCGGCTAGCTGCTGGCTACTAGCAGCTAGTATTTTACGTTCTGCGTCTTGCAGTTTGAAACGTTATGGAACATCAGGGACACCACACTAGTGAACTTTGAAACTTTGAACCTTGGCCCTTGGACTTTGGTCTTGAAACAACCTTATGAAATCAATGACAGGTTTCGGACGCGCTGCCGTGTCCGACGAAAATCACTCAATTACGGTCGAACTAAAGACGGTCAATAACCGCTTTCTCGACATCAACATGCGGCTGCCTGCGGAGTTGCAGCTGCTCGAACCAGTTGTAAAAAAACTAATCAGCGGCCGTCTCGCCCGCGGTCGCGTCGAGGTTAATCTACAATACGACCGCAACGACGCGGTCGAATTAGAGATAAATCGCCCCTTAATCGTTGGATTTCTGTCCGCGATGAAGGAAATGCAAAGCGAGTTTTCACTCAGCGGCGAACCCGATATTAACGTCATCGCTCGTCTGCCAAATGTGGTGAATACCAAAAAACAAGAGCCGAGCGACTCGTTTTTGGCGGCGATAGAAACCGTTTTCGCAATTGCGATAAACGATCTCGATGCAATGCGTTCAAAAGAAGGCGAGATGCTTCGGGCCGAACTCTTTGCACGTATAAACGACATCGAATCGCGTCTGCCCGCCATCGAAGCCGAGTCAGCCAAGGTCGCTGACGAATACTCCGCACGCCTGACGAAACGCTTAACGGAACTGCTCGCCAAGACCGATTCTCAGTTAGATATCGATCAGGGCCGGATCGCTCAGGAAGTCGCATTCCTCGCGGACCGGGCCGACATTTCCGAGGAAATCACGCGGCTCAAAAGCCATATCGAGCATTTTCGCTCGATCGTCACAGACGAGCGCGACGTCGGCAAACGCCTCGATTTCCTCACCCAGGAATTTAACCGCGAAGCCAACACGATCGCTTCGAAAACGAACAACATGACCGTCAAAGAAAATGCCCTCGCGATAAAGAGCGAGATTGAGAAAATCCGTGAACAGGTGCAAAATGTGGAATAGAATGGCCACGGATTGGACGGATAAACACGGATAAGAATGTTACACGAACAAGTATCAGAAAAAGTAATCGGTACGTTTTACGATGTTTACAATGAGTTAGGGCATGGTTTTCTCGAATCTGTTTACGAAAGTGCAATGGTGCTTGCAGTACGAGAAGCTGGCTTATCCGTTCAACAGCAGGTTGAAATACCTGTCTGGTTTAGAGGCCATCGGATAGGTGTTTTTCATGCCGATCTTTTAGTCGAAGGCGTTTTGATAGTCGAGTTGAAGGCGGTACGGTCTTTCGACCCTTCACATGAGGCCCAGCTATTGAATTATCTTCGCGCAACGGCAATTGAGATCGGATTACTTCTGAATTTTGGAGTCAGGCCTGAAGTGAAGCGAAAAATATACGACAATCCCAGAAAAAATATCCGTGAAAATCCGTGTTAATCCGTGGCTTATTTCCTAACTATGCAGGGAAAACTTATCATTATTAGTTCCCCGTCCGGCGGGGGGAAAGGGACTTTGATAAAGGAGGTTCGCGGCGTTTTGCCGGAGCTTGGTTTCTCCGTGTCTCACACGACTCGTGCAAAACGGTTCGGTGAAGAGGACGGACGTGAATATTATTTTGTTTCGCGCGACGAATTCGAGCGTCGGGCGATGCACGGCGATTTTCTTGAGTACGCCGAAGTACACGGCAATCTGTACGGGACGTCGATCGTCGAGAGCGAAAAAGTTTCACGCAGTGGAAAGGACCTGATTGTTGAGATCGATGTTCAGGGGGCGTTGCAGATTCTCGAAAAACGACCTGAGCAATGTATCAGCATATTCATCCTGCCGCCATCGTTTGAGGTTCTGCGGGCTCGTTTGACCGCTCGCGGCACCGAGGGACAGGAAGAACTGGATACCAGACTCAAGAACGCATTCAACGAAGTGATGTTGTATGAAAAGTTTCAGTACCTGATTGTTAACGAGGACCTTTCGTCAGCAACACGACAAATAACATCGATAATTCTCGCCGAACGCCAGTGTCTGGATAGACAAAGGGAATACATTCAGGGTATTCTTAGTAGTTTTGATGCCTCAAAGCATCTTTTCAACGGAGAATAGCGTTAAATATGGTCGAAGAAATAGAAGAAGCCGAAGTAGAAGAGATAATCGATCCACCCGAAATCGATTCAAAATACCGAATGATCATCCTCGCCGCCCAGCGCAGCAAACAGCTCCAGCGCGGAGCAATCCCACGCGTGGACATGGATATGCGAAAAACAAAATCGACGCGAATAGCACTAAAAGAATTTCAGGAAAAGAAGGTTAACTTCGAAATCCTAGAAAGTTAAGTGTGGCCGCGAACAGAAATCGGCCACGGATTTACACGGATAGGACGGATAAGAATTGATTTGTTCTTATCCGTGTAATCCGTGGCTAATTTTCTTACTTACATTCCTTTATAATTCGGCCCGCCGCCGCCTTCGGGAGTGACCCAGTTGATGATCTGATACGGGTCGGCGATGTCGCATGTTTTGCAATGTACGCAATTTGAAAAATTTACTTTAAGTTCTTTGCGGCATTGTTAACAACATTCTCTTCCATCTCATATACCGCCGCCGGGCAAAATCGCTGACACGGATTGCCATATTCCTCGGCACACGTCGTGGCACAGATCTCGGTGTCCAAAACGTGCAAATGCGATGGCTGATCTTCGTCATGAGCGACGGCTCCGTAAAATACGTCGGTCACCTTATCAAAAGTCATTTCCTTGTCAAACGGCACACCCGCGTAACGATCTTGTTTCAAATGATCGTTCGGACCAAATCCTTCTCCCAACTGCCTACTGCCAACCGCCGCCATTCTTTCATGGCCCGCGACGTGATGTTCCTTCGGCATAAAGCCCCAAGCCAGTCCCTTGGTCAAAAATTGCAATCCTGTATTGATCAAAGCCGACCAGCGGCCTTTCTGAAACGCACCGTGGAAATTGCGGACCGGATGCAGCTCGTCATATATCCAGCTAAGATTTACCTTTTCTTCAAAATGCCTGAGCGTTTTCGAGGAGAAATCGTCGTGTTCAAACGCCCCGACGATCGTCTCAGCCGCGAGCATTCCCGATTTCATCGCTGTGTGAATGCCCTTGATCCGCTGGCCGTTCAGCATCGACGCCGAATCGCCGACGATCAGCACGCCGTCCGCATAAAGCCTCGGCATGCGTCCAATAACCGCCGGCGTTGATCGTTTTCGCACCATATTTGATCATCTTGCCGCCAGCGAGAACCTCGGCGACCTTTGGATGCGTCTTAAATTTCTGAAACTCGGCATGCGGATCGATCATCGGGTCTTCGTAATCGAGACCCGTGACATAGCCGATGCTGAGAGCATGTTGTCCTTCAGGCCATAGATCCACCCGCCGCCGTAAGTCCGTGTATCGGACGGAAAGCCGAGCGTATGAACGACTTTGCCCTCCGGAAAATTGCCCGCTGGAAGTTCCCATAGCTCTTTGATTCCAAGCGAGTAAACCATCGGCTCTTTATCTTCAGCAAGGCCGAGCCGCGAGATAACCTGCTTCGCCAGCGAACCGCGTGAGCCCTCGCCGAGCACCGTCACCTTTGCCAGCAGATCGACGCCCGGCTCGAAATTCGCCTTTTGATTGCCTTCCTTATCGATCCCTTTGTCGCCGGTTCGTACGCCGATAACGGCGTCGTTCTCATCATAAAGAACTTCTGCCGCCGGAAATTCCGGGAAAGATATTGATCCCCGCTTCCTCACATTTCTCACCGAGCCATTCGCAAACTTTGCTAAGCGAAACGATATATTTGCCTTTATTTTTCAAAGGCGGCGGCACGAGCGGTGCGTTTATCCCTTTCTTTTCAGTCAGATACCAAAACGCATCCTCGGTCACGACCGAATCGACCGGACAACCCTGCGCAAGAAAATCAGGCATCAGTTCGCGGATCGCGATCGGGTCCATCACGGCTCCCGACAGGATGTGAGCACCAACAAACGAGCCTTTCTCAACGATGGCAATCTCAAGCTCGCCGATCGCTCTCCCTTTCTTAAATCCTTTCTCGACCAATTCGTCGTGTTCCTTAATCTTGCTTTTCAGATGCAGAGCAGCCGCCAAATTCGCCGGCCCGGCACCCACAAAAACGACATCCATCGGTATCTGTTCGCGTTCGATCATATGCTTGTCAGTACCACCTGCGGTAGCGGGTGGGGATTTTTTAGTACCAGAAATGAATCACCATTCAGTAGACCGAATTATACCAGCAAAAAGGCAGAAACACGACCGGTAGGGAGTGTGTCGGTCGCGCATTGACTCAAGATTATTAGCCACAAGCGAGTTCCAATCCGAACGTTTTGCAGCACCTTTGCGTTCTTTGCGACTTTGCGTGAAGAAACCACTGAGCCTCACGCAAAGCCGCCAAGGCCGCAAAGTAGCCGCAAAGAGTAAAGCCGCGTGCTAGACTCAATAAGTGATTTCTGGACTGCAAAACACACTCCCTACCGGTCGTGTTTCCGCCTTCATCCTGATCGCGTCGATCTACCTTTCCTCGTGTACGTCGCCGCGTAACGAGATCAAGCCAGTTGCCCAGGCCGCGATGCCCAACAAGATTCTGTGGGCCTGGGAACGCCCCGAAGACCTGCGTTTTATTGACCCAAAAGAATTCGGCGTGGCATTCCTCGCTCAGACTATTTTTCTCGAGAAAGAAACGGTGTCCCCAAAACCGCGCCGGCAACCGCTCGACGTCGCTCCGGGCACGTACATGATCGCCGTCACCCGCATCGAAACCGCCAAAGGCACGTTCGAACGCCCGGCATTCAACACTGAAATGCGAGCCAAAACAGTCTCGCTCATCCTCTCAACCCTCGAACTCCCCGACGTCAATGCCATCCAGATCGACTTCGACGCCACCGTCTCAGAACGCGGTTTCTACCGCTCGATAATGCAAGACCTACGCCGTCAAACGCCGGAAAACATTGCGCTTACAATGACAGCCCTCGCCTCATGGTGTGCCTCGGACCCGTGGCTAGCCGACATGCCCGTCGCCGAAGCCGTCCCCATGCTCTTCCAGATGGGAGCCGACAGCGAGAAGATCAAAAACTACCTAAAAAACGGCAACGACTGGACCGAACTACTCTGCCGAGGCAGCTACGGCATCTCGCTAAACGAAGGTCGCTTTGATGGCCTGAAGTCCGGCGGACGGGTCTACTATTTCAAAAACGCCTCGTGGCTCCCGTCAGACCTCGAAAAGCTACCAGACTGAAATACCACGTTCTAGTAAAGCGAATAACCCGCGATTGGTAGAGTAGAATCCCAGGACTGGTGGAGGTAAATGCGGGACTGGTCAAAGGTGCTTTTTCCGCTAATTCGTAGCTTTTTCCGTTATCAATTCGTCCTCACTGCCAATTGCCGGCGAATTTTCACACTTTGAGCACTTCAGACTAATACAAACATTGTTACAGTTTTGCGCACGCACCGAGTAAGATATTGTTCACGTGACATTTCGTTGCATGTGTGATACGCTCCTCCTATAATGGCAAGAAATTGGATAGAATTTGACGATCCCGGCACTCCGCGTATCGCTAAGCTGCATGTTTCAATGTCGCCGTACGGTACTATAAACGTCAGCCGCAACGCCTTCGAAGCCCTCGGCAGACCGACCCACGTCGTCATGCTCTGGGAAGCCGACACCAGCACCATCGGCATCAAACCCGTCCCGCCGTTCACGCTAAACGCCTTCCAACTCTACGACAGCGGCCGCGCCGGGGCCCACCGCTTCCACGCCCTGCGTTTCGTCACCAAACACAACATCAAACTCGACTACACCATCCGTTTCCCGACCGCCCACCTCGAATACGGCGTCCTCGTCCTCGAACTAAACAAAATCGCCCGCTCCCCAAGAGCCGTCCGGCCCGTGCCGCCGAGGACGGGTTGGAAGGTAAAGGATCAGCCTGAGAAAGTGACAACGCCAGATCAACTGCAAAGCACCACCTCGGCAGGCGGCAACGCCACGCAAAGATAATAGAAGGTCGTCCATAAGCACAACCCTAGCATAATTAGCAGCTAGAGAGAGCGAAGAAATTCTGAGCCACTTTTGATAAATAGTTGTGCTATTATTGACGCGAGGTGCATTATGGCTACTGTTTCCGAGAGCGACGAACTAAAAGACGTTTTCAAATCGGCAATTGTTGAGGTTTTGCAGGAACGGCAAGAGATGGTGCGTGAGATTTTGGGCGATATTATTGAGGATATTGCTTTCTCAAAAGCTATAGCCGAGGGCGAACAGACTCCACGCGTTAGCCATGAGTCGGTATTCGAAGTTCTGGAGAGCGTTAATTGAACGTAGCGTTTAACGAAAGCTTCCTCAAAGACGTCAGGGCTGTAAAAGATAAGTCGCTCCTCACAAAAGTAAAAGCCGCTATCGAGGCGGCCGAACAAGCAGACACCCTCGACCAGATCACAAACCTAAAGAAAATGCGCGGCTCCCGCGAGTATTTCAAGTATAACGAATGCCAGAAATCCTAAATGCTATTTGGAATCATGAACTGAGACTAGTGCCCTTATTCGTTTCCCTTGGCATTTTCGCGTTACTACACTACTTAAGGAAGCTTACCAAAATTGAGTACACGCCATCCTATCTTGCTATATTTCCCCTTTCTTCACTAGAATATCAGCTTTCTCAGTATTTTGATGAATTCTACGGTCTTGCTTATCGCTCAAAAAAGAGGGGCGCCCGCAAAACACTAATTTATATCTAAAATCATGGGTTTCATTTTTCCTAACGTTTTTACTAGTTCCTCTCATTGTTGGCTTTTTAGTCGCTTGGATGTTGCGGCAAGACGAATTTGTGTATTTCCTGGTTCTACTTGTTCTCTACGAAGGCAGACACTGTCTTATGGCGATGCGGGATTTTTCCTACGCAAGAGACGGATGGCGGCCAGTTATTAGATTCTTTTTGCCTTTTTACTCCGTCTACCTCATATCGCTGATTTTGATAATTAGGTACAGCTATAACTTTGCACGACCATTCATCGAGCGTGGCGAAACGTCGAGCTTGTTTTCGGCGGTTATAGATGCTCTTACTCCTTTTCTGATTACCAGTGTTCTGATTGCGGTTTTAACGAATCTTTTTGCTCATTGGCTGGTAAATAAGGATGCAATTCGACCGGACGAAATTGTTGAAGATGTACCGCACGAAGAATAATCTCGACCGAGAAACCCTAAGAAAGCGGCTTCTCCACGTAAAGGGTGATCCACTCGCTCATGTGATTATCATTGTCGAGGATCACTTTCGTCCCCTTGAATTTCGAATCGTCGAATACCTAGTCTTTTTAATGTTGTTAATTTTTCGATTTGAGAGAGCTACAAAAATGACCTTGGGCATGAATCAGCTTCGAGCGGATCGCTGGATTGAGCATTTGCATTCGGATGGATGTATGCCGAGTATCGTGAAGATAGTTCTTGCCGGAGAGAACCTAAATCGAGCTGCGAATGCTACGAAATGGTTTCTTGATAAGAATAAATTCGAGGCTAATGACAATTCAATTAGTGCATTCTATACCGGTCGTCGAAATGAATATTACGACGGCTTGGTTCAGGAGGGGCTGGAAGTTGCAAATTTCATGAACTTTTCAGCAAAGAGTCATTAAAACTCCGTCTGGCGAGTTTTCATTCGTATTGCCGAAGATCATTTGCCAAGCGCCATCCGAGTCAGTAGGATCGACCCGGGCAAGAACGACGAAGATTGCAGTTCTCATTACATAGCGTAAGCGCGCAAGGTTTGATTCGGCATTTCGATTTAATGAAGAAGCGACAAGATATGCGTAGAAGCGATTTGTGCACACAAAGGCACTGAATTCTGTGTAATTATCATTATGGTAATAAATATGACGAAAAATTACAGGTCGACCATCTAAATCTTCTTGCCAAAGCTCAATAGATGCCTTTGGGTCTTTCGCAAGTACAACCTCATTTTGATCTTCAATCAAATGATCGAGTTGTTCGATCGTGAAACCAACTGGAATCAGATTGAAATACATAACTTCTAATCTGCGAAAAGCTTCGTCTTTTGAGATCCCCATCGCGTGGAGGAAGCATAGACCCACCTCATGGCGTTCGTGATCCGTTAAATCAGATTCAACAACCCAACCCGTGGGGGCAGATATTATTGCCCCAGCATCCCCTCGATATGGGTTCGCATAAAACCCTTGCGAGGGAGGCATGGACTCGAAATTCAGTATATGAAGCTGTAATTCGGGCTCCTGTTCCGCCCTTTTGAGCGCCGCTGCCGAGTACCCGAGTGGTGCGAGTATAATCCCTCGGTTCACGCGAACATCTTTCATCTTATCGATGAAAGCCCCGATATGAATCACGTTAAGCTTAGTTTTCCAGCAACGTGCCTCGACTATGGTTCGAATATTCAAATCGCCAATTTGATTTTCGATGAGAACATCAATCTGTCGCGGTGTGTCAGACAACATTCCAAGTAGTTTAATGTCTTTGTAAATCTGGCAGTCCCGGAATTTCAAGCTTAAATAATCGAAAACAGCATTCTCATAATCAGTCCATATCATCTGAATATCCTGCCTATTTGTACGATGCTTTTGACATTCGCACCTTTACATTATCTATACCTATGGTCTCTAAGAATATCGAAATCCCGATGGGGTTAGAATTATTTTTTGGCCCAAGAAAAACCTCCTTAACTGGATTAATTTTTCCGTCGTTAGAAAAATCGATGTCAATATATGCGACTGGTCTTGAATCCTTCATACGAAACTGTACTTCCTCACCTTCAACATCGTTCTCGAATGCATGGCCGCCAGCATCAACTAGCTTGACTGATTTGCTACTTTCCACAAAATCGAGAGCGTGAACAATTCGAACCTCTTGTTCCTCTTCGAAGGCGGGATTTTTAAACGAGGCGAGGTCACATGCAAAAGTAGCGCAAGTTCTTCTAAAGTCGGCTCCGTAATTTACTTCTTGCAGAGCCTCTACTTCATGAATCGCTCGAATAAAGGCTTTAGCTTCTTCAATTTGTTGCGTCTTGTCATATAGAACGCGAAGAGGGCGGATCTGGAGTTGAGCCAAGACGATGGCTTCAAATCCAATTGAATAACCCATCCCGTCTTTGCTATACGCGCGCCACTGACTGAGAACGTCTCCATCTAATGAAAAGCATGATCCCACAAGTAAGAGATAAAACCCGTTCGAGTGAATTACTGTGTCGATTTCGTCAAGAAAAGGTTCGCCGACCTCTTTCATTAACTCGCTCGCCGCTAGTTCCCAAATATGGTATCCCCAATGCATTTCCATAAAGTCATTCATAGAAAAGAGATCACTGAGACGGATTCTTCGGGACTTATTAATCGCGGCAAATGCATCTGCGTCGCAATAATGGTAAAGAATTTCTCCCTCTGAGGGTTCGTAAGTTCTGGTATGAAGCATATGTCTACTCTGTAGGCTCCGTCCGTATATTCTTAATCCGACATTGCGGTGGCCGATGAGCACCCGCGTCGCCCCTGTCGCCCGCCCATAAGTTCAGCATTTCGAGATGGGAAAGGAAAAGCAAGGATAATGTATACGTCTGCGGGTCACGTCGTCCATAGGGAGATCTCCTTTTATTTAGTGTTTTGGGCTCTAAATTCGAGTGTGCCGAGAATGATATACCCGTTTTTTGGGAGAGTCAAACGAACAGTGGGCAGTGGGCAGTGGACGGTGGGCAGGTAAAAGAGTCTAACCCATAAACTGCTCGATGTAGCCGTCGAGGTCTTTTTGGAGGTCTTTGTTTCGGTTGTAGCCGCGTTCGGTTATGAGGTTGAGCAATTGGCGGGCCCTTGTGATGTCGTTCGATTCTGCGATTTGGAGTAGTTGCTGAAGATCGAGTACATCTTGAGGACGGGTTTTCCAGTCTGCCGAAAGGACTTTCATTGCGATGAGCGATGGTGTAGTGGCAAGTTTTACGACGACGCCGGGGAAAGGTTCGAGGTCGGTTGCATCTGCTATCACTTCGCGTTCGATTCCCGAAGTAGCAAACAAGAGATCGACGAAAATTTCTACATCGCCACCGGTCGTCAATCGAACGGTCATTAGCGAACCGTCATCTTCCTTCTCAAGAAACATCGCGATACGGAATCCCGCCTCTCGGAATGAACTAACCACGCCATCAGCCTGTGAATCACTTTCAACTGAAATGGCAAAGTCCACGTCTTTAGTGAACCGCTCTAGCGTGCGAAGAGAGACGGCAATTCCGCCCACCATCGCAAACTCAACGTTAAGTCCGCGAAGGTGCCCGACTACCGATCTTGCGTAATCTGCGAGGTGATCGCTCAATGATTAGCTAACTAAAACGCTTTAAGTCGCCCACGCGTCCGACGCCATCACCAAATTCCGCGCCGGGTCGAATGCGATACCACTTGCTAAGCTCTTCGTTTATCTGTTTTTGAGTGAGATCAGGGTGTTTGATCCGAAGTTTGTGCAAAAACGCCCGCTCGCCGAGCCGTCTAAGCTCCATCAATAACGAGAATCGAGCAACACCATTTTCCACCCTATTATTATACCACGAAATGACGCAATCGATCAGGATATTACTGGTCAAACTGAGCCTTCAAGCTTTCCGTATACGGTGCCCGTGCGACGCCTTTTTCGGTGATTATGGCGGTGACGAGGTCGTTTGGGGTTATGTCGAAGGCGTAGTTGCTGACTAGCGTATCGTCGGGAGCGAGTTGGATGTCTTTCATGTGGGTGACCTCGCGGACGTCGCGTTCTTCGATGGGGATTTGGTCGCCGGTGGGGCAGGTGAGATCGACGGTGGAGAGCGGGGCGGCGACGTAGAAGGGGATATTGTGGCGGTCGGCGAGGACGGCGACCATGTAGGTGCCGATTTTGTTGGCGACGTCGCCGTTTGCGGCGATGCGGTCGCTGCCGACGACGACGGCGTGGACGCCGCCTTTTTTCATGATGTGGCCGGACATGTTGTCGGTGATGAGGGTGACGGGAATGTCGTCCTGCATCAGTTCCCAGGCGGTGAGGCGGGCACCTTGCAGGTAGGGACGCGTTTCGTCGGCGATGACGGAGATCGTTTTGCCCTGATCGACGGCTCCGCGAATGACGCCGAGCGCGGTTCCCCAAACGCCGCCGGTCGCGAGGGCTCCGGCGTTGCAGTGGGTGAGGACGACATCGTTATCGGCGAGCAATTCGCCACCGAATTGGGCGATGAGACGCTGCGATTCGATGTCTTCTTCGTGAATATCTTTTGAATCCTGAAGCAATATCTGTTTGATCTCGCTGACGTTTTTGCCGTCAGCTTTTGCCTTTTGGAACGTGCGGTTAATACGGTCGATCGCCCAGAAAAGATTGACGGCGGTCGGACGCGTCGCGGCGAGGACTTCGCCGATGAATTCGAGTTCTTCTTCGAGATCAGCGACGGTCGTACCGACGAAATACTTTGCTCCGAGCGCCATTCCATAAGCCGCCGAGACGCCGATCGCGGGAGCTCCGCGAACGACCATGTCTTTAATGCCGGCGGCGACTTCGTCATAGGTTTTGAGCATCAGCCAGGTTTCTTCGGTCGGCAGCAGCCGCTGATCGAGCATTGCGACGCCTTCGTCAGTCCATTTAACGGGGATAATGTTGAGTTTCATCCGTGTATTTCCTCGGTCGCGAAATTTTTGATTATACCCGAATGATATTTAATCCCGAAGCCCGTATCGGTAGATAGAGAGTTTAGCTTGCTCGCGAGCCAGCGTCGACGACTTCATACCCAGCCAGGCGCCGGTTACCTGACAGCGTTTGACCACTGTTGCTGATTTGCATCAGAGTGCGCCGCCTTAAATAACGAAAAAAGCCCGGTGTCGGCAAACACCGGGCGAAGAGGAGGATCGTATGAAGAAACTTTAGCTCCTTACGGGAAAATCCTTTGCAAAACTATAGGCACACCAGGCGGCGATGATATGGATAACCCACCCAAATAATCCCGCCGAACCAATCCATGAAAACCCGGTCAGTAATAGCCAAATTATTCCAATAATAATTCTTCCGTTATAAATCTGACCAAGCCCCGGAATCAGTAAACTAAGAATGCCAGCTAGTAAAGGTTCCCGCATATTACCAAAGTGCCTCCAGTATCAATATACGCCTGAGCAGCGGATTTGTTTCCAAAATTTTTGACGAATCGCATTTCGTTCTAAAGATAATGAGAAACATCAAAAATGCACGTCAAATCGCTCCCATTTCTATTCGTGAGAACTAAAAATGGAACAGCATCGGTGATGGTTGAATTCCTCCCGGCGACCACCTGTGTGGCAACGATGCTGCTCCAACGGGATATCGGTCGGACCACGAATACGGTGCGTCCAACTATACTTGCTTTTTCGTGACGATTTCTTACACGAAAATAAACAAATATTTTCGTTAATTTTAGGCATGGCGCTCACCTACTGCTTTTAGAAGTGGAAAATAGGCTTTATTCGTGGTACTTATTTAACGAATTCCTTTTTGATCACCCGACGAATGAAGAACCACACGGAAGTGTCCGCTACAGAATTTGACGCGCTGACTTGCGCTTTTTTTCCGATAATCGGGAAGCGGCGGGTGCAAAATATGAGCAGATCAGAGGCGGACTGGTGCGATTTTTTTCTTACCGTGGCTGCTCCGATCCTGAATCGCTGACCGATGAGACGATAAATCGCGTTGCCCGAAAGGCCGATGATTTTGACGAGGCGTGCGGGATCAGATTGACGTCTTTTTTTTACGGCTTTGCCTCGAACGTACTGATGGAAGCTCGCCGCGCCTCAAAACGCGAAGTTCCGCTGGGTGAGAATATCAGTGTCATACAGCCCGACGCGGACATATTTATCGATGATTCAGCTAACAACTGTCTTCAAACATGCCTGGCAAAGTTGTCTGATATCGAACGCGAGATAATCGTCAGCTATTACGGCTGTGAGCGGCGTGAGAAGGCCGAGATTCGTCACAAGCTGTGCGAGCGGTTTGATTTCACAGCCGGTGCATTGCATACCAAAGTCTTTAGAATCAAAGGTAATCTGCGCTCGTGCGTAGATAAATGTAAAAAAGAACGTAAGATTTAGCTGAAATAACGCAATACTATTAGGGGTAGAAAATCGCTCAAATGAACGATGAACAATTAAAATTAAGGCGATATTTCCTGGGCCGGACGACCGACGAGGAAACCGAAGAAATCGATCTGCGAATAATCGAGGACGAGGATTTTGTCGGCGACGTTTCCTTGGCTGAGAACGATCTGATCGAGGATTTTATCGATCACGAGCTATCGGGCGAAGAGGTGCGTGATTTTAACTTGAATTTTCTCATGACACCGGAGCGCGAAGAGCACGTTCGGGAGATTTATGCCTTAAAAAAGTATGCTTCGCGGCTCAGACGAGAGGGGCAGAGGGCGGATGAGCCGTCGGTGATAAAACCGCGTTCCTATTTCGGAACTTTCTTTCGTCCCGCCTTTGTCGGGCTGGCGGTGGCCGCGGTTGCACTGGTCGCGGTGGTGATCTGGCAAGGATTTTTTGTTCAGCGGGCCTCACAACTCGAGCGCGAATATGCCGAGTTGAACAAACGCGACCTCACCGATCTGACGATGGTCGGAGACAATGCGACGTTTAATCTGACTTCAGGGAATTTGCGTGATTCAGGATCGATTGTCTCGAAACGCGGGGGCGATCTTACCGACAAGGTTCTTTTCCGGCTCGCTCTGCCGACGGGCGACGCCGAGGGAAAAGGTTTTTCCGTGACGCTTCTAAAAGGTTCTACTCCGGTTTTTAGCCTCGGCGATATCCGCGGCTATCAGAATCAAAGCGGCCGGGAAGTCCGCTTTGTCCTGCCAAAATCAATTCTCACCAGCGGTCAATATCAAATCCGTCTCGACAGTCCGGACGGAAAGTCGCGTGCCGTGATTTATCCATTTACAATCGAATAGAAGCCTCCGCGACCTCTGTGTCCGAATCGTGCGGGAGTTGTTGTTTCAAAATTGGGGGTGATTTTTTTTGTATTTTTAATTGTCGCGCTTTTTCGATCATGGAATGGCGTTTTTAAATGTGGCACGTGCCACATTTTATACGTCTGAGGTCGCCGCGGGCCAATATTTATGGGGGTTGGTTACACGGGCCGTTTGTAATTAACAACGAAAAGTTCTGCCCCTTGTTCGTGGGAAAAACGGTTCCAGCCGACCGGATTGAGCCCGATTGGTCGAAGGTGTTTGGCCGATTGGTCGAAGGTGTTTGCATCGGAAAAACCATTACCAGATAAACTGCGTTCCCAGATGTCAGCATGAGAACAAAGACGCTCGAAATTCCCGCTTCCTACATCTCGGCGAGCGGCGCCGAGGCCCACCGGCTGCCGCGGGTGGTAACTGACATCTACTTACAATCCGTAACCGCCGGAGCGGATGTTGCGGGAAACGCGAACGAGATAGAAAACGAAGAGTGCGAAACACAAAAGGCCGGTGACGTACGTCCATTTGGCAAACCGCGTGGAAATCTGCGGTATTTTTTCGTAATCGCCCTGCATCGTGAATGCGGCCCAGAAAAAGGGCGAACGATATCGCGGGTCGTTGTACATTTTGATCTGGGCCTGTCTGAGGGCGGCCGCGACGGTCAGGTTATCGGACGCCATGCCGCGATAAAACTCCGCCATCAGCTCTTTTGTGGCCGTGTCATCTACCTTCCACAGGCTCGACACGACGGTTTTCGAGCCGGCCTGGAGAAAGGCGTTTGTCAGGCTCATTACGCCTTCGCCGCGGACTTCCTTGCCAATTCCCGTGTCGCACGCGCTCAGAACGACCAGATCGGACCGCAAATTTAGCCCGTAAACGTCCTGCAATCTGATAAAGCCGCCGTCGTTTCGCTTGCCGCCCTGATCGTAAAGCGAGAGCAGAATGCCGGAGAGTTCGGGCCGCTTTTCTTCGATCAGACCGTGCGTGGCAAAATGCAAAATCTTGTAATCTGTGATGTCGCTGTCGAGGGCCGCCGCTCGATTGGCCGAAAAGCCCGATCGAACCTGCGACCGAAAACCGCCGACGGCGTCGGAAATCGATTTTGCTTCTTCCTCCGACGCCGGAAGCCGCGGAAGTTCGTCGAGCGATTTGACCGACCGAAAATTGCCGAGAATCGTCGAAACAAAACCACCCCCGCTCGAGGTATCAAGCCCGGTCAACCTGTCATCGTTCTTTGAAAAAACCGGATCGGCAAAAACCAGCAAATCCTTCTCCGGCTTCTTCGCCGATTTGTTCTCCGTCTTAAACAACTTCAACGCCGACGCTGATGGCGAATAAACAACCTCATTGGTCAACAAAATCGGATCATCGCTCCCCGACCCCGGCATCGGCAACGCGCCGACCGGAAAATACTGCAACCGCCCATCCGCCACCACAATCAAACGCTTCCCCCTAATCTTCCCCACCGCCTGCCCCAACAAATCCTCACTCAAAGCCCGAGCCTCGCGGCCGTACGCCGCCTCCGCCTCCCCAACCCGCCGCTGATAATCCTCAACCACCTCCCCATCCCGAATCCCCCGATCCTGAATCAACCCCCGCAACCGCTCAACCCGCGCTTCGATCTGTTCCCGCCCCGGCAAATAATAAGCCGTCACGTCCGTCCTAGAAACCACCCACAAATAACTCTCTTCTTTCCCCAACGAATACTCCAATAGCAAATCGTCCGCACCCAAAAGCTTCTCTTGAAAATCCTCTACATGAAACGCGTCAGGATTCTTTATCGCCGAATAGATTGGACTATTTTTTTTTAGCCCGACTCTTATTTCTTCGAGTTGATTCGAAAGGTCATTGATCTCGCTCTCAAGAATCTTGACTTCACTTCGCTCGTTCGCACTCAATAGTTCAGTCAACTTATCCGACTTCGCATTTAAAGATAACAATATTTCACCTTCTTTCTTTATGGAAACAGGATCAGCATCGGCTATATAATCCGATTCAGTCAGTGCCAGATTCTTCAACATTACTCTCGCGCGCGAACTTTCCTCAACTTGCAGTGCTCGCCTACTGTAATCGCTCCAGTTTCTTCCCTTCGCGGCCGTCAGCAGTAGGTTCGTGTAGAGATCGTATCTAGCGTCAATGCTGTCACGCATTGATGTCTCAAGACGATTATTTGCAGTTTCGTTTAGTGAAAGCTCGGTGAGATCGATCGATTGTTGAATGAACTCTAACGATGAATGGTTGTTGCCGGCAGCATTTTCGACCCTGGCAAGAGAAAACAGAGTTTCTGCCTGCCCAAATCGACTGAGTATGCGACGATTACGTTCCAGCGCCCGTACATATAACTTTCGAGCCGCGATGTAATCTCGTTTCTGTTCAAGAATTAACCCTAACCTGTTTTCGATCTCAGCAAGTCGATACTCGACACCAAGTTTTTTGAAGTATGAAAACGAAGTTCGAAAGGAGGTCTCAGCCTTTGAGAGTTCGCTATTCCTCAGATAGAGATCGCCAAACTTCAAATTGACCACAGCGAGCGACAGAGGGTCTTTGGTTCTTGCCGCTATCTCATTTGATTTCTGAAAGGAAGATAATGCGAGGGCTTTATCACCCTGCTGAAAATGTAGTTCGCCTAAATCAGTAAGTACCTCGGAACGGCCTTCGTCGTCGTTTGTCAGATCGTAGCATTCGAATGACTTTTGAAAATATTTTTGAGCCATTTCCGGCTCGTAATGCGCCAGGTAGTAATGGGCGAGCCGGTTAAACAGTATTCCGCGTTCATACTGGTCCAATTTGTCAGGATAAAGGCTCTCGGCTTCGCGAAAAATAGATACGGCCTTGGCCCACTCACCCATTCTTTCGTGAGCATCTCCGAGGACAATCATGCCCAAAACCCGCCCGCGATGATGACCGGTTTTTACAGCAAGGTCGATCGCTTTTTGAGCAAAATCCTTACCGCCAGGGCGATTATTTTCGATTAACTGAACGTAAGCTAATTCAACGTAACACTCAATTTGTCCAAACGTCTCGCCGCCTTGGCCAAAAAGCTCGAGCGCTTTCTCGAGTTTTTGCTTCATTCCGGGAAAATCACGTAACGAATAGGAAATTGCGGCCGATGAAAAAGAAACACGAGCCGAAGCCTTAAAATCGCCGCTTTGATTTGCCTGAGCCTGAGCGATCTCGTCGTAAGAACGTGCAGATTTGAGATCTCCGCGCTTCAAATATACTGTGGAAAATAAGCTGAAATCTTCGGCCAAACCAGCCAAATTGTGAATTTTTGAATCCCGGAGACGGGCCTGTTCAATTACCTGGTAGGCCTCGTCGAGATTTGCCATCATAATTCCTAATCTGGCTACCTCTCGCAGACAATGAGCGCGCTGCGGGCGAAGTGACCGGCGTTTGCCCATTGTCGTGAAGCACTGCGATAGAGGTCCAGGCTGCGCTCCACGGATTCGGTTGACCACGCCATCGCTAGCCACTTAGCCTCGTCCTCCTGTCGCGCAATAGCATCTAGATCGATTCGGTCTGAACTCTTGCCGTTGACAGCGAATACAGCAATCACGCTAGCCCAAATTAAAAGAACGAAGCAGCTAACCGGAATGATGTTCAACGCTCTAGAGATTATGGTCAATTGGAAAATTCCTAAACCTCCTAAACAGACGGTAGTAAAGATCCTCGTATGACTTAAGCGTCCCCGACTTTAAGGTGCCGGATCGTGTCGCCGGCGTTTCGCTTGCCACCGTAATCTGGTTAAATTGAATATATTGATTGAACCAACTCGAAATGTCAGTTTTGACGATCGGGACTGGCTGCTGCGAAGGCCTAAGCGTCAACTCCGTATATTTCTCAACGAATTTCATCCATTGAGATCGGCCATAGCTTGAAAACCTAAGTTTCGAATAGGTGTTGTATACCAAATCAAATGCGACGCGGGTCCACGGAAAGAATAAAGAAACGCCTTTTGCGAATTGATAATCTGGACCGCTCGACTTCGAAATCTGAACGTAGCCATTCAATCCACTTAAATCTGCTTTCACAAGGTCGCATTGGCGGATTACTTGATTGATAATACGCCAGAGTTGTTTTGCGGGCCCAGATGCGGGCGGAGCGCCAAGAATTACATACAACTCGTGTTTCTTTATTTTGCAGTTGTGTTTGAGAGCCTCGACAAAATCAATCATATCGACGGCTTGTTCATGCAGAGAAGTTTGTGAGATGTGATGGCTGTCATGTATCAGCTTCAAGAGTGCGACCATGATCATTATATTGCCCTCGACGGTCAGCGCCGAGATGGCAGGCGTTGCAACACTCGGCAAATTTAAGACATTGTTGAATATTCTGCCCAGACCATCTATTCGATTCTTTATTTGAAAGGCCTTTTCGTTCGAGAGATCGACTGAACTAAGGGACATAAATCGCCCACTGACTCTGAAATCTCTACTGGATTCGATCTGATTGGCGACAATGCTATCGGAGAATTCCTTCGAGGAAAGCAAGCCTTTCTTGGCGACAAGCGTCTTGAGAACTTCGTCGTAAGCCCAACCCGCGTTGGGAGCCAACCCTTGCGACGAAACCAAATAGTCTGTTATATTGGTTAACTGGCATCCAACTTCGATCATTCCCATGAGACAGCTGTCGAAACCAATGATGTCAAATTTTTTCCGGCGGAGATTCTCCGCAGACTTGCGCAGAATCGTCGCGAGGAAACCGAGCGAGATTCTGGTTTCCGGATTTTCGTCTCTGAACATAGTCCGTCCGAGGATCGCATCACTATGGCCGGACATAATCAAAGCATATCGCTTAGCGGGATATTTTCTAGCTGCCCACTTTACAAAATCTTTGACATAAAGAATGTCGTTGGGGTTTCGCAAAGTAGTAGGTGGATTTGGCGTCGGAACATTAACAGCATATGACGCGAGGTTCCCGCTTGTAGTCATATTTCTGAAGTGGTAGTGGGTAATTTTGACGGTTGGATATCCGCTGTCGTAAACCGCAACCACGTTTATTTCGTTACTCGCCCCCAGTTTCTGCATGGCCGTACGAAGTCCGCTCAACGAATTGACCATATCCTCCGTGAGATTATTGTCACCTGCAAGGTAAACCATTACTGTCCACTCTTTCATTTGTTTTTTCTCCTGTAATTTTGTAAAGCCGGGTCGAATCGTACCGAACCGCTGTCCCTGTTTATTGGTAGTTGTAGTTAGATCACCGTTGACGATACAATACGATTCCCTCACGGATCGATTCTTATCGTCGCTCAAATTATTACTTCCCGTAGATCATTCTTGTTTTTCCTCCATCGTAGTTTTCTCCTCAATGATTTATCTGATCGCAAGCGGGAATGATGCCGATGGCTGGGTGAGGCAATTTTGGTGAAGAATTGGTTGTAAGAGTCACCATGGGCTTATTGTCCAAAACTCTAGTATTTGGACGTCCGGGTTTCTTTGGTTTTAGGATCGAGAACAACATAACACAATACTTCCTATTATGTAATGTATTTTTTGGCTAAATCTTACATAAAATTTTTTTACTGCGGGCAAAATTCTGATTTCGGATTTGAAATTTCAAATTTCAGATCTTAAATTTCGGATTCGGAACTCAGGGCACGGTCTGATCGGGCTGGCGGCTTAGTGTTCAAAAACCTGATGCAGCAAATATTGGGTGGCGAAGAAGGTGGCGACGCCGGCGAAGACTGAGAGGCTCACGAGCGGGTTTTTGCCGGCGTGGTGGTTTACTTCGGGGATGAGGTCGCTGGCGGCGACGTAGAGCGTGACTCCGCCGGCGATGGGCAGGGCGTAGGCGACGGCGCCGTTTGCGTTAGTCCCGATCAGGAAAAAGACGAGGACGCCGATCAGCGTGGTTACGCCGACGAGCGAGGTGGCGAGCATTACTTCGCGAAAGCCTTTGCCGGCGGCCATGACCATAGAGCCGATGGTGAAACCCTCGGGGAATTTGTGTAGGAAGACGGCGAGGAAAACCAGCAGCCCGACCCGCAGATCGATCTGCGATGCGGCGGCGATCGAGACTCCGTCGAAGAATGTATGGATGAGGAGCCCGCCGACGGCGGTGTAGGCCGATCTGGGTGAGATGAGTTCGTGATCGTGTTCGTCGCAGTGCATCTCGCCGCCGAGGTGAAAGTGCGGGGCGATCGTGTGCTCAAAAAACTGTGTGATCAGATAGCCGCCGAGCAGCAGCAACATCGGGATGTACAAATTCTCGCTGCCGAGCGGGTCCGATTTTTGCCAGATCGCAATTGTTTTTGGCAAAATCTCAAAAAAAGTCACCGCCAGCATAAACCCGGCACCGAGCGCGAGCAGATATTTCAGAAAGCGTTTGTAATGAACATGAAGCCTGGAAGGAAAGAGAATCAGCCCGCCCAGCACGTTGGCGAGTGCCGCGAGAAGCCCGAAAATAATGAGTTGGACGCTGAGCTGAGACATGAGCAGATATTTTCGGGCCGCCTCTATCCTATATCAGCGAAAAGCAGAAATACAAAAACGGCGTTGATATGAGAGCTATTCCGGTCACAGTTTCACCAAAAAAAATGCTTAAATACGTGATTAAAAGTGATTAAGAAATATTCTCTTGACATGGCCTAAAAGATAGGCTTAAAATGCTTGAGTATTTGCAAGAGCCCCGTTAGGGCTGGTTTTCAAAAGTAAATCTAAAATAGCTGCTTAAAAAATTAAGCACCGTCGTTACGGCCGGTGATAGGTATTTTTACGCGAATATTTCGGCTAGCGGGGTTATAAGGTTAAGCGCGGCCAACGCCCGGCAAACCGACCGCGGACGAGATTTGTTGATCCCTAGAATATGCCCGAAACCGGCCCGGCAAACATCCATTCGTCGGTCCTGCTTGATGAGTCGATCGAGTTGTTGGGGGCGCAAAACGGCGGTCTTTTTGTCGATGCGACACTCGGGCTTGGCGGTCACGCGGAAGCGATTTTAGAGGCGTCATCCGATTCGTTTCTGATCGGAATCGATCAGGATAACGAGGCCCTGGTCTTGGCAAAAAAGAGGCTTGCGAGATTTGGTACTAGATTTTATGCGGCACAATCAAATTTTTTTGACATTGCGAAAGTCGTTGGGGATGCCGGTTTTGGGCGGCCAAATGGAATTATGGCCGATCTCGGCGTTTCGTCGCTCCAACTTGACAGCGAATCTCGCGGGTTCAGCTTTCGCTTCGACGCTCCACTCGATATGCGAATGGATCGCGATTCGGGCTGCGAGACGGCTGCCGATATCCTCGCTAGGACTAGTGCCGAGGAACTCGCAAACATTATCTATGAGTACGGTGAAGAGCGGGCATCGCGAAAAATCGCCCGTTGGATCATCGAAAAAAGAGATGCCGGAACACCGATCGAGACAACATTTGAGCTCGCGGAACTTGTGCGACGGGCAGTCAAGGGAAATCCGAAAGACCGGACGCACCCGGCTACGCGAACATTTCAGGCACTCAGAATCGCCGTAAATCGTGAGCTTCAAGTCCTGGAGCGGTTTATTTTCGACTCGGTCGATCTATTGAAAAATGACGGTGTTTTGGCAATCATCACCTTTCATTCATTGGAAGACCGGATAGTCAAGCGGGCCTTTCAACGTCTGTCGGGCAAATGCCAGTGTCCGCCGAGAATTCCCCAATGTGTCTGCGGTGCGGTCAAACGGGTTGAGATATTGACAAGGAAACCGGTTTTGCCGACCGAGACCGAGAGAGAGGCGAATCCGCGTTCACGAAGTGCCAAGCTTCGAGCATGTCGCAGGATTGAAAATTAAACATTATTAGCACCGAGGAGTAATTCCGATGATCAAAAGAGAAGATATTCAAACATCGCCATCCACAAAAGCAATGAGGCCACTGCGTACGTACGTCCTCATCGGTGTTTGTACGGTGATGCTGGTGAGCGGATTTTTTTTCGCGGCCCGGCAGCATTTTTCGTCGATGGATTACGGAATGAAGAATTCGCGGCTGCGAAAACAGGTAGATCAACTCGAGGCCGAAAAGCGACGCCTGTTGCTGGCAAAGGAAGTATCGCTTTCACCAGCCGAGATAAAAAAGGCGGCGACCAAGGTCGGAATGATGGGACCGTCGAAGAATGCGATAGCCGAGCCCGAAGAGTTAGTTCGGGCAAAGGCAACTCCGGATAAGAACGCCGAAGCGAAACCGCTCGTAATCAAGACGGCTGCGGTATCGGCGGCTCCGCAAAGCGAGGCTACGACCACTTACAAAAAGACCGATAAGGTCGGCAGGGAAATCAAAAAGACATTGTCGACGGAATAAATGCGTTTTTCGTGCCTCGGTTTTTAGTAATGGAAACGCCTAAAAGTGTGACGAAAATGAGAAGTTCGAGACGAATAGAAAAAAGCAGTATGAAGCAGGTGGCCTTTACGAGATTTATGCTCGTTGTGGCCTTTTTTGCCGTGTGGATCTGCGGAATCAGTGTCCGGCTCGTTCATCTGCAAGTGACTCAGCACACCTGGCTCAGAGGTAGGGCACAGGATATGCGGCAGGATATAAAGCATACTCAAGCCCTGCGGGGAACGATCTATGACCGCAACAATAGAGCTTTGGCGATGAGCCTGCGCGTCAAAACGCTCTATGCCGACCCAACCGAGATGGCGGATCCCGAATCGGCGGCAAAGGCGTTGGCAAAAGCCCTAAAAATAGATGCGAATCATTTGACGGCCCAACTGGTGCAGGCGAAAGCGGCTAGAAAACGCTATGTTCCTCTCCTCAAAAAACTTGACGAGGAGGCAATTCAGAGGTTGAATAAGGCCCTCGACCTACCGGAAGTCAAAAAAGCTGATCAGCCGAATTTTGCCGGACTGCACTGGAAGGAAGAGCAGAAACGTTCGTACCCGCAGCAATCTCTCGCTGCCCAGGTCGTTGGTTTCAGCAATGACCATAACGATGGAGCGGCGGGGATCGAGCGGTCGCAGAACGACATTTTGCACGGTGCCGTAACGAAAAAACTCGAGGAAAGGGATCGTCTCGGACGGGTTTACGACGAGGTTGTGACGGAACGTGAGGCCCCTGGCGATGTTGTCTTGACGATCGATTCGGCGTTTCAGTATATGGTCGAACAATCGCTCGAAAAAGGGGTTGTCGATGCCAATGCCAAGTCGGGCATTGCTGTTGTTATGTCGGCAAAAACCGGCGAGATTTTGGCCCTGGCGAACTATCCAACCTTTGATCCAAACGTCATCAATCAAAAGGCGGCGGAGCACATTAGCAACAACGCGATCCAGTCGATATATTCGCCGGGGTCGGTTTTTAAGCTGGTTACGTATGGTTCAGGCCTCGAAAAGAAACTTTTTGGGCCAGCCGATATGATCAGCAGCGGCAACGGCACGATCGAGGTTGCAAACCACGTTTTTACCGATTCGCACGGCGTCGGGACGGTTTCATATGCACAGGCGATGGCCCATTCGAGCAATGTTTGCGCGATAAAAACGGCGCTCAGCGTCGGGCGTGAAGATTTTGCCGCAATGGTTCAGAAAATGGGCTTTGGAGCGAAGACCGGAATCGAATTACCGGCGGAAACGGCGGGCATTGTCCGCTCCGTTGACAAGTGGAATGGAGATTCGCTTGCATCAATGGCGATCGGCTACGAAATCGGGGTAACCGCGTTGCAAATGACCAGTGCTTTTGCAACGATAGCTAACAACGGAATCAGGGTCAAGCCCAGCATAATCAAGGAAATTCGACGATCTCAGGAGGAACCCAGACTGGTGACGGAACCTGAGCAAACACAAGTGGTTACATCCGAAACCGCCCGGCATTTGAGAACCATGCTGAGACAGGTCGTGTTAACCGGAACTGGTCGTCGGGCGCAGCTAAACGGATACACGGCGGCTGGAAAAACGGGTACCGCGTGGAAGTACAATGCGAAGACAAAATCGATCGATTCGACCAAGTACATATCGTCATTTATCGGAATGGCCCCCGCGGACGATCCTGAGATAGTCGTCGGCGTGATAATGGACGAGCCGAAAGGCGGTGCGCGTGACGGAGGGATGGTTTCGGCCCCGGTTTTTCGGGAAATCGCCCAGAAGCTGCTGCACGAGTTAAAGGTTCCAACTGACGCGCCGGTCAAACTTGGTCAATTGGCTGAAAATGATATTTCCGAATCTCCGTCAACCGGCGTTATCGGCAAAAAATCGGGCCACCAACCGACGGGCGACTCGACGGCGAAAAAACCGGCCGCTCCTGCAATTGAAAAAGAAAAATCAAAGGACCTGAAAAAATCTAAAGATAAAAAAATACCTGAGAGCGGAAAGCTCACGGCGTTATTATTTCGCCGGACCGAGCTATCGGACCTGATCGGAAGGGCAGAAATTGAAACTTGAAACGGCCATAAAATATATGAATGCCGCCCCGGCAGCAATCGATCCCGCTTTGCTCAATCGCGAAGTGGGTTCTTTCGCTATCGACTCGCGTGAAGTTGAGGCGGGCGGGCTTTTCTTTGCCCTTTCGCAGCCGGAGTATCGTGACAATTGTTTTAATGGGGATTTTGAAGATTCGACAAAATTCGTGCCCTCGGCTTTTGAGCAGGGGGCGATTGCCTGTGTGGTCCGTCGCGACCGTTACGAAGAACACGGGGACGAACTCGACGAGTTTTCTGACCGGCTGATTTTTGTCGATGACGCCATCGCCGCATTTCAGCATCTGGCCCATGGCGTTTATCTCGAATGGGACAAGCCGGTTGTGGCCATCACCGGAAGCGCGGGAAAGACGACGGCCAAAGAGCTGACGGCACACGTTCTCGAAGCAGGCGGGCGCAAGGTGTTGCGGAATATTAAGAATTACAACAACGGTCTCGGCCACCCACTTACTGTTCTAAATCTTGCTAAAGACAAGAGTTACGACGTTGCCGTGCTTGAAATGGGCATGTCCACGCCGATGAACGAGATCGCTCGGCTTTGCCGGATCACGCCGCCCGACGTTGCTGTCGAGCTTAATGTTTTGCCCGTGCATCTCGAGCATCTCGGCTCGATCGAAAACGTGGCCAGAGCGAAGGCGGAGCTGGTTGAAGGAATGAAGGAGGGCGGAACGGCGATTTTGAACGCGGACGATCCGCGCGTGGCGGCGATGAGTTCGCTTAGCCGAGGCCGCGTGATTACGTATGGGATCGAAAATACGGCCGATATTCGGGCTGAGAACATTGTGTTTGAGCGGTTTGGCGAGACGAAATTCACGCTTACCGCGAATGGCGAAAGAGCGGATGTCATGTTTCCGCTAAACGGTAAACACAACATACTCAATGCTTTAGCGGCGGGGGCGGTTGGTGTAAGTTTTGGAATGACGGTCGGCGATATCGCCGCGAGTCTCCGCAGCGCCCTATCACCGCCGCAGCGTGGCGAGGTTTTGCACTTTGCGGCGGGATTCACCGTCATTAATGATTCGTACAATTCGAATCCCGATGCATTGCTGTCGATGATTCAAACCTTGGTCGACGGAGCCGGGCCGGGACGCAAGATCGTGGTTGCGGGTGAAATGCTTGAGCTTGGGCCGGATGCGGCTAAAATTCATCGGGAAACCGGCGGCAGGATCGCATCGTCCGGCGTCGATTTGCTGATCGGCGTCAGAGGTTTGGCAGATCAAATGGTTGAAGGTGCGAAGGGGCAATTGGATGCGAGGTTCGCGGTCGATTCCGATGCCGCGGGCGAGATGCTCTGCAATTTGGTCGAGGCCGGCGACGTTGTTTTGGTCAAGGGTTCGCGCGGAGTAAGGACCGAGAAAGTTATTGAAAAGCTGGTCGCGAAATTTGAATTGCAGGCCCTGCGGGCAGAAACGCGAGCGTGAGCGAGGCCGTGGCGATGGTCGAAAGAAGCATATGCTTTACTATTTCCTTTATCAATTCATTTTCCAGCAGTACGGGAAAAATAGTGAGTCCTACATTTTCAAAGGTCTCAACGTTATCCAGTATGTGACGTTTCGCACGGCGCTGGCGGCGATTACGGCGTTGTTGATCTCGCTGCTTTTCGGAGGGAAGGTTATAAAGAAGCTCGCCGACCTTAAATTTGGCCAGGAGATTCGCGAGGAAGGTCCGGCGTCGCATCAGGAGAAACGAGGCACCCCGACGATGGGCGGGGTTTTGATAATCGGGTCGGTATTTTTCTCAACGATTCTGTGGGCGCGGCCCGACAACCTTTATTTATGGATTGCGTTGGGGGCGACGACTTTGTTTGCTGCCGTCGGGTTTGCCGACGACTGGATAAAGATCGTTAAAAAACGGAGCCTCGGTCTGACGGGAAGACAAAAACTGGCAGGGCAATTGATAACCGCTCTGCTCGTTTGGGGAGTTTTGTGGGCGTGGGGAAATTATCCGTGGAATCTTAGCATTCCTTTTATAAAGGCGACTGCCGAGGCCAATCAGGCGCTGAGCATTAGCTGGGTCGGGCCGATAATTTACTTTTTTTTTATCGCGTTCATCCTGCTCGGTTCGTCGAACGCGGTAAATCTGACCGACGGTCTCGATGGGCTGGCGATTAGCGTTACGTTTATCGCGATGTCCGCACTGACCGGATTGACTTATCTCGCGAGCGACGCCCGATGGGCGGAAAGGCTCGATTTGACGCACAATCCGGCGTCGGCCGAGTTGACGGTTTTTTGCGGGGCGATGGTCGGGGCGAGTCTGGGGTTTTTGTGGTACAACTGCCCGCCCGCCGAAGTTTTTATGGGCGACGTCGGTTCGCTCGCGATCGGCGGGGCACTCGGGACCGTGGCTATTTTAACCAAGCAAGAATTTCTGCTGCCGTTTATCGGCGGTGTTTTTATTATCGAGGCTTTGTCGGTGATGCTGCAGGTTTCGGTGTTCAAGTTAACAAAACGCGGCGGCGCACCGGGCCGGCGAATTTTTAAAATGACGCCGCTGCATCATCATTTTGAAATGACCGGCTGGAAGGAACCGAAGATCGTTTTTAGGTTTGTGATTGTTGCCGTGTTGTTTGCTTTGTTGAGTTTGACGACTTTGAAGTTGAGGTAGGAGATTTAACGCAAAGTCGCAAAGGAGCAAAGACGCAAAGGAAGACTTTTGTAAAATCGTTCCGAACGCAGTGCTTAATTTTATTTGCTTCTCATTTCTTAACTTTGCGTCTTTGCTCCTTTGCGACTTTGCGTTAAAAAAAATGGAAATAACTGGCATAAAAGCTTTGGTTTTGGGTGCCGGGAAATCCGGTATCGAGGCTTCGCGTTTTCTGGCGATACGCGGGGCGACTGTTGCTTTGCATGACCGAAAGCCGGTTGAGGAATGGTCGGAAACCGCTAGATCTTTGAAAGATTTGCACAACATTGGGCTGATCGGCGGTGATTTGCCGTCGTGGCTGCTTGATCAAATTGATCTTGTCGTGATTTCGCCGGGTGTTCCGACGAACACGATTCCGGCGAGGTATGTTGACCGCAAAGACGGCGAGGTTATCGGTGAGGTCGAGCTGGCTTACAGATTTTTACGAGGCCGTGTGGTCGGTATTACCGGTTCGAACGGCAAAACAACGACGACCGCGCTTCTCGGCGAGCTTCTGAAAAACGCCGGCATCGAAACGCAAGTCGGCGGCAATATTGGAACGCCGCTACTGAGCTTGACCGGAACGTCGAGCGACGACGGTTGGACGGTGGCTGAGCTTTCGAGCTTTCAGCTTGAAACGATAAAGGATTTTCGACCCAATGTCGGCCTATGTCTGAATGTGACGCCAAATCACCTTGATCGCTACGATTCGTTCCACGATTATGCTCTCGCGAAGCATCGTCTGTTTATGAATCAAACCGCCGAGGACGTCGCAATCCTCAATGCCGATGACGCGATAACGGCAAGCTGGGAAGCGGGATTAAGGGCGAGTGTCGTTTTGTTTAGCGTAAAGAAAGAATTGGATGAGGGACTGTTTTTACGTAGTGACGAGCTGATCTGCCGCTCGGGCGGAAAGGAGAAGGTTTTGACAACGCGGGGCGAGATATTTCTTCGCGGGTTGCATAATGTCGAGAATGTGCTGGCCGCATTTGCCGGCGGCCTGGCCTGCGGAGCGTCACCGGAATCGATGCGTGAGACGGTCGCGAATTTTAAAGGGGTCGAGCATCGCATAGAATTTGTCGCCGAGATCGATGGCGTGAAGTTTTATAACGACTCTAAAGCCACCTCCGTCGATGCGACCTCAAAAGCCCTCGAAGCCTTGAGCGGCGGCGAAGGGAAGACGGTCTTGATCCTCGGTGGACGCGGCAAAAATGCTCCGTATGCTCCGCTAATTCCGCTGATCGAGTCATCGGTAGAATCAGTGATCCTGATCGGCGAGGACGCCGACAATATTGAATCGCAGTTGACTGGCATCGCGGCGATAGTCCGAGCGGATTCAATGGAAGATGCTGTCGCAAAAGGGTTTGCGGCGGCAAACAGCGGCGACGCGGTTTTGCTCGCTCCGGCATGTGCGAGTTTTGATATGTTCCGGAGTTTTGAGGAACGGGGCGATGTATTTAAGGCCGCAGTTAAGGGAATGCAGCGTGGCGTGGCCGCGAAGTAACCACTATTCACTTGTCGCTGAAGCAAACCGAAGGCTTCAGTGGATTGTGACAAGTGACAAGAGTTGATGAAAGATGAAAATCGCATAGATTGGTTCATGTTGGGCATCGCGGCGGTGCTGGCGTTGTTTGGCGCGATGATGGTTTATAGCGCGTCGGCGATGTTTGCGTTGAAAGAGACCGAGAGTGGCAGCCAATATACTTATTTTTACAAGCAGATCGGCTTTACGGTTGGCGGTCTGGCGGCGATGTTTTTGATCAGCAAGATCGATTATCATGTCCTCCAAAAACCAAGGGTTGTTTACTCGATTTGTGGACTAACCGTTCTGCTCTTACTTGCGGTTTTCGGTTTCCCGCCGATTAATGGGGCAAGACGGTGGATCAGGTTCTCAGGCCTTTCGTTTCAGCCGTCGGAACTGGCGAAAATTGCACTTCCGCTCTTTCTCGCGTATTTCCTCACAAAAAAAGAGGAAGTTGTCGGCGATCTGAGACAAACGGTCTTGCCGTGTTTACTCGCCCTCGGCGTTCTCGGCGGTCTTGTGTTCATGGAAAAGGATCTCGGGACGACAATCGTTCTGTGTGCGATCTTTTCCGTTGTGTATTTTGCAGCCGGGGCGAGGATTGTCCATATTGCGTCGGTCGCTGGAGTTTTGGTGCTGATTGGTACGGCGGCAATTTTCTTCGCCCCGTGGCGGGTCGCCCGTTTGATGGCTTTTATCGATCCGTTTCAGTATGCCGATGACGAGGGCTATCAGGTCGTGCAGTCACTGTATGCGATCGGGTCGGGCGGCATTTTTGGCGAAGGTTTTGCGCGCGGGCATCAGAAGCTGTTTTATCTGCCGTATCCGTATTCCGATTTTATCTTTTCGGTTGTCGGCGAAGAGCTTGGACTCGTTGGAACGCTTGCGGTGGTCATCGCGTTTGGTCTCTTGCTTTGGCGTGGAGCGCGGGCGGCGGTTTTAGCGCCGGATAGATTTGGCAACCTGCTGGCAATCGGGATCATCACCGGAATTATCGTCCAGGCGCTGTTTAATATAAGCGTTGTCACATCGATCTTGCCGGCGAAGGGAATTCCGCTTCCGTTCATATCGTATGGCGGTTCGTCGGTGGTTGTGACATTGATCGGCGTTGGGATTTTGTTAAGTATTTCGCGGTCTAGTGGACGGTCTTCGGACTTTGGTTTTGGGTCTTCGGGCGACATGTCGCCGAGACGTCAATCTCAAAGGCCAAGAACCAAAGGCCAAAGGCCATATTTTGACTAATGAAAGTATTGATCGCAGCCGGCGGGACCGGCGGACATATTTATCCCGGCATAGCCATCGCGAACGAGATCATTCGTCGCGACGCTGAGTCCGAGGTATTGTTTGTCGGCACGGCCCGCGGGCTCGAGAAAAAGATCGTGCCTGAGAACGGTTTTCAACTCTCATTGATAAACAGCACGGGGCTAAAAAATGTCGGCATTATCGGCAAGATTAAAGGGCTGACGGTTTTGCCAAAGAGCTTTCTCGAGGCTCGAAAGATCATCCGGCAGTTTCGGCCGCACGTGGTTGTCGGCGCAGGCGGATACGTTTCCGGGCCGGTGCTGTTGATGGCGGCGATAATGGGGGTGCCGACGCTGGTGATGGATTCAAATGCTCTGCCTGGCTTCACTAACCGGCAACTGGCACGATTTGTCGAAAAGGCCGCACTTACATTCGAGGAAGCTCTACCTTTTTTTGGAAAAAAAGGTGTCGTGACCGGCAATCCGGTCCGCAACGAGTTTTTTGAGGTCCCCACGAAGGAACGCGGCACCGAATTTCATCTCCTTGTTTTCGGTGGCTCGCAGGGAGCAAGGGCGATCAATACCGTGATGGTTGAGGCGTTGCCGCATTTGTCGGAATTTGAAGCATCGCTGACCGTAACGCATCAGACTGGCGAGGCTGATTTTGAAAGTGTCAAAGGTGAGTATTCGGCGTCGAAATTTGCGACCGCGGACGTCCGACCTTTTATTTCGGATATTTTCGTCGAGTTCGGCAAATCCGATCTGATAATCTGCCGGGCTGGAGCAACGACATGTGCCGAAGTCTCAGCGGCCGGAAAAGCTGCGATTATGATTCCATTGCCGTCCGCTGCCGACGATCATCAACGTAAGAATGCGGAGGCTTTGGAAAGGAACGGAGCGGCACAAATGATTTTGCAGAGCGAACTAAGCGGTGAGGAGCTTGCCGCCAAGGTCAAAGATTTGATCGAAGCACCGGAAAAGATTACCGAAATGGAAGCCGCCGCTAAGAAACTTAGCCGGCCGGACGCAGCGAGCGTAACGGTTGATATTATTGAGGAATTGAAACGAAGCGTTTAGAACAGTGATCGGTGGTCAGTGGTCAGTTGTCAGAGAAGGCAACTTGCTCTGACGACTGTCCATTGACAACGACACGGACTACTGACTACTGACTACTCATGTTCAGACACGTAAAACGAATTCATTTCATCGGCATCGGCGGTATCGGCATGAGCGGTATTGCTGAGGTGCTGTGCAATCTCGGGTTTTCGGTTTCGGGTTCGGACGCGAGGAAATCGAAGAACACGGACCGTTTGGAGACGCTGTTCAATGTCCGAATCGCTGAAGGACATGCGGCGGAAAATGTGCAGGATGCGGAGGTTGTCGTCTATTCGTCCGCTGTCAAAGAAGATAATCCAGAGGTCGTCATCGCAAAAGAAAAGGGCATTCCCGTAATTCCGCGGGCTGAAATGCTGGCCGAACTGATGACGCTAAAACCCTATGCTGTTGCCGTATCCGGAACACATGGCAAAACGTCGACGACATCCATGATCGCGACCGTTCTCGGCCATGCGGGCTTTGATCCGACGACGGTTGTCGGCGGTGTTGTGGATACGCTCGGGTCAAACGCGCGGCTCGGTGCATCCGATTGGTTTGTGACCGAGGCCGATGAAAGCGACCGCTCGTTCCTGATGCTTTATCCGACGATTGCGGTCGTGACAAACATCGATAAAGAACATATGGAATCGTACAAAGGCATGGAAGACGTGATCCAATGCTTTACCGATTTCGTCAACAAAGTACCGTTTTATGGGGCAGCGATCATCTGTCTCGACGACCCGAATGTGCAGTTGCTGATACCGCAGATTAAACGCCGCCGCGTGACATTTGGCTTGTCCGCGCAGGCTGATATTTCGGCAAAGGATATTCGTTACAACGACACGTTTGGATCGACGTTTACGGTGTCAAAAGGGGACAAAACTCTGGGCGAAATCGAACTGCCTGTGCCCGGCAAGCACAATGTTTACAATGCCCTGGCAGCGACGGCGGTGGCGCTGGAAATGGACATTCCGTTCGAAAAAGTCGCCGAGGCATTCGCCGGATTTAAGAACGCAAATCGGCGGTTCCAGTTAAAGGGGCAAGCGTCGGGCGTTATGGTTGTTGACGATTACGGTCATCACCCGACCGAAGTTGTGGCGACCCTTTCGGCGGCAAAGAATAGTTCGGGCGGTAAACGTACGGTTGTCGTGTTTCAGCCGCATCGTTATTCGCGGACCAAGGAATTGATGGATGAGTTTGTGGTCGCGTTCAACAACGCCGACGTTTTGTACATTCTCGATATTTACGCCGCCAGCGAACAGCCGATCGAGGGCATCACCGCCGAGATTCTGGCTGAGAATATAAAAAAATTCGGCCACAAGAATGTCAATTACATTGGCGGCATTGAGACCGCCACTGAAAAAGTGATCGGTTCACTGCAGACGGGCGATCTCGTCATCACGCTCGGAGCGGGTTCCATAACCGGGCTTTCGGACGAGATACTCGCCGCATTGAAAGGAAAAGAAGCTGGAAGTCAATAATTTCGACGACATATGCCGAAAAAGAAGAAAACAACTACGAGATCGGCGGCATCATCTGTAAAGGTGGATGCGCGCAGCCATTCGCCCCGGGCGAGAGGGACTCAGGTACTGGGAACATATCTGCTGCCGATGATAATTATTGGGTTGTTGATCGGTGGACTTGTTTTTATGGCGATGTCCGGCTATCAGACCGCGACGGCATCGGCCTTTTTTCATTTGCGTAAGGTCGATATCAGGGGCACCGAACGAACAGCTAAGGATGATATTTCAAAGCTCGTCATTTCAACCGTTGAGAAACTAGGCGTGTGGAACGCCGACCTTGCCGATATTAAGGCAAAGGTAGAAAAGTTCCCGTTTGTTAGATCGGCGTCTGTTTCGAGGAGTTTACCGGCAGGAATCCGCGTGAATGTTACTGAGCGAATTCCCGTAGCGGTCGTAAAACTTACATCCGGCAACTTTCTGGTCGACGCCGACGGGGTCGTGCTTGTCCCCATCAAAACAACCGAGAAGGATTTCCCGATCGTTTTGCAGGGCTGGGATGAATCGAAAACCGAAAGAGCCGGGCCGGACAATCTGGCCAGACTGAAGCTTTACAGAAAGATGGTTGACGAAGCACGGCAGTTTGAGGTGGCAACGCATGTTAGGGAGTTTAACCTGGCAAACATCCGCCAACCGGCGGCGGTGGTAGAGGATTCCGGTCACGCGATCAGCGTATTACTCGCCAGGGACAGTCTCGGCAAGAGCCTAAAGACCGCGATTGAGGCGTTGACGGGCAAAGGGGCCAAGATCAAATCGGTCGATTCGGGTGGCGTTCATCCGATTATACAATACACGGATTTTTAGTTTCTATGAATAGCGAGATACACGCAATTGGACTAGATATCGGGACGAGCCGCGTAAGGTGCGTCGTCGGCGAGAGCGCGGCTGATGGGCGAATGAATGTCGTTGGACTTGGCGAAGCCGAGTCGAAAGGCCTCCGCCGTGGCGTAGTCACCTCGACCGAATCCGTTGCTGAATCCATTCGAAAGGCGGTAGGCGAGGCCGAACGAGTCAGTGGTATTGAGGTTAGGGCCGCGACTATTAATTTGTCGGGCGAACATCTTCGCGGTGAAAACAAGAACGGCGTTGTCGCGGTTGCTGGGCCGGACAAGGAAATTACCGACGACGATATTGATCGGGCGATTGATTCCGCGAGTGCGATGCCGCTGACGCCGGGCTGGGAGATCGTTAGTCGTCTGCCGCAGGAATTTATCGTCGACGGCCAGGATGGAATTACGGAACCGATCGGCATGAATGGCTCGCGGCTCGAAGCCCTCGTTCACGTCGTCACCAGTCCGAGTGCGGCCCGACAGAATCTTATCAAGGCCGTAACGCGGGCGGGAATCGAAGTGGAGAATCTGGTGCTCGATCCGCTCGCCGCCGCCGAGAGCGTTCTAACGGATGACGATAAGGAATACGGCTGCGCTCTCGTGAATATGGGTGCGGAAATCACGAGTCTGATGATTTTTGGCCGGGGAGCGGTTCAGCATTCGGCCGTGTTTCCATTCGGCAGCATGCTGTTTACCAAAGATATCGCCACTGGTCTGCGGGTTTCGATCCCCGAAGCCAACAAGATCAAGCAGGCCTACGGTTGTGTCGCGGGATTTCTGCTCGACGACGACGAACGGCAAGAGATCATCGAGATCGTACCGTTTGGCCGAACGGAAACGCGTGGCCTGTCGAAAGAGATACTTTGTGACATCATGCAGCCGCGAGCGGTTGAGTTGATTCAGCATGTCGCTCGTGAGGCTTCTGCGACCAAGGCGCAGATATCGGGCGGCGTATTTTTGACCGGCGGCGGAGCGATGGTGCGGGGCATTGCGGAGATTGCTGAGCAGGTTTTTGATGCACCGACGCGTGCCGGATTCCTCGAACCGTCTTTTTTTGGCGGTCTTGCCGAGGAGGTTCAGGGGCCGCAATGGGCGACCGCCTGTGGGCTTGCCCTGAGATCAGTTAGAGGGCAGATGAGGAGCGACATGTCGGGCGGGAAATCGTCGGCAAAGAAGGTCGCGGAATGGTTTGGCAGTTTTAGAGATAAATTTAGGTAAATGTGATATCGCAATTGGCTTTTTGATGCTAATCGTTGTATGCTTCTTGCCCGATAGCACAATATCTTGTTATTTCTTTACTAGCCTAGAAACACAGATTAATTTTTTATACTCGATATTTCCGATATGGGGAAGTTTATCGCGATGGATGATATTAAAATGACTTCAAGTAACTTGAAAATGTTTATCGACGAGCCACCGATCACCGGAGCCCGAATCAAAGTTATTGGCGTTGGCGGCGGCGGTAGCAACGCGGTCGACCGGATGATCGATGCCGGAATAAAAGGCGTCGAGTTTATCGTTGCCAATACCGATCTGCAATCTCTTAACGCCTCGAAAGCGCCGATTAAGATTCAACTCGGCAGTGCCTCGACTCGCGGACTCGGCGCCGGATCAAATCCGGACACCGGACGAAAAGCGGCTCTCGAAGACACCGAAAAATTGCTCGATATTCTCGAGGGATCAGACATGGTTTTTGTGACCGCCGGCCTCGGCGGTGGAACCGGTACAGGAGCGGCACCGGTCGTTGCCTCGCTCGCGATTGAGCTTGGGGCATTGACCGTGGCGATCGTAACGAAACCATTCCTGGTCGAGGGTAAAAAACGAATGGCCCAGGCTGAGAAAGGCCTCGCTGAGCTTCGCGGCTGCGTCGATACGCTGATCACAATTCCTAATTCAAAACTTCGCGAGGTTGAGGAAAGGATCACGATCATGGATGCGTTTCGCCGAGCCGACGATGTTCTGCTGCAAGCGGTTCGCGGCATTACGGATTTGATCATCACGCCGGGCATTATTAATCTCGATTTCGCGGATGTCACGACCGTCATGCGTGGCAAAGGCGTTGCGCTGATGGGAATCGGCGGCGGCGAGGGCGAAGATGCCGCATCGAAGGCGATGCGTGCGGCGCTCGATTACAAACTGCTCGAAGAAAATTCGATCAAGGGAGCCAAGGCGGCGCTAATCAACGTCACCGGCGGGCCAAATATGATCCTCAGCGAAGTCGAGGATGCGATCGGGCTGATCGAATCTGAGGCCGATGATAATGCTGATATCATCTGGGGCAGCGTTATCAAGGAAGATATGGGCGACGAGATCCGCATCACCGTGATCGCAACCGGATTTGATTCGCAGGTTGCCGCGTATATTCCGACAACGAATGTGACAAATCCAAGGGCGGTCGCGGCCCCAAAGGCCTCGGAGATACTACTCCCGCCCGATCTCATTCCGGTCGAGAACATAAACGTCCCGACCTTTATGCGCAGGCAAGCGGACTAGCTGGATATTAGCCGGAGTGCGGGCATCCTGCCCGCCCGTTTTCCGCAGATCGTTTTGTGGGGGCGACTCAGATGCCCGAATTCAAATTCAGATGTCCTCGATAATCTCAGAGCGTCCCATTATCGGTATCACAATGGGCGATGCCGCCGGGATCGGCCCTGAGATTGTTCTTAAAGCCGTCGAAGACAAAAATCTCAAAGAGGCGAATCGATGCGTGATTATCGGTGACGCCTCTTTTTTGCGCAAAACGGCCTTACGGATGGGATCGACGTTCGATCGCGTTCCCTTTGGCGATCAAAAGGCAAATGCTGTCGAAGTGATCGATTCCGCTAATTTGCCCAACGAATTTGAGATAGGCGTCGATAGCGCGGTCACGGGAAAGGCGTCGGCCGAGTATATTGAAGAGGCCGTGCGGCTATGGCGAGAGAACAAGATAGACGCGATCTGCACCGCCCCGATCAGCAAAAAAGCGATCGAGCTCGGCGGTTACAATTTTCCCGGCCACACCGAATTCCTGGCTCAGCTTACTGACACGAGCGAGTTTCGGATGAGTTTTTTTGCGGGCGGCCTGCGAACTGTACTCCTTTCGACACACCTGCCGATCCTCGCGGCCATCGATCTCATCAAAAAAGATAATCTGGTCGAACTGATTTCTTTCACCGATCGCGAAATGTCAAAATTGCTTGGGCGAAAAGTGTCGATTGCCGTTGCGGGGCTCAATCCCCATGCGTCCGAAGGGGGAATGTTTGGATCGCAAGAGAAAGACCAGATTTCACCCGCGATCGAATATTGTCGGGATACGCTCGGTATAAACGTGAGCGGGCCGTATTCGCCGGATACGATTTTTTTGCGTGGATTCAACGGCGATTTTGACGCGGTTGTCGCGTTGTATCATGATCAGGCAACGATCGCGGTCAAATCTCTTTCGTTCGGTACGGGCGTGAATGTCACGCTCGGGCTGCCGCTGATTCGGACGTCGGTTGATCACGGGACGGCGTTTGACATCGCCGGTCGCGGCCTTGCGGATGCGTCGAGCATGGTTTCGGCGATTAACTTGGCGGGTGAACTCGCAGCGGGTTCGCAAAAGAATACAAAAGTCTGATAAAATTAGCGGCATTGTCTGGAGAATAATTACTAAGTGACCAAACCAAAGCTTTTGCTTGCTGATGATTCGGTAACGATACGCAAGGTCGTTGAGTTGACGTTTGCCGACGAGGGCATCGAAGTTTCGACCGTTGCTGATGCCGAATCGGCGATGGAGAGATTTGTTGAGATACAACCTGATATTGTTTTGCTCGATGTCGGTCTGGACGGAACCAACGGCTATCAAATGTGCGAAATGATCAAGAACGACGAGGCGACCGCGCGGATTCCCGTTCTGTTGCTTGTTGGTTCATTTGAGCCCTTCGATCAGGTTGAGGCGGAACGCGTTCAGGCCGACGGGTTTTTAACAAAACCGTTTCACTCGATACGCGATTTGGTAGCTCAGGTTTGGAGGCTACTGGGTCGTGACACCGAGCCGATGAGCAAACCTGAATCGGTTTTGCCGCCCGTTCCCACATTTTCCGACGATCTGTCTGAGGCCGACACGCTGCCAACCGCCACCGAACCTGACGATGACGACATCGAAAACCTTTATCGCAGCAGCTTTGCCGAAGCGGTCGAGATTGAGGATATTGATACCGCCCGGGACTTGCTCGGCGACACCGGGATGGACGACGAGATGATTCAGGCGAGCTTTATGACAGCGTCGGCTGGAGGGGAAGATTTTTCTCCGACGGGTGAGAAGATTGAGCAGCTAAAAGAATTTGACTGGTCGTCCGATTCAATCATTGCCGAGACAAAACCGCTGCAAGCAGAAGACGATGATTCTGGGCCGCAGTTTTTTGCCGAAGCCACTCGTGAGCCAGAAACTGTCGAAGCAATCGAAAACGAGGTCGTCGAGAACGAAAAGGCCGATGACATGCTCGGCATCAGCCAAGATTCGCCCGCAGACGAAGATCAGGGATCAACCGACGGAAGCAGACCATTTTGTGAGTCCTGAGACGGTTGAAGTAAGCGATGTTCAGGGTTTCGTCGAGAGTGAAGCGGCCGCCGGCGACCTGGAATCGGACGATGAGGAAATCGAGCTATTCGAGGAGGATGTTAAAGCTGTAACAGCAGTCGCTGACATTCCTTTGGATCATGACTCGGAAAGTGTCGTGTCGATGGACGTCGATCCGGCTATTCACGATACGTTCCCATACCATCCGGGAGAGCAGCCGCCGGTTTCGGAAAATGACCTTCCACAAAGTCTTTCGCCCGAGATGATCGAAAAAATCGTCAGGCTTGTCGTCGAAAGGCTCTCGGACAGCGTCATACGAGACATCGCTCAGGTTGAGGTTCCCCGCGTAGCCGAAAAGCTGATACGCGAAGCGCTCGAAGAAGAAAAGTAAGTCTTGAATGGGCCTTAATTAGCGGTTTGCGGTTAGTTTTCGTCTTTGGACAGGAAAGCTAACCGCTTTTGTTTTAGAATAATTTTAGTCACTAAATTTATGGAACTCGCAAAGGCCTACGATCCGAAATCGGCCGAGGAAAATCATTACAAACGCTGGGAAGAGAGCGGTTTTTTTCGGCCTGAGATCAATCAGGACCCGAACGCTACGAAATATTCGATCGTCATCCCGCCGCCAAACGTCACCGGCAGCCTGCATATGGGCCACGCTTTGCAGCACACGATAATGGACGTGCTGACGCGTTGGAAAAGGATGCAGGGCTATAAAACGCTTTGGCTGCCTGGAACGGATCACGCCGGAATTTCCGTTCAGCGTAAAGTCGTCGAGCAGCTACGCAAGGATGAGAATAAATCTCCGCTCGATATCGGCCGCGAGGAATTTGTCCAACGGGCCTGGAAATGGAAGGAACAGTACGGCAACACGATCACGGAACAGATGCGGCGTGAAGGTGCGTCGGTCGACTGGACGCGGCATCGTTTTACGATGGACGAAAGCCTTTCGCTCGCGGTCCGAAACGTTTTTTGCACACTCTATGACGAAGGCTGGATCTATCGCGGCCTGCGGATCGTGAATTGGTGTCCGAAAGATAAGACCGTCCTTTCTGATCTTGAAGTAAAAGAAGAAACCAAGAAGGACGGAAAGCTTTACTATCTGCGATATCCGATTTCGGGCACCCCTCCTTACGAAGGAGGGGTGGCAGCCGCTTCGGCTGACGGGGTGGTTCTCTCGACGAGCATTGAATCAACATCCGTGGAACCCCAGCAAGAGAACCACCCCGTCGCCGAAGCGGCGACACCCCTCCTTCGTAAGGAGGGGAGCTTTCTCGTTGTTGCCACGACGCGTCCTGAGACGATGCTCGGCGACACCGCTGTTGCGGTGAATGGCAGTGACGAGCGGTACAAGCATCTCGTTGGCAAGACGATCGCACTTCCGCTGACGAATCGTGAAATTCCTATCATCGCGGACGAATATGTCGATGCCGAGTTTGGAACGGGTGCGGTGAAGATCACGCCGGCACACGATCCGAACGATTATCTCGTCGGTCAGCGGCACGATCTGGAGCAGCTTCTTGTCATGGACGACGCAGGCAAGATGAACGCGGCGGCGGGTGACGAATTTGTCGGATTGGATAGATTTGTTGCTCGGGCGAAGGTCGTCGAGCGGTTTGACGAACTCGGACTGCTTGAGAAAGTTGACGACTATGAGATCACGCTGCCGGTTTGCGAGCGGTGCAAGACTATCGTCGAGCCGATTCTGTCGGAACAATGGTTCGTGAAGATGGACGAAATGCGCGACATGGCTCTCGACTTGATGCGCGACGAAGGCGTGCCGCATTTTTCGCCGCAGGTCCCGCACGAAAAGGTTTATACGGCCTGGCTCGAAAATCTGAAGGATTGGACGATCTCACGGCAGCTCTGGTGGGGACATCAGATCCCGGCGTGGTACGACGACGAGGGCAATGTGTTCGTCGGACGCACGGAGGCCGAGGCGGTCGAGAAGTCGGGCGGCAAGACGTTGAAGCAGGACAGCGATGTTCTCGATACGTGGTTTTCGAGTGGCCTTTGGGCGTTCTCGACATTCGGTTGGACCGGTTCCGGCTCCTCTCCTTACGAAGGAGGGGTGGCAGCCGCTTCGGCTGACGGGGTGGTTCTCTCGACGAGCATTGAATCAACATCCGTGGAACCCCAGCAAGAGAACCACCCCGTCGCCGAAACGGCGACACCCCTCCTTCGTAAGGAGGGGAGCGAGTTGAGCGATCTCGAAGACTTTCTCCCAACCGACGTTCTCGTCACCGGTCGCGACATTATCTTCCTTTGGGTTTCGCGGATGATAATGCTGACCAAGAAATTCACGGGGCAGAAGGCGTTTGAGGATGTTGTTATTACGGGAACCGTTCTAGGCAAAGACGGTAAACCGATGTCGAAGTCGCGTAATAACGGCGTCGATCCGATCGAGATGTTCGACAAATACGGCGTGGACGCGACGCGTATTTATCTCGCTTCGATCGCGACCGGTGCGGATATCAAATGGAACGATACCGGCGTGGAGATGTACCGGAACTTCTCCAACAAGATCTGGAACGCCACGCGTTTCTGTCTTATGAACGCCGAAGGTATCGCTGTCGTTCACTCCAGTTTAATGGCCGACGACATGCCGTTGCCGGACAAGTGGATCATTTCGCGGCTTAATAAAACTGCGGTCGACGTTAACAAAGCGTTAGACAAATACGAGTTTCACACAGCGGTCTCGCTGCTTTACCACTTTTTCTGGGACGATTTCTGCGATTGGTACATTGAGCTGAAGAAGGACGAGATCAATGGCGGCGATGCGGCTTCTACTACGCGGATCATTACC
The DNA here is from genome assembly GCA_963738935.1 of uncultured Acidobacteriota bacterium. GTDB lineage: Bacteria > Acidobacteriota > Blastocatellia > Pyrinomonadales > Pyrinomonadaceae > OLB17. The sequence continues at coordinate 1,581,886 of CAVTYF010000001.1, read as the reverse complement.
ATTCTCGAGATCGCGATCAGGATGCTGCATCCGTTCATGCCTTATCTGACGGAAGATCTGTGGCTGAAACTGCCGGGGACTTCGAGTGAGCTGCATCATCCGGCGTATAAGAACCCAGTCGCTACCGCTCCCGGTTCTGACAAGACGGTTATGTTGACGAGTTTCCCGCCGGGCGACGTGGCGGCGATCGATGAGCGGGCCGAGCGGGAGATGGACGCGGTGATCGACGTGATCAAAAAGGTGCGGAACATCCGGGCCGAGATGAATATCTCGACGGCGATCAAGTTTACGGTGCATATCGCGGCGGACGCGGGCATTCAGGAAGTGTTTCGAGCCAACGAAGCTCAGATATTAAAGCTCTCGAAGGCCGAGGCTCTTGTGATCGCGGCGGAACTCGACGTCCCGCGTGCCTCGGCAAAGGCCGTGACCAACGACGCCCGCCTCGCCGTCCCGCTCGAAGGCCTCATCGACTTCGACGTCGAACGCACGCGGCTGAATAACCAGATCACAAAGCTCACCGAAGAAAAAACCCGCCTCGACGGCCAGCTCTCCAACGCAAACTTCGTCGACCGAGCCCCGACGGAGAAGGTGGAAGAATTGCGCGAACGGTCGGCTGAACTGGAGCATCAGATAGACACTTTAAATAATAATATAGGGGCGTTGGAAGGATAGTCGATGTTAAGAATTTTTTTACTGATAGCTATAGGGATAACAGCGGTCACGAGCGGTATTTCGCAGAAGGTACCGATCGGTCACGAGAAATTCAGTGAGACTTACTCCGCTGCATTCGAACGGTCTAAGGAGTTCGCTAGAGTACATGACTCGAAATCGACCAATACTATGATGGGCGGTAATGTTAAGACGACTACCTGGAATTGGAACTATGACGGAAAATTTGACTCTCACCTGACCTTTACCGAAACCTCAGGCGAGGCGAACTTCCGTTTTGAAATGATCAATCTGGGCGAGAACACCTTTTGTAGGATCGGAGTTGAAGATTGGAAGAAGGTGCAGGGAACTTGCAATGTTCGCGTGGGGTGGATGGTTACTCAAATGTCCCGGATGATGGAATCTGGGGCTGAGTCGCAATTCTTTGAAGAATCGCTCTTGCAATTCGGGGAAAAGACTACGCGTTATACAGAGGTAGGCAAACTAGAAAAGCGAAAGGCCTCAACCGGAATTGAAATCCCACCTATGACCTATGAAAGTGTTTTCACGACCGACGCCAAAGGTCGTCTCACAAAACAGGAATACACGCGATACCCGACGGGAAGCAAGAGCGGAACTCCGAGTTGGGTAGATCTTATTAGTTATGGGAACAAAGGCACGAAGATCGAGGCTCCGATAAAATAGGCGTAAAAAAGGCGGATCGGTTGTTGCCGATCCGCTTTTGCCATTCTGTAGTTGTGACTAAGGCTTGTCGTCTTTTGATGCGTCTTTCTTGTCGTCGGTAGAATCGTCGCTGGCGTCGTCGTCACTTGAGCCTGCTGGCGGAGCCGGGGCGGCTTCGATGGTGATGGCGACTGATTTTGTGTCTTTCTTTTCGCCCTTGTCATCCATAAATTCTGCGGTGATAGTGTATTTGCCGCCGGGTGCTCCCATAGGCAGCGGCAAATTGTAAGCTGCGGTTCCGCTGCCTGGCAGATCGATCTTTACTTCGCTGCCGGTGACTTGCTTGCCGCTTGGGTCGGTCATAAAGATCTTGGTCGTGGTCTTGCTCATGCTGCCGGTGATGACTGCATTAGCGTAGACGGTTTCGCCAGCCTTGAAGGTGGTCGCCTCGGTCTTGCCGTCTTTGTCTTTAGAGGTCTTAAAACTGCTCATGCTGGCCGTGCTAAAGCTACAGGCGGCGGCGAATGCGAGCAGCATTGTAATAATACTGAGTTTGATTTTCACTAAATTCTCCTTTGGATCGTTGTTTACGAAATACGCAGATTAACGGCTGCGAATGCCAAAGTCAAAGCGTACGACGACAATGCGAAGGGTTATTTCATGGAATCGCCTTCGATGGTTATATTGACGTTTTTCGTGTCCTTTTTTTCACCGTTGCCGTCGTGCATATCGGCGGTGAGGATGTACCTGCCGCCCGGGGCTTTTTCGGCGACCTGAATTTTGTACGTTACCACGCCGTTGGCGGTCAGGCTGGCCGTGAATTCGGTATTTGGCAGAATTTCGCCTTTTTCGTTCTTGATATAAAAAACCGTTTTACCTTTGGTGGGAACGTTTTCGATGATGGCGTTTGCAAAGAGCAAGTCACCGCCCCTGAATGCGGTCGTCTCGAATTTGCCGTCGATGTCTTTGGAAACTCGAAGCGCGGTAATACCGGTCCTACCGCCGCCGCAGGCCGTGGCGATTGCGAGCGCGATAAAGAAATATAGAAGCTTTCTCACGAAATGGCTCATTATCAGTACTTTAGCAAACACACGCGAAGTTTTTACGCGCAAAAGACGGTTCGTCGTGATATTCTATCTTTGCTCAGTAATCTCAATACTATCCAAGGGAAATTTCATGAAAAAATTTTACATAGCAATTGCTTTTGTTATAGCGTTCGCAGTAGTTCCGACGCTTGGTCAGAAGGCAAAACCGACTAACGATGAGGTCGGTTATCTCGTTGGCCGCGCCGAACGTAAATTAGACAATCTTACCTATCACGTCGAACTGACAACGGAATGGTTTACAGAGCGTGACGGGGGTCTGATCAATCGGTATCTTGAGACCTTTACGACCGTTCAACCGGGTTGCTATCGATGGGTAAGTGGAACTGATTCTACCCGCATAGAGACGGTCGTGGTCGATGACCGGACATTTAGACGTGTAAATGACGCCGATTGGGAATCGGTCGCGAATTCGCCGGTTAGAAAATCAGGTGTTAATTCGCTTTCCGTGAAGTTTGGCGAATTAGCCGGTGGCGCGTTTCTCCCGGCTGGCACAGGCAAATTTGTCGAACGCGCAACAATCGACGGACAGGAAGTCGCGATGTATGAGGTGCGAACGGCCCTGAGCGACAGTACGCCCGACGGCATCACGCGGGTTGACACGACGCAATTCTGGATCAATAACGCGGGCCTGATCGTTCGAAAAGTAATCGAGCAGGATTTCGCCGGCGACCGGCGGTTTATGCGAAGCGTCGCAAATTACAGCTACAAAAATATTCGAATCGAGGAACCCACCCTGCCTGTAAGGGCCGAAGACAAATAATGAATTGGTTGGAAAACGGCGACATGCTGGCAAGTATCGGTGAATTTCTCGCCGAGGATATCGGGCGCGGCGACATTACGACGACCGCGACCGTCCCGCAGGACACGCGCGGATTTGGCCGGTTTTTGGCGAAGGAAGACCTTGTTCTCTGCGGTCTCGATGTGGCCGAGGCGGTCTTTTTTCACCTCGATCCTGAGAGTTCCGAGATCGAAACGACCTGTGGTGACGGCGACGAAATCGCGGCGGGGACTGTGTTTGCCACGCTCAAGGGCTATGCCGATGTTTTGCTTGTCGGTGAACGTACCGCGCTAAATCTTATCCAGCGAATGTCGGGAATTGCGACGCTGACGCGGCAATTTGTTCGGGCGATCGAGGGCACCAGTGCTCAGATCGTCGACACACGAAAGACGACGCCGGGCCTCAGAATGATCGAAAAATATGCCGTCACCGTTGGAGGCGGCAAGAATCACCGCATGGGCCTGGATGACGGCGTTTTGATCAAGGACAATCACATCGCCCTCGCTGGCGGCATTGCCGAGGCCGTTAAGGCCGCTAAAAACAAGGTCGGACATCTGCACAAGATCGAGGTCGAGATATCCAATTGGGCCCAGCTTCGCGAAGCGATTAACGCCGGGGCCGAGATCGTCATGCTCGATAACCAAACTCCCGAGGAAGCTGCCAAATTGGTTCAGATGGCCCGTTCGATTAATCCGGCTGTTTTAATCGAGGCTTCCGGCAATATGAGCCTCGACCGGGTTCGCTCGTTCGCCGAGGCGGGCGTTGATTTGATCTCGGTTGGGAAATTGACTCATTCAGCGAGAGCGGTGGATATTTCATTTAAAATACAGATAGCGTAAGCCGGGAACGCAAGAAAGCCGGGAACGCAGGAGCCCTCGCCTGCTAGCGTCCTTCCGAGGACGCTGACGAACGTGGGTATTATCCAAGTTGAAAAATACGAGTGAGCGTCACGCCGGAGGAACCGGCGTTGACAAGCAGGATGCTTGCGTTCCAGTCACGCCGGAGGAACCGGCGCCCGAGGCGAGGGAGCCTGCACTCCCGGGAAAGGCTGCGTTCCCGGTGAGTTCAGCGCCTTTAGCTCCGCATCTGGATCTAGGTTTAGTAGAAAATGTATCGCTATGATAGACACCATTATCGCAATCGTACAAAGAATTCCGCCCTCGATACCGTACGCCTGTCCGGTTAGCCAGGTAGGGCCGAAATCTACTTCCTTGAATATCGGCGTCGCGGATATCGCGGTCAGACCGCTGACCTCGATCCCAAAAAATGCCCCTTGCATCCAGTTCCACATCAGATGCAGTCCCCAGACGAACCATAGATCGCGGGTTTTCAGATAGGCGACACTAAACCAGACGCCTGCGAGAATCGTATTGGCTGTGGAGATAAGACTTGCATTAGGGTTGCTGGCATGAACAGCTCCGAAAAAGACCGAGGTCAGCAAAATCGCCAGCCACGCCAGGCCCGACCTCGCAAAAGTTTGTAAAACATAACCGCGAAACAGTGCCTCCTCAAAAGCCGCAGCTACGGCGAAGACCGCGAATGACAGAACGGTTGATCTAATGATTGCTCCCCAGGAAGCGTCGTTGATTACAAATCGAAGGCTCCCAAAAGCAAATCCGACACCGACTGCGGCTGAAAGTGTAACGGCCCCGATCAGCAGACCGAGAAAAAAATGTTTCAGCCAACCTTTTGTAAACGATGCACCGAGAGATCGATAGGGTAATTTTTCAAGAAATCTTCCGCACAGCCAACCAAGCACGATCGCCGGAGCGAGCGAAAACAGGGCGTTCGCGACGAGATTGGCTCCGGAACTTGACGTGTAGTCTAGCTTGAGCATAACAAGCAAGGCCTGACCGAAGATTCCGACAAAAAAGGTTACAAAAATGTACACAAACAGGAAGATCGCCGCTCGCCATCCGCTGCGTAGGAATCCTGTTTTTTCGTTGAAGAAGACCGCGTTCATTTTTCGAGCACTAGCGAAAGATTCTAACGGAAAGCGGCGACCGTGTTAAACTTGCTCACGTGGAAAAAGAGGTTTCAAGGACAAAGCGACGCAAGATGCCGTGGGTGATCGGTTCCATCGTGGCCGCTTCATTCGTGATGCTCGTCGTTCTGCAATCGAGCAATCTTTGGAAAGATTTCACCATCGATTCGTCGAGCGATCTCTTACTCCTCTATGCTTTGTCTGGCCTCAATTTTGCGGCCTTAATTATCTTCGGCTTTATATTTCTGCGGAGCATTATCAAACTGGTTCGGGAACGCCGTACCTTTACCCTCGGCGCTCAGATCAAAACGCGGTTACTCATCTATTTTGTCGCTCTCAGCCTGATGCCGATCATTGCTATGGCGGTTTTTTCATACCTTTTCATGAACCGTGCGCTTGACCGCTGGTTTACGAGCATTCCGGAAACGATGCTTAAGGAAACCAAGGAAATGCAGCGGCAATCGCTGCTCGACCGGACAGCAAAACTGGATGAAACGGCCAGAATGCTCGCAAAGTCGTTTGAAGGGGCGGAGCCAAATAGCAGCGAACTGGCCGGCGTGGCGGCGGCTGGGAGTCTGGTTCACATCGGCATTGTTGCCGAGAACCGTTCAAGCCTGGCCTCCTACGATCGCGAACTGTCGTCCGACGAGCGAATAGAACTGGACCGCATCCTTTCGGTCGCAAAACAGGGAAACACAGCCGACCCAACGCTTCGCGACGGAAAGGGCCTGGATGTTGGAATCGCGGCGCTCTCGGGCGGGCGAATGCTGATGGTCGTGCCGGACCCGTTTGGCGAACGGACCCTGAGCAAGGTTGTCGAGAAATCGGCCGCTGAATTTGAAGATCTAAAGGAAAAGCAGGTGACAATTCGTCGAATGGGCTTGCTCACCTTAGGTGTCCTGACGTTCCTGCTGATGTTCGCATCGACATGGATAGCGTTTTATGTTGCCCGCGGACTAACGGCGCCGATCAAGGCGCTGGCCGAAGGAGCGGACGAGATTGCACGCGGGAACCTCGGACATCGTGTTGACGTTCTTGCGGAGGATGAACTCGCGCTCCTGGTTACGACCTTTAATGAAATGTCCGCGAAACTCGAATCGAACTCGATTGAACTGAGCGAACGGCGCAAGTATATCGAGACTGTCCTTGAGACGCTGCCGACCGGCGTGATCTCGTTTGATGCGGACGATCGCGTCAGCACGATCAACCGGGCGGCGGTGGACATGTTGAAACTTGAGGGCCGCGAACTCTCGGCCCTGAAATTGGAAATTCTGGTGAGCGAAGAGAATTACGTCATTCTCGCGCGTCTGATCAGCCGGGCGCGGCGCGTTGGTCATGCCTCGGACCAGACAGTTTTTAAGGACGGAGTCGGGAATGAAAACGGTAGCGGAACCGAACTGACAGTGGCGTTGACCGCAACAAAACTACCATCCGATGGCGGCGTTGTGCTGGTGATAGAAGACCTCTCGGAACTGATCGCCGCCCAGCGTGCGTCGGCGTGGCAGGAGGTTGCCCGCCGCATGGCCCACGAGATCAAGAACCCGCTCACGCCTATCCAACTCTCAGCCGAACGTATCGCCAAACGCTTCGCAAACACGGGTCACGCCGACGGCGACGGAGGAAGGCGGATCGACGATAAAGGCCCGCTGGGCGATGTAGTAAACGAAAGCACGTCAACAATTCTCCGCGAAGTCACGTCGTTGAAAACGATGGTCGACGAATTCTCGCGTTTTGCTCGTTTGCCTGACACAAAGCTCGAAGCAGGCGACCTGAATAGCGTTATTGAGCAGGCCAAAACGGCATTTGACGGCAGATTCACACGGCTCGTGATTGATCTCGAACTCGGCGATTCGCTGCCTGAGATACTAGTCGATCCGGAACAGATGAAACGGATTTTTGTAAACCTGATTGAGAATTCGGTCGAGGCGTTTGACGGCGATGCCGAGGATCCGCGAATCCTGGTCACAACGCGCCACGATGCAGCCCGAGATCTGGTCGTCGCTGAGGTTTCGGACAACGGCAAGGGCATCGCTCCGGCCGATCTGCAAAAGCTGTTTCAGCCATATTTCTCAACCAAAGGCCGCGGCACCGGCCTCGGCCTCGCCATCGTCAATCGCATAATCACCGAACATAATGGCAAGATAAAGGTGGTCGCAAATCAACCAAAAGGTGCGAAATTTATTATTGAATTGCCGGTAATGGTTTAATATTATTTATACGGAATGTTGCCCAGGAGTGGAAAAGTATGAGTGAAGTCCAACGTTTAGAAATTATGGATGTTTTAAGTTCTCTTCCCCCGGACAAAATCATGGAAGTAAAAGATTTTGCCGATTTTTTGAGGGGACGGTACTCAGAGGTCGAGATGATTGATGATAGCGATGAATGGTCGGATGAAGACTGCCGTGATGCGACAGCGGCTTCGTTGAGGTATGCCGATACATTCGATGAGGTTGAGCCATGAAGTCAGGTGCTGTAGTCGTTTCCAAGTTCCCCGGTGTAGTTACCACAAAACGCCGACCGGCCGTTGTGGTCTCAAGCGAATCGTATCATCGCCAACGACCGAATTTGATTTTGGCCGCCGTTACAACTCAAATTCATAAGGCCACGGCGCAATCTGATTTTGTATTACAGGACTGGGAGTCAGCCAGCCTAAATCAACCCTCCGCCGTCCGAATGTTCCTTTATACGATGCCAAAAGTCGAAGTGCGAGAGATTGGCGAGTTGTCCGAGCGCGACTGGAGTGAAACTAAACATCGACTTAGACTTTCGCTCGATTTTTGATGCAAAACACGATTTTGATTGTCGATGACGAGCCCGGCATCCGCGATACGCTTCGCGGTGTGCTTGAGGACGAGGGCTTTGCGGTTGCGACGGCGGAGTCGGGCGAGGCGTGTCTTGAGACTCGTTAAGAAGCAGAGCTTTAGCTGTATTTTGCTCGACATCTGGCTCGGCGAAGGCCTTGACGGCCTGGAAACCCTCGGCAAATTGAAAGACGAAGGTGTTGATTCGGCGGTCGTCATGATCTCGGGCCATGGCAACATCGAAACAGCCGTTCGCTCGACCAAGCTTGGTGCGTTCGATTTTATCGAAAAACCACTCAGCCTCGAACGTACGATCGTCACCGTAAAGAACGCCGTTCGCCAGCGGCAGCTCGAACGTACGAACGAACAGCTTCAGCAGGAACTTTCCGAGCAATACGTTATGGTCGGCGAATCCATCGTGATGCGGGCGCTCCGCAAACAGATATCGATCGTCGCGCCGACCGATGGCCGTGTACTGATTTCCGGCGAAAGCGGAACAGGAAAAGAACTCGTCGCCCGGGCAATTCACGCCCAATCAAAACGCCGCAACGCTCCTTTCGTCGAGATAAATTCCGCTGCAATTCCCGAAGAACTGGTTGAATCCGAACTCTTCGGCCATGCCAAAGGTGCATTCTCGGGGGCGATGAAAGCGAAGAAAGGGAAGTTCGAAGTTGCGGACGGAGCGACGCTATTTCTCGATGAGATTGGCGACATGTCGTCGCGTGTGCAGGCAAAAATGCTGCGGGTATTGGAGGAACAACGTTTCGAACCCGTGGGCAGCAATACCCCGGTCTCGGTTGATGTTCGCGTCATCTCGGCGACAAATCAGCCGCTCGACGCTCTGATCGACAACGGCCAGTTTCGCACGGATCTTTTTTATCGGCTAAATGTGATTCCGTTTCAGGTGCCACCGCTCCGGGAACGTCGAGAAGATGTACCCGTTCTCGTTGAGCATTTCAATCAGAAATTCTCTCGCGAATACGGAAAGGCCCCGAAACAATTTTCGACCCAAGCCATCGAAACGCTCCAGGATTACGAATGGATCGGCAACGTCCGCGAGCTGAAAAACACTATCGAACGTATCGTCATCATGTCTGCGAAAGCCACGATCGGCGCCGACGATCTGCCCGAAGTGGAAAGCTCCTACGAGCCGGCTGCCGTCAGCTTTCGCTTTCCCAGCTTTAAGGAAGCGACCGACGCGTATCAACGCGAATTCATAACGCATAAACTCGCAGAATTTGATGGAAACGTGGCCAAAGCCGCCGAAGAAATGGGCGTCGACCGCAGCCATTTGTATCGAAGAATGCGGAATCTGGGAATAAAGTAATTTGCCACGGATTTCACGGATAAGATGGAAAAGAATTGTCTCGTTTTTCTTATCCGTTTTATCCGTGCGATCCGTGGCAAATTATTCTTCGAACTTACGGTTTGATGACGTAATCCGGCCAGCATGAATCGGAGTCTTTCAGGAACATCTCGATCGTGTCGATTGCCGAACGCGATGCGGCACCGCTTGAGGCCCCCGTCCCGGCGAAGTTTGGATTCAGTATCTTGGCGATCTGATCCCGAACTGCTTCCAGATGAGCACGGGTGGCTTTGTCTTTCGACTTTGCCAATGCCGCACTTGCGGAGGCATTAAGAGAGCGGAGTTCGGCACGGTAGAACGAACGTTCGTCACCGCTCGAGATGAACAGTGCACCAAATCCGGGTGGCAGTCCCTGCGGAGCGGCGGCCGGCGGTGTGTTCAGCTTGTTGTTGACGATATCGAGATACGCCCGCTGCAGGTTGCGGCGGTACGCATCGATCGTGACAGACGGTGCTCCGAGTTCCTTAAATACGCCCCCGCGGACATCCGCGAGGAAATCTATAGCGCGCGTAAGCAGCGTCACCATCCAGGGTCTGCTGCTCGACCAGCCGTGCGAAGCGGGCGCTCGAGAGCAAATTATTCAGAACGCTATTTTGCGAATTTCGGATGCGGTTGAGGGCACCAATCGGCTCAATCCTACGCAGAATATCCTTATCGATTGCCCACGTTGGCGACGCAAAAGCGTTGTCATTGAGGAACCGGACCGCCTCGGTCTGGCGCTCTTTTGGCAACAGCATAAACCGGGGACCATTCTGGCCGATGTGCTTTTGCTGGGTGTTGTAACCGCCGACGACGGCGGTAACGTGGTTCATCTCAAGCGTCCACTGGCCGAGCATACGGCCGTAGATCTCCGCCATATCGTCATACGGATCGCCATTCTGAGTCGTAGTCGCGGGAACGATAAGTTTGGCAACACGCTGTAGATTCTTAAGTCCCAGCGTGCTCGACTTTACAGCATCGGCATCGCCGACTGCCTCGGTCAGTTCGCCGGGATCGCTCCCTGCTGAGCCATCGGTCGAGAAACGCAGCCACGGCGTCGCATCCTGGGCCATCGCCCATTGGTTCAAAGTAATTTTCTCGGCATCCGACGTCCGAGCACTCGGGATCGGTTTGTAGCCCCACATGGTCGCCCATTCGTCATACGGTCCGATGCCGGGAATAAGGTCTTCCACGGCAATTCCGTCCTCAGGCTGTGCGACATAGTTGAATCGCGAGTAGTCCATCAACGTCGGCGTGTGGCCCATCTTTTTGACCCAGTCTTTGTCCCGGACCTTTTCCTGCGGATAAGTCGAGCTGGCCTTCATGTTGTGCTGAAAACCGAGCGTGTGGCCGACTTCGTGAGCGACCACGTATTCGACAAGCTGGCCCATCAGATCATTCGGCATCGGGAATTTCTGAGCACGTACATCAAGCGGCCCGACCTGTGTGAAGTACCACGAACGCTGGAGATTCATGATGTTGTGATACATCTGAATGTCCGATTCGAGAATCTCGCCGGTACGCGGATCGTTAACGTGTGGGCCGGATGCGTTTTCGATCGTCGAGGGCAGCCAGCGGATCACTGAGTAGCGGGCATCTTCGGGATCGAACATCGGATCGTCTTTTTTCGAGGGCTGAATCTTGGCGATGATCGCATTTTTGAACCCAGCGGCCTCGAATGCTTTCTGCCATTTCTCTACTCCCTTGATGGTGTATGGAACGAGCCATGCGGGCGTTGCACGATCAACGTAATATACGATTGGCTTGACTGGCTCTGACATCTCTGCGTTAGGGTCTTTCTTTTCGAGACGCCATTTGGTTATAAAGCGGCGTTCCTGTGCACGATGCTCAGGACGGCCAAAATCCATATTGGCGACCGAGAAATACCCGACGCGCTCGTCAAAAAGACGCGGCATCATCGGATTTTCGGGCAGTTTGACCATGCTCTGGTGGAGAACAACCGTCGCGCTTCCGGGCGGCATTCCACCTGCCGCTGCACCACCTGCCGGTCCCGCACCGCCTGCACCGGCTGGCGGCGCTGCGCGGGTGTATGTCATCGACGAACGGGCCTCTATATTGGTCGGGAAGGGCGAAATTCGCTCGATGTATGAACGCGTCGCATCGAGAGCTGTCGCGTTCAAACGCTGACGGGCGCTCGAGTTCGAAGACATCGGTACTAAACAGTCGGGTAACTTCGATAACAACCGAATCATTCGGCCCAAACGCCGCGACGGGGAATGCCATGATGATCGAATCAGTGTTCGAATTCTGAACCGCTTCGGCGATCGGCAGGGCCGGATTGGCGACAATGCTGTAATTTACATTGCGCAGGAAGATGCGATTGTCGTTGCGTTCCCAACGTACAACGCGACGGCCCAGCGCCTGGCCGCCGTACCCAACCCCCAGCGTGGTCTTAGCGATCTGCGCTACCCAGAGAAACTCTTTGTCGAGTTCTGCTTTTGGGATCTCGTAATAAAATTTATCTTTGATCTGATGAACCTTAAAAACGCCATCCTTGGTCTTTGCGTCCTTGGTGATGACCTTGTCATAAGGCTGCGGATCGGTCGATGGCGCGGTTGGGCGTTGTGCCCCGCCCGGCGGCGTCGGCGGCGCGTCCGGCGGCGGATCCTGTGCAATTGCAAACAACGCCGAAGAGACCACCAAAAGGCCCGTCAGCAACATTCGTAAGTAAAATTCTTTCATCGCAATAAATCTCCTGATCTTAAGTGAACTTGATTTAATCGTAAAATCTACTCAGCAACGGCTCTGGGGCGTGGGCGGGGCCGGCAAAACAAATCGTTACTTAAAGCTTGAGCTACTTTGCCCATGCAATACGGGCTGAAACAAAAAAGGTTTCCGGTAAACCTTGAAAAATTGTTTCCAATAACCTGATTGTATAACCTGAATATAAGTCGAAACCTAATTATGCACAGAAACGCGGGTGTACTCAAACACAAACAGCATGGTCCAAGTTCATTTTTCAATTGTTTCAAATCATCTGCCCGAGGCTAGCGGAAAACTTGACATGCCCTAAAAAAGGGATATAATTTTGAATAATCGTATTGTAATTGTAGTTAGTGAGTTGCGCGAATTTGGACCCCTCAAACCTATAGTCCAGCAAATTTGCACTGAGAATCAAATCTTTTGGCTTTTCGGGGAGCATGTATGTCAACAAATATCAAATCATCAAACAAAAAATTCACTGTTAAAGCAATGTTATTGCTTTCTATCGGGCTAGCTGCGGTTTTGGCAATTGCGGCACTTCCATTTTTTTTGAAGGTTGAAGCACAAGAATCTGTCACAACGAACGTCGTCCCCATCACTGAGGATTTAGCCCAAGCCGAGATGAAACGGCAGCTAATTAGCGTACGCGGAGGGGAGATTCGCGGCATTGACCTACTACGAGCTAACGCACCTGATGTGGCAAACGCTATTCGTACAAATGCCGGATGCAACACCAATACCTTGCCGGCGAATGACGACGGTTCAACGACCGCTGTTACTATGCCGTTCAGCCTCAATTATTTTGGCGTTACTTACACTCAGACTTTTGTCAACAACAACGGCAACATAACGTTCAACGGTCCTCTTTCGGCGTTTACACCGTTTAATCTGAACACGACCAACGTGCCTATCATAGCGCCCTTTTTTGCTGATGTTGATACACGCGGCACGGGTTCCGGCCTGACCCGATACGGAACCGATACGGTTAACGGACGCCCCGCGTTCTGTGTAAATTGGATAAACGTCGGTTATTTCGCGTCGCGTGTCGATAAGCTAAATTCGTTTCAGCTCGTCCTCATCGAACGAAATGATACCGGTGCCGGTAACTTCGACATCGAATTTAATTACAACACGATACTCTGGGAAACCGGCGATGCATCGAACGGCACCGGCGGACTGGGAGGAAACTCGGCCCGCGTTGGTTTTGCCAACGGAACCATGGCGGCTGGGACATTCTTTGAACTAGCGGGTTCGGCTGTCAACGGTGCGTTCCTCGATTCCAATATAGCAACGGGTCTGACTAACAATTCACGTAATTCTGGCCTCATAGGCCGATATCTCTTTACTGCCCGTAACGGCGGCATCCCGACACCGACGCCGACACCAACTGCGACTCCGACACCTGGTTGTATCACACAGACCCTGGTGGATCCGAGCATCGAGGCGAGTGTTGTGGGTGCGGCTACAATTACGAATCCTAACTGGCCGTCCACGTCGGCGAATTTTGATTCAACGCTCTGTAGTGGGGCATTCTGCGGAAATTCAGGGGGAACGGCGAATCCACGGACCGGCACATTCTATTCATGGTTTGGCGGTACCGCGAACGCGGAAACATCGTCATTGCAGCAAACGCGGGTTATTCCGGCTGGTTCAAATCCGACTCTTAAATATTGGTTGAGGGTCGGCGCGGTCGCTACGCCATTTAACGCGACTTTGGTCGTCAGGGTAGATGGCACGGTCGTTCAAACCATCACCGAACCGGGTACGGCCGAGGCTGCCTATACCGAGCGTGTGGTCAGTTTGCCGGCGGCGGTCGCTAATGGTGCTTCGCATGTCATCAGATTTGAATATACAAATCCAGCGGGAAGCGGTTCGTCGAACTTTACCGTTGACGACATTACGCTCGAAGTTGCGACGACCGGCGTATGTCCGACGCCAACGCCTGTAGCGACGCCAACTCCAACTCCGGTTGCGACGCCGACGCCGACACCAACGCCGGTACCCACGCCGACGCCGGGCTGTATCGGACAGAATCTGGTCGATCCGAGCATCGAGGCGAGCGTTGTGGGTGCGGCGACGATTACGAATCCTAACTGGCCCTCGACATCGACGAATTTTGATTCATCGATTTGCAGTGCGGCATTCTGCGGAAACTCAGGCGGAACTGCGAATCCCCGGACTGGCACATTCTATTCGTGGTTTGGCGGTACACCGAACACTGAGGCATCTTCATTGCAGCAGACAAGGGTTGTTCCAGTCGGAACGAATCCGACACTAAGGTACTGGCTGAGGATTGGTGCGGTCGCCACTCCGTTTAATGCGACTTTGGTCGTCAGGGTAGATGGCACGGTCGTTCAAACCATCACCGAACCGGGTACGGCCGAGGCTGCCTATACCGAGCGTGTGGTCAGCCTGCCAGCAGGGGTAGCGAATGGTGCTTCGCATGTGATCAGGTTTGAATATACAAATCCCGCCGGTAGCGGTTCGTCAAACTTTACGGTTGACGATATCACGCTCGAAACTACTTCGCCGGCCTGCTCAACGCCAACGCCGACGCCAACACCGGTCGCGACACCGACCCCAACTCCAACCCCGAGTCCGACGCCGACGACATTTCTGGCGTTTAGCTCACCGACGTATCGCGATGACGAGTCGCAGTCGGTTACGGTCACGGTTGTTCGAACGGGCGTGACGACGGGCACGACGACAGCGACGGTTGCACCTGTATTTGGCGGCGGAAAAGCCGTCGGTGGAGCGGCCTGCACGTCCGGTGTCGATTACGTGAACACTCCACAGGTGGTGACATTTGCCCCTGGAGTTTTGACGCAGACTGTTCAGATACAGCTTTGCGGCGATTCATCAGCCGATCCGAATGAGACGTTTAACCTAAATCTGGTAAATGCCACAGCCGGTACGGGCGTTCTGGGCAATGCGGTCGTGACGATCAACGACACGGCCAACCAGTTCAAGAATACGGCGCCGATCTCGATCATTGGCGGTTCGACGGCGGGACTCTATCCGTCGCCGATCACAGTGACCGGAGCGACGACGAATGTGTTCCGAATCCGCGTGACCTTGTATGACTACTACCATGAGGTGCCGGACAATCTGGATGTGCTGCTTGTCGGCCCGAACGGTGCAAGATACGTCATCCACGGCGATGTCGGCGGCCCGACGGCGATCACCGAGGCGGGAGCGGTAACGCTGTCGTATGCCGATTACCCGAACGCTGTTCTGCCGGATAACGGCCCGCTAGTGACCGGAATCTTCAAACCGACGACGTGCGAAACGCCGGTCTCGACATTTGCGGCCCCGGCCCCGGCTGGACCGTATGTCGAACCAGGCTGCGTCGTGGCACGGCCAAATGCTCAGACCCTGTTTGGAGCCTTTGGCGGCTCAAACGGCAACGGAGTGTGGAACCTCTACGTCCGCGACGACAACGGCGTAGCGAGACCGCTGGCACCGGAAGTGGTCCGCGGCCAGATCAACGGCGGCTGGGGCATCGAACTACTGGCCTCAACCGCAGCCGGAGTCGAAGTCTCAGGCCGAGTCCTCACCCCAGACGGCCGCGGCTTGCGGAACGCCACCGTCATCATCACCGACAGTGAAGGCAATCGAAGAACGGCGGTGACCAGCTCGTTTGGATTCTTCCGATTCTATGATGTCGAGGTTGGATCGACCTTAATCATGGGTGTTAGTTCTAACCGTTACAGGTTCACCCCTCGCGTGGTTCAGGTGTTCGACACCCTTTCGGATGTTGACCTTATCGCACAGGAGTGAAAATAGTCTTCTCGGGCGGAAACGCGAGTGTAAACGAGTGTGTCACGGCAGCGCGGCACGACTCATTTACACTCGCGTTTCGCATTTGTGCTCACGGGACACGCTCGCAAACTCGCCGTGTTTTTTACCGATGATACGGGCTCGTTCACATTCGCGTTTCTGCCTGAGTAAAAGCCCCGCGTGATCTCTCAGACTTGAAAATGGAACCAACCGTGGGCGATTGCGTGCAAATAATGGGCAGCAGTTGTCATCGAACCACAGGCAAGCATAAATGCGGGTATGATAAATGGGCGATGACAGAGAAAAAGCATAATTTAAAACGAAAGCTGCTGCATGCCGGCGGCTGGCAGATTGCCAAGCGGGCGGCGAAAACGTTGCCGTTTGGCGGCACGGCGGTTGCAATACTACTGGTCGGAACTGACATTAAGAACAAGGGCGTTTTGCGAGGCATTATAAATTCCGGCATTGACGCGATACCGTTTGTCGGCCTAGCCAAGAATGCGGTCGAGCTTGTTCGGGGTGATTTCATTCCGGATAAGAAGAAAAAGGATTAACATGAAAGTAGCTGGTTTTAGTCGATTTTTGTTGATACCCCTGACGGTCTCGGTTTTTGGATTAGAAGTCGGTGCCCAGCCATCGAAAACAAAGCCTAAACCGCTCGCCACGCCGCCGATATTGAGCGGCGCCGAGATTATCAGCCGCGCCGACGATGATCTGGACGCGCTGATCATTCGCTCAAGACCCGCTGAAAAACCCGCCGAAAAGCCAGTGCCAACCGATGCGGACCTGATAAAGGAACTCAGCGATCGCATAAAAAAACTCGAGGCCAGCCAAAAGGCTGACAAGGACGAAAAGCAGAAACGCCTGCTCTTAAATCTCGACATCCTGACACGGGCCGAGCAGCGAAGCGAATCGCTTCGGAAGCAACTTTTTGAGATGATCGAAAAGGAAAATACGGTGAAAAACCGACTTGATCAGATCGAGCTCGACATTCGCCCCGAGATCATCGAACGGGCGCTGCAGTTGAACGGATCGATGAAACCCGAGGAACTCCGCGAGAGCCGTCGGAGAAGCCTCAATGCCGAGCGGCAAAACCTGCAATCCCTGATGGCCGAGATCCAGAGTACGCGTAGTACTATAAATCTTAACCTCCAGAAATCCGAGATCATGGTCGAGAAAATCAGGGTCAAACTCGAAAAAGACATCGACGATTCCTTCCTGAAAGACGACACCGACAATCCGTGAGTGTTACGCTGACCGGTCATTGATCTGCCCCAATTCTGAAGCTTCCTTTAGGTGTTTTTTGGTTTCACGAAACTAAATTTTTGGGGTAATGGACAAAATAGTTGGTAAAAACCTTTTAAAGCTATGATGGGAATAGGGTTATGGCGATGAAAGGTTATGAATAAAAAAAGTGCTTTTATTGTGCGAGTAAAATCGTATCGAAATACGGTATTCAGGAGGGTGTTCAGCGGTATAAATGTGCTGTTTGCGGGAAAGTTTTTTCGGGGACGAGACGGCTCGATCCGCAAAAAATATGGCAAGAATATACGATCGGCAAGCAGACATATTCTCAGCTCGCGGTGAAATATAATTGTTCCGCAAAAACGATCCAGAGAAAAATCGATGCGGTAAAAGTCGAAACAGAAAACACATTTCCAAGCGTTGTAAATGTGTTGATGGATACGACATATTTTGGAAGAGCATTTGGGGTAATGGTTTTTAAGGACAGCCTTACGGGGCAGATATTATTCAAGCGATATGTGGATCAGGAAACCAATAAATTATACCTTTCGGGAATCGAAGAAATAGGACGCAGAGGCATCGAAATACAGGCGATTATTTGTGATGGCCGGAAGGGTTTATTTCAATTATTTGGCAGTGACCTGCCTGTTCAAATGTGCCAGTTTCATCAGGTGGCCATTGTCAGAAGGTATTTGACCAAGAACCCTAAAATGCAGGCCAGTATTGAGTTATGGGAACATACACTGCTTCTGACACAAACAGATAAGGAGAGTTTGCGGCGGATTGGAGGCGTGGCACGAAAAATGGAAGGACTTTTTAAACGAACGAAAAATAGATCCGCTCGGCAAAAACAGATACGTCCA
Organism: uncultured Acidobacteriota bacterium; assembly: GCA_963738935.1. GTDB lineage: Bacteria > Acidobacteriota > Blastocatellia > Pyrinomonadales > Pyrinomonadaceae > OLB17. The sequence continues at coordinate 1,563,928 of CAVTYF010000001.1, read as the reverse complement.
TAAAAGGCTGAGAAGTGCCTATCGAAGCCTCAAAACAAATCTGCCCTGGCTCTTTACCTGGTACGATTATTTGGAGCTGAAAATCCCAAATACCACCAATGCAATTGACGGGCATTTTGCCGATTTGAAGAACAAATTGAGAAACCACAATGGATTATCAACGGCTAGAAAAAAGAAATTTATCGATGAGTTTTTTAAGGCATAACGGCTTCAAAAAATATCAAAGGGCCGCTAAAAAACAGCCCTCTGATCTGACATTTTTGTCAGCCGTCAAGCTATCCCTGCAGGTTGCTCTCCAGCAGAGCCTACTTCCGTTTTGCTTGATATAACAAACTGTAGCAGATATTTTGAAACTTAAATAAACCCAGAAAATAAACACCAACTATTTTGTCCAAAAAAAATCTAAAAATTATAACTATTTTGTTATTACAAATTTTTTGATTTTTGGGAGAATTTAGGTTTTTGCTGTGACAGGCCGTTTTTACTGTGTTTGGTCAAGGTAAAATGCCCGTTTGGTCAATGGGAATTGTAAGTTTGGTCAAAGGACTTTCCGAGTTTGGTCAAAGGTGTTTTTGGACATTGGCCTAACGACCAGGGCGTTGAGGGCGGATGACTTTCCCGGGGCCTGCGCCTTTACGACAAAATCGTAGATTAACTTCGAAGCCTCACCCTCCAGTCAATCCGCTCTAGGCCTTGCCGGAGCGGGATCATTTGGGAGACGGAAAAAGGCCCGGATTGCTCCGGGCCTTTTTTTATGCCTCACGAGTAGAGGGCGATAGAACTCTTAATTACGGCAGCGTGTCCCAGAACACGTAGTTGGCGATGGCTCGAGCCCCTCGGCTGTCAGCCGACGTGCCCGGGGTGAACGTTCCGCTGTCACCGGCCGTGTTGAAGGACGCCGCTTGTTGATGGGCCGTTTGTATCGCACCCTGGTTAGTGCCGCAATACGCGGATTCCCACGCGGCGAACGATCCACTAGACGGTACGGACCCAAACGCCGACGCATTCAGCTCTGCGGCAAGCATTTGCTGCAGAAGCTGCATCCTTGCCTGATCGAGGGCCGACCTCTTGCCTCCGGCCGACTTCTTGGAAATACCGCTCCAGAAGCCGCCCATCAACTTGCTGATGTCGCCCGGGACGTTCGGCAGAGGACCTTCGATTAGCCGACCACAAAGCGTCCTGTCACCGATACCGGCCAAACCGGCAACACCCGGGAAGGTGTGGCCGAATGCCGTACCGCCGAACCAGGCGATTTGAGCGAGTTGAGGGTGCGTCTGCCAGAAGCCCTGTGTTCGGGTCACGCCCTGACCGGTGTTTTCAAAATCACAGGTCACGGTGTCGCCGTTCTTCAACACGATATTAGCCTTCTGGTCAACCATAAAGTTGTCACCGTTGCCGGTGCTGGTTCCCGGGCCCTGGCCGCCGTTACTGCTGACCGCACAAACGGTTCCAGGCTGGCCATTGATACCGACACCTGTAAGGGCCCAACCCAACGGCACCGTTTCCATTGCGGAATAGGTACCTGCACTGAGCACCTGGGTGTTCGTGTTGGTGAACGCCGGCCCGGCGGTTACACCGTTAATCGAAAATCCATTGTAGCCCGTTCCGGTCGTGACGAATGGGAACAGAGTCGTCGACTGAGGGGCATTGGTGAATTTCCTGATGATGATCGTACCAGGACGGTCGTCATTGGTTATGGTGCAGTGGGCCGACTGACCAAGACCGAGCGTAATGGAATTACCCATCTGCGTTCCTGTGCCAGTACATACCCAGTTACTTGCCGCGTAGCCCGCCGGACCTGTAGATTCGCTCAGGGCGTATGTTCCCTGATCGAACGACGGTCCGCTGACCACATCGTTAGGTCCCGCAGCACCCGCACCTGAGATAGGCGTTGGACCACCGTTTGCTGACAAAGTCCAGGCCGATTCAAGCGCCATACCGCCATGGTCATTGACAACCACCTTGTTAAGAATCAACGAAGGCGGATTGTCAGTGTTATTTACGGTACACGTAACCGAGTCACCCGCTGCGAGCGTCACTGAGTTTACGCCCGGTGTGCCGCCAATACAGCTAAAGTTACCGTTTTGCGTGTAACCGGGTACCGAGGTTTCCGACAGCGCGTAGTTCACACCGATCTGAACCTCACGGAATGTGGCCGTTGCCCCATCCGGCGTCAATTCGGTGAAACCACCTGCGCCGGCAGCCGTCAAATCCCAAGCGTTCGGCATCGCCGTTCCGCCATTGTCGTTGGTCACGGTCTTAACAAGCTTCAACCGCGGCCGTTTGGTGTTGTTGAACGTACAAGTTACGGTCTCACCCGCCTGAAGCGAGATGTTGCCGATAGTCTCCGCATCGCCCCTTGAGCTGATGCACGGATTGCTGGTCAGATCCCAACCTGCCGGCACGTCTTCGGACACGTTGTAGGTACCCAGATCGAGATCGCCCGAATCGTTCGACTGACCGTCGCTCAATCCAACATCAGCTCCATAACTTCGGTTGAAATTGAACACGGTTGGATCGCCGTCGGGATTGGTCTCCTTGCGGATGATGATGTTCGCGTCTTTCTCGTTGTTGAATACACACGTAACCGTCTCACCCGGCTCGACATCGAGACTGGCGGGGGTTTCACCCATGTCGCAAGTCGCATTTGTCAGATCCCAACCCGCTACCGCTGTTTCGGCAACCGAATAGGCTCCGGGAACGACTTCCTGTGAGTTAGGAGAGGCGGCATCGATCAGACTGAATCCGGTATAACCGGCTCCGGTTGTTGTGAATGCGAAACTCTGCGTATCACCGGCGGGATTGGTTATCTTATCCACGATAATCCGTCCGCGCTTCGTGTTTGTGAATGTACAGGTCACGGTCTCACCCGCCTGGAGCGAGATCGCTCCGACCGGGCTGCCGTCCGAACAGGTCACACCGGTCTGATCCCAACCGGCCGGAACGGTCTCGGCTGCCGAGTAAGTTCCGGGCGAGAGATCGCCGGAGTTGTTTGGTGTCGTCGCGTCGGCAAGCTGGAACGGTGCGCCATAGCTCGTCGTGAAATCGAATAGCTCGCATCGCCCGCCGGGTTGGTCACCTTGTCAATGATGATGAAGGCGTCCTTCTCGTTGTTGAACGTACAGGTCACGGTCTCGCCCGCCTGGAGCGAGATCGCTCCGACCGGGCTGCCGTCCGAACAGGTCACACCGGTCTGATCCCAACCGGCCGGAACGGTCTCGGCTGCCGAGTAAGTTCCGGGCGAGAGATCGCCGGAGTTGTTTGGTGTCGTCGCGTCGGCAAGCTGGAACGGTGCGCCATAGCTCGTCGTGAAATCGAATAGCTGAGCATCGCCCGCCGGGTTGGTCACCTTGTCAATGATGATGAAGGCGTCCTTCTCGTTGTTGAACGTACAGGTCACGGTCTCGCCCGCCTGGAGCGAGATCGCTCCGACCGGGCTGCCGTCCGAACAGGTCACACCGGTCTGATCCCAACCGGCCGGAACGGTCTCGGCTGCCGAGTAAGTTCCGGGCGAGAGATCGCCGGAGTTGTTTGGTGTCGTCGCGTCGGCAAGCTGGAACGGTGCGCCATAGCTCGTCGTGAAATCGAATAGCTGCGCATCGCCCGCCGGGTTGGTCACCTTGTCAATGATGATGAAGGCGTCCTTCTCGTTGTTGAACGTACAGGTCACGGTCTCGCCCGCCTGGAGCGAGATCGCTCCGACCGGGCTGCCGTCCGAACAGGTCACACCGGTCTGATCCCAACCGGCCGGAACGGTCTCGGCTGCCGAGTAAGTTCCGGGCGAGAGATCGCCGGAGTTGTTTGGTGTCGTCGCGTCGGCAAGCTGGAACGGTGCGCCATAGCTCGTCGTGAAATCGAATAGCTGAGCATCGCCCGCCGGGTTGGTCACCTTGTCAATGATGATGAAGGCGTCCTTCTCGTTGTTGAACGTACAGGTCACGGTCTCGCCCGCCTGGAGCGAGATCGCTCCGACCGGGCTGCCGTCCGAACAGGTCACACCGGTCTGATCCCAACCGGCCGGAACGGTCTCGGCTGCCGAGTAAGTTCCGGGCGAGAGATCGCCGGAGTTGTTTGGTGTCGTCGCGTCGGCAAGCTGGAACGGTGCGCCATAGCTCGTCGTGAAATCGAATAGCTGAGCATCGCCCGCCGGGTTGGTCACCTTGTCAATGATGATGAAGGCGTCCTTCTCGTTGTTGAACGTACAGGTCACGGTCTCGCCCGCCTGGAGCGAGATCGCTCCGACCGGGCTGCCGTCCGAACAGGTCACACCGGTCTGATCCCAACCGGCCGGAACGGTCTCGGCTGCCGAGTAAGTTCCGGGCGAGAGATCGCCGGAGTTGTTTGGTGTCGTCGCGTCGGCAAGCTGGAACGGTGCGCCATAGCTCGTCGTGAAATCGAATAGCTGAGCATCGCCCGCCGGGTTGGTCACCTTGTCAATGATGATGAAGGCGTCCTTCTCGTTGTTGAACGTACAGGTCACGGTCTCGCCCGCCTGGAGCGAGATCGCTCCGACCGGGCTGCCGTCCGAACAGGTCACACCGGTCTGATCCCAACCGGCCGGAACGGTCTCGGCTGCCGAGTAAGTTCCGGGCGAGAGATCGCCGGAGTTGTTTGGTGTCGTCGCGTCGGCAAGCTGGAACGGTGCGCCATAGCTCGTCGTGAAATCGAATAGCTGAGCATCGCCCGCCGGGTTGGTCACCTTGTCAATGATGATGAAGGCGTCCTTCTCGTTGTTGAACGTACAGGTCACGGTCTCGCCCGCCTGGAGCGAGATCGCTCCGACCGGGCTGCCGTCCGAACAGGTCACACCGGTCTGATCCCAACCGGCCGGAACGGTCTCGGCTGCCGAGTAAGTTCCGGGCGAGAGATCGCCGGAGTTGTTTGGTGTCGTCGCGTCGGCAAGCTGGAACGGTGCGCCATAGCTCGTCGTGAAATCGAATAGCTGAGCATCGCCCGCCGGGTTGGTCACCTTGTCAATGATGATGAAGGCGTCCTTCTCGTTGTTGAACGTACAGGTCACGGTCTCGCCCGCCTGGAGCGAGATCGCTCCGACCGGGCTGCCGTCCGAACAGGTCACACCGGTCTGATCCCAACCGGCCGGAACGGTCTCGGCTGCCGAGTAAGTTCCGGGCGAGAGATCGCCGGAGTTGTTTGGTGTCGTCGCGTCGGCAAGCTGGAACGGTGCGCCATAGCTCGTCGTGAAATCGAATAGCTGAGCATCGCCCGCCGGGTTGGTCACCTTGTCAATGATGATGAAGGCGTCCTTCTCGTTGTTGAACGTACAGGTCACGGTCTCGCCCGCCTGGAGCGAGATCGCTCCGACCGGGCTGCCGTCCGAACAGGTCACACCGGTCTGATCCCAACCGGCCGGAACGGTCTCGGCTGCCGAGTAAGTTCCGGGCGAGAGATCGCCGGAGTTGTTTGGTGTCGTCGCGTCGGCAAGCTGGAACGGTGCGCCATAGCTCGTCGTGAAATCGAATAGCTGAGCATCGCCCGCCGGGTTGGTCACCTTGTCAATGATGATGAAGGCGTCCTTCTCGTTGTTGAACGTACAGGTCACGGTCTCGCCCGCCTGGAGCGAGATCGCTCCGACCGGGCTGCCGTCCGAACAGGTCACACCGGTCTGATCCCAACCGGCCGGAACGGTCTCGGCTGCCGAGTAAGTTCCGGGCGAGAGATCGCCGGAGTTGTTTGGTGTCGTCGCGTCGGCAAGCTGGAACGGTGCGCCATAGCTCGTCGTGAAATCGAATAGCTGAGCATCGCCCGCCGGGTTGGTCACCTTGTCAATGATGATGAAGGCGTCCTTCTCGTTGTTGAACGTACAGGTCACGGTCTCGCCCGCCTGGAGCGAGATCGCTCCGACCGGGCTGCCGTCCGAACAGGTCACACCGGTCTGATCCCAACCGGCCGGAACGGTCTCGGCTGCCGAGTAAGTTCCGGGCGAGAGATCGCCGGAGTTGTTTGGTGTCGTCGCGTCGGCAAGCTGGAACGGTGCGCCATAGCTCGTCGTGAAATCGAATAGCTGAGCATCGCCCGCCGGGTTGGTCACCTTGTCAATGATGATGAAGGCGTCCTTCTCGTTGTTGAACGTACAGGTCACGGTCTCGCCCGCCTGGAGCGAGATCGCTCCGACCGGGCTGCCGTCCGAACAGGTCACACCGGTCTGATCCCAACCGGCCGGAACGGTCTCGGCTGCCGAGTAAGTTCCGGGCGAGAGATCGCCGGAGTTGTTTGGTGTCGTCGCGTCGGCAAGCTGGAACGGTGCGCCATAGCTCGTCGTGAAATCGAATAGCTGAGCATCGCCCGCCGGGTTGGTCACCTTGTCAATGATGATGAGGGCGTCCTTCTCGTTGTTGAACGTACAGGTCACGGTCTCACCTGGACCGACGTCGAGGCTTGCAGGGGTTTCATCCATGTCGCAGACCGCGCTCGTCAGATCCCAGCCCATCGGAACCGTCTCGCCAACCGTGTAGCTGCCGGGAACGACTTCCTGATTATTCGGCGCGGCGGCGTCGGTCAGGCTGAATCCGACATAACCTGCACCGGTCGTTGTGAACGCAAAGCTCTGCGGATCGAGGGTTGGGTTGGTCACCTTGTCAACGATGATCCGTCCGCGTTTTGTGTTTGTGAATGTACAGGTGATCGTTTCACCAGGGTCCAGTTCAAGGGCACCGGCATTTTCGGTATCGAGGATCGAACTAACACATGAAGTATTTGTCAGGTCCCAGCCACTGGGAATGGTCTCGGCAACCGAATATGCTCCCGCAGCAAGTTCCTGATTATTAGGCGCGGCTGCGTCCGTCAGCGAGAATCCGGTATAACCCGCCCCGGTGGTTGTGAAGCTAAAGCTTTGCGGGTCGCCTAACGGGTTTGTCACCTTATCGACAATGATCCGCCCGCGTTTTGTGTTTGTGTACGTACAAACAACATTCTCACCGGCTGACAATACTATCGTCGAAAGGCCCGTTCCTGTATTCGTAGTCGTCGCTCCCGGATTGACTGGATCGACGCAAACTAAGTTCGTCAGATCCCAGCCGGCGACAGGTAATGATTCGGTCACCGAATAGGTTCCGTTGGCAAGATTTGAAAATACCCGAGTGTTCGACAATGTCGCATTGGTGTCGTCATCAAGCGAGAATGGCGAGAGACCGGTTCCGGTTGTCGTGTAGGCAAAATCCTGAGCGTCGTTTGGAACTGCGTCCTTGATGATTGTGATGGAACCTTGCGGAATAAGAATGCCGGCACCTTGAATCTGATTGTCGAGGCTGCCACCTTGTCCATCCAGCCCACCCAGATTCATGTGATAGGGGCCACCGTTAACATTCGACGAGCCGTTGCCCGGTCCCCAACCTATGCCGGTGTTATCGGAACCGGAAAGTGCTAAGTGGCCGGCATATTCTATCAATACGGAAGTTGCCGCCGAATTCCAGGTTAGGTTATACGTGATCTCGGTATCGCCCGTGTCACCGCCGTTCGCCACACCGTGGCCAACCAACTGGAGGCTAGCGCTCGATGATGGGTTGATTCGCCCAGATCCTGATGTAGCGGTTACCGTAAACCGCCTCGTAAGCATTGATCTTGTCCTGCGTTAACCCGTCGTGGCTTACGAACGGATCGTTCGGAACGGGGACGTCGAACCTGTTTAATCCATTCCGCAAATTGACACAGTTCGTCAAAAACGAACCTTGATTCGGGCTTGGGCCGCACGCGTCGGCATCAGTGAGAGTGGTGTCAATGATTCCGCTCTCGTCACCTAGCGGGGTGTATGATTCGGTATTGATAAACGGAAATTGGTTTTCTTCAGCGAGGCGTATTCCTTGCTCATACGAAGTAAGGAAATCATAAGCGTGAATTCCTGCCTTAGTGGAGTCGTGCGTGATTTCGGCGACATGAGTGTTGTTTCCAGGAGCTACCGCGACAATGTTCGTATAAACCAGCCGTTGGAGCGTCGACATGCCTTCGAAATAAACCGAGTTATTCGCCTGAAGTATTCCGTTTATCCAGTTGCACGCCCCATCGGTGTTGTTGTCGTTGGAACATTGCCGGAAGGTCGCACTGCCGGAATCAGTAAAGGTCACTTCGGCCTGACGGCCCGACGTAACACCAATGGCCGTCAAAAGCAGAATCTGATCGAGGGCGTCTTCATCGACGAGCCATTCGCCGGTGATATTGCCGTTTGTATCCGCGGTCACATTCCACGGATCGTGGCCTTCGTGCGGTGCGAGCATATCCAATAACCCTTTAAGAGGTCCGAGGACTGGGCCGACATGGGTTACCTGCAGCCTTACGGTTTCACCGGCCATAAAACCCGAGCCGCTGACTTGAACTATCTCGCCGGGGTGATAGTCGGCCTTGTCAGTTGTTACTGAGGCCGTGAAAATGGTTGAAATTCGCCCCAGCCTGGTGCGGGCGAACCGATTCGCTTGAGGGGTTAGGGGCGCAGCGGTGCTGTTCGGTGAAATTGTCAAAAATTTACTGAACTCAACGGGCAGGTAACTAGCCATCGTGGCCAGTATGCCAAACGAGCAAATCGTCAGGGCCACAGTGATTAACTTTTTGAGTGGGTTTCGCGAATTCTTATTGATCATTTCTAAAACTCCTTGACGGTACTTGTATTTCCCGTCATCATCGGTGAGCCGAGTCAGCCTCTTGTGGCCTTCGGGCCCGGTGGTGACAACGGCGTATTTGTCGATGTCTTCCAACTCAGGCCCATTTCACCGGTTTATTTTGCCAAGGTTGTCATTTACGGAAAATCTAGCGCCTCTGCTTCCGCGGAGGTGTTTAGGTTTCACAAACCGACCCCATACAGCAACGACATTTCTGAATAAAAGACACTGTTCCCGGATAAAGGAACTTCCAAACAGATACAAACGAAAAAACTAGATTAGCAATGATGTTATGGGGTTTTTATTGGCTTGGATAGAGGCAAATGTCCTACGTTTTTTGGGACAAATGTCCTAGAAGATTATTGCAGTCTATGCTGGGCGGCATAAATGGCGAGTTCGAGACGGCTGGTCAGCTGAAGTTTTGAATAAATAACGGTCAGGTGATTGCGGACGGTTTTCTCTGCGATACCTAAATGGTCAGCAATTTCGGCGTTATTAGAGCCGCGCGCGATCTGTGTCACAATTTCTTTCTCACGCCGGGTCAGTGACAAAATTCTTCGCTCACCCGAGTCCATTATCGACGCATCCGCATCTCTCAAAAGCGAAGTCGCCAGCGACCTGTTTATCCATGCTTCGCCTGCAAACACTTTTCTTATAGCCCGCAATAGAGTTGCGGGAAGCTTCGTAAGTCATGAACACGCCGCTGGCACCGTGCCTTATTGCCGAGGCTTGAAGCTGGTTGTCCACGCTGCCTGATAGGCCGAGTATTTTAGAGTCGGGGCTGAGTTCGGTGATTCGGTTAAGCGTCGCCTGATCTACTTCGTCGTTGTCAGTGAGATGCACCAGGAACATGTCCGGTTTGAGCCGGGCAATCAACTCCGGAGCCTTGTCGGCTGCCTCGGCTTCGCCACATACCGTAATGTCGTCAGCGGTAGCCAGAATCAAATTGATTCCTGACCGGACCAACGCATGTCTGTCTATCAAAAACACCTGTATCATAGGAGGTCTGAGATCGCCTAACCTGGTGACGTAGTCGAAACATCACTGAACTTACCGCAAGATTTTCTTAAGTATTGGATACACTACGGATGGTACACTCTTTCCGTTTAATTTACCAAGACGCGCGGTCGCTAAATGTAAATCAAAGAAAAGTTCGAGAATGTTAGTGAAAACCGGAAGCGGCTCACTCGTACCGCAGGCACTCGATCGGATCGAGCCGTGATGCCTTTCGAGCGGGGAGGACACCGAAAACGAGACCGACGCCGATCGATGTGCTGAGGCCGGTGATGACCGCCCATGGCGGGACCTGGGCGGGCAGGCTTGGGATAAAGATCATGATCAGATTGCTGATGCCGATTGCCACCACGACCCCGATTATTCCGCCAAAAAATGTGAGCGTCATCGCTTCGAGCAGGAACTGAAGGACGATGGCCGATTTTGTCGCGCCGACCGCCTTGCGGATGCCGATTTCCTTGGTTCGTTCGGTAACCGAGACGAGCATGATATTCATCACGCCGATGCCGCCGACGAGCAAACCGAGACACGAGATCGCAATCGCCGCGATTCCGACCCCGCCGATGATGCCGTCGAACTGCGCGATGAATGCATCGGCTGTCTTTAGATCAAAGTTATTTTTGTCATCGAGCTTGACGCTACGGCGTTGTCGCAACACGCCTTCGACTTCTCCGGACGCTTCGCTCAATCGCCCGTCTTTTGCCTGAATCGTCATCATTAGGTATTCTCGCAGCGGCGCGACCTTTCGCGACGTGCGGTATGGCATAAAAACTTTGCTGTCCTCTTCGTTTTCGCCAAAAAAACCGGCTTTGCGTTTTTCGATAACACCGATGATTTCCCACGTCGCTCCGTTCATGCGAACCACTTTGCCGACCGGTGAATCGTTAGCATTAGGAAACAGCGCCTCGCGTGCGTTTACCCCGAGCACGAGGACGTTTCGCCGCTGAAGATTGTCGGCCTCGGTCAGCCAGCGGCCCTCACGCATGTAAAGATTTACGATTGTGTCATAGTTGGTCGAGACGCCGTCGACATTCGCGCGGCGGTAATTACGGCCTTCGTAGGTGATGTTGTCGTCAAAGCTGGGTCCGAAATTACCGATGCCCGGATTGACGAGCGCGATGTCCTGGATGGCCGAGGATTGAGCGAGAATCGCCTCGGCGTCCAAGTCAGTGAGCGGTTTGCGGCTGCGTTCGTCGCGATTCGGCGGGCCGTCGCCCATCGAGAGGTGAAATGCGTAAATATTATTCGTTCCGTATTCCTCGACAATCGCTACAATCGACTGCCGCATTCCGGTCAGGATCGACGCGACAACTATCGCCGTGATAATACCGACGACAATGCCGATGATCGTCAGCGCCGAGCGAAACTTATGCCCGACAATGCTGTCCAGCGCCATCCGCATTACTTCGATTGGTAACGATGTCGATAGTTTCATTTTTGTGAATGGTGAATCGTGAATCGTGAATCGAAAGATGTTTTTTTTCTATTCACGATTTACGATTTACGAATTTCTAACTTTGCGTCAACGCGACGATCGGGTCGAGGCGCGATGCTTTCCAGGCCGGATAGATGCCGGCGACGATGCCGATGATGCTCGAGACCGCGACCGACAGCACAACGTAGCCGAGCGTGATCGTCATCGTGATATCGAGCGCCATGCCGACAACCTGCGTCGCAACGACCGCAACAAGCAATCCAAAGATTCCGCCGACGATGCAGAGCGAAGCCGACTCGATCAAAAATTGCAGCAATATTTGCTTACGAGTCGCTCCGAGCGCTTTTCTCAAACCTACTTCGAACGTACGTTCGGTCACAGAGACGAGCATGATGTTCATCACGACGATGCCGCCGACGACGAGAATGATCATCGTGATCGGCACGACGACCGCCGCGATCGCACCGGTGATCTGATCCATCGTCGAATTAAATTCATCGACATTCACAACCCCAAACGTATCTTCATCGCTGCCGATCAGTTGGCGGCGATTGCGTAAATGCTGACGCGCCTCTTCGATAGAGTCTTTAAAAACCTCATTCGATTGTGATTTACCGTGCAGCTGCAGACCGCCCGTTCGCGAGAACATCTGGCCAGCAAGGGTTATCGGTATGTATATGTGCCTGTCCTGCGATTCGCCAAAAAACGACCCGCGCTTTTCTTCGACGCCAACAACTGTCAGCGGAATGCCCCGCACCTTTATTTCCTGTCCTACGGCGGATGAATTTGGAAAGAATTTTTCTTTAACATCGGCTCCGATGACGCAGACGTATGTGATTCGTGTCGATTCTTCATTGCCGAAAAAGCGTCCATCGTCGACCGATTTGTCCTCGATCTCGGCCATATTTGCGGTAATGCCGAAAACTCGTACCGAAGGCATTTCGATGCCGTTTGCGTAGAGATCGGCCCCCGAATTAACCTGGGCTCCGATCTCTGAACAAAGCTCGCACCGCTCTTTGAGAAACTCATATTCGGCCCACGTGATGTCTCTATTACGACGGTTACGCTTCTCAAACTGCTCCTCTGACATCTGTCCCATGTGGGCCATTCGGTTGATCATGAAGTGGTTTGTCCCGAGCACCTTTGAGGCCGTCTGAATGACATAAGTCTTTAACCCGCTTATAGATGCACCGACCACGACGACCGCCGCGACGCCGATGATGATTCCGATCAGCGTCAAAAAGGCGCGCAGCTTGTGTTCGAGGATCGACTTAATGGCGATCCAAAAGGCGTCGAAATAAAATGAGTAAAGCTGCCGCATATTGATAGCACTGAGTTTCCGCACACGGGCTTCTGTAATAATGTTTTGCCGCCTGAAGACGGGACCCAAAGCGATTGACAACATATCAAACGTAAACAGCGGACAGATTGTTCTGGAAAAAGCTCCCCTCTTTACGATGCGGGGCGGCAGCCGCTTCGGCTGACGGGGTGGTTCTCTTGTATATTACGAAAAACCCAGTCGCTACCGCTCCCGGTTCTGACGACTTTTTCCATGTCCCACTGTCCCAGGTTGTCCCACAGCCCGGTGGGACAGAATAACTATTGTAATAAATGGAGTTATCGCCATATTTTAGCCCTGTCCCACGAATTTGCAAAAAAAAAACATTACAATGCGTTTCATCGATCAAGCTGTTGCACAGATAGCACAAACTTGCACAAAAGACAAGTTTATTGTGTTGAGTTTTATGTGCTGCGGTCCGGCGTGGTATACTTTGCCTTTGTTTTATTCAGCTTAAAAGTAAAAAGAGGTGACTTTAATTGAGCGTTTTAGTCGATAAAAACACACGCCTGATTGTACAGGGAATTACGGGTAAAGAAGGCACGTTTCACATGCAGCAGATGCGTGAATACGGCACAAATGTCGTCGGCGGTGTCACGCCGGGCAAAGGCGGCACCACGCACGAGGGCGTGCCGGTATTTAATACCGTTGCCGATGCCGTCAAAGAAACGGGCGCGAACGCGAGCGTCATTTATGTACCGCCCGCCTTTGCCGCTGACGCGATCATGGAAGCGGCTGATGCGGGAATCCCTGTCGTCGTTTGCATCACCGAGGGAATTCCGGTGGCAGACATGATCAAAGCAAAAGAATTTCTCAAAGGTCGGAATGCGGAATCCGCAATCCGCAATCCGCAATCCGCAATCAGACTAATCGGCCCAAACTGCCCCGGAATTATTTCGCCAGGGAAGTGCAAGATCGGCATTATGCCGGGTCATATTCATAAAGAGGGCAGGATCGGCGTTGTTTCGCGTTCGGGAACACTGACTTATGAAGCAGTCGGACAATTGACCGCTCTCGGCCTCGGCCAATCGACCGCCATCGGCATCGGCGGCGACCCAATAATTGGGACAAATCACACGGACGCCCTGCGACTATTTCAGGCCGACGACGAAACCGACGCCATCGTAATGATCGGCGAGATCGGCGGCACCGCCGAAGAAGACGCCGCCGCCTACGCCAAGGACAACGTCACAAAACCGATCGTCGCCTTCATCGCCGGACAAACCGCACCTCCGGGCCGCCGTATGGGCCACGCTGGTGCGATCATTTCGGGCGGCAAGGGAACGGCAGCCGAAAAGATGGCTGCATTAACGGCGGCAGGAATTCGCGTCGTCCAATCGCCGGCTGACATCGGGCAGGCGATCGTGGAGGCAATGCGATAAAGTTTTGATTTGGAGGAAATATGAATAACCGAATTCGAGTTGATCCAAATATTCATTTTGGCAAGCCTTGTGTCGCTGGCACAAGAATCACGGTTCAAAACGTTCTTGAATTGATAAATTCGGATTTATCGTTCGACGATATCAAGCGTGATTATTATCCCGACCTCGAGACGGACGACATCAGGGCTTGCATAGACTATGCCATTTCGCTTATCTCCGCTGAAGATATTCGAGTAGCGGCATGAAGCTCTTGCTCGATCAGGACGTTTACGAAGTAACTGCCGCATTCCTAGTGGCTCAAGGGTTGGATGTGTTGCGTTTTTCTGAATTAGGAATGGCAAGGGCTTCGGACGAGGACAATCTTCGGAAGGCGATTGAAATTGATCGAATCTTCGTTACTCGAGATCGCGATTACGGGAATTTGGTCTTCGTCAAGAGGATAAAATCCGGCGTTCTATACTTAAGAATATTGCCGTCGAACGTACATTTTGTTCACTCGGAATTGGAACGTGTCTTGAAAATGTATACGGAAGAACAACTTCGTGCGGCATTTGTAGTTGTAGAAGCCAATCGACATCGGTTTCGGAGGTTGTAATACTGGACGCCGGTAGGTTTATATGCAGGCAGATTACCCAACAATTCTACATCGTTGGTTTGAAGAAGTTTGGAACCAGAAGCGAGCCGAAACTATCGATGAATTGTTTTCGGATCAGACTTTGAATCACGGTTTGGCGGGACCAGATGGTGAGACGATTCGTGGTTCGGAGAATTTTAAGCCGTTTCATCGGGCGTTTCTAAATGCCTTTCCGGATCTACGTGTTGAGGTGCACGATGTCGTCAGTGAAGGCGAAAAGATCGCGATGCGGTGTACGGTAACGGGCACTCACACTGGCGACGGCTTAGGGTTTGCTGCGACCGGACGTGATGTGAAATTTACCGGTAGTGGAATGTGCATTTTCAGGGATGGGAAATTTACCGAGGTATGGAACGAGTTTGACTTTATGAAGATGCATTCGGATCTTGGCACTCTCTCACTTAAGTTGGATTGAGGCAATTTTAGTCAGAAAATTCAGAAATAATTAATAAATAAATGAGCAATTTAACATTTGGAATCATCAAGCCCGACGCGGTTCGGGCGGGGAATGCGGGGAAGATCGTGGACAGGGTTTTGTCGAACGGTTTTAAGGTGCGTGGAATGAAGTTGATCCATCAGTCGCTGAAGCAGGCTGAGGGATTTTATGCGGTTCATACGGAACGTCCGTTTTTTGGCGAGCTGACCGAATTCATGTCGAGCGGACCGTGTGTTGTGCTGGCTTTGGAGAAGGAAAACGCGGTTCCTGCGTGGCGTGAGCTGATGGGAGCGACAAATCCGGCCGAGGCAGCGGAAGGCACGTTGCGAAAGGACTTTGCGTCGTCGATCGGCGAGAATGCGGTCCATGGATCGGATTCGGATGAGAATGCGGCGATCGAGATCGCGTATTTCTTTAGCAAACTTGAATTAGTCTAATTTAGTTATTGAGTTGCAGAGTTGCGGAGTTGCGAAGGTTTTTCGATCTGCCCGGGAAAATGTTGCGGGGGATTTTCGCAAAAGGTGGATTTACTAGTAAACTATCTGAAACTTTTGAAACACTCTAAATTTCTAAATCTCTAATGCTCTGTAACTTTGTGACTCTCTAACTCTGAAACTCTGAAACTTATTTAAAACTATGAAAAAATGCCCGACTTGCGAGAAAACATTTGAAGATTCGATGCGGTTTTGTCAGGTTGACGGAACGCCGCTGTTGGCTGAGACTCCGACATTTGATCCGTATGCGACAATAGTGGCGAGACCGATTGCGACCGGCAAGGAGCCTTCAGCAGAACCCGCTGCGGTCAGGACGGAGCCTGCTGTCGATCCTGAGATTCACTATACCGTCGGGTCGATTCCGATTGCCGAACCTGAGGATGTATTGGACCTGCCGAACGATCCGTTAAAGACGATGTACGTTTCGGATGCCGAGATGCAGGTTGCCCTCGGAAAGGACGAGGCGGCGGATATCATTGAGATTCCGCCCATCGAGGAGGTCTCGCAGCCGGAACCGCCGAGTTTTCTTGCTCCTGAAACGCCTGTTTCGGTTGCGTCCCCACCGCCGTCGCCTTTCGCGACTGACAGCACTCCCGATGAGATGGCCACGCCGGTTTTTCACATGCCTGAGCCAGTCTCGCCCACGTTTGACGAACCATTGGTCGCGAGCACTTTTGACGAACCAGCGGTGTTTCCTCAGCCTGGCTCGACCGAGTTTGAAGAGGCAGCGACGATGATGCAGCCGTCTTTCCAGTCGCCATTTGACACACCGCCAGCACCGGTTGCTGAGTGGACGCCGCCACCAGCTCCGGCTGCGAGCTGGCAAGATCAAGGGATTGGCTCAAACACACCGTTTCAGCCGCCGCCGGTCGGCGCCGGCGGGCAGAATAAGACACTTGCTATAGTATCGCTGGTTTGCGGCATTTTGAGCTTCCTGTGTTGCTCAAGTCTATTTGTCGTTGGCCTGGCGGCAATTATTACGGGGTTCATGGCGAGAGGCAAGGCCAACAGTGACCCCAATGAGTTCGGAGGTGGTGGTTTGGCTTTGGCCGGAATTATTTTGGGAGCATTGAGTCTCATAATCGGCGTCGTCTATTGGATCCTGGTACTTACGGGAGCCATTTCAATTCCTAATTTCTAACCTATGTCCGTAATTTCAGAGGTAATCCAATCGACGGTCGCGGTCTTGAAGGGGATGAAACGCACACTTTCAGAGATTCCCCGTCAAAAATGGACGGTTCAGTATCCGGATGTGCCGATCACTGTTCAACCGCGATATCGCGGA
Source organism: uncultured Acidobacteriota bacterium (assembly GCA_963738935.1). Taxonomy (GTDB): domain Bacteria; phylum Acidobacteriota; class Blastocatellia; order Pyrinomonadales; family Pyrinomonadaceae; genus OLB17. Next base: position 1,547,303 of record CAVTYF010000001.1, on the reverse strand, counting down.
CAGCACCTGCTCCACGTCGATGAAAACGGCAAGGAGAAATGCGTCGCATGTTATCTGTGCGCTGCGGCGTGTCCGTCTGACTGCATCTATATCGAGGCCCAGGATGACGCCCGGCCCTATGCCGAGCGCATCGGTCGTGACGAACGTTACGCCAAGGTCTATAACATCGACTACGGCCGCTGCATCTTCTGCGGCTTTTGCGTCGAGGCGTGTCCGAAGGACGCAATCACGCACGGATACAATTTTGAACTCTCCGTCTACAACCGAGCCGATTTGCTGAAGACAAAGGATGATCTTTTGATTACGAAGCAGAAGCAGTCAAAAAATTACCGCGTCGCTCTCTCGGGCGAGGATGTTGATTCAGAATATAAAGAAGTCTAGAACGGTTGCGGGCGAAAGAACGGGTCAGAACCGCCTGCGTAAGCGGGCGGAACGGACTCAGTTATTTCGAATGTTGATTTTACCCAAACATCGTTCCGCCCGCTTACGCAGGCGGTTCTGACCTTTCCACTCTGTGACTGAGATTCCCCCAACCCAAAAAGGACGACATCATGAGATACGGGCTCTGGGCTTGCGTGAATTCGCCGGTCTGACGCGCGACGACCAGCGGCTTGACCCTTTTGACTTGGCCCGTTTCGCCAATCTTTTTGTCGCGACCTTTGACCAAATCGAACCTTTTTTGTCGGACGAAACTAAGGCCGAACTTCTCGGCGGCGGCAAAAACGCGTGGTCCGGCGGAGCCGCGTCGCAGAATCTACCTGACGGACGACGGCTAATTATTCTTAATCCAACCCATGGCCGAAATCGCCACGCGGCGACCTTGATGGAGGAAATCTGCCACGTCTTTTTTGGTCATAAACCGAGCCGTCTGGCGATCGAGAAACGCGATAAAGACGGCAAAATTCTGGCCCGCGATTACAATCACGCCATCGAGGAAGAAGCCTATTCGACCGGCACCGCCGCGCTCGTTCCGTACACCGCACTCAAACGTATGGTCGGTGAAGGGAAGACCATTCGTGAGATATCTCTCCATTTCGGCGTCAGCCGTGCGCTGGTTGAGTTTCGAATAAAGGTCTCGCGGCTGTGGGATGAATACACGTTAAAGGTTTTCAGCGGGTGATTCGGTCTGTTCAGCGGCGGGCTCCCCCGCCGACCCCCGCGGCGTTTTGCGGGCAAGCCCGCCGTTTAACAGATCGTTGGTAGTCGGAGCACTTCGAGGCAATTACCGAGATACATTGGATAATGTATAATCAAAAATTACGCCTTTTCCAAATGGATCAAACTGATCATCAAAAACCCTCCGTTTCCAAGCTCGCTACCGTTGATAAGCTGCGGCTGTTGCTTGACATTACAAAGACGATCAGCCGTTCGCTCGACCTTGACGAGGTTTTGAATCTGGTTATGGACACGCTCGGCTCGCTGTTGCCCTATGACGCCGCCGGGATTTATCTGATCGAGTTTAGCCCTGACGACGGCAGCCCGTACATTTTTAAGTCAAAGGCGATACGCGGCTATCAGATCAGTTTTGACCTGATCGAGCCGCGTTTGAGGATGGGCGAAGGTTTTCTCGGCACGGTTGCGCAGAGCGGGAAGCCGATCATTTCGCCAGATGTGAGCAAGGATTCGCGTTATTTTGCGGCCCGCGAACTTACCAGATCGGAGGTCCTCGCCCCGATTATTTCGAATGATCGCGTAATCGGTGTTTTTGACCTGGAAAGCGACGAACTGGCGGCCTACACCGAGGACGACCTGGCGGTTCTCCAGTTGCTGACCTCGCAGGTCGCGATCATTATCGAAAAAGTCAGGCTCCACGAGCAGGTGGTTGAGAAAAAACGGATTCAGGCGCAGCTTGAGATCGCCCGGAGCGTTCAGCTCGAACTTCTGCCGGCAGCCGACCCGGATATCGAGAATTTTGACATCAGCGCATACGTTTTTCCGACTGAGGAAGTATCGGGCGATTATTACGACTGGGTCAAAGTTTTTGACGACCAGATCGGCATTGTCGTCGCCGATGCGGTCGGGAAAGGAATTCCGGCGGCACTTCTGATGTCGTTTCTGCGGGCATCGCTCCGCTCATGTGCCCAGATCGGCTATGCTCCGCACATTGCTTTTTCCAAGGTGAGCAGTTTGCTTCGCGATTCGATCGAGGACAATAAATTTATTACCGCGATTTACGGGATTCTGGATTCGACAAATAAGACATTTGTCTTCTCAAACGCGGGTCACAATCCGCCGCTGCTGATCAAGCCGGATGGCGAATATCGGTACGTCGAATACGGCGATATGGCGCTCGGGATGTTTGACGATCTGCACTATCACCAGCATTTTATACGGTTTGAGCCGGGGCAAATCATGGTGATTTATACGGACGGCATCACCGAAGCGGCCAATCCAACCGGCGAAGAATATGGTCAGGAACGCCTCGCAAAACGCGTTTTGGACGGATTTGATCTATCGGCTAAAGATCTGATCGACCACATTCGCAAGGGGGTCGACGATTTTACCGAAACCAAATTTCTTGAGGATGACGGGACGCTGTTCATAGTGAAAGCAGTATGAAAGTCAAAAGTAATGAAAGTAAACAGTAAAAAGTCAAAAGTAAAAGTCAGAATCGGCGGCACGTCCTCCGGTTTTACTTTTACTTTTTACTTTTGACTTTTAACTTTGCATTTGCGAACGCTAATGCGCGGTTAGCGTACAGTGTAGGTTGTCACCGCCGGGGACGACGGGCGTAGAATAGTCGCCGTAATTGATTTTGTCGTTTCTGGTCGAGAAGGCATAGATGTCGAAGCCGTAGGCATCAAAAAAATCAGTCAGCTCCTGCGACCTGTCCATGTAAATATTTTCGCTAAAACCGAGTTCCTTGCGAATTTGCAGCAGACGCTCGATAACTTCGAGCGGAGCAAACGTTTGATCGGGATCTTTGAAGGTCGCCATAATAAACCCGCCTTTTTTCGGACAGCCAAACCGAAGGGTTCGGCATCTATTTAGATAACGAAAACGCGAGAAAGGTTGTTCCGTGTCATGAACTTTGTGCATTGGTGCAACAAAGGTGCGAAATTACCCAAAAAATGTTTGTGTTTTATGATATTTAGGAATATGATTTCCGTATTAGGTTCCGTCAAAGGAGAAAAATAATGAAACGTGCTAATTTTTACACGATTGTGGCTATCGTGATAGGACTTTGCCGCCTCTTCGAGCGTTATTGCTCAGAACTCGAGCAAGTCGATACCGGTATCCGAAAAATATCTCATTTCGGCCAAGGCCGGCGGTGTTAATTACCTCGAAGGCACGGTGACAATCGTGCGCTCGAACGGAAAGAGCGGAGTTCTGCTGCGGCGCGATCAGGTGGAAATCGGCGATCGCGTCTCGACCGGAACCGATGGCCGGGCTGAAATACTTCTCAATCCGGGATCATACATCAGGCTCGGAAAAAACTCGTCATTTGAATTTGGCACGACCGATCTCGAAGATCTTCAGATCCGGCTTGATTCGGGAAGTGCGATGTTTGAGGTGTTCGCGGCCGACGAATTTCGCGTTTCAGTCTTTACGCCAAAGGGCAAGGTTGCGCTGGTCGATACGGGCGTTTACCGAATAGACGTTTTGACCGACGGCACCGCTATGATGTCGGTCTCAAAAGGAAAGGCGGAAGTTGGCGAAACAAACCCGACAAAGGTCAAAGGTGGCCGGACAGCAACTGTTGGGGCAGATACGGTTGCGGTCGCAAAATTTGACAAAGATAAACGCGACGACCTCGGCGAATGGAGTCGAACGCGGTCAAAAGAATTAACAAAACTAAACTCGTCTCTCCGCGACAAGGACCTCGGCAGAACGCTGTTCAATGGATTTAGCAGCGGTTCGTTGGGCCTGTACAATTCCTTTGGTCTGTGGATCTACAGTGCTCAGTTTGGCGGACACTGCTTTCTTCCGTTCGGTTATGGCTGGCGTTCGCCCTACGGCTGGTGGTATGACCGCGGGTACAATCCGCCGTATATTCCTATCTATACAGTGCCGTCAAATCCTCCGAGCACCACAAAGGTCCGGGAAGCGATTGTGGTCCTGGGAGCGGGTGGTGTGAGTCATTCGCCCCCGATCGGTAAGGGCCGTGAAAGAAGTGCTGACGTTGAACCGCCGCCGTTTACCCGTGTGAGCCGCGGCAGCGATCCCGGTATTTTTGGCAACGGGTCGCCGACGCGGGAATTTGGCGATTTTGATAAGGGCGGGATGAGAAATTCGAGTCCAAGTTCCTCGCCGGGTGTTTTCTCGCCCGGCGTCTCGGCCCCCGCTCCGGTCTCAAGTCCGGTTTCGGTGCCGATAATGTCAAGTCCGAAAGGACGTGGTAAAGAGGACAATTAGTCCGAACGTGATCCAGATATTCCGTGCGTTTCGTGGTCAGTTTCCTAAAACTTGGCCACGAAGCGCTCGGAATATTTGTTTTGAGGGCTCATTATCGAACAAGGTGAAGTATCGAGGCGGTTACATCTTTCGGTGTTTGAGGGGATATGAGCGGTTCGATCAGGAGCATCGCGGCCTGAAAGCCATTAAAAATCGTATGCAGCACTACGCAGGGCCAGAGGTTGTTCGAGAAGACTCGAACCGCAGTGAGCGTCATGCTCAAAAGAGTAAGTAGGAATATGGTCGAATAGCTCGGGTAATACTGCGGCACGTGGACTAGAGCGAAAAGCAGCGTTACGAGAATAAATGCCGCCGGAATGCCGAATGCCCGCTGAAATGCGGAATACAGGATGCCGCGATAGATCAACTCCTCAATGAACGGCGCCGAAAACGTTGCAACAATCGCAACTACATAAACCGCCGCTCGTGAACTTCGCAGGATACGGATCAGATCGTTCTCCTGTTCGGGGAAAAACGCTCCGACAACCGCCGCGACGACCAGAAAACCACCGAGGATGATGCAGTAATGCCACCATTTCACACCGCCATCGTCCCAGCCGAGCGTCTTGAGAAATGCGAATTTTCGAAATTGCGAAATGACCAGCCAGGCGCCGAGTCCGGTGAGAATGTGAGCGGGTATTATTGCCGCAATCTGTAAAAAAATCGCAGTCGGGTCATTTTTCGCGAGTTCAATTATCTGGGCGCTGTCCGTCAGAGGCACATCGAGCGTCGCGAGATATGGGGCCAGGAACAATGCGGGTATAATCGCAATAAGCAAGACACTCGTGACCCAAACCATGAACGCGAGAACCGCAATGCCCAGCCGACGGCTGACATCCGAAGTGATTTCGACGTCACCCGTTGAAGTGTAAAAATCAGGGTTCACATTCGAAAAAATGATCGAACCGTCAGTGAATCTTTCTCGCATTTCCATTCGTTCGAGTTTAGCCAAACATCTGACGACTTCCAAGTTCGACTTTTCGTTCTTGAACTTTGCGCAAATACGATATAACCTAAAATCCCGTGGAGCTACACGGTCAGAATCCTCAACAAAATGTGATAGTAATCATCCCGGCGCGCTACGCATCTACGCGTTTGCCGGGGAAGATGCTGCTTGAGATAGCGGGCAAACCATTGATACTGCACACTTTAGGGCAGACGTTAAAGGCCCGCAATGTTTCGCGGGTGATCGTTGCGACAGACGACGAGCGTATTTTCCGGGTTGTTACGGAAAATGGCGGCGAGGCCGTGATGACCTCGGCAGAGCACAAATCGGGCAGCGACCGGTTGGCCGAGGTGGCCGAGACTTTACCAGTCGATTCGATCATCGTCAATGTCCAGGGCGACGAACCGACGATCTCGGCGGAAACGATTGATCGTGCAATCGACGCTTTGATCGGCGATCAGAACGCGGTTATGTCCACAACCTGCGAACGGATCACTAGCCTTCATGGTGAGCTGCTGAATGGAAATGTGGTGAAGGTTGTGATCGATGATAATGGCTACGCACGGCATTTCTCGCGTTCGCCGATGCCGTTTCCGCGCGATGCTTCGCTGAGATACGGCGGTGATCCGGGACGGGCCCTTGATGCAGAGCCGGAACTAATGACGATCTTTCGCAAACACACCGGAATTTATACATATCGCCGTGAATACCTTCTCAGATTAGCGAAACTGCCGCAGACGAGGCTCGAGCAGATTGAGTCGCTCGAACAGATCAGGGCGCTCGAGGATGGTGCGAAAATGAGGGTGGTCGAGGCAGCCAGCTCGTCAATCGGCGTTGATACCAAAGACGACTTTTTGCGTGTCAAAGACTTGATTGAGTGCGGGGTTGAGTTTCGCACTGCACTTGAAAGTGACATGCCTCAGGTCGCCCGGGTTCACGTCGATTCGTGGCAACGGTCATTTGCCGGGATCGCCCCGCAAGCTTTTCTCGACGGAATGACGGTACAAAAACGGCTCGATGCCTACACGAACCGGGCGATGAGCGAATCGTATACAATGTTTGTCGCCGATCATAAGGAGTACGGAATTGTCGGATTTGCTGATTTTGGCGATCCGGTTCTGCCGGTTGATTTTGACGCTCAGATCTTTTCGTTTTATTTTTTACCCGAGTTTCAGCGAAAAGGGTTGGGGGAGCGGCTCTTTCGCCGATGTATCGCGATGATGAAAAGCGATAGTGTCAAATCTCTTTGCCTTGATTCGCTTGAGGTAAGTCCGTACCGTAAGTTTTACGAGAAAATGGGCGGCCGCATTGTCGGACACGATGCGCATAAGCTCTGCGACGAAGAATTCGAGACGGTCATATACGGCTGGGATAGTATCGAAGACCTATGAGCGACTGGATCGGGCTTACATTTTTTGTTCTTCTGATCGTTGCGATCGCGGTCGGGCTAAAGGTTCTGAGTAAACCTCAAACCCGTACGTCAGAAGAATTTGAGCGAAACGCCGCCGAGGGAACGACGATGCTCGGCGCTTCGATGAACGCCTTGCAGGAACTAATGGATCCGGCCGAGGCAAAGGCGAAGGAAGTAGTAATGCAGATGAAAGACGGCAATTTTCAAAAGAAAAAGCGAGAAGGGAAGGCTGAAGGCGAAGATTTTTGACGAAGCGGCAAGCATCTTGCTTGCCATCCGGTTTTTAGAACGCTGTGCGTTCTGGCAAGCAGGATGCTTGCCGCTCCAGTCGGGGTACAAAATTATGACTAAATACATTTTCGTAACAGGCGGCGTGGTTTCTAGTCTTGGGAAAGGACTGGCGGCGAGTTCGATCGGATGTCTGCTTGAGACCCGTGGGGTGAGCGTTCAGATGATGAAGCTTGATCCGTACATCAATGTAGATCCGGGCACGATGTCGCCGTTTCAGCATGGCGAGGTTTTTGTGACGGACGACGGTGCCGAGACCGATCTCGATCTGGGGCATTACGAGCGGTTTACGAGTGCCAAATTATCGCAGGCGAATAACTGGACGAGCGGCCGTATCTACCTTTCGGTGATTGAAAAAGAACGTCGTGGTGACTATCTCGGTAAAACGATCCAGGTCATTCCGCATATCACCGACGAGATCAAAATGGCGGTGCGAAAGGTTGCGGAGATGCACGAGCCCGACGTTTTGATCGTCGAGATCGGCGGGACGGTCGGCGATATTGAGTCGCTGCCGTTTATGGAGGCGATTCGCCAGATGGGCAACGAGGAGGGCCGAGGTAATGCGATATTCATTCACGTGACGCTCGTGCCGTTCATCGCAGCGGCGGGGGAATTGAAAACAAAACCGACGCAGCACAGCGTGCGCGAACTTCGTGAGATCGGTATTTCGCCGGACATTCTGCTCTGTCGCAGCGACCGACCGCTGCCCGCGGACCTGCGAAAGAAGATAGGTCTGTTTTGTAATGTGCAGGAAAATGCCGTCATTTCGGCCCTCGACGTACCCTCGATATACGAGGTGCCGCTAGCGTTTCGCGAGCAGGGTTTAGACGACCTGATCATTTCCGATCTTCACCTGACGGAACAGTTTCCGACGGCCGATCTGAAACGCTGGCGCGACCTTGTTTCCACGATCAAGGATCCGTCGGGAGGTTCGGTCAGGATCGCGATCGTCGGCAAGTATGTCGAGCTCGAAGACTCGTACAAATCGCTTCGAGAAGCTCTGACACACGCCGGCGTCGCGAATAATCTCCGGGTAAACGTCGCGTGGATCGAATCGGAAAATCTCGTCAAGGACGATTACGAGAATGACTTGCAGGATTTTGACGCGATCCTGGTTCCGGGCGGATTTGGCAAACGCGGCATCGCCGGAATGCTGAAGGCGATCAAATATGCTCGAAAGTCGGGAACGCCGTATTTTGGCATCTGTCTGGGAATGCAGACAGCGTGTATCGAGTTTGCGAGGAGCGTCTGCGGGCTGCGTGACGCCGATTCAACCGAGTTTAATGAGGAGACGCCGTTTCCCGTTATCTTCAAGCTTCGTGACCTCGTTGACGTTGATGAACTCGGCGGTACGATGCGACTTGGCAACTATCCGTGCGTGCTGACGCCCGGTTCGCTGGCGAGCGAGATCTATCACAATGCCGCCGAGATCGGCGAACGCCACCGGCATCGTTACGAGTTTAATCCGGAGTTTCGGCTGGCACTTGAGCGAGAGGGCCTGGTTTTCAGCGGCATCTCGCCGGACGGGAAATTTGTCGAGATGATCGAGCTTGCTCGTGAAACTCACCCATTTTTTGTCGCGTGTCAATTCCATCCCGAATACAAATCTAAACCGCTGGCGGCCCATCCACTATTTGTATCATTCGTCGAAGCGGCCTGGAAAAATCGACTTCGCAGCGAGAATCTGGAACACGATGTGACGAGCGAGACGCATATCGAAATGCCAGCGCACGTTGAGATCGGTACCGAAGAATGATAGAGCAGGGAAAGCCCTGATTTTGTGGAAGCGAAACATTGTTCATCGTTTGTCTTGACCGGGTTATGCGGGTAATTTTGCTGACACATGGCGGTGCCGAGCTATTGATCGAGCAAATTTCCGCGAAGGCTGATCTCGATCTTGTGGCCGTCGTGATCGAGACAAAACTGACTCCCGAACGACCGTTCAGAGAAAAGCTACAGAGATCAATTAGGTATGACGGCTACCTTGCGACCGTGAAAAAATTTATCGGGAAACTCTTCGGGAGCGTTGCAATTGCGGACGGAACTAATTCTGACAGGGCGAGTAACTCAACCGAGGAAACGGCTCGAAGGATGGGCGTCAGCGTTCATTTTGTTGACGACTACCATTCACCAGAGGCGATTGAGCTGATCCGAAATGCCGAGGCTGATCTCGGCATTGTTTTTGGAACGAACATCATTAAAGAAAGTGTTTTTGGTATTCCCCGGCTCGGCTCGATCAATCTGCATCAGGGCCTGGCACCATATTACCGAGGCGGGCCACCGGTGTTTTGGGAGCTGTTTAACGACGAAAAAGACGTGGGACTGACCGTACACTTTGTTGCGTCAAAGGTCGATACCGGCGATATCGTGCTGCAAAAGACGGTTCCGCTCGAATATGAGAGCAGTTACGGATTAGATTTTGAGGGATTTATCGAAAGTTACCGGAAAGGGCTGCGAAAGGACTGTGCCGAAATGGTAGCGTCGGCGGCTGAGATGATAGCGAGCGGTGAGTATCCGCGTTTGCAGCAAGACACGGCACTCGGCAAGCGTTACCGTCTGCCGATCAAAAGTGAGAAGGACGAAATGCGTCGGCGTTTGTCGAGGAGGAACGCGTGATCAAGAATGCCGCGCTCAACCTGTTGCATCGCTACGATGCGTTTTCGGTTTTCCGCCGGGTAAACCGAGCCAAGACGCCGATCCTGATGTATCACCGTTTCAGCGAAGGTGAAGAATTCGGCAAGACCTCTCGTAAAGTCTTTGAAACTCACCTTGAGTATCTGATCAAAAATTACAAGATCATTTCGCTGACCGACGCTGTTACTAATGGTAGCGATGAAAAGACGGTCGTTCTAACCATTGACGATGGTTATCGTGACTTTTACGACATCGCATTTCCGGTACTTAAGAAGTTTGGCATTACGGCGACGCTTTATGTCGTCACAGGTTTCGTCGACGAAAGGTGCTGGATATGGACCGACAAGGCAAGATACTTGCTTGGCCAGACGAGACTTGAAAGATTTTCGTTTACGGTCGGGCAAAAACATTTCGACGAAGTGCTTGGCGATACGAATTCGCGGCTAGCTCTCGCCGGAAGGGTGAATTCGGAACTGAAGAAGCTTCCCGATACGGAAAAAGAGTTAGTTTTGCGTGAGTTAGCTAAAGAATTGAGTGTCGGCATCGACGAATTGCCGCCCGCTGAGTTTTACCCGGTAAATTGGGATCAGGTCAGAGAGATGGCGGAAGCGGGAGTCGAGATTGGATCTCATACGGTTAACCATCCGATCTTGACAAATGTGGGTGGCGAGTCGCTTGCTGACGAACTTACATCATCCAAGCTGGTACTTGAAAACATCCTCCAAAGAGAAACACTTCATTTCTGCTATCCGAACGGCAATGTATCAAAGCGCGAACGCGATGCAGCAGAAAAGGCTGGATACACCTCGGCTGTTACGACCGAGATCAGGCTTCGCAATAGCTCCGACGACCGTTTTCTTCTTCCTAGAATAGACGCCGAACCGGAACTGCGTAGATTTATTCAATCCACGAGCGGATTTGATGCGTTTGCGGCGAAGTATCGTTGAGTAGTCTGATAATCCAGTATTAAGCACACGGTGAATTTTCCCAAATGCGGCGAGTACGGACTCCGGAGAACCGGCGATTATCGGCGATGACGTAGAAGTTGGCAAGGAAGCGGTAAATGTGGTCATACAGCAGGTATTCTTGTCGTTTTGGGTAATAGGAATGGTGTGGTATTTCATGACTAAGAAGGTTGTCGAGTATTATAAGCAGAATGGTTAATAACGGTTCGTTCAGTGTTGGAGAGGTTGAGTTTGGCGGGGGAGCTTTAACGTTTATCCTTGGCCCCTGCGTTGTAGAATCGTCACAGCATGCGCTTTTTATGGCGCAGGGGATAGCTGACATTTGTAAGCATGTCGGCGTAGATTTTGTTTACAAATCTTCGTTTGACAAGGCGAATCGTAGTTCGATCGAGAGTTTTCGCGGGGGCGGGATGGAGTTTGGGCTTGAGGTTTTGGCTCAGGTCAAGGATGAGATCGGTGTGCCGGTGATAACCGACGTTCATGAACCGTGGCAGGCGGCGGCGGCGGCGGAGGTTGTGGATATGCTCCAGATCCCAGCGTTTTTGTGTCGGCAGACTGATCTGTTGGTCGAATCGGCCAAGACGGGTAAGGCCGTGAACGTTAAGAAAGGGCAGTTTCTGGCTCCTTGGGATGCTAAAAATATTGTCGATAAGCTCCGCGAAGCGGGCTGCGAGAAAATATTATTAACCGAACGGGGAGCGAGTTTTGGATACAATAACCTCGTCGTCGATCTACGGTCGTTTCCGATCATGCGCTCATTTGGAGTGCCGGTTGTTTTTGACGTGACACACTCACTGCAATTGCCCGGCGGACTTGGCAAGGCAACGGACGGGCAGGGGCAATACATCGAAAACTTTGCTCGTGCCGGTGTTGCGTGTGGTGTTGATGCGGTGTTTATGGAAGTCCATGATAATCCGGCCAAGGCTCCGAGTGATGGACCAAATCAATTGCCGCTTTCGAGACTTGAGCCGCTCCTTGTTAAACTAAAGGAGATTCATGAAATTATCACTTCAAAAGAATGTGCTTCTGCTGGTTTGTAGTGTTTCTTGTTAGTGAAGGTAGATTTGAGTCGGTATTTAAGAGATGAAAAAGTCCTTTTTATTAACACCAATTTTTTTCTTCACGATAACTTTGCTCGTTTCTTGTGGATTTTTGGTTGGTCAAGACGCTGGTCGGACTTCGGCGGCTACGTGGCAGGTGCAAAAATACGACATTGACGTGACTCTTCCGGCCGAAAACTCTCGGACGATTACCGCTCGGGCGGTGTTGGGTTTGAAGAATGTTTCTCGTCAAAGCGCTTCGACGCTTACTTTACGGATTTCTCCATCGGCGGAGATTACTTCCGTGAAGATAAACGAGGCGATCACGGATTTCTCGAAAAACGAGGAGAAAATCAATTCAACATCGAGCCTTCAGCGAGTCGGGACGCGGTTTGGGGCTGTTGCGGCGGATGGGCTTTTGACCGCGACGGTCGATTATAAGATTACGCTAAAGGACAACACGGCGCTGGGGTCGGTCGCTCCAGGCTTTTCACAGTTATTGCCCCTCTCGTATTGGTACCCGACGCCGAATAGCTGGTTTTTCCCACGCGGCGCTGACGTAGCGCCCGTGCGGGTTAAGGTTAACGGACAGAGTGGCCAAATGATCGTTTCGTCAGGAACCGAAACGTCCGGTGCGTTTGACCAGAAGCTGAGTTCGCAGCCGTTTTTCGTCGCGGGCAACTGGGATGTGTCCAATCAATCCGGTACTTCGGTCTATATGCCGAAGGGCACCGTGGGTGACGGCCAGAAACGCGCCTCAGAACTGGCCGCCTTATTTGCTGACGCCCGGACGTTTGTTTCGGGCATTCTCGGAAAGGCCCCGGATGTGCCCCTTCGTATAGTTTCGGTAAGGCGAGGTGCTGGTTTCGGCAGCGGCGGCACCGTTTTAGTTGATGAAGCACTTTTTCGCCGCTCCAAGATCGATTCGTTGACGGCGATGAATATTGCCGAGGCGACCGCCAAACTTTGGCTGGGTAACGCCATTTCAGTCAAGGGCGAGGGCCACGGTATTGTTAGCGAAGGGCTGTCGCGCTTTATTGCGACCCAGTTTATTGCAAGCAAATTTGGCGAGGATGTCGGTGAAATCGAGCGACTGAGACAAAGAACGGCATATGCGGCTGTTTCGAAACGGGACGCGCCAATGACAACCGCGGCACCGATCGATGACTATTACTACCCAGTCGTCGCAAATAAAGGCGCAATGGCGTGGCGGCTGATTGCCAAACGGGTTGGCACAACTGAGTTTGGCGACGCGGTCCGAAAAAGCACACAGGACGGGTATCTTACCGTAACCGAGTTAAGGGCCGCATTTTCGACGCAGAAAGAGGTTATTGACCTCCTGTTCGATCAGATAACTGACATGAATCTGCGAGTCGGGTTACCGCAAGTCGGTAACGGTGAGGTCAAGATAGCTCTGCGGAATTCAGGAACGACGGAGATTACCGTCGATGTTGCCGCTACCACAGCGGCCGGGAAGAGGCTCGTTTCGCCGACGACGATAAAGGCAACTGAATTTGGCGAGGTTGTTTTCAGGACCAATGAAAAGATTGTCCGCGTTGAGATCGACCCGGATAAGCTGTATCCACAGATCGATTATTCGGATGATATTGCTCCGCCGGAAACGACTGAGAGCGATCCGATTTTAGCTGTCAAAAGAGCCTTCGATAAGCAGGAGTTCGCAATGGCAGAGGCGACGGCGCGGACGTTGCTTCGCGATCGACCGAGGCTGGATGATGTTCGGGTGCTGTTAGGCCGTTCACTGTTTGCTCAAAGCAAGAATGCGGAGGCGGAACGCGAGTTTACGGCGATCCTCGACGAAAAACTTCCGGCGGCCAGAAGCCTCGCCTGGGCAAATGTCGGGTTAGCGGAAGTTGCGGCCAAGTCGAATCAAAATGCGACGGCCGTAAAATTTGCCGAGGCAGCGATCGCCACCGATGCAGAATATGGAGCAAGTTTTGCGGCCCGCAACCTTCGCAACAAACTCGGCGTTGCAACCGCCGCCGATACCAGCGTAAAGGCATTTTTTGTTGATTTCGACAAGGCGGCGGCCTCTAACCGCAAGGCCGAAATCGACGCATTGGCGATGCCCGGCGAGGTGACGAGATTTGTCAGCGGCATCTCAGGCTCGACCGAGCAATGGCAGACGCAGGTCCGCCAGATCGACCGCATTGACGCCAACACCGTGCTCGTCGAGGCAAATATGTCGATAAAACTCCTCAACAAAGAGATCGAAACCGGCATCGCCGTGTATCGGCTAACAAAAATGGGCACCGTCTGGCGCCTGAGCGCGGTCGATATGTTTGAGGTGAGGTAATTTAATGAGACATAGCCTTAGTAGTTTTATTCCAAAGGGGTTGCGGATTTGACGATGAAAAAAAAGGTTTTGGACTTAAACGATCAGTTGCAAAAAATAAAGCTCCTGCTCATGGACTGCGATGGTGTCCTGACGGATGGCCGTCTTTATTACGGGGCATCGGGAGAGGAGCTAAAGGTTTTTAATGCCCGTGACGGACAGGGAATCGTCGATTGGCATCGGGCCGGGAATAAATCGGGCATAATTTCAGGCCGGAATTCACCGATCGTGGAAATGCGCACGAAAGAGACTCGGTATCGAATACATATTTCGGGGAAGGAAGGACAAAGTTTCGGCCCTCAACGAACTGATCCTAGCCGCCGGTGTCCTGCGTGAAGAAACGGCCTTTATCGGCGATGATACCCCGGATAGCGAAGTGTTTCCTTTCGTCGGCCTTGCCGTAGCGGTCGCCGATGCCCACGAAACAACAAGGGCGGCGGCCCACCACGTCACCCAACTCAGAGGCGGCCACGGAGCCGTCCGCGAACTGATCGACCTGCTTCTCGATGCACAAGCCCGCGCGTAAGCAAGGGCGATGCACTCAATGTTTGAATTTTGCCCTTGCTCACGCTCGGGCTTTTGCATTTTATGTTTCCATGATAATATTCCGTCGAAAAGCGGGCGTAGCTCAATGGTAGAGCATCAGCTTCCCAAGTTGAGGGTTGCGGGTTCGATCCCCGTCGCCCGCTCCATCGGTTAGAACCGTTCGTGCCAATGAAATTGGCGACATTGCCGGACACAAAGTCGCCATTTCGCCTGGATTTGAAACCGCGAAACCCTTTTACAAGGCTATTTACGAATTCACCAATCTTAGTTTTCCTGGCATATTTCGCCGGTAATTTGTGCCTGGATAGTCGCCCCGCCGTCGGGTGTGCTGCCGTTCACGTAAAGCACACCGTTCGCTCCGGCGAAACTTCCCGTGCTGGCGGTCGAATCGATGCGGTTGATCGCGCTAAAAACGCCGCGAGCCACGTTAAAGATGCCGACGTTGTGCGTCTTTAAGACTCCACGTTCGGTGGTCACGGTCAGATCGTCGGTAAACGAAAAGGTCGTCGCGTCGGGCGTAACGGCAAACATGCTTGTGAACATGGCCTGAGTCGTGCCGTTAAGCCGTCCGCCCTGCGTAATCGTCCCGGTACCGCCGCCGCCGGTTAGGTTTCCTTTCACCGTCTGGCAGTCGCTGGCCGCCGATGTTGATTGGGTCAGAGCGAATAAGCCGATGGTCAGTGCGACCACCGCAATTGTCGTTATTTTTTTCATTTTGAATCTCCTTAAATTGTTTTCTTTGCCTTTCATAAAGTCGGTTCCTCGTTGAGTTTTTCCTTGAGCGTCAGATAAATATCAAAAAAGCCTTTCTTCTCATGTAAATTTGCGTTAGAGTGCAAGTTACGAGATTCGCATTTCGAAACGGCCTCATTTCCAAATATTTGTACGCTCCGTGATCAAACATAAACGGAGGATACAAATGTGTCTTTGGATTTAAGTTCAATTGTTGCTCAATTTGATATCAAGATGGCTAACTTTCGTCATAAAACGATTTACGAGTTTGAAAATTTTCGACTCGATGCCGAAAACTTGATGCTTTATCAAAATGAGCACGAAGTTCTGCTCGCGCCGAAGGTGATTGAGACGCTTTTAGCTCTGGTCGAAAACCAAGGGGAAGTGCTCGGTAAAGACGAATTGATGCAGTTGGTCTGGACGGATTCGATAGTGGAAGAGGGCAATCTGTCCCAAAATGTGTACATTTTGCGCAAGACTTTGGGTGATGGAACGAACGGAAGACCAATGATTGAAACTCTGCGACGGCGCGGGTATCGGTTTGTTCCCGATGTGCGTCGTGTTGAAGATATCGGAAAACGACTGTTCGACAAAGGAGCGATCAATCACCAGGATCACGCGGGTCGAGACACAGAGTTCTCCGGCTTTGTCGGGCGAGGCGAACACACAACCTCCGGCTCAGTCGTCGCTCTGGCAGACTGGCGCAGCGAGACAGACAAAAGTCAGCCATACGCATCAACTGACACACCCGCCAAACTCAAATTAGCTCCGGCAGGGCACCCCATGAGAAGTAAGTGGAAATACCTCTTCGCGACCGGGTTGCTTCTCGCCACAATTGCTCTTGGCTCATATTTTTTTTACGCCGGCAAAACGGTGGCCGGCGGTAAAAGATCGATCGCCGTGCTGCCGCTTGTATCGATAAACTCGTCTAGGCGCGATGAGATTTATGAGGTCGGCATCGCATATGCGTTGATACAAAAACTTGGTTCGATGAAAGGATTCGTCGTTCGCCCGCTAAGTGCAATACGGAAATATGCGGGCGTCGAACAGGATCCGCTTGCCGCCGGCCGTGAGCAGCGTGTCGGTTATGTGATGACATCGACCTATCAGTTGGCGGACGGGAAGATACGCGTCACGGTTCAAATTGTTAATGTGGCCGGCGGCAATGTTGAAGAAACCTACACTTGCGAAAAAGACGCGGCAAACGTTTTTACAATGCAAGACGCGATTGCCGATGACATTGGAAATAAATTGTTGACGCTGTTTGCCACCACCACAACAGGGCCCGCAGGAAAACTTGGGACGAAGAGCGAAAGTGCATATCGACTTTACCTCGATGCGATGTATCTTTACGACAAGCGAACTCCGCCAAATGCCCAAAAAGCAGTAGAACTCCTCGAACAGGCCCTTCAATTCGATCCGAACTACGCGTGGGCCTGGGCGGCAAAAGCTCATGTCCACCGGTCGCTCGGCAATTTTAGCGCCGACACTCATGACGAATATAAGAAGTCAATTGAGGCGGTAAATAGGGCGTTGGAGCTGGACGAAAATCTGCCGGACGCTCACAGCGCCCTGTGCGAAAACAAGTTTTTCTACGAACGGGATTTTGCCGGGGCCGAACAAGAATGCAAACGGGCCATAGAGCTAGACCCAAATTCCTCATTGTCACATCAGATATATTCGCGAAACCTGATGGTGATGGGACGGTTCGATGATTCGATCGCTGAGATTAAAACCGCCATCGACCTCGACCCTGCATCGCTTTTTAGCCAGCGAAATTTTGGGATTGCGTATTATTACGCTCGACGCTACGCGAAGGCGGTCAGCCAGTTCAAGCGAGTAACTGAAATGGACCAGAATTTTGAGGCAACTTATCCCTGGCTTGTCAATTCGTTAAAATTACAAGGCAACGACGCTGAAGCATTCGATTGGTTTATGAAGTGGCAGCTAGTAAGAGGTGCCGATGAAGAAACCGCTCAAGCTTTTAAGACGG